>CAWBHM010000011.1:0-740476 GCA_963788555.1 uncultured Acidobacteriaceae bacterium | reverse complement strand
CCGTCCCAATCGACACTTCGGCTTCTCATCCGCAAGAATCTCTTGTTTGTACGCAATGATCTCCGGCAGATCCACCTCAATCCACTGCAGCGTCGGAGGGAGATCCATCCGGTATGGTCTGGCGTCAAGTCCAGCAGCAAGGTTGATCACCAAAGTCGCGCCTTCCTTGGTTTGACGCGTGAGAAACTGATCAAACAGATAGGTCCGCGCCACCCAGGCCCACTCATGCTTGTTGCCCTCAGGCAGAGTGTTGGCAATCTGGAACCCATGCTCGCCCGCTAAGCGTTCAGCGTAGGGGTCCCGGAACAGAGCGTCGGCACGCTGCGTCTCGAGTGCACGAAAATATGCGACCCAGCGCGCCGTATCAGACACATTTCGAACAAGAGAAGGTTCGTCGCTCATTCTTGTAAGGTAGTCACTTCCCGATTCAAGGTGCTTTCGCGGAGCACAGTGGTGAGGCTCGCGTTGCCGGGCTATATCCGTTGAGACTCGAGTGTTGGCGATTCCGATTTCTCACCCTTGGATTCAAACGAGAACTCGAGTTGACCATCGTTCTCACTCGCGTAAGCAATGCGAGCTCGCTCTTTTCCCTTACCCTCAATTCGCCAATCGCCATTGACCTCAACCAACTTCATCTGAGAGCGCGCTCTCCACCACGACGCAGCCTCGGCCGGGAGTGGTATCCAGACATTCTTCTCACTCCTGAGTCCAGTTAGATAGCCAAGCAAGCTCTCGTACGTCGCTCGCTCCTCACTTCCGATAATGTAGTCGGGATGAATGATGAAGTTCATCAAGCCATGCTTGGCCATTACCAGTTCAGCTTGCTTCTTCCACAGCTCGATGGAATGGTCTTTTAAGATGTGAAAGAGTGAATAGTCTTGCGTCATGGTCACAGGCAACTCGACTAACTCGCCCACGAAATACGGCATGACGGTACAACACCCGCCGCGTTGTGGGTCCAAGTGCGCCACGTTCGGAACGGACATGTCGTATGAAAACTCTAGTGCGGTGTACCACTCCTGCCGGCGATACAAAACGGCAGAGCGGAAACCTACTGCCCTGAACTGCCGACCGTACTCGTTGATTTTCCGTGCGCGCACCAGGAATTCTTTTCGATCTCGAAACAAATGACCGTCATGATTGAGATCCTGGACATTGATTTCGAAACCGCGGCTGCGAATTTCGTCCAGGTAACTCGCTGGAACCTCATAACGCTGCTCTGGCACAACCTGAAATGAGGCCTTGATCCCATAACTGTCGTTCAGATCCATCAACGAAGGACAGAAATCTCTGCCCTCTCTGGTCTCGACGTCATGGGTCATTATCGCGCAACTCGAAAACCCATCCGGCCAGAACCAGATGAAAGGAATCTCGGTTTGGTTCTGAGCCTTGAGGGCCAACAATAGCAGCCGTTCCGCAGTGCTATCGACCGTTCGGTCCACCGGCCAGTTTGGGAAAGTCAGATGACGCCAGCCATTCAACCGAATCTTCTGGAGATGCTTTCTCAGGCTAACGGGCAACGCGGGCCGGATGAAATAGTACGTCCGGCCAAGAAGAGACGACGCTGGATGTCCCCCGGCCGAAGCCTCGGCGTACGACTCATGCCGCAAACCGTTCAGAACTTCCGTCGCGTCGAACGGTAGGCGCAGGGAACCGGCTTCGATCGTACACGCTGAAAGCGCATCGGGAAGATGCTGACTTGGGTTCCTAGCTGGCTGACAGGAACTTAACCGACCGTAAAGTACTTCTTCTCCAAACTTGAAATAACCGCTTTCTTTCGAAAGTGGGCCGGTTAACGAAAGCGAGATGTAGCACTCTGGGCATCGATAATGCTGACACAGCGATTTGTTCATGATTCAAGGCTCCCGCAGAATTTAGGGGCTCAGCGGGGCCAAGGGGGCAGAACAAACCATGGACAGTTATTAGCCGCGCTAGCTGAGATTTCAGTCTCCAGACATTAAAACCGATAGGAGGCCGACCTCGTCGCGCTAGCAACGAAACGACTGATGAAGAATCTCAAGTCCACGGATGGACTCGGGCAAGAATCGATGATGATAGTCCGGCCTGAAGTTTCCGTTCGGGGACAGCGAAAAAGTAAAGGAACCAAGAAATGTCTGAAGGATGGGAGGCGCAATCGATTGCGAGTGGATCACCATCGGCGCCGTACCGAGATGAAATGCAGTGTCCAACAGATCGACCTGGGGGAGAACCTGCACGAGAAGAATGACGAGCAGGGCGCTGCACAAGAAAATGACTGACCCGCGCTTGATGGTCCAATGACTCACGGTATCGAGGATAACCCCGCGCTTGTTTCGCATCAATTACTCTAAAGTGCTATTCGCGGGGCGCGATTTCTTCGGAATGCTTAATTAATGTAGCTTGATGGGCGGTTCTGCGCAAAGAAGCGCGAAATCGACAACGGAAAAACCTCTTACCGGATGCAGATCTCAAGCACAACGTTAAGTGTAAGCTTCTACCTTGTCTCTAAATCTTTGAAACCGTATTACTGGATTCATTGGCTACCCACAGGTTGGCGCCATCAAAAGCAATAGCCGTGGGAAAACTCCCAGCGGGGAACGTGCCCAGAGACACGCCATCTCTGGCACGGAGCTTTGTAACGTTGTTGGTTGTACTATTAGCAACCCAGATGTAAGTTCCATCGAATGCCAACCCGAACGGCTCTCCCCCTACAGCAACAGACGCCAGCCGCAACACCGTTCTCGCCCATCTTGGTGACAGTGTTGTCCGAGGCATTTGCGACCCAGATGCTTGCCCCGTCAAAGGCCAGGGCGCACGGAAAGTTTCCTGCGGGAAAGGTGCCGAGCACGGCGCCAT
Source organism: uncultured Acidobacteriaceae bacterium (assembly GCA_963788555.1). Taxonomy (GTDB): domain Bacteria; phylum Acidobacteriota; class Terriglobia; order Terriglobales; family Acidobacteriaceae; genus Sulfotelmatobacter. The sequence continues at coordinate 737,641 of CAWBHM010000011.1, read as the reverse complement.
TACTCGCCAGAAGCTTCGTAACATTGTTTGTGGTTGTGTTCGCCACCCACATGTGTACCCCGTCAAAAGCAATCCCCTCAGGCTGGCCCCCGACTGCGAACGTCCCGAGTGCGACTCCATCACTTGCCCGTAATTTCGTCACATTGTTGTCCAAGTGATTCACCACCCAAATGTTCGCCCCGTCAAAGGCGATTCCAGCAGGATCAGTTCCTACGTTGAAGGTGTTAACAACCGACCCGTCACTGGCTTTCAGTTTGGTCGCGTTATTGCTGTTGTGGTTTGCTACCCAAATGTTTGCCCCATCGAAAGTAAGGGCGAGTGGTCCGTCTCCCACCGGGAAGGTCCCAAGAATTGCACAATCGCTCGCTCGCAACTTGGTTACGTTATTGCTTGAGTTGTTTGCAACCCAGATATTCTCGCCGTCGAAGGCCACATCATTCGGGTTCGTCCCAACTGGAATCTGAGTGGCCAAATTGGCTGCGTACCACCGAAGAATGGCGATCTGCTGAGGATTCATCGCTCTCTCCCTACGTCAGTCCTGAGACATCCAGACGACGCCCGTTTATTGACTCGTGCGCAAACTCGAGAAGTAGATGCATGCTGCAGTCTGGGCCGGAACCGTAAACTTTGTGTTTGGTAATGGATTTCTGGTTGGGACATACCAGTTTCATCGTCTAGATTCGTGCGTTCTCTACAAGAAGCCCTGTCGCCGCCAACACAGTCTGGACTCCCTTATTCCGGAACGCCATCACTCCGATCGCGGTCCCTAGAGTATTCGTGATGAGGTCCGTCATGCCGGAGTCTCGCGTCGGAAGAAACGCCTGCAGGACCTCGATGGTCAGACTCACCGCAAATCCAAGGACGATTGTAATTGTCGCCGGATTATGGGCTCTTCGAAGCAGCGACAGACAGGCATAAAAGAAAAAGCCGAGTGGGACGAATCCAGCAACGTTAATACAGATGTCCTTCAGATAGTTCAAGTCCGGCCGGAACTCATCCCATGGCCGTTCGAGAAATTGCTGCATGCAGGACGAAGAAGTGCTCCGGAATCAGTAGGTCGGTCGCGGAATTTATCTGGTTGTGGACAACATTGCCGAACCCTTCATTGAATGGATAAACAGCAACTGCACCTTCGGTCTGGGCGAGGTCTGAATGGTTGCCGTTGGTCCAGTCCGCAAAATGCCGTGAGACCTCGTCGGCAGTGAGGTCGCGATCGTAGACGGCAAGGCCTCTCAACCGACCCGACCAGTCATCGGTTGTGACCGGAGAGTTCCCCACGATGAGCCTACCCGTCAGATCCTGACTTGAGAGTTTGAAGTTCTCGTATTTTTTTACGAACCCGCCATCCGCAAAGACCGTCGTACCTGACTGGTTTGAGCTAATCGTGATTAGCACCGGCTTCTGACGGCTGAGGACATCGTCGACATAAATCTTGACCTTCTTCGCGTGGGGCTCTTGGTCGGGTGCGCACTGAAGAACGAGATCACCCAGAGACTGTCGGAGTGACAAAAGGCTGGCTTTTCGTTCGGGCCGGTAGAACGCAAGAATCGTACCCGAGGAGCGAACCCGCTTCGGTTGCAGCCAAATCTCAAGACTCCACGAAGTGCGCGCAACCAGCGCGATTGGCACTGAATGAACCGCTGCTCACCACGCTGCCGTACTTCCCGAAAAGAAGCCCATCTCGCTGGCTCAACCATCTCACTTGATTTCTGGGAGCATGAAATGGCCAAAGGCCTGCCACCAGGATGCCGAAAAGGACGCCGGCACAGATTATTCGCAAGATCACCCGCTGGTTCCGGGACAGAAAATCAAGGACGGTTCGTTCGAAGTGTGTCCTAGAGGTATCGATATATTCGATCACCCAACCAGGCAACTGTTGCCAGTGGCAACCGACGCCAGATGGCCTTCCTTAGCGATTCCTTGTAGCCTTCGCGATTCATCGGGACCATGTTCCACATCTTTGCAGGCTGGATAATAGTACCGTACAAACGCACAGGTTCAGATCCCCACTTGCTCTTGAACTTCGCCAAGTCATTGTTCCCTTCTGGCACTTCACCAAAGTCAAGAAATCGATAACCCGCAGTGCATGCTTCATTGATGGCCTGCCACTGAATGACATCGTTGGGCCGTAAGCTGAGATCTTTCAATCGCGAGCCGTTGAAAGCGTAGGACACGGTCTGACCAAACGCGAAGAATATTGAGCCCGCGATCATCCTTTGCCGCCCCGCCGTTTCTTGCTCCGCCACCAACAGTTCCATCATGCCGCGCGGTTTCAACAACTCCCAAAGCGCAACAAAGAAACGGTAAGGTCGAGGCAAGACCGCATTGTGACGCATTGTTTCAAGGTACAGCCGTACCATGCCCTAAGATCAGCTTCCTTTCTGCTGGGCGCACGCATTACACCTAATCTTTTTGCTTTGTTGATGGCCCATTTGACACTGGCGCGACTGTGACTGTTGTTGATACGAAAGGATCCGTTCGCCGGTAGACGCAGGAGGTAGGATAGTCGCCAAGGTACGCAGGCAACCCCCGGCATCATTCCATCGAGTTCCGACCCCTGCGTTTTGATTTGAAGCAGACGTCCGATTCGCGGAGACTTGTTGCGACAGCGTTCTGGAGCAAAGCAACTGTAGCTCGAGAGTCAATCGAAAGTGGGCCTGCCATCGGTGTACGCGGAAGCGACGAAAGGCGGCGCCCGGTCAGCGGTCGCCCGAAGCTGAAAGGTAATCCACGAGTGCGTAGCATTGGGAGAACCGCCAGGACATTGCCTGCGGCATCCTCGCAAATAAGGTAAACGCCTTTTTGGCCGTACTCTCGCTCCAGAACCTCAAGCCATGCGGGATGATGGTAGATCGACCCGTTTGGATGCTGAGCGACGAAGGACTCCCACCGAGAATCGCTTTGAGGATTCGTCTCAATGACCCTTAGATCTCGAGACGTTGATTTAGGAATAGTTAACAGTGCAGTTCACTCCTTGCCTCAGGCTCCTCGATTCGCTCCAGAAACAAAGCAAGGACCAAGGGAGACAACTCAAGATCAGAAACTCGACTTCGGCGCAGCAGTGCCGCTCCGCCATCTGCACCATCTGCTCGTCTGGCGCGGGCGCCGCAACCTGCAGGGTAACAGCCTCAATCGGGACGCAATTTCCTTATTCTGGCACCAGGACTCTGCTTGCGAACCCAGCGGCAACCCATGGTGCACCGGAGGCAAGAAGTCTGCCCACCTTCTTGTAATGACCGGCCCGCAATCCCCTCTTGACCCAAAAAAAGACGACGCCTCCGAGGAAAGCACGCCGTTGAAACCGATACTGCGGGCCACCGGGATATTCGCCGGCCCTCTCCTTTCGCATCAAACGATGCAGCATTTCGATGAATGGAGGAACAGAATGAATACTGTTGGCCGTGTGAACTCGATAGAAAACGGTAGAAGGTGAGCAAACCAGGATCACCGGCCCCACCTCTCTTAGCTTCATAACGAGATCTACTGAATCGAGGTAAAAAATACCCGCAGTCCAACCTCCAACTTTCTCGAAGGCCTGCGCGCTCCAAGATCCACGTACTCGCGCTCATCCCGTACGAACGATCCTTTGAGAGGAAAGTGTCATACTGGATGAACTCAATTGTTCTGAGGAACTCTGCTTATCCTGATGAACCGGGACTTCACCGTTGAACCACAGCGACTGAGCCGCGATGATCTTCGGATTGCGTTCGACGATAAGGCACTCATAAACACTCAGAGCCCATCGTCGTAAGACGTCGTCTCCATCAAGGAACACCAGGTATTGCCCCCTGGCTTGCCTCGCCCCCTCGTTGCGCGCTTCGATCGCGCCACGGTTGCTTGGGAATTTGATCAATCGAATCGAATCGGCAAACTGCTCTAATAGCTCGACCGAGCCGTCACGTCGAGCCATCGTCGACAACAATGACTTCCTTCTGAGGGTGCGGTTGCGACAATGCCGAGTCCACGGCAGCGCGAATAAACTCGCGTTGGTTGTAGCAAGTGATGATGATGCTAAATCGAATCGGCAACATGGTAAGCGAAGGGTAAGCTAAATCAGCTGCAGGAAAGGAGGGGCCACTGAAGAGGCCTTCAGAAGCCTCTTTTGATTGCCAAGTACGGAATGAGGGCTACTTCGGCCAAGCCCGGGACGGGGTCGGTTGGGCTGAACACGGCATCAACGTTACAGTTCTTGATCGAGCGAAGATAGCCTTTCCAGTCGGTGTCACCGCTGAGAATTGCCATCATGGCAGCAGGCAGATCTGTCGTCGTTCGCACCCACGACATCCCTGGACGGCCCTTGCTGACTGACACAGGCAAACCCACCTGATCCGAGTAGAGCATGTAGCTGAAATCCACGCCGGCTCGCGCCCCGAGGCTGTGGTAGCCCCACGTTCTGGCATTCACGTCGAGCAGCTTGTATTGGCCATCCGCGGATCAAGCTTGTACTCCACTTCAACCAGGCCGTAGTAGTCGATGGCGCGCAAGAACCGTTCGGAAAGTTCCTCCAGAATCGGGATGTCGACCGTCTCGACATACGTACTCGCCCTTCCGAACTCGAGTGGATGTTGACGCCTGCGACAAACGATCATCTTGCCGACAGCTTGCCCGTCCCGGAAAAACGCGCAATAGGAGAATTGCTGCTTCCCTCCGCCGGGAATCAACTCCTGCACCATGATCTCGCCGTGGCCCGCCAGATCAGATGCCTTTTGAAACAGCGTTCTCAACTCCGACATGGCTGTTCGCTCGCCATGCCTTCGCCTTGGTCGCGTAGAAGAAGTGCTCCTTGATTGCTGGCTTGATTGCAAATGGTGGCGTAAGTGCATCGAGTTCCGAAAGTTCGTCAACACTCTGAGGATAATGCGTCGCCGGCACTGGAATGCCCAGTTCGCTCGCCAGGCGGTAAGTGTTGCGTTTGTCCCAAGCCCATTTCACACTCTCCCACGCGGGTGTGGGAACTCGGAATACCTCGGCTGAGCTCTGAGCGGCGGCGCGATAAAGCAGCGACCAATTCCTCGCGAGTCGGATAGAGAACCCAACCTTCCAAGTCCAGTCGCTTTCCCAGTTCGAGTAGGCTGTCCACCACGACTCGTTCGTCGTGCAGATTCGCGAGCTTCACGAACTTCGTGGCATAACGCGAATATCGGGAGATAGAAAGCTCGTCATCCACCACGCACACCGGTACGCCTTGCCGGCCGAGGCTGCGGACGATGCCCAACCCCTGATAGTCGCCGCCGATCACAACGGCTCCGACAGTTCCGGTTCGCGCGCAGCACGGGGCTGGACTTTGGAACGGGTTGGGTCAGGGTACTCATGGGCGTAGTTGCTTCCGTTACTCCGGGCGATGGAGCGGACTAGTTCAGTCGACGCAAACTCCGCTCCAGAGACAAAACCGAGCAGCGGTCCGAAGCTCCACGCTGCGGGCTTGCCGACGAAAGTGCAATCCGGGGATCGAGGACTCCAGTCCGCGCTTGAGTACCGGAAAGCCGCACTGGTCTTTCAGTTGCTTCGATAATGATCGGAGACAGAAACGGATACCGCGTGACGTCGACTCGGAATCCAGTCGCGAGAAGTGCATGATCGACGAGTCGTTCCGTCCCGTCGTCCAGTCGAAGACGAAGTCGGCTGCTGCCGGCACTGCGGCGGAAACTACCTTCCGTCCCAATGTGATGGGCACTCCCGACGATTCGCGGTTGCAGCCAGCCCGCACCCGCCGGTCGGATCGCGCGGTAGGCAGTACGATCCTGGAAACCTCGAGGAAAGCGGCGGAACAGGTGCGGCATCGACACGAGACGGCTGATCCCAGCTGGTCCAACATCGCGTTTCGAATACAGCATCTTGGAAACCAAGCCCAAATGATGCAGCCTCGCATGCAGGCCCACCCAGTTGAGAGTCTTCGTGCGCGCAATCACCTCGACCTGGATCCCGGCTTCCTTAAACAGCGCTGCGGATTCCAGTGCGCTCTGTCCGGCCCCGATGACGACTACTTGCTGCCCTTTGAACTTCCGGAGATCGTTGTGCTCGCTCGTATGCGAAGCCAGAGCCGAGGGAATGCCAGCAAACTCGTGGGGCGATTTGCAAACGGGCTGATTCCGCCGGCCACTACAACGCGGCGTGCGTGAATTCCTCCCCATCCGCCAGGATCACCCTGAAAGCCGCGATCCAGGCTTCGATGCTACGAACCTGGCGCTTGTCGAGATCCGGTACTGCCGTGCCCTGATACCAGCGACCATAGTCAACGAAGCGATCGAGCGGAATAGGCTTCGATACGTGATTGCCATTTTGACGGCAATACTCGTCAAGGGTCAGCGCTTGTCGGGGATCCGCAATGTGCGACGCGCCCCAATTGGACCGCAGGCACATCCCGACGGGCATCTGGTTCTCCCAGAATGACATCGGCTCGCCAAAAACCCGCGTCTCGACACCCGCCGCTCGCAAATATGCTGCCGCGGAGAGTCCATACGGACCCGCGCCAACAACGACCGCGTTGCAACTCGATGATTTCGCGTCCAAGATTTTTGCCCCTAGCGGAAGAGAGCCGGGGCCGGCGATGCATGCCTGGCCTCGGCCCTTACTTTGTGATCCACGATAATGCGGAGAATGTCCGCTACCGTTTACGCTATTCAGGTGTGACACCTGGCTTGAGAGTACCTGATCTTCGGTCGATGCCGACGATCGAGACCAACTGGCTGCTACTGCGCACGACCTGATTGCGCGAGGACGACTCGCTTAACTTTGGCTTTCTCGGGGTCTCGCGGCAGTGCTGAGAGCTGGTTCAACATCATCGAAAAGCTCAGTGGAAAGAGAATCGATCAAGTCCAGATATTCCTTCTTCTTGCTGCCCCAGCTGTTGCGCTCGACATATTCATAGCCCCGCGCAACAAGAGACTCGCGCAAGGTCTTGTCATTGATAACGTCAAGCATGGCCTTCGCCATCGCCTCACTGTCACCAGACGGGAAGAAATGAACAACTCCTTCCTCGAAGTAAAAAGTGTCAATCTTGGTCCGAGAAACCACGACCGGCACACCTTGCGACATGAACTCCATGATCTTTGTGCTGTAGGCTTCGTTTCCGAATGAATCAGCCCGCTTGGGAACGACACCGAGATCAGCGTTGGCGATCACTTGCGCCATTTCATCGAAGAGGGATACCACCCTTGAATTTGACACTCCCTCAAGACCAAGTTGCTGTACCAACTGCTTTAACTCAGCCAGCAAGTCACCGCCCGCTCCGCAGTAGATGTGGAACTCGGCGTTCGGCACCTGAGCCTTAACTTGAGCAAAAGCCTTGATGGCAATGTCGAGTCCCTGGTGCCACTGCAAGACTTCCCGGGAACAGCACAATGAATTTGCCGTCAGTTCTGGTTCTTTCGTGACGAGAGAACATCTCGGGGTCGACATGGTTGATGAAAACAGAGCATTTCCCTTCTCGGGCCGAGCGCGCAACCACCGTGTCATACCAAAGGTGGTTCGACACGATGACGTGATCGACAAACCTCGCGGATACCCTTTCAACCGCCTTCAACAGCCAGGTATAGGCCGATTTGAAGCCTGTGCGAAATTTGTTTACGAACAATTCCGGGACGACGTCATGAATGTCTAGAATCAGCTTTGTCCCAGTCAACTTTCGGATACCAGGCTGCAAATACCAGGAAATCCGGCATGTTGTGAATGTGGATCACATCGTACCGATTCTGTTTATGCAGTCTGGTTAGGGCCGCGGAAGATCTGACCAGGAAACGCAACAAGCGCCACGCATAGGTCCACTTACTACGCTCGTTGTGCTCACGGTGCTGAACTCGATAAACGTAACACCGTTGATCTCCCTATCGTTGCCGCTGAAAATCCGCTCCGCTGATCGCGATTACATCCACCTGATCGCCGCGTTTCGCCAGCGTTTCGGCATAGCGCCGAATTCGATTGTCGGACTCGTATGGGCTATAGGCCACCATGCATATCTTCTTGCGCGTATTCCGCAAGGGAGGCGGAATTCGATCACGGTAATATTTCGCGACCTCTCGCGGCAGAGCGGCCCAATAGGAGCCCTCATACTTCTCGCGGACATAGCGAAGAAACTCCTCGTAATGACGAGACCGGATACTCGTCTCGATCCGCTTTGCCCTCGAAGCACATGTAATCCGGGTGAGTGTTCAGCAACACCATGCCGCCGTTTTCGGCAATCCAATCAACCTTCCGTTTCCAGATGTCAATGTTCTTTTCGCGAAGAACCTGAAAAAGATTGAAATCCTGCACGAGCGTGTATGGAAGCTCGACATAGCCGTCGCCATTCGGGCCCGGCACCCAGAATGGAAAGATCGTGCCGACGCCATCCGGTTCAGGTTCAAACGGATCTGTATCGAAGGTGGACGAGTCATACTCCAGCGTTTAGTGCGTGCAGCCACTGTAAATTGTGCTGCATCAAAGGGGAACGAAACCCGGACGGCATTCCATTGCTGTGCGTATTCCCTGATCCGCAAGGCCTTCGCGGCAAACTTCGCTTTGGAGCTGTAAAGCTTTCCGTCATGCTCTAAGCCGTGAATCCCCACTTCGAACCCGGCCTTCTCAAGCATCTCGCGCAGCGGCGTCGGGAACACGGTACTCCCCTTCGGGCACAAAGTTGAAACAGGAACTGAATCCGTGATCGCGCTCGAGGTTCATCAGTCGCTCGACGCGCGACAATCCCTTGTTACCCTCGACATCATGCGTGAGGACGAGAGCGAACCGCTTGCCGTCGGGCCAACCCGGCCATCCGTGAGGAACACGACCCGCCTTAGAATCGATTGGCCACACCTCTGCGAAGGCCCGCCGCCGGCGATTAGCTCGCCATCGCCGCAACGCGAGGCGCAGGCGCCAGGGCATCATTGGCTTTAAGACGTAATAGATTCTATTTACAAGCATTGGGATTAGGTGTCTTGCGAAGTACCTTCTAGATATCGGAGAGTTCGTCGGCATGAGTTCTACGTTAGCCTTTATCCGACATGTCTGTACAGAAGATTGCCAACCATCTCCAGAGCGAATATCGGGTACGGCAGAAACCATGAGCCGAGCAATTCTTTTTCCAGACGCTCGGTAGTCCTTCTGCGCCTTGGGGATAAGTCCAATAACTTATCAGCTTTCCAGACGCACCCAAGTGCTCCTTAAAAGCAACAAGACCGGGATTGTCAACGTCGGAGCGCCCCATTTCGAGCTCTTCAAACCCGCTAGCCTTGGCCTCTTGTATGGTTTTCCAAAACAATAACGCCGTTCCGCCGAGGTTGTTGAATGCAGCATTGCTGCAGCCGTACTTGTAGACCATGGACTTCCGATGCGATAGCGTCAGAATGCTGGCAACCGGCAGGCCATCCTTGGACGCAACACGAATCTTAAGATCTTTGCCGAAAGCAGCAATCAGGCCGCGAAACCAATTTAGCGGCTGCGGCGGCAGATGTCTGCCGTCGACGAGTCATCACAACAAGACGATAGAACTTCTGAAGGAGATCCTCCGACGTTCCCTCTTCGTACTGCAGCTTTTCCCGTTCGGCGCGTCGAATCTTTCTTTGAACGCAGTCTTTGTGAAAGTTTCGAAATAGCTGCGCCTCGCTCGAGCGCAGATCGAGGCTGTGAAGATGGTATGTATCAAAGTCGCCTCAGTCCTGTGTGCCGGCTTGGCTCGCATGCTGATCGGTCTGATTTCAACGTACTTCCATTCGCCCGCCTCGACTTGCCGCTTCATCTCCAAGAGCATAACATCAAGCTCATCTTGGCTGTCGATCAAGGGTTCGCAATGATCAGAGAAGGGCAATGACACCAATCGTCGCCCGGTCAGCCAGCTCTTGATGCGGCAAAAGACAAGCCCGTTCGCAAGGCCGTTTCCCGGAGAGCACGTGGTGACAACTGCCGGCTCGTAGCCGTACACGTGCCGCAGCGCCGCGAGCCAGTTTGGACTGTGAAAGACTGAGGACTCGGGATGTGTCTGAATAAGCGTCGCCCACCGTGCATCACAAAGAGGGTCAATCTCGTAAACAGGTGCTGCATCGCAGTCCATTTCTTGGTGGTCCGCAACCGTCTCGTCAGGAGATACTGTCGGCGCCGTGCCAAGTGCCGAACCGCAACCGCAAGTGTGAGGGGCTCCCACTTGCTTAATTGCACTCTGGCTCAGGCCGCGGACCGTTTCCGAAACACCAACGCTATTTCAAGGGGGGACCCTCCTAACTCAGCTACAACGTCTGCGACCCTCAAGATCCGAGCATTCCGTTGGGATGCGAAAGCAACTGCGAACTCGAGAAGCCCCGGAGTACAACCAAATCGGGACGGAGTGTCCTGCACATCGTGCGAATAGAAAATCAGCCACTTCCTCTTCCGCTCATTCTCTAAGATCAATTTCCGTACAGAGTCGTCGTTAGCCCGATTACCGTACAAACTGTTCGCCCTAAGCAGATTCAAATCTATCTCAGGCCCGTTTAAGCCATGCCGAATTCCGCGGGAGCTGGCTACCCCCCTGCCCAATGCTCTCTTAGCGTTTAGCGTAACGTCTCCAAACGGAAAGGCGAAATTCCCAGAATCAACATGTCCAGTTAGTTCTTCGATTGCCCTTCTCCCCTTCTCGACCTCTCGGACAAACGCGGAGCCAGAGACAGAACGGCAGGACACGTGGCTGAAGGTGTGGCTCGCCAGTTCGTGGTCATCGTCTAAAAGCGCATCGAGGTCCTCACGCCGAAACTGTTCACCGAGTTCGTTGAACGTATTCATCAAGCCTAGGGCGGTGTAGTAGGTTCCCCGAACTCCGTGGTCCTTCAGAATCCGCCCGCCGACAGTGAAAGCCGTACGGGGAAAATCATCGAACGCAAACGATACAATCGGACCACGACTTCCCAACAGGATTCTGCGCGAGTACGCAGAAGATAAAAGCCGTTGGCGCAGTAATCCAAGGTGCTCTCTAACTTTCATGCCTAGACCGCAGCCACCGGGTCTTCTTGGACAACAATCTGAATCACCCCGTCGTCTGGCAGGTTTTTATTCCTGCGAAACACCAGGGACGTGACACCGCCCGATACTTCGATCTCTTCCACTCCGAGGTCGGCAAACACCTGTCCCGAAGGGGCATTCCTAGGCGTCTTTCGGTAGTTGGCCCAAAAATCTTTCTCAGAGTTCCCGAAGTAGCGCTTCACAACATAACCCAGGAACGCATGTTCAACCCGTTTAGACTGAATTCGACAACTGAACATCAAATCCGTCATCCGGGGTTCGCGACTGTCCACAATGCTGAACCCGATGACACCGTACGAGCCAAATCGATCCTCACAGCTAAGTACATACGTATCCAAGTACGGCGTCGCCAAAATGGCCTTTAGCACATCACGATCATAACGGTTGCCGGAAAAATTCATTTGGTTGGTTCGTTGAGTCAATTCGTGAACCCTGTCGAGATTGTCTTGTGTCAGTGGCCTGATCGACAACTGAATCTGACAGTGACGCAAGAAGGCCATGTAATCATCGGCGAAGCCTTCGGCCAAATCTTGACGTCTTGCTTCGACCTGATACATCTTCCGCCTTTCTTTACTTTCGGCGGTTACGGGAACCTGGCACTCCTTCATTTCTGGCAAAGTCTTGGATTGAAGTGCATCGAGGATGCGAACCTCTGGGCAGAGGGCCTCTACTTGCTCCAGCTCAAACTGCGAGTCGTCCACAAAGAGAAGAGAGTCCATCCCAATGTTGAGCTTCCGAGCGATCGTTTGAATGCTTTCGCTCTTCGGTCGCCACGAAATCTGCGGACAAAGGAAATACTCGTCAATGTGGAGCCTTTTGAGAACTTGAATAACGTCATCATAATTATTTTTGCTCGCGATCGAGTGCAGAATCCCACGGGCATCTAACACACGAATGACGTCTACGACCTCTGCCTTAAGTTTCAGTTTGATAGGGCCATCCTCGACTAAGACGCCTTCCCAGAGCGTGTTATCGAGATCCCACACCACACATTTGATCGTCTTCGCCTTCTCTGCGGCCGGCCGGACCTCCTGAACGAAATCAATAAGCCCAAAATAGAGGGTGGTCAGACTCTCGGTACCTTGAACATCATTAGGAATGAGATCGATATTGAAAGGGTTTCGGACGTCAAGGATCCTGGCAATCTCATTCATCGGCACACGAATTCGGTGAAATCCCGGCGTCAGTTCAATGAGCTTCTGGAACGGAATCTTGATCTCTTCATTCAGCGACCGCAGGGTGAGCGACAACCTAATACAGTGGGACTCAGGGTTGAAACACTCCACGAGGAATGCTGTTGGCAAGGCATCGCCGTCAGCGCGCCGACTTGCAATGCGTTTCTTGAAGCTGTACCGTTTGCCCGTAACCGTCGCCTTAATCCCTAAGGCAAGGGAAGTTGGTATAAGATGTTCCCGATGCGATAGTCCCTTCGTTCGAGTCGGCCGGCTCGGGCGTTGGAATGTAGCTGGATGCTTCCTGGCGACCATAACTTTCCCCAGCGCTTGAAGCGTATCTTCAATAAGTACGAATTCATAGCCTCGGGACAATCAATTCTGACCATGCCGTCTGAAAAGCGCCGGCACCTCCCGTCCTCGCGGGGGCTATACAGATCACATGTCGTATAACAGGTGGGCCAAACACATTCGGTGCAGTGTTCACTCCACGGAAGAACGGTTCGCGCCAGAACCTTGCCTTTCAACTCAGACAAGGAGGAAATGACGTCCCTTGGAATCTGGTCACTCGACTCGACTTCGTGATTTATCTCTGTTTCGTACATTGGAGAACTCCGAAACACGCCGTGCCGAGAACGAGCTATGCTCTCTGGAGACGGTAGATAAATTGGTTCCCCATCCAAGAATTTCGTTTCTGGGCCGAAGACCCAAATAAGTACCTTGTGATTCGGTACATGCTCTCGTCCCGCAAACTTCGACGTGCCAATTGGCGGTAGACCATACCGATACAGCCCAGATGCCCTGAGGCCGTTGTCTAGACACAATCGCATTACTTGGCGATGCTTGAGTCGGTTCAGAGCATAGGGCTCCGGTCTCAAGAGCTTCAAGAGCTTTTGATACACAACTACAGGAACTCCCCAAAAATGAAAGCTGTCGGTAAACTCAAGGACTATGGACGCACCGGGTTTCGCTAGGCGGGCTATTTCGGCGATGACGTCGGCAGGAGAATCAACATGCGCAAGAACACCAAGGCATATAATCAGATCAAATGACTGGGGACTCAGCTTCGAACCGATAAAACTTCCGTTGATGATGTTCACATCACTCGAGCGTTCGAGTGGGATTTTCTTTCGTGCTAGGTCGAGCATTTTGCTGGAAAGATCAAGCATCGTCAATTGCTTGCAGCGAGGCAGCAACGGCAAAGAGATAGACCCGTCGCCACACCCGATATCCAGCACGTGATCGACCATCACGTTTTCGGTGAATTCCCTAACCGTCTCAACTCGGATCTGGATGTCGAACTGCCTCGGGCAAAGGTATTTGTCAGGAATCTCAAAAAGCGATTTCACTTGCTCGATTTTCGATGCCATTGTTTCTTCCACAATAGAGCGCTCCGTTAAGAAAGAGTTCGTTGCGGTATAAAGTAGTGTGCCGTCACGCTCGGCCGTGTTGTCCGAGTTGAAGCACTTTAGTATTCAACCTGGTGCAGATACGCTATCTCCAGATGGTCTTTCCGCCAAAAAGGCGGTTCATTTGCTGTCGGCGAAGATAGGAAATGACTGCGGGGTCTCGACCTGTGGCATCCTCGTCAGATAACCCCTGAAACAAACCCGTACATCAAGCCCACAGAACCAATCACGTACGGCTTGCGGAAGAGACGCATAACGCATTTGCTCAACATAAACAGAGGATGATACCCACAGATGTAATTCGCGCGGCCGTATTTGACCAGGCTGGCCCAAACCCCATCGGCCGAACCGGTATCCCGGTGATGAACAAGGTGCAGTTCTGGAAAGCTGCGAGTGGTCCAACCCAGGCTGTTCGCTTTCACTTCGTCCATTGTGTCCCACCCAGGAGCCGCTAAAAACCCACCGATGCCATCCCAACACGCTTTCCGGTAAATTTTGGTAGCGCCTCTCACGTGAAAAGCCGGCGCCTCTTCAAATCGTTTTTTGCCGTCCTCGACGTAGCAAATCACGCCACCACCAACACCCAGCTTGTCATCGCGGTGAAACTCGTCGAAGCAATTTTCGAAGTAGTCAGGATCAAAAGTAAGATCGCCGTCGAACTTCGTCATGAATTCCCAATCCCTGCAGGTCAACGCACGATAGCCGTCATTGAATGCATCCACCACTCCGCCGCCTGCTTTTCGAAAACCCCTGTCTTTGCGGTGCACGGCCTTGATCCACGGGTAACGACTGGCATAATCGTCGATGATCCTTCCGGTGTTATCCTTCGAGCCATCGTCCACGATCACCCACTCTTCCGGCAGGACTGTCTGTCGAGTCATGCTTTGGATCGTGGATTGGAGATGCTCCTCCTCGTCCCGCACAGGAGTTATGACCACGTATCTCATGTTCTGAGTTTTCATGTTGGGATAACCCGCCAATGATCCGTTTTCAATCCTGACGAGGTTAAACTCTGATCGCCGCGACCTTCGCCCAGCTTGGCGGCATATTTCGTGAAACCTCAATGCCTTCGAAAATGCAGCTTTCCCGCGCACCGTGCTCCCGGACCCATGCCGCCATTGCACGAACGCCTTCCGCCAGAGTCGTTTTTGTGCGTTTGCCAAAAACTCGCTCGGCTTTGGAGTGATCGGAAAATGCTATTTTGACTTCGTTGCGAGCGTCGAGGTGGTTGACCTTGCACTGGCTGCCCATCGCTTGGGCGACCACCTTCGGCGAGCTCGTTCACGGTATGAGGCACATCGGCGCCGACGTTGAAAATCTGGTTCGCGCCGCCGGAACATCCACAGACGCGGCAATGATCGGCGCCACATCGTCGATGTGCGTGAACGCGCGTTGCTGCGTACCGTCGCCAAAAATCGTCATCGGCTCGCCGCGGAGCAGCTGATTCATGAAGATGCCAACAACGTTGCGATAGCGATCACCAATGTTCTGACGTTCGCCATAGACATTGTGCGGCCGAAATACCACGTAATCGAGGCCGAACATTTCATGACTCACACGCAATTCCTGTTCCACCGCCAGTTTAGAAATCCCGTAGGAATCTTCCGGAACCGGGATCATGTCTTCCGACATTGGACTCTGGCCCGCGCCGTAGACTGCGATCGACGAAGTGAAGACGAAGCATTTCACGTTGTGATTGATCGAGGCGTTCACCAGGTTCACGGAGCCGACCAGATTGTTGTTGTAGTTGAATCTCTTGATGAAATGACTCAATCCCTCGGCAGCATAGGCAGCCAGATGGTAGACGTAATCGAAGGAATGCCGGTCGAACAGACGGTTGATTAGCTCGTGATCCGTGATCGATCCCTGTACGAACGTGGCGGCTGCCGGGACATTCTCCCGAAAGCCTCCGCTTAAGTCATCGAGAACGACGACGTCGTGGCCCAGGGCCAGGAGGTGATCGGCGACATGGGAGCCCATAAACCCGGCGCCGCCAGTTACCAAAGATGTCGGTTTACTTGTCATGAGAAATTTCTCCTTAGGAATTCAAACTTGGTTGAAGCCGTTGCAGACGCATCAGGTGGTTTGCACCGGCGCCTGCTCCACGGGATGCTCGATCCCGTGTTCGACGAACTGGATCGGATCCAGCTTGCTGGTTCCAGCGTACGGCCGCGCGATACATTTCGAGTCGGCCCTTGGCCGCATCGTTGGGCCGGAGTCAGATTGGCCGATCCGTAGCCAGCCTGCCGAATGCGCAACTTTCAACAGCAACATTCGCCGATATCGCCGGGCGCCTTGCGGTCCATAGTGCTTGTAGAAATAACGATACCCGTTGCGGCAGACTTCGATGGCGAAGCGCACCGGAAAGCGGCCGACCGATTGACCGCCCAGATGAGTGATGGAGACTTGGGGGGTAAAGCGGATGCGAAAACCCGCGCCCCAGACCCGGCGGCAGAGATCCACTTCCTCGAACTGATAGAAGAACTGCTCATCAAACCCGCCCAACTTCTTGAGCAGATCGCCGCGCAGCATGACGCAGCAGCCCGACTGCCAGTCGACTTCCCGCTCCGTGTCCCCTTTCCAGCCTTCGTACTCGTCCGACAACACGGGATGATTCAAATGCCCGAGGAATCGCAAGCCGAACGCCGACACCAGGTAGCGCGAGATGGTAGGAAAGGGCCGTGCCGAACGCTGGTAGGTGCCATCGGGATTGTGCACGCGGCATCCGAAAGCGCCGGCTTCGGGGTGCTGGTCGGCGAACTCAATCCAGCGATCCAGAGAACCATCGTGAATCATCGTGTCCGGATTCAAAATAAGAACGTATTCCCCAGCGGCCTGGCGAATGCCGGCGTTATTGCCCTTGGCGAAACCCGAGGTTCGCCCGGTTCTCGACCACGCGGACGGCAGGAAACTGCGCCCGGATTTTCTCGACCGACCCATCCGTCGAACCGTTGTCGGAGACGATCACTTCGTACTGAGTCTCGTGAGTGCTGTCCACGATCGACCGCAGACAGTTCTCCAGGACCTTCCAGTCATTCCAGCAGATGATTACGATGGATAGCTTCATATCATTTTCTCACCTGTTGAGGCAGGATAGGCAAATTGCGTGGCCGGCACGTCATCAAAGACTACAGCGGCCTTAGGCCGCTTTGAGGCGGATTCTTGGACGGCCATGGTGGCTGCGGGGATCATGGCAAGTGTGACAAACCACCAGTACTTCATCTGATCGAAATAGCTTATCCCGAAAAAGCCCGCGATATGTGCGCACAGGATGCAACCGATGGTCCACAACAACCATTCCTGAGTGCGGTTGGCCGCCATCTTTCTAGCTGCACCGATTTTTCGAAAACTTCGTGAGATCAACACGGTGAACAGAATCAGGGTTGCCAGTCCCCCTTGCACCGCTTCTGCTACGAACTGGTTGCAGAGATCCCAAGTATAAAATCCCCATTTGTCGTTGTCCGCCGTGCCGACGAGCCACCAACTGCTGAAATGCCGAACACACTGGTCGATCAAGTTGGCACGATCCCAGCCCGTCGAGCCGCCTGCAAAATCGACCCGAGCCAGGACAAACCAAACCGGGGCCTTCATGACCAAAGCCAACCCTAGTACCGCAGCGACCAGTCCCCAGAGCATCCAGCGAACGCGCTTGCGGAAAGGCCACAGACATAGTGTCCCGACTCCCACTGCTGCAGCAGAAATTCCAGTACTGGAAGACGCGGCGATCGTGATAATCGCTGACGAGATCAGACCTAGAACGGCGCCTACCTTGGCCTTCGAGTCGTACTCCACAGCCAAATGAAAAGTGGCACAAGGGTTCCGCCAAACGCGCTGGCTATAATCTCCTGCTGAAAAACGCCATGGCTACGAACGTGACCATTTCGAATGTTGGGGACAATACTGGCCACCCATGAGGAGCGCGAAGACATTGATCAGATAACTACTGCTCATAAAGCATACAGGCGGCCATGATGACAGCCACCCCGACAAACACCCTAGCTACGCGGCGAATATCCTCCGCGTTCCGGACGAGATGCCGAACGAGGAAATAGCCCCCCAGAGCGTCCCACAGGAAACCGACCTGATTCACTACAGCGCCACCCACGTGATAAAGAAGCACAAAAGCGGTCGTACGGCATAGAGCCCATAACAAGAATATCTTGTCGATTTGTGAAGCCGCCTACAAAGGATCCTGTCGGCCGACGAAGGCCTGAAGAGCAATCGCACGAAACCGCACAGAATAACGATGCGATGGGCAAAAAAGTGAAGCCCGCCTATATTAAATTGCGCTCCTACGGGAACGAGAAACGTAAAGAAAGAAATGAGCACGATGACCCACTTGCGAGGAAGAATAAACACCAGAACGATGGCGACCACCATTAATACCAACGCAACCGGGGTCATCGTGCTCTCGGTGGCACCCCCGCCGAACGTCACATTTCGATGCGGTTCCATCAGTGTGTAACCGAGTTTGTGGGCCGTAGAGAAGCGGGGATGAGGAATAAGTTCTGGGATACCCTCTCGGTGCCTGGAAAGAGTGCTGAAGCCGTCTCCAAATACTCCCGGTGTTTATTAAGGTCGTGGAGACGAAAGAGAAGAATCCCTTCCGGATTGAGCATTCCGACCGCTTGGGTCAGAAATGTGGGAAGTTCAACAAGCCGCACATAATAGATGGATTCGACCATTGCGATGACGTCCCAATGAAATGAGGAACGAAACGATTCAAAGTCGCTGACCACCCAAGAACTTCTTTGATCGAGCATTTTCTGAGCGTCCTTGATAGGTCGTGTCGAAATGTCAACCCCACAATAGCTGCCTGCCCATCCCCCCTTGCGCAGTGCTTGAAGCAGAGATCCCCTGCCGCACCCTAGATCAAGTAGCGTTGAAACCGCTGTCAATCGGACGGACAGATACTGAACAACGTCCTCCGGAGCCACAAAGTGGGCATAGCCGAGCAACCCATGCTTCACGTTCCATATGTATTTCTTCGCGAGTTTAGGAAGTTCAGCGCGAGATCTGCTCATTCGATATCTCTATTTGTCTTCGCCCAGCGCTTCTCGTAAAGGTATTTCTTACTCGTTTCCTAGCGCTGCAGGTCTTTTCCACGGAATCAACAAGTTCAATACCGTTCTTTGTTCTTCGGTCGATATCGATTTCGTCAGGGCTACTGCTGGCCAAGAGGTTACCAAACACGCGAGCGAAACCTCCATCAGCTTAATCAAGGCTGTTGCTCGCTCGCTGGTTCCCCATGTGGTAGGCAGCATCACTGCGACAACGCCCACTCCTATCGTAGCTGCGGTCGCCGAAGCGACGCGCATTGCATCCGGAACGAGTCTTCTCGGACTGAAGAAGCTGAGGACAGAACTCATCGCCGAGAACATATAAATCACACCCAGTAACTCGGCTGCTGCCAATCCGAGAAGCACGCCGTAGAATCTCTATGATCTTGCCGAAAATCCCCAAGACAGCCAGCACCCCCAACCTAAAGGCTTGGCGGATGTTGTCGTGAAGAGCATTTCCGGAAGCTCTATAAAGAACCAATTGAAGGCGGGAAATGGAGTTAAGAAAACTGGAGTGACACGTGAGCCAAATCGCCAAACCAAACTGAGGACTGCTTTGACCTGTCCAAGCAAGGACCAACAGCGCTCCAAAGGCTCCTACGAACGCAAGAGGAGCCAGAGTGACGGCTACTGTTATCTTGAAGGACTTCCCGAAAAACCGTGCCAGTCTCTCGGCAGAACCGGAGGCAAAGACGAGGGTTCCCCCGGGACAGCAGAGGCAGGATCAAAGCATCCTGGCCTATTAGAGCGGCGGTAACTAGTCTTGTCGCTATTGCGTAAACGCCAGCGAGATCGGCGCAAAGTACCGCAACACAAGGACGGGAAGAAGCATACTATTAGGACTTCGAGGACGTTAACGAGTTGGTAACTGCCTGCGAATCGAAGCAATTCATGAAACACATCGCCCGTGAAGTCGGCCACCCGGATCCGGATTTCAGGGAGAACCCGACGGGAGGCTACGAAGCAACAAAACACATAAACCAATTCAGAGACAGCCATCGTACACGCCATGGCGTAGAGACCATATCCGAAGTGGCACAGAGTAATAATTGCGACGGCTTCAGCAGCCGTGCTGACAATGCTAAACGCCCTCGTCAGGTCAATTCGGTGCGCGCCCATCACAATCGCTTCGAAGGTAGCTCCGAAGTTTGCGATCACCATGATCAGAGCCAGGAGGGTGATCGACCCTGCCGCCGCGCTGATGAATTCCGGCGGGACCCCGCTCGCGTGCGCCATTGTTCGCGAGTACATGGCAATCGGGATCAGACCAACCAACGAAATGGTCAGCATGGAAATGCTTCCGGTGCTCAGGAGCTTGTTGGCTCTCTCAAAATCGCCCGTGCCTGTTGCTTCGGCAACATACTTTGGAAGGCGGACTTGAGGCCTGCGCTCCGAACCGCATGTATCCCGCGGTTGCCATAACGATGGACCAAATGCCGTAACCTCCCAAGCCGAGGTGGTAAATCACGACCGGAACCATTACAAATCGGCTTCCGACTTGGACCGCGCTGGCTACGACACCGAAAATTGAGTTCTTCCCGATCGTCGCGGGCGGAATGACGATCGGAAGAGAGCTGTGATGATTTCATCGTTTGTGCCAATTTGACTGCTGGGGGGAAACCTGATCGATCGAGGATTTACGCGAGCCGAAAGGCGGAATAGAGAGAGGCTCGAGCCAAGCCGGCTCGCCAGAACCCCTAGCTCAGCCCAGCGAGCTTCATGCGCGCTTAGTTAACTTGGGCACTAAGGCCTGTCGGGGGGTTTGGTACTTGATTGCCTGAGTTGTATTGGTATGCTCCAGCATCCCAACAACCTGCGACACCCCGGGTACAAGTTCCGCTGCTTGCGCGAAGCACACCTGCCTTATCAGAATCAAGCGCGCTGATACCGAGGCTGGTCAGGTACAGCCACCCAAACCAATGGTCAGAGCCTGCCAACGGTTCGTAATTGGCGTCCAATGTTGGGTTGGTTGTGGTCGAGCCGGAATCACAATTGCACGAGGCTTGCCAGGCGCTCAAAGAGCTGAATGCGCCACCCTGATAGTTCCAGCCACCGCCTCCAATGTTGTAATAGAGGTTGTTACTTATCGTACCTAGGGTGGATCCGGAGGGAATATACAGGGCCGACTGTGAAGTGCTGGCGATATTGTCCGGAATGGTGATACCTGTGGTCGCAGTAATTCCAAACAGAGGGCAATTCTGAGTGCTGCCATTCACCACGGTATTGTTATGAAGGCGGGGGTTCGAGTTCCATGCCCTGTCCTGCTACGGCCAATATTCCCGCTCCACAATATCCATTCGAGGTCGCGGATACTAGCACATTATTGAAGACCGTGAGAGCATATTGCGCTCCTTCGGCGTAAATGAGGGAATTCAAATGTTGTCCCCATTGGCCGTAAATATAGTTGTCATATAGCGCCGTATTATTCGCCTGTGATCCCGAATGAACCGCCCACAGATGAATGCCGTCGTGGTGGTTGTTGTTGTTGTTATTGTCGTCCCAGTTCGCGCCGTCATGGATTGTATTGCCATAAATTGAGTTTGTGCCGGTGAGAACCGCGCTGTTATTTCCGTCGCCGAACACAACTCCGTGATCGCAGTTGAATATCGTATTTGAATGCGCCGATATGTTCGAGCTCGACGCGCCGCCCATGTAGTTGTAGTCGATGCACCACTTGGCGTCATGGATCGTGTTGTTATCCACTGTGACGTTCGAACCGTACACCCAATTGACGCCGAATGTGGCCTCGCCACCGGCGCTTTCATCGTTCGGAGCAATGTTCAGATAAATATTCGAGATAGTCAGGTTCTTCACTTCCAAATTCTGAGACACTGTAAAAATAAACCGCAGAGCCAGCCTGCTGGTATGTCAGGCCCGTCCCATTGGATGTTGCTTGAATTGTACCGTTCGTTCCCCCGTCAACTGTGATGTAACTTAGCCCCGAAGCATTGATGGCTCCGCTGAACCCGTTTGGATCATTTCCCCAATACGGCGCGGTCAAAACGGCGCCACTCTCGAACAAGAGAGTGATGGGTTTTCCACTAGTGCCCGAGCCGTGAAACGTAAGGTATCCACTGGAGCCAGCGGGGGCGGTAAACGTCCCGCACAAATGCACGGTGGTACCCGGCCCGATCAGGCCGGAGTTGGATCCCCAGTTGGACGAACTGTTGAACCAGGCCGCGGCGTGGGCGTCGGAGCAGTCGGCTCCGGTGTTGGCGCCGGCGGCGTTCTGGGCGATATAAATGTCGCTGGCGGTCGAAAAACCTGCGGCTAGGATGACAAACATGAGTGCGAGTATCAGTTTTCGGGGCCCGTTCACGCGTTCCTCCACGAATCGTGTGCTGGGTTCGCCAATTGTAGCGAACCCGCTGGTCAGACTCATCGTGCCCAGTAGGGGAGTGGCTCACGATCTACTGGATGATCGAATCTCCGTTTATAGCCAGCAGTGGAGAACGCGAACAGGTCTCAGAGGGACATGACCTTGGACCCAAAGTCTTATTGAACTAGAGGAAAGTCCTTAGAAATACGCGGCTTAGCGCCACAATAGGCGGCGCGCAGCGGCTTTTCCCACTTTGGAAATGTACTGAGACGTGGCAATCCAGTCATACGCCCCGGCAAGCTTGGCGGCGAACAGGGCCGCGTCGTCGCAGGAGTTCACGGGCAGACGCTCCATGAAAAGCGGCTCACTGCTTCGCTTCGCCCGGCCCACAATCGTGCAGACGCCATTTTGGTATCCGGCCGTGACGGAGCGAATCGCGCAGCATTTTCGTGAAATCGGTGTCCGCCTGAGGAAATGCGTACGGATAGGCGAAAGAATCGACCGCACAGCCGAGCTTTTCCTCGATCGTGTGCTTGGAGTTGGTAATCTCCTCGTTGAGTCGCCGGCGCGGCTCAACTCCCGAAGCTGCGGATGCGTCACGGTGTGGGATCCGAACAGGATTCCGTGCTGGTGCAGCTCCCGGACTTCCGCCCAGGTGAGCAATCCGTTCCTTTGAACGGGCCGGACTCTCTCCGATTAAGCAGTGGGCAGGTAAACGTCGCGCTGAAACCGTACTGACTCAACACCGGAAACGCGTGACGGTAAAAATCGCGGTAACCATCATCGAAAGTAACGACTACGCACTTATCCGCAACGTTTTCGTGCAGGTGGTGGACGCTTGCGACGGGCAGCCGTCTTATATCCGGTATCGTGCAAATGCTTCATCTGCGCAGCAAACATCGCGGAGAGGTGGTCGTACGGTAATACGGGTGAGCCCTGGACTCGTCATTGTCGGAAATGCTGTGGTACATCAAAACCGGAATCGACGGTGCGCTTCCCAACGAGGCGCAGCAGGGCGATGACAGGTACAGCGTGGCGAAACGGTCGGAAGACGAAAACTCATTACTGAGTTCGCGACGCCGGGATCAGCTGGGACTTCGTTAACATTGTCCGCTGACACCGACAATGGGGCACCCTTGCTGGGGTCAGCAAGCTGGCGAGGGGACACATCGACCCGTCCGATGCTGACATACCGGAATCCCTTGCGGCTGATATCTCCGGACCGAAGACATTCCTCCCGTCAACGACTAAAGGCTGCTCGACGATTGAAAGTAATCGATTCCAATCCACCTGACGAAATTCGTCCCATTCCGTAACGATCACAATGGCATCCGCGCCTTCGGCGGCCTCGTAGGGATTCGAACAGTAAGTAATGTTGGGAAGCACCGACTTCGCCTTTTCCATAGCTTCCGGGTCATAGGCCCTCACGCTGCGCCCTCATCCAGCAGTGACTTCACCAGCGCGATCGACGGAGCAAAGCGAACGTCGTCAGTATTGGGCTTGAAGGCCAGACCCCAAACCGCGATCTTCTTGCCACGCATAACCCACAGTTCCTTTCGAATCTTCTCGACGAAGTGTTCCACCCGGCGCTGATTGATCTTCTCCACTTCCTTCACAAGGAGAAATCGCAGCCTGATTTCTCGGCAATTCTGATGAAAGCCTGCACGTCCTTCGGGAAACAGAATCCTCCAAAACCGATTCCGGGATTCAAGAAGCGGGGCCAATTCGCGGATCGAGCCCCATCCCTTCGGCAACCTTGGTCACGTCAGCTCCAACCACTTCGCACAGATTCGCCACCATGTTGATGAACGAAATCTTCATCGCCAGGAAAGAATTCGACGCATGCTTGATCAGTTCGGCTGAATTGGTGTCGGTAACCAAGAAGATCGGTTCCTTGCGCTTCGGGCAATTCGAGTGGAAGGGACAAGTGAACTTCTGCTGGACAATCGGTTCATAGATTTCCCGCAGGAGCTCTCCGCGCACGGGGCGAATCGGCCCCAATCACGATTCGGTCGGGATGCAGAAAATCTTCGACCGAGGTTCCTTCCCGCAGAAATTCCGGATTCGACGCCACGTCATACTTCAATCCGTTCCTGGCTATGCACTGACAGGTGCTTCCGCAGCTGGGCGCCGGTCTGAACCGGCACCGTGCTCTTCTCAATGACCAGCCGGTACCCTGTAGCCCGCTTTGCGATCGCCGAGCGACTCCTTCGATGGCAGAGAGGTCCGCGTCACCGTTGGGCAACGGCGGCGTTCCCACACAAATGAAGATCGCGTCTCCCCAGGCAATTGCTTCTTCCGTGGATCCAAAACGCAGTCGGCCAGCCTTTCGAACGGCCTTGATGACGTCCTCGAGATGCGGCTCAAAAAGCGGCATCACTCCATTCTGCAGTTTCGCGAGTTTTTCGAGGTCGCTTTCACTGCAGAAGACATCGTGGCCGATTTGCGCCAGGCAAGCCGCGGTCGTAAGACCCACATAGCCGGCGCCAATGACTGAGAGTTTCATTTTCTAGTTGTCCTTTGTCTGAGAAGTCGGGGGCGAGGATCGAACGAACTACGGCCTGCGAGTAGTCGCCGGCTAGCGAGACTGCCTCGGTCTCGACTGCTCGCGAGCTGACTGTCGAGGCAAACTTGACGATCTCCTCTACCACCCGGGCTTGCTGCTCTGCAGTCAGCTGCGGGAACATCGGCAAGGAAACGATTTCCGCCGCGGCCTTTTCGGTGACCGGGAAATCTCCTTCGCGATAGTTCATCGATTCGTAGGCCTTTTGCAGGTGCAGCGGAATCGGATAGTGAATTCCGGTTCCAATGCCGGCCTTCTTGAGGTGGTCCATCAGGCCTTCGCGATCGGCGGTGCGGACAACATACAGGTGATAGACCGCTCGCGACCACGACGGTTCGTAGGGTGCCGCCACAGCGCCGTCTGCAGATTCGAGCAACCGCTTGTACTCCGCGGCGCGTTCCCGGCGCTGGGCGTTCCACTTTGGCAGGTGAGCCAGCTTCACGTGCAGGAGGCCGGCCTGAATCGCGTCCAGGCGTCCGTTGTAGCCTTCGAGGTCGTGGTAGTACTTTGTGGCCTGACCATGATCGCGGAGCATCTTCATCGTCTTCGCGATGCTGGCATCGTTCGTGGTGGCTGCGCCCGCTTCGCCACATGCGCCCAGATTCTTCCCGGGATAGAAGCTGAAGGCTGCGGCTCGGCCCATCGATCCGGCCTTCATCCAGCGATTGTGTTTTCTTGAGAAGTACTCGGCGCCGTGGGCCTGGCAGGCATCTTCGATCACAATCAGACGGTAGCGCTCGGCCAGTTCCAGGATTGCATCCATGTCGGCCATTTGCCCGTAGAGATGGACCGGAACAACCGCTGTGACCGGGCGGCCACTGCGACGGCTCATGAGCTTGCCGGCGTCGTCAACGGTGCACTGCTTTTCCAGATACTCCGCCAGCTTCGCGGGATCCATGTTGTAGGTCCGCTCGTCGATGTCCACGAACTCGGGCAAGCGCGCCGGCTTGCGAGATTGCTTCGGTGGTGGCAATGAATGTATGCGGTACGGTGACGACAACGTCGCCGGGCTTCACGCCGCTGGCCATGAGAGCGAAGCGCAGAGCATCGGTTCCGCTGCTGACGGCGACCGAATGCTTCACGTCGCAGAAGGTCGCGAAAGCTTTCTCGAATTCTTCCACCATCGGGCCGCCGATGAAGCCAGCGGTCCGCAGAGCTTTGCGAAACACTTCGGTCAATTCCTGCTCAAGTTCAACGTGAGGAGTAACCAGATCGAGAAAAGGAATGCTATTCGGTACGTTATTAGAAATGCTCAATTTGAAACCTCCAAAGTCCGTCTGATATAGTGGAAAACTTTCGCTGGCGCTCTCAGTCAGCGCTCGCAGATCGCTGCTCGGCTTCGTAGTGCCAGCCTGCTGGACCAATATCCACGCTCCTGACGTGTCGTGATCGCGAGTCCAGAACGCCCAACTGAAATTCCCGATGCGCGCTATCGAGGGCTGCCCTGACGTCTTGCTGCTTCACGACGAAAGAAATGTTGCACTCTGAAGAGCCCTGCGCGATTGCGAGGACGTTGATGTTCTCCTTGCCCAGGGCGGCAAACGTGCGGCCTACGGTTCCGGAACCACCATGTTCTTTCCCACAACAGTGACGATCGCGACAGTCAGATCGAGAGTGACATGCTCCACCTTTTCGTGAGCCAGATCCTTTGCAAACTCGCGGCGAAGCGCCTCTACGGTGTGCTGAGCGACCGCTGGATTTACAACCAGGCAAATATCGTTTTGTGAGGCCGATTGTGCGATCAAAAGAACATTTGCTTGCACCGCTGTTGTAGCCGCGAAGGTCCGGCCCAAGACGTCGGGTACACCTAGAATCCCGGGACCACCGATGGTGATGAGGGCGACGTCGCTGATCGCTGTCAGTCCCTTTACTCCCCCACTGGTTGATGGCCCTATTGGAGTAACGCGCGTGCCTGGCCGTTCGGGTGCAAATGTATTGCGGATCAGAAGGGGGATCCCGCCTTCGGTTACTGGACGGAGCGTTTTCGGATGCAAGACCTTGGCGCCAAAGTGTGCAAGTTCGGCAGCCTCACGGTACGAAATCTCGGTGATCGTGGTCACACCTGGCACGAACCGTGGGTCGGCGGTCATCAGGCCGTCCACGTCCGTCCAGATGATTACTTCATCTGCATCGAGTGCGGCCGCAAGAATCGTTGCAGAGTAGTCGGATCCGCCGCGGCCGAGCGTTGTAAGAATGCCGTCTGCTGTGGCCCCGATAAATCCGGTGATCACCGGAATGACCTGCCGCTGCAAGAGCGGACGGAGGCGGGATTCGCAGCGCTCCCGCGTCTTGTCCATCAGCGGGTCTGCGGAACCATGACAGTTGTCCGTTACAACGACTTCAGTAGCGTCGATGGCTTCGCTTTTCTCACCGCACTCGGCAAGCGCGGCCGCAACTAGACGAGCCGAGAGACGTTCGCCCAGGCTGGAAATCGAATCATGCGCGCGTGGCGTCAGCTCTCGCAGGAAGGCCGTGCCCTGGCACAGTCGTTCGCCCTCTTCACGAATCTCCCTGAGCTCTCGATGGATACGGCTCTGCCCCGGAATCGAACGGATCAGCGTGCTAACCACCGCGTTATGCCGATCACGGAGTTCCTCAAAGATCGCTTCAGCCGCATCGCGATTCCCTGCCTCCGATTGCGTAGCTGCTTCGATGAGCCGGTTGGTCACTCCGCTCATTGCGGAGACAACCACAACGACATCGCTCTCACGCGCCGCATCACGAATGATTTCGACCACTTTGCGGATGCGGGTGGCATCGCCAACCGACGTCCCGCCAAACTTCATCACTCGAAGTGGCTTCTTACCGGTTTTTGTGAGTTGCATGTCCATACAGATATCGATTGCGTGTTTAGTCCAGCCCAGAAGCCGGGCTCTCGGCCGGGGACGTTACGGGGTTCGAGGATCGCACGGCGGTCAAAGCTTGCTTCCGGCCTGAGCGGGAATACCACGCGCTCTGTTTTCGGCGATTGCTGACACAATCCTGAATCAATTCAGGTGCTTCCCAGGGAACATCGTGATAGGCCGAACGCAGAAACGGGCTCTCGGGATCGCGAATCCATTCTTGCGGGAATAGTGCGACCGTATCCTTCTCGGTCACTTTCGGCGACGGCTGCAGCGCGTTTTCCGGACAACGCTGCGTACAAGGCGGCGGGAAGGTCGTGGCCCGGCCCAAGGCTCAAATGTCCAACCTGCGTGGATCGCGGGTTGACTTCGATGAGGTAGGCATTGCCCGGTGTCCTGCCTCCAGCATGAAGTCGAATCCATAAAAACCGCGAAAGATTGAGGCGACGAACCACCTTCTCGACCGCAGATGACATTTCAGGCGTTGTCGATGGAGCGCACCACGGTGGCGTGTCCGGTGGAGCTTGCCTTGTTGACCACTTCGAAATGGAGACTCGCAAGGACAGTTCCCTTTCCAGCAAACGATTGTGCTGGTGGCTTCGCGGCCTACGACGAATGCCTGGGCATTCACCACGGGACGCCGTCGCAGCATGGAAGGTCCGAGCAGAGTCTTGTCCTGGTCGACGATGGCTCTCTTCACTGCCCTCGCAACAAAGGGGGGGCTTGCAGTTCCTCGAAAAAGCGTTCAGCCTCACCCAGAGTGCGAGCGATTCTTACCCCATCACCGCCTGACGTGCCGTTTGCTTTGAGGACAATCGGCAACCCTGTACGCTCTACGCAATTTCTCAGGTCATCGGCGTTGCTAGATGACTTGAGTGGAAGGAACGCGAACGCCCTCTTCGTGAGCCACGTTCATGAAAGCCGCTCTTGCACTCACGATCGGAAAACTTTCCGGGCTACCAAGCGATCGCTCAATCAAGACACAGATCGGAGACTCGCTCTTCCCGCTGACTTTTCTCCTGCGCGTAAAGACGGTGCAGATGCTGAGTCGTGAGATCATCCCCTGAAATAATGAAGTCGGGTTGGGTCTTCGAAATGGCGCGAGCCAACGAAGCCAATGGTGCCAAGCCGCGGTAAACATGCCCGCGACGGACTGCTTTCGTCCTCAGGATGGGATGGCGCACAGGACAAACCGCCTCAACCTCGCACCCTGCGCTTGCCAGTGCCATCCCAAGGCGAGCAGTCGGGTACCAGCGAGACGTCGTGGCCAACAGGACCGTTGGTTTCATATCTGTTGAGGAGAACAATCGAGTAGGATCAAGAATCGAACAGAATCAGAGGTAAACGAGCGCACCACGTTGGCGGAGCGACTCGGAGGCAGCTTCCAGCATCTTCACCACTCTCAGGCCAGCCTTGCCGTCGTTGATTGGCGTCTTGTCATTGACGACGCAATCCACGAAGTATTTCAACTCCTGAGTAAGAGCTTCGGTCTGTTCGACGCGAGGCGCCCACATGTCGCCGGAGCGATAATTCACCAGCATGTTGTACACACCTTCGCGGCTGGAGACGTTTACGCCCTTGTCGTAAACCTTGACCTTCTCGTCAGGTTCGACGTCGTTCCAGACGAGCATCTTCTTCTCGCCGCCAATCAGCGTGGTGCGGACTTTTACCGGCGACATCCAGTTGACGTTGATGTGGGCGATGACCTTGTCAGGAAAATACAGGGTGATGAAAGCGATGTCTTCGTGCCCGTTGACGTGAGACTGGCCCGTTGCCACAATGGCTTCCGGACTCTCCTGAATCAAGTGATCCATGATCGCCAGATCGTGCGGAGCAAGATCCCAAATGACGTTCACGTCATGCTGAAACAGGCCGAGGTTTACACGAGTCGAGTCGTAGTAATACAGCTTGCCTAATGCTCCTTCTTCTACCAACTGCTTGATCTTCTGGACTGCGGCGGTAAACAAGAAGGTGTGATCGACCATAATTTTCAGGTTCTTCTTCGCGGCGAGGGCAATGAGTTCTTCCGCCTGCGCGGAATTGCTGGTGAACGGCTTTTCCACGAAGATGTGTTTGCCATTCTCCAGGGCCGTCTTTGCCAGTTCGTAATGCGTCCACACCGGAGTGATGACGGCTATTGCGTCGATGTCCGGAGAAGTCATCAATTCGTTTGCGTCGTCGGTGACGAAGACTCCGGCATAAGCTTTCTCCGCCTTCCGGCGTGACACCGCGCTCTTGTCGCAAATCGCAACGACTTTGGTTTCCTCCAGCAGGTCCAGATTGCGAATGACTTTCGGCCCCCAGTAGCCGTAGCCAACGATTCCAAACCTAACTAGGGCTTTGTCCTCTTGTGTTGCGTTCGAATCTTGAGGCTCAGTGACGAAAGTGGCCATTGCTTGAGAACTCCTTCTCAGTGCTACAGGGTTACGGGGGAGGAGGAATCTGATTAGTGGGCGCCTTCACCAAGGACGACCGCGCCGGGGGTGCGCAGCAGGATCTTGATATCCATCCATGGTGACCAGTTGCGTGCGTATTGCAGATCGAGACGAACCATGTCGTCGAACTTTACCCGGCTGCGTCCGCTGACCTGCCAGAGTCCGGTAATCCCGGGCCTGGCTTCGAGCAACCGGCGACGATGCCAAATTTCGTAGGCCTCCACCTCATAGGGGATCGGAGGGCGCGGTCCGACCAACGACATTTCCCCTTTTAATACGTTAAGGAACTGGGGCAGTTCGTCCAGGCTGGTCTTGCGCAGGAAGGCTCCGACGCGAGTGATTCGCGAATCTTTCGTGAGCTTGTAGACGCCTTCGCCGTTTCCGTTCGACGGATGCTTATCCGCCTTTCCGGCAATCAGTCGTTGAACGTACTGCTTTGTGAACCTGGACGTCGTTATTCACGTACATCGAACGAAACTTCAGAAACCAGAACGAGTTGCCATACTGGCCGACGCGGCGCTGCCGGAAGAACACCGGCCCCTCCGACGTTGCTTTGACCGCGATGGCGATGCACAGAAAGACGGGCGAGAAGAACAAGAGCGCCAACAAGCTGCCCAGAACATCCATCATCCGCTTCATCGTTCGGGATACCTTCCTGCCATCGTCCCGCTGCGACAGATCGGGGTACAGGGTACGGTTTGTTGGTCTCGGCTCGCCGTCATTGTCCGAGTCTTCTGGAAATACGTGGAATGAGAGGGTGACGCGGCTGAACTGGTCCAGGGTCAAGTTCTTCTGCAACGTCTGCGTGACCCGGGTGATGATCGTGCTGGGGGTCGAACCGCCGTCCTCGGTCGCGATTTCAGTGAACATGACTCCGACGACACAGTTGTTCGAATACCATCCAGTCACATCGGTATCGCGAGTCGAGAGCGAGAGTGCGGACAGAATCTTCCCCAGAATCCTCCCATTCTTCTCGGACGGGCAGGTCGTCGCCCATATCCAAGAGGAGGAGCATAAATGGCTTCCGCGAACGCTCGCTTCTCTTTCTCTCGAGCGTGATCATGCGCCGAAAGTCTTCGGCATTCAGGATGCCGCGGTCTCCGAGCGGCGTGGCTTCAGAGATCGGACTCAAATGTAGACCGTGATGGCCAGAGCGTCGTACGTTCACGATTACCTCCGCTCGATCGGCTTGCTTCTGGATCGAGTCAAGTGACCGGCTGATGACGGGTGATTTATGGGGAAGGATAGGACTCGAACAGGTCTGCTGCTTAGTTGTCGGTGGCTATTCCTTGGGGGGGGTCTCTGGAGACGAAGTGTAGCTGTACCGCTGATAATAGTCGGCGTGCGATGCATTCGAACTGCTGTTCACCAAGGCTCCCAGCAACTTCGATTTTTCGATTGCCTCAATCCCGCGTTGCAATTGCTGTTTTTCGGTAATGCCTGTTCGCGTAACCAGCAGAATTCCATCGGCCAGACGAGACCAGAGGCTGGTGTCCGCGAGCGGGAGCACTGGCGGAGAATCGATGACAATCCAGTCAAACCAGGCTTCCAGTTGCTCCATCAGCGGGGAAAGCTTTCCGGCCTGCATCAGTTCCAGAGGGTTTTGCGGCGCACTACCCGCCGGCAGCATCCAGACTCCAAGATCTCCCAGGCGGTAGATGTTGATGGTTGGAGTTTCTCCGCTGAGCCACTCGCAAAGTCCCGGGAGCCTGCCTAAGCCAAATTGCGCAGCAATATTCGGCCGCGCAGATCGCCCTTCCAGCAGCAAGGTCTTTTGCGGTTTCCTTCGCGCCAAGGTGCACGCCAGGTTGGCAGCGACCGTGCTCTTCCCTTCCTGCAGGAATCGTACTGGTGATCAGGACTTTCTTCAGAGGACGGCTTTGTCGAAGCTGCCGCAACCGCACCGCCAGGAAACGAAACTTCTCTGCGCCCAAGCTTCCCTCTTTACCCAGCGATACCAAGCGGCTGTCCGCGGGGATTGAAACGGGCAGAACGGGACATCGATCCAGATCGTCCAACGCAGCCGATGGGCGGGAATCGACGGAATCGTCGCTCGCAGGACTGGCCGGCGGCTCGAGCATGGCGCCGGAATCGCGCCGCTTCTGCTCAGCAGCCTCCAGCAGTTCTGTCGCAAGAGTGAGGGTCGAACTCTTAAGGTCGGAACCCTCCGACTCCGCTCTTTGTAGCGCGTCAAATATGTTGCTCATTGTTCAGTGATTCTCATGCGCAAACGCGTTTCCAGTTCATCGTCGCGCTTTTGTGCAGCCTGCAGCTGAGCGTACAGATCGAGCAATGTCTTGGCTGCTTTTCGCACATCGAGTTCGTCGGAGGCCTTCTGTTGTTCGATCTGGGGAGTGCGAACGCCGAGGCGAAAATCTTTGGCGATACTGTCCACGATGTCAGGGCTTAAGCACCGCGTCTGCCTTGAGTACCCGGCAATCAGCGCATTCTCACAAACCGTATTGATCAAGCGCGGCAGTCCTTGGGTATGTTGATACACGGCCGCGATGGTCTCGGGTGGAAATAGCGACGACGGATAAGCGCATCCCGCCAGCTGAAGGCGTCGCTGGATATATCCGCTGGTCTCCTTCGAATCCAACGGAAGCAGGTGAGAGCGAAGAGCGATTCTCTGCTTGAGCTGGCGCAAACTCGCAGAATCGAGTTTGTCATCTAGTTCGGGCTGCCCCACCAGAAGAATCTGCAGCAGCTTCTCGTCTTCCGTCTCGAGATTGGTGAGAAGCCGGATCTCTTCCAGGATCTCCGTCGACAGGTGATGCGCCTCGTCGACCACAAGAACCGTGGTCAGTCTCTTCTGGCTGCGCGACACGACATAGTGCGCAATCTGGAGGAGCAGTTCGCCTTTGTTCTTGCTGGCGCCGGGAAGTCCAAAGTCGGTAACGATGTACTGCAGGAATTCGACCGGGGACAGGCGTCCGTTGAACACATAGGCGTAGGCGACGTCTCTGCTCTTCTTCAGCGCCTGCAACAGACAGCGGAGCAGGAGCGTCTTGCCGGTTCCCACTTCTCCGGTCAAAACCACGAAACCTTTGTGCCGTCTGACGCCATAGTAAAGAGACGCCAGAGCCTCGTTGTGTCTCCCCGTGGGAAACAGGAACGAAGGGTCCGGAGTGATCTCAAACGGATTACGTGTTAAGCCGTAAAAAGCTTTATACATGGCTACTATCTTTTAGCCGCGTAAGTAACTAATAGCCGATCCGACGAGGATGGTAGCAGAAACGAAAACAGCCGTCGCCCATCCCAGCCACAAGCGCTTGCGCTCCCGTTGTATATCTGCAGCAACTTCCAGGGTTGGGATTTCCGAGATCACTGCGATCGGCAAAAGCTTTTGCAATTCCTTCTCATCGTACACCCGGTCATCCATCATCTCGAAAGCGCCGGCCACCACAACACCCAGTGCCAGACCGACTCCTAATCCAATTCCACAAAACTTAAGGCGATTGGGAAAGTCGGGCTTTACCGGCAGACTCGGCGGATCGATGATTCGGAAGCGTTCCCCCTGCTGCAGCAATTCCATGCTGGTGGCCATCGCCGATTCATTCTTCTTCTTCAGGAGTCCGTCATAATTCGCTTTGGATTGATCGTATCCGCGCGTTAGATCCGAGAGTTGCTGCTCGCGCACAGGTTCCTGATTCAGTCGAGCCTGGTAGTCGATCACCTTGGACTTCAGGTCTGTGACCGCACGTTCCCGGTTTGCAATTTCCACGCGGTTCGACTGGAGCTGTCCCTGCAACTGCACCATGGGGGACGTTGCATCCGTCATCGCAGACGGATCCGAAGTTGGTAGTGGCTGCATCCGGATCCGCTGGTGCAGACTTCTTGGCCTTCAAGTCAGCGATGATTCGATCCCGAGTCGCTTCGGTCTCGGCGATCTGCTGCTTGAGCTTGCGAACATCGGGATGACGGTCGGTATAGTGCGAACTGAGATCTGCCAGCTGCGCTCTGAGCTTATCTAACTCTGCATCGATCGCCGGCAACCCTGCCGTCGGCGCACCACCTGCGGTCTTCGGCGACGCTTGCAGCGAGCGGTACTGATTCACCAACGTCTCAAGGTATACGCGCTGCTGCTTGGCGGTATTGAGCGCATCTTCTTCGGTTTGCAGTTGCGACTGCAAGCCGGCCAAGAATCTGCAGATTGCTCCCTACCTGTGCGGGCAACTCGCCCACATGTTGTCCTTTGAACTCCCGGATCTTTTCTTCCTGGTCAGCGAGAGCTTTGCGGGCAGTCTCCAATTGGCCTTCGAGAAACTGTGTCGTGTCTTCCGACTGCTGCTGGCGAACCTCGAGGTTTTCGTTGATGAACAGATTGGTCAGTTCGCTGGTGACCTTCTGGGCTATGTGGGGATCGCGCGACGAGTAGGAAACATTGAACGCGGTGATCTGATTGCGAGCGTCGCGCACCAGCTCGATCCCGATATCCTTCCGCATGATCTCGACCTTCTGGTCGGGTGAAGGCTGGGAGTGCGGCGCTGCATAAAGATTGAACTGGTCGATGATGCGCAACAGCCGCGTCCGACTCAGAATCTGCTGGGTGATGCTCTGCATCCGCTCCTGCAAGTCATCGTTCACGTTCGGTGTGACGTAATCCTTCGGCATGGTGGGCTGTTCCACCAGAATCAGCGTGGTCGAGAGGTAGCGCGGCGGCAACACCCAGCTCGCTCCCCACACAACCGCCCAGCCTAGGAAAAGCGGGTGCCAGGAAATGCAGGTGGCGACGCCGCACCACGCCCAGGTAGCGCTGAAGGTCGAAGCCTTCGGATTTCTCTTCGAGATCGTCAACCATACAATTACCTTCCCAGTGGTCGGGAGAACTGATAGGAAATCGAAACAAATTCGCGATTCGTGTTCGGGTGTCGAGGCCAGGACAGCAACCGTGCTGTACGTTCTGGTGAAGGCGCGTGTATCCCAACTGCACGTTCAAATGTTGGCCGAACTGCTGCTGCACAGACGCCGTTCCCGACCAGGTGTGTCCGTTGTTGGCGCCGGGGATTGCGGAGGCTAAAACATCATTCTGTGCGTACCCCCCCGAAACGGACCCGCTCAACGTGCGCGTGATTTGTTGCCGTATCGAGGCGTTGGCACTGTCCATCTGCACCGCCCCGATGAGGCCGCCACCGCCCTGAGATCATATGCGAGTAGCTCACAGCGACACTGCTCAAGCGTCCCTGCCAGCTCAAACTGCCGCCTGCCTCGGGTTGCCAGCTTTGGGATGCAGGCAGCGGAAGCGCTACACCGTTCTCAAACTGCGGACCTATGTTTGCGTATTGCGGGCCACCAAAGAATGAAATCGAGAAATGCGGGTTCGCATACAGCGTGTAGAGAAGAAGGAGCGAGTGCGTTTGCGTCTCGTTCGTTCCGGCGCGGGATACGACAGCAGCCGTTGATACTGATATGTCACGCCGATGTAATGCATCTTCGAAATCCGGTAGCGCGTAAAAGGCTGAGCCACCCTGCGAACTCGAATCATACAAGCCTGGAACCTGAGCCGGATCGAGGTAGTGCAGATTGGTGAACGTCCCGCTGGCTCCGATCATCCCGTTCGCCGCGAATTGGTAGGTGATGCCTGCATTTCCAGAGTTGTTGAGCTGGCTGGCAACCGGCGCAATCACCGACTGGTTCGGCTCCTGAATCCCGCCGGACACTGATCCGGCTGTCCCCAAAGACGGCTGATTGAATACGCTCGAGCTCTTCTGGAATCCATCGCGGGCGCTGAAGGTCACGTGCGGGCTCAGGCGGTACTGGAAATTCGATCGATGCGTTTTGGTTCGCCTGGTTCAGCGAACTGGTGTGCTGGTAAAACGTGAATCCAGGCGCGTACGTCAAGGTAAAGTGAAGCCGAGTGGTCGTTTCGTTCAGAGCCAGCGTCGGAAACACGGAATAGCTTTCATCGCTCACGGGTCCGGAGTTGGATCCGGTTGCTCCCAACAAGGTTGTCGCTGTACGCGGCCGAGAAGGTGACTCCGGCCTGTAGATAGTTGGAGCGTTCTTGCGAAGCGGGCGCCGCCGGATACGATTGCCCGCTGACCGGAGGCGGAGTCATCATTTGACTATCAGTATTCTCCACGCCAGAGCCTGTACCGTAGGCAGCCACCGGTTGAGTCGGCGTGTTGTCCGCCTGCGACCAGAGTGGCACCGGCCACGGCTGACAACAGCAAGCCTAAGCAGATTTTCTCAAACCGCATCATGATATGGGACGACAGTTACGGAACGACGATCGTGTCTCGCGCCTGCAACTTAATGTTCTGAGCCGGATTCTTGCCCTTGACGACGTCTTTGTAGTTGAAGGCAAGCCTTGTTTGGGTACCGTCTGCATTCTGCCGGAGGATGTAGATAGATTTCTGTTTCGCGAAATCGCGGAAGCCGCCCGCCACCGCGATGGCGTCCAACACCGTTGCCGCGTTCGCAATCGGATAAGAGCCCGGGCGAGTGACTTGTCCCAGAATATTGAACTTCTGACTGTTGATCTGCTGAACGATAACCGTGACTTCCGGCTCGCTGACGTAATTCTTTAACCTGGCGGCAATCTCTTGTTCCAACTTGAGCGGCGTCTGTCCGGCCGCCTGAACTTCCCCAACCAGTGGGAGAGAGATCTTTCCATCGGACCGCACCGGAACGGACCGGGAAACATCCGGCTCCTTCCAGACATTGATCGCCAACACGTCGTCATTGCCGATCACAAATGTGCTGTCGTGTGCTTTGGAAGCATCGGGATTCTGAGCGGATTGTTCGCTGTGCGCGGCTGAGGCAGGCGGTGCGCTTGGCGGCGTCGTTTGCGCCCACAGTCCGATCGACAAAGCTAGGCCGACGGCGCATGTGAAAACGCCTCTTCTGCAGGAACTTCCGATGATTCTTATCGTCGCGACTGTCTTGCGCTTCTGGCTCATTGTGATGTCTTCTCGGTTCAACTTACTTTCCCGCTTCCTTTATTCTGACCCGACAAATTCATTCTCGTGCCTGGAATGGGCGAAAGGTACGATTCCGGAGCTCTCATCTCATACTGCTCAATCTTGTAGAGAATCGTACGATAGCTTACACCCAACAAACGCGCGGCTGCCTTCCGATTCCATGCCTGTCTTTTCAAGGGCTGATGCGATGGCGTTTCTTTCCGTTTCCCACCGGACATTCTGAATCATGGACTTCAGCGACTGCGGGGAAGAACCATTCTCGTCCGCCTGCAACCTCCGCATGCTCGCCGATCAACGGCAGTCCTTGCGCGCGCTCACTTGCTTCCAGGCTGCCGGGCAGTTCTACGTCGCCCGCGATCAGGTAACGTTTGACGAACGTCTCCAACTCCTTCAAGTTCCCGGGCCATGAATGATTCTGGCAGGCCTCCAACGTCGCCCGCGTAAAATCTCGAGGAGGTAAGCCATAGTACTTCGCTACCTTATGCATCGAGTAACGAAGGAGTGTACGCAATTTCGTCCTTGCGATGGCGCAGAGACGGGATATGAACCGTGAATGCACTAAGGCGATAATAAAGATCGCCGTGCATTCGCTTCTCCTCTAGTGCACGGTCCATCTTGTCGCTGCTAGCGGCGAGAATGCGCACATCCGATTCCGCTGGTTTGGCGTCGCTGGAACGGGCAATCTGCTTCCCTTGCAGCACCTTCAGGACCCTTCCCGCTGCAGCGCAAGCGGCATCTCCGTGATTTCATCCAGTAGAATTGTTCCCCTCTGGCCGGACTCAAGTTTGCCCAAAGCTCTCGATGAACCGTTGGAGGAACCATTTTCCCTTCCGAACAGTTCGATCTCGAGTAGATCTGCGGGCATTTCCGCACAATTGACTCTCTGGAACTTAAATCCGGAGTGCACTGATCGCTGGTGTATCAGGCGGGCCACTGTACCCTT
Source organism: uncultured Acidobacteriaceae bacterium (assembly GCA_963788555.1). Lineage (GTDB taxonomy): Bacteria > Acidobacteriota > Terriglobia > Terriglobales > Acidobacteriaceae > Sulfotelmatobacter. The sequence continues at coordinate 700,012 of CAWBHM010000011.1, read as the reverse complement.
GCCGCTCCCGGGCTCTCCGAGAATGAGTACCGGCACATCTGCCTTGGCAAGCAATTCCGCCTGCGCGCGAAGTTGCCGCATGGCGGGACTGACGCTGAGGAAGAATTCATCCTCGCCAAGCGACTCAATGTCTTCACTCGCCATCTCGATATGCGCACTGTTCGGAGTAACGAGGTGCCGCCGGATTACCGATTCGAGCTGGCGCTCACTAAACGGTCGAAGCAGAACGCCTTTCGCTCCCAGGCGGGTTGCCTCTTGCTGCTTGGCTGCATCGCCGGTATCACACAATACGACGATGGGTAGCTCGGGTCGCAGTCTGCGCAACCACGACAGGAGTTGAAGACCTTCCCCGTCGCCCCGAGGAATGGACAACACTAAGAGATGAAGCGCAGAACCGGATTGCACCTGCTCCATCGCATCCCAGCCGCTCGCAGAAGTTTCCAGATGCCAGTCATTCGAGTGTGCGGCAGCGTCCAGCAAACGTAGGACCGATGGTTCGCTGCCTACAGCGAGCAACCGTAGTGTCTCAATTGTGTGTGGCGCCATGGGTGGTTTAGGTTTCTTACTACACCGGACAGCGGGAAAGCGTTAGGCAGGTTCGACTTCGTATCCTTCTACGCGCACTGCCAAGGATCTCTGGATTGCATCCACCGAAATGACGAGCGAGCGGTCTCCATTGCGCGAGACGAGTATGCCTTCGAGGCCGTCCAGAACGCCGCTGCGTGACTCGCACACGTTGACCAATCTTCAGGAAAGGATGTGAGGACCAGGGCATTTGTGTTTCTACTAAACTCCGAACCGCATCGATCTGCTGATCGGGAATGGGAGTGCCTTCGCCCTTCGAACCTACAAGACCAAATACTCCGTCCACACGCAGAACCCGCAAGCGGTCCATTCGATTCGGTATAAATTTCGCGAAGACATAGCAGCCGAACAGCGGGACCTGCACGGTCTTCTTGCGATCGCTCCAGCGGTGCACTTCGGTGACAAGCGGGAGGAACGTTGTAACGCCTCTCTCTTCGAGACGGTGGGCAACGATTTTTTCGTGCCGGGGGCGAGTCTGAAGCCCATACCAATACTCAGTTTCGATCTGCGGATGCGGCTGCGAAAGATCTAGCGACATGCTGCTGACGGCCATAGCTTCGCCCTCTAAGTCACTCTTCCCAGAATGACCCCAAAACTTCCATGAATCTAGCGAGTGTCTTTGCGAAATCTCGTCGTCGAGATTTCAGGGGGAGAAACACCAGCGAATCGCGAAGCCCGGGGGAAGAACTTTGGCTTCTCGGTATATCAAAATGTCTGTTGGTCTGTACTCAATCTACTCAATGCAATTACTCTTTTCCAAGGCCACCCAAGTGCCATGTGTCTTTATTTTAGTGCCCGTGAGTGAACAATCACTACTACTTCTATGGACATTATACCATTACTGCTGTGGGGACAGCAACCGATCACTTACTCTACCGCCGAATCAGTTCCCGTGGCCCGTTCAGGGCGATCGTTGCTAGGCTCTTCACTGCGTCAATGAACCGGGCGCAGTGCCTGGGAGAAGAGATGGGGGACGATGTGGTCTTAGTACCTAGCAACGCGAGGTTACCTCACGTTGCAGATTGTTGCAATAGCCCATAAGGGCTATATCATGTAACTCCTTCGGGAAGAATGGTAACTTTTACGCAGCACATAACAAGCGTGATCCAAAACACACGATTGTCAGCAGATCCCTTAACTGACTGAATTTACAGACGTTATGGATTCGCACCAAGGTCCCGAAGAACGGCTTCTAAATGGTAACCGACTGAGCGATAACTTTGGTGACCAAGACTCCGAGTATGCAAAGCAGTGCAACTCTTTTGTCGACGCGATTCTGGCGAACCTCGTTCGTTGCGGTGCCGCAGAACCAAAGTTAGCGGCGTGGGAACGTCATCCTAAAGACAAAAGGCGCGCCAGGTCCGGCACGCCTTTTGTTCTGAAACTCGGGGAGGGCAGATTTTGTTTAGGTGGATTTCATGCCGCCAATTGCCGCTTGGAACGGAGAAACATGGCGCCGAAACAGCAAAGTCCAGCTAGAAAAAGGTAGCCTGCCGCCGCTCCACCCTCCGGAACCGGCACCATACCCCACATTTCTTGGGCGCTCTTTCCGCCAGGAACTGTGGGGGTATAGATCCAGAGGCCTGCCAGCTGTGCCGCGGTCAAGGTCTCGCCACCGCCGATCACGGCGTTATAGTATGTAGCAGCCCATCCCGTCAGCTTAGTGTGATCAACTCCGCTGCCAGTGAGCGCCCAGATAGCTTCTGAGTATCCGGCTTGTTGATCCGGAGTCGTGGTGGTGGTAAAGATTTGGTACACAAGGTAAGCGACCTCTTTATATACGGTCAGAGCATTCGTTCCGAACGCCGTCCCAAACAGCGTCTGACCAATGTTGGAAGAGGTCAAGCTAGCGGCGTTGATCGCATTTGCTGTCCACGTCTCGCCGCTGTAGATGTTGTCTTTGAAATCATCACAGATCATTCCGGGACTGGATTGGCCCGGTCCAACCTGTGTGCCATTGATCGATCCGTCGTAGAATCCGGTTCCGACGGTTTCACCGTTATAAGTCCAATTACTGCCCTGATACCCGCCGTTGAAGGACATGTTTGTATTTTGACCGAGAACGGAGGGCACAAATAGGAGAGTTGCCGCGAAGAATAAGAAAAACGACTTTTTCATTTCCTGTTGTCCACTTCCTCAAACAAAGTGGGGGAGGTTGGAATGGCCCGACTGAAGCGGCTTCCAGTACCAACGTTACTGTAACTCACCGTTCATCCTTGTCAAGACTGATAATATCTGCAACGTGTTGCAAGTGATTGCAACCAGCACTCTTTTCTCACTTCCCTTCCCTGAATACTACCCATTGGTGCCCTTCTACTACAGATCGAATGGGCGTAGCCTTGAGTTGTCATAGCCTTGATTAGTTAACGATAGTTAATTTCGCACTTCTAAAAGCAGGTCCGGATGCAATTCCGTCGCGCGTTTTGGCTGGCTGGAACTACCCTTTCGCTCGCCCTTCTTTTTTCTTCCTGCTCGAGGAACCCGCAGGCGCGCCGACAGAAGTATTTCCAAAGTGGTCAGCGCTATTTCGAAAAAGGGAAATACTCCGAGGCCGCGATCGAGTTCATCAATGCGGTCAAGATCGATCCGAACTTTGCGGAGGCCCACCATCAACTGGCGGAGAGTTATCTCCAATTGCAAAGACCTGAGCTCGCGTTTCAGGAACTCGGACGCACCGTTCAGCTGGATCCTCAGGACTACGGAACCCGTATCGAACTAGCGAATCTGCTGGTCCTGGGACACAATCTTCCGGAAGCTCAGGATCAGATTAGCCTTCTGCTCAAGGAGCGGCCGGGCGATCCGGCCGTTCATTCGGTAAATTCGAGCCTGCTGGCGGCGCAAGGCGATGTCCGCGGCGCCATCGAAGAGATCCAGAAGACCATCGCGCTCAACCCCGGCCGCTGGCAGTTGTATCTAAGCCTCGCGCTCTTGCAGTCAAGAAACAATCAACTTGATGCAGCGGAAGTCAGTCTGCGCAAGGTAATCGAACTCGATCCCATCTCTTCGCAGGCGCGGATACTCCTGGGAGGCTACTACCAGGCGCGAAGCCGATATGGTGATGCGGAACGACTCTTCCAAGAGGCAGTCGACGTCGATCAGAAGAGTCCGGAACCTCGGTCAGCTCTGGTCCGTTTGTATCTGGCGGAAGGCAAGAGGGCGGAAGCCGAAGATGTTGCAAGGCTGGCAAAACACGATTTTGCCAATGACCCCACGGGTTACTGCATGCTGGGCAAACTCTACTTCATGAACGGCGACCTCGACAAAGCCCTCGCCGAATATGCCACTCTCAACCAACAGCATCCGGACGACCTTCCGCTGAAGAAGGAATATCTTCAGCTTCTGCTGCAGAAGGGGCAACTGAACGAAGCCAGCCGACTCGACGCTGAGATTTTCAAGAGCAATCCAACCGACAGCGATGCCTTGGTGTATCGCAGCCAATTGCAAATCAGCGGTGGTCACGCGAATGATGCCATTGCCACGCTGGAAACTGTAATCAAGAACGATCCTGGCAACAGCGAGGCCCACTACGTCCTCGGCGTCGCATTTAAAAAACTCGGCAATCTTGAACGCGCTCAAAGTGAATGGAATGAGGCGCTGCGTCTCCGTACGGATTTCCTGGACGCCGTGCGAGCCCTGGCCGGCTTGGCCCTGGAACGAGGCGACATGGATGCTCTGGATCAACAAGCATCGGAGATGGTCCGGCTGCAGCCCGCTTCTCCAGAAGGCTATGGACTGCGCGCACTTTCCAACCTCAACCGCAAGCGTTTCTCAGCTGCAGAAGTGGACGTTCGGAAGGCGATCGAAGTCTCCCCGCAGAGTTCGTTCGGCTACGTACAAATGGGAAATCTGAAGTTCGCGGAAAAAGACTACGATGCCGCAGACACAGCGTACCGGGCCGCGCTCGATCGCAATCCGAATTCAAAAGACGCCCTGCGGGGCTTGATAAGTACCTATGTCGCGCAGAAACGAGTGGATCAAGCCATCTCTGCCGCGAATGCTCAGATTGCGCGGTCGCCTGGCAACAGCGGATTTTATGATCTTCTCGGCACCGCGCTCTTCTACAAGAAGAAAGACTTATCCGGAGCTGCGACGGCATTCCTGAAGGCAGCCGAACTCGACTCGAACAATTCTGATGCACAACTCAAACTGGCGCAGGTGCAAGCTGCCAAAGGCTCAACGGACGAAGCTATCGCCACGTGCCGCCGGGGCCTCGCGAATAATCCAAATGAGCCCAGTTTCTACATCCTGCTCGGAAACCTATATCAAGCCAGGAAGGATTGGAATAGCGCGGCTGAGGCTTATCAGAAAGCACTGTCGATCAAACCGGAAAATCCGCTGGCATCGAATGATCTGGCTTCCGTCATGCTGCAGTCGGGCGGCAACCTCGACGTCGCTCTCTCGCTGGCGCAGACGGCACGACGCGGCATGCCAAAATCGCCTGGCGTCGCCGACACTTTGGGATGGATCTACTATCAAAAGGGCGCCTATCATTCAGCCGTCGATTCTCTGCTGGAGGCGCTGCGACTGTCGCAGCAGAACAGCTCCCCTGACAATCCGCAGCTCCACTATCACCTTGGAATGGCGTATGCGAAGAGCGGGCAAGCAACGCCAGCCCGGGAGCACTTGCAGCAGGCTTTGAAGCTCGATCCCAATTCCTGCGACGCCCAGGACGCGAGGAAACAACTTGCGGAATTGAAATCATAGTTCTACAAATGTGCGGTGGGACCGTTGACGATCCTCATCGATGAAACATAGGTTGGAAACTCGGCCTGCCCTGCGGCGAAGCGCCTCCCTCTTGATTATTCTAATTTTAATGGTCGGCTCGCAGACAGGATGTAGTAGCAAGCAAACCGCACCCGAGCAAGCCTCAGATCGGAGGGCAGCAGCACCCGTCAACCGTGTCGCGGTTATCTCTGCGCCCGGCGCGATTCGGAAGTGTCCTACATTCAGTTCCCGTCCCGAACCATCGCCGCCTCAGAATCCGGGGGCGCATACGGTGATCCTCTCGTGGAGAGCCAGCACTCGCGACGCCAAGCACGCTGACGCTGACGGCTATTGCATCTATCGCGGCATGCTATCTGACCGCCAGCAACCCGATGACACGTCGCTTGTGCGAGTTAACTCCGAGCCGTTTCACGGCACGAGCTGCACCGATAACCTGGTTGAGACCGGCAAAACGTACTTCTACAGAGTGAAAGCGATTAGCACCAACAAAATAACCAGTGCCCCCTCGGACTACGCTACGGCTCAAATTCTGGATCGGAAGCCCAGTAATCCCGTCGTAAATCCGCCTCCCCTCTGTGAGATGTCAACCAGTAAATAGCGGAGAGAAATGCGGTCAGCGCCAGCACAATAAGGACTCTATTCTGAGCACCTCGGGCCGAAAATCGAGCTCCAGATTGTCACCCAGCCTGATTCTTTCCATTCTCGCTGTGATCTCTTTGGTGGTGTGGTCGAAAGCCCTCATCACTACGTTCGCTCTGGCCCTCCGCGACGATCAGTACACACACATATTGCTGATTCTCCCGGCGACGGTGGCTTTGATCTTCGTGGATTGGAGATCCCCGGAGCCATCCACGGGAATGAGTCGGAGCATCGGTTCTGGCTTACTGGCCGCGGCGGCATTGGTGATCGTGCTTGCGAGATTGGGGGCGATCCCACTTCGCTCCGATGAGCGACTTTCGGTGAACATGCTGGCGCTTGTCGTGTGGTGGGTGGGCGCTTTTATCTTTTCTTTCGGGACGCCCGCTTTCCGACGGGCGGTCTTCCCTCTTTGTTTCTTGTTGTGGATCGTTCCGATTCCTCAGTTCTTGTTAGACCGACTCGTCAGGCTGCTGCAGGAAGGGTCTGTTGCTTCGGCCCATCTGCTTTTCGTCGCGCTCGGGATACCGGTTGCTCAGGATGGCACCCAACTGACCATCCCGGGCTTGACGGTCGAGGTTGCCCGCGAATGCAGCAGCATCCGTTCGAGCTTGATGTTAGTGGTCACCACCATGGTCCTGACACAGATGCTGTTGCGCTCCGCTTGGCGGAAAACCGTATTGATCGCGTTGGCGATCCCGCTTTCGGTTGCTAAGAATGGGCTTCGAATCTTCGTCCTTGCCATGCTGGCAACGCACGTTGACCGGAGTTTCCTGACTGGAAGGCTCCACCACGAGGGCGGAGTCATCTACTTTCTGATCGCACTGGCCGCTATCTGTCTGCTGATCTGGGTTGCGCGCCGCAACGAACAGAAACAGGCTCCCGATTTCCGAGCTGACGACAGGCGCATTTATGGGGAGTAATTCTGACAATCACGCGTAACCGGCTGTCAATGAAGTGCTTTGGCCGGTATTCGCGATTCCTTTTGTTCTGGAAGCGGCCCTACGCTTAGGTACAGATGTCTCTCGGTCCACAGCGCGCATCTTCTGAAGACTGGAGGCGAGCGTCTTCGAAGACTGGGAGACGAACATGGCCCTCCGCATCTGAAGTAAGCTTTGCAAAAAAGTCGTCCATGTGGGTACTCACGATGCAACGGTGAGGAATATCCTTGCGAGCGGACCACAGAGGTCCACCTTGCATGACGCTCCTATATATTTCGGCCAGCGTGATCTCAGATGGGGGTCTAGCCAAGCGAACCCCGCGGCTTCTGCCTGCCACGCCAATGGAATACCTCATGCTAATGCCACCGGAAAAGGTGAGCGCATTCCTTATCAAGTATCAAGACCGCGTCCTATACGGCACGGACCTCGATTTGGACGCAGACGCCAATCTCCCGGATGCGTTGACCGAATGGCAGTCTACTTACTCCCGTGATTGGAAATTCCTGGCGACAGGCGAGACCCTTGTCGTGGAAGGCAAGCAGGTGCGTGGATTGAACCTGCCCCAGCCGGTCCTTCAGAAAATATTTCGCACTAATGCTGTGCATTGGATTCCGGGATTGTGAAGGCAGTACAGGAAGATTTGTTGGACGGGGCGCGACCTTAAAGAATTTACGGCACTCTCTTAACATTTGATGTTAAGACCTAACCTCATTGCCTCGGGAGACGCTCACCGGTCGGTTGGCTCTGCGAAGCGTCGATTGTCGGTAAGGTTAGAGTGCGCCTTTAAAATGCCGGTTACCTTGACGGAGAAACTCTTTTGAGCCGGTATCCCGTCCACTCCGTCCACTGTGAGGCGGATCGTGAACTCTCCCGCGCTCGTGTAGGCATGAGACGCCTTGGGACTATCCGCGCTTGTGCCGTCGCCGAAGTCCCAACGATACGCCGCTGCGGGCACACCGCCAGCTTCGGCCAGCGCCGAGACCGCCGAAAGCGTGATCGTCTCACCGGTATTTGCCGCTGCGGGCACCTGCGCTGTCACGGTTGGGGCAGCCGCGGGAACGCTCGTGTCGATCAGCTTGATCACCCTAACCGACTGGGGTGGCTGGTTCTCCAGTCCCACTGCGTCACCCCCGAGCGTAACCATCTCATTCTGGTTCAGCACATCCGTCGCCGCAAACCTGTGGCCGGGGACCAGGCCGAGGTCCGCCAATCTCAACGTGTGCGAGCGCACCGTGTTCGTCCAATTGAAGACCGTCAGTATGGCCTGCCGTTGATCTTCCCGGAGGAAGAAAATACTCGGCTGTCCATCCTGCGGCTCGTAGGTCATCAGGTCTAACGGCGTGGAAGCTCGGCCGACTTTGGCCATATTCAGCAACTCTTGGTTTTCAACCAGCGCCAGCCGATCCTTCTCTGAGCCGAGGACCGGCATGTCATCGCCAATTTCATACATGCCGCCGGATACTGCGGAGAGCGCGATTGACGCCTCGGCCGCGCCCTGCGAAATCGAAGACCGTTCGTTCGCATGCTCCATGAGGTGCGTTGTGGTGACGTTGAAGGCGTCCGGATCATTGACGAAGAAATTACGCTGCATGTAGAAGCGGGCAGCAATGCCAGAAGCGGCATTCTTCGTCCTCTCAAAACTGTGGCCGGTATCCGCAGAGATCCGGCCCGTGTCTACCAGCCCCACTGGGTTGAGCATCGGACTTCCGTCCTTATCCAAGATAACCTCGTCGCCCACGCTGTCACGGATGATCTGGAGACCGATGCGCTGCGCTTCCAGAGTGGTCGTATTGGGCCGGTAGCGGTAGCCCTCGATTGCCGTAGTGTCCATGAAATCTAGTTTGATGAAGCGGACTCCCCATTGGCGGACCAGCGTCTTGTACGTCTGGCGCAGGTATTCCTGCGCTCCAGGATGGGTTGTGTCCAGCGCGTACAGCACATCTGTCTTCTGGTTCCAGACGTCGCCAATGGGGATCGGATCTCCTTTGGCATTGTGCACCAGCCAATCCTTGTGGTGCTCGTAGACCCAAGCCCGGCTCGTCACCTCAAACGGCGCCGTCCATACGCCGAAGGTCAGCCCCTCACCGGTAAGGTGATGCCCTACAAACCGCATGCCATCTGGAAATTGTGTCGCATTCGGAGTTGTATATTCCCCGCGAGCATACTGATAACCTTCATCGACTTGGAAATACTTATACCCTAATGACTTCAGATGTTCGGCTTGCCAGTCGCCGTTGGTCAGGGTTTCGCCTTCGTTGATGGCGCCGTAGTAGACGGTCCAACTCCACCAACCGATGGGAGTCTCACAAGAGACGCGCGCATGGTGCAGACGACGAACCGCATCCCCGTAAGCCAGCAGTTGTTCGTGGTAATTCGGTCCGGCCTCGAACATCAATCGCTCTGAAACCAATGTCTTCCCCAGGTTTAACGGGAAGGCTCAGTTCGACCTGATCGTCTGCGGGAGAATCCTTCAGATCGAATTCCTTCTGAACTTCCGTGGTTCCGGTGGATTCAACGGTATAGGATGCTATCTTGGTGGGCGTCCCCGTACCCTCGGCTTTCAGATGCAGCAGGGTCAGAAATCGATCTGAGGTGAGAGCGCCAAGAAATAAGCTCTGCTTGCTCTCCCGGTTATAGACGAGTTGGCTTCCTGCACCGCGATGCATCCCGCCGGGCACTCCCCCGAGGTCATAGAGTGCCAGGTCCGGCCAATCTTCGCTGAAACTATCGGAGAGAACCCGGTCGGTCGATTGAGCGCCACCCAGATTGAGGATCGGCTCACCCATGGCCTCGACACTGCGTATGGCCTGCACAGTCACTTCCTGTCCCGCTCTGTTTTGCACCTTTACCTGGACGGTTCCGTAAGCGCGCTGTTTGTAGAGCTGTAGCACGTAAACAAGATCGGGCTTAGCGTCCAGTCCGCTGCAAGTAACTGTCACCTGTCGGCCGGAGCCGAGATCATCTTCGAAGGTAGACTCCGAAGCTTGGTGCCGCGGGTAATCACTCGAGCTAAGCCACTGGTGGTCAACCTGTGCTCCCACACGGGACCTGAGCACGACCTGACCGTCATGCAAAGACAGTTGGTACGATCCCTCCTGCGCGTTGACCGTCAGGGATATCTCGTCGTTCGTAAGTTGCTGGGCCATACACGGCAGCCCAACCATCAATATTCCAGTTGCAACTGCCACTCCAACTCGGAAACCCTGTCTTCGAGCTCTTTTTGGCACGGTACCAATCTCCCTATGTTGCATGATCGCCATCGCATACTACTTCATCGACTCAACCTCAGTGAAGCGAATACCGGTTCAGATTCTATAATGCGAAGACGATGAATCAGAGGTCTGATCCCTTCGAGACGCAGCGCTCCACGGTGGCCGACGGACCGAGTGAATATCTGCGAAGCGTCGTCCAACGAAATCGCGGCGGCGCGACTGTCGGCACCTACGCAGTTTGCTCTGCGCACCCGGCCGTGATCGATGCAGCCATTCAGCAAGCGCTCGAAGACGGCAACTGTCTTCACGTGGAATCGACATCCAGCCAAGTCAACCAGTTCGGCGGATATACGGGTATGACGCCAGAGCAATTCGCTGAAGGAATGCGCGTTGCTGCCGCCTCAGCGGGATTGCCGCCTGGTCGTGTTCTGCTGGGAGCTGACCACCTGGGGCCGTTTGCCTGGCGCAGTGAACCGTCGGCTACAGCCATGGCGAAGGCCCGCGAGCTGGCTGGTCTTTGCATTCATGCGGGATATCAGAAGATCCACTTAGACACGAGCATGCCTTGTGGCGACGACAAGATTCTCGATGAGAAGACCGTCGCGGAACGCACTGCCATTTTATGCCGAGCTGCGGAGGACGCTTGCGAGGAATATGCCAACTGGTTCGCCCAGACCGCTTTACGTCATTGGAACGGAGGTCCCGCCCCCGGGCGGAGAAGTGGCAGAGGGTCAATGTCCAGCCCCGACGATGATCGAAGATGTTCATCGCACTTTGGACGTCTTTCACTCTGCGTTCCGAGCGCATGGCTTGTTCGCGGCTTGGGAGAACGTGGTCGGGTTGGTCGTTCAACCTGCCGTAGAATTCGGCGACACCAGGGTTTTCGACTACGATCGTCAGAAAGTGCAGGCGCTGGCGGCAGGATTGCCGAAAAGATCCCGCGCTTGTCTATGAGGCCCATTCCACCGATTACCAGTCCCCCGCCGCGCTAGCAGAGATGGTGGAGGACCATTTCGCAATTTTGAAAGTTGGCCCCTGGCTTACGTTCGCTTATCGGGAAGCAATTTTTGCACTGAGCAGCATCGAACGCGAGATTCATGGCCACAAGCGCGACGCAAGATTGTCGCAAGTGCGGGAGGCGCTGGAGTTCGAGATGCGGCGCAACCCGGCGTACTGGCGTTCGTACTACCGCGGCGATGACGACGAATTGCGCCTCTCGCGTGCCTTCAGTTTCAGCGACCGCTGTCGTTATTATTGGCCCCAACCTTCCGTACAAGAAGAAGTAAAGCACCTGCTGCACAATCTCGACCGCTTTTCGTGCCCGCTGACCCTTCTGAGTCAATATCTCCCGATCGAATACGAAGCGATTCGCGAGGGCGCGCTGGAGAATGATGCTGCGGCGATCATCGGCCACCACATTCGACGGGTTCTTCGATCTTATGGTGCGGCCTGCGGTGCACCTGCAAGTTAGCCAATGGTTCGCTGTCGAGCTTTAATTCCTACTCCAGACTGGAGATTGCCATTTCCTGGAATGCGCGCTCTGGGCGCTCGGAACAATCCCCATCGCACGCCACCATGAAGATGGTGATCATGTCGCGAGACGGAAAGATCCATTCCTGGGTTCCGAACGCGCCTCCATGGCCGAAAGTTCCGAGCGGAAGCAAGCCCCAAACTCCGGTTGGCCTGGTGATGATTTCCCAAGCCAGCACATAGTCGGCTCCGGGATACCAACCGGCCGCCGGCCGCAACGTAGCGGTTGTGGTACGACACAATTTACGGCACACCTCGATTTTTGAGGTTTACGACAACTGGCAAGTGATTGAAAAGATGGTGAGCGCGGAAGGAATCGAACCTTCAACTACTGATTAAGAGTCCGCGTCAGGGGACACAAGCGGTTTACCTGTAGTCGCTGAGTCGCTGGGAGCGCCGACACGTCAAGACTATCGATGAGTCAGACCGAAGGTGACCGCAGCGGCTGAAGAACCGATGTTGATCATGGACACTGCGCGCTCCAGCTTGTGGTGCCCGGTCTTGTGGAAGAGATAGCTGATTCCGATCACACCAACCTCTTCGCCAATGAAGTTTACCGCCAAGGCCGGTGTGCTACGGCCGAACAAGCCGGTGACGGGATTGAGTTCCTGTCCTCCATTTTGAAGGTTGGCTCGGGTTACGAAGAAGTCCGCTGTGCTGAAGGCAGCGCTGGTGGCAAATAGAACGCTGTTTTGACGATCCCAAAAGCGGTGGCTTGGAGCCTCGGGCAACGTCGTAGGTTGCGCTGCAAGCACGATGGGCTGCGGCGACATTGATTCGCGCGCGATCGCTTCCGGTTGAAGCAGCGCCAGGGAGACTTCCTGCGCCCGTGCCGAGCCGCCCAAAGTCAGTAGAAACATCAGCACAGCCGTTCCGAGTCCGAGAATCGCGCCGCAGCACTTTGTCCGCATAACGTTAGTGAGGGCCCTGATTGGCCACTGGTACTAGTACTAACGAAAATGCAGACTACGGAGAATGGCCCCTATGGGCCACTTCAGGTGACTAAGAGGTTGGGGCACGTTACGGAAGTTCCGCGATTTGAGCTTTCGAGGCACTCTAGGAAGCCCCGAAAGCAAAAGGGAGAAGGCTTTTTCGGGTCGGGGCTGTGGCCGACGCGCTGCTTAAATGTCGAACTCACAGAAGGTCCGGACGACCGCACAAACGCGACTCATCAGATTGACTCCGGTAACCCTCGAACGGTCCTCGGCGGAATCCCGCACGATTACGGAATGCTCGCCACTACAGGAGGTGTCGAGCGTGTGCTCTCTTGCCCGCTGGAATTCACCGCCGTCGCTTCGTAGTAATAGGTTGCGCCTGAGGCAACAGTATTATCGGTGTACGCGGTGCTAGGATCCAGGGTGGAATTGATCTTGGTGTACGTGCCGCTCGAACTGGTGCTGCGGTACACGTTGTAGCCCGCAACATCCGTGCTGGCATTCCAATAGAGGTCGACGCTGTACTGCTTCGATGTGCCCGTGCCGGTAAGCGACTCCGAGGTCTGTGATTTGGACGCGTTGCTGATAAAAGAGAGTGACCCAGAAATCGTTCCGCTGCCAATGGGTGTGAAAGCTACATTGAACGACATGCTCTGGCCCGCGGGGATCGTCAACGGCAGTGAAGCTCCATTCAGTACAAACTGAGAACTGCTGCTGGCATCAGAGGTCACGGTCACACTTGCATTGGTCGCGCTCATCGTAATGGGTTGTGTCTCCGTGGTCCCCACGGTCACATCTCCAAAATTGACCACAGAGGGAGTGATCGTCAGCTGCCCTGCGCTGGTTGTCGTTCCGGTACCGGCCAGGGGCACATTCAAGGAGGGACCAGTGACGAACACGCTCCCTCCACTGATTCCAGCCGTCTGTGGGGCAAAAGTGAGATTCAACGTGACACTCTGCCCTCCATTCAACGTAAACGGCAACGCCGGCCCACTGACGGAGAATCCACTGCCCGCCATCTGCCAGGCAGTTATCTTCATGCTCCACGACCGGGTATTGCTCAGGACGACGGGCACCGTGGAAGTTGATCCTACTGCCACTTGACCAAACGAAACGCTTGCGGGACTGGCGACGACACTGTCGCTTGTCGTCCCCGACCCTCCAAGTTGCAGCGTCAGTTGTGGGTTCGAGGCGTTGCTGGTAATTGTGCTTTTTCCTCCAGTCCATCCGGTCGCAGTCGGAGAAAAAGTGACGCTCAGGGAGACGCTTTGACCCGCCGCAATCACCAACGGCAAGCGCAGGTTCGACAGACTAAATCCAGTTCCCGCCAGAGTGGCCGCCGAGACGGTAACACTGGTCGATCCGCCATTGGTTAGGACCACGATTTCAGTCTCGGTTTGCCCGATGGGAACGGCACCGAAGCGCAGCGAACTGGGTGCGCATGTCAATTGTTGCGTGGATGCCGCCGCGGATAACGTCGTGGTGAACAGGGCAACCATTACCACGACGACAAAGAAGACACGGGTAGAAAAGGAGTGAGAAATGGACTGGGGGAGTCTCATGCCATTGAGTTTGAAGCTCGCCGGCTTTCTTGTGTAGGTCTCGATGGGACATACCTGCAGTTTGCCCGATAGGCCAATCTTGGAAGCTCTAAAACCTTTGAGTAATGGGCCAAAAACGCATCCAATGCCGTGACGAAGAGTTCCCGTTTCGGGAATGTTGTGTTCGGGATTCCTCGCGATCAGAGCCTTCGAGCTAAGACTCGGGCGGAATTCAGGCTGCAAAAATGAATAAGCCTGACCGGGAAGGTCAGGATTATTTCAGTCGGTACAAAGTTGGTTTTCAGACCCCGCTAAAGGGCGTTCAAAAAGGCGAGGAGGTCGCCTCATTACGGGGGAGGGATCTGTACATCAGAAACGATATTCGAGTATCCGCTTTCTTCGTTGCTGGAATTTACAGCAGTAGTGGCGTAGCAGTAGTTCGTGCCGTCGACCACTGAAGAATCGGTATAGTTCGTCAGCGTCTCCAGAGTTGCACCGTTGATCTTCGAGTAAGAACCGCAGGAGGTCGTGTAAACCGCACGGTAAATGTTATATCCCGAGATGCCGGACGACGTGCTGGCGTTCCACGACAAGTTCACACTATGGACCGGAGCCGCGGTACCCGTACCAGTGGCCGTATCCGTCGTGGTGGAAGGCTGGGCATTGCTAGTGAATGTCAGGGTCGCGGTGTCGGCGCCGGCAACGAGTGGACTGAAGGTCACTGTAAAGGATGCACTCTGTCCGGCGAGGATGGTCACAGACTGCGAAAAGCCGCTGATCACAAAGCGCGAGTTATTCGAAGTGGCGCCCGTAACCGTAACATTCGCTCCGCTGGCGGTCAGAGTTCCCGTCGCGGATCCGCTGGTTCCGGCGACTACGCTGCCCACCGCAATTGGCGTCGGACTCGCTGTCAGCTGTCCAACCGTCGCGGTCCCGGAACCGCTCAAAGGAATCGTTAAACTAGGATTAGAGCCAGTCGATGTTACGGTCACGCTGCCGCTGGCACTGCCCGCGGTCAGCGGCGCGAAGGTTACGCTAAAGGTCGCACTCTGTCCCGCAGTGAGGGTGGCAGGAGTAGAAATCCCACTCACCGTGAAACCTGTGCCGCTGACGCCCACTTGAGATACGGTCAGCGTAGATCCGCCCGTATTCGTTAAGGTTTCGGACAATACTTGTTTACTGCCCACCGTCACAGTTCCAAAGTCCAGACTGGTGGGATTCGCGCCCACTGCTCCTTGCGTCACGCCCGTGCCCGACAACGGCAGCGAAAGTGAGGGGTTGGGCGCATCCGACGTAATCGTGACACTACCGGTGGCGTTCCCTGCGGTCAGCGGGGAGAATGTGGCAGTGAACGTCGTGCTTTGCGAAGCATTAAGCGCGAGGGGCGCGGTGATGCCGCTCAGCGTGAATCCGGTGCCGCTCACCGAGGCCTGCGAAATGTTGACCGTCGCTCCGGTGTTGTTGGTCAACGTGATCGTCTGGTTGCTCTGGGTCCCGAGAGTTACGCTTCCAAAGTTTTCGGTGGTCGGACTCACCGCGAGCTGACCGCTCGCCACTCCGGTTCCCGTTAACGAAAATGTATCGGAACTGTTGGAGGCGGTGCTGACGACGGTAACCGTTGCGCTGAAAGCACCTGCCGCGTTCGGACTGAACACAACACTCATCAGGGAGCTTTGACCAGCAGCAATCGACATCGGAAGATTTGGAGAAATCAGCGAGAAATATTTGTTGGAAATCGAGGCACTGCTCACCGTCACAGAGGCCGTTCCAGTATTCGAGGCAGTAATAGTCATGATCTTGCTTGTGCCCGTCGTGACATTACCGAAGTCCAAACTGGATCCGCTCAGAACCAGCGTGCCAGATTGCGTTTGCGTCGACGTCGAAGACTTGGCTGAACTAAAACCCTGGCAGCCAATCGTGGTCAACAAGCCATAAAGAACCAGTGCCAGACTACTGGCCGAGAGAAGCTTGGCAGCTGGGGGTGGCAAAGAGCGTCTCTTCATAAGATTCAGTGGCGACCCATTAAGTCTGTTCCCCCAAGCAAGATTCAGCCAGATTTCGAAGGTACATCCCAGAGACGGCGGAAGGCCACTACACGGATGACCTTTGCCTCGTACTTCTTATGGATTGTTGAGGATACACTTATTTGATTCTCCGCGACTTGGGCGAAAACAAACGCACGCCCAGATAAGCCATGCCCAACTTGCAACAGAGAGCACCACGTAGACACCAGGTTGCCGTCTCGTTTGAGAAAGTGGCCACCGCGCCGCGTGCAACGACTCGAAGCCATGTAGAGTTGAACTGCATCCCGGCCAGTCCGGGCGCTCACGCTAATGTCGGCTTTTGCCACAATCGTTGCCATCCTCACGGTCGTAATCTGGTCTTACCTAGTATTGGGCAGAGGGATGTTCTGGCGGGTTCAGAAATCTGATGTCGACCCCAGGGCGACTGTCTCAGGTTCCATCGCCGCGATTATTCCAGCCCGCAACGAGGCCGAACTGATCGGACCGGTAGTCACATCTTTGCTGCTTCAGCGCTTACCGATTTCGATCTTCCTTGTTGATGACGAGAGCTCGGATGGTACCGGGGAAATCGCTCATCGCGCAGCGGAACAGTCAGGCAGGGCCGATTTCCTCACAGTGATTCCTAGCAAACCGCTGCCGGCGGGGTGGACGGGAAAATTGTGGGCCATGCATCAAGGGATTGAGCGCGCACGTGCCTTGAATCCCGAATGGCTCCTGCTTGCGGACGCGGATGTCATCCACGATGAAGAAACGGTAGCGCGTCTGGCTGCTGTCGCTTCCCAAGGGCCTTATGATCTGGTCTCGTTTATGGTCAAACTGCATTGCGAAAGCCTTGCGGAAAAGCTGCTCATTCCCGCCTTCGTGTATTTCTTCTTCATGCTCTACCCACCCTCTTGGATTCGCGATACCCGGCATGGCACCGCCGGAGCCGCCGGAGGTTGCATGCTGGTGAGATCAGAAACATTGGAACGCGCGGGCGGGCTGGAATCCATTCGTGGTGCTCTGATCGATGATTGCTCGCTGGCACGGCTTTTGAAGCAGCACGGCGGCCGGTTGTGGCTAGGATTAACGGACCACAGTCGAAGCTTACGGCAATACGACACTCTCACGGACGTGGAGCGAATGGTTTCGCGCACGGCCTTCAATCAGTTAAATCACTCGTCGCTTCTGCTGCTCGGTACGATTGCAAGTATGGTGGTCACGTATTTGGCTCCTCCGCTGTTGCTAGTTGGTGGCAGAACGCTACCCCTGGTTCTGGGTGCGGGAGCGTGGGCAGCCATGACGATCACGTATGCGACGATGGTGCGCTACTATGGACTCAATCCCGCATGGGCACTATCCCTACCGCTAGCCGCCCTGTTCTATTTGGGCGCCACCGTACATTCTGCCTGGAACTACTGGCGCGGGACTGGCGGTTACTGGAAAGGCAGATCCCAGGACATCCGCAATTGAGAGTTGCAGGCTTGGTAGTGTATCTGGCGAGCGACGAATCGCCTTGGGTCACGGGAGCCGTTCTGCCTGTCGATCGTGGGATGTCGCACTCTGCAGATTGCTCGAGCGTTGCCCAAGAAAACAATCATTCTTCTGAGCTGTCCCGCACCGGAACCCACAGCGGCTCGCGTTCGCAAAAAAGTTTCTGACTGGAATGTTCGTTTTGATGTAAAAAGTTGAAATCGCCTTGGGGCCGCAATGCCGTTTTTGCAGTTTCAAAAAGCCGCTTGGAAAAATTCTACAGACTGATACTCCGATAGGATGGGCTTATGGCAGAAGGCGTGAAGAAGGATATCTATTCAAGGCGGGGATTCCTAGGCATGAGTTCCGCTGCATTAGCGGCTGCGGGAATGCTGCCTGCGGCTGCGGCCTCGGGGCAAGAACCGAAGTCTTATCCCGACAAGAACGATCGCAGCGCGAGCGCTCCGGGTCCGGGCAATCCAGCCTTGGACGCTCAGAATCCGGATTCCTTTTTGCCGCCATCCACCGACGCTGGTGGCGTGCAGACGTTCAAGTATCCCTTTGGAATGTCGCACAAACGAATGCAGGAAGGTGGATGGTCGCGTGAGGTCACGGTCCGTGAGCTCCCTGTAGCAAAGTCGATCGCCGGCGTCGACATGAGGCTGACGGCCGGTGGAATACGGGAACTGCATTGGCACACCGCTGCCGAGTGGGCGTTCATGCTTTACGGAAGCGCGCGCATCACCTCGATCGATCTGGACGGCAAGAGTTTTGTCGCCGACGTGACCGAAGGCGATCTCTGGTATTTCCCCACGGGCATCCCGCATTCCATTCAAGGGCTGAATCCCGATGGGGCTGAGTTCCTGCTGGTGTTCGATGATGGCAATTTCTCAGAATACGAAACAGTCTTGCTCACCGACTGGATGGCGCATACGCCGCACGACGTGTTGTCGGCAAACTTCGGGGTGAGCCCACGAGCGATGGAGAAAATGCCTCGGAGAGAGAAGTTTATTTTCCAGGCCGCGGTCCCCGGTCCTTTGTCCGATGACCAGAAAGCAGCTGCAGGCTCGCGGGGTTTTACGCCGCAGGACTTCGCATTTCGTGTGGCGCAGCAGCCGACTTCAAAACGCACCAAAGGCGGAGAAGTGCGCATCATCGATTCGAGCACATTCAAAGTCTCCACCACGATTGCCGCCGCCATCGTGACCGTGCATCCCGGCGGAATTCGCGAACTCCACTGGCATCCGAATGCCGATGAATGGCAATACTTCATCAGCGGAGCGGGCCGAATGACCGTATTCGCAACGGGAGGCCGCGCGCGCACCATGGACTTTCAAGCTGGAGATGTCGGCTACATTCAGAAAACTTTGCCCCATTACATTCAAAACACCGGAAATACTGATCTGAAGTTTCTGGAAATGTTTAAAAGCAACGTCTATCAGGATTTGTCGCTATCGGAATGGCTCAGGCACACGCCTCCGGAACTTGTGATCGCGCACCTGGGAATTGACAAGGCGACGCTCGACGCCATTCCGATCGAAGGTGCTGTGGTGATGCCCAAATCTTGAGGTTTGAGGCGGAACAGGAGGGGTGAATCCGGCATGAAGCCTTCGCCCCTTAGTACTCAACACTGACGAGATACAAGCCACTCGCAGGCGCGGTCGCACCGGCCGCTGAGCGACTCCTCGCCTCGAGAATACGTGTCATGTCGTTCACTCGCAGGGTTCCTTTGCCAACCAGGATGAACGTGCCGACCAGATTCCTCACCATGTGGTGAAGAAATCCTGAGCCTCGGACGGTGTAGACGAACTCTTCCCCCATTCGCTCCCAGGACGAAGTGAATATTTTCCGTACATTCGTGACGGGCGACACTCGAGCCTCGGAATTGCCTCCGTGGGATCGGCTCTCTCCCCGCCCCCGCTCCGGGTCCACCGCCGCAAACGATGTGAAATCGTGCTCGCCTACCACCGCCCCCGCAGCCCGTGCCATCTCCTCCTCCGCCAATGGGTACGGATAGTGCCACACGTACCGCGCCAGAAACGGCGGACAAATCGACGTCCCGAAGAATTCGATAGCGATACGTTTTCGCTCGCGCCGAATGACGGGCATGGAAATCCGCCGGCGCTTCGGCTACTTCCAGCACCCGCACCGAGGCGGGCAAGATATCGTTCAAGGCCTTCCCAAAATTCTCCGTGGGAACCGAAGACTCCGTGACAAATGTCATCACTTGCGCGAGCGCGTGCACTCCCGCGTCAGTTCGCCCTGAGCCTTGCGGCAATACCTTTTCTCCGGTTATCCGTCCAATAGCCGAGGCTAGTGTCCCCTGAACGGTGGTAGTGTCGGGCTGCACCTGCCAGCCGGAGAACTCCGCACCGTCATAGGAGAGAATCACTTTGAGATTGCGCATCCTGCGATCTTTCGAGTCCCACAGCGTTGCTGCATCATCCAAATCCGTTCAGGCTTTGCCAGCAATTTATCAGTTCCATGCACGAGGCGTTGTGAGTCAAGTGCGGTTCGGGTCAGCTATACTAAATGGTTTCCGCGGACTACCGGTCTTCCGGGCTGAAGACCCTCTGCCACGCCGTCTCAAGAAATACAGAGCGCAGGAAACCAAGGACAAGCACGAAACAGCGGGGAAGGTCATTATTTCTCCCAGCTTTCCGGAACCTTCCGCCGATCCTATGCGTACCAATGCCTGAGTAGGACTTTCTCTAGGATTTTGGCTGTCTCGGGCACAACCCAAGTGTATTCGCAGCAAGGTCTTCATCAGTCTGGTTCTTAACGAACGGGTACTAACGAACGGAGAAGAGTAGATGCCATTCGCACGTTTAACCTCGACCCTGCGGCTCGCCGTCGCCGCAAGCTTTTTCGCAACGCTGACATTTCTGGCCTGGGGCCAAGAGCCACCCGCGGCTCCCACCCCGCAGAATACTCCGGAAGCCAAGCCCGTCCCGGCTTTGAATTACGGTCAGCCCGTATCGCACTTTCCCAACCCGATTGGGCCTTACAAATCTCGCACCATCGCTCCGCCGAATCTCGCGAACACGGCGCGCATCGACCAACTCATGCACGATGGCAAGCTCTACCTGTCGCTGAATGATGCCGTCGCGCTCGCGCTCGAGAACAATCTCGACATCGCCATTGCGCGTTATAACCTGAACATCGCCGATACGGATGTGCTCCGAGCCAAAGCCGGTGCGGCGATCCTCGGTGTGCCGCTCGGCGTTGTCCAGAACACTCCGGGAGGCGGAGTGGGTGGAGTCGGAGCCCAGGTCGGTTCCGGCAGTGGCGGTACCACGCTCGGCGCGGCCGGCGCCGGT
Organism: uncultured Acidobacteriaceae bacterium; assembly: GCA_963788555.1. Lineage (GTDB taxonomy): Bacteria > Acidobacteriota > Terriglobia > Terriglobales > Acidobacteriaceae > Sulfotelmatobacter. The sequence continues at coordinate 679,111 of CAWBHM010000011.1, read as the reverse complement.
GCTGGCGCGGCCGGTCTGACCGGCTCGACGCTGGGCCTGGGACCACAGATCAACAGCTTTGACCCCATCCTGACCGGAACGCTGCAGGAAGATCACTTCAAACAGCAGGCGACCACTCCCTTCCAAGGCGTGCCGTTGCCGGGAACCTTGGTTCAAAATACGGGAACCGTCAACTTCGCCTACCAGCAGGAGTTTACCTGGGGCACGAACTTGAACGTATCTTTCACCAATGCCCGCGGAACAACCAATAGCTTCTTCCAAAGCCTGAGCCCACAGTTGACCTCCGGGTTCAAAGCAACCGCTACCCAGCATCTTCTGCAGGGCTTTGGGTTCGCGGCGAATACACGCTTTATCCGCATTGCCAAGAATAACCGCGAGCTCTCCGACGTCGCGTTCCGCTTGCAGATCATTACTACCGTCAATCAGATCGAAAACATGTATTGGGATTTGGTCTATGCCTATGAGAACCTGCGCGTGAAGCAGGAATCGCTGACCTTCTCGGAAAAGACCCTCTCTGACACCAAGAAGCAGGTGGAAATCGGTAGTCTGGCACCGATCGAAGCCGTGCGGGCGCAGAGCACCGTAGCCTCCGACCAGCAGGCCCTGACGGTTGCGAAAACAAATCTTCAGCTGGAGCAGTTGCTCATGAAAAACGCGCTCAGCCGGACTCTTCACGATCCCGTGCTCGCTGGAGCCGAAGTGATCCCCACTTCCACCATGGAAATTCCCCAAACCGAGGCGCTTCAACCGACAGAAGAGTTGGTAAATGACGCTCTCCGCCACCGCGCTGAACTCGTGGAGAACCGCATTCAGCTGAACAGCCAGGAAATGAGCAATAAGGCCGTGCGCAGCGCGCTCTTGCCCACGCTGGACCTGTTCGTCTACTACGGGGGAGCCGGCTTGGGTGGAGTACAGAATCCTGGAAACCTGTGCGCCAATCTCTCCCCTGAAGACCAGAGTTTCGGCTGCGCAGGCAACGGGCCCGGACAGATTCCGGTCGCTCCGACCATCGGCTACGGAGGCACGCTCAACCAACTCGTGAATTCAACCTCGCCCGACAAAGGCGCGGGATTGCAGCTCAATATTCCACTGCGTAACCGCGCTGCTCAGGCAGTACAGATCCGCTCGGAACTGGAATACCGTCAGAACCAGATGGCCCTCCAGCAGACCGAGAACCGCGTCAGCATCGAAGTCCGCAACGCACAGTTTGGGGTGGAACAAAATCGCGCCAGCGTCGATTCGGCTCAAGCCGCTGTCGACTATGCTCGGCAGTCACTGGATGCAGAACAAAAGAAATATCAGTTCGGCACCTCCACCACGACCGCTGTGTTGCAGACGCGAAGTGCCCTGGCCACGGCCGAGTCCGTTCTGCTGTCGGCGATGGCCGCTTACGAAAAATCGCGGGTCGAACTAGACCGATCGATCGGTACGACCCTCGATCGCAACGGCATCAGCATCGACGATGCAGCTCGCGGCCAGGTTACCCGCATGCCCAACGTTCCCGGTGTTGCGCCGCGGAAGAACCCGGAACCGATCACGCAACCGGCTCAGCAAGCACCTCAGACGCCGCAACAGTAGTCGTTCAAGATTCGTGGCGCCGCTGTTTTCACCAACGGCGGCGCCGTTTTTTTCCTCTCTCCTCACAATTCTTTACAATCCCTCGCCGTTCCCGCGAAACTTCTCCCGCTAAGATGAAGTGACCTATTGTTGCGGCGTGCATCCAAGATTGGCATTATCAGATCGCGGAAAGCAAAGAGTGCACGTCTGTCTCATGTAAGGAGAAGAATCAATGCGTTTACCTCGTTTCATTTCGGCGCTCGGGCGGCTGTCGCTGTGCGTGGTTTCCTCCACATTTTTAGGGACACTTCCCACGATGGTCAGGGCACAAGAGCCCCCGCCTGCGCCGTCGCCACAGACGACAGCTCAGCCGCAGCCCATCCATTTAAAGGACTACTCGGTTCCGCGATCGGCGTTTCCTCACCTGCTGCACCCCTACATGGCGCAGGAACTGCCACAGCCGAATCTGGGCAACTCGCCGCGCATCGACTCGCTTATGCGCGATGGCAAGATTTATCTTTCGATCAATGATGCGATCGCGTTAGGGCTCGAGAATAATCTCGATCTCGAAATCGCACGCTACAATCTCAACATCGCATCGGCGGACCTGTTGCGCGCTAAATCGGGCGCCAACATTCTTGGCGTCAACACCGGTGTCGTGCAGAATACGCCCGGTGGTGGCGTCGGCGGACTCGGGGGAACGGTGGGATCCGGCACTGGTGGAACCACGATTGCCGCCGGAGGCGCTGGCACCGGCACCAACGGCTTGGTGGGATCAACCCTGGGTATCGGATCAACCATCACCCCCTTCGATCCGGCACTCACTGGCACCATGCAACTGGACAAGAACAACACCGAATCCACCAGCGCGCTCAGCCCTGTTCCGATTCTGGCGCAGAATACGTATACGGCGAACTTCGAATACACCCAGGGATTTGCATGGGGCACGGCGCTGGCCGTTGGGTTCAACAACGACCATCTCACCACAAACAATCCCACCAGCCTTCTAAGTCCGTCGCTGGCCTCTAACTTTCAGTTTCGCGTAACGCAGAACCTGTTGCAGGGCTTCGGCTCGCTTCCCAATACCCGTTTCATCCGCATCGCGAAAAACAACCGGGAAATCTCTGACGTGGCGTTTCGGCTGCAGGTGCTCACGACGGTCGATCAGATCGAGAACATGTATTGGGATCTGGTCTTCGCCTATGAAAATGTTCGCGTGCAAGAGGAGTCGCTCACCTACGCGCAGAAAGCTTTAGAGGACTCCAAGCGCCAGGCGCAGGTCGGCACCGCGCCTCCGATTCAAGTGGTGAGTTCGCAGAGCATCGTTGCCACCGACCAACAGAACCTGATTGTGGCGCAGAACAACCTGCAACTGCAGCAACTATTGATGAAGAATGCGCTGAGCCGCAGCATCGAAGATCCTATACTCGCCGAAGCCGACGTGGTTCCCACCTCGAGCATGCAGGTGCCAGAACAGGAGCCCGTCGTGCCCATTCAGGATCTGATCAACGACGCCTTGCAGCATCGCGCCGAGCTCGCCGAGTCGCGCATCGACTTAAATTCACGCGACGTCAGCAACAAGGCGGTCCGCAATGCTTTATTGCCTACGCTCGATGCCTATGCCTACTACGGCGGGTCGGGCGTTGGTGGAGACTTGGCTCTTTCGAAATGCACGGGTACCAACATCGGTACGTGCTACACCTCCGTTCCGCCACCATTTAACAACACGACCTCAGTCAGCTATCCCAGTACGTTGAACCAACTTATCAACGGCACAGCGCCCGACAAAGGCATCGGTTTATCGCTCACCATTCCGCTGCGCAATCGGGAAGCACAGGCCAACCAGGTGCGTGCGGAATTGGAATATCGCCAGGCCCAGGTAAGGCTGCACCAACTGGAAAATCAGATTCGCGTCGAAGTTCGCAACGCGCAATTCGACGTGAAGCAGAATCGCGCTGCGGTGCAGGCTGCGCAGTCGGCCGTCGATCTGGCGCGCCAGACGCTCGACGCCGATCAGCAGAAACTGAAAGTCGGCCTTACAACGCAGACGGCCATTCTGCAGGATGCCGCCACGTTGACCACGGGCGAATCGAATCTGGTCTCTGCCAAAGCGGCGTATGAGAAATCGCGCATCGAGCTCGATCGCTCTACCGGACTCCTGCTGGACCACGCGGGCATCGACGTCGGCGACGCCACTCGCGGACAGGTGACCCGCTTGCCGAACGTGCCCTACGTCGCGCCTCGGCAGGAAGCGCCGGCGCCGGCACCCGCAGCCCCACCCGCACAGCCCGGAGGCCAAATGTAGGCTCTCTCGGAGATTCCGCTCAAAAATCGGAGTGTTGAAAATAAATGACTTAAACGATTCGTACGTACAGTTCTGTACATTGACACGTTCCTGCAGGAACACTGTGGAAAACTTTCCCTGCCTGATACACTACGCCCGATGGCGAGACCGTCCCGGCCTGCACTCCCGCGATCGTTCCTCTGGCTCTTGCCTCTCTCGTTTGTGTTGCAGGTTGCGGCCATCGGGACTTTTCATCAGTATCGGACCCGTACCGGCGACGACCACTTCGAGTTTGGCTGGGAGATGGGACGTGTGGGCCGCTCGATCGCTCTGAGCCAGGGCTTCGGCAGTCCGTACGAAGGAAACACCGGACCAACTGCCTGGGAGCCTCCACTCTATCCATATTTGATCGGCGGTGTGTTCAAGATCTTCGGCGTCTACACGCTGACCTCCGCCTGGGTTTTGCTGAGCATCAACAGCCTGTTCGCCACTCTGACGTGCATCCCTATCTTCTGGATCGCGCACCGAATCTTCGGCGAGCGCATCGCCTTATGGTCCGCCTGGACTTGGGCGCTCTGTCCGTACGTCTGGTATTGGTCGGTTCACTGGATCTGGGATACGACTTTCACGCCGCTTGTCTTGGCATGTCTGTTCTTGCTTGCGCTCGAATTGCAAGATGACGAATTGCAGGAGTGGCCAGGCATGCAAGGTTGGGCTCTCTTCGGCGCACTGTATGGCATCGGGGCGTTAGCCAATCCAACCATGCTGGCGTTCTTGCCCTTCTGTGGCCTGTGGATCTGGCGGCAGCGATACCGGCGCGGACTGCCTTCTCTGGGCGGCGTGGCGCTTTCTTCGGTTGTGTTCTTTCTGGTGCTGATGCCGTGGGTCGTCCGCAACTACGAAGTGTTTGGACGCTTTGTATTTTTGCGTGACGATTTCGGATTGCAGGTTCGCCTGGGCAACGGTCCTTATGCGGACGGCATGCTGATGGCCTATCTCCAGCCCAATCTCAACCGGTTGGAACTGGAAAAGTTTCAGCGGATGGGAGAACTCGCATATGCCGAGTCGTGCAAGCGGCAGGCTTTCGACTGGATCCACGCGCACCCGGGGCGCTTCGCGGTCATCAGTCTGAAGCGATTCTTCTACTACTGGAACGGCGTGCCGAGGGCAACCAGCAGCGTTGCCCCGGTCGACTTCCGCACTTCGGCATTCCTGGCGACTTCTGTGCTGGCGCTCTGGGGACTCGGACGCGCAATACGCCAGAAGCGGCCTGGGGCGTGGCTTTTCGCGGGACTGGTGCTGACCTATCCGACCGTGTACTACTTCGTCTTTCCGCACGCCCGCTACCGGCATCCGATTGAACCGGAGTTGTTCATCCTAATTGTGTTTTTGCTGTTCGAGACGCGATCTCGAAGTCAAAAGTCAGAAGTCAAGACGCAGAAGTGAGAACGACGCGCCGTTACTTCTGCATTCTGACTTCTTACTTATGCATTGACCTGTGAGACAATTCCGATTCCGCACCTCTTTCTTCTATGAACCTTTCCGTCGTCGTCATCACTTTTAACGAGGAGCCGAACATCGGCCGCACGCTCGCCAGCGTTCAGCCGCTGGTGGCCGACGGTAAAGGAGAAATCATAGTCGTCGATTCGGGCTCGACCGATCGCACGGTCGAAATCGCTAAATCGTTCGGCGCGAAAGTATTCGTGGAAGAATGGAGGGGCTTCGCCGCGCAGAAAAACTCGGCCATCGACAAGGCGACTGGCGATTGGATTCTGAGTCTGGATGCAGACGAGGAGCTGGACCTGCCGTTGCAACAAGCCTTGGGCGATCTCTTGGAAGCCCTGGGTCGGCTGTCGACTCTCGGCAAGCAGGCAGGTGATCGTTCACATGCGAATGCGGCCTCGTCGTTCGATGTCGGTACCGACTTCAGCGGCTTAACCATACCTCGGAAGAACGAGTTCCTCGGACGTTGGATCAGGCACGGTGGCTTCTGGCCTGATCCTAAGCTCCGGTTCTTCCGTCGTGGGACAGGCCGCTTCGAGAGTCGTGCAGTCCATGAAGACGTTCATGTCGAGGGATACACCAGACAGATTCAGAGCGGAGCACTGCTCCACCACTCCTATCCCACGCTGTCCGACTACATCGAGCACATGAATCGCTACTCGTCGCTGGGCGCGGAGATGGTCGTGGCCAAAGGAAAGGTCCGTTTCAGCGTAGTCAACATCGTGCTGCGGCCACTGGCGACGTTCATCTACAACTATTTTCTCCGCCTGGGCTTTCTCGACGGCCGCGAAGGGCTGCTGCTGCACCTGTACCATGCCGTGTACGTCTCGTGGAAGTATGCGAAGGCATGGGAACTCTCGCGCACGCTGAGATAGTGCCTCCCAAAATCACATTGTCATCCTGAGCGGAGTGACGGCTTCGCAGAAATGCGAAGCCGTCACGGAGTCGAAGGATCCCTATGCCCTCGACAAGGGCGACGATCATCGGAATTTCTCGGTACGATCGTGCACCCACCGCCGAGCACCGATGAATACATGGATGCACATCGGGCGCGGGCGAGACTGTAGGGATCCTTCGACTGCGTGGGAAGTTCGCGTTCCGCGACCTTCCCACTTCCCTCAGGATGACAGAGATCCGAGCGACGCGTGTGCTGACCGACCGGTCGTTATCGGAACGCACTCCCACCTTGCTCCTGCGCGCTCTCTTCCCTATCATCGAGACAGAACTCTGGGGTTCGCCCACAACAGACTATGGAAAAGAAGCCCTTGAAGCCGCAAGTTGCCGAGAGCCCGATCGCGGATGTGTTTGAAGATCGCCATCCTTCCGAGGACGAAAAGAAGTGGGCGGAGAATACGCTCGCGCCGACGCTCGACAAATCTCCCGAGCGGCCGATTGGGGCGCCGACTGGCATCAATCTCGACGAGCACGGACACGCGCGCTTCTCCACAATTTCCGACGTGCCGATCCGCCGCCTATATACGCAGGCCGATCTGCCGGCGGACTGGAGCGAGGAGCAATATCTCGGCTATCCCGGCCAGGCGCCGTACACGCGCGGCATTCACGCCACCGGATATCGCGGCAAGCTTTATACCATGCGGCAGTTCTCGGGCTTCGCGTCGCCCGAGGAAACCAACCAGCGCTACAAGTATCTGCTCGAACACGGCGGCAGCGGGCTGTCGGTGGCATTCGATCTGCCCACGCTTGATGGGCTATGACTCCGACCATCCTGCGAGCGAAGGCGAGGTCGGCAAGTGCGGCGTGGCCATCGATTCGCTCGAAGACATGGAAATTCTTTTCGGTGGCATCGATCTGGAGAAGACCACCGTATCGATGACCATCAATTCACCGGCGTCGGTGCTGTGGGCCATGTACCTGGTCGTCGCGGAGAAGCAGGGCGCGGACTGGAAGAAGATTTCCGGCACGATTCAGAACGACATTCTGAAGGAATACATCGCGCAGAAGGAATACATCTATCCTCCGGCGCCGTCGATGCGGCTGGTGATCGACACGTTTGAGTTTGGCTCGAAGTTCACCCCGCGCTTTAATACGATCTCGATTAGCGGATACCACATTCGCGAGGCGGGCTCGACCGCGCTGCAGGAACTGGCGTTCACGTTGTATGACGGCGTCGAGTATGTGGAGTGGGCGCGGCGGCGCGGACTGGATGTGGACGAGTTCGGTCCGCGGCTGAGTTTCTTCTTCAACGCGCACAACGATTTCTTCGAGGAGATCGCCAAGTACCGCGCGGCGCGCAAGATCTGGTATCGCGTGATGAAAGACCGCTTCGGAGCCAAGAACCAGCGCACCTGGCTGATGCGCTTCCATACCCAGACCGCCGGCGTTTCTCTGCCTGCGCAGCAACCGATGAACAACATTGCGCGGGTGGCTGTGCAGGCTCTGGCGGCGGTGTTGGGAGGAACGCAGTCGCTGCACACGGATTCCTACGATGAGGCTCTCGCGCTTCCCACGGAAGAAGCGGCGCGCATCGCGCTGCGCACGCAGCAGATCATCGCCTACGAGTCAGGAGTGGCACAGACGGTGGATCCGCTGGGCGGTTCGTACTTCTTGGAGAACCTGACGCTGCAAATGGAGAACGGCGCCTTCGATTATTTTGGCAAACTCGATGCGATGGGTGGAATGGTAAAGGCGATCGAGCGCGGGTATCCACAGAAAGAGATTGCCGAGGCGTCGTACCAATACCAGCGCGCCGTCGAGGCCCGCGAAAAGGTGATTGTTGGTGCGAACGAGTTTGTGATCGAAGAGGACTCGCCGAATATTCTTTACATCGGTGAGACCGTGGCCCGGCAGCAGTCGGCGAAGTTGAAAACTCTGCGCGCACGACGCTCGAACGAAGCTGTGCAGCGGGCGCTTGAGGCGCTCAAAAAGGCCGCGTCGCAGGAGCCGGATGCCGGGAGCAACGGCAACGTCTCGTCCGCCAATACCATGCCCTATATCGTGGATGCGGTCCGCGCCTATGCGACTGTCGGCGAAATCTGCGAAGCGCTGCGGCAGGTGAACGGCACGTACACGGAAGTCAGCATCACCTAGCTGACAAGCTGGTCGAGTTTCGCCCACGGACAGCCGAGGGCGGCTGACCCTACATTTATTGATTGCTAATTTTTCTTCTTGTTCTTTTTCTTCAGTGTCGCCCCTTCCAGGCCCCACATGCGTAGATGGCACTGGCGGCACATGTCCTTCGTCTCCGTGTCGTGGTTCAGGGCATCTTCCGGAATCTCAGCCGCGGCCTTTAGTAGATGAGGCTGCGATCCCCCGTGTGCCTGGTGGCAGCTCATGCAGGTCATCTCACCTCCGGTAAGCGGATCACGGCTGCCGCTCACGGGATGACGTTCATATGGATGTCCCATGGTGTTGTTCAGCGTGAGGGAGATCATCGGCATGTAGTTCGAGGATGCGCTTTGTGGAGTGCGCAGGTGGCAACTCAGACACAGGTCATTGGCTTTCGCGCGCAGGAGGTGAGCATTCGTGGAAACGTGCGGGGTGTGGCAGCGGGTGCACATTCCAGACGCGTAAGGCAGGTGCGGGTAGAGAAACGCGGCCGGCTCATGACACTCAAAGCACGGCACACCTTTCGACTGCTTGAGGTCAACCTTCGTCGTGCCTTCGCGCGTCTCGATGCTATGGCAAGAGCTGCAGCCCATGGTGACGGCGGGATGAACATGATCTCCCGTAGCGTGGTCCGCGTGGCATTCCAGGCAATTGGAATTCTCGTCGACCGGGACCGGATGCGCGCCTGCATAGCACAAGCACGCGCCCCCCAGACAGACGAGCATGACGCGAAGCGCAAACCGCGCGGAGAGAGTCATCGCAGGTCCTCCATCAACGGTCCTGAACTGAATTCTGCGCAGTTCCGGTTTCCGCGGTCTTGAGTCGAACCAGATACGGCGAAAAAGGTGTGACTTCCAGAGCAAGCTTGTCCTTCGCGGAGTAAATGCGCGGAGGACGCGCTTTCACGAACTTGAGCTGTCCCGCCCAGGGGTCGAGTTTGACTCGACTGCCGAGGGGCAGTGCGACAATCTGCTGCGGATTGTCTAGTTCAAGGGCGGGGGCGGCGTCGGCGACTGAGCTCATGAACGAAACGCGACCGTCAATCACCAAGCTTTCGCCCAGGTTTGCCTTGGTCAGGTTGGGAATTTTGTGTTCGTACTTGGCGACGGCTTTCAGGAAGAGCCCGGCTTCGGTGAGGTTGTCTTTGTAGGGAGAGTTGGCCAGGATTTTCAGACCCAGCGCATCGGCTTCGCTTTCCTGCTCGGGCGTATGTTTGAAATCAAAGAGCGGCAATTGCTGCAGGCTGGGGACGACCATGCGATCGTTGAAGGCGAAGCTGCTGTCGAGATCGTGTCCCAAGGCCGCGTGAGCCAAGGCGTGCGCGAGAATGACGGCCAGCGCGGCTTCGTTGGGCAAGGCATCCAACAGGCCGCGGCTGACCAGGATGGTGTGACCGATCGTGGCTACCTCGATGGGCGTCGTGGGAATGATGCGGCAACGCACTTCGGGATCAAGCACGATCTTGTTCGTAATTTCCAGATTGTTGATGACGGTTTGTAGAACTTTGTCGACTTCGCCTTCCGGCACAATTAATCCAAGTTCCTCAAGCTTGATGATGACGTTGTCTTCGGCGCGGCGCTGCCAGGAGCGCTGAATGTCCAGCGGACTCTGGTCGGGATTCTCCGTCAAGTCTTTGGCGGCTTCGGGATCGACCACGATCTGCGAGAACTCCGATTCCCGTCGCGGGCCGAGGTTGTAGCCCCAGATGCGGGTCTGCGCCTTGAGCCGGGGAGTCTGGGTCTGCGGCTTATTGGAGTCGAATTCTTCGGAGTACACCACCGCGGGAAGCCAGAGGCCATTTCGCAGGTTCATGCGCCAGCTATCGATGTGGAATGTGCCGTAGCTGCCGTTGAAACGGACGATGTTGTAACCATTGTCCTCGACCCAGACAGCGCCTTTGAAGCGCGGCACGTTACGCTCTTTATTCTTGCGCGGACTTACTTCGAAGACCAGACATCGTATTTCGCCCAAGAATTCACTCTGCATGTAGCGAATCTCGTAATTCTTGCGATCGAAGCCGGTGCGATCGACGAAGATCATCGCGGAAAATCCCACGGGGCTTAGCGAGTAGAGCTTCGAAAAAGATCCCGCCATGCGCTCGACCAAACGCTTGTCGAGATAGAACTCTTCTTTTGCTTGTTGGAACTGCACCCGGCCCAGGAAGTAATGATCCTCGGAGGGAACGAATCCCATGATCGCGTCGGGCTGCATGCGCTGCAAATAGGTCTCGACCATCGGACTATAGCTGCGCATGGTGGAGCTCAAGGCGCGTTCGTTCGCGATGATTCGGTCGATGGCCTGATCGGGATTCGATTTTGGCGAGCTTGCGAACAGCCAAGGAGAAGTCAGCAGGGTAAGAACGGTGAGAAAGGATCGCCGCGTCATTGTCCGCCTCCTGTACAGCTACGTACATTTCGAGCCACAGGACAGTTGCGACATCGGGGCCGGGGCCTTTGGCATCAAGGCGGAGGTAAGGGATCACGCTGGGGACGAGACAGAAGCAGTCGTAACAGAATTAGTCTTAACAGAATTAGTCCTGGAGGATGCGGATGGGAACCCTCCAGCCAACACAGGCGAAAGGACCGACTTCTGAGGCCGTGCATGAAGCCTCACTCTCGGAAAGGGAAAGGGCCTAAATGGGCGGTTTCCGAGCAACCAGGGGAAGGACAACCGTTATGGTAGCGGGAGTCCCGAATTGGAACCGTGAGGCCGCTCACAGCAAGACGTGATTTGGATAGGGCGCCGCACGGCCTTATGGTGAGCAACCGCCGGCTGCCCAATTCGAGAACTTTCCCAGTAGACGCGCGGGAAAAAGCCCAGGGACTGCGAGGAAAGACCCCAGCTCAGGGGTAGGCTCCCTAGTTTGCTTCAAGTTCCACCTGGTAAGTCATTGGAAATACAGGGATGTGAGCGAAGAATAAGATGGCAGCATGCGTGCGTCCTCAGAGTCGCAGGACTTGGGGACATAGAGGAAAACTATGGCGAATGAAGCGGACTGGCGAACCTCGCAAGTGTACGCGATGGCCAGCATCTGTCTGATCGTAGGTTTGGCATTGGGATACCTGTTCCGCGGATCGGCACCTCGATCGCCACAAGCTGCTTCTGCACCGCAGGTAGCCGCGGGCGCGAGTGCTCCGGCCAGTGCTCCGGCGCAAATGCCGAGTCTCGACGAGATGAAGCATATGGCCGACAAGAAGGCCGAACCTCTTCTGGCCAAACTAAAGAGCGATCCCAACAACTCCGACCTGCTGAACCAGATCGGAACGCTGTATAAAGGGACCCATCAGTTCAAAGACGCGGCGGGATATTTTCAGAAGGCCATTGATGCGGATCCCAAGAATGTGGCCGCACGCACCGATCTGGCTTCGTGCCTTTTTTATGAAGGCGACCCCGACGGAGCGATCCGGCAGTTGCAGCAGGCCCTGACTTACGATCCTAAGGATGCGAATTCGTTGTTCAACCTGGGGATGATTCGATTGCAGGCGAAGAATGATGCCAGTGGAGCGGTGACGGCATGGCAACAGCTGTTGAAACTGAATCCCAAGCTGGCGGACGACAAGAAGGCCGCAGTCCAAAAACTAATTGCCGAGGCGCGCCAGCCGAAGGTCAGCGAGTAAGGGTTTCAGCGCTCCATCCAAACGACCAATCCACACAGATTGCAGGCGCACTCGCGAGCGACGCGGCGAACTCCTTTTAGATTTGCACCGCCTCAGAAAAGCGCTTCCGAAGCGGGCCTGCCGGGCACGCGCCCCACCACATCCCACAGAGGCGAGAGAAATGAAATGACCTGCGTAATGGGGATGTCCCTAAAGTTTCGTACAAAAGGCCGATGTAGTCGGTATGGCCAGACTTGTTTCTTGTTGGCGTAGTTGGCCTCTCATCTCACTGCTGGTGTTTTGGGGCGGAATGTCCCCGGGTAGGGCAGGAGACCGGCCCGAATTCACCTACCGCACCAGCGCGACCGAAGTGCGGCTTAGCTTCTCGGCCATTGACCAGAACCATCACGGCGTGGCCACATTGCAAGCCAGCGACTTCGCTGTGGTTGACAAAGATGTTATCGTCCGCACCTTTCAAAGCTTTAACCGTTCGGATTGGACCAAGCTCGAGATCGGCCTCGTGGTCGATGGCAGCGAATCCGTCGCGCCACACTTTCGTCAGGAGATGGCGGATGTGGTGGAACTGGTTTCGCAAACCGGAGGCGTTCCCGAGGAAAACCTCTCCGTCTTCTCGTTTGAGGGATCGCGACCAGTGTTGCTGTGTGCTGGGGACTGTCGCTCTGCGCATGCCACCGAGCGGCTCCCGGCAGAGCAGGCCCAGGGCCTCACGCCCTTGTACGACACCATCGTGTTCGCGACTGACTTTCTATCGAGCCATGGCGATGCCCACGCTGAGAAAGTTCTCATTGTGTTCTCAGATGGTGTGGACACGGTCAGCCGGAGTTCGTTGCGGGATGCGATCGACGCTTCCCTCAAAACCGAGGTTGAGCTGGATTGCGTCGATTTGAACAAGCCTACCCGCTGGTCGCAGGGCGCCGGGTCCCTCCAAAACCTCGCCGGGGCAACCGGGGGACGATATTTCCCGCCGCCTAACGGGGCGGCGCAAGCCTTGAATGTGATACTTGAAGGGCTTCGAGCAAACTACACCATCAGCTATCGACTACCGAGTCGCGCGTCCGGCTTCCACACGATTCGGATTCTGCCCACCCATAACGTCAACCTGCAGTTCCGCAGCCGAAGCGGATATTACTATCCCAACCGAAATTGGTAATTTTGAGGGCCTATGAAACGCATTCTGTTTTGCATTTTTGTGCTCGCTTTTCCAATGCTTCTCTCGGCGCAGAACCACTCCCACCAGCAGGGCATGATTGTCCGCATGCGCATGACGGATTGCCTGGGTCCGCAGCATGGATTCATGGCAGCCATGTCGGGCGCGGGGAAAGTTGAAACGGGGGCGATGTGTCCTGAGTACGTTCTTGTCGGAGATCAAGTGGTCTATGTGATCAGCGGCAAGAGTTCCGATCAGCTCATTCCGTTGGCGGAAACTACCCGCTTCCGGTTGCAGAAGAATGAATTGTTGATTCGCATTGATGATACTTCGAAGGAGTCGCATTTCCACATTAAGGCGATGGTGTTGCGGCCGGAGTGGGATCGCAATCAGAGGCTCGAAGACGCAGAAGCTACGGCCATGATCAGCCATCATCTGGATCCGACGGTGCTGCGAGAGCAGCAATAGGCGTTGTAGGGGTTCAAGGTTTGAAAGCGGAACTGGGAAGCTACTTGCGACGCTTCCCTACCCGCTGAGCAGTGGCAAACATCTTCGCAACCGTGTCCAGATCTTTCGGCTGAACCTTCCCTGCGGGGATGCGCATGTGCGTCAGATCTTCGAGCTTCACCAGGAGATCGATTAGGGACATCGAGTCGATCAGTCCCGACGAGACTAGGGGAGTATTCTCATCCAGGGTAAGGCCCGGTTTGCGGATCAACTGGACAATGTGTTCGATCATCTGCGGGACTTGATCATTCATGCGGATGTTCCTCCTGGGGCTCGATATCGACTTCCGGATGTTCTTGCAACAGCTTTTCGCGAGTCGAGGAACGGGCGGGCTTACCGGCGCTGCTCTTCACGATCCATTTGGGCGGCTTAAGGTAAATCGTACGAACCGCGACTCCCATGCCAGAAACCACGAGACTCCGAATCTCGCCCTCGATTTTGGCGGCCTGTGCTAAGAGTTCATCGCTTTCTACTTCCGCAATAACCACGATGTCTTCGGTCCCCAGATCGGGATTGTACAAGCCCAACGCAATTGCGCGGCCGTCGTGCACGGCGGGATGGCTGGCGACGATCTCTTCGATATCCTGGGGATAAATGTTCTCGCCGCCAATGATCAGCAAGTCTTTCTTTCTGCCGACCACGTAGAGTTCGCCTTCGCGAGTGAATCCGAGATCGCCGGTGTGGTACCACCCGTTGACGATGGCCTGAGCGGTCAGGTCGGGACGGTTGTAGTAGCCCTCGAAGAGGCAATCGCTTTTGACCAAAATCTCACCAACCGTGCAATCGCCGAGGACAGCGCCCGAATCGGACACAATGCGAACTTCATGGTTGGGGAGCAAACGTCCAGAAGAAGTGAAGACTACCGCGCCTGCAGTGTCTCCGTCGACCGTGATGATCTGGTGGTCGCCGCGAAATTTTGGACCATCTGCCCACAGGCGCGTGGGACCCCGCGAGATCGATGATTGGCTCACGGCAAAAACATTCTCGGCCATGGCATAGGACGACAGCAGCGCGGTGCTCTTCATCCCGATAGAAGAGAAGGCGTTCTGGAACTCAAGCATGCTGTTGGTCCGCACGGGCTCGGAGCAGTTGATTAAGGCGCGCATCGACGACAGATCGTACTTTGTCCAGCGACTCTTGGGCGTTCGCCGGGGTACGAACTGAAAGGCAAAATTTGGGAGCCATGCGAGCGTGCACTTGTATTCGCTGATGATCTGCAACATGGTTTCCGGCTGCATGACCCAGTCCAGAGGCGACTGCATCACGACCGGGATGTGGAACGTCATCGGCAACATGAAGCAAGCGATCAGTCCCATGTCGTGGTAGAGCGGCAGCCAGCTGTAGATGCGGTCCGTAGAGGCGTCGAGTTCCAGCGCTCGCTCAAGGTGATCGAGCTGGCGCAGCACGGCAGCGTGAGTCAGGGCGACTCCCTTCTGGAGGCCGGTGGTTCCTGCGGAGTGCTGGATGAAAGCAAGACTCTCGGCTCCAATCTCGGGCTGAACCAGTTCCCTTTCCGGCGTCGTGCTGCCCTCGCTGGCGCGAAGGAGTTTGGTTCCCTCGTCCAGCGATACGTGGCCGAGCATCTCGTCAGGAAATTCTTCGTCGATGACGACAATCTTCGCTTTGAGATTTGCAGTTACACCCGCGAGGCCCGAACGATACTTTGACGGCTCGATTTTAAAGTTGGGATAGGCAAGAAAAGTGGGGATTGCGCCGAGCATCAGGGCCCCCACAAAGGTGACCATTGCGGGGATGCCTTGCGGCATGATGATGACCACGCAGTCGCCCGTTGTCACGTCCTGGTCGTGGAGCTGTGCTGCCTGTCGGCGCGCCCGCGCACGGAAGTCGGCAAACGTCAGCGTCACCTGCTCATCTTCATCCACCCAGGCGGTGATGAATGGACGGCTAGCCGGAGCCGCGTCGAGAGCTTCGATCAAATTGCGGAATGGCACCCAACATTATTGCATTCGCGGCGGCGACTCTTCTTGTAACCGGCGAACTGGACCTTTATTCTTGTTCGCTGTCTTCAGCGGAGTTGCAGAGGCGAGATCTTCGCGCAGCTCTGATTCGTTGACCCACGGAGGAATGTGTTCCAGGGCATCCTGTACTGTCTGCTGTTCGTGCTTTGCGTAGTTGTGCTGGCGAAAGTTCGCTCGCGGGGCGTGCGGCAGACCGGTCTGCTGATCGCCAGCTACGCTCTGTACGTTGCCTGGGGCCCTTGGTTTGCGGCGGTTCTTCTTACTTCAACGGTGCTCAACTTTCTGATCGGACGATGGCTTCGGCGAACAGCATCCGGCGCGGTCCTGGAGCTCGGAATTCTTCTGAACTTGATCTTGTTGGGCACCTTCAAATATCTGCCGGAAGCCGCCGTCCACCTTCCCTTCTCGTCTCTGCAGAGGTTCTCTCATCTCGCGCTGCCCCTGGGACTGTCGTTCTGGACTTTCCAGGCCATGAGTTACCTGTTCGATCTGTACCGCGGCGAAGAACTTGATCCGTCGTTTTTGGAGTTCGCGTTGTATATGGTTTTCTTTCCGGTCACGATCGCTGGCCCGATCTGCCGCATGCCCGACATGCTGCCGCAATTCCGTTCGGAAGAACTCACGCGCTGGGACGACATGGTCCACGGCTTCCGGCGTATTGCGACGGGAGTTTTTATGATGCAACTAGCGAAGTTGTTGGGACAGGGGATTCTGGGCGGCGATGGGATTACGTCGGGCTTCGACCGTGTGACCCAGTGGAGCGGCACGGACGTCTGGTGCCTGGCCTTCGGATATGGCCTGCAACTCTTTTTTGATTTCGCCGGATACTCGCACATTGCCATCGGCGCAGCTCAGGCCATGGGATTCACCCTTCCGGAAAACTTTGCGCGGCCGTTTCAATCTACCAATGCGTCGATCTTCTGGACGCGGTGGCACATGTCGTTGTCTTTCTGGATCCGCGACTACGTTTTCCTCCCGCTGGCGATGTTGCGCCGCGAAGTGTGGTGGCGAAATCTGGCGCTGGTCATCGCGATGGTCCTCTTCGGTCTGTGGCACAAAGCCAGTGTTCTCTTCCTGCTTTGGGGCGCCTATCACGGAGTACTCCTGGTTTTGCATCGGCAAGTACAGCAGGTCGAACGCAGACTTGAGTGGGAGCCTCCCGCAAAGTTCTGGATTCCACTCTCGTGGATCGCGACCATGGCGCTCATCAACCTGGGTTGGATTTTCTTCCGTGCCAATTCGCTTCCCGCGGAGCGTCAGATGTTGTTGGCCTTGCTTTCGCCGGCGAGCTATGGTGCGCACTGGTTGAGCGGAAGCCTCTATCTGCTGGTCGCGGCGATGGCGGCGGGATACGCGATCGCGCTGTGGATGATTCAACAACTCGACCGCTGCTCCCAAGAAATGCAAGAACCGGACGCAATCCCCGCTTCGGGCTTGCTGGCACTGATGGCGCGAGGGCGTTGGTTCTGGCTCCCACCGCTGTATGCAGTGGCTTTGATCCTCTCTGCTGATCATGACCTTCACGCGCGGGGCGAGCACTGCTCAGTTCATGTACAACAAGTTCTAAGCTCGCTCCGGGCCAGCATTACAATCCCTTAACAATCTGCACAAAACTTTACGCGCAAATCACACAAACTACGCGACATAGGCTACTGGCCCGGGTTTAAATAAATCGACAATCTCCGCATGAGGTGACGTCAACCAAAGCTGCACACGGAGACGGGAGTTCAATTGGTCTAAGGGCTGAATGGAGTCCGGTCATGAACAGCGTCAGGTCGTTCGCACCTCGCTCGAATTCAGGAACTGTTCTTCTCGACGCCGCGTTTAGAAGTCAACGGCTGAGCAATCAGGGCGTTTTGCTTTGGGTGCGCGCAATTTCGACAAGGATCGTCGCCTTGACATCCTTGCTCGCCTTGAGTGGGTGCGCTGCCATTCAAGTCAAGATGGGAATGAAGGTTTATCTCGATCGAACGCCCGTCGCCTCCATGCAGGCCACTCTGCCAAAAGGACCGGGGATCGGCCCGGGAGAGAAGTCGCCGCTGGTGGTAACGTTCACTGGTCCCGACGGAAAAATGTTGACTACGGAAGGTGAGGGCCAGGGCAAAGTCTTGTGGAAGGACCTCAACGTTTCAGCGAGTGTGGCGACCGTCAACCAGAAAGGGATTGTATTTCTGCCCTGGGATCCGAGGATCAGTGACGGCAAGGTGCCGCACGTCATCATCACGGTGCCCAGCCATCCGGATCTGCGGGCTGAGCTCGACATTCCGGTGCGTTATGACGAAAAATACGTTGCGAATTTTTCCGGCGGCCGCGGCTTCGACGGTATGAACGGTCTCGATGGCATGGCTGGCACGAGCGGCAGTATAGGATCGATGGATCCAAACAACCCTTCTCCCGGCGGAAATGGCTCCGACGGAACCGATGGATCGAATGGCCAGGATGGAGGTGCGGGAGGAGAGGCGCCTCCCGTGCGGATCCGCGTGGCATTGCGAGCAGGAAATCACCCTCTCCTTCAGGTGGAGGTCTCCGCGGCAGGTCATCAGAAGCTGTATTTGGTGGATCCACAGGGAGGATCGCTGACGGTGAAGGCGGACGGCGGATCGGGAGGATCCGGCGGAAGAGGAGGCCGCGGCGGACGCGGAGGCTCTGGTGGAATGGGATCGCCCAGCGGAAACAACGGTAGAGACGGGACGGATGGGCGGAACGGCTTCGACGGCTCGTCAGGACATGGTGGAAGCATCACCGTGACATACGACCCGCAGGCGAAGCCTTTCCTGACGACGATTCACCTGTCCTCTGTAGGCGGTCCTAAGCCGGTCTTTAAAGAAGAACCGGTAGCGCCACTGTGGTGAGCTGGTTCTATTGAACCGGCATGCCGTCAGGTGTGAATACCGGGAAGCCATCCCAGGGCCGGGAGAGGCTCAGTTGTTGCACTGCCGCGTTGCGGTTGTGCTCGAACAGAAAGAGTCCGTAGTTGTAATGCAGGACATGGTCCGCGGGATTTTTACGGATCGCCCACTCATACTGGGCCGCGGTTTGATCAGGACTCTCGGTCGGATCCTGCGATTTAAGCATCAACCGCAGCATCTGATCGGAGTGATTCAGTTGGTTCGTGAAGGGTGGCTTCTGCAGTCGCTGCAACATTTCGGCCGCGATGCGGGAACCGTCATGGCCGGTGAAAGCCAGCAGTTGTTCACACTCGGCCTCCGAGGGAACGTCGGCCTCGGTCAGCGGCCGTCCAGTCTCTGACGGCAATTTGCCGGCGATCTGAAGGAACATGGCTCGGGCGAGGAGGTAATTGCCCAGCGGAGTCATGTGCACGTGCTCGTAGACCAGTTCGCTGCCGATGATCCCATTCGGGCTCTCTTTGGAGAAAACGGCCTCAGCATCCAGTAACTCCGCTCCTGTGGAAGAAGCCACCGACCGATTGACGTCGTTGATTTTGCTGTCGGCACGGAAGCGAAGCGTATCGAGATCGCGTGCGCGCTCAAAGTGCTGTTTGGCGCCGGCGTAGTCTCCCTGCATCCAGAGATTTCGCGCGATGCGGAATTCCAATTCGGCGTACTGGTCATCGATCTTGGTGGCGGCCTGGTAGGCCTTCAGGGCTTCGGCGAAGGAGCGGGCACGTTTCCAGATCGGCTCCCTGCTGCACGAGTGCCGTCCAGGAATGCAGGTCATCTGGTCTCAAGCCTTCGCGGTGCATCGACGAAAACGGGCCGCAATCTTTGAGGTTGGTAGCGACCGTGCTGACAATCACACGAGCGCCCGAACGTTGCGGGCGACTGCAACGGTGTCCCGCAGATTCGTCTCGAAGTTGGCGTACGTATATTTCATCAGCGGAGAACTCTCGGGCACCTGCTTGTCGAGAAACATCTCCATGCCGCCCCACTGCTTCTTTTGAGTTCCGACTTTGGTGAGAAGCTGGCCGATGCGGGTGGCGCGGATGAAGATGCTGCTGCGGATGACGGGCAGGCTCATGCCAGAAGAGGTGAGCGCGGTTCCGGGTCCATACGGACCGACGACTTCGTTATTGCCGGAGTAAATAATGAAGACGTCCGGACGCTGTTCCGCCAGTCCCTTGGCAATCGGCAGCAGCACGTGCGAGTTGATCGCGACGCTGCCCGTGTTCACGACCTCGAATTTTCGTCGAAGGGTAGCCCGCCCGCAGCATGACTTCCAGATATCGACTGAAAGCGTAGGCCGGGTCGGGATCGCCCATGGCCGCGGATTCCCCCAGCACAAAAATCCGGAAGGTCCCCGGCGGTTTCTCGGCAGGAATCGCATACGCTTGCGGCGTCTTGATCATGCCGGGCGGGAAGAAGGGCGCGGGGAAAAACAGGTTGTAACAGGCAGCCGCCTTGCCTTGCACAGTGCAGGGAACGGTGAGGCTTGTGGGAAATCCGACATCGAACAGTCGCAGCGCTCCTTCGGTTACTCCCAACAACAACACGGGGACGAGAATGGCGGTGGCGACCTGCGGCCAGTAGCGCTTACGCTGACCCTGGCGTTTCTCCGTTGTGGGTGTCGTATCTACCGGTGCGGGCATCGTGATTCTTCTCTTCGGCCACTCGTTCCCAGGCCTTCATTCCCATCGCGGCTTTCGCGATACAGGGCTGGACTCGCTCCGATTCCGTGGGCCTAACCGCGGCGTCGGATCGAACCATCATCCAGCCCTGCCGGTCCCCGTGCATGCCGTGTCCCGCCGCGAAGCGGAACCGTTCTGCCGCGGAAAAACGAAGTGCAGGCGCAGATACACGTCGCAACTCTTGATTCATGCACCAGCAGTGCCAAAACCTTTTGACCGCCAAGTTGACCCATTGATCTTTGGTTTCAGCGTGTTATGAGGCGATCGGTCGCAGTCATTCCGGTCCGTCCGCTGATTCCGGTGCATTTCCCCTCACCGGACGTGTGTTTTAACCCGTAGGTCACGCCAAAACTGAAAGCGCACGACGAGGTGGAGGTCACTTCCCTCTCGTGCCTTTAGCTTTGGTCGCGGCTGTCATCGTCACGGTGCCATCCGCGTTGTGCGCCGCGGAATGACACATCAGCGTGCACGTATTGTTGCCGTGGTTGTACGCGATGGGAGCTGCTCCATTCTGTCCGACGACGTTGGCATCAAAATTCACCAGTCGTTCGCCGGTGATCGTCGGAGAGGTGGCTCCCATCCCGTGCGCGCTATGGCACACCGAGCAGGTGAATCCGTACTGGTAAGAGTGCAGGTTGTGCTGGGGGAAACTGGTGTTGGCGAAAATCTGGGTAAGATCGTGACACTTCGCGCACATCGCGAACGGTCCCGCAACGCTGGTATCGGGATTGGGGAAAAGATTCGTGACTGGTCCACCCGGTGCGGCCGCCTGGCTGAACTGATAGTTGCGTTCAAGGATGTGCGAGTTGATCGACCCGTGCGGGCCATTCGGTCCGGCGCCCCCAAACTCGCGGTTGTCGTCGCTGTTATGGCAGTCGGTGCAAAACAGCTGCGTACCGACCTGACGCGTGGACGCCAGTCCTTTCTCGTCGAGCATATTCACCAGCAGGCTCGGCTGCGGGAGAGGACTTTGTCGGGGATGAGTCACGGGATGGCTCGACGGCGCGGTCGAGGCGAGTTCCGGAATAATGTTCAACGAGTCGGGAGCCGACACGACCCGGATCGGCGAGTATCCGTACACGATCAAGCGCTGCTTACCGATGCTGGTGCCGTGACAGCGCAGGCAGGTTTCATATTGATTGACGGACGGAATCATCAGGGTGATGCCATCGAGGGCGCTGATCCCGGTCGCTCCAGATTGGGGCGGACGAATGGCCGGTGGAGCGGAGAATTGCAGTTCTGGATTCGAGCCGTGAGCACTATGGCAATCCACGCAGGTTGCGTGGCGGTTGTTGTTCAGCAGGGGCGCCTCGCCGGCATCGTGGAAGTTATTTCCCGAAGGCAGCGGATGGCTCACCTTCGCGACCTCTGCCATGACATTGGGGATCGCGGGCGATAAGTAGGTCCCGCCACCGTGGCAGGTCATGCAACTTTGCGTCACCGGATCATACGAGGGAGCGGAGGGCGACGCCGGGCGCAACAAACGAGCCGGAGCCACCGAGTCGTGCGACATATGGCAGGAGGTGCAGGCATTCACGCCTACGGTCGGGTAAGAGCCGGCGTGCGCGTCCGGTGAAACCTGATTGGTGGATGTCTGATGAATGCTGTTGGTGAAACCGGCCAAGGGATTGATCTGTCCCTGCACGACGCGCGTGGGATCGTGACAGGCCAGACACATCTGCGCGTTGGAGCTGTCGCGCACCAGAAAGTTCTGCGCAATCCTGTCGACGTTCTGAACGTGCGGGTCGTGGCAACTCGTGCATTCGATATTGCCGTTGATAAGTTTCACCGCTTGGGTTGGGTCGGCGGTCTTGCCCTGGGTAGCCAACGACGCAACCAGGTTTGAAGCGTCTTTCAACGGTAACACCAGGCTGAAGGGGTGCGAGCCGGTCAGTGTAGTGCCGAAGGAATCGGCGCTGTTCATCGTACCGACTACGGGCAATGGACCGTAAGCCGCGGATTGCCCTACCCCTACCGTCCCATCATGACAACTCAAGCAGAGGCTGCTGGTCACGCCCAGCGTAGGTTGCGTGTTGCCCAGATTCGGATCGGTGGTGCTGCTGTAAGGGACATACGATTTCTGCGACAGCTTCTGGTTCCACAACGGCGTATTGGCTCCCAAACCACTATGCGGAGCGTGGCAGAACGTGCAACCGAGGCTTCCCTGCGAATAAACGGACGCTCCACTGGCCAACGACAGATTGTGCATGCCGAGGACATCTCCGTTGGGCTGCACCTGAGCAAAGCTCTGGGCGACGATGAACACGCACGCCAGGGAAAGAAACGGCTTCACGGTTGTTTCCTCCCGTCTGCCGTCTGCGCGACGCCATAGTAGCGAAACACCTGCACGCGGCGATTGAAGGAATCCACGACGTAGATGCGATCATGTTCGTCGACCTGCAAGCCGGTCGGCAGCTGGAATTGTTCCGCCCCGGTTCCTCGGCCGCCGAAGTAATAGAGAAGCTGCCCCTGCTCGTCGAAGACCTGCACCACGCCCCACTGTCCGTCGACGACATACAGATGCGATTCGGAATCAAACCCGATTCCCTTCGGCCGAAACATCCAGCCCGTGCCGTCGCCAGCCTTTCCGATGGCGTAGCGAAAGGTGCCCGCCCGGTCGAACACTTGCACGCGGAAATTCATGGCATCGACTACCGCAAGATCCTGACCGTGCAAGCGCAATTCGGTGGGATAGTTGAACTCGCCGTTTTCTGTGCCGGTCTTTCCGATCGTCTGCAGCACGCTCCCCTGCATGTCCATCATGAAAATTTTGTTGCGCAGCGTGTCGGTGACGTAAATCCGCTGGCTGGCGGAATCGACGGCGATTCCAGTGGGACGCTTGAAATATCCTTCGCCGCCCTTCAGGCTGCCAATCACGCGGCGATATTTCCCGTTGGCATCAAACACAAAAATCTTGCCCACTTGCGAATCGGTCACGTAGATGTTGTCTTGCGCGTCGACGGCCACACATTGCGGGGTGAGCATGGGATCTTTTCCCGCATCCCGCCGCGAAAGGAATTTGTACTTCTGCTGCTCGAAATCGAAGATGTGTACACCGGCCGCGGCCACGTCGGTCACAATGATGCGTCCGCGGGAATCGGTGACCACGCTGTAGGGACTCACCAGGTAATGAAAGTCGGGCTGGCCCGCGATGACGTCGACCACGCGTGTCCAGAAGCTGCGCTTTGGTTTGACTTCGCGTTCCAGGCTGAAGCTGCGCTCGAACGAGAGCTTGCGTCCACCGTCCATCAGCAAGTCCGGGGCGGAGGGCGCGATCGTTTCCTTGGGACGTTTCGCGGCTCCGGCTGGCGATGCCAATAGGGCAAGCAGAATCGCAAGGCTGGCAACCGTAAGCCCGCTGCGAAAACCCGATCTGCTCCGCGCGTCTAGAAGAAGTCGAACCATCTGGATATTCCCACGAAATACGCGGTTGAGCTGGCGGGCGCCCCCACGGCGCTGATCCCCTGCGTGAAACGGGTATAGCCCGCCTGCAGGCCGATCCTGCGTAGATGGTACTGCAATTGTGCGTTGAAGATTTCTGTATTGTTGTGGGAGATGGTCTGGCCGATGGTGTCGCTGATCGCCCGATTGAAGCTTCCTGCGATGACCAACCGTCGTATCGGGGTCACCGAGATTCCGCCGCCATAGCTCGATCCGCTGAACGTCATGAAATCGGTCACGCCGGGCGTCCCGGAAACCGGGACCAGGCCGCCCGCTCCGAGCAGCGAGATTCCCGTCCCTTTTGTGTAATTCCCGGTGAGGTTGTATTTCCGCCAGCCGAACGACGTGGAATAACCTTCTCCGTGGCTGCTCGTGCCCTGATAGTTTGTCAGGCCGCTGTGCGTCCCATTGAAGGCTGCCGTCCATTGCAGGCCCGTCGGCAGACGACGGTGCACGTTTCCACTGTAGCTGTAGTAGGAACTCGTATAGGTGACCAGGATCGACTGCACATTCTGCGCATAGCTGAAGACGCCGGACGTCTGCCATCCCTTGATGATATGGAAGTAGTTCACATTGCCGACGAATCCCACCGAGTTCGAGCCCTGTCCGTTGCTGCTGTCGATCACCGAGGCCGAGAAGGTGAACATATCCAGCACCCGCTTGCCGTAGGTTAGCGTCCCGCTCACGAATGTACCGGTGTAGTTCTTTCCGAAGTAGTACTGATCATAGTAGGTGGCTTGAGCCGACGCTCCGAGGTAGTTGGTGATCTGGTAGCCCGCTCCTCCACCCATCGTCGAGGAATGCGCTCCCGATCCCAGGTCGATTCCGGGCAGGGTGGTCCCCGTGCCGCCGACGGTCTGCGCGAAGTATCCATTCAGGTTGCTGGTGTAGTTTTCGTTTACGTTCAGCGAAAGCTTCTGCGTCGGATGAAAGCTGGCGCCGGTGTTGATGATGTCGTCCGTATAGCTCGACGTATTCGATGTCTGGCCTGCATTCGAGAAGTAGCTGCTGTCGGCCGTCGCTCGGTTGTAGTTCACAAAGAACTGGCCGTTTAGGGGCAGGTCGTGTTGTGCGCCGACGCCGGCATCGTTTCCCTTCGAATCTTGTATCGACTCCTGCTGGCCTGACAGGAACTCGGGAAATTTGGAGTGCAGACTGTTCCGGTCGTAATACGCATTCAGGCGAAATCCTGCGATCTGATAATTCGAGTGCACGTTGAAGAGCCGGCTGGTGGCGGCGGTCTGCTCACTCGTTCCATAGACTGTGCCACTGCCGCCGCCCTGGGAATATCCGACGGTAAGCGTGGGCAAGCTGGGGAACAAGGCGCTCCAGTTAATGCCGAATCCCTGGTCGTTCCCGACCGTGGTGAAGTTGGGCTGTCCAATCAAACCCAACGTACCGGTCGTGTTTCGGTCGTAGTGGTAGCTGACGGAACCGGGAAAGTGGCTACCCGAGAAAAGATTCGCACTCGTATTGATGCCGGTAGCACCGGTCAGAGATTGATAGCCAGAGTTGGCACGCGACTGGTTGTAGTAAGGCGTGGCGCTGAACGAGATGAAGTTGGGATTGTAATAGTAACCGGAAAGTTGGCCGTCCAGTCCGAAGGTGAGGGAATGGTCGGAAGGAATGACGTCGCCGTAGCCTCCGGTATATCCAAAGGTGACCAAGGCTCCGGCCTTCAACTTTGTATTCTCACCGATGGAAATCTCGCCGGCCGAAGATTGGGGTTGGCTCTGGGCACACAGGAGTTGAGCCGTCACCAGCACCGCAAGTCCGACGATGCGCTTCGCAACCTTCATTTCCGCAACTTACCCTTCTGGCCAGAGGCTCAGAAAACCACCGTACTTAGCCTTCTAGAAGGCACAACAGTTGCCAAAGACGGGCACTCGCTTGAATTTCTAATTCATTGAAAACAAGACTGTTGCGGGCTTGATGGAAGGCGCTTTTGAGAGAGAAATCCCTGGGGGTGCGGCATATCACCCGGCGCGCGAGTTGAAATACACAACATCGGGAAAAGCTAATATTTTCGCGGTGGATTCTAATGAGAAAACGCCACGGATTCGGGCGTTTCGAGAACAAGATTTAGATCACAAACAGCACTGTCATCCTGAGCGTAGCGAAGGACCCATGCACTTGTCGCAGAGTGCACAGATCCTTCACTTCGTTCAGGATGACAGAGTCGTTTAGTCTCGCTTACACCATTTCGATCTTTGCCTTGGCCCTCAACTGCTTCGCGAGATTCGAACGCAGTTTTTCGTATTTGCTCTTCAGCAGAGTCGTCTTTAACTCGGCTTTGACTTCAGAAAGAGGTTTCACACGCGGCGGCGTATGGGCGTTCAGGCGAATGATCGTATAGGCGCTCTCAATCTGGATCAATCCGCTGACTTGCCCGGCCTGCATCGCCTGCAGAGTCTTGACCACCTGCGGCGGCAACTTGTCGCTGGAGACGACCTTGTGGTCGCCCATGTTCACGCGAAAATCGTCTTCGGAAATCTTTTCGGCCAGCACCCCGAAGTCCTGATAGCTCTTGGTCGCTTTGGCTTGCTTCAGCGCATCTTCGGCCTTGGTGCGGGCTTGCTTCGCTTGATCTGGCGTGTCCTTCAATGGGGGAACGATGGAGATGCTTTGGAAGCTAAAAGTTTCCGGCTGCTTGAAAGTGGCCGCATTCTTTACGTAATAGGCCTGTATTTCCGCGGCTGTGACCGTGTCTTTGAGTTCTACTTCGGTCTTCAGGACCTGCTCGATCAGCAACGAGCGCCGTATCTGCTGGCGCAATTTCTGCTCGGAACTATGCATCTCGGTCTGCAGATACTGCTGGTATTGATCGGGGCTGTTGAACTGTTTGCGAAACTCAGCCTCGGCCTGATTCAACTTTTCGGCGGGAACCGTCAGTTTGCGACGTTCCGCTTCCTGGTATACCAACTCTTCGAAGATGATCATCTCCAGCGCGCCCTGCCGGATGG
Source organism: uncultured Acidobacteriaceae bacterium (assembly GCA_963788555.1). Classification (GTDB taxonomy): domain Bacteria; phylum Acidobacteriota; class Terriglobia; order Terriglobales; family Acidobacteriaceae; genus Sulfotelmatobacter. The sequence continues at coordinate 652,462 of CAWBHM010000011.1, read as the reverse complement.
CTGCTTCCTGCGCTTTGGGGAAACCATTGTGCTGTTGCGCGTAGGGAAAGATGGCATACATCTCGCGCAGCAGGTCGCGGTCGGTCAGCACGGCTCCGTTGACGCGCGCCACCGGCCTGTCGCTCACCATGAGAGGCGAGGTTTGGGCGGAAGCCGTATTGGTCATCGTGGGAGCGTGGGAAGCCACCTGGGCCGATGCGACCGAGAGTGCTATCGCCAGGAATCACCGCTGATGGAGAGTCGGTATTTCATAATTGCCTCGCTTGCTACTACGTCTGATAAAAAAGGGGAGAGTAATCCTCTCCCCTGTGTGACGATCGCTCTCGATTACTGGAAGAGCGTCTTGATGGTGTTGGTGTTGTTGGCTTCGTTCGACTCGCCAAAGTGGCACTGACGGCAGAACTGAGTGGTCGAAGGAGCTTGCTGACCCTTCGTGCCAACTGTGTCGACGTTCGGGTTGTACGGACCGTTGACGAAGAAGAAGGTCGCGTAGAACTTGCCGCCGCCATCTCCCGCGATCGGGCTGATCGTGCTCGATGAGTACACGGTCATCACGTGCTGGTTGTGGCAGGTGGTGCACAGCACATAGGGAGTGCCGGCCGTGGTGATACCGTATTGCGGGCCCCATTTTCCAGGTGCGATTGCCGGATAGCCATAGTTCGCTACGAACGTGGCATACTGCGATCCGGAGGTAACGGTGAAGTTCGGATTGGCCCAGACGACGCCGCTAGTGGCGCCCTGCATCGGTGCGCCGTAGCTAACCAACGTTGCGTTGGTGCCCACTGGGTGATCGTTCTCGTAGTTATTGACCGTCGAGCCGTCGTTGCCGAGCAACGTCGGAATCGGCTGCGTGCCGTAGGCAGTATTGGTCAGAAGGCCAATCTTCTGTTCATACGACTGGTTGGCCATCATGTTCTTCGCCGTGACGTTGCCGTCATGGCAGCTGAGGCAAAGCATGATTCCGCCCACGTCAGAGCTGCCCGTGGTCAGGTTGGCCGGCAGAACTTCGGTGTATTTCCCGCCATCGCCGAAGGCGATCGTCGCGCCATACAGAGGGCTGGCATCCTGTCCCCACAGAGCATAGTTGCCGGAATCGGTGGTGCCGGTTTGGCCGGATCCACGTGATCCGCTATGCGGTTGGTGACAGCCTGCGCAACCGCGGCCGCCATTGTTGTGCGCGCCGAGGACGTCAACCGTGGATGTGGCATTCTGCGCCACCACGAAGGCCCCGACGGCCAGTACGAACATCACAACTAACATCGCTTTCTTCATAAAATTTCACGACCTCCATGAATGATGTGTTTCTAGTTGGTACTGAACTCCCAGAGGCTTAGGCCGTGGGTTGCGCTGGTGCCTGGGCACTCTTCGCAACCGCCCCTCGACCTTGTGATTGCAACTGACTACCCGAACGGTGAGAATTGCTTCATCTATAGAAATTGTGCGCTAAGCACATGAGTCAACATGGGTTGGCCTCTAGGTCGCAACCATACTCGACTTCGCGAACTTCTCAGAAACTGGGGGAAAAGAACCACCCCAGAGTGTCGGTTGGTCAAAAGCCCCACCTGTAAGGATCCGCATCGGATGTGTTGCGAAATACAGCAGTTAGGCGAGAGAGGCGGGAGATAAGCAACCTTGCTTGTTGACTTCTTTCGCCTCGGCGGGCGACACGGCAGCTTGTCATACCAGTGCTTCTGTCATCCTGAGCCAAGCGAAGGATCTATGCACTCGCGGCCAGTTGCACAGGTCCTTCGCGTTGCTCAGGATGACAAAAAGGTTACTTGCTTTGCGGCGGCTTGGCGTCCGCCGCTGGCGGAGCTACGGGAACGATCTGTTTGCTGCCCGCCGCTTTCTTCACGCGCTGATCTTCCCGTTCCTTCTTTAGCTGCTCGGCCTCGGCATCGGTCACATATCGAAACTGTTGCACTCTGCCGGGATACATTTCCGAGGTGAAGACGCGGTTGTTCTTGTCGGTGGTGATACCAACTAATCCCTGAAATTGTCCCGGCAACAGGCCGTGTCCACCAAAACTAATGAGCAACTGCCCTTCTTTATTGAAGACCTGTACACGATCCTGCATGCCGTCCGCCACCCAGATGTGGCCGTCGGAGTCGATTGCTACTCCCTTGGGCCGGGCGAAGTATCCCGGACCGTCGCCGGCTTTGCCGAAGGTGCTCATGAATTTGCCGTCGGCGTCGAAGATCTCGATGCGATTGTTGAGCGTATCGCAGACGTAAAGATTGCCATCCGGATCGAGCGCCACGTCAGTGGGTTTCGAAAAATCACCTGGCGTTGTGAGTTCGTGCTTATGTCCGGTAGTACCGATCTTGCGCAGCAGCTTAAAACTGTCTGCGTCGTAGACCAACACCTGGTCCAATTCAACGTCAGCAACGTAGAGCAAGCGGTTCTCTTTGTCGAGCGCCATCCCCCCGGGACTCACCATTCCCTCGGTGATCACGTCTTCGGCCTTGTGATCCGTATCGAACACCATGATATGGTGCAGTCCGGGATCGGAAACGAAGAGCCGATCATTGTCGTCCATGGCCAGGCCGATGATGCGGTCGAAATGGGCATGGGTCTTGTTCTTGATCAGCTCCACTTCGCGCGTTTCCGTGTTGAAGATGAAGATGGCGCCGACCTTCTGATCGGCCACATACAAGTTGTTCTTGGAATCCACGGCCATGCCGTAAGGCTCCGCCAGTTGGAAGAGAACCTTGCCGCTGTCGTTGACCGACTGCGTGCCAGCAAGACGGTCCATCCATTTCTGTTTCTTATTGTTCGGGGTATCGACCTGCGAGAGTTTCTGGGCTGAATAAAACGCCTGGTAGCGAATACGCGCGATGGCCGGCGGGTTCGGCCACACGATGTTGGAATAGTCGATGACCGGAACTTTCTTGGGCGCGGCATCGGCCGTCTTCTTCTTTTTGTCCGCAAACGCGCCAGCTGGCGCGAGCAGCGTCAGGCTCAGCAGAATCAACAGACGTGAGCAGTGCTTTTGCGATTGCGAATCATTCTTGCGCTGGCTTCGCGACATCGTATTCATTTTCCTCATGGAACTATCTCCGCGTCAGATCTTTGTGACAGCTGGAACAAAACGCCAGATTGTTCACCTGGTCCTTCACCAGCAGATCAGGCTGCGCCGATGAATGCGGCTGGTGGCACGACAAGCAATCAATCTTCGCGTGTACTTTGGTGACATCCGTGGGATCGATCACATCGGAGACCGGATGACCCTCGATCGGATGTCCGCGACCAAACTTCAACGGCAGCACCACGACTTTATTCTTGGCGAAATAGTCCTCCGGCAGCTTCACACTTCCGTTGAAAATCGTAAGCACGTGTTCCGCTTCCAGCTTCTTCGGCTGGGAATCAGGCCCGTGGCACTCCAGACAGAGTGCATTCGCGCTCTTGGCGCGCAGCAGATGATCGTTCTCGCCGCCGTGCGGCTCGTGGCAGGTGGCGCATCCCTGCTTGAACGCGGGCTGATGCACAAAGTGCTTCTTGCCCTGGTCGGCCTGATCGGTATGGCAGGTCAGGCAGATATCGACCGCGTTGGTCTTGGGCAGGCCGGGCTGACGGCTGGCATGCGGATTGTGGCAATCGGTGCAGTCTCCGGCGGCTCCCGGATGCGGCACTTTCGCGTTCTCAATCTGCTTCGGCTTTTTCGTCGTGGCAGGTCACGCAGAGCGACTTCGCGTCGGCCTGCGTGAGTACGACTTTGCCGTCCTTGGCCGGGGCATGGCAGGTGTCGCACGACTTGTCGGCAAACGGCGGATGCAGGAACTGCCGCATCAGCTTGGGCACATCGGACTGGTGCGGATCATGGCAGCTGGTGCAATCCGCAGCTGCGAAAGGCTGATCGTGATGCGCCTTCTGCAGGCTCGCATCCTTGGCATCGTGACAATCGAGGCATAGCGCCGGGGCTGCCTTGGTCAGATGGAAATCAAACTCGGCCTTGCCGACTTCTCCGGTCTTATGGGTCGTGTGGCAAGTGTCGCATCCCATGTCGAGCGCGGCGTGGCGGCTACCTTTTTCGGGGACATTGAGTCCCTGCTTGTGACAAGTGAGGCAGAGATTCTGATCCTTGTCTCCGGACTCGGCTTTCAGCAACTGATTCTTGTTGTCGCTGGTGTGCGGATCGTGGCACTTGATGCAGTCGCGCACCGCCGGAGGATGCACTGTCCCTTTCAGAGTGGCGGAGTCTTTCTCGGAGTGGCAGCTCAGGCACAGCGCCTGGGGAGTCGAGGTGATCAGCTTGATGCGAGTGATGTCTTTATTGACTCGTACTTCGTGACAGCTCAAACATCCCGTGGCGATCGCGGAGTGAACGGCCTTCCCTTTTGTCTTGTCCTCATGGCACTCGAGACATTTTGCCGAGTCGACATTCTTGTCGAGCGGCACCGGATGTTCTTTGGCCCACGCGGGCATCGCTCGAATCACAAGCAAGAGGGCCAGTAATTGAAGAAAATGGGGGAGGGACCGACCAATCCGTCTTGATCTGCACGAAGCGAAGCGATTTGTAGACGTCGGGAGCATTGCCAACCGATGCATGTGCACGAACCTCGCCTTCCCGATGTCGACAACTGCAGATTTTTGATTGAACTGTAAATTATTGCAACAAATCGGCTTCCCGAGCGGCGTCGAGCATCTCGAAATCTTTGCGTAGCGAAATCCGTTGTTCCTGAATGGGCTTTCTGCCACACCCGCTCGGTGAAATCACGCACGTTCATCCGAGTCCAAACGAATGCTCCATTTTCGTCTTATTTCCGGCTCTTTGTGATTGAAATCACACACTTACAGCAATGGGGGAATTCTCTTTCGAGAGCTGACCTAATGAGTGTTATGGCTCATTCGTGTCCCTTTGAGGTAGTCGAGCGGCGGCCTCAAACCCTTGAGCACGAAGCACTTGACGGATTATGCGAATGTTGGCGCAGAACGTGCATTGCTTCCTGCGAGGAAGAGAAACGTTATGGCCCTGTCACTTCGCTCCGCGTCCCGCAAAATCTGGCAGACGCTCAGTTCCATCAAGACCGGCGTCATTCTCATTATTCTGGTCGTCATCTTTTCGGCGGCTGGCACGGTGATCTTGCAGCGTCCGATGACCGACTCGGACGACATGCAGCGCGCCTACTCGCCAGCCATGTTGCGCTTTCTCGACGTCACTGGCCTGACGGATGTATTCCACACGCGCTGGTTTATCGCGCTGATGATTCTGGTCAGCCTCAGCATCATTGCAGCGTCCGTACAACGCTTCCCGAACGCGTGGCGGTTCTATGCGCGTCCTTATAAGAGTCCCGACGAAGGCTTTCGGAAGGCTCTTCCGACCCAGGCGCAGATTCCCGTCGCCGATGAAGAGCAAGGATTGAGCGCGGCGGAGCGAGCCTTCCGGCACATGGGACTGAAGACGGAACGCATCGTGCGCACCGACAGCTTCTCGTTGTTCTCGGAGCGCAGTCGCATCTCCGAGATGGCGGTCTACATCGTTCATGCCAGCCTGCTGCTGATTTTCTTCGGCTTCATCGTGGACTCGCTCTACGGGTGGCGCGGCTTCCTGATGTTGAGTCCGGGCTCTGCCAGCAATCAGGTCGAAATGAAGAACGGATCGATGCGGACCATTCCGTTCTCGATCCGCTGCGACGGAACGGGCGAAGAGACATACGCCGATGGATCACCCAAAGCGCTGGTGGTCGAAGCTGGCAGTCGTCGATGAAGGCGCGAGGTCTCGCGGAAAGAGATCGTAGTCAACGATCCACTTGTTTATCACGGACTGCGTTTCTATCAGGCAAGCTATGGCCGCACCGGGAAGCTTGACCGACTGATTTTGACCGCGACTCCAGCCAACGGTACCCCGGGTAGCGCGCGCGAGATTTCCTTGGCGATGAATCAACCCTTGGCACTCGATGCCGACACCAGCGTGCAACTGGTGGAGTTCATCCCCGACTTTGTCGTACAGGACGGCCGGGTTTATGCACGAAGCAAAGACGTCGTGAACCCAGCCGTCCACATGATCGTGACTTCGAAGAAAGCGAACAGCAGCGTCAACGTCTGGCTGCCGGAGATGCCGGGCATCGACGAGAACGCGTCCTCCCCTTACGCTTTCGACCCCAAAGATCTGAAGACGGAGGTCTACACGGGGCTGCAGGTCTCGCACGAGCCCGGCCAATGGGCAGTGTGGGCGGGCGTAGTGCTGATTGCGGTCGGTCTGACGTTCGTCTTCTACGTGGTCCACATGCGCTTCTGGGTCGTTCCCGTGGTCGATGCGCGCGGTCGAGTGGCCCTATGGGTTGGAGGCACTGCAAACCGCAATCGCGACGCCTTTGAGCTGAAGTTCAAGAATGTGGTGGAACAGATTCAGAAGGAATTGAAACCGGAACTCGTGGCCTCTGCCCAGGCGGCCCAATCAATTTCAGGAACATCAATCGCCGGAAGGTGAGTCCGGCAACGGAGGAAAAGTATGGCACCCGCAAAAGTTGAACAGCATCCTGCGACCGGTACCACGATGGTCGTGATGGTGGGGTTGGGAATAGCGTTCCTGCTGTTCATTGCTTTTCTGAATGTGGTCAAGAGCGGAAACATTTTAAGTGAAGCCAACCTGCTGTATGCGGCGCTGGTTTTCTACGCTGGCGCAGGGGCCTTGTATCTCGGCTTTGGAGTGACGGGAACCGAAGCTTATATCAAGTTTGCTTCCCTGATGACCTGGGCTGGCCTTCTAGCCAACACCGGCGCGGTCGCGCATCGCTGGTATGAGGCGGGTCATCCGCCATTCGCCAGCATCTATGAAATGCTGCTGAGCTTTGTGTGGACGCTGGCTGCGCTTACGCTGATCGCTGAAAAACGGTATGGCGTGAAAGTCATTGGCACGGTAACCATGCCCGTGGCGATTGTCGGCGTGATCCTGATGCAGCTTTTACCCAGCGAAGTACGGCCGCTGGTTCCGGCTCTACAATCCACTTGGCTGCACGTCCACGTCACCCTCGCCATGCTGGCGTATGCGGCGTGTGCGCTGAGCTTTGCCCTGGCCATGATGTTCCTCATTCAGGACAAAGTGAAGACGGAGTTATTTCTGGCAGCGACGAGCGCATTTACCGTTGGAGTCTATGCGTCGGTCCTGACACGGTTCGAAAAGTGGGGCGGCTTCAACGTGATCGCCTGGGATGCAGAGAACAAGGCGGAAGTTTTCGTCTCGCGCGGCGTGCGGCTCTTCGTCACGATCCCGGACCTCGGTTGGCTCATGCTGCTGGTATTCGCTGCGGTGCTCGCGCCGCTGGTGCTCTACATTGCGTCGCGCGTGAAGAAGAATGAGAGCTTGCTGGCGCTCGCTGACAGGGCAGTTTTTATCAGTATCCTGCTGCAAGCCCTCGCTCTCGTCTTTTTCCTCGTGCGAGTAAGAAACGGACAATATCCTTCGCTCGACGCTGAAGGGCTTTACGCAACGAGCCTGGCGGCGAGCCCGTTTATTCTCTCGGCGCTGGTTGGAGGAATCTTCGCCAACTTGCTTTACCTCCTTCTGCTGTGGCGGCGTGCGGACCTGGAGAGGCTTCTGCCGGACGCCAATGCGCTCGACCGCATCACCTACAAAACGATTTGCATTGCCTTCCCCCTGCTCACCCTGATGATCGCCGCCGGCGCCTACTGGGCCAACCGCGCCTGGGGTTCCTACTGGAATTGGGACCCCAAGGAGACGTGGGCGGCGATTACTTGGCTGGTTTATGCCGGCTATCTGCACATGCGCATCACCCGCGGGATGCGTGGGCGAGTTGCAGCCTATTTCGCGGTGTTGGGCTTTGCGGTAGTCATGTTCACCTTCTTCGGCGTCACTTACTTGTTGCCCGGATTACATGCTTATGCCTGAGACTATGAACGAAAAAATGGATCCAGACATTCCGGCGGAAGAAGTTCGTATGGGTGCATCCCCACGCTCGCACGCGGCCTTTTTTAGTACGGCCTATTCGAGTGCGGGGTTGCCGACGGAGCCCCTAGCAACCGGCCGGGTTGTCGACGATTCCACACCAGCGGGAACAAAGCTGGAGGATCCCGAACTGCCCTGGCTTCGCATTAACTGGGAGATCAAGGCGCTGGTTCCGATCGCTCTGGTTCTGCTGGGCGGAATGCTGTTGTTCTTGCTGGCCACACTCTCGTGGCGCGATCCCGAGCGGCACATGGTCCTGTTAGTGGCGGGCGCGGGTGCTGTCGCCATTTGCGGTGCTCTCCTCGTCGTGCTGACGTACACGGTGCAGCGGCCTATGGTCGAACTGCAGCAGAAAATTGCGCAGCTCGGCGGCGGCGATCTCAGTGTCGCCGTAAGTTTTGCCCACCGCAACGACGAGATCGGCGACCTGGGCCGGAACTTCAATCAGATGGTTGTGCAACTCCGCGAGAGCCGGAACGAAATCGAACGCTTGCACCGCACGCAGATGTCGCGCGCCGAGCACCTGGCAACTCTCGGAGAAATGGCCACCGGACTCGCCCACGAAATCCGCAACCCGCTGGCGGGAATTGCGGGCGTCATCGAGATCATTGGCCGCGACCTGCCTTCCACGAGTCCCGCACGCAGTGTGGTGAAAGATGTTCGTCAGGAAATCGCCCGCATCAACCACATCGTTACCGACTTGCTGCAGACCGCCCGGCCACATCCCCCTAAAGTTCGCAAGAGCGATCTCAACACTACTGTGGAACACGCGGTGATGTTGGGACGCCAGCAGGCTCTGGCAAAATCCATTGAGATCTCATTGCAGAAGGATCCTTCACTCCCCGAAATCGAGCACGATGGCGACCAGATTCACCAAGTGCTGCTCAATCTGCTGCTGAATGCCTTACAGGCGATCGACCACAACGGCAAGATCACAGTCACGGTGAAACAAGAAGGGAAGACTGCCGTGGTTGACGTGACCGACAACGGGCGCGGCATCCCCGCCGATCTTCTGCCGAACATCTTCCGGCCGTTCTACACCACCAAAGGGGACGGCACCGGTCTGGGCTTGTCCTTAGCGCGCCGCATTGTCGAAGACCACCAGGGCCGCATCGATGTATCAAGCGCTCTCGGGAAAGGCACGACGTTCGCGGTGGTGCTGCCATTGCAAAGAGCGGCAGCGCCCGTCTCTGAGTCTTAGGAATCTGAGTCTCAGGGAGCTCCCACTGAGAAGGCGCTCGGAGCCTCTCACATAGTCAACAAGCGCTATTGTGATTGCGTCCAGTACTTCGCACGAAAGAGCACGCTCCGCTGCAAATTCTTTCACTCTGGGTGAGGTGTTGGAATGATGGTAAGCTTTTCCCGTTTGTGCCGTCAGGGAGGAGATTCCAGCCACTATGCTGCACCCGATGCTTCACTCAGACAGTGTTCGATCAAAGCGGGCTGTCGTAACTACTCTTCTCGGGCTAGTAATCATTTTTGCCCAGGTGTCCGACGCACAAACTCTGACCACACTCTATAACTTCACCGGAAGTGGGGACGGCGCTGCCCCGCTGAGCGGCTTGGTCAAAGTCGGGCGCAATCTGTACGGCACCGCTGGCTGGGGCGGTATTCAGGGCTCCAACTGCAATACCAACATCGGCTACGGAACTGGCTGCGGCACCGTCTTCGAATTGAAGCAGTCGAAGGCTGGCTGGACCTTTCAACTCCTTTACGGCTTTACCGGAGGGCCAGACGGCAACGCTCCATTCGGCACTTTGGCGAAGGACGCGCAGGGAAATCTCTACGGCACCGCCAGCTGGGGCGGCACACAGAACTCGATCTGCAATTACAACTTTGGATACGGACTCGGCTGCGGCACCGTCTTCAAACTCACGCCCTCGGTGACAGGATGGAGTTTCTCGGTGGTCCACAGCTTTGGCGGAACCCCGGACGGAGCCAACCCCGATTTTGAATCTTTGGTTTTCGACGCACAGGGCAATGCCTACGGCACAACCGAGTTTGGCGGCAACTGCTGCGATGCAGGAACCGGCACTGTCTTCAAGATCGCGCCAGACGGCACCGAGAGCATACTCCACACCTTCCAGGCGGACTTGACTGACGGATCCATGCCCTATGGCGGCGTAGGGATTGACCATCAGGGCAATCTCTACGGCACAACGTACTGGAACGGCGCTTCTGGAAACGGCACTGTTTTTCGGGTGACGGCAGCGGGAAACGAAACCGTGCTCCACAGCTTCGCCGGAGGAACCGACGGAGCATACCCTTACGCCGGCTTACTTGGCGGGCCGGATGGTCTCTATGGCACGACATATTATGGCGGTGCTGTCGGTGACGGAACAGTATTTCAGGTAGCCGCTGACGGTACCGAGAGCGTGCTCCATAGCTTCTGTTCGTCTCCCTATTGCGCGGACGGCCGGATCCCCTACGGCGCGTTGATTCGAGACGCGAACGGCAATCTCTACGGCACGACCTTCATCGGAGGCGCGAACGGGTACGGTGTCGTATTCGAATTGTCCCCGTCAGGAGGGCAGTGGTCCGAGACAGTCCTCTATAACTTCAATTATTCCGATGGCGCCTGGCCCTACTCACGCTTGCTCCTCAGCAACAATGTGCTCTACGGCACAACCGCAGGCGGCGGTACCGACGGTCACGGCACCGTGTTCGCCCTGACTTTGCCATCGGTGAAGTAAATCGGCTGCACCCGTGCAGCCCTCAGAATTCACCTGGCTCTGAATGTCTGAAGCCCTGCGTAGATTGTGATTGCTCCGGCCCGTTAAACACCGGTCTAGAGCCTACCTTTGGTGAGAAAAGCGCATCGTATACCCCGCAGTTTTGGATTCCATTAAGGAGTCGCGATGAGCGCCAATCGATCTGCTCTAACCCGTCTGTCTCTGCTAACGACTCGGAAACAATTAGCCCTGTGCTTAGCCCAGTGCATGCTGCTGAGTCTCTGCGCGCTCGCGGAGCAGGCTACCATTACCAGCTTCGACCCTCCCGGCTCCCGCCAGACCATTCCTCTTAGCATCAATGCCGGCGGCGCGGTTACGGGATACTACTCGGATGGAAGCGCCCTTCACGGCTTTTTGCGGGCACCGGACGGCAGCTTCACGGTGATCGATGTGCCGGGCGCGAGTTACACCTATGCCTGGAGCATCAATTCTGCGGGATGGATTACGGGATACTTCGGTGAAGGAGTCGGGTCTCACGGCTACGTGCGCGCCGCGGACGGATCGTTCATCACCTTCGACGTGCCGGGCTCGACCGGAACCACGCCTCAAAGCATAAACTCGGTCGGCATGGTTACCGGCTATTACAACGCGAAGAGAACGATTCACGGCTTCGTGCGGGACGCGAATGGCACCATTACCAGTTTCGATCCAGTGGGTTCGACCTCTACCCGGCCCACCAGCATCAATACGGCCGGAGAGATCACGGGCTATTACCTGGACTCCTCCCAGTTGTACCGCGGCTTCGTGCGGGCTGCAGACGGCACCATCACCACTTTCCTCGTTCAGTCCAGTCAGAGTATTCAGCCGGCGAGCATCAACTCCGCCGGCGAGGTTACGGGTAGCTACGGTCCCCTCAACAGCCCGATTGGATTTTTGCGCGCGCCTGACGGCACCATCACTCTCTTCGCGCCGGAAAACTCGACCGCTGTAGTTCCCTTCTGCATCAACGATGCGGGAACGATTACTGGCTTCTACATTGACCGGCGTGGCAACAGTCGCGGCTTCGTACGAAATCCGGATGGCTCTTTTGCCACCTTCGGTTCCTCAAGCGTCAACTTCACCTTTCCGTTCAGCATCAACTCTACTGGGGAGATTACTGGCTATTATCAAGACAGTGTCTACACGACCTCCCACGGATTCCTGCTGAGCCCGTAGTTCACCGAGTTCCAATGGGTGTACATCTGTGGACTCCGGTTGGCGAGAAACCGCTCTGCTTCGGCTGGAGTTCGCTCACTTCAAAGACGACAAACCTGGCCACGCGGCGTTTATGAAAAGCTGCGTCCCCTGCCACGAGAAGGTTAAAGGGAGCGACCTCGTCTTTACTCGTTATGCACCTTAATGCTGAAAATCGGTTCGAATCGTTTGCCCGTAATGATTTGCGGAATATCCCCAATCTCGAGCGGCAAGTTACGATCCAGCCAGATCGCTTTCCTCGAGCCGCTGTAAGTCGGTTTCAGGAATTGAGAATTCCGTGAAACCACAATCCAGACAGACCACGACTCTCGGAAATAAGAAAATATGAGGCGTGCATGGGCCGGACAGATGGAAGGCGATCTCGGTGGGAAACCGGCCCTGGTTTTCGGATGCGCACAGTCTGCAAGACATGGCAAGAATCCTAAGGACGGCCTATGGACCGCAATTCTTTGACTCTGATACGGGATTACGCAGCTTCAATAATGCCGCCAACTGCCAGCGCACCACAGTCGGACCTGGGTGAGAGGCACTGCGTCGCATCGCCCTCAACCCGCCGTCGTAACTCTACTTCGGGGACTACAAATTCCGTGAAGCCACCATTCAAACAGACCGGAAGCTTTGGAAAGCCCCACACGATGGGATTGTCCCGACCCTTGAGTCCAGCAAAATGAATGGCTACATCTCGGTTAGATTCGCTCTGGTTTTCAGAGTGGCAAGACTCGCAAGACATTCGGCCAGACCTTTCACGCTGTTATCCTTTTCTCCCATTTGTTTGTCCATCAGGTGGATAGGGTATGCGCTTTCATTCCCGGCAAGCGCCCGACCCTGCAAGCACCCGACGAAGTGTAATTGTCGACAAACCCCGATATAGCTTATTGACCCGGACAGGTGGCGGAGCGTTTGGGGTAGGGTGACTCCGCCACCCGAGAGCAGCTGCGGCGCGTTGGGGCGGGCCGCATCTGTTCCCCTGCCTGTTGACCTGTGCGCCAAAGAACGGCTCATTTGTCGCTGGGTCCGAACCTGAAACTGACACCGCCCGAATACCGGAAGTTGTTCTGCGACGAGTTGTTGAACTGGTTGGTAAAGCGCGTCATCAGGTAATCGATCTCCACCGGGCGAACCTCGAAGGATTTATTGACGGGAATGTCAAAGCCGCCGCCGATAGCCATGGCGAAAGCATTTCCTGCAGGGGATGCGGACGTAAGGCATGAGTTCTGGCAGGCTTTTGTCAGGTTGGCGTACACATTGCTGTGCGCCCCGCCCAGCAGCACGTGCACGAACGGCTCAAATTTTGGCGCCCGGACCTTCACCTGTGGGCCGAACATGTACGTAAACAGATTGCCTTGCGCCTTGAAAACTCCACCCGTCGGGTTTGTCCACGTAATCGTGTTGCTGCCATAGCCTTGGAGATCCATTTTGATTCCAAAGTAATCGTTGAAGTAGACGACCGCCGCGCCACCGCCGCCGTTCAGGCTCAGGCTCTGGGTGCCATGAGCGACCGGGTAAAAGCGGGCGTACGAGTAATCGGCAGTCACTTCTGCTCGATAAAAGTCCTGGGCCCACGCGGCGACTCCCACCAACAAAACAACGGAGAACACGGCTAGCTTGGCAAGCTTCATGACGGTTTACTCCCTCGTCTTTCCTGACTGTAAAAACGTGGCTGCAGCCGAACAACTATGAGAGATCGAAGGTCTGCGCTACCGAAAGAACCAACCTATTGATAGGACAAATGCGCAACTTCTCGCCACTAGGGAAATCCCTAGGAGCAACTCTCCACACCTTGCCAGTCAAGGTCGCGGAGGGACGAAATGGCAGGAACGCGCGGGTTCCATCCGACCTGGATCAGTCTGATTGGCGATAGATCGCCATCACATCCTTCTCGACTTCTGCGCTCAAATCCAGGGGATCCTGATTTGCCCTATAGATGCCCTCCTCCGTCCTTCCGTAGTAAGCTAAACAGGCATGCCTGCGGAGAAGATCCTGATCATCGACGATGAGCGCCTGGTGCGCTGGTCGTTACGTCAGAAGTGCGAGGAGTGGGGCTACAACGTCGTCGAAGCGGTTGCTGGCGAACCGGGGCTACGCCTGGCCCAGCAGGAGTCTCCGGATCTGGTACTGCTCGACGTACGAATGCCGGACTTGAACGGCATTCAGGTTCTCGAACAAATCAAGAAAGCTCCTGAAGCGCCGGCGGTGATCATGATCACGGCCGATCCCCAATTGGACGACGTAAAAACCGCACTCAAGCTGGGCGCTTACGACTTTATCGGCAAGCCCCTGGACTTCGAGGAACTCCGCGTCACGATCCAGAACGCGCTTGAGGCTTCCAGACTTCGCACCGAGGTCAAGTCTCTGCGCGGCGAAGTACGGCGACATACGGGGTATCACGAGGTGGTCGCAGTTTCCCCGAAGACCACGGAGCTGATGAGCTTCGTGCAGAAAGTTGCTGCCAGCGAAGCCACCACGATTCTGATCCAGGGCGAAAGCGGCACGGGCAAGGATCTCATTGCCAAGACGATTCACTACGAGAGCACCCGCGAGAATGGCCCTTTCGTAGCGATCAACTGTTCCGCTATTCCCGAAACCTTGATGGAAGCCGAACTGTTCGGCCACGAGCGTGGCGCCTTCACCGACGCTAAGGCGATGAAGAAAGGCCTGTTCGAAACAGCCAACGGCGGCACCCTTTTCCTGGATGAAATCGGAGAACTCTCCCCACTGCTGCAGGCTAAACTGCTGCGCGTCCTCGAGGATCAGGTGATCCGTCGTGTCGGTGGCGTGCGAGACATGCAGGTGGATGTACGTGTGATCGCCGCGTCGAACCGCGACTTGGAGAAAGCCGTACGCGAGGGTCATTTTCGGCAGGATCTTTACTACCGGCTCGCGATTATTGCGATCTTCATTCCGCCATTGCGCGAGCGCTCGGAAGACATCCTACCGTTGGTCGACTTCTTTATTGACTGGTACAACCGCAAGTTCAAGAAAGCGATCCGCGGCATCAGCCCTGAGACGAGACGCCTGCTGCTGGCTCATAATTGGCCGGGCAACGTCCGCGAGTTGAAGAATTCGATCGAGCGCGCCATGATTCTGGAAGACGAGTTTATTCTGCGGCCGGTCTACATGCCGTTCGCTGTAGGAGAAGCGGCGCGCAGTGGGTTGACTGCCTTCGAACACAGCAGCACCCCTGCCGATGGTGCAGGCAAGCAACTTCCCAATGGCCGCGTTCTTCCGCGGCTCTACATTCCGGAGGAAGGAACGTCTTTGGAAGAAGTGGAGCGCGCCATGGTGGAACTCGCCATGCGGCAAGCCAACGGTAACCAGACCCACGCCGCACGCCTACTCGACATCAGCCGCGACGCCTTGCGCTACAAGCTCAAGAAGTTCGAACTCGTCCCTGTCGGCGATGAGGAAGCAGCGCCTGAGTCGATTCCCTCCGAGAACACGTCCAGCTAGGTGCCGGTCCGCTTTCAACTCAGTATTTGCTTGAGCCTAGTGCGAGCGCGTTACCACGCTGATCGTGGGTTGCATTCCACGAGCACCTTCACGGGCCGTGAACTGGGTCTTCCCGGTTTCCAATTGCTTTCCTGAGTTCGCCTGCGAGAAAGACACGCCGTCGTTCACCTGGCCGCAGTCCATCCGAAGCGTGCCGTTGTCGTTGAACACCAGCCCGTAGAAGCGCAGCGTGCTGCCTGGCGCGAGGGCCATGGTGCTCAGCAGTTGCGTATTGCTATCAGTGTAGACTTCCACCACGTTGGGATTATTCAGAAGCGAAGCCTGCCCCGGTTGCACCGCCAGCGTGGGAAACAGGTCATTGGACGCCAGGGACACCGTATAGTGAGTAAAACTGCCGGCAGTAGACGACGCGACAATCGTAGCGTTAATCGTCTGCGGCATTAGCGTCATCGTGGTCGCGGGCGTATGGTCGCCGCCGTAGTAATCGGTAATCTGCTGCGAAAATATGGCAACATTTTGGCCCGGAACCAGGTTGGAAGCGTCAAAACTGGCAACGAAGGGAAGGCTCGCCACGTTGCTCATCTGACCGGAAATCTGAAACAAGGTGCTGCCCGAGTACGAGTAAACGCCTAGCGATTGTCCCAAGACGGAATAGGTTTGTCCTTGTTGCTCGGTTGGAAAACTGTAGAAGTCCGTCACGGAAATGGGCAGTTGCAGGAGCGGCCCAATCATTACATTCAGCGCGTCCGGATCGTAAACCGCAATGCGTGTGGCGAGTAGAGAACCGTCTGGCTGAACTGCTCCGTCCATATCGACGAACGTTCCCACCTGCAGCGCGGAGAAATTGCTGATTCCTTGATAAACAGTATTGCTGTTGGAACTGACGGAAACCGTTCGTGGTCGTCCGCGCGAATCCGATAGAGACAAAGTAAGACCGCCGCCTGTCGTACCCAGCGCACTGACCTGCCCCTCGAACTCGGTGATCTTGCCGTTCGCGGGACTCGTCGGTTGCGCTGCAAAAGACCAGGGAGTGAGATTGAAGGTTGGAGTGATCGCAAATTGCGAGAGGCCACTGGGGTAACAATTACTTGGGTAGCTCGCCGATTGCGCGACCAGCAGCTCGAGAGACAGCCCCATACTATCGCCGGTGATCGTAATCGGCGACGGCAGAGTCACTGTCACATTAGAACTCGGAGTGTAGCCGTACGCATACGTACTTTCGTCAAGGCTGCCCGGGGAATCGGACCCTGGGGGCATGACCGTGAGGCAAGTAAAGTCGGCGCCTCCAATGCCTGCGGTCGCGGTCACATAGATGCCTTGAGGGATCGTTATTGCAGCCACGGGCTCGATGCCTCCGTTCAAATGCATGTACTCGGCCTGCCAATCGCCCGCCAACAGGGGCACCGTGCTCCCCGACTGGCTGGTCAAAGTAAGACTCTGGATGTCGAGGTTGAACTGAGATAGTTGATCATTCGCGGTGCTCGACAGGACCAAAGCAACGGCGGTGTTCCCCCTGAGCTGCTGGCCTCCTCCAGTCGAGGAAGCGCCGGAAGAGCCGCAGCCTGTTGTGATACCGAGACCTACTAGGAGGATGATCAGGATGATGGGAAGACGAGAAAGAGAAGGCGTGCGAGCAGAAGAAAGTGGCATCATAAGTTCCTCCGGTAGCGGTTCCTGAGGGGGGCGCGTCAAAATAAACGCACCCATAACTCATCTCACTTAACTTAGCGCATCTCACTGCAACTTAGAGCCAGGCCAAGTCCGCCCTGGCAGACTCAAAACTGGGACGCCTCAAGGATACGCGCAGACATTGTCAACTGCCATATTGATTCGTCGAAATTTGTAAAGGCGGTATCCGTTCATGTAACTCAAAGAAAATGAAAAAAGGGCTTCCTTGTGGGAAGCCCCGCGGCGCGATATGAGTGGTTATGAAGGAGCGCCAGTTTCGAAAATCCTAGCCGCGCGAGGCGTGCTCTTTCGCCTTGGCGATGTACTGCTCAACCTGCTGCTTTTGCGGATAATCTGGATTCGCCTTGAGCAATTGCTGCCAGGCCTCAATCGCTCCCTTGGGATCTCGCTTGCCTTGCCAGCGGACCCAACCCAGGTTAAAAAGTGTCTGCGGATGTCCGGGACGATATTTCAGTGATATCTCCATCGCGGCCAGAGCCTTTTCGGCATTCCCCGTGTACCAGTACGCCGTTCCCATGTCGGTGCGAACATCCGGATTGTCGGGATGAATCGCCAGCGCCCGCTCGTAGTACTGAATTGCGCTCGGGAACTGCTGTCCGTCGTAATACAGATTTCCGAGCTTCACCAGCGAGTCAAAGTCTTTGGGATTCGTGTTCACGGCTTCGAGTAAAGGAGCCGCGGCCTGTGCCAGCATGGCTTGCGCATTCGGGTCAGGCTGTTGCTGGGGAACGCTTCCCTGCTGGGTCGTCGCGGACGCGGCCGCCTGCGCTGCGCCCACCGACGCCGAGCCGCGGAAAAGGTACCCCAGCGCCACGCCGAGCAGCAAGCAGAATGCCGCAAGCAGATAGGCCTGCTTCCCGGTCCAGAGTCCTGCGCTGACCGGATCAGTAGTTGATTGCGATTGCGTGGTCTTTGCTTCGTTCATTTTGTTTCTCCAATGTGGCGCCGGCAAGCGCCTGTTTCGGCGGTTCCAGGTGGAACAGGCGCGTGACCGCTGCGGTCATCTGTTCCTGTTCCTCCTTCACTGGAAGTTCCTTGAGCTCGCGAGCCAGGGAGCTGGCAATCTTCTGTATGACTTGTGCTGTGATTGCGTGTAGTGACTGATCCTGCTCCCGGGTAAACGGCCCGCGCTCTTCGATAAAGGACTCCAGTTCTTGCCGGCAAATTTGGTCGAGGCGATGCCGCAACGCCACAATGGTCGGCACCACATTCTCCGCCTGCAATCTGCTACGAAAGGCTTGCGCCTCCGTTACTACAATTCTTTCCGCTTCCGCGGCCGCAGCGGTGCGTTCCCCGACTGTGCTTCGGACCGCGCGCTCCAGCCCTTCCAGGTCGTAGAGCAGAATTCCGTCAACTCTGCGAACGTCCGGCTCAACATCGCGAGGCATCCCGATATCTAAAATCACCAGCGCGACGCGGTTGCGCTCGATGGCGATTCTTTCCGCTTCCTCGCGAGTCAACACTACGTGCGGGCACCCCGTGGCACTGATTACGATGTCTGCGCGCAGCATGCACTTCCAGCGATCAGCCAGCGTAGCCGCGGTTCCGCCTAACTTCTCCGCCAGTTCGGTCGCGCGCGTCGCGGACTGGTCAATCACGATGACGGATCCCGCTCCGTTTTCGACCATCTGGCGAGCCGATTCTTCGCTCATCTCCCCGGCGCCCAGCAGCAAAACTTTTCGGCCTTCCAGCGACCCGAAAATATCCCGAGCCAGGTCCAACGCTGCCGCCGGAATCGACACCGAAAGGCTGCCGACCGCGGTATCGTTTCGCACCTGGCTGGAAACACTCAGGGCGTTTTCCAGGGTGGCATTCAAAAAATGCCCCGCCGCGCCCACCGTTCGAGCTTGATCCCAGGCCGCTTTCACCTGCGTCACAATCTGCGGCTCTCCTAAGACCAGGGAATCGAGTCCTGATGTAACTCGGAAGATCTGCACCAACGCGCATTCATCGAGCAGGCGGTAGAAGTGTTCCCACTCGCTCAGCTTTAATCCGTGCTCGGTGCCTAGAAACTGAAGGATAGAATTTGCCGCCAGCGTGGGTTCGCTGGCCCATACCAAGAACTCTGTGCGGCAGCAGGTCGAGAGAACGACAATCTCTTCAATGCCTTCCGCATTTTTCAGCTGGTTCAGTACTTCGTAGCGCCGGTTTTCGCTGATCCAGAAACGTTCTCTCATGGCCAGCGGAGCCGTGCGATGGTTCAGGCCGATTACCATGAGCGTGGATTCCAAGACAAATACCTCGTGCGTAAATCGCAACTATGGAATCGCAAACCGTTTGCCAAAGATCGAACCCGGCCTCTGGGTCACAATCGGTGTGTTTTCATCGAGTTGCATCTGAGGCGGAACGCAACAAAGCTGCCGGACCTTTTCCAGTGCGGCATATGGCGCGGGCCGCGAGTCTTTTCACACGATCTGCCTGTGCCACATCGACTTAGGGCCGCGCTCCAATCACGACCGTCAGTGACTGCAATCACTGACCAACTACCCCTCTTCCGTGGAAACTGCATGACGAATTAGTACGTTCTTATCGAGTCCCGAAACTCGTCCGCGAGATTCACCTGCTTCAGCGCGGAAGACGAGGCAGGACAACTAAAAGTCTTGAAAGGAAAAGCAATCATGAAGATGTCGAAGCTCGTAATCCTGATCGCGATGATCGCTGTGGCCCTATTCCTGATTCTGCCGAACCTCTCCTGGGCCGCCGATGATGGCGCGACCATTTATAAGACGAAGTGCGCTATGTGTCATGGTGCGGATCTCGCTGGGAAACCTGCGGCCAAGATTCCCAGCCTGGTATCCGACGATGCAAAGAAAGCCTCCGACGCCGATCTGACCGACATGATCGCCAACGGCGGCAAGGACAAGAAAGCGTCCCACGCGTTCGAGACCAAGGGCATTACCCCAGACCAGGTGAAGATGGTCGTTTCCTACATTCGCGAAACACAGAAGAAGTAGTAATCCGGTAGCTAGATCGCTGTTCCGAAAACGCGAACCTCGCGCTTGCCCAATCGGCACGCGACAAATGATCGAGGGTGAGTGGTCCGCTCCCTGGCCAGACTGGCCCAGTTGGCTCGCCAGGTTCCCCTCTACGGTTCGCTCACACACCGGAGCAGCACGCCCGGGTCTAAGTGCTCACCCTTAGACCCGGGCATTTATTTGCTCCCATCCTCGCTCATTCTCGGAGCGCTATGGTGGTTACAACAGCCAGGGCTACCTCGCAAATTTCTTCATAAAACCACAACAAGCGCAGCAATGGTTTAGGGTCTTGATTCTCTATTTGTCCTCTTCCAGTATGGCTAGGTCCCAAGGGGCAAGGCCAACACTGCTACCCCGACCAACGGCGTGACCGGTGACCAGATCGCGGCTCGCAGCGTAGGCGTATGTGAAGTTAGCAGGCGCACCCGAGTAGTTCAGATAGTAGTGGATCCGTTTGCCCGCTCGATTGATACCGTGCTTGACTCGCACAGGTCCTGGAAGGTCCTGGTCGGAGCTAGTGAGGCCGGATTCGCGAAGAACATCAAGAACAATGGCCTGCTGGAGTCCGTCGGAAAGCGCGGTTCCTTCATAGGTGAGCGTGCCCGATCCGAACTGGTTGCGGGTGATGGCCGGCCAGCGACCGAAGAATGGATGATCGTAGAAGGCGAGTGGTTTGGCCGAAGTGGGCAGGAGGAATTCCGCCCACGTGCTGACCTTGTTATCGGGGGCGGAGACGTGCCACGGATTGTCCTTAAGTGACAGCGGGGACTCGAGATTGGAGAACTCCTGATAGGTAAAGCCGGCAGCTTCGCGCAGCGGTCCGGGTGCGCGTTCCCACCGGACCGCAGAGTTCTCGTTGGTGAATCCGCTCTTGAACGTCATCAGCACGTGGCCTCCGCTGTGAACATAATCAGCGATCTTCTTCAGCAGGGCGTCATCGGCAACGTAGAGCGCGGGAACGACAAGGAGTTTGTAGGACGAGAAGTCGGCAGTCTCCGGAAAGACAAAGTCCGAGCCCACGTTCGCCTGATACAGCGAGCGGTGAAGCTGCGAGAGAATCGCGTTGTATTCGCCGGCAGCTTTGCCCGGCACCCATCCGAGAGCCTGCTGCGGTTCGAACGGCATGAAACTAATGGCGTTGGACGAATCGACACTGTAGAGGATCGCCACCTGATTTTTGATTTGAAGGTTGACGATCTCGGGTCCTACCTTCTGCAGTTCGTGTGCGATGCGTGAAACCTCGGCGTAGGCGCGGTTCGGTTCGAGGTCGTGGCCCAGCACCCCTTTCCAGTAAGTCTCCTGACCGGCGTGAATGGAGTGCCAGTGCCAATATTCGACCATGTTGGCGCCGGAGGAGAGATCGGTGTAGACGTCGAGCCGGAGCTGGCCGTCGTAGGGCGGGAACTGCCCGGCAGAGTCCCAGCCTAGCGTCTGCGCATTCGTCTCCGTCACCAGGAAGTTCTGGTGTTTGAGGGAGCGGGAGAAGTCGCCCTGCAACGCTTGCCAAGCGCCGTCCAGATGGTCCTGCGAACCGTGGTAAGGATTATTGGCGACGACATCGAGTGACTTGGCGACTTCGACCTCGTTGACATCGAGCTTCATCATGGAGCCATAGTCCTGAGTCACAAATTGGTCCGGACGCCGGGATTTCCGCACGAGCGCAGCTTGAAAGGCGAGAAAGTCGGCAACACGCATTTGCTGCCAGCGAGACCACTCAAGTTTGTAACTAGTGCTGGTGGCGTTGTCGCGGGTAGGCATGTCGGCCCAGTCGTTGACGTCCTGACCCCAGTAGTTGAGGAACCAGGCCTTGTTGAGCGCGTCGGTGGTGCCGAACTTTTTCTTCAGGTGGTTGACGAAGCCGTTGAAGACATCCTCATTGGAAGCGCCGTATGCGCCAGTCTCGTTATCGATCTGCCAGCCGACGACCGCGGGATTGTCTTTGTAGTGCGTGACCAGGTTGGTAATGATGCGCTCGGCGTAGAACCGGAACTTCGGGTTGTCGGTGTCCATGTTCTGGCGCATGCCGTAGCGGACCGAAGCCCCGCCCAGCGGGCGCGCGTAGAACTCGGGATGGGCCTTGGCCATCCAGGTCGGCATGGAGTAAGTGGGCGTGCCCATGATGACCTTGATGCCGGCCTTGCCCATGTTGTCGACCACGCGGTCCATCCATGCGTACTCGAAGACTCCATCTGAGGGCTCCCAAAGACTCCACGTTGACTCTCCCATGCGAACCACCGAGATGCCGGCCTCTTTCATGAGGGCGACGTCTTTCTCCAAATGACCGGGTTGGAGATCGGCGGGCATGTACTCGTTGTAATACGCAGCCCCATAGAGAACATTGGGCAGCAGCGCTCCGGGAGGCGGAGTGGAGTTCTGTGCCGATGCGGCTAGGGACGCGAGACTAAGAGCCAGGAATGTGCTGAGAAGATGCGGGTTAAGCCAGCGAGTCATGAGTGTCCTTCCCTGGACAAATGCTTCCTGACTAAAATTCTTTGTGTTACGAAACATCCAACGTTTTTCAGTTGCGACTTCCACCGTCCCAAGTCCATCGGCCCAAACCGGAGGAGGTGTTTGAGGGTCTGGGTTGAGATACTCCACGGCAATGAAGCCCTAGCAAGCATCCTCACCAACGTCATTGACCGATACGGTAGCGAGGGACGGTTTATCCAATCATGGAGTCGAGGAATGTTAGGCAGGTTGCGCAGGCAAGTCAATGAAAGCCGGGGAGTGTAGCCACCATGAAAAGGTTGTTGTTGAAATATCTCTCCATACGCTCATCGGCTCTAGGCTGCCTTTTGAACCTCGCGTTTTCCACAGAGGAACTCTCCTACCATGTTCATCTAACCTTGACCGAGAAATTGCCATCCGCGATACTGGCACAGACCATCGAGACCCGATCTCAGACTGTAACTCCTTACGGCTCAAGATTTTGCCCCTAAGTGATTGCAGGCGATAGATTAAATCTCGAATTCCCCGGCAAGTTGATGATTCCAATAGACCGGGCGGAAGGGGGGAGGGGAGTTATCAAAAGGTAAACTGCCCAAAAATGGTCCGCCGTGCGCCTATCAGAGCCGCAAAACCACTTCCACAATCCCTTTGCCCCTGCCTTTTTGCGAGATCAGTCACCGCTGCCTGTGATTCTAATCACAGCCTTTTTCCCATTCCAAAACTACTCTGAAGATGCTTGTGGGAGCGTTTTCAGAGTCTTACGCCGAAAGGGGAACGTGATGGGGATCACTGGTAATCATCCAGGAATGGGCAAAATGGCCCAGGACTTTTCTAGAAATCCAATGTTGGTCTACTGGGAAATGACGCAGGCCTGCGGTCTCGCTTGCAAACATTGCCGTGCCGAGGCGATGCCCAACGCGAATCCTCTGGAACTCAGCACCGAACAGAGCAAGAAATTCCTCAACCAACTTCTTGATTTCGGCGATCCCCTGCCCCACATCATTCTGACCGGAGGCGATCCGCTCAACCGCAAGGACATCTTCGAACTGATCGACTACGCCAACGGCCTCGGCCTCGAAGTTTCCATCACTCCCGCCGCCACCGATCAGCTGACCAACGACGCCATCGCCAAACTGAAAGCGCATGGAATCCAAGCCATGGGCCTGAGCCTCGACGGCTCCTGCGCCGAGCGCCATGACAACATCCGCAATGTCCCCGGCACTTTCGAGCGCACCATGGAAGCCGCCCGCCATTGCGGACGTCTCGGCCTTCCCATCCAGGTCAACACGCTCGTCGCCGAAGAGACCGCCGACGACCTTCCCGCCATCTACGAACTGCTCCGCACCAGCTTCCCCGTCATGCGCTGGAGCTTGTTCATGCTGATCTCCGTCGGACGCGGCAAGCAGTTGAATGAAGTCTCGCCCCAGGAAGGCGAGAGGATCATGAAGTGGGTCTTCGATCTCTCGCCGCACTCGCCCTTCGCCATCAAGACGACCGAAGCGCCGTCCTACCGCCGCATCGCCGTTGAAACCATGCGCGCATCGGGCATGGCAAAGCCTGAAATGAAGGCCACTTCTGTTTACAAAGGGTTCCAGATCCGCGATGGCCATGGAATCGTCTTCGTTTCGAATCTGGGAGATATTTATCCCTCTGGATTCCTGCCGCTGCGTTGCGGAAACGTACGCACCGGCTCGCTGGTTGACGTCTACCGCAATTCTGAAACCTTTAAGGCTCTGCACTCCCCCGATCAGTTCCACGGGAAATGTGGTGCTTGCGAATACAGCCACATTTGCGGAGGGTCGCGTGCCCGGGCATTCGCTTACACCGGCGATGCGCTGGGAACGGACCCGTTCTGCCCGTACGAACCTGCAACCGCAGAAGCGGTCACGACCTAGCGAAAGAATGGTGCGGAGATGGCGAGTCGCAACCAACTGAGCGAGTCGGGCAATACGGCTGTGTCTGAATTGCGCGCGCGTTCCACCTGCGAGGACTCGGAAACTCGACTCACTGCGCTCCGCAAGAAACTGGTACGGCGAGCTGCGCCCGATCATTCCCAAACGCTGCGTCGACTGTTTCAGCTCGCCTTCCTCGCGCTGAATGTCTGGCTGGGTGGCAGCTTCTATCTCTGGGTACGCCGCCTCGAGGGGAAGAGCCACCAGGCACGAAACCTTCTTGCATCCTATCTTGCTGATTCCCGCTGGGGAGAGGTTGCGCCTTATAGTTTTGCGGTGACCTTTGCCGCGTTGGGGCAAAAGGAAAGCGCGTTTCATTGGCTGCAACGCTGTATGGATGACCACTCGTGCACGGCGAGCGAACTCAACAGCGATCATGGACTCGATCCGCTGCGCTCCGATCCTCGCTTCTCTCAACTTGCGCAATAGATCGACTCACCCCCGAGTGAGCTCGAAGGGCCGGAAGAATCACGAATAGAGCTTGATCGGTGCCACCACCCGCGTGATTGTGCCGCCGGGACTCGGTTGGTCCGGCTTCAGCCCGCACCGCATGGACGCGAATAGTCCAATCAACTGGCCTAGCATCACATCAAGGACAGGCCGATACTGATCGGGAAAGTCGGCGGCACAATTCAATGACAAAGAATAATCTGCCAACGCCGACACATCTTCGTCGCCACGCGCGCTGACTACGACGCGTACCCGCCCCAGACGCTTGCGATCGATCTCCCGCAGCAGATCAAGTTCGTATCCACGGCGTCGCGATTCGGTGGACATGAAGGCCACAAATAGCGTGTGGCTGTCGACGCTCGACAGCGGGCCGTGCCGCAATCCGAGCGGCGTCTCCGCCAGGGTCGTGACTTTCCCGGAAGCTGAGTTCGACCACTTTCAGTGCGCATTCATCGGACACAGCCCGCAGAACTCCTGCCCCAACAAAACAGCTGCGCGTGCAACCCAGCAAGGTAACGGTTTCCGCAGTTTCGGCAGCCGCGGGTAAGAACTTTCGTGCCGATCTCGGCCAGTTGTGCAACTACTTCTCCGAACTGCGGAAGATCTTCGAGATGCGCCACGCACTGACCTGCAAGAACCATATTGGTGAACGAACTGGTCATGGCGAGGCCGCGATCATTCACAGCATCATCCAGCACAAGGGCAAACGCCCGATCCGCGTGACGGGCGCACAGTTGCGCCATCGGTCCTTCTTGGTTGCATGTGATCACGAGATGCCGGATTTGACGATGCCGATCGAGCGCTTGCTCCAGTAGAGCCACGCCTTCCGGACTTTCGCCCGAGCGCGAAAACGAAATCCACAAATACTCTCTGCCTGGACGATGGTATTCCTCGAATTCGGTCAGCAGAGTTGTGCTGGGAATCGGCCAAACGTCGCAACCCCATCGCTGGCGAAGTAACGGAGCGAGCGCCCGCCCGGTATAGTCCGAAGTGCCCGCACCCACCAGGTATACGGTTGGCGACGACGTGCTGCCGCGGCCAATTCCAGCCCGGCGCAGCACGTCATTCAACTCGGTTTGGGAATCCCGGCAACGCTGGAATGTCTTCTCCCATGTGGCTGGCTGCTGCCAGATTTCGCGCGGCGTATGGTCCAGCCCGCGGTCAGTTTTCTCCTGCTCCGGCAAGTCCAGCAACGTGCGCAACGGGTCGCTCAACGTGGAATCTCCTCCGGCCATAGTCTATTACAATGCAACCCGGTTGAAAAGCATTCGAAAGAAAAGGAAATACCGTTCGGAAGGAAACGTCAGAGCGGCAGACGGGGGTGATCGCACGCCCTCTCTGCCAGCTAAATTGAGTCGGACATTTACTTTCCTCAAACCACACACGATTGGGCGGCAACTAATCTCACTGAAAAGTGTTTTCTTACTCCAAGGAGAAAAGCATGAGCCGTGGTTCGCACCCCCTGAGTTCGTTGCTGCTGGCAGCGGCGTGGCCTCGTCCGTGGCCGGCATCGCATGCAGCGAGCATCATTCCTACCGCGTTTATGATCCGTATTACACCGACTACCACGTGTGGAATAACGACGAGGTGGTTTACTACAACCGCTGGGCGGATGAGACTCATCGCGATCCGCATCGCGACTTCCGCAAGCTGCCGCCCGAAGAGCAGAAGGAATACTGGACGTGGCGCCACAACCATGGCGACAACGACCAGGACCACGATCACGGCCACAAATGAGCCAGTTCAGGCTCTCAGTGCTTGAGTGCACTGAGAGCCTGGTCCGTGGTCGTCAATCTCGCTCCCAAGGCCTTTAACTCCGCAATTGTCTTTTGCCCATCGTCCGGTTTCAGAGTTTCAATCGCATCCTGCACCACGGCGACGCGCCGCCCGCGCTCGAGCAGTCCCTTGGCGGCGAAGCTCACGCAATATTCCGTGACCACGCCAAAGACCACAAACTCCGCGCTGACTCCCAAGCTTCTTCACGAGAGCGTCCGCGTGCCGGCTCTCGAAAATATTGAGCGTCTGCTTCTCCAACAGAATCTGCTGATACCTGGATAAGTCTTCCGGCAGTTTCGCCTCCGGCTCGTTCGGCACCCGCACCACTTTTTCTGTCAGCGCTTCGGGAACGAGTTCCGCACCGGCGGTTCCCTTCACGCAATGGGGCGGGAAAATCTTGAACTCTGGATCATCCGGCGTATGAAAGCATCCATGAGAAACCAGGAAAACCTGTCCTTGCCGCGCCGCATCGGTGAGCCGCCGGATGTTGGGCAGCAGCTTCTCCGCGCCCGGCACATAAAGATGTCCGCCGGGCAACATGAAGTCGGACTGCACATCCACTTCCCAGAAGATGAAGTCTTGCGAAACCATGGATCTCCTTCGCTGCGAAGGCCGAGCGTAACACCATCTCTTCCGGACTGACAACGTCTCCGCCGACTACACGGCCACCGGACGCGTCGCGTATGATTTGCGGGTTCCGCAATTTCCGAGAAACGACTCCATGAGCCAGACGCCCCAAATCTCAGCTCGACAAACTCGTTATCCGCAACATCGGACTTCTCCTCAGCGGAGATCTCGACCATCCCATTCTCGACGCCGACACCGTCGTCGCCATCGATGGCATCA
Source organism: uncultured Acidobacteriaceae bacterium (assembly GCA_963788555.1). Taxonomy (GTDB): domain Bacteria; phylum Acidobacteriota; class Terriglobia; order Terriglobales; family Acidobacteriaceae; genus Sulfotelmatobacter. The sequence continues at coordinate 625,044 of CAWBHM010000011.1, read as the reverse complement.
TCCAGCGAGGTCGGCAAGAGAAAAAGACATCGACACCGCGGGCGCCACGACCACGATCGACGCCAAAGGCACCGCGCTCGCGCCCGGACTGATCGACAGCCACGTGCATCCCGTCTGCGGCGACTGGACGCCTCGCCAGAATCAACTGGGCTGGATCGATAGCTGTCTGCACGGTGGCGTCACCACGATGGTTTCCGCCGGAGAAGTTCACACGCCCGGCCGCCCGAAGGATATCGTCGGCCTGAAAGCGATGGCGATCTTCGCGCAGCGCGCCTTCCAGGCCTTTCGTCCTGGAGGCGTCAAGGTCTACGCGGGCGCTCCCGTCCTCGAACAAGGCATGGTCGAAGACGACTTCAAGGAACTCGCCGCCGCCGGCGTGAAATTTCTTGGCGAAGTCGGCCTGGGCAGCGTGAAAGACGGGGTCACCGGGCGCCGCATGGTCGCGTGGGCCCGAAAATACGGCATCCAGAGCACGATTCACACCGGCGGACCTTCGATTCCTGGCTCCAGTCTCATCGATAAAGACATGGTGCTGGAAACCGACGCCGACGTGATCGGCCACGTCAATGGCGGTCACACCGCCCTGCCCGACGATCAGATCGTCGCGCTGTGCGAGCGTTCGCCTCGCGCTCTGGAAATTGTTCACAACGGAAACGAACGCGCCGCATTGCTGGCGTTGCGAACGGCGAAAGAACTGAAACAACTCCATCGCGTAATTCTCGGCACGGATTCGCCCGCAGGATCGGGAGTTCAACCGCTGGGCATTCTGCGCATGATCTCGATGCTGTCGTCGCTTGGTGAAATCCCGGCAGAAGTTGCGATCTGCCTGGCGACGGGAAACACGGCGAAAATGCGCAATCTGAACTGCGGCCTGATCGCCCCGGGACGCGAGGCCAGCTTCGTCTTCCTCGATACCGCGCAGCAATCCGCTGGCAAGAATCTGCTCGACAGCATTCAAAAAGGAGACCTGGCCGGGGTCGGCATGGTGATCACCGATGGTGCCGTCAGCATCCAACGCAGCCGCAACACTCCACCAGCAACGCGGGTACCGGAGGTCGTGCGTGCGTAGACGCGTACTGATTCTCACGATGTGGTTCACCATGCTGTCCACTTTATTACTCGCTCAGGCGCCAATCCCGGACTGGTGCCGCGCCCTCCCGCGCCCGGAGTACAAAACTCTCAAGCGCGTTCCTGTCACCGATCCCTGGTTCGAAGTCTACGAACCGGCTCCAGCTGTCTTCGCGATCTACGAACCGCATCAGGCAGAAGAAACGATCGGCTACCTCATCGTCGGCCAGAAGCGCGCCCTGCTGTTCGACACCGGCATGGGCATCAGCGACATCAAGAAAGTCACGGCGGAGCTCACCAAGCTGCCGATCGTCGTGCTGAATTCCCACACGCACGACGATCATGTCGGTGGCAACTGGCAATTCGACACGGTCTATGGAATGGATACGGACTTCACGCGCAAGAACGCGCAAGGGCTCCCGCGAAGACGCGCAAGCGGAGATCACGCCCGACCAGATCTGCGGGGCGCTGCCAAAGGAATTCGACTCAAAGGCCTACGTGACTCGTCCGTGGAAGATCACGAGCCTACATGCACGACGGTGACCGCATCGATCTCGGAGGCCGCATTCTTGAGATCATCGCGACACCCGGCCACACGCCCGACGCGATCTCACTGATCGATCGCGCCAATGGACTGCTGTTCACCGGCGACACCTACTATCCGGCGCCGATCTGGCTTTTCCGGCCGGAGACCGATCTCGAAGGCGTACGCCGCCTCCATCCGCCGCCTCAATGCTCTCGCACCCGACGTCAGAGTTGTCTTAGGCGCGCACAATATTCCAGTAGCATCACCGGCGATACTGACCAAGCTTGTTTTGGCATTCGCCGCGGTGCGGGCGGGAAAGGTCACTCCAACGCCAGATTCTCCGGGCAAGGTCCTGTACAAGGTGGGCGACATTTCTTTCCTGATGCGCGCCCCCGACTAGCACTCATTGGAGAACCTAGCGCAGCCCATCCTCACCCTTGATCTGATCCTTCGTCAGTCCGCCGACGCGTGCCAGCGGGCGTCCGCTATCGGTGACCGCAATCGCCACCATGATTTCATTCGCCCGAGGCGCGTCGTTGAGACGCACTTCCATGCCATCGAAATGGCTGCGCACAAAGGCCGCGTCTTTATGCCCAAGCGGGATGTCGAGTACGACGCCCATGCCGCCGCGCTTTTTCGACGACGGAATCAGTGCCGCGCCTTTTCCAAGCACGCGCCGCACCGGCGTGCCGAGCTTCGGATGAAGAATCGCCGCAGCGTGCTCGAGTTCTCCGTTTTCGCCGACCGCTGCCGCTTTGCCGTAGCTCTCCGCCGATGGCCCCGGAATCCCAAGTGCAGCGACCGCCCGTGCAGTCAGCAACTCGCCGAGTTCTTCGCCGATCGCCATCAACTCCGAAAGATCTTCGACGTACTTTCCCGCGTACGGATTCTCAATCACAGCTACGGCCGCCGCTCGGCGGGTCGGCGGTGAAATCTCACGGTCCATCTCGCGCTGCGTCTCTTCCACAAACGTCGCAATCTTGCGGATCTTTGCCTTCATCTTCTTTCGCCTCACCGCAGTCCGTCTTCTCCCTTGATCTCCGACGCCTTGAGTCCGCCTACGCGTGCATGCACCCGCGCACCGGTCGTCATCACCAGAGCCAGCAAGATCTCGTCTGCGCGCGGCGCGTCGTTCACTCCCACTTCCATCGCATCAAAATGACTGCGCACGTACGATGCGTTGATGTGCGTGATGGGCACGTCGAGCCGAGTTCCCGGCGCGCCCACTTTTTTCGTCGAGGCGACAATCGCCTTGGCACCGCCCAGCACCTCGCGCATCGCGTATCCGCCCGGCACATGCCACAACGCCCCGTGCTCAAGTTCTCCCGCGGATCCGACGATGGCTCCCTTGCCGTAGCCCTCAACGACCTTCGCATCCCACCAGCGCGGCCACCAGAATCCGCGCCATCTCCAGACCCAAGGGTTTGAGGTCGTCCATAAAGCCTTCGATGTTCGCCACGTAGGAGCCCGCGAACGGATTGCGAATCACCGCCATCGCTGCCGCGCGCCGCAATGGTTTTTCCGCGACAGGCCCTCCCTCGTGAAATATCTCTTCGACGCATGTTACTTTCTTTCGAACCACGACCTCAGGCATGCACGAGGCCCCTTTCTCCGACGGAAGCCGCGATCCTACGCAGTCTCTCGCGATCTCCAACGACACGCGTCTGTCCTTGCAGGTTCAGGGCAGCGGACCGGATCAGTCCCATTCTCAGCAATCGTTCGCCAGTTCGGGCTCCCGACTCCAAAGCGTAATTCACTTCTTCAGATGTCAGCGCCCCCACGGACTGCGTCACGAGCCGTATGCCGAGATCGCTGTCAGGAGCAAGTTCACACGCGGGAAGGCGAACGATGGCTGGATGATCAGGCAGGTCGACTGCGTTGGCGATAATCGTGGCCGCGGCATCGGCGGCCGCGGCACGATCCGCTAGGACCGTTACTGCGTCGGCGATCCCCAGTGAAAAGCTGCGTCCCCGCCAGCCACTGGTCGCAATGCCGCGCACCGGATCGGCCGCATGCACCATGGTCGTTCCCAGCAACGAAGGACGATCGGGCCGCTCCACCATGCCGACCACAAATTTCTCGCCCGCGCTCAAGTGCAGCGCGATGTCTCCCCCATCGTTCACATAGGCGCGAGAAATGTCAGCCGCTGAAACCATCGCAGCGAGAATTTCCTCCGCCACCGCGCCGGCTACTGCTGCCATTGGCGTGATGAAGTATTCCGCGGAGTAGGGCATAACTGCCGCCACCATTCTTCGCGCTACCACACCCTTGCGGCCAGTCCGATTCGGGCGCGCAAGCGCGCCGCAGATACGAAAGCTCACCACACAACTCATCAAGCACCGTCTCAAATCGCGCACCGGCGGCTCGATAGGCCGCCTCGACCGCGCGCAATGGCCCGAACGCCTCGACGATCAGATCCATCGGTCCATCGTGCAGGTGCAGCCGCCGTCCGTCAGCCAGCAGTCGAATTTGCGCGCGCGGATTCATCGATTTCTTCGTCTTGACGCCCGACTCCAGCGGCCACGGATTCTCCGAGTGGGCGGCCAATCTCCGGCGATTCTCATTCTCCCGCGGCCACCGAACTGAGTGGACGCACGTTTTCAATGTATCCGCCCAACGCCGCATAGTCCGCAAGCCTCAGCGTGAATTCAATGGGCGCGACCAGCGCCGGGGTCGGCACATAACCAAAGGCATTCTGCGGCATTCGGCTGACGTCCGCCATGAAAGTAATGCCGCCGCCAGGCCACACGTAAACGGGCGCGCCTCCACAGGTGACGCGAGTCAACGCGTCGCGCACCGAGTGCGTCAGCTTCACCGGATTCTCCGTCACGCCCGCCCGCAACGACCCTCCCGCGCCGCCCATGAACAGCACCGTGCAGAGCGCAGGTTCGCAATTTTCTTTGATGCGCGTCACCGATTCCCGCAAGTCAGCCGGGAGTTCCCTCTCTCTCGGATTCAGATCTTCATCCAGTTCGAAGTAAGCCGTAGTGTTCGCCGGTTGTACTCACCATCAGCAAACGCAGGCCGGGCCACGCCTTCTTCGCATTGAACTTTCCGAGAATCGTCAGCGGATCTTCAATGTCCGTCCCACCCCATGATGTACCGGGCTCCGCGACCTGAAAATATCTTCCGGGCGTCGACCGCCTGCCCTTCAGCTTGATTCCAGTCTCGGGGACGCCGAGCAACTTTCCTGCCTGATGCTCCGACAACACGCCCGTGATGTGATCATCGACCACAACCACGTCATCCACTTTGCCAAACCATTGCTTGGCAAACATCCCAATGGTCGCCGAGCCGCAGCCCACGCGCATGCGCTCTTCCTGGGCACCGTCGACAACTGGCGGCCGTCCCGCTTGCACGACGACCTGTGCGCCGTCATCAATCTCAAGTTCGACAGCCTTGCCGTTGCACAGCTTCAACAACGCATCGCAAGTGGCCGTACCTTCCTGGCGACTTCCTCCCGTCAAATGTCGCACTCCGCCGAGCGAGAGCATTTGCGACCCGTACTCGCTGGTGGTCACATGCCCGACGGCTTCCCCGTGCGGCCCGCACGGTACTGCACTCCGCGCCCAGATGCCGGTCGGTATCGATCTTCACTTTCACGCCGCAGTAGCTGAAAATTCCCTCGGTCACCACCGTGACCATGTCGACGCCTTCCACCTGCGACGAAATGATGAAGGGCGCCGGCTTGTAATCGGGATAAGTCGTTCCTGCGCCAATCGCCGTAACAAATGTCTCGCCGTGGCTAACCAGCGTCCCATCCCACTCGCCAGCGCGCTCGAGAAAGGGCACCACCGAGTCGCCGCGCTCCACCGCCCGGTCCAACACAACGTGCGGATCGAGCCGCACCAGTTTGCCTTCCTGATTGCCGTAGCGATCGCACGATCCCGTGCGTCCCGGCTTGATGTAGCACAGCACGGGACAGGCATCGCAGCGAATCGAGTCGTCAGCCACGCACGCCTCCGTTGGCCTTAGCGAGAATCGCAGCGCGCACCCGGTCGGGCGTCGCGGGAACTTTGTGGATGCGCACTCCGATGGCATCGTGAATCGCGTTCAGAATCGCAGGGGCGGTCGGGATCACCGCCTGCTCGCCAATTCCCTTTGCGCCGAACGGCCCAATCGACGACGGGTCTTCAATCAAAATCGATTCCACGGGAGGAACGTCCCCGGCCGACGGAATCAGATAGTCGTGCAAATTCTCGCCCTTGCCGGGAAAAAACTCTTCCATCAGCGCCATGCCTAATCCTTGCGCCACGCCGCCCTCGATCTGCCCTTCAATCAAAGTGGGATTGATGGCGCGGCCCACATCATGCGCCGCCGTCACTTTCAGCACGCGCACCGTGCCTAGTTCCACATCAACTTCAATCTCCGCCAGGTGCGCGCCAAAACCAAATACCGCGTAGGGACTTCCCTGCCCGTTCTCGTCGAGCGGACTCGTCGGCGGATCAAAGGTCGCCTCGGCAGTGATGACGTACCCATGCGCATCGAGTGCGCGTTCCGCCAAGAAAAGCTTCCTCGGCTTTCCATCTTCGATCACCGTCATAAGACCATCGCCGAACTCGAGGGTCGCGCAGTCGCACGCGCCAGCCAACTTCAAGATCTCAGCGCGCAGCTTGCTTCCCGCCATGTAGGCCGCTTTGCCGGTCACGAAGGTCTGCCGCGAAGCCGAAGTCTTGCCACAATCTGGCGAAATCGCAGTGTCGCCGGAAATCAAATCGAACTGCGTCACCGGAGCGCCTAAAGCGTCGGCGCAAATCTGCGTAACAATCGTGTTCGATCCCTGACCGATATCCACGGCACCTTGGTGCAGCGAGATACGCCCATCACGCTTCAAACCAATGCGCACCGTCGACGGATTCGGCAGCGACGTATTGCCGCATCCATACCACATTCCCGCCACTCCAACCCCACGCCGAGACGGTCCGACTGTACTCTCGTTAAATGCCAACGCCTCTGCCCGCGCAGCCTGCCATCGCGGTCGCAAAGCCTCGAAGCAGGCGCGAATACCGACGCCCTCGCCCAGAATCTGCCCGGTCACGGTTGGCGATTGGTTGTCCAGCGCATTCAGAATGCGGAACTCCAGGCGATCCATTCCGACTCGGTCGGCAAGATCGTCATAGAGCTGTTCCTGCGCAATCGCCGCCTGCGGCACCCCGAATCCGCGAAACGCCCCGGCTGGAACGATGTTGGTGTGCACCGCGCGAGTGAGCGCGCGATAATTTGGCACGCAATATGGTCCTGAAGCATGGACCGGCACTCGGCCTGCAACCGTCGGTCCCCACGATGAATACGCTCCGGTATTGAAATCAGCCGCGAAATCGAGCGCCGTCATTTTTCCGTCCCGTGTTGCTCCCGCCCGCAGCCGCATACGCGCCGGATGCCGCTTTGTGGTCGAGACGATCGATTCCGTCCGCGAATACACCATGCGCACCGGACGCCCCAGCTTCCAAGCGGCCAACGCGACGAATGGCTGCACCGAGAGATCGAGCTTCGATCCGAATCCTCCTCCCACAGCGGTTGGAATGATTCGGACCTTTTCCGGCGCGATACCTAGAATCTTCGCGATATCATCGCGGTCCATGTATGGCGACTGCGTGCACGCCTGTATCTCGATGCTATCGCCAACCCGCCGCGCGAATCCTGCCTCCGGTTCAATGTAGGCATGCTCGACGAATCCTGTCTCGTATTCACCCTCAACAACAATGTCCGCTTCAGCGAGCGCCTTTTCCACATCGCCGCGAACCACCCGGCCACGCACCAGAACATTCTGTTCGCGATGCGCATGAATCCGAGCCGCATCTGGCGCCAGCGCATCATCGATCGACTTGAGCGCCGACAACTCTTCCCACCGTACCGGGAACTCCGCGAGATCCAGCGCTTCCAGCGCTTCAGTTTCACCCACGATCGCAGCGATTGCTTCTCCGCGGAATCGCGCCTCGGCGCGCGCAAACACAGGCTGATCGGCAAAACGCGGAATCACGCCATAGCAATCCACGCCAGGCACATCCTTCGCCGTGAGGACGAGCATCACCCCAGGATGATCGGCAACAACTGATTCAGATCGCCGAACTGAAAGCGCGCGTGATGATGCGGGCATCGAATCACTCGCACTCCCAGCGCTCCGGCTGGCGTTTCATCCGCTCCGAAAATCTCCGTGCCATCGACTTTCTTCTTGCCGTCGAGTCGCACCAACCGCGCACCCACCGCCGCCCCTGCGGATAGCGGCGTAGGGTAGGACGTGCTCGAACCGGCTTCCATAATCGCGCTCAGAATCTTCCGATACCCCGTACACCGGCACAGCACTCCGCCAATTGCATCCATCACTTCGTTTTCGGTCGGCGCCGGATTCTTTTCGAGCAACGCCGTCGCCGCCACCAGCATGCCCGGAGTACAGGCCCCACATTGCGCCGCGCCATGAGAAAGAAAGGACTGTTGCAGCTGGCCATGCAACGGCGAGCGTTCGGCCAGTCCTTCGACGGTTGTGATCTCGCATTCCGAAGCCTGCCCTGCCGCCACAAGACATGCGCAAACCGGCTCTCCGTTCAGCAAGACCGTGCATGCCCCGCAGTCACCGGCGTCACATCCCACTTTTGTTCCCGTCAGCCCGAGATCGTCACGTAACACTCGCGAGAGCCGCCGCGCACCGGAAACCTTCACCTCGACCGAGCGTCCATTGACCGAAAACGAGATCGGCTCCGTCGCCGCCGCTCGCATATTCTCCACAGTCGCCATCAGTAGTTCCCCACGCAGGCTTCCAGCGTACGCCGGACAAGCGTCAACGAAGCATCCCGTCGATACTCAGCGGTGGCACGCACGTCATCGATTGGGGAAAGCGAACTTAAGTGCTCGGCCTTCACCGCCATGCCAATTTCCGTCTTCGCCAGCACACCGACGAGGTACTTCTCCAACTCGCCTAGCCGCTGCGCTGTGGCGGAACATGATCCTACCGCTACATGCGCCTCAGCCACGCGGCCAGCGTCGTCTACCTGCACAACCGCCGCCACCATCGAAATTGAAATCACGAGATAGCGCCGTGCGCCCAACTTCAAAAATGCGGAAGCCGCATTTTCCATACGCCGCGGAACCACTACAGCCGCGAGAATTTCATCCGTACGCCGTGCCGTCTTACGATTGCCTGCAACAAACTGCTCCAGCGGCATGCGACGCATTCCCGCTGCAGAAGCGAGTTCGACCTCTGCATCCAGCACGAGCAGTGGCGGCACGCCGTCCGCCGCAGGAGAGGCGTTGCACAAATTGCCTGCCACCGTGCCCCGATTCTGAATCTGAACCGACCCCACTTCCCGAGCCGCAGCCTTGAGGGCATCGAACGCTCGCGGCAGCGGCGTGCGGATGATCTCGCTCCAGGTCGTCAATCCGCCGATACGAATGTGCTCTGTTCCGGTGGAGATACCACGAATCTCACCTAGGGCCGTAATGTCGACGATCGGCCCCTGCGGCAACCGCTCACCCAGCGCAGGGTAGAAATCCGTTCCGCCGGCCAGGATTTGTCCGCCTGGAGAGGCCAGCAGAGATACTGCCTCGTCCAGTGTTTTTGGTTTGAGATACAAGAAAATGCCCCCGCAAGCACGCGCGACACACCGCTTTCAGAGTTTGTATACGAAGCCCGCAGGTTTGTACAGGCACCTTCAGGCGGGAAAGAGGCGCCGCATGGCTTCCGCGCGAAAATCGAAAAGCCTCTGGATGTCCCTCTTCACCATCATCCGGTGGGTCATGCGTCCGACCCACGCGAACGGCAGCGCGTACCTCACTCGATCTCGCATCCTGGTGCCTTCCTGATCCACCGTGAACCAGTGCTCGTGGTTCCACTGCGCGTAGGGACCGGACATGGCTCGATCGACGAACCGATGCGGAGGATCCCACTCGGTGATCTCGGTCGTCCACCGGATCGGCAGCCCATGCCAGCGCAATCGATACCGGATCAGCGAGCCAACAGCCAAGACCTTAGGCGTCTCCACCATGCGAAAGTCGAGCCAGGCCGGCGTGATCACCTGCAACTTCTCCGGCCGTGAGAAAAACGAAAAGACCTCATCAATCGGCCGCGGGAGCCACTGTTCACGTTCCAAGCAGTAAGTATGCATCGATCTTCTTTGACCGGCTTCCTGAGGCCCTTATCGGAGAATATCGAGTTCTGTGTTCTAATCTCCGCGTCGTAATTCTCGCACGGAATCTTTATTCGGAGAGATGCATGCCACAGCATTGCTTGAGACGGTTCGCAATCCTATTCGTTTCGCTAGGGATCATGACCTCTGCCCTAGCGCAGTCAGTGCCCATCGCCCCTCCTCCCGACCTCGACGCTTATGTCGCTTCTTCTATGAAGACCTTCGACGTCCCCGGCATGGCCGTCGCCATTGTCAAGGACGGCAAGATTCTCGCCGCCAAGGGATACGGTGTCCGCAAGCTGGGCGATCCCACTCCGGTCGACGAATTCACGATGTTCGGCATCGGATCCAACACCAAGGCTTTCACCACGGCTGCCCTCGCAACTCTGGTCGACGAAGGCAAACTCTCTTGGGACGATCCCGTCTACCAGCGCCTTCCCGGCTTCGTCATGTACGACCCGTACGTCTCGCACGAGATGACGATCCGCGACCTGCTCACGCACCGCAGCGGCATGGGACTTGGCGAAGGCGATCTCCTTTTCTGGCCGCACACTACCTACACGCGCGCCGATGTTATTTACAAGCTGCGCTTCATGAAACCGCAATCCAGTTTCCGCAGCCATTACGCTTACGACAACCTTCTTTATATGACCGCGGGGCAAATCATCCCCGCCGTCACCGGCACTACTTGGGACGACTACGTCCGCCAGCGGATTTTCGAGCCCCTGGGCATGAATCACTCCAACGTCAGCAACACGGCCTTCAGGCCCGGCGACGACTACGCCTTTCCGCATTCCAAGGTCGACGGAAGGCTCCAAGTGATTCCCTTCGGAGAACTCGACAATGCTGGCCCCGCAGGGTCCATCAACTCCTGCGCCGCTGACATGGCGATGTGGGTGCAACTGCAACTGAATCGCGGCAAGTTCGTCGATCGCGACGGCCGCCTCTTCAGCGAGCAACGTTCGAAGGAAATGTGGACCCCGCAAACCATTCTTCCCGTCGGCGATCCTCCACCACCGCTCGCAGGACTGAAAGCCAACTTCGCCGACTACGCTCTGGGGTGGGGGCTGCGCGACTATCACGGCCGCAAGCTGGTTGGCCATACCGGCGGCGTTGGAGGCTTCGTCTCCCGTGTGATGCTCGTTCCTGAAGAAAATCTCGGCGTCGTCGTGCTCACCAACGCGGAAGAAGGCGGCGCCTTCGACTCCATCCTCTATCACGTGCTCGACCACTACTTCCATTTGCCGCCTACCGACTGGATCGCGGCCTACAAGACGCTGAAGGATACTGAGGAAAAAGACGCGGCCGAGACGATGAAGAAAGCCGCGGCCGGCCGCGCCGCAGAGTCCAAACCGTCATTGCCCCTCGAGAAATATGCTGGCGTCTACAACGACGCCTGGTACGGCCAGATCACGATCAAAATGGAAAATGGAGGCCTGGTCATCACCTTCGATCACACACCAACCATGATCGGCGACTTGCAGCAGTGGCAATACGACACGTTCAAAGCTCACTGGCGCGTCCGAACCATCGAAGACGCGTTCGTGACCTTCGCGTTGAATCCGGACGGCAGCATCGACAGCGCCCGCATGGCTGCCGTCTCGCCGCTGGCCGACTTCAGCTTCGACTATCAAGACCTGCTTCTAAAACCAGCGGCGGTCACGGAAAAGAAATGAAAAGCACCTGCAATGAGCACCAAAACCGCGGGCGCCCCATTTCTCGCGTCTTTTGTGAGAAGTGAGGTTTTGACTCTCGATAACTGTGCCCGCCACCAACAATCCGCCGCTCGTGAACATCGAAGCCGAGCTCCAATCCCACCCGTCCCTCCGCCGCGAGCTCGGCCTCCTCGATCTTATCCTCGCGCAGATCCTGCTCGTCGTCGTACCTGACTTCTTCGGCACCGCGGTCAAAGCCGGCCCCTCCCACGTCGTCCTCTGGCTCTCGGCAATGCTGATCTTCTTCATCCCACTGGCGTTGGTCGTCGCGCACCTTAACCGCCTGATGCCGCTTGAAGGCGGACTCTACGAATGGGCGCGCCTCGCTTTCGGCGATCAGATTGGGTTCCTCGTCGCCTGGAATCTCTGGCTCTTCATCATGCTCTACGTCGCGGTCATCGGGCTGGTAACCACAACCTTCATCGCTTATGCCGTGCCCTCGCTCTCGTGGATAGCCGACAACAAATGGGCCGTTCTCGCCGCGTCAGTCATTTTGATCGCGCTGCAAATGCTGCTGGCCGCGATCGGCTTCCACCTGGGTAAATGGTTCAACAACGCGGGCAGCATCGCCGTGCTCATCACCATCGCGGTACTGGTCGCTCTTCCTCTGGCGAACCTGTCGCACGCAGCCCTGTCTTCGTTTCATCCCTTGCGTCTCGTCGCGCCGCCGCTCACAATATTCACACTAAGCATTTTCAGCAAGATGACCTTCGGCGCACTCAGCGGGTTCGAGTACGTTGCCATCTTCGCCGGAGAATCGCGCAACCCCGCCCGCAACATTAACCGTTCCATCTTGATCACCGCCCCAGTGATCGCGCTGATCTACATCTTCGCGACCAGTTCAATCCTCGCCTACGTTTCGCCCGACGCAGTCGATGTCATCGGTCCCATCCCGCAAGCTCTCCGCCTTGGGTTCGGAAACTTCGGCGCCGTCATCGTCCCGGTCGCCATCTTCCTTCTGCTCACAAATTATCTGTCGACGTTCTCTCTTTATTTCAGCGGCAGCGCCCGCCTCCCCATGGCCGCCGGGTGGGACCACCTTCTGCCCGCGTGGTTCTCGCGCCTGCACGCGCGCTACAAAACACCCGTGAACTCCATCCTTTTTCTCGGAGGCGCAACGCTCGCCGCCAGCATCGCCGCCCTGATCGGCGTCGGGGAACAGGAGGCTTACGAACTCCTCCTCACCTGGGGATTCACCTTCTACGGCATCGCCTACCTCGCGCTATTTGCGATTCCGCTGCTAGCACCGAAAGCCAGCGGCATTCGACCGGGGGTTGCGTTGCGCGTGGCCGCCGCCTCGGGATTGTTTGTAACGTTTCTGTTCGTAGCCTTGTCGATCTTCCCCGTCATCGACGTCGATAGTTCGTGGCAATATTCGCTGAAGATTGCGGGGGGGGTGTTGGGCGCAAATCTTATTGGCTGGATGATCTATCGTGCAGGTCAGCGGAAGCGGAAGCGCATCATCGATTGATTGCCGAGCGAGACTCGTCCCTCAGCGATATGCTCAAGCTCTTACCTCAGAAACACTCTTCCCGCATCCTCCACCCGCACAGTCGACTTCTTTCGCGCTCCCGTCCCAACGTTGTGAACCACCAGCACATGATCTTCGATGATCAGAATTTCTTTCTCGCTGATCCATCCCACCAGCACCGCATGCGGGACGAACGCTACCCGCTGCGGAGTATCACCCAGGCTCTTCACTTCCACCGCAGGCAAGTCCGGCAAAGCTTTCCGAATCCGTTGCGACTCTTCGGGATTCGACTCTCCCTGATCCGCCAACTGAATCGGCTTGTTCGCCTGCGCTGTCGAAACAATTGTCATCGCAACGGAACTCAAATCCGGCGACAACCGCGCATTCGATGTGTAGAAACTCACATCATAGTCAGGATTCGTGTACGTCGCCTGCTCGTCGAACAAGGTGATCTTCTTGCCATTCCTCAGCACCAGCGTTTGATCGTTGCTCTGATTCGACCATCCGCAACAGGCAGTATCCGGAATCGCCTCGACAATCGTCTTCCCGTCCGGCGCCGCATCCAGCACGCGCTGCAAAGGCTCGGCCAGTGGATCGGCCGTCCACTTCCCGCCTTCCTCCTGATACCGTGTACTTGCCTTGTAGACCGTCGACGTCTGTGCGGCGACCAACTGCGTCAGCAAGACAAACTTCTCCACGCCACTCTCCGGCGCCCAGACCACGCCATACGGACAACTCTCCTCGCAGGTTCCGGTCGTGCAGCGGCAGTCCGGAACCTTCGCAGTCGCCAGTTCTTCGCGTCCCGCACCGGTTAGATCGGTCTGCCAGGCTTGCCAGGTTGTAGCTGTCGACAAATCCACATTCTCGCGCTGCAACCGCCGCGCTCCATTCGCAAACCAGAAAAAATGTGCACCATCCGCGGAAAGATAAGCCACCGGCGACCAATTCCGTGATGGCCTGATTCGATCCTGCGGTAGTGACGTCACGTTTCAAACCTTGATCAATCGTGGTGGCGACGTGCCCGTTCCAAAACCATATCTTGTGCGCGGAAGAAACATCGTCCTCTGAAAGCGGCAACGATACTGGTGTCTGAAAGAGAATCTGCCCAAGACGGTTGACCGCGATGTTCCCCGGCGACTGCGCCGCCTCGGCCGGAACCTTGACTGTCTGCTTCACCGCAAATGTCGCCGGATCGTACTCAACCATTTCTCCCGACGCCCGCAGCACCCACAGCCGCTTTGCTTGCGCGAGGGAGTACGCCGTCAGCAATAACATCCCACAAAGCACCAGCAAATTTCGCATATATGCAATCGTCATCCTGAGCGAAGTAGGAAGTTCGCGAAGGCGAAATTCCTGCGCGGTCGAAGAGCCTGCCCTGAGCGAAGCCGACCCCTACCTCCGACTCGTGCTCATCGCATCTCCACCAACGGCAACTCAATAAAACTTGCTTGATCGGATGAATGGAAAACCCGCTGCGTTGCCCTCTTGTAATCGCCCGGCTTGGCCCAGAAGATATTCGGCACAAACGTCTGCGGGTTGCGGTCGTACAGCGGAAACCAGCTCGACTGCACCTGCACCATGATCCGGTGTCCGGGCAGAAACACGTGATTCGCTGTCGGCAGCGTCCACTTGTAGAGCAACGGTTTGTCCGCCGCAATGGCATGCGGAGTCTCCAAACTCTCACGATACCGCCCACGGAAAATATCCGCCGACACCATCAACTGATACCCGCCCATCTCTTCCTGCGTCGCCACTTCATCCGGATAAACATCGATTACCTTCACAACCCAATCGGAATCGGTGCCACTGGTGGATGCCACCAGATTTACCACAGGCTGCCCGCTGATCTTCACCGGATCCTTCAAAACATCCGACGTAAACGCCAAAACGTCCGGTCTGCCCGACGCTTCGCGCTGATCGTCGACCAGCCACTGCGGCCAAGTCAGGCGGCCGCTGTATCCCACGGGCTGACTCGGGCGCGCGCGATAAGGCACAGGCTTCGCCGGATCGGAAACATACTCGTCAAATGCCGCATCTCCGGCCTTAGGGGCGTCAAATCCGGCCTTGAGCCCACCTTTCAGGTAGAGCCGGGTTGGACGAATCGCGCATCCGCTCGCGCACCCCGCAGGCCACGACGGCAACCTCCGCCACGTGTTCGTTCCCGTTTCAAACGCCATTACGGGAGCGACATCTGCCTTCGGCGCTCCATCCTTCAAATACTGATCCAGAAATGGCCGCAGAATGTTCTCGCGAAAATAGAGCCCGGTATCGCTATTAAACTTCAACGCGCCCAGCGAACTGCCATCGCCAATCTCCTGCCCGTGGTGCCAGGGCCCCATCACCAGAAACACTTTGCCCTCGGTGTCTTTCGGTTTGATTGCCTTGTACACCGCGGGCGCCCCATAAATATCTTCCTGATCCCACAAGCTGTCGACGAGCATTACGGGAATTTTCAACGGCTGAGCCGCAAGAATTTTGTCCATTGCCTGCTGTTGCCACCATGCGTCGTAGCTGGGATGCTCCAGCAGCTTGCGCCAGAAGCCAACTTGTTCCAGTCCGTGTCGCCGCCCCAATTCTCCCGCCGATCCCGCCATGTATACGTCGTAGTCGTCGAAGTGATCGGTCCACCACTGCGCGCTATTGTCCCGCGTGGCCTCTTGCTCGTAGACGTATGGCATGTTCTGCTCGCGGAAGGCACCATTGTGAAACCAGTCGTCGCCCATCCACCCATCGACCATGGGATTCATCGGCACTGACACCTTCAGCGCCGGATGCGGATTCACCAGTGCCATCAGCGGTAGAAAGCCGTCATACGATATTCCGAGAATGCCTACCTTCCCATTGCTCTCCGGAATATTCTTCACCAGCCAGTCGATCGTGTCATAGGTGTCGGTGGAGTGATCGACGGCCGTCGGGTTCAGCGGCCCGTGTAACGGCCGCGTCATCACATAGTCGCCTTCCGACCCATACTTCCCGCGCACGTCCTGCACCACCCGGATGTATCCGCCTCCCACAATCACTTCCACCGCGTTGTCGTACCCGTTCAAGATCGGCCCCAGATGTGAACTCTGTGCATGACTCAGCTGTGCGCTCGCGTTGTAAGGCGTCCGCGTCAGCAGGATGGGCGCATTCTTCGCTCCCTTCGGAATCACAATCACCGTATGCAGCTTCACGCCGTCACGCATTGGGATCATCACATCGCGCTTTACATAGTCAAAACTCTCCGTCGCCGGTTCGATTTTGGCCGGAGTCTCGCTGGGCAAAGAGGTATCCGCGGCAGGCGTCTGCGCAACCGCAGACCCCAAGAACAGAAAGGCGAGAGAGAACGTGAGACAACCCAGACTACGAACGCGATCGATCATGCTCATGTAAGGTTTCCTTGGAAGCGCCGGACATCGTAACCCGTCAACCTGCCGCTTGCCAAACTGCTCGGCGGTATTGGCCCTCAATTATTTTGGGTTCGCTCTAGTCTTTCATGAAACGATTGGAAACAAACCACGCCCTGCCGGGTTTTTTCCTTTTTTCCGGACACGATCGAACCCGATGCCCAAACTGCGTCCAAAAGTGATAGCCTACCCGTTCCTCACCTGCGGGTGGAGATAGCCCGGTCGAGGGCGAAGGCGGGGACGCTTCCCTATATAATGACCGGGATTCAAAACGAGTCTAGAGGACCCCGAATCTCCGTCGCACCAGAACCATCGTGCACGTCAACATCGTGCGCATCAACAACGAGCTCGCTGCTCATCTATGGCTGTTGACTTGAAGACTCCAAAGCCCGGAATCGAAGCGGCGAGCCTGACTGACGTCGGCCGCCAGCGCGCCAACAACGAGGATTCCTTCCTCTACTGGGAACCCGAATCCGACGCCGACTTCCTTCGCAAAGGTCGCCTCGCCATCGTCGCCGACGGCATGGGTGGCTACGAGGGCGGACAGGAAGCCAGCCGCCTCGCCGTCGAGACCGTGCGCAGCATCTACGACAACTCTTTCGGTGGCGATCCCCAGGACACCCTCATTGAAGCCTTCGAGTCCGCTCACCAGAACATTCAGCGCTACGCCCTCGAGCATCCTGAGTTCTACGGGATGGGCACGACTTGCACAGCTCTCGCCATTGTCGACCGCCAGCTTTCTTTCGCTCACGTCGGCGACAGCCGCCTTTATCTGATTCGCGCAGGTTCTATCTCCCGTCTGACACGCGATCACTCCTACGTCGGCCGCCTCGTTGAGACCGGCATCGTCCGCTCCGAAGATGCCGAGTCGCACCCCCAACGTCACATCCTCACCGCCGCCCTCGGCTCGGGCCGGGACGTCGCCCCTCACATTCCTGAACAACCGGTCGCGCTGGAAGAAGGTGACACCCTCATCCTCTGCACAGACGGCCTCTGGGGAGTGGTTAGTGATCCGGAACTCGCCAGTATCGCCCAAACCAATTCGCCCGCGGAGGCGTGCCACAAGCTGGTGACCCTCGCACTCGAGCGCGGCGGGCCCGACAACATCACTGTCCTGGTGCTTCGCATTTCTGCCTGATTCCTGCGCAAGGCAATCCCATGCCCAAGCTCATTCCTTCACCCCCCTTCGACTAGTGCTCCAATCTTATGCCGTATAATGGCGCCCACTCATGGCGCTCACTTCTGGCACAAAGTTGGGCCCGTACGAAATTCAATCACCGCTTGGCGCAGGCGGTATGGGCGAAGTGTATCGCGCCAAGGACACTCGCCTCGATCGAGTCGTCGCCATTAAAGTTCTAGCCTCTCATCTCTCTTCTTCGCCGGAACTGAAGCAACGTATGGAGCGCGAGGCTCGGGCCATTTCTTCCCTGAACCATCCCCACATCTGCCATCTCTACGACATCGGGTCGCAAGACAGCACCGATTATCTGGTGATGGAGTTTCTCGAAGGAGAGACGCTGGCGGAGCGGCTTCGCAAAGGCGCTTTGCCGCTGAACGAAACCTTGAAGATTGGGGCTGCAGTCTCTGAGGCGCTGGCGGCGGCGCACCGTCAGGGAATTGTGCACCGCGATCTGAAGCCGGGGAACATCATGCTCACCAAGAGCGGCGCGAAGCTGATGGACTTCGGTCTGGCGAAGTCCGCGGCTCCCGGCGCACCCGGCGGTGCCTCAAGCGCTCCTCTGTTGTCGGCCGCCCGGACGATGAGCCAGGGCACTGCGATCTCTCCCCTCACCACCGTCGGCGCTATGATCGGCACCATCCAGTACATGTCGCCGGAGCAGATTGAAGGCAAGGAAGCCGACACCAGATCGGATATTTTTGCTCTCGGCGGCGTCCTGTATGAAATGACCACGGGCGCAAGACCGTTCGAAGGCAAGAGTCAAATCAGCGTCGCCAGTGCGATCCTGGAAAAAGATCCCGAACCCATTTCTGCGATACAGCCACTCACGCCGCCCGCCTTCGAGCACATCATTCGCACTTGCCTCGCGAAGAATCCTGACGATCGCTTTCAGACCGCGCATGATGTCGCTCTGCAGTTGAAGTGGATTGCACAGAACGGGACACCGGTCTTGCGGCCTACCGAAGAAAAATCGGGCAGCCGCGAGCGATTGGCTTGGCTGATCGCAAGTGCTCTCGCCCTGCTACTGATCGCCTTCGTTCTATGGTCGCGCGGGTCCAAGGGCACAGAACAGACAACCTATTTTTCGGCGCCACTCCCGTTCGCGGCACGAGCTGTAGCGGTATCCCCCAACGGCCGCACGGTAGCGATTGTGGGTGGTCGAGAATCCGAACACAATAACCTCCTCTGGATCTATGAACCGGGATCGCAGGAGGCGACCAGCCTTTCCAACACGGAAGGTGCCAGCTTTCCCTTCTGGTCGCCTGACGGCAAGTCGCTCGGGTTTTTCGCAGACGGAAAACTGAAAAAGCTCAGTCTGGAGGGCGGTCCCGTCCAGACCCTGTGCGATGCGCCCACCGGCCGCGGCGGCACGTGGAGCAAGGATGGCGTCATCCTTTTCACGCCGAGCGGAACCCTGGGAGTCGGCCTCTTCCGAATTCCCGCCGCCGGTGGCACGCCCACGCAGGTTACCGTTCCCGACAAAACGTTGAGCGAAGACAGCAATCGCTGGCCGATATTTCTTCCCGACGGAATTCACTATCTGTATTCGGCGATCAATCTTTCCGGCCGCAGGGACCTGTATTCAATTTTCGTCGGTTCGCTGAATTCGAATGAGAAGCGCCTGGTCGTCAGAGCCAAAGGCAACGCCGCCTTTGCCGCCCCGGGATATCTGCTCTTCTATCGCGATCAGACCTTATTCGCCCAACACTTCGACACCAAGAAATTCGAATTGACCGCGGAACCGGTTCCCCTTCTGACGGATGTGCAATTCTTCCCGCGAATTTCGCAAGCCGTATTTGCTACCTCCAATACTGGCCTGCTCGTCGCTCAAAGAAGTGCTGATTCCGGCACCTCCCAGGTCCTCTGGTTTGACCGCAAAGGCCAACAGACTGGATTTGCACTCAATCCCGGCATCTACGGCAATATCATGCTGGATTCAAAAGGCCGCGCCGTGGCATCCGACACGACCGATCCCGCCAGTCAGAATACGGACATTTGGACCTACGATCTCGACAGCCATAGCGCAAAACGGCTGACCTTTGACCCGGCCTTGGACTCTCTGCCGGTCTGGAGTCCGGACGGAACTCGAATCATTTTTGCTTCGAATCGGGATCTCAAGTTTGACTTGTATTTAAAAGATGCCAACGGAGCACAGGAAGAAAAGATCATTCCGCAGGACGGACCGGACCGTTTTCCTACCGACTGGTCGCGCGATGGAAAGTATGTGATTTACGGGCGCGGCCCCGACCTGTGGTTTTTGAAATTTCCCGAACTCAGTGCGACTCAATTTCTCAAAGCGAGTTCCACTCTGAAGAGCGCCCGCTTCTCCCCCGATGGCAAGTGGGTCGCCTACGCTTCTAATGAGAATGGACGCTGGGAGATTTATGTCACTTCGTTTCCCGAAGCCCATGGAAAATGGCAAGTATCAAACACCGGAGGCGATCAACCCAGGTGGCGGGCGGACGGCAAGGAACTCTTCTACCTTTCCGGGGACAGCAAAATTATGGCTGTTTCGGTGAAGACAGGATCGAACTTTGACGCCGGCACCCCGACCGCTCTTTTCCAAGCCAACCCTCGGGAAATGTTCGCGACTTCCGAGCTGTTTTCTTACGATGTCAGTAACGACGGTCAGAGATTCCTCGTCAACGCCCAGCTAAAAACAGCCATGACCCCCATGTCCGTAGTCCTGAACTGGGCCGCAAAGTTGAATCACTAGGTGCCCCGGCCGCGGACCCGCGTTTGCAGCCGGGCGAACTGTCGAACGCAACGCTGGGTTGACTATTCGGGCGCCGCACTATGCAGAAACCTGCAAAGTGCCGAGTTTTCCACTGATGCAGCGGAAATAATCCTGCCTTGAAACTGCAATCTGCTGCACATTGCGCTCTTCTCCTGAAACCCTCCCAGCGCTAAACAATTGATTTCACAAGAGGATTTTTTCCGTCCAGGGCTTGGGCGATGGAATTCGACTTGCAATGTCACCCACGTCAATAAAGTCTATTACTTAGATGGACTTTATGGAATAATTCGCCAATGAAGATCTCCCAAAAAGGACTCTACGCTCTCCAGGCCATGATGATGCTAGCCCGGCATCATCACCAGGGCGCCATCAAGATTCGCGACATCGCCTACGAAGAGGCGCTGCCCGAGAAGTTCCTGGAACTGATCCTTCTCGAACTGAAGAATGCCCGCATGGTGGAAAGCGTGCGCGGAGCCAAGGGTGGCTACCAGCTTGCGCCGCGATCCCGCCGAAATTGATCTCAGCGAGATCATCCGCCTCATCGACGGCCCCCTCGCGCCTTTCGGCGACGCCGAGCAGTTGCGCGAACTGATCGACCGCGACCTCCCGCACCGCGCCCTGTACCAGGTTTTCCTCGACGTGCGCGACGCGGCGGCCCGCATCCTCGACAACACCACTCTCGCGGATCTGATCGCCCAAGGCGGGCCCCGGGTCGGCAAAAGCTCCAGACGCCAGAAAAATCGAAAGAAAGATTCGGCCAGCATCCTCCCCATGGTCGTTGGAGGCCGCAAGGGTGAGTAAACGATTCTGTCATTGGGCTGTCTCTTTGGTTCGCAACAGTCATTTCTGGATGGGCTCAGGGAAAGGCGGACACCATTCGTGTCGGCGCTTTTCCCAACATCACGCACGCCCAGGCCATGGTGGGCAAGGCCAATGGCTGGTTCGATAAGGCCATGGGCCCGCAGGTCAAAGTTCAGTGGACCAGTTTCAACGCCGGTCCTTCCGCGATCGAGGCACTGTTCGCCGGCGCGATCGACATGACCTACGTCGGACCGAACCCGGCGATCAACGGTTACGTCCGCTCCAACGGCGAAGCCCTTCGCGTTGTCTCCGGTGCTGCCAGCGGAGGCGCTTCGCTGATCGTGCGCAACGATTCGGGCATCAACAAGCCGGAGGACTTTCACGGCAAGCGCGTAGCCTCGCCGCAATTCGGCAACACGCAAGACGTCGCCCTGCGCAACTGGCTGAAGCAACACGGCATGAAGACCAACGACAAGGGCGGCGACGTGCAGATCGTCCCCATGGCCAATCCCGACCAGTTGACCCTCTTCCTCAAGAAGGATCTCGACGCCGCCTGGGCCCCCGAACCCTGGGCGACGCGCCTGATTCATGAAGGCAACGGCCGCCTGTTCGTCGACGAGCGCTCGCTGTGGCCCAATGGCCAATTCGTCATCGGCCTGCTCGTCGTCAACACCAAGTTCCTCAAAGCTCATCCCGACCTGGTCAAGAACTGGATCCGTGCCAATCGTCGACCTGACCGACTGGATCAATGGCCATCAGGCTGAGGCCAAGAAACTTCTGAACCAGCAGATACAAACCGAAACCACCAAAGCCCTTCCCCCTGCGGTTCTCGACGAAGCGTTCTCTCGCCTGCAAGTCACCTATGACCCGCTGCACAGCGCGCTGACCACGGCGGCGCAACAGGCGTTCGACGATGGATTCCTTGGCCGGCAAATGCCCGATCTCTCCGGTCTCTACGATCTCTCGCTCCTCAACCAGGTTCTGGCGGAAAAGGGACGAAAGGCCATTCAATGAGCGCCAACGTGCAGAAGTTTCCCAGCCAGTTCCCGATTCCCCCCACCCCTGGCTTCGACCCTCGCTTCCCTGCTGGCTCTGGCAGGCCTCACGACAAAATCGGCCCGGTTTCCGTGGGCCGTCCAGTGCGTGCGGCTTCTCCCGAGATCTCCAAGGTCGGCCTCAGCGAAATCTGCCTGAGTTACCGCACCCAGAGCGGCGAGCGCTTGCTGGCTCTCGACAACATCAACCTGCAAGTCCGTGCCGGAGAGTTCGTCTGCATCGTCGGTCCATCGGGCTGCGGCAAGTCCACGTTGCTTCACTTGATCGCGGGACTGCATCAGCAGACTTCCGGTCAGATCCTCGTCGACGGCAAACCCGTCCAGGGCCCCGGCACCGACCGCATCCTCATCTTCCAGGAGCACGGCCTCTTCCCCTGGCTGACCGTCGGCCAGAACGTCGAATTCGGCATGAAGATGAAAGGCGTCCCCAAGGCCGAGCGCGAAGAGAAGACTCGCTACTACCTCCGCCTGGTACACCTTGGCAAAATTTGAAAAGAGCTATATCCACCAGCTCTCCGGCGGAATGCGGCAGCGCGTCGCCATCGCCCGCGCGCTGGCCACCGAACCCGACGTTCTGCTCATGGACGAGCCTTTCGCCGCTCTCGACGCCCAGACTCGCGACCTGCTGCACGATGAACTGGAGCGCATCTGGAGCGAGACCGGACGCACCATCATCTTCGTCACCCACAACGTTCGCGAAGCGATTCGCCTCGGCGATCGCGTCGTATCTGCTGACCTTCCGCCCCGGCCGCGTCAAAAGCGAATTCCCCGTCGAATTGCCCCGCCCGCGCCATCTCGAAGATCCAACCGTCGCCCGCGCCGCCGCGCGAAATCCTTGACGAATTGCGCGACGAGAT
Source organism: uncultured Acidobacteriaceae bacterium (assembly GCA_963788555.1). Classification (GTDB taxonomy): domain Bacteria; phylum Acidobacteriota; class Terriglobia; order Terriglobales; family Acidobacteriaceae; genus Sulfotelmatobacter. The sequence continues at coordinate 602,128 of CAWBHM010000011.1, read as the reverse complement.
TAATCGCTCCCTCGAAGCCGAATACAACGATGGCGTGAAGCCACACGTGAAAACATCGGTGGAAGTGGAGTCCGGAATATGAAACGCGCTGCCCGCTACATCATCTTCTATGCCGCGCTCTTCGGTCTCTGGACACTACTCGCTGAATTGAAGATCTGGCCGCCGTACCTGTTCCCCACGCCGTGGGGCGTCGGCGAAGCGCTCTACGCTGGATTCCAGGATCACAGTTACTGGATCGCGATCCGCGTCAGCATGCAGCGCGTCTTGATTGGCTACAGTATTTCCGTGGTCCTCGGCATGATCCTCGGACTCGGCGTCGCCAGCAACAAATTCCTCGAAGAAACCATGGGCGGACTGCTGGTGAGCCTGCAGAGCCTGCCCAGCATTTGCTGGTGGCCTCTGGCCCTGCTCTGGTTCGGTCTTAACCAGAATGCAATCCTCTTCGTCGTAATCATGGGATCGCTGCTGTCAGTCACTCTGGCCATGGAAGACGGGCGCAAGCAGATGCCCAAGATCTTCGGCCAGGCCGGACGCAACCTCGGCGCCAAAGGCTTCAAGCTGTTCTGGTACGTCCTGTTGCCGGCAAGCCTGCCTTTCATCGTTTCCGGGCTCAAGCAAGGCTGGGCCTTTGCCTGGCGCTCGCTCATCACTGCCGAAATGCTCTACTTGAGCCTCGGACTCGGCCAGGTGCTGATGATGGGCCGCGACCTGAACGACATGAGCGCCGTCATCGCCGTCATGATCCTGATCATCGCCCTCGGCTACGTTGTCGATGGCGTCGTATTCAAAGGCATGGAACGTCATCTGCAAAATAAGTGGGGGCTGACGCCCGCCAGTTAGTTCTCGGAGTCCGATCTCTCGAGGTCTCTCCTGAAAACTAATTTCTGCCAACGAAAATAAAAATGCGCGAATATATTTACAAGTATGTCTACTATGTTTATAGTGATACTTCAAGAAACGGATCGGAATGAACGAATGAACGAAAATGCCGGTCCGAGACAATGTCCGCGCCTCTACGTAGCGGCTAAATAGCTTTCCCTCTGTTGTCTCCCCCTCGCAGTAGCAGTACAGGAACAAAACCAAAAGGAGAGGACTGTACTTCCATGAAACTCAACGAGAACCTGATCTTCACAGCCTTTGACGATGGCGGCTTTGACCGCTGGAGCTTGGGCACAAACCGAGATAGCCTCGAACGCTGCTCCCGCAAATCCACCTGCGGCGTCAGCGCCAGCCCGCCACCGCCCGTCACCGCAGCCGATATCCAGGAATTGAAAGCCGCCCTTGCCGCTCAGCAACAGCAGATCCAGGCGTTGCAGGCGGAATTGCAAAGCAAGAATCAGACATCGCAGCCGCAAGTTCAATCCGCCGGTCTTTCTGTCGTACCGGTCTGTCGCCACAGTACCGGCCGACCCCGACTGCATCGAACCCAACCGTAACAACCGCGGCCAACCTCCAGGAAACACCAACCGTCAAGAGTCAGCAAAACGCCGGTAGCTCCGATGAACGGATTCGGAATCTGGAGAGAGAGATCCAGGGCCTCGGCCCGATCTCCTTCAGCGGCGACGTGCGTCTTCGCGGCGAGCCTTTCTTCGGCGGACCGACGGACGAGTCGCTGGAACGCATGCGCGCCCGCGTTCGTGCCCGCTTTAATGCGGTTGCCACGCTCGGCGAACAATTCCGCGCCGGCCTCACACTCGCCAGCGGTGACATCAACGACCCCACGTCGACCAACCAGACCCTTACCGGCTTCTACACCCGCAAGGCCGTTGCTCTGGACCAGGCATTCGTCGAGTTCAGGCCGAAAGACTTCAAGCCCCTCACACTCGTCGGCGGCAAATTCCGCTATCCGTGGTACAACACCGAACTTACCTGGGATAAGGACCTCAACCCTGAAGGCGTCGCCGAAACGCTGGCCTTCAATCTGGACACGTCCTTCCTGAAGCGGATTGCGTTCATCGGATTTCAATTGCCCTTCGCCGAGATGGCCGGCACCTCATCCACGGACAAGAGAATTACTCAGTCCATCACTTACGGTGGCCAGCTGCAGACCAATTGGCGGCTTACCTCATGGATGAACCTCAGCGCCTACGCCGGCCTACTATGACTACCGCGGCGCCGATTCGATTGCTCTGGCGCTCGCGCGTGCCAGCACGAAGAATCCGCAGACTCCATTTTCGGGATATCTTCCGCTGACCTCCGGCAACCCCGTTCAGGACTCCACCTACACCACCACTGCCACCACCATTGTCACGGTGGGCGGAACCGCCTATCCGACGGGAGTTACGTCCATCTACGAATGCTCAGTTCGCATCGAAGTTCGGACTGTTCGACACCATCGCTCGCTTCGACATCAACACCGGTCATCCACGGATCCCGATCACGTTCATCGGGGACTACGTCCAGAACACCGAGGCCTGCGGCAACCTTCCTACATCGCTGCGGCCCCGGCCAACACTGCTACGACCACGTATAAGCAGACGCTCAATTCTCCCTGCAACTCGCACTACCGCCGTGGATACTGGGCGGAAGGAGATGTGGGACGCCTGGAGAAGAAGGGTGATCTGCAGTTCGGATACACGCGCATCTACATTGAGCGCGAAGCAGTGCTGGGCAATTTCAACTACAGCGACATTCGTCAGGGGACGAATGTCACGCAGCACCGCTTCACCTCTTTCTACCAACTCGATCCGCGCGTGCAGTTAGGCTTCACCGCTCTGGTCGGGCGTCCGCTCGGCACGAGCGAACCTTGGCTCACACGCTTGCAGTTCGACACGATTTACATCTTCTAACCATGGTTGATGTCCCTCCCCTTTTCGAAGGGAACGATTCCCTTCGGAAAGCGCCGTCGGCCCGGTTTTGGCTACTCTCCTTTTCCGGGCCGGCGGTGTTAAGTTGAAATCGCCCTCAGAGAACCATCGAGGCATGCTCGATCTTGCTGTGACGCTATGAACTCGAGACGCAACTTTCTGAAACAGATCTCCGGCACCGCTCTTGCAGTCGGCGCTGCTCCCTCCCTGTTATCGTGGGCCGCCTCCGCTCAGAGCGGATTGATCGACGTTCCCGGCGAAGACGGAATGATCGTTCGCTCCTTCCGCTTCGTCGATCTGGAAACTCCAGTTGAGTACTTCAATACCTGGCTCACGCCGGTGCCGCACTTCTTCGTGCGCAATCACATGCACGAACCGAGCGAACTCAGTGCCGAGAACTGGCGACTTACGATCGGCGGAGAAGTCGAGAAGCCGATCACTCTGACGCTCTCCGAACTCTCCAAGTTCGATACGCACTCAGTCGTCAACACGCTCGAGTGCGCCGGCAACGGACGCAGCCTGCATCGCCCGCAAGTCCCGGGCATTCAGTGGGGCAAGGGCGCTGTAAGCACCGCGCGCTTCTCTGGCCCGCGCTTGCGCGATGTGCTGCAACGCGCCGCGATCAAGCCCACCGGCAAGCACGTGATGTTCCGCGGACTCGACGAGGTTCCCGGCAAAGTTCCTCCGTTCATTCGCAGCATCCCGATTGAGAAGGCGCTCGACTCCGACACTCTGATCGCGACACACATGAACGGCGCGCCGCTCACCAAGCATCACGGCTTCCCGGCGCGAGCGCTGGTCCCTGGCTGGATCGGCGCGGCATCGTGCAAATGGCTGACCGAAATCAAAGTCCTCGATTCGGAGTTCGTCGGCAACTTCATGAGCCCGGGCTATCGCTTTCCCAATCAGCCGGTCAAACCTGGCGATGCGGTGAAGCCCGAAGACACTCACCCACTCACAGCGTTGAGCGTGAAGTCGGTCATCGCGGGCCCTGTCGACGGCGCCAGTGTGAAGGCGGGCAAAGTCGCCGTGCACGGTGCGGCATGGGCGGGCGAGGCCGATATCGTCAAGGTGGAAGTCTCCACCGATGCGCGGCGCGAGTTGGAACTCAGCGACGCTCGGCCATGAACAGGCCCGCTACGCCTGGCGCCTCTGGAGCTATGAGTTGAAAGCTAAGAGGGGCGACTACACGATCCTGTCGCGCGCGACCGACTCGCAGGGACGAACCCAACCTGCCACGCCGGTTTGGAATCCCAGCGGCTATCTCTACAACGCTGTTGATCAGGTGAAGATCCATGTCGCATAGTCTGCAGTTGAGTCGCCCGAGAGTAACTCGTGCTGGCATTCTGCGATGGTTGATGCGCGCTGTCGTTGCAGTTTTCGGGATCGTTCTGGCGGCCCCGCTTGCGACCTCGCAGAAGGCGACCGAAGACCTGCCACCCGGTTCCATGCAGGCCAAGGCCACAACCTCCTGCCTGGAGTGTCATGAAGCGCGCATTATCCTTCAGCAGCGACTGAGCAAGGCTGCGTGGACGAAAGAAGTCGACAAGATGATCAAGTGGGGAGCGGTCGTCGATGCCAGCGATCGCGACGCTTTGATCGAGTATCTGAGCACGACCTTCAGCCCGGATCAGCCGGCGTACGAAGCGCCGCGGACATCCATTGAGAAGGTTCCCGGTAAGAGCAGCGGGAAGACAGGAGAAGAAAGCGAAGTAGACTGGCCCAAAAGCAAAGCGCCACCGACCCAGTGTCCTGCAAGGCGTTCTGGACACTACGGCAGCGCTGCCAATTCAGAGCCCAAACTGATGAGGATAAGTATAGGAATTTCGATGCACTACTAATAGTGCATGGTTAGGTACTGCTGGGTTCCTCTGTGCTCTTTTCCTCTGTGCTCTCTTTGTCCTCAATGGTTGCGGTTTTGTCGGGACGCAGCAACGGAAACAGAATCACGTCGCGGATGGTGTGGGAGTCCGTGAGCAGCATGCAGAGACGGTCGACTCCGATACCGACGCCGCCGGCTGGAGGCATACCGTACGAGAGGGCGCGGATGTAGTCTTCGTCCATCTGGTGGGCCTCGTCGTCGCCGCGCTCGCGTTCTTTCAGCTGCGCTTCGAAGCGGTGGCGCTGGTCTTCGGGATCGTTGAGTTCGCTGAAGCCGTTGGAGATCTCCATCTGTCCCGCATAGATCTCGAAGCGCTCGGTCCAGTCGGGCTCGTCGGGCTTCTGCTTCGACAGCGGAGAAACTGCGGTCGGAAACTCATAGATGATCGTGGGCTGCGTGAGATGCTCTTCGGCGGCGGCCTCGAAGAGCGCGGCGATGTTCTTCCCTGTCGGCGCGTTCGCCTCGTACTTCATGTGCGCGTGCGCAGCGTTGAAGCGCTCGACTAACTTCTTCACGCCTTCGCCGCTGGTGAAGTCGCTCATCTCGGGCTTCGCGCCTGCCGCCTGCGGCCAGTAATGGATGATGGCTTCGCGCATGGTCATGCGGTTCCAGTTGGCCCAGTCGATTTCCTGATCACCCCACTTCGTCTTGGTGCCGCCACTGACGGCCTTCGCGGCTTCGGTGATGACTTCCTGCGTGACATTCATGATGCCCTGATAGTCGGTGTAGGCCTGATAGGCCTCGAGCATGGTGAACTCGGGATTCCAGCGCCATCCCAGGCCTTCGTTGCGGAAGTTGCGGTTGATCTCGAATACGCGATCGAAGCCGCCCACCACGAGCCGCTTGAGATAGAGCTCTGGCGCGATGCGCAGGTAAAGATCCATGTCGAGCGTGTTGTGATGGGTAACGAACGGACGCGCCACCGCACCACCCGCGATGGGCTGCATCATCGGCGTCTCGACTTCAATGAAGTCGTGCGACTCCATAGTGCGGCGCATCGACTGCAACAGCTTCGTGCGCTTCAGAAAGACATCGCGCACCTCAGGATTCATCACCAGATCGACATAGCGCTGCCGATAGCGGAGTTCGACGTCGGTCAGGCCGTGCCACTTCTCGGGCAGCGGAAGAAGATCTTTGCTGAGGAAGGTGATCTCTTCGACGTGAACGCTGAGTTCGCCGGTGCGCGTGCGGAACAGGTATCCGCTGACACCGATGTGGTCGCCGAGGTCGAGCAACTTGTAGAGTTCGAATCCCTTTTCGCCGACTGCGTCTTTCTTGACATAGATCTGGAGGCGCTTGCCGCCCTGCTGCAAGTGAGCAAATCCGGCCTTGCCCATCAGGCGAATGGCCATGATGCGTCCGGCGACGCGCACGTTGACGCGCGACTGCTCCAATTCCTCGGCGGTCTTTGGCGTGTATTCGTCCAGAATCTGCTCGAGGGTGTGGGTGAATTCGAACTTGCTGCGGTAGGTGGCCTGTCCAAGCGCCTCGATCTGCTTCAACTTCTCGCGCCGCAGGTTATAAATATGGTCGTCGAGTGCCAATGGAGTCCTTTTAGTCGTCAGGATGGAAGGGAGATTATAAACAATGTGTTGAGACGACCTGGAAGATTGATCGATCGGCCTAAGGCTCTGGATATGCCTCGAGATTTTTTTTGCCTCTTGCCGCAAAATCCTGATTCTTTTGGAGTTACTTAGTGGGTATCGGGCGTGATCCCGGTAAAATCTTGGATCGAAAGGAGTTACAGGTAAAATATTGCGGAATAAGGAGTTAGCGACGAAGTGAGCCACGCAGCGGGATTCGACTGCCTTCGTGCCGGACTGATGTTGATTGGGGCGCACGATTCGATTGTCCGCTTTCTATTGCCTCGGTCAAGGTTATCCGTCACATCCAGAAAGTTTTTTCCTGTGCGGGCCTGTGGAAAACTGAAGGCGCTTTCAAGGAACCAACGGTTCGAAAGCAGGAAGTGGAGCGACGATGAGAACGGATTTGTTGCGATTCAATGGCGCTGTCGAGCGGGATCCAGCCATCGATGCGTGGATGAAAGAGCATGCAGGTGAATTGGGAGCCATCGCGCACGAGTGGTTTGAGGTGATGCGAAAATGCGGGGACGAAGTCCGGGAGCTTTTGCATGACGGCTGTCCGGTGGCATGTTTGGGAGATGCGCCCTTCGGCTACGTCAATGTATTCACGTCGCACGTAAATGTGGGGTTCTTTCACGGCGCAGCGCTGCGGGATCCGGCGCGGTTGCTGCAAGGCACCGGCAAGTTCATGCGCCATGTGAAGTTGAGACCGGGAACGGCCACCAACGTCGCAGAGCTGAGCAGGCTCATCGACGAAGCGTACGAGGATATAAAGGCGCGCGTCGAACACGGCTAGATCATAGAAAAGCCTTGGGAGGCCGCTGCGGAGTCTGAATCGCCGGACTCTTATGGAAGGTAACCGCGCTCATGCCAGGTGCGATGGGCAGATTCTTTTCACAGGGGATCGCAGTCCCCCGCTGCGGCGGCGACTAGGCGAGCGTGGTCCCATCTGGCGTGGTCAGCATCCAATGGGTTGAAGTGGATATTGCCGCCCGTGACTGACACTCTTAGGATTTGATAACGGAGCAAGGGTCATGAAGAGAGCAATTGCGATTCTATATGTCGTCTCATGGTTCGCCGGAGCGACCTCCTCGCAAACTGCGGACGCGCCCGCCCCAACCCCGGTGTTAATCGAGTTGTTCACTTCTGAGGGCTGTTCCAGTTGTCCTCCTGCAGATGCCTGGCTGCAGCGGCTAGACTCGGCGCAACCGATTCCCGGCGCGCGGCTGATTGTGTTGAGCGAACATGTGGATTACTGGAACCACGACGGCTGGAAGGATCCGTACTCGTCTTCGTCGATCACGGAGCGGCAGACTGAATATGTGCGTGCTCTTGGACTGGAGGGTGCGGCCACCCCTGAGGTCATCGTCGACGGGGCGGCCAACCTGCATCTCGCGGACACCCAGCAGGTCAAAGAGACGCTGCAGCGGGCTGCCAGCGCTAGTGTGGTTCCCGTACGCATTGTTGCCGTAGCGGTCGAACCAGGAAATGCGGCTGCCGTTCGGGCACGTATTGAAGTCGATGGCACTTCCGCGCAGCACAATGCTGACATCTATGAGGCGATCGCTCTGAATCATGCGGAGTCCGAGGTATTGCACGGCGAAAACAGCGGCAAACATCTTGAGCACACTGCGGTGCTGCAGAGCCTGACCAAAATCGGCAAGGTGGAGAAGGGGAAAACTTTCAGCCGTGAGGTTGAGATCAGGCTGAAGCCGGGGACCGATCCCAAGGACATTCGTCTCGTCGTTTTTGCCCAACAACCGGGCCCGGGCAAAGTGCTGGGAGCGGCAATGCAACAAGGGATTCACTGAGGCGTGGTTGATCGGGCTGAGATGTGCCGGAGGTTGGAATGGCTCACTGATTCGGTTTCGTTTCCGCCGCGCGCGCCTGATCGGGATCGATGATTTTTAAAACCGTCTGATGCTTCTCCACCTCTTCGTGCTCGATCCGGCTGGCGATCTCCAGCTCTTTCTCCGACGCTTCCATCCGGCCAAGGCGCGAATCCGCCAAGCCCAGATAATAGTGAGCCTCCCGCAGCTCAGGATTCGACGCAATGGCCTTTTCAAATAACGCTGCAGCCCCGGCGAAATCCTTCTCGTGGAACTTGACCCGCCCCATCCCAGTCAGGGCTCCGGCATGTTGAGGAGCTCGTTTTAGAACCTGCTCGAATCTGGCCGCGGCTTCGCGAGTACTTCCCTGCTCGAGTTCCATCAAGCCCAACTGAAAGCCCGATTCGGTCTGCTGCGGTTGCAACACAATCGACTTTTCATATTCCGCGCGGGCCTCCGACGTGCGCTGCAGGGCCTGGAAGGTGAACCCGAGGGCATAGTGTCCGGAGGCGTCCGCAGGACGAAGTCGAACATATTGTTCGAAGGCCTGTTGTGCGTCGTCAAATCTGGAGACGGACATCTTCGCGCGACCTAATCCGTAGAGTGCAGCAGCATCGTCGGCTCGCAGTTTCAGCACCTGATTAAATGCGTCGATTGCGTCCGGAAAGAGCGACATTCTGAGCGCAACCATCCCAAATTCGTATTGCACGTCGGCATTCGCTGGATCGAGTTTGCGTGCGTCCATGAGCAATGCGACAGCCTTTTCCAACTCACCGTGCTCGGCCGCATCGCGCGCCTGCCCGCGCCAAATGCTGATGAGAACTGCTTGAGCATCACTCCTGCCAGGATCCAGCCTCAGGGCTTCCTTAAGCACGGGAACCGCCAGGTCGTTCTTTCCCATCTGCGCGTATAGCAAACCCAAGCCCGCGTGCGCGCCTGCGTAATCCGGTTGAATTGTGATCGCTTGTTTGAAGAAAGTCTCCGCCTCAGCTTCGCGCTTTTGTTGCACCCGGACGATTGCCAGCAGGTTCAACGCGTGCACATCCGTCGGAACCACCCGCAAGATTGCTTGTAGTTCGATTTCCGCTCGTTTCAGATCGCCGGCAGCGAGCGACGAAGCCGCATCCCTGATCGTAGGAACGCTCGGAGCTGTAGAGGACGTTTGCGCGGTGGCGACGGTGCAAAGCCCGAACAAACGAGAGGACAACAAAGCTAGACACGCCACAATGCGTATGTGCCGTGGGGTTATGCCGACCGACCTGCGCGAAGGCATAGGCAAGCTTCGGCGCTAACATGAACTTACGCCAGACGCCATACCCCCATGTGAATTTGCGGCCTTGTCGCGGATCAGTTCGGCAGTGCGCCGAAACTCATCCTCCGCAAGCTCTTTGCGCCCCAGACGCTGATAGACACGACCCAGCAGGTAGTGGCCGGAGCTATCGTTGGGATTCAGCTTAACCGCTTCTTCGGCCTGCCGCCGAGCGGGTTCCCATTGCGTGGAGTCAAAATATGCCTTCGCCATTTCGTAATGCACTTTGAACTCACCCGGAGCAATCTCCCCAGCGCGCACTAACAACGGAATAGACTCGTCAAAACGATTCGATTTCGACGTTCCCTTCTCGGAAATGTCTTGGAACACGACTGGGCCGCTGTCCACAAATCCGCCAGCCGTAATCGGACGTTTTTCGCTATCCAGCACGGCGGCGTGCGCGGCGCCCGTCGAAACCACACCAGTGGCTTGCGGCGGTGTGGAGTGTGGAGGCTCGGCTGGCTGTTGTGCAGCGGCACAGACTGCCAAAATAATCAGCAGCGAGGCAACAGCCCTAACTAATCCGCACCACTTCATTTCCGGCTCCAGTGCAGCACACGATTCAGTCAGCACCTCCCCGTGCGCCGCCGTCTCTACGACTTTTTCGTTTGAGCGACTTGCGTCAGTTGCCGTATGAACTCAGTCTCCCGGGAATCGTACGGCGTACCATCTGGGCGGAAGATGTCATGAAACCATGGTGAGGGCTCGGCGCTGTAGGCTTTTTCCCACGAATCCCATGGATAAATGGTCTGAGTTTTGCCGGAAACGAAGCCCCAATTGTAGGCCCCGACGCTCTCTTGTTTCAGGAGCGGGAGAATTGCGGCAAACGTGCTGCCCAGCGGACGCGCCATATATTCGGTACAAATCAGCGGGCGCTGAAATCGTCTCAAGGAGGCGATTCGTTTCTGCATGACCTCAGGAGGATCGTAGCAATGAAATGTGATTACATCTGAATTCTCGAGCTGAAAGCGCGCCATCTCGCTCATGTGGGCTTCGGACCAATCTCCCTTCCAGACACCGCTGGTGAGAGGCTGAGAAGGATGAGCGCTGCGAGCCCATTGCCACTCCTGCTTAAGCAGTCGAAGGGCAACTTCCGCTTTATTCCGAAGTTCATGGTCTTTGTATTGAGGACTGTCATTGTCCGGCTCATTCATCAGGTCCCAGATCAGAACGCGTTTATCTTCGCGGAAGTGTGCGATTACTCCCACGACGTAAGGCTTCAAGTCGCTGTCCCATCGAGACTCGTCTTTGAGTAGATATGCTCCCGGTGCCTGCACCCAGCCCGAGTTATGAACGTGCGGCCGTGGCTCGTGTTGCTTACCCAAATGTGGATTGGGATCCCAAACAGAATCGAGAAGCACGAACGTGATTCGAATATGATGCTTCTCCGCTACCGCCAGGAACTGGTCCATGCGCTTGAGAAACCCCGCCGAATCCTGCTGCCACAGTAGGTTATGCAGGAAGACGCGCATGGTGTTCATGCCCAGAGACTCGGCCCAGCCGAGTTCCCGGTCGATCGCGGGTAGATCGAAAGAATCGGCTTGCCACATCTCCAACTGGTTGATCGCCGTGCTGGGAATGAAGTTGCTTCCGATGAGCCACGGTTGCCGTGAATACCAAGTGTTCGCCTGCTCGGTCGTCCAAGGGCGCTCCGATGCTGCACCGAACGCCGAAAGAACCACAATAAATCCAGCTAAGCTTAGGATCGCGGTCAATCTCTTCGACATAATTTCTGAGCGCCCCCAACTGGCGCTATTTTACAAACACGCTTCGGCGCGTACCAATCGCCATGCCATCGAATCTTCGGGAAGACCTCTGTCCATGTCAAGAAGTGCCGAAGAAATCGACGAGAAGCGTCGGATCTCGCCCTACATCAACTGCACCGCAAACTTGGTGACGGATGCCGGCGGGAAACGGAAGTTCAACATGTCGTCCTTGATCCCAACACTCTCAGTGCGCGGCACAACGGCAGTTCTTTCCGCAAAGGCGTTGTGAGCGTGAATGTCGGTATTGGTTAGGACGGTGACGGCGGCCGTTTTGATCTTCGCTCCCCTGGCCACGACCTGGGCGTCTCGCGCTTCGCTCACATGAGGATTGACGACCGTCAGCGTCAGGTTCTTGTCCCGGACCGATGCCGACCCGTTTAATCCCCAAAAGGACGCGGGCTTTCCATCACGGTCGTAGCCGATGGTCGGAGCCGAAAAAATCGTGCGCAGCGCCTGGCCGCTCTGGTGGGCGGAGTACATCGCAAACACGTGGCCCACCGGAGTCACCACGAAACGATCCTCGTGAGCCAAGTAAAGACTGTTCAGGCAATTGATCAGCTGGGCGCAGTTTGCCATCGCTATTTTCTCCGGATGGCGATTGAACATGTCGAGAGTCATACCGCTGAAAACGGCATCACGCAAGGTTGGCATCTGTTCCAGTTGGTCGCCTGGTGTCGCTTCGCTCCCGGGCTTGTACCAGGGCCCCACTCATCGACGACCAGCTTCACCGAGTGTTCCGGATCCTCCTCGCCCATCACTTGCCGCCAGTTGAATCAGTTTCGGCAGCACTTCACCGCAAGCCCCTCCCGGGCGTCCCAGGGCAAAATAGAGCTTGCTATAGATCGCATAGAGTTCACTGTAGATCGCTTGCTCTGGCTTTTCGGGCTCAAAGACTTTATTGGGCACGCAGATACTGTCCTGCGCCTCTTCGATGGTCTTAAACGTTCCTGCCGCGAGAAATGCAAAAATCGCGGACCCCAGACTAGTTACACTCTTGCTCGGAACAAGCACCGGTCGTCCAAGCACGTTGGCGTAGACGCGGTTCAGTCGATCATTTTTCTGAGGAATGCCGCCCGCGTTGATAATGCGGCGAATATGCACGCCATGTTCTTCCATGCGATCGAGAATCACCCGGGTATGCAGTGCCGTTCCCTCGATGGCCGCGAATAACTCATCTTGGGCCGTGCTCTGCAGATTCCAGCCGAACGTGACCCCGCGCAGATTGGGATTCACCAGAACGGTGCGGTCCCCGTTGTCCCATGTAAGCCGAAGCAGACCTGTCTGGCCGGCGTGGTATTTCTCTAGTCCCTCGCTCAAGGTTTTCACGTCCGTACCGGCCCGCGTCGCGATCGCGCTGAAGATATCGCCCACGGCCGAGAGCCCGGCTTCGATCCCGGTGCGCTGGGGATGCACACTTCCCTGCACGACGCCACATACTCCTGGCACCAGATTGGCCGAAGGGGTGATCCCAATGATGCAGGTGGAGGTGCCGATGACGTTGACGATGTCATCGGTTCGGCACCCCGCGCCGATCGCATCCCAGTGCGCATCGAAGGCCCCCACGGGGATGGGGATGCCCGCTTTGAGCCCCAGTTTGTCTGCCCACTCGGGCGAGAGGCGACCTGCGATCTGATCCGACGTGGCATACTCGCCTGCCAGTTTGTCGCGGACACCCGCCAGCAGAGGATCGACCTTAACGAGGAACTCTTCCGAAGGCAAACCGCCCAGCTTTGCGTTCCAGAGCCACTTGTGGCCCATCGCGCACACGCTGCGTTTTACCTTCTTGGAGTCGGTAATGCCGCAGAGTGTAGCGGCAATCATGTCGCAGTGCTCGAACGCAGAGACAAATTGCGGCCGCTTGTCCGGATTGTGACGCAGCCAGTGAAGGAGTTTCGAAAAGCCCCACTCCGAGGAATAGACGCCACCGCACCAGTTGATTGCCTCAAGATTCGCACGACGGGCTGCTTCGGTGATCTGAGCCGCTTCCTCTTTCGCGCGGTGATCGCACCATAAGTAGTAGTCGTCGAGGGGCTTTAGATTCGGGCCGACTGGTATGACGGAAGAGCCGGTCGTATCCAGCGCAATCGCTTCGACTCGCTCCCCTTGCACGTTCGCCTTGTGCAGAACTTCGTGCGTGGCGGCGACCAGCGCCCGCAGATGATCCTCATGAGATTGAGTAGCGTACTCGGGATCCTCGCGTTTGCGGTGGAGCGGGTATTCGGCGACCGCCGACTCGAGAAGTCCACGTCTACTGTCTACCAGTGACACGCGGACACTAAGCGTTCCAAAATCTACTCCGGCAACGACCGCCATCAGTAAGTTCCATTCCGCACAGCCTGAACGTAATATGCGTCCCTGCCATGCTTCCGCGAATAATACTTGTCGTGTAAAGCCCTGACGAACCCGTCCGGGGGGAGATCCTGCTCGCGTTGCCGAATGTATAGAGAGCCAGCCCCCGCCGCACCACCTCCAGGTTGGCGGGCAACACCTGTTGGCGTGAGTTCTCCAGCAGCACTCTTCTTCGTCCTTTTGGCTTGCCCTGGATCAGGCGAACATGAGTAATCGTTTGCTTTCTTTCGGCAAAGTAGATCACAGAGAAGTTGTTTGTCAATTCGCAAGCCTGTTTGCGCTAACGCCTTTTTTCAATAGCCCACGACCTACCTCGCTTTTAAGGGTGTGACTTGCCTCAGGATTGGCGAGTCGCCATGGCTCGTATTGGGATTGAGAAAAACGAGAGTGCCAGATATAGCAAACGTTTTCGCAGAATAGTGCTTTGCCGGTCGTGCAAGCTTCGCCTCAGCGACCGACGGTCGTCAGCTCTCGATTCTCGAGAGCGACCAGATTGTCTTTTTATTCGTTCGCGGAAGTGTCCGAACGGGAATAGGGTCACAGCCGCAGTCTCACTTTACTGCGAAGACTTCCTACGCTGGCTGCCGGCGCTAACGCAGTGGAGTCCCGCAATATGAGGCTGGTCACTAATTTGTATTCGACTCGATGACTGGGTGCGTCCACTCCAACTTCGCTCATCAACGCCTGGAATGCTAGTTTCGCTAATTCCCGTTGAGACATCTGCACGGTGGTCAGCGGCGGCGTTGTAAATTGTGCGAGGCGGATGTCATCGAAGCCGATGACGGAAAGCTCCGACGGGATCGATAAATCAAGATCGTACGCTTCGCGAATCACGCCAATCGCCGTCATGTCGTTGGAGCACAGAATCGCTGTCGGACGGGGGCGCCCTCCAATCAACTTTGTCAGCGCGGTCTGGCCGCCTTCCAGCGTGTGATCGCCCTCGACGATCAAGTCCGCCGGCAAGCCGATTTCCTCCATCGATTCCTGGAATGCACTCTTCCTGGCCAAGGCCGATTTCAGATGCAACGGCCCTGTGATAAAGGCAATCCGCTTGTGACGCAGCGCCGCGAGATGCTGTACGGCCTGCCGGATCCCATTCAGATAGTCGATTCGAATATTGGCCACACGAGGCGCGTCTGGACCGACGTCGACGAACACCAGTGGCACCTTCCGAAACCGAAGGTGCTCAATCAGCGAATCTTCCATTCCGAATGTCAGGATGGCGACTCCGTCTACCCGCCGCTCGATCATCCTTCGAACGGAAATTTCCATCCGCTTGGGATCGTGCACCGTCGACGTAATCAGAATTTCATAATTGTTCTCCACCGCCAGATTCTCAAACGTCTGCACAATCTCGGGGAAAAACGGATTGGTGATCTCGGAAACGATCAACCCGAAGATTCTGCTTCTGCCCGAAACCAAGGCTCTGGCCTGCGTGTTCGGGTAGTAGCCGAGCTCGTCCACAACTTTCCAAACCCGTTTGGCAAGTTGGGGGCCCACTGTCGGAACCCGGTTGATGGCACGCGACACGGTCGCGGTCGAAACTTTTGCTCTCCGTGCAATCTCTCTAATGTCCATTGGAAACTGAGAAAAGTGGGACGAACCGCGTATTTTATCAGAGCCCTGCCGACTTACAAGACTGTTCCGCGCATCCGAAGGCTGTTGGGGTACAATCGTGGCAAACGTTTACTCTAGCGATTCGAGCGGTTGATGTGAAGCGCGATGAGTCACACCTCCGTGCGGGGGAGAAGCTTATGGTCCATTTTGGAGATCTGGAAGCTTGGTTCGTCACCGGGAGCCAGCACTTGTACGGCCCCGACGTGCTCAAAACTGTGCAACAACACGCAGATACGATCGCCAAGGCGCTGGCCACTTCTCCCGAGATACCGGTGAAGATTCTCCCCAAGCCGATCATGACGAGCAGCGAGTCGATTCACCAGTGGTGCCTCGAAGCGAACAGTTCAGGAAAATGTGTCGCTCTGATCGCATGGATGCACACCTTTTCACCCGCACGCATGTGGATCGCCGGTCTTCGAACACTCAGCCGCCCTCTGCTCCACCTGCACACTCAGTTCAACCAGGAGTTGCCCTGGTCCACGATCGACATGGACTTCATGAATCTGAATCAATCCGCTCATGGCGACCGCGAGTTCGGGTTCATCGGAGCTCGCATGCGCCTGAAACGCAAGATTGTTGTGGGCTTTTGGCAAGATCCTGAGATTCAAGCTGAGACTGGAGCGTGGCTGCGCGCTGCGTGCGCATGGCACGATGCCCAACGACTCAAGGTCGTTCGCTTCGGCGACAACATGCGCAATGTTGCAGTGACGGAAGGCAATAAGGTCAGCGCTGAGATCAAACTTTGCTATTCCGTCAATGGGTACGGCGTAGGAGATCTTGCCCACTCGATTCAGCAAGTGTCAGACGGCGAGGTCGCAAAGCTCACCCGTGAATACGACGAGTCCTACAGTGTTGCCGAATCTCTGCGGGAAGGCGGTCCCCATCGTCAATCCTTGCAGGATGCGGCCAAAATTGAGATCGGGTTGAGGCAATTCCTCGAGCACACCGGTGCGCAGGCGTTCACCGATACGTTTGAAGACCTGCATGGACTCAAGCAACTTCCCGGAATCGCCGTGCAGCGTCTTATGGCCGATGGATATGGCTTTGGCGCCGAGGGAGATTGGAAGACCGCAGCACTCGTGCGCGCTGTCAAGGTGATGGGACAAGGTCTGGCCGGGGGCTCCTCATTCATGGAGGACTACACCTATCACCTCAAAGGTGGCGGACAAGTCCTCGGCGCCCACATGCTTGAGGTCTGTCCCTCCATCGCGAATGCGAAGCCTTCGGCGGAAATTCATCCCTTATCCATCGGGGGAAAGGCTGATCCGGTCCGTCTTGTCTTCACCGCGGCCAGCGGAAAGGCGGTGAACGCGAGTCTGGTGGATCTCGGAAATCGATTTCGCTTGATCGTCAATCAGGTGAATCTAATCAAGCCGGAGCACGACCTTCCGAAACTCCCAGTCGCGCGCGGCGTCTGGATTCCCGAGCCTAATCTCAAAGTCGCTGCCACTGCTTGGATCTCCGCTGGCGGATCCCATCACACCGCTCTCAGCCGCGCCCTCAAAACTGAGCACCTCGAGTCTTTCGCAGACATGGCCGGTCTGGAATTTCTCCTCATTGACAACTCGACCACCATCTCCCACTTCCAGAAAGAACTGCGGTGGAATGACGTCTACCACCACACGGCAGATGGATTTTGAGAAACGGCAGCATTCACCAGCTCACCTGAATCAGCGACACGGCCTGACGTGGCAAGGTGAACTTCAATTCCACTTGTCCGCCTTTAGAGTTGACCCATTCTGGAGAGCCAGCCATCTCCAATTGCCCTGCTTTCTCCGGCGACGGGTATTCCTCGGGCGTTGGCTTTTGTGGCGATCCGATCGATTTCCATACTGTGTAGGAATTGCTATGTGTCCGATCCACTAAATAGCGGCGCACCAACACACGTTCCACTCTGGCCGGAATGCCGAGCACTGCCACCGCGATCTGGGCGTCCGCCGCTGGAACATCATCGTCGTGGTAGTTCCACGTCAGCACGCTGATCAGACCTTCCCGCTCTGTCGCAATCGCGTCCACATCGGCCGCACCCTTCACGCCCATATCCACCATGTCATCGAGGCGCACCGCTCCCGAGCTTTCGGCGTGCACTCGATCGCCCTCCATCAGCCCGAACATACGGAAAACGTTCAACACCGGCTTATCCACACCATTGGTTGCGAGATCGCGGAAGCCGGCAAAATACGGCTGATCTTCGAATTCGAATGCCCACGTAACTGCTCCCACCAGGTTGACTCCGTGTTTCACCGCGAGTTCCCGAATGCGCGTCAGCGTGGCGGCCGTATACGTCCCATACATCGTGCCGTTTCGATAGTCATTCTGTGGGTTGTACTGCGTTGAGCAGGCCGCGCATCCTTCCGGGTCAGACTCCCCAATAATGATCGGGAGTTTCTTCAGTTCGGGAAAGGACGCCACAATCTCAAAGCCTTTCTCAGCGTCGCGCAGTTGAAACTCACTTCCCATCTGAACATGTCCGTTCACCATCTTTGGACGACCCTTCGCGTGAAAAGTGATGTAGTCCAGCGGCGAGCCCTTCTTGCCAGTAGCGTGGTTCGTTCCGCGCACTACGTGCTCCAAGAACTTGCCTAGGAATTCCGCCGCTTTCCCGCCGCCTGGCCCTGTGCTGGTGGGTCCGCCAATCCGAATTGCAGGAAGTGCGCGCTTCACCGCGTCCGCCGTATAGTCGTAGAGTTGCTCGTATTCGTTCCCACTCCCTTTCCAATAAGGCGCGTCCGGTTCGTTCCAAACTTCCCAATACCAGCTCGATACTTCCCTTTCGCCATACTTCGCGACGCAATGTTTCACCCACTGATACACCAGTTCCGAACATTTCTGGTAGTCGCGAGGTGGCTGCGCCCACCCCGTATAGATCGCCCCGTAGGGTTGCGACGGATCCCAGTGATGCCGATAAGGCTCAGGTTTCTTCGACAGCGCTTCCGGTACCCCGATGCTCGAAGGCGGCGGCACTCCGTTGCTGCTAGCCAACAGCCGCTGGATCGGTCCCGGTGGAGAGTCGCTGTTGCAGCAAAAAGACGGAGACATCATGGTCTATCACGCCTACGATGCCAAGACCGGCCAGGCCTACCTTCAGATTTCAACTGTCGCATGGGTGAGTGGCTGGCCGAAAGTGGAACTGGAAGGCGGCAATCCCGCGGATCAATGATCCCGTGCTTGCCCGGGAAGGGCGGCAATAGCGAATTCAGTAACGCCCCTAAGACTTTGCTTCGCCACAACTGCAGGTAATACGGAAAATGAGAAGTGAAGTTAACTGCTTTGAAATGTGGTGGCCAGGGACGGAGTTGAACCGCCGACGCCAGCCTTTTCAGGGCTGCGCTCTACCACCTGAGCTACCTGGCCACGTTTCGAAACCCACTGCTTGCGGGCTGCGAGGGACTGTTCGCTTCACGCTGATTGTGGCGGGATTCGCAACCGATACGAGACTGCTCCAATGCCGGAAGCGTGCGGAACGTTCCCGATTATAACAACCGCACCGATTTCCCTCAACGTTCGCCGCGTTTTTCTTTGCGCGGAAAACAATGGAGCGCCACGGATTTCACAGATCCTCATCGAATGATGCAAAACACAGTGTCCATGAGAATCGGTGCGCTCCGTGGCTGAACCCTTAACCCGCGAATCCCTTTACAAACTCCACCAGACTGCGCAGCGCAATACCAGACGGGCCTTTCGCAATCCACGGCTTCTGGTCTTCCATCCACGCTGTACCGGCGATGTCGAGGTGAATCCACGGCGTGTTTTCGGCAAATTCTTTCAGGAACATGGCGGCGGTGATCGCGCCGCCCCAGCGTCCGCCAGAGTTGACGATGTCGGCGATTCCGGAGCGAATCTGCTCTTTGTATTCGTCATCGAGCGGCAGGCGCCACATCTTTTCTCCTGCCTTCGCATTCGCGTCGTGGAAGCGGCTGTACATTTCGTCGTCGTTCGCAAAAATTCCCGCGTTGGTGTAACCGAGCGCAACCACAACCGCTCCTGTCAACGTGGCTGCGTCAACCAGGTGCGTGCAGCCGAGTTGGCGCGCATAGAACAGACCGTCGGCCAAAACAAGCCGGCCCTCGGCGTCGGTGTTAATGATCTCAATCGACTTCCCCGACATCGCAATCTGCACATCGCCGGGCTTCTGCGCTTTTCCGGAAGGCATATTCTCGGTCGCGCACACGATGCCGATCACTTTGACTTTTGGTTTGAGCAGCGCGATGGCGCGCATCGCGCCAATCATGGTTGCGCCACCAGCCATGTCGTACTTCATCTTCTCCATGCCATCAGCCGGCTTGATCGAGATGCCGCCTGTGTCGAATGTAATTCCCTTCCCGACCAGGCCAAGCACGGGCTTCTCGGGCGCGCCCGTGGGTTCGTAACGCATCACGATCAACGCTGGCGGCTCGTCGGAACCCTGGGCAACGCTCCAGAACGCTCCCATTTTCATTTCTTTGATCTTGTCGGCGCCGAAGACTTCGCATTTCAAACCAACTTCCGCGCACATCTTCTGGGCGCGATCCGCGAGAATCGTCGGCGTCATCCGATTGGAAGGTTCATTTACCAGGTCGCGCGTGAAGTTTTGCGACTCGCCGATGACCTGCGCCTCGTTCGCTGCCTTTTCCAGGACGGACTTGTCGCCACTCGCGACCACCGTGAGCGTGTCGATCTTCTGGTCTTTGCGGTCGCTGCGGTAGTAATCGGGATCGAAGTTTCCCACATGCACCCCTTCCACGATCGCGCGCACCGCCTCCTCCGCCGGAATGCCGGATGGCGCGACGAACGCAAAGGTGCGAATTCCGCGTGACTTCAGGGCACGCGCGGCGACGCCAGCAATCCGCCGCAAATCGTAGCTCGAGAACTTCTTTGCAGCGCCACCGCTGATCAGGAGCAGGCGTTTCGCCTTCAGGCCCGCAGGCTTATGCAGCAGGTTGGTCTCAAATGCCTTGCCCGCGACTTCCCCACTAGCCAGCAGATCGGCCGCAACCGACTGCACCGCAGCATCGTTGCTGGCAACCTTGAGTTGCGGTGTCTTGTCTTTCTCTTTGTCGTTAGGCGCAGGCTCTGCGTGATCGAGCACCACGGCTACTAACGATTCAGTTTCGAGTTCGGCGGGCGTAGAGAGAGAAATTGTCGTCTTCATAGTTGTAATAAGGATCACTGATGATTATTCCAGTATCGTCGGCGGGACGGGAAAAGTGCAAGCGGCGCACCGAAGTAAAGGTCAATAGGGTAAGAGGAATTCGATCGTTCGCCTTTCCCACAATTCACGGAACCAGCCGAGCGTATCCTCCGTATTGTCCCTCATCCGTTGGCGCCGTTCCAACGCCTGCGATATGATTCAAGCCGCAACCCACACAGGTGAGGTTTCTCATGGACGTTCGGTGGAAGATTGTCTTGGCTATTACCGCCTTGGCTTTTGGCATTACTGCTTCGGTGAACCGGAAAGCGGCGGCATCATCATCACAGGCGGCTTCGACCGTGGTCAAGACGCCACCGATGGTGCGAAGAATGCCAAGGATACTGCACCCGCCGGCGTCTCGATCCCCGACACCACGATCGCTATCAACTCCGACAAGCCCATGTCCGAGCGCGTGGTGCATTACCAGATCGACGCCACGTACGACGCCGTAAAGCATATCGTCGACGCGACCGAAGTGCTGACCTACCACAACCTCACAGGCCAAGCGCTCGACCACTTCCCTTTTCATCTCTACCAGAATGCCTTCCAGCCCAAGGCTACGTTTGTGCGTGACTCCAAACTCATGGGCAGCCGCGACACTTCTTACGCGAAGTGGGAAGACAAATATTACGGCTCAGAAGATATCAAGAACATCGAAGTTGTGGGTCAGGGTGATCTGACTTCACAGTTGCAGTACATCGCGCCCGACGACGGTAATAAAGATGACAAAACCGTCGTCGACCTTAAACTCGCCAAACCCATAGCACCCGGCGCATTCGTCCAATTCAAGATCGCGTTTCAGACCAAGTTCCCAGAAACCCAGGCCCGCTCAGGGTGGAAGCGTGATTTCGTCCTCGGTGGCCAGTGGTTTCCCAAGGTGGGCGTGTGGTGGCACGGAGCGTGGAACTGCCACCAGTATCACAACACGACCGAGTTTTTCGCTGACTTCGGCGTCTATGACGTGAAGCTCACCGTACCCTCCAACCAGGTCGTAGGCGCCAGTGGCGTGCAGGTCGATGAAAAGAACAATGGCGACAACACGAAAACCGTGACCTACCACGGCGACGACATTCACGACTTCGCCTGGACTGCCAGCCCGCGGTACAAAGTGCGCGAGAGCACATATCAGGCACAGATGGGACCGATCCAGCTGCGATTCCTGATGCAGCCCGCGCACTGGAGCCAGGCTGAGCGCCACGAGAGAATCACCCGGCAAACCCTCGATCACTTCGAGAAGTGGTACGGTCCGTATCCTTATAAGACGCTGACCGTGGTCGACCCGGAGCCAGACTCGGCGGCAGGCGGCATGGAATATCCAACCTTCATCACGGGTGACTCGAGCTGGTTCATGCCCAAAGGCTTCTACCTGCCGGAACTGGTCGTGGAACACGAATTCGGACATCAGTACTGGTACGGCATGGTCGCCACGAACGAATTCGAAGATGCCTGGATGGACGAAGGCATTAACAGCTACACCGAAGTGAAAGTGCTGGATTCAATCCTCGGTAAAAACACTTCCATCATGAATATTGCCAGTGCCACTGCGAGCGAACGGGAACAGCAGCGGCTCAGCTATATCGGCGTGGCCGATCGTGATGCGATGGCTCAGAATGCCTACGCTTACTACAATGGCAACTCCTATGGCGGCGTCACCTATGGCAAGACGGCCAGCGTGCTGCTGACCTTGGAAGGCATCATCGGTGAAGACACGATGGCCAAGGCGATGCACACGTACTTTATGGAGTACCGCTTCACTCATCCCACTAAGGAAGACTTCCTGAAGACCGTCGAGGAAACGTCCGGCAAGAATCTGCGCTGGTACTTCGACCAGGCCGTCTATGGGACGCAAGTGCTGGATTATGAGATTCTCGAAGTCAAATCTTTTCCCGTGAACTGGTACGAAGAAAAGAAAGACAAGAAGGACTCCAGTAAAGATAAGGACACGGTCTATCAGTCGTACGTGTCGGTACACCGCAAGGAGGATTTCGTGATGCCGGTCGAAGTTGAGATCAAGTTCGATAACGGCGAAAAGGTCCGCGAGCACTGGGATGGGAAAAGCCGTTGGACGCGATTCAGCTATCAGAAAAAAGCAAAGGCCGTGTCGGCGGAGATCGATCCCGACCATACGGTGAACATCGATCGTAACAACTTCAACAACAGCTTCGTGGTCGAGGCCAATACCAAACCAACTTACAAACTATCCACGTACTGGATGTTTCTAACGCAGTTCATGAGCCAGGTCCTGGCCTGGTGGGCAGTATAAGTTACATGCCACCGCCTTCGGATCAAATGCGACGCGGATCGCATGGGGAATAACGCGAAGCGAGGATCGAAACGAATGACAGAAAACAAGGGTTTACTCAGCAGCGGATTAGGGATGGTCATGCGCAACAAGCGCTACATCCTATGGTTTTGGTTACTGGACCTGCTGCTGACGATTTACGGTACCTCCGCGTTCCGCGAAGCCTCCCACACGATCCTCGATCACAGCATGTACGGTGAGAAATTGATCCACGGCTTTGATGTCGCCGTACTGATTGACCTGTTCGCCCATCCGGAATTTGGACCGACCGTAGCAGTCACCACTCCTGCTTTCTACTTCGCGGTCGTTTTCTTCTTGGCGACAGCCCTTTTTCTGCCCGGAGTCCTAGCCGGATACGCCTCCACCTACCGCCTTCCGCGCGAAGACTTCTTCCGCGCCTGCGGTCGCAATCTGTGGCGCTTCATCCGGCTCATGATCATCAGTGGAATCGTCATGGGAATCGCCACCGGCGCTCTGTTTGGCCTGCATGGCATCCTTGAGCGAAAAGCCGCGGAGAGCACCAACGAGTTGCTTCTGCCCGAAGTACGCTTCATCGGCTTGGGAATTATTTTCCTGATCATGACAGTCTTCCGCTTCTGGTTCGATCTCGCCGAAGTTGACATCGTGCTGAACGACCAGCGCGCCGTGCGGAAATCTATCGCGGTCGGCTTTCGTCATGCCTTCCGCAGCATGGGACGACTCCTGGCCTGCTATGTCTGCGCCGCGATTGTGGCCACGATTATCCTTTGTGCGGGATTACTCTTCTGGGAGCACTTTGTGCCATCCGCCAGCGTATTAGGCGCGTTTCTGATCAGTCAGATCACGCTTTTTCTGTTATTGATTCCCCGCTTCTGGCAGCGCGGCGTCGCCGTATCGTACTGGCAGCAGCGGATGATGGTTCCCGTGGTCGCCGTGTTACCGGTCGAACCGCTGCCAATTGCCGTTTCTGCTGCTGTCGTTCCCGAACCCCCGCCCGTGATTCCGGACCTGCCTCCGGCGCCACAAGGATCCTGATCGTGCAACTCACAACATCACGACAGTAATCCCTTTGTTAGCCCGGCCCAAGTCTGCGTCGCCTTTCAAAGACGACTGCGTCTGCAACAGACGCCAAGTTGCGTCATCCGTCTTCGACCAGTTCTCCCCGAAGATGCATCCACGAATCTGGCCGCACTCGGCGAGTTCGTGCAACCGCTTCTGCACGCCGATCCGGATGTCGCCCCCCGCCCCTTTCGAACCATAGCCGTGGACGATCTTCAGCACGGACGCTCGCTCCTGCCGGGCGAGTACCAACTCCCGATCGAGACGCTGCAGCGCCTCATGCACGGAAGGCATATCGGATTTGAGATTTACGGTTTTGATAGCACGACCTCAAGCCGCAGTCTCTCACGGATTCAGTCGCCCCGCCGATCCGCCCAGACCAAAAAACGGCGCCG
Source organism: uncultured Acidobacteriaceae bacterium (assembly GCA_963788555.1). Classification (GTDB taxonomy): domain Bacteria; phylum Acidobacteriota; class Terriglobia; order Terriglobales; family Acidobacteriaceae; genus Sulfotelmatobacter. The sequence continues at coordinate 578,081 of CAWBHM010000011.1, read as the reverse complement.
CTGTGTGGCGGCGCCGCCGGTTTGCAGAAAACGCAGGCCTATTTCCGGTTTCGTCCTCGCGCAACTGCTTCCCTGGCTTCTTTATCGGCTGTGCGGCGCCGCTCAGTCTCACGCTTGTCCCAGAGCTGCTTGCCCTTGGCCAAAGCAAGTTCTACTTTCACCCGGCCGTTCTTGAAGTACATCCGGGTCGGAATCAGCGTCAGCCCCTTCTGCTGAGTCTTGCCGATCAGCTTGCGGATCTCCTCGCGATGCATCAGCAGTTTGCGAGTACGCAGGGGCGCATGGTTGTGAATATTCCCGTGCTCGTAGGGACCGATGTGGGCATTCAGCAGCCATACCGCATCGTCTTTCACCAGTCCATACGAGTCCTTCAGGTTGGCCAGGCCGCCCCGGACGGACTTAACCTCGGTCCCCGTCAGAACCACCCCCGCCTCAAATTTTTCCAGCAAGAAGTAGTTATGTGAAGCGATCCTATTAACGGCAGCGTCCCGGTCGCCGCTGGCTGTGGGATCACGGCGCGGGGATTTCTCCGGGTTGGCCTTCGTCTGATGGGTGGATTGGCGAGCCATAGAAAACGAATTCAATCTTAGCAGGAGAGTCGCTGGCGTCAGACCTTAGGCCTTCTACCGGCGCAGGTGGGTTCGAAGGTCTGATGTCCGAGGTCCTGCGTTGGATTTGCCCCATTAGTCCTACGACCAAAGAGTGTAACTCTAGTACTCACAAGCACTTCGGGTGCCAGAAAGGGCGATGCTATAATCGCGACACCGAACGCTTTTTCGTACATTGAGCGGATTTTTCCGCGCTAAAACCCAGCGAAACCCGGGCGCGGCGTGCGAAAGGCTGTTCGTCCGGCAAAGCTGTAATAAAGAGGACCATCTCGTGAGGATTATCGAATGAGACGCTTGATGCGGCCGGCACTCTGGTTGTTGCTGGTCGCTGTTGTAACGCTCCCCACCATCGCTGCCGACAAAGCCAAGACGCTTTACTCGGAAGGTCAGGATGCCGAGGCCCGCCAGCAGTACGTGAAGGCCTACGACTTCTTCAAGCAAGCATTCGACCTCAAGCCCAAAGACCTTCGCTATCGCGCTGCCCTCGAACGCATTCGTTTCGAAGCCGCCGCCCAGATGGTTCACGACGGACAAAAGCTGCGCGACGACGGGAAACTCGATGAGGCCGTGGCCGAGTTCCAGAAGGCGCTGGCCATCGATCCTTCCCTGTTCATCGCGAAGCAAGAACTGAACCGCACGGTCAAGATGATCAATGACCAGCGGAATCCTCCGCCGCAGGCCGCCGGGCCGCCCGCCGGACTCGAACGCAGAGTCCATGAAGCGGCGGGTCCGGTCGAACTCGCGCCTATCTCGAACGTCCCGATTACCGTCAAGCTCACCGACAAATCCGACACCGTCTACCGAACCATCGGCCAGTTGGCCGGAATCAACGTGCTGTTTGATCCCGATTACACTCCCCGTCAGATCAAAGTCGAACTGAATGGAGTCACGCTGGAAGAGGCGCTGGAAATCACCGCGCTCGAGTCCAAAACTTTCTGGCGTCCCGTCACTCTCAACACGATTTTCGTCGCGCAAGACAATCCGGCCAAGCGCAAAGAACTGGAACAAAGCGTCCTCAAGACTTTCTATCTTACGAATCTCTCTGCGCCCACCGAACTTCAGGATGTGGTGAACGCCATTCGCGCCGTGCTCGACGTTCAGCGCGTGCAGCAGTTGCTTTCACAGAATGCTCTGGTTGTGCGCGGGACGCCGGATCAGATCGCCTTGGCTGAGAAACTCGTCGAGGATCTGGACAAGGCGCGTCCGGAAGTTATCGTCGACATCGCGGTCATGCAGGTCAGCAAAGACAAGTCCCGCACCCTCGGGTTGAGCCCGCCCACCAGCGCCACCATTACCCTGCAGGACAACATCAACACGACCACGACCACGACAGGTACGACGAATTCCGGAACCGGCGGAACTGTCACCTCCAGCACGGGAACGCAAGGGATCAACCTGAACACGCTGGGCAACCTGAACGCCACCAACTTCCAGGTCGTGATTCCCTCCGCCAACTTGTCCGCAGTCATGAGCGCCAGCGACACAAAACTGATTCAGAACCCGCAGATCCGCGCTCTCGATGGCCAGAAGGCGTCGCTGAAAATTGGCGACCGTGTCCCAGTCGCTACTGGATCATTCCAGCCCGGTATCGGCGGCGTCGGCATCAACCCGCTGGTCAACACGCAGTTCCAGTATCTCGACGTCGGTGTCAACATCGACATCACTCCGCACGTGCACTCCAACGGCGAGGTCACACTCAAGATTTCCATGGACGTTTCGGCCGTGACCGGACAACAGAACATCGGCGGCATCAGCCAGCCCATCATCGGCCAGCGCAAGATCGAGCATGAGATTCGCCTCAAAGATGGCGAGGCCAATTTGCTGGGTGGAATCATGGAAGACCAGCAGACCAAGTCCCTGAGCGGCATCCCGGGACTGGCTCAGATTCCTATCCTCAGGTACCTGTTCGGTCAGACGACGCAAGATCACTCTGAAAACGAAATCATCTTTGCCATCGTGCCCCACATCATTCGCGGCACGGAAGTCAGCGAGATCAACCAACGCGCCATCGATATCGGCACCTCGACCACGATCGAGCTGCGTCGCAAGCCGCAGGCCGCTCCCGCTCAGACGCCGGCGCAACCCGCCAATCCTTCGATCCAGCCGCAGCCCAATCAGGCCCCGGCCGCTCAAGCGCCCGCTCCCAATGCTGCGGGCGCAACTCCCAGCTTCCTCTTCGATCCGCCAACTATTCAAGCGACGAAGGGCAACACATTTATGGTGAATCTGCTGATTTCCGGCGCGCAGAATGTTCACTCTGTGCCGGTCCAGCTGAATTACGATCCGAAAATGCTGCAACTCGTAAATGTCTCGAACGGCAGCTTCCTCTCGCAGGACGGCCAAGTGGTCACCGTAGCCCACCGCGAAGATGAGGCCGTCGGACAATCGCAGATTACAGCGTCGCGGCCGCCCGGCGCGGGAGGAGTTTCGGGACAGGGTGCAGTCGTCACCCTGACTTTCCAGGCCAAAGCAGATGGGCAAACTCCCCTGACGATCACTCGAGGCGGAGCGCGCGACCCTGGCTTGCAGGCAATCACCGTCAACGGCGCGCAAGCGTCCGTGACGATTCAGTAGAGAGGAGATCCCTCGAATCTCCGCGGCTGGACGGTTCGTATCAGGGCATCGCTTTAGCGATGCCGCAAGCATCGGGAATCAAGAACGGCTTCAGCGGCTGCGTACCGCTGGTGCAGGAGCGCAAAGAATAAAAGAAAGACAATGATTGGGAAATTTCAACACCGGTCGAGCGCGCACTCCCAGCATGGTTTCACGCTCCTCGAATTAATCGTCGCCGCCACCATTCTGTCGATTCTCACTATGATGGCGTTGCCGCTGGCGCGTGTCACAATTCAGCGTGAGCGGGAGAAAGAACTCCGCCAGGCGTTATGGCAAATGCGCGACGCCATCGACCGCTACAAAGACGCGGCCGACCGGCAGGCGTTTCAGATTAAGGTCGACAGCGGCGGGTATCCACCCGATCTCGAGACCCTGGTCAAAGGAGTGGAAGCGCAAGGCGGCAAGAAAATGCGCTTCCTGCGTTCTCTTCCTACGGACCCCATGACTAAGAGCAAGGAATGGGGCATGCGCTCAATGCAGGACGATCCTGACTCCGATTCCTGGGGCGGACAGAGCGTGTTCGACGTGTACACCAAGTCGGAAGGCACCGCGCTCGACGGCACGAAGTACAAGGACTGGTAAATGCAAAGGGGCCTAAGCAAGTTGGGGCGAAGCAGGCGCAGATCGGTCAGCATGACACGGGCAAGAATGTTTGCCCGCGGCAAAAGCCTCGACCGCTTCCGTGGCTTCACGCTCCTCGAGTTGATGATCGTCATCAGCATCATCATGATCCTGATGGCCGTTGCAGTTCCCGTATACAACCAATCCGTTGTGCAAGCTCGCGAATCCGTCTTGCGTTCGAACCTGAGCACTCTCCGCTCGGTGATTTCGCAATACACGCTCGATAAGCAGAAAGCCCCGCAATCTCTGGACGATCTCGTCACCGGTGGCTACCTGCGCCAGATTCCCGTCGATCCCATGACCCGCCAAACCAACTGGGAAGTCGTGCAGGAAGACACGCTCATGTCCGTCGATCAGCAGGAGCCCGGCATCTGGGACGTCCACTCCGCTTCAAGCGGAACCGCCAGCGACGGCACCGCTTACAGCACCTGGTGAATACCGCAACTCGTCGCGGCGTCTCTGAAGAAAGGCACTCACGCCCACGTAGGGACGGACGCATTCGTCCGTCCCAAGAAGGCGCAGCCAAGCCGCCCAGCGACGGACCTCGATCCACTTTCGGACTGCCGATTACTTTTCTGGATCTCCTAAAGACAGTGGAAGAGGGGCCCGAGGGTCGCGACAAGTCCGAACATGCCCACCGCCCGTGGTCTCTGCCCTCCCCAGAAATATCCACAGCCAGAATGTGACATCTGACCTTGCGCCTGTAAAGCAAAGAGCAGATCATGGTCAAGGCGAACGCGGTACAGAAAGCCCGGCCTGCAGAGGCCCTAAGTTATTTGCTTTCAAGATTTTGACCTCTAACCCCTAGGCGCTCAAGATTTTGCAGACCACTTTTGCCAACCCCGCGCCCCGCAAGGGCTTTCAAAGGGTAGGGGGGAGGGGTACCCCGACGGAACCCCGGTTTTCCCAAAACGAAACGCGCTTTCGAAGCGCATTTTGATCACGCCTCGAATTTTTTCGCCAGATTTCCACAACTTGAAAATCCTTCAGCGCAACCGCGCTCTGCAATTGCACCGCTCCATCCAAACCACTAACATCGTCCTATGCCCGTAGAGACCGAAATCCAGGCTCCCACCTCCATTCGCGCACCCCGAGGCAACCAGGTCACATGCAAAGGCTGGCAGCAGGAAGCAGCCATGCGCATGCTCATGAACAATCTCGACGAGGAAGTCGCCGAGCGTCCGAAAGATCTCGTCGTATACGGTGGAACCGGCCGCGCCGCGCGCAGTTGGGAAGCCTACCGCGCCATCATCGCGACATTGAAGAAGCTCGAGAACGACGAGACGCTGCTCGTGCAGTCGGGCAAGCCCGTAGGCGTGTTCAAGACGCACGATCACGCGCCGCGAGTACTCATTGCCAACTCGAATCTGGTCGGCCACTGGTCCAACTGGGAGAAGTTCAACGAACTGGAACGCGCCGGTCTAATGATGTACGGCCAGATGACCGCCGGTTCCTGGATCTACATTGGCTCCCAAGGAATTGTGCAGGGGACGTTCGAAACCTTCTCGGCCGCAGGCGAGAAACATTTCGGCGGCGATCTCGCCGGCAAACTAATCGTCAGCGGAGGCATGGGCGGAATGGGCGGAGCTCAGCCTCTCGCAGGCACCATGACCGGCGCGGCGTTTCTGGGAATTGATGTTGATCCCGAACGCATCAAGAAGCGGCTGAAGACCGGATATTGCGACTTCATGGTCACCACGCTCGATGAAGCGCTGCGCATTCTGAAGAATGCCGTGCGCAAGAAAGAGAATGTATCGGTTGGGCTGGTGGGGAATTGTGCCGACGTGATTCCGGAACTGGCCGAGCGCGGCGTCGTTCCTGACATTCTGACCGATCAAACTTCGGCCCACGATCCGCTGAACGGATACGTGCCGAATGGCATGACGCTCGAAGAGGCATTGGATTTGCGCCAGCGCGATCCGAAGTCGTATCAGGAAGAGTCGCTCGATGCGATGGCGCGGCACGTGGAAGGCATGTTGCGCCTGCAGAAGATGGGATCGGTCACATTCGACTACGGCAACAACATCCGTACTTTTGCCTTCCAGCGCGGCGTCAAGAATGCCTACGACTTCCCCGGATTCGTGCCCGCCTATATCCGTCCGCTCTTCTGCGAAGGACGCGGGCCGTTCCGCTGGGTGGCCCTCTCCGGTGAAGCGTCCGACATCCACGTGACGGATGATCTAGTGTTGGAGCTGTTCCCCGATAACCGCATTCTCCGCCGTTGGATTGACTTGGCGAAGAAGCGAATCAAGTTCCAGGGCTTGCCCGCGCGCATCTGCTGGCTCGGTTACGGCGAACGTGCCCAGTTCGGACTCGCGATGAACGATCTGGTGAAGAAGGGCAAGATCAAAGCTCCGATCGTAATCGGCCGCGATCACCTCGACTGCGGTTCAGTCGCCTCTCCGTTCCGCGAGACCGAGAGCATGAAAGATGGCTCCGACGCAGTGGCCGACTGGCCGCTGTTGAATGCTCTGCTGAACACAGCCGCTGGCGCATCATGGGTGTCAATTCACAACGGCGGCGGAGTCGGCATCGGTTACTCGCTGCATGCAGGCCAGGTCACCGTGGCCGACGGCACCGACGAAATGGCAAAGCGCATCGAGCGCGTCCTGACCACGGACCCAGGCATGGGCGTAATCCGGCACGTCGACGCCGGCTACGACGAAGCCAAGGAATTTGCGAAGAAGACAGGCGTTGCGGTGCCGATGGGGATCAAGTGAATCATCGAGCACACACATCATTGCCCACTACCGGCACTTCATGAGTAAGAACGAGATGTTTGCACACAGACTCTTGCTCGCAACCATGAAGGTGAGTCATGGCCGGAGCGACAGTGCAGCTCAAGAGAGGCTCGGCATCACAGAGCAATCTCGCGTTTGACAACGACCGATCCGGAGGTCCTGGAACTAGCCGAAAAGGGATATGAAGCGTTCGTGGAGCGAACGGCAGCGAGAATCTTGGCTGAAAATAAGCACGAGATTGTTTTGAATTTCTGCCCACGATGCCACGAATTAGCAAGGACTCCGAAGGCGCAGCAGTGCCGCTTTTGCGGCTTCGACTGGCATCCCGCAAGCCAAGTCACACGTAGCCTCTGACTTTGTGTTCAGTCGATCGAGCGGAGGTATTCTCCGGGTAGCAGGATTCTGACTCCCTCAATCTTCCTTCCTAAGTAACGCCCGAAGTGGCGTATGTCCCCTGCCAGAAGGTGGGTCGCGTGTGCCTCGATCGCCGCCAGCAGAATGGGCTGGTCTTTTTCCGGAAGAACAGTTCGAAGCCGGGGTGAACCGGTTACCACATCGACGATCTGAAGTGCTTGGGAAAGCTTGAGCAAGCGATCTCTTTGCTCTTCCGTCTCAAGGTTTATGCGAGCCTCTTCCAACGCGTACCGGGAACTGCACAGAACGACATTCTTTACTTTCCAAAGTTGGAGGAGACGCGTTTCCGCCTTGTAAGCGGCCGAGAACAAAACGTTGGCATCGAGGAAGAGACGATGCATCTAGGAGGGCCGCCGATGAGGAATCGCATCGGGATCAAGGCCGAGCTTGCGAACATCACGACGTGCGCGGCGATAGTCCTCCTCATCGACAGCATTTGAAAGCAAGAACTCCGCTTTGCGACCAGGCGTATACCTCTCGACCGGGACGACGACGGCAGGACGAATCAGGATACCGTCATCGCGCTCCTCGGCGGTGACGATCGTTCCCTCCTCAATCCCAAATCGTTTGCGAAGGCTGGCTGGAACAATAATGGCGCCGCGCTTACCGACCTTGGCGGATTGCATCCGATTCCTCCCGCCTGATTATACGAAATGCCTGATTTTCAGGCAATGGGCACAAGCTGACGCAACTGTAGCCGTCTATTTCGCGAGTGCGTCGTTAACGGCTTCGTACGCCGGCTTCTTCTGATACTTGTCATCCCAAAGCAGCGCCCATCCATATCCTTTGAAGAAGCCGGGAATCCACGAGTGCTTGTCGGTGAATCCCCACGTTTGCAGCACCTTGCATTGGGGCTGCTGCACGCAGAGAGACGTGATTTCGCCGTAGAGTCTCGCTTGTTCAGCCAGTGAGGACGTGCTCGAATCGGTCAGTCGGATGTCCAACTCAGTGATGTGCAACTCCAGGCCCAGTTTGGCGAAGCGCTCCAGATTCCGAGCATAGGACACAAGCTTTGCTGGGTCGTCGAACTTCAACGTGACGTGCGTCTGAAAGCCGATGCCGTCGAGGGGAACGCCACGCTTCTTGAAGTCCTCGGCCATAGCGTAGATAGCATCGGACTTCTTATTGATCTCTTCCGCATCGTAGTCGTTGTAGAACAGCTTCGCATTCGGGTCAGCTTCATGCGCCCACCGTAGCGCCTGCTCGATGTACTTCGTCCCCGATCCTGCGCCGATTCCCGGCTGGTCGTACCAGATCGTGTGCCGCATCGTGCCGTCGTCGTTGAAGGCCTCATTGACCACATCCCACGCGTAGACCTTCGACGCATAGTGCGCCATCACGGTTTTGATGTGCCGCTGAAGAATGTCCGCGAGCTGTGACGCAGAGTAGTTCCCTTTCGTGACCCAACTCGGCACCTGGTTGTGCCAAACCAGAGTATGTCCGCGAACCTGCATGCTGTGGCTCTGCGCGAACGTGACTAACGCATCGCCGCCCTTGAAGTCGTAAGGATTGGGATCGGTATCGGGGCGCGGATGAATCACGCCAAACTTCATTTCGTTCTCGGCCTGCAGTTGGCTGAACTCCGAGCCGAGGATGGCGGAATAGTCCGCCTCCGAGAGATACGCAGACGCGGCCGCAGCCCCGATCGTTATGTGGCGGGCCTCGGCGACCTGCCGCAAGGTTAAAGCAGACGACGCTGTACTCAGGGACTCCGGCGATGCGGATTTGGGCAGAAGGAGCAATGCACACAGCAAAATTGCCGTAGTATCCGCGAGTGACCCGCGCCACAAAGAGCTCTTCGATATTCGCGTTCGAGCGTTGACCATAGTGGAAACCCTTTCGTCCGATGTTAGGCTGTTTCATGACCCCGTACAATCGTTGAACCGAAGCGCGAGCGTCTCTTTGCCTTCGGCCCCAACCGGGCTGCTAGACTAAATTACAAGTGATCACTGCAAAACGAAACATTCCACCCAGCGGTATCCTGCTCGTCAACGCGGGGCAATTGCTGACGTTGCAGGCCCCAGCGACGAAATCCGGCCCACGGCGCGGATCCGACTTGAAGGAGCTTGGCCTGATCGAGCAGGGTGCGGTGCTGTGCATAGGCGGCAAGATCGTGTCCGTCGGATCGACGAAGGACGCTCTACGCGATCCCTGGCTGAAAAAGAATCGCCGCAAAGTCACGGAGATCGACTGCGCGGGAAAAGTGATTGTCCCGGGCTTTGTCGATTCGCACACGCATCCGGTATTTGCCAATCCACGCCTGGTGGACTTCGAGAAGCGGATCGAGGGCGCGTCCTACGAAGAAATTGCACGGGCGGGGGGCGGCATCCGATCCAGCCTAGAGGGCGTTCGCAAGGCGCCAAAAAACCTGCTGGTAGCGAAGGTCGTTGCCGCACTGGAAGGAATGGCCACGCAGGGCACGACCACCGTGGAGGCCAAGTCTGGCTACGGCCTCACCGTCGAGTCGGAACTGAAGTCCCTGGAAGCAATCAAAGAGGCAGCCTCTCGGTGGCCGGGGACGGTTGTGGCTACCCTGCTCGGGGCCCATGTCGTCCCAAAAGAATTTCAAGGTTGCTCACAAAAGTACGTTGAGATCGTCTGTAAGGAGATGGTCCCGCAGGCGGCGAAGCGGAAGCTTGCCCAGTTTGTGGATGTGTTTTGCGATAAGGGAGCTTTCAGTCCAGAGGAAACAGAACAGATCTTTGCAGCCGCGGAAGAGCACGGGTTGAGCGTCCGCGCGCATATGGGCCAGCTTTCGGAAACGACTTTGGTGCCGTTCTTGCGATTTACCCCTGCATCGTTCGACCACATGGACCACGTGAACCAAGATGACATCGCGCAAATGGCCAAGCGGGATACGGTTGCGACCCTGGTACCGGGAGCGAACTACTTTCTGGGTATGAAGGAATATCCGAATGCGCGCCGTTTGATCGATGCGGGAGCACCTGTAGCGCTTGCGACTGACTACAACCCGGGAACGTCGCCGACGTTGAGCATGCCGATGGCAATGTCGTTGGCCTGTACGCACATGAAGATGTCACCAGCGGAGGCCATCGCGGCGGCCACCATCAATGGGGCATGGGCTCTTCGCGTAGCCGATCGAAAGGGGAGCATCGAACCGGGGAAGGACGCCGATCTGGCAGTATTTGAGGTAAAGGACTATCGCGAAATCCCGTACTGGTTTGGCGCCAACCGCTGCGACCTGACGATTCTGAATGGCGTGGTGGCGCCTTCTCGTTGAACTTTTGGCTTCGACTTTTCGTATTGAAAAACAGATGGCATAGCTGCGTTCTGGAGCACCTGAAAACCACAAGATTCGTAGTTGAGGAACAATCCGATTCAATTTCGAGGATAAACAATGAAGCGCATTTTTGCGGTAATGACCTTTCTCGTGCTGACAATCTCCATGGCTGCCGCGCAACGACTGCCCGAAGTCGCAAGACCGGAGAATTACAAACTCACGTTCACGCCAGATCTTGAGAAGGCCAAATTTGAAGGTGATGAGACTATCGCGATTCGACTATTGAAGCCGACCTCGGAGATCACGCTCAACGCCGTCGACATCGATTTCCACGACGTCACGATCACCAGCAATGGCACGTCCCAAAAGGCGAAGGTCACTCCTGAAAAAGAAAAGGAAATGGTCGTGCTCTCGGTCGAGAAACCGCTGGCCGCCGGCTCGGCGACGATCCACATCACGTACACCGGCATTCTCAACGACGAGATGCGCGGCTTGTACCTTGGCAAGGACGACCAAGGCCGCAAGTACGCCGCTTCGCAGTTCGAGGCAACCGACGCGCGGCGCGCCTTCCCCTCCTTTGACGAACCCGATTACAAGGCGACGTTTGACATCACCGCCGTCGCCGACAAGGGCCTGGTGGCAATCTCGAACCAGAAGATCGTGTCCGATACCGCAGGTCCTGGCGAGAAACATACAGTCCGCTTCGCGACTACGGCGAAGATGTCGTCGTACCTGGCGGCGCTCGTGGTCGGAAACTTTGAGTACATCGAGGGCGCGGCCGACGGCATTCCCATTCGCGTGTACAGCACTCCGGGGAAGAAGGAAATGGGCAAGTTCGCTCTGGAGTCTGCCGAGTACATTCTCGGCTACTACGACAAGTATTTTGGGATCAAGTATCCCTACGGGAAGCTGGACCTGATTGGCCTGCCGGACTTCTCAGCGGGCGCGATGGAGAATACCGGCTGCATCACTTTTCGCGAAGTGATTCTCCTGATCGACGAGAAGCAAGGCTCCGTCGGGCTGAAGAAGACGATCGCCAGCGTCATTGCGCACGAGATGGCGCATCAGTGGTTTGGCGACCTGGTCACGATGAAGTGGTGGGACGATATCTGGCTCAACGAAGGCTTTGCCACCTGGATGGAGAGCAAGCCCGTCGCGAAGTGGAAGCCGGAATGGAATTATCCACTCGACGATGTGAGCGGCACCAGCGGAACGCTCAACGTAGATTCTCTGGCCAATACCCGACCGATTCATCAGGCGGCGGACACTCCAGCACAGATTCAGGAATTGTTTGACGGCATCGCCTACGGCAAGGCTGCATCCGTGCTGCGCATGCTGGAGTCTTATCTTGGCGAGGAAACCTTCCGGGCGGGCGTAAACGCCTATATACAACAGCACCAGTACGCCAACGCGACGGCGGACGATTTCTGGGATGCGCAGGCAGAAAACATCCAAGAAGCCGGTCGACAAGATCATGCCCACGTGGGTGAAGCAGCCGGGCGTACCCATTCTCAACGTGAAAGCGCAATGCTCCGGGAATTCCACCAGCGTGACGCTCACCCAGCAGCGGTATTACATTGACCGCGCCAAGTTCGAAGAACCGAACGATCAACTCTGGCAGATTCCATTGTGCATGAAGGGATCGGCCAGCGGTGACCACGCGAAGTGCGAGTTGATGACCAAGAAAGAGGAAACCTTCACACTGCCGGGTTGCTCGACCTGGGTTCTGGCGAATGCGGGCGCGACCGGCTACTACCGGACGGGCTACTCTCCAGAAGCCGTTCGGGCTCTGGCCAGCGATGCAGAAGCAAAGCTGACCCCTGCGGAACGGATCGCTGTGCAGGGTGACATCTGGGCCTCGGTACGAGTGGGACGCGAACCCGTGGGCGATTTCCTTGCCTTCGCGCAAGGCCTGCAATCGGACCGCAACCGCGCCGTACTGGAAGACGTTCTTGGCCGCCTCAATTACATCGGTCAGTACTTGGTCAGCGACAGCGATCGCGACGCGTATCGCACGTGGCTGCGCCAGTACCTGACTCCGGCGATGAAGGAAGTAGGTTACGAGCCCAAGCCTGGCGACACCGACGAGCAGCGAACCTTGCGGTCAAGGCTGTTCAATGCGCTGGGCTACGATGCCCGCGATCCGCAGACGCTCGAGGAGGCGCGCAAGATCGCAGACAAGGCCCTGGCGGATCCCGCTTCGGTGGATCACGAACTCGCTGGCGGCGCTCTGGCCCTAGCGGCCTTGAACGGCGATGCTGCGTTCTACGACCGAATCATGGTTGCGATGAAAAATCCGAAATCGCCGGAAGAGTACTACATGTATCTGTTCACGCTGCCTCAGTTTACCGATCCGCAATTGCTTCAGCGCACGCTGGAATTTGCCGTCTCACCCGATGTGCGGTCGCAGGACGCGCTGCAGTTGGTGGGCTCGGTGATGGGAAATCCCGCGGGCAAGAAACTGGCGTGGGATTTCATTCAGTCGCATTGGGACGCGATCGCGAAGGCGGGCGGTCCGTTTGCCAGCGCCGAAGTCGTAGGAGCGACGAGCGTTTTCTGCGATGCCGGAATGCGCGATCAGGTGACGGACTTCTTCGCCGCGCACAAGATCGCGGCGGCGGAACGTACCTACAAACAGTCGATTGAGCGTATCAACAATTGCATCGATTTGAAGTCTCAACAGGAACCACAGTTGGCGTCGTGGCTCGGACAGCACGGGCCGGCGGGTGGAAAGTAAGACACTTGTAGGAATTCGGCCCGGGGAACTCCCGGGCCGTTTTCTTTTCCAGAATGTTTCTTAGGGCATGACCGGCAACACAAGATGGGAAGGCAGATCCGGTGAGCAGTAGATCCGCTGCGTCGCGGGAATGAAATCCGACGCTGACGCCTGATAGATGCTCGGTACAAACTTCTGTGGATTGCGGTCGATGACCGGAAACCACGTTGATTGAATCTGCACCATGATGCGGTGCCCTTTCAGAAAGACGTGATCGTGATCGCGCAGCGGAACGTTCCACTCCGTCGGTTTGTTGGGCGCGAGGGGAGACGGCTTCTCAAAGCTTGTGAGATAGCGGCCGCGGCGCACTTCCATCGCAATAGGTAATTCATACCCATTCAGCGACTGCGCGTACTGGCCGGGCTTCGGGCCGTCATCGGGATTCCACGAATTCTTCTGCGTGTCCTGCGGATATACGTCGATCAACTTAACGATGAAATCGCTATCCGTCCCAGAGGTGGAGGCGAATAGATTCGCCGCCAGCGGACCGGTGACCGTGAGATCGTGGTCGAGCGGTTCACTGACGAAAGAGAGCACATCGGGACGGTGATCGACAAAGCGTTGGTCGGCCACTTCCCATGTGCGCCAGTCGCCCGCTGGATACGTCGGGGAAATGGGACGCTGCCGATACGGGACCGGATTTGCGGGATCGGAAATGTACTCGCGGTAGGACGATTCCGTCTTAGCGGCAGCGGGAGCGGTGAAAGAGAGCGTGCCGTCGGCGTGCAGGTACAACTTGGTCGGCTTGGCTTCCTGCGGAGGCCATACGGTATAAGTACGCCACGTATTCGATCCACTCTGAAACGTGCTTGCTTGCCATGCGGCCTTGTCGCCTTGACCGTGCAGGTAGTGGCGAAAGAACGGCGCTTCGATATTTTCGCGAAACTCGCGAGCGGTTTCGTGTCCTCCGAAAGGAATGAGGCCGATGTTGTCACCTTTCGGTGACTGCCACTCGCCGTGGTACCACGGACCGGCAACCATGAAGTTCGTGTGCTGCGGATCGTTTTCTGCGGCGTGCCGGAAAATCTGCCATGGCCCCCACGGATCTTCCTGATCCCAGAATCCCGCCACGTTAAGGTTCGGAACGGTCGAAGCGTGAAGCTGGCTGACCCAGGCTTCTTTCTTCCAGAAATCGTCGTAGTCGGGATGCTCGACGCTTGAATTCCAGTACGGAATCGAGCCGTGAAGATATTTCGCGTTGATGTTGGAAAGAGGGCCCAGATTGAGATACCACTCGTAGGTGTCGTACGTTTCGAAATCGAAATGCGTGTTCTTGTTTTTGTCGGCCTGCTCCATGACCGCGTATTCAAAGTCGTAGCTCTCGCGCAAAGCGCCGTAACGGTGATCGTCATCGTTCATCCACTGATCCACCGGCGAAGCCTGCTCGCTAATCGCCATAAGAGCCGGATGCGGATGAAGCAGAGTGAGCGCGGTCGTCAATCCGTCGTACGAGACGCCGAACATGCCCACCTTCCCATTATTGTTGGGAATATTTTTCACGAGCCAATCGATCGAATCGTAGGCATCAGTCGTCTCGTTGGTAGCCTTCGGATCCTTCAGATCGACCCAGGAAGATAGATTGAATACGCCTTCGGACTTGAATCGGCCGCGCAGATTCTGAATGACGAAGATGTAGCCATCCTGCGCGAACTCCTTGAGGGATGACGGCATCTGCTCCGGCGGTTTCTCAGGAACGCCGTAGGGCGTGCGGCGGAACATCATCGGCAACGGGCCTTGCTGGTCCACGGGAGTAAGGATGGCCGTTTGCAGATGAACTCCGTCGCGCACCGGAATCATGACTTCCTGAAGTTTGAACAACGGTTTCGCCGGTGACGGCTGTGTCGCCTGCTGTGCGAAGGACGGAATTGCAAGCAAAAGGACCATCGCCGAACGCGAGATATATGAACGCACCAGTGTTTCCTCCGCGCAGCTTTCGTGAGATGAACCGAGGGGCGCAGTATATCAATGTGCGGTAGACTGAGGGAAACTGCCGGTGCTCATTAGTCGACGTCCATCTGAATTTTTGCGAAAGCTGTTGCCGTGAACCTAATCTATGACCTCATCGATTGAAACATCCGTCTCAGATTTTTCTGGAAAGCGAGCCATCATGAGCAAGTGCAAAGGCTATGCTGCGATGACCGCCCGCGAGCCGTTGGCGCCGTATTCGTTCGAGCGCCGCGAACCACGCGAGCACGATATCGTCATCGACATCAAGTACTGCGGGATCTGTCATTCCGACATTCACCAGACCCGCGACGAGTGGAGCGACTACCAGGAAGAATCGATCTTTCCCATGGTGCCCGGGCACGAGATTGCCGGAGTAGTCTCGGCAGTGGGCAAGAGAGTGACGAAATACAAGGTGGGCGACAAAGTCGGAGTCGGATGCTTCGTCGATTCCTGCCGCACTTGCGCGGAGTGCCGACAAGGACTTGAACAATATTGCAGCGTGCAAACCGTGTGGACGTACAACGCCCGCGACAAAGAGGGTGCTCCAACGTATGGTGGCTACTCCGACAGAATTGTGGTCGACGAAAACTATGTGTTGAGCATGCCCGGCAATCTTCCACTCGAGGCCTGCGCCCCATTGCTCTGCGCCGGAATCACCCTGTACTCTCCTTTGCGCCATTGGCACGCGGGGCCCGGCAGGAAAGTCGCCATCGTTGGACTGGGCGGCCTCGGGCCACATGGGCGTCAAGCTGGCCCATGCCATGGGCGCCGAGGTGACGGTGCTCAGCCAATCTTTGAAGAAGCAGGCCGACGGCAAACGCATGGGCGCCGATCAGTTTCTACGCCACCTCGGACCCGGAAACATTTACCAAGCTGGCGCGATCTTTTGATCTGATCATCAACACGGTTTCGGCGAAGATGGACTGGAATCAATACCTGTCGCTACTCAACGTCGATGGAACCATGGTGGTGGTTGGACTTCCAGAAAAGGACATCCCGCTCAGCGCCTTTTCGCTGACCGCAGGCCGCCGCAGCCTGGCGGGCTCGCAGATTGGTGGGATCCGCGAGACCCAGGAAATGCTGGATTTCTGCAGCAAATATGGGGTCGCCTGCGACATTGAGGTCGTCCCGATTCAGAAGGTGAATGAGGCCTACGAACGGGTGCTGAAGAGCGACGTGCGCTACCGGTTTGTGATCGACATGGCGTCACTAGCAAAGGAGTGACGCCGCTCACAACTCAGAATACACGCCCGATCGAGAAATTCACCCTGCTCTGTCCCGTCGGACTGACGCTGCCCGCCAGCGCGATCGGGCCGACGATCGTGTCCGCAATGATTCCAAGATTGAATGTTCCGCGCACCACAACTGGCCCGGGATCATTCGTTGGTGTGCCGAAAGCGCTTCCGGCCTCGTACCATCCGCCCCAGTAGATTCTGTTTCCCACCAACGTAGGTAGCCGATAAAGCTCCCGACGGAATCCAAAGGATGAGTACGCATAGTGGTTGCCGACGAACTCGTACGGAAGGTAAGCGCCTAGCCGGAATGGTCCTCCCAGCGCGAAAACCTGAAACGGGCCAGCCGAACCGCGGAAAGTCGTACCGCCCGATATATCGAAAAAGAGCGAGGTTTTCGGTCCGGTCGGAACGAACGTGGAGGTCTGCATATCAAGTTGCCCGATGGGATGCGGCAGATCCGGACTCTGTAACACTCGCGAGAACGTGGTAATCACGCGCGTTCCGCGACTGGGCACCGAGGGACTATCCTGCCCGTCCCAAACGGAGCGTGCGCGAAATTCGCCGGTGCTGCCGTCAACGATGGGGAGGCCCGCGTTTCCGATCAGCGGACTCAGCTTGCCGTCGAAGATCTCGTACCCGACGCGAAATTCGCTGCGGCGTCCGAAGTTATAGCCAATATCGAAGCCGCCTCCGGCGCGCTCGTCGCCGAAGACCGCAACTCGAGTCATTCCGGAAAATGAGTTGCGGGCAAACTTCGAGGCGAAGGCATACGGAGCCACAAAGAATCGAGACTGTCCTAAAGGCTGGTAAAACTCGGTGGCGGCGAGATTGCTCGACCCAAAAAGAAGGTCGTTGCGCCACTCGCCACCATGATGAGCGACATCCATAAATGTCACGCGCGCGCCGGCGGAGAAATCGAAGGCGGCGACGCCGGAGCCGTCCACATTCACCGCCAGGTCGACAAACGGCGGCCCATAGGATTTCTCATGCGTCATAATACGCAGGCCGGGAACTCCATTCTGCGTGAAGCCCTCATAGCCGAGCCGATCGAACTCTCCCTCTCCAGCGATGCGCGTCAACTGCGTATCGAGTTGCGTGAGGTCGAGAGGTCCCCTGAGCGCTTTGGTGAGCCGCTGCTGGATCCTTCGATCGGTGTCAGGATCAGCGCCGGTAACTTCCACTGTCTCGACCGTTTTGGGTGCGCGATGCCTGCGCCCTTCGCGGGCTGCCAAATATTCCTGCCATTCCACCGGATCTTGAATCGCATAAGGCAGCAGAGCGGCGGACTGGCTGGCAGCGCTCTCATAGCCCAGTTTCACAAGTTCTTTCACACGACCATAGTCCGTCATTTCGAATCCGTTCATGCTAATGCTGACGGTGGCTTTTGCCAGTGCAAGGGAGTGCCGTTCATTTTGCGTGATCATGACCGCGACGGCACGCGTCAGGACTCCGGTGATTGTCTCGAGTTGCGCCGAAGTTCCCAAGGGAAGACGCAGTTCCACTGCAATCACTGCGTCCGCATGCATGTCGAGAGCGGTTTCGACGGGAATGTTTTGCACCATGCCTCCGTCGGCTAACACGCGGCCATTCACTTCAACCGGAGTAAACACGCCAGGAATGGCCATGGACGCTCGAACCGCCTGAGCTAACGGGCCGTCGCGGAGCACTACCCCTTCCCCACTCAGCATGTCAGTAGCAACGCAACGGAATGGAATGGGCAGATCATCAAAGCTAGCGACGCCGGACTCGGGGAAAGCGATGCGATCGAGCAACAGTCCGACGCCCTGGCCAGAGTTGAAACCGTTCGGTCCGCGCAGCCCGTGCTTCAACCCGAGAGGAGCGCCGACCAGAAAGTCGCGTCGATCCTGCTTCCGGCGATAGGAAAGTTGGGTATAGTCTGGCGCCGGGCGGAACGCTTCGTCCCAATTGAGCTTTTCGGCAAACTGCTGGATTTCGGCGGGCGACATTCCCGTCGCATACATGGCGCCAATGATGCTTCCCATGCTGGTACCGGCAATGCGGTCCACAGGGATGTGATGCTCTTCCATCCACTGGATCACGCCGATCTCTGCCAGACCGAGCGCGCCACCGCCGCTGAGCGCCAATCCGATTCGCAGACGCTGGGCCGGAACCGGAGGCTGGTCGATCGGCGGAGAGTCCTGGGCAAGCGACACAACCGAAGAAGCCAGAATCCATGCGAGAACGAGTATAAGTGCGACGCAAGTGGACTGATCCATGGATTTCATGATGTGCTCCTGAGGTGGGGAGGCAAGCCGTCGTCGGGACGCGGATATCAAGGTGAGCGGAAAAGATTAGCAGGTTTCAGCGCGCGGAGTCGGCATTGCACGGTTAACTAGAAGAATCAGTTTACTCGTGATGGAGATGCTGCTGGCAGCGCACGCGCCTCCAGCACAACTTTCTGGACCGCTTCTATGACAACATCGGGCCGGTCGATTTGAATGTAGTGCGCGCTATTCTTCGCAATCGCTTGCGTGCCGCGCGTTGAGAGATGCGCCAGTTCTTCCTGCATCTTCTCCCATGCATCGTTTGTAGGCTTGGCGAGGTCGGGCGGAAGTTCGGATGACGGCTTCTCCGGGTCGTGCGAGAGCACGGCCAGCGGCATGTCGCCAAGGGAACCGGTAGCGGCAGTTTGCGCTGCACTCTCGCGAAAGCTTTTCAGCTCTGCTGCGCTTTCGTGCGCGCTGTGCCAATTGCATTCTGCAGCACGTTGCACGGGGTCGTCGTCGCACAAACCCATCAGACGCGGAATGCCAAATGGCGTGGAAAATTCCAGGAACTCAGCCTCGCGCAGCCATGTTCCTTCCATGTTCTTTAGCTCGAGCGGGAAGCGATTGTCCTGGTCCGGGTGGGAAGAGTCGACCAGCACCATGCCCACGACCTCATCGCGGTAGAGGCTGGTGAAAAGTCGCACGTCATATCCTCCCATGGAATGGCCAACGAGAACGTAGGGCGGCGATACTCCGGCGGCCTGCAATAGCGCGTGCAATTCGGTGGCGATCACTTTGCTGGTGCGTGGCTGCGAACTGGCATCGCTATAGCCGATTCCCGCACGGTCGTACGAACATACGCGCGCGAATTTTGCGATTTGGGGCTGCACCTTTCGCCAGGAAACATAAGTGTCTCCCAAGCCAGATTCGAGAATGACGGTGGGACTTCCTTCTCCGGTGCAATGAATGTGCATCCTGGAGCCGTTGACTTCGAAGAATTTGCCGGGCATCGGATTAAAGCGACGGTCGCGAGCCTCAGAAACGTTTTCATAGATCATTCCGAGCAAAGCCAAGCCGACCACGGTCAGGAGCAGACCGAAAACGATGCGGCGAAACCACGACTGCGGCGAGACGGGCGGCTGCTGGATGTTGGGCATGCGGAAAACTTGGATGCGACTCGGGATTGCGCCGCAGTGGCAGGTATTCTACATCACCGATGGCACGGTGATGCCCATGACCGCCAGGCACCGTATTAACTCACGGCGAACGACCGCGACGGTGGCCAGCAGGAATTGCTTCCGATTCTCATCGGGCTCGCTGAGAATTGGATGCCGGTGATAGAAAGTGTTGAACAACTGTCCGAGTTGGAACACGTGTTTGGCCAGGTAAGCGGGCTCTGTCGTGGCGATGCACTGTTCGATCACCGAGGAAGTTTTGGACGACGCCAGCCACAGTTCCCAGATTTCGTTGGCAGTCTCGCTATTCAGGGAGTTCGCCAGATCGGCCGCCGAAATGCGTCCAGCGGCCTCTTGGCCGAAGGTCTCGGGATCAAATCCGGCTTTGCGGAAAATGCTGGTGGCGCGCACGACTGCATATTGCGCATAGGGTCCGGTCTCACCCTCGAAGCTAAGCGCCTCCTTGAAATCGAAAGCGATCACCGACTGCTTCGTGTACTTCAGCATGAAGTAACGTAAGGCACCGATGGCGATCTGCGTGGCAATCTCGAGGCGTTCCCCATCGGTCAGTTGCGGGTGGCGCGAGTCGACTTCGTTCTTGGCGGACGCAATCAACTGGTCGAGCAGATCGTCAGCCTTCACGCCGAATCCCTTGCGCCCGCTGACTCCGATGAAAGGTCGTGTCTTGTCTTCTTCGCTCAGGTTGTAGCCGAGTTCGACCGCGCAGCCTGGAGTCAGAACGACCATCCCGTAGGAGAAGTGCGTGAAATGGTCGGCGGCTTCTCCGTGACCCAGATCGCGCAGGGCTTCCTTAACTGTGTCTTGCGCTTCCGACTGTCGTACGTCGATGACGTTGTAGTTTTCGGCCACGCCGCCGAAGTGAGGATGATCCTTCTCGCCGTCAGCGGTGGAGATCCAGCAGTCGTGGTGGTTCGGATAACGGTAGAACTTGCGATATCCGAAATCCCGTCCCAGCAGCCCGAACTTCCACATGTGGTAAGCAATGTCCTTGCCCACGTAGCCGACGGTCCCATTGGAGCGCACGATGACCTTCTGATCTTCCTCGTCGATCTTCTCTTCCTCTCTGGCCTCTGTGTCCTCTGTGGTGGAATTTGGTTTCGCCGTCCCGGCCCGCCGCATGACCCAACAGCCCTTGTTCTTGCCCTCGGTCTCGAAGGTGAGGACCCCGGACTCTTTCAGCTTGACGAATGCCGCATCCCAAAAATGCAGGTGCAGGATTTCGCTCTCGCGCGGCAGGAAATCATATTTGATGTCGAGCCGGTCCATGGTCTCCAGATGGCGGCGCAGCACGGCGACCGAAATCAGGTCGGCAATCGCGGCCGTTTCTGTCGTCGCGTCTTCAATGGCGTGCAAGGTCTGCAGGCGCACTTGCAGGTTCTGCTTGTCGGCCTCGTACCACTGCGAGACCCGCGCATAGAGATCCCAGCAGTAGTAGTCGAAGCGGGGCTGCCTGGTGAGTGCCTCGATCTCCGCGCGCGATTTCTTGTCGATGTGAGTAAACCCGACCACCACATCGGCCACCTGCACGCCAGTGTTGTCGATGTAGTTCTGAATGTCGACTTCCCTACCGGCAAACCGCAAAAGGCGAACAAAAGTATCGCCAAGAATGGCATTGCGCAGGTGCCCGATGTGCGCTGCCTTGTTCGGATTAATGCTCGAGTGCTCGACCAGAATCTTGCCGGAAGGAATTTCGGCAGGGGGCTTCTGGTCGGCGAGAAGGGCTGCGGCCATCCATCCGCGGTCAATTCTGATATTCAGATATCCGGGAGGAGCGACCTGCATCTCCGGCGATGCCTTCGATCGTTCCGATCTCGGCGCGGATGGCCTCGGCGATCTTCAGCGGGGCCGAGCGCAGCGGCTTGGCGAAAGGAAAGATCGGAATCGCAAAGTCTCCGAGTTCGACCTTCGGAGGCTGTTCGACGACCACGCCGGGTAATGCAGTGCCGGGATACTTCTGCTGCAGACACTCCAGCACGCGCTGGGCAAGACGATGTTCCAGATGACGATACAAGAAGTCCCTCTAAGCTATTGAAGAAACAGTGATTTTATCAGAGTGAGCGAGGGGCGCACGTTTGACGGAGGCGGAAGGGTTCCCTATGATGAAAGTTCCGTCGTTAGCCGTTAGTCTTTGGTCGTTGGTCCCAACGACAAGCGACTAACGACCAACGACGATTTTCATATGCGCATTGCCTATCTTGAATGTTTCTCCGGCATGAGCGGCGACATGTTTCTGGGCGCGCTCGTCGATGCCGGAGTTCCGCCCCGAGTACTGGAAGAAACTGTGGCGGCTCTGGGCATAGGGGCGCGGCTGGAGATTTCGCGAGTCGTCCGCGGCGGCATTTCGGCGACCAAGGTCGACGTTTGGGTGGATGGCGAGAAAGACCTTCCGCGCGAAGAATACTGGGCGAAGCAAGAACACAATGGTACGCCCGCGAAAGCTGACCACGAGCACGGCCATGATCATGGGCATGATGATCACAAACACGAATCTCTAGGCGCAGAAATCTCTCCGGCGGGCCCGCACGCACCACATCAGCATTCGCATGGCCACGGGCGCGGATTGAAGGAGATTCGGGCGATCATTAGCAACTCGGGAATCAGCGATAGCGCCAAGAAGACCGCAATAGCAATCTTTGAGGCCCTGGGAGCGGCGGAGGCCAAGATTCACGCCACGTCCATCGAGAAGGTCCACTTCCACGAAGTAGGCGCGGTGGACGCGATGGTAGACATCGTGTGCGCGGCAGTCGGAGCGGAAGCGCTTGGTGTCGACGAGATCATCTGCTCTCCGCTCAACGTCGGAGGTGGATCCGTAAGCTGCGCGCACGGCACCTTCCCTGTCCCGGCCCCGGCTACAGTTGAGTTGCTGAAAGATGCGCCCGTGTATTCGTCGGGTGTTCAGGCGGAATTGGTCACTCCCACCGGAGCCGCGATCGTAAAAACGCTGGCCAAGCGTTTTGCCGCGTTTCCCGAGATGAAGATTGAAAAGTCGGGGTACGGAGCTGGATCCCGCGATTTTGCCGGGCATCCGAACGTCGTGCGATTGACGATTGGTGAGGCCGCTTCAGTCCTGGCTTCGAAGACGGCGTCCGAAACTGTGACCGTGCTGGAAGCGAATCTCGACGACCTCAATCCGCAGGTCTTTGGCTACGTGATGGACCGACTGCTGGAAGAGAGCGCGTTAGACGCCTTCGGGATGCCCGTGCAGATGAAGAAGAACCGTCCCGGAACGCTGCTTACGGTGCTTTGCAAGCCCGAAGATGCGGCCAAGTTGACGCAGTTGATCTTCACCGAAACCACGACGCTAGGCGTGCGCCGTCGCGATGAAGTCCGGCAGACGCTGGCGCGCCGCTGGGAGAGTGTACGCACCCAATGGGGCGACGTACGCATCAAAATTGCCAGCATGAATGGAACCGTCACCAACTACGCGCCAGAGTATGAAGACTGCCGGCGCATCGCGAGCGAGCATCACGTACCGCTGAAGACGGTCATGCAGGAAGCCTCGCGGGAGTATCTCGGGAAAGGCGAAAAGCAGTAACCACAGAGGACACGGGACTCAGAGAAACGAAATATAGAGGCAACGTGGGCACTCGGAAAATCGTGAATGCGGGGAATGTCGTGGTCCCCGCGATCCTCGCTCTCGAACAACAGGGATTCTCCGTTTCCGTCCGAGAAGACGCGGGCAACCAGACGTTCATCGCCGAACGCAGCCTGGAAACGTATGTTGCAAATGATCCGGTTGCCTTATTGGGATTGGCAAGGCTCATCGAGTTGAGAGGTTGGGAGTGGCAAGCGACGGACTCCGAAATCGAGGACGTGATCCAGAAGTATCAGCAAGGCTAGCAAGTTCGCGCAGAAAGGCGTAATCGCTGCATGTTTGTAGGTTCCCGGATATGACTCGAAAGTTCTACATCACGACTCCGATTTATTACGTAAACGCCCGCCCCCATATCGGCCACGCCTACACGACCCTCGCGTGCGACACGATTGCGCGACGGCAACGGTTGCTGGGCGCCGATACCTTCTTCCTCACCGGTACGGACGAACACGGGCAGAAGATTGAGCGCGCGGCGGAGGCTGCCGGCAAGTCTCCGCAACAGTATGCGGATGAAATTTCGGCGGAGTTCCGCAACCTCTGGAAGCGGATGGGCATTTCGAACGACGACTTCATCCGCACGACCGAAGATCGCCATAAAAAGCGCGTGCAAGAGCTGTTCCGCCGCATTCGCGATAACGGCTACATCTATAAAGGCACGTATACGGGGCAGTATTGCGTTTCAGATGAACTCTACGTCGATGGCGCACAGCCCGGCGATCCTTGTCCGACCTGCGGGCGCATCACCGAGACCGTGCATGAAGAGAACTACTTCTTTAAGCTATCGGCTTTTCAGGACAAACTTCTGGAACTCTATGCGAATCCGGATTTCGTCCGTCCTGAGACCCGGCGCAACGAAGTAATTTCCTTCGTCCGCTCTGGCCTGCGGGACCTGTCGATCAGCCGATCGACGTTTTCGTGGGGCATTCCTGTGCCGGACGATCCCAAGCACGTGATCTACGTATGGCTGGACGCGCTGGCCAACTACATCACCGCCATTGGCTACGGCTCGTCCCATGCCGGCGCGCAGGAGGCGTTCAAGAAATATTGGCCGGCCGATGTGCACATGATCGGGAAGGAGATCGTTCGCTTCCACTGCGTCTACTGGCCGGCGTTCTTGCTGGCGGCTGGCTTGCCGTTGCCGAAAACGATCGTCGCGCATGGCTGGCTGTTGTTTGAAGAGAGCAAGATGTCGAAGTCGCGGGGCAACATTGTCCGCACTGAGACAATTCTGGATGTGCTGGGTGCGGACGCCTTGCGTTATTTCCTGCTGCGGGAAGTTGTCTTTGGACAGGACGGTTCGTTTTCGTTCGACGCGCTGGTGCAACGCTACAACTCGGATCTCGCCAATGGTCTGGGCAATCTTGCCAGCCGCACGTTAACCATGATTAATCGCTACTTCAAGGGCGAAGTGCCGTATCCCTCGCACTCGGCATCCAGACTTCCATCGGATGATGCGATTGTCGAGACGGCGCGTAGAACGATTCAGGAATTCGGCACTCTGTTTGACCAGTTCCAATTTTCGCGAGCACTCGAAACGGCCTGGGGGCTGATAGCAGCGGTCGACAAGTACATTGTCGAAAACGAGCCGTGGTCGCTGGGCGAAAAGCAGGACGACGAAAGCCGGGCACGGCTGGCGACGGTGCTCTACACCTCAGCGGAGGCGTTGCGCATTGCGACTGCCCTGGCGCATCCAGTGATGCCGGATGCGACGGCGAAAATCTGGGCGCAGATGGGTCTTGGGGACATTCAGAAACTAGCTCTGAGCGATCTAGCCTGGGGACAGTTGCCGCTGGGCACAAAGCTCGGCGCCGTCCACCCGGTTTTTCCACGCGCCGACAAGAGCGCGATTGAAAGGATGCAACAAATGGAAGATCAGCAACGCGGTCCGGCGGTGGAAGAGGCTAAGGAGGCGAAAGAACCAGCCAAGCAGTCGCCCGTGACGCAGGCAGCGGCGAATGCGCCGGCGGCAGTTACGGCACCTGTCCCGCCCGCAACGGCAGACGGCAAGATCACAATTGACGACTTTGCCAAAATCGAACTGCGAGTTGGTGTCGTTAAAGTCGCCGAACGGGTGCCTAAGGCCGACAAACTCCTTCGGCTGGAAATTGATATCGGCACGGAGGTACGGCAGGTTCTGGCGGGGATCGCCGAGGCCTACGCGCCCGAGACTCTCATTGGTCGCAAGGTCGTGATTGTTGCCAATCTGGCTCCGCGAAAGCTGCGCGGTCTGGAGTCGAATGGAATGATCGTGGCCGCGTCGCTGGAGGGCGGGAAACCGGTGCTGGCGAGCTTTCTGGAGGATGTGCCGATAGGAGCGACGGCTGAAGTAGAGAACATCAAAACCTGGCGTCGCTCGGTTCGGCCGGACGGGCGAAGGCGCCCGTCCCCACACAAACCCAACGACCACCAACGACTAAACGACTAACGACCATGTTCGTAGATTCGCACGCACATCTCGATGGCAAGCAGTTCGATTCCGATCGCGAGGAGGTCATCGCTCGTGCCCGGGAGGCCGGAGTTCGGACGATGGTCGCCATCGGCAACGGAGACGGCCCTCCCACACTCGATGCCGGCGTTCAACTCGCAGAAAAATATCCGTTCCTGTACGCGACCATCGGAATCCATCCGCACGAAGCACGGTTGGCGTCTGACCACGCGTATAGCGAGATGGAACGACTGGCGCGACATCCCAAGGTGATTGCCTGGGGAGAGATCGGACTGGACTACTACTACGACCACTCTCCTCGCGAGACCCAGAAGCAGGTTTTTACTCGGCAGATGGAGCTGGCGGCAGCGGCGAAACTGCCCATCGTGATTCACTGCCGGCCGTCCGACGGCAGCGATAATGCATGGGACGACTGCCTGGGAATGATCAGAGATCAATGGGCGCCGCACGGTTTGGGCGGTATTCTCCACTGTTTTACGGGAAACTGGCCTCAAGCCAAGCGCGCGCTGGACATGGGTTTCATGATTTCCTTCGCGGGAAACCTAACCTTCCCGAAGGCGCAGCAGATTCGCGATGCGGCGCTGGAAGTTCCGCTGGAACGGATGCTGATCGAGACCGACTCGCCCTTATCTGGCGCCCGTCCCGCATCGCGGCAAGCGCAACGAACCGGCGTTCGTGAAGGAAACGGCGCGAAAACTGGGCGAATTGCGTGGCTTCTCCGCCGAAGAGGTAGGAGAAAAGACCTCCGCCAATTTCTACAATTTTTTCAAATTGACTGAAACGGATGAAAGCAAAGTTCCGGCGCGCTGAAACCCCCGATTCTGATACCCTCAAAGGTCAGATTCCCTCATTTCAGAAAGATTAGAAATGTATGCCCGATAACAGTTTCGACGTGGTGAGCAAGA
This sequence comes from uncultured Acidobacteriaceae bacterium, assembly GCA_963788555.1. GTDB lineage: Bacteria > Acidobacteriota > Terriglobia > Terriglobales > Acidobacteriaceae > Sulfotelmatobacter. The sequence continues at coordinate 551,515 of CAWBHM010000011.1, read as the reverse complement.
TCGACCTGAATGAAGTGTCCAACGCCATCCAGCAGGCGCTGAAAGAGATTCATACCCGGTTCGACCTGAAGGACTCGAAGTCGAATATCGAACTGGAAAAGGACGCGATCGTGCTGCACTCGGCCGACGAGTACAAATTGAAGGCCGTCAACGACATTCTGCAGCAGAAACTGGTGAAGCGCGGAGTCTCATTGAAAGGCTTGACCTACGGCGCAGTCGAACCCGCATCGGGTGGGACGGCGAAGCGCAAAGTCACCATGCAGCAAGGCATTGCCATCGAGAAAGCTCGGGAGATCGTGAAGCTGGTCAAAGATTCGAAAAAGAAGGCCCAGGCTTCCATCCAAGGAGACCTGGTCCGCATCAGCAGTAAAGACCGCGACACGCTGCAGGACACCATTGCCCTGCTGCGGGGACATGACTTCGGGATTGACTTGCAATTTACGAACTACCGAACGAACTAGATCAAAAACTGAACGGCTGAAGACATAGAGAGCACACAGGAATTGAGCGCATCGACCACCATTAACGGCAAAGAGGTCTTCGACCTGCTGCGGGACGACCTGGTCGCGCTGGAGGACGAGTTCGGCCGCGACACGGTCTCGGGCGTTCAGGCCATCACCGAGATTGGTGAATATCTGCGTGCCGGCGGCGGCAAGCGAATCCGTCCCGCTCTCTTGTTGCTTTCTGCGAAGCTGCTCGATTACCAGGGTCAAGGCGCGGTCCGGCTGGGCGCGGTAGTCGAGATCATCCACACCGCGACCCTGGTTCACGACGACATTATCGACGAGGCGAAGACACGGCGCGGCCGGCCCGCAGCCAACACGCAGTGGGGCAATTCGAAGTGCGTGCTTGCCGGCGACTGGCTCTACATGCAAGCCTTCAAAATTGCCGTGCAGGAGCGCAACTTTCGCATTCTCGACACCCTGATCGAACTGACGCAGCAGATGGTCGAGGGCGAACTCCTGCAGATGGAAAAGCTGGGCAAGTCGATCACGCTCGACGAGCACTTCGACCTCATTTTCCGGAAAACTGCGTGCCTGTTCTCGGTGTGCATGCGTCTGGGAGCCATTCTTGGCGACGCCACTCCGGAGCAGGAAGCCGCTCTTGGCAAATACGGGCATGATCTGGGCATGGCGTTTCAGATTGTCGACGACGTACTCGATCTGACCGCGTCGGAAGATGTGCTGGGCAAGCCCGTGGCGAGCGACCTGCGCGAAGGCAAGGCCACCATGGCGGTAATCCATGCGCTGGAACGCTGCACTCCAGAAGAGCGTTCCAAAATCGAGACTGTACTCCGCCACGGAGCCTTCAATGGCGTGACCCATGCCGACATTCTCGAAATCCTGCAGCGCTACGGATCGCTTGAGGCCGCCACGACCCGAGCCGCGCACTATGCAGAATCGGCGCAAAAAGCGATCTGCACCTTCCCGGACTCAGAGATCAAACGCGCCCTCCTCTGGGCGCCGGAGTTTGTTGTGGCAAGAGAGAAGTAATCTCGAGGCTGCTCTTCTCTCCGAATCCCACGTCACCTCTGCTTCGGGGCTTTCCAATTCAAGGTTTCGTGTGAGCAAAGACACAGAACCCTCGTCGGGACTGGATTGATCACAGTCACCATCGACAGTGATGGATGTTACAGATTTTTTCTCCGTTTCGTCCCAGAATGCGGGCAGTTGCTGGGAATGTCCGCCAGAGCGGAAGGCTAACGAGACGCACTGGCATGTGATGAGGAACGGGTATCCCGACCTCAATCCTCTCCCCCCGGCACCTGAGAAAGGCAGGTCGCTGAGGGTCCTGTCCGTTGCGGACAACCATCAACGAGAGACGGCGGCTTCAGTCGAAGCTTTAGACGAAAGGCGCCTTGGTTTTTCGACGCGCCGGCCCGGACAGGGCCGGAAAAGACTTCGAGTGTAAGCCGCTGTCTTGCTCACCCTGAACGAGGAAGTCCTCCTGAGAGACTTGCTCCTCGTGCAGCAAAGCCGGGCGCTCGTCCATCGGACCCGCCCGGCTTTGTTTATACTGAACCCTTTCCGGGTTTCCCCGAATCAAAGTCGTGCACAGACGTAACACCCTGTTGATCCAGAACTGTTTATGAGTCCCTTGCTCTCCATGATGGCGCGCCACGGCTATGCGCTGACTTTCGCATTGCTCTTTGCCGAGGCGATTGGGCTTCCCTTCCCGGCCGCGATCGCCCTCGTGGCGGCGGGTGCCGCAGTGGCTTCGCATACGCTATCCGGAGCTGGGGTGCTTGTAGCGGCAATGGTTGCGCTCATGATCGGCGACACTGCCCAATTCTGGCTGGGACGTTACTCCGGCTGGGCCCTGCTGGGAGTTCTTTGCCGCCTTTCGATGAATCCCGAGACGTGCATGCTGCGCTCCGCCGAATCGTTTTACAAGCGCGGCAAAACCACCCTCGTGATAGCCAAGTTCATTCCCGGAATCAACACGATGGCGGCGCCACTGGCCGGCAGCATGAAGATGCGATTCGGTCAGTTCTTTCGCCTGGACATGTCCGGGGCGCTTCTATACAGCGTGACCTATTTGATGGTGGGATATCTGTCGCGCGATTTCCTGGCAGCGACGCTGAATGGGTTCCACGCGGCAGGACGCGCCATGGAAATCATTGTCGTCATTGCATTGATCGCATATGCCATCTACCGTGCCGCGCAATTCCACCGGCATGGCAAATACCGCATCATGCCTCGCGTGCAGGCACAAGAACTCGCCGCCCGGCTGGCTGCGGGCGAGGGCGACAAAGTGCTGATTATTGACGTGCGCAGCCACGGCTATTACGACATCGGGGCAGAACGCATCGCCGGGTCCATTCGCATTGAGCCCAACAACCTCGAAGAGGAGATCAAGAACCTCCCCAAAGACAAGGACATTTATCTCTACTGTACTTGAGCACGCGAAGCGACCAGCGCCCGGGTGGCGCATCTACTGCAAGAAAAGGGATTCCACACGTTCCTGATTGTGGGAGGACTGGCTGCCTGGCGCAAGGCTGGAGGCCATCTGGAGTCGGTTCCGAAGAATGATCTGGTCAAGCTGCCGACGTTCAGCTAGCAGTATCCTGAACGGTCACGATTCGTATCACACGATTCGTATCAGGGCATCGCTTTAGCGCTGCCGCAACTCGTGCAAAGAATCAGTTGGGCTTTAGCCGCTGTGCAGTAGCAAGTAGCCCGAAAAGGCGTTTTTCACCAAACGGTAAAGCGCCCCGCCGGATTATTTGTCGCTCCGTACAAACTTCCCTGAAGATCTGCAATCGTAGTAAGAGTCAGTCGTGGAGGTGGCCATGAGACGGGTCGCCGCTGCAGTTCTCTTTACTCTAGCTGCAATCGCGTTTTGGGCAGCGGCAGTGTCCGCACGTCGCCCCGAAGATTCCCTTTTGCCGGTTGCCGTCTACGACTCGAATCCCTCCCACCTTTGGAATCGTGTCTACGCGGCGTTATTGGTGCGCGAAGACAAACAGGGCAAGCAGTATGGAGAGGACTCACTCGATCCGCTGCTATGGAGAGAAACTGAGCATTTGCTGTCCCAGCCTTCTCACAGGAAAGCGATCCAAGTTCTCGACGAATTCCTGCGTATCCACGGAGAAAACCTGGTTGACGATCCGGTAAAACGTGCTTCGCTGCAACATGATCTTTGGGCGGTTTTTGATTGGACGGTTGCTCAGTACTCGGCAAACCAGCGGCCTCAGTACGACAAGGAAAAACAGGAACTACAGGTGCGTTTGGCGCAAGTTCTGCAGCGCCTGGCGCTTACCCCAGACGACGTCAAATCTCTCCCTGACAACTATGCGCGGGCTGTAGCTTCGGGGACCTTTGCCAAGGAATATAACCCGAAAGACGGGGAGCGTCCTTTTCTGCCGCCCGATTTGTTTGACCCGCATGGCCCTTGGGTTTGCATTCAACCCAGCCCGGAGTCCGATTCCGGCGTAGCAAAACTGCACGTCTGGAGTGTCTTGGGACGTTCTGCCTTCTTCGTGTTTGTGCGTCTTCCCGACGGGCGCAAAACAACGATGGATTACTTTCAATCGCTCTGGAAATTTCCTGAACCGTGGATCCACGGACCAAATGTCGCGGCTGATCAGGCACTCGAAAATCCTGACCTGCCTTCTTTTCCTGCCGGAACACAGGTTGCATTGGTCCGTAGGATGATCGTGTTCGACAATCAAGAAAATCTCGTGCCTTCCACCCTTACGGAAAGCGTGCAGATCCGTGTCTATCACGCCATTACAGATACTTCGGAGCGCTCCTCCGGCGGTAATATGGCTCGCAACAGCAGAAACAGCGGACAAGATTTCTTCGAATTCAAACTGAGCCGGCCGCTGCTTTTTTCTGGCAAGGACGGAGGACTGCGAGCGGTCACCCGCGACGAGAAAGCATTTTCGACCTTTCAGTCAATGGGGGACGATCAAATCGAAGGGTCCCACGACAGCCCTCGTTCGGAAGGGCAACCTGTCGAGTTGCAAACCTGCCTCTGGTGCCATTCCGGTGGAGGCGTACGTTCTCTCAACAGCAGAAGCAGCTTGCTAAAGCCTAATCGACTCCAACAAGAGCCTCAGAATGCTGACTATGGAGCAATCTATTGGGGCGACAACGCCGCAATCAGCTGGAAACAGAACCATTACGAATGGGGATTGTTGAACGGCCACTGGAAGGCGGCCCCTGCGCCCCACTAACGGTAATGATCGCTCGAGCGGTTCACGCGCCGAATTGCCGCAAATGATGATCCATATGCTTGTACATGCCACGGCTCCAGGCCTGCGGAGTGAGGGGACCGAAGAATGGATGCGGATGCCGGGTGCATTGCGCTTCTCCGCCCTCGTGAAACTGTCGTAGGCAGAGTTTAAGCCGTTCTTTCTCCCGCAGAAAATCGCGTTGATCCGACACCACCAGTTTTGGGTCCGTGGGATTGCCACGTGAGAATGGCTTCTCATTCGTGTAGATCGGCTTGACGAGCGGCCCAATGAGCCTGCCGATGAATAAGCGCGGCAGAATGAGCTTTCCTGAAGCCATATCGAGCGCACCGGAGCAGTGCGCCATCATCTGCGCCACATCCATCTTTCCCCATTGCCGTTGCGTTGCCGGCTGCAGGGTGTCGATCCGCGAGATGATTTCGTCGACGGCTTCACGCTCGAATAGGTTCTTCATACTTAGCCTCAATCCAGGCTGAATCGCAAAAATGATAGCGCAGATCGGCCGATACTCGCCAACCGCAACATAGTCTTCCTGCGAATCTTCGGGGATAGTGTACGATTATGCGGCTTTGCCTCAATGACTGCCACGACCACCCACGAAGCGCCATCGAGCGTCCGGATGAACGGCGTACTTTTGTTGATGGCGGTGTCGGTCCTCATCAACTACATCGACCGCAGCAATCTGTCGATCGCGGCACCATTGCTCAAAGACGAGTTAAGGATTTCGGCGTCGCAACTCGGTATATTGCTTTCTGCATTTTTCTGGACCTACGCGCTGATGCAGATTCCGGCCGGCTGGCTGGTTGACCGCTTCGATGTGAAGTGGGTTTTTGCCACGGGTTTCTTTGTGTGGTCGGCGGCAACAGCCGTTACCGGCCTGTTGCATGGATTCGCCGCGCTATTGATCGTGCGCGTGATTTTGGGTCTCGGCGAATCGGTCGCATTTCCCTCTTACAGCAAGATCCTGAGCGCACACTTCAAAGAGCACCGTCGCGGGTTTGCCAACGCCATGCTCATGGCCGGTTTGTCGCTGGGCCCCGCTCTTGGAATGAAAGTTGGTGGAAGTGCAGTCGCACGTTTTGGATGGCGGCCGTTTTTTCTCGTGCTCGGATTGGCAGGGTTGCTCTGGCTCCCCCTGTGGACGGCATGGGTGCCGCGCCGATCAGATGCTTCCGCCAGGCCTGATGGCCACACAGCGGGCCTGCTCGACATTCTCCGGCTAAAGTCCGCATGGGGCACCTGCATCGGACAGTCCTCGATCAACTACTACCTCTATTTCTTGGTAACGTGGCTGCCCTTCTACCTCGTACGGGGACGCCATCTTTCCCTGGAGGAAATGGCAAACAAAGGCGGCCTGCTCTTCCTGCTTTCCGCGATTTCAGCCGCAGTGAGTGGAAAGCTATCGGATCGTTGGATCCAGGCAGGAGCCTCGCCGACGGTGGTACGCAAGGGCATGATGCTCTTTGGCCATACGGGCATTGGCATTCTTTTAATCCTGACAATGCTCGCGCCCGACCGCTTCTTAACCGCAGCTCTGGCCCTCACGGGAGCGTTTCTAGGCATCAGCGTCTGCAACAGCTGGGCCATCTCGCAGATGCTGGCTGGGCCGCGGATGGTGGGTCGATGGGTGGGCGTGCAGAATTTCGCTGGAAATCTTGCCGGCGCAGTCGCGCCCGCCCTCACCGGGCTCCTTTTGGATCGAACCGGTTCCTTCGATTGGCCATTCCTGATCACTGCTGTTGTGGCCTGGATTGGCGGGCTTAGTTGGTGGTTTGTGGTTGGCCCTCTGGACGAAGTGGACTGGGAGAAGCCGCGTGGTAATCTTTCCATTCCCAGCCTCTCCGCGGCTTCGTCACACCCGTAATACACTCAAGCCATGCAACGAGAAATCGAAATCAAATTTCGCGTGGCCAACCTGCGAGCCCTAGGCCGTCGCTTGCGAGCGGCAGGCTTCCGGCTGGTCACGACTCGCACGAACGAGATGAATACCCTCTACGACTTGCCGGGCGGAGTGTTGCGGGCGCGAAGAGAACTTCTGCGCCTGCGCAAATACGGTTCGGCGTGGACTTTGACCCACAAAAGCGGAGGCGTCAAAGCCCGGCACAGCAGTCGCGTGGAATTGGAAACGGGTGTTGCAAACGGAAAGAAGATGGATGCGATCCTGCGAGCATTGGGCTACCAACCGACATTCTGCTACGAAAAGTTCCGCGCTGAGTGGACGGACGGCAAGGGCCAGGTGGTCGTCGACGAGACGCCCATCGGAAACTTCTGTGAGATCGAAGGGGCGTCGCGCTGGATTGATGCCACGGCAAAGAAGCTGGCCGTCGTACCCGCGGATTACATCACGAAGAACTATGCGACGTTGTTCATGGACTGGAAACAGGAAACGCGCAGTGCGGCGAACGAAATGACATTCAAAACCGTGCGAGTCGGAGCTTAACTGCGTGCCGATTTCAGTGGTGCTTCAAGACATTCACGGGAAGAAGATCAAAGAGTTTGCGCCAAGAGGGGGATTGCTGGACCGCTTACTCCCGATCGAAGATCACCGATTCCCTGTGCTTCGATACATCGACCCTTACGGCAATACGATTTTTAACGGCGGTCAAATGTATCCAGTGCTGCAAGAACTGGATCATCTCGTCACTGAAGTCTCGGGGAAAAACGAGAAGGAAATTCTCGCAGGCCTCCGCGAGTTGGCAATCTACTGCCGGGATCACCCGCACACATATCTCAGATTTATCGGCGACTAGTCTTCTGCAGCTACGCCCCGTGGCACTTCTTGTATTTCTTTCCTGACCCGCAGGGACATGGATCGTTGCGCCCGACCTTTTCCTGGCCGCGCACGACTTGCTGTACGGGTTGTGCGTCGCCCGCGCCGGCCATGCGTGCCTGTTCGAGTTCGCGGCGCTTGCGGCGCATGAAGGCTTCCTCGAGTTCATCGGCAGAGGTGGACACCATCCGCGATGGGCGTTTGCCATTTCCGTCAGCACCATGAGGCGCGCCTTGCTGAGGTCCTTGCCCCACCGGTTCGCTCGGCTGCGGACCACCCGGTCCCGCGTCCGGCGGCCGCTCGAGGATCTGCATCAGGTACAGATAGCGTACGGTGTCTTCCTGGAAACGCTGCATCATCGCTTCGAACATGTCGAAGGATTCTTTCTTGTACTCGACCAGCGGATCGTGCTGTCCGTATCCACGCAGCCCGATGCCTTCTTTCAGGTGATCCATGCTCAGCAAATGATCTTTCCACTGCTGATCGATCACGCTCAGCATGATCATGCGTTCGTGATGACGCATGGCGTCAGGCCCAATCAGTTTCTCTTTCGCGTCGTACCGTTCTTTCAGCTTTGCGAAGATCGCGTCGCCAAGCTCCTGCCGGTTGAGCGTATCGGCTTTCACACCTTCTGCGAGAAAGTCGACGCCGAATCGCGTAAACACCGCGTCTTTGAGCCCTTTGATATTCCAATCCTCGGCGTGCGCTTTGGCCGGACAGTACTCCTCCAGCAACTCGCCGAGAATCGCGGAGACGTAATCCTCAAGGATGAGATCCTTCTGGTCGGTACCTTCCAGTAGTCGACGCCGCAGGCCATACACAGCCTCGCGCTGCTTGTTCATCACGTCGTCGTACTCCAGCAAATGTTTGCGGGATTCGAAGTGCTGTCCTTCGACTGCCTTCTGGGCAGTCTCGATGCGGCGCGTGATGAGTTTCGATTCGATTGGAACGCCTTCTTCCATTCCCAACCGCTGCAGCAGATTCGAGACCCACTCCTTGGCGAAGATGCGCATCAGGTCATCTTCGAGAGCCAGATAGAAGCGCGAAGAACCCGGGTCGCCCTGTCGTCCAGCGCGTCCACGGAGCTGGTTATCGATACGTCGCGATTCGTGCCGCTCCGTGCCAAGAATGTGCAACCCACCGACTGCGGTGACTTCATCGTGCTCCACATCGGTCTGGGCTTTGTAGCGAGTCAGAGCGTCAGCCCATTTGTCGGTCGGTACCGTGTACTCGTTGCCGTTGTAATAGAAGATGGAAGTCTCGCCATCTTCCTGCGGGCCTTCAATCTTGCCCTGCGCCACGCGCAACTGCTGCGCGATTCCCTTCTTCACCAGCTCCTGCTTGGCCATGAACTCCGGATTGCCGCCGAGCAGGATGTCAGTACCGCGGCCCGCCATATTGGTCGCGATCGTGATCCTACCCTTGCGTCCGGCCTGGGCGACGATCTCGGCCTCGCGCTCGTGAAACTTGGCGTTCAGCACAACGTGCTCTTTGAGGCCCTTCTTCTTCAACAATTCAGACAGCCGTTCCGATTTCTCAATCGATGTCGTGCCGACGAGCACGGGCTGGCCCTTGGCATGGAGTTGTTCGATCTCATCCGCCGCCGCGAAATATTTCTCTTTTTCCGTGCGGTACACGACGTCCGGATGCTCCAGCCGCAGCATCTGCTTATTCGTCGGAATCACGACCACGTCCAGCTTGTAAATCTTGTCGAACTCGGTGGCTTCCGTTTCTGCCGTTCCGGTCATGCCCGCCAGCTTCTTGAACATGCGGAAATAATTCTGGAAGGTGATGGTCGCGAGCGTCTGGTTCTCGCGCTCGATCTTTACACCTTCCTTCGCTTCAATCGCCTGGTGCAGGCCGTCGGACCAGCGCCGACCCGGCATCATGCGTCCGGTGAATTCGTCGACGATGATGACTTCCCCGTCTTTAATGACGTATTCGACATCTTTGCGATACAGCGCATGCGCCTTGATCGCCGTCTCAACGTGATGCTTCAGCGGCCAGTTCTCAGGATCGGCAATGTTCCCAATGCCGAGCAATCCCTCGACCTTCACCCAGCCCTCGTCGGTGACCGTAATGTTGCGATGCTTCTCGTCGACCACAAAGTCGCCGGTAAGCTGCGCCGGTTCGCCGGGCGCAACGTCGATTTCTTCGCCCTTCTCCAGCTTGGGAATAATGCGATTGACTTTGTAGTACTTGTCGGTCGATTCCTCGCTGGCGCCTGAAATGATCAACGGCGTACGGGCTTCGTCGATCAGGATGGAGTCGACTTCGTCGACGATCGCGAAATTGTGCCCGCGCTGCACACAATCCTTGATGTCGAACTTCATATTGTCGCGCAGGTAGTCGAAGCCGAACTCGTTGTTGGTCCCGTAGGTGACGTCCGCCGCGTAAGCTGCGCGCCGCTCTTCATCATCCAGATCGTGCACGATCACGCCGACGGTCAGTCCAAGGAAGCGATACAGCCGGCCCATCCACTCCGAGTCGCGCTTGGCCAGATAGTCGTTGACCGTGACCACATGCACGCCGCGTCCGCTGAGCGCGTTCAGATATACGGGAAGAGTCGCAACCAGCGTTTTTCCTTCGCCGGTCTTCATTTCCGAGATCGTGCCCTGGTGCAGCACCATGCCACCGATCAACTGCACGTCGAAGTGACGCATGTTGAGCACGCGGCGGCCGGCCTCGCGGACCACTGCAAAGGCCTCTACCAGAATCTCCTCGAGGACCTCCTGCAACGCTTCGTACTCCTGCTTCTCAAACTGCTTCTGCACATCCAGATCAGGCTCGTCCTCGGCGCCCGGTTCGGTGGCGTTCGGCCTGCGGACTCTTCGTAACGCGGCTCAACCGCTCCTGAATGCGCTGCCGGAATTCATCCGTTTTGGTGCGCAGTTCGTCGTCCGTGAGCTTCTGAATCTGCGGCTCAAGCGCATTGATCGCCTGGACCTTGGGCATCAGCGCCTTGATGACGCGCTCGTTTTTGGTCCCAAAAACCTTGCCTAGTAGCTGATTAATCAACCGGAAATCCTTCGGAGGGCAGCACGCCCAAGATACCTTTAAAGCCTAGCACATTCGATGCACGCGTAGTCCGCACGACGCAGGCTCGACATACCTAAAGTATAATGGCCGCATCAGTCGCCGGTCACGGAGGCTCCCATGACTGCCCGCCTCTCCTCGCTGCTTCTCCTAGCCGCGCTGCTTGTCGTTGTTCCCGCTGGCGCGAAAGAGAAGAAGAAACCGACGCTCCCGGAATACGTCTTGAAAGCCACCACGGTACTCGTGGTCGTGAACCCCGATGCCGGAGAACCATTGGACGACCCCATGGCGAACCGGACCGCGCGCGAGAACGTAGAGAAAGCTCTGATGGAATGGGGCCGCTTCCGCCTGGTCATGGACGGAGCGGAATCGGACCTGGTAATCGCCGTCCGGACTGGCTCCGGCAAAATGATGCAACCGACCATTAAAGGCCCGGTCGATAATCGCCCTGGAATCGGGCAGACCACAGACAGTTCCGTCCGCATTGGCGGACAACAGGGTACTCCTCCGCCGCTGAACGATCCTGGCATCGGGCAAAACCGCCCCGGCATGAGCAATGAAATCGGTCCGTCTGAGGATCTGTTCGAAGTGCACCAAGGAGGCGTGACCTATCCACTGGATTCGCCTCCGGTCTGGCGCTATATCGCCAAGGATTGTTTGCGCGCACCCAAGGTTTCCGCCGTCGAAGAGTTCCGCAAAGCCATCGCCGAGGCCGAAAAGCCGCAACCAGCCAAGAAGCCGTAAGAAGAACAAGGGCATTTCGTAGGACAACCGCTCGCTCACAGCGACTGTGCACGTTTTCGTGTATATTCGCCACGACCAATGCCCACATTCTACGACCGCTTTGTCGAATGCTCCGAGCGCTGGCCGGACAATGTCGCGCTCGAACTCCAGCGTCACGATCACCTCGAAAGCGTCACCTACGCCGAACTTCGCCGCATGGCGGAATCCGTCGGGCGGTGGATCACGGAAAACGGATTCACCCACGGTTCGCGGATCGCAATTCTGGCTGACAATCATCCCCGCTGGGTCGCCGCCTACTTGGGCATCATCGCTTCCGGCTGCGCTGCGGTTCCTCTCGACACCGCCCTGCACGAAGATCAGGTCACCAAACTACTGAAGGACAGCGGCACGTCTGCGGTCTTCTGCGATGCCAAGCATGTTCCCGTGGTGCGTCCGGCCGCCACCGAACTGAAGCGCGGCATCGTACTGATGGACCCCGACCGCATGAACAACCATTCGGTCAACGATCAGTGGCTGGGGAATCTACCCGCGATCTTCAACAACGGCCCCGGCAAGTTCAAACCTGCCGAATCGCGGAGACGACGATCTGGCTTCCCTGCTCTACACCTCCGGCACTACCGCCGACCCCAAAGGCGTGATGCTGACGCACGCGAATTTTCTGGGCGAAGTGGAAGCGGTCTTTAACTGGGTCGATATCGGCCCTACCGACGCGCTGCTCGGTGTGCTGCCGCTATTTCATGTGCTGGCCTTGATGGCAAACCTGCTTCTGCCGCTGGTCAAGGGATCCCGCGTCGTCTATCTGGAAACCCTGAACACCACTGAACTTATGCGCGCCCTCGGCGAGCGCAACATTACCGCCTTCGCCGTAGTTCCGCAGTTTTACTATCTGATTCATGAACGCATCTTCCAGGAAGTGAAGAAACGCGGCGCGGTCACGCAGAAGGTTTTCTCGTTGCTTGCCGCGATTAACCGCACTCTGCGCAAGTTGGGAATCAATGCCGGCCGCATCTTTTTCCGCGAAATCCACGACACGCTCGGCCCCAAGATGCGTTATCTCGCGACTGGCGGTTCGCGTTTCGATCCCGAGATTATGCGGGACTTTCATGACCTGGGGATCGACATCCTACAGGCCCTCGGGCTGACGGAAACCACTGCCGCCATCTTCGTAAACTTTCCCCACGACAACGTGATCGGTTCCTGCGGCAGGGCAATGAAGGGCGTCGAGGGTAAGATCGTCGACCCACAGCCTCAGGAGGACGGCGGGCCCGCGGTCGGTGAACTGGCGGTGCGTGGAGCGGTCGTGATGAAAGGTTATTGGAACCGCCCCGACGCCACGGCAGCGGTTCTACGCGACGGATGGTTGTTCACCGGCGACCTCGGCTATTTCGACTCCCGCGGCCACCTGTTCCTCACCGGACGTAAGAAAGAAGTGATCGTCCTGAGCAACGGCAAGAACGTTTATCCCGAGGAGATCGAAGCTCACTACCTGAAGTCGCCCATCATCAAAGAAATCGCTGTGATGGGGCTCGAGGGCAAATCGGGCGAAGGAGACCGCCTGCACGCCGTGATCGTCCCGAACTTCGACATGCTTCGCCAACGCAAGATTGTCAACGCGAAAGAAGCCATACGTTTTGATATTGAAGGTCTGTCACCCACCATCGCCTCGACTAAGCGTATTGGCAGCTACGAAATCTGGCAGGAAGATCTGCCGCGCACCACGACTCGCAAGATCAAGCGCTTCGAAGTCGAAAAGCGCGTCAGGGCGAACCAGGCAAGAAAGGTCGCCGACGACGACGATCTCCCGGCCGACAAGCCGCTCACGGCTGACGAAACCGCGTGGCTCGATCAGCCGAACGTCCAGCGCGGTTTGAAAATCGTCCGCGAGGCTTCTCGCTCGGCTCCTCCGACTTTGCGGCCGACGCACAGTCTGGATCTCGATCTCGGCTTCGACTCCATGCAGCGCGTCGAACTGCTGAGCCGCCTCGAAGAAGCCCTCGGCGGCAATCTCGAAGAATCACAACTAACCGAGATCTACAGCGTGCGCGATCTGATTGACGCCGTTTTGCAAAGCGCTGCGACTGGCGCCGGCAGCCCAGGGTCGCGTGTTACTTTCGCAGGATGGAAAGCCATCCTCGCCGAGGATCCCGATGACCCCGACGTCCTCAGGCTCGCCAATCCTAGTCGAGTCAATGACACTTTCTGGTACCTGGTCACGCGGTTGATGCAGATGGTTGAGCGAGACCGATTCCATCTGAAGGTGAGCGGGATCGAGAAACTTCCGCTGAATGGCCCGTACATCATCTCGTCGAACCACCAGAGCTATCTCGATCCCTTGGTTCTGGCGAGCGTACTTCCCGCCGAGGTCTTCTTCCGAGCCTTTGCCGTAGGCACCAGCGACATCTTTGGGAAAGGATTCATGCGCCGCCTGGCACGCTCGATTAAAACGGTTGTCGTCGATCCAGATGCGAACTTGGTTCCAGCTATGCGCGCCGGCGCCTTCGGACTGAGGCATGGCATGGCTCTGGTTCTCTACCCTGAGGGCGAACGCTCCATCGATGGCACGCCGAAAGTCTTCAAGAAAGGCGCGGCCATTCTTTCGATTCACCTACAGGTGCCCATCGTGCCGGTCGCCATTGAGGGCTTTCATGATGCTTGGCCGCGCAACCAGAAGTTCCGCGGCTTCAAGCCGCTGAAAATGGTCTTCGGTGATCCGATCCTTCCACCGCCAGAATCCGAGGCGTCGGAAGCCACGTACGAAAAATTCACGGCTGACGTCAAGGCCCGCATCGTGGAGATGTGGGAGGAATTGCGGAAGTCGAAGTGATGATCCCTGCTACTTCGCCCGGGGATGCGTCTGATCGTAGACCTGCAACACATGCTTCATCGAAAGCTGCGTATAGCGCTGCGTCGTCGCGAGGCGCTCGTGTCCCAGCAATTCCTGGATGGCGCGCAGGTCGGCGCCTTCTTCCAGCATGTGCGTGCCGAAAGCGTGCCGCAGTGTGTGCGGGATGCACATCGGGCGAAAGTCCCTTCGACACCGCAATCTTTTTGATGATTCGGCCCACGCTGCGGGTCGTGAGCCGTCCGCCGCGCTGGTTGATGAGCAGCGCCGTCGAATTCTTGTGTGTTTCCGCCAGCATCGCTTGGCGCGCAGGAAGGTAAGCCGCCAGCGCATTCTTGGCTGAACCACCAAAGGGAACGTAACGTTCTTTCTTCCCTTTTCCGCGAATCAGAATTGCTTCCGCACTCAGACGAATGTCGTCGAGATTGATTCCAGTGAGTTCTGAATTACGAATACCGCACCCGTACAGCAGTTCAAGCATAAGCAGGTCCCGCTCGGGAAACGCCGCCGTCTCGGGCATCTGCCCATCGAGCACCGAATTCATCTCTTCGATCGTCGGAACGCGCGGCAGTTTCTTCGGCAGCTTCGGCGTCGCCACGAGCTTGGCTGGATTCTGCTCGACCACACCTTCGCGCGCTAGCCACCGATACAGCGACCGCACCGCAGCCAGCGACCGCGCCACCGAAGTCTTGCCCAGTCCCTTCTCGTACAACTGCGAAAGAAATCCGCGAATGGCGATGTGGTCGATCGACTTCCATCCGCGCGATCCAGCGTAAGCGGCGAAGTTTGCTAAATCTCCGGTGTAGGCCTTGATGGTATGCGGCGAGGCATTCCGCTCCCGCAGGTGGCGAAGGAAATCGGCCACGGCCTTCTCAACGATCGTATTTGTTTTGGTCATTTTTGATTTTCGATTGCTGATCGTTGATCTAAGATTTCAGCGGGCAACAATCACTCCGCGGGTTTCAATCAGCAATCAAAAATCAACAATCAGCAATTGCCCTCACTTCGCCTTCGCCCTCGGATGATGATTCTGATAAACAGTCCGCAGCCGATCAAGCGCCAGGTGTGTGTATACCTGTGTCGTCGAAATATCCGAGTGCCCGAGAATTGTCTGCACGGTGCGAAGGTCAGCGCCGTTCTCTACCATGTGCGTGGCGCACGAGTGGCGCAGCATGTGCGGTGAAGCATGCCGGCCCGAAGCCACCGACGATTCCCCTACCATCTGCCAGACCCGCTGCCGCGTCAGTCTCCGCCCACCCCGCGCGATAAACAGCAGAGGCGAATTCTTCAGCGAGATTGCGGATGGCCGTGCCGCATTCTTAGGCGGTCTTGATGCCCGCATCCCAGCTAACACCGGGCGCCCCTGCGCCAGATACTCCGACAACGCATCCTGCGCCGGCTTACCCAGTGGCACGATCCGTTCCTTGTCGCCCTTGCCGCGGACCAGCATGTATCCAGCTTCCAGCTTCAAATCCTCCACCGTGGCGTTCACCATTTCCGAGACCCGCAGCGCGCCCGCATACAAGAGCTCCAGCATGGCCCGATCGCGAACCGCCAGTGCAGCCGCGTCCTTCGAATTGCGCTGCCCATTCGCAAGCTGCGCCGCCGGAGACGCCAGAGTCGATTCGACCTCATCCCGCGCCAGCGACTTGGGAAGAACTTTCCACTGCCGTGGCGATTCGATATTCAGCGTCGGATCGTGTTCGATTCTCTTATCCAGCAACAGATATCGATACAGGTGACGCAGCGCCGAAAGCTTCCGTCCCACGCTGCGCCCATCCACCTGGTGCGAAAAAAGCTGCTGCAGAAACTCCCGCACATCGTTGCGTCGCGCAGTCAGCAGAAGCCGCTTATGCTTTTCCAGAAATTCGGCAAATTGCAGGAGGTCCGTCGTATAAGCACTAATGGAGTTGCCCGCCAGCCCCTTCTCGATCCGCAAGTAGTCGAGAAAACTGGAGAGCACGCGCGAGTTTGCTTCAGAAGACCTCATGCAGAAGGGATTCAGTGTGACAGTGATCGGACACGATGGAAAGTGGCGAAGCGGGTGCGGTTCCTGTCCGTTATAGGCTGTTGTACGATCGACTCACCAGCCGCTGACCAGAGACAACTAGCCCGGGACGGCAGATCAAGCTCCCTCAGCGCCACTCACTTCGCGAAGCAACTCCACCGCGTACAGCGCCCCTTCCGGCGTTTCCTCATGCTTGAAATAAGCAAACACATCGCGCCCATCGCCGACATGTTGCCCGATGCGATCAATCATCGATCGCCGTTCGTCGCCCGTGTAGCTCGGCTTGCGAAAGCGGTAATAAACAAAACCGGCCGTGGCAACCTCGGGCGTCGTCATGGTCTCGGTTTCAGCCACACACAAGGCTACGTTGCTCGCCTTCAGAAGATCCCATGTCGAGTCGCCGAACCATGACGCATGCCGAAACTCAAAAGCCGCCGGCACGGTCCGGGGCAGGATTGCCAGGAAATCCTTCAGCAGCGCAGCGTCCGCCTTCAGATTCGGCGGAAGCTGAAAGAGTACCGGTCCCAGCTTGCCCGCGGCTGCCAGAGGCTCAATGGTTGCCAGAAATCGCGGCACAAAATCCTCCGCCCCTTTCAGGCGCTTGATGTGCGTGATCACCTGATGCGCCTTAATGCCGAAACGAAAATGCGGAGGCGTGTCTTGCAGCCAGTTCTGGATCGTCGATTCTTTGACAAGTTGCCGGAACGTGAAATTCACTTCGACCGTATTGAGTTGGCTAGCGTAGTGACCGAGGAACTTCTTCTGCGCCAGCTTCGCTGGATAAAAATCGGGCTTCCACGTCGGATACGCCCATCCCGAAGTTCCAGCAAACAGTTGCGGCATAAGTATGAACCAAGACCCAAACGGGTGCCCCATTTCTCGCGCGTCTTTTGCACGAGAAGTAGGGATTTTTCAACTTGAAAGCAAAGCGATCAATGTGTGCGAAGACCGGGATTATACCTTGCCCGCCTTCTTTCGGACCGCGCCCTTCCCTACAGACTTTTTCCGCGCCGTCTTCCGCGGCGCCGGCTCATCTTCATCCGCCTGGGCCGCAATCTCAATCCGCTCCGGTTCCCGCGCAACTGCTCCTGCCGTGCTCTTCAGATCCGGCAAGCGCTGCTTCAATTCCAGCAGCGGCTCAAACAGGTCTCCCTTCTTCTCAAAGCGCGAAACGACCTGCGGCGCCTCAAACACCAACAAGCTGGCATCCTTCTTTTTGAGCGCTCGTTCGACCTCTTCCCACGTCACAGGAGTCGAAACCGTCGGATGCTCCCGCGCCCGCAGCGAGTAAACCGCCACCGTCGTCTTGTGCTCATCATTCTGACTCCAGTCGACGAACACCTTACCCGTGCGAAGGTGCTTCTTCATATCGGAAACGACCATGTCCGGATGCTCGTGTTCCAGCAACTGTGCCAGAGCGCGAGAGAACGACTTGGTGTCATCGAACGTCGTCGGAGTATTCAGCGGAACATACAGTTGCAGCCCCTTCGATCCGGATGTTTTCGGAAAACTCTGCAGCCCGAAGTGCTCGAAGATTTCCCGCAGCCACAGCCCCACCTGGCAGCACTGCACAATATTCGCCGGAGGTCCGGGATCAAGGTCGAACACCATCTCCGTTGGACGCGTTATGTCCTTCGCCAGAGCGAGCGAAGGATGCAGCTCGAGCGCCGCCAAATTGGCCAGCCAGATTAATGTCGGTAGATCATTCGCCAGCACATAGTGAACCGTACGCCGGTTGCCCTCGCTCCAGATCGGAGCGGTCTTCACCCAATCCGGCTTATGCATCGGCGCGTTCTTCTCAAAAAAGGGCTCGCCATCCACTCCGTCGGGATACCGCTTGCGCGTCAACGCACGCCCCTCCAGATGCGGCAGCATCGCAGGAGCAATCCGCGCGTAATAGTCGATGACTTGCTGCTTGGTGAACCCCGTGGCGGGATACATCACCTTCTGCAGGTTCGACAACTTGAGATGCCTGCCCTGAATTTCGACGGTCGAGTCGCTCACATGATCTCCGCCTGCCATTGTGCCTGAAAGACGATCTTGCGCCAAATACAGCGTATTTCCTAACCAGGCTTAGGAAATCGGGCCTCCCCGCGTTTGACAACTCGCCTTCCCGACACGTACTTTCAAACTTCTGCCCTTCTGGTCCGTCCAACACGTGTCTATTCGCAGACGAAGCCCGCTGCATGCCCTTCCCGTCGGAGGTCCGATGAAACACCGTAGTCTGAAAATCCTATTTTCTGCCCTCATCGTCTCGACCCTTGCACTGGCGCAAGACGTCGCGTCCTTCGAAAAACGCATCACCATAAAGACGCTGCCCAACGGCCTGACGCTCATGATCTGTGAGCGTCCCGGGGCTCCCGTCTTCTCTTTCTTCACTCTGGTCGATGCCGGCTCGGTGCAAGATCCCATGGGTGCCACCGGGCTCGCGCACATGTTCGAGCACATGGCGTTCAAGGGCACCGACAAAATTGGCACTACCGACTACGCTGCCGAGAAGGTTGCGCTCGAAAAGGTTGAGACCGCCTACGCGGCGTATATCGCCGAGCGTGACAAATCCGTGGGCCGCGATGAGGCTAAGCTGAAGCAACTCGAGAAAGCCTGGAAAGACGCCATCGCCGAGGCCGACAAGTACGTCGTCCCGAATGCTTTCGGCAAGCTCGTCGAGCAGAACGGCGGTGAGGACATGAATGCCTCCACCAGCTACGATCTGACCGAATATCACTACTCTTTTCCGGAGAATCGCCTCGAACTCTGGGCCTATCTCGAGTCCGAGCGCTTTCTGCATCCAGTGATGCGCGAGTTCTATAAGGAACGCAACGTCGTCATCGAAGAACGCCGTATGCGCACCGACAGCAGTCCGTTCGGCCGCCTGCTTGAGCAGTTCACCGAAGAGGCGTTCGCGGCTCATCCCTATCACCGGCCTACCGTCGGGTGGATATCCGACCTCAACTCCTTCTCCGCCACCGACGCGCAGAAATTCTTCGACAAGTATTACGTTCCTTCCAACATGGTGGTGGCCGTAGCTGGCGATCTGAAGGCTAGCGAAGCCATGCCGCTCCTCGAAAAATATTTCGGACGCCTCCCCACCCGTCCGCAGCCTGACGAGATCACAACCACCGAGCCTCCGCAGAACTCCGAGCGCCGCGTCGTCCTCAAAGATCGCTCGCAGCCGATTTATATCGAGGGCTACCATCGTCCGGACTACCGCAGCAAAGACGACGCCGTCTTCGACGCCATCAGCGATCTCATGTCCGAGGGACGCACCTCGCGCCTCTACCGCTCCCTCGTGCGCGACAAGAAAATCGCCTCGTTCTCGGAAGGGCTGACCGGATATCCCGGCATCAAGTACCCGCACCTGTTCGCCTTTCTGGCTGTACCGCTTCCCGGACACAGCCCGCAGGAGATGGCCGACGCCATTCACGCGGAAATCGACAAGCTGAAGAAAGAAGAGATCTCCGACGACGAACTGAAGATGATCAAAACGCGATCGAAAGCCAACCTGATCCGCGGCCTAGCCGACAACGAAGGCCTGGCCACGCAGATTGCCACGTACCAGACCCGCTACGGCGATTGGCGTGAGTTGTTCAAGTCGGTAGACCGCATCGACCAGGTGACCAAGGCGGACATTCGCCGCGTCGCGAATGAAGTCTTCGTCGACACCAATCGGACCGTGGGCATCATTGAAAACTCCGGCGGAGGTGGGGCTCCCGGCGGCGACCAAGGCTCCGGCGGACCCGATCAGGGCGGATCTGATCAGGGAGGTGCGCAATGAAGCGGACTCTTGTTCTTGTCATTCTCTTTACCGCGGCGGCCTTCACGGTCGTTCCCCGGGCAGCGTCTCAGGCCACGAGCTGGCGGCAGATTCCAATTCCGCCGTTGCCAGCCTTCCATCCCCAGCAGCCCAAGCGGGTTCAACTCTCGAATGGCATGGTGATCTTCCTCCAAGAGGATCACGAATTACCTCTCATCGACGGCACCGCCCGCATCCGCGGTGGTTCAGTGAACGAACCGGACAGCAAAGTCGGACTCGTCGACATCTACGGCGAAGTCTGGCGCACTGGCGGCACCAAAACCCAAACCGGCGATCAACTCGACGACTTCCTCGAAGTGCGCGCCGCAAAAGTAGAGACCGGCGGCGGCCCCGACTCGACCTCGATCAGCTTTTCCTGCCTCAAGGCTGACCTCGACGACGTCTTCAAGGCTTTCGTCGACGTGCTGCAAAACCCTGAATTTCGCGCCGACAAGATCGACATCGCGCAGAAGGAAGAAGAAGACGGCATCTCCCGCCGTAACGACAACATCGGCGAGATCGCGCAACGCGAGGCGGTCAAACTGGCGTACGGGCCCCACAATCCCTACGCTCGCGTAACTGAATACGCAACCGTCGCCGCCGTCACGCGACAGGACTTGATCGACTGGCACGGCAAATACGTTCATCCCAACAACATCATTCTCGGCATCAGCGGAGACTTCGATTCCGCCGCCATGGAAGCCAGGCTGCGCGCGGCTTTCGACTCTTGGCCCAAGGGCCCAGATCTTCCGAAAAACAAAGATTCAGTACACTCCCGCCAAGCCCGGCTACTACCTCGTTCCGAAGGACGACGTGAACCAGAGCAGCATCCACATGGTTGGGCTCGGCACCACCCGCGACAATCCCGACTATTACGCCATTAACGTTTTCAACGAAGCCTTTGGCGGCGGATTCTCCTCGCGCCTGTTCAACGACATCCGCACCAAGCGCGGACTTGCCTACGGCGTGAGTGGCGGCATTGGCACCAATTTCGGACATCCCGGCATTCTGCAAATCTCAATCGGCACCAAGAGCCAGAGCACAGTGGAAGCCATTCAGGCGGCCGGGGAAGACATCGACAATCTTGCGAAGCAACCGATCACGGACGACGAAATCCAGCATGCCAAGGACGCCATCCTCAACGCCTTCATCTTCCGTCTCGACTCGCCTGACAAAATCCTTGGGGAGCGCATGACTTACGAGTATTACGGATATCCCCCCGACTGGCTCGATAAGTACCAGGGGGAAGTGAGGAAGGTCGCAGCCGCCGACGTCAACCGCGTCGCCACCAAATATTTGCATCGCGATCAACTCGCCGTGCTGGTTGTCGGCAATACGAAAGATTTCGACAAGCCGCTTTCGTCGCTTGGCCCAGTGAAGACCATCGACATCACAATCCCGCCACCGCCAGCTGATGCCGAAAAGGAAGACACGACCAAGCCCTCCGCCTCGAATCCCGAAGGTAAGGTGCTGGTGGCAAAGGTCGCCGCCGCCATGGGAGGCTTGCCGAAACTAAAGTCGATCAAGGCCATGCATGTGAGCATTGCCGAGAGCGACAACGGTGGCCCTCCGAATCCGGTGGAAGTGACTCTCGCCTTTCCCGATCGCATGCACGTCGAAGTGCAAACGCCGCAAGGCGCGCTGACCATCGTCGCCACTCCCGAGGATGCCTTCATGAGCGTGGCGGGAATGGGAACGCGAAGCATGCCTCCACCGCAGAGAAACGAAATGCTGGCGCAGCTTCATCATGATCTGGTGTATGTCGCCCAGCACGCAGATGATCCCGCGTTTACGTTTACCGCCGCGGGCACCGAGAAGATCGGTGACGTCGACGCTGCGATCCTCGACATCGGAGGAGCGATTCCCGCCCTGCGCTGGTACATCGATCCCAAGACCGGATACATCTTGCGTGAAACTTACAAGGCGATGGGGCAATCGGGCCCCTTCGAGGGCGAGACCGATCTTGCCGACTGGCGCACCGTCGACGGCCTGACGATGCCCTACAAGCATCGCAACAAGCAGGACGGGAAAGACACGAGCGAAGCTGAATTCAAGAAGATCGAATTGAATCCGACCGTGGACCCCAAACTCTTCGCCAAGCCCGCGGAGTCCCCGGCCGACAAGCAATAGCGGAGGTTCCCATGAAGCGACTCGTCGTGTGTGGCGCTGTAATTACAGTCGCCATTTCCACGTTCGCGCAGGTCACGACCTCGCAGTATGACAACTTCCGCACGGGCGCAACCCTCAACGAGAAGGCCCTGACTCCCCAGAACGTCAACGCACGGCAATTCGGCAAGTTGGGCGCGTTCAAAGTGGACGGCGCAGTCTATGCCCAGCCATTGTTTCTGCCTTCCGTTGAAATACCCGGCAAAGGCGCGCATGACGTACTCTTTGTAGCGACCGAACACGACAGTGTCTACGCCTTCGACGCTTCGCGACCCGGCGATCCCCCGCTCTGGCAGGTTAGTTTTCTGGATAAAGAGCGTGGCACGGTGCCGGTGTCCGAAGATGATGCGCAGTGTCCGTTTATCCGGCCCGAAATCGGCATCACCTCCACGCCCGTGATCGACTCGAAGACGGGCACGCTCTATGTCCTCGCTCGCACCAAGATCCGCCATCGAGCCAGCAGCGATGAGTACTTCCAGCATCTGCACGCGCTCGCAATCACCACCGGGATCGAAAAGTTCGGCGGACCAAAGCTCATCACCGCATCGGTTGCGGGAAAGGGCGCGGGAGCTACCAACCGGCAGATTGCGTTCGATCCCCTGCATGAAAATCCCCGCGCTGCGCTCCTGCTCGCTAACGCCGCTGTCTATCTAACGTGGGCCTCGTCCTGCGACGTCGATCCCTACCACGGCTGGGTGATGGCATACGACCCGCAAACGCTGGCGCAGAAGGCGGTTCTCAACGTCAATCCCGACGGCAGCGAAGCTGGCATCTGGCTGAGCGATACTGGCCCGGCTGCCGACGCCGAGGGCAATATCTACGTGCCCACGGGAAACGGCACCTTTGATGCTGGGTCTGGCGGCCGGGACTACGGGGACTCCGTTCTCAAACTCGATGGCTCTTCCCTCGCGATCCACGACTATTTCACACCCCATGATCAGGACCGCATCAGCGATGCCGACTCTGACGTCGGCTCCAGCGGTCCTCTGCTGCTGCCCGATCAGCCCGGCCCGCATCGTCATCTATTGTTGCAGCCCACCAAGGATTCGACGATCTACGTGATTGACCGCGACCAGATGGGAAAGTTCCATCGCGACCACGACGATCTGATTCAGATCGTTCACATCGGAGGCGGCGGCTACGGCGCCATGGCCTACTGGAACGGTCGCGCGTTCTTCGCCGCCAGCGACGACTACCTTCACAGCTATACATTAAAGAACGGCCAGCTAGCCGCCAGCGAGTCTTCTGCCATGAAGTTTGTAAATCCCGGCGCGACGCCGTCGATCTCCGCCGATGGCAACAGGAACGCGATCGTCTGGGCGATCGCAACCAAGACGTGGAACGGCCCTGACAACAAGCAAGCAATCGTCTACGCCTTCGACGCCGCTAAGCTCGGCCCGCCCATCTACACCTCGGAGCAGAACAGCGAACGCGACCGTGCTGCCCTGGCCGCCCGCTTCGTGATCCCGATCGTCTTCAGCGGGCGCGTCTATTTCGGCACCAGAAGCGAGGTCGAAGTCTATGGCCTCCTCAAGTAGCTTCCCTTCGTGGTCAACATGCCAGTCAGGACGAAATAAACTATGACAGCTCACAGCACAAACAATCAGGATCTGCTGCCGGCATTACCCTTCGATAGCTGGAAGGACACTCTTGCCACCGTGCACATGTGGACGCAGGTAGTCGGGAAAGTCCGGCTCAAATTGTGTCCGCTGGTGAATCACTATTGGAACGTCGCCTTCTACCTGACCGCCCGCGGGATGACGACTTCGGCTATGCCGTACCAGCGCGGAACGGTCTTCGGCACAGTGGAAGTCTGCTTTGATTTTATTGACCATAAACTCCTGATCGAAACCAGCGATGGCCGGCATGCGGCGATCGCCCTCAAGCCCCAGAGCGTTGCCGAGTTCTATCGGAAGTTCATGGACGCGCTGATGGAACTCGGCATCGCAGTGAAGATATGGACGACGCCTTGCGAGATCCCCGATCCCACTCCGTTCGAGAAGGATCACATTCACGCCGCCTACGATCCCGAGGCCGTGCATACGTTCTGGCGCATCATGGTTTGGGTGAATCAGGTCTTGAAGGAATTCCGCGCGGGCTTTCTGGGCAAGGTCAGCCCCGTGCATTTCTTCTGGGGAAGTTTTGATCTGGCAGTTACTCGCTTCTCGGGACGGAGGGCGCCGGAGCGTCCGGGGGCTGATCCGATTACACGGGAAGCTTACTCGCACGAGGTGAGCAGTGCGGGATTCTGGCCGGGCGGCGGCGACATCAAAGGACCGGCTTTCTACTCGTATGCGGCGCCCGAGCCTGCTGGCCTCGCGGAGTGGAAGATCGGACCTCAGGCTGCTTTCTATCATCCGCAACTCAAGGAGTTCCTGCTGATGTACGACGACGTGCGCACCGCCGGTTCGCCGAAAGCAGCGCTCATGGAATTCCTGCAGAGTACATACGATGCAGCGGCCGAACTGGGCAAGTGGGATCGGCAGGCCTTGGAACGATCGACAGGCTAGTGTCGATGTCTTGCGTGGCGGCTATGGCAAGCTCAGGGTCGCGAGCGGCGCCGGCTGCGAAACGCTCTGAGTCTGGACACTAGGGCCCGATAGGCTGACTGGCATTTGACCGGACATCGGGATCTCCCCAAACAGCGCGCGTGCAGCACTGACCTCCGAAACCGTCACGTTGGAGAAGGTGCAGATATAGGTCTGGATGGCGGGGAAATCGTCGGTCAAGTATGGATTGCCCATCGCCAAAACAGCCGTCTTCTGGCTGGCGCGGCTGAGAATGCTTTCCAACAGAGCGCTCGTCGAGTCGGGGAGAGACGCGGGGTGCTTTCCGCCGCGGCCCAGCTTTCGCGATCTTGCGGCAGAGGGCACGATGTATACAGCGACTACGACCGCGCGCGCCTGATCCACCACTTGCAGGATGCTCTTCGTTCGGGCGGCTGCGATGCGAGGGTCTACATAGATGATGTTGGCATCGGGCATGCGGGTCCGGATCTCATGTTCCAACACGTGACCATCTTCTGCCTTGACGTTGTCGCAGATTACGATCACCGACACTCCGTGATGATCTCGCGCCTCGCGTTGGTGTAAGGCGACGTTCTTGATGGATGCTCCGTCTTTAAGAGGGAGCAGTTTGCGATTGTCGCGCACCAGGGTGATGGAAGCATCCGAGATCCGCTGACCGGTGGCAACATTAGCGGGACTGCCCACCAGTTTCGGAATCGAAGCGACGTCGACCAGACGGGTCTTCTGCAATCCCAAGGAAGCTTTGGCGCGCAAGATCTTCAAGACGGATGCGTCGAGGCGCTGCCGGGAAATTTCGCCCGAGCGGACGGCGCCAAGAACCGCGTAGTAGCTGGCATTTAGGTCGGCGGGCATGGTGAGCACATCGTTGCCAGCCTTGAAGGCATCCACGGCGGCGCGACCCGGGTTGCTTGCGTAGAGGCGAGTCAGACCCGCCATGTCGAGTCCATCGGTGACGACGATTCCTTTGAAGCCGAGTTCGTTTTTGAGCAGACGAGTCACGATAGTCGGGGACGTTGTCGCGACGAGGTTTGGATCGGGATCGAGTGCCGGCACTCGGATGTGTGCTGTCATCACTGCATCGACGCCGGCTTCGATCGCGCTGCGAAAGGGCGGCAGGTCGACGGTGCGCAAGATATCCTGCGCCTCGTCGACACGCGCCACGCCAAGGTGCGAGTCGGTACCCGTATTGCCGTGACCCGGAAAGTGCTTGGCGGTGGTGAGCATTCCGTTCGCGCGCGCACCGCGGATGTAGGCAGCGACCAGCGCTCCGACTTGCTTGGGATTGGCGCCGAACGCTCGCGTACCGATGATTGGATTCGCCGGATTGGAATTCACGTCGGCGACGGGAAACAGATTCCAGTGCACACCGATCGCACGGCTCTCTTGCGCCGTAATGCGGCCGAACTCTTCTGCGTACGCGGCTTTGCCGGCGGCTCCGAAAGCCATGGCGTGAGGAAATACGGTGGTGCCAAAGAGACGCGAGGGCAGGACTCCTTGTTCGAAGTCTCCGGCAACCAGGAGCGGGAGTTTCGATTCCTCCTGCAAGCGATTCAGCAGGACGACGGTTTCGTAACGATGATCGTTGTGAAGGGAGCGCGCACCCGGCGGCGCGGACATAGCCAGCGATCCGATGTGGTATTTGCGGATGCTGTCGGAGAGGCGGAGGTAGTCAGGGTTCCGAACGCCGGAGAACCCCACGCGCATGCGAACCATGAAGAGCTGGCCAACCTTCTCCTCGAGCGAGAGCGTAGATAAGGTCTTCTCGGCCCAGCCTTGATCGTCGTGTTGGAGAGAGTGCAGGGGCAGGTCGCGATGTTTCTCGCGAGTGGTCCCGGACGATCCAACCAGGCTGAGCAGGGCTATAGCGAAGACGATTCGAAGCGTGCGCACACCATGAGCATACGTGGAAATATGGAGTCGCGGTCCCACGGACTTGAGTCTCATTGGCAAACGAAGGTACATGATCGGTTGGTGCGGACGGCTACGTGCTGGTGATGTTATCTCTCGCGCGGGCAAGATCAACGTGCGCGAAAATTGAAGCTGCATCGAGCCGCCATGGCTCACTTCTAAACTATTCACAAGTAATCACTTAGCTTCAGCCGGAAGGACAAACACAATAAGGTTGTTGTTGAACCGATTGGAGAGCCCTCGCGCATGTACGGAGCTTGCGCTTTCTGAAATTCTCAGTAAAGGTCGTTCGTGACGGGAACTGTTTTTTTTAGTGGAAAGCTGTGGAAAACGCACGATTGGCACCAGGGGGAGGAAAGCATTTCTCTGACCTCGCGGCTTGTCCCTGGTCCCTGTTCCGCGGGGGTTCCCGTATCGGGAAGAGAATTGGGAGAACATTAGGCGGATGACCATGCCGGCGGCAAATAAAGTCAAAATCCTCTTCGGAAGGAAAAAGACAAAAGCCCAAGGGCCGCGGGGTCTATGGCCAGGCCCAACTTCCATCCTAGGGATGGAAATAGAAGTCCATTAACAGGTGGCAGCACCGGCCGAACCGAGAACAACCGGCACCGAGCGAAACAAATTGCTCCTCGAAAGAAAGCGGATGGAAGGGCGGCAACAGTGCGACTTCGGCGGGGGAAAACCTTGTTCCTACGAAACAACGAAAGAACCCTCTTGAATGCGACCGGCCGTCTGATGGAACGCCATTTCGGTCATTGAGGGATTTCTAGCGCTATGGGGATCTTTCCCCACGGATGTATCAGTGTTTCGATGTCGGGATTCTGACCGTCACCGTTGGGCTTTGAAGGTACCTGCCTTTCCAACTAATTCTGTACTCCCTTGTTTCAGGAAAGCATTTGGCGATTGGCAGTGCCTTGCCGAAATCAAAGGTTGCCCCGGCTGAAAGCGTTCCGTACCCCCCGACTGGCCCAGCGCCGGTTCCAAATATTCAAGCTGAATCACTCAACTCTTTCCCATCAATCACGATTTTCCAAGATTCGGCAGCGGTGCTTTGAGGGGTTTCCGAGTCGTTCAAGAAACGAAAGGCGACCATCACGCTGGGCTCGCTGATCCCTGCGTCAATCAGCGAGCAAGAAATCCTGCCCTTCTGTCGCATGCAGAACACTGGCGTGATTGTTTATTCGCCAAATGTACACTGGGTTGCTCACGGGCTCTATGACTCCGGACCGAGTGGCAAGATTCTTGGATGAAGACCGGCGGCGCAATCTCCCGGGCTTCAAAGAGCCGGCGTTATCTCGAAATCTACGCGTAGCAGAACGTCCACGAGACATCGGGCGGCGCTATGGCCGCAGTCCGGGTGAAGTGGCCATCGCCTGGCTCCTGAATAACCCAGTTGTCACCGGTGCCATTGGGTTCCATGACTGGGAGCGAGGATGATTTTGCTATTCGTTTGACACGACCGGTACTTGGAATCCTGGTGTTCCTGTTATGCGCCCAAAGCAAGGTTGAGCGCAAAAGCAGGTGGCTGAGCGGGCGATCGCTTATGCGGCCTGCGCCTTCATCCCTTCAATGTCGGCGAGCAGCACTTTCTCGTGCCCTTCCGGGTTCACCTTTTCGTATACCTTGCAAATCACGCCCTTGGGATCGACGACGAAGGTGGTGCGCTCCCAGAACTTTATTCCCTTCCACTCCGCCTGGCCGATGCCGAGCGTCTTCATGAGCGTGGAGTCGGTGTCGGAGAGCAAGTCGATAGTGAAGGCGAACTTGTGGGAGAAATTTCTGTGCGAGGTGACATCGTCGGCGCTAACCCCAACCACTTTAATCCCGGCGACGTCGAAATCGGCCTTGGTAGACGTAAACGACTTGCCTTGGATCGTGCAGCCGGGCGTGTCATCCTTCGGATAGAAGTAGACAACGAGCCACTGACCGGCGAAATCGGAGAGATTGGTTGTCTTGCCATCCTGATTGGGAAGCGAAAACTTCGGGAATGGATTGCCTGCAGAGAGCATGGGAAGAGTTCCTTTCTGAGTTGATGCAACCAGAATTCTAGCAAGACAGCGAGGGGTTCTTGGACAGGCTGGCTCGTCCATCATTGGTTGACGTTAGCTATCGTTCTTTTCATCTCGCATTTAAACCACGTGTTAAGGCCTAACAAGGAGACGCTAAACGAAGCCCCGCCCTCGCGAGTGCAGCGCAATTTCGGGATAAGCATGCCGGCCGCAAGCCATGGGGAGCGGAGATCGATCAAGAGGAATCCCGTCTACAGAATGGCACTTGATCCAAAGCTGTCACGTCTTGACGGCAGGAATGGTCTCAGGTCCAAGAATTTGGCGGGAGCAACGAGACTCGAACCCGCAGCCTCCTGCGTGACCGGCAGTCGTTTTTACCATATGTCGAAAGCCCCACTACTCTCAAGAGGAACTGCCTCTCAAAACACTATCCACACAGGACGCGTACAGCCCACACCCGTGATTCCGATCCGTCTGAATGCAGTCTGTATTTTCTTCTTCAGAACTGAAGCCAGATCGACTTTCGGCACAGCAGCCTTCATGTGTCACGAACAAGCATCTGCAGGCGACATCCAAGACCAAGCGGTTGGCACAGGACAAATTGGTCGACGCTATTTTTCCGACGGGGATCTTGCCGAAGACAAACCTAATCCAATGAGCGCTGCCTGGAACCGTTCGGGGATGGGACCATTCTCGTTCGGCGCTTATCGTCCCCTAACATCCCCTGATTTGCCGGAGGTTAGGGTTGCAAGAGCTTGAAAAGAATTGGCGGGGACGACGGGACTCGAACCCGCGGCCTCTGCCGTGACAGGGCAGCGTTCTAACCAACTGAACTACGTCCCCACTCGCCAAATCAACGAGATGCGCAATCGCCAGTGTTAATGCGGCGTTGCACGAATTGCGTATCGCGCACAGCTTCCCTTCGTTTGCCTAAAAAGCGCGCACTTACCGGCTGAACCGCCCCAAATTCTCGGGCAAACTGTCACGTTGCTCAAGGTACTTGATTCCAGCGGCCAACTTGAGTTCAAAGGAAACGGCGCACAAATATCCTAACAGCTTCCGCTAGAACGGGAAAGGCCCGCATCCTTCTTTCACGTCTCACGGTGCCGCATAATCGGATTGGGGAGGAGTTGATTCTTCAACCAAGGGCCCAGCAGCAGAAACTTTCGCGCGCGAACTGAGCACTGATCGTCGGACGTTCCAATGTTCTCACAGATGTCCGTTTTCTTAACAATTAGCCGGATTTGCTCGTGCGATCGATAGCCTCATTCACTGTCGTCACCACATCGACCGGAGAATGCTGGCGTGGAGCGCCAAGGCCTTGCCGATCTTGCTTCGAGGCCTCGATCCTCTCGTCGCTATCCACGAAAGAACGTGCGATGATGGCTTTCAATCGCGGATCCCACGATTCAAGGGCTGAGCGGCGTTCTTTCGGAACAGCCCGGCACAGATCTGCGATAAGCGCGTTCATCCGGCGCATGACCTGCACGCTGGTTGCACCGTAGAAGCAAATCTCATCAAAGGCCAAGCGAAGAAGATCGTCCCACGTGGGAAACGGAACCACCAGTCGCAATTTACCGTCGCTGTCCCGGTAGCTTCCAATTTCCAGGTCGCGTTGCCCCAGACGCAGCAACAGATCCTCAATCTGGTCGAGCGCTTGAACCGCTGTCGTCGGATCATTAATAGCCGGCGACAAGGCTTTGATTGCAATGTCCACCAGGAGCCGTATCGCGTACTTGGGATCCTGTTCGAATGTCCGTTCGTTACCCACTTCAATTCCACTCCGCAACTTGTCTTCCGGAATGGATTCACGAGTGCCGCAGACGTGCAACAATGGCGTCAACTCCACGACTGTGTCGCCGACCGCCACGACGATCTCAATCATGGCGTCGGACGCCTTGGCCAAGTTCACCAAAGCGGCGACGTCGACCGCTTGTATCGAACGAGGTCCCCCGTGATGGATTAATGTCTGGATGCGGGGCATGCAATCAAAGTCATCCGGTTTGGTGATGGAAACAGTGGAACCGAATGAGGGATAAATTGTGGATATTACTTTGCGTCCCTGGTCACCGGTGAACACCAACATGCGGTTGACCTGAAGCAGACCGATCCGGTGAATCAGAGCGATGAACATTCCGACGCTGGCCACGAGTAACGCGAGTTCCACGCAAACACTGAAAAATGGAACTCGGCTCGAACCACTTCGGTCTACCCCCGCGAGCGCTGCCACTCCGTAGAGAAATGTTGCGGTAAATATCCCGAGAGCGTGTGACATCACGGGATCACGAGCAATCCACAGCACCAGGCGAGGTGAGTAGGCGGTCGAACTGAACTGCACCATCACGAATGTCAAAGAGAATACGATACCCGTGAGCGCTAACATCCCCGACGCAACGGAGGAATAGATTGCAATCGCAGAGGAGATGCTCATCGGGGAAACAAACTCAGGGAAGATACGGCTCTCAAGACGTGGGATCGTCAAGCCGGACACAATCGCGACGGCGGCGTACAGGGCGGGTACTCCCCAATTACTCAACTGACGCTGGTATCTCTTGCGAACCATAACGGATCAATGTCGATGCATCAAAAGCAGCAATTCACCTTTCGATCGTAGGTGGATGTGCTTTGCTTTACAACTGGGTAATTCCCTAGCCGCCCCCAGCTGCTTGGTGCCGCCAGCGGACCCGCCTGAACCTCGAGCATTCGGAGCACCATTTTCTCCCCCAGGTACGGGCTGGAGCTCGGGAGACTGAGCCGCCACCGGTATGGAAAGTCCACGGAGCAGCACGCATCAACCCAAACACATCAGATCCACCGCCACGGACCAACCTAGAATGTTTCGGCGCAAACACATCTTCCCGGAATCTCCTTTCGCAGCAAGCACGGCTCCTGGGTCCAGGCTTTGCCAGTTACGTCCTCACTACTGAATGGGGCTCTTTGATTCTTGACCGGCTTGATGGGCGGCGAGTGGAGCGTCCGAGGGTAGAGCAGTGAAACTGGCTGCGCTTGTCAATCCTTTTGGCTGTGACGCAAGCAGTTGCCGCAGCAGCGCGAGATCGCTCTCCACATCAACACGTGCCGTCTTTTGGCTGGCGGCAGACTTCAATTCCTCGTGCAAGCGCGCTTGCACGATTCCTGCGGCAAATTCCGCACCCGCCGGTTCATTCAGAACGTTCGAGCGCGCAATGCCTACTGGCGTGATTTCACCGTCTATGTATACGTTCAGGGTGGGTCTTCCTGCATCATCGAGAGCCGGGACCCTCACGGCATGTAAGGATGTCCACTCGCGGTCGTCTGCGCTGTCCGCCGCAGCTGCCACCCGCACGATTTCCTCCAGTTGCTCTTGGAAAACGTGGCGGTCCTTGCTCGTCAGGGCCGCGTTTAACTCATGCTTGGCGTCGAGAATCGGTGCGTTCTTCCCGGGGTTGAAATGCCAGTGTTGCGTATATACCGCAACTGCCGACACCGCGATGTAGGGCTGGAACACAAAGATCGGCCACATGTATTTCTTCGCGGTCAGCATCACCTCGAAAACGCCTTTTACTCGCTTGGAGCGCGGTATCGTCCCCGGAACTTGCGGAATCACAAATCTTGATGGCTGCAGCTCCGGATGCCGCCTGCTGAACTTGGAAAGCGTTCTCGCCAGCTGCTTCGGTGTTGTCACTCCCAGGTCGCCGATGATGCTGCGATGCACCGAGTGCGGCAGATAAAAACTGATAATCTGGCGTGCGAAGTCTGCACAGTTCGCCGTCACAAGGTTCCAGCTCTGCCGGTTGATCCGGTCGTTGAGCGTACGGATCAGTTCCCTATCCTTCTCTGGGTTGGTCTCGATCTCAAAGGCATAGGTGGTGCGCAGATACGACGCTCCGATCAACTCGTACCAGTTACCATTCGGAGTGCCACCGCCAGGAAGATCCGGAATCAGCGCCTCCAAGTGTTTGCGTCGGTACTGGTCCCGCAGAAACGCCACTACCCTCTTGTCGGCAAACAGTGGGATGTCTTCCGTTCTTTCTACGGCGTACAGGTACGGAATGGGGGGAATCGCAATCCAGTCGTATCCCCCGATGCCGAGATAACGGCTGAGAACGACTCCGGCCTCACCCGGCCCACAGAGCCGCAGAAGAACCGGCGACGAGGCGCACACGCCGCTGATGTAAACCGCGGCATGACCCGTTCCCGCGTAAGTGGCATCATGACCGTAGGGCTCTTCCAGAAACAAGGTTATCCGGGAGTGCACCTTAGGAACAGCGCACAGGCAGAGAAACAGAATAACCGTGAGTTTCACCAGTCTCAAGACAGCCCTAGTCTGTCGGCTGAAGGGCCAAGCCGGATTCAATGTTAGTCAGTGATTTCTCGAAGGCAGGGCGAGTAGTTTCGGCTTGCCTCCTTGGGCTCGTTCTATAGCTTCCCGGGAATAAAACGCCCTCGCCTCATGCTTGTAGCAACTGGGCTCGCTCCGACGATCAGGTCGTCTGGCTCAAAAGGCGAAGTTGAATCTTCATAGTCTGGCGACGGCCTATTTAGTTTCTAAAGTAATCGGCGGATCCTCGCTACTCGGGAAATCCCTAGGACGCGAGGGACCTCTCAACCCGCTCGGGATTGACTGAAGTCAAAGCCCGCCGTGAAATTCCACAGTCTTTTTCGCTCAAGTTGAGAAGCGCGGCAATTTCTTTCAAAACGGTAGTCCCTCGGCCAACAATCTAAGGGAAACGCCCTAGGAAGCGAGGACATCTTGACCGTTTTTCAGACGGCGCCATTTCACGGTCAACTACACCTGAGACCACTGTTGCTGGCAGACGACCGTGCTCATTGGCCCCCCCCCGATGAGTGCTATTGATTTATCACTAATCTGATTCGGAAGCTTCCGCTACATCAGCACTCGGCGATCTTTCGTCGACTCCTCGAAGAACACACTCCTAAAGAACCGACCATGAGTAGACGAAAGATTTTCCCGATTCTCGGCCAGCGCGAAGTGAGACAATCGCGCCATGAAAGCATTATGGCTAGTGCCTTTGTCCCTCTTTGTGCTGAGCAGTTCTCTCTTCGCACAGACTCAGGAGTCGATTGAGACGTCAGGAAATGCGTTCCTACGCATTTGCTCCGTGGCGGACAAGGAAAACACGGAACACCTAAGCGTTGACCAGAAGGTGGCGCTGATGTCCTGCCTCAACTTCGTTAGTGGCTTCACTAGCGGTGTGGAGGTGGAAATGCAATTCGTAGAGAACGCAACGAAACAAAGCGCGCACGCACCCTTCTGCGTGCCTGCGAGTGTTGAGAATATTCAAATCGTTCGGGTGGTGCTGAAGTATATCCGTGACAACCCAGCGGCGGCGCGCCGGAAAACGAACTCTCTCATCATGTTCTCTTTGGGAGAAAGGTATCCCTGTCCGAGCCACTGAACGACAGCCCGAAGGGTAACCTGACGGATTGTTGGCTGCACTTCTGCGGAGCCCTTTCACGCTTCGGAAGCTCTGCGCCACCCGAATGGATGCGCTAACAAATTAGCTGACACAATCATTCAAAACCTGATGCTCGGCACGTTGCCACAACGGAAATCCTTAGGCCGCGCGCAGAGGATAGGCCCTCCTGGAAGAAGGCATTCGGACAATTTGAGGGGAACTCGCTCATTTAGGGATTTCCCTAGTGGTCAGAATCTACTGATTCCCCTATCAATAACTTTTGACGGCGGATTTCCGCATGTTTAGAGGGCTGGTGCAGACCTCTCGAATTCAAGACCTAAGTGGGTGAACGTTAAGGACCGCGATCTCTCGGATCGCTTGACCGGGTAGGAATTCATTTTGGGTTGGATGCCAAAATCGCCCAAACCGGGGCCCACCCAGGCCGAGGCTATGGGTGTCGACCTGTGACATCTACATCGGCCATCAACCTCGGTCCACATCGTTTACACGTCCGGACTCAGTGCGGCAAATCCCCAATCCCATCCTCTATGCGACCTTTGCCGTGCTTGAGCGAAACGTACCAATGTTCGCTTCCAGGAGGAGGGAACTATCTATGAAGGCAGCAAGATATTACACACTTCCAGTCCTTGTACTCGGGCTCGCCTCAAATTCGAGTGCACAGCAGAACTCGACACAGGTGACCGTTTCTTCGGTCGTTACCTGTGTTTCTAAAGCTGATCAACGTCAGCACTGTTCGGCTAACACCAGCGCCGGCATCGTCATGTTGCGCCAAAGCAGTGAAACCAGCTGCCTTCTGGGAAGAAACTGGGGATATGACGCGGAAGGAGTCTGGGTGTCGGAAGGTTGTGGCGGCGAGTTCGCCACTGGCAGCACGTCGCGCTCAGCGGCGATGCCTGCCCAAGCACAGGCATTCGCGGAACCCGTAGAGGAGAAGGCGGAGTTGGCTACCGTCACAACCGGCACCAATCCGAAATTGGACTACACCGGCTTGTTTAATCCCTACGGGAGCATACGCACCATTATCGGCATTTCCGACACTGGAGCCCAGGTACAGGACGATGCTACTCGTATGGGTATCAATTTCAGCACCTTCGGATCCATCAAGGTTGTCGGCACGGCGGAATGGGGAATCAACCTGGTTCAAAGCGAAACCACGTTCAATGCGGGCGCAACCACGACGCAAGGGTTCGGCGTGATCAGTCAGGAAACGCAGCCCGTTTTCGGGGCGCGCCTTGGTTTCCTCGGCGTCGACTTCGGTCCGTTTGGACGTCTGACTTTCGGTAAGCAGAACTCTACCCACTACGACATAACGAGCTACACGACGGATCGTTTCAATGTGTTCGGTGGCCAGTCGACCGCAACCTATGTGGCCGGGACGGATGGTGGGCAATCCGGTACTGGACGTGCCGACCAAACCATTCTGTATCACCTGAAATTCGCCAAGATCTTCGACTTCGGCGCGCAAGGACAGTTGCGAACCGCCGCCACTCCCCAGGCCTTCAACGGCTTCGGCTTTTCGCTGCAGGCGACGGTGCTTCCAGGCTTGAAAATCGGCGGAGCCTACAACAAGACCTACTTCAACTCGCAGTTTACCAACGCGGTATTCAACGGTGGTGGCACGGATTACTGGTCCATCGGAGCGCAAGGTAAGTGGCGCAACCTGGAATGGGGTGCTGACTGGACGCGGCAAAGCAACGGTGACCTGGTGTTCGTGCCCGACCCGGCCGGAGGCCCAGAACCCATTGCCGCTGGATTCTCGGCCAGTGGAGTCGAGATCTATTCCAGACTGTGGTTCGGGAAGTTCGCGGCCGTCTTCGGGTTTGAGGACTATATCCCTCGCGATCTAAGCCTGGTCATCAATCCGAACTTCAAGACGAGGTATGCGATTCTTGGCGCCGAATGGCACTTCTCAAAGTCGGGCTACACGTTTTTCGAAACGAAGCTCGGTGACTCCGTGGATGCGGTCGGAAAAAATGTCTCCGACGCGGCGGCCATCGGCTTCCGTTACGACTTTAGCTGGAAAACCCCGCATACCGAGTAACGCTGCGGATCAGAGCCAAAGCACGCGAGGTTGCGATAACAGCAGAAGTATTTCTTGCGGTTCGGAGTGCCGCTACCATTGATGAGAATAAGGCATTTACGCTTGTCGATCCTTGAGGTGATTCGCCGGCTATTCCGGGAACTGGGATTCGATCCGGAGGTTCGCATTCGTGCTCTCAAGAAGAACTTTCACGAGTGGATGGGCGGGGCGCTCAGTTCCTATGGAGTCCCACTCATGCCAAGCAAGGTTGACTCCCATAACTCCTCCCTGGATACGAACTGCAGAGTAGACCTGTTCTGTTGGAAGGGCACTGTGTCAAAAGCGAAGATCGAGCCATTGCAAACCCAGTTTCATCTCGCAATCACCGTTCTTGCGTTCACTCTGCTATCGACCGCGCTCGCCTCTGCTCAGGAGCACAAATCCGGCCACTGGGGATACGACGGAGACGAGGGTCCCAGTCACTGGGGCGACATGAACCCAGCGTTTGCCCCCTGCAAAACCGGACACCACCAATCCCCAATTGACATTCGCAATCCGCAGAAGGCCGACTTGCCACCCATTCGCTTTGACTACAAACCTTCCCCGTTGCACATCATCGACAACGGCCATACGGTCATGATCAACTACGCTCCGGGTAGCTCGATCCGCGTAGGTGACAAGGAATATGCTCTAAAACAATTCCATTTCCACCGGCCCAGCGAAGAGAAGATCAACGGCAAAACTTACGATATGGTCGCGCATTTGGTTCATGCCGACCAGGACGGAAACTTGGCCGTCGTGGCCGTCCTTCTCGAGAAAGGGAATAACAACCCTCTCATCCGTGAGCTATGGAGCGACTTGCCCAAGGAAAAAGAGAAGGAAGAACTGCTGGACACCGTCACGATCAACGTCGCCAGCCTGCTCCCTGCGGACTCTAGCTACTACACATTTTCCGGATCACTCACTACTCCGCCGTGCAGTGAGAACGTGACATGGTTCGTGCTGAAACATCCGGTGGCGATCACCGCCGAAGAGATCGAGCAGTTTGCAAAATTGTACCGTCACGATGCGCGGCCCACACAGCCGCTGTTTGACCGTGTGGTACTCGAGAGCAAATAGAGCCGTTGCGTTGCAAGCTTCTTCGCCCGGGGTGCGGCGCAGTTACGTGATGGTCAACGTCAGGGCATGGCTCGTTCCGCCGCTGCTGCAGCCTAGATCGCCAGTGTTCCCGCCGGGAGTGTTAATGGCAACGCTGGCTGTTCCCGGCCCCGTGATGACTGCGGTCGTCAGCGTGACCTGCAACTGCGAACTGCTTACGACCTGGGTCTGAAGAGTCGTCCCGTTGATAACCACGACTGAGGACGACACGATGTGACTGCCATTCACTGTGAGCACGAATCCCTTCTGCACTTGCGAGAAGGCGACGGTCGTGGCCGACAGAGAGGAAATGGACGGGGCTGGACGGGCACTTCCGCAGAGGGGATTCAGCGCGTTGCAACCTTGCAGGACAAGCACGGCGAGCAACAACGCGCTGAGCAACTGCCGAGAAGCATGAATTCGGTTCATACTGCACCAAATGTTGTTGGGATTGCACCACCGATCCAGATACTCAGCGATAGTCTGACCATGAATCCGGATAATGGAACTCCTTCCAAGCGCAGGAGTCGCGAACGTAAATGCGTTCGCCACCGAATTCCTTTCGCTGCGTTGCACTTGGCACGGCGAGACCTCGCTCGTCGCCAGTCTGAGAGCAAAAGTACGCTTGACTCAGATCAATACACAACTGGGGAAATCCCTAGTGCCTGACACTGCGCGAATGCGGCGATAGCGATTGCTGATGGAAGTCAATATGAGGCGAGAACTTGGCCGATTGGAGGCCCGGTTGCTGGAACAGCGGTACTCGCGTCAGCAAGCACGGTATTTCGGTCATTCGCGGACCTCATCACAAGTCACCGCATCCTAGGAGTTTCCCTAGTAGCGTAAAGCTACGCATCGTCCTAAAAGTTGTATACGCCGTCGCCGGGCCTTCTCGGGCTCGTGTCGAGGGATCAACCACAGGAGGGGCGAATCCTCGGCCTCGAGGACGCTGCGTGATGAAATGCTGTCGAAGAATGTAAGTTGTGTTTTGATTCTCTGGCTTAGCCTCGCCGGGCTGGGTGGCTTTGCAGACACCGTCGTCAATGTCCGGGCTTCTGGCCGATACCTGATCGCTGTTTCAGGTCCCGCGCTTCCTGCAACTGTGGATCCCAACAAGGCTCCCTCGGAATTCAATCACCACGTCGCCGGATGGGCGTTGATTGGAGTCGGATTTCTTGTCCTCATCGCCGTTCCGACTCGGAATCCCAGCGTGCTGCGGTATGTCTGGCCGGCCCTGTTTCTGCTTTCGGGACTGTTCCTGGCTCTTTGGAGTGACGCTGAAATCTGGCCGCGCGGCAACCTGAACTGGGCCTGGCTTCTGCACCACGACCATGAAGCCGGGCAGCACAAAATCTACGCCCTGCTCCTCATCGCTATGGCAATCGTCGAGTATCTTCGCGCGTGCGGTTCCCTAAATCGCTTCTGGAGCGCATGGGCATTCGCTGTCCTCGCCATCGTCGGTGCGTCCTTTCTACTCGTCCACGACCACTCTGGCGGCTCCGGCGCGACTTCGTTAGAAGCCCGCGCTTACTTTGTCAACCCGGCCCTGGATCCCGATGGCAATCTGCCCGCGCCGCAGACATCTGGTCCCTCCCCCGGCATCGACCACTCGACGATGGACATGGATCACCTCGGCATGGCCATGGACCACTCCAGGATGGATCACTCCCCTGTGCCCATCGGCAACGATTCTGCTCCGACA
Organism: uncultured Acidobacteriaceae bacterium; assembly: GCA_963788555.1. Lineage (GTDB taxonomy): Bacteria > Acidobacteriota > Terriglobia > Terriglobales > Acidobacteriaceae > Sulfotelmatobacter. Next base: position 512,733 of record CAWBHM010000011.1, on the reverse strand, counting down.
AATACTTCCTCGTCCGACCATCACCACCACATGACGTCGTCCATGCTGCTGGTCGAGCACGAACACTTTTGGTTCATGATCGTTGGCCTGGGCGTGGCATTGTTCAAACTGATTTCTGATTGTAAATTCTGGCACCGGCGCTTCATTCCCTACGTTTGGCCGAGTGGCATAGTGCTGCTGGGCACATTGCTAGTCTTTTATCGAGAATAGGTCCGCAGCGCGTTTGAGTTATTGGATGTGGAACTGGAGCAGGCGAGACCCAGCATCTGTCGCAGTCCTTGACCGTGCCTTCCTGTTGCGCTGCGCGTGGCCGATCCAAAAGGGAACGAAGGCGTCGCAGAGGATGCCTCCGTGTTGGGGAAAAAAAACGGGCCGTTAGTTTTTTCGGTCAGAGCTCACGATGCCCTCATGCCCTCGCAGCTTGACCGCGGCCTTGCAATAGTGGCTCCGGAAGGAAGTGTCGTTGGGCTACGTTGTTGGTCGCAACCCCGCCTCTCGGCCAGGTTTTCCTTGACGTGAAGCCTTCAGTTTGAAACGGAGCAATCCAGCCAGACCGATCAACCCGGTTCCCATCAGGCTCAGCGAGCCCGGTTCCGGGACCACACCTTTCGTGTGACTGGTCAGTGTGATGTTCGTGTCACCGCTCGAAATGGTAGTGCTGCCGTTGAAGAAGCCTTTGCCGGTGTTGATGGTCAATTGCACGGTCGCACCTACGGCCGACACCCCCGTGTCGGTCGTTCCCGACAGAGTGCCGGAAAGGGTGTAGTTATGGGTACCGTTCGCTAGAGTTACGAGCGTCCAAGTCACAGGGCTATCGAATGTTCCTGAGAACAAGGTTGCGTTCGGAATACCGTTGCTTCCGTTGCCTATGACGGTGAACGACCCGCCAGCCGCGAACGTACCGCCCATATCCAACGAACCGCTCGTCAGCGCACCGGTTGAGAGGCTGACGCTACCGAGGTCGTTTCCTGTGATCAGCCCCCCTCCGTTGAGCCCATTGACAGCAATCAACGTCGAGCCGCTCAGCGTTAGTCCGCTGTTCGAACCCGCCAGGGTGCCGCCGCTGTTGGTGTAGTCTGTGGTGCTTCCGGCGAAAACCGCCATCGGCAGGGCCAGTGCTAAGACCGCGAGCAAGAGGATCTTCATTGTAGTGTTCTCCTAATACTTCCCCAGGGGGTCTGACCATTCAAAGGCACTGCTTGGCACTGTGCTACTAGGGAAATCCCTAGGGTGAAACAGCCTCAGAATGCATTGGATCCGGGTTTTTGGGCGAATGAGGGCCCGCACAACCAAGGAAACCGCCTGTAACACGGCCTTAGGGATTTCCCTAGTTGTGCGGACATCGAGTCAGGCCTAGTTTTGCTTCCAGGCTAACAGGGCAGCATGCATGGGGAGCTGCCCAAAACCAGGCTTGGCCGGTTCGCTTTCGGATCTTGCCATCCTCACCGACAAAACACTCTATTGCCAACATTGCCAACCACTTTGGACATTTCGAAAGGGGATACCGTCCATGAAAATCACCAGACCCTCTGTATTCAGGACACCCGGCTTCATCGCCGCCGCTCTGATCTGCACCTTTGCGCTGTCGGCGCATGCGGGTGACGACCAAGCAGACAAAGCAAAAGAGCAGCAAGAAATCCGAAAGGTCGTACAGCAGACACTTCAGCGGCTTTACAAGGCCCAGCCTGCTGCCCAGTCAGCGGTTCAACACGGCGCCGGCTACGCCGTCTTCAGCAACACGGGAGTAAAGATCTTGTTCGCGGGATCCGGGAAAGGCAAAGGCATCGCTGTCGACAACCAGACGAAGAAAGAAGTGTTCATGAAGATGGTTGAGGTGCAGGCAGGGCTCGGATTCGGTGTGAAGAAGTTCAGCGTTATCTTCGTCTTTGACAATGACAAGGCTCTGAATAGCTTCATCAACTCAGGCTGGGAGTTCGGGGGACAGGCCAGCGCCGCGGCCAAAACTGGAGACAAGGGCGGATCCATGGAGGGGGCAGCTTCGGTCTCGGATGGCGTCTGGATGTATCAGATGACAGATAAGGGTCTCGCCGTTGAGCTCACCGGGAAGGGCACAAAGTACTACAAGGACGACGACCTGAACTGAGCGAGAGAGGTTTCATACCGCAACCACACACTCGCTTTGCCGGTCGCATCGCCAATTACACCCGCTCCCGCATGAGGCTTCGAATGCCTTTCGCTATGTTGGAACGCAGACTCTTATTGTCGTCAATGTTGTTGATTGCATTCTTAAGCTCAGGACATGCTCAAGAGGCCGGCGAAATGCCAGGGGAGTTGGAGATTAGCCTCGATCGGTCCGCAGAGCAGGGACATAGCTATCACATCAGTGGGACAATTCCTCTGCAGCTGCCGGACGGAGATGACATCTTCATTGTTAAAGCAAAAATGCGAGCGCACTCGGGTCTCATCTCCATGCCCCGTAAGTGTAGGTTGAACTTGGCGTTCATCACAATACAAATGGTCGGAAGGCGAAATCATGATCGGCTCACGCTAAAACTTACTCTCACCCCAGAAGTCCTCCGCCCCGTTTGCAGCGATGACAGACGCGCGGAGACGACGGATCAATTCGTGGTCAATACCGGGAACCTGAACTCTACGGAGTTCACTCTGTTCGTCGCTGATGGTAGTAATGAGGAACGTACAGTGGAAGATTCTCCGCAGCGGGGCAAGTTGACCGGGAAAGTCACACTCCATCTTGCTTGTCCGGTGCGACTGGTTGACCGCGAAACTATACCAGTGATTTCTGTATTGCCTTCCGACGATGCCCCGTGGCCATTGCGGTTTGACGATAGCAAAACCTCCGCGGAATTAAGCGCACTGGCCGCGAAACCCTCGGGGGTCGTTGGACTAACCCGTCCCAGTAAACCCTATCCTCCGCCTGCTTTTTTTCGTGTCGCGAGCAGACCCGCAGCTTTGCGGCAGGGGTTTTGTTTCTCGATAAGATCAATTCAGGTAGAGTTCACACCGGTGGAAATGCTGCTGGCAAATAAATACCCAGATGAAAGCTGCGAATACAAAGTTATACGCGAACACGAGATGCTGCATTATCAGGATCTGCAGATGCTTTTCATACGTTACCAGGCTCTCGTAATAGCAGCTCTTCGACGAGCGGGCTTCCCCACATCGGAACGACCCGTTTTCGTCGAGTCCGTCATGGAAGCAACGAGTCAGAGCAAAATGCGACTACGAAGCACCCTCCAGCCCATCTACGAGTCGATGGAGAGAGATCTACAAGTGGACGCCGATGCGCGGGATGCGCCGGAACAACGGATTCTGAGTTGGAGCAAGTGCCCGGACTGGTATGAGCGCTTCACGAGCGTGCGGCCTACAGCATCGTTCCCTGCTGACACGGACGGTGAGACAATGCGTCTCGTGCCCGAGCAAACGGCCTCAGAGTCTTCCAGCCAGACCAACAAGTGAGCCTTCCAACATTCCTGCCGTGAACAAATGCCGACTCGGCCGCCTGGCAGATTCCGTCTTTGTCATCGAACATCCCGTAGAGCAAAGTCGTTAGCACTGCTTTCGAGCAGACGTTGAGTCCGACCGCACGGTTGGTCTCGCGGGTCGAGGCTCGCCATCCTGCCGGACGTTATCCCACAAAATGGAGCGCAGGTTTGGACCTTCTAGGGATTTCCCTAGTTGTTCAGAAATCGCATCGCACCTAGGTTAGACCACACGTTGCGCGCCAGCACTCATTGTTGGTTGGATTAATTTCACACGGGGATGCGGCGTTCGACTGTTACGTGGCCGGACACGCAGTTGCGGTGCGAAGGATGCCATGCCAGATTATTTTGATGAACTCGACGAGATCATTGCGGCCGCATCAATCTGCCCCGTATGTGACACGTGGGTATTTGTGTACCGCTCAAGGTACCTGAACCGTGACGATTCCGATCGGTGGGAGTTCATGTGCCCGCTATGCGGTACGGGTTTCACCGTGTCCGAGAGTGAACTAGCTTTTCAATCCCTGCCCAAGGAATGGCTCTCAGCGACGGTTTACGCGGCGTAATACGGAGGCTCGCTATCACTACGCCCCGACCAAACACATCAGCACGCAGTTCATAACCGTGTCTGTCGGAATCCGCTACTAAAGAAGACCGTGGGATTAAAACGGAAGCCGTCGGGAAAGGACATTTCGTGTCCTTTTCCAACGGCTCATCGAAAACAGTCTTCTTGTTCATTCGGAAGTTTTGCAAGAGCGCAGTTCATATTTACCAATCGTCGTTAGTCCTGTGCCACGTACTCTCCGGATCGTAAAGTTTCATTGTCGAGGCAATCGCTGACGTGTTTGGTCCCAGGTCCTTCTGGTAGACGATACCGTCATAACTGACAATGAAGGTCTGCACACCGGTGACGCGATAGTCAGCGGGCCAGGCAACGATGGCAAAGCCGCCGATCATCACGCCCTCGACGAAATAGTTGAGCCTCCCCAGACGTGCATGCGGCCCCTGCCCCTCCAAGAGCCTGAAGTAGTAGCCGTGGAACGGCCGTTTCTCTGAATATCCTTCCGCCAAGGCTTTCGCGACCGCCTCCCCCACCGGGCCTCCCCAACTTCCGTCTGCGTTCTGCCAGGCTAACCCGTCGTGTTTCCCCGGAGTACTGATGATTCTCTGTGCGTACTCGTTCACTCCAGAATCGTCATGAATCTGGGAAGCGTATTCCAACTGTGCCTCCGCATAACCACGGCAGATGGTGATGGCATCCAGTTCGTTCGCTCCGATTCGCCGCAGCAGGATTTCGCGCTTTCCAGCATTCGTATCGAAGCGCCACATCCCATTCTTCTTCACGATGGGGATTGGAAATGGCCATTCCTCAGCGCCGACAATGAGGACAGCGCGATCCGGATTTTTTGGGTCTACCTCGACTGAGTTCTTCTCGTGAGCCTTGGCAGCGAAAGCGATCGCGGTTTTCTTGTCCTCGACCGGGTCGGCACTGGCCACAAAATCCGTGCCGGCAGGGCCGAATATCTGCATAAGGGAGGGCACATCGAATTGATCCGATGCCGCGATGAGAGAGTTGGCCGCTTGCTCCGGGCTGTCAAAACCCTGCTGCGCCGTTGGTGAAGATTTTGCCGACTCACTTTTCGATTGCGCCTGCGCTTGGGAGTGGGAGGACAGAGCGCAGAAAACGGCGATCAGCAGCACGCTCTGGCATGCAATCTTTGCGATGGAGCTCGATTGCTTGGATTTCATGTATCTTTCCTTGATCATGGGTTCGCCTACCTTCGCCGTCCGCCGCCTCCACTTCGTGAGCCGCCGCTTCGCGAGCCTCCCATGCTGGAAGAGCCGCGCTGGCTGCTGGATCGGGCCGCATTCCCGCTCGTCCCCTTCGAGGCCCCACTGAAAGCACTCTTGTTCGATCCACTCGGCGTATTATTAGGAACTTGTCGATTACCCACCCGATCCGCTCCGCCGCCTCGATCCGTATTGCCCGCCTGTGGCCGGCCTGCCCCTCCTCCTCTGTCACCTCTGTCACCCGCCTGTTGCCGGTCTCCGGAACCCCGATCCGGCGTGCTGTCTCGTTGCCGATCACCCCTTTGGCCTTGATTCTGCCGTCCATTCGCCTGCCGGTCGCCGACGGAATCACCGCGGGCCGTTCCTCCATATCGATTAGCGGTTGAGCGGTTCGAGTACGGTGCACCACCGCGATGTTGTGGGTTGTGCTGCCAGCTGTTGCCGCCGCCTGTCCGCGTTGATGATCGGTTGTTGACATTCGTGCGGTTCGAGTTGTTCACGAAGTTGTTATTGTTGTTGATTGTGATGTTGTTGTTCGAGCCCCATCCGCAACCGTAACCCCAGCCTCCGCCCCAGGCCGCTCCCATGGCCAAACCGACGCCGAATGATATAGCCATCCCCGCGGCGTAATATCCCGGCGGCGGATAAGTAATCGGTGGATAGGGATAAACTGGCGGGCCGTACACTACGGTGGGGTTGTAGCTGGGAACATAAACGACTTGCGGGTTGGCCTGCTCAATCACGACGACAGATTTGCTTTCCACTACTTTCGTTTCCACTTTTTGCTGCTCAGTGGATTTCAAGTTTCCTGCATCCTTGGCCTTCCCGCGCATACGCTGCACGGCATCCATGACGTCAGCTTGCTGTGCCAGAAAGGCGTTGCCTAGATCGGTGGTCCACTTTACATTCTCCGCGAGTTGCTTCAGCGCGTCGGGCAGCGCGGCCATCGCCTGGACGCTGGGATCCCAGTCTTGTTTTTGAACGGCATCCACCAGCGCCTTGTCCTTCAAGTCCTTGTGCTGCAGCAACCACTGCTGGAGCTGGATGATTTCCAGGGGATAAGTAGATGCGGCAAGGACCTGAGCCAGAAGAGGGTCGGGGTATAGGGCGATGGGAGCGACCAGCGAATCCAGTTGATCATTCGGGATCTTCGGCTCCGCCTGGTCTTGCGGCGCTGCGTCCTGCGTCGATGGCTGGGCATATACCGTCGGGTCACCCGTCAACAGGAGAGCTGAACAGAGTAGCGCCAATAAGTCTCGGACTCGGCGTTGCCTAATTCTCGGCGACTTCATGGCCTGCACCTTTTTCCGGTCCCTATCTCGTTCACGCTTGGCGGTTGCATTCCTTCTCCTTCAGTCATCAACCCAGGGCAATACGCCGTTTGTCAATCGTGCGTTAGTAGCACTAACCATCTCTTATCTTGGGCCGCAAGAGATATTGATCGTGTCTTTGCGAGCCGCCTGTTTACAGATTCACTTTGCGAAAGATGTGCTGAGCATTCGCGCGCGAAGGCGCCGCTTCCGAGATCAACTCTAGGTTTGAGTAGGGGGCGGAGCAACTAGGGAAATCCCTAACTCGTAACCGGCGCCCGGCGACCCCTACTGATTCCTGGGAGGAAGGGCCTGAGTGTTTTCCCATGCCCGCACCGCGCGTCGAGCTTCATCAAAGATCCGCTCGTAGTTCCCCTTGCAAACTTTCTCGCGCGCCGTCGCGTCCAGAAGGTTCCAGAGCGGTTGATACTGGTAGTAGACCCGCAGGTATTGCTCCTGGCTTGTTGGAGCGACCTCATCGGTGCCGAAGAGGAAACGGTCTGGGTAACGATTGATGAGGTCGGCAGTAGTGCGAGTCGCCTCCGGACTCGAAACGACGTACTTGGCTACTTCATCCCACGAAATATCAAAGTAGATGTGACTGAACTGCGGATCAGCCAGGATTTCTGCTAAGTGAGCGGCATGGTTCTTAATCGGCCGCACTACACGGCCCACGCCGGTATGAGCCCAGATGATGGTTGTGTCTGGGTGTCTCTTGAAAAGAGCTTTCATCTGGTTCAGGTACACCGGTTGCGAGCCTTCCTTCGCGAACGGCACATCCATATCGTTGTGTATCAGCACCACTAGTCCGACCGTTTTCGCAAAGTCGAGAAGGCGGTCGAGCGCAGGATTTTGTAAACTCGCAACTTCGCCTGCTACCTTGGCTGACACGAACTCCTTGTGAATGCTGAATTCGCCGATGCCCGTGAAGACGCCCGGAAAAGTCAGAAGCACTCGGCGAATGTGATCGGCCGCGTACATGTCTGCGGGATTGAAACCGGTGATCATGGGATCGAAGCGGGCCTGCTGTTCCTTCGTCAACGATCGGTATGCCATCGCGATGTAGGCATCGGTGAAGGAGTAGTAGTAGAGCGGCGCGTCCGTCTGCAGGTAGTAGGTTGGAGCAAAATCGCCGGAATTCTGGTACGACCACTCCTGCTGCAAAGGGATTCCGAATAGAGCGACGCGCCCAACTTTAGTGCCCATGATTGTCAGAAAATCATGAATATCCGTGCCTTGCTGAATGTAATTGGTCAGATGAAAGTGAACGTCGTTAAATTCGTACAGCCCATGCTGCGAACCAGTAGGTTGTGATTGCGAGGAAAGCTCACCCGACTCGCACAAGCAAACTGCGGCGATGATGCATACACAAAAGAACAGTCGCCTCCAGATGCGAGATCGCTGTTTTGCCATCACGAACTCCTTAGAAAACACGGCCGCTCAAAAAGCTAACTCCAGAGTGGTAGCGAAGACCGGCCCGGTTCCTCCGAGCGCGAAGGGAACGGCGGTGTAGCCCACCGGAGATTTGTATAAGTAAAGGAATTCGTTGTTCCACCGGATGACTTTGTTGTGAAAAGGAAAATAGTTGAGTCCGGCGCGAAAATCCCAAGGACTGCCATACTTGCCGGTGAGCGTCGATCCTCCCAGATAGGCCTGCAAAGTTTTAGGCAGAACCATTGCCGAGGTTTGCAGCTGGAAGCCGCGAGAAAAAACGGTGGGAAGTCCGGCTGTGCCCGGCCCCTGAAAATGATCGAGCCACCGCAGATAATATTCCCCTTCCAATGAGAACCCGTGGTACTTGATGCCGCCATCAAAGGCAGCCATTTTATAAGTCACATTGTTGACGGAAATACCGGGACCGAAGAGATTAGGCACGAAGATCACGGTCCCGTCTTCGAGCCGAATCTGTGTGTTCTCGAATTGGTCACTATTGGGTTGTTCCTGTCTGTCCTCGTCGCTCCGTGAGAAGTGGCCCGCGAGACGGGCCGCCAATTGTTTGTGGTCTTCGAAGTCACCAAAACCGATGCCAAAGTCGGCCTGAGTGGGCGTCCAAACCAGCGAGGTGGACACTGTGTTGAAGCCATTATTGAGCTGCGCCGCGCTTACGCCCAGGGTGCTTAAGTTATTGCCGATCATGGCGATGTAGTCCAAGCGATTCGCAATTTTGCCCGAAGCCCAAACACCTGAGGTGTAGGAAGGGCGGAAGAACTCGTCGGCGATCAGACGTGTATCGACGCCAAGCCAGAAGGGGAAATTGCCCTCCACGCTCCGTGTGCCCGGTAGGGATCGTATCCCAGCTCCGATGTTGAACGATTTAGCGAAGCTGTAATTAAGATTTCCGGCGAGCACTACCTGAGCGCCTAAACCCTGCGAAGCATTGGAAGACCACGCGTACAGAAAATAACGGAACTTTGGATCCATGATCCAACCAAGGAACTTTATTTGTACTTTGTTAAGCTGGAAATCCTGGCGTTGCTGGACGTTCTTGACATTGCCAAGTGCATCTAGGTAGGTTGCATCCAGCCCCAACTGGTTCAGGTAGCGGGCATACGTGTAGATGCTGATACTCATGTCACCGCGATCGGTATCGGCTACCTTGAAACCAAGATTTGGCGTGTAGGTCCCCCACCTACGCGGCTCCTGCTGGGGAGCGGAAGTATCGACGGCCACCTGCTGTTGTTCACTCTGTGGAGGTTGTCCGGCGGTGGCAGGTGAAACAGTCGCAGGCGCAGTTTCTTTTCCCGTTGTGCCCGGGATCCCCGGAGTTTCCTTTGCGAGTGACCGACGCAGGACCTGGATCTCCTCCACCAGTTCCTGATTTTGTTTCTCGAGGACCTTGTTCTGCTCGACCAACTGATCAATCTTGTTCAACACTTCAGTGGTATTCTGTGCGCCCGGGGAGGCGGTTTGCGCGTCAGCGCAAACCAGAGATGCGGCTACAGCGAATATCGTAAAAAGAAACCTGAATTTCACAATCCACTCCTGATGCCGCACAAGGTATCCATGCCTTTGGGTCGGGCCTTGGCTTGGCGAACCACGATGCACTATTTCCACCCAACTGACGCCGGGGAGAACAGGTTGTAGTGCAGCTTGTTGGAGACGTACTCGATCACTTCTTGAGCCTTGACGCTGTTCCCTGCCTCATCCAGAGGAGGCGCAAACACTGCAATGGCGCCTTTTCCAGGAATGATCGCTACGATGCCGCCTCCAACTCCGCTCTTCGCGGGCAGTCCCACGTGCCAGGCCCAGCCACCAGAACCGTCGTAAAGGCCAGCCTCAGTCATCGTGCTGAGGATGTGGGGAATTGCTTCGGCCTTGATCACCTGTTCGCCGGTGGCGGGATTGATCCCATTGTTTGCCAGGGTTGCGCCCATTCGGGCAAGCTGAGTCGCGTTTACGCCAACGGAGCACTGTTTGGTGTAGATATCCACCGATTCAAAAGGATCCGCATAGATCCGGTCATACTTGGCCAACAGCATAGAAAGAGCTTTATTGCCGGTGTTGGTAGCCGCTTCGGATTTGTAAACCTCATTGATCAACGTTAGTTTTTCTCCGGCCACTCGGCTGTAGAAATCCAGGATCTTGTTCCATTTGTCATTCGCGTCGCTCCCCGAAATCAGACTGGTCGTGGCAATCGCACCTGCATTCACGAACGGATTGCCAGTGTGGGTCGGCATGTCTACAACCGCCACGGGAGAATTGAAGGGGCGCCCCGTAGGCTCTGAGCCCACTTTTTCGAATACCTTGTCTACCCCCAACTCGTCGATCGCCATTGCCATCGTATAAACTTTGGAAATCGACTGGATGGAGAAGGAATACTTCACATCCCCCAGCGTGATCACCTGATTGTCGGTCGTAACGATTGCGATACCGAAGAGCTTTGAATCTACCTGTGCGAGATAGGGGATGTAGTCGGCGTTCTTGCCCTTGCTCTCATCTTTAAACTTGTCGTAAGCCTCTTGAACGATTGCGGCGACGACCTCGCGTCGTGGGGCCACCGGGCTCGTACGACCGGCCTGAGCTACAACTCGAATCGGAAAGACAACAGATGCGATCGCGGCCACGATCAGCAGCAAGACTGGCCTTCGCTCCGTATTCATTATGATTCTCCTTTTTCTAATTCGCTGTTAGATCCGCGCAACCGATGGTAGCCACAGCCGTGGTTTATAGAGTCGGGGATTTGAAGGCCTTGTCCCAGTCAAACTTGAATGAGAACTGCATTCGGTAGTCGTTGGCATTAAATCCATCGCTGAAGTTCACCCTTCGGCCGAACTGGAATTCCGCGCCCATGGTGACTCTTGGAATCGGATGGTAGAGCAAATTCCCGACCGCATAGTCACCCTGGTGATAATCCGACGGCAGTTGCGCGTTTGAGTTCTGGATGTCAACGAGCGAGTAGCCGACCGAGCTGGTGAAGTGCTCATTCCACGTGTGATCGAGGAACGACACGACACCCAACACCGGCAGAGCAACCGCTTTAATCGGGATCCGCGAGTTCGGGGGATTGTGCGCGATACCGACGTCTACGGGTGCATCGTTCATGTAGTTTTCAATGCCATCGCCGTAGACAAATGCCAGCTTGGCGACATCCTTCTTCCCTAAGTTGAGGTTGGAGGTAAGGTTCACGCCCCAGCCCACGACGCTGCCACCGAGGTTAACCGGGTTACTACTCGTGTCAACCCAACCGATTTTGCGAACAATGCCGGCCGCCTGAAAGTAGCCCCAGTTTCCAACGACCCGCGCATTCCCCGTGAGATCCGGGAAATTGAATCGAGGCCGAATGTTCGCGAGTTCGATGCGGTCGGCATAAATGCCCTGGTCCCCGCTGGCGCCGGGTCTTTCCAGAGCGATCGTGACGCCACCTTTTTTGCTTCGTAATGGCATCCAGCGCACCTGTATGTTGCGGAAGAAGACCATGCCGCTCGGGCCCCAATACTCCAGCGTGTTAGGGAAGACACCGATGTCCATGAACGCGCTCCAGGTCTGTCCCGCGCCGAACTGTCCCAACTCGCCGTAGGCGTGCCGTAGACGGAAAGTAGTCTGGCCGGCGTCAACTCCAGTTCCAAACAGCTCGAATTCGAATATCGTATTGAGATCACCGAACTTGGTGGGCGTGGATGACTTCACCCCAAAGCGGGTCTGGCGAACGCCCGCGTAGACATTTCCACTCGGCGCAAACTCGTTGGCGAACGATGGCAACTTGGTGGGCCGGACTACGTCGTACCAGTTTGGATCCACCTGGGCGAAATCGTAACCGGAGTCGAGCATGACGAATCCGTAGAAATCGACGCTGTCCTGTCGTTCGGTGATTTCACCTTCCATTGGCACGGTCCCTGGCGGAGGCGGAGCGACAGGGGCCGCCGAGGGAATGGCGACCACTGGGGCTGACTCCGCGGACGTTTTTCCCGCCCCGCCCTGACCTTGTGGTGCCTGGGCATTCGAAGGTTTCTGTGCCGCGGCCGCGGCGCGCATTTGACTCTTGACCTCTTCCAGTTCCTTCTCGAGTTGCTCGAGCTTGTTGTTCAGTTGTTGCAGATCTGGTGTCGATTGTGAGTCCTGCGCACGAGCAGGCTTAGCCGAAATAGCCGAAAGGGCGAATATCAACGCAACAATGATGCCGACTCTTATTAGACCGGCTAAAGTGATTACCCAGCTAGTCCGAAGCTTCAATCTCATAAAGACTCCTGCTCACGAGAGCGGATTGGCAACCTGACCTTGCGGTCGCCCACGGTCAACTTTTATGCCGCAGGCTGGATCAACGCAATTAGGGAAATCCCTAGTAGGAGGTCATCGACCGTGAACGTATGCTTGCAAACAATCGAGATTCTTCTTCGGAAGCGCACTTAGCTTTGTTGAGGTATCGGCATGCGATCGCATCGAGGTATGGAGGCGTACGATGCCAGCCAAGAACGCGCTCAGACTGGCTGAGGTTTCTGAGATGCTTGCGCTCTTCTTTCGCTGGCTGATGGGGTCGTCGGTCGGCGAGAAGTCTCGATTTGTGAGTCGCACCTTGACACTTGGTGCGCGACGAGGCAAGGAATCGCGTCCCAGAATAATGGTTCTCGCGCTCTTAGCGGCGTGTCTCCTCTTTCAGCCTAAAGCCAACAGTGAAGTCCAGGAAGTCCGGCGAGTTGTGATCTTCTACGAACTGGGGCCATCTTCTCCCGCAGTTGCGCTCCTTGATCGCGAGATGCGTGCCACCCTGGATACTTCACGTTATCACCTCGAATTATATGGCGACTACCTCGAGACAACGCTTTTTGATGATCCAGCCTCTCAGCAAGCCTTGCGCGAGTGGTACATCCACAAGTATCACGATCGTAGACCCGACTTGATTATCGCCCTCGGACCCAGCCCACTCCGATTCATGATGGACTCGCATGAAAAGTTCTTCGCGGGAATTCCGATTGTCTTTGGCGGCACGAGCGAATCGCAAGCAGACAACCCCAAACTCGATTCCCACTTTACTGGTTGCTGGGAAATGTTCGAGCCGGACAAGACCTTGGATGTGGCGTTGCGACTCCAACCTGGCAGCAGGCACATCGTTGTGGTTGGCGGCACTTCGTCTTTCGACAAACACCTGGAAGACATCTATCGAGAGCGCCTCCGCGGCTACGAAGACACCCTGGATTTTACTTACCTTACTGATCTTGATGTGCCCAGTCTGCTCGAACGCTTGAGGCACCTGCCTGATCACACGATTGTTCTCTACACCCACATCGGAATGGACGCGAAAGGAACCAGGTACATCGGCGCGTCCGAGGTGGGCCCCATGGTCGCCAAAGCCGCGAATGCACCGGTGTTCGGTCCATCGGATGTAGACCTGGGCTACGGACAAGTGGGCGGGTATCTGGAGAGTTTCGCCCTGGAGGGTAAGATCGTCGGCGGGATTGCCGTCAGAATTCTCGACGGGGAAAGCCCTGAAGGTATCCCGGCTGTGCGAGGCGCAAACGCCTACATATTTGATGAGCGCGCGCTCCGGCGCTGGGGATTTAAAGAGAGCGATCTTCCGGGTGGCAGCGAGGTGCTGTTCCGTGGGCCTTCCTTCTGGGAGCGCACCAAATTGATGTGGGCGGCTTTGTCACTCATTCTTCTGTGTCTAATCGTTCTCGGATTGTATTTCCGGTTGAAACTGGCAAAGGACCGCGCACTGGGACTCAGCGGCATGTTGATTACCGCGCAGGAGAAGGAGCGCAGCCGACTGGCCTCGGAGATCCATGACGACTTTAGTCAGCGTCTGGCGCTTCTTGCCCTCGGACTGGAGAACGCTGAAGAAGCTATCGGCGCTTCGCCGGAGGAAGCTGTCCGTCAAGTGCACGATCTCCTGAATTCTGCCAGCGAAATTGGGGCCGACCTTCATACGTTTTCACATCGTCTGCATTCGTCTACCTTGGAAAGATTGGGGCTTGTTCCCGGGGTTAGCGCTCTATGCAAAGAGTTTGCCCTCCAAAACGGTGTTGAAGTCGATTTTCGGGCCAACGAAGTTCCTCGGTCTATTCATCCCGATATCTCTCTGTGCGTGTTCCGTATTGTCCAGGAAGGACTTCGCAATTTAAAGAAACACAGTGGCGCGGCCAAAGCACAAGTTCAATTACGTATTGCCGCTAACAGAATAGTTGTGACTATCCGCGACGAAGGCGCCGGATTCGATGTGCGGGAATTGGACAATAAAGAAGGCATTGGCATGCGCAGCATGGAAGAACGCGCACACTTGTTAGGCGGACGATTCAAAGTTTATTCAGAACCCGGAAAAGGGACAGAAATCGAAGCCTCGGTCCCTCTCCAATCGAGATTGGGCCAGGCTGCCGGATGACTCGAGCCGGAGGAATTGGCTTGGGGGGAAAGGAAGAGCCACGGCCAAGTCACGCCGAGGGGAGGACACCTACGCTCGAAATCGAGCGTCCACTCGCGTTTTGCTCTTGCCAAACGAAAAACAAGGTAGTATGACTAGTCCTATAGTGGGGTAAACGGGGCTTTGGTGTACTCCCTGAAAGTGTTTCGCGGATTTGGTTCGTACACTCCAGAAAAGACCACGCCCTTCTAACTAGCCTGCGCCCCGCCGACGCCCTTTCAGTCGGTTTCACGGCACGATTCGGCAAAAGGAAACGAGTTACTTTATGCAGAACCTCAACCAGAGCACTTCCCGCCCACGCGTCCTGATTGCTGACGACCACGCGATCTTTGCCGAGACTCTGCGCGCCTACCTGGAGAAAACATGCTCCGTCATCGGGGTCGTAGCCGACGGTCGGGCCATGCTGCAAGAAGCGATCAGGCTCAGGCCCGATGTAGTTGTTGCCGACGTGTCGATGCCACTGCTGAACGGACTAGACGCGGCCCGGGGGATTAGAGAACGGGCTCCCAAAGTCGCGTTCGTATTCCTGACCATGCTCGACGACGCGAATCTCGCAGCCGCGGCAATCGAACTTGGATCCACGGCGTTTCTTTTAAAAAGCTCCGGCGGAGTGGAACTCCTCAATGCTATAGAGGCGACTTTGCATGGCCGATCCTATCTGACCCCAAAGCTGAGGGCTGAAGACTGGGTCGCTGCAAAAGCCAGGGCGCGGCAGTTCTCAAAAGAATTAACCGTACGACAGCGCGACGTCGTGCGATTGTTTGCCGAGGGACGACCGGTGAAGGAAATCGCTTTAGCCCTCAACTTGAGCGAAAAGACGGTGGAATTCCACAAGCACCATATCCTGGAAGCGTTCAATCTCAAAAGCAACGCAGATCTTGTCCTGTTTGCGCTGAAAAAGGGATTGATCTCCGTAGATCCAGAATCCTATCTACTCGCATCCTAACAGTCTGCTGAAAAACGTATTTCCAAGCTACTCGGCACGGCGCAGCGACTGAGGCCCGCATTGATTTCACATGCCTTACGCTGCCCCGTCGACAAGCTCAGGGCAGGCTCTCGAAGGGCCGCTCTTCCACGGGACTGCACGGTTTTGGAGTTTTTCCCCAACCTCTGAAGCGATGCCCTGATCCGAATCGCGAGTCTTTCAGCAAACTCCTAGGGATTTCCCCAGTGGCGCAGAACCGCGCAATATCCTACGAATAGTTGTGAGCTGTGAATTCACTTCGGCGCTTGCTCGACATGGGGCGTCCCTCTGCTCAGACGGAGGCGAACTTTGATCCGACCACGTGTACTGCTGGCGGATGACCACCCCGCTTTGCTTAAAGCGACAACTGCTCTTCTGAAGCCTATGTTCGACATAGTAGGAACGGCAGTCGACGGCGAGAAGTTAGTTGCGGAGGCCCTCCGTCTTTGTCCGGACGTAATTGTCGCTGACATTACCATGCCGATCTTGAGCGGAATCGAGGCCGCCCATCGTCTCCACGAGGTCGCCTTATCCGCCAGGTTTGTGTTCCTGACGATCCATTCGGAAGGGCAATTTGTGGAAGCATGTGTAGCGGAAGGTGCACTGGGATATGTCATCAAGTCCCAAATGAAGGTCCACTTAATCCCAGCGATCCAAGCGGCTCTCGTCGGAGAACCTTACATTTCGCCACTCGTTACCAAGTGACGCTTGCGGGTCACGCACGGCGCGATAGCCACTCGCCTGAGCGAGAAGACTCTCATGAAACGGAACCAGGGAGGCGGTTGCTCTTGCTTCATGATTGTCCTTTGCGAGAAACGATACTCGCGTGGAGGCGTCCTGCAAGCGGCACTCTGCCCGAAAACCGAAAGACAGTGAATCTCCTGCAGAGGAGTATCGAATCAGGATCGAGCGTTGGGTGGGAACCCGCATGAACATTCGACTAGTCCTTATTGGTGCGGCTCTGGTTCTCGCTCCTGCTCTCTTCGCGCGAGAAAAAACCGACGTGCTGGTTATGAAGAACGGTGACCGGATGACCTGCCGAGTCAAAGGCCTCGTCGCCGGGGTGCTTTATGTAAGTTTCGATTACATCGACGGCACCACCTCCGTTGAATGGTCGAAAGTGGCGCGTCTGGAAAGCGATCAATTGTTCATCGTGAAGACAGAGGATGGTTCAGTGTATACGGGGAAGCTGCACACAGCCGAGTCGCCGGCTGGACAGCCAGTGAAGATTGAAGTCTTAGAGCCATCCGAGCCGTCGGTGGTGTTGGAAACTCCGCAGGTCGTCTCTATCGTCGAGACGTCCGAAAAGCTCTGGCGGCGATTTAACGGCGAGGTCAGTTTCGGCGTGATCTACTCCAAAGGCAATGACTCGACTCAATACAACTTTGGTTCGCAGACCGCTTATCTGCGCGAAAGGTGGTCGGCGGGAGCAAACTTCAGTTCCACCTTGTCATCGAGTACCGGTACGAGCGCATCCACCCGCAACTCGCTGGATCTCATCGGTACGCGTCTGTTGCCGTGGAACAAGTATTTCTATTCGGGCTTGGGCAGTTTCCTGCAAAGCTCGGCGCAGGGAATCACGCTGCAGACCTCTGTCGGGGGTGGTCTCGGGCGTTATCTTAAAAACACCAACCGAAGCAAGATCTCGGTGCTTGGAGGTCTTTCCTGGCAGAATACGGACTACCACCCCTCCGTCGTCCCAGTTGCAAGACAAAACCTGGTGGCTGCGATGGTTTCAACGGACATCCAGTTTTTCAAGTTCGACAAAACCAGTTTGGATGTCAACGCAGCGGTGTTTCCGGCGCTCTCTGAGCCCGGGCGCTTCCGTTTCAATACGAACGCTACTTATTACATTAAGCTCATAGGCAACTTGTCATGGAATGTCTCGTTCTACGGTAACTGGGACAATAAGCCGCCATCTGGTTTCTCGGGCAGCGATTACGGATCGAGTGCGGGCCTTAGCTGGACATTTGGCCTTAAGTAATCCAGGCCAGTGTGGTTGACATGTCGTGAATTGCTGCAGATCACACGGACAGCAGAGGCGGATGTTCAATCGCAGCAGTCGAAGACGAACGAGTATTCATGCGCCTTAAAATCATCAGTCGTTTTATTCTGCCGCTCTTGTTTGCGTCTGTTCCTCTTCCATTGAGAGCGCAGAAGTCGGCGCCCGACCACCCGCAGTCGCAGCAGTCCTTGCCTGACGCCCCATCAGCCGTGCGTCCCCTGCCTGAACATCCCAATCCCCAAGCATCCTCTGCTGCTGCGCATGCAGAGAAGCGAATCGATGAAGCATGGCCTCGCAAAGCCTCTCATGGAAGTGAGACGATCTCCATGTACCAACCACAGGTGGAGACTTGGAAAGGCGATGAGTTGCGCGCCTACGCTGCACTTGCGGTGACCAGCGCGGCGAATAAAACGACCAAATACGGAGTGCTCTGGTTCACGGCACGAACAGAGGTCGATAAGGTGAACCGCCAAGTAACATTGGACGATTTCCAGATTACCAGCGTCAAGTTTCCTACTATGGAGGCCAGGCAGGCTGAATACCAGACCTTCCTGCAGGCTAAGCTACCGAAGTACGCCAAGATGATTGCCCTGGACCGATTGGAAGCCGCGCTCGCCGCCGCCGACTCGGAGCAAGCCGGCGTCGAGGCGTTGCCGGTCAACAATGATCCACCGAAGGTCATTTTTAGCGCCAAACCTTCCTTGTTGGTGCTCATTGATGGCCCCCCCAAGTTCAGAGATGTAGGTGGAACCAGACTGAAGCTGATGCTCAATACCCAAGCGACGATTCTGCTCGACACCGAGACGGGGCAGTACTACTTGAATGTGATGGACGGCTGGTTGCAGACTGCCGACCTTGTCTCCGGTTCGTGGTCCTACGTTACGAAGATTCCCGAGGATATGAAGGAAATCACTAAGGGCATTAAGGAAAGGCAGCAAGCAAAAGCGGCAGAAGGCACCACGCCGCCGTCGCTGAAGGAGGCGGAGAAGGCGTCGAAGATTCCGGTGATTTACGTGAGCGA
This sequence comes from uncultured Acidobacteriaceae bacterium, assembly GCA_963788555.1. Classification (GTDB taxonomy): domain Bacteria; phylum Acidobacteriota; class Terriglobia; order Terriglobales; family Acidobacteriaceae; genus Sulfotelmatobacter. The sequence goes on along the minus strand of CAWBHM010000011.1, from coordinate 494,329 downwards.
GGGTCCCAGTGAACTGCTGGTGACAGAAGGTCCACCACAGTTTGAGCTGATTCCGAATACGGAACTGGAATACGTCAAGAACACGAGCGCCAGTATTTTTCGGGATCGGAGCAGCCTCGACTACTACATCCTTCTGGCAGGACGATGGTTCCGATCGAAGTCGTTGGAGACCGGCCCTTGGGAGTTTGTTGACGGAAAGAACTTGCCTGATGCTTTCGCTAGGATTCCCGAGAGCAGCCCCAAAGCAGGTGTATTGGCGTCGGTCCCAGGAACCGGGCCCGCGAAGGAAGCGCTGATCGCGAATGCCATACCGCAGACAGCCGTCATCACTCGTCGGGAGGCCCACTTGCAAGTTAAGTACGATGGGGAGCCGCAGTTCAAGAATATAGAGGGCACGGAACTGCAGTATGCGGTGAATACCGCGACTCCCGTCATCCAGTTTGAGAGCAACCATTACTATGCTGTCGACAATGCTGTCTGGTTCACTGGGGCTGCGCCGGTTGGACCGTGGGAAGTGGCCACTTCCGTTCCCGCCGCGATCTACTCGATTCCTCCCAGTTCCTCGCTGCATTACGTCACGTATGTCAGAGTGTATCGTTCGACGCCGGATGTTGTTTATTTAGGCTACACGCCCGGCTATTACGGCACGGTCGTTTCGTCCACCACAAGTACAGTCGTGTATGGCACGGGTTGGTACTATCCGCCCTACGTAGGCAGTTACTGGTATGGGGCGCCCTATACCTACGGGGTTGGCGTAGCTTCTACGTGGAGTTCGGGAACGGGTTGGAGCCTCACGATCGGTGTCAGTTACTACTCCGGCTATCCTTATTACTATTACCCATGGTGGGGGCCATGGGGCTACTACGGGCCCTGCTGCTGGGGACCGGCTTGGGGTTACGGCTATGGAGGGTATGCCAGCGCCAACGTGTACGGCCGTTGGGGCAATACTGCCTACGCGAGTACTCACGCTGCTTGGGCGAATCCCTACACAGGGAACTATGGCGCTGCAAACAGAGCTTCGTTCCAAAATACACAACGCGGCACCGTGGGCGTAGCCGGGCGAGGCGCGAACACGAACATTTACACCGGCAACACCTACGCAGGACGTGGAGCTGTAGGGTACAACCCGAACACAGGCATTGTGTCGGGTGCCGGTGCCGGATACGCGGGCAACATTTACAGCGGTCAAGGAGCTGCTAGCCGAGGCGCTTTTGCCTACAACACGAATACTGGCGCTGGGATTGCTGCGGGCCCTAACAATGTTTATGCGGGAAAGGACGGTGACGTGTACCGCTATAACCCGCAGACTGGAAATTGGTCTCAGAACAGCGGAAACGGATGGAAGTCAACGTCCAAATCTTCAGCAAGTCTCCAGCAACAACAACAGGCACGGGCTGTGGGACAGCAGCGTACGCAGAACTTCAGGGGCTCCATGGGCGGCGGCGGAATGCGCGGAGGTGGAGGCCGGAGAAGGTAACGGCTGTGGCCACATTGACGGTTGCGAGGGCGAATGTTGGCAACCGTATCAGGTTCCAACGCGCAACGAGACGATTCAAGGAAACAATAGCTAAGGATGGTTGAGACACTCTGCGACCAGCAAAGGACGATATCCCGATGGAACCTCCTATTTCGCCTCTACTCTTCGCTCTGCTGCTTTTCGCCGGCATGTTGATCCTGCTGGAAACGGGCCGTCGAGTTGGCGTTCAGCGCCTTCCGAAAGAGTCGGAGGGCGAACGCGGCAGCCTGGGCACTATCGAGGGCGCGATTTTCGCCCTGTTTGGATTGGTGATGGCATTCGGCTTTTCCGGTGCGGCATCACGATTTAACGAGAAACGAATGTTGATCGCCGAAGAGGTGAATGCCATCGAAACCGCGTACTTGCGACTGCAGCTCGTCGCGCAACCGGCTCTGCCCGACCTGCAAGAGTTATTTCGCCGGTACGTTGATTCCCGGCTAGAGACCTATCGCTTGTTGCCGAATATGCAATCTGCAGAAAAGGAAATGGCGAAATCCAAGAAGATACAAGAAGAGATATGGAAGGACGCAGTGGCGGCCACGGTCCTACCGAATTCTCATCGCGACGCAGGAAAACTTCTCCTTCCCGCGCTCAACAACATGATCGACATCGCTACAACGCGAACAATGGCACTGCAGATTCACCCGCCGAGGATCGTGTATGCGCTTCTGTTCGGCCTCGGTCTCATCTGTTCCCTGCTTGCGGGCTATCGAATGGCAATTGGTCGACGTCGGAGTTGGCTTCATATCTTTGGTTTCACGGTCGTCACCGTTATTGTCGTCTACGTCATACTTGATGTTGAGTACCCGCGCGTTGGGCTGATCCGGCTCGAGACGAGTGATCAGGCGTTGGTCCAGGTTCGCGAGAGCATGCACTGAACCGTTTGGCTCTGCCAGGGACATCGTTCCCGATGGTCGATGGCATGAAGGTTCCTGTCGGTTCTGACAGTGTGATTCCCTGCCGCTTCTATGTAACCTCGCAAGGACGGCAAGGATCCATCGTTCCCCTTCGAATGGGTGACACGTAGTTTTCGATGGGTAAGAAGTATACACAAAGTTCAACGAACGCCGAGAACGCAGATTTGTTGACGGACTCGCATGATCACGACCTGTAGCCACAATACAAAGCGCTTAGGTCGAGCTGCAGCTCTCGCTCTCCTTGTGATCTTTTGTCAAGTTGCGTGGTCCCAGCGGGTCCCGTCTAAGTCTGCGGCTACTTCCGAAGTGGCGTCCGAGACTCCTAAAGACACCTCTCCTAAGGACACCTTGGGTCGTCTCACACCTCGAGGGGCAGTTCTTGGTCTGATCAATGCCGCACGGAAAGGCAACACAGGACTCGCTGCGCTCTACCTGGATACTCCGTTGCGGGGTCCAGAAGCCGAGGCTCTGGCGAGCCAACTGGCCGCAGTCATTGATCGTCGTCTTCCTGCTCGGCTGAACGAGATTAGTGATAAACCCGAGGGTTCTGGTCGAGATCCTCTTAACCCCGACGAAGACTTGATTGGGGTCATTCAGACTGCCAACGGTGATCGCGACATTTTGGTACAACGCGTCGATCGCGGTAAGGCGGGAAAGGTTTGGCTTTTCTCCGGAAAGACGCTGGCCTGGATTCCAGAGGCTTTTCAGGAGTTGAGTGAGTCCGCCCTCGAACGATTTCTACCGGATTTCATGATCAGGACTCGGGTAGCGGAAATTCCGCTCTTTGAGTGGGTGGCGGTTTTCGTCGGGTTGCCATTCCTATACCTGCTGACGGGAGTATTGAATCGCATTCTCGGTTTAGGTGTCGGTATAGTGCTTCGTCGGCTGAGACGAAATCCCGCTCTGACGAATCCCCGAGTACTGCGGCCTCCATTTCGGCTGCTGCTTCTAGCGTTCACTATCCGATGGCTAGTCTCGACGGTTCCTCTCCCCATCTTGGCTCGGCAATTCTGGTCAACCACAGCATTGATGATTATTGTCGTCGCGTGCATGTGGTTGCTAATGCTCCTGAACGAGAGCGCCGAACGTTCCCTGGTCACGCGTCGCCGGAGTTTGAGCGGAGCCGCTTCAGCACTGCGTCTGGTTCGAAGGTTGATCGACGGAATCATCCTCTTCGCTGGTTTGCTGTTCACCCTTCACCACTTCGGCATAAACCCGACAGCTACTTTAGCCGGACTCGGAGTCGGAGGCGTTGCGGTTGCCCTCGCAGCCCAGAAGACACTAGAAAACGTGATTGCCGGTGTTTCCCTGATCGCCGACCAGGCGGTGCGAGTCGGAGACGTTTTGAATTTGGGTGATATCCAGGGTACGGTGGAGGCAGTCGGCCTTCGATCAACCCGCATCCGCACCGTAGGTCGTACCGTGGTCAGTTTGCCAAACGGGCAGATCGCGAATATGAGGCTGGAAACCCTTTCAGCACGGGACCGGTTCTTGTTTCAGCCGATGATTGGATTGCGCTATGAAACAACTCCAGCGCAGTTGCAATCATTCATGGCTGGCATTCGCACCCTGCTAGATGGGCACCCCAATGTCGATTCAATTTCCGTTCGCGTTCGATTTGTGCGTTTCGGGGCTTCTTCCCTTGACGTAGACATTTTTGCCTATGTGTTTGCCCATGATTGGAACAATTTTCTCGAGATTCAGGAAGAGTTGCTCTTCGGCATCATGGATACTGTGCGGACCGCAGGAGCGGAGATCGCGCTGCCATCGCAGAGCCTATACCTCGCAGCCGACAGGTCAGACAAACTAGCCCAACCGATTCGAGATGATAGCGAACAAAACAGGGCTGACGCGCTTCATTGACAACCAGATCCCTGGCCCTCTTGGATGACCCACCGCGATCCGTCAGCCCTTACGGCAAGGGCTACCGCGCAAGGGGTGTGGCCCTGTCAGTGTTGACAGTGCCCTTCTCGCGCCTTGAGCGAATAGAGTATGGCTCAAGGAGCGTAGAAGTGTCCCTCCCCAACGTCATGGCAGCACTGACTCCAGAGTCGCGTCCCGATCTCCTGATCGCCGACGACCATGCTATTTTTCTCGAAATGCTGAAGTGTTTTCTACAGAAGAACTACGTGGTAACGGGGACGGCGACAGATGGGCGGTCGCTGGTTACAGAAGCAATCCGACTTAAGCCCGACATTATCATCCTCGACATCGGGATGCCACTTCTCAACGGGTTAGATGCCGCGCGGCGCATTCGAGAGCAGATTCCGAGCATTCGGCTCGTATTCCTGACGATGCAGCAAAATGCTCATTTGGCGGCGGCGGCGCTAGAACTAGGACACACAGCTTTCGTACTCAAGCATGCGGCGTCGGGCGAATTGGTGACTGCCATTGAACAGGTCTGGCGCGGAGAAACCTATATCTCTCCAAAGCTTCAGTCAGGAACTTCCGTCGAACACAAGAACCAAGCGAGCCAGTCCTCCAAAAACCTGACGCCTCGCCAGCGCGATATTGTGCAGTTGTTTGCCGAGGGCTACGGCTTGAAGGAGATTGCCGAACGTCTGAATCTGAGCCTAAAAACGATCGAATTTCACAAACATCACATCATGGCAGAGTTCAAGCTGAAGAGTAACGCCGACCTTGTATTGCTTGCCGTCAAGAAGGGGCTCATCTCGATCCACCCAGACATCCGTTATGGGGACGGAAAGGCTGTCTAGACGATCTCCTCGCATCTGGCATCATTCGCGAAGATTTTGGTTGCGACGGCAGCCAGACTTCGACAGTGCCAGGCCCCCGCCTTGGATCGAATCTCGTACAGATATGCACTGCTTTCGGTGTACTTACACATGCGGCCGACCTGTCCCCGACCGCTTTGGGCGCCTCTTAGGGATTTCCCTAGTTGTTCGGACATCGAGTCCCACCTAGGGTTATTCCTAGCGACGCCACCGCCAATGAAATGACACGGCCTCCGTCTGCGGACCACACGATGTCACGGCCGAGCACATCCACAATTGGGACTGGCAGCTTTGGTCTTCCCCTCTAGGCGGAGGATCGATAGGAGCGAAGGTATGACTCGGAACAGATCCTGGACGATGATCGCCACAACATTCTTGTTGCTCATGCTCGCCGGATTATCCGGCACAACGATGATCGCTCAAACCAAGATCGAAGGAGTGATCACCGGGAGGAGTGGGTCAAAAATCTTTTTGCAGACCAAGGATTCAGCGAAAGTGGTCGTTCTGTTGACCGATGGCACGGACGTCGGCCAGGTTCAGGGCTTGCTTAAGGCGCGCAAGAAGGAAATGTCAATGGCTGCGCTCATCCCAGGGCTTCCCATTTCAGTCGAGGGGGTCTATGACGCGGACAATCAGCTGATTGCGAAGACAGTAAGGTTCAAAGGCAACGATTTGGAACAAGCTCAGAGGATGCAGGCCGGATTGGCGGAAACAAAAGCAACCGCCGAGCAGAATAAGCAGGAACTGGAAAAGGCACAAGCCGCGCTGAAAGAACAGCAGGACGCAATGACCGAGCAGGATAAGAAGATAGCCGCCAATAAAGCGGCCGTCGCGGCGGCGACGGCGCGATTCGGACAGCTCGACGACTACTACATTCTCGACGAAGTCACCGTATATTTCGCGAACGGCAAAGTCAACGTCGATGCGAAATACAATCCTCAGCTGATCGCATTGGCTGAAAAGGCCAAGGGCATTAATGGTTACATGATTCAGGTGAAAGGATATGCTTCGGCGTCTGGCAGCGTCGCCCTGAACCAGAGGTTGAGCGAAGATCGCGCTAACAACGTCACCACAATCCTGTTACAGCAAGCTCATGTTCCCCTGACGAACATGCTTGCCCCCGGAGCGATGGGAGAGAGTCACCAAGTTGACAAAGGCACAGCAGACACTGAGGCGGAGAACCGTCGCGTGGTAGTCCGAATACTTCAGAATAAGGGAATCGCGGGGCTGTAGGCAAAATGGTACGAAGAGAAAATACATACAGTCGCAAGCAACGCACCCATTGGACTCCACGGTTCTGTTAGTGCGTCGCTTGGCCACCGGCAAAGATGGTTCCTGATTAGCCCTGGAGCGTCAGTCCAATGAAGCCAAACAAGTCACTTCAAGGAGACCGCCTATGCACGCCACTCTAGAGACACTTAGGCTTCAAGAAACTCGTACGAACAATATTCCCTGGAGGAAGTGGGGACCCTACCTGAGTGAGCGCCAGTGGGGCACGGTCCGCGAGGACTACAGCGAAGGGGGTGACGCCTGGAATTTTTTCACCCACGATCAGGCCCGTTCGCGCGCGTACCGCTGGGGCGAGGATGGCATCGCCGGCATTTCCGACGACAAACAGCGTCTGTGCTTCGCGCTGGCGCTTTGGAATGGGAAGGATCCGATCCTGAAGGAGCGACTCTTCGGCCTCACGAATAGCGAGGGCAACCACGGCGAGGACGTGAAGGAATACTACTTCTACCTCGACAGCACGCCGACGCACTCTTACATGAAGTACCTCTACAAGTACCCACAGGCGGCATTTCCGTATTCTGATCTGGTTGAGACGAACCGACGGCGTTCCAAGAACGAAATGGAGTATGAACTCCTCGACACCGGCGTCTTCAAAGACGACCGATACTTCGACATCTTCGTGGAATATGCCAAGGAGGGCCCGGAAGACATCCTGGTGCGAATCACAGCGGCCAACCGCGGTCCGGAGGAGGCAGAACTGCATCTGTTGCCGACACTTTGGTTCCGAAACGACTGGTCATCGTGGATTGCCGAATCCAACAGGGCCTCGAAGAAACCGACCCTAGAACAGATCAAGGCCACTGCAGGCACCACTGCGGTTGCGGCAGAGCATCCGCTATTGGGCGGCTTCATCTTCTCCTGCGACGGCGAGGTACCGCTGCTCTTCACCGAAAACGAGACCAACCATGAACGGCTTTTCGGCCAAAAGAACGAGAGTTCTCACGTCAAAGACGGCATCAACGACTGCGTGGTACAGGGCAACCAGGGCACCGTGAACCCTGATAAGAAGGGCACCAAGGTGGCGGCACATTACCAGATCAATGTAGGCCCGGGGCAGACCAAAGTGATTCGCCTGCGTCTCTCCAAGAATTCTCTGGAACAGAAGGGCAAACCTTTCGGGAAGCAATTTGATGAAGTCTTCGCTGACCGCCTTCGTGAAGCAGATGAGTTTTACAAGTCAGTCACGCCACCATCGGTGAGTGAAGACGCGGCCAAGGTGATGCGGCAGGTCCTCGCCGGCATGCTCTGGAGCAAGCAGTTCTTCTTCTTCGACGGAGACAACTGGCTGGACGAGCACCATTCCAACCCTCTCCATACCGGATATCGAAATTCGCGGAACTCAGACTGGTATCACATGCTGAACGAGGACATCATCTCCATGCCCGACAAGTGGGAGTACCCTTGGTACGCGGCCTGGGACTTGGCTTTCCACACGCTCCCGCTCTCGATCGTGGACCCCGACTTCGCCAAAGACCAGATGCAGTTGATGCTCCGCGCCTCCTACTTGCACCCCAACGGCCAGATGCCGGCCTACGAGTGGAATTTCAGCGACGTGAACCCGCCGGTCCACGCCTTTGCTACTCTCTTCCTGCACCGAACCGAACAGGCTTTGCGCGGCGAGACGGATGTCGAGTTCCTCAAGTCGGCATTCAACAAGCTGCTGCTGAACTTCACCTGGTGGGTGAACCGCAAGGACCGCTTCGGCAAGAACGTGTTCGAAGGAGGCTTCCTCGGCCTCGACAACATCGGCATCTTTGACCGCAGCGCGCCGCTTCCCACCGGCGGCCACTTGGAGCAGGCGGACGGCACGGCTTGGATGGCGCTGTTCAGCCAGAACATGCTGGAACTCGCGTTCGAGCTTACTGTCCACGACCCCACTTACGAGTCCATGCTTCCGAAGTTCGCTGAGCACTTCTGCTACATCGCCAGGGGCATGAACCGGCAAGGTCAGGACGGCATGTGGGACGAGGAGGACGGTTTCTACTACGATCTTCTGCGGCTTCCCGATGGCAGCGCCACGCGGCTCAAGGTTCGCTCCATGGTGGGGCTCTTGCCCTTGTGCGCCACCACAGTCATAGAGAAGAGGCAGCGGGAGCGCGCACCGCTGGCGATGGCTGCGATAACGGAACGTCTGCGCCGGATACCCGAACTGTTTGAGACCATGCACCCCACGGGACCGGGTCGCCTCGGGGTGGCGGAGCGGGGAATCCTCGCCCTGGTCAACCCGGAGCGACTCCGCAGGATCCTTACGAAGATGCTCGACGAGAATGAGTTCCTGAGCCCCTACGGCATCCGCTCGCTCTCCAAGTTCCACGAGCAGCACCCGTATGTCTTCAACGTAGGCGGCCAGGAGTACCGAGTGGACTACCTGCCGGCCGAGTCGAACACCGGCATGTTCGGCGGCAACTCCAACTGGCGAGGACCGATATGGATGCCGGTGAATGCGCTGCTGATCCGTGCTCTTTTGTCGTTCTATCTCTACTACGGCGACAACTTCAAGATCGAATGTCCGACTGGCTCGGGCAACCTGATGAACCTGTTTGAGGTGGCGCGCGAGATTACCAATCGGTTGACAAGAATCTTCGTGCGTGACAACGCCGGCCGACGGCCGGTGTACGGAGGCACGGAGAAATTCCAGACCGATCCTCATTGGAAAGACTTCATCCTCTTTTACGAGTACTTCCACGGCGATAACGGCGCTGGCCTCGGTGCAAGCCACCAGACTGGCTGGACCGGTCTTGTCAGCAAAATGATTGAACTCTTCGGCCGGATCGATGGAGAGCAACTCCTTGCAGGTGGCAGAGCGGAAGCATTTGTTAAGGAAGAGACGCAGGAGCACGAACATGCCGAAGTGGCCTAAATATCCAACGATCTATGAAGTCGACACGTGGGTCTTGCGTATCATCGACGAAATGGGGTGCCCTCGCTAGAAAACGGCTTCGATGCCGAACAGCCAGCAATAGCCCGCCACAGCCGTCGCGGTCTGGCAGATAGGTTCCCTCAGCTTTTCGCAAAGCGTTTGGATCGGCCGACTGCGTTGGCTATTCCTTATTTTCTGACATTTGATCGGCAAATTTGACGAACTCTCCTGCGCCAAAAAAAGGTTGCGGGGAGAAAGAGGCGGCAGCGACGAGTTGGACTGAGATGTTCTTTAGGGTTTTCCCTAGTTGTGCGGTCACCGGCTCAGAGCTAGGTTGGGCTAGCCCCAGTTACGTTCTTCCGGACCGATTGGCCGGGGGCGTCTTGGGCACACAGGGGTCTCGGGAAGCGCTGATTGCGCCAACTTGAGCGGCTGTCATTCATCGTCGGGCGGTGATGCTCGCTCTCTACGGAACTGGCCGTACCCACAGAAGCAGCCGTGTAATTTGGAAAGCGTGATTTCGAAAACAAATCTAAGGAGAAACAAGTATGAACGCAAACACAAGTTGGGTCCGTGCAGGGCTGGTGTTCGTCGTAGTGGCGGTTTGCCTGGCCTTCACATTGTGCATGAGCGCGCAGGTGCAGACAACAACCACCACCACCTCCCACAAGGGTACGGTCACCACCGAAGTTAAAAGCGGCGAGATCGTATTCGTTTCCGGCAACAGCGTCGTCGTCAAAATGGACGACGGCACGCTTCGTCACTTTGACAACGTACCGGAAAGCGCCAGAGTTACGGTCGACGGCCAGCAGCTTGGCGTTCACGACTTGAAAGTAGGCATGAAGGTACAGAAAACCATCACGACTACAACAACTCCACAAACCGTCACCACGGTGAAAAGTGTGACGGGAAAAGTCTGGTTCATAAACCCGCCCAGCACCGTGATCCTGACGATGGAGGACGGAAAGAATCAGGAGTTCAAGATTCCGAACGGCCAGAAATTCAACGTCGATGGACAGATGGTCGATGCTTGGGGTCTGAAGAAGGGGATGACGGTTAATGCGACGAAGGTGGTGGAAGCTCCCACGGTAGTGGTTGCGCAGAGGGCCAAATTGACGGGCGAAATGCCGCCACCACCTCCGCCTCCGCCGGCTGATGTTCCGATCTTGGTTGTCGAAGAAGTGGCGGCTCCAGTTCAAGTGGCTCAGGCCGCGCCCGCGCCTGCACTGCCCAAGACCGGAAGCGAACTGCCTCTGATTGGATTGCTAGGCCTGCTGTCCCTTGCATCTTCGCTCGGACTGCGGACGGCTCGAAAGAGCCGATAGCTGCCGCCCTGGGGACCTTAGTCTCCAAGGGCGCATCAGCTTGCAACCTGACAGGCGTTGCCTGTTAGCCGGTTAAGTGACTCCCGCTTCATGTCTCGCCCCAACGAGAAGCGCGGACTGGTTAAACCAACATTGCCCTCCGTCGGCAGCGACCCGACGACAATGGGCACGCTACGTTTGGATCTAAGCTACGTTTGGATCTGAGACCTAGGCAGAACTGCGGGTTGACTACGATGAATCGATTACTGCTGTTGCGCTGGTAATCGGGCAGCTCCGCGCGCCGGGGTGGAAAAGAAGGTCGTCCGACCACCGGGAGCCGACCCGGGTGCTACTTGGGAAAAGAACCAGCAGAATGAGTCGAGGCATCGCATTCCTCCATCAGAGCAAGGCGTTGCACTAGGACCTCCGGTTTTCGCAAATGTTGAATGCACCCTTCTGAGTGGATTGAGGGCTCGCAGCTCTCTCTTCTCAGCGCGGTGCGATCCCTGTTGCCGGCACCTCTCTTTGGGTTGGGAGGTCAAAGATGACGCGCTTAGTGCCACTCGGACTGATGTTGGTCCTTGTTGTTGGGCTAGCAAGCTGCGGAGCTGTATTCGTTGGCTTCGTCTCGAACCCGGGCGGAGTTGTTCCTTCGAGTATCAGCGGGACAGTCATCGTTGTGCATCTTGGATTCTCCGCGGACAGCAACGGCACTATCGTAAATGTAACGCAAGTGACCCTCGTGAACCTGGACACTGCAAACAGTATGGCCTTCTGTGGAGACCAGCAGACTCTGTTCCCAATGAATCAGACCGTAAAGGTTGAGTTCACCACCGGAGCTTTGTGTTCAACCCTTGTGAGTGTGACCTCCTTGTAGAGGTCACGCCGGCATCGATGCTTTGTCAGTCCATTCTAAAAGGTGAGTCTCCAAGAACCGTCATTCCGATGATCATTCCCGATAGGCCGAGAAGGGCCGGGGGCGGAGTTTCATCGTCGCTTAGTTAATCCTCTTCTTCCGGCACAGGGTTCCAGGATTTGTCGGGGTTAAACAGCTCCATCTTTTCGAATTCGTCGAGCGTTTTCGGTCCAAGATCTTGGTCGAAGACAACACCGTCGTGGCTGACGATAAAGGTTCTCACTCCTGTCACGCCGTACTCGGCAGGAGCAGCGACCAAGGCAAAGCCGCCGATCATAATACCTTTCACAACAAAATCCATTTCGCCGAGTGGCGCTGCTGGCCCTTGGCCCTTCAGGATCTTGAAGAAATATCCGTGGTACGGCTCTGCGCCGCTGGTGTATCCCTGTTCGATAGCGCGCGCGATCTTTTCGCCGATAGGACCATCCCAGCCGCCATCGGCATTTTGCCAGGCCAAGCCGTCCTGCTTGCCGGGCGTGCTCACGATGAGCTGAGCGTATTGGTTCACGTCGTAGCCCTCGTGGGGCCGCAAGGCATATTCATGCTGCGCTTCCACGTAGCCGTGGCAGATGGCAATCGCGTCCAACTCGTTAGCGCCAATGCGGCGGTAGAGAAGCTCTTGCCAGCCCGCTTTGGCGTCAAACGACCATTTGTCTCCTCGCTTCACTAACGGCACGGGGAACGGCCAGTCCTCCTCGCCTACAAGGAGGAACGCGCGGCTCCCGCTCTTTGGATCCACTGAAACGCTTTTCTTTTCACGAGCCTGGGCAACAAAATCTGTGGCGTGCTTCCGGTCTTGCGGAAATTCGCCGCTGAACACGATGTTATCGCCATCGGGCCCAAAAATCTGCCCGAGCGCGACCACGTCAAACTTGGCGGCAGCATCGATGAGCGCGTCCGCCGCCTGCTGCGGGGTGTCGAACCTCTCCGCGCCGGCGGTCCCAACATTCGATGGAGCTGGAGTTTTGTTCGGTGCGGCTGATTGCGCAGAGGCCACCGGCGACATACAGAAACATGCCCATGCCACTACGCTAACAAGCCATACAAGTCCACTGAGATTTCCGTTCGCACACGTTGATTTCATTCTGTGCTCCTGTAATTGGCCTCCCACAATTCGGATCGCCTACCTGCGCCGACCTCCGCCGCCACCTCGGCTACCCCCACCACCGCCCCGAGATCCCATGCTGGAAGAGCCGCGACTGCTGTTGGAGCGAGCGCTTGAGCCGTCGTAGCCGCGGGAACCTCCACCAAACGCGTCACGGTTTCCTCCGCCGCTGCGCGAAAGATCACGACCACCTATGCGATCCGCTCCGCCTCCGCCACCAGTCCTGTTGCCACCGCCAGCGCTACGAGCACGATCGCTTGTAGCGGGTCTTCCGCCGCGGTTGCTCTGCAGATTGCCTCCCTGCCTTCCAACTTGTTGCCGGGCGCTAGCCTGTCGGTTAGCAAGGGAGTCGCCGCGCGCGGTACCTCCGAATCTGTCCGCGGTCGCTCGGTCTCGATAAGGTGCCCCACCGCGGTGTGCTGGATTGTGTTGCCAGTTCCCGCGTCCCCCACCACCCGCCGGCAGCGTGGACGGGCGATTCCCGCCACCAGCTCCACCGACACCGCCTACTCCACCGGCACCGCCGACTCCGCCCGCTCCGCCGACACCGCCCGCTCCACCGACTCCACCCGCTCCACCGACTCCACCCGCTCCACCAAGGTTGCCGCGTCCGCCACCACCCGAGGGCAACGTGGACGGGCGGTTGCCGCCCCCGATGTTGTTGCGGTTTCCGTTATTAATATTCGTGTTGCGATTGAAATTGTTGTTGTTGTTAATGTAAACGTTATTGTTGCCACCCCATCCGCAGCCCCAACCCCAACCGCCGCCCCAAAACGCGCCCATCGCGATGCCGATGCCAAAAGAAATCGCCATCCCTGCCGCGTAATATCCAGGCGGAGGATAGTAAATCGGGGGATAAGGATAGATCGGCGCACCGTACACTATGACGGGATCATACGAAGGCACATACACGACTTGCGGATTCGCTTGTTCGACGATGATTACGCTCTTGTTCTCGATGACTTGGGTTTCCACTTTCTGTTGTTCAGTTGATTTCAAATTACCCTTATCTTGAGCTTTCTTTCTCATCCGCTGCACGGCATCCATGACGTCGCCTTGCTGCGCCAGAAATGCATTGCCGAGATCGGTAGTCCACTGAATGTCGTTTGCCAACCGCTTTACAACCTCAGGTAGACCTGCAAGAGCTTGAATGCTCGGATCCCAGGACTCTTTTGCAACGGCATCCGCGAGCGCTTTGTCTTTCAGGTTCTTATTTTTCTCTAGCCACTGCTGAAGTTGAATAATCTCGAGGGGATAGGTGGACGCAGCCAGCGCCTGTGCCAACATTGGGTCCGGATAAAGGGCAATGGGTGCCACCAGGGAATCCAGTTGATCGGGCGGAATCTTGGTCGCCTGGCTCTGTGGCGAGGACGCGGGTGCCTGAGAATTGGGCGATACGTACGCCAAGGTATCGCCCGGCAAAAGAACAGCGCTACAGAGAATTGCAACCACAGATCGGATGGTTGCACTCTTTGTTTTTGAAGTCATGGGACGACCCTCTTGGACGCGGCCTCGAATAACATCTTCGATTGCTCCGCGCAATTTTGAAGTCATTTCGCAGAAACTCGTCTCTCAGCAGAAACTTAGGTCGGACTCGCCCGCTCGGCAACTAGGGAAACCCCTAAACCTCTCTGAACTGTTCTCACGATCGTCACGAGAAACACGAACCGGCACATCTCAAAACAATCGCCGTCACGTCGCTGTGAGAATCACGATTTTCGGGCGTGTATAGGATTTCGAATTGCCCGAGCTCACCGGAAATGAATTGTGAGGCGGCTGGACAGTTCTACGATTTCGTTCTGCGCGCGTCCTTGGACAAATAGACTGGCGACCCTCAACAACGGTCAAAATGTCGGACAATCCTAGGGATTTCCCCAGTTGTGAACACACGCACTCCCACCTACGATTGCATGCAAGAGAGGCTAAGTCAGTCGCCGCTCTGAATGTTTCGATTACTCTCCTTGAAATCTGGAGACTGACGCTCTTAGCGCCAAGGATGCGGGAGGTATGGAATAGCGTTATGAGACGACATGCAATCTTCTCGGTAGCTCTGGTGTTACTGGCAGCCCACGCTGCCGTAGGCCAAGACGTGCGCTATAACTTTGACAAAGATACGGACTTTTCGAAATTCAAGACCTACAAATGGGTAGTCCTCAAGGATGCTTCGAACCTGGACAATCTTCGAGACAAGCAGATCAAGAGCACTGTGGAAGCGGAACTTGCCACTAAAGGTCTCACGAAGACCGATGCCGACACCGCCGATCTCTATGTTGCCTATCAGGCAGGGGTCGGCACAGAAAAACAATTCACTTCCTACAACACGGACTGGGGATACGGCCCCGGCTGGTATCGCGGTGGCTGGTATGGCGGCGGAGGTGGCATGACGACCGGGCAAACTTCGACGATCTATACCGGCCAGTTGGCGATCGACCTTTACGATTCGAAGAACCATGATCTGGTCTGGCGGGGCGTTGCCAGCAAAACGATCGACACAAACGCGAAGCCCGAGAAGCAGCAGAAGAACCTTACGAAAGCGGTGACGAAACTTCTGAAGAAGTTTCCTCCTCCGCCCAAGTAGCCTGTGTCCGACGACCGTTAAGGCTGCTGTCCTAGCCCATCAACGAATCGCCGAATCGATTGGATCGTGTCCCGCAGCAAATGCGGGTCTGCACCCGCGCTACCTACGCCCCGGGAGCTGCGCGTGGGTCCTGGCCTGAGTGTGCGAGGCCCGAGCATTACGCACGGCTTGAACGTTGGTGGAGGTCTCATGACGGCGCGAGTCTTAGTCTTCATCAGTCTCATGGGTGCGCTTCTTCTTTCGTTCTCAAGTGCTCAAGAAAACGTCCGCGTCGAAAAAGATCTCCTTGGGGAGAAGGAGATTCCCGCCAGCGCCTACTACGGAGTCCAGACGGCGAGAGCCCTCGAAAACTTTCAGATTTCTGGTATCAACATTGACCATTACCCCGGATTTGTCGAGGCATGGGCGATCGTCAAGTTAGCGGCCGCCAGGGCGAACACTGACGTCGGCGCAATGAAACACGAAAAGTTGGCAGCCATCGAAAAGGCTACACAGGCAGTCCTGAATGGACAGTATCACGACCAGTTTGTGGTCGATTGGTACCAAGGCGGGGCCGGCACGTCGACCAATATGAACGCCAACGAGGTACTCGCCAATGTCGCACTCGAACTTACGGGGCACAAGAAGGGCGAGTATCAGTTCGTCGATCCCCACGATGATTTGAATATGTCGCAGTCCACCAACGATTCTTATCCAACTGCGATCAAGGTCGCCATTCTCCTGCGCAATGACAAGCTCGTGACCGAGTTGAGGAAGCTCGCGGCTTCTTTTCGGATCAAGGGCGACGCGTATCTCGAGATCGTCAAGATGGGGCGCACCGAGATGCAGGACGCCGTGCCGATGACCGTCGGCCAGGAGTTCCACGCCTTCGCGGCTTCCCTCGAAAGCGAGATCCAATTGCTCGAAAGGGCAGAAGGGTCCCTGTACACCGTCAATATGGGGGCAACAGCGATTGGCACTGGGATCAACGTGCCCAAGGGCTATCCGGAAACGTGCGCCACACATTTGGCTAAGTTGACAGGCAAGCCGATCGTTCCCGCCTCTGACATGCTCGCGGCAACATGGGACCAACAAGGGTTCGTCGAGTATTCATCTGCTCTCCGGAGCGTGGCAATCAAACTCTCAAAGATTGCGAATGACCTGATCCTTCTTACATCCGGTCCGCGGGCCGGTCTCTTCGAGATCAACTTGCCCGCGCTGCAGCCGGGTTCTTCGATCATGCCGGGCAAGGTGAATCCGGTGATCCCTGAACTGGTCAACCTTATTGCATTTCGCGTTATCGGCAATGACTACAGCGTCAGTTTGGCGGGCACTCATGGGCAGTTGCAACTCAACGCGTATGAGCCGATCGAGGGATTGGCAATCCTCGAATCCCAGAGTCTTCTATTCCGCGGCTCCATCGCATTCCGCCTGAAGTGTGTTGACGGCATTACAGTGAACGAAAAGGTGCTGCAGCACTACATGGAGACTACAGTCGGCATCGTCACGGCCCTCAATCCGATCCTAGGTTACGAAAAAGCGACTGAACTGGCGGCCGAAGCCTATAAGACCAACAAAGGAATTCTCGAAATCATTCGCGAACAAAAACTTCTTACGGAACAGCAAATCAACGAGTTGCTTGACCCCGTAAAGTTGACCGGTCTGGACAAGAGCCAATACGTAAAAAAGAACTGAACTCCGACAGGAATGTGCCTCATGAGACCCAATCGAAGATCGCTGGCGTCCCTGCTGGTTCTAGTCACCCTCGCCTGTAACCTGGTTCTCGCCGAGGGAAGAAAGCCGAACGTAGTCATCCTGGCTACTGGCGGCACGATTGCCGGTGCCGCAGCGACAGGAACTCAAGCGGGATACAAATCAGGTGCGGTAACCATTGACGCTATGGTTGCCGCCGTGCCTGGCATCGCGGAATTGGCCAATATCAAAGGTGAACAGATTTCCAACGTCGGTTCGCAAGACATGTCGTTCGACATCATGCTCACCCTCGCCAAACGCATCAACCAGTTACTTGCTACTCCGCAAGTGGACGGCATCGTGGTGACGCATGGCACCGACACGATGGAGGAGACTGCCTTTTTCCTGAACCTCGTCGTGAAAAGCGACAAGCCCGTCGTGATGGTTGGTTCCATGCGGCCGTCAACAGCCGTCAGTGCCGATGGTCCGTTGAATCTTTACAACGCAGTCGGGGTGGCGATTGATCCGAACGCAAAAGGTCGGGGCGTGCTGGTCGTTATGAACGACTGGATCCACGGCGCGCACTCTCTCACCAAGACGAACACGACTGCAGTCCAGACATTCATGTCTCCTCTTCGTGGAGTGGTGGGCGTAGCTACTTACGGGAAGAACGATTTCTACAACAGCCCGCAGTGGAAGCACACTGTCGGCAGTGAGTTCGACATAACAAACGTGACCAAACTGCCTCGCGTTGACGTTATTTTTGCCTGCGTTGACATGTCTCCTGACCTCATCGAGGCCTCCGCACAACATGGAGCGAAAGGAATTGTTTTGGCCGGGGTAGGCAACGGCAACGTAAACAAAGCCTCACTCGATATCGCGGCTAAAGTTGCGAAACAGGGTGTGGTGATTGTCAGGAGCACTCGGGTGGCAACCGGTACCGTCGGACGCAACGTCGAGGTAAACGACGACGAACTTGGTTTTGTTGCTTCCGATGAGCTGAATCCGCAAAAGTCGAGGATCTTGTTGATGCTGGCGCTGCTGAAACCACGGACGACCGCGGATATTCAAACTCTGTTCCAAACGTACTGATCTCGCCGCCGCGAAAGGTTTTGAGTGACGATCAATGAGGGTGGCAGATTATGGTATGGATTGAATTGCTCGTCCTCCTGGTGTGCATTCTGGTGGGAGCGCGCCTCGGAGGGATTGGGCTCGGCACCGTCGCGGGGATTGGTCTGGCCGCCTTGGTTTTCGTCTTTGGTCTTCCCCCCGGAATGCCTCCGCGCACGGTGCTTGGGATGATCGTTGCCGTGGTGACCGCTGCCGCAACCATGCAAGCTGCCGGGGGTTTGAATTATCTGGCTGTTGTGGCCGACCGCTCTCTTCGTATCTGGCCGGGCGGTATCACGATCATCGCTCCCCTGGTCACCTACATCGTCACCTTCGCTGCAGGAACAGTCCATATTGTTTACGCACTTTTACCTGTAATCGCAGAAGTTTCGCGCAAGGCAGGGATTCGGCCGGAGCGTCCCCTGTCGATCGCGACCATCGCATCCCAGCAGGCGATCACGGCCTCCCCCATTTCAGCTGCAACGGTAGCCTTGCTGGCGCTGCTCACGCCAAAGGGTGTGCGCCTGCAGCAAATTCTCTTGATCTGTATCCCTTCAACTTTACTTGGCACCTTGATTGGCGCAATTGCAGTTTGGCGAAAGGGACCTGAATTGAAGGACGATCCGATTTATCAGGACCGTTTGGCACAAGGTGTCTTCAGTTCGAATACATCGTCGGTGAGCTTGTCAGGGCAGCAGTTGACTCGCGCCCGTGGCTCTGTAATCGTGTTCCTTCTCGCAGCAATCTTCGTTGTCGTTCTTGGTCTAATCCCCTCGCTTCGGCCAAGGTACGCGGCGGGCAGTGATGCGCACGAAAGCATCGAACAGTTGGACATGGCGCCCGCGATTATGATCCTGATGTTTGCCGCGGCCGGCATCAACATGCTGCTGTTCCGTGCGTCGGCTGCAGAAACCATCAAGACCAGCATCATGACTGCAGGCATGGTCGCCCTGATTTCGATCGCTGGCCTCGGCTGGTTGGGCTCATCGTTCTTTGAAGGCAACAAGCAATTGATTGTTGGAAGCATCTCGGGCGTAGTGCAAGAACATACTTGGGTTTTCGCCTTGGGCCTGTTTGTGCTTTCCATCCTGCTCGCAAGCCAGGCAGCGACCGTCGTCACCTTGATGCCTGTCGCGCTGGGATTGGGGTTGGGCGCGCCTGCTTTGATCGCGATGTTTCCGGCCGTCAATGGATACTTCTTTCTGCCGACTTACGCCACAATGTTGGCGGCCATCTCTTTTGATCAGACGGGCACGACACATATCGGCAAGTACGTTCTGAATCACAGCTTTATGCTTCCAGGCATGGTGGCTACAATTTCATCCGTGAGCATCGGTTTCTTGCTTGCGAGGGTAGTCTTCTAAACGGACGCGGGCGATCTCAACGGTCTTACTCAATCTGCGCACGATTGGATATCGGCGCCGAATGACAGACCCGAAGCGAGACTGCCGGAGTAGCGACCATCGAACTAGCCTTTGAGTGGTGATGAGCCAAGAACAGTTCAAATCCGCGGCGTTTCAGAACGCTGAACTGAAGAGTGAACATCTTCGCATCCTTGCCGTTCTGGTCTTTGTTGCCATCTTTATTACTGTTACAACCGTGCGCGTGTTCGTTCTTCGCACAGCCGCTGAGACGACCCCATGGATGTGGAGCTACATCCTGGCATCCGTACTCCTCGGCTACGAGCTTTGGACGTTGCACAAAGTCAATCTTGCCCTCAGAGCTGGGGCCAGTCTTGCCGCACGGTTTTGGATCCTGAGCACCATTCTGGAGACCTCAGTACCTGCATTGGCGATCGCTTTTCTGACCAGCCAGCAAATTGAGGCCGCCTATCGAGCTCTGGCTAGTCCGGCGGTGCTCGTCTTTTTTATCTTTATTATTCTTTCGACACTGCGGCTGAGTCCTTGGATCGCCGTCTTATCCGGCATCGTTGCCAGCACCACTTACCTTTGTGCCGCGTGGTACCTCGGCTGGCGGATACCACTCCCTGGTGCCGCAGCTCCCGTTACTCAGACCACCGTCACCTTGAATGCGATCACTCTTCTTCTCGGAGGGGTGGTGGCCGGCGCGGTCGCGTCGCAAATACGCCGACATGTCCAGGCTGCTCTTCAGGAGGCAGAGACCAAACGGAAGCTCGAGGCCCTCGAACACGATCTGCAGGTGGCACGATCTATCCAGCAATCACTTCTTCCCCAAGAGCAACCTCAGATTGATGGATTCGACATTGCCGGCTGGAATCAGCCAGCCGATGATACAGGTGGCGATTTTTTCGATTGGCAGACTCTGCCCAATGGAAAACTGGTTGTCAGCCTTGCCGATGTCACCGGTCACGGTATTGGACCCGCATTGCTCGCGGCACTGTGCCACGCATACGCGCGAAGCAGTTTCGGCATCACCAAAGATCTTCCCGATGCTCTCGAACACATTCACCAGTCACTTACATCTGATCTTACGCCAGGCCGATTCGTGACCTTCGTTGCCGCCCTCTGTAGTCCTGGACATCCGGATGTTGAAATCCTCTCTGCCGGCCACGGCCCCATCCTGGTTTATTCCCGTCCTGATGATCGATTCACACAGGTCCCTACACATGCGCTTCCGCTTGGTATTCTCCCCAGTTTCAGTTCCGATCCAGCTTCGCGACTCTCCTTGCATTTAGAAGACATGGTGCTGCTAGCCACCGACGGATTCTTCGAGTGGGAAAACGATCGCGGGGAACAATTCGGAGTAGGCCGAACAGAAGAGATAATTCGTGCCTCCCGAGACCTGCACCCCTCAGAGATCATTGCGAGACTATACGATGCCGTCAAAACGTTCTCCAACGGATCCGAGCAACAAGATGACTTGACAGCAGTGATCATCAAGCGCCGGAAGCAGTAGATTGTGGCCTCGAGGCGAATCCCTCAAAAACTAAAGCTAAGGGCGAGAACTACAGTAGGAGTGGTCCATCCCGCGTTGAAGATATAAGTCGTGAAATCTATTTTCTTGTGGGCCACGCCAGCGGAGAACCCGCGCTGCACGTCGAGGTCGGTATGGTATGCCCTCGTCCGTTGTGCCACCAGACCAGCGTGGAACCAGTCTGTCGGCGAGTATATGAACTCATCCCAGGTGTAGAAGAAACTGGAAGTCCGATCATCGATGTTAAGCACGTATTCTGCCTGGGCCGATAATTGCAGACGCTTACGCGTGACCGAGATGTTGCACCCCGGTGCGACTCCTGTTGTATTCCCAAACACCACACCAAACATCGGCGTGACTTCCAGAACAATTTTGTCGCCTGCGCTGAAGTTGTAGCCCGCCCACAGAGACCCCGTCTTTGGGTACTCTTGGTTGTAACGCGCTTCGAGATGAAACCATCCGCGATCCGCGGTGAATACCGGGTTCACATACGATTGGTCATTCGGCACCAGATAGCCGGAGGTGAGAACTGAGAACGCCCACTGATTCGCGGCGGCAGTCTCTGATTCGGAAGGCTCGCCACCCGTTGTCTGGGCCGCGACTTGGCTGGCGACGAGAACAATCACCGCAAGCATCGCGGGGTGTGGACCCGTCCTCATCCTCCTAGTACCACGGCGACCGCAACGAGTGCGCCGCCGATAATTGCCATACAAATCCCCATCTTCCACGGGCGCTGATCGGCATAGACCCCGAATGCATATCCGGTCAGAAACAGCATTACGACCGCAATGCTGTTGGACACGCGCATTGCCAGCCTGACCTTGTTGATGAACAGAAATGGAATCGCCACCGGAAATGTGGTCAGGAACACGGCCAAAAATACAGCTGCAGCACCCAGGCAATCCCTCTTCGTTACGATGGAAAGCGCCGGGGGACCAGGCAGTTGAGTCAATTTCTGGCGCATTACTTCCAAGTCCGCAGGCGACAAAACGGATGCCAGCAGTGGCGGCAGCGAGTCGGATATGACCTTATGGGCGGCGTCAGAATTGGGAGCATACTGCACCGCGCGTAGCTTCGCGATGGCAGTGCCTCTCTCAGCAAAACGACGGACAAGATGCATAACGCCATCAATAACGCCCCATGCTAGATTGCAGCCGAGCGCGGCGATTAGCAACGTGCGGACTTCTTCCCGCCCTGCCCCGTTGACGCTGAGCGAGCAAGTAAAGGTGAGGACCATGAGTAGCCCAAACCAAATCTCCGAAATCGTCTCCATCGGTTCGAGCGCGCGTTTAGACCTCCTGGTTGCGGCGTCCGAAGTCTGCTTACGTTCCCGATTTCCTTCAATCACCATTGATATTGTTAGCCTGCTGTCCATCAGGTTTATCCCTAATCATCAGAATCACGCTATGCGCTGAACGCGCGAGGGGGGCTCGACAAAGGCTAAGCTGCGACCGTGGACTGCTCCGGCTTGCGGGTATTGTCTTCTTCTGACGAAGTCTCAGAGACCTCTTCTGCTGCTCCGGTTTTTCCAGGTCCAATGGGCGGCACCTTGCTCGCGTTGACGGCACTTGACCTCAAAGCTCCATTTTCGGGGATATCGGCACGCGTGACGATCTCCTTCTTCCAGGTCGCTAGCCAAGCGATATAGATCAGGGCACCTACTGACACCATCAGGATCAGCAACGCCTTTCCGATGGCCCAGGCAAATACGACATCCTCCGAATCAAACACCCGTTCACCCTCCTCAGAGATGGAAACCACGCTACCGTTGAATCTACCTCCGCAATACTAGGGAAATCCCTAAGGCGGAAAGGCGGTGAATCCTGTGACCCATTGCTTCATTTGTCTGAACCTTGGATCGATCGGGTCGGAAACTAGGGATATCCCTAGTAGAAAGGTCGTACGAATTCGTCGAGTATGAGTTGTTACCACGGGGAAATGGCTAGTGGTATCCACACTGTTGGCGCGAAGACCAGGAGAAGGAGCAATGAATGCGCGCCCTGAAGTTAGTTCAACACATGGAGACTGATTCCGACCGCATGTCGGAAGCCGTGCTCCAATGCTTGCGGCGCAGGACGAGTTGGATCCGAAGATGTATCGATAACTTGCCCAACTTCAATATCCGATTCGTGCCGCTGGTTCTCGCCGTGTTCATGAGCCTAAGCGCTGGCATCACCTTGGCCGCGGACAATGGGTTAGGTCTAGCCTCAACGAGGTCATCCGAGCCAGGACAAGTCGCCGCGACTCCCGAGCCGCAGGAACACGGCCTATCGCAAAAAGCAGAAGAGGTCGCGCGTCTCTTCAACTTCTCGATCACCAACTCAATCATAGTCACCTGGATGGTCGCTCTGGGCCTCATCGGCATCTCGTACTTCGCGACGCGGAACATGAAGCCCGTTCCGGGAGGACTTCAGAACGTCTTTGAGTGGCTGGTTGAGAGTTTGTACAGCTTTCTGGAAGGAATCATCGGGCCGCATCTAGTCAAACGGACATTCTGGTTCTTTGCCACTATTTTCATCTTTATTTTAGCCACGAATTGGATAGGCCTTATTCCTGGGGTCGGGAGCATCGGGTGGGGGCATCGAACTCCTCATGGTTTTGTGATCGACCAGCCTCTGTTTCGAGGCGTCAACGCTGACGTCAACATGACGCTCGCGATGGCCTTGGTATTCTTCGCCTGCTGGATCGTCTGGGCCGTGCAGGAGGTTGGTGCGATCGGATTTCTCAAGGAACTATTCGCTCCCAAGGGTGAGACCACTGGTTTGTTAAAGCTGCTGATGATCTTTGTGTTTTTCGTGGCTGGTTGCTTGGAAATCATCTCGATCCTGTTCCGTCCTGTCTCGCTGAGTTTTCGTCTCTACGGCAACATCTTCGCCGGGGAGAATTTGCTGGAAGCCATGGCCAAGATGGTTCCAGGGTTCGGCTGGTTGTTGCCGATTCCGTTTTACCTACTCGAGTTATTGGTGGGCTTGGTTCAGGCGCTTGTCTTCATGTTACTAACCGCCGTCTTCACAATGCTGATCTGCCAGCATGAAGTAAAGGAACCGGCGGTCGCACACGAGTGAAGTGACGAATTTCGCCGGCTGGACCGAGTACGATTACGGCGATCAAGCCGGCGGGAAAGAAAAGGAAAGAACTTATGAATGGAAGCCTGCATGTTGGCTTGGCGGCATTAGGCGCCGCTCTTAGCGTGGGTTTAATCGGCATGAAAGCGTCGGAAGCGGTGGGACGCAATCCTGACGCATCCACAAAGATTCTGGTCCAGTCCATCCTCGCGATTGCCTTCGCTGAAGCGATCGTGTTTTATGCCTTGTTCCTGGTGAAGTAAAACTAGGACCTTCCACAAACGGCAGCGGAGGACATACGGCTCGCGCCGGTCGAGGGACAAAAAATGAACGTTCTGGTTTTACTGGCGACAGTCGAGAGCGGAGGTAAGGTCGAAGAGATTGCCAGGACCTTCGGTGTGGACTGGTCTCATCTGGGCGCTCAGATCATCAGCTTCACAATTGTCTGTGCCCTTCTTCATCGTTTTGCCTACAAACGCATCCTCGACATGCTGGAAACACGGCGACAACAGATCGCGCAAGGAATACTTAACACCGAGAAAATCGCCGCCGAGCTAGCCCGGACTGAAGTGAGGCACCGGGAGATGATGATACGGACCAACATCCAAGCGACCAACCTGATCGAAGAAGCTCGCGCCACGGCCTCCCACGTGCAGGAGGTCGAGACCCAAAAGGCGATTGCGGCTGCGGAAATGATCATAGTCAATGCGCGAGAGGCGGCCGCGCAAGATCACGAACGGATGCTCGCTGAACTCAAACGGGAGGTTGGCCGGTTGGTTGTGCAGACTACCGCCAACGTCACCGGCAAGATTTTGACCCCGGAAGACCAAAGACGGCTGGCTGAAGAAACAACAAAGCAAATGGCGGCGTAGCAGAAAAAGGAAATGAAGACCACAGCGCAAATTCGGCGTGAGGCAAAGCGACTTTATCGCTTGTGTCTTGTCGGCGGAATGATGGATCAGGACCGGGTTCGCCAGGTCGTGCGAGCAGTAGTGCACTCGAGGCGCCGCGGCTACCTTTCTCTGCTGACGATGTTCCAGCGGTTGGTGAAGCTCGACTTCGCCCGGCATACGGCCAACGTTGAGAGCGCCATTCCGTTGCCCGCGGATATTCGAGCCGACATCGAGTCTGGCCTAAAGAAAGAGTACGGATCTGGCGTGAGCGCAGTCTTCGGAATCAACCCGGCTTTGATTGGTGGTATCCGGATCCAAGTGGCCAGCAACGTCTTGGACGGCAGCGTGCGAGCTGAGTTGGCCGCACTGGAGAGACGCTTTTGAGTCGGCGCTGAAAATAGAACCAACTCCGGATGCCTAAGCCTTTGACTTATTCGGGTGAACAACCATATGTCAGACCTACTGCAGGAAATTGAAGCTCAAATCGTGGGAGCTAAGGCGGGGCCGGAGCGGCAGAATATTGGCGTCATCCGTGAGATCGCCGATGGCGTCGCAAAAGTTGAAGGACTCACCGATGCCATGCTCAACGAAATGCTGGATCTCGGTCACGGCATCACTGGAATTGCTTTGGACCTGGATGAAACCGAAGTTGGAGTGATCATCCTGGGCGACTACACGCGACTGGAAGAAGGGGGCGAGGTTCGCACCAGCGGAAAGCTTTTGCAGGTTCCCGTCGGCAAGGGCCTGCTGGGCCGCGTGGTGAACACGCTCGGAGAGCCACTGGACGGCAAAGGACCCATCAAGAGTACCGTCGCTTATCCAGTCGAAAAAACGGCGCCAGGCATTCTCCGGCGTCGCCCTGTAAGCCAGCCTGTGCAAACCGGCATTATGCCGATCGATGCCATGATCCCGATTGGCCGCGGCCAGCGCGAGTTGATTATTGGGGACCGCTCGACGGGCAAGACAGCAATTTGTATTGACACCATCATCAGCCAGGCCAGACTCAATCGTGCTGCCGAGGAGGCCGGCGATAAGGACTATCGCCCGCTCTATAGCATCTATGTCGCCATAGGGCAGAAGCAATCAAGCGTCGCCCGACTCATCACCGTTCTGGAAGATGCTGGGGCGATGCCTTACACCATCATCGTCGCGTCGCCCGCATCCGATTCGGCCACCAACCAGTACCTGGCGCCATTTGCCGGGGCGGCGATGGGTGAGTGGTTCATGGACAATGGGATGGACGCATTGATCGTTTATGACGATTTGTCTAAGCACGCGGTGGCTTACCGCCAGGTTTCCCTCGTGCTGAAGCGGCCATCCGGTCGTGAAGCATATCCCGGTGACGTTTTCTACCTCCACAGCCGGTTGCTCGAGCGCGCAGCACGCGTTGGGGAGAAATATGGGAACGGCTCGCTCACGGCGCTGCCCATTATTGAAACACAAGCGGGCGACGTGTCTGCCTACATTCCGACCAACGTCATCTCGATCACCGACGGACAGATTTATCTGGAAACGGACCTGTTCTATCAGGGAGTGCGCCCCGCTATTTCGGTCGGCCTCTCGGTTTCCAGGGTTGGTTCCGCCGCGCAGTTGAAAGCTATGAAACAGGTGGCTGGAAAGCTCAAGGGAGATCTTGCTCAATTTCGAGAATTGGCGGCCTTCGCACAGTTCGGCTCGGAGCTGGATGCCAAAACGCTGGCGCAGATCGGCCGGGGCAAGCGCATCGTCGAGATCTTCAAGCAGCCCCAATACAGCCCGATCCCAGTTGAGGTTCAAGTGGCCGTCCTCTGGACTGTGCAGAACGGGTATATGGACGATGTAGCGGTTGAGAGGATCAGGGATTATCAGGCAGGACTGACGGACTTCCTCATTACCCGCAAGCCCGAACTGCTCAAACAGATTCTCAAACAAGGAGCGCTCAGTGACTCACTGACTGCCGAGCTGAAAGCTGCCGGCGATCAGTACAAAGAGGGTTGGAAATGAATAGCCCGCGCGATTTACGACGGCGGATCAAGTCAGTCGGTGGCACTGCTCAGATCACCAAAGCGATGCAGATGGTCGCAGCGTCAAAGATGCGCAAAGCGCAAGACGCCGCGCTTGCAGGGCGCACCTTCGTGCACCTGTTGTACCGCATCCAGCGCCAAGCAACGACGCGCATGGTCGATTTCAGTCACCCTCTACTGGAGGTACGTTCAGTGCGCAAACGCGCGGTCATCTTGATCGCCGCCGACAAGGGACTGTGCGGGGCACTGAATAGCAATCTGTTCCGTTTGGCCAGCGAGTTCGATTCCGAGTCGACCCTCTTCATTACCGCGGGGCGCAAGGCGGCACAGTTCATCGCTCGTACCCGGCGACATCTGGTCGCCGAGTTTTCTTACACTGACACGCCACAGTTTTCTGAAGCGAGGGCTATTGCCGCGTTTGCCCGGGACCTCTTCCTCAAACACGAGGTTGATCAGGTCCAGATTATCGCGACCCGTTTCGTCAACACACTTACCCAGGAACCGCTCTGCGTTGAGTTTCTGCCAGTGGGAGAAATCAAGGCGCTGAAGATTCCGGGAGCGGAACCTGAGGAGAAACTCGCGGTCGACTCAACCGAGTCCCTTTTTGAGCCGAACCCCGAAGCCGTTTTGGGCTATCTGCTTTCGCACTATCTGGATATTTACATTTATCAAGTCTTGATGAATGCCAAAGCCAGCGAGCAGAGTGCTCGGATGGTGTCGATGAAAAATGCAACCGACAATGCCGATAGCCTGATCAAGGATTTGAGTCTGGAGTACAACAAGCTGCGCCAAGGCAATATCACCAAGGAGTTGCTGGAAATCGCTGGCGGACAGTCCGGGTAAGCCGAAATTTCTTGGTGACGTCATACTCAAAGCAGGTACGAAGATGAGCACAGGAAGAATCGTTAGAGTTTCCGGTCCGGTGGTAGACGTCGAGTTTGAAGACGCCTTGCCTCCGATCTATAACGCATTAACTGTTGAGTGCAGGGTACAGAACCAGCCCACCAAGTTGACGCTGGAGGTGCAACAGCATCTTGGGGACAAGTGGGTCCGGACCATCTCTATGTCGGGGACGGAGGGCATTAAGCGTGGGTTCGAGGCTATCGACAGTGGTGGTCCGATATCGGTCCCCGTTGGTGAAGGTGTCATGGGCAGAGTGCTCGATGTGACCGGAAACCCGGTGGATGAACGCGGACCAATTCAAGCCGACAAATATTACCCAATTCATCGGCAGCCACCTCCTCTGGTGGACCAGTCCACATCTCCGCAAGTACTTGCCACAGGCATCAAGGTCATCGATTTGATCTGTCCCTTCTCTAAGGGCGGCAAGGTCGGGGCATTCGGTGGCGCCGGTGTGGGCAAGACGGTCGTCATCATGGAACTGATCAACAACATCGCCAAGCTCCATGGGGGTGTCTCTGTCTTCGCGGGCGTAGGAGAACGCACCCGAGAGGGAAATGATCTCTATCACGAAATGTCGACGGCGGGAGTCATCAAGCAGGAGAAACTGAGCGACTCCAAGATCGCATTAGTCTACGGGCAAATGAATGAGCCGCCGGGTGCCCGGTTGCGCGTTGCGCTGGCCGGTCTTGCCATCACCGAGTATTTCCGTGACGAGAAGAATCAGGATGTGTTGCTCTTTATTGACAACATCTTTCGCTTCTCTCAGGCCGGGTCAGAAGTGTCCGCCCTGCTCGGGCGTACAGCCAGCGCCGTCGGATATCAACCCACGCTGGCCGCCGAGATGGGAGCTCTCCAGGAACGCATCACCTCTACCAAGAAAGGATCGATCACTTCGTTTCAGGCGGTATATGTCCCGGCGGACGACTTGACTGATCCGGCACCAGCGACGACGTTCGCTCACTTGGACGCCACCATCGTGTTGGAGCGTTCGATTGCTGAACTAGGCATCTACCCAGCGGTGGATCCCCTGGCCTCAACCTCCCGCGCCCTTGCGCCGGAAATCGTAGGCAAGGAGCACTACGAAGTAGCACGTGGAGTGCAAAAGGTGCTTCAGCGCTACAAAGATCTGCAGGACATCATCGCAATTCTCGGCATGGACGAGCTTTCACCCGACGATAAGCTGACCGTTTTTCGGGCGCGCAAGATCCAGCGTTTTCTGAGCCAGCCGTTTAGCGTGGCGCAGGTCTTTACGGGCCGAGAGGGCAAGCAGGTTCCCGTTGCAGACACGGTTCGCGGCTTCAAAGAGATCTTGGAAGGTAAGCACGACGACGTACCTGAAGGCAACTTCTACATGAAAGGTGCAATCGAGGAAGTCAGGCAGGCTGAGGGTTAATCACACTACGCCCCTTGGCTCGACTTGCAGGTGCAACATGGCTGACACTCTCAAACTGGAAATTGCGACTCCGACCGGGACGGTGTATTCCAAAGATGTGGATATGGTCGTTCTCCCAGGCGTGGAAGGGCGGATGGGAATTCTTCCCCACCACGTCCACCTCATGACCCAGTTAGTACCGGGTGAACTGATCGTGCGCAAGGACGATCAAGAGGAAGTTCTTGCAGTAGGTGAGGGGCTCGTAGAAATCACGGGCAAGAGCGTAGCCATCGTGACGAATATGGCTGTGACTGCTCAGGACATTGACGAAGCAGCGGCCAAAGAAGCACGTCAGCGCGCGGCTGCCCGCTTGCGGGAAAAACTCTCTTCCGAAGAAGTCGCTTCGGTCAATGCCTCCCTGGTTCGATCACTCGCACAACTGCGTGTCAAACGACGCCATCACCAGTGAACACACGTTGAGATGCCCAGGCAAGGCGGTGCGCCGGGCGAGGCAAGCATGAGTCAAGAGGGTGTCATAACCCATAAGGGACTGAAAACACCGAAAGCCGCTGCCATCGCCGGCATACTTTTTTCGGTGCTGCTCATCAGCAGCCAGTTCCTGATCTGGTCGTCGATACCTGCCATCCCTAAATACGGCGCGATGGAGGTTGTCGGGCATGCGACTACTGTCTCGCTTGCTCTGAACATGCTGCCCTTCGCCGGCGTTGCCTTTTTGTGGTTTATCGCTGTAGTTCGCGATCGTTTGGGTGTGCTTGAGGATCGATTCTTTGCCACGGTTTTTCTGGGAAGTGGATTGTTGTATTTGGCGATGACCTTTACTTCGGGAGCTATGGCGGGCGGACTAATCCGAACTCTACAAGGCACACCAGAAATTGGCACGCAGACTGGTACTTACGAGCTGGCGCGTGCTCAGATTTACATCGCCATGAACACATACGGACTCAAAATGGCGGGCGTCTTCATGTTCTCGACCTCAACGATCCTGGTGCGGACCGGAATCGTACGACGATGGATTCCCTTCCTTGGATTCGCTTTGGCCATCACGCTCCTACTAGGCGTTGGAACGATCCAATGGATTCCTTTCGTGTTTCCGGCATGGGTACTTCTGATTAGCGCAGACATACTCATTCAGAATCTTGGTGGACAACTCAAGGCCACTGTGGCGCCACTGGATCGAGACCCACAATCCGCCCGAGAAGACCCGACCGACATATCGGATGTCCAACGCTGAAAGTGAGAGTGACTCGCAATGGCTGACAAGCAAAGGAAGAAAAACGAGAAGAAAGATTTGGGGCGCAAGCAGTACGAAGCGGAACTTCGCCGACTCCAGGGTGAATTGTGCAAACTGCAGGAGTGGGTGAAATACCGGGGCCTGCGTATCATTGTCGTGTTTGAAGGCCGAGACGCCGCCGGCAAGGGCGGCACGATTCGAGCACTGACAGAACGCGTCAGCCCACGCGTCTTTCGAGTCGTGGCCTTACCAGCGCCCTCGGACCGCGAAAAGGGTCAAATGTATATGCAGCGTTATCTGCAGAACTTTCCCGCGGCCGGCGAGATCGTGATTTTTGACCGGAGTTGGTACAACCGCGCCGGAGTTGAGTATGTGATGGGGTTCTGCAGCAAGGAACAGCACCGTCGTTTTCTCGAGCTTTGTCCGGCCATAGAGAAGTACATGGTGGATGGTGGAGCAATCCTTATCAAGTACTGGTTGGAGGTAGGGCAGAAAGAGCAAGAACGACGATTCGAGTCGCGGATTAAAGATCCACTTCGCCAGTGGAAACTGAGCCCGATGGACTTGGAATCTTACCGCCGCTGGTACGAATACTCCCACGCTCGGGACCTGATGATGAAGGCGACGGACACCAAGCATGCTCCCTGGTATATCGTGCGCTCTGACGACAAGAAGACTGCGAGGCTCAACTGCATTTCACACTTCTTGAGCCTGATTCATTACGGAAAAGTTCCAAGGGAGAAAGTGGTGTTACCGCTGCGAAAGACGCAGGGGGAATACGACGATCAGACACCTTTGAAACCAAGACGTTTCATTCCTGAAAAGTACTGAGTTTCTCCGGCCTCAAGATTTAAGGAGCCAGTCTTGAACCAGGAATGCCAAACTGCGCCCGGTGCTTGCGATGCCTGCTCGCTACGAGGCAGAGGTAGAACAGTTTGCAACTTCGTGGTGTAGCTTCGGCCTGCACGTTGCCGTGTTCCACGAAGTCTTGCGCGCCTAGGGATTTCCCCAGTTGTGATACGTGGTAGCCCTTCGTAGCATCAAGCCGTCCGAGATTATTCCGAGACCTGCAGATCGCGCTGAGATTGCAAGTCCACTAGTGACCTTTGCTGATCTGACCAGAGAGTATGTTTTCTTATCGCGACTCAGGCGATCAGTCGCCTGTCAGTGGAAGAAGCACGCCGCTCATTCTGCCTGAGTCCGAACAGTTTGCGTGCGTCGAGGAGGCAGGTCGTGTGGCGAGATCTAAGAATCTACTCCCGGCTCTGGAGCTTCTTATTGCCAGCCGTGGTTCTTTGTGGTTGTTCTTCCGATAAACCGAAGGCAGCCCCACCTCCACCCGGAGTCACCGTATTCACCGTTCTGCAGAAGGATGTGCCCGTCTACCAAGAGTGGGTGGGAACCATGGCTGGCAATATCGATGCCGAGATTCGGCCGAAGGTCGAAGGGTTCCTGCTGAGCAAACTCTACAACGAAGGCTCTTTCGTAAAGAAGGGACAGGCGATGTTCCAGTTGGATGATCGCCAGTCTCAAGCTGCGGTCCAACAGGCGCAAGGACAACTTGAGGAAGCCAACTCAGCCTTGGCACAAGCACAGATTGATGTGAAGCGTTATACGCCGCTAGTCCAGCAGAAAGCGGTGAGCCAGGCCGAACTCGACAAAGCAACCAGCAGACAGCGTGCCGCTACAGCGCAGGTCTCCGCAGCTCAAGCCGTATTGGACAACGCCAAGCTCAACCTTACTTGGGCAACGGTCGTATCTCCCATCTCAGGAATTCCAGGAATTGCCAAGGTTGGGGTTGGCGATCTCATGACGCCGAACACGATTATGGCAACGGTATCAGCCGTGGATCCAATCTATGTCGATTTCAGTATCGCGGAGCAGGACTACCTGCGTTTCGCTCGCGACAAAACCGGACGCGGAGCAGACCTGGAGCTGATTCTGGGGGACGGTACTGTTTACCCAAGAAGGGGTCACTCGCTTCTGGTGAATCGAGAAATAGACTCGCGAACCGGTACGATTCAAGTCCGTGCAGAGTTTCCGAATCCCACGAATGTTCTGCGCCCAGGTCAGTACGCCCGCATACGCTCGAAGACCGAAGTAAGAAAGAATGCCTTGTTGATTCCGCAGAGGGCCATTGCAGAGTTGCAGGGAATCTACCAGGTCGGAGTCGTTGACTCCGAGAACAAGGTCACGATTCGTGCTGTGAAAACCGGGCCTCAGCTTGGCGACATGTGGGTGATCGAAACCGGTTTGCAACTCGGAGACAAAGTTGTTGTGGATGGCTTGCAGCGCCTTCGCGATGGCATGACCGTTGCCCCCAGTGAATTTAAGGACACCCAGGCAAACGCAGTCCACGGCGGAGAGTAGACATGGCCAAGTTCTTCATCAACCGCCCCATCGTCGCCATCGTGATTGCCATTCTCACCGTGATTGCAGGGCTCGTCGCAATGACGAAGTTGCCAACAGCGATGTTGCCCGACATCGTCCCCCCTCAGGTCAACGTTACTTCCACCTACACCGGCGCCGATGCACTCACGATTGAACAGTCGGTCGCAACGCCTCTCGAGCAGCAGATGAACGGCGTGGACAACATGATTTATATGATGTCCACCAATGCCAACGATGGAACCATGACATTGAAAGTGACCTACGATGTCGGCACCAATGTCGACATCGATCAGGTGAACACGCAGAACCGGGTTTCGCAAGCTAGCCCGAACCTTCCCACTTCGGTCAATCAGTATGGGGTGACGGTAAAGAAGTCGATGGGACTTCCCTTGCTGGTTCTGTCGGTCTACTCACCCAATGGCACTTTCGACAGTCAGTTCCTGGGAAACTACGCGACCATCAATATCAACGACGCGTTGCTTCGTGTGCCTGGCGTTGGCCAAGTGACGAACTTCGGCACTGCCGACTACGCCATGCGCATATGGGTGAAACCCGATCAACTCACGAAGCTGGGTCTCACCGTCTCGGACTTGAACAATGCGGTGCAACAACAGAGCGCCGTAAACCCAGCGGGTCAGATCGGAGGCGAGCCCGCACCAAAAGGGCAGCAGTTCACCTACTCGGTGCGCGCCCCCGGCCGCCTGATCAATGCGGAAGAGTTCGGCAACGTCATCGTGCGCCAGAACACGGACGGCTCCGTCGTGCGATTGAAAGACGTCGCACGCATCGAACTTGGCTCCCTGGTTTACCAGCAGATTGGACGCTTTAACGGCAAGCCGGCAGTGATTATCGCGGTGTATCAGGCACCTGGTTCAAACGCCTTGGCCGTGGCCAATCAAGTCAAGATCCAGATGGACGAACTCAAGTCGCGATTCCCGCAGGGTCTTGAGTACAAAGTTTCCATGGACACGACCTTGCCCATCACTGAGGGCATGAAAGAAATCGTGACGACTTTGGGGGAAGCGATTGTCCTGGTCATCATCGTGGTGTTTCTCTTCCTGCAGGGTTGGCGCGCGACGCTCATCCCCCTCATCGCCGTCCCGGTCTCTCTTATCGGAACCTTCGCTATTTTCCCGATGCTGGGTTTCTCCATCAACACACTCTCTCTGTTCGGGCTGATCCTTGCGATCGGCCTGGTCGTAGATGATGCAATCGTCGTGGTCGAGGCCGTCGAACACAACATCGAGCATGGCATGGCGCCTAAAGAGGCGACAGTCAAGGCGATGGAGGAAGTAACCAGCCCGGTGATCGGAATCGCCCTCATTCTCTCCTCGGTTTTTGTGCCCATGGCCTTCATGGGCGGCATTTCCGGACTACTCAACCAGCAGTTCGCGGTTACCATCGCGATCTCGGTACTGATCTCTGCCTTCAATGCGTTGACTCTTTCTCCAGCTTTGTCGGCCATGTTACTTCGACCTCGCAAGAAAGCCAAAGGCCCGCTGGGGCGATTCTTCGACTGGTTCAACCGCAGTTTCGAAAGAATAACTGGCCACTACGTTTCGTGGAGCCATGTTCTGATTCGCCGAACGGCCATCGCGATGCTGCTCCTGCTGGGCTTGACGGTGGTAGCCGGACTGATGGGCAAGAGCTTACCTAAGAGCTTCATCCCTGAAGAGGATCAGGGTTACGCCTTCGTGCAACTGCAACTGCCGGATGCCGCTTCCCTGCAACGCACCGATGCGGTCATGCGCAAGATGGATGACATCCTCGCGCACACCCACGGGATTCAGGGTTACGACGCGATCGCGGGCTTCAGTCTGCTATCAAATACGTCCGCTTCCTACACCGGTTTTTACTTTCTGCAGCTTGATCCCTGGGAGGAGCGCCACAGCGACGAATTGTCGGCGGCCGGACTCATGCGGGCGTTGAACTTGAGGATGGCCAAGGAGATTCCAGAGGCCGTTGGATTCGCCTTCGGTCCGCCCGCGATTCCAGGACTGGGCACAGCCGGCGGCTTCACCTTCATGTTGCAGGATCGTACCGGCGGAACCGTTGAACAGCTGTTTGATAACCTGGATAAACTGACCCAGGCTGCGCGCAAGCGCCCAGAGTTGGCCTCACTGGTCAGCACCTTTCGGCCTTCTGTCCCACAGCTCTACATCGACGTCGATCAGGACCGCGTCCTGAAACAAGGGCTGCAATTCGCCGACGTGTACCAGACGCTCCAATCCTTTCTGGGCGGTGCCTACGTTAATCAGTTCAATCGATTTGGCCGGCAGTGGAAGGTCTATCTGCAGGCAGAACCCCAATACCGAAACAGCTCTGACCAAATCAACAACTTCTACGTCCGCAATTCTAAGGGCGAGATGACGCCCTTGGGCTCGCTCGTTACGATTCGGCGTGTTTCCGGGCCTGAATATACCAACCGCTTCAACTTATACCGCAGCATCCAGATCAATGGTTCTCCCGCCCGCGGATACAGCTCCGGACAAGCGATGGCCGCTATGGAAGAAGTCACCGCACAAATATTGCCCAGCAATATGGGTTATGCGTGGAGCGATATGTCGTACCAGGAAAAAAAGGCCGCCGGCGGACAAGCAGCCGTTTTCGGGATGTCGCTCGTGTTTGTCTTTCTGATCCTGGCTGCACTCTATGAAAGCTGGTCTCTGCCGTTCAGTGTACTGCTCTCTACGCCCGTAGCGGTGTTTGGCGCCTTTGGCGGACTGATGTTGCGCAGGTTCGACAACAACATCTTTGCTCAGATCGGACTGGTTATGCTGATTGGGCTCACCGCGAAGAACGCCATCCTGATCGTTGAGTTTGCCGTCTTGGAGCGCAAGAAGGGGAAAGACTTTGTGGACGCCGCCCTGGAGGGAGCGCGCCTCCGATTGCGGCCGATTCTGATGACTTCATTCGCATTCATTCTGGGTTGCGTCCCACTCTGGACGGCGAAAGGCGCAGGCGCCATCGGCCGCAAGGTACTGGGGACTTCCGTGATCGTCGGTATGTCGGCGGCGACCGTGCTGGGCGTCTTCCTCGTGCCCGTGTTGTTCGTTCTGGTAGAGCGAATCGCCAGCAAGAAGAAAAAGACCGCCCTAGAAGTGCCTCACGCCGCACCCGCGGAGGGGGGGGCACACTGATGCGGAAGATCATTTGTGTGGCTGTCTTGGTCCTGGGTCTCGGGGGCTGCGTGGTGGGACCGAAGTACAAGCGTCCCGTGATTCAACCTCCCGACAAGTTCTACACGGAAGCCAATCCCCAGGCGGTTTCGCTCGCGGACGCGCCCTGGTGGGAACTCTTCAAGGATCCGGTTCTGCAGGATCTGATCCGCGAGGCTTTGAAGAACAACTACGACGTGGCGATAGCCGCATCCCGTGTCGAAGAGGCGCGGGCACAGGCAGGCATAGCGAAGT
Organism: uncultured Acidobacteriaceae bacterium; assembly: GCA_963788555.1. Lineage (GTDB taxonomy): Bacteria > Acidobacteriota > Terriglobia > Terriglobales > Acidobacteriaceae > Sulfotelmatobacter. Next base: position 458,140 of record CAWBHM010000011.1, on the reverse strand, counting down.
CGGAGTACTACCCCCAGATCGGGTACGAGGGCAATATTGCAGGAGCGCGATCGAACCTCGTACCGAATCATACCTATTACGGGTACAACTTCAACCTCTCCTGGGAACTGGACTTGTGGGGCCGCATCCGCAAGTTGAATGAGCAACAAAAAGCCCTGTTTTTTTCTTCCGAGGAGGTGCAGCGCGGAGTCTGGTTGAGCTTGGTCGCGGACGTGGCGCAGGCTTATTTCGAACTGCGGGCGCTCGACGCTCAACTCGAGATCACGAGGGAAACGGGCCAGAGCTTCCAGGAAAGCTACGATCTCTTTGGTAAAAAAGAGAAGGGCGGAGAAGCATCAGGCCTGGAAACGTCGCGCGCCGAAGCAGCATTGGCCAACGTCGTAGCGCAAATCCCGGATCTCGAAAGGCAGATCACCGCGAAAGAGAATCAGATCAGTTTGTTGCTTGGTAAGAACCCCGGACCGATCCAGCGTGGCAATGCGCTCGCAGACCAGAATGACTTGGACATAGTCCCGTCCGGGCTACCCTCGACACTGCTGGAGCGGCGGCCGGATCTGCGACAAGCAGAGCAAGAGCTCATTGCCGCCAACGCCTCGGTAGGTGTTGCCAAGGCTAACTTCTTTCCTGTGCTCAATCTGACGGGATTGCTGGGCGGTGTGAGCCCTCAACTTTCGGGCCTGGTCAGTTCCGGCACGCAGTGGACCGCAGGTGCCGGTTTAGCCGGACCGCTGTTCGCAGGGGGGCGTATCAAAAGCCAGTATCGCGCATCGCTGGCTCAACGTGACGAGGCGCAATTTTTCTACGTGAAGTCGGTTACGCAGGCCTTTGGCGAGGTCTCCACCGCGCTCGCCGCGCATCAGAAGCTTGCGCAGTCTCTCAAGGAACAGAGTCGTTCTGTAGCTTCCTATCAGGATTCAGTCCGGCTCTCGGACTTGCGCTACGATAGCGGACTCGCGAGCTATTTTGAAGTGCTTGATGCCAAGCTGAACCTGTTCCCGGCGCAGACAGCCCTTGTGATATATGACCTGGATCGCAAGACTGCGCTGGTTGACCTTTACAAGGCGTTGGGTGGCGGATGGAAACTGAGCGACGCCGAATGGCTTAACAAGACCGCGTCGAGCCCACCACAACACCCGTAAGGGATGCGGCGATGCAACCTACCCAGTCCTGACAACTAATCTAAATAAGGATGGAACGCTCAGCCTCGATGAGGACGCATAAGGTCTGCGTTGTGCGTCAATCAATTTACGTTGAGCCCAACTACTCGAAACTGCGCGCAGACGCGTTCCACCTCTTCGAGAGTCGGAGGCTGAACATCGTGGAGGGTATAGTTGAGTCCAAGCTGATTCCACTTGAAGCGCCCCATTTGATGGAAGGGCAGGACGTCGACTCGTTGAACGTTTCCCAAGTTGGCGGAAAACTTCGCAATCTGCGCAACGTTCTCAACATCGTCGGTGAGTCCAGGAACCAGCACGAAGCGCACCCAGAGCGGTATTTTGCGATCAGCTAACCGCCGGGCAAAATCCAGAACTGGTCCGACCTCCCTGCCTGTAACGCGAAGGTGGAGTTCTGGGTTCCAGCTCTTGAGATCGAGCAGCACGAGGTCAATGTGTTCCAAGTCTGCATTGGAAAGGCGGTCTCCCAGACCGCCGTTGGTATCTAACGCCGTATGGATCCCCATTGCCTTCGCAGCGGCCAGCAGTTTGACCGCAAAACGATCCTGTAAAAGAGGCTCGCCACCGCTCAATGTGAACCCACCGGACATGACTCTCAACCCGTGACGATATTTCCCTAACTGCTCGGTTGCGCGTGCCAATGTAACTGGAATGCCGTTGCTCATATTCCATGTGTCGGGGTTATGGCAGTACAGGCATCGCCATTGGCAACCGGTCGTCCAGGCAACTACGCGCACCCCTGGTCCGTCGACAGTTGAACCGGTAGTGAAGGAATGAAGGAATCCCATCTCTCCGGTAGCGAGAGCACTGCGCACATCCGAGTCCGGCATCCCCGCACCCAGATTAACCCGTATTTCAAACGGGCTCTTCGCTTCCAAGGAGAAAGCACGATGTGGTTGATTCACAGCGTCGCCTGCTTTCCATGGAATGTGCGATTGATCACATCCATCTGCTGCTCGCGAGTTAGACGGACGAAGTTAACGGCGTATCCCGAAACCCGAATTGTCAGGTTCGGATATTTCTCTGGATGGTCCATTGCATCCAAGAGCATTTCGCGGTCCAACACATTTACGTTCATATGAAAGCCCGTGACGCTGAAGAACGCGTCAAGAACACTGGTCAAGTTCGTGATCCGATCTTTGGCAACTCTCCCGAGACCCTCCGGCACAAGCGAAGCCGTCAGTGAAATGCCGTCGGCCGCATCGCGATACGGAATTTTGGCGACCGAAGCAGCCGAAGCGTGAATGCCATGCGTGTCGCGCCCATGCATCGGATTGGCGCCAGGAGCAAATGGCTCGCCGAGGCGTCTTCCATCGGGTGTATTGCCAGTGCTCTTGCCGTAGACCACGTTCGAAGTGATTGTCAAAATCGATTGCGTGTGAACCGCATTGCGATAGGTTGGATATTTTTTCAGCTTGCCCATGAATGTACTGACGACCCAGGAGGCGAGTTGGTCAACCCGATTATCGTTGTTTCCAAACTGGGGAAACTCGCCTTCGGTGTGATAGTCAACCGCGAGGCCGGTAGCGTCGCGTATGACTCGAACTTTTGCGAAACGTATTGCCGAAAGGCTGTCGGCAACGACAGACATGCCCGCCATGCCAAAGGCCATCGTCCGTAAAGGCGCGTAGTCGTGCAGCGCCATCTCAAGGCGCTCGTAAGCGTACTTGTCGTGCATGTAGTGAATGATGTTCATCGCGTTAACGTACACCCCTGCGAGCCACTCCATCATTTTGTCGAACTTATCGATTACTTCGTTGAAGTCCAGGAATTCTCCGGTGACGCCACCTGTCGGGCCCACCTGCTCCCCGCTAATTTCGTCCCGGCCGCCATTGATTGCATAGAGGAGGCACTTGGCGAGGTTGGCTCGCGCTCCGAAGAACTGCATCTGTTTGCCCAGAAGCATGGGTGATACGCAGCAAGCAATGGCTCCGTCATCTCCCAATGCACGGCGCATCATCTCGTCACTTTCAAATTGAATCGAACTTGTATCGATCGCGACCTTCGCCGCAAAATTGCGGAATCCGTCGGGCAGCCGGGGCGAATACCAGATCGTTAGATTCGGTTCCGGAGCGGGGCCGAGATTGTAAAGCGTCTGAAGGAACCGGAAACTCGTCTTGGTTACCAGGGGGCGACCATCATCCCCGACACCGCCAATGGATTCGGTAATCCAGGTCGGATCGCCGGCAAAGAGCTCATCGTATTCCGGCGTCCTCAAGAATCGAACGATCCTCAGCTTAATGACAAAATCATCGATGATCTCCTGCGCCTGCTGCTCGGTCATGGTTCCAGCCGCGAGGTCTCGCTCAAAGTAGATGTCGAGAAAAGTCGATGTCCTTCCAAGCGACATCGCAGCACCGTTTTGTTCCTTAACGGCCCCGAGGTAGGCGAGGTAGAGCCATTGCACCGCCTCGACTGCATTACGAGCCGGGCCGGAGATGTCGAACCCGTAGGCAGAGGCCATCATCTGCAATTCCTTGAGGGCCCTTATCTGTTCGCTCAGTTCTTCGCGGTCGCGAATGATGTCTTCCGTTGACAATGCCGAATCAAGGCTGGCCTTTTCCGCCTTCTTTTGCTCGATGAGGCGGGATACACCGTACAACGCGACTCGCCGGTAGTCACCAATAATGCGTCCGCGACCGTAGGAGTCTGGGAGGCCGGTCAGGATGTGAGAGCTACGACACCGCCTTACGTCAGCAGTGTACGCATCGAACACTGCTTCGTTGTGTGTCTTGCGGTACTTCGAAAAAGTTTCGACGACTTTAGGATCGGGATCATACCCGTACGCCTTGAGAGCGCTCAGGACCATGCGTAAGCCACCGTTTGGCATGATGGCCCGCTTAAGTGGCGCTTCAGTCTGAAGACCAACAATGATCTCATTCGGGCGATCGATGTAGCCGGGAGCATGCGACGTAATTGAACTGGGAACTTGAGAGACATCGAGCACGCCTTTCTTGCGCTCTTCCACAAAAAGTTCGTTCAACCCAGCCCACAGTTTCTTTGTGCGTTCGGTCGCGGAAGCCAGAAAAGAGCCATCCCCTTCGTAGGGTTCATAGTTTTGCTGGATAAAATCACGAACATTGATTTCTCTCTCCCAAAGACCCGGCCTAAAACCCGTCCAGGCAGAAATCGTGTTCACGCGGGCCAAATCTTCCGATGCAATCGTAGCCATGGTGATGCTCCTTGATGTTCAACGATGCTGATTCATCTCAAGCCGAGCAGGGATCCGGTATGCCGCGCGATCATGATCTCTTCGTTCGTAGGTATGACCCAGGTCGAAACCTTGCTTTTCGCAGTGGAGATGCGCGGACCTCTGCCCAAGTTAGCTTCTGCGTCGAGCTCCAACCCGAGCCACGCCGCAGATTCACAGATTCGTCGCCGAATTTCTGGCGAATTTTCGCCGATCCCTGCGGTGAATACCAATCCATCGATGCCCCCCAATACCGCGACGAGCGCACCGATCTCCTTCGCAGCGCGGTAAACAAAATAATCCACCGCTATTTTTGCGTCTGGTTCATTCGCGGCAAGCAGGTCGCGCATGTCATTACTGATACCGGAAATCCCGAGCAAACCCGATTTCTTGTAGAGCAAAGCCTCGACCTCTTTAACAGAGAGACCCAGGCCCTGAAACAGGTACAGAACGACACCCGGATCAAGAGCACCCGGCCGTGTACCCATACACAGTCCATCCAGCGCCGTGAAGCCCAAACTGCTGTCGATGCTCTTCCCTTCCCTCAGTGCACAGAGACTGGCGCCACTCCCGAGATGGGCAACGATCACGCGTCCCTGCGCAATCTCCGGCGCGACTTCCGGTAAGACGGAAGCGACGTATTCGTAAGATAAGCCGTGAAATCCATATCGCCGCAGCCCCGATTTGCAGAGATCTCTGGGTAGAGGCACGAGGGCTGCGACTGCCGAATGCCCGCAATGAAAGCTCGTATCGAAGCATGCAACTTGCGGGACGCCTGGCAGCCGTTCAAAGACTTCCTCAATGGCCGCCAGATTGTAAGGTTGATGTAACGGCGCAAGAGGAATTAGTTGGTATAGTTGCGCCAGAACCTGCCGATCAACGACCGTCGGTCCAGTAAAGTGTGCGCCACCGTGCACGACGCGATGGCCGACCGCCAACACTTTGCCGCCAGCATATTTGGAGTGCAGCCAAGCCGCGAGCGCGTCGACTGCCTTGCGGCCATCCTTTACTTCCGCACCCAAATTCTCGTCTGCGATCCGCTCGCCACTGCCATCTTTTGCCGATAATCGAGGTGCCGTCCCGATTCCCTCAATCTGTCCCTTTGCGTCGAGTTCCCATCGCAATCCCTTTGGCCGTCGGAACACGCAAAACTTCAAGCTGGAGGACCCGGCGTTGAGCACGAGAGCAAAGTCGGCTGCCACGGCTTACCCTCGGTGCCCTATTCGCCGGGCGTGAGCTACCAACATGGCAACTGCGCAGCTGGCGATCCGGGATCGCACACTGTCGGCCCGACTGGTTAGAACGACTGGCACTCTCGCCCCTAGAACCATGCCCGCACTGTCGGCCTTGGCAAGGAAAGTAAGCTGCTTCGCCAGGATGTTGCCGGCTTCGAGATCAGGAGCGAGGAGTATGTCCGGATCGCCAGCCACAGTGGAGTGAATGCCTTTCGTAGCAGCAGCTTGTTCGCTGATGGCGTTATCGAAGGCGAGAGGCCCGTCGAGAATGGCGCCAGTGATCTGGCCGCGTTCCGCCATCTTGCAAAGGGCCGCAGCATCAATGGTCGCCGGCATCTTTGAAGTTACCGTTTCGACTGCCGCCAGAATCGCCACCTTGGGTCTTTCGCGGCCAAGCGCGATAGCAAGATCAATAGCGTTCTGACAGATGTCGACTTTGTCTTCCAGCACTGGGGCAATGTTGATCGCGCCATCCGTAACGATCAGCACCTTGTGGTAAGTCGGCACGTCCATGATGAACGCGTGACTGATACGACGGCCGGTGCGCAAACCTCCGTCGCGAGCAACAATCGCCGACATTAACTCGTCGGTATGCAAGCTGCCCTTCATCAGGATTTCTGCGGAACCTTCGCGGATCAACGCCACCGCTTTTGTTGCGGAGGACTGACTGTGTGGAGCGTCGACCGTTCGAAACCGGTCTAGATCGATTCCCAGCGTCTTCGCGGTTTCGGTGATCTTGGCCAACGGGCCAACCAGAATCGGCACGATCAATCCTAGTTCTGCCGCCTCTACCGCTCCAGAAAGTGAGGAAGCATCACAAGGGTGTGCTACCGCGGTTGGAATCGGCTCCAGATTTGTGCATCTCTCGAGTAATAGCTCGTACTTGCCTGTTCCAGTTTCTACGATCATTGCCCACCTCACGAGTTCCGAAGATTGTGTTGCCCTGCCGGTCCGGTTTCTTTTAGGAGGAAAGAAAGCACAATGGCGGCCCCAACGCCGAACAGAAGGGGCAGAAACGTCGCTTGGTAATGAGCCAGTTCACGCTGCTGGGCACGAGCGGACACGTGTTGAAGAAGCCAGCCAAAGACCGGCCCCAGCAGTGCGCTGAAAGTGAAGTTCAGGAAATTAATCACGCCCGTGGCGGTGCCGCCATATTGCGGCGGATTGACTTCCTTAATGACGGTATATGGCAGCATGGCCGCGCCGGATGCCAACCCAGCCACAAGACCAACCACGTAAGGAGGAAATACATCGGTCGGTCCGAAGAGGATCCAAGCCAAGCTGGCGAGAAGCACGACCGCGCCTCCGATGATCACTGGCTTCCGTCTACCGATGCGGTCCGAAATAAATCCCAAGAGCGGGCACCCAATGATCCATCCGAGTGGAACGGTCGCCGATCGCATTACTGCCGAGGAATAGCTAAATCCGTGCGCTTCCTGCAGATAACGCACGCCCCAAATCATGTCGAAGATCGTTGTCGGAATAAAGAGAAACCCCGCGATCAAGCCACACAAAATCGATTGCGGATTCTTGAATACAGTGAAGAAGGCCTCAATGGTGGCCTTCAGACTGCCAACAGGTTCTTCCGCCTCCGGTTCGCTAGGCAACAGAAAAAAGAGAAGCGCACCGATTGCCAGGCCGACGAAGCCCATCGCAATCCAAAAAGTCTTCCATGACATGCCGCCACCGATCAGGGGACCCACTGCGAATTGCCCGGCCGACCCGCCGGCCATTCCAAACATCTGTGTTGCGCCAATCAATGTTGCCGCTCGAGACGCCGGGAAGTTCTTCGTGGCGATATAAACCGCCCCGACTAGGGCGAAAACTCCCCCTGCCCCCTGCAAAAGCCTTCCGATGCTCGCCGCTTCTCTGTTGCCCGAACCGAATAGCAGGGCCCCAATGCCGACGACAGCGGCGGCGGCGGGAAGCACCTTCTTCGGTCCCAGTCGATCCATGGCGGCCCCTGCGGCCAGACTGAACGGAGAGTATCCGTAGTAGAAAAGCCCGATCAGTGAAGCCATGCCTAGCGCGCTGAGCCCGAACGTCTCCGTCAACTGCGGGACCATCACGGATGGCGCTGAGCGGAGTGCGTACTGGTAGAAGTAATAAATCGCTACCAGCAGCCATGAGACCGTCGCCAACCTGAGGCTCGTGCGTGCTCCCGTGACGCTACTGGGAGGTGAAGATACAGATGCGATCGACATATTCACCACGATGAGTCAGCGTGCCCTGCTCCAGCGTCACCGCAAACTAGCAAAGTACGAGGGAGACGGCCAGACCGCCTTCCGACGTCTCTTTGTATTTCGCGTTCATTTCCCTCGCCGTTAAGTCCGTTGCGGCGATCGTCGTATCGAGATCGACCCGGCGTTCTTCTGGGATCTCCTCACTCGCAATGCAGTAAGCTGTCCAGGCTTTCACTGCGCCATAGGCGCAGCGTTCTATGCATGGGACTTGAACATAGCCGGCGCTGCTGCGACAGTCTACCCCGTCCACAATCGGTGAACAGCATCGTCCTTCCTTATATAGGCCCCTGGTACAGCAACGACAACTAGGGAAACCCCTAACGTGCTCATACGAGGCCATGGGACATCCTTATCGAGTTTCTTCGAGGAGATGGAAGCAAGAGTGATCCAGGATTCGCTGCCTCTTTTTTAGGGACTAAATCTCACGGCGACCTTGGCCAGGCGGTTCGTGATAGATCAGCCATGATCACTCGCCGTTCAGTTGCAAGAGCCGTCGTCCAGAAATTGTCCGTTGGCAGCCATGGACGCCAGAGAGCGTGCGCAGTTCAGGATTTTCTGGTCCAAAGCATCGCCCTTGAGTGCATCGGTCGGAACGTAGTTCATGTTTTTTCGAGCAGCAAGGATCTTGTTGCTCAACTTTTGAATGCTATCGAACTCATTGCTGAGTAAGTTGTAAGCACTGCGATCCGCATCGGTCGAAATGGCAACGAACGCCAGTCGAAGGTTCGTGCTGGCCTGGCTTTGATAACCAGCGACGAATGCGTCCGTCACCCCATATCCGCTTTGTACGGCATTCACCAGAGCGCTGCGCCATTCCCTGATAACGCTCATTTCTTCGATACCCGCTTTCATGAATTCTTTCGAGAACGCAGAAATTCCAGGCCGACTGGCGCTGTCAGTCGCGGCCGACACGGACTGAGAAGATGAAGGAAGCGTTAATGTAATCTCGTTCCCTCTGAAGACGACAGAACCATTGATGAATCGCGCCAAGTCCTGCACGTCCACGTAGGACCTGCCGTTCACCTGAAGGACTGCCATCTGCCCGGGTAGGCCATGCACAAAGAGCTTCAGGTTCCTCTCTCCTGCCTGAGCAAAACCTAGGCTCGCTAAAGTAAGCAAAGCGAAAAATACACTCGGATTTAAGACTCTCTCTCTCATAGAACCACCTCTATCAAATCAACGGCCTGCGTCTGTCGCGAAAAGGGGAACATTTCAGAGGTCATCGGAACTCGTTTCTTGGTAGCCGCTGGCGGGGTCATTCGTCCGCACTCATTCTCGACTTGATTCACGCCGAAACGAGCGTGAGCAGTCACCGTCAAAGCTGCTTTCAACTATTTGAATGTGCCAGAGGGTAGACGAACCTTCGTAGGATCTCGTGGCTGCACTTCCCATCGGTGCAGCCCGCGCTAGGACTCGCGTTAACCTCCCTAATGGGCGTGGAAACAGGAAACGAGCACCTGTTCGAGTTTGGATTTTCGGACGCGCACTCTCCCACCGACAACTAGGGATATCCCTAGTTATTCTTCGTTTCGCCAGAGTGTACGATCCTTTCCAATGGACCTGGTTGCGAGATACATTGCCAGACAGGCAGCACCAGAGGAGAGAAAACAGATGCACGCTAACTCGAAGACTCCGCGCTTCGCGACTGGAATCGCACTTCTGCTTGGTCTGCTCATAATTGCTGGCATTCCCGCCTTTGGTCAACGGAAGAGCTCCGAAACCATCGACGCTACAGCCTTTGGCTCAAGCACTCAGCTCGGAAGAAACTTCGGAGTGAAAATCATTATTTACGAGTTCTCGAGTCCCGAGGATCGGGACATCCTGGTGCAAGCCTTTCAGAAGGGTCAAAACGACGGAATGGTAAACGCGCTCGAGAAGATGAAAAGCGTCGGCCGGATAACGATTCCTGGCACACTTGGATTCGATCTTAGCTTCATCCGGGAAATCATAACGCCGACGGGCCGGACCATCCGTTTTGTTACAAATCGCAAGATTGCTTTTGGCGAAAGCTATTGGGATAGCCAGACGAAGAGTTTCAATCTGACCGCCGGCGAGATCAACATAAACGACAAAGAGAAGGACAAGAGCGGTGGTGTTCTTTTTCCTGCCGCGCAGCTCATCATTAATAAGGAAGGCGAGTTGCAATGGGAGCTCAACCAGAATGAGTGGAAGCTGGTCAACATCATCGAGTGGGACTGAAGCTCGCTCTGGAATGGCAGGCGTTGACCACGCGCGCACGAATTGAGCTGCGGAATCAGCGCCTCCCGAAATTGCAACGGGTGAACGCGAACAATGGCATGCGGATCTTGACTATGAAAACTCAAAAGCAATTCCACATTTGGAGTTCGTTGCTCCTGTCAGCTTGCATCGTCCTGGTGAATTGCGCAGCCGCGCAGGCGCAAAAAAAGAGCAAATACGCATGTGATGAAACGCAGCCCGAGAGCATGTGTAATGCGGCCAACACTTGCGGTTCAACCTCGGCGCAGTGCACGATTGACATCACGAGAGGATCCTACTCCGCGAACGTAAAGCCCGGGATTCCCGACGCGAAAAATAACCAACTATTCTGCATCAAGGCCGGCACGACTGTGGTGTGGATGAGTTCGAACAAGAACAATGGATTCATGGTCTCCTTCGGCAGCGATTCGCCATTTGACCCAGATGGCCCGATCATGGGAGGTGGCAAGAAGCAAGTGACGACGAAAGCAAGCACTCCAGGCTGCTACAAATACGACGCGGGTGCGTTCACCTCTGGAACCGTTTATGGAATGAGTAGCGGCAGCAAGCAGGAATTAGTCATTCTCCCTTGACGCACGACCCAGCGCCACGACGACGCCAGGCAACATAGAGAGTCCAGCAGAAACAGGCTTGCCTCGCCACGGCGTCCGTTGAACTTTTCCGGGCTGGAACATCGAAGGCCGTCGACTCCCGCATGCAAGTGGAAAGGTTCTTTTGAACACAATCGCATGTTGAATTCCTTCGACGATCTCTCAAGGCGAGTCTGGGGTAGCTGCGGCGTTTATCCATAAAGTGATCGTGGTCTGGCGGAGCAAACACTATGAATCCCCCACTTCCCGTCCTCGAGTGGATGAGGCGCTACGATCGAAACTGGTTGCGGGGTGACGTTGTCGCTGGAATCACACTCGGCGCCTACCTTCTGCCGGCCGCACTCGGCGACGCATCGCTGGCCAACCTGCCTCCTGAAGCTGGGCTTTACGCCTGCTTGTTTGGCGGACTGGTCTTCTGGCTCTTCTGCAGTTCCCGTCAGACGGCTATCACAGTTACATCCGCCATATCCTTGCTCGTCGGCGCTTCGCTGGGCGAAATTGCGGGAGGCGACACAACCCGGTTTAGCGCGCTGGCTGCGGGTACAGCCTTGCTCGTGGCACTCATCGCCTTCATCGCCTGGCTGGTCAAGGCTGGCTCCGTCATCAACTTCATCTCCGAGAGCGTGATGGTTGGGTTCAAGTGCGGCGTGGCGCTCTTCCTCGCCAGTACACAGTTGCCCAAGTTGCTTGGCATTCACGGGGCGCATGGCAATTTCTGGAAAAACACCGGCTATTTCCTCCAGCACCTGCCCGAGACCAATATCACTTCACTCACGATTGGATGCGCCGCGCTGGCACTGCTCGTGCTGGGTAAGATTTTGCTCAAGAATAAACCTGTGGCGCTGTTCGTCGTAGCGGGCGGGATCGTGGCTTCCGGATGGCTTCATCTCGACGCCCGCGGCGTCAAACTGCTGGGCGAAGTACCGCATGGGTTGCCCGCAATCGGCCTCCCAGCGATTCACTGGAAGGACGCGAACGATTTGCTGCCCCTCGCGTTCGCATGTTTCCTTCTCGGCGCGGTGGAAACGGCCGCGATCGGACGCACCTTCGCCGCGAAGTATGGCGGGCGACTGGACGCCAACCAGGAGTTTCTCGCGCTCGCTGCCTCCAACCTCGCTGCAGGATTGGGGCGCGGTTTCCCGGTGAGCGGCGGGATGTCGCAGTCGCTCGTCAACGAAGGTGGCGGCGCGCGCACGCCGCTGTCAGGCGCCTTCGCGGCGGGAATCATCTTAGTCGTGGTGCTCTTCTTCTCGGACCTGCTTCGTGCTCTGCCCCAACCCGTTTTGGCCGCGGTGGTATTGGTGGCGGTGGCAGGCCTCTTCAAGGTCTCCGTCCTCAGGCAGCTCTGGCGGAGCGACCGCCCTGAGTTCGTGGTCGCGATGGCAGCCATCGTCGGCGTGCTAGGGCAAGGTTTGCTGCGCGGCGTGATGATTGGCGCGATCATCTCGCTGGTTTTGTTGATCCGTCGCGCGTCACGCCCGCATGTCGCACTTCTCGGGCGCATTCCGGGCACCCGGCGCTTTTCCGATTACGAGCGGAATCCCGACAACGAACTGATTCGCGGCGTGCTGATATTCCGGCCTGAGTCGGGTCTTGTATATTTCAACATGGACCATGTGCACGACACGATCCTGGATCGAGTGCGGGAGCAAGACGTGTCGCCTAAGCTCGTCATATTGGACCTTTCCGCCGCACCGTACGTGGACATGCACGGCGCGCACATGCTGGCGAACTTGGCAGAGGAACTCACTGCTAAAGGCCAGAGTTTTCACGCTGTCGAAGCGCGGTCATCGGTGCGCGAGCGGTTTCGTAGCGAAGGAGTAGATGCGAGGCTCGGCGGAGTTGACCGCTTCACCTCCGTGGCGGACGCTCTGGAGGCGTTTCAAGCAATAGCCACAACCTGAAGACTTCTATGAAGCTCCATGCCAAGCGATCCCCCGTCACGCCGACGACCTAGAACGTAATCGTGCCGGAGATCTGGAGTGTGTACCCCTGAAAGGTAGATCGGCACTCGAATTCATGAAAATACTTCACACCGACGCTCACCTTCTGCTCAGGTAGTAGCTCGTTTGCTGCGAACCCCAGGGCATTAACTTTGTAGCGCGCGGCTGCCTGTTCCGCCGTAATGTTCGGGCCGGATTTATCCGTAGTCTGCCACTGGCCGTAGCCCACCAATCCAAGTTGAAGGCGCAAGGCAGGTTGCAGGTTGAGGGTCTGGGTCAGCGAATAGTCGAGGTTAAAGGTCTGGCCCGGGTGGACCATCGTGCCCTCTTGGGTGCCGTGAAATTCATACATCTGAAAGGCAGATAAGGCAGTGGCTTTGCTCGAATTCAGATAGATCGTCTGTCCACTGGAAACAACTGAGGTCCAGTAACCCGAACCGACATTCGTGTTGGCACCCGCGCTAAATCTTCCGGTCGGCGCCAGAAACCCATAGATCGCCCGAATGGCAACGCGCTGCTTGCGCCAGCCGAGAATGAACGGTTGATAATAGGAATCCGCAAATCCGCCACCGCCGCTGAGGGCACCATTGACATCCGAAGTAAGCGAGTTGTTAGCAATTGGAAGCGTAGCGGATGCTGACAATACCGCTCCGCCCAGGAAACTAATTTCCTTTTTGCTCACCCACACAAAACTGTTCATATCCATCATGATCGAGTTCTGGCCGGTAGCCAATATTTCGCCATTGAGCGCCTTTCTCTTCATCACGCGAGAAAAAAATAAAAAGGTTTGAATAGGTGATTCCTGCTTCGGGTGTTACCCCAGAGTTCGTTGCACTCATGCCTACGGGATAGACACCTCTGACTTGCGCTTGCACGGGAGTCAAAAGCAAAGTGAGCAACTGCAACGACGGCAACCACAGTAAAGAGGCGCAATGCAAAGTGTGCTCTCATCAACGTGCACAGTGTTGCTTCCAATCTGCTGGGAGACTCTGCAGTCCTGAACTTGGTGTTCTAAACCGGAGTTTCTGCGCTCCGAGTTCCTAAGACGCGCGCCAGGGGCATTAGAATCAGCAGCCCGACCACGGCAACGACGACAATCATGACGAGTACCTTCGGGTCGTCGAAGTCCTTCCCGCCAACCACGAGCGCAGCCGCAATATTGCGCTGTGCAGTGCCTAATGCCAGCACGCCCTTCGTCCCGAGGGCCGGACCGCCCAGGAGCCACCCGATTGCAGCACCGAAGAAGAGAAAGAGGATGCTCGCCAAAATGCCGCGTGTTCCGAACAAATCGATGACGTTTTGAATATTCGTCACCAATAGCAGCCCGATTAAGAGTGCAAGACTGAGAGTAGAGATTTGGTTAAGGGCTACGCGAATTCTTTTCGCGATGCTTCCGAACCGAGCGTTCAGTGCGAGCCCGACACCGAGCGGAAGCAACATGAGAAGAAGCAGTGAGCGTGCTATTTTCATCGGATCGACCGACACGCCTTGAAGAAGCAGGGGCAGCACGAGCGGCATGTAGGCCACTGTCAGGACCATGAGCAGGACCATCAATCCGACCGCGAAGGCAAGGTTGCCCTTCGCAATCCCCGCCAGCTTCGGAAGGAATGGCGCGCCAGCGGCCGCGCCTAGCAAGAGCAGGGCTATGCCGAGCGACTGGTCAAGCCTGAGAAGTTTGGCGATGGCCACTGCCGCCGCTGGCATCAACACAAAATTCGCAAGCAATGCGAAGAAGACGAGCTTGCCATTGCGCAGAGGAGCCACAATCTGTCCAACGGTGAGACTCGAACCAACCGCCAGCATGACTTACAACCACAAAGACGAGCATCGTGATCGGGACTGCCTTACTCAGGAGCTCCATTCGACCTTCCCCGGGAAGCGCTTGCGTAGTCGGAGTTTCGGATCACGCGACGGCCTGAGTTTTCTTGGCGTGCATCCCGCTTGCCAGTGGCATCGTTGCCACGTTCTTCCAGAAGGTCTCCAACGACTCGACGCCACCAAACAAGGTAGTAAATATCGTGGAGTCCGCCAGCAGGATGTTTCCGGCGCGTTGTGTGTTCGGTGGCATCCAGATGAACGAGTTGAACTCGGTATTGCCCGCCTGGGTGAAAGGATGCGGTCGGTCCAGGTCAATCGGTTGGCGGGTAAGCACGTGGACGGATTTTGTGTCATCGGTGGTCAGCGCGTAATGCGGCAGGTGGGGATGAAAATTAAAAGTGGTAACCCCGTTGAGCAGGCCAAGCTTATCCAGGTCTTTGTTGATTGTTAGCGGCGCAATTTGTTTTGTGCCTTTGACGAGAGCCGGGCGAAGTCCGAATTGATTCAGCACCGGCACGCCAAGTGCTTTCATCATCGAACGCGTGTATTGTCCGAAGCGCTGCTGGCGAGGGACGAGCGCATCTCCATGGTGGTATATTCCAGTTGGCGCTGCTGTCAGATCTTCTGTAAATCCCACATCGTGATGGGGCCCAAGCAGAAGGCAAGTTCCTTCTCGTTTCAGCCACTCGCGGACCGCCTCGATCTCCTCAGACGCCGCCTCCTGCTCGGAAACCAGGTGATCGAGACCGAACACCATGAGCGTGTCTGTGTCCGCCAGGATTCGTTCGTCGATCGGAAGCTTGTACCCGGCCTGGTCGATTCGTTGAAATACGGCAACCGAATGTCCGGTGACTTCACCCACGACGCTCTGAAACGCGAGCGTCGAGCGGTGGAACAACTCCAGAGTCCCTGCAATTCCTTGCAGAAAGTGCATCGGATCCCATTCGGCTCCCTCATATGCGGGCCAGGCGACTCTCCGGACCTCGGTCATGGTCGAGAATCGATTGTCTAATTCAGTAGTGTCGCGGTTGGCTTCCCAGGGGTAACTCCACGTCCAGTAGATGGAAATTCGCCTTTTGCCCGGAGTGTACTTGCGGGCCGCATGATTCTGGTTGTAAGTACGCGGCGGTTGAGCAATGGAGCTCATGATTGCCTGCCTTTCTGTTTTCCAATGACCTTCGTTTCAAAGGCCATCAACTCGGCGATGCCAGGTAACGTAGCGCCTTTATACCGGGCAAAAAGAAGTAGGCCCCGCCTCGGATCGTGGTGAAAGCTGGCAAGCCTTTGATCTTTTTCCGAATCGGCCGCTTTGGGATGGTCATGTCAAAGGTGCCATCTTGTGTCCCGAAAATCGGATCGCGCTCATTCCCCAGTTCGTGAAAGTTTGGGTCGTTGGCCCACACATTCATCGCGAATTCAAATTGTCGAACGAGGCTCGCACAGCCGACGAACGCGGCGATCCCTCGCTCTACGCCGTCGTCAGGGACGCCTTCGGGCAGAGGCGGACCGTATGTGCCACCACGCCGGATCATCTTCCGCCGGTTCATGTTCACTGCTGTATCGCGCGGGTTCATGCGCCGGATGTGCGCCCCGAGCGGGCAGCCATAACCATGAGGGTCCATCTTCGCGTAGTTAAAATCGTTGCTGCGCTGAGAATCAGCGCCGAGGGTTGGATCGTCCTGATCCGGCGCCAGGACAAGCGGGGCTCCGCTCCGCCATCGTCCCATCAGCTTGGCAGCTATCAGTTCCTGTTGTTCCGGTGTTTCGCCATGGGCTCGGAGGAAATCGCGAAACGCGCCCACGTGCTCTTCCATTTTCAGATAGGCAACGTAGCTGCCGTTGCGAGAAAGAATTTCCGGTTGCGGCATTCCGGCGGCAGGACCTTCTTCGTCAGGATAGCCAAGAAAAAATTCACCTGGTTTGATCGGTGGGCCTGAGCCGGGTGTAGGCTCCACTCCAGTTCCCTCGATGACCGGCTGAGAAAGCCGATCGCGGTAGCCGAAGTGTTCGTGCGCGTAGTCGAAGGGTGGGATCGCTTCCAGATCTAGAGCAGATAGAACTTCGACTCCGTCGCATTGCTTCAGATAGTTGGAATGTTCCTGCTCGCATCGCTCGCGTTCGGCGACATCGCGGGCGAACAATATGGCAATGGCGTGCAGGTTCGGACTTGCAAGTCTGTCTGCCCAATGATCCGGCTGGTTCGCGCCTGTGAGTCCAAGAATGTCTGCTCGGGCAGCCATCCCCTGACGAAATTCCTCCGGGAAGGTGGCTAAAGTTGCATCAGCCAAGCCAAGAGCGCCAAGGCCGTTGCACGTCAACCCGATGGTCACCCATCTGGAGTCAAGTATGCTAGCCCCTACTCCCTTCGCGGTTCCCACCTTGTCGATCAGGCCGGCCAGCCACGCGCGTCCCCCTGCCGCCCGCTTAAACGTTAAGAACTCGTAGCGCGCTGCCAGCGCAGGTGGCCTCGCCATTAGGAAATGTTGGATATCGTCAAGTTCAAGCGAATCTGGTTCTTCTCTTCGTTCGGTCAGATCCCCCAAAATCCCATGCGATTGCTGCAAGATGCCCACGGCTCTCTCCGTCGCGCCTGAAAAATAGTTTGCTACTGCATTAGGTCGAGCATGCCGCTAAAGGCCGCCTTCAGCTTGAGGGCCTTCTTGATTTCGTCCGCACTCACGTAGGGATACTCGCCGTATTCCAGGAAACTCGGGCACTGATGATCGCGAAAAAACTTGATGACCGCCGTCACGTTCGTCTTCCAGTCCTCCGGCCATCCTTCGAGGTTTACGAAGACCGTGGTAATGCCGGTCTTGACGAAGAGCGCCACAGCGTCCTCGAGATACTTATCGAAATCAGTGTCGAAGATGCCCTGATACATGAAGTGCAATCCCGAGCCGACGTCGAACAAGATCCAGCGGAGATAGTGCAGTTTCAACGGGGCGAGTACGGAGGGATCGGCGCTCACAGCATCCTCAATATTCTTCCCATATTCGCGGATCGCCTTCTCTCTGCCAGGCTTGACCTTTGCGACGACTGAAAAGCCGTAGCAGGCGGGAGTCCTGGGAAAGACTGGTCCGTAGCGTCCTTTCTCAAGTTCGAAGTATCCCTCTTTCGGAATTGCCATCGCCTGTGGTTTCGTCCAATCGCGCTCTTTGGGTGTTGACGGTATCTCGGTCGCTACTGTAGCCATATCGCTCTCCTTGGTTCTTGTTCCTGTGCCACGACTCTTTCAAGTCGAGGGGGTTCTCCCTGCAATCTTTCGCTTATGATCGTGATTGACAATCGGAGATTTTCTCCGCTGTTAAAATCGCATCGGATAGTTGCACTGGCACTTTGCACATCCACGCAAGCAACCCCGATCAAAAACACAGATCGAGTCAACAAACTGCCGTGTTACCCGCTCTTCTTAAGCTTGCAGGCATCTGTCAAACCTATTGATAGGGTATTGGGCATTTTCTTGCCACTAGGGAAATCCCTAGAAGGGCGAATCCCCAGGATTGCCCTGAACCCTTCTTCCAAGAACGGTGCGGCTGCTTCCGCACCGGATTTCCACAGTTGCGGAGACGTTGAGTTGAGTCGAGTCCCTAATAATTCGATTTCATCACCCCGTCCTGTTTCTCTGAAAGATGGAATGTCACTGATCTCACCTTAGGGTTTCCCCTAGTTGTATAGACATCGACTCAAGCCTAGCGTCGTGTCACGGCGTAAGCCAACTCGGAGAGGGGAAAGCCGTGATGAGACATTCCTTCGTGGCGATCTGTCTTTCCATACTCGCGCTGAGCACAGCGCTTGCGCAGCGAAATAGACCTGTGCCAGTTCCGCGCAACGCGACAGTGCTTTGTAAAAATGATTTGGAGGCAGTATCCGGTTGTTTCGGCTACCTCATTGCGAATTGATTCGCACTGTTGGGCCCGTTTAAGTTCGACAACGACTTCTGACCACGTCACTCTAAACGATCGCGGGGGATCGATGATTCCAATCGTCAGGATCTGCGTTCTGCTGCTAACGTCCCTGTCAATTCGGGGGATCGCGTGATCGCGAATGTCGTCTGGGCGCTGAGACAGAATCCTGAACTTGCAATCTTCCTGACGCTCGCTCTCGGATTTCTGTTGGGGCGTATGAAGTTCGGTACGTTCAGGCTCGGAAATGTCGTCGGCACACTGCTCGCGGGCGTGCTCATTGGTCAACTAGCCATCAACGTCCATCCGCTCGTCAGCACTGTGTTCTTCGATCTATTCCTCTTTGCGACGGGCTACAAGGTGGGCCCGCAGTTCTTCCGGGGACTCAAGAAGAACGCAGTGCCGCAAGTGTCACTCACGGTAGTCTTGTGCGTGACGAGCCTAGCGACGACGGTCGCGGCAGCGAAAGTTCTCAGATATGACTGCGGGACCGCTGCTGGCCTCTTGGCTGGCGCCTTCACAGAGAGTACGGTCATTGGCACGGCGGGTGACACGATCGCTCGGCTTAATCTGCCGGACACCGAGAAGCGACGACTACTGAACAATATCCCTGTCGCGTACGCCGTGAGCTACCTCGTTGGGACCGGCTTCGTTGTCTGGTTCCTCTCGAGCCTTGCGCCTAGGCTGCTAGGCGTTGATTTGAAAGCGGAGAGCCAGAAGATTGAAGCGAAAATGTTCGCGAAGCCTTCGGGCGAGTCCGGTAATGGTTCCGGCTATCGGGAGTGGGACATCCGGGCGTATCGCCTTGCCGATGTCTTTGCCAATCGCCGGATCGCCGACATAGAAACGTCCTTTGTACCTGAACGGGTGTTTATTGAGCGAATACGCCGCGACTCCAACCTTGTCGATGCAACGCCTGATACCGTACTGCACGCAGGCGACGTCGTTGGCGTAATGGGGCGCCGCCGCGTGCTGCTCAGCGAGCGTTTTGCGATCGGTGTCGAAGTCGAAGACCGCGAATTGTTGAACTATCCTGTGATCACCGCCGATGTTGTCGTCACAAACCGTGCTGTTGTGGACCAAGCGCTTCCGGCATTGGCCGAGCAGTACGGGCGCGGCATCGCCCTTGAAAAACTCATCCGAGGTGCGGAAGAAATCCCATTCACGTTGGAGACGACCATGCAGCGTGGGGACCTCCTTCGCATCGTTGGCGCCACACAGCATGTGGAGCGTGTAGGCAAGTTCCTGGGCTATATCGAGCGGCCTTCGAGTGAGACGGACATCGTATTCGTCGGCCTCGGTATCCTCGTGGGAGGATTGATCGGCTTGCTGTCCGTCAAGGTCGGCGGTGTGCCACTTAGCCTCACCGCCAGTGGTGGCGCGCTGATTATGGGGCTCGTGTTCGGGTGGCTTCGATCGGTGCGCCCTACGTTCGGTCGCATCCCCGAGCCAGCACTTTGGGTCTTCGACACCGTTGGGCTTGCGGTTTTCATTGCCGTCATTGGCTTGAACACCGGGCCGGGCTTCGTCACGGCTCTGCGCGCCACGGGCCCAAGCCTACTCCTTATCGGCTTCCTGGTCGCCTTGACTCCGCATGTAACGGCGCTCCTCTTCGGACACTACGTGTTGAAAATGAACCCGGTGATTTTGCTCGGCGCCTGCGCGGGTGCAGGAACGGCAACGGCCGCGCTGCGGGCGATTCAAGATGAGGCCGGTAGCAAACTGCCAGCGCTCGGGTACACGGTGCCATACGCGGTGGGCAACATTCTGCTGACCGCGTGGGGCCCGGTCATCGTGATGTTTACAAGCCAATCCATCTCGTGACGTGCCTTAAGTCGTTAACGCGTCGCGCCGCTTTACCACGAACGGACGCACCGCGGGAGGTGAATACAGTCCGTGCCTAGGGAAACGCTGCGAAATCTCGACATTCCGCTTCTGGCTGGATTGAGCCCAGCCGAAATAGCGGACATCTTGGCTCAGGGTCGAGCGCTAGAAGTCGTGCCAAAAACGCGCCTTTGTACTGGCGGGGATAAGGCGGAACACCTCTTCGTGGTGCTAAGAGGGAGAATCAAATACAGTCGATTAACAGCCGAAGGGGAGGAAATCACCCTTCGCCTCTTCACGCCGGGTGAAACCTTCGGACTCGCCACTCTTCTTCCGGACCCATTGAACTATTTGGGCACAGCTGAGGCAGTGCTTGCGGGAGAATTGCTCGTCTGGAATCACGACGAGATTTCTCGACTGTCGGATCGCTATCCCCGCATTAAGACTAACGGGTTGCTCATTGCTCTTCAGCTCCTGGGTTCAGTGTCCGACAGACACGCCGACCTATTCCAAGGCAGCGCCAGTCATCGCATGGCACGGGCTTTGATTGACGTTGGCCGCCGAAGCGGCGAGATCCATCCCCAAGGAATCGATGTTCACATCACGAATGAACAACTGGGATCCTTGGCGGATGTAAGCCGGTTCACTGCCAGCCGCGTACTAAGCGATTGGAATCGAGCGGGCGTAATCACCAAAGAGCGCAACATGGTTCACATTCATTCGCCCGAAGGCCTTCTCTCCCTCTGACCGTATGTTCCCCTAATCCACTTCAGTGCGCTCTCGCAACGACATTCGTAATCACAACGCCTATCCTGACTTCGCACGGTATATAGGAAAGTCATGGATAACTCTTGGTGGAACACTGATTGTTATTAAGGCTTACGGAGAGCAGAGTTGGATGGCAGCAGATTCTCACTTTCAGCCAAGCGCCTAATCGCAAGCCGAAGGATGTGAATCATGCCTAGCCCGAGTTTTTGTTTTAGGCAGTCAATGAGATGCAGGTCCGCGTCCGAGAAACGAACGGTCGTAGACTTGAGGTTCTCGTTCATGACTGTTGATTTTTGCATCATAATGATTGGCCCGTCGTTGCCCAAGAGCACAGAGAAAGCTAGGAGGCAGCTAATCGATATCTCCAAGGTATCGCTTTGCTAAGAATTTCACTGAATATTGCAGCGCAATCAGGAAGCTGATGTATAAGGTATCCGATTACCCGAAAGAGATAACACCTTCCCCCCATACTCTGGACGAGGCAGGGGCGGCCTAATCTCGATTCATGGCCTCCCTGCCTCCACTCCAGGTCCGAAATGAATGGCTCGTCCGAGCTCTTCCAAAGAGCATTCAAGCGATTAAATTGGGGAGAAACTCGAAGCTTGCAACGTTCAGGAGCAGCAGTGTCATCGAACCGCTGGTCGAGAATCAAAGGGCCGTTGCTTGCCAGCAACGAACCGAGAAATATGTCGTGTTCTGCTTGTACGTAAAGCCCGAAAGCCGACAGTAAATTCAGGCATCGGAGAATCAAAAGGAGACTACATGCCTGGCCGTTCAATCCGCGTTCTCGTGGCGGAGGACTACCCGCCCTTCCGGCGTTTCCTCGCTTCGACGATACAAAACAGATCGGAATTGGAAATCATCTGTGAAGTGGAGGACGGTCGGGAAGCGGTTCAGAACGCGGAGGCACTACAACCAGACCTGGTTTTGCTGGACATTGGACTTCCCAGTCTGAACGGAATCGAAGCCGCGAGACAAATCAGAAAACTCTCTCCTAACTCGAAGATCCTGTTCGTGAGTCAAGAATCATCTGCAGATATCGTTCAAGCAGCTCTCGACACTGGGGCAGGGGGCTACGTCGTCAAGGCTGCTGCTGGGCGTGATCTAGTCGCTGCACTCGCAGCTGTGCTTCGAGGCCAAACCTTTGTGAGTAAGAGTCTCGCGGGTCATGGTTTGACGAAAATCCACGATAGATCAGCCATCCACCCATTGGAAATGGTCGATGGTTTGGAAACTCGCGGGCAGCAAGGATTACAGGGCACCCGTCGCCACGAAGTTGGATTCTATCCGGACGATCGTTCTCTGTTAGGTGGCTTCACGCACTTTGTTGGGGCGGCTCTCAAGAACGGTAATGCGGCAATCCTCATAGCGACACAGGCGCATCGAGACAGCCTTCTTGACAGATTGCACGCGAATGGCCTGGATGTGAGTGCCGCTATTGCCAAGGGACGATACATAGCGTTGGACAACGCGGAAACGCTTTCGACATTCATGGTCAACGATTTGCCTGATCCCGCCCAATTCTCGAAAGTCACAAGCGATCTGATCGCGAGAGCGGCAAAGAGTGTGCGGGGAGAGAATGCCCGTATTGCCGCTTGCGGAGAATGTGCTCCCCTGCTTTGGGAGCGCGGCAATACGGAGGGAGCCGTTCGGCTGGAACGGCTGTGGGACGAGATAGCCAGATCGTACGGAGTACAAGTTTTATGTGGTTATCCGCAGAGTAGTTTTCAGCTTCCAACCGGGAGCTATACAGTCGAGAGTATCAGCGCGGAACATTCAGCCGTTCTTTGCCGCTGACGGACTTCTGTCCCACCTCAACGCGAGATCGTTGATGCAGCGGCAGTGGAATCGAAAAGTTCCACGCGACGCCGAAAAAGGCGCAGCAAGATCAACACTGCCAGCGTCATCACCAGGTTGAAGATCAGTTGCGCCCATGCCACTGCCCTGCCGGGTTCGCCCGCGAAGTCCACCACCTTTGTGGCAAACCATCCGAGAAACGGGAGAAACAGCACGACTCCGAACGTATTGAAGCAGAAGTTCGCTATAGCAACGCGACGGGCGGTCCTTTGCATCTTGATGCTAGCCACCAGCGCAGTGGCTGTGGTCCCGATGTTCGCTCCGATGACGATGGGAATCGCCGCCGCTGCCGGCAGAATTGCCTGCTGCACGAGAAGGATGCAAAGTCCGGTGGTGATACTACTCGACTGAACGATCCCAGTAACGACCATGCCGGCCAGCACGCCCGTCAGCGGCGTGCTCGATCGAGTCAGCACCTCCGCGAATAGGGGACTTTGAGCCAGAGGCTTAAGGGTGAAGCTCACTAAATCAAGACTGAAAAAGATGAACCCAAAATAGAAGGCAGCTTTGCCCAGTACCTTGAACCGGGTCGGAATTGCGCTCAGCAAAGTACCGAGAACGATGAAGAACGGTCCGATTCCGGTCAACTTCAGCGAAACCAACCATGCCGTAGAAGTCGTTCCAATGTTGGCACCAAGCAGTACGCCAAGGCTCGAACGGAAAGTCATAGTTCCGGCATCCACCAACGCCACAGTCAGTGATGTAACGGCACTGCTGGATTGAATGACTGCGGTCGCCACAATACCCAGCACCACCGCCCGCCATCGACTTTCGGTCAGGCGGCCTAGCCATTTCCGGAACGTCTCACCGCCAACTGCTTGGATCTCGCGACTGAACGCCTCCAGGCCGTATAGGAACAGTACGATCGCAGAAATGGCGGCGAATAGAATCCTGAGATTTGACATTCATCAACCCTGAGACACTGTCTGCAACAGTTTCGTTCCCGTCAGGGGCTCAGTCGACTGTCAATTGCACCAGCGGGGTTGGCAGCATCCGCAAAGATGGCTATCGCAAATCGCGACATCACTCCTCGTATGAGAGTGGATGAGTGGGACGGGGGATGTTACGCCCACTCAGACGGATGCAGTTCGGCGGGACCGCCCAGTTCCCTTCACCTCGTGCCGCCCACGAACCTTGAATGGCAGCCGGTGGAAATTCGCTCCTAGGGATTTTCCTAGTGGCGAGAAGTTGCTCATTGTCCTATCAATAACCTAGGGAAGCAGTCGAAATAACTCCTTTTGGGTGGCGCAGACTTTACATCTCTCACGGGCTGCGCCACATTTTTTGCTCAGGAAGGAAGAGGCGGTTGGCAGTGGGCCAGATGTTGCCAGTGGGTCAAGTTTGATCCCCGCTCATCCAGTCTCGCAAAAACTTATCCTATGCATCGATGACATCGCGGCGATCTTGTCCTACGAGGAGGCCCCTCTCGAAGGGTCCGGATACAGCACTGCGTTCCGCGAATTGACCGTCGAGTCACGGCGCAGTTGGAATGGAACGAGAGGCACTGGAGCCCGGGACCGCGCGAACACCCCCTTATCGCTTCAGCGCGTGTCACCCGATGACTTCTCTCGGGCACCGGCGTCACGCTAACGCCACCAAAGTGCCGGAATGTTCAACCAACGTGCCACAGACAACTTGCATCTCATAGCTGACACTATTCTCACGAGTAGTGGCAAACTGCGCGCCGCCCAGTCCGGATTTGCCCGGTAACCAGCCGGAGGCAATCATCCTCATATGTGGAAAGGCGTGGCGATGGCTAATGACAACCACCGGAATGCCCCAGCAGTCCGGGTTCTCGTAGTGGAAGACTTCGAACCGTTTCGCCGATTCGTTTGCTCGACTCTCGGTCAGCTTCCTCAGATACAAATCGTCGCCGAAGCGTCCGACGGATTGAAGGCAGTGAGCGACGCCAAAGATCTACAACCCGACTTGATCCTCCTCGACATCGGGCTGCCAACGTTGAATGGAATCGAGGCGGCTCGACAAATCCGCACACACTGTCCCGCATCCAGAATTATATTTGTTACCCAGGAATCTGCTGCCCAGTTGGTGGAAGAAGCTTTCAGGATCGGTGCCATGGCTTATGTTACGAAGATGCATGCTAGAAAGGAACTGCTGGACGCGATAGACGCAGTTCTTGAGGGCAGGCAGTTTGTCAGCGCGGGATTGCAGTATCAAGAGCTTCCGTTGTGAATTCCGCTTGAACGACTGCACATCATGAGTAGGACATACGGCGCACTCCTTTGCCCCGCAACATGGTCCAGTCCACGATGGCCGTCTGCAGAGAATTCCGAGGACCAGACTTCCGCAGAGTTGTTCCCAAACATGAATGCAAACGCCAGCTGACCGAACACTGGAACCTTTCCCAGCATTCCTGTGCGCTGTTGGCACGCGATTGTTTTAGATTGCAAGAGCGTACAACGAAGCCGCCCGGCGCTTCAGTCCGCGATCAGAAGCGATGACGTCGAGATGAAAGGAAGTCCAGTCAGCCAGCAGTACAGACTCGCTCCCGGTCCCCTCGTATGTTTTGACATATCCGCCGCAAGCCTCACAGTAGTCGATCCGCAGGCCAGCTTCTCCCTCGACTGCCACGACCGCAAGCCGGTGATCGTCTTTACTTTGACAGAATGGACAGCCGGTTCGCCGGTACCGCCAACGTGAGCGACAACAACCGCACGAGAGAAATCGAAGACGTCCAGGATCAGTGCCGACCAACTGAGCCATGGCGGCGAGCGCTCCACAGGTTGGGCAGTAGGAGCGGACCCAGCGCTCCTCGTCCCGCCAACCGCTGAACGCGTCCACTACCGGAGAGAGATAACGAGCCAAGACGGTCCATCCTAAGTAACGAAGCAAGCCCGGATTCGTGGGTGTGAACGAGTCGTCATCGAGTAGCCAAGCCAAGGCTCTTCGGGGCGAATCGCGGTCACCATTCAACTGGACTTCCAGAGTACGGCTATCCTGCACTAGATTTCCCGGCAACGGCTTTGAAGCCAAGGTTTCAACCAGAGATGTTAGAACCCTCTCTGCATTGCGAAAGTCGATCGCAACCGCCGAGCTGTGCAGTAGCGGTATGCCGGCATGAAAGTCACTAATATAGTCATCCCAGCTTGGAACACAAGCACTGGGAATCGGGATCTCCGCCACCGCGGCATCGATCAGACCTTGCAGATCCGCCACTCGCTGGAGATAGGGATGCTTTACCAACCAGACATCCTGAGTCATAAAAATCAGTCTCCGTGAGCAGTCCCTTGCTTGGGCAGTATCGGCATGAGTCTGGCGCCAAGGCCGAAGAGGAATATCGTTGCGGCGATGAGTCCAATCGAGATCCCCCACTCGAAGACGGATGGAGAATACGACGCCGGTGCGACTTGAGGCATTGGCCCTTTCAAGTGCATGGCAAAGAGAACTACATTCACGCGGTTGAAGGTCACGCCCATCGCGGTCAGAAGGGCGCCGGCGAATAAGATTCCGGGACGTGCTCGCAGGCTGGCACTGGAAAGCAGGGCCAAAGGCACGAGCCCACCGAGCACGATCTCAGTTGCGAAGAGTGCTCCCATACTCCCGGAAAATGCGTTGGCGAACTGGCCTCGCACCGTCATATCACCGAGACGGAAGACCAGATAGACAAGAAGCGACCAGAAGGTGATCTTACCCATTGCTGCCAGTCGAGCGATTCGGAGTGGCCGCTTCCACCCCTTTGCGATCCACATCTCGATCAGGATAATCAGAGCCGTGCCTGCAGCGATCGCGGACAGGAAGAAAGAGATGGGCATCACAGGAGACCACCACTGCGGGGCAAGCTTGTCCGGCATCAGCAGAAACAACGACCCCAGGGAACTCTGGTGCATCGTGGAAAGCGTCACCGCAGCAATAGCCAGCATGATCGGCTCGGCCTTCTTATCCCTTGTCCGGAAGACCCATGCGAGGAAGGAAAACAGTACCGCACCGAACAGCGCATAGGTCAGCTTGCGCGATAGCAAGTAGACAAATAGCGAAAGTGCAAATGCCACGTAAGCGCCGGACCAGCGCTTCCATAGGTTCATCGCCTTCTGCAGCCCCCACCGCTCGAATGGCACAGGGAGGAATTCGAAAAGCAGGATCGTGACGTAGAGCCCTACGCACCACGAGACTTCAAACATGGCCGACTGTTCGGGGGCTTGCAGTCCCAGCTGATAGAAATGCCAGGGCAATCCGAGATCTGCAATCAGTGTGACTGTGACGAAGGAGTAGCTCAAGAGTCCCAGCAATACGGCCGACCGGCCCATGGTGTAGAGGTCATGCCGCTGAAAGACGTAGATGACCCCGGCAGTCGCGAACGCGCCAGCGGCCACGGCGATCCAGACCAGGTCGAAGACGATCCAGAGTCCCCAGGCGTATGTATTGGACAGATTGGTGCTGCCGCCAAGCCCCAAGGCGAGCCGGGCGATGAGCGAAACTCCGCCGAATGCCATGAGTGCGAGAAGTACCCAATTGAACGGAGTCAATAGCGGATACGGGATGGACTCGAACTCAGGGTGATGGTGCTCGTCCTCGGTGTGCGACGCTCCCACTCGGCTCTTGGCAGCAGACATCCTGCGTTTCAAGAGTACATATACGCCACCCAGCAAGGCGCCGACAGCCAACACTGCGGGAGGAACCGCATGCAGAGCCATTCTCGAGCGCGCCGGATACGCCTCCGTGCCAACATCGGGGAATCCGAGTTTCTCAAAGGGCACGGAGGACAAGTACAACACACTCGTGCCGCCCGCCTCTTTCTCTCCATAAATGTGGTCCACATACTTGTCGGGGCGCGCTGAAATGCGGTTGTGCGCCTCTTGAAGGAGTTCGTCCCTGGTCCCGAAACGCAGACAATCAGCCGGGCAAGCCTTGACGCAAGCCGGCGTGACAATATTTTCGCGGAACAGCCTGCTCTCACCGAGGCTGAGTGTCTGCCCGTTGCGGGCCAGGGGAACAGGCTGGTCGGAGCGGTCCGCACAATGCGTGCACTTCTGTATTTTCGGCGCCAGCGAGTCCCATTCTGCTGTGGGCACACCCCAGGGGCACGCCCAGATACAGTATCGGCAGCCGATACATTGGTTCGCATCGTAGATGACGGGCCCATCGGAACGCCGATCTAGAGCGGTCGTCGGACAGGCCGAGGCGCACGCTGGCTCTAAGCAGTGCAGACAGCGCCGCATAGTGAAAAGGTAGTGCAACCCTCCCTGAGCCTTCTCGTCGGGTATCTCATGAAAAGTAATGAGGGTGAGAGTATTTGCGCTGAGTGTGGCGGGGTTCTGAAAGCCCAGGTTGAAATCCAACTCGGTCTCTTCCCCGTCGCGATCGTTCCACTGCTTGCAGGCAACCTGACACGCGCGACAGCCGATGCACCTGGTTATATCGACCAGCGTCGTCTTGATGGGAACCTCGGCTGCCAGCTGCGTCATGATGTTCTCCCGTCCAAGCTTCGATCCTTCCGCGGAGCGGGTGCGCGCCTTGACCACATTGACAAGGCAGGCCTTCGTCTCCTGAGTTCCAGCGCCAGGGTCCGCGGCATCGATGGTGATGTGGTTCACGCTCGGACCTGTCGAAAGTCCCTTATAGCCCCAGTTGTATGGCATCCACACGACAGTCACTTCACGTCCGTTGACCTGTAGCGTCTTCATTCTGGGTGTGACCACTGCTTTCACAGTAAGTTCTCCGCGGGCGGAAGATACTTTCACCCAGTCCCCCGTTTTCAGTGATAGCCTTTGCGCAAGGCTCTCTGGCATTTCGAGCATGGGTTCAGGAACGAGTTCGTTCAACCACGGAATGTTGCGCGTCGAGGAACCGCCGCACCAGTGTTCGGCGACGGTGGATGTCATGAGCACGTAGGGAAAATCCGCAACCGTCCCGATTGGCTGGTAGGACTTGACGCGCGGATACTTGAGCATCGGGTTGTGGTTCATCTTCGGATGCAGGACGTTCTCCACCGGGCTCTCGACAGGCTCGTACATCTCCGGCAACGGGCCGTCCTTCGGCACGTAGGCCACGTCGCGCGGATACCCCGGATGCTTCTCGTCCGGGTCCGAGTAGACGGCCGCGAAGAGGCGTCCGACTCCCTCCGCGCCCAGGTGGAAGGCCCGCTGGCCGTTCGGCGTGGCGGGTCCGTCGGTCAGGACGGGGACGTCCGGCACGTCGTATCCTGTCCAGCGCTTCGCCTGCTCGTCCCACCAAACGATGGGTTTCGAGTCCGGATAGGGCTTGCCGTGCCGGTCGCACGACGCCCGGTTGTAGAGGATGCGCATGTTGTTGGGCCATGTCCACCCGAAGCCCGGATACAGGCCGAGACCTCCCGGATCCGTTCGCGAGTCGCGACGCTTCGAGAGGTTCTCGCCGTTGGCGAAGACGCCCGCGTAGATCCATGCGCCGGACGACGTGGAACCGTCCGACCGAAGATCGCTGACCTTGCGGACGAGATCGCCCGCTTTGAGGCCGGTCTCCGGGTTGTCGCGCAGGGCGTACCCGTTGATCTCGCGCAGGACGTCCTCGGCCGTGGTGTAGGTCCAGAAGGCCTTCCGGATGATCTCGTCCCTCGGCTCCTTCGAGTCCTTGACCAGATCGCGCACCTTGCGGAAGACGAGGTCCACGATCTCGCCATCGGGCTTGGCCTGCCCCGGAGGCTTCACGGCGGCGTGGCGCCACTGCACCATGCCGCCCGAGTTGCTGATGGTTCCGTTCTTTTCCATGAAGAACGCCGCAGGCAGCAGGATCACCTCGGTGGAGATGGACTTCGGGTCGACGCCGGGCCGGCGCCAGAACGCCGCGGTCTCAGTCTCCCAGATCTCCTGGACCACGAGCGTCTCGAGCTTCGCCATCGCGTCGAACGTCAGCTTGAGGTTGGGCACGGTGACCGCGGGATTCTGGCCGACGATCCAGAGGAGCTTCAGCTTCCCTGCGAGCGCATCCTCGAACATCGGCAGGGTCCCGTAGTCCTTGGAAGCGTTCCGCTTGGGCAGCCAGGCATAGGCATAATCGTTCTCGGCGGTGGCCGCCTCACCGAAGAACGCCTTGAGCGTATTGACAAGGTACCGGCTGTCGGCGATCCCGTTCTTGCGCACGTAGTCGTAGATGGTCGGCTCGGCGTTCGACGCCGAGTTGAGATAGCCCGGCATGTAGTTGTAGAGCACCGCCATGTCGCACGCGCCCTGCACGTTCGGCTCGCCGCGCAGCGCGTTGACGCCGCCGCCGGGCTTGCCGATATTGCCGAGCAGGAGCTGCAGGATCGTGAACGACCGGATTCCCTGCACGCCGGTCGTGTGCTGGGTCATCCCGAGCGCGTAAAGGATGGATCCCGGACGGTTCTTCGCCATCATCTCCGCGATCTGCTGGATCTGGGCTGGCCGGAATGCCGGTGATCCGCTCGCCCGTCTCCAGCGTGTACCGTGAGACGAAGGTCTTCAGGCGCGCGAAGACGCAGTGCGGGTCATCGAGACTCTTGGCGACACGGGGCTTTCCCTTGGCATCGAGCTGATATCCCCAGGTCTCCGTGTGGTACTTGTGGTTCTCTGCGTCGAACCCGCTGAAAACGCCATCCGTGAACTCGAACGCCTGATCGCCCAGGAAAAGGGCGTTGGTGTGGGTCGTGACGTAATCCTCGTCGTAGAGCTTGTTGACGAGGATGTAGTTGATCATGGTGTTCTGGAACGCCGCGTCGGTGCCGGGCCGGATGCGCGCGTACACGTCCGCGCCCGCGGAGGTCCGCGTGAATCGCGGATCGACGTGGATGATCTTCGCCCCGTTCTCCTGCGCCTTCCGGATCCACTTGAAGGCCATGGGATGGTTCTCGGCCACGTTGCTGCCTTCCACCAGGATCGTCTTGCAGTTCTGCAGGTCGACCCAGTGGTTGGTCATCGCCCCTCTCCCGAATGAGGCCCCCAGACCGGGGACCGTGGGGCTGTGTCAAAGCCGGGCCTGGTGCTCGACGTAAGCCAGGCCGAGCAACCGGGCCGCCTTCTGGAAGAGGTAGCACTCCTCGTTCGTGTTCTGCGCGCCGCCCAGGAAGCCGATCGCGTCCGTCCGATTGACCGGAACCTCCTTGTCGTCGACCTTCTCGGTGGCGATCCAGGTCGCGTCGCGCGTCTTCCGAATCTTCTGCGCGACCCGCGCGATCGCGTCGTCCCAGGAGATGTCTTCCCAGTGGTCGCTGCCCGGCGCCCGGTAGCGCGGCGTTTGAAGTCGGTTCGGGGAGGCGTGCGTCGCGAACATGGAAATGCCTTTGACGCAGAGCGATCCGCGGTTCACGATGTGGTCGTAGTCGCCCTCCATCGAAATCAACTTGCCTTCGCGAACGGCTGCGACCATGCCGCAGCCGCACGAGCAGAAGTTGCACGAAGTGGTGAACTCGTTCACATTCGAGAGTTTCAATTTTTGGCTAGCGGCCCTCACCGTAGACAAATCGAGAAGGCCATCGAGCGCGAGTCCAACACTGCCGCCCACCGCCGCTCGCAACCAGTCTCGGCGGTTGATTCTTATTAGGCTGTTTGTCGCCGGGACCTTCCATCTGACTCTAGGCCTCACTTTTGATTCGCTGATTCCCGTCCATAGTACACGATTCGAGCCACCGTTCAATCGGCATCGGTGCAATTACGCTGGTGCTGGGACCTCTCATGAGCTACCCGTTCGATCCACTGGGTGCCCGATTCTTGTGCGAGATGCTAGTCGGAGCCTGACACGACGGCAACTAGGGAATCCCCTAGTTCACATTTCCGCGTGTGCCCTTTAAGCTCCTGCCCATGGGACGTGGCTTTTGTTCCTTGCGGATTCAATGAGTGCCACGGATAACAGGCCGGTATGGTTTCTGCTCACTCAGCACTGGCTGAGTCTGCTGGGCGTGGCTTTGGTTGCGACCGCCTTGATTTCGTGGCTCTTTGTGCTGCCGCAACAGGTTCGCGGACACGTCGATAATCCGTACGTTGGGATCGTCGTCTTCCTCATTCTTCCGGCGATCTTCTTTACCGGGTTGGCGCTGATCCCGATCGGTGTCTATCTCAGCAAGCGCCAGATTCGCAAAGGGCTGGCCGAAGTCATCTTCGATCGCAAGCTCGCCCTGAAGCGGATGGCCTGGTTTTTCGGCGTCACAACTCTGCTGAACATCGTCATCGGAACCCAAGTTACCTATCGGGCCGTCGAACACATGGAGACGCCACAATTCTGCGGAGCGACTTGTCACACGATGAACCCTGAACTAGCCGCCTATCAGAACTCGCCTCACTCCAGGGTCGAATGCGTCGACTGTCATGTGGCGCCCGGTGTGAGCCGGTTGGATCGACAGCAAAGCGAGCGGAATCCGTCAGCTCGTCGAGACGGTGCTGAATACATATCCAAGACCAATTCCTTCCGCTCTCGAAAGCAATCGCCTCGTACCCGCGAGAGAGACCTGCGAGAACTGCCATTGGCCGCAGAAGTTCGGTGGTGTGCGTCTGCGCGTTTTCGGCAAGTATGCCGACGACGAAGCAAACACGCGATCGGAAACTGTTCTCCTGATGTTGGTCGGTGGAAACCGGTTCGCCGGAATTCACGGTGCGCACGTGGGTCCTGGCGTGCACATCCGTTTTGCGGCAGCCGACCCGAAGCGGCAGACCATTCCATGGGTGGAATACCGGAACGACAAGGGAGTGGTCCGAGCCTTTGCCACCCCGGAAGCCGCGTCGGATTCGGCGAAAGCCCTTCCGAAATTTGATATGGAGTGTGTGGACTGTCATAACCGTCCAACGCATACCTTCGACTTGCCAGAACGAGCGATGGACAAGGCGCTCGGCCTCGGCGACATCCCGGTGACCTTGCCCTACATCAAGAAGAAAAGTGTGGAGTTGCTCAAGGCAAACTATGCGACGAGCACGGAAGCGGCTGCGAAATTGCCGGCGGCGCTCGTTAATTTTTATCAACAGAGCTATCCCGACCTATACGCAAACCGTTCTGAAGACATCCAGCATGCGAGTCGGGCCGTTCTTGCGATCTATAACCGTAACGTTTTTCCAGATCTGAAGGTTTCATGGGGCACTTATCCGAACAACCTGGGCCACACTGACTTTCCCGGATGTTTCCGTTGTCACGACGGTTCGCACACAGCCGGGGATGGCAAGACCATCGCCCAGGACTGCAACAGTTGCCATGAGCCGCTCGCAATGGATGAGGCGACACCAGAAATATTGAAAACGCTCGGAATCTCGGAGCGGATTTCGAATCTCCAGAAACAGTGATTGAGCTAGTCGCAGACCAGTCGCGAAATGAGGTCCGCCGTGAAGACCAGAAGAATGTGCAAGAACCTCCGGGAGTCGGCTTCGCCGGCGATCTTGCTGTTGCTGTTGATTCAACCAAGCCTTGTTGCCAGCCAGCAGGGAAAAACCCTGACGTCGCCCGCGAAAGAGACTGGGCAATATGTCGGTGTTGATACGTGCAAGACCTGTCATGAGGACCTGTACAAAAACAACTTCGAAAACACTCCGCACTTCCAGACAACGCTGCACGACGGTCACGGCTGCGAATCCTGCCACGGTCCGGGATCCGCGCACGTAGAAGGCGGCGGGGATGTGACCAAGATCATTAGCTTCAAGTCGATGTCGAAACAGGACGCCAACGCCCGCTGTTTGAGTTGCCACGGCGAGAGTCATAAGCAGCGACACTTCTCCACGTCGGCGCATGCGAGCAACGATGTTGGGTGCCTGGACTGCCACTCACCGCATCACGCCAAAGAACCGGAACACCTCCTTGCTCGAGCCCAACCCACTCTCTGTTATGGATGTCATGCAACCGCGAAGGCCGACTTCGCGAAGCCGTATCACCACCGAGTAGACGAAGGCCTCATCCAATGCAGCGACTGCCACAACGTCCACGGCACGACCACCCTTCGCCAGGTGCGGACCTTGCCCAGTGGGGACGCGATTTGTGTCAAGTGCCATGCCGACAAACAGGGGCCGTTTGTTTATGAACATGTACCGGTGAAGACAGAGGGCTGTGGCAGTTGCCACACGCCCCACGGGTCGACCAATCCGCGCTACCTGCGCGTAAGCCAGGTGAACCTGCTCTGCCTGCAATGCCACACGTTCCCGGTCCAAGGTCCCGCCGGACCTTCCCATAATCAGTCCACCAAATACCAGGCATGCACCATGTGCCACGCAGCCATCCATGGGTCCAACTCGAGCAACGTGT
Source organism: uncultured Acidobacteriaceae bacterium (assembly GCA_963788555.1). GTDB lineage: Bacteria > Acidobacteriota > Terriglobia > Terriglobales > Acidobacteriaceae > Sulfotelmatobacter. Next base: position 424,191 of record CAWBHM010000011.1, on the reverse strand, counting down.
TTTTCAGATGAAGGGGTACGTCATGGTTTCAAACTGGCTCCGGATGCAACGGCTTTTTGTGATCATTATGTTCTTGCCCATCGCGGCAAGATCTCAGACGACTGGCAGCAATGCAGGCCAGAGCCCGTCGCAGCCACAAGGCAAGGAAAGCGGCGGCTATCTGATTCACCAGTCGATGGAGTTCGGTTATCGCGTTTCGGACATAACCGGCAGCGAACAAATGTACAACACACTCGTGGATCTGCGTACCGGACCGCGCTTCCTGGAGCAGAGCATCTCCATGCAATCGCAAAACCACGATGGCCTGCTCTTCGACAACTTATTCATCAATAGCTTCGGTTGGGGAGGCGATCCCAATAACGGGCTCCGAGCCCGAGTCGAGAAGATCAGTTGGTACGACTTCAGGGCAAACTTCCGGCGCGACCAGACGGATTTCGACTACAACCTTCTTGCCAATCCTCTTAATCCTTCGACGTCGAGTCCAAATCTTCCGGTTAACTTTTCACCTCACAACTTCGGGACTCGCCGGCGGATGAGCGACTTCGACCTGACGTTATTGCCACAGTCAAAGGTTGATTTCCGCATCGGATACACGCGCAACAACATGACCGGGCCATCGTATTCCAGCGTCCATGAGGGTACAGACGCTCTACTTTTCCAGGCGTGGAATACTACCCTCAACTCCTACCGCTTTGGAGCGGACATGAAGGTCCTGCCGCGCACGGTCATTAGCTATGACCAATTTCTTGATTACTACCAAGGAGATACGAGTTGGCAGTTAGCCCCGTTCTCCCAGGCGCTCTTGCCGGGGTCGGCAGGCACTGTAGAGCTGGGGCTCCCCATAGACACAGCCAACAAGACCCCCTGCGCCATTACTGCGCCCGCAACCACTCTGATTGACTCCACGGGTACGCTGACCAACACCGCCTGCAATGCGTACTTCGATTACACCCGCACGAATCGCACCCGCACTTCCTCGCCGACCGAGCGCTTAAGTCTACGCAGCGCTTACTTCCAACGACTGGAGTTGACCGCATCGTACGCCTACAGTTCGGCCCAGATGAACGCTCCTCTGAATGAGTTTTTCAACGGACTCATCCAGCGCTCGAGCATTCGCCAGGAAACGGTCACGGGCCCAGGCCAGGCAAGGCGTATCTCGAATGTAGCCGACTTCACCGCCACATGGCATTTCTCGGAACACTTCCGACTCGTCGATACCTTTCGCTTCTGGAGCTACCGAATCCCGGAGACCTTTAGCTCCATCGAAACTGACTGGACATGCACGAATAGTGCAACCTGCTCCTTGCTCACTCCGATGAGCGCGACCACACCGAGCGCAACTGACACTTCCATCGCATTGTCATTCAACCAGAACTGGACGACGAACCAGATCGATTTCGTGTGGGATGCGTCGAAGCACTTCGGAGGCCGCATCGGGTTCCGATACGGGGACCAGCTCTTTCATCAGGTTGTTGACTTCACGACTGGAGACGAGAACCGGGTTGTCGTCCACGCATACACGCCCCTGCTCGCATTCTGGGCAAAACCTATGCTGAATTTGCGATTCAATTTCGACTGGGAGCAAACGAACAACGACGCCGTCATCGTGCGCATTGAACCGCGCAAGCAAGACCGTTACCGCATTCAGGGCAACTACACTCCAAAATCCTGGGCGGTGCTCGGAATGTCGATCAATCTATGGGACGCTTCGAATGGCGATGCACTCACAGATTATGTCGCGCACAATCGCAATTACGGATTCACCGCAAACCTTACGCCCCGCGAACGTCTTGGATTTGACTTCGCTTACAACTACAACGATTCCCAGCAGAATGCCCTCATTTGCTTTAATGACTCCAACACGTCTCTCTCCGTAGTCGCGAACGCGGGCAGTTGCACTACGAACGGCTACAACGACAGCAAGAACCCGCTGCTCACGAATGGCTACTACACTAGTAACACCCAGTACGGCATGGCCTCGGTGATGTTTAAACCGCACGCCCGCATTTCTGCTCAAGTGGGCTACAGTGTCAGCAGCGTTAGCGGCCAGACACCACAGTTCAACGTTCTTCAACCACCCGGTTCACTCCAATACAATTACTACCAACCGCTGGCCAATATCGCGATCGACATTGGCCACAACCTCACCGCAAAGGCCGCGTGGAATTACTACCAGTACGGGGAGCAATCGTTTGTAGGACCCACCGACCCCCGTTATTTCCACGCCAACAATGCTACGTTCTCCCTTCGTTGGGCATTTTGAGCGGTTCAGGCGTGACTCGATGCCTACAGAGTAACGCTGTGGATTGGCCGAGGGCGTTTGGCTATACTTCTTGTACGCGGCTTGAACTCCCCCAGAGTGGTGCCAAGGCCGTCGTGGATCAGATCAAACCTTGCATTCTCCGAACGTCTTTCTTTGACCGTGGCGACGCCGGCTATCGCTGTATTGTGTGATTCTTCCTCACAGAGCACAATAATTTCATGTCTCAGTTGCAGGTTTCGCTCTTGAGCCGAGTTGCGACATGATCGGGCTATGACGACTCGAAGGTGTAATATCAAGTGGCTTCTTTCCGTACCAGGCCCCCTGCCAGAAGATTTGCTTATTTGTGCACGCGTGCGCGAAAAACCTGAACTGCGGAACATCCGATTATGAACACAACGAGCAACTAAACTCTCGCAGCCGGGTTTGAACATTCTTTAAAGGGGGCAAATTGGAAACATCGGCAAGCCGAGTTCTTGTGGTCGAGGATTCGGAGCCGTTTCGGACCTTCATTTGTTCCTTGCTTGGAAAAAGACCGGAATTGCAGATCGTCGGAGAAGTCGCCGACGGACTACAGGCGGTTCAGAAGGCAGAAGAACTCAAGCCGGACTTGATTTTGTTGGATTTCGGGCTGCCGACTCTGAATGGAATCGAAGTCGCTCGACGGGTACGCACGCTCTCCCCTGAGTCCAAAATACTTTTTGTGAGCCAAGAATTCTCGACTGCTGTGGTCCAGGGAGCCCTTGCCGAAGGAGCAAAGGGTTACGTTCTTAAGACTGATGCACGACGCGAGCTGCTGACTGCTGTGGACGCCGTTCTTCGGGGCGAGCAGTTTGTCAGCAGGAGATTTTCTGATCATGATTTCGTTGGAGCTTCAGATGCACGAGTCTCCGAGGGTGATCCAGGCAACTAATTTCCCTCCGCTCCAGCAAAAGGCCGTTAATTCCCGGTAAGAGTCCTCGTGAAGGTGTCGGAGCAACCCGCTAAATCCTACCCTGCCGCTCGTGCAGAATCGCTGCTTGACCCGAAAGGAACACGAGCGTGGATCGTCGTACCACCCTTCGGGTGCGAGTTGATTGAAATCTCTCCACGCACTAACCGCAGGCGCTCCTGCATACTCGTGAGGCCAAGCCCAGTGCCCTTCATTGCGGTTTCTTTATCAAAACCTGCACCGAGATCGCTAATGGTAAGGTGAATCGTTCCCGCGCTTCCCCAGAGACACACGTCGAAGCGTTTTACTCCGCTATGCTTGGCGGCATTGCGCAGGGCTTCTTGCAGAACTCGAAATAGAGGGAGAGAAAGTTCGGTTGGGAAGGAACCAGGTAGATCGTAACTCCGGAAATCAATTTCCACCTTCTGGCGTTCACCGAACTCTTTGCAAAAGTTCTTCGCCGCTTCAAGGATGCCCAGGTAATCCATTTTCGAAGAGTGCAACTCGTGCGATATCAACTGAACATCGTTCGTTATGCGCGTGGTTTCGTTTTGTAGTGTGCCTATTCGGGTGCGAAGTTCAGATGCTGAGTCAGGCACATCCAGTTGGACTCCTTCGAGTTCTACCGAGAGAAGTGCAAGTCGTTGCACGATGTCGTCGTGAAGCTCACGTGCAATCCGGTGACGTTCCTGTTCCTGTGCCTCGATGAGGCTGCCGCTGATCCGACGCAGGGAGTCCTGCGTGCGTCGCGCCTCGGCCATGACGGCCGAGAGGAACATCAGAGGCACAGCCACCACACACAACAGAATCTGTAAGGACAGGACGTTCTGCGCCATGGATACGTACGGGAACGGCTCTCGCCCGCGCATCATGTACCCGATCGAGATCAGCGCGACGGATAAGAGTGAGGAGCTCAATCCAGCCAAACCAAAGCGGGCTGCAGCCCATAATAAAAACGGTAGAGGAAGATACAGAAGTGCGGGAGTTGCAGAAGGCGAAAAAAGCTGAAAGCCGAATACCAAAAGCACAACCAGTACTGTGCCAACGGCCAGCAAGACTGCTTCCGAATATCGAGCTACGCTGGTTCCCCGAAGCCAGGAAATGCCATTTGAACTCCAGAGGACGATCAACGGGACCAGTGTTAGCTCCGCCAACGCGTTCGTCCAAAATCGCTCTACCCCGACTGGCCAGAAAGCTCGGCCCCAGCCTGTGAGCACGACTGCGGCAGCATCCAGGAATGAAGTTGCCAACGGGGCAAGCACGACGCCAAACACTACAAAGGTGAATACCCCACGCACGTTGTCGAGCGTATTTCTTGGATGAGTGAGCCGCCCGATGCACAACGCTCCAATCAATGCTTCGCTCGTGTTGGTTACGAACCAACCGAGAGCGGTCCACCCCGGCACTCCGGCCTGTAGTTGAGCAAGCATGTGAGTCGGAAGCACTGCCAGGAAGAGGGTCCACCATGTTCGCCGTGGGGTCAATAAAAGGGCCGCCAGTAGAATCGCGTTGGCCGGCCAAAAAGTCGAGTTCGGCCGCCCGGCCGGGGTCCAGGCAAAGCCTATCCGCGTCCCGACATAGTAGCTGATTGCCACCAGCAACGCGGGGCTCATGGTCCGCAGGATTCGCTTCCCAACGACAGAAGACTCAACGGTTCCAGGGGAATTGTCACGTGCCGCACTGATTCTTGCGAGCGAAGAGAGAAACGCGCTAGTCACCACAGGTCACCTCCGCTACAACGCAGTGATCATCGGCCATGAGTGCGCGGCGACGGATCGTAGAACAGTTGAGACTTCCCACAGGATTCCCTTAGACCTACTCGCATCCCCGGATTCAACTCGCAAGACGGCTCGCGGCCTTGAACGGCAACCACGCATCAATCCTGGTTCCTGCCATTGGTCGCGAGTGAACTTCAAGATGCCCTCCCAGGAATCGCAATCGCTCCTTCATGCTCCGAATACCGATACCACTTTGCGGCGAGCGCTTGTTCACATCAAAACCCCTTCCTGGATCAACAACTGACAGATGGAGTTCCTCTTCCAGACCTTCCAGACGAACCTCAGCTCGGTCTGCCCCGCTGTGCCTTTTGATGTTCCGAAGTGCCTCCTGAGCGATGCGAAAAATACAGAGCGCGGCATCTTCGGGAATACCATGCGGAACGTTCGCGTGCGCAAAGTCGACCTGAATTCCCTGTTGCTCGGCGAACTCCTTGCAGAAAGCGCTCACGCCCGCAACCAGTCCCAAACTCTCCAGCGTGGAAGAATGCAAGCGGTGTGACATGGAGTGCAGATCAGCGCCGAGCTCACTGACACGCTCATAGAATTCCTGGAGTTGCTGAGCTGCGTCGCCAGAAGAATCCCCGATCTTTTCAGCTAAGTTTTCCAAATCGAGTGCCAGCATCGCCAATCGCTGGTTGTAGTCGTCATGCAGTTCGCGGGCGATTCGCTTACGTTCCTCCTCTTGCGCCTCGATCAATTGACTGCTCAAACCGGCAAGTGCCTCCTCTGCACTCTTGCGCTCGGTGACGTCGTTGCACGAGCCGATGTATCCGGCAAACGAGCCGTTCGGGTCAAATCTCGGCACGCCAATATCGAAGATCCAGCGGTATTCTCCGTCCTTACGCCGGAGTCGATACTGCATCTTGAAAGATTCACGCCGATCGAACGCGTTGGTGTAGGTATCCATGCAGTCCCTTAGGTCTTCAGAGTGGACACCCTTTGCCCAACCATCGCCAAGCTCCGCCTCATGGGGCCGACCGGTAAACTCCAGCCAAGGCTGATTGAAGTAGCTGCGCAGTTTGTCGGGGCCGGACATCCAGATCAAAACGGGCGCAGTATTTGCGACCAGGCGGAAGCGCTCCTCACTCTCGCGAAGGCGGTTGTTGGAAAGAACCATCTCGGTTTCTGCCTTCTTCCTGCCCGCTCGTTGCCACATGAGCGCAGCAATGATCAGCCCTTGTAGACAGAGCAGAGAAGTGCCGCCGAGGATGTACCACTTATACAACTCCCAGACGGTGGGCTGCCGGTTAAGAACGATGCTGCCGAAAGGAAGACTGCTTTCTTTGAGTCCCCAGCGCTTGAGTGCGCGCCAATCGAACATGTAGGCGTGCATGCTGGTGACGACGGGGATATCCTGGGGCTTCTCGCCGTTGAGAATCCGCACAGCCATCTGTGCGGCCATGCGACCGTCGTCGGCCCAGTTCACCAGATCGCCACCTACTGTTCCTGCCCTAAGATTCACATCATCCATGACAAAGACAGGTGCATTCGCTGCACCGGCCACCATCGGTATCGATTGAGCTGAATCGATAAAGTGGTTCCCCGCTGCATCTTGCGAGATTGCAGTGTGATAAACAATCGTATCGCTCGGTAGATGCTTGAGCCTCTCAAGCAGTGCGGGCATGCTCAAGTCGAAGAGGTATTTGAATTCAAGCTTCGGTTCATAATTGTGGAAACTCTCCTTAGCAATGGTTTCGAATCCTTTGTCAAACTGACCCACTCCACCGACGACTACAACGTGCTTGGTGTTGGGCAGCAAGTGCAACGCCGCATTCAGGGTTTCCTCGGGGTGTAACTGGGCCAAGACACCAGTAAAGGGCATGCCGTGTCTTAGCTGGTCCGGAATCCCGCCCCAAATTCCGCAGAAGACAACTGGGATGCCTTGGAAGTTGTTGTACAGCGTGGCGATGAACTTCAGGGACATCGGTCCGGCAGCAATGATCACGTCAGGCTTGCGGGCCGAATATTTTTCAATAATTTCTCCTCGAAATCTGTCTTGCGAAACTCGGTCTGGGAATAGGGTGACATCCAGGCTCTCCTCATACAACTCGATCCGGTACGGAGATTCTTGTAGACCGGCGAGGACTGCCTGATCGACTTCAGCGAAGCCGGGTGAGGAAACAATACTAAGGTCGTTAATAATGAGGACGCGCCGGACTTCTCTCTCAGATCGTGCGGGACTCGGCAGCAGCAGCTGGAAGGCTACCACCACTGCAACGCAGATCGACCATGCCGTTCGTCTACGCACTTCTCGACCTCGTGGCTTAGGGACGGAATCGTCCTATGCGGAAGAACTCTACCACAATGATGTTATCTCCAGTGGCAGACGCTTAAAGAGCCCACAACTCGGACCAATGAAGTTTCGAATAGGGGTAATCTGCCAAATACTGCCGGCGTCCGGTTACTGCCAAAACTGCCAGTTCCTCCCTCTATGAATGGCGAGTGAACATAGGACTTCGGCGGCTCAGACTGTGAAGGTCATTTCGTGGGCAACACCTTAGAAAAGCGCCACCAACGCTCGCGCCGGCGCTTGTCGACGCTCACGGTGATTCTGGCTATTGCTCTGGTTTTTTCCGGCCGGGTGCGAAGTCAGACCGCTTCGACCGGCGCACTGAGCGGTGTGGCGCTCGACCCAACCGGAGCGGTTTTAGCAGGGGCCGTTGTCCGACTCGCAAACCAGGACACAGGTGTGATTCAGTCTGCCATCTCTGACAGAGATGGTAGGTTCAATTTCTTACTGCTCCCCCCCGGCAAGTACGAGCTACAAGCCAGCAAAACTGGCTCTGACACCCTCATCGCCAGCGCAACGGCAGATGTCAGCGTCACCGAAGTGGTACACCTCGAACTGCGTCTGCGACTGGCAACCGTGTTCCACAGCATCAAGGTGTCTGCAGAGGCGGCAACAGTCCAGACCGACAGTTCCGCTCTGGGCAAGGTAGTTAAGCAGACGGGGGTCGCCGGTTTACCCCTGGTCACCCGGAATTTTGCCCAAATTGCAAGCCTCTCTCCGGGGGTTTCGACCGGAGTGTACAACGCAGGAGAGCTTGGACTCGGTGGGACCGCGCTTTCGCAGATTGCCAAATCAAACGATGGGATTTTCGTGCACGGAGCGCGTTCCTATGACAACAATTTCCAAGTTGACGGAATAAGCGTGAGCGATGTGCAGGGCAGTGCAGCAGGAAGTGGCGGCATTCCGATTCCGAACCCCGACAGCATACAGGAGTTCAAAGTCCAGACAGGACTCTACGATGCAGGCTATGGGCGATATGGCGGTGCTAACGTCAGCGTGATTACAAAAACCGGTAGCAATGCTTTTCACGGGGTGGTTTTCGAGTTTCTTCGCAACGAGCTACTTAACGCGAACGATTTCTTTTTAAACCAAACCGACCAGCCACGCCCCGTCCTCAAGCAGAACCAGTTTGGTTTCGCGTTGGGCGGGCCTATCAAAAAGGACAAACTACTTTTCTTTGGTTCCTATCAGGGGACGTACCAAGTTAACGGCATTGCTGCCGGCCAGTCGAGGACTGCTTGCACGGCCAGCCTAAGCGAGCCGCCGCTCACGAATGACCGCACCCCCTCTGAACTCGGGAAAATCTTTGGCGGCATGACAGGCGCTCAGGGAGGCACGGCGATCAAATCCGATGGCTCCAACATTAATCCCGTGGCGCTTGCCCTACTGAATTTCAAGCTTCCTGGCGGAACTTTCCTGATCCCCACTCCGCAAACCGTGGACCCGACGAAACTACTTGCCCAGCAGGGCTTCTCAGTCTTCACCGATCCCTGCCATTTTAATGAAAACCAGTTTTCAACCAATGTTGACTACCTGAATCGACCGAACAGCCAAATCGCAGTTCGCTTCTTCCTGGCAGATGATGATGAGACCGTTACGTTTCCAGGTAATGGCGTCAATCCAGCAGGTAATATCGCAGGTTTTCCGAGTCCCAGTGATTCTGGATTCAGAGTCTTTTCTTTAGCTCATACTTACACTTTCCACAACGCATGGCTCAACGAAGCACGGATTGGATTTGTCCGCACGAGCACCACCACCGAGGCCACGACTCCGTTCGATTGGTCGGACGTTGGAGTTGCGGAAGGAGAGATGAGCCACAATAACCAGCTGCCGAGCTTGAAGATTCTCGGTTCCGTAAGTATTGCCTCCGGGTTTCCACGAACGATTGCCCAAAATAGCTTTGTATTTGCGGATAATCTCAGCTTCGTCCGTGGCGCGCACACGATACGCTTGGGAGGATCGCTCACTAGGTTGCAGGACAACGTCAATCTTGTGGGACTCGGATCATTGATGCAGTTTCTGAGCTGGCCCGATTTTCTGCTGGGCCTTAGCGCAGAAGACAACGGCACCGGATTCAGCAATGTCTTTGCCTCGTTTGATGACTTCGGCCTGACCAATCGGGAATTCAGAGTGTGGGAAGGTACAGCGTTCGCGCAGGATGATTATAGAATCCGCAGATCACTTACATTAAATATTGGCTTGCGTTACGAGCGTCTCGGCCAATTTGGAGACCGTCTGGGCAGAAACGCAAGCTTCGACATCGCCAAAGCTGACCCCAACCCTCCGCCAAGCGGGAGCGTAGCAGGCTATGTTGTTGCTTCCAACTTTACCGGGGTTCTTCCACCTGGCGTTTTGCGTGCGAGTAATACTTTCGGGAACTACGGTGAGGGGCAAAACACGATCGCACCGCGAATCGGGTTCGCTTGGCAGTTCTTGCCCCGCACCAGTCGAATGGTGCTAAGAGGCGGGTATGGTACGTATTATTCCCGACCCACCGGCCAAGCCTTTTATCAAAATATCTTGGGCGCTCCGTTCTCAGAGTTTCGCTTAAATGCCGGCTTGGCGAACGCAACCGCGACATTTCAAGCGCCTTTCCCCCAGCCGTTTCCTACGCCGGAGTCCTTCCCTTCGTTCCCCGCGTATTCTCCTACCAGTACGACGACTATTTATTCCGTTGCGCCCGGTTTTCGGCCCGCCATGATTCAACAGTACTCGTTGAATGTTCAGGCTGAACTACATGAGGGTTGGCTCTTGGAAATTGGATACGTGGGCACTCGCGGCACACATTTGGTTCGCCAACGTTCTCTTAATCAGGCGCTCAGCGCCTCCGCCAACAACCCAATCAGAGGAGTAAACACAAACTCTGTCGCAAATATCCCGCAGCGAGTCCCCATTCTCGGTGTGCCACCAGACTCTCTTGTGGAGATGGAATCCGAGGGCAGTTCCTGGTACAACGGGCTGGAAGCGAGTTTGACGAAGCGTTTGGAACACGGCCTTCAATTCCTCGCCTCTTATACCTTCTCGAAGACTCTGGACACCGATGGCGCCGACATTAACTCAACATCCTCCGGAAATGCTCTCACGCTCGGAGACCAAAACTCTCCCGGGCAAAGATGGGGACGAGCGAGTTTCGACCGCACTCATCGATTCGTGTTCAGTGGGACATGGAATCTCCCCAGCCCACCTGCCGGATTCCGACGGGCAGTTCTGGGAGGCTGGACTCTTGCTGCAGTGTTTACGATTCAATCTGGCAGTGCTCTCACGATCGCCGACACCAATCCGACGAATGCCTTTGGGATCAGTGAAGACCGGGCCCAACTCAGCGGTACATGCTCGAAAAGCCAGCTTGTGAAGGCGGGCTCGGTGGAGTCTAAACTGAACAACTATTTCAACGCTTCCTGTTTTGCGAGTCCGCCAATCATTGGCTCGGATGGCATCGCCACCGGGTTTGGGAACAGCGCGACCGGAATTGTAGATGGTCCCGGACAAGCGAGCGTGGATTTCGCATTATCCAAGACGGTATGCCCTCCGATGGCCCGATCAGAACAGCGGTCTCCAATTTCGGGCCGAGTTCTTCAACGCATTGAATCACCCGCAGTTTGCCAACCCCGATGCCAACTTCACCTCACCGACATTCGGTGTAATTTCCGGCACGGCAGTGAACGCTCGCGTCGGACAGCTGGCGATGAAGTTTATGTTCTAGATCAGGACACAATGGATAGTTGGTAGGCCATGAGGGAAGCCGGGACATCGAACGGAATAGCTGTGAGGAAACGATCTTCGAGGTTTTCTCCGCAGAACTGTGATGGTGGGCAGTGCAGGACTCGAACCTGCGACCTCCTGCTTGTAAGGCAGGCGCTCTAACCAGCTGAGCTAACCGCCCATCTTTACCCTTGCGATGGAAAAACGATTTGACTGGTGCAGTCGATGGGACTGCGCACCGGGGTTCTTCGAGTATAACGCGACCCGTATAGAAACGGCTCATGGCCACGGCCGATTTGTTTGCAAATTGTTTCCGCAGGGAAACGCCCCACATTGTCCTACCTTCACGACTCGCCTGCTAGACTGGCAGCGTGCGGCGTTTGATTGTCAACGCAGATGATTTTGGTTTTACTTCGGGGGTGAACCGAGCCATCGTCGAGGCCCACTCGCGCGGCATCGTCACTTCTTCAACGCTGATGGCCAACGGTGCAACTTTCGCCGAAGCGGCACAACTGGCCAAGACAGTCCCGAAACTCAGTGTCGGTTGCCACGTCGTGTTGACCGATGGTAAGCCAGTTCTTGAAGCCAAGAAACTTTCCTCTCTGACTGCCGGCGAACATTTTCGCGATGGGATGGTTAGTTTCGCTGCTCGCGCGATCGCTGGAACGATGAACTCGGATGAGATCGCTGCCGAAGCCGCCGCGCAGATTCGCAAGATTCAATCTGCTGGCGTCACCGTTACTCACGTCGATACTCACAAACATACGCACTTATTCCCTAAGATTCTGCGGCCGCTGCTGCGCGCAGCAGCCGATTGTGGGGTCCGTTCTCTGCGCAATCCGTTTGGCCCTCGTTTGCCTTTGCGGTCCAGCCACCTGCTGTCTCGCCCTAACCTCTGGACACGATACGTCGAGGTCCGGATTCTGAGCACCTTCGCCGGCAAGTTTCGCGAGGCCGTGGACCGTGAGGGCTTCGCGACGCCCGACGGAACGCTGGGCATCGTCGTGACCGGGGCATTGGACGAAAACCTGTTTGATGCGATCGCTCGGAGTATCCCCGAAGGCACATGGGAGTTCGTCTGCCATCCCGGCTATAACGATTCGGATCTGCGGGCAGGCAAAACACGGCTGCGGGAGTCGCGGGAGACGGAACTTCGCGTCCTCACCCTGCCAGCCGCGCGCGAACTGCTGGCGCAGCAAGGCATTGAGCTGATCTCGTATCGCGACCTGAAACCAGAAATACGCTCCCTCTGAGGAGCCGGGGCTCACCAAACCTGCCTAGCACCTTCGTTTCGCTAGCACGGCTGGCCCATGCAAACTCAGGTACTGTCGTAACCTACTGACTTAACTACAAGTAGTATGATATTTTCCAGTCACCCTGTTCTGTGAGTTTGATCTCAGCGGGAGGATCTTCGCTCATGTCGGCCCAAGGGTCAGCTCCGCGCGCGACTCTGGACTTAAAGGTCCGGGTGTGGGGCATGGGCGCCAATAACCAGCCATTCTTCCAGAACGCCATGGCGCAGAATGTCAGCGCGACCGGCGCGTGTCTCTATGGCATCGAGCCCGAGCTGAAGGTGGGCGATGTCATCGGCGTACAGTACGAGGGCAGGAAAGCACGCTGCAAAGTCATGTGGGTTGTTGATGCAGGAGCATTAAAGAAAACCCAAGTCGGAGTGCAACTCGTCCTCGACCAGGATTGTCCGTGGGCCGCGGTCCTTCCTCCCGATATGCATCCGGATGAACGGACCCAGCAGCGCCAGGACAATCGCAGAAAATTCGCCCGCCACCGGATTTCTTACCCTCTGGAACTGCGCGATGAACGTGTGAATACTCCTTTGCGCGTGAATGCCACCGACGTCAGCGGAAACGGCTGTTATGTTGAGACCGTCATGCCGCTGTCGATTGGCACGGCCCTTCGAGTTGACCTGTGGATTGAAGATGAACGCCTCACTCCGAGTGCGGTGGTCCGCACTCGCGATCCCGGTGTCGGTATGGGTATTGAGTTCACCGGCTTGCCCGAAGAGTCCAAGAAGCGTTTCCAGGCTCACCTCGACAAACTCGACCCGGGCCCCTCCCTTGGCCCCAAAGACGGTCAACTAAACAACGGTCAATAACGCGCGCTCTGCCTCTGCTGCACGCCAACTCGTGTAAAATCTGCAACCACTGCACCTTCCAGCCATCAAATGACAGAGCAACGAGAAGGCGGCCTCTCGCAAATGAAGATCGGAATCACATGTTACCCGACGTACGGCGGTAGCGGAGTTGTCGCCACAGAGTTGGGCTTAGAGCTAGCGCAGCGCGGCCACGAAATTCACTTCATTTCCTATGCGCAGCCCATTCGCCTGCGGGGCGAGGAACCGAACATCCATTATCACGAAGTGGAAGTTTCCCGCTACCCGCTGTTCGACTATCCCCCGTACGATCTGGCGCTGGCGACCCGCATGGCCGAGGTCGCGCAACTTTACGATCTCGATCTGTTGCATGTGCACTACGCCATCCCGCATTCGGTGAGCGCTCTGCTGGCGCGGCAGATGCTGGCGGACGGACCTCGCGGACGCCGGTTGCCGTTCGTCACCACTCTGCACGGTACGGACATCACCCTGGTTGGACTGGACCGCTCCTACTTGCCAATCACGCGCTACTCGATCCAACAAAGCGACGGCGTCACCGCGATTTCGAACTACCTGAAAGACCGCACCCAGCGCGTGTTTGACGTGAAGAACAGCATTGAAGTTATCTACAACTCGGTGAATTGCGATGTCTACCGCCGTGACCCCGAGACATTCGCAAAGGTGCGCGAGGAGTACGCACCCAACGGCGAGCGTGTGCTGGTGCATCTTTCGAATTTCCGCCCCGTCAAACGGCTTACCGATGTGATTGAGATTTTCGACCGGGTACACAAGAAGATTCCGTCCAGGCTGCTGTTGATTGGCGATGGCCCGGACCGCTCCGTCGCCGAATGGCTGGCCGTGCAGAAAGGTATTCACGATGACGTACTGTTTCTGGGAAAGCAGGACCAGATTCAGGAGAAACTGTCGATCGCCGACATCATGCTGATTCCAAGTGAACTGGAGTCGTTCGGCCTCGCCGCCCTCGAGGCCATGGCTTGCGAGGTCGTTCCCATCTCCACGCGCGCTGGCGGAGTCCCGGAGGTGATCGAACACGGCATCAGCGGCTATCTCGCGGATGTCGGAGACGTGGAAACAATGGCGCGTTATGCCATAGAGTTGCTTAGCGACGAGAGCCGCTTACATACGATGGGGAAGCAGGCTCGGGCGGCCGCCATGAGTAAATTTTGTTCCACCAAAATCGTGAAGCAATACGAGGATTTTTACCGGCGCGTGCTCGAACGCTCGGCGTAGAAGCCTTCCGGAACGGAGCTCGCACGCCCAATCAACGGCAGGCGGATTCGAATTAAAGTCCCCTTCCCTTCTTGACTATCAATCGTCATGCGCGCCGTGTCTCCGTAGAGCACCTGTAATCGCTCCGAAATATTGGCCATGCCGATGCCCATCCCAGACCAACTGCTGCTCTCTTCAAGCTGTGCTCCGCCCATACCGACGCCGTCATCTTCCACCTCAATCACGAGGCGGGAATCGGTGACGCGGCTGCGCAGGTAGATGCTGCCTCCCTCCACCTTAGGTCCCAAGCCGTGCTTGATGGAGTTTTCCACCAGCGGCTGCAACAGCATGCTGGGAACCACTACGTCGAGGGAAGCGGGATCCAGTTCCTTGACCACACGCAGTTTATCTCGTCCGAACCGCACGACCTCGATATCCAGGTAGTTATCGATGAATTCGAATTCTTCCCGCAATGGCGCAAAGGCCTCACTGCTGTTGAGCAGGCGCCGCAGAATCGTCGCCAGCTTGAAGATCACGTCCCGCGCCATGTCCGGATCGAATCGCACCAGCGACGAGATCGAGTTCAGCGTATTAAAAAGAAAGTGCGGATTGATCTGGTTCTGCAGGGCCTCCATGCGCGCGTGCAGCAGAAGGCGTTCTTGTTCTTCCAGCTTGATCTGAATGCGCACGCTGTTGAAAATCTTCAACTCAATCCCGATTGCCGTCACACTCGCAGCGTAGATCAAGGAATAGACCCAGTAGTTGTCAGGACTCTCGACGCTGAAAATCCAGGGTGGGAAGCGGTGTGCCAATTCCGTTTGCACGAAACGTAACCCGACCACTGTCCAGAAAAACATGATTTGCCAGTCGATCAGTCGCGGGCGCGGCAGATTGCGTCGAATAATGCGAAAGATGCTTTCGTCGATGAACGGCGAGAACGACCAGATATCGTCCTTGTCGATAGCCCAGGTTCGTAACTGGCCAGCGACAAAACCAGAAAGCACATCGAAGGGCATCGCCGCCCACTCATGATGCAGCAGAGCGGGTATCCCCATCAGCACCCCACCCAGCGATCCCGCCCAGCGCCCGCCAATCACTCCCAGCAGCAGCGCCGTTTCGAAACTCATGTCGCTGGCTTGGAAACTCTTCTGAGAAATCCGAATCCAGATGCCCAGCATCATCGGAAGACTGAACCAAAGAACCAGGTACACCTTCTGCCGGAAGGTGCGCTCCTCGCGAAACAGAACGCGCTTGAATTCTTTGGATCGCACCAGACTGCTGGATACAGCCGCAGCTACGCCCAGCTTGACCAGCAAATTGATCAGGATGAGTCGCTGTTCCATGAGAATCGGGAATTAGGGAGTAACCGAGGAATCGGTCTACGCCACTAATTGAGCCCCAGAAAACTGTAGCACGAAGCCGCACGCTCAATATCCCTTGTGCTTGTCGACGACGAACCGCAAGGGCTGCCGCGCCAGATACCTGCGCAGATTGTCCGAGAACAAATCATAGTGCCGGTGCCAGAGCTTCTCGGTGAGGCCCGCCGTATGCGGCGTAATCAGCAGGTTCTTGGCATCCCAGAGCGGTGAATCGCTGGGCAGCGGCTCACGCTCAAAGACGTCCAGCGCCGCACCGGCAATACGCTCGGCGCGAAGAGCATCGACCAGTGCGGCCTCGTCCACTTGCGCCCCGCGCCCCACATTGATCAGGCATGCCTCGGGTTTCATCACGGCAAGGCGCCCTGCATTGATGAGTCCTTTTGTGGCGTCAATCAGGGGCGCGGCCAGCACAACGAAGTCAGACTGCTGGAGCACCTCGTCCAAAGCCGACGGCGCGAAAACGGCTTCCACGCCTTCCGGACTTCCCTTCTCCACATGCTCCCTTACCGCAATCACCCGCATGCCCAACGCCGACGCCATTCGGGCGACGCGGCTTCCAATACTCCCCAACCCGATCAGACCAAGCGTCGCGCCCGCGATTTCGCGCGGATGCGCTCCTTGTTTCCAGATTGTCTCCTGGCCCCACACGTGTTTCTGCTGCAATTCCACGGCCTGCGGAATCTTCTTCGCCAATGCGAAGATCAGAGCCATCACATGTTCGGCCACGACCGGGCCGTGTACTTCCCTTGAGTTCGTAACCACCACATCGCTGTTCACCAACTCAGCAAACAGCAATTGATGGACAGCCGCGGACGGCGCATGGATCCATCGTAGGTTTCGCGTCCCCGCAAACTGCTCCGGACGCAGCGAGAGCGTAAATATGATTTCCGCATCGCGCAGATCCGCCGCAATACCGTCATAACTGGAATGTTGCGCAATCTGAAGTTGGGGAAATTCGACGCGCAGTCGCTCACCAAACCACTCCGGCACATTCCACAGATCAAGGCGATGATGCACAACGATCAGCAGCTTCATGGTTGTGAGAATTTAACCACAGAACTCCGTGGAGCGAAGGGTTCGACGAAGTTGGCAATCTCGGGATGCGATGGCAAATACCGCATCATGGCAACGTCGCTGGATTCTAACTCAGGTATAAAGATGTTCTGTGCCGACGAGTCGGGGACCATACGATCCCTTTCGGGCACGAGGAGTTCTGGTTGCTTTCGTCGCGGCGAAGTCGCGAATACCCTGTCCGCGCCGGATCACGGTACCGATTAATCGCGACGAAAAGAACGGAACCCTAACTGTAGGCCAGTTCCTTCGCGCGTTGTGCCGCTTTCACAACCGCCTTGATCAGCGTGACGCGCAACTTTCCTTCTTCGAGTTCCATGATGGCGTCAATGGTGCAACCCGCCGGAGTGGTGACCGCGTCCTTCAGCAGCGCGGGATGGTCGCCGGTCTCCAGCACAACTCGCGCGGCACCCATCGTCGTCTGGGCAGCCAGCAGCGTTGCGATATCGCGCGGCAATCCCACCTTCACACCCGCCTCCGCGAGTGATTCAAGAATAATGTAAATGTATGCCGGACCGCTGGCCGAAAGCGCCGTCACTGCATCCATATGTTTCTCGTCGACGACCACCGTCCGGCCCACCACGTCAAACATATGGCAGGTCAAGGCGACGTCGTCCGCGCTGGCATGCTTGCCTTTGCAAATCGCGGTCATCCCGGCGCCGAGCAGGCACGGCGTATTCGGCATCGCGCGGATCACCGGAACGTTTGGTGGCAGATTCTTTTCGATCATCGAGGTTGGCACCGAGGCCGCAACCGACACGATCAATTGCTTCGGCGTGATGTGCCCGCTGATCTCGCGCACCACATCCTCGACCACCTGCGGCTTTACGCCAATCACAATAATGTCGGCGCCCTTGGCGGCTTCTACGTTGTTGGTTCCGACTTGCACTTTTAGCTTTTCCGCCAGCGTCTTGGCACGCTCCTCGTGCGCCACTGTGGCACACGTCGACTTTGTCGAGAGCAGGCCATTCTTCAACAGAGCCTGCAGAATGATGCCGCCCATCTTGCCCGCACCCAGGAACGCCACTCTCTTCCCAGCTAGATCGTTTCCCATCATTTCCCTCGAAAGTTCAATACGAAAATCTCAACCACAGAGGACACAGGGTTACACAGAGGAAGAATTCAAGCCCAACGGATTCACTCTGTGTTCTCTATGGTAAGAGCTCTTATCTGGCGATGGCCTCGCGTCGGCGCTCCATCCAATTCCACGCCGTCGCGACTACTTCGCGCAGTCCGCGCGTCGCCTTCCACTGCAACAGGGCCTGCGCTCTCGCCGGGTTCGCTACCAGTGCAGGCGGATCTCCCGGCCTCCGCGGAACCATCTTGTGGGGCACGCGCTTGCCGGTCACCTCCTCGACCGCGGAGATCACTTCCTGCACCGAAGCTCCGGTTCCGGTTCCAACGTTCACGGCAAAACTTTGCTTACCCGCCGCCAGATGATCCAGTGCCTTCAAATGCGCGCTCGCCAGGTCGTTCACGTGGATATAATCGCGCACGCAAGTTCCGTCCGGCGTTGGATAATCCGAACCAAACACTTGCAACTCGGGTCCCAGTCCCGCGGCTGCGCGCAGCGCCAGAGGAATCAAATGCGTCTCGGGCTCGTGCAACTCTCCAATTTCGCCGCTGTCATCCGCACCCGCTGCATTGAAATAGCGCAAACTGGCAAAACGCAAGCCATACGCCCGGTCGTAGGCTTCCAGCGCCTGCTCAAAGAACAGCTTGCTCACACCGTACGGATTCACCGGCTGGCGCGGCGTATCTTCTTCGATGGGAACTTTTGTAGGTTCGCCATACACAGCGCAGGTCGAAGAAAAAATGATCTTCTTCACTCCCGCATCGACCGCCGCGTTCAGCAGAGAAAGCCCGCCCTCGACATTGTTATGAAAATATTTTTTCGGATTCGTGACCGATTCGCCAACGTAAGCGTGCGCCGCGAAATGCATGATCGCATCGGCCCGCGGCAACACGCGCCCCAGCGCGGCAGCATCCAGCACATCGCCCTTGATCAGCTCAAAACCCGCCGCGAGAAACTCATATCCAGTACTGAGATTGTCAAAAATGACGACTTCATGTCCCGCGCGCTTCAACGCCCGCGCAGCATGACTGCCGATGTATCCTGCGCCACCGATGACTAGTACGACCAAATTCTTTTCCTTTCCGTCGGCATGTTCTCCATGATCGACTGCGGCCCTGCACCGGCGACACTAGAAGAGTCGGCACCTACACTATTTCTAATCGCTTCAAGGCTGCCAGAATAAACGTCCAGAACCGGGAGGGGAGCAGAACAACATTGTACACAGAACGCCATTGCAACGGCTTTCTTGCCGCACATCCACCAACCGTTTTCCCAACACCCAATTTCCGATCGGCCTGCTAAGATGTTTCATCGTTCCTGAGAGGTTTCGTGGACAACGAACTCCCACCAGATCCCGCCACCGGCGCTCGATTTGCCACTGCCGACCCAAGACAGTGTCTCGCTGGCTGTCACCCTCCCGTCACAGAGGCTCCCGCATCGCCGCGATCGCAGCACTGGCCTCGTGATCTTCGGCGTCTTTCAGATCATCCTCGGACTACTCGCCGCCCTCATGGTCCCTTTCGTCGCCTTGGGCGCATTCATGTCCCGTCTGGCGCCTGGGGGTGCGATGCGTCCCGGCCAGATCATCTCGGGAATTCTTACTTATACCTTCATCGCACTCGCTTTGCTCACGTTGGGCATCGGTTCGGTCCAGACCAAGCGCTGGGCACGCGCTCTGACCCTGGTCACATCCTGGTATTGGCTCGTAATGGGCGCGCTCGTTACCGTCCTGCTCACCGCTGTGCTGCCTGTGACCATGAGGAGCGCCCTGGCGCAGATGAAACAAACCACTCCTAACGGGCCATCACCGGAGGTCTCAACCGGAATCATGGCTGTCCTCCTCACTCTCATCATCATTTTTGCCGCGTTCTTTCTTGTGGTGGTTCCGATCGCATTCGTGATTTTCTACCGCCGTCAGGATGTCGCCGACACCTGCCGCCGCCGCGACCTAGTCGAACGCTGGACCGACCGCACGCCACTGCCCGTGCTTGGCGCCAGCATCGTTCTCTTCCTCGGCGCGCTCTACTTGCTCCTGATCGGAATGACGACCCCGGTCTTTCCTTTCTTCGGTCGATATCTCGCCGGATTCGCGGGCGCAGTGTGCTTCTTTGCCATGGGTGCTCTGGACGTGTATCTGTCCATCGCACTCTTCCGCCTCTCCGCTTCCGGATGGTGGATTGCCACCCTCACTCTGCCCGTCCGCTTACTGTCCATCGCGCTCACCTATGCGAGGGCAGACAGGATGCAGGCCTACCTCAAGATGGGAATGTCCAATGAGCAAGTAGCGATGATTCAGTCGAATCCCATGCTGCGCAGCAATGTATTTTTATGGTGGAGTCTTCTTTCCATGCTGTTGTTCTTCGGCTATCTCCTATGGCTGAAGCGGTATTTCAAGCCGCCATCACCGTTGCCCCCAACCTCTCCTGCGCCCATCAGTTGAGAGCGACTTTCAAATCGCCCCAGGAGGGCTCTATGACGGAACAACTTGCCGACAAGAAATGCGTACCCTGCCGCGGAGGCGTCCCTCCACTCCAGGGAAAGGATCTGGAGAACCTCCACCAGGTTGTTCCCAAATGGAGCGTCGCAAATCAACATCACCTTCACCGCGAATTCAAGTTCCCCGACTTCAAGCAGGCGCTCGAGTTCGTCAATCGTGTCGGAGCCCTCGCCGAAGAGCAAGGACATCATCCCGATATTCTGCTGGCATGGGGCAAGGTTGAGATCACGCTCTGGACCCACAAAATTGATGGACTGACCGAAAGCGACTTCATCATGGCGGCCAAGATCGACAGGTTGTCTGGCTGATTCGGGGAGACCGACCCCCAGGTCAGCCAGGGGTTGTCCCGCTGCCCATATTCGGCGAGGCTGCTTCGCACTCTTTCTTTAGTTCTTCGAAAAACCCTTTTGTGGCTTTCGTGATGGCGGGTTCCAGCGCAAAACCCAGAGAGCGCGATGTCGTACCTACGAGCTGCATCACGACATGAATCGCAGTCTGACTCACCGAGACACGCGTGAAGATCACGCGCGTTTCGCAGGTTATGCCAAAAACGTGGCTGATATAGGACACGCTTTCATTGGGCGAAAAATGTTGAACCACCTGATCGACGGTGCTCCGGATCGGCACTCGCGTCTCAATCCGCAGGCGGCTTCCCTCTTCCCACGGCCTGCCCTGCACCCACTGGATATCGCCAAAAAGGTTGCGATTACGCCAGCGGCCTACATCGGTGTAAATAGAAAATACCGTTTCCAGGGGGCAATTCAGGACGACTTGGAAGTCAAACGACTGCATAACGCCGACGGAATCGCAGGCGCAGATCTCCTCACGCCCCGGTAGCCGAGTGTAGGGGAAAGTCCCGAAGAGGGCAATTACGAAATAACCCGGGGCCCGTCCGAACGGCTGGCCCGTAATGCCCAGGTGAGAATCGCGGCTGGAATCAACATTGCCAAGCCAGTGCTGGTAGCAACCATGCGCGCGGAAATGCCGGCATCGAGCAAGACGCCGGCCAGATACGCTGTAACCGCGAACGTCAGGCTTCCCAGGCCAAGATCTGCTGCGAATACGCGCCCGCGGAATCGGTCTTCGGTATGAAGTTGGAGCAACGTCGTGGAGAAAACCCAGACTGTCGAGCCTCCCATATGTGCGAGCATCGCGCATAGGGCGGCCATCCACACACTGCGACTTGCACCCAGCACTCCGTAGCCAATCGCAATCGTGATATAGCCGAACAATATTCCCAGTCGAAGACGCCCATCGTCTTGTCCTGCCCATCGAGCTGAAACCAGCGGGCCTACCAATGCCCCAAGCCCTCGCCCTCCGAGCAGAATGCTCATCCCGAGCATGGCTCCGCCTGCGGCATCGATGCCGCGCCCGTGGACGGCAAACTCCCGCGCTCCTAGCACCGTAAAGATCACCCAACTTGGCCCTACCATGAGTTCTCCGGCCTTCGCGAAGACCGCCGGGAACAATATCGGATGACTTCGGATGTAACGGAACCCCTCCATCACCGGCGAGAAGTCGACCAGATCGCGCGGCCGCAGCGGCACCGCAGCATCGGCATGGGGCTCCGCGAATCGCATTCTGCTGATCAGGAATGCTGATGTCAGAAACGAAAGCGCGTTGAGAACAAAAACCGCATCGCGTCCGAAGAATGCGGCGACCACTCCGCCCACTGCCGCTCCAATCAGCAGGTTCACCGACCATGTCGCGGACGACAACGTATTCGCAACCAGAACTTCACTCTCGGCGGTGATATTGGGAACTACCGAACTGCGCGCCGGTTCAAAGAATGCGGCCATGGTGGTCTCTGCCAGAAGCAGGGGATACACCAACCACACCATCGAGCGCGACCGCACCAGCAACATCGCCACCACCACCCCGAAGCGCACGAGATCGGCCGCGATCATGACATGTTTGCGCTTCAGCCGATCGTTCACTACACCCGCCGTCGGCCCCACAAACGCCTGCGGCAGCACCTGCAACATCAGCGCCAGTGCCACCGAACCTGCGTGCCCCGTCAACTGCAACAGCAACGTGTAGATCGAAAGCGTGTAGAACCAATCTCCAATCTCGCTGACAATCTGCGCCAGCCACAAACGCCGGAAATTTGGGTTTCCCCGCAGCAGCCGCAAATACGACGCTAGCGTGATCGAGGACGCGACGCGCTCCGGTTGAGGATCCATGCGACTGCCTACTCTACAAGGTGGGATGTTTCTGGCCTATTGGAATGCAGGGATGGCGCGCTACTGGTGAAGCTTGCGCTTTAAGTCTTCGGCAATTTGTTTGCCGTGAAAGCGCCCATTTTCAATGAATATCTCGTTCGTTCTCGAGCCCGCCACGATCACGCCCGCAACGTAGACTCCGGGCACATTGCTCTCCAGCGACACGGGATCGCAAACCGGCCGGCATTGTTGCTCCGACAATTCAATTCCCATGCTGCGCAGAAAATCGTAATCCGGATGGTAGCCAATCAGCGCAAGCACGAAGTCATTCTTCAACCGGATCGGCCCGCCCGAGGTATTGATCACGACATGGTCGATGCCAATCTCCTGCACCGAACTGTTGAAGTAAGCCTCGATCTCCCCGTTTTTAATGCGGTTCTCGATGTCGGGCTTGATCCAGTACTTCACATGATGGTGCAACTGCGAATCGCGATGCACCAGCGTCACCCGTGCCCCGTGACGCCATAAATCCAGCGAAGCAATCGCCGCGGAA
The DNA here is from genome assembly GCA_963788555.1 of uncultured Acidobacteriaceae bacterium. Taxonomy (GTDB): domain Bacteria; phylum Acidobacteriota; class Terriglobia; order Terriglobales; family Acidobacteriaceae; genus Sulfotelmatobacter. The sequence goes on along the minus strand of CAWBHM010000011.1, from coordinate 401,153 downwards.
TTCTTCCCCCCGATCACCACCACATCCGTGTCGTAATAAGGATGCGGTTCGCCGTAATAATGCGACAGCTTCGGGAGATCCTCGCCCGGAATTCCGAGCTGATTCGCCAAGTCGTAATACCCCGTCGATACAATGACTTTCTTCGTGCGGTAGTCATGCGGCCGACCCGCGCGGTCGGTGGCCGTGATGCTGAAATTTCCATCCTCGCCCATCACCGTCTTGACCCATTCATACTGCCGGACATCCAGGCGATAATGTTCAGCCACTTTGCGGTAGTACTCGAGCGCTTCTTCGCGTGTCGGCTTCTGCTGCGCCGTGGTGAAGGGGATCTCGCCGATCTCCAACAGTTCCGGCGTCGTGAAGAACGACATATTCGCCGGATAGTGAAACAGCGAATTCACCAGGCACCCCTTGTCGAGAACGATTACCCTCAGCCCGATCTTCTGGGCCTCAATCGCACACGCCAATCCCGTGGGCCCTGCCCCGATAACGAGAACGTCCGTATTCATCTCAGGACGAGCATTGACCTTCGTTTTCGCCAGGGTATCGAGTTCTTCAGCGGTTAGGAATTCGGGCATGCGACTCAGTGCGGAGGCGGTCGAGGCGATAAGGGTTCGAGCGCGACTCGGAAACCGTTGATTCTAGCACGTAGGAATTCCCGAAGGCGTCACACAAGCGCGTCGGAAATAAATCCTTCGTGGCCCTTCGTGTCCTTCCTGGTTGACGCTTCTTCCTAACAGCGCAAAACAGAGCCCGCCGAATACGCAGCCCTGCCGCGCTATAATTCCCGGTTGCACTCATCCCTCCGCTCGCACCAGGAGCTTTCATGTCCACGACGACCGAACCCCAGACTCATACTCCCGGGAAGACTCGCATCGAATCCGACAGCATGGGAAAGATCGAAGTCCCGGCAAATGTCTACTGGGGCGCGCAAACGCAGCGCTCCCTGCTGCATTTCAATATCGGGCGCGACACCATGCCACCCGAGTTGATCCATGCCTTCGGAACTCTGAAGAAAGCCTGCGCGCTGGTGAACCAGGATCTGGGCAAGCTTCCCGCTGACATCGCGAAACTCATCGTCCAGGCCGCTGACGAAGTCATTGCCGGCAAGCTCGACGACCAGTTTCCGCTGCGCATCTGGCAAACCGGCAGCGGCACCCAGACCAACATGAACGTGAATGAAGTCATCTCCAACCGCGCGATTGAAATTGCCGGCGGCGAGATGGGATCGAAAAAGCCCGTCCATCCCAACGATCACGTCAACATGTCGCAGTCCTCGAACGACACATTTCCCGCGGCCATGCATATCGCCGCCGCCGATCGCGTCAAGAACGCGCTGATTCCTGCGATCAAGACCGTGCGCGACGCGATCGCAGCCAAGGCCAAAGAATTTGACAGCATCGTCAAGATCGGCCGTACTCACCTGCAGGACGCCGTGCCCTTAACTGTCGGCCAGGAGTTCGGAGGCTGGGCCAGCCTGCTCGAGCGCGACATCAAGCGACTGGAACAGGCTCTGGAAGGTCTCTACGATTTAGCAATTGGCGGCACCGCCGTCGGCACGGGCCTAAACACGCATCCCGAATTCGCCGAACGCGCCGCCAAGAAAATCGCCGAACTGACGAGCCTGCCCTTCCGCTCCCACGGCAACAAGTTCGCCGCCCTTTCGGCCCACGACGAAATCGTATTCGCTCAAGGCGCGATGGAAACACTAGCGGCATCCCTGATGAAGATCTCAAACGACATTCGCTGGCTGGCTTCGGGACCGCGCTGCGGACTGGGCGAACTCTCGATCCCCGAGAACGAACCCGGGTCATCGATCATGCCCGGCAAAGTGAATCCCACGCAATGCGAAGCCATGACCATGGTCTGCGTGCAGGTCCACGGCGCAACCGCCGCAGTCGGATTCGCCGGATCGCAAGGCAACTTCGAGCTCAACGTCTACAAGCCCGTCATCATCTACAATTTTCTGCACTCCGTCACACTCATCGCCGACGCCTGCCACGGCTACGTCGAATACATGCTGAAAGGTGTCGAGGTCGATCGCGCGAAGGTGGACTGGTACGTGAAGAATTCCCTCATGCTGGTGACCGCTCTGGCGCCAAAAGTCGGATACGACAAAGCCGCGCAAATCGCGCACACAGCCCACGTCGAGCACAGCAGCCTGCGAGAAGCCGCACTAAAGCTGGGATACCTGAACGGGGAAGAATTCGATCAACTGGTCAAGCCGGAGAAGATGACACACCCGTAGGGCTTTGTATTCACTAGACACTAGCCCTACACCATTGCGGACTGAGCGGAGCCGCTTTTCAGGCGAAGCGAAGGATCCCGCGCGCAGCTCCCCCAATCTTTCCACAGGCGAATGTTCATCCGTCACAGACTTGAATCCGGTCTGAGTGATAGAAGGTCTTGCGCAGTAGGCATGCGCCAACCCAAGCAATTCTTCGTATACATAATGACGAACCGTCCACGATCCCACGTTCTATACACGGGAGTGACAGGCAGCTTGGGTCGTCGCGTGTTCGAGCACAAGCACAAGCTTGTTCCCGGTGTTACAAGCCGCTATAACCTGACGCGCCTCGCCTACTACGAATGCTTTTTCTATCCCAACGCGGCAATCGATCGCGAGAAACAAATCAAGGGCTGGCGGCGGAGCAAGAAGATACGGTTGATCGAGTCGATGAACCCGCTCTGGGACGACCTGGCCGCTCGATGGGACGAAGTGTACACACCGACCCTATCTGCAGACCCTCGCGAGATCCCTCGTCCCGCTGGAAAGAACGCGGGCCTTCGGGATGACGCCTCTCGAAAAGGACCGGTGAGAGGTAGTCGCTAAGCTTGCGAAGAGGATGAGCGCTTTTTTCGACGGCGTCATCCTGAGCGGAGAGGCCTTTCAGGCGGAGCGAAGGATCTCGCGCGGATCAACAATGCAGACGACCTGGTATCAGAACGTAGGATCTCGCATTTCATCGACATCATTCATTGTCCGTCCGAAGCAATGCCTTTCGCACCTCGCGCAAAGAGCTCGATTCACTCGTCGAGCATTCCTGCACCACCTTCGGCGTAGTCGAAATCACCACCACGCTCACGAGCACCAGCGCCGTTCCCGCAATCGTCCTCGGCCCAATCGCCTCTCCACCCAGAAAATATCCCACCAAAACCGCGACGACCGGATTCACATAGGCATACGTTCCGACCTTCGTCGGCGACTCGTGATGGATCAGCCATACATACGCCGTGAATCCGACGATCGATCCGGCCACAATCAGATAAATCAACGCAAGCCATGCCTCGCGCGAAACCGCCTGCACTTGGAAACCGCGAAACTCTCCCAGAAACGCCGCAGTCAGCGTGAGGAACACGCCTCCCGCGAGCATCTGCGCGCCGGAGCTCATCGCTTTCGCAGCCGGCAACGGCATTTTGCGACTCAGCGACGCGGCCACTGACCAACTGACCGCTGCCACGATCAACGCACAAGCGCCAGCCGTGTCCACCGGGGCCCCGCCCAAGCTGATCGAATGTCCGACCAGAACCGCCACGCCCGCCATCCCCACGAGCAGAGCGAATCCCAGCCGTGCCGTGAGTCGCTGCGTGCCCAGAAACACGATCTCTCCCAGCGCCATGAATACGGGAATCGTCGCCATCATGACCGCTGCAATTCCCGAGGGTACACGTCGCTCGGCCCAGAACAGCAGGCCGTAGTCGAAAACGAAAATCAGAATTGCGAGAAGCGACGCGCCACCCCACTCACGCACCGTCGGAGAGGGCGTGCCCCGCACGCGCATCCAGCCATAAAGGACAATCCCAGCCACCAGGAATCGCATGCCCGCGAGAAGAAACGGCGGAACCTCGCGCACGCCGACGCGAATCGCCAGGAACGTCGATCCCCACACAAAATAAATAATGGCGAAGGCAAGCAGCACCTTCCATGCGCTAGGTTTGGAAGCAGCATCCATGTCGATGGTCCTATGGCGAGATCATGGAGCGATCCCGAGACCCGATTAGATCACCGGCTCCCGCTCTGGACGCGGATTTCCGCATAAAAAGATTTTATGAGCGTATAACGCAGACGCAGATCGGCAGAATAAATCGCACACGACAAATAGTCTGAGGAAGAAGAAGTGGTCTATTTCTTCAGCAGGCTGGTATGGCTGGCCACGCACTGCCACTTGCCGGCCTCCATGACCCATGTGTCGGTAAAGCGTCCGACGTGGTCATAAGGCTTGCCTTGATACGAACCCTGCGTGTGATAGACGCCGGTAACCACCGCCGTGTCGCCGAAGAAATTCATTTTCACGTCTTGGATGTTGAGGGCGGTGGGCTTGAATCGCGGATCTTTGATGTCCGCCAGAAATTTCTGCTTATCGCTGAGTTCGCCGTCCCACTCGGTATTTACAAAACGGCTTGAGACCAGAGCTTCCAGCGCGGACGAATCGCGGTTCACCTGGGCCTCATTCCACAGCCGCTCCAGAACGAGCAGCTTGGTTTCGCGAGGATCGGCCTGTTGGGCCACCATTGCGACCGAACCGAGGGCTAGCAGAAGACAGCAGCAGAGATTGCGGATCATGGTCGTACCTGTCCGCCGGCATTCCTATGTGGGGCGAACGTTCAAAAACGATAGCAGCCAGACCAACCGTCAAGCCATCGAAATGAACCAAAGAGAGGTTACGAACGTCATCGGACTTCGGGACGTCGGACCTTGGACCTCAGACTCTAGCCATCACTCGAAGCTTGAAATCGGAAGTCCGAGGTCTGAAGTCCGAGGTCCGCCTAAAACGCCCACCGCAGCAGCGTAGCCCCTACCGTGAACCCCGCGCCCACCGAAGCCAGCATCACCAGACTCCCCTTCTTCAGCTTTCCCTCTTCGAGCGCCGTATTCATCGCCAGTGGAATCGTGCCCGCCGTAGTGTTGCCATAGCGCTCGATGTTCACCACCACGGCCTCAGGACGCAGCCCCAGGCGGTCCGCCGTCGCGTTGATGATCCGCAGGTTGGCCTGGTGCGGAATGAAGGCATCAATGTCCGAGCCCTTCAGCCCGTTGCGCTCGAGCAACTTCTGGCACAACTCGGTCTGTTTGCGGACCGCAAACTTGAATACCTGCTGCCCATCCTGATGCACGTAGTGCATCCTGTTAGCAATCGTCTCTTTGCTGGTCGGATTCAGACTCCCGCCGCCAGGCATGTACAGAAACTGCGATCCTGAGCCGTCGACCTCGTGAATGTAATCAATGAACCCGACGGACTCATCCTCGGCAGGTTCCAGGATCGCTGCACCCGCGCCGTCCCCAAATATCACGCACGTAGCCCGGTCGGCGTAATCGATGATCGACGACATCACGTCCGCCCCAATCACCAGCACGCGTTTGTGCGAGCCGCTCCCAATGAATTGCGCACCGACCTGCAGCGAATAGAGAAACGCTGAACATGCGGCCGAAAGATCGAACCCCCAAGCGCCCTTCGCGCCCAGCTTGTCCTGCACCAGACAAGCAGTAGAGGGGAAAAACATGTCGGGCGTAACGGTGCCCACAATGATCGCGTCAATGTCGGTAGCCGCAATTCCGCGCCGCGCCAGCGCTTTCTTGGCCGCTTCGACCGCAAGATCGCTTGTGGCAACGCCCTTCTCCGCAATGTGCCGTTCGCGGATGCCCACCCGCGCCATGATCCACTCGTTGTTGGTGTCGACCATCTTCTCCAGGTCGGCGTTGGTGAGCAGGCGAGGCGGCACATAAGTGCCCAGAGCGCTGATTTTGGCGCGAATCGGTTTCGTCAACAAAATCTCCTGTGGATGAATGCTCAGTTATTTTGAAGGATTACTGGAAGAATGTCTAACCACAGTCTCTCATGCTGAGCAAAGCGAAGGACCTGTGCACTTTGCTAGCAGCATCACCCAGCCTGGCTCTCAGAACGCCCAACGCAGCAACGACGCCCCAGACGTGAATCCCGCCCCCACCGCCGCAATCAACAACAGATCGCCCTTCTTCAGCCGTCCTTCTTCGATCGCTGTCCGCATCGCAATCGGAATCGTCCCTGCCGTAGTATTTCCGTAGCGATCAATATTGATGACGACCTTCTCCATCGGCATCCCCAACCGATCCGCAGTCGCCGTGATAATCCGCCGGTTCGCCTGATGCGCGATGAAGCAATCCACATCCTTCCCCGTCAGCTGATTCTTCTCCAGAATGCGCTCGGTCATCTCCGCCATCTTCTTCACCGCATACTTGAAGACATTCTTGCCATCCTGATGGATATAATGCATTTTCTTGTCGACCGTCTCATGCGTGGCCGGGTTCAAGCTGCCGCCACCGGGCATGAACAAATACTGTCCTCCCACGCCCTCGATCTGGGCCACATGATCGATCACCCCAGCCTCGTCTTCTGACGGTTCCAGCAAAACCGCGCCCGCGCCATCTCCGAAAATAATGCACACCGCCCGATCCGTGTAGTCGGTCATCGCGGAATTCTTGTCCGACCCAATCACCAGCACCTTTTTATACTGCCCCGACTCCACGAACTTCACCCCGGTATTCAACGCGTACAAAAAACCGGAGCAGCCCGCGGAAACGTCGAATCCCCACGTATTCTCGATCCCCAGCTTGTGCTGCACCAGGCAAGCCGTTGACGGATACATCATGTCGGGCGTGACCGTTCCCACCACGATCAGATCCACTTCCTGCAAGTCGAAGGGATGCGACTCCAACAGATTCTTCACTGCCGCAACCGCCAGATCGCTGGCGGCCACGCCCTTATCCGCAAGATGCCGCTCGCGAATCCCCACGCGCTCCATGATCCATTCATTGGTGGTATCGACCATCTTCTCGAGGTCGGCATTGGTAAGAACTCGTGGCGGCAAATACGTGCCGAGAGCGCTGATCTTGGCGCGGATCGGTTTATTCAATGAGGGCTCCCGAAAACAGGAAACTGAGTATTCTCAACAATTGGGAGCAGAATGTCTAACCTGATCGACAAGTGTGGCTAGCGATGGCTCATGTGGCGACGGCCGCCCCGGCCGTCCCGCGAGGCGAAGCCAGCGGACCCCAGCCGGCCACCAGCATGGTCTCGTAACCCCCCAAGCCCGTAGCCCTTCAGGCCGCCGCTTGGCCCCTCTCGTGATCCATCCATTCCCGTATGAAACTGGGGCACGAGTCGAGACTGAACTCGCGATTTTCGCCCTGGATCAGATAAATGAGAGCCGTACGGTCCAGTTCTTCCAGATTCGCCACATTGAGCAGAGGCCAGAGCCGGCACTCCGCTGCCGACTGGATCAGTTGATCCAGATAGGGAAGATGTCCCTGGAATAACTGGCCCGACACGCGAATCGTAATGTGGGGTGCGAGCTTGGGGGCAAAACCACGACTGTTCATTTCTCTCCTCTCAACTCGGCAAGTGATCTCGCCGAGCCTACCCCTTACTGATGCTCGGGGAGACGCTTCTTGCGCAAAGAGTCGTAAAGGAGGTGTAAATCTTGGTAACCGGAAGGGCATGAACCATTTACTGGAGAAAAAATAAGCCAGGCACCGGGACCTCACTGCACACGCAAGAGCCCGTTACCGTTGCTTCCTTCCGGACCTGGCGGGGTTGGCGAGAGTACGTCGCGTGAGACCGATGCCTGACCTGAATCATTCTAGCATTCCGCTGCAGTCGCCCTGTCGTAACGCCAACGCACCGGACGTCGCACGCGCATCCTTCGACTTCGCTCAGGACAAGCCTTGCGCTCACACTCTGCCGGATCGCTGCGCCACCCCGGAAGGCATGTGACTTTCGGTGCAAGAATCCACTCTCCAAGCCTTCCCTTCTGGTAACGGTTGTCGAACAATAGTCCTCTAGGCTGATAGTCTCAGCATGATGCCAGCTCAGTCCCCACAACCCGGCGTGATCCCGCTGACCCGGGCCATCGACCATTACTTCGAACTGGCGCTGTACCTTCTTGTTTTAACGGGCTTTGCCACGCTGGCGAGCACCGGAGGCCTCGACCTTCCCTCAATCGTCTTGGTTGGAGGTGCTCTGGCCGTCCGCGGCTACCTGTTGGCAAAGCGCCGACAATTCGTGATCTCCGAGCGCTGGACCACCCCGCTCTCCATCGCCTACTTCGTGTTCTTCGCTGCCGACTACCTTCTCTTTTCGCGCAGCTTCCTGCCCACCACCATCCACCTCGCATTGTTCGGCGTGGTCGTGCGGATGTTCTCGCTGCGCCGCGAGCGCGATCACCTCACTCTCGCCATTCTCGCCTTCTTGATGGTTCTTGCATCTGCAGTTCTGACCGTCGACAGTGTCTTCCTGCTCTCCTTTGCCGCCTTCATGATGATGGCCGTGGCCACCTTCGTACTGATGGAAATGCGCCGCTCCGGCCACGCTGCCAGCATCCAGGCGAGACACTCCAGCGACCCCCACGAACACCGCCACCTCGCCTTTTCTCTGGCGCGAGTCGCACCCGCCTTGATGCTGATGATCCTGACCATCGGCGCGGCTGTCTTTTTCCTGATGCCCCGCATGTCCGCGGGATACATGGGCGGCTACTCCTTCGGCCCCGACCTCACCTCCGGATTCAGCGATCGCGTCCAACTCGGCAAGATCGGTCAGATCCAGCAATCGAATGCCGTCGTCATGCACATCCAGGTTGACGGTGACACCGTCGGCCGCTCCGACCTGCATTGGCGCGGCGTCGCCCTGGCTGACTTCGACGGACGCACCTGGTCGAATCCCAAAGAGCAGTTCTTCTTGCGACGGCTGCCCAACAACAGTTTTCAGGTGCCACGACTCAATTCGGTCGTCCAGCCAGACGCCACTTCGAACCTGACCCGCGAGCACGTAATCCACTATCGCGTGCTGATGGAACCCATCGGTACCAACGTCTTCTTCCTTGCTCCCTGGGCCCGAAACCTTAGCGGAGAGTACCGTCTCGTCGCCGGCGACTACAGTGGCGCCGTGTATGACTTCGATTCGCAGCATCCCATCCGCCGCTACGAGGCGGAATCCGATATCTCGACCGCAACCGCCGCTGAGTTACGCAGGGCCCGAAGCAACTATCCGCCACAGATCGAAGCAACCTACCTTCGTCTGCAAGGCGTCGATCCGCGAGTGCCCCAGCTGGCTGCTCAAATCACAACTTCAGCCGCCAACAATTTCGACAAAGCTGCCGCCATCGAAAACCATCTTCGAACCCGCTTCGGCTACACACTCCAGCTGCCCCAGACCGCTGTTAAAGATCCGATTGCGAATTTCCTTTTTGAACGCAAGCAAGGACACTGCGAGTACTTCGCTTCCGCTATGGCCGTCATGCTTCGCACCCTCGGCATCCCATCTCGCGTGGTCAACGGATTCCGCAGCGACGAGTTCAACGACCTGACCGGAAATTATGTCGTCCGCGCCAAAGACGCCCACTCCTGGGTAGAAGCCTATTTCCCGGGCTACGGCTGGCAGACGTTCGATCCGACTCCTGCAGGCACCAGCGGAACTCCTCAAGGATGGCAGCGTCTCGCACTCTATGTCGACGCCATGGCCTCTTTCTGGCGCGACTGGGTCGTCACCTACGACAGTTCTCAGCAGTTCGCGCTCGGCCAGGCAGCCTTCAGCAGCACCCGCAATCTTTGGGAAGGGGCTCGTCTCTGGGCTCGCAGCCACTATGAGTCGATGCTGAGCTGGGCCCGTCGCAGTCAGGACCGCGTGGAAAACTCCCCCGGCCGTTGGGCCATCTTCGGCGCAGCCATTGCGCTCGCGCTTCTACTTCTTGGAAACTTGGGAAAAATCGCGCGCCTGCTGCACGAGAAGTGGTTGCGTGCCCATCCCGAACGATCTCCTGAGCAGGCCGCAGCTATGTGGTATCACCGGATGGCTCGTGCCCTGGCCCGTCGAGGGATGGAGAAGCCCGCAGCGCAAACCCCTCAGGAGTTCGTAAGGAAGATCGCAGACAGCCGCCTGCGCGAGCCCGTCGCCCGCTTCACCGAAGTCTACGAGTCCGCCCGCTTTGGAAACTCCGCCGAAGATGTAAAGCGCTTGCCGGAGTTATACGAAGAGATCGAGACCGCCACAAAAACAAAATAGCGGACGCCTCGCCAGCGCGTCGGAAGATTGCAACATCAGGGCTCAGACGAGAAAAATTGTTAGAGAGATTCTTCTAGAACCGCCAGAACGCTCCGCCGCCCACAAAATAATTATGCTGCCGCGTTTTTCCCGTAGGCGCCAACGGAAAGTCTGGCGTCCCAGACCAGAAGTCGCGAACTTCTCCCCGGATGCTCAGCTTTCTCCAGGCTTTCACATCCAGACCCAAGTCCGCCCTGCAACACACCCGACGTCGTGGACTTGCCAGGGTTGGTGCCTCCATAGAGCAGCATCGAGCTTTGACCGATGTGGCCAAAGCCTCCGCCCAGGCTCACCCACGGAGAAACCGCGGTGGTGGGAAACAGATTCAGGCGGACTGCGGGGGTCACGAACAACAGGCTCAACTGCTGGGGTATCACCGCATGCCCATACACGCCGCCATTGATATCCTGGTCGTGGTCGTCCATCAACACGGCTTCACCGGAAACCGAAAAGACCGGCGTGACAAGGAACCGGCGGGCATACTCGACATCGAAACTCAGGCCATTCCCGTAGGAAATGATGGGGGGGAAGGTCGCATTCTGGATCCCCTGGTTGCTGATGAAGGTGCGGCCGAGAATTCCGCCCAGTTCGTTCTTCTCATCCTGTGCGAACGCAGACGCTGCCAGCATGGTCATCAAAGTCAGGAACGCAACCCAAAGACGTTTGCCTAGCATTTCCCCTCCCGCGAGGTGGTGCATAAATTGTTACGGCGGTAAGACATAGCCTAGCACGACCCCGCCTGTTTTGGACCTGACCCTCCTATCTTTTGTGATGCCGAGTTGTGATGCCCGCGAGACTGTCTTGCTCGACCTCATGCCGGACGAAGCGAGGGACCTCGCGAGGATCTAAAATGCGGCCTTCAGCGCCTGACGCGACGCTCCTCCCCAAGATGCTAAAATAGAAAGATTGCATGCCTGTAAAAGACCTCACTGTTAAGCGCTCCCCTGATCTCAAGCTTGATGTCAGAACAGAGAAATACAGAGAAATCCATAGAGAAGCCGCGCTCTGAAGCCCGTCAGAAAGTCGGCTTCGTCAGCCTCGGCTGCCCCAAGAACCTCGTCGACAGCGAAGTCATGATGGGCCTGCTCGCCCGCGCCGGAGCCGAACTAACCCGCCGCGCCGAAGACGCCGACGTCATCGTCGTCAACACCTGCTCGTTCATCGAAAGCGCGCAGCAGGAGTCGGTCAACACCATCCTCGAAATGGCCGCCCACAAGACCGGCGGCAAAGCGAAGAAACTCGTCGTCGCCGGATGCCTGGTCGAACGCTTCCGCGACCAGATTCGCAAAGACATCCCCGAAGTCGACGCCGTCGTCGGCACCGGCGAACTGGAAAAGATTCTTGCCGCCACCGGAATGGCATCCGCGCCAGTCCGCAACGAATTCCCCGTTCGTCGTCTTGCAATCGCGTCCCGAAGGCGACGCCCGCGCCGCGCAAGGCCGATTCTCCCGCGAGAACTGGGATGGATCCGTCGCCGACCTTCCCAACTACCTCTACGACGAAGCCACGCCGCGCATTCTCGCGACGCCCGGCCACATGGCCTACATCAAGATCGCCGAAGGCTGCGATCATCCCTGCACCTTCTGCATCATTCCCCAGCTGCGCGGACAGTTCCGCTCGCGCCGCTTCGAGTCCGTAGTCGCCGAAGCCGAACGCCTCGCGCAATGTGGCGTCCGCGAAATCACCCTGATCGGCCAGGACACGACCTGCTACGGCGAAGACTTCGGCCTGAAAGACGGCCTCGCCCTGCTGCTCGAAAAGCTCGCCTGCCATCGAAGATCTGCGCTGGGTTCGCTTCCTCTACGCCTATCCCAACAAGATCACCGGCAAGCTGCTGGACACGATCGCGCAGCACGAAAAAATCTGCTCCTACATGGACGTCCCCCTGCAGCACGCCTCCGCCTCAGTGCTGAAGCGCATGAAGCGTGGCGGCGGAGCCGATGTCTTCCTCCGCTCGATCGCAAAAATGCGCCGCACCATTCCCGACCTGACCCTCCGCACGTCGTTCATCGTCGGCTTCCCCGGCGAGACCGAAAAAGAATTCGAAGAACTCTGCGACTTCGTGCGCGAGGCCCAGTTCGACTGGATGGGCGCCTTCGCCTACTCCGACCAGGACGGCGCCCAAGCCTACGCCCTTGACAAGAAGCTTTCCCCGCGCGAAATCGAACGCCGCCGCAAGCACCTGATGTCCATCCAGCGCCAGATCAGCAAAAAGAAGAAGAAAGCCCTGGTCGGCCACGAATTCGATCTGCTGCTCGAAGGCGAGTCCGAAGAAACCGAACTCCTGCTCGAAGGCCGCACCCCCATGCACGCTCCCGAAATCGACGGCAAAGTCTTCGTCAACGACTTTCCCGAAGAATCGGAACCCGCAGCCCGGCCAGTTCTACCGCTGCCAGATCACCGAAGCCCACGACTACGACCTGGTAGCAAAATCTCTGTAGCGTCCTGCAATCGAAATCTTCCTGCTACAATCGAACATATGCCGCGCAAGCGCACCGTCAAACTCCGTTGCCCCATCTGCAAAAAGTCAGTCAAAAACACCGACCCCGACTTCCCTTTCTGCAGCGACCGCTGCCGCCTCATCGACCTCGGCAAATGGGCCAGCGGCCAATACGTAATCTCCTCGCCCGGTAACCGATGCCGAAGAACGAGTCCGCGACCGCACCCCAGAAGACCCAGAGGACGGAGCAGTGAGTCCGCAGTCCCGCGACGATTCCGCACAACCGCCCGCCCCGCTCTGGGCCACGCTGACTGCCACCTTCTTCGGCATCGGCCACCTGCACCCCGGCCCCGGCACCTGGGCATCCGTCGCAACCGTCCTACTCTGGGCCGCGATTCGCCTACGCACTGCCGTCCGCGCTCCGCATCCCGGTCGCCATCGCCCTGGCCATCCTCGTCACGCTGATCGGCATTCCCGCCGCCACCCACGTCGCTCGCGCCACGGCATCAAAGATCCCCAATTCGTCGTCATCGACGAAGTCGCCGGACAGCTCATCGCCCTCATCGCCGTCCCTCTCACATGGAAAACTTTCCTCGCGGGTTTTATACTTTTTAGAGCGTTCGACATCGTCAAGCCGCCTCCGGTGCGGCAACTGGAGAAACTTCCCGAAGGCACCGGAATCGTGCTCGACGATGTCGCCGCGGGAATTTTACGCACTCATCGTAATGCAACTTCTCCTGCTGCACTTTCGGCTACTAAGATAGACTCGACTCGCATCGGTCACACTCATGGGATTCTCCGACCGCATCCTCGGCAAGAAAAACGTCAACGGCGGACCGCGCATTGAAATGGTCGTCGCCCTCGCGCGCTCTTGCCGGAGGCGAACTCCGCATCACCGGCTCCGGCCTGCGCCCGCCCGATCTGCACCGTCCCAAAGTAAAGTTCGGCGAAGTCGAAGGATCCGTCATCGTCAGTTCCGACGGATTCCTCGTCGCGCGCGTCCCCGAAGGCGCAATCTCCGGCCCGGTCGTCGTCGCCACCGACGGCCACGTCAGCAATCCCCAAACCGTCAAGGTCGCCGTCCCCATCGCCGAAAATCTTCATCCCGTCACCAATCCCGCGCTCGACGCCGAAGGCAACATCTACGTCACCTTCTCCGGATCGCGCGGCCAGAAAGTTCCCGTCGCGATCTTCAAGATCGACACCAACTACAACGTCAAGCCCTTCGTCACCGAGATGATGAACGCCACCGCCATCGCCTTCGATCGCGAGGGACAGATGTATGTCTCCTCGCGCTTCGACGGCGCCGTCTATCGCGTGGCTCCCAACGGAACCATGACCACCTACGCCGAAGGCATGGGCGTCGCCACCGGAATCGCTTTCGATCGCGAACAGAGTCTCTACGTCGGCGACCGCAACGGCACCATCTTCAAGATCGCCCGCGACCAGCAGGTCTTCGTCTTCGCCACGCTCGAACTCAGCGTCTCCGCCTATCACCTTGCGTTCGGTCCGCAAGGCGACCTCTTCGTCACCGGACCCACACGACCGCGTCTACAAAATCGATCCCAACGGAACCGTGACCACGTTCTACAAAGGCCTGGGACGGCCGCAGGGCCTGGCCTTCGACATCGATGGCAACCTGTACGTCGCCGCCTCGCTCTCCGGCACGCGCGGCATCGTGAAGATTGCGCCCGACGGCCTAGCCAATCTTGAAGTCTCCGGCCAAGGTCTGGTCGGCCTGGCCTTCGCCCCCGGACGCTCCGTCATCCTCGCCACCACCAGCGCCGTCCACCACCTCTCCTGGAATATCCAGGGCCTGACGCTGCTCCCCGATTGAGTCCGCGCACCACTTTCGTTCCAATTTAGATCTTGTCATTCCGCAGCGAAGTGAGGAACCTGCTTCTGTGTCTTTCCTCTGTGTACCTCTGCGTCCTCTGTCGGCTTTCATTCTCGTTTTTCATTTAAACTTCTACCTACGTGAACGCCGAAATCATTGCGGTGGGCTCCGAAATGCTCACGCCCTACCGCATGGACACCAATTCGCTCTACCTCACCGAGCAACTCAACCTGCTGGGCGTCGACGTAATTTTCAAAAGCATCGTCGGCGACAATCTCCGCCACCTCGTCGCCGCCGCCGCAGCACGGCCTGTTCCGCTCCGACATCCTCATCTTCAGCGGCGGCCTCGGCCCCACCGAAGACGACCTCACCCGCGAAGCCGTCGCCGAAGCCCTCGGCCTGAGCCTTGCGCCGCGATCCCGAAATCCTCACTCGTCTCGAACAACGCTTCGCCGAGCGCGGATGGAAGATGTCGCCCAACAACGCCAAGCAAGCCGACGTTCTCGACGGCGCCACCGTTCTTCCCAATCCCAACGGCACCGCCCCCGGACAATGGCTCAGCGGTCAGTTCGACGGCCGCGAACACATCATCGTCCTGCTTCCCGGCCCGCCGCACGAAATGAAAGCGCTTGTTCGAAGCCGAAGTTCGCGAGCGCCTGCGCGCCAAAGTTCCGCCCGCATTTCTCGCCGATCCGCACGCTGAAGATCGCGATGCTCGGAGAGTCCGCCGTCGACGCCCGCGTCGCGCCCATCTACAAGCGCTACGCCGACGTCGAGACCACCATCCTCGCCGGCGCCGGAGAAATCGAACTGCACTTCAAAACCGTCGCCCCCACGCAAGACGCCGCCCAGCGCCGCGTCGACGAAGTCGCCGGCGTGGTCGAAGACGAACTCGACGACGCCGTCTACTCCCGCAACGGCGAATCGCTCGAGCAGATCGTCGGCTACTGGCTGCAGATGCGCAACGCCACGGTCGCCGTCGCCGAATCCTGCACCGGAGGCCTGCTCGCCGAACGCATCACCTCCATCGGCGGCAGCTCGCGCTATTTTCTCGGCGGCGCCGTCGTCTACTCCAACGCTCTGAAGACAGAACTCGCCGGAGTCCCCACGGAAATGATCGACCGCCACGGCGCCGTCAGCCGCGAAGTCGCCGCCGCCCTCGCCGAAGGCATCCGCTACCGTTGCGAATCGACACTCGGCGTCGGCATCACCGGCGTAGCCGGCCCCACGGGAGGCACCGCCAGAGAAGCCAGTCGGCCTCGTCTTCCACGCCGTAGCCAGCAGCACCGGCACCGAAGTTGTCCAACGCAATTTCCCCGGCGACCGCAAACGAATCCGCCGCTTCGCCAGCACCATGGCCCTGGATATGGTCAGAAAGAAGTTGATGTAAGAAAGCTCTTAGCTGCGAGCGACTAACCGTGTCGACGGATTTTATATGTGGTCGCCGCCAATGCAATCCAGACGCGACCACATCCCGGAAGGCACGGCTTCAGCCGTGCCGTAAAGGCTTGATGAATACAGGGCTTCAGCCCCTGAGGGTCCGCACAATGAAGATCTGCTCCTGAATCGCAAAAACGAGATTCAAGCTAAGAGCTAATAGCTAAGAGCCAATAGCTGACTCATGCGCCTCTTCATCGCTCTCGACATTACCGACGCCATCCGCGACCGCATCACACGATTCATGGAAGGCGTCACCGGATTTGCACCCGACGCCCGCTGGGCCAAGCCTGAATCCCTGCACGTCACGCTGAAATTCATCGGCGAGCAACCCGACGAAGCAGTCGAGCAACATAAAGGAAGCAATCTCCCTCGTCCGCGTCGACGCTCCCGAAATAAACTTCCACGGCTACGGATTCTTCCCCACCGCAAAATCCGCCCGCGTCTTCTGGATCGGCATGGAATCCGGCCCGCAACTCGCCGCCCTAGCGGCCGCCATCGACGACAAACTGTCCGCGCTTGGAATTCCAAAAGAAGACCGCGCCTTCAGCCCGCACCTGACGCTGGCCCGCGGTCCCGGCGGCTCCGGCTCGCCGCGCCGCAACAAGTCCGACCGCCCCAATCGCATCTTCCAGCGCCTGCACGAAAAACTGTCCGCGCTTCCAGTGCCGGAGTTTGGTACGATGATCTCCGCACGAATTTTTTCTCTACCAAAGCCAACTCTCCCCGAAAGGATCAAAATACACAAAGCTCGCAAAATTTGATTTACAGTAGCGCCGTCGTACCGTAGCGCCGGCGACTCGCCGGCTGTAGTGGGGGCGTCCCGCCCGCGCAGCCAGCACCATCATCAAAGCCGAACTGTTCTAACTCATGCCCCGACTCCTCCAAATCGCCGCCGCTCAGCTACCTGCTGGGCTCCATCCCCTTCGGCTATCTCCTCGTCCGCATCTTCCGCGGCGAAGACGTCCGCCGCACCGGCAGCGGCAACATCGGCGCCACCAATGTGGCCCGCAAATCCCCCGCACTCGGCATCCTCACACTGCTGCTCGATGCCCTCAAAGGATCCACCGCCGTCGCCATCGGAATCATTCTGAGCCCATCTCTCGAGCACAACTCGATCTCTCAAATTCCCTGGCGCCAAATCTTGCCTGCATCGTCGCCTGACTTAGCCACCTCGGCCGCACTGGCCGCTCTCTTCGCGGTCGTCGGCCACATCTTTCCCATCTGGCTGAAATTTCGCGGCGGAAAAGGCGTAGCCACCGGCCTCGGCGCCTTCGCTCATGATCGCGCCCAAAGCCGTGCTGCTCTCCGCACTCGTCTTCATCGTTCTCGTGCTCGCCTTCCGCTACGTCTCCCTGGGATCGATCGCCGCCGTGGCTGCCTTCCCCAACATCACCCTCGCTCTGCACGAATACGGCAACGCTCGCCATCGCACTCGCCCTCATGGCCTTCGCCTCCGTGCTCATCGTCGTCAAGCACTCACGCCAACATCCGCCGTTTGCTCGCTGGAACCGAAAACCGTTTAGGATCAAAGCACGCATGAGCGAGATCGCCATCATCGGCGGAGGCGCCTGGGGCACCGGCCTCGCCATCGTCCTCGGACGCAAAGGCACGCACCGCGTACGCCTGTGGGCGCACGAAACCGACGTCTGCGAATCGATCACGCAGAAGCACATCAACGAGAGATTTCTCCCCGGCCGCCTCATCCCCGAATCCGTCACCGCCAGCAACGATCTGGCCGCGACCCTTCGACGACGCGCAGATCGTCGTCAGCGTCATGCCCTCGCAGCATTGCCGCGCCCTGTTCGAACGCATGCGCCCGCTATCTGAACCGCAAACGTCTGATCGTCAGCGCCACCAAGGGCCTCGAAGAAGGTTCCCTGCAGCGCATGACCGAAGTGATCGCCGATGTGCTAAAGCGCGATGACGGACCGCTCCCGCAGTCGGCGCCCTCAGCGGCCCATCCTTCGCGCAGGAAGTCGCCCGCGGCGATCCCACCGCGATCACCATCGCCTCGCAAAACGCCGAACTCCTGCAGCACCGTGCAGCAGGAATTCAGCGATCCCAGCTTCCGCGTCTACACCAACAGCGACGTCGTCGGCGTCGAACTCGGCGGAGCGCTGAAGAACATCGTAGCCATCGCCGCCGGAATCTGCGACGGCCTCGGCCTCGGCCACAACTCCGTCGCCGCCCTCATCACCCGCGGCCTCGCCGAAATGACGCGCCTCGTCGTCGCCTGCGGAGGCCGCGCCGAAACCATGGCCGGACTCGCCGGACTCGGCGACCTCGTCCTCACCTGCACCGGAGGCCTCTCGCGCAATCGCAGCGTCGGCGTCGAACTCGGCCGCGGCAAGAAGCTTCCCGAAATCATCGCCGGCATGCACGGCATGGTCGCCGAAGGAGTCTTCACCACCTCCGCCGCCGTCGGCCTCGCCCACGCCCGCAACGTCGAGATGCCCATCACCGAGCAGATGCACGCCATCCTGCACGAGGGCAAATCTCCCGCGCGAAGCGATCCAAGTACTAATGTCGCGCACCGGCAAGAGCGAAACGCGGCGCGTCGTAAGTTTTCCTTAGTGGACCTTAGTGTCCTTAGTGGTCGAAGATCTTGAGCTGTTAATCTCTGGAGCGTCCATGCGCACACGAAATCTCGCCCTTGCAATTATCCTGATCACATCGCCTTTAATCGCCCAAACCAAATCCATCGCCGAACGTCTCGGCTACCCCGCCGACTCGAAACTCCTCATCCTCCACGCCGACGACCTCGCCGTCGCTCACTCGGAAGACGCCGCCAGTTTCGACGC
Source organism: uncultured Acidobacteriaceae bacterium (assembly GCA_963788555.1). Taxonomy (GTDB): domain Bacteria; phylum Acidobacteriota; class Terriglobia; order Terriglobales; family Acidobacteriaceae; genus Sulfotelmatobacter. The sequence continues at coordinate 382,562 of CAWBHM010000011.1, read as the reverse complement.
CCTCGACCAGCACGCCGTCACCTCCGCCAGCATCATGGTTCCCTGCCCCTGGCTCACCGAAGTCGCCGACTACGCCAAAGCCCATCCCGACGCCGATCTCGGCCTGCACCTCACTCTCACCAGCGAATGGAAAACCTACCGCTGGGGCCCGGTCGCATCCAAAGACAAAGTTCCCAGCCTCCTCGATCCCTCCGGATATCTCTGGCCCGATACGCCTCAAGCCGTGGCCGCGCTGAAAGCCGACGAAGCCGAACGCGAAATTCGCGCCCAGATCGATCACGCCATCGCCATGGGAATTCATCCCACCCACCTCGACAGCCACATGGGGACACTTTTCTCGCGCCCCGATCTCTTCGCCGTGTACGTCAAAGTCGCTCACGAATACAAACTGCCCTTCCTCGCGTTCATCGCTCCCGGCACGCCTAAAGAACTTTCGTCGATCCTTTCCGACCAAGATGTGCTCCTGAATTCCGTCGTGATCGCCGATCCGTCCGTGCACCCCGCCGATTGGAAGACGTTCTACCTGAACGCCGATCAAGAACCTGAAACCCGGCGTCACCGAAATCATCGTTCACCTCGGCCACGACGACGCCGAACTGCAAGCCGTCACCGTCGACCACGCCGACTACGGATCCGCCTGGCGCCAGCGCGACTACGACGTCGTAACCAGCCCCGAATTCAAGAAAGCCCTGGAAGACAATCACGTAATCCTGATCCACTGGAAAGACCTGAAGAAACTCCTGCAGTAGCCTGCGTCCGTCCGAACGAGCATAAGCGTCGAGTCCTGAACTCTGTGTCCTCTGTGGTTCAAGCTTTTCACTTCGCCTCCACGGGTGCGTCCCCCTAAACCCCGCACCAGTAGCCACTTTCCCAAGGTACTTTGGTAACGTCGCTGCCCTCAGCTTTTCCCCGAACTCATCTCATTCCCCGATAGAATTTTAAAGATACCCGTGAAAGCCGCCGCCACTTCGCCTTCGGCGTCCGCGACCAGCAGAGGGAAAGACCTGTCCGCCAGCGCGTCGAACCACGCCCGCATCCCGATTCTCTATGTCATTCTCGGCGTGCTCCTGGTCATCAGCATCGTCCCCATGTATTTCTATTCGGCCCAAGTCGAGGCCATTAATCGGGACCGCCTGAAGACCAACGAGATGCTGTTGCAGAACACCGTGACCCGCTCGCTGGCCGATGATCTCGCGCAACACGAGCGCTCTCTGCACATGATGTTGGACAACCTGTCGTCCGCCATCAAGGTCGCCAGCGGCGGCGACATCGGCGAGACCAACATTCAGGCTCCGGAACTGCGCGCCCTGCTGGAGAATTTCGTATCTTCGTCCGACGAGATTGCCTACGCGACGCTGCTGAACTCCGACGCCAAAGGCATCTCCGCCGGACGCATCGCTCCCGACGCCTTCCTGAACCGCGAACTGGAGCGGGCCTATTCCGCCGCTCGCGATGGCCGCGAATACAACGGACAAGCCCTCGTCGTCGGCGAAGGAAAATCCAACCGCACAGTCTTTCTGGTCAGTTACCCCGTCCGCTACGGAGACCGCTTCCTGGGAATGATCGCCTCCGTCGTCGACCTGCAATTCCTGATCCGCCGACTCCAAGAGGTCGCGGGCGGCGGCCTGACGCCTTACGTCGTCGATTCCCAGGGACGCCTCGTCGCCGCGGCCACGCTTGGATTTGCCACCGGGCAGGACATGAAGAACCTCGACATCGTCCGCAACTTCGTCGATGGCGGCAACAAGGCGCAGTTGGCCGAGACGCGTGAATTCGCCGTGAACACTGGTTCCGAGCGCGTCGATATGCTCGGCACCTACAGTCCCGTCACGTCGCTCGATTGGGCCGTGGTCGTGCAGAAACCGCAACGCGAAGCCTACCGCGGGATTCTCGAAATGCAGCGCACTGGACGCCTGCTGGCCCTTCTGGCGGTGTTTTTCAGCATCTTCGTCAGCATCATCGCCGCACGCCGCATCACCAATCCCTTGCAAGTTCTCACGCAGTCCAGTCGCGCTCTAGCCCGTGGCGATTTCTCGCAGCGCGTTAACCTCTGGAGCCGCACTGAAATTGGCGAATTAGCCCACACTTTCAACACTATGTCCGATGAACTCGAGCATTTCGTCGAAGATTTGAAGCGCGCCGCCGAAGAAAACCGCGAGCTGTTCATGGGCTCCATCCAAATGCTCGCCGGAGCCGTCGACGAGAAAGATCCCTACACCCGCGGCCACTCCGACCGCGTCACCCGCTATTCGCTGCTCATCGCCAAAGAAATGATGCAGCCCGATTCTTTCCTGGAAACACTGCGCATCTCAGCCCAGCTTCACGACGTAGGCAAGATCGGCATCGAAGATCACATCCTGAAAAAGCCCGGCGCGCTGACCGAAGAAGAATTCGAAGTCATGAAGACGCACACCACCAAAGGCGCCAACATTCTGCGCCCGGTCACGCAGCTGGCAGAAATGCTTCCCGGCATCGAATTGCACCACGAAGCGCTCGACGGCCGCGGATATCCCTACGGACTGACTGGTGATCAGATTCCGCTGCTGGCGCGCGTCATCGCCGTAGCCGACACCTTCGACGCCCTCACGACGAATCGTCCCTACCAGCAAGCGCATACGCCAGATCAGGCGTTGCAGATCATCAAGAACCTCGCCGGCAAGCGCCTCGACCCCAAAGCGGTTGAGGCTCTGCTAGCGGTCTATGCCCGCGGCGACATCAAGATCCAGCGCTTCACCATCAAGCGCCCTATCGCACAGCCAGTGGTCGAAGCTCCCGCAGTGGCAACTGCGGCAGCAGCCGCTGCAGCACCGGTAACACCCGCTCCCAACGCACCTCTGGAGCGAACTCGCGTCTAGAAGATCCTTCTCCAGAGTCGATGCAGGACCTCGTAAACAGGAGATCCCCTACAGCGCGGCCACTCTTCTTTGCACCGTCAGGAAATACAGCGCCACCAGCACCAGCAGGAATCCGTTGACCCCTAACACGAGCGGAGCCGTGTACACGGGCACGAGCCATCCTGATACCAGATTGCCCATCGGCATCCCGCCACGGAAGGCGAAGTTGTAGACGCTCATCACGCGGCCACGCATTTCGTTGGTCACAATCAACTGCACGAGTGACGTCACGGTGGCAAACACCGCCATCATCGAAGCACCCACCAGCACCAGCATCGTGTAGGACAGCGGCAAACGCTTGGAGAGTGAGAATCCTGCAATCCCCGCACCCAGAACAATCAACATCGAGAGCGCGAAACGTCCCTTTTTCGATATGTTCCCCAAGCTGGCCACGCCGAGCGACCCGCAGATTGATCCCACGCCCATAAGCGAAAGCAGATTGCCATACGTCTCCGGCCCGCGATGAAAAATGTCTTTCACAAATACCGGGATATACGTCCGCATGGGCATGCTCAGGAATGTCATCAGGAATGCCAGCACGATCAGGCCAACCATCGAGCCGTGATGCCAGATGAAACGGATTCCCTGCTTGAGGCTGCTGTACATCGTCTCCTTGGTGCTCTCCGGCATGAAGCGCGCGGAAATCATCGAAAGCGAGATGACGGGAGCCAGAAACGAAAGCGCATTCAGCCCAAAGCACCACTTCTCTCCGAACCGAGCCAAAGTGATTCCGGCCAGTGCGGGACCGACCGTTACCGCCAGATTGAACTGAATCGAATTCAACGCAATCGCATTCGGCATGTCCTCGCGTTCGACCAGCGTTGGAATCAGCGCCTGATACGCCGGTCCGCCAAACGCCTGCGCGAAGCCCGAGACGAACGAGAGGCACAAGATCTGCCACACGTGGACGACGCCGAAGGTCACAAGCAGTGTGAGAACTCCGGCGCTTGCCATCTGGATGTACTGCGAGACCAGCAGAATCTTGCGCCGTTCGGTCCGGTCGGCGACGACTCCGCCGATCAGGGTGAACAGGAAGATCGGAATGCCCGCCAGGAACTGGTCCAACCCGAGCAAAAAAGAGGAATGGCTCAACCGGTAAATGAGCCAGCCTTGGGCGACGATCTGCATCCAGGTGCCAATGCTCGATGCACAGGCGCCGATCCACATCAGGCGGAAATCGCGATATTGAAATGCCTTGAAGACTTTGCGAAGTGTTGGCGTCGACATGGGCTCGAAAGCAGTTGTGGCGTCAGCATCCTATCTTCGCACGACCGCGGCTCTGAACGCTTCCTTCACTGAAATGAACCGGGAAACCCGCAAATTGCAACTCGCGCGATGACCTCGTGGTTGGATTCTTCAACTCCGCAGACGATTCTGAAAGTAGTTACGCACCTGACGTTGTGATGCCAATCACGGTCTGCCGAGACAGTCTCGCCTAGCATAGAGAATGAACCGGAGACCCGGAAAAGGCCGTCCCGAGCCGTATTGCAGGAGAACCATCGCGTCGCAGGTCATAGCCGACACATATGTCAAGAAAACTCAGGGCAGGAATCCTCGGGTACGGCCGCATGGGACGCGGTTTCGTCGCCGCCATGCAGCAAAGTGAACTCTGGGAAGTAGCGTCGGTTTACGATATTTGCGGACCTACGCGCGAACTCGCCCGCCAGCAGGTTCCTACCGCAGCAATTTACGACGCACCCGATGCCATCTTCTCTGATCCCTCCATCGACGCCGTAGGACTATTCACTCTCGCGGATGCGCGCCCGCAACAGATTCATCAAGCTCTCGCCCACGGCAAGCATGTGCTCGCCGAAAAACCCATCGCCGCCGATGTAGCCACGGAATGGCAACTGGTCCGCGAGATCGAAGCCACCGACCGACTGGTGGCTGTCAATCTATTCAATCGCAATGCGTGGTACCACAAGGAAATCCAGCGGTTCATCGACGAGGGAGAGATCGGCGAACTGGCGGTGATCCGCATCTGCCACATGACACCGGGGCACATGCCTGCGGAAGGCCACGATCCCGAGGGTCCGCCGTTTCACGATTGCGGGATGCACTATGTCGACGTCGCCCGCTGGTACGCCCAGAGCGAATATCAGACATGGCACGCACAAGGCATCCGCATGTGGGGCCACAAGGATCCATGGTGGGTGCAGGCTCACGGCACCTTCGTCAACGGGGTGGTATTCGACATTACCCAAGGTTTTATCTACGGACATCTGGCGAAAGCGCAGCCTCACAATTGCTACGTCGACGCCATTGGGACGAAGGGTGTCGCGCGCATGCGGCACGACTTTGACAAAGCCACAATCGAACTGCACGGCGTACGCCAGACACTTCACAAGGCGGCGCCGTTCAATGACAAGAAACTCGACGTGATGGTCGATGTTTTCGGACGTTCCCTGCTGGCCGGAAAGAACCTGGGCTTCCCGCAGGCACGCGACAGCGTTATCGCCTCCGAAGTAAGCTGGGCCATGCTCAACGATGCCATCTCTCACGTTCCTCCCGTGCGCGGCACCCCTGAGGAAATGCAACAGATTCTGGAGCATCGCCGCAACCTGGTGAACGGCTTTGGACTGCCCGTAAAGTCGCAGGACACACCGCTGGTCTCAGCCTGACGCTTGCTGAGAACTTCACTGGCCCGCACGAGGGCATGCTTTGCAAAAGTGCCTCACCTTGAATGCCGCGAGTTTCTGCCGATACAGATAATCTCTTCCGGAGCGCCATAGCCGCGATGATGCGCATGGTTGTTCACGACACATAGCTTTAGTTCATCCCAGTTCCAGCGACTGGAATGAGGAGGCATGCCACAGGAGCAGTACAGGATCCATTCCTCGCCGTAGCCCAACGCAATCGGCACAAGATACGATCCGTTCTGGTACGGACTAAAGCCAACCAGATAGCGAGTGCAGCACTTCGGACACTCCACGCAATGGCGAACGCGAGACCCCATGATGCATATCCGTTTCCCGACCATAGCCAAAAGGGTGGAAAAAGGTTGGACGTTCCCGGACTTCAATGCGGCGATGCTGGACGTTTCCGGACGTCGCTCGATCTTTCGTGGAAGGATTTGAGTGCAGTCCGAAAACGTCCAGAATGCACAGTGCAGTGGGCTATCATAAGCACGCGATCTTGATCTGGATATTCAACCGAAACCTTCAACCGCGATCTCCAAGAAGGGATCGTGATATTGCGAAGCGTATGAATCTGGACTGGCAAATCTGTTCGCGAGCGAGGCTGTCGCGCGATCCGCGCTTCGATGGCAAATTTTATATTGGAGTCATCGGCAGCCGAGTGTATTGCCGCCCGATTTGTCCGGCTCCAACTGCGAAAGAAAAAAACTGCCGCTACTTCCCCACCGCGGCGGCGGCGGCGGAAGCGGGATTCCGGCCGTGCCTGCGCTGCAGGCCAGAGAGTTCGCCGGGAACTCCGGCATGGCTGGGGACTTCCAACACGGTTTCGAGAGCGCTGCGTCTGATCGGCGAGAGCGGTCTGGAAGACGGAGGAGTCGAAGGTCTGGCGGAACGCCTCGGAGTCGGCTCGCGGCATTTGCGGCGTTTGTTTTTGAGACATCTGGGTGCGACTCCGATTGCCATCGCGCAGACACGCCGTCTGCACTTCGCCAAGAAATTGATCGACGAAACTCGTTTGCCCATGAGCCAGATCGCACTCGCTTCCGGATTCGGTTGCGTGCGCCGGTTCAACGCGGGTATTCGCAAGGTCTATCATCGAACGCCGACGCAGATCCGGCGTCTGGCGCGGCAGACGGCGGTCCTTCCGGGCAACCAATATCTTTTCCACCTGCATTTTCGCCCGCCGTATCACTGGCAGGGAATGCTGGATTTTCTTTCGGCGCGCGCGACACCGGGAGTTGAAGCGGTGGAAGCGGGTACGTACCGGCGAACGATTTTCCTGCATGGGCGAGCGGGATACTTCGAGGTTTCGCTCGACGAGAGCCGCGACGCGCTGGTGGTGCGGATCGAGTTTGGCGATCCTCACTCGCTGTTTTTGATTGTGGAACGCATTCGCGCCATGTTTGATCTGAACGCCGATTGGGCAGACATCGTGCAGAGCCTCAAGAGCGATCCGGTGCTCGCGGCGAGAGTCGAAGCCGATCCTGGTCTGCGCGTTCCGGGATGCTGGGATGGTTTCGAGTTGGTGATTCGTGCAATCCTAGGACAGCAGGTGACGGTGAAAGGCGCGACGTCGCTTGCAGGACGGTTGGCCAGCACTTTCGGAAAAACGTTTCGAGGGCCGAGTGGACTGACACATCTTTTTCCTACTCCTGAGGTACTCGCGGACGCGACACTGGTTGGGGTCGGACTCACCGGCGCGCGGGCCGAGACCATTCGCGCGCTCTCGCGGACAGAGTGTTCCGGCAAGATTCAATTTGAGGGAATCATTGACTCCGACGTGTTCCTGGCGAGCTTGTGTGAGGTTCCCGGCATCGGCAAGTGGACGGCACAGTATGTGGCCATGCGCGCTCTGGGCGAGCCCGACGCTTTTCCTTCCTCCGACCTCGGGTTGCTGCGCGCGCTCGCGCTGAATAGCTCGCGGGATCTGGAACGGCGCGCGGAAGCTTGGCGTCCATGGCGTGCTTACGCGGCCATGTATCTGTGGAGAATGCTGAGCAACTCGAATCCGCGCAAACTCGTTCCGCACAAGGCTCAAGAACGGCCGGTTGCGAGGAACGAATCTTTCCAGAGCGTTTCCATCGTCGTATAGATTGCGTCTTAGCTGTCGTATCCCAGGGGCTAAGGGACACCGATTTTCATGTCGTTTACGCTGCCCTGAAGGGTCGCTGTTCGACGAGGTGCGAGCAGATCTTGGGCGCGTTCGGGTTAGGAACTCGCAGACGGAACCTTCACCGCAGGGGAGTGCGCGGCAGGCGTTGTTGGGTCACCGAGCCAGTATGGTCTGGGGGGCGCTTCAAGCGCCTAAGCAGGCATGGCGCGGCTCTTTCCGACCTCGCCGACGATAGAAACTGAATGGTTAAGGGACTACACTTGTGGGTAATGAGTCAGTGCGATTCCGCGCAGACTCTGAGGAGGGTGAGAGTATGTCGCCCTTGTTTCGGCGCTCCAGCGTAAAGAGATTCCTGATCGCCGTTTGCTGCGCGCTGCCGGTTTGTGTGCCGGCGACGCTGGCTTGGGCACAGCACCCCGCCAGCCGTGGTGGTGGAATTGTTCATGTGTCTCCCCCACCCATTGTTCATGCTCCGATTTCTTCAACACCGATCTTTCACGCACCGATTCTCTCTAGCCCAATTATTCACGCACCGATTTCCACTCCTCGAATGGTAGGCCCGGCAGCGGGGGCGCTCGGGACGGCCGGTCTTTTTCCCCGGCGTCCGATTCGGAAATTTCCACCGGTGTTAGTCGTTTACGAGTCTCCCTTTCTTTTTGGCGGACCATTCTGGGGATGGAACTCGTGCGGGTGGGCGATCTGTGATTTCTTCTGGCCGTGGACGTTCGGTACTACGAGTGTGTCCTCGCCAGGTCCAATCAGCTATGTTTCGCAGGTATACGAGACTCCGGTGTATGTCTATGGAGACGAGAGACCGGATCTACCGCAGCTGTTCTTGAAAGATGGCACGACGTTGAATGTGACGGATTACTGGCTGGTCGACGAGCAGCTCCATTTCACAATGATGGAGGAGGGTGACACAAAGCCAGCGGAGCACGTGATTCCGTTCGACGCATTGGATTTACAAACGACGGTGGATGAAAACACGCGGAGAGGATTCCGCTTCCTATTGCGCAACGAACCGTTCGAGCAGTATGTGCGCGACCACCCTGAAGGACCGCCGCCTGTCGCAAAGCCTCCTCGGGAGTAGAAGTTGAGAATAGTGAGTCGACACAGGGCGGTGCGCGCGACCTGTGGAGATCGTGCTCGAGCCTCGATTAGCAGATCAACGGCTCAGTCTGTAGTGTTCGGACACGATCAACGAGCGGAATGCTATGCTAACTGGAGGGGCGGGCGAAGCCGGAGTTTAGTTTTTACAGCGTAGAATTAGATCCTGATGTCGTTATGGGTTGAATTCGATCCATCGAACAAAATCCTGCTTCGCCGTTTTGAGGGTCCGTTGACCGATGATTCGATCGCAGATTTCTTACCGGGTGATTCGACAGCACTGGGCCGCAGCCGACGCCAGCATGGGTATCGTGGACTTCTCGATCGTGACTGACTTTGCTCTATCCAGCAACCTTCTGCGTCAACTGGCAAAACAGGAACCATGCGTACCCGATCCCACCAGTCGCCCACGCGTCATCGTTACCCCGCAAACCAACGTATTTGGTCTAGCCCGCATGTTCCAGATCATGGGGGAGACTACAAAACCGCTGCTGCACGTTGTACAAACTCTCGACGAAGCGTTCGCGAAACTGGGGGTTCAATCCCAGCGCTTCGAATCCTTGTGACCTCAGGAGAATGATGGCCGTCCGCTCACGCATCCTCATTGCCGATGACCACAAGCTTGTGGCCGAACTCTTCGAGCAACTTCTTGCCGACGACTTTGATGTAGTGGGAACCGTTGGCGACGGTCGTGCCTTGGTGCGTGCTGGCGTCGAATTAAGGCCCGACCTGATCGTGATCGACATCGCCATGCCCCTCCTAAACGGTTTGGACGCCGGTCGGCAGGTGAAGAAGCTCTTGCCCGCCGTTAAGTTGGTCTTCCTGACCCTAACCTCCGACGTTGAGGTTGCCGCAGAAGCCTTCGCGATGGGAGCCTCGGGCTACTTGCTTAAAACATGTGCAGCGTCAGAGCTAACGCTGGCAGTTCATGAGGCATTGCGGGGAAGAACCTACTTGTCGAAGTCCATGTCGCGCGACACCGTCAATTCCCTTCTCTGGGAACATAAGAGACGGATCAACGCGGAAGTGTGCCTCAGCAGCCGGCAACGTGAAGTCTTGCAATTGCTGGCCGAAGGAAAGGTGATGAAGGAAATCGGCGTCATCCTGCACATGAGTCACCGGACGGTGAACTACCACAAGTACGACATGATGAAGAGACTTGGCGTGAAGAGCAATGCCGAACTGGTCCGATACGCCATTCGAAACCACATCGTGGCTGCTTAGAAACGAAGAACCAACTTCACTCACCAGGGCATCGAGAACACGCCTTTTCACAAGTGAGCACGAGCAATTTATTGAGTGGCGATCTTGCTCGGAGAAACTGAGTGTCGGCTTTCCCTGAAGTGTGCCCGTGACAATTCCCTGCCTCTTAAGTTGTTCTCCCCGGGTCAGCTTCGACTGGGCAACATCTTGGCGATAATCGCAGCTACCGTGCTGGGCTCATGCTGTCCAAGTGCGCCTTCCAGCGTGTAGGAGCGTTCGAAGGCATTGGGACCTGTAATCTGCATCTCCCAGCAGTCGTTGGCTTGCGAGCCAATGATGATCACCCGCCAGTCTCCGGGGCGGTCGGAGAGGACGTGCTCAATCCTTGCGATGACATCCCGGCGCGAGTCGGCGTCGGCGGTGTTGTGCATTTCTACCGTCACAGCCATAGGAAAAGTCTACGACATTCCGCGTGCCGTTCGCGCCGGCGACTAGTCCGTTGGGCCATCCACAAAGGTAATTAGCCAAGGGGAGGGCCGACTCCAATAATTGAAGAAGTAATCGCGAAGATCACTCTTGGAGACCGGATGTCATCGTATAAAGGGTTCGCTGTAGCTGCCTTGCTGTTCCTGAATGCCGCGGCTGCTTTTTCTTCGGACAAGCTCATTGCGCTGACCTTTGATGATGGCCCGCGACCGTACGTTTTGTTTGGGAGCAAGGGCGAGCACGCTGGTCCGGGCCTGGTGAAAGTGCTCGATGAAAATGGCGTCAAGGCGACCTTTTTTGTCGTGGGATGGCGACTCTCTCCGAAGACTTGGGGAGAAAAGCGCTACGAAGAGAACGTTGGAATCACGTGCATGGACGCGGCCGAGCAATTGGTGCGGAACGGCCATGAGTTGGAAGACCACACGTACAGCCACATCGAACTGCGCGGTGCGGAGCGGAAACGGGGAGAGCAGTGGGTCATCGGCGACGTGAATCGAGGGGCGGATGCGATCCGGGCGGTCACGGGCACACAGCCGCACTACCTGCGACCTCCAGACTGGATCATTCCCGACGATGCGCGGCGCGATCTGGAGCGCGAGGGCTATCACCTGCTGACGATCTCGCAGGAGAACTCCATGGCCCTGCGGGACGTGAACTCGCTCGACTATTTGTGCACGAGAAAAGCAGGCGAGTGCCCCAAGCCTTCTCTAGCGGACTCGGTCTTGAAGCAGGTGGAACAGCGGGAAAGGCGCGGAGTGTACACGCACATTCTGGCCTTTCATGAGTTGTCGACGACCGCAGCGATGATGCCGGAATTGATCGCAACTCTCAAAGCGCGGGGCTACCGCTTCGTGACGCTGACTCAGTACATGCAACTGGTGGGAGCCAAGCCTTAGGCGACGAACTTAGGAAGAAGGTGGGCGGCCGCACCCACGCGGTCACCACGATGACGGAAGCCGCTTGTCTTGCCTTGCGCTGCATGGCTTGCGCGACATCCCTAAACACTCTATCCCCAAACACTCCATCCCCAAATCAGGATTCGCCGAAGTCGTTTGGACGATGACGACTTTTGCGCCAACGATGACGTTGCCGTTCGCTGCGTTTCAAGATGGTACATGTACTTTCGTAATTAGGAGTCCACCGTATTGAAGCACCGCCGTTGCTGCCGGAGAATCCAAGGTAGTGAGGCGAGTCCTCACGATCATCTTTCTAGGAGCACCCAATGTCACACGAGCCCTCCCTCAAAGTAGTTCACGCATTTCTGAACCCCGAAACACGCAAGGTGTTGTCGCTTCCACTGACAGCCCTGATCACCGGTGCGTTCTCACAGGTAGAGACCACGATCGAGCTTGCGAATCGAGTGTGCGATTCCGTGTTTCGCCGTTCCATCGACACAGGCGCTGACGCGGGTGTCAGTTCAGCTACAACTGGGAAGAAAGTGATATTCCAATACTAGATTCCAACGGAAGGGGCCGATGGCACGCTGAATAAGCTTGTTGAGTGTAACGACGATGGATCGCAAACAGGCCTCACGGTGGATCTCCTCAAAACGCTCTCAAAGAGTTTGGGGCTGCTCTGAACTTTCGTACACACGAGCCTCCAGTTCATTTACAGTATCCACGTCGAAATCGGCCGGGCGGGTCGTCGCGCCCGGGATGCTCACAAGTTCTGGGAGCAACTAATACGCGGATCTGAGTTTAAGGAGGCGACAGTGAAGAATCCAATTCGGACTGGAAGCGCTGCGAAAAACGCGGTTTCTCGACGCGAGTTTCTCGGTCAGACTGCCGCCGCCGCGATTGGTCTGGCTATTGTTCCTCGTCGCGTCTTAGGCGGCCCAGGCTACGTTCCACCAAGTGACAAGGTCAATATCGCCTTTATCGGCGTCGGAGCCCAGGGCTTGCGCGTGATGCTTCACTTCTTGAAAGAACCCGACGTACAAGGCGTCGCCGTCTGCGACGTGAACAAGTCAGGCGCGAACTATCCGCAATGGGACACCCACGAATTCTGCAAATCCGTTCGCAAGTTGCTCGGCGTCGACAGCGGATGGGACTGGCTCAGCCCCGATCAGCCGATTCAACTCACCCATTCCCTCCAAGTCACCGGCGGCGTTGCCGGTCGCGAGCCTTGCCAGAAGATTGTCGACGGTTATTACGGCACGCAGCAGCGCTCGGGGCAGTCCCGTGGCTGCGCAGCCTACACCGACTTCCGCGAGTTGCTGGAAAAGCAAAAGGATCTCGACGCTGTGGTCGTCTGCGCTACCGACAACCTGCACGCGGCTGTCTCTGCTGCGGCCATGAAGAAACGCAAACATGTCTTTTGCCAGAAGCCCTTGACGCATACCATCTACGAGGCGCGCCGCCTGGCTGAAATCGCGCGTGAAACCGGCGTCGCTACCCAGATTGCAGTTGCCAACCAAGCATCCGAATCCACTCGCTTACTCTGCGAATGGATCTGGTCCGGTGCCATCGGTCCGGTGCGCGAGGTCAAGAATTGGTCGAGCCGCCCCTTCTGGGCTCAGGGCGTCGAGCGTCCAAAGGAAGCCGACCCTGTCCCCGAAGGTTTGGATTGGGATCTGTGGCTCGGTCCTGCGCCGCAGCGTCCTTTCAATCACGCTTATGTTCCTTTCGCCTGGCGCGGCTGGACCGACTTTGGATGCGGCGCGCTCGGCGATATGGGCTCTTACAGTTTTGACACCATCTTCCGCGTTTTAAAGCTGGAAGCGCCCGTGAGCGTCGAGGCCAGTTCCACCGACCGCTATGACGAGACCTACCCGATGGCATCGATTGTCCGCTACGCTTTCCCGGCCCGGGGCGACATGCCGCCGGTAAGATTCACCTGGTATGACGGTGGCCTGAAGCCGGCGCGGCCTGACGAACTCGAAGAAAACCGTCCATTGAAAGGCGAGGGCGAAGAAGAAGACGAAGGGCTTCTCTTTGTGGGGGACCGCGGCAAGATTCTTTGTACATTCAACGGCGGTAATCCGAAACTGATTCCTCAGGCAAAAATGGACAGCTTCCAACCACCGCCCAAGACGCTGCCCCGGTCGCCCGGCAACGAGCGCGAATGGATCGACGCCTGCAAGGGAAGCAAAGTGAAGCCCGGTGGAAATTTCGAATTCGAGGGCTTGGTCACCGAAACTTTGCTGCTGGGTAATGTCGCAACTCGCATGGGACAAAAGCTCGCGTGGGATCGCTCAAACCTGAGCGTCAACTCCGACGTCGCGCAGAGGTTCGTGAAACCCGAACGCCGTACAGGTTGGGGGCTCTAAAATCGCAGGCTGCACTTTAATCGATCGAAAACGTAATAGAGTCTATACGGAGTTCGTAAGAGGAGGCATACAGTGTCGGCAACTTCGAGAAGGGACTTTCTAAAAAGCGCTGCCACTTACACCGCCGCAGCCGGCTTCCTTACATCCGGAGCGTTCCATCTTCGCGCCAATCCGCTGGGCATGCCGCTTGGATGTCAGACCTGGCCCGTGCGGGACATGATTGCCAAGGACTTTCCCGGCACAGTCAAGCAACTCGCCGACGCCGGGTTTCAAATGATTGAACTCTGTTCGCCGGTCGGCTACGCAGATTCCGGGTTCGCAGGTCTGGCCAAATACACGGGATCCGAACTGCGCAAAATTCTGAGTGATGCTGGTGTTGGCTGTGTGAGCTCGCATTTCGGCATCGACGAACTTCGAAAGGATCAGCAACGCGCCATCGATTGGGCCAAAGAGGTCGGCCTGACCCAGATGATCGTCCCCAGCCTCGACGGTCCCGAGAAGCCGACCATGGATGACGTCAAGCGCGCGGCCGACGAGTACAACAAAATGGGTGAACAATCCGGCAAGGCAGGTATTCAGCAGGGACTTCACAATGAGACCTTTGAGCTCTCCATGGTCGACGGCAAGCGCACCTATGACGTATTGTTCGGTCTTCTGGATCGAAAGCTGGTGAAGTTTCAATTCCAGGTCTCCACCATCAGCCGCGGTTACGACGCCGCCGAATATTTCACAAAATATCCGGGCCGCTTCATTTCCATGCACGTACAAGGCTGGTCGGCGGAGACCAAGAAAATCGTGCCAGTAGGCCAAGGCAACCTGGATTGGAAGAAGATCTTTACCGCGGCAAAAATCGGCGGCATCAAAAACTACTTCGTGGAAATGGATCTGCCCATGATGAAGGCCAGCGTTCCTTTCCTCCGCAATCTTCAGGTCTGAGGAACGATCGTAAGCAACGTCACTTTGCCTTCTGTTGCGAGATCCACTTGTCTGTGCGTGCTTCAAGCATATCGAGCGGCAAAGCTCCACCATCAAGCATCTCGTCGTGGAAAGTGCGAATATCGAACTTCGCTCCCAACTCTTTCTGCGCTCGATCGCGCAGTTCGCGGATCTTCAGCTGGCCGAGTTTGTAACTGAGTGCTTGCGCCGGCCAGGCAATATACCGGTCAGTCTCTGACTGAATGGTCGGTTCGTCCACCGCGCCTGACTTGCGGAAAAACTCCACGACTTGATCGCGGGACCATCCCTTCGCATGGATTCCGGTGTCGACGACCAAACGCACGGCGCGAAAGAGTTCAGAGGAGAGTCTGCCATAATCCGACACTGGGTCCTGATAGAAGCCAACCTCCTTGCCGAGTTGCTCCGCATAAAGCGCCCAACCCTCGCTGTATGCGCTGAAACCGAGGCCATGCAATCGGAACTTCGGCAAACCCTCAAGCTGCTGCTGCACCGACAGCTGCATGTGATGGCCAGGAATCCCTTCGTGATATGCAATCGCTTCATCGTCGATCAGCGATCGCTCTGCAAACTTAGAGGTTGCAACCACCACCCGGCCGGGCCGCTTGCCGTCCGGCGTGCCAGTCACGTAATGGGTAGCGGCAGCCGCCTGAAATGGGGGTATCGCTTCGACCGTCACCGGCGACTTCGGCAGCAGCGTGAACAACTGCGGAAGCTTCGGCTCCATCTGCGCAATATAGCGGCGGAAGTCATCGAGAATCTGATCGGCGGAAGTTGGAACATATTTGGGATTGGTCTTGAGAGAAGCCCGGAAAGAGGCGAGATCCAGGAAGCCCTCCTTCTTCGCGATCGCGGTCATCTCGGCCTGGATGCGTTCGATCTCGCGCAAACCGAGTTGGTGGATCTCTTCCGGCGCCATATGAGTCGTGGTCCGGCCGTAAATATCATTTTCATAGCGTTTCTCGCCATCCGGCAGCGAAGTGACTGAGAGCGTCGTTCGTCCGGCGGGCGCATATTCCGTGCGTAGAAAGTTCGCAAAGGTCTTATACGCGGGTATGACGTCACTATTGATGGCTTCAGTAATCTGCTGCGTTAACCGCTTCTGGTCTTCCGCAGAAATGCTCGCAGGATATTTCTTCGTCGGAAGGAGAAATGGATCGGCCTCAATGATTCCTTCGCATTGTCCCGGCAGCTTTTCCAGCAGGAACCGCACCGGCATCAACTTGTCCCTCATCCCCGCCCGCAGTACCTCAGTCGTCTGACTGAGGACGCGAGGAATCTGGTGCAGACGAGCGATGTAGTCTTCGTAGTGCTTAACCGAGTCGAACGGCACGGAGAGCGGCAGATCGGCCAGACTGGTATGAACGCCATTCTGCTGGTTGATGGGCATCTCGTACTCTTTGAGATCGAAATCCGCGATTCGCTGTTTCAGAACACGAATGAGAAGGTCGTGGGAAAGCTGGTCCTGGTCGGAGAATCCAGTGCTGGAAATCGCCTCAAGTCGGGCCAGGAACGCCTCGTCTGTCTTGTGGTACTGCACCGTGGCGTCGAGCGACCGCTCCGCGAGTTTGTCATTGTAACGATAGTCGCCAAAGGCAGTCGCGCGCTCGGGAAAGTTGCGGAGATCCGATTCATACTGCTCCTCGAACACCGCGTTCTGAGCGGCCACACGGTCGGCGACCGGTTTGGCGTCTTGGGCGAAGACGCAACCCACTATGGCAAGGAAGAAAAGGAGGTGCAGTCGCATAATCTATGCAGACTACCAGAGACGCGCAACGGCTGCGCCAAGAAATCAGCACTAACAAGCACCCCTACGGCTCTGACGCTTCGGAGACTCGCGGTCCCATGCGCCACCGGTAAAAGAAAGGAATTCCCGCCACAATCACAACCAGCCCGAGCGTGGAGCGCACTGGCCGAACCATCCACAAGTTGATCGTCAATGCGACGGCTGCCAATAGGAAAATCAGAGGTGTCCAGGGATAGCCCCACGCACGGTATGGGCGCAGAAGGTCGGGCTCCGTTCGGCGCAACCGAAGAACAGCAATTGCAGTCAGCGCAAAGAAGATCCAGACCGCAAACACAAACAGCGAATACAGCTCTTCAAAAGTGCCCGTCAGTGCGAGCAACATGGCAACGGCGCCAAGAAAAATCAGCGCTCCACTGGGCGTATGAAAAGATGGCTGGATCCGTCTCGCGAATTGGAAGAAGACTCCGTCCCGCGCCATCGCATACGGAATACGCGCTCCCGTGAGCACCACCACATGCAAGGCTCCCAACGCGGAAATTGCCATGGCCACAGTGAGCCAGCCTGCCCCGCGCGATCCCGCGAATGAACGCACGACATCCGAAGCAACGTGTTGCGAAGAAGCGATCTGCCCGAACGGCAAAGCGTGGAAGTACACAATATTTGCCAGCAGGTACAAGCTCCCAACCGTGAGCAATCCCAGAATAATGGCAATGGGAATATTTCTTTGCGGATGCTCAATCTCTTCGCCTAGGTCACCGAGGTCGTTGAACCCGTTGTAAGCCCACATTGCGGGAACCAGCGCGGTGAGCACCGCACCGATGGTTCCCCAGCCCCAGGGCGCCACGAGTGGCACCGCATCCATCGCATGCTGCTTTCCGAATAGGACGCCGGCCACGACAATTACCACGATGGTCCCCATCTTTAGACACGTCAGCGTCACCTGGATGGCCCCGCCCAGCCGCACGCTCAAGTAATTCACCCCAGTGACGATCAACACCACCAAAGCCGCGAGTGGCTGCGCGGCAGTGAACGTGAAGTCGTAAGTTCCTAAATGTCCTCGGAATAGTGGGGTGCCGACAATTGGGAATAGAAATCCCGTGAATCGTAGAAACCCCGCCGCCAAAGTTGCCATCGCCACGGGCCGCTCCAGAAACGAACTCATCCATCCGAAGAGGAATCCGCAGAGCGGACCTAGACCGCGGTTAAGGTAGACGTAAGGCCCACCGGCCTTGGGGAAAGCTGCACCCAGTTCCGCATAGCAGAAGGCGCCGCACAACACGATAAAGCCGCCAACGATCCACCCAACAAAAACCAGAGTCGCGGAACCGACCGCCCGGGCCATATCGCTGGTCACGAGAAAAACTCCCGTGCCGATGGTGTCGCCAATTACAATCGCCGTCGCCGACCACAGCCCTAACCCGCGCACCAAATCTGATCGCTCGATATGATCTGCCAGTTGCTGCGTCCCCCACTCAAAGGTTCACAGAGCCTACTCTCGACGTTGTAGCCCGTCAACCAGCCCTTCACCAGCCCTTCACTATGCGCGCTTTGGCGCCGATTGTCTCTGCACGCTAAAATCGACTCCGTGGCGAACCACCAGAAATCCATGCTCAACGAATTTGATTGGGACCAGCGCTACTCCATTTCCAGCCTCGAAGATGTCATGACTCCGGCGCTGGTGATCTATCCCAATCTTATCGCCGCCAACATCGAGCGAACCCTGGCGTTGCTCAATGGCAATGCTGATCGCTGGCGTGTGCACATCAAGACCGCCAAGTTGGGTTATACGCTACGCATGCTGCTCGATCGCGGCATCCGCAATTTCAAGTGCGCGACCACGTTGGAGCTGCTCGTAGCCTGCCAGAACGGCGCCCCCGACGTGCTACTCGCTTATCCCACGATGGGAGCGAACGCGCGCCGCGCCCATGAAATCGCGCAGCAGTTCCCCGCCACCCGCTTATCCGTTCTGGCTGAAAATCGGGATCAGGTCAAGCAGTGGCCATCGAGCCGCGTCGGCATTTTCATCGACATCAATCCCGGCATGAATCGCACCGGCATCGAACAAAGCCAACCCGGCGCCGTGGTTGACCTTGCACATGCAATTGTTGATGCGGGCTTCGAATTCCGCGGCCTGCACTACTATGACGGCCAATACGGCAGCCTGGCGGAAGCCGAACGGACGCAAGCAACACATCGCGGCTATGATCGTTTACTCGAAATTGTGAACCAAATCGAACGCTCCGGCTTGAACGTACCCGAACTGATTACCGCCGGAACGCCTACGTTCCCGAGTTCGCTATCCTACGAAGGTTTTCGCCGCGGAGACTTCCTCCATCGTGTCTCGCCTGGAACCATTATTTATTGCGACGCCACCAGCCTCCAACAGCTTCCCGCCGAGTATGGCTATCGCCCCGCGGCGCTCGTTCTCACGAGCGTCGTAAGTCATCCCCATCCCGGGATCGTCACCTCCGATGCCGGCCACAAGTCCGTCTCCGCCGATGCCGGTGTACCGACGTGCGTTGTGGTCGGACATCCCGAACTCACTCCACTCTCGCCGAGCGAAGAACACCTTCCCATCGCGGTCCGAGAAGGGGCCACCGCTCCACTCGTCGGCGACCTGCTGTATCTCCTCCCGCGCCACGTTTGCCCTACCGTAAACAATTTCGATTCCGCACTTTTAGTGCGAACCGGCAATGTGGAATCAGTAGAGAGCGTTTCGGCGCGCGGCCATGAAGCCCCGCTGTTACCAACGGCAGTCCCACATCGAAGCTAAGAAAATCAACGTCACCGGGCAACAGACATCCCGACCGCTTACTTCTTTTCTTCCTCTCGCCTTCTTCTTCGAGGCGCGACCCTTCCCCCTCGCGACGTAAGCGATGCAATCGATTTCAATCAGCATTCCGGGCGTGTGCCCGAGATCGCTTCCAACCGTGGTGCGCACGGGGTACGGTTTCGAAAACCGACGCGCATACACCGCGTTATAACGCGCAAAAAGACTGGTGTCGCTCAGGTGAACCGTAGCCTTCACGACATCCCGTAGCGAAGCACCATCCGCCTCTAGGATTGCGGAAATATTGTCGATCGTCAGCTCGGTCTGCTGTTCAATGGTATCGCCCGACAGGATTCCCGTCGCCGGGTCGATCGGACCGGTTCCCGTGACGAATATGAAGTCTCCGGCTCGCCATCCCTGGGAGTACGCCCCCTGCGGCGGCGCTCCACGTTTGCTCTGAATCTCATGCTTAGCCATGTTCTCCTCTCGGTGCCATCGACAGATGTAACTCCGATGCGGCTCATTGTCCACTCTTTCGGTCGCGAAATAGGAACATCGAAGAGCACCGAGCCCAGAACATCGAGCCGAGAACACGGAGGCTCAGATCTCGTCCAATGCGTTAGATTTAAAGATTGGGGCGCGTAGCTCAGTTGGTAGAGCAATGCCCTTTTTAAGTAATCCCCACCCAGAAGAATCAATCACTTAGCGGTCAACTTAGGAACGCTCAGGAGCGGAAAAGAACGACCAGAAATTCTTTCCGTTCCCTCAGTCGTTCCCACGCATAGATGGCACGCGGGCAGGGTTGGCAATCTGGGATTCATGCCGAGAGTAATGCTTTCCTGGGTTTGCCTACGCTCCGCGAAATGGCGGCCTGTCACGACTGAGGAGCGCACCGAGCGGGTGAGGTCAATATGGCGAAGGCGGTAGGACTCGAACCTGCTTGGAAACATCAAACAAAGTACCATTCCCATCAGTCCTGGAGATGATGGGTTCGGACATGAAATGGACAAGAGAACTGGGTGAAGCCTTTCTCACGCAGCACAAGGACGTGATGGATGCTATCCAGCGCACGCGTCAAAAGGCGAAGGATTATGGCTATTTGCGCAGCAACGACAAAATCATCGTAACCGGTGGTCCCTATATTGAAATCGAGCTGGTGGATCCGGCATTCATCCGCGTACCGGTCTATGACCCACTCGTGGTTTTCTATCCACCTCGGCCGGGAATTGTGGTGGGCGCTGCTATCAGTTTTGGTTTCGGTGCCGTCATTACAGCGGCTTTCCGTCCGTGGGGTTGGGGAGTGTGCCGCTTTGACTGGGGCGCTCACGTGCTCTTCATTCACAACGCGCCTTGGGGACGCATCTGGGCCAATCGCGCTGTTTATGTGCATCCCTATCCCGGGTGGCATCATTGGGAGCGCGCAAACCGCATCGAAGGCCACAGGTTGATCGTGCGTAGTCCAATGGAACGACGGGCGGCCCACTTGGGATTTCCACGTCCGATAGAGCACCATCACGGATAGAACGGCGGGCCACTCCGCTTCCTCTTTTTTATGATGCTGCAGTTTGTTGTGACTGGTGTTGAGTACGTGAGCGTCCTCCTTATTTTCCGAGGATGCATCACCGGTGCTTCGTGGTACTAGTGCGAAAGTCGTATGCCCGCCTCTCACTCGTGGCGGCCCTGAACCTAGGCAGCACCTCGGAATTGGCGTTCATGCTTACGAGGAATTGTTCCACACTCTGCGGTTCAATAGCATCATCAGAGATCACTGATTTCGCGAGGGAACTTATGATCACGACTCCGTTGTTTATGGAACTTGAGGGTCTTCGCCACCGATGGGGATGGTTTCTGGTATTGGGAATCCTGATGCTCATTCTGGGAACGATCGCGCTCTTCATCGCGCCCGCCGCGACTCTCGGGACGGTGCTCGTTCTGGGCTGGCTCATCGTGCTAAGCGGTGTGATAGAAGCGATCCATGCGTTTCGCATGGGCAAGTGGGGAGGAATCTTCCTTCACCTGACGGTCGGCATCCTGGGGATTTTCATCGGACTGATGATCGTCACACACCCGGTGGCCGGCGCACTCGCATGGACACTACTTTTTGCTTCATTCTTCACCATAGTCGGAATCTTCCGAGTGATTGCTGCCATCCGGCTGAAGTTTCCAAATTGGGGGTGGGCAGTATTCGACGGCGCGGTCACGCTGCTGCTTGGTATGTTGCTTTGGGTGCAGTGGCCGTGGTCCGGCCTCTGGTTCATGGGCGTAGCCGTGGGGATTTCCTTAATTTTCCGCGGCTGGTCCTATGTAATGTTGGCCTTCGCCATTCATAGTTTGCCGGTACCCTCTCACTCTCAACTCAGACAGGCAGCGTAAAGAGTCTACTGAAAGGCTCAACCGGGCGGGAACTCGGTCTGGGCCTTTTCTCTTGAGTACGATGGTGACATATCAGGTGGCGGTTACCGGAGCATATACGACCGCAGCAATCCCTTCATACTCGGTTAAGAGCTCCCAATGATAGCTGACAATGGTGACCTCGACCGCGTGAAGCCGCGCTATCTCGATCATCTCGTCGACCAGGTTCTCGACAGAAACAAGTTTCTTTCCGCAGAATGGACAGTCGGTGGGCTCAAGGGAAAGATAGTGATGTTCCTTGCAGATGAAACCTTGGTGGTGAAAATCCACACTAACGATCAACTTGCGGACAAGGAACAGGTTGCAGGCTTTGACAACGCTTCCGAGGCTGCGTGCAATCTCAGAGGGATTGTGTTCTTTCAGGCCCGCAATCGCTTTGATCTCCCGATCAGCTTTGTGGTCGCGAAGCGCGTTTTCGATCAGGCTCTTCCGGTCGCGAGGATCCGCATCAGGTGAGCCATAGATGCGGCCGATAATCTGTGCCTTGACAGTCGCGTGAAGGAGCTCTTCCAGCAGGTGCATGACTCGCTCCTCGCCCATTAGAACCAGGACGTCGAAGGACGAATCGTTGTAAAGGTGATAGGCCTGTTGGGCAGTCGCCTTCAAATGTCGCTCGAGGTGCGTCAGGCGATGCCGCTGCGCGCGGCCAGGAATCGAATCGTCCACGCGATCCGAGGGCACAAAGGACTGGATCCTGTCTTTTTCCTGGCGCTGTCCAAAGTGATAAATCTGAAACCGGCTTTCCTGCTTCTCGATTTCGAGGAAGAGGACTCGCTCATTCTCCTCCAGAATCATCTCCAGCGGAACAATGTAGGGGTCGGGATCAATCGTTAACTTGTCCGTCGCGTGAACCGGGAGTTGAATGACACGATTTAGTTCCCCTGTAGACTTGAAAATGATAAGCGTGTGGGAATCGTGCGGAACATAATATTGCGCGAGAAGTTCTTCAATTTCCTTCAAGTCATGCGTGAGCATTTCCCTTTGTGCTTTGGGAATTGCTTCGATCAAGTCTTTTCGTCGCTCCAGTTCGCGAGTCTGTAGCGAGTGAAAGGACCTTGCCAGAGCTTTTTGTATGGGCGCTACCTTGTCAGGACCCAGTTGCAGATAAAGACTCACCACAAGATTCTGATATTCCGCCTTGAGAAGGCCTTTGAGCTCTTCTTTCGAGATTACGGCAGGCGCGTCGAGCTCCCTCAGCAGCCTGGGAGGCCGCTCAGCCCGCTCTTCATGCCTCCTTTTCCTTAGCTCGCGCAAAATCGCGATTTGTTTCTTGCGGTCTTGAAGCGCCTGCTGGTCGCTCATATCTGCGCCACCTCTTAGCGCATCGATCGGGGCCCGGGTATGGGAGTGCACAGAATCAGGTCGACGAGTCCCAGCCATCGTCCGCCGAAACCGGCGCGATCATGACCACTACTCTTTGGCCAACTCTCCACCCGTGCTTGTTGGCAATGCGGATCTCGGCGTACAACGGCTCCGCGCCCTCCACAGACACGGTCACCTGCTCCTGGTTGTCGCTGCTATACACGGGCCGACAGATGTCGCTGACGTTGCCGATGAGTCTTAGGCTGGCGGGACTCATAACGCACCTCCACTTCCTTTCTTTCCATTCGCAGTTGAGAAGCTTTGAGTTGCTCTTAACAACCGCGAGTTAGTGGCGGTTGACCTTGAGCCTGAACTCTGGCCGAAGGACACAGGTCTTAGGTCCAGGAAAAACTCATCGTATTCAATGCCCAATCACCGCACAATCGCACATGGGCATGATTTGACTTTCAGAACAGGTACGTAGCCTCCGCTTAGGCCTGAGTCCTACGCGCGTATACGACTCCCGCTAGATGCTTCGCGTTGTACCCATTGAAACCTTCCTGCCGGCGCGCTATGCCGACATTCGCGAAACGCGAGAATCCAGGGGCACACGTGCGACAACGCGTGTTCCCCGGCCCGGGTAACTGCAGACATCGATCTTTCCGCCCAGGCTCTCGGCGCGCCGGGACATGCTCGTCAACCCATAGCCGCCGGTAGCGTGCGGACGGCCAGGGGTCGCGAATCCACACCCGTTATCGTCCACATACAAGCGAACCTCTCGATTGGTGTAAAGCAGCACCAGGCGTACTTTCGTTGCCTTTGCGTGCTTCAACACGTTGGCTAACGCCTCCCTGCCGATCCTTATAAGCTCGCGGCGGGCACCGGGCGACAAGGAGTGCGGCTCCTGCTGCAGCGAGAGTTTCAATTTGACCGCTGTCGCGCTGAAGAACTGCTGAGCCAAAAGCGATAGCGCCTGGGCCAGATCTTGTCCTTGAAGTGATTCTTGAGACAGCGTCCCAATGGAACGCCGAGTCTCACGCAAACCGTCTTGGGCAACATCTTGTGCGCAGCGCAAATGTCTTTGCGCCATCTCCGAACTCCTGGGCATTTCCATCTCCGCTGCCCTCAGTTGGAGTAGGATCGCCGCCAGACTCTGTGAGACCGTGTCGTGAATATCCGCAGCCATGTTGGTACGCTGCTTTTCCAGCAATTCTTCGCGGAGTTGCCATTCAGCATGTTTCTGATGGGCAATATCAGTCAGCGTTGCGACGGCTCCCACAATCTCGCCGGACACATCGTGGATCGGGCACGCGTTGAAGACGAGGTCGCTGCAACTCCCGCCCAAGCTGATCAGACGGCACTCTTTACCGTTCGTGTATTGCCCTCGCAGGGCTCTCATAAGAGGCCAGTCTTCCGCTGCAATGTGAGCCCCATTGACATCTAACAGTTCTCCCCAAATGCTTTGGACGAGATCCAGTGGTCGCCCTTCGGGATTCAGTTGCGCGAGTTGCCTTATGGCAGCGTTGGCAAGCACGATTGTTCCCCGTCCGTCACAGACGATCACACCCTCGGGAATCTGCCGCAGAATCAGCTCGAGAAATGCCAATCGCCGGATAACAGCGTGCGATTGGGGCATCTCAAGGATGGCCGCCTCGGCGGCATAATCTTCCCTTGAAGCGGGTTGGTCGTCGGCGACACCCAAAGGACGAGTCATGTCGAATACATTCTCTGCTTTCATGGCATTTGCTCCCTTAATCATTCATGCGATCAGTGCCGAGTCGATTTCCACCAATCCTCTTCTTACGGCCACGTTGATTGCTTCTGTCCTTCCGGTGACCTTCAACTTCTCCAGAATATGTGTGACATGCACTTTGACCGTGGCCTCGCTGATGTCAAATAAACATCCGATCTCTTTATTACTTTTGCCACGAGCGATTGCCTGCATAGTTTCCATCTCGCGCCGGGTCAGTTCCCGATCCGTAACCCGCTTGGCCAACTTGGCGCCCACCGCGGGTGGAATCCAAGACCTGCCTTCGCATACGGCGTGGATACAGCCGACCAATTCTTCGACCGGCGCATCCTTGATCAGATATCCCTGAGCGCCAGCCCGAAGCGCGCGATAAATGTCCTCTTCGCTCTGAAAGGTAGTGAGAATGACAAGACGGGCGGACGGATCTTTCTCACAAATCTGAGCTACGGCCTGGATCCCGTCCAACACGGGCATGCGGAGATCCAACAAAGCGATGTCGGGATGTCGCGCGGAAAATTGTTCCACTGCATCGCGGCCGTCCTTGGCCTCGCCAATGATCTGCATGTCGCTCCGATTACCCAGCAGCGACGCCAGCCCGGAGCGTACAACCGGGTGATCATCCGCGACCAGCACTTTGAAACAACGGCCGACGGCCGGGCGAGTCTCGAGCAAAAGCTTTTCCCGGCCGTCAGAATTCGGCGGGCCCTTCCTGGAGTTGCCAACTCACGCGATGGATCTCTGAGCAGAATCTCGTGGATCTTGGCCCCAACAGAATTCTTGGGGGATGTGGATGCTCCTAGCGAAGGCGTACCGCTTCTGGGTCGTCCCTCAATGATCTTTTTAACCATAGCCATTGCAGTCTCCAGCCGCCCCGTTTTCGCGTTTATGTTGTAGTACGTTCTGACGATCTCTGGATGCTGACGCTGGGAGCTATCAGCTACGCCGTTTGCGATCACGTCAGTACGCACCATTGAAACTGCATATACTCACGATCTTCCCGGTCTCAATGCCGAGTCCACAGCATCGAGCAAGGTCTCATCACCGAACGGCTTATTCAGAAAGGCCGTGGCTCCTGCCTTCAAGGCCTGACTTTTCGAAGCGCTGTCGTCGTGTGCTGACACGAAAACAATCGGTATCTTTCTGTTCTCATCCGCCATGCGACGTTGAAGTTCCAGTCCGTTCATCCCAGGAAGCTTCAGATCGAGAATTATGCAACCGAGGAAATCATCGGCGGACTTCAGGAATTCCTCTGCTGAGTCAAAGCACTCAGTTTTGAAACCTGCAGACCTCATCAACCTGTCCAGCGATCTTCGCACCCATGGATCATCGTCCACGATCGCTATCCGAGCCACACTGTCTTTCGCCTTTCCCCGTCCCTGCGGATCCGAATGGATCACAGCGGGTAGCGGAGGAGGCCCGTTTCCGATCTCAGCGGCGCCAAAAGTTAGTGAACTCATACTCGTCTCCCCCTTACAAGTGTGAGACTAGACGCGGAAGTTAATTTCGTCTATTGGGCCTTGGTCCTAGCCAACTAGGACCTCGGGGAAAGAACTCCCAGCTGCTCGGCCATTCGGATGAGGTCAGACAGGGAATGGGCTTCCATCTTCTGCATCAGCTGGCCGCGGTGGACTTTGATCGTCTTCTCGCTGGCATTAAGTTCGGCGGCGACTTGCTTGTTGAGTAAGCCGCTGGCGACCAGGGGAAAGACCTCGCGCTCGCGAGGCGTCAACAACTCGTAGCGGCTCTGCAGCACTCTCATCGAAGCGCGTTGATCTAGAATCTGGCGGTGTCTACTGATGGCGCGCTGCACCGCTTCCAGTAGTTCCTGCTCGCGGAAAGGTTTGGTGAGAAATTCCACGGCACCCGCCTTCATAGCGCGGACAGTCATGGGAATATCGGCGTGCCCGGTGATAAAGATCACTGGAAGGTCCACGTTTGCCTTCGCCAGCTCTTGCTGGAGATCGAGACCGCTCAGGTCGGGCAGGCGGACATCGAGGACAAGACAACCCGGTGCATCGGGACGTTTCGCGCGCAAAAACTCGCTCGCCGAAGTGAAGTGCCGAGCTTCGAGTCCCACCGAATGCAGCAATCTCTTAATGGAGAGCCCAACGGCGGGCTCGTCGTCAACCACAAAGACAATGGGCTGAGTGTCGTTCATGCTGGACCGAGAATGCCGGCGCTAGGCGCACGCCGGAAGTGTGAACTGGAAGGTGGCTCCTTGCCGCGGCAACGGGACAAGCCTCAATTGGCCGCCGTGAGCCTCCACGATCGATCGGCTGATCGGCAGTCCCATCCCCATTCCTTCGGCCTTGGTAGTAAAGAAGCTATCGAAAATATGAACGGCATGTTGAGGGTCGAGGCCCCCGCCAGAGTCCTGAACGGTGACCAGTAATTTCCCCGGTTCTGGTTGTTGAGAGCTGATCTGCAATTTTCGCTCTCCTTTTACGGAGGTCATTGACTCAATACCATTCATCACAAGGTTCAGGACAACCTGCTGCAGTTCAACTCGGACGCCCAAGACTGGGGGTAATTCGCCCCCCAATTCAGTTTGGACCGAAACGCGATTCCTCTCTGCCTCTGCAACGGTTAGCGAAAGAACCTCGTGGATAATTTGATTCAGATCGATCTGGGCCTTGTCCTGGCTTGTTCCCTTGAAAAAAGCGCGGATGTGCGAGACGATTTCGCTCGCCCTCGTGGCGGATTGTGCGATATCGATAACGGCTTCGCGCAACTCCTCGATATCGGGCGAATGCTTCGCCAGCATCCGATTGCAGGCATTTGCGTTGTTGACGATTGCCGCAAGGGGCTGGTTAATCTCGTGCGCGACCGACGCGGTCAACTCCCCCACCGTCGTTACCCGGGCCATGCGCGCCAGCTCTGACCTGGCTTCCTGCATGGCGTTCTCAGCCTGCTTCCGTTCGGTGAGATCACGGGTTATCTTCGAGAAGCCAATCAGCGTTCCCTTCTGGCCGCGCAATGGCGTGACGATCACGTTCGCCCAGAAGCGCGATCCGTCTTTCCGCACCCGCCAGCCCTCGTCTTCAGAGCGCCCTTCGTCCGCTGCCGTCAGCAGCTCCATCTGTGGCGTGCCACGTTCCAGATCTTCTTGCGTGTAAAAAATGGAGAAGTGCCGGCCTATTATCTCGGCCGCTTGGTAGCCCTTGATATGTTCAGCGCCCGCATTCCAACTCGTGATGTATCCCGTCGGAGTCAGTGAAAAAATGGCATAGTCGCGCACCCCTTCAATGAGCAAACGAAATCGCTCCTCACTTTCACGCAGTTCGTCTTCGGTCTGCGCACGCCTGCGAATCTCTTGAGTGAGTATCTGATTCGTCGCAGCGATCTCCGCAGTTCGTTCCTCAACGCGCTGTTCCAGGTTGTTTTTCGCATGGGCGAGCTCGGCTTGAGCCCGCGAGCGCTCGCCGATCTCACGCCTCAACTCCTCTGGACTTGGCAGTGCCAGCGCTTGCGGAACCAGCTTGACCAGGAGGACCGCAGTGGTGAGCGAAGCTATAGCCGTTACAACTTTGACCGCGCCGGAGAGCCAGTACGTGGCGTGCCATAGCGTCCACACCTCCATCATGTGGGTAGCTCCACAGGCCAGAATGAATGCTCCAAAGGCGACGAACATCCAGTTAAATGGCAGATCTCGCCGTTTGCGGATGAAATAAACCAGCGTCACCGGAATTGAGAGGTAGGACAGCGCGATCAAAGAGTCGGAGATGACATGCAGCCAGACAAGGCCGGCATTCCACGAATAGCAAAATCCATGGGGCATGAAATCGTTGGGAGAAAACAGAGTTCTGAGGAACTCCATCGCAATCCTCCTAGCAATCGATTCGAGCGAGCAATCGAGCTACGAGCGCAACAGGGAGGCGCAAGCGGCCCCAAAACGTCCACCGTACATCGTGGATGTTCAGCTAATTTTTCAGCAACGGACCCCAGTTTAAGGACGGCGTGTTAGTGTCTAGCGTTATATCCCAAGCGTTATATCCCTAACGCTAGCAATATGTCCAGTACAATACGCTGCGATACGTACAGAAAATTCAAATGCAAAGTATGTTCATTTGTAGTTCGCCTTAGTACCGTATGCGACGCTGCGTTCGCAGCGAATGTAAATAAGGAGCGCGTGTGAAAGACAAGAAAAATCTCCCCCCGCGACTTCATTTTGCGGCCATTCCTCTGGCCGCGGCAGCCAACCGGCGAATGGGTAAGCATTCCAAGATGGTCTCGCAGATCCTGAGCGACCTGGAAAAGCTCGACCAGTACAGTGCGCTGAAAGTTGAGTTGTTGAAGGTTGGAGTAAAGAAGACCGATCTGCGGGCGGCTGTGTACCGTGCCGCCCAGAAAACAAGCGTGCCCTTGGCCACCAGTTCCGACGATAAGTACCTTTACGTGTTTCAGCATCAAACGCGAAACACGGCTTGATGTGGGATGCCCGTTCAGGGCGCATCCGGTGCAGATCACCAGAGTCCTGTCCGAACTCCTGTTGCCTACGTCTTACGTATTAAGTCTTACGTCTTAAGTCTTAAGTCTTATGGTCCTTTGTAACGCTAGAGGGACTCTCGTCTAGCGCTTATTTCTGATGAGCGCTTCCACCTCCTTAGCAATTGCCGCACGCAGCTCCCAATCGCTAGCATCTTCTAAGGCTCGGCGGAATATTGGTCAGTCTAATGTCCAGAGAGTGAAAGCGGAGAATTCGTGTGATCGAACACCGAGAGCAAGGAAGGGCCTCCGATGCATGGACAGAGGCCGCCGAGAGGGAACGATCCCGTCGCAGAGAAGTATGGTCCATGCGGCTGGGCATCGCGCTAATCCTCTTGGGAATAGTCGCTCTGGGCACCCTCAGGGCCGCCGATTCGACCGGGGCCTCGCCCATGCTATTCGGCTGGCTCCTTGTCGTGAGTGGGCTAATGGAGGCCGTTCATGCTTTTCACAAACGCAGCTGGGGTGGATTTCTTCTGCACCTGATGCCGTGCGTTGCGGGCGTTCCAATCGGCCTGCTCGTTGCAACGCATCCATCGGCAGGTCGAACCGCGTGGATGCTTTTGTTCGCATCGTACTTTACTGTTATCGGACTGTTTCGAACAATTTCCGCTTTCTGGTTCAAATTCCCAGCTTGGATTTGGGCGGCGTTCGAAGGAATCGTTTCACTCCTCCTCGCCGCGGTCTTCTGGACGAATTCACCTCGGCTGGGGCCATGGGTTTTTGGCTTCTCCGTCGGCACTTCAATGATTCTGCGAGGTTGGTCCTCAATCATGTTTGCGCAGGGAGTTGCCCGCCTGCGTAAATTGCCGCAATCTCACCCGCGCAAGGACAAACACGAGAAACGACCAGTCGAGCGGTCAGGCTTCGTGCGGAGTTGAGCCACGCAATTCTAGCCAGCGATTAAGAATCGCCAAATTATGGAGGCAGATGATGTCAGCACAAACAGCAGAACAAACTAAGCAACCATCCTCTTCGCAGGCAACTTCGCGGCAAGAGCGGAACAGCCAACAGACCTCTCTGGCGCGACAAAATATTCTCCCTTCAGTTCCGTCCCTGTTGCTTGATCCTCTTGGTTTTTTCGACGACTCTCCCTTTACCGTACTGAGACGGCTGCAGCAAGAAATAAACCGGGCGTTCGCTCAACCAGGGCCGAATTCCCTCAACCGGACCGATGGTTCCAGCCCTCTGTGGATACCGCCGGTTGAAGTGGGATACCAAGACGGTAACTTTGTCGTGTCAGCTGAACTGCCGGGCCTGTCAAACGAGGATGTCACCGTCGAGATCACGGATGATGCCGTCGTCATCCAGGGCGAACGACAGTTCGTACAAGAAGAGAACGAAGGTGGCATTCAAAGAACGGAACGCAGTTATGGACGTTTCTATCGGGCGATTGCTTTGCCGGAGGGCGCTAAGACTGACCAGGCGCGCGCCGAATTCCAGAACGGAGTTCTGAAAATCAGTGTTCCAGCTCCGCAACCGCAGAGCAATGCCCGTCAGATACCCATCGAAACGGGCGCATCTCAGTCTAAATCTGAGTCTCAGCCCGCTAAGTCACAGACTGCTGGACAAACGACGCAAAAGGCAGCGTGATTGGAACAGAATTGCGGAAAGATGCTGGCTGCTCGAGGTATGGGCGGCCAGCATTTGTTAGCAGGCAAAATTGAAGAACGAGAGAAGTGCGCAAAGCTAAACGCGCACAGCGAGAGTGAACCGTGAACCAATCGGACTCAAAGGTCTTGGTGTTTGGAACTCGCGGATCTGCAGAGGCATTCGCAATCCGCGATTTTCTACATCGTTGCGACGTACCTTTCCAATGGATTGAGGTCAGCCCCGACCAGCCGGACGCATTACGAGCGTACACCGGGGGATACGATGCAAAACGATTGCCGCTCTGCGTCTTTCACGACGGTACCCGGCTCGAGTGCCCGACGGTTCGACAGATCAGCGAGAAACTAGGATTGTTCCTCAATCCCTCACGATCAGAGTACGATTTGGCGATATATGGAGCGGGACCCGCCGGTCTTAGCGCCGCCGTTTACGGCGCTTCAGAGGGTCTGAAGACAGTTGTGGTTGAACGCTTTGCGGTCGGGGGACAAGCGAGTACGAGTCCGAAGATCGAGAACTATCTCGGCTTTCCGGGTGGCATCAGCGGAGCCGACCTTGCTCTGCGCGCACGGGAACAGGCCTGTCAGTTTGGTGCGGAGATTCTATTGCTTCGGGAGGGCGTCCGCGGCGAGTTCAAGCCAGGAAGAGGAATCGGCTACCTGGCAGACGGAACCAAGATTATTGCGCGAGCTTCAATTTGCGCGACCGGCGTTGAGTACCGCAAACTCAATCTTCCTAATGAAGATCGTTTCCGCGGCGCCGGCGTTTACTACGGCGCTGGCGCGAGCGAGGCGTCGCTCTGCCTCGCAACAGATCACGTCTACATTGTCGGGGGCGGCAACTCAGGGGCGCAGGCCGCCATGCACTTCTCCCGCTACGCCGGAAAAGCAACGATGGTTGTGCGCGACAGCTCGCTGAAGAAATCTGTGTCTCAGTATCTGATTGATCGGATTCAATCATCGCCCAAAGTTGAGGTGCTGTTGCTCACTGAGGTGGTAGCCCTCCATGGCGATTCTTCTCTGCAATCGATCACTTTACGAAACAAAGAAACGGGCAAGGAATCGGATGCAAAAACCAATTGGCTGTTTCTTTGCCTCGGCGGCGTTCCTCATACTCAGTGGGCGGAGGAAGTCGGCATCGTTCGTGATGACGGCGGCTATCTGGTCACCGGGCCGGACCTGGTGAAGAACGGGCGACGTCCTGACAACTGGACGCTCGATCGGGATCCTTATTACCTGGAAACCAACCTTCCGGGAGTATTCGCAGCCGGGGATGTGCGCCACGGCTCAGTCAAACGTTGCGCATCAGCGGTTGGCGAGGGAGCAATGGCAGTGACGTTCGTCCATCGCTACGTGATGAATGGGTAGCTGCTCAGCCGTTCTTGATCAAGAGGCCTTTTCGCTTCTTTCCTTCGATCCCTGATTCGCCGCGATCGCTTGCCGAATATGCTCTTTGACCTCTTCCGCGATGCGCGGAACCTCGTCCGTTGGCACGCCAGAGATTCTGGCCACAGCTCCCTTTGAGAAACCTTCGACAACGTAGAGTTCGAACACCGTTCGCTCGCGCTCGGAAAGTTTGGCGAGAGTCCTAATGATCTCGAGGATCTGTTCTCTCCTCTCGAGCTGTTGCTCAGGAGTATCGTCAAAGGCTGGCGGCAAAAATTCGAGCGCCTGATATTCGCTATCGTCCAATTCCTCGGGAAACCAGACTTCTCCGTCGGCATCAGCCGTGATCGGCATTTCCTCCAGCGTGCGCAACTCAGTCTGGGTTAAGGTTTCCAAACTCTTTCGACGCTTTTCAGTCGGCCTCCCCTTCGAAACATAGCGGTCGAGTTCTTCATTTGCCAGCCGGTAGAGCCACTGTTCGAGTGTCAGACGTTTCGGCTTGCGATTGAACTTCTCGTAGGCCTCAAGCACCACGTCGTCGAGCATGTCCACGCTGCTGAGTACAGGGATATTGGCTCGCTGGGTCAGTCGAGCACCACGAAGACGACGCTTGAGGTACGACCGGAGCGGCTTCAGCAGCGGAATAATCTCTCGAAAGAACTCATCCCTCTTCCCTTCGGAGGCCAGCTTGCGCAGTTCCTCCTCTTTGTGACCCAGGACTTCTTCCCGTGCTCTCCGCGTCGTCCCTGAACTCTCGTGATTGGCAGCGCTGGTTCCGTCGCTTTTCAAGATACGAGTCCTCACCCGGCTAGTACTGTGCAAACGCGTCATCCGGGTAGCAATAAAGCCAACGCTCCCCCGGTTCGGCGGAGGCAACGACGGGATGTCCGCTCGCATGAGCATGTTTGGTCGCGTGGCGGTTGGGCGAGGAATCACAACAAAGTGTGACACCACACTCCTGGCAAGTTCGCAGGTGCACCCATGGCGATCCGGTCTGCACGCACAGCTCGCAGGCCCGAACCTCGGGCTGTTTGATCTCGTTGATTCCTTCGATATGAGCACACACTTCAACCAGCATGAAAAACTCCTTCAGCCACACCGTCTGTAGCTACGCCTGCACTTCGAAGCAGCGCCCGCACATCTTCGAGGTGTAAGCGAGACGCGTCATACTCCACCAAAATCGAGTGCCTGATTTCATCCAGGCTCAATCGGCGAATGCCGTACACTTCCCGGACCCTGTACATAGCCCGCAGTTGCCGTGGGCCCACAGGCGCCAGATAGTGAAGCGTAATGTCCATCACAGTCATACATGCGATCCCAGGCCAGAAACAGCGTTTTAGCGATTCGTATCCACATCTACATATTCCGCATCGACGACACCTTCATCCTTTTTGCTTTGCCCGCCCGATGACGAAGCCGCGCCCGTACCCGCCCCGCCTCCATCTCCCGACGATCCTCGTGACTGCGTGGACGTAGACCGGTACATTTGTTCCGCCAGTTTGTGCGAAGCCTGCGTCAGACGCTCGCGAGCATTGTCCATGCTCCTCTTGTCATTCGACTCCAAGGCCTTCTTCGCATCGGCAATCGCGTTCTCGACATCGCCGCGTTCCGAGCCAGAGATTTTGCCGCCATTTTCTCGCAGCATTTTTTCGACGCTGTAGACCATTGAGTCCAGCTGGTTCTTCGATTCGATCTCCTCACGCCGCGACTTGTCCTCGGCCGAGTGTGCCTCTGCCTCCTTGGCCATGCGCTCGACTTCTTCTTTCGATAGGCCGGAAGACGATGTAATTTTGATGGTCTGATCCTTTCCCGTCGCCAGGTCTTTCGCGGTCACGTTCAGGATGCCGTTGGCATCGATGTCGAAAGTAACTTCGATCTGCGGAACGCCCCGTGGTGCCGGAGGAATGCCAGTAAGCTGGAACTTGCCCAATGTGCGGTTCTGGTTCGCCATCGGACGCTCCCCTTGCAGCACGTGAACATCAACCGCAGTTTGGCTGTCGGCTGCAGTAGAGAACGTCTCAGTCTTGCGGGTCGGAATGGTCGTGTTCCGCGGAATCATCGGCGTCGCCACACCGCCCTGTGTTTCGATCGACAGTGTCAGCGGGGTCACATCCAGCAGCAGCAAATCTTTTACCTCGCCGCCTAGCACGCCGCCTTGAATCGCGGCGCCCACTGCGACTACTTCATCCGGATTCACACCCTTGTTGCCTTCCTTCCCGAAGAGCTCCTTGACCAGTTGCTGAATACGCGGCATGCGAGTCTGTCCACCAACCAGCACTACTTCGTCGATCTTGCTGGCATCTACGCCCGCGTCCTTCATGCATTGCTTGCTTGGCGGCACTGAGCGCTGGATGAGTTCTTCAACCATGGCCTCCAGTTTCGCCCGCGTGAGTTTCTTTACGAGATGCTTCGGTCCGCTAGCATCCGCAGTAATGAATGGCAGATTGATCTCCGTCTCCATCGTGGTGGAAAGTTCGATCTTGGCCCGTTCCGCCGCATCACGAAGACGCTGCAGCGCCATCTCGTTGCCTCTGCCACGCAGATCGAGGCCTTCGCTCTTCTTGAACTCGTCGATCAGCCAGTCGACGATCCGCTGGTCCAGGTTGTCACCACCCAGGTGCGTATCGCCGTTCGTGGCTTCCACTTCGATCAAGCCGTCCCCAACTCGCAGGATCGAAATATCAAATGTCCCGCCGCCAAAATCGTAGACCGCGATCGTCTCATCCTTTTTCTTGTCCAGACCATAAGCTAGGGCCGCTG
The DNA here is from genome assembly GCA_963788555.1 of uncultured Acidobacteriaceae bacterium. Classification (GTDB taxonomy): domain Bacteria; phylum Acidobacteriota; class Terriglobia; order Terriglobales; family Acidobacteriaceae; genus Sulfotelmatobacter. The sequence continues at coordinate 347,682 of CAWBHM010000011.1, read as the reverse complement.
CCGTCGGCTCATTGATGATGCGTTTTACCTCGAGCCCAGCGATCTTCCCGGCATCTTTGGTGGCTTGGCGTTGTGCGTCGTTGAAATACGCCGGAACGGTGATCACCGCATCCTGGATCGGCTGCCCCAGATAGTCCTCAGCTGCCTTCTTTAACTTCTGCAGAATCATGGCCGAGATCTGCTGTGGCGTATACTTCTTGCCCTGGGCCACGATCACCACGTGGTCGCCCTCGGGCTCAACCTTGTACGGCACCATCTTCAGCTCTTCTTTCACTTCGTCATAGCGTCGCCCCATGAAACGCTTGATCGAGAAAATCGTGTTCTCGGGATTGGTGATCGCCTGGCGCTTGGCCACTTGGCCCACCAGCCTCTCGCCGGTCTTGGTAAACGCCACCACCGACGGAGTCGTGCGCCCGCCTTCCTCATTGGCAATGACATTGGGTTCACCACCCTCCATGACTGCCACCACCGAATTCGTAGTACCAAGATCAATGCCAATCGTTTTGCCCACGTTAGTAACCTCCCGAGGTTGGCCTGCGGAAATAGGGACTCGATTTGTTGCCGCCCTCTATTGCTTAGACTAGCGACATGTGGCACCGAGAACAATTCGTCAGTAGAGCGAATGAAAATTCGACGATTACGCTTAGTGGGCGATTCCCTTCAGGCAACAGGAATTGATACGACAAAAGTCGTACCTAAGAGTTAGTTTCGCGGCTGGCCCAACCCAACAGCTCCCGAATCTCGGACTGCAGGTAGTACCCCTCGCCGATCGTAGGCGAGAATACTCCCATGCCAATTGCTTCCGGGAAGAGTTCACGAGCCTGTTCGTATCCTGGAATCTGCACGCGCTTTGCGAGTTCGAGCACATCTCCGCGGGGCATTTCACTCGAGGCAAGAAAAGAGAGGAGCAGCATCAAACCATCCGATCCCACAAATCGTTCGAGCGATAAGCCTTCCACAATGCTCCGATCATTGCGGAATTCCTGGCGGCTGTCGTATCGGCAGCCAGGCCCGGCCGACCGTGAGGAACGCGATAAACGATGAACCATCCTTAGCCCCTTCAGCTGTGCACCGCGCTCATCTTCGCTCGCAAGCCATTCGACCCATCCATCCTCAATGCTGGTGATGAGGTCGCCGCAACAGGTGCACCTCCAGCCTTGCGATATTCTTTCGGTTTTTTCAGTTCGTTTATTCATGGCCAAGAGACTCTCAATTTCGCGGCCTCCATGCTGTTTCCGTGAAAGCTGAGCACAGCCGCGTACCTTCCGGAATGGATTCACTGGCATTGACATGGACGTTCCCCTCAGTGATGGGGCTTGGGAACTGGCGGCGGTACTGCCCGCTCGCGCAAGACCGGCGCCGGGTGTGGAGGAAACTCGCGATCCCGCATGGGTCCAACCGGTCTTCCGACTCGCAGATCTTCGGTTTGGGCCGGTTCGAGCGGCCTTCCCGGATGCTCCATCATTGCTCGTCGTGTATCGGCAAACGGTACCCTGGGTACTGGCGGCGGAATCCTGGTGATCAAACCTCGCGACTCAGGCCGTGACGGGATTGCGGCGTTTGAGCCCACCGGTGCTTCGCGCGTTCCCGTAGAGGCGGGCTGCCGAGGCTCATTCCCAGCCGGCCGGGCCGCTCCGCTACCGGCAACAAGCCGCTGGGAACGTACCGGCGGCGCGGGCACAGGCTTGCCCGGCGTGGCTGCACGCATGGTAGGGTTCGCAGCCGGGTGCGGAGTGACCGGCACCCTCGCAATCTGCTCAGGACTGAGCTTGACAGCCTGGTGCGCAACTGGTTGCCCGCTGCTAAAAGCATTCTTGGGAACCGCCGTGGTTGCGACTGTCTTGTAAGCGTAATGCACGTTGCGGATGTTCGTAATATTGGTAATGTTAGTGATGTTCGTTACGTTCCGAATGTTGGTGACGTTCACTACGCGCAGATACTCCGAGCTGTAGTGATACCAGGGAAAGAAGGGCTCTCCGGGTCCCAGCGGAAACCAGCCCACCAGATCAATGCCAACGCCAATCGAGAAGCCGGGACCTCCCAGGAATGCAACCAATGCCGGAGCGTACGCTGGTGCGACGACGATTGGTCCGGGCAACCATCCCCAGGTCATTCCGATTCGAACCCATCGGCCATAGTGGAAGCTGCAAAAGCCCCACGGCTCGTCTTCAATCCAGGTCCATCCCCAGGGATCGATCCATGCCCAATGGCCGAAGCGGTAGGGTACCCAGCCAGCCGCAACCGGCGGAAACCAGACCGGCCCCCATTCGTTGACGACCGTCCAATGTCCGTATTCATCGAGATCGTCAAAGCCCGGAGTGCCAGGGCTCACATACTTCGCGGATGTGGCAGACTCTCGACGCCGGTCGCGATCTTCACTCCACTCATCAAAGCCGTCGGGGGGAGGCATCGGAGCAGTTGTCGCTTGCGGCGGATTCTGGCCCCTAAGTTCGAAGGCTTGGCCCTCGTCGACACTTTGCGAAAAACCTTCGGCGGTTACATCTACGCTGCCTCGGTTTACCGTGACGATTGTCCGGTCACCCTCCGGGTCGGTATCAATGCGATATCTTCCGGGACTCTGCACCGTAATCGCTCCGTTAGGAGTGTCCACTTCGACAGCATTTCCGGAAGGCAATTCATAGACGCTGATCCGCAACGTCCCTTCCTCCAGTCCAAGTTGCACGGTTTCATCATTTAGGTTAGTTACGGTGACATCGCTAGAGGCAGACAACCGCACCGCGATGAATCCGGCTTGAAGTTCCGCCTTTCCATCCTTATCCGTGTATAAACGGTCCCCGGTCGTTACGGGAAAGTTCAGCGTAGCCTGGGCCCATTGATCCAGCCCTGCCCGCAAGAAAGAAACATTGCCCTTCACAACACTGAGCCGCGCAATGCGCGCCGGGGGATTGCCGGACGAATCGTCCTGACTTACGGCAGGGACGCAGGCCGCGAGCAAGGCCAGACAGGCCAATACTGCCACGAAGTATTTCCCACTGCGGTTGCGGCGAACACAAGTCCAGCGTCCTCGTTGGTTCATTGAAAACCTCCTGGCCATCTCAAGGCTGAGGCTAACCGTCCGGGCCCTTGAATAACAATTGAACGAGGGAGCGACTATGAATTCAGAAATGTGGCTTAGACATTGTTCCAGCCCGGGTGACAGGAACCTGTACGACTTTGGGAGTATCCGGCCCTCCATCGCAGAGCATGCGATCAAACCGGTTTTTCTGATTGACAGCTGCTGCTCCATCGCCGACGATGGGCCTTTCTCGGCAATAAATACGATTCAAAAAGTGGACCGTCACACCAGCGACTCAGGCGGCGGAGGTTGATGTCATGGCAGACAGCACCGTGCGTCGGCGCTTTGACGATTCTCTCGGCGTTGTTGAGATGGGAATCTATTCCGTGCTGGCGGTGTTGCTTTCCCTAACCATCCTCGCTGCCCTCGCCAGCGCATGCAAGCTGCTTCTCGACAGCGTAATTCATTGGACGGTGGCAACGCAGACACTGCGGGTTCTAAACGAACTTCTCATCGTGCTGATGCTCGCCGAGATTCTGCATACGGTTCGGATCTCCATTCGCTCGCACGTTCTGGTCACAGAGCCATTCCTCGTCGTCGGCCTGATCGCCTCGATTCGACGCATTCTCGTAATCAGCCTGGAGATGGCCACTCTCGGCAAGGAGTTGGTATGGACGAGCGATAGCACACAAGTTTTCCGCGCTTCTATGATTGAACTTGGTTTGCTGAGTCTGCTCGTTTTAGTGCTTGTATTTTCGATTACACTTTTGCGCCGTCACCCTCCTGCCCAAGCGAAGGAAGACTGAGAGCCAGCCGGGTGAACTTGCCGAGTCAAGAAAAAAACCGGACTGGCTAATCCGAAGCCCAGTCCGGCCTGCGGGAACGGCAGCCATCAGCGCCGTTCTTGCTGCGACTGCCGCTTCAGGAACGCCGACAATCGATCCTCGAGCTTGGCGAAAACGGAAGTTGCATCTTCATTTCCCTTAAGCTGTTTTTCCAGGTTCGAGATGTCGGTGTTCAAGGCTGCGTATTCGGGATCGCGGCCTGCGTAGCCGAGTTCTTTGGCTCGCTCAGTTTCCTTCTTCGCCGTTTCGACCAGCGCTTGTGCCATGGTCTTGTCGCTCTGACTCTTTGCCTTGGCTTGCTCAATCGCTTCGCGCGCCAGAACCAGCGGCAGTGGAGTGACACGATCCACGGCCATCAAAGTGTCTAGCGCGGTGAGTAACACATTGCTGGCCTCCTGGGGTTTCTTCTGGTCGAGCAGATGTGCGGCCTCCTGCAAAGCAGCGGGATACGTCGCCAGCGGAAGGTTGTAGGTGCGCACGCGAATCTCGCTGGTCAAAGCGTAAAGCAACACGCGCGCTGCTGGGTAGTTCTTGTCATCCACCGCCTTCGATGCATTTTTCGCGATCTCGGCAATGGCCTTGCTATCGTGTGGCGCCGCGTCAATGACTTCGACCTCAAGACTGACGGGGATTAGCGCCGTGGCCGGATTGCGGGCCAGCAAGATGTTGATCTTGCCGGTGGCCTGCTCGATCGCCGCCAAGGCTTGGTCATTCTTATTTGCAGCGATGGCATCGATCGCTTTCTGAGTTTCGTCGATGGCGGCCTTGGCTTCCTGATCCAGAGTTTTTGAAGCTTCGTCCTCTGCTTGTTTGCGCTCTTTTTCGACATCAGGTCGCGCCTGCTGCTCCGCCTCTTGTCGTTGTTTCTGGAGGTCAGGCGGAGACTGCGTCCGGTTTTGAGTCTGCGTCGCCGCATTAACCGTCGAGTTGTCGCTGGAGTTTTTGGCTGAACTGCAAGAAGCCAACGTTAAGCACAAGGCGAGCAGGATCGCGATCGCCGGAGCCAGCAAAATATTGATCACATCTTTCATAGCAATGTTCCTCCTAATTCTTCTACCGGGTGTTCGGATCCCTCAGTTCCCGGTCGCGGTCCCTACTTTCACTCGGCCCTGCGCCTGAGAAAAGCCGGTTCAGCCTGTCGGAAAAGAGCCGAACCGGCACTGCGGCACAGGAGGGATCATCGCGACATCTTATCGACTCGCAATCTCGAGCTTTTGTTCCAGCTTTTCCACTTTCGCTCTGGAATCTCCATAATTCACAAATGACGAAATCATGTCCGCTAGATTGTGGGCCGCCTCCGCGTTCTCTTTCAGGTATTGCGGATATGACGAAATCTGGAGCGGCCGGGTTTTGTTCTCGTTGAGATGGTTGATGGCCACGGTGGTATTCGCGGCTAGCTCTTTGAGAACCGGCAGCATACGATCGATTGCCTGCTGCTGCCACTGCGATGCCGAGTCGCGCTTTTGCTCGAGTTGTGCGGCGATGCGACCCAGCTGGTTTACGTGCTCCTTCACTGATTCCAACATCGCGGCATGAGTTTGCCAGCTCACATCCGTGCGAATCAGAGCTTCCATCTCGTCCGCATCGCGGCTCAGTTCCGCTGCTTTGTCGCGAGCGTCAGCAAGCAGTTTGGTAACCTCCGGGTTTTCCTGCTTTTGTGCGGATAGTGGCGTTGAAAACAGGAACAGCATCGATGCAATCAGGGCCCCTATCATCAATTCACCCGCCATTTTGCGCAAAGTTTGCATGTGTTGATCTCCTTGTCTTTTGCGATCTGAACGTCTCAAGACTCTTTCTTTGCCTTCTCCTCCACTTCCCGTACCGCAGCTAGAAACGAGCGGACAGTTTCAGGAGGTTGAATTTTCCCAGTCAGGATTTCTCGGGGCGGAAGCACCTTGCCGTACACGATTGTTGTGGCTTCCTGATCGGGATGCACGATCGCTCCATCGAGCGACACACCGGCGAAGACACCCCTGGCTCGTGCATAACTCAGAATTTCGGTCTCCATCTTCCAATCGGTTCCCGCAGCGGCATGTCGTCCTATCGGGCCCGCGGCGGCGGATGCGTCCGCGCCAATTTGGAATTTTGCCGAGAGCAAATGATCCATCCCGCGTTGGTTCATGATCATGAGGACGTTGTCGATGCTCGCAATCCCGATCTGAGCGCCCCATCCGCCGCCTGTGATCGTGAAGAAAGCCGGCGCGCTCCATCCTCTTTCTGTACGGCAGGTGGCTACCCCTTTTCCGAACTTCGCGGCCACCACGAACCCCGCTTTGATCTGGTGAGGAATCACGGCAATGCACTTGGCGTGTTCAACAATTTCCAGCGGAATCCCTTTGTCAGGTGCGTTCATGACCTCCTGCAAAACCTCAGCAGCATTCTGCAGACGCTCTTCGACTTTCGTATTGGCTGTACTTGCCCACAAGGGTCCCGCGAAAGTAAGCATCGCGACGAGTAGTATCAGTTTTTTCATCATGGCTCCTAAACTGACAGGGGCGGGTAAGGTCTCCGCCCCTAACTACCGATCCACCTCGCTAAACCTCAACCGTAATCCGGTTTTCCACCGAGGTGACTCCCGGCGCCAACCACGCCACCCGCTCCGCCTCTTCCTTCTCAACCCACGCGCGGACGGATCCCTTCAGAATGGCCTTGCTGCCCTGGACCTCAACGGTGATCTTGTTGGCATCGACCTTGGCGTTGCGCACCAGCGCATCCTCGATCCTCTTTTTCAGTTCTGACGGCGTTGTGCTCGGCTTCACCGTAATGAGATTGCTCACTCCCTTCACCCCGGTCAGACGTCTCACCACGCGTTCGGCATCCTGTTTCTCGAAGTTCCAATTCACCTCGCCCTTCAGCGTGACCCAGCCTTTTGAAACCGTGACCTGAATCTTGTCCGCCGGCACCGAGGCATCCCATTGCAGCGCACGGATCGCAGCCTCGGCAATGTCCGGGTCCGTGCGCTCGCTGAACACTTTCACTTCAATGTCGTTGGCCACAGCCTTTACGCCCCCAACCCGGTGTGCCGCGTCTTCTGCGGCCCATTTCTTAAGATATGAATCCACCCATCCCGTGAGCGTAACTACCCCGTCCTTGACGGAAACACCAATCTCGTTGGGCTGGACCTGAGCATCCCACTTCAGTTCAGCGAGCACGTCTTTCTGAATTTCTTCGTCAGTGTGTATAAGCGTTGCGGTTGCCATGCTGCTTCTCCTTTACATCTGTTTATCCGTAGCTTCGAGGTCTTGCACCATGTCAGCGCTATCGCGCTGCACAAGTACCTCTTTCATTCCGGATGGTAGTGACAGCGCGATCCTTAAACAATTCGTCAGGAGGCGGAACCGGACCTCGGAGAGGGCATGTAGATACTCTTACTCCGCTAGTTCGAACACCCTGTAGGACTTTGGCTGTAGGGACCAAATGGCAAGCGAGAAAGCATTCAGGGATGAGCTGCGAGTGCGAACGACTAGCTACCGCTACAGGCTTATGGAAATCTCTAACGTGGGATTGATTTGAGGCTACGCGTTGTTTCGGATTCCCCGTTCGTGCCACCGAGGAATTGTGCCAAGCACCCCTAATCGCTAGCATCCCTGCTAGAGATCGCTAGCTGAAGACCCTGGAATTTAGAGACCGTCGAGGGTCGAAACCTGAGTTGTTCAGTCTGGGATCCTGGCAAATTCGTCCGGCCGGCAGTTGTGAGTCGGACAGGAAAAACGAAGGAGAAAATATGAAAGTCCAAGTCCGTTTTCTGTTCTTTGTCGCCGTCCTGCTGGCCATCACGCTTCCGGCATTTTCTCGCGAAGTCAAAACCGACTACGACCACCACGCAACTTTTTCGCAATACAAGACCTACTCTTGGGGCAAGATCGAGACACCGAATCCTCTCTGGGATGACCGCATCAAGGAAACCGTAAACAAGGAGTTGGCAAAGAAAGGCTGGACAGAGGTTCCGTCGGACGGAGATGTGACGATCATGGCAGTAGGCACCACCCACGAGAGGCCCACACTGCGAACTTTTTACGACGGGTTTCCGGGATGGCGCTGGGGTGGGTTCGGGGAGGCGACCACCTACGTCGATAACTATGAAGTCGGGACCCTGGTCATCGACATGTTCGATAGCAGTAGCAAGAGACTGATTTGGCGAGGATCAGCAACCGACACCTTACCCGACAAACCGGAAAAAGCAATGAAGGATCTTAATAAATCGGTGGAGAAGATGTTTGAGCGTTTTCCGCCGTCGTAAAGGCGAAGGAAAATCGTGCAGCCTAGATTTGGGGCAAACTTCGGGCAGGGGGCTTTCAGGTTCTTTGAGGGAAGAACCGTCAAGTCCCCCTGTGAAGGTCGCGACATCGTCAGATCACAATCAATTCGTCAGGTCCCCCCAGGAACGCGACCAGTTTCAGGTAAAGCACATCGACAAACTCCTCCCCCAATGGCCTCGCTTGCCTGACTCTTGGGCGTTACAGCACTCGCAATCGATCGATGGCATCGGCCAGGGCATGGTGTTCCGCCGTCGGCGCACTATCGTACCTGGTGCCTAACGCATTCATGCGGAGCTGAAGTTGCGGAGAGGGCACTCTCGAGTCTCTTGTTGAGTCAACCGGGATGGAGTTCCAACCTCGCCGCAAGCCACAGCTTTTGCCACGGAGGATCTTTCGTGGTTGGAACCAGGTTCCGCAATTCCCGCTCCCGGCTAGTCATGAGCCCGGTCCTTCCGATTCGCTGAGGTTCAGGGCCGAACGGATTCCTTTGAGTAACGCCTCCTCAGAAACTGGCTTTTGAAGATAGTCGAGTGCCCCAGCCGCAAGCGCCGCTTTTCGCATCCATCGATTCTCCGAAGCACTGACAAAAATGATCGGAATCCGGTGACGCTTCTCCAACAACTGGCGCTGTAGCTCAAGTCCACTCATGCCAAGAAGCTGTACGTCCAGCACCAGGCATGAAGTGCGCCACATCGAGTGACTCTTCAGATAATCTTCTGCCGATGCCCAGGGCTCGACGTGGAAACCCAACGCGACCAGGAGCCTGCAAATAGCCTTCCGGCCAAATTCATCGTCGTCGACCACGGAAATAACAAAGTCTGGCAACTCACCCTCACGGCTTCAATCGCGAAGCTATCAGCCGTGAGACGGGCAATCTATTGTGCGTTTGGAAGGGTAGAATAACCGTAGACAGGAGAACAACTATTCCTTGAGACTGCGGTCACTATACTCAGGCATAGGGAACGGCCATTAAGGAACTAGAGTTTCGAATGGTTCGTGAGGGGACCTAGCCGAACGGCCATTTTCACGAGGTCGGGCAGAGAGTCCGCTTGCATCTTTCGCATCACGCTGGCACGGTGTACCTTCACCGTGATTTCACTCGTCCCCAGTTCGGCGGCAATCTGTTTGTTCAGGCGCCCCGAGACTACCAGCGGCAACACTTCCTGCTCACGCGGCGTCAGAGATTCGAACCTTTCCCGCAGTACTATCATTTCTGATTCCTGTTGTCTTCTTGCGCGATCCCTCTCCAACGCAACGTGTATGGCATCGAGTAGATCCTGATCGCGGAATGGTTTCGTCAAAAACTCGACCGCTCCAGCCTTCATAGCGCGAACCGACATGGGAATGTCGCCGTGGCCCGTTATGAAGATCACGGGGATGGAATGGTTCGCTTCGGTCAGCTTCCTCTGGAAGTCGAGCCCGCTGATCCCTGGCAACCTTACATCGAGAACAAGACAGCTGGGCGCATCCGGTCGTTCTCGCTGCAAAAACTCGGCAGCAGAGCCGAAGAGTTCGACGTGCAATTTCATTGAGGAAATCAGACTCTGAAGCGCATCGCGAATCGCTGCATCGTCATCGATGACAAATACCGTGGGCTTGGGCTCAATCATTCGCCACCACCGACAATGTAAATTGAAAGATTGCTCCGTGGGAAGCTTTGGAGGTAACCCACAACCGTCCTCCATGCGCCTCAACAATCGAGCGACTGATGGCCAAGCCCATTCCGATCCCAGTCGGCTTGGTTGTAACAAAAGGTTCAAAAATGCGTTCGGCTTGCTGACGATCCATGCCTTTGCCTGAATCTTCCACCTCCACGCGCACACCATGCGGGTCCTTGGTCGACCGGATGATTAACTCGCGCGGGCGGTCGGTGATTGCGCTCATCGCCTCCACCGCGTTTATGACCAGATTCAGCACGAGCTGCTGCAGTTGCGCGGAATCACTCGGCACCGGTGGAAGGTCGGGCGCCAGTTCCGTGCGCAGCCTGACATCACTTTTCCTAAGCTCGGAACGAAGCAACAACAACGCCTCAACGATGACCTTATTAATGTCAACCAGCGTCTTCTCCGGCGGCGTTTTTGCTAGCAGAGCTCGAATCTTTGCAATCACCTCACTTGCGCGATTGGCTTCCTGAATCGCGCGGGATACGGCCTGGCGCGTCTGATCGAGATTCGGCGGCTGTGCAGATAACCAACGTAGAGCAGCACTTCCATAACTGACAATTGCTCCCAGCGGCTGATTGATCTCATGGGCAATGGAAGCCGCCAATTCACCCAGCGTTGCGACCCGGGTCAGGTGTCCCAGTTCCGCCTTGGCTTCCGCCAAAGCCAGTTCCAGACTCTGAGAGGAGAATCGGCGATCCAGCGCGCACGTTAACACGGATACTCCGAGAAGGATCAGGACAACGACACCAATCCCAGCGGTTCCCAGAGTAGAGACGCTCACTGCGTTTGCCAAGTCTGGGTTCGATTCCGAGGGGGCAAATCTAGCCGCAGCCATCCCTGTATAGTGCATCGCCGAGATTGCAGTGCCCATAACCGCAGCGCTTCCAATCTTGCGCCAGACCATGCCCTCGGCCTCGTCTCGAAAATAAAAAGCGAGCCACAACGCCGCAAAAGAAAATAAGATTGCCAGCACGATAGAGAGCGCCACCAAACCCAAGTTGAACCGGCACTCGGCGGGCAAGCGCATCGCGGCCATGCCGATATAGTGCAGTGCTGCAATGCCGCAACCCAGAACGGCGCTACCTGCGAAAAGATAGGTGGCACCCATCTTTTTTCGGCTCACCACCAGTAACGCGAAAGCAGAACACAACACTCCAGCCAGGAGCGACACCAGAACCGTGGGCCAATCATATTGCACCGGGATAGGCAAGTGGAAGGCCAGCATCCCGATGTAGTGCGTTGCCCAGATGCCAATGCCCATCGCCGTGCTTCCGCCGATCAACCAGGCCAGTCGTGCTCGACCGCTCGCCGCGGTCACCCGTCCGGCGAGATCGAGAGCTGCGTAGGAAGCAGACACCGCAATGAGGACTGAGAGCGCGACCTGCAGTGGATCGTATGCACCCGTCATGGCTGCGCCAACGGAGAATACCGGAGTAACTACTCAGATGTTAGCAACTATTCAGGAGAACGCGAGCGACGGTTTGGGTTGCCGGATCTGAGGACGTCAGCGCTCCTAACAATTCCCAAACCGCATCGGTGCGGCCTCGATCGCGACATTCGACAGCGCACAAGAACAAGTAAAGGAGATCGATCTCGCCGGGCACAGCTACCACATCACTTCTATCACTGGCTTTAGTGACCGGATGCGGCGCTCGGCACATAATGTTCCTGGAGAATCACGCTGGCACGAACGATTCGACCGTTGGCGTCCCGAATTGCAAGCGGTCCCCCGGTTTGTGGATCCACCAGCTCAACGCGAACCGTCCGCGGGGAATTCGCATCATCATTGTTATTGTTGGATTTGTACGTGATGACGTATCGAACCTTGAGGTTCTCCATGACGTCGTCGTAGACCGGAGACAGCTGGATCGTGTCCGACGGAGTGTAAGCACGTCCGCCAGACACACGAGCAATCTCCTGAAGTTGGTGTTCCACCTGCTTCCAATCAATGGTCGCGAGCGGTCGATTCTGCATCTCCAGGGTCTGGCTAAGCACCTGGGTGAGGCTAAGAACGTAGATTGGCGAATCGGATTCCTCGGCGGCCTTGCGCGCGTCCTCATAGTGAGCTTTGCTGAAGGTATCGATGCCTGAAGTGATCAGAACGATCGCCTTTCGACCTCTCACCGGCCTCATTTCCGCTACAGTCGCTGGGATCGCGTCGTAGAGGTTCGTCTCGGAGACTTCGGGAGTCCCCATCGCGATCAGTTCAGTCCTAACGTCCTTGCGCCCCTGAGTCGACTCGGCTATTTTTTGCACCTTGTCGCTATATTTCCAGAACGTCACTGTATCTTCGGAACTGATTTCATCCAGTAACTGCTGCGCTGCCCTAGATACCTCCTGACCCATCTGGCGGTTCAGTCCGGGAGCCCGCCCTCCGAATTCCAGCAATACTCCCAAGGTTACCGGCGCGTGCTCAATGTCGACGGTTGCGTTCTGCTGTCTGGCCCCGTTCTCATAAACAACAAAATTGTCGCGGCGAAGATTGGGAATGAAGTATCCGTTCGGATCCTGCACCAGCAGCTTGAGGGTAACCATGCCAGTCGCAGGATCGAAACGGATCTCCGTTTTCTGCTTGCCTTGCGTGCTGTTGAATAAAGGTGAGGTTGGCCGATTGGGAATCTGGACTTGTCCCCCGCTTTTCTGATCCGCCCTCTTGCTCGCACTTTGAGCTAGCGTTGCAAGCGGTGCGAGCAGTAGACAAAATACGGTTGCAAGTTGGAAGGTTTGTCTCACTCTAATTGTTGGCATTTGCCACTCCGCCTTGTCTCGGTCTCAATCGCTGACGGTTGCCAGCCTGCATCTGCATTCCAGTTCGACACGGACCGAACAGGCACGCCCCCGGCGATCGCCTTCCATCGGCCGTCAAATCTTCCCCTTGAGCCTTGCAGGACAGCAACATGTCCTTCCGTTCACTTAACCGGAGCCATAATCACCAGCAAATCAATGTCGGATGAACAGTCGACCGCTGGCGTATAGCTCCTCTCTCCAGAAGACATCGTAGGTAACAGTGTCGGTGATAACAATTCCTCGTGAGAGTAAAAGGCTATTCAGAGGAGATATTTAGTGGACGATTCGTCCTTTGGAAGAGTCCTGAATAGGACTTTAGAGGTAGGTCAGCTCGCAGCGGCTACCACTTGATCTGCGGCGGCTGGCGTCGTGGGTTCATTGTCAGATCGAAAATTGGCTAACTCTGGGCCTCGGCGTCAGCAACTTGATTTCGTCTCCCATGGGCCAACCGGCATTTGAAAAACCGTAGGTCGAAAGTCGTAATCCTATTTCACTCCTGCGAGGAATTGTGCTCACCACCTATCAAAAAGTAGTCTGGCCCTTAAAGGTGAGCTCGGGTTGCTAATTCCAACCGGGCGCAAAAAAGGAGTGCCTATCATGAAGACCTTAGTGGTAAGCGTTGTGGTTCTCGCCCTGTCCTTGCCAATCATGGCCGTGGCTCAGGACGCGACCAAGCAGAATGACAACCAAACTCAGCAGAATCAGGCCAATGCCCAGAATAATAAGAACATGTCTGGCAAAGTCAGCTCCAACGGCAAGACCTTTACCAATGACGCGGACAGCAAGAAGTACCAGGTGAACAACCCCGACGCGTTGAAAGATTACGAGGACCAGCATGTGGCGGTGATCGTGGCTGTTGATCCTGATACAGGTGACCTGCACATCATTCAGGTGGAGGCTCCACAGCAATAACGCCATACGTCTAGCCAGGTGGCAACGGGCAGTAGCAAGAGCCGTTAGGAACACTGATACTTCCCGTTGCGTCCGCCATTTGTCGAAAACAAAGAACTCCTCAATGGGGATTGTCCGACAAGGAGAGCCGATATGAAACACAGGTTGACACACAGGCTGTTAGCACTCGCCATCAGTCTAGCCATACTGACCGCAGTAGCAGTCAACCAGAACGCGGCGGCGCAAGCCGATGCACGCTCTCAGGAGCGGATTGCACGAGAGGTTCGCCACGAATTGCTGATGCTCCCCTGGTTCGGAGTTTTCGACTACATCGCCTTCAAGGTCGATGGAGGCACTGTAACTTTGATGGGCCAAGTCGTCCGGCCGTCACTCAAGTCCGACGCGGAGAATGCGGTGAAACGCATTGAAGGTGTGGAGCGCGTCGAAAACAAGATCGAGGTCCTACCGCCATCCTCCATCGATGATGGCTTGCGCCTTGCACTGTACCGCGCCATTTACGGCTACCCTCCGCTAGAGAAATACGCGCTCGGCGTGCAGAAGCCCATCCGCATCATCGTGAAGAACGGCCACGTTACCTTGGAGGGCGTCGTGGACAGCGAAGCCGACAAGAACCTGGTCACCCTTCGCGCCAACGGCGTCCCCGGAATCTTTTCGGTGACCAATAATCTGCAAGTCGTCCCCGCAAAATAGGCTCTGAAGTGGGCTCCCCAAAGTCGGCACGGATTGACTTGGAGGCAAACTACGTGTATGCGGAGGGGACTGCAGACGTACAACGAAGAGTTTTCGTCCAACGACGTTTCCCTATAGCAGCTCAAAGGGTCCGGAATTTGACGATCTGTCTGCGCTTGCCGCCACCCCCAGGGTGGCCTAAGTGTGGGCAGGCGCTAACGGGAATCCGCCCGGTGGCCCGCACCAAGAGCCGAAGTTGATGGGAGGAGCGCCTTCGATTCGTGTCCGGCATCGCCCGGCGGTCTCATGGGAATAACTGCCGATGATGCCCATTCGAGCCGCCCATCGCTATTTGCGACTTCCTCTATGATTTTCGTGAACAATTGATCTTTCATCGCGGTTCGTTTCGTGTAATTGACCACGTAGCTGACGGTAAATTCCAGCGATCCGGCATTTACGACGAGTGCGAGGGTAGGTTCCAACGGAGGATTTGCGCTCTGGTAATTGTCACTCATCACTTTCCATGAACTCTGCGCCTCGACCAGGTACTCGCCAATCGCCTCGTTGGCTGCCCGCAAAAGCATCGCTTTGGCAAGCTGGCAATCGCTGGTTATTTTAAACAGCACGTGAATCTCGTCCCAAACAAACCGGAATCCTTGCGAGTAGTTAAAAACGGACCCGCGCAAGACGATGCTGTTGGGGATGCGAGCGATGCGGCCGTTGTACAAGTCCCGGCTGACCCAGTTCCCCGTTTCCATCAAGGTGGTTCGCAGCAGCCCGATGTCGATCACGTCCCCTTGAGTGTCGCCGATCTGCACTCTGTCTCCCACGGCATACAGCTTTGAAAAACCGATGGAGAAAGCGCCGGCAATGCTGGCCACCACGTCCTGCAGGGCGACTGCCACACCCGCGCCCACCACACCAATGGCAAAGCTGAGACGGCCCAGTCGATCTTCAAAGAGGATGGCGAGGAAAAGGAGAATCGAGAAGTATCCGGAAAAGACGATCAGCTTGCGAACCTTATATCGCGCATCGGCCCGGCCAAAGCGCTGGGGGAGCGTTTTTTCGAGCACGCGAAACGCGGCGTGAATGATGAGGACTCCGACGGTTGCAGCAGCGCCTTTCGCGAAGAACGACAGCGAAACAGCCTGTCTGTAGAGATCATTCATCCCGCCACCATCGCTTCCAGTTCGCGGCTACGGCACGACGTAAGACTACCAGACCTCCAACGCCTTCGAACAATCGCGATCTCTGATCCACCGGCGCACATGCCGAGTCCCGTCGGCGGCCTTCAGTGTGACTGGATCCCATTTTCTTGCGTGATCCGCCTCAGCCGAAGAACCTCCCGGGCTGTTCTGTACAACTTCAGCGATACAAGCCTCCGGGCGCTTATTGTGGTCCGCAGAGATCCTCGGCGAAAGTCGTAGTCGCTGATTCCCCAAACCGCCCACTGACTCCTTCGTCTGTCTGCCGATCCCCGGTTCCGACTCACGAGGAATGGTCGCTGGCGGCGTGGAGAAATAACATTTCCAAGTAGCAAAACGCTTAACAGCGGCATTTCTTATGTTAGGTCGTGTCCGCCAGGGCACGCCAGTTAAAGGATATTCACATGACACAGACAGTGGACACCTCGAAGGATCTTGGCAAGGCCCCCGTCACCGCAACAACACTCAGCGTGCAAGTCCAGGCCGGCATCGAGAAACAGCGCGCACAAGCGCGACAACACGCCGACAAGATTCTGGACAGAGAAGCGCTCGCCGTCATCGAAGAGACCCAGCGGGCGATTGATGCCATCGCCGCGAACACGACGAGCGAAGCGCTCGCAGCTCTTGAGCGTGCGTCGGGCAAAATCGACATTCTGCTTGCGCGCAACCCTTCAACCACACTGATTCCCGTCAGCCACGAGGTTGTTGTTTTCGATACCGCCCCACAGGACATCAAGACCATCGACGAAATTGGCGAAGCAGTCGAGGCGGTGATCGGGTCGGAAGACTATCCGGCGGCGCGGGAACTCCTCTACGGATTGATGAGCGAACTTCGAGTCCGAACCTCCAATCTGCCGCTCGCTACTTATCCCGCAGCCTTGGCGGAAGCTGCGCGCCTGCTTGACCAGAAGAAGAGCGACGAAGCGCGAATCGTACTAATGATGGCTCTCGGCACCTTGCTAGACATCGACCAGGTGACCCCGTTACCGTTACTGGTGGCGCGGGAAGCGATCAATCAAGCGGAGGCCCAGAGCGACAAGCACAAGGAAATCGCACTCGCATTACTGGATACAGCGCGGTACGAATTGGAAAGGGCAATGGCACTCGGATATTCGGCCCAGGAACCCGAATACAAAACGATGAGGGACGAAATTTCGAATATTCAGAAGCAGCTCAAGAAAAATGAAGATACTTCGTCGTTCTTCTCGAAAGTGCAGGACAGACTGTCAGCGTTCATGGCCCGTTTGTCGAAAGGCAAGCAATCGCGCCACGACAAGTCTCAGCCCAAACAATCACAGCCCGAGAAACGAGCTGCCTGACGAGGTGAATATGGCAGTCAAACTGAACAGAACGTCATTCCAGTACGCCAAAGAACCTGCCTGGCGAAAGAAACCCGATTAAGCTTGTACGCCCCTCGGCAAAGCGGGAACGGGTGCCCGAAGTCTGACGGCGGAGGAAATCAAAGCCCTGCTATCGGAGCTGGACGGCCCCTACTATGTCATGGCCTCTCTCGCCGCTGTCACGGGTTGGCGGGTGAGTGAACTAACGGCTTTAAAGTGGGAAGACATTGACTTTAGTGCGGGGGAGATTTGTTTGACCCGCGCGATCGTCTGTCAGCACATCGGCTCGCTGAAGACCGAAACCTCACGGAAACCGGTTCCAATGGACGCGGGATTGTCCGCAGTGCTGCTGGACTGGCGTCGCCGCTGCCCTTACAATCAAGACAGCGATTACGTTTTCGCTTCGCCTGAGATGCACGGCACACAACCGCTGTGGCCATCAATCGCGATGTCGAAACACATCCGACCCGCTGCGGAGCGGGCGGGAATCAAGAAGCACGTTCGCTGGCACGTATTCAGACACTCGTTCGCAACTCTCTTAAAAGGGAACGGTGAGGACGTGAAGACGGTACCGGAGTCACTGCGGCACGCAGACAGCAAAGTAACGCTGGACACGTATACTCAGGGGCTCATGCCAGTGAACAAGGCCGCGCAACGCAAGGTATTTGAGGCTGTCGTTCCCAAACGTTCCCAGGCGATTGTTGCGGCAACCGCAAGTGTGTGATTCTAAGGTGAGGGCGCGTAGCTCAGTTGGTAGAGCAATGCCCTTTTAAGGCATGGGTCGCAGGTTCGAGTCCTGCCGCGCTCACCAAGATTTCAAAGTACTTAGCGAATTTCGGCAGGGCCGATTTCGGGCACCCCCGGACACCCAGAGCAAGAGAGACTCTGGTTTCTACGCTGTTGCGGTAACGCTCCGCGCCTTCAGCTTCTCTGAGAATTCCGCCGGAAGCACCATTTGCACGACCTTCTTGTGGGCTTCCTGCTGATCGGCTGAAACCGCTTGTGCGTGAAGCTCCAGTGTAATCTTCGGGGTTGTGTGCCGAAGCTGTGACTGTGCGACCTTCACATTCTCCCCGTTCGAGATCAACAATGTCGCTAGCGACCGGCGAAGCGTGTGCCATCCGATCGGTGCTTCCTTGCTGCTCTTGATTCCGGCGATTCTCTCGATCACGGGACGGATGTGGCGACGGAAGAGAATTTGATAGGTGTAAGGAGTCTTGCCGTGATAATGCGGACTGGCAAAGATCCAATCCTCGTCCGATCGATAGGCCGTGTTTTCGCGCCACAGACGAAGCACTTGTAGCACACACTCCGCCAGTGGCAGTGGGTTGTTCCTGCGTTTGGTCTCTTTCAGTTCGCCTTCGACCATTGCAAACTCCGACTGAAGGATTCCAGTCTCCCAGCCGACATGCTTCCACTCAGGGCGACTAACTCCGACGCACGGAGAGCTGTGACTGCATCTACGAGTGCCATCGTCGCCTCTCGTAAAGGCAACTGCACCAGCGTTTGACGAACGACATCTGGGGCGAGAGTCAGACGCTGAATTGAGACCCTGCTGCTTTGGCGAACCCCCGTTGAAGCACCGCGATGGCCGGGACTCCCACCTTGGCCGCAGACTGGATTGCGTTCTACCAATTCCCAGCGGACCCCGTGCGAGAAGATCGCCGACAGCACATTCTTGATCTTCAGCTTGGTTCCATCCGGGCGCTGGATTTTGTCCAACCATTCTTGAATTTGCATGGTCTTCATGCCGCCGGCAAGATGACCGTACCAATTCGGTTCGATCCAGTTCTTGATGTACGACTTGTTTGCTTTGCGAGCCGATTTCGACAAACGTGATAGTTCGTGGTTGACGTAGTGGTTGATTAGTTCCCCAAATGTGAGAGACCTGAGGCTCAGCGATTGCTTTTGTTCGTTGAGGCGACAACGTAGCCGATCGGCCTCTTTGTTGGCCGTCGCTTCCGTAGGGAATTTCTTCGTTGCGCCGATTACTTCCTTGTGTTGGCGCCGCTGGCCATTTACCTCTTCGCTCCAGCGGAAGACCCACACCATGCCAATTGCTCTTTTCTCTTTGCAAAGCATACCCGCGTTGTAGCGGATAGGCTTGCGGCGATCGTGACTCAAATGACCCTCCTTTGCGCCTTGTCACGACCAGCTTCTCCATGACCGGAATTTACCTGAGAGCGAAGATGCTCCGCAAGCTCCGAAATCAGGAAGTACCACCTCTTGCGGGAACCAGTGCCGAATGGGTGAGCGGGAATTCGTCCCTCTCTCGCCATCTGCTTTATGCTGCGAGCCGAATAATGCAAGAATTCGGCTGCAGTGTCGGCTTCAACGAAGCGTTCGATCGCTTGCCCGTTTGCGGAGGCAGGGGGACGACGAGGGATTTCGTTCGTGCGTCTTGTTGTAGCGGATGCTACGACTTTGTCTTGGGGAAGCGTTTCCATATACAACACTCCTGGCTGGTATAGAGCGTTGGCGTGCTTTTCTTGCCTAGCGACAATAGTTGCGTTTACCCCGGCCTATACCGCGGGCTGGGAAACCGCAGTTGTTGCGCTTGACAACATCGCATGTGTACCAATATAGTCAATGGGTAACGTTACATTTTTATCGCTTGTAGCCACCAAGAGAGGACTACATGGCAGAGAACGCAGCGTCACCGCAGCAGCCGGTCATCTCCATTCGCATCTCCGATGCTCTGCGCTTAAGGCTTGAGACTTTGAGGAAAATCATATCCCTCAAGAGTGGCCAAACTGTCTCGACATCGGAGGCCGCAAAGCAGCTTCTGGAGTCTGCCCGAGACGACCGTCTTGAGTTGGTGAACCTGCTCAGTGAGCCGACAGATTCCCTGCTGAGAATTCGCGGGAAGGCAGACTCAGGGCTACCGCTTTCGCAGGCGGAATGGACCGTGGTGGCCCATTACTGTGCGGTGGGAGCAGAGTCCTTTATGAATACCGCACAAGGCCAGATTTCATACGAGACGCTGGCCGAAATCCTGGAGGCTTTCCTTGCGGCTTACGTCATTGTCCGCAAATCGAAGAATTCCCGCCTTGACTTTGTATACCTGATGACTCTTCCAGGGGACAAACAGGTGGAAGCAAAGGAAGCTAATGATGTTGGAAACGAAGACGTTCGCCGGGTGGTGACACGCACCATTCAGATGCTGAGGAACCCGGCTCAAAAGCGGCGCAAACCGATCCTCGCCGTGCGGAACCTCTATCGACTTCTTGATGAGGAACAATTCCCGAATATCGAGAAGCTGAACGATGCTCTTTGGAAGCATTGGACGGCCCTGTGGAAGGTGTGCGCGCGCGGCCACTATTCCGCTCACCGGAAGCCCCTGAGAGAGAAGGCGCCTGCGGAGACAGATGACGAGGATTTTGAGCTTGCGGTTCAGCCGGCATTGCCCTCCTTGGAAGAAGGCGGATACCGCCTCGATCTGGTGCGGGAAGAGGGGAATGTATTCTCCCCTCGTTTGCAGTTTCCCGGAACCCTTACCCCGCGGTATCCGGTGGTTGGATACCCGAGGATTGCGGAGTTCCGAAGGCTGCTGGAGGAACTCGATTTGGAGCGGGATCTTTGCCAATGGCAAGGCTACTACTTCTACGCGCACACGGCGATCGTGGAAAACGAGCAGAGGGGTGTATTTTTCTTTGCTCGGGAGAACGGAATCGCTTTCCGATTCCCGATGGAGCACTGGCAGTCGATTCGGAATCTGTTTCGCCGCGCCTGGCAGGCCCCCGAAGTGATCCATACGTGGGAGGCTCAGATGCTGGAGTATGGCGAGTTGTAAGAACGCGGTGCTTCGCACCGGAAGAAGGGGGGACACGTCACCCCCAGGTTGGGAACTGCAGAGCGCTAGCCAGCGCTTCGATGTTTACGCAGGTTAACGTTTGCTGCATCAACAAATTCAGTGATTGGCTGAATGAGCGCGGTAGCGAACGATCACATTTGTTTGCGAGAAAGCGCTGCCAATCGTCGATCAGGTAAACGCGTTGAAACGCAAGACCTTGCTGTGAACTAACAATTGCACAGTTTAGTCACAGCGGAATTAAGCGCAGTAGGCAACAAGGCGGTTCGTCCAATGAGTAGTCCCCGCGTTCAAGCCAATCCCCAGTCCAGTTTGCCGTTCGGAGAAGAGGCGAAGCCCGGCTTCCGCACCAAGACCGCGGCCACGAGACTGACTCCGGCCGAACTGGCCGAGATCGAAGCCGCCGCCGAAGGTGCGGGGCAGGCCCTCTCCGAGTGGCTGCGCGGGACCGCTCTGTGCACTGCGCGGCAGCGGCCCGCTGACCCCGCAGAACTGGTATTGGCCGAAGTCTGGGCGGTGCGTTACGCGCTCTTGAATCTCTTTCATGCAGCCGTCGAGGCCGCAGCGGTAGGCAGACAATTGTCGCCTGATTCCGTCCTCAACATTCGCGACCAAGCCGACGCACGAAAGATTCAGCAGGCACGCAAACTGCTTGATGACTTCTTCGCCCGCGAGGGCAAGGAAAGAGCTCGTATGCCATGAGTGCTATGCCTTTTCCCAGAAGCTTTTCGCTCTTGACACCGTTGCTATGGGCAGCCGCGATGTTTCTTTTCCTACTGGCAGTGCGGAGTGTGTTGCAGAACCGGTCCCCACGTAAACGGCGGGATAGGGAGACGATCGAATGGGGCCGACCTCGGCCAAGTTTGATCCAGAGATGGAAGATAAAGATGGGCAGAATCCGATTCAGACTGCCGAGATTTTCGCAGCGGCAGATGCCAGAGATAGCTCCGAAACCAGCGCCATCAGTGCCCGCGAATGCTCCCGCCGATCCGCTGAAGAAGCCTACTCAGCCGATGCTCGCGCTCTTTGGTTCGACCATTGGTGCGCCCGAGACCAAACCCAAAGAGGCGTTCGCCTGGGAGAAAACGAAGGGAATCGAATGAGAGACAAATTGCCAAGAACACCACTTCACGCTTGAGGAACGCTCGATATGCTCACGATCTCGAAACCGCTGTCAGCCAGCCAGGCGCAGACCTATCATGTGCGGGAGTTTGCCTCGCAGGAACAGAACTACTGGAGCCGCGACCAGCAGGGTCACAGTGAGTGGCAGGGCAGGCTTGCCGAGCAGTGGAGGTTGCAAGGTGCCGTTGGTTCCGAACACTTTGCGCGACTGAGTGAAGGCCAACATCCGCACACCGAAGAGCAACTCGTACGGCATCAAGTCTCGAGAACCTATGAAGGCAAATTTGGCAGAGAGGTCACCAGCGCCGAGCATCGCGCCGGGTGGGACGCCACATTCTCTGCGCCGAAGTCGGTATCGCTTACCGCCCTTGTGGGCGGCGATGATCGGGTGCGTGAAGCCCATCGGGAGAGTGTACGCGTGGCACTTCAAGAGCTTGAACGATACACGCAGGCGCGGATCGGCAATGTCCATGCCCCGGAGACGACCGGCAAATTCATCGCCGCGACTTTCGAGCACGACACCGCGCGGCCCGTCGATGGCTATGCTGCGCCCCAGCTTCATACCCATGCCGTGATCTTCAACATGACCGAGCGCGAGAACGGTCTCGAAAATGGGAAACAGATGCGAGCTTTGCAGCCACACGAGATGTTCGTGTCACAACGCTACGCCACGGCGGTCTACCGATCCGAGTTGGCTCTGCGTCTGGAAAAGCTGGGCTACGAACTGGAGCGCGGCAAGCATGGACAGCCGGAAGTAAAAGGCTACACGAAGGAATATCTTGAGGCTTCCAGTCCGAGGCGTGAACAGATCAAAGACCATCTCCGGGAACAAGGAATCGACGGAGCCGCGGCGGCACAGATCGCGGCCCACCATACTCGCGACCGCAAGGAACTACTGTCGCCTGGAGAAGTCTTACAGCGGCACCGCGAGTTGGCCGCACAGTACGGGCATCAGGCGGACCGCGTCGTCGCACAGGCGCGCCAACATGGGCAATACCAGATGCCGGAGCCAGAGGTTCAGGCAAAGCAGGCCGTGACATGGGCGCGCGATCATGTCTTCGAAAGATCGGCTGTGCAGGACCGCCGCGCGATCCTTGAAACAGCGCTGGTGCGCGGCATGGGAGAAACCACCTATGCCCAGGTCCGGCAGGAGTTTGAGCGCCGGATCGAGGCCGGGGAGTTCCGCGAAGTCTCGCACGTTGGTGCTGGCAGACAGTTCACGACCGAAGTGATGGTACGCATGGAGCGTGAGATCGTTGGCCGGATGCAGCAAGGCAATCGGCGCGACTACAGCGATCCGATGCTGGTCTCGCCGCAATTGCGCATCGCTACGGAAGACCGCCACCCGGAATTGAATGCGTCGCAGAGGCAGGCAGTAGACGAGATCTTTCTTTCGCGGGAGAAGGTTGTCGGTTTAGATGGCATCGCTGGCGCGGGCAAGACAACCGCTCTGTCCGTGATCCGCGAAGGCGCGGAGGCCGAGGGCTACAGGGTGGAAGGTTTCGCGCCGACATCCCGCGCGGCCCAGAAGCTCGGGGAAGCAGGCATGGAGACATCCACACTACAGAAGCATCTGGTACGTGGACAGCAGCCGGATACCGGCGAGAAACGGCTCTACGTGCTCGACGAATCCTCTCTGGCATCGACCAGGCAGGTGCATGAGTTTGTGAACCGGCTCCATCCGAATGACCGAGTGTTGCTCGTCGGTGACCGGCGGCAACATGAGGCGGTTGAGGCCGGGAGGCCCTTCGCGCAGCTCCAGGACGCCAGTATGAAAACGGTGAAGCTCGAAGAGATCGTGCGCCAGAAAGACCCGGAACTGAAACAGGTAGTCGAGCAGCTTGCACGCGGCGAAGTGCGCGAGGCGATACAGAATCTTGACCAGCAGGGCCGAGTCCATGAGATTCAAGGCCACGATGAGCGCATCGCCGCGATTGCGAAGGACTACGCAAAATCGCCGGAGAACACGCTGGTGATTTCTCCCGATAATCGCTCTCGCATCGAGATCAACGAGCGCATCCGAGCGGAATTGCAGCGGGATGGTCGCGTTAGCAGTGACGAGCACCACATCAGGACACTCGTGCCGCGTCAGGAGCTCACTGGCGCAGACCGGACATGGGCCGAGCGATACGAAGTGGGCGATGTGCTGCGCTACTCGCGGGCATCGAAGGAGACCGGCATCGGGAAAGGCGAGTACGCACAAGTGAAGAGCGTCGATGCTCCGAAAAACCGGCTGACAGTCCAGCTGCAGGACGGCACGGAGCGAACTTACGATCCACGCAGACAGCAGGGGGTTTCGATCTTCCGTGAAGAGATCCGGAGTTTTTCAGAGGGAGACCGCATCCAATTCACCGCGCCTGCCAACCAGCTAAAAGTTGCCAACCGAGAGTTGGGGACAATCGAGAGCATCGAAGAAGACGGGCGGCTCCGCTTGAAGATGGACGGCGGCCGCGCGCTCGAACTCGATTCCCGCCTGCTTCTGCATCTCGATCATGGCTATGCCATGACCAGCCACTCCAGCCAGGGACAGACTGCCGATCGTGTACTGATTCATGTGGACACCGAGTTGGGTGCGAAGGATCTGCTCAACAGCCGCATGGCCTATGTTTCGATCTCGCGCGGACGCTATGACGTGCAGATTTATACGAATAATGCAGCGACGTTGGGCCATGAACTCAGTCGCGACGTGTCCCATTCGCCGGCGATTCAGCAAGAGACAGTGGCGCACCAGGCAGAACCTGAACGTACGCACACGAATCAAATTGGCCAGGGGTTCGGGCTTGGTCTGTGAGTTTGCGTCTAGAACGACAACCCCGGGATAGCCAGAGCGTAGCCGAGGCCCGGTCTGTGTCAAGACTCTGCAACCGCGTTCCGCGGCGGGCTTCGCCCGGTTTTGACACAGACCTCAGCGGCCTCGGCTTATCATTCCTCTATCCGGGGGATGTCAGATTTTCCGGCAAGACCATCAGAGCAATTCATCTGAGTTCAGTTACAGGTAGCGCCCGAAATCCATTCGCAGCGGAAAGCCGTTCGATACGCGGCAAACAACTGCCCCAGCAGCGACCCGTGATTTGCCCACCACGTTGCGCACGAAGTCGAGATTCACCATATCGCCAACATCTGGCAGTTCCGTCCTTGCTTCTGAGATCGACATGGTAGGTCCGGGCGGTGCGGTTCTCTTTATTTGTGAACGCAGGCGTGGGTGTTGAAAAAGTCCGCTCGGGAGAACGTCTTTCGGTTGCGAGTATGCCGGCCCGAGTATTTTCTCTCTCAGTTTGACTAACTGGTGGCGAGCAGAACCGGTCTTGTCGGCGGGCTCAGGAACCGCACCAGTCGCTTGATGTTCTGTGCCGCCGCTGCCAGGAAGAGCTGCTCCCGTACGAACTTCAATCTCCGGCAGGCGCAAGCGACGCAGCCCGATCAGATTCTTCAGTTCCGCGAACAAGGCTTCCACCTCTTTCTTTGCCGCTGTGCATTAGCGAACTCTGGCGTATTGGCCAACTTCCGTGCGCGTTGTCGGGCCGGCTCATGCACATGAATGGCGAGATATTTATATCGCCCACTGGTGCATTGAGCTTTTCGAAGGCAGGCCCCGCAACGTTTGGCGCTGCCGATGTAAGCGTGAGCACGATTGCGAACATTCAGCCCAACGTAGTTAAGCTGCCCCCAGCCGCGCAGCGATAGCTGTTGCTCTCGGGCAGATAGGTAAATCGCTCCGGACCGTAACCGGGATTGTTCTTTCGCAGAGCACTGTCTCGTGTGCGCATGTACGGCGTGATGCCGCGGTCCAGTAACCATTGCAGAAACTCCCCGTTGCCGTAGGTTGCATCGGCGGCTATCGACGAGGGTTCTCCACCTTGCCATTGCGCGAACCGTGTGAGCATGTCTTGTGCGGCCACGGTTTCCTGGCTCATGCGCGCCGCCGTGGCCTGCACACCCACAATCACGCAGCTTGGATTGTCGACCAGATAGTTGTCGTAGTATCCCAGTCGGGCCGGCGTGCCGCCCTTCGTGGCATAGGTGGAATCGGGATCGGTGGTTGATACCTGATCTTGCTCGTGAGTCGGTTCCTCGATCCGATTCTGCTGTTCCAGTTGCACCAGATACTGGCGCACGGTTTGTTCACGTGCGCGGCTTGTGCCAGTTGCTCGCGTGGAATACGGCTCCCTTTGGACGCATTCGCCTCTATGAAACTGCCATCCACCGACAAATGCTTGCCCCGTACCAATCCCACTTCCACACATTGCTTCACGATCTGTTCGAAGAGTTGCTCGAACAGCTTCGACTCCTGAAACCGCCCGTGCCGATTCTTGGAGAACGTCGAGGGATGTGGGATCTCCTGATCGAATCCCAAACCCGTGAACCAGCCGGGATCCACGACTGTGTTGGGGATCTATCCGCGCGAGGACTCGTCTTTCGCGGAACTTCGTTCGTCGCACTGCCCCCGTTTCTTCCATGAATGGGCAAATCTTAGATGAGGCTGCGCGTTAACCTACGAAAACAATTCTGGGGCGGTCGGCACAAATCAGGATAGCGTCTGGCCGTACCGCGTCAGCCGGGGGATCAAGATCAGAATCAACCCATAGAACAGAAGCGAGACCACCAGCGACGCGGCGTTGCCGAAGCGCAGGTCTTCGAACAGAAGCTTGAGCGTACCGAAGGCGACGGCCATGTAGGCGACCCAACCCAGTTCGAGACGCTTCCAGCGAGAACCGAGATAGCCGAGGGCGAGAGCCAGCGCGCAGTTCACTATGGTGCGGATGACCGAAAGACGCGAGGGGCTCAGTTCCAGGCGGCCAGCGGCGAGCCAGGCTATTGCGACCACCGACAGAGCCGCGCCGGCGAAACCTACGAGGACGGCGGGAAGGACCCAGAGCAAACGGCGATTCTTTTGGTTTTGCGAGGCCTGCGTTGCGTGCGCTTCGCGCGATCCTAGGACGTAGCAGAGCACTGCGGATGTGGCCACAATCCAAACGTCCCGGGTCGGAGCAGATGGGACGATTCCCGCCAGGGCGGCTGCAATCCAAACTGCAAGAGGCGAGACAGCGGCTGCGGCCGCCAGGTAGAACGATGCGTGGATGCCGAGGCTGAGTTTGCGGGTCCGTGCATACAGGAAAACTGCCCAGACGGCGGCCGCGCATAAGAATGGCACCTGTAGACTTGCGGGGAACAGCAGGAAGCTTCCGGTCAGAAGAAGCGCACCGGCGTAGGTGGCGCAGACTCGGCGATCGCGAGCATAAGCTTTGTTAGTGAATCGAGATAACGCTCCCCAGTAGCAGACAACCGCTAGTAGCAGGGAGAAAGCGCCGAGCGTCGGAGCGGCCGCGCTGTGGGTTGCGCGCATGACGCCAAAGGCTGCCAGCAGGAAGGCCAGCACGCCTTGGCCGATTTCGAAGATCGTGATTGGGCGGCGCAGCGCGAAGGTGCGAATTGCAATGCTGCCACCGTACGTCGCGAAAAGAATCAGGCATACGAGTGTAATCGTTGCGGGAGCCGTTGGATGATAAGCCTCCGGTACTCCCTGGGACGAGGTCATCACATCCACGAGCAACCATACGGCGAAATTGGCGGCGATCGCGGGCACGGCTCGCAGGCTGAGGCGGTGTTCCAGACCGGCGGCGATTTCTGTGGCTAGAGCCACAGCCAGCAAGGCGACGGTCAGCGGCACAAGTTCGCGGGTTGCGATGATCAGGGCCAAGGCCGTGATTACCGTTGCAGAGGTCGCGATCCAGGGGATCAGTTGCAGGTTGTGTTGCCATGCCAGGGCCAATGCCAAAACCACGAACGCGACCAGCACGACCGCAGTGATGGCGGGCGCGAGGACATGGAAGCGGACGGTGGATTCCCAGAGCAGCGGGGAGAGAATCAGCGCCGCGGTGATGCCGTAGGTGACGCTGGCAAAGCGGTTGGCGGCGTGAGTACGGACTGCCGCTACCATCCATAGGCCGGCATAGACGATGGCCACGATCAGGATTGGAATTTTTGAGAGGGTGCTGGATTCGGCGATGGCTCGGAGCAGGTAGGCGCCGGCGATTCCCAAGACTGCCTTGCCGAGTACGGGCACGGCACTGCCAGATATTTCTGCGGGGGGAAATCCGAGCCAGGTAGCGGGAGGGCGCGGTGGTTGCAGGGCAAGGTTGGCCTCAGCAGGAGCGGCGGGAGCTGATTTTTCTGGTGGGACTTCGAGAGCTGACACGCGGCGTTCGAGCTCGCGGATCCGTTCGCCGAGTTGCTCTACATCGGACGCGCCTCCGTAAAGAGCTTGCGCCATGTGCTACTCCGCATTAACCCCGCAGAACTGAGGTTAGCTGGTTCTGCGCCTCGATTGCACCGGAGGCGGAGACGGGACCCGCATCTGGCCAAGGCGGCAGGAGTTTTACCAAGACCCACAGAATGATAAAGGGAAGAATGAGAAGCGCGATCGCGGTCAGGAGCCCTTCGCGGGTAGCGAAGGCCATCTTATAAGTGGTGTAGCCTAAGAAACTCTTGGAAAAGAGCTGGCCGCCGATGACGACGTTCCAGCGCATGGCGAAAATGCCGATGACGGTCAGGCATCCCGCGAGCGCGTAGATTCGTTTGCGAATCGTATCGGTCAGCGTCAGCACTTGGGTGAGACCCAACAGCGTGATCGGAGTGACTGTGCCAATGAGAATCTGGACGATGACCTGCGAGACCCACAGACGGGTGTGGACCATGAAATCGAGGCTGCGGAAGGACTCGTCGGCTTCGTAGATGCGCTGCAGCAGATCTAGCATCTCGAGGCTGAAATCAATCAGGAAAATATAGAAAAGATATTGCGCGATTTTATCGAGGCAGCGAATGTCGACAGTGCGTCCGCGCAGCCGCGAACAGGCCGTGTAAATCAACATGACGGCGGCGATGCCGGAAACCATGGCGGAGAAGATGAAGACGACGGGCATCAGCGGCGAGGACCACCATGGGTTGGCCTTGATCGATCCGAAGATGAAGCCGACGTATCCATGCAGAAGAAAGGCGGAAGGGATTCCGATGACGGTGATGAAATAGCCGAGTCTCTCGTCGATTTGCAGTGAACGTTCGCTGAGGTTGCTGGAGCCGAGGGTCAGCACGCGGTAGATCACGCGAGTGAACCCTGCGGTAGTCTGGGATTTTACGACGATGTCGCGACGGTAGTCGAGCCAGATTTCCAACAGCAACACGGCCATGAGGTACCAGAGATAGACGAATCCGAACATGGCCATGGCGGAAGAGCGGTGTGGCGTCAAGTACATCTCCAGAGACCGTTCCGGATGACCCAGATGCAATTGCAGCGGCAGGGGTGCGACCAGCAAAAAAGCCAGCGCTGTGAGCAGAGCGAGCCGGTAGGTAGGCTTCACTGCATCCACTCGGAAGACGCGCTCCAGAGAAGCCAGAATGAAGGCGCCCGCGACAAGGCCCGTAATGAAGGGATAGAGAACGATGAGGATGCTCCATTGGAGTTCGACCTCGTTCGGATACATAAAGCCTTCGACGGGAATTTGCACGAGCCTCCTTATCGCGCCGTAGTTATCGAACCGAGCCGTCCATGCCGTAGTAAAAGACCTTCGCTCCAGTCGCCAAATGGGGCTTTAGAACCTGTACTGTATGAGTCCGTAGGAACTCGTGGATCGGATCTTTGGGGTTCTTGAGATCAGCGAGTTGGCGGGCGCCGGTAGGGCACACTTCACAACACGCCGTCGTCAGCCCTTTTGTGATGCGGTGATAGCAGAGCGTGCATTTCTCCGCCGTATTCGTTTTGGGATTGATGAACCGGCAACCGTAAGGGCACGCCTGAACGCAATAGCGACAGCCCAGGCAATAGCTCTTGTCGACGAGCACGACTCCATCGGGCGACACGAATGTTGCGCCGACGGGACAAACCTGAGTGCAGGGAGAATCGGCACAGTGGTTGCACAGCTTAGGGACAAAGAAATTCTTGCCGCCGATCGCATTTGGGGGGAAGCCCTGTTTGCCGCCATCCGGTGACTCCACGTCAGGTCGCTCAATCTTCCAGTCGCTAACGTGATAGCGCTCAACCCAGGTGCGGTAATAACCCCCGGGGACGTCATTTTCCTCAGCACAGGCACGGACACAACTGCCACAGCCGATGCACTTCGGAATGTCGATAAGCATACCCCACCAATGGTCGGTCATTTTGTAGTTGGGCGAGGCTTCGGGCGTGCCAGCGTGGACGTATTGCCAGGCGACGGCGGCAGCCGGTAACAACATGAGCAGGCGACGGCGGGTGATCTCCATTATTTATTCCCCTCCGTCACGGACTTGGCTTCAGTCTTGTCCCCAATCTTGGGGCGGTGGGGCTGGTGGCAGCTGTCGCAGGGGAGGCCCCCGGAGTGATCCGCGGAAGCGACTTGAGGGAACCCTTTCGGCTTCGCGCTGTTGGCCTCGTGGCAGCGGGCACAGATGACGCCGGTGTCGAGCTTAGCCGGCTTGACGGATGCGGGATCATCGGCATGTTTCGCCTGAGCTCCGTGGCAGGCTTCGCAAGGTACCACGACATGCCTGCCGTGCTTTTTCTGATCGACGACATCGGTGTGGCAGCCTTCGCAAACATCGTGGCCGGCGAAGGCAACCGACCGGGCAGCGATTTCCGCGATCGCTGCGCCGCGATAGTGCCCATACTGGCCAAAACTGTGGGGGATGACGAGTGCGCGCAGGCCGACAAACGCAACCAGTGCGATTGCCATGACAGCCGCGAGCCGGACGAGGTGTTCGATGTCCTTAAACAAGTTGTGCGCCGTGCTGCGGGCGCGAGTTGCGCAAAAATACGCAATGCTCTTGGATACCTAGCATTCGTCAGGGTAACGATGATCCGCGTCACAACAGTCCGTGACGGGGATCACGTCAAAGAAATGCCAGCGGAACCGAAGACTAAGTTTTGTCAGCCCACGTATCCTGCCACGCCGACATATCATGTGCTAACGACATGTGACTTCCAGCCACATTGCCCAACGGCCACGCTGCTAGTAGCATCTGTGCCACGACCGTTTGCCTGCTGGAGGCCCGGGCGAAGTGGGGGAGTCATGAAAGACAGATTCGCATTGGTCGCACTACTTATTGTCAGTTTCACTGCCGTGCAGTCGGCTTGGGGACAGTGGTCATCTGATCCTTCGGTGAATCTCCCACTGGCCGACAAGCTGAACAACGATCAGGTGCAAGCGAAGGTAAAACCTCTGCCCAACGACCAGTGGTACGTGAGCTGGTTCGACAACGATCCGAATGCCCCGGGTTACTCGGTTTATCTCCAGCGCCTGGATAGCAATGGCGTGGAGCAATTCGAACATGATGGGCTCCTCGTTGCCGCGCTGACCAATTCCTCCACGGAGGACTACGGCCTCGATTTTGATACCCAGGGTAATGCGTTGCTGGCCTTCCTCGACACGCGCGAGGGGAGAAATCAGCAGGTAACGGCTGCCAAGATCAGCTCGGCCGGCACCGCCCTGTGGGGACTTAACGGCGTGCAGCTGACCACCAATAACAATCCGCACTACGCTCCGAAAATCACGGGCACCAGTGATGGCGGAGTAGTGGTGGCGTGGACCAACGACGTCAGCGTGATGGTTCAGAAACTAGACAGGCAGGGCCACAAGGTATGGAGCCGTCCAGTTGTGTTCAGTGAGTCCGGCTACAACTACAATCTCTCGGACCTGCATGCAGCAGACAATGGAAGCGTGATTGTTTCCTGGGAAAGGGACAACGGATTCACGAGCAATCACCAATTACGCGCCAACAAGATATCGGCCCTGGGAAAGATATTGTGGGGAAGCAGCAATGTGGTGCTGTTCGACACAGGCTCGCTGCAGTTCGGCGAGTTCCCCTACTTTATCCCCGATGGCAACGGCGGCGCGGTGTTCTCGTGGTACACCAGCAGTCCGACGCTGCAGGTGTTCGCGCAACATATCCGGAGGGACGGAAGCGAGGCTTTCCCGCACAACGGCTCTGCTGGCTCGACCAATACTTTGAACATACATGTGGAGCCTTCAGTGTCCTACCACGCAGCCTCCGACGAGACTTTCCTGTTCTGGACGGAGGAGGACAGCAACCAGTTCACGAACGGGGTCTCTGGACAGAAGTTCGATGGGGCAGGCATGTCGCTGTGGAGTTCGACAGGATTAGTAATTGTTCCACTCGGTTCGGACACACAGACGTTTGTTGAGAATGTTCAGATCGGCACCGGAGTGCTCGTGTTCTGGGTGGATTCGCCGGCCTATGGACAGGACACTATGCAGGCGATCAAGTTGGACGGAAGTGGCAACGTCATTTGCGCGCAGTTCCCCGTCTCCTCCGCCCCGGCAAGCAAGTATGGCTTGTCGGACAAAATCACCCGTTCGGGCCTGGCGGCTGTCGCCTGGGCGGACGATCGCATTGGCAACAACTCGATCTACATTCAAAACGTGAACCCCAATTGCACACTGGGGACGACACCGTAACTTTCTTTGAGCAATCGCGTCTGCCGCGGTTGACTGGCTTCTTCAGACATCGACGAGATGGAGCATCAAAAAGCGAATCTATTCGCGGAACGAAACCCTACATGCGCTTCACCTCCTCG
Organism: uncultured Acidobacteriaceae bacterium; assembly: GCA_963788555.1. GTDB lineage: Bacteria > Acidobacteriota > Terriglobia > Terriglobales > Acidobacteriaceae > Sulfotelmatobacter. The sequence continues at coordinate 315,488 of CAWBHM010000011.1, read as the reverse complement.
ATCTTGAAGGTCAGGCAGGTGCTGAGGCCTCTAGCGTTGCAAGGGGGCGTCCCGGAATATCGGGCTGAGCAGGCAGTCCGCGATCTGCTGGATCTTCGCATCGCTCGGTATGCTCATTCCGTACTTCTGCCCCGGATATGGCAACTGCGTCACAATGTAACCGACGCCATTGGAGTCTTGTCTTCGGGAGGCACGAAGAGTTACAGGGGGATTGCGCTCCGACCCGCATAGATTGCTCAGTGCAGGTCGGCGCGACTCAACTCACTTCAATCATCCGTTAAACACCTAGGCTGCTACTCTCTCAGCCATCTTCTGGGCCACCTTGGCCTCGACGACGTTCCGAATCATCCGCCTCGTTCGTTCAACAAACGCGAGTCTGTCCGCCAAGCAGCTCTCCAGCAGGACTCCGACGCCATAGTGGCCGGTTACGTCCGCCGCTGCGACCAACGCTGCGTACTCCGCAATGCGAAGGTGAGTCAGCTGGATGGCCTTCACCATGATAAACAGGCGCTTTGCGGCTGGGTTTTGTATCTCGGCGAGTTCTTTGCGAAAATCTTCGACAAAGATGTCATGGAGACGCGAGCTGACCTTCGTGGGTTGTTCGCCGATGAGCTTGAAGCACTGGTCTTGTGTGGCGAGGACTTTCTGTGAGATGAAAGCCCGCGCTTCCAGCGCCTCTTTTAGTTCCGGATTCTCGGCAATCTGGCTAAGTTCCTGATAGAACTTTGCGCTCTTCTCTGTGCCTTGGCGGAGACCGCTAAGCAACTGGACGAAGAGTTCCTTTGGGTTTTGAACTGACATGAGTATCTCCTTATGATTGGGGCTGCTAAGGGGGGGAACTTCAGATGGGCTGACTTAGTTCAGGAGACCTGAAATGAGGAGACGGTGCAAACTACCTCAACTACGACCCTAGTCTTATGTCGGGTGACTGTCAAGCTGTTCACTTTCCGATTTTCCCGCTCCCCAATTTACAACGTGTGCGTTGGTTGTTGGCGAGACATCGCGCTCAGAACCCTCCCCAGCGCCTCGCCCTTGCTCCCTAACCTACACATCGGGAATGCCGACGCGCCGTGATGACTATCTTGGCGGATCCATGCGAGCCTCGATCTTAGATCCCGATGGCTTTCTTTTTGCACAACATATACGAGAATCACCGCGCCTCGATCCGTTCTCGTACTCTGTTCGATGCCGTACCGAGAGGCGCAGAGCCCCACGACTATGGTGGGTGGTAGTAGTATAGTGGGCAATTAAACATCTTTAACTATCGAAGGTGTTAAGCGCATGGCTATCGGCTCTGGCATTGTTCGCGTTCTCCTGGTCGAGGACTTCGAACCCTTTCGGCGACTCATCCGTTCAATGCTGGGGAAGAGGTCCGACTTGCAGATCGTCTCCGAAGTGTCCGACGGACTGGAAGCCGTGCGCAAAGCCGAAGAATTACAACCAGACTTGATCCTCCTCGATGTCGGACTGCCAACTCTGAATGGGGTTGCAGCGGCTCGACGAATCCGAAGGCTCGTTCCAGAAGCCAAGATCATTTTCGTGACCCAGGAATTCTCCGCCGACATGGTACAGGCTGCTCTTACTACGGGTGCGGCGGGGTACGTAGTGAAGACGAGGGTCAACAGTGACCTGTTGCTTGCGGTGGAGACTGTTCGTCGCGGTCGGCAGTTTGTCAGTCCGGGATTGTCATGCCACAACTGCTCTGTGGAGATGGACGCTCCTGTATCTCGGTCCCCGGTGCGAGCCGGTCCTCCATCTGTTAACGGAGACAGGAAGAATGCCTCTCGCAACCACCAGGTTCGCTTCTATTCCGATGATGCGTCCCTTCTAAGCGGATTTCTTTGTTTCATCGAAAGCGCTCTGAACGACGGAGTTCCCGTAATCGTCGTCGCGACCGAGGCACACCGGAACAGTCTTTATCAAGAACTGCAGGCACGGGGCCATAACGTGAGTGCTGACATCGAGCAAGGGCTCTACATTCCACTGGATGTTGCGGACACGCTCGCGACGTTTATGGTGAACGACATGCCTGACCCGGCTCTCTTCCTTAAAGCCACGGGCGATCTCGTTCTGTCAGCAGCGAAAGCTGCGAAGGAAGAACAACCCCGCATTGCAGCTTGTGGCGAATGTGCCCCTCTCTTGTGGGCTCAAGGCAAAGCAGAAGCCGCGATTCTCCTCGAACAACTGTGGGACGAGGTCGCGCGGATACACGACCTGGATATTCTGTGCGGGTACAGGATGAGCGGGCTTTTGCGGGAACAGGATAGTCAGATTCACCAGAGAATATGTGCGGAACACTCAGCAGTTTGTGTCCGTTGATTGGCTGCCGCAGGCTTAGACCCAGTATTAGCTACGCAGCGGACGCTCTCATCCGCTCTCGTAGTATCTGCAACTCAGCATCTGGCGTGGTAAACCGCGAAGTACCGCAATCCAAGCAGATCCAAACCTTCGGAAATGCCAAGACGCCGGGATTGACTACGAGCGTGATCTGGCTGGAATGGATCATCATCTCAGTAGCAAATTCCGCCTGGTTCGGTGATGTGCATGATGGACACGACATAAGGCACTCTCTCATCCGGCGGGCATCGTATACAAGCTTTATTACGTGTTCGCGAATGCCGAGAGTGAGGGCGGTATGATGGCCTTACCCTTGGTGCCGATGCTTTTTGGAGCGCAGTGCCGGGATGTTGTCTAATCACACTGTGGGTATTGGTCGCGTCACGAGGTCACGACGCAAGCCCAGATGCCAGCAGCGATTAAACGTGAGCAGAAACGCTTGCTGCCGTCCCTTCTCTCAGCACCCGTAACTCAGCTCCTGGTGTCGTGAACCGCGAAGCGCCGCAATCCAGACAGATCGAAACCTGTGGGAATGCGAGAACGCCGGGATCTTCGATGTGCTTGAGGCCGCTGGAATGAATCATCATCTCGGCGGTGAATTCCTTCTCGTTGAGTGATGCGCATGATGAGCAGGACATAAGGAACCTCCGTGACGCTCGCAGGATACTCAAGCCCACCACGGCTGTCTGGTCAAAATTGAACACACGGGTCGGTTCGACTATCACGGACCGGGTAGGAATGAGTCACAGAAACAGAAATCCGGGTTGGGCTACTTTGAAACGCGCCGCCGTTCGGATGCAGCAGATTCTGCAGACTCCAGCTTCTCCAATGACCTCTGGATAGTCAGCAGCCCTTTCGCATTTTTTCAATGTAATCAATGATGTCAGCGAGTCGCTTTGGCGGCTTCTTGAGGTCAGCCATGACGCTACAGGATAGCCGCTTGAAATACGAAGATCGGTACGTTGGCGTACAGGGCGGGGTCACAGCACTTGGTGATCTGAGTCACGGTCTAGAGCTCGCAGTCAGGCGAGAATCCCATCAATTCAACTCAGTGAGCGTGCCGCATGTCCGACGCACGACTTGAGAACCTCGTAAGAAGGATCATGAAAGAAAAAGATCCAGTGGAGTTCGACGAACTCTGCTCGGAACTCTGGGTGGTTCTCGACGAACGTGACAGTATCACAAGCGTAGAAGAAAGAAGTTGACCGAGTAAGTACGGCGACCGCGTGATTCCGATCATGCTACCAACGCTGGAAATCGAGGTTTGTTTATGGCTCAAGAAGGGACGCATCATCAATACCGCGTGACCGCATGGTGGAGTTCCGGTTGCACTGGACTCGCCAAGTCAGATACCACACCGAACGCGATTCACTTCACCGCTCCTGCACAGTTCGGCGGCATTGAAGGTCGCTGGACTCCCGAAGAACTACTGCTGGCGGCAGTTGCCGGTTGTTTCACCACTACCCTGCGAAGCATCTCCAGCGGCGCAGAGTTCGACTACATGGACCTGGAAGTAGAAGCCTCCGCCACGCTGCGCAAGACGGAGTCTGGTTATAACTTCTCCGAGATCGTGATTCGCCCCACTTTGAAGATCGCCGACGATGCGGAGCGAGCACTTGCTCTTGATCTTCTCAAGAAAGCGCAACGGCTATGCCTTGTCTCTCGCGCTTTCGCTATTCCTATGAGGTTCGAGCCGCAGCTCGAAGTGGCTGCCGCTCTTGCCTCAGTGCAATAGAAAGCCACCCGCGCCTACCGCCGGCGCCTGCCGAAGAGCAAAGACTGAGGTCACACAGACCTGAGCGCGTGGGAAGTCTGACGAAGCCTTTTCAGGGCTGGTAAAACGACTTCCATGACTCTGGGCGGCCGCCTCTAAATGTTTGTAAGGTCATTGAAGACCCCCGCCACTCACTGCCCAAGCGCCTTGTAATCGGAATTAGTTGTCGTGACCACGAGATTCTTGGCGGTGGCATTAAGGACTGTCTGCTGTACATAGTTCGTGCCGTCGGGCAGACTCGCAAACTGAACCGCAAGTGTGACCACGTCCTTCGGATTATCCATATAGGTGTTCACGTTCACCGTGGAAATCTTCTTTGTGGAAGCGTCGAACGATATCGTCATCTGGTCGCCGGGCAGCGCATAGTCTTTAAACACGATTTTCGCCACGCCGGAACTTGCATTGGGATCTAACGAGACCTTCCCGGCGCCGAAGGCTTGTTGCATGTTCTGCGGATCAGGTGGCACGTACTTCGCGAGCAGCACCTTTACATCTCCCATGTAGTCCTTCATCTCTTCCTTCTTGTTCGCGATCACCTTCTGCTTCATTCTTCCTCCACTCGGAGGTGGGGGCGGGGCAGTCAGCGGCGTCTTCTGGACCTTTCCGTCTGGACCGTACTGGCAGGCTGATACGCTAGGAGGCTTAGGATCGCCCTTCAGTGCGAGTTGGGTTGTTTCCTTCCATTGATACTGGTGCAGCTTCTGCTGGTTTTCCCCCACCGATTGCTTCACCGCTGCGACTTTTTCTTGCAGCTCTGCGCCTGCTCCGCCCCCGGCCTGGGCGATTGCAGGGACAATCGCCGCCAGCATCACGGCAGCGACGATCAGCGTTCGTTGATGGCCAGCACGAAGCGTCGTACCAGCGACGTCGGTCTCGACGGTGGGTTCGGGTGCTTGCATAACGTTGGTATTTATCATGATGTCCTCTCCAGTTTCGATTGGTTACCGCTATTTCACGTTCTCCAACTTTGCGCAGACTCGATTTCGCGCGAGGTCAAATGTCGGTTGTCTTAACTCCCATCGTCCGACTGAATGTTGGCTTTGGTATCCCCACGCTTGATGGACGCCAGCAACATGGCGTGGTCTTGCTCCGTCTGGTCTCCGTAACTCTCGGCCCACTCGGCCAAAGCTTCGTCCAGTACCGCGGAGTTGCCGCAGTAGCCGGCAATGCGCGCTGGGTCTCCCGTCCGCCCATGGGCTCGTGCGAGGATGGCACCGCACAGCCATGCGTAGAAGTTGAACGGCTCGCCCGTAAGGAATTCGACTGGAACTGAGGCCTTCAAGTTCTTCATCTGCCGAACCATGTACTCTCTCCCGTCCCACTCGGTATAGCCCAGCATCGGGTCGGAAGAAGCTTGCAGCGCTAGCTGCCCGACGACAACGCGTTTGCCCTGATGACGGTAATCCTCGGGGAGAGGCGGAAGGTATGGAGCATGGGCGGGTACCACCGATTCCTTCACTTGCAGGAACAACGGATCGTCGTCACCAATCCCGAACAGCAGTACCAGATAGGCCCTGGTGCCCACCGAACCGACGCCGACGACACGGTGGGCTACATCTTCGACATGATAGCGACCCAGCATCAATCGCCGGTCCGGTGACAGGGTGCGCGAATAGCGGTTCAGCACGTCGATCACTCCCTTCTTGGTCGCACGAGGGATTGTCGTGAGAACGGGCGGATCGTTTCGGAAGGTCCATTTTCCGTTGCCGTGCTGATCAGCGACCTTTGGCATAAGAGTGCGGTTGTCGGTACGCAATGCTTTTGCCGCGGTCTTTGCGAAAACCGCCTGGGACTTCGGGTCTACCTTTTTGATCGGGTTGTCCCGTCCGGGATACGCGTGCAGGTACCACACGTCCAGCACTCCCATGCTCTGCAGACGATTGATGTTAAATCTATAGCCCTCCACGCCGCGCCGTACTGCCGCCGATCTCTCGCGGCGATTCAGGCCATTCTGCCGGCCCGCCACATTGACGCTCGCGACCAACCGCTTCAAATCCCATTCCCACGGACCAATCGTGGCCTCATCAAAATCGTTCAGATCGAAAACTACGTCGCGCTGCGGCGTGCCATACATTCCAAAGTTACTGATGTGCGCATCGCCGTCCATCACCACGGGAATGCCGCTCACCGGTGACGTGGAGAGATCGGAGGCCATCACACACGCCGAGCCTCGCAGAAACGCGAAGGGCGAGGCAGCCATGCGTCCCATGCGCAGAGGGATGAGATGCGCCTGCCTGCCTTTATTGCTGATGGCCAGTAGTTTCAGCGCATCAGGCCGGTTCTTCCCCGGTTTCCAGTCCGCGTGCGACTCGCGCGGGATTACCAGGCGCAGTTCCTTGCCCTCGGCGTGCCGCTGCTTCCACGGCACCATCTTAGTGCCCAAATCGAACGTCGGCAGCGGTTCAAGCTTCGCGATTGCCATGTTGTCCCCCAAAGAACATCTGCGCCGTCGCATCTCTCGGGATGCACGAATGACGTGCGTCAGATCTGCTCCGACTGCCACGATCAAAACGAGCTCTCCTTAATTCAGATCACCATCTTTGTAGTACTTGGTGCCTTTGGCGGTGATTTCGAGGGCTACGCCTTTGTCAGTAAGCTGATACATCCAAACGCCGTCCGCGACCGAGGCTGCTCCCGCCATTGCCGCGCCCTTGTCTCCGTTTTTCGCAGCTGCCGTAGCTTGTCCACCGAAATCGCAGACGGAGTTCACGAAGCCATTGAGCGCCTTTTCTGTGTCGAAGAAGACGAAGATCACGCTGAATTTCGTGACCCCATACCAAGTCCGGCCTGAAGTTCGATCATCTTGATGAAGGTCTCATTCTTACTCTTGTTGTTGATTGCAACGCCTTTTCCGTTGCCGGAACCGGCGACCAGAATCTCTACACCCATGTTGCTGAAGACCGCATACCCCGCCGCTCCATGGAGTGCCGACTGAGCCTTGGGCTCCGCTTTGTACAGGCGCTGCAGGGTTTGCTGCGCCATGGTGCGAATGTCCTGCTGCTTCTTTTCGACGTTGGGATCGACAGCATGTGCGATCTCCACCAGCGCGAAAACCAGCGCAGTGGCGGCACGGAGGTTTTGCAATTTTGTTTTCATGATTGCCCTCTGTTCGCGAACTCGTTAGCGAGGAAAATGATCATGTTGTCATTTAAGAAGACGTTGCCGAGAAACGGCGGAAGGCAGGCACCACGACAATAGTGTCCCTCGGTTTTGTCTATTCGCATTGCCGACAGGCGCCGACGCCAGAGTTTAGCGGACAATTTAGTCTACGAGCGTCATGTCGCCCCGGTAACTGGCAGAACTGACAGCCCGCAGAAAGATCAGTCCCCGATTCCTAGGCTACGCGTTTCGCGACAGGCCCAGTTTTCGATGACTTAAACTTCACACCTGCTAGAACATCGGCCTTCGTCAAGTGTCCGAATGCTTGGATCGCCTTGGCGATCGTGCCCGTCCAGTCGGTCTTGTGGCTGGCCCCGATCTCAATGGAAAAGGCGACATGCATGTTGTCCCCGAATTGAAAACTGACAATCGGATGGCTGGCAAAACGTATCCCCCAATTTGTAAGGAATAAATCGGCTGCCCGAATCTGTGAAAGATGAACGGTCCGGTCGCTCCAGCAATTCGCGTAGTCTGTCTCCGTGCGATATTCACAATTGCGCAAGTTGTGAATCGTGACTCGATCTCCGTCGATTTCAGCCCACGCCGTTCGATCGGCGTCGGCTTGCCAATTGCCTTCGTTCGACGGTTTCAGCGAGAGCCACCAGGCCAGCACACAACAGAAGCCTGCGAAACACAAAACTGCAGCCCAACTCCTCTGTTTGACCTTGAGCAGGATCGCGAGAATCCCAAGAACGTAGATCAACGTCACAGGCACGCGCAGTGCAACAATCCGGAAATCCACGTAAAGAGCTGCCGCTGCCCAAAGAGTAAGCAGCGCGAGAATGAAGCACGAAATCGTCTTTCCGATTGCCCGCAGGACTCTCAACCAAGTTGGCAATGGTGAAAGACTATGTGGGGACGGATTGCCGCTCATCTTATTCACTGTCATCGCTTCCTTTGCTCCCACCGCTAAACGACGGCGGCCTGCGGTTTCTTCCCGTCATTTCACCCTATCGATCGATTCGGATGAGATCTGAATTTTGGCAGCAACAAGTCGGGTCACGATTGCGAACACCAAACTCACCGACAGACCGCACATCAGTATGCCCGTCACACTTTCTATAGGGCCCAAAGTACGCCACATTCCCGGCAGAAGAACATCTCCATAGCCGACGCTGGAATAGCTCGTCGCCGAGAAATAAAAGGATAGTTCCCATGATGGAAAACACAGCCACCGATACAACCACGCCCACGACAGAATCTCCAACATGTGCAAGCAGATAATGAGGCTCATGAATTGCAGTAGTAGCACTGCGGAAGGCCATCGGCCCGGCTGCCGAATGCACCTGGCAAGAGGATCTTTCCCCCAATGCATCAACGCAGCCATCCCGGCGCACTGGAAACAGAGGGTAAACGCCACCAGAGCGACTGCTGCACTTCCTTGGCGAACAAAGCCCATAAAATTGCCTCATTGCTGCCGGACCGAGAACTGATACCGCAGCACAACTGCCGAGCGATTTTCAGCTGCCTTCATTGTTATTCCCATCAGCGACGGGGAAAGTCTGTACGAGTGCTCGTCGGAAGGACTCTCGCAGGAAGAAAAGCTCCTCTTTCTTCTTTCCGTTCCATTTCGTTTTGATCGTGTAAAGGTCGCCCGGCTCCAGGTCCAGCGTTTTAAGTTGCTTGGACAATCCGCTGATAACCCCGGCCAGAGCCATTTGGCTATCTAGTTTCAAACGTTTGGCAAGCTCGGCACTACCAATTCCAGCGTGCGCGGCCATGAGCGACACAGCGGCCCTTTGCTTTTCTCCAATTGTTTGCAGAAAAGTTGCAAACACATCGGGAGTCCAATCCCCATCTAGTCCATCAATTCCGCGATGGCTCGGACCCACCTTGTGGATGTCCTCGACTTCTAATTGTTGGCGCAGGCGTATCGCTTCTTCGGGGGTATCGGCCTTCCAGAGCTTGCCGCGATGATGAAACTGAATAGCCAAAAGCTCGGCTCCTTTCTTCCGAAGGGGAATGTACCGATACCTCTTCTCGCTTGCGAACGCTTGCCGCAATCGCGGCGGTGAAATCCGTTCGTACAGATACGTACGCCGAAGTGACCCGACGGCTTCGATCCGCCCGCTCCCCACGACCTCAGGCGTCGGATCGATCCAGATTAGGGTCATAGCATCAGGGAGATCTGTCCCCGATCGCTAGGCTGCGGGCTTCGCAATAGGCACCGGTTTCGATGACTTAAACTTCATATCCGCTTGAACATCGGCCTTCGCCACGTGTCCGAAAGCTTGGATCGCCTTGGCGATCGTGCCCGTCCAGCCGGTCTGGTGGCTGGCCCCGATCCCGGCACCGTTGTCGCCATGGATATACTCGTAGAACAGGATGCAATCCTTCCAGTAAGGATCAGTTTGAAACTTTTCAGCTCCGCCAAAGACCGGGCGACGACCATTCGTATCGCGCACGAAAATGCGCTGCAGGCGGTGGTTGAGTTCTTGGGCGACCTCAAACAGGTTCATCAACTTTCCAGAACCCGTGGGGCATTCCACCCGGAAATCGTCCCCGTAGTACTCGTACAGGTTTATCAGGGCCCGGATCAGCAGTATGTTGATCGGCATCCAGACTGGGCCGCGCCAGTTGGAGTTGCCGCCGAACATGCCGCTGTCCGATTCTGCTGGCGCATATTGCACCCGGAATTCCTGGCCGCCCGCTGTAAAGACATAGGGATGCTCCAGATGGCAGCGGGAGATTGACCGAATGCCGTAGGGACTCAGGAACTCCGACTCGTCCAGCATCCTCGACAGTACTCGGCGGTACTTCTGTTCCGTCATCAGGTCGAGCAGTCGAGTGCCACCCACACCATCCTTCAGCGCAGATTCGAGTGACATAGAGGCGGCCATTTGGGGGTGTTTTTCCAGGAAGGTCCCCACCTTCGCGTAAGCCTCCGGCATGCTTTTCCTGATTTCCCCGTGGAATACCGTTGCGGCGCAGATGGGTAACAGGCCAACCAGTGACCGCACCTTCAAACGGGTTGAGGTCCCGTCCGGTAGCTTGAGAAGGTCGTAATAGAACCCGTCTTCCTCATCCCACATGCTCTCGTTTTCATCCCCCATATGGTCCATGGCTGAGGCGATCGAAACGAACTGTTTGGAGAACGTCACGACCATCGGCTCATAGGCGGGATCATGCATCGCGAGTTCGATGGCGATTTGCAACATGCACTGGCAGAAGAAGGCCATCCACGCGGTGCCATCCGCCTGTTCCAGGTGTCCGCCCGTGGGGAGCGGGGCACTCCGGTCGAACACGCCGATGTTGTCCAGCCCGAGGAAGCCTCCCCCGAAGATGTTCTTCCCGCTGGGGTCTTTGCGGTTTACCCACCAGTTGAAATTCACCACCAACTTCTGAAACACCTCCTTGAGAAAAGTCAGGTCTCCCTTGCCCCCGGCATTCTTCTCGGTTTCATAGACGAACCGCGCGGCCCACGCATGCACCGGCGGGTTGACGTCGCTAAAGTTCCACTCGTAGGCCGGAAGCTGGCCATTCGGATGCAGGTAGTCATCGTCCAGTAGAAGGAGCAACTGCTGCTTTGAGAAGTCCAGATCCACCATGGCGAGAGCGATGCTATGAAATGCCAAGTCCCAAGCTGCGTACCATGGGTACTCCCACTTATCCGGCATCGAGATGACCTGAGCATTCTCGAGGTGAGTCCACTCACGGTTCCGGCCCTGGTATTTCCTTCCGGAATGTTCCTCGCTCCAGTGCTCGACGTCGTAACCGTAGTACTGCTTGCTCCACAACATGCCGGCTAGCGCTTGCCGCATCACCATGGCGGCATCCTCGCTCACCGAGTGCGGCGTGATGGAGGCATAGAACTCATCGGCTTCTTTCAGGCGCACCGCTATGATCTCGTCAAACCGGTCCCCGAACACCCCCTCTTTGTTACTGGCGCCCGGAGCGACTGGCGTCAGGCGCAGCCGGATCACCCGACTCTCTCCGGGCGGCACCTCCAGCTGGTAATGCGGACATGCTTTGGTCCCCGTCTTGTTCGGATTCACCTTGTCGGCGTGGCCTTGCACGATGTATTCGTTGATTCCATCTTTCACATAAGGAGTGTGGTTGGCCTGGCCGAATACGCGCTCCTGATTCGTCTCGTTCTCGGTGAAGAGCAAAGGCACGGAGCCTTCGCAAAAGAGATAGCGGACGCCCAGGTCGGGATGGGAAGCGGCAATCACCGACGTGTCCCCAGCCCCGGTTTTCTGCTCCAAGAGCGGTTTGGCAGAATTTTGCCCCCACGACCAGGTGTTGCGGAACCACAGGGTCGGCAACACCGCGAGGCTGGCCTTTTGCGGCCCACGGTTCGCAACTGTAATCCGAATCAGGATGTCTTCCGCCGATTCCTTGGCGTATTCGACAAACACGTCAAAGTAACGGTCGTCATTGAAGACACCTGTATCCAGGAGCTCATATTCCATGTCGTTGCGATTGCGCCGCTTGTTCGTTTCGATGAGATCACCGTAGGGGAACGCGGCTTGCGGGTACTTGTATAGGTACTTCATGTAGGAGTGCGTGGGCGTGCTGTCGAGATAGAAGTAATATTCCTTCACGTCCTCGCCATGGTTGCCCTCGCTGTTAGTGAGTCCAAACATTCGCTCTTTGAGGATCGGATCCGCACCATTCCACAGTGCCAAGGCAAAGCAGAGGATCTGCTTTTCGTCACTGATTCCGGCGATTCCGTCTTCGCCCCAATGGTAGGCGCGGGAGCGCGCCTGATCGTGGGTGAAATAATCCCAGGCGTCACCTCCTTGACTATAGTCTTCACGGACCGTGCCCCACTGCCGTTCGCTGAGGTAAGGTCCCCACTTTTTCCAGCTGGTTGTGTCCTTGCGGGCTTCCTGCAAACGTAATGCTTCGTGTGTCATGGTGGACTCCCTTTTCTTCATCCGGATTTAGTCGCAAATTCATCGGTCTTGCTACCCGGCGCAGGAGCGTTGAACGACCTCTCGATTCTGGCTTCGGTCGAGGCGGAAATGTCGAGAGCGATGCGGTTCATCGTTTCCCTGTGGGCGGGGGGTATTTCTTGAACATTTCCGAAATCTTCTTTTGAAACAAGGGGACATCTTTGTCGGCGTTGTCGGTCAGTAGTTCCTCCGCAATGCCCCACCAGACGGCTTTTTTCAATTGGGGATCCGCGAGTTCTACTACGAGGGTGCCCTGTTTCACGATGCTGTAGTGGCCCTCAATCGCATATACGAGCTCGCCTTTACCACTAAAGGCGACAATGAGACTGGGATTTGCGTCCATCTCCACTTTCTGCAATCCCTTTGCCTGCAGGGCTGCGTCAATGTCATCAGTGGGATGTTTCGCATTAGGAGTCATCTGCTGCTTGCCTCCCCATGCATAGGTCTTGTATTTGGAAAAATCCGTTCCTCGCACCCAGTCCACCTTAACTTCAGACTTGGCGTATGGCACTACGTCCTGGGCCATGGATACGAACGGCATCACATACAAAACGCTTATTGCCAAGAGCTGGCACCGGATTTTCATTGATACCTCCTTGCGGGCGTTCGCGGGCCCGGACTTAGGTGAAATGGTCTGCCCCCAGGCAAGAATCGAGCGGCTAAGATTGCAACTGAATCTGTTGTCGCGGCCTGGCAGTAGCGAGACTCCTGCAGACTTAATGCAACAGTAACTCTCCTTGTGCAATGGTGGACTCCTTGTTATCTCTTCATGCGGATTTGACTACCGCTTCAATGGGCTGGGTCTGCGCAACCGCTGTTTTGAGCTGCATGGTCTGTCCCGGAAGCGCGATCTGAACTCCAGTCGACTCGATACACTCCATCATCTGGATTTGAAGCTCTTCCTGGGTCTCCAGGAACTGACCCCAATCGCTGGCCAGGACGTATGCGAAAACCTCCAGGTCCAGAGAAGAGGGACCGAAACGAAGGAAGCGCACACGAATCGATGCAGGTTCGACATGCCTGCTTTCCTTCAGCAGGTTGCGGATGCCATTAAGGATGGCTCGCATCTGCCGTGAGGTGGTGTTGTAGTGCAGGCCGAGGATGGGGTGAAGCCAAAATTTATCTCTAGAAGAGAGATTTTCGAGGGTCATGTTTGCAATCTGCCCGTTTGGAACACTGACGGTGGTTCGGTCGAGAGTTCGGATTTGGGTCGACCGGAGGCCGATTTCCAGGACCGTTCCCAACACGTCACCTACTTTCAATGTGTCTCCCACGCGCACTGACTGGTCAAGAATGATAGAAACGCCCCCGACTACGTTTTCCAATGTCTTCTGCGCGGCCAGGGCGACCGCGATGCCGCCAATTCCCAAGCCAGCCAGTGCCCCAGCTGGGTTCACCCCAAAGTAGCGCAGGGTCACCAGCATGCCCACGAAAATGACCAACAGGTCGATTCCCCGGAACGCAAGATTCAGTATCGACGTGGCCCCCGAAAGGTTGCGCCTTCGGAGAGACCGACTGATGTATGCCTCGACCCAATTAGCGAAAAGAATCAACAGCCAGACGGAGGCCACGATGGTGAGGACCACGCCGGTGCCGGCCCAGAACTGCCGTGCCAACAAGGGAAGACCGACCTTGGCATTTATCCAATGAATGACCAAGGCCAAAAGTAAAAGGCGAACCGGCTTGGGCAAGAACTCAGGGTTGGGAATATCTGGTTTCTTGCGCAGTCGACGACGCAGCAGACCAGCCAAAGGGCTGAGGAAACGGTTCAATAGAAAAGTGAGGAAAAAAAATAGTGGGAGGCCCACAAAAACAGCGATCCATTCAAACAGGGCGATATCGAATAATCGAGTATTCAACAGAAATTCTGGGAGAACGCTGTCAAGAGGCACGACGTTCATTTCCTCATATACGTCCGGAATGGAGTCGAGGGTCTTGCTGGAGAACAGCCACACGAGTCCAGATTTCCCGCGATCCACGCGTTCGACGAATATGTCCAGCTTCCGAGTGTCGCTGCTGATGGTTCCCACGAGATCCAGCTCGGGCCTGAGAGGATCAGAGAGGGTGCCCTCGGGCTTGTCGCTGAGCTGATTAAGTTTCGGGGGCAGCCGACGATCGAGGACGGTGAAGAGTTGACGAGCGAGGGTTTTGGCCCCTTCGCCCCGAAGGCGAGTGTTTAGATACCTGGCGGCGAGCTCGTAATCGCCCTTGCGACCGGCAATCAGAAAGCCCAGAACCGTCCCTTGTGGAGTCGTGCGGCCAAGAGCGTCCTTCGGCAGCTCCGGTTGAGCTGCAGGTGGCACCGGAGCCGGAGCGCTAATCTGCGCCCAGGCAGGGACGCACATCAGCAATACCAGGGAAAATAAGCAGGTGCGAATGCGTAGGCGCGACCCCTGCTTTCGCGACAAAATGACTTGCGTGGGACGCATGTTATCGCGATGCAAGCAATGTCCTCCTCCCACTCCTTGCCAGAGATTGGACCTGAGTGCGGGCTGGAACCAACTCTCGCCCATCGAGCTGCTCGATTTGAAGTTAATACACAACCGAGCCGCCTATGAACTGGCGGTATTGACGGCCTGCTCGACTACTGGAAAGTTAATGTTCTGACTGCGCAGAGTCTACTGGGAATCTTCCTAGTTGTGAGGGAACCTGCTTCTGAGTAAGAAAGAGAAGTTCTTGCTTTCGCGTGACTTGTCGTGTCGCCGAAAAAACCTTAACGGTCGAGACGCGAGTGGATTTTCATCACAAATTAGACCACGCCAGGAGACCGCGCTCTTTCGATAGAAAACTTGTCTTTGACGAATCCTTCTAGGTAGCTGAATCCTCCACACGTTTGACATCGAGTTCCAGCCGGAGACACTGAGGCGTTGAACGACCGCCGGTTTCAGCACTACACGCAATGGATATCAGATCTGCGCGCCTCCGGCCGCTATCCAAGATCGGATCGATCGGCGAGCCATCTATCGTTAACATGATGTCGCACACCTCACTGATTTTATTGCTGGTACCTACTATGCGGGCGGAGACTTGGCAGGGAGGAGCAGGAATGAAAATGAGAAGGCTACAGGTTGTTTTCTGGATGATTGTCCTATTTGCCACGCCGCTGTTTGCGAGGGAAAAGTCGGACGTGCTGGTCATGAGGAACGGCGATCACCTGACGTGTGAAATCAAACGTCTCAGTGCCGATGTTCTTTATATCGGCCTTGGTTATGCCCTAGGCACCGTTTCCATCAATTGGTTCGAAGTGGATCACCTCGAGAGTCAACAGCTCTTTATCGTCAAAACTCAGGATGGCGAGGTCTATTCTGGAAGACTCTCCATGTCGAACACTGCGGGTGAACGGCCGGTTTCGATCGAGGTAATTGAAGAGCCGAATCAGAGCGTCGAACTAAAACCAAGCCAAATCACTAAGATGGACCAGTCGTCCCAGGATCTTTGGAAACGTTTCAACGGCAGTATCGGTCTTGGTGCAAGTTATAACAAAGGGAATGAATCTACCCAGTATAACCTATCCACCGATCTGAATTACCCTCGGGACCGCTGGGGCGCGTCCGCCAGCTATAATTCGAATCTCGCCGCCAACAAAGGAACGTCCCCATCCTCACGCAATCAGATTGATATATCTGCTCAACGCCTGATGCCGTGGAAAAACTGGTATTACACAGGTTTTACCAGCTTTTTACAGAGTACAGTGCAAGGGATTAACTTATCGTCGTCCTATGGTGGAGGCGCCGGCAGGTATTTAAAGAACGGCAATCATGTTTTTATTGCCGTCGCGGGAGGTTTCGGCTTTCAGCATATTGACTATGGGCAAAATGTCCTCACGCCTTCGGCTCAGAATGTGAGCGCCGCATGGCTCAACGCACAATTGAAGTTGTTTCAATTCGACCGGACCAATCTTAGCTTCACAGCGAGCATCCTGCCCGCCATTTCCGATCCCGGGCGCGTGCACTCTAATTTGAATGCCGCCTACTACATCAAAATCTTCGGAAAATTCGATTTCAACTTAAGCTTCTACGGCAACTGGGACAATCAGCCTCCGCCGGGTTTCTCCGGAAGCGATTACGGTACCAGTGCCGGAGTGAGTTGGAGCTTCGGAAACCACTAGCGGCATTTAAGAGCATTACATCGCCTCTTGCTCTGACGCTTTGACTTGCTCTCATCCTTACCCAAGCTTATTAACCGTGCCCCCGCTAGGAAGTTTCCTAGTTGCGCCTGATGGCTCTTCACTCTAGAAACAATTCATGATCCTCGTCCCCTGCTTGCAGTAGCGGATCGAGCGTCAGCGCACAAACTCGTTTCGGCTCTTAGAGAGGCCGAGCCCTGTTTGGCGAGCACAGTCCAAGGAGCAGGCCGCAATGAACTTCAACCCCTTGCAATTATTAAAACGACTTCTCATTCTCTTCACGACGAGTCTATTGTTCTCAAGCCTCGGCGGAATCCCCGCGAGAGCGCAGGACCAGGCTGCTCAGTCTCCCGAGATGCAGCAAATGCAGCAGAAGTTAGACCAGCTCGAAAATGAGATGCAGGAGCTGAGGAAACAGATGAACGCCGCCGCGCAGCCCGCAAAGCCGGCAACTCCCCCATCCGAGGCCGGGGTCAGTATTTCGGACATTACAGTCACCAACCCGAGTGGCCAGGCAGGAGAACCACCCACGAAAAAGCCGTCACGAAGCTCGGTTGATTTTTACGGCTACGTGATGCTCGACTCCGGGAATAACTTCGGCTCCATAGACCCCAACTGGTACGACGTCATGCGACCCACGAAGCTGCCTGCGTTTAAGGGAGAGTTTGGTCCTAACGGCAACGTGTTCTTCGGTGTGCGGCAAACCAGATTTGGAGTGAAGTCACTCACCCCTACCGCTCTCGGAGACCTCAAGACCATCTTCGAATTCGAAATGTTTGGCACTGGCGTTGACGCGGGGCAAACAACTTTCCGGTTGCGTCATGCCTACGGCGAACTGGGTCACTTCGGCGCGGGGCAGACATGGAGCGCCTTCATGGACATCGACGTGTTCCCCAACTCTCTTGAGTACTGGGGACCAAACGGGATGGTCTTCTTCCGGAACGTACAGGCTCGCTGGATTCCCATACAAGGCGACAGCAACGTCGTAATCGCCCTGGAACGCCCAGGAGCTAGCGCTGACGGTGGAATCTATGCCAACCGCGTCGAACTATCGAAGGTAAGCACGCAGTTCAAGTGGCCCGATCTGACTGGTCACGCCCGTCTTGCGAGAAGCTGGGGTTACGTCCAAGTGGGGGGGATTGTCAGGAAGATTGCTTGGGTTGACGCCTCCGGAAGTTCAACTGCGTTCGACTTCAGTGGCGGGGCCATCGGTTGGGGAGTGAATGTCAGTTCAAATCTTAAGGTTACCAAGAAGGATGTCGCTAAATTGTCGGTGGTGTATGGGTCAGGGATCGAGAATTACATGAATGACGCGCCAATCGACATCGGCGCACAGAATAATTTCTCAAATCCCATCAGCCCGGTCAAAGGTGTGGCCCTACCCGTACTCGGAGTGGTTGCCTTCCTGGATCACAACTGGAATGACAAGTTTAGTACGTCGACCGGATATTCAATGGTAAACATCTCCAATTCGAATGCCGAGTTGCCGAGTGACTATCATCAAGGCGACTACGCTCTAACCAACCTTCTCTACCATCCGGTAAAGCAGGTCACCATGGGCGGAGAATTCCAGTTCGGGAGACGTGTCAATTTCAAAGACGGCTTCAACGTGAACGACTACAAAATGCAGTTCTCGTTCCGCTATGACTGGTCAAAAGGATTCACGTTCTGAGCCTGGCCCACCGTCCTAAACAGGGACTTAAAGCCGGGAAGAGTGTTACGACGGTTATTCAAGACATAGACAACTTCAGGAGGAATTCATGTTGAACACACGCAATCGGTTCCGGATGGTGCTGGCTACAGTCTGCTTGTTAGTCGCGGGCTTTGGCACGCTGCCTTCAGTCGCTCAAACCAAAGCTCAAACGAAACAAAGCCCAGTAGCTCCGAACCGCGAGCGTGCCCAGGCCGTGGTGCGGGAAGCCTATGAGAAATTCAAGAACGACACCGACGGAAAAAACGCTGACTATATTCCTTATCTGGCTCATGTCGATTCAAAACTCTTCGGTATCGCCTTCGTGACCACAGACGGCTATGTGTTTGAACTGGGCGACGTCAAATATTCCTTCTCTATTCAGTCCATCTCCAAGGTTTACTCGCTAGCTCTCGCAATGGAGGAGTCGACTCCGGAAGAGGTCTTTCGAAAAATTGGGTCGGAACCGACCGGCAGACCGTTTAACTCTCCACTCGCCGTTGTTGATATGCCCACACACACCGGCAATCCTCTGGTGAACGCCGGCGCAATTGCGACCGTAAGTCTTATCTCCTCGAAGAACGCGGATGAGAAGTGGAACAAGATTCTCGACTTTTACAGCAAAGCCGCGGGAGAAAAACTTACCCTGATCGATGAGGTCTACAAATCTGAAGCCGCAACGAATACGGGAAACAAGGCTCTGTCCTATCTTCTGGCCAAGTACGACCACATTTACGCTGATCCCTTTGAGTCGGTCGATGTCTACACGAAGCAATGTTCCGTCGGCATTAACGCAACCCAACTTGCCCGCATGGGGGCCACCCTTGCCAACAACGGAATCAATCCTACGACTGGGCAACAGGTGATTAAGAAGGAAGACATCCCCTACATTCTGGCGACGATGACCATGGCCGGACTCTACGACTCTTCTGGTTATTGGGCCTGGCATGTTGGTCTTCCTGCAAAGAGCGGCGTGGGCGGGGGAATCGTTGCAGTGGTCCCGGGCAAGGGGGCGATTGCCGTTTTTGCTCCTCCACTTGATGAAGCGGGAAACAGCGTCAAAGCGCAGCGAGTGATCGAATATGTTGCCAATAAACTTGATTTCAACCTCTATTCACCTGCATCCGTCGGCCTCAAGTAAGGTGGCAATATCTGGGTCGGACAAGCGAATTCGTAATCCCCACGCGTCCGGCCCAGCTAGTCAGATAGAGATCAACACAGCGTGAAATCGAGCAAATCCGAAAGGTGAGTTATGTGGCACGTGATCCCTGGAAGAGTCTGGCTTAGAATTCCCGCGTTTATGTTGTTGTTGGTTTACGGGACGGGAGTAGCATTTTCCCAGACGACACGTTCAGAGACGGCTGGCGCGAGCAACTCGCCTCAAGCGGTAGCTGAAATACTCGTCAAGCTGGACTCACTTGTCGAACAAAATAAACTACTGGAGAAGCAAAATAAGGAGGTGCTGGGCCAGAACAAGGAATTGCTGGACGAGATTGCGGTCCTGCGACACACCCTGGATGGGCCGAATTCCGTCGAGCCCAGAGACGCCGGCCCAGCAGCCGCAGGGATCAAGACAGTGCCGGGGGCAGAAAATAGGCCTGAGCAAAGGGAAGAGGATGTCGTTGTCAGCAGCGATTCCACCGGCAAGCCAGAGCGGAAATCTTTCGGCACCTATACGCCGGGCATGGGATTCACAGTAGCAGATACCGAGCATGGCAATCTCAATCTCAGCATATACTCGTACGTTCGCTACTTGAACCAGCTTGACCTCAACCCCTACTACACGAATTCATTTGGCGTTACATCGAGTGTCAAGCAACGTCAGGATGTCCAGCTTAACAAGGTGCTGATAAAGTTCCACGGGTATATGTTCGACCCGAAGTTCCGCTACTACTTGTACGTCTGGACCGCCAACCCCACCATGGGCCAGGGCGCGCAGACCGTGGTCGCTGGAAATCTCCGTTACATATTCAATAAGCACTTTACTTTAGGGGCAGGGATCACTGGTCTTCCGGGGACGCGAAGCGTGGAGGGCAACTGGCCATACTGGCTGTCTGTCGACAACCGTCAGATTGCCGATGAGTTCTTTCGGCCCTCGTACACTACCGGAATCTGGGGCATGGGCGAAATCACGTCCAAGCTCAGGTACCAGGCGATGATTGGCGACAATCTGAGTCAGTTGGGTGTGAACGCTAACCAACTGACCAATCACTTCAGCACGATTGCCACCGCGCTTGTTTGGATGCCGACCACGGGTGAATTTGGCGCAGGCTTTGGCGACTACGAAGATCACACCACCCTGGCGACCCGGCTGGCGGCCCACTACAGTCGGAGCGATGAGAACAAGCAAAGCCAGCCGAACACCCAGACTTTCGAGAATACTCAGATTCGGCTCTCGGACGGTACGATCGTCTTCACGCCAAACCTCTTCGGCCAGGGCCTCACGGTCACAGATGTTAACTACAACATGACCGCCTTCGATGGTGGAATCAAGCGTCACGGTTACGCGCTCGAGGGGGAATACTATATGCGGTGGCTCAGCAACTTCCGTGATCCGGCCCCCATGGGGATTCCTACGATCTACAACAACGGCTTCCAGATGCTAGCTTCCGCGATGGTCGTACCCAAGTCCCTCCAGGTCTACGTTGGAGGGTCGAAAATATTTGGCAAGTACGGCAATCCGTGGGATTCCAGGGCAGGCCTGAACTATTACCCATTTAAGAACCGAATTCTCTGGTGGAACAACGAAATGATTTACCTGTCCAGATCTCCCGTGGGCTATACATCCGTTCCGTTCGCCTTTGGCGGCAAAGGCTGGGTGTACGACTCGAACCTGGTATTGAATTTTTGAGAAAGCATGGCACCGCCGTTTTGTTTAGAGAGTGAGGTCTCAATGTGGAACCTAGCCTGCATTTCGCGTCACAGAAGCCGTAAGGTCCTTTTACTTATCGCCGGAGTTTTGCTGCTCAGGGCCAATTTGGTAGTGGCACAATCCACTACTGAACAGCCCGAAATCAATGACTCCCACTTCCACCTGACAAACTACATTCAGCAGGGCACGGATATTCATGCGTTTCTGGATATCATGGGTACGAAAGTTGGGCGCGTTGCGCTTTTCGGGATTCCCCTGCAGCAGCAATGGTCCTACCAGAATTCCGGAGACTTCGCTCCGACTTACTATTTGCAGACTGACGCGCCTCTTTACTACTACTCCTTCACAGATGCTTACATTGCGATGGCGTATCGCTCTCTCTCCCGTGAGCAACAGGCCCGCTTTGACCCGATGATCACCGGCTTCGATCCCGCTGATATGTACGCGGTGGACCATATTCGACGCGTCCTGCAAACCTTTCCCGGCGTTTTTTCGGGGATTGGTGAATTCAGCATTCATAAAGAGTTTGTTTCGGCAAAGGTCTCAGGAGAAACTGCCAGTCTTACGAATCCGGCTTTAGACCGCGTCGTGGATTTTGCCGCACAATCTGGTCTAGTGGTACTAATCCACAATGACATGGATGTACCCTTTCCCAAAGAAGGTGCCGAGCCCGCCTATCTTGCTCAGATGAAAGCTCTCTTGAAGCGTCATCCCGATGCTTCGATCATTTGGGCACATTGCGGAGTCGGTCGGGTTGTTCGTCCGGTGAAGAACCATGTAGCCATACTGGAATCGATTCTTAGCGATCCCTCGATGAAGCACGTGTATTTTGATATTTCCTGGGACGAAGTTGCTAAATACATTGTCTCCAGTCCGGAGACGGTTCGAATCACCGCCGACCTGATCAATCGATATCCAGATCGCTTTCTGTTCGGTACCGATGAAGTTGCGCCTGCAACGCAAGAAAAGTATCTAAAGATCTACTACCTATATGACCCTTTGTGGAAGGCTCTGACTCCGGAAGCGAGTTCCATGGTCCGGAAGGGCAATTACCAGCGACTTTTTGATAATGCCAGGCAAAGAGTTCGCTCCTGGGAGAGCGCGAACGCAAAATAGATTCGCCTCTAGGTCGCGACGGGTGTCTTCGAAGCCCAGACATCTGGGTCAGGAGAGAAACAAAAATGAAAAACAGTTTTCTCTTATTGGCTACGCTATTCTTCACAACGGTAGGCAGTCCAGTCAGCCAGGACGTCAGCTTCAAGTTCGACAAAGACACCGATTTCTTGAAATTCAGAACGTACAGGTGGGTTCCAAGCAAAGAATTCGCACCAGCCGACGAGCCCATGGACAAGCAGATTAAAGACGCAGTCGACTCTGAATTCGCAAAAAAGGGCCTTACCAGAACGGATGTTGACCTAGCCGATCTGTATATCGGATATCAGGCGGGCGTAGGCACTGAAAAGCAATTTGCGTCATGCAATGCACATTGGGCATGCTTTTCGAGTCTCTATGAGAGCGGGTGTTTCAGTCTTGGCGCAAGCTTCTTGAGGCGAGCAGAGACAATGATGCTCGACAAAGGCGAACTGCTTTTGCACATGTATGATCAACTGAACCACGAGCTTGTCTGGTGCGGCGTCGCCAGCAAGACTCTCGATCCGAGAGCACAGCCGGACAAGCAACAGAAAACTCTGCAAAAAGCGGTGGCCAAGCTTTTAAAGCATTATCCGCCTCGGAACAAATGACTGGCGACCGAAATTCGTTCCAGCAAACCGGGGCGTGCTGACGTCCGCTGAGGAAGATTTCCGCGATGTTCGCCGATACCTCTAAGTCGCCAGGTGCTCTTCAAATTTGGTTCGGCCTGCCCAGCCACGAATACTGCCATGAGACCGACAGGTTCTGATAATCCCCGCCGAAGCGAATGTATGATCCGGTACTAAAGCTCGCTTTGATGAACTGGTGTCGATTCAACGGAACGGCAGCGGTGACCCCAACACGGGAACTCGTCTGCGTCGTAGCGGTGTTCGCTATGCCGCCGAGACTGGTGGTGCCTCCGTACCAAGTTGCCGTCGAGTGAGACCCAGGGGGGGCCCGGCCTGCCACGGAAAGTTCTCGCATCATAACTGGGGTGACCTTCGAAGGAACCAATCGGGCTTTGGGTTTGGGTTTTTGGGAGCGGGATACGAGTAGAACCTCTGATTCGTGGTGAAGAGCCACACACCAGCGCACCCATCAACTATCCATTTGCCAGAGCGCCGCGAGCAGCCGAACTCCGGCTTGAACGCCCGGCGGTTGATTTCCCCAGTTGATCGGCTTGGAGGGATCATACTGGCCGGTGGGAGCGACCACTTTCAAACTCGCCCCTAACACGGTCTTTTGCTTCCACTTCGCGAGCTGCAACGGGGCATCTCGGAGTCTGGTTCCCAGTCTCAGAGTTGCCGAAAAGAATGTGGGCGCGAATGTTAAGTGGATCGATGGTTAAGGCCCACGTAGATTCTACGCCCACATTAATTGCTATACAGGGCAGAGAGAAGCCCTATGCGGCCACTCTCTCAGCAATCTTCTTCTCTACCTTGGCCTCGATGAGTTTCCGGATCAGGCGGCGGTTTCGTTCAACAAACGCAAGCTTGTCGGCTAGGCAACTTTCAAGAAGTACGCCGACTCCATAGTGGCCGGTTACATCCGCTGCCGCGATTAGAGCTACGTACTCCGCAATGCGAAGGTGAGTGAGGTGGATGGTCTTCACGAGGACGAAAAGGGCCTTTGCGGCTGGAGCTTGCATCTCTGCCAGTTCGCTGCGAAAGTCCTCAACAAAGATTTCCTGAAGGTGCGAGTCGGCCTTAACGGGTTGCTCGCCGATGAGCTTGAAACACTGGTCCAATGTGGCCAAGACGTTCGCAGAGACGAAAGCCCGCGATTCGAGGGCTTCCTTTACGTCCGGATTCTCCGCAATCTGACTAAGCTCCTGATACATCTTTGTACTCCGCTCTGTGCCCTGGCGGAGGTTGCTAAGCAACTTTACGAACAGTTCTCCTTGATTTCTAACTGACATGACTATCTCCTTATTTGTCGTCCGGGTTGCGTTCATGAGGTTGGGATTGTTGGTGAACGAGGTTTCAACAACCAACTGACACTATCCGCAACCAATCCTAGGTTTGGCTCGCGGCCTCGACAACTAGGAAAATTCCTAGTCAGTGCTCGGAGTGCTGGTGGAGAGTTAAGAGCGTCTAACAAAACCTGACTTCTCCAGCAACCCATGGAACAGCTCGTAACATCCTTACGGAGAGGAGTTGTGTAATGGCCATCGAACTCTTGCCGCAGGTGTTGTGGGAACTGGTTGAGCCGTTTATCCCAGTCGCCAGGGCGAAGCCCAAGGGCGGAAGGCCGCGCTTAGCAGACAGAGCATGTCTCACTGGCATCGTATTCGTCCTGCGCAGTGGGATTCCTTGGGAGATGCTACCGCAAGAGATGGGCTGCGGCTCTGGAATGAGCTGCTGGCGGCGAATGCGCGACTGGCAGGAGCGAGGCATCTGGCAGATGCTCCACTTCATTTTGCTGGACTGGCTGGCGCGCTGCGGGCACATCGACTGGTCACGCGCAGTAGTGGACGGCAGTTCCGTGCGAGCGGTTTTTGGGGGCTTCAAACCGGTCCCAATCCTACCGACCGAGCGAAGCTCGGCAGCAAGCGTCATGTGATTTGCGACGGGCGTGGAATTCCGCTGGTGATACAACTCACCGGGGCAAACCGAAACGATTCCCAGCAAGCGCTGGCTCTCGTAGATGCAATACCGCTCTTACAAGGAAAGCGGGGCCGGCCGCGCCGTCGTCCTGACTGCCTGTTCGGCGATCGTGGTTACGATGCCGAAGCGATCCGCCACGGTCTACGTGACAGACGCATCATCCCGTTCCTTGCGAAGCGCTACACCGACCACGGCAGCGGGCTGGGTCGATGGCGATGGGTGGTGGAGCGGACGTTCGCTTGGTTGAATCAGTTCCGGCGGTTGCGCGTTCGCTACGAGAAGCGGGCCGACATTCATGAGGCGTTCCTAGCTCTGGGGTGCATCCTGATCTGCTGGCGGTTTCTGGACGGACAAGAGCACGATTGAAAGGACTCTCTCCAGCTACTGCAGCTTCGCGTACTCGGCCTTGGCTTGTTTCAAGATGGGGATGTCTGGGTCGGCATCTTTCCAGAGCGTGAGGAAATTTTTGTAGGCGGCCAGCGCCCGGACGCGGGCGGCATCGGCGTCCGCGCCTTGCGAAGTTCTCGACTGCAAGCCGTTGGCACGGGCCACGCCCAGATGCGCCAAAGCTCCCGTCCAGCAGTTTACGATAATGCCGCTGTGGTCGAGAATCTTCTGAAATTCGGCGGCCGCAGAGTTGCCATCTCCGGTTGCCAGGTAAGCCTCTCCGCGTAGATACAAATGATAGAGACAAGTATCGCCGTACAAGGTGCTTCCTAGTTCGATGGGTGAAGCGAGCGACAGAGCGCTCAGAGCAGCCGCTGGGTCCCTTCTGTTAAGAGCCAGTTGCGCACGAACTGCAGGCAGCCAGAGCGACTGCAGTTGCGTATCCAGTGGGAAGCGCTTTCCCAAATCTTGTGCCAGCGATCCGGTTCGTGCTGCGTCACCCGTCATGGCAAGCGCGAGCGCGGCTTCGACTTCAACGCCCTGGCTAGTCGGCGCCATCTTCAAAGCCTCTGCCACTGCATGCCGCGCCTCCGCAGGATTGCCGTAAGCCGCTTCTTGCAAAGCCGCACTCGTTAGATAACCTGCCGCGCTTTCCTTTTGGTCAACCCGGATGGCAGACTCCACAGCCCGACGGTATAGTGCCCGCGCCGTTCGAACGCGACCATTATACGCCTCGGTTTCCGACTCGAGACCAAATCCGAAGTGCTCGTATTCGGGCTTGCTCGCGAACCATTGCTGCTGCTCCGCCATCGCCACGGCATCCGACTCGAGAAACCCAAGCCGGTAGAGATGAGAGGGGAGTCCATAATCATCTATCTTTCGCGCCTGCGCTTCGTGAATGACCTGCCGCGACTCCTGTAGACGCTGCAAGGAAAGGTCGTAGATGGCGAGGTTTATGTAATTTCCGGAGTAATCAGGACTGTCGAGGATGCCTTGTTTCGCGACTTCGACAGCTTTCTCGTACTGCCCCTTGGCAGAGAGTGCCGCGGAAAAATCGTCGGAGGCGATCGGTTCACGTGGATAGTTCGCTAGATGCTCCTGAAACGTCTGGATTGCTTTATCCAGTTCCCCGGTTACAAACTGATAATAGTCGGCGGTGATGGTTAATCTCTCCCGCTGGGTGGCAAATTCCCGCAACTGGAACGCCTTGGCTAGATACTCGCTGGCACGGGTTGGCTCGCCGAGAGTGAGGTAGATGCCGCCCACACTTCTGTACCCCATGGCAAACTTCGGGTCAAGCTCGATGGCCCGTAGCTCGTAAGGCAGAGCCGCACTCACGCCTTTCTCATCGCTAGTTTTCTGTCCGATGCTGTACGCCTTTAAAGCTTCGAGAGAGGACGTGGTGGCATGGTAGAGAGGCACATCAAACTTCTGCACCGAAGCCAAGGATTCACCCAGTTCCCCTCGCACCTTCGACGCTACTTCGCCCAGTGCGTCCAGCACCTTCTCCTTCGACGCGGCCGTGACTTGCTCCTGCGCCAGTAAGTCTCCATTCTGGCAATTGATCGCCTTCAACCCCAGCACGAATTCGCTCCCCAGGCTGCCGATCGACCCGGCAAGGTAGGCTTTGCCGCCCGCCCGCTGGCAAAGCTCACGGGCCACCTCTGGCGTTAGTCTCGCGCTGGTCGGGCGGGTCATCTGTTGCAGCGTCTGCGCGACTTTGTTTTCAGGGAGCACACTCAGGAAAGGTGATTGCTGCAGTGATACGGTGAGCGCTGTCTTCAGCGTGTCATCGAAAATCGGATCGCCCGTGCTGTTGGCAAAATCGGCGAGGACAATCGTGTCCTTGTCGGTGAGTTTGGGCTTACGGGGCACATAGATGTAAATGCCGATTGACAACGCAATCACAACCACAGCAGCAGGAGTAAGGATCTTCCAACGTTTCCCGGCACCAGTCGAGACGTTCCCGGCCGCCGAGGGTGACGATCCACCGGATTCGGACAGCGCATCCAGTGCGAACGCTAGATCGGATGCGGATTGAAAACGCTGTTCCGGGTTCTTCTCAAGGCAACGATGCACGACCCGATGCATCGCCGGAGGAATGTTGGTAATGATTTGCGAAATGCCCGGTGGATCTTCATTCAGAATCGCGGTCATCGTCTCCGGCGACGTCGGCTTCTGAAACGCACGCTTTCCGGCGAGCATTTCGTACAGGATCGCGCCAAAGGTAAAAATGTCGGCGCGGTGGTCGGTCGCTTGCCCGCGCACCTGCTCCGGCGACATGTAACCGACCGTGCCCATCACCACGCCGGCTTCCGTCCCTTCGGTTTGCGTCGGTGCGCCGTTCTCGGGGGCAACCGGTTGCGTCAGCTTCGCCAGGCCGAAGTCGAGAATCTTCAGTCGTCCGTCTTTGGTGACGAACAAGTTCTCCGGCTTCAGATCGCGATGGACAATGCCTTTGTCGTGCGCAGCGGCCAGCCCGCGCGCAACCTGCACGGCCTGATCGATGGTCTTGCGTATTGCCACGCGGCCGCGCTTCAATTGCTCGCGCAGTGTCTCCCCCTCCAGCAGTTCCGACACGAGATACGGCGCACCCTCGAACGTTCCCAACTGGTGCACGGCCAGGATATTGGGATGGCTCAGTGCCGCCGCCGCTCGTGCTTCCTGCTCGAAGCGCCGCAACCGGTCGGAATCCGCGGAGAGCGAAGACGGCAGGACTTTGATGGCGACATCCCGCCCCAGCCGCGAATCGCGGGCCCGATACACCTCGCCCATCCCGCCAGCCCCGACGAGAGATTTCACCTCATACTCGCCGAGCCTGGTGCCCGGTGTGAGCGTGACTCGCGGAGTGGCGGACTGCAAAAAGCTGGAGCGCACGTCATCGCTGGAGGCAAGGAGGGTTTCGACCTCCTCGCAAAACGCAAAGATTGATCGGACAAACAAGTGCCATTCAGAAACGCAGAGCGTTCCCCTGGCGCCAGCTCCAGCGCTTTCTCCAGCACATCGCGAATCTGTTGCCAGCGCTCGGGCGTCATTAAAGTCCTGCGAACCCACGGCCCGACAGTTCAGAAATTTTCCACCAGCATCACGTCCTCTAGGTATGTTCTCTTGGTGAGAGCGAGGGATCGTCCATCCGGGGACGGCACAATATCTGCGATCCAAGTCGATCCCGCAGGTACTTGCTGCAAGATTCTCTGGTTGCCATTGGCGTCGATGGAAATCAGCGCAACGGACAAGGAATTTTGCGCCTGTGCAAACATTCCTTTCCCGTCTGCCGCCCAGCTGATTACCGATAAGAACTGCCATTTCCAGTCCCGGATGGGCAGCACCGTAACCTGTCGGTCTGCCAACCTCAAAATCTTGACCTCGCCCTTTTCTTCTGAAGGATCTATGATCGCGATCCTGGTACCATCGGGCGACAGATCCCAGCGCGGGTCGGATGATTGATATCCGGCAACCCGGCCAATCTCCTCCGCTTTGCCTCTCAGCGGATCAAGATGGGAGAAGATTAATTGTTGGTCTTTGATTTCTGCCACGACACAAGAGGACGAGGGCGAGGAGGCGCAAGCGTAGGTGTACCTCCCCGTCATGAGCGTGGACCGAGCCCCACCGTTTTCAGGCGAGCTCACTAGACGAAACGTAGGCGGCGATGACCCCGACTTCACCGTGTATAGAAGTGTTCCTTGGCCACTCAATATGGGCGATGTGTAGCTCTCCGGCCCCGCAATCAGACTCTTGGGTGAGGATGCGTCAAGCCTTTGCTCAAAGATAGCCCACCGCCCGTTGCGTTTCGAAGAGAAAAGAATCGCCTTGCTGTCCTTAGTCCAGGCCGTAATGTAGTCGTACCAATCGTCGAGTGTGAAACGTCGCGGATTAAAGGCTTTGTTTCCGATGGCAAGATTGCCGAGGTAGACTCCGGCTTCGATGCGTGCCCTGGCTGCAATGAGGCGCTTGCCATCGGAACTTGCTTGAGGATCCAACGCGGTGAAATTCTTCCAACCGGCAACGCGCGTCGGGGGACCGGTTCGTTGCCCAGAGGCTGGCTCTGCCCGGATTGCCCATAGATCCGACTCCGCAGTAGTGGAATTCTTCGAGTAGAGGATCCGCCCATCGGGCAGCCACGCAATGCCCGCTTCTCCGTCTTCATTCAACAGGTCTGGATCGGATAACACCACCGTGCGTGAGCCACCGGTCAGATCGCAGGTTTCGATAACGGCGTCGCTTCTCTCTGACGGACTGTCGTGGCTGCGTATATAGGCGAGACGCTGCCCGGTCGGCGACCAGGCAATGCCGTATAGAAATTCTTGAGCGCCGACCGCAAGAATCTTGCGCGGCTCCTCGCCCTCACCTCCCATCAGCCATAGCTCGCGGTCCTCCGCCGCAACTACGATGTGTAACCCGTCGGGCGACAACGCTACGTTCCCCGCGACTCCTGCCCAGAGCTTTCGCAGACTGAAGTCCCACGTCGACACTTTCCAAAGATCGCCGCCGTTCAGCAGTAAATGGTTCCCGTCCGGGAACCAGCTGACCACACTGTACTGGGCGGGCAACGGTAGTTGGCGAAGCTCCCCACCGTCGATCGCAAGCAGATTCAGCTTCTTTGAGAAGTCGGTATAAGCAAGATACTTACCGTCACGGGAAATGGCAGCGGAGTTCACGCTGTTCTCCGGTGGGTTGGCTGTTAGTTGCCTCTCCACCAGTTCATGCTTCGTTTCGGGATGCAGCGACGTACGAACGCGAAGCAGGAGCCCGCCGACAACCGCCGCTGCCACTACGACCGCAACTGGCCAGAGCTTGGATAGCATGCGCCCGCCTTTTTCGGGTGATGCCGCGGCGGAGCTCGAAGTCTCCGACAGCGCTTCCAGAGCGAATGCCAAGTCAGATGCGGATTGAAAGCGTTGCTCCGGATTTTTCTCCAGACATCGATGCACCACCCGCTGCAGGGCCGGCGGAACATTTGTGGTGACCTGCGAAATTGCCGGTGGGTCTTCGTTCAAAATCGCTGTCATGGTCTCCGGTGAAGTCGGCTTCTGAAAAGCCCGCTTGCCAGCCAGCATTTCGTAGAGAATCGCACCGAAGGCGAAAATGTCGGCCCGATGGTCGGTCGATTGTCCCCGCACCTGCTCCGGCGCCATGTAGCCCACCGTGCCCATCACGACTCCCGGTTCGGTGCCCTCGGTGAGCGTGGCTGCGTCGTGCTCCGAACCCGACTGCGGCTGTATCAGCTTCGCCAACCCGAAGTCCAGAATCTTCACCCGACCGTCTTTGGTGACGAACAGGTTCTCCGGCTTCAAATCGCGATGCACAATTCCCTTTTCATGCGCCGCGGCCAGTCCGCGTGCGATCTGCACCGCGCAATCAATCGCCTTGCGCACTGGCATGCGGCCGAGCTTGATTTGCTCCCGGAGCGTTTCTCCTTCCAGCAGCTCCGAAACCAGATACGGCGCACCTTCGTGCGTACCCATCTGGTGCACCGCAAGAATGTTGGGATGGTTCAACGCCGCGGCCGCTCGCGCCTCCTGCTCGAAGCGCCGCAGGCGGTCGGAATCGGAGGAGAGCAAAGACGGCAAAACCTTGATCGCTACATCGCGTCCCAGCCGCGAATCGCGGGCGCGATACACCTCGCCCATGCCGCCGGAGCCGACGAGAGACTTCACCTCATACTCGCCGAGCTTGGTGCCGGCAGCGAGCGTGACTCGCGGCGCGGGAGACTGCAGGAAGCTGGAGCGCACGTCGTCGCTGGAAGCGAGCAGCGTTTCCACTTCGTGCCGCAAAGATTGATCGGACGAACAAGCGCGATTCAGAAACGCGGAACGCTCCCCCGGCGCCACCTCCAGCGCTTTCGCCAGCACATCGCGAATCTGTTGCCAGCGTTCGGGCGTCATCGGAGTCGTCGTGCGCCTCAATCCTCAGGAGTTTTCAAGCAGCTTCGCGTACTCGGCCTTGGCTTGTTTCAGGATGGGGATGTCAGAGTCGGCGTCTTTCCAGAGGGTGAGGAATTCTCTGTAGGCGGCGAGTGCCCGGGTGCGGGCGGCATCGGCATCCGTGCCCTGCGAAGTTTTCGCCTGCAAGGCGTTGGCGCGAGCCACACCCAGATGCGCCAACGCTCCCGTCCAGCAGTTCCAGACGATGCCGCTATGGTCGATGATCTTCTGAAATTCGGCGGCAGCGGCACTGCCCTGTCCCGCCGCCAAGTATGCCTGTCCGCGAATATACGTCGGATGGAGGCAGGAAAGATTGTTGACGAATTGGGTTTGCCCTAACTCGATAGCCGAACTAGCCTCTAGGGCATTTAGGGCTAGGGTCGGGTTCTTTCTGTCCAGCGCCAATTGCGCCTGAATAGCGGGCAGCCAAAGCGACCGCATCTGGGTGTCCAGGGGGAAGCGTCTCCCTAAGTCATGCGCCAAGGATTCGGCTCTTGCCGTATCACCCGCCATTGCAGACGCAAGCGCGGCTTCGATCTCCGCGCCCTGACTTGTGGAAGCAAGCTTCAAAGCCTCTGCCGCCGCTAGGCGTGCTTCCGCAGGCTTGCCGGAAGCGGCTTCCCATCGAGCAGCGATCGCCCGCCATATTGCCGCGTTTTCCTTGCTGTCCGCCTGGACGGCGGAGTCCACGGCCTGCTTGGTCAGCTTCCGCGCCTTGCCCACATGTCCGCCATACGCCTCGGTATCGGAGGCGAGCGCAAGACCCGCATTCTCGTAGTCGGGATTGCCCACAAACCACTGCTGCTGTTCCGCCATCGCCGCGGCGTCGGCCCCGAGAAATGCAAGCCCGTAGAGAGTGGTGTGGAATTGGTAATTATCCAGTTTTCGCGCCTGCGTCTCGTGGATAACCTCCCGCGCTTCCTCGAAACGCTGCTGTGCAAGAGCCAATCCGGGGAGGAGTGCGTACTCAGTTACAGCATCCGGCGCAATGCGCAAGCCTTGCATGCCTTGCCTCAAGGTCTCCGTAGCTCGCTCATACTGCCCCTGTGCGGCAAACACTGCGCTCAAGTGAAGGTACGCTACGCCTTCCCGCGGGTAGATCTCAATTTCCTCCTGATATATCTGGGCCGCCTTATCCAGTTCTCCGGTCACACAAAAGTAGTAGTCGGCGATGATCATCAACTTTTCCCGTTCGCTGGCATGTTCTCTCAACTGGAAAGCTTTTGTGTAGTACGCTCTGCCCCGCTCTATCTCGCCGAGAGTGTCGTAGAGGTTTCCCACCGCAATGTAAGCCATGGCAAAATTCGGATCAAGCTCGATGGCTCGTTGATCGTAAGGGAGGGCTGCTGCTTCACCTTTCTGGTTACGAGCCTTCCAGCCTAGGCCGTACGCTTTCAGAGCTTCGAGCGAAGACGTGGTGGCCTCCGCGAGCCGAACATCGAACTTCTGCACCGTAGCCAGCGATTCGCCAAGTTCACCGCGCAGTTTGGATGCCGCCTCACCCAGCGCGTCCAGCACCTTCTCCTTGGACGCCGCGGTTACCTGCTCTTGCGCCAGCGTGTCTCCGCTTTGGCAGTTGATAGCCTTCAAACCGACCACAAATTCGCTACCCAGACTGCCAATCGATCCGGCGATGTAAGCTTTGCTTCCCGCCCGCAGGCAGAGCTCGCGAGTTACCTCTGGAGTAAGTTTCGTGCTGGCTGGTCGGGTCATCAGTTGCAACGTCTTCGCCACAGTACTCTCCGGGAGGACACTCAAGAAGGGCGACTGCTGCAGGGAGACGGTGAGCGCCGTCTTGAGGGTGTCATCGAAGATCGCATCTCCCGTGCTGTTGGCAAAATTGGCGAGGACAAGCGTGTCCTTGTCGGTGAGTTTGGGCCTGCTGTTGAAATAGAAGTAACCACCAACCGACAACAGCAGCCCAATCGCCACTGCAGGAACAATCACCTTCCACGTTATCGCCGCACCCGTTACGACGTCCTTAGCTCTGGTCGAAGAGGACGACCCTCCGGAATCCGACAGCGCATCCAGAGCAAACGCCAGATCGGATGCGGATTGAAAACGCTGCTCCGGGTTCTTTTCCAGGCAACGATGCACGACCCGATGCATCGCTGGCGGAATATTTGTGGTGACCTGTGAAATGCCAGGCGGATCTTCGTTCAGAATCGCGCTCATCGTCTCCGGCGACGTCGGCTTCTGAAACGCACGCTTGCCGGCCAGCATTTCATACAGAATCGCACCGAAGGCGAAAATGTCGGCCCGATGGTCGGTCGATTGTCCCCGCACCTGCTCTGGCGCCATGTAGCCCACCGTGCCCATCACCACGCCCGCTTCCGTCCCCTCGGTGAGCGTCAGCGCGCTGGACCCCGAACTGGATTGCGGTTGCGTTAGCTTCGCCAGCCCGAAGTCCAGAATCTTCACCCGGCCGTCCTTGGTGACGAACAAATTCTCCGGTTTCAGATCACGATGCACGATCCCTTTCTCGTGGGCTGCCGCCAGCCCGCGCGCAATCTGAACTCCGTAATCAATCGCTCTGCGTACTACTATGCGGCCGAGCTTGATTTGCTCCCGGAGCGTTTCTCCTTCCAGCAGCTCCGAAACCAGATACGGCGCACCTTCGTGCGTGCCCATCTGGTGCACCGCAAGAATGTTGGGATGGTTCAAAGCCGCCGCCGCCCGTGCTTCCTGCTCGAAGCGCCGGAGACGGTCGGGATCGGCGGAGAGCGAAGACGGCAGGACTTTGATGGCGACATCGCGCCCCAGCCGCGAATCGCGGGCCCGATACACCTCGCCCATGCCGCCGGAGCCGACGAGAGACTTCACCTCATACTCGCCGAGCTTGGTGCCGGCAGCGAGCGTGACTCGCGGCGCGGGAGACTGCAGGAAGCTGGAGCGCACGTCGTCGCTGGAAGCGAGCAGCGTTTCCACTTCGTGCCGCAAAGATTGATCGGACGAACAAGCGCGATTCAGAAACGCGGAACGCTCCCCCGGCGCCAC
This sequence comes from uncultured Acidobacteriaceae bacterium, assembly GCA_963788555.1. Lineage (GTDB taxonomy): Bacteria > Acidobacteriota > Terriglobia > Terriglobales > Acidobacteriaceae > Sulfotelmatobacter. Next base: position 281,587 of record CAWBHM010000011.1, on the reverse strand, counting down.
CTCCAGCGCTTTCGCCAGCACATCGCGAATCTGTTGCCAGCGTTCGGGCGTCATGCCCCGTGCTCCTTGCTCATCTCGTGATGCAGCCAGAGCCTTGCCGTAGCCCAGTGCCTTTTCACCGTAGTGGGGGAGAGATTCAGGGCGTCCGCGGTTTCTTCAATGGAAAGGCCGCCGAAGAATCTCATCTCGACAATGCGACACTGTTGCGGATCCAGCTTGGCCAGTTCGTTGAGAGAGTCATCGAGGGCGACCATGTCCACGCTCGGCATCTTGAACGCAAGACTCTCATCGAGTGTCAGGCGATATCCGCCGTCGCGCTTGGCGGCGTTGCGGTTGCGCGCGTACTCGACCAGAATCTGCCGCATTAACTGAGAACAGATGGCCAGAAAATGGGCTCGGTTTTGGAAGTGGGCTGCGCCCTGTTTCTCGAGGCGCATATACGCCTCATGTACCAGCGCTGTGCTTTGCAGGGTGTGCCCGGGGCGCTCGTTCCGCAAATAATGATGCGCGGCCCGCCGCAACTCGTCATAGACGAGCGGAACCGCGGCTCGCAAGGCCTCATCGTCGCCCGCGTACCAGTTCGCCAGTAACGTGCTGACATTTTTCGGCTGTTCCGACAACTAGCCTCCGAACTCTGCCCAATCTCTTGGGCAGCAACCGGGCCGCAGTCAGTATCTGTCAACTTATTGAAAAAACAAGACTTTGTCGTTCACGCGCAGAAGTTTCTCACTATCTGGCACAGAGATCAAGAAACTTTCGTTTTCATGGGCCAGTTCTCCTCCGAATTTCGCTTTAAGAAGATGACAGGGCTTAACTGTTGCATTCACAGGCTTCTGCCCGGCGTTCCTTCCCGGAAACTTGAAGTCCGTTAAGGAAAGCTCGATGACGCTGGCGGTGTGATCCAGACACTTTATTCAATCTAGAAACGGGGTAAATCAATATGAAGACTCTTCGCATTGGTTGCGTGTTCAGCGGATTCTTGTCTCTGGTTGTCTCAATATCGGCGCAGACTTTCACCACGCTGTTCAGCTTCGACGCCGCGGCCGGCGCACCCCCCTTCGCGGGACTGATCCAGGCCACCGATGGAAACTTGTACGGGACAACCGGCGGTAACGGGGCCAACGGCGGGGGCACGGTATTCAAAATCACCCCGAGCGGCACGCTGACAACTGTATACAGCTTTACCAATTGTGGCGGGAGTTGCACGGACGGCTACTCACCCGTCGCTGGGCTGGTCCAGGCCACCAACGGAAACTTCTACGGGACAACGTTGGTTGGCGGGGCCTTCCTCGATGGCACCGTCTTCGAAGTCACCCCGAGCGGCGCGCTGACGACGCTCTACAGCTTTTGCGCCCAAACCAATTGCACGGACGGGCAAGCCCCCTCGACGGGCCTGGTCCAGGCCACTGACGGCAACTTCTACGGGACCACGGTCGCTGGCGGGATCAACGGCAGTGGCGGCTATGGCACGGTCTTCAAAATCACGCCAAGCGGCACACTGACGACGCTGCATAGCTTCGACAACACAGACGGCAACCAACCCTATGGGACCCTGATCCAAGGCAGCGATGGGAACTTCTACGGAACAATCTCTTTAGGCGGAGCCAACGGCGGCGGTACAGTCTTCAAAATCACAACGAGTGGCGCCCTGACGACCCTTTACAATTTTTGTGCCCAAAGCAATTGCGCCGACGGCGAAGCCCCCATAGCGGGGCTGGTCCAGGCTACCAATGGAAACTTCTACGGGACCACGTATTTTGGCGGGGCCAACGGTTTTGGAACAATCTTCAAAATTACTTCCACCGGCACGCTGACGACGCTGCATAGCTTCGATGCCATAGACGGCGAGAACCCTAAAGCAGGGCTAGTCCAGGGCAGCGATGGGAACTTTTACGGAACCACTTACCTAGGGGGATTAGGCAACGGCGGCACTGTCTTCAAAATCATCCCAGCCGGCACGCTGACTACGCTTTACAGCTTTTGCACGCAAACTAACTGCACAGACGGACAAAACTCTAGCGCGCCGCTTGTGCAAGACACCAATGGAGTCTTCTACGGGACAACCTCACTAGGCGGGACTGGCGCATTTGGCACTGTCTTCAGCCTGTCTGTCGGTCTGGGCCCGTTTGTGGAAACTCGGCCCACCTCCGGCAAAGTAGGAAAGGTGGTAAAGATTCTGGGAACCAATCTGACAGGCTCGACCAGCGTCACGTTTAACGGCACCGCAGCGACGTTCACCGTGGTCTCGGGCTCTGAAATCACGACCACAGTACCCACCGGCGCCACCACCGGCAAGGTCAAGGTGACGACGCCGCACCGCACGCTCAATAGCAATGTGTCTTTCCGGGTGATTCCGTAGCGGCAACGCGGAAGAGTGCACTCGTTGCCGACTTGAAGCGAAAACTAACTTTTCTGTTTCTCGGGGAGGAACGTTATGAACCGCCGCTTCGCAGCTCTGTCGCTTGCCCTTTGTCTGTCCCTCTGTTTGTCGCTGGCCACATCCGCTATGGCGCAGACCTCAACTGCAACTCCGTCCGCTTTGCCTCGGCTGCTGCGCTTCGGAGGCGTGGTCAAAGACCTCAACGGCAATCCGCTGACCGGCGTGGTCGGCGTCACTTTTGCGCTCTACGGAGAGCAGACCGGCGGAGCTCCGCTCTGGCTGGAGACACAGAACGTCACCGCCGACAGCCACGGCCACTACACGGCTCTGTTGGGCTCGACCAAGCCCGACGGGCTGCCGCCCGAGTTGTTCACATCCGTGGAAGCGCGCTGGGTGGGCGTGCAGGTCTCGGGACAGGCCGAGCAGACACGCGTGCTGCTGGTGAGCGCTCCCTATGCCTTCAAGGCTGGCGACGCGGAAACCATCGGCGGGCTTCCGCCTTCGGCCTTTGTGCTGGCGAACCCGGCCGTCTCAGCGGGCGCGCAAAGCGCCGCTGAATCTGTTTCAGCACCACGCGCAAATGCGTCATCAATAGCCGCTCCTACGAACCCCGACGTGACTGGCACAGGCACAACGAGCTACGTTCCCCTCTGGGACGCCAGCAGCGACATCGTGAATTCCGTCTTGTTTCAAACCGGCAGCGGCTCGTCGGCCCTTGTAGGGATTAACACCACCAAGCCCGCTACCACGCTGGATGTGAATGGGACAATCAACGCGGCGAAAGCTTTCGATCTCGGCGAACACTCGTTCGCGTTTGGCACTTACAGCAAGGGCAACGCCTTTCTTGGTTTTGCAGGGAATAGCAAGATGACCGGCATAAACAACACTGCAAGTGGCTACTCTGCGCTCTTCTCCAATGTTAGCGGCGAATCTAACACCGCAACTGGCTGGCAGGCACTTCGGGCTAACATCGGCGGCAGCCGGAACACTGCCGCCGGCGATGACGCACTGCAGCAGAGCACCTCCGGCAGCAGCAACTCGGGATTTGGGTTTGCTGCTCTTACCTTCAATGCTACCGGCAACTACAACTCGGCTTTCGGCACGAGTGCCGGGACCGACTCCACCACTCCTAGTCTCAACTACGCCACGGCAATCGGGGCATTCGCCGACGTCACTGCGAGCAACTCCATGGTACTGGGCAGCATCGCAGGCACGAATGGGTGCGTCTCCCCATGCACCAACACCAACGTAGGCATCGGCACGACGGCCCCGTTGTTCTCGCTGGACGTTCACGGCAACGCAAACTTCACCGGGCCGGTTACATTCGAATCTAGCCAGGCTTTTCCTAATACAATCTCCGGCGTAACCACTGCGTACAACAGCGGGCTAGTCGGCGGAGGCACGACGGGCAAGCTGAATCTGAGCCTGATCAATACCTGCAGCGTCGGACAAATTCTCCTGTGGAACGGGTCTGACAGTGGGGGGTGGATTTGCATCTCCCCAATTACCGGTGTCACCACAAATCCCGGTTTGACCGGCGGCGGGCTCGCGGGCAACGTCACGATTGGAATCGATCCGAACGTCGTGGCCGAGCTCGGCCTGGAAAACAACTTCACGGCCAGCCAGAGCGTGAACGGAAGTCTTTCCGCGACCTACCTGTTCTCGAGCGCGGGAGTTACGGCGGGCGGCGGCGCGATCTTGCCAGCCACTGGAAACTCTCAGACTACGGGATCACCGTCGAGTCCCCTCGATCTCACCGCTTCGGCCTCGAACGGCAGCACCGCCAGCAATCAGACCTTCCGCTGGCAGACGTTGAATGTCGACGGCGCCACACCCTCGGCAAACCTGAACTTGCTCTTCGGGTCCGCAGGCGCCACGCCGCAACCGACCGGGCTTTCCGTTGCGCCGAACGGAATCATCAGCTTTGCTCCCAACCAAACCTTCCCAGGCGGTGGGGGCGGCGGCGGGATCACGACCGTCGTGGCGGGAACCGGGCTGAGCGGCGGTGGCAGCACGCCCACTGTCACCTTAAACGTCAACCAGGGCGTGGTGGCGTTCCAAAGCGACCTCACGAATGGCATCAACACCGCGGAGGCTTTCGCGACTACGGCAGCGAATACCGCCCAAACTACGGCCGAAAATTACGCCAACAGCACCTTTGTGCCGCTGACGGCAGAAGGCGCATTCGCTACTCTCGGCGCGAACACCTTCACAGGAAATCAGACGGTAAACGGGAACCTGAACCTGGCTGCGCCCGGCAACGGCCTCCTGATCGGCAGCGTTGCCTTCGCTTTTGGCGCCGCCGGGACGCAGAACGCATTCCTCGGCTTCGCCGGCAACTCTACGATGACGGGCTTGTACAACACCGCCAGCGGCTACCAGGCGCTCCTCGCCAACACCATCGGTAACGGGAACACCGCCAACGGCGACCAGGCGCTCACCAACAACACCTCGGGTTCACAGAACACCGCCAGCGGCGGCGCGGCGCTCGCCAACAACACCATCGGCGCCTACAACACCGCCAACGGCGACCAGGCGCTGCTCGATAACACGATTGGCGTCGCCAACACCGCCAGCGGCTTCGAGGCGCTCGACTTCAACACCACGGGCAGCGGCAATACGGCCCTTGGTTACGAGGCAGGTGACCCCACAAACTCGGTAAACACGACGGGATCGAACAGCACCTTCGTCGGCTACACTGCCAATTCCGGAACGCAAACTAAGCTCAACAATGCCACCGCCATCGGTGCCTATGCGCAAGTCACCTCCAGCAACGCCCTGGTCCTTGGCAGCATATTTGGTACGAACGGCTGCAGCGCTCCATGCGGCAGCGTTAGCGTCGGCATCGGCACGACCGCGCCTGGATATCCGCTCGATGTGAACGGCGTCATTCGTTCTTCGACCGGTGGCTTCATGTTTCCGGATGGCTCGGTACAAACCAAGGCAGCAAGCGGCGGGAGCGGCACGGTGACCAGTGTGGGCAGCGGTTTTGGTCTGACCGGCGGGCCGATCATCACCAGCGGCTCACTGACGATCGACACGAGCGTGGTTCCCCAGCTCACATCGAGCAATACCTTTAGCGGAAGCATCACGGCTTCGTCGTTCAATGGTAACGGCGCGCTGCTGACCAACGTCAATGCAGCCACGCTTGGGGGATTTTCTCCCAGCACCTTCGCCACTCTCGGCACGAATACGTTCACCGGCAACCAGACGATCAATGGGAACCTGAGCGTAGCGGCAGGCAGCAGCTTCCAGATTGGAAGCAACCTGTTTGCATTTGGTTCGTACGCCAGCAACAATGCGTTTCTCGGGTTTGCCGGGAACACGACCACCACCGGTCAATTCAATACGGGCACTGGCAGCCAGGCGCTGTACTCCAACACCAGCGGTTCCTACAACACGGCCAGCGGCGGACAGGCTCTCTACTCGAATACCCAGGGTTCCGCGAATACCGCAGCTGGGAACACAGCCCTCTACTTAAACGTCACGGGGCATGACAACACCGCCGTCGGCAATGCAGCGCTATTTCCAAACATTGGAAGCTTCAATACCGCCAGCGGTTCCGCGGCTCTCTCGAATAACACAGCCGGAAATAACAACACGGCAAGCGGATATGACTCACTCAGCGCCAACTCGACGGGCTCGTACAACACCGCGATGGGCGTTCTGGCTGGTCAGGCCCTTGATGGTTCTTATATGACCGCAAGCAACAACACCTTCTTGGGTGCTGGTTCCGCTGTCTCGACGGGAATGTTCGGCAACGCCACCGCCATCGGCTCGAATTCTGAAGTCGAAGAGAGCAATGCGCTCGTTCTGGGCGCGATTACGGGAGTAAATGGCGGCACCAGTGTCAACGTGGGCATCGGCACGACCAAGCCGCAGGCGACCCTTGATGTGGAGGCCCCGAATGGGGCACCGCCCACGGTGCTATTCGGCAGCTCGTCCAATCCGGCACAGTTCACCGTGAACAGCCTTACTACTAGCATAACTGGCCAAATAAGCATTAGCGAGACGTCTGGCTCGAACAGCATCTCCGTCAATCCTGCGGGGATTTTTTTGACAGGCGCGATTAACCAAGTGAATGGGCAGACGATTATTACCGGGCTGACTACCATAGATGGCAGTTTGACTGTGACTGGCGGCTGCACCGGCTGCGGCGGGGGTGGCGGCAGCGGTACTGTGACCAGCGTGGGCACGGGACTCGGCCTTACTGGCGGGCCCATCACCAGCAGCGGCACTTTGTCAATTGATAAATCGGTAGTGCCACAACTGGGGGGCACCAACACCTTCACGGGCACCAACACCTTTACTGCCATTACGGCAAGCAGCGTTACAGCGAGTGGAGCCATATCCGGCTCGACGCTGAGTGCTACGGGCGGCCTCTATCTTTCGGGAAACACCAACAACGCGTTCGCCTATGAATCGGGTTCCTCTTCTGCGGACAGTGCGTTTCTTGGATATGCCGGGGAGAAGGCCGGTACTTTTCTCCCAGCCGATTTCAACACCGCCGTCGGCTTGCACGCGCTGAACGTGGTCGGAACCGGGACCTCGGGAATCCCTTTTTCAAATACAGCGATCGGGGTAGAGTCGTTGTCCAACAACACCGGGGGCGCATACAACACCGCCAGCGGCGCGAACAGTCTGCCGCAGAACACCTTGGGCAACTACAACACCGCCATGGGGTACAGTGCCGGACAGACGATCGATTTCACCGATCTGACCGGGTCCAATGACACTGCGGTGGGTGCGGGCGCCGCATTCTCCTCCGGAACTTTCAGCAACGCCAGCGCGATCGGTTCGAACGCGGTGGTGGGGGCCAGCAACGCGCTGGTTCTGGGCAGCATCTTGAACCAAAACCAGTGTTATTCGCCGTGCACCAACGTCAAGGTTGGCATCGGAACGATCGCCCCGCTTTTCACCCTGGATGTCGAAGCCCCCAGCGCGACACCGGCACCCACGGTGAACTTCGGCAGCAATTCCATCCCGGCAACCTTCACCGTCAACGGTACTACCAACATCGCTGGCTCCCTCACCGTAAACGGGCAACCGATCACCGGTGGTGGTGGTGGTGGCACGATCACGGGAGTGGCCGCCGGACCTGGTCTTAGCGGTGGTGGTACCGGCGGCAACGTCACCCTCAGCTTGGACACCACGGCCGCGAACACTTTCACCGGAACCCAAACTTTCAACGTAAACTCCGGGAATGGAATCGTCGTTTCGACGAGTAGCTCGGCTGGCGCGGCAGTGGTCGGAATGAACACGGCTGACGGCCTTGCTGGATCCTTCCAAGGCAACGTCGCCGTCACTGGCACCACCACCATCACGGGCAGCTTGAATGTGACGGGCGCGGTTACCTGCGGCTCCGGCTGCTCGGGCGCGCAAGGATCCGGTGGGCCGGGACTGCGCGAAACAAGAGCCGCACTCTTGCAGTGGTATAACCAGACCTACGCTGTCGGCAGCGCCCCCAACGGGGTGGCGTTCGACGGTTCCAATATCTGGGTGGTAAACCAGGGATCCAATACTGTTACCAAGCTACAGGCCAGTAACGGCGGCGTGGTAGGCACCTATTCTGTGGGGACCAACCCGGCGGCTGTGGCCTTCGATGGTACCAACATCTGGGTGACAAACGAGGGATCCAATACCGTCACCAAACTGCTGGCCAGCACCGGCGCTACTGTCGGCACCTACCCTGTGGGAGGCTTCCCGTTGGGTGTGGCGTTCGACGGTACCAATATTTGGGTGACAAACGAGGGATCCAATACTGTCACCAGGCTTCAGGCCAGCACTGGTTCCGTGGTAGGCACCACTCTTGTGGGCACCAGCCCTGTGGGTGTGGCGTTCGACGGTATTAATATCTGGGTGGCAAACCAGGGATCCAATACCGTGACCAAGCTACTGGCCAGCACCAGCGGTGTGGTAGGAACTTACACTGTGGGCAACGCCCCCAACGGCGTGGCGTTCGACGGTACCAACATCTGGGTGACAAACGTCGGTGGATTTACCGGCACTGTCACCGAGTTGCTGGCCAGCACTGGTGCTACAGTCGGCACCTACACTGGGTTCTCCACCGCCCTAGCCGTGGCGTTCGACGGTACCAATATCTGGGTGACAAACTCTGGCCCCAACACCGTCACCAAGCTATTAGCCAGCACAGGTGGTGTGGTAGGCACTTACACCGTGGGCAGCAGCCCCCGCGGCGTGGCGTTCGACGGTACCAATATCTGGGTGACAAACTCTGGCAGCGCAACCGTCACCAGAATCCCAGGCAATTGAGAGTCCATTGGTGCCGACAAGCCTAACGTGAAAGTTTCCTGGCAGGTGACGGGCATTCGCCAGGACGCCTACGCTAACGCGCACCGCGTCCCGGTAGAAGAAGACAAGCCGCCGCAGGATCTGGGACACTAACTGCATCCGGAATTGTTCGAAGCAGGGCCGGAGCAGGCGGTCGGCTACCACGCGCCGGCGGTCGAAACGCAACGCTGAGACCGATTGCGCGTCGTCGCTGCAAGCGGCCCCATGCCGAAGTACAAAAATATAAGCAGGCGAAGAGCGCAGAAGAGCCGGTCGGTCTCACGCGGCTCTTCTTGGGCACTAACCCCAGTGCGTGCACAAACCTTCATTGATTTTCTTGGGTCGGCCCTTCTTGTCGGTTGAGAGCGTAGGTTTTGTTAGGCATTCTAAGCAGGGTTTCCCGCGTTTTATGGTGATCAATGAGGGATGGGATCGTGCAACTGGAATTCCCGTGAGCCTAGCGTTCATGCAGGGTCTGAGAGAGCCTGACCAGGTTTTGCGGCTGCATGCGAATCACGCCTTCACGCGGACTGTCAATGTCGGCTATCAGAAAGAAGGACAAGGACACCACAAGGGGCAAAACTATTAATAGTGGGGGTCTTCGATGGGCACCATAGCCGATCAATAAGTTGCAACTTATGGCAATCGCTGCCAGCAGGACCCAAGCCTCCGATGGAATGCGGTTCCAATAAGCCGCCTGGGTGTACCCCTCGGAGTTCAACACATCGTTCATGCCGGTGGCGGCTACGGAGGTGAGGACTGTCGTTTGAGCTACAGCGCGTTCCTGGACGACAGACCAAAGTTCGTTCTGCAGTTGGGCCGTAGCGGCGCCGATCTGCTGAAGATCCTGTGCATCGCGGGCGGTATAGAACAGCACACGCTGATCGAGATAGTTCCTCAGCAGATCATGCAGTCTTGTCGTATCTGCAGCGGGCAGCAGACCCGCGCGGACATACTCCGTACCGATCGCATTCGCCTCTGCCTCCTCGTAGTTCTTGCGCTGTTCGTACCGGTTCATGGCCATCGAAAAGGTGAATCCGATCAGGAGGCCCAGCAATGTCAGGGCGACGCCTTGGATAACGCCGAAGTCTTGCCGGCTTTCTTCGTCTAACGATCCCAGTTTCTTGCGGGTGAGGGCGCCGATGTAAGCCGAGAACCAAAGTACCATGAAGGAGAAAACAAAAAATGAAAATGGATGATCAACGATATTATTCATTTTTCCCTCTGTCGACGGCTGGCGGCCTCCGATGCTTTCGCTGGCATGCTGTGCCTCTCCTATTCCATGCGCCTCCCGCGTTTACCGCGGTTGTGCGGTGCCAACCGGAAGCGATTCATCGTGGGGAACTGAGTTCAGGGAAGATCCTCCGACATCGAAAGAGCGGGCGAGACAAACAGTTTGCCGGCCATCGCTGCATGGATAGCAGGAACGAGATCATCATTCATATGAGTTTTGAGAACGTAGCCCAATGCTCCTTCTGCTAGGCAAGCGCGAATAAATTCGTGTTCGCCGTGAATCGTCAAAAACACGAACCGTTTGGCTAGCCCAGCCTCTCGAAGCGCATGCGCGGCCTCGATCCCAGTCATTATGGGCATTGTGACGTCTGAAACAATGACGTCCGGAGTCAGGAGCAAAGCTTTGGAGACCAGACTCTCCCCGTCGTGTGCCATACCTACGACGTCGAAAGATGAAACGAGTATCTTCGCTGTCGCTTCCATGAGTGGCCTATTGTCGTCCGCGAGCAAGATGCGAGTACGAATCATGGGGTTTCGCAGCTGGGATACTTGTTCAGAATGAGCGCCATGCTGGAATGCAGCAACTAGGAATATTCCTAATTCCATCGGCTGAGAACCGATTCAGGCTTGAACTCGAATCGTCATACTGCACCAAGATGTCCCAATTAGGAATTCTCCTAGTTGTGGAGACATCGGGCGAGACTTAGGATTTTCTGGAGCCAGGCTGATGTGCGGAGCCTAATTGTTTCGGCTTCAGAAATATTAGGAGGCGGTGTGCATTCGAATCCAGGTCTCGCAGCGCACCGGTGACAATGGGTGATCCGCGTGGACGGGGGCTCGCTTATTCACGCCGCCCACGCAGCACCAAGTTCCTAGCACCGAAGAACGGAACAGTGATTCTCTGAAGCGTGCGACCGTCTCTATTGAACGGTCACTCACAGGGCGCCGAAGGGCGCTTATTTTATGAACGCGTCAATGATACCGCCGCAGGCTATCAAACTAAGGAGGCAACCATGGCTACAGTACTGGAAGGTGGGTTGAATCGCATATCTCGAGTTTCGATCGTGTTGTCGATCATATTGATTATTTTCGGAGTCCTGGCGATCACATTGCCGATGGCCACGTCCGCTGGAGTCGTGATGATAATCGGATGGTTGGTAATATTTGACGGATTGGCACAACTCGCTCACGCCGCTCAGTCCAAGGGCATCGGCCACATTGTTTGGAAGATCCTAGTCGCGTTGTTCTACCTTGTGGCTGGAGCCTATCTGCTCGCTCACCCGGCTCTGGGAGTTGCTGGATTCACTCTTGTGCTGGCGATTTTCCTATGCGCTGAAGGACTGGCGGATGTAGTCGCCTATTTTTCCACGCGCAAGGCGGGAGGCAGCTCACCCTGGATGCTAGCGGATGGAATCATAACCCTGGTTTTGGGTTTCATGATCTGGAATCAGTGGCCAGTCTCGTCGCTATGGGTCATTGGCACGCTGGTAGGCATCAGCATGGTGATGACCGGCACTACCCGCCTCATGATGACCATGGCAGTTCGTAAGTTGGCCAAGACCTTAACAGTTAACCCGAGCACTGTTGGCTGAGCGGATTGTCGCAGAGAGCTTGGCAGAAGGTCTGCGAGGGGCTGGAGGCTCTTTCTGGCCAACACCCTACAGGGAAATAGGAGAATGCGCCTCTTCGCCCCTCGTCCCCAAGGCTTTTTGTTTTAGGGGTGACCCCCACTCCTTTTGCAGAGAAATGGGGTATTACGCCTCTCGTTGGCGCAGCCTTCGATTGCTCGCGAGCGGTTACGGCGAGCACTGCTACTGCCGGTGTTCTATTCGGTGCGCAACGACAGCTGCTGATGGGGCACTCAACTACGACGTGCTGTTCCGCCGGTTCGTGGCTCAGAGATCAACGATGGTTTCACGAGTTCGGGGTGTCCAACTTTGACTTAGCCTCCATTGTCGTTCTCCATTCCAAGGCAATCACCTCATGGGGCTTCTTACGGAAGGTGTTCGTTTTTGACCAGACAGGCGCGCTTTTGGGGTGCTTAGATTGTGTGGCGGGAGGTGTGTTAGGTCCTGGGCGTTATGCGCATCGGTCAGCCAGGCGGAATTACCATCGAGATGGTGATCCATTTCTCCGGCGTCAAACATTTTGCCAATCCCGGTGTGTTGGTCTTCTCAACGCTTGTGGTCTGCTTGGATTGCGGCGTTTCGCGGTTCACCGTTGCTGGTCTGGATACGGCGGCGGCGGGTATGGGTATAGCGGTGGTATGACTTCAACTAAACCACCGGGTCCACGACCACGATCTATGTCGGGCAACTGGGTCTCGACATGTATGAGAATCCCAATAAGGACTTGGTGTGGCGAGGAATTGCGTCCCAAACCATCGACCCCAAGGCCAAGCCAGAAAAGCAACAAAAGACCATTTCAAAGGCTGTTGCTAAGCTCTTAAAGAATTACCCGCCCAAGAAGAAATAAGATTTGGACTAGCAGCGCTGAAGGTCATCGTCTGATTGCTAATGGATACTTGGCCAAGGCCTGTGCAGCATTGTTGAGCCTGCTGAAACGACATTTGTGATTTAGATCACAGGACCCTGTGACGTACCTCACATCATAGACCGGAGCGAACGACTAAAAATTGCTAATGCCCAACAAATGCATCACGGGCGGCAGGATGACCCGGTGGGTTGCAAAGGCCCATCCGTCCATTCTGATCGCCGACGACCACGTGATTCTCTTGGACGCGCTCCGAGAGCTTCTGGAGAAAACGCATGTGGTAGTCGGCACGGTGACGGACGGCCGAGCGCTAGTGACTGAAGCCGTCAGACTGAAGCCTGACCTGATCATCGTCGACATCGGTCTGCCACTACTGAATGGATTTGACGCTGCCTGCCGAATCCGGGAGCAACTCCCGACGATCCCTCTGGTCTTTTTGACGATGCAGGACGATCCTAACTTGGCAGCCGTTGCGCTGGAGTTGGGAGATGTGGGTTACGTTCTCAAGAATTCGGCAGCTCAGGAGTTGCTGACCGCCATCGACCAGGTGTGGCACGGAAAGTCCTACGTCTCTCCGAAGGCTGGGTCCGAGGATTGGGTAGAGCAGCGATCGCGAGCCGAGCAATTTGCCAAGGACCTGACTCCACGCCAATGCGACATCGTGCAGCTTTTCGCGGAAGGCTATTCGATGAAAGAGATAGCAGCGCTCCTCAACCTGAGTCGGAAAACCGCTGAATTTCACAAGTACCAGATCATGGCGGCTTTCAACCTGAAGACGAACGCAGATCTGGTCTTGTTCGCCGTCAAGAATGGGCTCATCTCGGTTACACCCGGAGTACATCACACTTTGTATGAACGAACTGCCAGAGTCGCGTAGTAGCGCGGTTCTCCCTGCCTAGGACTGCACTGGTCAGTCAGGATGCCCTCGATGCCGGTCGTTTTGGTTGCAGCGGCAGGCGCGCGTCGATTTTCGTGCCACTTCCTGGTTCTGATTGAATCTCGAAGTGCCCGCCCAACCAGCGTGCGCGTTCTTCCATGCTTCGGATGCCCAGACCTGTGCTCTTTGTAATCTCCTTGCGATCGAAGCCCATACCCTGATCACACACAGACAAGTGAATCGTGCTGTCAACTAATTGGAGGATGACTTGGGCTCTCGATGCGCCGCTGTGCTTTTTAACGTTGCGAAGGGCTTCCTGCAGGATCCGAAAAATGCAAAGCGCCACGTCCGAGTCCACCGTTCGAGGAACGGTGTCAAACTTCCCTTCAATCTCGATACCTTGATCAGTGGCGAACTCTTTGCACAGCACAGTAACACCCGGCGTAAGGCCCAGGTTCTCGAGACTGGCTGAGTGCAGGCGACGCGAGAGCGTGTGAAGGTCGGAGCCAAGATCGCCAGCTCCCTTCGAAAGTGCATGCAATTGGAGGGTTGCTTCGTCAGGCGACGCCGGAATGGTCTTGGCGGCGTTTTCCAGACCGATAGACAGCACTACCAGCCTTTGGCTGAAGTCATCATGAATCTCCCCCGCGATCCGGCGGCGCTCCTGTTCCTGGGCGTCGATCAGCATGCCGCTCAGTTGCTCTGGAGCCTTTCGCGCCAGTTTGAGTTGCCTCTGCTTGTACAAGAGGTACACGATCAGCAACGCCAAACCCACAATAAATAGTGATCCCGCGAGCACGGTCCACTTATATCGTTTCCAAAGAGTCGGCTCGCGAAACAGAATAGTGCTCCCGGCTGGGAGCTTGCCTTCATCTAGATTCCATCGTCGTAATGCGCGCCAGTCGAACATGTAAAAACTAGGACCCTGCACGACGGGGATATCCTGTGGCGCCTTCCCCGCCAAGATCTCCAGGACATCGCGGCCCGCGAGTTTGCCTTGCTCTTCTACGCTAACCACGAATCCGCCGACGACTCCGCGGTCGAGATAGGTGTCAACCACACCAAATACCGGAGAATTCGAGGCCGCTACGACCATAGGAAGGACTTCTGTCGTGCTGAGGAACTCCCGACCCTGCACATCCTTGAAGAAGGTAAGAAAAAGAACGATGGAATGGCTCGGAAGATGCCTCAGCCTTTCTTGCAGTTGCTTGATCGGAAGGTCGGTCAGGTACGTGACATCAAGCCTAGCCTTGTAGGAAGTGAGCCCCGGCTTCGCGAGTGCTGCGACACCCTTGTCAAATCTGGATTGCCCGGTGACGACGAAGACTTGGCGTGTTTCCGGCAGCAGCCGGAGGGCAGCATCCAGTGTTTTTCCGGGATCGAATTGGAACCACGAACCCGTAGATCGGGAATCGACGACGGGTTGCCCAGGTTGACCTCGAGTGGAGCAACAGAAAACGACCGGAATACCGGGGTTAAACGCCTTCGACCCGTCCGCCAGGAGTCGGATCGGGTCCGGACCAACCAGCACAATCAGGTCCAGCTTTTGCCCGAGATATCTCTTGGCAATTAAAAGATGCTGTTCATCCAGCGCATCATTCGAGAGATCAATCGCATCCAGGTTCTCCCAGTAAAACTCGACCTGAAAACGCCGGTCGGAGTGCAGCGCTGAACGGATCTGATTAGTCACGAGCACTGAGACGGGAGAGGCCTGTCCGAACTCATTGATCACGAGAATTGTCTTTCTGACCTGCGCCTGGGACGACGTGACGATAGTGGCCAGTCCGAGAACCGCCACAGCCAGACAATTCTTCACGAATTGCTTAAAGAGACAAATTGTCAGGGCCAAGCCTGGCGTTAAATCGATGCGTTGCATGAGGCATTCTCGTTTGCAACTCCGGATTATGGCGGGTGATCGAGTCGAAGGGGAACTGTCAATTTATGCAGCCGAGTGTCCGTAACCTATTGCTTCTGCTGCTCTGAGGCACACTCTTAGGAAGTTTCCTAGTTGTGCAGGCTTCGAGTCGGCACTAGGGTTGTCTCCAGAAACAGACCGGTTCGGGCAAGGCTCGCTTCGGTTCTGGAACGATGATGGAGTGAGCGGTCTCCGAGCAGGCTGGCACGCGAACGGGTATTCAGTCTTGGGCGTAGGCGGGATGAGGCCAGCAGAGACCATGCTCGATGTCCAGCTATTTTGTGGCGAGGAGGTACCCTCATGAAACAAGTCGCGCTTTTTGCAATGTCGCTGTTGCTGGCGGCCAGCAGTGCTGTCGCGCAGGACGTGCGTTACAACTTTGCCTTCGACACACATTTCAAGAAGTTCAAAACTTACCAGTGGGTAGAAGTCAAAGAGGCTCAGAAGGTTGACGACGTGAAGGACACTGAAATTAAGGCTGCGCTGGAGGCGACACTCGCCAAGAACCATCTCACCAAGGCCGATGCTGACTCAGCAGATCTCTATATTGGATATCAACTTGGAGTAGTCGCTGAAAAACAATTAGCGTTCTACAACGCCGATTGGACATACGGTCCAGGTTGGTACAAGGAAGGTTGGTACGCCGGTTCCTTCGATTACGCGACACCGAGCCAGACGTCCACCATCTCTCCGGGCGAGTTGGCGGTGGATATGTATGACTCGACAAACCACTGTCTGGTGTGGCGCGGCGTCGTCAGTAAGCACCCTGAGCCCCACGGCCACACCCGACGAACAGGAAAAGAGCCTCGATAAATCGCTCACCAAGCTCCTAAAAAAATATCCACCTCCACCCAAGGACTTCCTTAGATCAAGGTCAAAATGACAGCATTGAACCATTCCTCTCGCTTTTAAAAGCGGGCGTCTAACTGAAGAGACGCCTATTTGCTCGCAGATGAATTGAGTCTGTTGATTTAGAGGTTTGAATGAAGTCCGATCCGCATGATGGAAGTACGCCGCTCCTCCCGCAAGCTCCTGACCCCGAAGGTGATCCGCATGTTGTTTCACCGAAGTGGGTCGATGTCAGGTCTCAGTCACTGCTGGATGCTGCCCCTGATGCCTTGCTGGTGGTAAATCGAGCAGGAGAGATTGTTGTCGCCAATGTGCAAGCGGAGAAGCTCTTCGGTCGCAATCATGCGGAGTTGATTGGACTGTCAGTGGAGTCGCTGATTCCGTCGAGACTTCGGGCTGAGCACTCTCACCATCGCGAGAGCTTCTTCGAAGATCAACGAACGCGTCCGATGGCTATGGGCTCACAGTTGTCTGCTCTGCGGAAAGATGGGACAGAAGTTCCCGTGGAAATCAGCCTCAGTCACATAACCAACGAGGCTGGCACTTTCGTTGTCAGTTCCATTCGCGATGCGACGGACCGGCGTCGGGCGGAAGGGCTGAAGATGTTGGATGCCGTTCTGCGTGAGACCCGCGAAAGCGAAGAACGATTCAGCCTGATTGCCGACACGGCTCCAGCCCTTATCTGGATGTCAGGAACGGACAAGGCCTACACCTACTTCAATAGGCCTTGGCTGGACTTTATCGGGCGATCTCTGGAAGACGAGGTCGGAAATAGTAACTGGGAGGAAAGGGTTCATCCTGAAGACCTGGCGAGATGCGTCCATACATATGCGCAGGCCTTTGATCGTCGGGAGGAGTTCAGAATGGAATACCGGCTCCGACGACACGACGGAGAATATCGATGGGTCTTCAATGTTGGTGTGCCCAGGTTCAATCCGGACCGCCGTTTCATCGGTTATATCGGCATCGGTATCGATGTTACCGAGCGCAAAATGGCGGAAGAAGAACTCGGCGTGGTCAACGAACGACTCTCACTTGCGATGAGGGCCGGACGAGTCGGGGGTTGGGAATGGGACCTGAAAAGCGGCAGGAATGTCTGGTTCGAGGAGACGCACGCTCTGCTCGGAACTGCACCCGACGCACCTGAGAGGTCGATTCAGGACTTCTGGGAGCGGGTGCATCCCGAGGATCGTGTCCGGTTGCATGTTGCGTTGGAAAAGGCTAAGGAGAACCGCACCGAGTTCAATCATGAATTTCGTGTGGTCTGGCCAGACGGAACCATACACTGGCTGCGCTCGCATGGCAGGTATTCCTCGGGAACCAATGGCCAGCCCGAGCGCCTGATGGGCATTTCTATCGACATCACCGAGAGCAAATTGGCGGAGGAGGCGCAGTTGCGACACTCTGCCATTGTCCAATCGTGCGATGACGCGATTATCTCTATGGATCTGCAGGGAACCATCACAGACTGGAATGCCGCCGCGGAAAGCATCTACGGGTACTCAAAAGAGGAGTCGGTGGGACAAGATGTCGAGTTCATCATTCCTCCGGAACTGCGGACCCGAGAAACAGAAATTCTGAAACGCTTGCAATCAGGTGAGTCGACCCGGCACTTTGAAACAGTTCGCGTGAGGAAGGACGGGAGTCGAGTCAGCGTATCGCTCACCCTCTCTCCGATCAGAGATGCCTCCGGGCGCATTGTCGGGGCGTCGAAGATTACACGAGACATATCGGAGGCGAAGCAGGCTCAGGAAGAGCTGCAGAAGTCGTATGCAGAAGTGCGAGAGTTGAAGGAAAGGCTCCAGGCGGAGAGTGATTATCTGCAGGAGGAAGTCCGGGTTATCGGCAGGTATGAGGAGATTGTCGGTCAGAGTGAGGCTCTAAAACAGGTTCTATGGAAAGTCGAACAGGTCGCGACCACAGATTCGGTGGTTCTGATCACTGGTGAAAGCGGCACCGGGAAAGAACTGGTTGCCCGGGCCGTTCATGACCGCAGTAAGCGTCGAGACCGGGTATTGGTAAAAGTCGACTGTGCATCCTTGCCTGCATCTCTCATCGAAAGCGAACTCTTTGGCAGAGAGAAAGGCGCCTATACCGGGGCCCTTACCAGACAGGTTGGCCGCATTGAGACCGCGGAGGGTTCCACGCTTTTTCTTGATGAAATTGGAGAGTTGGGAGTGGAGTTGCAAGCAAAGCTTCTGCGGGTGGTGCAAGAGGGCAACTTCGAGCGCCTGGGAAGCTCGAAAACAACTCACATCAATGTGCGACTGATTGCCGCTACGCATCGCAATCTCGCAGAGCGGGTCAAGAACGAAACGTTTCGCGAGGACCTTTTCTATCGGCTCAACGTCTTTCCGATCCATGTACCACCCCTACGGGAACGTGTGGATGACATTCCGCTGCTGGTGACGGCATTCCTGCGAGAGTTTGAGAAGAAGATGGGCAAGGGTCCTTGCAGGGTATCCAGCAAGATGATAGACGAACTGAAGCGGTACCCATGGCCTGGCAACATTCGAGAATTGAGAAACGTCATTGAACGAGCGGTGATTATAACGACTGGTGATAAGCTCAATCTTCAAATGCCGAGGACCTCAAATGTTGTGAGTATCCGCACACTGAAAGAAGCGGAGTATCAACAAATCGTCGCAGCTCTGGAAAAGACCGGTTGGCGGATCAAGGGTTCCGACGGGGCGGCGGCGATCCTTGGCATGAACCCGTCCACTCTCTACACGACGATGCGACGCCTGCACATTCCCAACCGACACGAAAAAGGCGGCCTGAAGTCCTGAAGACGATATGCCGACCTTTGGAGTTGGCTCCTGGCCCTTCTGGGCGTGTCGATATAGCTCAACTTCCCTTTGCTTTCAATGATCTACCAGGCCCGAAGCGCACTCCGGATGATTGGGCGCCCAATTGCAATCTAGACCAGGGAGCGCTCGGGCTCGGCTTGCCCGGAAGGATGAGGCCCGCGTTAGCTCACATCGGCAGTCGCCGATAACAGGCAAACATGAAACTTGCCCTTCGCCTCTGGTGCTTATCCTTTTCGCTAGCGGCAGCAGCACGTGCCCAAGACGTGCCTTTTGCTCTGGATTCTGCTGTCGTTAACGTGGGGGAGCACCTCGACGAGTCCCGCTCGTCCACCCAGTGGGAAATTTCGAAGCCGGATATCGCCGAGCCTGTTGCATTTCCACGATTGACACCCGCCTCCGCACTTCAGACCTTTGAGATGCGATCCACCATGCAGGCGGGGCGGTTGGCTTCGTATTCAGCGACTATTCGGATCTTGGCTCAACTGCCCGACATTTCGCAATACGGTGAATATGAACTGGAGAAACGCTATTCCGCGCCGCAGACTCTGGTGTTCAAAACGCTCCGCTTTGCGGGCGACAATTTCGTAAAACACAATGTCATCGTGCGCTTGCTGAGCTCTGAGGTCGAGCATCTGCAGAAGGATGATCCCGCGCTCACTGCCATAACATCGGACAACTACAAGATTTCTTACACAGGAACCAGTGGCCTGGAAGGACGCTCGACGTACGTTTATCGACTCAAGCCGCGTCAGAAGCGCAATGGCCTGTTCAAGGGGCAACTTTATCTTGACGCTAGCAGCGGCAACTTAGTGCGCGAAGAGGGCCGGCTGGTGAAGTCGCCATCATTCTTCCTGAAAAAGGTCGAGTTCGTCCAGGACTTCGCAGATATCGACTCCTTCACTCTTCCGGTGCACATTCATTCGGAAGCTCAAGCTCGATTTGTCGGTCACACCATAGTCGACATCTATCAGAGCGACTACCAGCCCGCAGCAACGGGGTTCAGCGCTAAGGGGACTGGCCATGTCTCGTTCGATTGCAGCCAGTCAAATGGTTCCTCCGGCACTGACCAATAGTGCGAAGGAACCGAATTCCAATGTCCACCATTAATGCCGACAGCAATCTGTTGCGCTTTTTCGACGTCCCAAGACTTGGCGCCGCACAATCTTCCGCGCACGAAAGGGTGGCATGCAGTCCTGGAGACGAAATGCCGACCAGGGCACGCGCGGGCGTTCTGTGTTTGTTTCCTTTCAACGCGCTTTGCTTTCAATGGTCTGTGGTGTGGAGTGAATGTCCACGAAGTTGGGTTACGAAATTGCACATTAACAATCCTCCGGGAGAGGTGACAAAGTGATTCTCTCGCTCATTGAACTGATTCCAATCGCCGGCAAACGAAGCGAGATCCTGCAACTATTGCGATTTTCGGTCGACCGCATCCGAGGAAAACCTGGGTGCCTGAGTTCTGAGGTTTTTGAAGCGGACGATGAGAAGGAAACCATCCTGTATCTGGAACGATGGGCATCGAAAGAGGATTTGCACCGCCATATTCAGTCGAATCTCTATCTCGGGATCCTGAATGCAACAGATTTGGCCGTGGAACCGAGAGGAATTACATTTTGTGAGATGTCAGACATCAAGTCCATGGACCTCGTCGTGGCCCTAAGGACGTGTAGCACAGCGTAAGCATCGTGGATTCAGCGCAGGAACTTGTCCGCCTGCGCGCCCATGCAAAGGAGAACAGAAAAGACAAGCTGAACATGCCCCGAACGAATCTCATCTCTATCGAAGAAGCGCCCTATGCCACCGCCGCAGACTTCTGCAGGGTGTTCGCAGACAGCCTTGAGAATCTGCATCTGCTCTCCTTCTTATTGACGGCTGATGAAACAACGGCGGAGGTATCTTTCGTCTCCGCGATGGAGGATTGCGTTGAAGCGAATGCCGTATTTCGAGACTGGGCGCACTCATGGGCTCGTCGGACGATAGTTCAAAATGCAGTTCGCATGTTAATGCCTCATCGAGGCCACGCTACTGCCATGCGGGTACACCGTGAGGCGATTCATTGTCGGTTCGGACGAACGGCGGAGGCCAATGCCAGAATCGCCACCATCCTCGAACTTGACGACTTTGAGCGCTTTGTTTTCGTGTTATCTGTTCTCTGTAGATATTCGGATCAGGATTGTTCCGTTCTCCTGGACTGCTCCCGACAGGATGTCCGTGAAATGAGAGTGGTGTCGTTACAACACTTCGGCGAATCGAGCAGCGTAAACGAAAGTTCAGGAGTCGGTCAGCACGTCGTTGTTTAGCCTATCGGCTGCCAGGCGGCGTCGATCGGCCGGCCCTGGCTGTCCACCTCCAAGGGAAACATTTGACCATTGCTTAGGTTGGCATTGTAGGAAATGCACAGCATTTCATTCCCCGCCTTGCGCTGGAGTCCATCCAAGCCCACAAGTCTTCGGGATCTTCGGAATCAATGGCTGAATACGGGGCTAACGGCACATGTACCGAGTCCCCGTGCTGCCCATTTGCACGCATAAGCAGCCCGCCTCAAGCTGTTCACGTTAAATGTGTGGCCGTCGCCTGGGGCCTGTCACATTTGACAGTTCCATCGAGCCGCTTTCACCCGGTGCTGCGGTACCCGCGCGACGCCAGCGAGTGCCTTCGATGACGAAAAAGAACCCCGCCCGAGGGGAGCTTGGACGGGGAAAGAAGAAAATCGGGCTTGTTGTTCGCGAGTCGTACGAGTTTAAGCTCTCCTATTATGTGCCGACAAATGGGTTGGGTCGTCGAAACCTGCTTGCGATAGAGTTAGGCTCCGGGTGTGTCCGTGATCCCAATCACTCCGTACCGACGAACAAATGCGCAGCGAAATGAGATGGTGTTACTTGCTTCCCCCTCCGAAGGTGAAGTTGACGCCTGCGGAATACCGGAAGTTGTTCTGCGACGAGTTGTTGAACTGGTTGGTGAAGCGCGTCATCAAGTAATCGATTTCCACCGGTCGGAACTGGAATGATTTATTGATGGGAATATCAATGCCGCCGCCGATCGCCATCGCGAAGGCATTCCCTGCTGGCGATCCCGAAGCGGTGCATGAGCCCGCGCAGGCTTTCGTCAGATTCGCATACACATTGCTGTGCGCCCCACCCAGTAACCACTGTGCGAATGGCTGGAATCTTGGAGTGCGAAACTTAATCTGCGGCCCAAACATGTAGGTGAACAGATTGCCTTGCGCCTTCAGGACCCCGCCAGCCGGATTCGTCCAGGTGATGTTATTGCTGCCGTAGCCTTGGAGATCCATTTTGATTCCAAAGTAGTTGGTGACGTTCACGACGAGCGCTCCGCCGCCACCATTCAGGCTCAGGCTTTGGGTGCCGCGAGCGACCGGGTAAAAGCGACCGTATGAGTAATCGGCAGCGACTTCTGCTCGCGGGAAATCCTGAGCGCACGCCGCCAATCCCACTAAAACAACTGCGCAAAATACGAACAGCTTGGTAATATTCATGATGTTTCCTCCTGATTTATAGTTGGTCTTGCTCGAACCAAGGCTTCATCGACCCTCTGCAGTTCGTGTCTCCCCGATATAAGGCCATGCTGTCACTAATGAGACTCACTGCTGAAGACCTCCTCCGAAGAGGATCGTTAGCCAGCCTTCATCGTGCAATCCTGTCCCCAATCTCATGAGACGTCGGGCCGACCCATGGATGATTGAAAGCAAAGAGAGTCGAGGCTCAATAGCGCAAGAGTAAGGAGGTGGAGGCAGCCTTCAGAGGTTGGCATTTCAACTTCAGGACCGTATGCCGTCCTTTTGCAACGTGAGGCAACCTGCCGCCAAAGAATGGATTTGGCCTCACGAGCTTTAGAGAAAAAGAAGGATTGTTCGACCTTGCTTTGGCGAGTGCTGCCCGAGCGGTGATGGTTTGCTCAAAAGTGAGGGGCGCAAGTGCAGACCAGGCCAGCATCGGCACCTACGCCCCGTCATTGATTGAGACTCCTCCCGAAGGCCATGTGAAGGACTCTGGACGCTAATTCTCCGGCGTCGGATCGTTTGGCAATCTGCTCTTTTCGGCCGCCATCGTTAGAACTTCTTTCTGCCCTGGCCAATTGCTGTCTGCGAGAAAGTCGGCTTCGGGAGCATTGCCGGGAAAGTATTGCGCCGAGACCGCATCTTTCGGGTGCAGCACAATGTCGACCCGGCGGTTGTATGCCCAGACCAGGTCTTGAAACGTTCCCTGTTTGGCGAGCTTGTTCGGGTTCTGATCGTGCAACAGCTTAACGTTAGCGGCATCCAGCTGCTGGGTATCTCCGTTGGCTACGGTTTCGATCTTGTTCTCGGGAACGCCCAACGACGTCAGGTATTCCTTCACCAGGCTGGCACGCCGCTCACTGAGAGGCTTGTTTTTGGCGTTTGAATCCCGCACGTCAGCATTGCCCGCAATCGTCAGCCGCGCATCCAGATCGTACTCGAGATATTTCTTGAACCCGGCGGCCATGCGGTCCAGAGCCTCCTGCTGGCTCTTGACCAGCCCAGCCTTCGGATGGCTGGCGTCGGGATATCCCGTCGGAAAGAACACGCTTGCCAGCGGAACTTCTGGGATTGGTTCGATTGAACCAATCACTCGGACAGATGCAGTCTGTGTGCTTGCGCCACCGCATTCGTTCGTTGCCACCAAAGTGTAGGTCTGGACTTCGCTGACCGGCCCGTTGGCGTCCTGTTTCGGCGTGGCCATGATCGTTCTCGTACCATCTGCGGCAACGGTCCCGAAGGGATCAATCGCGATCGCGTTGGCGTTGGTGGCCTTCCACCCCAGTTTTGCGCTGCCTTGTTCCAGCACCTTGTCGCCAATCCGGCGATACCGGACTTCCGCTGGTGAAGCCTCAATCGAGCTTTGGACCGTTGTATTGACATCGACGTTTGTGGATTGCGTGACCTTCCCGCCGGGGCCGGAAGCCTGCAGCTGATACGTGGTTGCCCTCTTCGGCTGTACGGAGAGGTCTCCAGTAGAATCGCCCTGCTTCAAGGTCTCTGCATCCGCAGTAACCACGCTCTGCACAGTTTCAGCGCTTTGCCAGGACACGCGAGCGGAGTCACCGCAATTAATCTGCGCAGGAGAGGCGCTAATACTTCCTGTCACTGGAGCAACGGCAATTGACGCGCTGGCGACACCGGCTGTGAATCGTGGCAGCGCGTTGATGGCCGCCCCTGTGGGCCAGGCCTTCACCTTCTGCTTGCCGCTCGGAACATAAAGAATCACGCGTTGATTGGCCGGAACCGTGACTGAACCCGACCATAGCTCCTTCGCGTGCACGTCCGTCACCGTGACCTCGTGAGTTCCGGCCGGAACCACCAGTTGCTGCGTGCAGCAGGCAAACCACTCTCCGCCGTTATTCATCTCATCCACATGCCCGACGAAGAATTCGGGTGTTTTGCCGTTGAAATAGACAGCCGCACTCGCGGTTCCTTCAATTTGAAGACGTCCCCAGGATCCGGTGGTGGAACCGGGAACAGCAACCAGGGTGAAGTCCAGATCCGAATTCTTCCCTTCTTTCAACGAAACTTCGCGGACTTCGGGCTTGAAGCCATAGTTATAGATGCCGATCGTGTGTTTTCCTGGTGCCACCGAGATGTTGCGGCTACCGTGACCGAAGGTTGACCCATCCACGAACACATACGCTTGATCGGGCTTCACTTGAATGCGCAGCTTGGCATCCTTGGCAAAGGATCCTGCAGCAATAAACAGAAGAAACCCGACGAGCACCAGACTATCAAAGTACCTACCATGATGCAGATGCATACCCTACTCCTTTCGGCTCAGACACTGACTTATGAAGCGACGGATGGCTGACAAAACGCGATGAGTCTTTGCCTCTGAATCCAGCGTGACGAATTCCTCGTCTGCCCTGCTTTCGCGAGAAGCGTCTTTCGGAAGGTATTCTCGGTAATCACTGAGTGAATCCAGATAGGAGATCTCCGCCCAGACGTAACAATCACCGACGTGAATTCCCTCACCGTGAATTGTCGTTGGGTCCGTCATGTTGCAGTCCCCATACGAGAAAACGCATTGCGTCGTCTGCTATGGGTTTGTTTGCCACGGAAATGAAAGGCGAATTTAACCGTTCTCATTCGACAGCCAGCTCCCGCCTACCACGACGCCAAGCTAGTATTCTCCGTGGCATCCTTGAACGTCAGAGTCACTCTCCCAAGAAGCAGTTTTGCATCCAATCTCGCGAGATCGCGAGCAGGGGTTCAGATTGGTTGCAGTCAAAGATGCTTACGAGGGAGTCGCGAGTCGAGAATGCCTGACGTGGTTTCTCGAAGGGACGGTATTGCGTCTCGAGGACTGAATCCCGCCCCACCCCGGCAAAGTCAGCGTCACGAGGCAACGAGATTGACGTCCGTCGCCGGAGATTGCATGTCAAACTTCAGATGACCGGTGAAGCTGTGAGGGTAGGTCGCAGCCCAACGGCGGCTTCTTCTCTCCACCGCTGTTGCATGGCAATAAAAGGGCGGCATGAAGTCCTGAAGACGAAATGCCAACCGCTGAACTTTGCTATCAATTCCTTCCGGTCGTGCTGGTCGGTCTCAACTTCCTTTGCTTTCATCCATCTATGCGCTGCTGTCGGCATACATGCGGTTGGGGACAAAATTGCAATTGGAAGAACGGCTAGCGGTCATCATTGGCTTTGCCGACATTTCAGCTAACAAAAGCAAGGAGCGCTTGTATGTTCGTCAGCGTTGGCCTCAAGTGCCCGACAACCAGCCCCAACATGAAGGGGGCGCTTTGGCTTTGTGAGACGTGCGGTTCCTTTCTCTCCCTTCATTCTTCACGAGTTATATACGAGCTGGCTTGCCCGCTCTGTGGAGACGAGATGATGGAATCCTTCGTGGCGTTCGACAGAGGCCTCGGGCAGGTATTCGGCGATGCCTAGACCGCTTTTGACAAACGTCGAAAAGCCTCTGCAGATCGGCGAACCGGGGGTGCCTTCTCGGAATTCGAACATGAGACTCCGATTAGAGGGGACAATGCCAATCCGCAAGTCAAAACTCAGAGGCACCATCGTCCCCGCGATCGCGCTGGTGCCTCAGCAAACTCTCCACGCACAGGACGATTGCGTTGGCGCATGCAAGATCAACAGCAATTTGGCCATGGTGCTGAACATACCTGTCACTTCGACCTCGGACGTTGCGGACACGGGC
This sequence comes from uncultured Acidobacteriaceae bacterium, assembly GCA_963788555.1. Taxonomy (GTDB): domain Bacteria; phylum Acidobacteriota; class Terriglobia; order Terriglobales; family Acidobacteriaceae; genus Sulfotelmatobacter. The sequence continues at coordinate 255,550 of CAWBHM010000011.1, read as the reverse complement.
TGGGGTGCGGTCGGCGGAGTGGGCTATAACTTCAAGGAGCGCGACGCAATCATCGGCGAGTTCATGTGGAACAGGATGTATCCGTCAGGCACAGTTCTGCAACCGCTGCAAACGGCACCTTCACAGTCTAGCGGTCTTAGCGGGAACAGTAACCCGTACGCGCTCGCTGGAAATTATCGTTACGAACTGCGCGGCCGGATGATCGGCACCTATCTCATCGGCGGTGGTTGGTATTTCCGCAAGAACTGGCTCTTTAGAGAGGTGACATCAGCGCCCGCCACCGTTTGCACACCAGCCTGGCTGTGGTGGGGATTCACTCGCACGTCGGGAGCGGTAACGGCCAACCAGACAGTGGCAGGGTTCGCGGTAAGAGTTGGCGAAGCTCTTTACCAACTTTATCCGGAAGCACGCTATCGACTATTCCCAAACCAAGGGCTTCAGCACACAGTTCGTGGCTATCGGTAGGAATTCGGTACTGAAGGAGTGATTCTGTATCCGCCTTTGACGCTAAAAAGCGTTATGCAAGAAAAAGGAGATTGTATGACTTCCCCCATGGAGACCGCCCTCACACTAGTGGTCGTCAAGGCTGTTGCGATCGTGGGATCAGCATTAACCTCGGTATTCCTTCTCGCTCTGTTCGGAGCAAAGAAGCTGTAATCCGTGCGCTTTTTGACAGCTCGATTCCTTTCTCTGAAATTGGGTCAAGTGTTGGTCCATCCAGAAGGCCATATTCAGCCCAAAAAGCGAGTTAGTTGCGCCAGATCAATGAAAGTTTGAACGGCCCAAACGAAGGGGAGTGGCTTCTTTCCGAATCGGCCAATTTGGGTCTGATCTGGGTCCGATAAGCTGGCCAAAGACTTCCCTTGGGTTTCCTTAGAGGATTAAGAAGGGACTGTCAGTACCGTTAAGTTCGATAAGTTACGTCGGCCAGCGACTCTGTCACATCAGCATGCTGGATGGTTCGGCGAAAATGATTTCTTTGCACTAAAATCCATCCATCAAACCGAAGCGACATTGTTCGAGGCCGGATTCCGGGCACCCTCCGGACACCCAGACCGATGTCTTGTTCGTATCCGATTGATTTTGTTATGTCGTACATGGAGTAAGCTGGACGTGCAAGTTGTTGTTTGTAATTGGGTTGGCGACCCTTTTAAGGCATGGGTCGCAGGTTCGAGTCCTGCCGCGCTCACCATTCAGTCGATGATGTCCCGAGTCTCCCGGTTGTGGCCGATTCGAGATTTCTGTGTCTCTCCTTGGCACTTTCCGGAATCGTTCTCGCGAGCCGGATGCCGCCGCTTACCCCATTCAACCCGCAGTTGGAAGTACCTATGCGGCGCCTAAGCCCTCAAATACAAAAGGCCGCCCTCTCAGGCGGCCCCGTTTGACGCTCTCCGATGTTTCACTTCACGAAGTTGATCACTCCGAAGTACCCATTCGTGTCGCTGGGCCCTGCGGTGAAGAACAACTGATTCGTCTTGCCGTTCAGAGTCGCCCCACCCCCGAACTCAAGTCCCCACAGTCCGTTGATCGCGATCGCCTTCCCCAGCGAGTTCTTGATCGTGCCCATCAGCTTCCCGGTCGTCAGGTTGAATCCGTTAATGTTGCCGGTCGTCGTGTTATTTGAGATCAGCAACGCTCCGCTCAGCGTTCCGAAATTCTTCGGAGCCACTGCCATCCCCCACGGCTGGTTCAACGGTTTGCCCTGCGCAAACCGCTTGATGAACGTGCCGTCTTCCCCGAAGATGTCGATGTATCCACCCGTACCGCCCGTCGTGCTGGCATAGGTCACATACAGCTGTCCCGCGATGTCCTGAATTCCAAACGGTGCGAACCCCGCAGGAATCGTGCTGTCGGTAAATGACTTCACCAGGTTGAAGTTCCCGTCATACACGTCGACCTTATTATTGGCGTTGTCGGCCGCGAATAGCGAGTTCCCCGAAGTGTGGCTCGTGATCGCTAGTCCCGTGTACACGGCGCCTGCCTGGCGTACTCCGATCAGCGTCGTATTCGGCTCGAAATCCGACCATCCACTGATGGTTCCATCCAGCGTCGCGAACAAGAATACCGACGTCCAGGTGTCGATCTTGAATTCCGTCGACCCGTTATAAACAATGCCCGTTGGCGACCCAGGGCCCGTCCCTGAGGATGGCGGAACGACCACTTTCAAACTCTGCAGATTCCCGCTTCCATCGTACAAAGTGGACCATCCGGACGCTTCATCACTAATCCAGAAGGCGCCGCCCGGGGCATACGCCAGGCCCCACGCATTTTGCAGCAGGGGATCGACGTGCTTGGCTTTTCCCGTTTGATTCGAATCCAAATAGCTGAGTGAATACGACTGAGCCAGGGCAGCACCACACAACATCAGCACGAGCCCGCAGCAGGCAGTGAGGGTAAGGATGCGACGAACAGAACTTGGCATGCAAATTTCTCCTTGAAATCGTAATTAGGGGTTCCACAACTGACGAACGAAAAGGGCCCGTGCAGGTTCGGCTTCCTAGTCCCCGACCTGCCACCCCCGAATCCTAGCCCCCATGCCTCCCGTCATTTGTCACCGTCGTGTCAAAACTTTCCATATTTCCTGTCGACCGCGCAGAAAAAAGGCCGCCCTCCGAGGCCATCCCGATGCTAGGCCCACGTCTGCGTGAATGCGTGAGGGCAGTGTCACAAAAGTTGCACACTCTCCTCTCTCGTCACATGTGCTTTGTTTCTTGTTTCATTGGGTCCGGGTCTCAGACCCGGACAAGCCGAACAACGCTCGGCCCCGTGCCGGATGCGTAAGGGCCGCCCTACTCGCCTTCGCTCCACCTCTCTCTTGACACCCCGAACCCGAAACTGCAACACTTCCCTGCCCGCAAAATCCACCAGGTTCCCCGCAGAACCCACGATCAGCGCGGCTTCACCATCTCTCAGGAGGTTCCCCCTGTGTCTCGTACTCCGTCTCGCCGCATCCCCTCTTTCCTCACACTTCTCGTCGTGGCAGCGTTCGTTCCTGTAGCCTTCGCTTCCGGACCTTACGTCGTCGGATCATCCAACACCGTCACCGCCGATCCCAATATCAGCCGTCCCTCCACCACGCCCTGCATCGTGCAACTCATGAGCAATGCGGAGTTCGACAACTTCAACCCTTATCCCTTCACCTACACGCCGCCCGCCGCTTGTCCTGGTCCGTGGGCCAAGGTCGTATTCACCGCCGACATCAACGTTACCGCCGGCGTCCAATACGACCGCACCGCTAACTTCTGGCTGGGACCAACCAACATATACTTCGGCACCACTGCTGAACCTTCGCCCAGCCTTGGCCCTTCGTGGCATGTCGAGAGTGATCTCACCGACTATTCCCCGCTCTTCATGACCTCGCAGCAGGGCACCGCCGACATTGGAAACTTGGTCAATAGCACTTACACCGGAATCATCTTCGCCAGTTCCACGCTCGAGTTCTACCCGCTGGCCCAGGGACAGACTGCTCCCGTTACAGCCAATCAGGTCCTCTCTCTTTCCGCTGGGCCTACCGGAGGCACAGTCGGCCTTACCTCCACCACCAGCACACTTTCCGGCACCTTCACTCTGCCCACCAACATTCAGAACGCCTACCTTGATGTCTACGCGCAAAGCCAATACCTCGACGAATTCTGGTACACCTGTGTTCCCAACGACGTCTCCAGCGAACTGTTCAGCTGCGGCAACACGGGCTTCCGCGAAACGGAAATCACCATCGACGGATCCCCCGCCGGCGTCGCTCCCATCTTCCCCTGGATCTTCACCGGAGGCATCGACCCGTGGCTCTGGTTCCCCATCCCCGGCGTGCAGACAATGAACTTCGTTCCGTATCGCGTCGACTTGACTCCTTTCGCCTCGACCCTCAGCAACGGACAGCAACACACCGTCTCCCTGAGCGTCTTCAACGCTGACAACTATTTTTCCGCCACCGCCTCGCTCCTCCTTTATCTCGATTCCGGTTCGTCGTCGGTCACCGGAGCTCTCACCAAAAACACTCTGACCACAGCTCCGATGCCCGTCGTCACTGAAAACCTGAATGTCGGAAACACCATCACCGGAACCGTGAAGGTCGTTTCCAACCGTCACTTCACGCTCGCCGGATACGTGAATACCTCTCACGGAAAAGTCACCACCACGATTTCCGAAGGGGTCAACTTCACCAACAGCCAGAGCTTCAACATCACCAACACCGAGTACGTACAGAACATCAATCAAAACAGCGCCGTCACCAACACCACCACCGTGGCTACCAGCGGACAGCCGACCCTCACCTACACCCACAACCTCCAATTCCCTCTGACCCTGGACATTTCGCAGATCACCCAATCCAACGGCGACATCAACCAGACCACCAAAGCGTGGCAAACGTACGACGTCCAGAACTACACGAAGCAAGGCGGTGTGCAGACGTATACCGGCCTACTCACCAATGCCGCCCAGCGCCAGGACACTCTGACCTTCGACTCCAACTTCAACCTGCTGGGCAACTCCAACCAGTCGTCCTCCCAGCTCTACAACGACACCGATTCCACAGGCGTAAATCTCTACTGCGTCCTGACCGCCGCCAACAACGCCCTCACCAGCTTCAGCCCCACGTGCTCACAGTGATGAAGAGGAAATAAGAAAAAAACACGGCGGTGCCCTGTCCTTGTCTCGCGATTTCTGCGAGACAGGGCGGGGATTTCGATCTTGTTCTTGATTTTGATTCAGTTTGGGTTCGGGTCTCAGACCCGGACAGCGGAGCAACGCTCGGCTGCCTGCTCTCTCAAAGCGTTCCCCAATTCCCACCCCCGCGAGAATCGGCTCCGACCATTCTGCATTCTTCCCTATACAACCGACCTGCCTGCACCCGCATCTTCTGTAGTAGGGCTCTGGGTATTCCTGTTCACGAATCGAACCAACGCACCGTGACGCCCGTACCGGCTGCGGTGTCTCAACTCACATTGCTGTAGTGGTGACACTGTATGACAGGCATATTCCCCGCGCGCATTTTGACAATCCTCACGCCGCTTCCGCGCCATCGCGTAATCGGCCGCTACACAATCGCGATCGCCGCAGGCGCCTGCGCCATCTTGCTCCGCTGGCTGCTCGATCCCCTTCTTGGACACGTCGCCTTCTATGTCACCTTATATATCGCCGTAACTTTCTGCGCGGTTGTGTGTGGATACGCGCCGGCGATCGCCAGCGGCCTCCTAGGCTTCCTCGGAATCATTTATTGGTTTGTCGATCCTCGCCACTCGCTGTCGGTAATCCGACAGTCCCAGATTCACGCCATTGTTGGTTGCTTCTTGGTGTCTGGCGCTCTGATCGCGCTCGGCGAAACCAACCGGCGCAAGCAGTTGCGTCTGAACGAAACCATCGTCGCGCTCACCAGTGAGGCCCACGAGCGCCTGCGTGCGGAAGCACAACTGCGCCAGGCTCACGACGAACTCGAGCAGCGCGTAGACGAACGTACTCAAGAACTCTCGCAAGCCCTCACCCGTCTCGGATCCGAAATCCGAGTACGCGAACAAAAAGAAGAACGCCTCCGTCAGTTGTCTGTCCACCTGATGACGCTGCAGGACGAAGAGCGTCGCCGCATCGCCCGCGAACTTCACGACAGCGCCGGACAAACTCTGGCTGCCATGAAAATGTCCATCGCCCTTATTCACCAGATCGCAATCGCGCGCCCCGATCTCATCCGCCTTCTCGACGATCTCAACGCGCTGGCCGACGAGGCCCTCCAGGAAGTCCGCACCACCTCGTACCTTCTGCACCCGCCTCTGCTCGATGAAGCCAGCATCGCCTCGGCCGCGCGTTGGTTTGTGGAAGGATTTTCCCGCCGCAGCGGCATTCCCGTGCAATGCGACATTCCAGAGAAAATGGAACGGCCTCCCAGAGACTGCGAACTCGTCCTGTTTCGCGTTCTGCAGGAAAGCCTCACCAATGTTCATCGCCATTCCGGAGCCTCCGCCGCAACCGTCCGCCTCAGCCGCGACACCGATCAACTGAGACTGGAGGTCGACGACAACGGCAAAGGCATCCCCGAAGATCGGCTGCAATGTTTCAACGCCTCTCTCGGCAGCGCCGGAGTCGGAATCAGCGGCATGCGCGAACGCGTCCGCGAGCTGGGAGGCTGCCTCGAAATCCGCTCTCTCAAAACCGGCACCACCATCCGAGTAGCCCTACCCGCATTCCAAACGTCCACCCCGCCGCCCGCGATCTCCCTTTCCCGCTAGGTGTGGGTCCGAGCGAGCCTTAGCAGGCAGATCGACAGCAAGCAGAAAACTCTGAGCCGAAACCAAGAGGATGCGCAAAACGATTTTACGGAACAACAGAATCAAATCGTACAGAAGATCCTGCAAAAACTTCTACCGATCATCGACAAATACGCCAAAGACAATGCTCTGACTCTCGTCGTGGACGACTCCAACCCGTGGCCCGACTCGCCCCTGCTTTGGGCCAATCCTTCGGTCGATATCTCGACGGCCGTGGTCGACATTTACAACGCCCAGTCCGCCCCCTCGACAGCCTCGCCCGCGCCACACAAGACTCCCCCAGCGGGACAGAGTTCCCAACTTCCAAAGTAGATTTGTGCGACAGAACTCCTATGCATTTGTGCATTCTCCCGTGCGAACAGAACCGTCGCGCGCAGAACTGACGCAGACAGAACCGTCGCAGGCAGAATCGCGCAGCGAGAACTGACACAGACGGACCCAGCACGAACACAACCGTCGCAGCCAGATCCGACGCAAACGGATCCGACGCGGACAGAACCGGCGCACGCTGGATCCAACACGGACGGATCCGATGCCGACTGAACCGTCGCGTACCGAATCCTTGATACGCAACCGTTGCCGGCAAAACCTCGCGTACTGAAACCTCATGCGCAACCACTGCCGGCGACATTGTGGAAGAGCGGCGCTCCAGCGCCGCGTCAGAGCAGAAACGAGTCCGGGGCTTCAGCCCCAGTGGTCGCATTCTTCTTCGCCCAGACAATCTCGCGCCAGTACAAAACAAAGCGGGCCGCCCAAAGGCGGCCCGCATATTTCTTAGCTAGGAGCTAGAAGCTAGTAGCTCAATCTCCCGCCACCGGCTCAGCAACTTCCGGCTTAGCTTCCGCCGCGTGTCCGTTCCCATTGCCATTCGGCTTGGTCAGCGCCCCGAGCGGAATAAATCCGTTCTCGGCCACGACCGGCTTTTCCTTCAGCACGACTTCGCGATACATCGCAGCCATGCGTGCGTTGTAAGCCTCATCGTTGATCTGCGGCCCACGCGCCTCGGCTTTCGCATCGGCAGTCTGCTTCTGCTTCAAATCCCGGGCCCGCGTCTTTTCCTCGCGAGCGTTCTTCGCGATGCCCTTGCTGTCGAGATCGTGCTGCAGTTCGGTCGTGACGATCTCTTCGCGCAGCCGCAGATAGTCGACGTGCTCCTCTTCCATCTTCACTTTCTTGCCGCCCGCGAAAATCTCGTGCCGACCGTGCTCTTCGTACCACTTGGTGAGCGTGGCCGTCATGTGCATCTTTTCGATGATGTTCCGCCATCCCACTCCCGTGTTGTAGGCGCAGAATGAAATCTCGCCTTCCTGCGTCGCGTACGGAATAATGCACTGCTCCGTCCGCCGGAAGTCGTAATTGAACAAATCCTGGAACCACATCCCTGCGATGAACAGGAAGTTCCAGCGGTCCGTCGTACGACGCTTCATGACGTCTTCCACCGTCCGGTCCGGACCGACCTTGCCGTAATTCTTTCCCGTGATGTGATAGTTCTTGTCGAACTTCTTCAGCAAATCCGTGAGTTTGAAGTGCGTCGGCGACTGGAATGGATCGTAGTTCTTCATCAGGCAAAGCGCCATTCCCAGCCCCGTCAGAAACTTTCCGCGCGACGCGTCGTTGACCTTGGCGATATCTTTCGCCAGCTGATCCCCGTGCAGGAACGCGGTCACCGGCACCGCTTCCTTGGTTTCCTTATCAATCATCACGGCCATCCCCGTCCCGCAATTCGGGTGACAACCGCAACTTAGTTGGCCCCAGTCGTTTTTCACGTCGTTGACGTGCATAAGGTCGGCCCAGTCGCTGAAGGTGCCCATGAAGCTGATCGGGAACCAGTCGCGGGTCGGTTCGCCGAGGCCTGTTTGATTTTTTACGTCGTGCGCGAGGTGGCTCAGCGTATAACGCTGCGCGGCGCGGCGATCGTCGGTTACTGCTTCGTCGCGGCCGGTGAAGCTGACTGGCTGGAAGCTCAGGAAGCTGATCGTCTTCGGATTGTCGAGTGCGAACTTGATGATTCTTCCGACCTGCTCGTTGTTGATGCCGTTCACGATCGTGACGACCGGAACGATTTCCACGCCGGCCTTGTGCAGGTTTTCGATCGCCTTCAATTTCACGTCGAACAGGTTGCCGACCAGGCGATGCGCGTTGGCTGCGTTGCCGATGCCATCGAACTGCAGGTAGGCGTAACGCATGCCGGCTTCGACGGCCTGCTGGCAGAATTCAAAGCTCTTGGCGAACTCGATACCGTTGGTCGCGGCCTGCACGGAGTTGTATCCAACTTTGCGGGCGTAGCGAACGGCGTCGAGGAAGTACGGCGACAATGTCGGCTCGCCACCGGAGAACTGCACACTCATCTGCCGACGCGGCTTGATGGTGATGGCGTTGTCGAGCATCGTCTTGATTTCTTCCCAGGTCAGTTCGTGCACGAATCCGACCTGGTTGGCGTCCATGAAACAGGGATCGCACATCATGTTGCAACGGTTGGTCAGATCGATCGTCAGCACCGATCCGCGCCCATATTTCACCGTAGAAGACCCGTGATGGTGCAGTTTCTCGTCGTTGTGGGCCGCGATGTCGCGTCCGGGGAATACTTCCTCCAGATGCTGCGAGAACGCGGTGTCGATCGACATGACGTCTTCGAAGTGGCCGTGCACGGGGCAGTCTTTCACCATGAGGATCTTGCCGTCGCGCTCGACGATCTGCGCCTTGATCTCGCCGACCTTCTCGTTCATCAGCACTTCATGCGGCAGGTGCCCGTCGAGAATCTGCTGCCGGATTTCCGGCACGCACTTGGGGCACAGCGAATCGGTCGTCCGCGGCCAGCCGAGCGGCGGCTTCGATTTTTCGTACGACTTGAGCAGCGGCTTTTCCGACCACTTCGGCGTGGGCGACGGATTCGGCTTGATGCTGTTCAAGCGTTCGAATACGGCCCAAGTCCCCTTAGCGGCGATGACGACTGCTTTTTCTACGTACTTAATCGGCTTGCGCATGATCGCTTATAGCTCCTAGCTTCTGGCTTCTCGCCAGAGCCTCTTGAGAATGACTTTCTGTTTCACGCAGATAGCGCCAACATGTAACGACTAGAGCTATCCCACAACTCGCAACTTTGCTTCTGTTTTGGCCTAACTTTGGATGAACCTGGAAGCTCGTCCAAAGAAGATCGTCCAAAAACTGTGGCACTCCCCAGAATGGCCATGGTCGAACCGACCCGGCTCTTGACTACACTTTTCCCTGGGTATTTGACTTCGCCTATCTTATTGGAACGTTTGGGAATGGCGCATCCAGTTCCCAACGAATGGTGCAATTTTGGGGTTTAGCGGTACTGTGGGGGATTATATGGGGTTAAGTCGTTGAAAGCAAAGGGGGACTGGCCGCGGTGATGTCAAGCGGCTTGTGTAAAGAGCTGGAGGGTGCGGTTTTTCCATTCCAGGTTGAATCTCTGGAAGATGGAGTAGATGATGCGGTCCACGCTCTGCACATTGACGAAGCAGACCATGGGCCGGGTGCGGCGGCGCACTTCCACGAAACAGCGCTCGATGACGTTGGTGGTGCGCACCTTCTTCCACAAGTGCCGGGGCAGGGTGAAGAACGATAGCAGTTCCGGCAGGTCGTGCTCGAGACGGCGGACCATGGGGCCGTACTCCCGCGACCAGCGCGCCCGGAAGCGGCGGAACGCGGCTTGCGCCTGAGCCCGGCTGTCGGCGCGATAAATGGCCTGTGCTCCCCTCTTCACTTCGTCGTAATCGCGCTTGCGCACGTGTTCTAAAATGTTGCGCATCTTATGCACCCAGCAGCGCTGATGGCCCACCCGCGGATAGACGGTCTGGATCGCGGCCGCCAGTCCGGGACAGCCATCGGTGACGATCAGTAGCAGCTTTTTGCCTTCCAGTCCGCGGCGGTACAGATCTTCGAGCAGGCCTTCCCAGTCGGCCTGGCTCTCGCCCCGGCTGCGCAGAAAGGCCAGCAGATGCCGAGTGCCGTCCTGGCGCACGCCGTAGGCCACCAGCATGTGGACCCGCTTGCGCCCCGTCGGACGCCGCATGCGCAGGCTCACCCCGTCCAGAAACAGATACGCGTAATCGTCCGCCACACGCGCTTGATGAAAATGCTCCACCACTTCGTCCAGCGACCGCGTGATGCGCGAGACGGTCTGCGCACTCACCGTTTCGCCGGTCAGAGTGGCCACCACCCGTCCCACTTGCCGGGTGGAGATGCCGCGCAGAAAAGCCTCGCGGATCAGCAACGTGACATCCTCGGCTCGGCGTTGAAACTTCTGCACTACCTCGGGCAGAAATCCACGTTTGCGAGTGCGCGCTACGCGCAGCCGCAGCGTGCCGAACTTGGTCACGAAATCTCTGGCGTAATATCCGTTCCGGTAGTCTTGCCGCTGGGTGGAGCGCACGTAGCGCCGGCTCACCATGTACAAATCGCGTTGCCGCTCACTCAACCCATCAAAAAACTTCTGCGCTGCCTGCTGTGTCCGCGCCTGCAAATCGCCCCAAAAACTTTCTTGCAACTCCGCCACAAAATGTTGGAAATGTTCGGTGATCGGGATTATCTTCGCCATGGGTGTAGGTCTCCTTCTTGGGAGTGGCTTTAGCTTGTGAGGCCAAAGCCAACTTACACCCTCTTGCTTTTACACAATCGAATTTACGTCACCCTGGCCGCCTCCATACGGAATGGCGTCCGGGCAACTTCCGCCTCCGAAAAACTTGAAGAGTCCGCGTAGCAACAACTCGGAGGCGACCCCCACCCATCCAAGCTGCGACAGATGGGGGCCAGACGCGACCTTCAGTCTTACTGCCAGAGCTTCACGTTGACAGCCCTTGTGTAAGGATCTTTATACGTTCCTGTCCACCCGTAGGGGTCAACAGGGATACAACTCGTCGGCTGCGGGCAAATGTCGTCATTCAGTTGTTGACGCTTCCGAACTTCAAAATGGAGGTGCGGACCGTTCTCAGTTGTGCCGGTGGACCCGGAAACGCCAATTTGCTGGCCTCGCCCTACTGCCGCGTTGGCACTTACCACGGCGCTTGAGAGATGCAAATAGATTGTGAAGTAGCCATTCCCGTGATTGATTTTAATTTCGCCCGGCCCCTCCAAACACGGTGCCTTTATCGTGGCGCTGATGTTCACGCAAACCACAGCGCCTGCAGCAGCAGCAAGAACCGGCGTCTGCCCAGCGGCGTTGCAGTACTTGCCCTTCTTGCAGAGGGTTCCGTTCGCATTCTGATCCTTAGTCACGTAATCGAAACCGGGGTGGCCGTCATAAGACAGATACTGTGGTTCGAGGCTTCCGACATAGTGACCATTTATTGTGAAAGGAAGCCCGCTCGGTTGTGCCCAACCGTACAATGTGACCTGGTGTGACCTCGGCTTCCCGCATGTGAAGATCCCCACTGAACTTGAACCGTAAGGCGACATTCCAGTCTCTCCGGTATAGGCCGTCACTATGTCGTCGGGGCAGTAACCGAACTGCTCGGTTTGGCCCTGGCCTATGAACATGGAGTGATCGAAAACAGAGTTGATACGAGCCGTGGAAGCTGTTTTATTCATCAAGGGGAACGTCAGGAACGGGGAGGTAGCAGCAGGCATGATTTCAAACACAGTGCCGTTGTTTGTAGTTCCTCCTGCACGAGTCGTCCCATAGAGATTACCCGCTGAGTCCAGCAGCAGATTAGCCTCCGAAATTGCCTCGGCAACGTTCTCTGTGAAGCTGTACAAAACGGTTTCGTGCCCAGTCGGGTTCACCTCGAACACAACTCCATAGCCTCCGGCACCGCCCTGATATGTCATGCCGTACAAATTCCCTGCCGCGTCTCGGGTCACTGGCGGATAAGGAGCACCACCGTCTGATCCACCCGTGAAGCTGTACATTACGGTCTCGACACCCGTCGAATCTACCCTGAACACTATCCCGTAGCCGAAGCCGCCCTGCACGGTGGTCCCGTAGAGGTTTCCCTGCACATCCCGAATCACTGGTGCGAGGGGGAGACCCCCGTCCACCCCGTTAGTGAAGCTGTGCAAGACTGTCTCAACACCCGATGCATCCAGCTTGAATACCGTGCCCCAACTGCTAGTCCCGCCAAACTCAGTCGTGCCATAGAAATTTCCTTGACCGTCCCGAATCACCCCCGCAGAAGGGGACGCTCCGTCCGCTCCACTGAAGCTGTATAACACCGTTTCCGTGAAGGCCGGATCCAGTTTGAACACCGTCCCCTCACTGGAGGCACCTCCCCGGTAGGTTGTGCCATAAAGGTTTCCCTGGGGATCCTGACTTAGAGCTCCGCCCGGGTTCCCTCCGTCCGCGCCGCCGGTGAAGCTATACAGCAGCGTTTCTTTGCCGTTCGAGTCCAACTTGAACACCGTTCCTGCCCCGTAAGCTCCTCCCGCCCATGTAGTCCCGTAGAGGTTTCCGCTCGTATCCCGGACTACTCCAGCATGGGCGTCCGCCCCATCCGACCCACCCGCGAAGCTGTACAGAACAGTTTCCTGGCCCGTGGGATCCAACTTGAACACGGTTCCTGTGTTTGAAATTCCTCCGAGCGAAGTGCTGCCGTAGAAGTTGCCCTCGGCGTCCCGTATCAGACCCGCAGAAGGATCTCCGCCGTCGGATCCTCCGTTGAAGTTGTACAGTACGTTTTCGGTTGCTTGCGACCAAGCGGAAGTTGTCAACAAAAGTGCTAATGCAACTACGACCAACCCCTGCAGGACAACGTTGTCGGCCTTTCTGCTAGTTCCATGATCGGGACGAAGGCTATCGGTCACATTACCCAGGGGTGGTGTACGGTCGGTAGCGCTGGGGAACGTCAGACAAATCATATTTCCTCCTCGGAGAGCATACTTTCAGATGAGAAGCTCCAAGTTGCGAAGTACACCGCGGAACGCTAAACTTGGCAACTGGCAGGAGACGACGAGAAATTGACTCTTGCTGTCATTTGTTCTGGTTACCCACCCTTCCTCCCCGAACCAGACACCAATCGCGGGATGTATTCCTTTTCCTGAGGTTCGACAACGGATGCTCAGTAGCAACGGAAATAATGGCCGACTGGACTCGTGGAAGGACATTGCTGCCTATCTGCGCCGCGATGTGCGCACCGCCATCCGCTGGGAAAAGGAGAAAGGCCTGCCCGTCCGGCGGGTTCCGGGGGGCCAGCGGAAAGCCGTGTTCGCCTATACCGCGGAACTAGACTCATGGTTAACCCAAGAGGGTCCGCTCGCTCAGGGAACAACGCCTGAGGGTCTCCGAAACGGTAGCGGCGCTCAAATCGGGCCCATCTCGACGTTCATCCCTGAAGCGGGTTTTAGGAAATCAAGACTGAGGTATCAAGTTCTGGTAGCGGCTGCGACGCTGAGCGTGTTGCTCTTCCTGTTCCTAGGCCCGCGTTCTCGCGCGTCTCAGCCAAGGTTCCCAGTTCGGGTCGATTTCACCCTGAACGCAGTCCAAGCGTTTGACGATAGGGACCATTTGCTTTGGACTCACACCTTCCCGGGCACGCTGAATGCCGCAAGCACTGCACGGACCCTCACGGATCTCTCGCGCATTGGCGATTTCCGCGGCAAAGGAGATCGGGAAGTGTTGGTAGTTGCTCCGCTTCATGTCGGCTTGAATGCGGAAGACCCCACGCAAGCGCAAGTAGACCTATTTTCGAGCCGAGGTGAACTTCTATGGTCGTATATTCCGCAGGGACGATTTCAGTTCGGCAAACACGAGCTTAGCGGCCCATGGATGGTGGGAGACATTTTTGTTTCGTCCACCAGCGGGAAACCGCAAATCTGGCTCGCCGTGATGCATCTGGTCTGGGGGAACTCTTTCGTGGTCAATCTTGATCCGGCGACTGGCAAAGACACGCTGCGCTTCGTAAACACAGGAACGATCCGCGCGCTGAACGAAATGAGGACTCCACGCGCAGATTTGCTGCTGGTTGGCGGCTTCAATAACGAGTCCGATACAGGAAGCCTGGCAGCGATTGATGAAAGCAAGCTGTTTGCAGCTTCGCCGCAGAGTCAGGACTCAAGGCACAAGTGCCTGAGTTGCCCTCCGGGAGATCCGGACTACTATTTCGTGTTCCCGCGGTCTGAAATCAACCAGTTGCAACAGGCCCATGACGACCCGGTGATTGAGCTGCATGTGACGGGCGATCAGATTGAAGTTCGAAAGAAAGAACTCACAGCGGAAAACGGCCCACAAACCATTTACCTGCTTCGAGCGGAAGGCGGTCTCGGAGTCATCTCACTTCGATTCGAATCGACCTATGACATGCTTCACCGCAAACTCGAACGACAGGGCAAGATATCGCATTCACTGGATCATTGTCCCGAACGACTGAATCCGAAGCCGATACGAATGTGGACACCTGCCAGCGGATGGGCTCAGGTTCAGCTCCCGCCGACAAGGGCTGACGAATAAGTCCCGAGTTCGCTGGTGATCCAAGTTACACGGCTTCTGGGTCTGTGTTCCCAACTTTCGAAAATCGCGAAAGCTGGGGCAGCCTTGGTTGGGGTGCAGGAAGATCGAAACCAAGAACAACACCAACGTCAAAAGCGGCGGACAGGAGTGTCCGCCTCACGTGATCTCTGTCATCCTGAGCGGAGCGAAGGACCCCGCTGCCGCCTGATCCGCCCAAGAAGATGCGAGGCATTCTCACGATGCTGCAGGAAGTACCGTGGGAATGCCTTGAGGCTCCATCGGAGCGGCAAGAGGATGCGGAGTCCTTCGCTTTGCTCAGGATGACAGGACTGAGGTGTGGGCTTTGCATGTGCGATCAAGCTCAGCATGACAGAGGTCTTCTGTTTTTCCGGAGCGACGGATCTATCTGCTTTTCATTGATTCACCGGCAAACAGCATCTGCGCTCCCCACTTCTCGGCCAGATCTTCCCATCTTGGATTCCTCGATTGGATCAGAGCGATTTTCTTGATCCGCAACCAGCCTTTCAATTCCTTCTCCCTTCCAATGGCCCGGTAAACGTCGTCGAAGCTTTCGTAGTACACCAAGCGGTGGCAATGGTACTTGCTGGCGAAGCCCTCTATTTTGCCGCTCTTATGCTGCAAGGCGCGGCGGTAGATGCTGTTGGTCATTCCGATGTAGAGCGTACCGGAGCGACTGGACATGATGTAGACGAAATATTCGTGATCTTTCATGGCACTCCGATCTGAGCGGTCACGGGGAGAACGCCTTGATGCACCCGTGGTACTTCCGGCGCGACCGGGATCCTTCGCTTTGCTCAGGATGACAGAGACAGGAAGAGAACTAATCTCTACGACGAGCTTTTTTCTTGGGCGTTCCTTAATTGGGAGTCGATGCTCGAATCTTGCCTTCCTATGGCGGCTTACGACGGTGGGTCAGGCAAGATGTGTTTGCCTTTTCTTGTGGCCAGGATTCTTAGGGGCGGGATGGGCCAAGGGGCGTGGGATTTGTCGAGGCGGACTGGTCTGAGACGGGTGGGGAGAAGCAGGTTCCCTTCGGCAAGCTCAGGGCAAGCTCTCGACTGCGGGGATGATCCGCTTTCGCGAATCATCCCACTTCGCTCGGAATGACAGAGTGTTTGGCGCTGTCATCGTTGAGAAATCGTCGGCGGCGGCTTGGAGTTCTATCTTTCCTGCTTGTTCCGGGGATTGGAGCAGGTGCCAGGCTTCGCGGTAGCCTTCCAGGCGCATCTTCTTCGCTTTGCGGTGGGGATAGAAACGCAGCATGGGTGCGGGAGTGCAGATCTCGACGGGGATGATGTACCAGATGTCGAGAGGGACGACGTGGGCGGCGATGAAGTCGATGTCTTTCTTGGTGTAGACGGCGCGTCCGCTGCCTTGACTGTAGGTGGCGCGGGTTTCGTAGGCGCGGGCGCGGATCGACTCGGTGCATTTGACTTGAATGCGGTGGAGGCGGTCTCCGTTGTCGAGGATGAAGTCGTAGCGGCGGCTGTCGCCCCAGGGCTTGGCGATGCCGAATCCGCGGTCGGTGGCTTGGCTGAGGAAGGCGGCTTCGGAACGTTCTCCGGTGACCTTGGTATTTTTGCGCGGGGCAGGCTTGTTGGGCTCGACTTGGCCTTTTCGTTTGTTTGCTCTTGCGATTGGGGTCGCCGGTGGACATCTGCAACTCCTTGTATCAGTGCGCGAATGATGTGACGAAAAAGGCGGAGCTTTTGGGGCTCCGCCTTTTTTTGAAAATCGAAAACACTCCCGACTATTTTATGTGCGGGACGAGCGGGTCCCACGGGAATCGTTGAGTTTTATTGGGATGGATTCCTGAAATGGGAAGTCGCGTTTTCGTGTGCGACAGGCTGTCCCTCAGCGACTGAAGCCGGAATGGATTCTGCCTGCGTTTACGGCATCGCTAAAGCGATGCCCTGATACGAATCTTGAGTGTTCTCAGCAATCTATAAACCGGATTTCTGAAGCTGGATTTCTGTGCGGTGCTGATGCGGCACCTTCGGCCCTCGCTTCGCTTCGGGGGACGGACCCTTCGGCTTCGCTCTGTCGAAAATCCCCACTTCTCGCGCGAAGAACGCACGAGAAATGGGGCACCCACGATTTTCATTTCCTTTGGTGGGAGTCGGCCCATGGGTAGTCAGGGCAAGTTGCGTCCGTCCTAACGTGGGGCGTTCTGCCTCGCGGACAAGCTGCTCAAAAGAAATCCAAAGAAAACACTTGCAATAAATATAGTGTTATAGTTAACTATAGCAGTATGACGAGCAGAGCTGATTCGGCCACATATGGATTGCAGCGGACGCAAGCTCTGCCGCCTAAAGAAGTATTAAGGAGAATGAATATGAAGTCCCTTCGAGTGTTGGTGCCCCTGGTTCTACTGTCGCTCTCCGCCATGGCTGTGGCGCAGTCCGACGCGCAAAAGTCCTTCGACAAGATCAAAACGCTGGAAGGTTCGTGGGAAGGCCACGTAACCACCACGCCGCCGCATCCGGACATCGATGGCAAGGCTATACAGGTCTCGCTTCGCGTGACCTCGATGGGAAACGCCGTGGTGCATGAAATGACGGGAATGGGTCGGCCGGATCATCCGGTGACGATGCTCTATCTGGACGGGGACAAACTGGTCTTGACGCACTACTGCGATGCCGGGAACCGGCCGCGGATGGCGGGCAAGACTTTGGCCGACGGAAAAACGGTGGACTTCGATTTCCTCGATGTCTCCGGCAGCTTGCAATATGGACACATGCACCATGCGGACTTTACCGAGATCGACGCCAACCATCACACCGAGGAGTGGACTTACATGGAGCCGGGGGACAAGCCGGTGCGTGCGCACATGGAGCTGCAGCGGTCGAAATGACGGGAGCGTATGTTCAGTAAGGTGATCAGGAACCCATGATGGACCGTGAGTGGAACGACAGTCAGCCGATTTACCGCCAGCTTCGCGATCGGGTGGTCGCGATGATTCTCGACGGAGTGCTGAAGGAAGGCGATCCCCTGCCCTCGGTGCGAAGCGTGGCGGCCGAATATCGCGTGAATCATCTCACGGTCCTGAAGGGCTATCAGCAACTGGTCGACGAACAACTGGTCGAGAGCAAGCGAGGTCGCGGCATGTTCATCAATGAAGGCGCGCGCCAACTGCTGATGCAGGGCGAACGGCAGAAGTTTCTTGCGGAAGAGTGGCCCCGAGTCTATGCAACGATCCAGCGGCTGGGATTGAAGGCGGAAGAATTGCTGGATGCGGGAGCGACTCGCTCGCAGTCGGGCAAGACGAAACAGGAGGAGCGCTGAAACCATGGCATGCATCGAAGCACGCGGTCTCAGAAAGGCTTTTGGTACAACGATCGCGCTCGATGGCGTCGATCTGCGGGTGGAAGAAGGACGCATCCTCGGACTGATCGGACCCAACGGCGCCGGCAAAACGACCGCGCTCAATGCGATTCTGGGGCTCACTTCTTATCAAGGAGAGTTGCGGGTGCTGGGGCGCGATCCGTGGGCGGAGCGCGATCAACTCATGCGCGATGTCTGCTTTATCGCGGATGTCGCGGTGCTGCCACGGTGGATTCGGGTTTCGCAGGCGCTCGATTACGTGGCGGGCGTGCATCCGCGATTCGATCGCGCCAAGGCGGAGACTTTTCTCGCCCGGACCACCATCAAGCGCTCCAGCAAAGTTCGGGAATTGTCGAAGGGGATGGTGGCTCAGTTGCACCTCGCGCTGGTGATGGCGATTGACGCGAGACTGCTGGTGCTCGACGAGCCCACGCTGGGTCTGGACATTTTGTATCGCAAGCAGTTCTACGATTCCCTGCTGAACGACTACTACGACCGCAGCCGAACGATCCTCGTGACCACGCATCAGGTGGAAGAGATTCAGAACGTGCTCACCGATGTCATGTTTATCCACCGCGGTCGAATCGTCTTTAACTGCAGCATGGAGGAATTCGAGTCGCGGTATCTGGAAGTGATGGTGAATCCCGAGCAGGTAGCCGCGGCGCGCGCGTTCAAGCCGATCAACGAGCGCCCGGCGCTCGGTCGCAGCATTTTGCTCTTCGATCTGACGCGCGATCGAATCGATCGCAAGCAACTGGCCGCGCTGGGCGAAGTGCGCACGCCGAGCATTGCTGATTTGTTTGTTGCCATGTTGGGAGACACGTCCGCGGGTCCCGCAGCCGGGGCAAAAGGAGCCGCCCTATGAATACTCCATCGAACGCAACGCCCGAATCCTCCGCCTCCGCAGCCAACGCGCCTGCGCGCCTGCCCGCTACTCAGCTCTTTTACTGGTTGGTACGACGCGAATTGTGGGAGAACCGTTCGATCTACCTCGCGCCGCTCGCCGCCGGAGGCCTGTTCCTGTTCGGATTCATGATCAGTTTGGCCCATCTACCGGCGAAAATGCGTGCGGCTGCTCCCAGCCCCGACATGCAAAGGGCGGTGGTCGAGCAGTCGTACGATCTCGCTGCGCTTATGATCATGGGAACCACTCTGATCGTCGCGATCTTCTACTGTCTCGACGCGCTGTACGCCGAACGACGCGATCGCAGCATCCTGTTCTGGAAGTCGCTTCCGGTTTCGGATCTCATCACCGTGCTTTCGAAGGCGATCATTCCCATCTTCATTCTCCCTGTAGTGACTTTCGTCGTCACAATTGCTGTGTGGTGCATCATGCTTGTGCTTAGCAGTGCCGCGCTGCTGGGAAACAATATGAGCGGGTCGCTGGCAGGGCCGCATCTGCCAATGTTATGGATGTCTCTGATGCTGCTTTACCATCTTGTGTGCATGCATGGGCTCTGGTATGCACCAATGTACGGCTGGTTGCTGCTGGTCTCCGCCTGGGCGCGGCGCGCGGCGTTTCTGTGGGCAGCGGTGCCTCTGCTCGCGATCGGCATCCTCGAAAAGCTCGTCTTTAACACTTCGCATTTCGCCAACATGTTGGGGAATCTCATCGGCGGGGGCGGCGGTTCAGAGCATCCCGGCGCCAAGGCGACCGCGATGTCGGCGGTTTTGGTGCCGCACCTCAGTCTAGGTCAGTTCTTCAGCAGTCCGGGTCTGTGGATCGGCCTGGCTATCACCGCATTATTCCTTGCCGTAGCCGTGCAGCTGCGGCGCAATCGCGAGCCGCTCTGATTCGACGGTAGTCTGGATTCCGTTCCTCCGTAAGGAGAATCGAATATGAGTTCAACTCTAATGATGGGACGAATTGCAGAAACGTCGCCACGTCTAAAGGCCAGGATTACTGGTGCCCTGTATCTCCTCACCATACTGACGGGGATATTTTCCCAGGGCTACGTTAGCGGCAGGCTTGTTGTAGACGGGGACGCTGCGGCTACGGCGACGAACATACTGGCGCACAGGGACTTGTTTCAATTGGGATTTGCAGTCTACCTGATCGAAATGGCGTGCCAGATCGCTATGAACGCTCTCCTTTATGACTTGCTTAAGCCGGCGGGCAGGAGCGTTTCTCTGGTTGCCGTGTGCCTAGGCCTCGCAGGTTGCGTCATCAAGACTTTTAGCCGCGTCTTTTTTATTGCCCCCATCTTCGTCTTGGGAGGCGCGCACTACCTGAGTGCATTCAGCGCGGAACAGTTGCAGGCGCTGGCGCTCCTCTTTCTCAAAGTGAACGACCATGGCGCCGCAATCGCCTTGGTATTTTTCGGATTCTATGCACTCCTGACGGGCTATCTCATGATCAGGTCCACCTTCCTGCCTCGGATTCTGGGCGTGTTGTCGGTATTGGGAGGTTTGGGTTGGCTGAGCTTCCTGTATCAGCCGCTCGGATACCGTCTGTTCCCCTACATTGCAGCCTTCGGCCTCCTTGGGGCAGCATCCCTAATCCTGTGGCTCCTCCTCTTCGGGGTAAACGAACCACGATGGAAGGAACAGGCCAGCGCGGCGGGGCAATGATCTGTTAAGGAGCGGGAAAAATGCGATCGCCAATATTGTTTCTTCACATTATCGCTGGCACTTTAGGGATGCTGTCGGGATTCGTCGCCGTGTTTCTGCGCAAAGGTTCCCGGCGACATGGCCTTACAGGTAGCGTCTTTGTAGTCGCAATGCTGAGCCTATCGTTGACCGGTGTGTTGATGGCGATCGTGAAGTCCCAGGTGGGAAACATCCTGGGAGGTTCTCTGACTTTCTATCTGGTGGCAACCGCCTGGATGACCGGCCGCTACAGGGAGAGAAAGACGGGCAGTTTCGACTGGGGTGCACTCCTCGTCGCCCTTGGAGTCGGTGCCGTGACGGTGACCTATGGGTTCGAGGCAGCGATGAGTCCGACCGGGCTGAAAAATGGGGACCCTGCCGGACAATACTTTTTTCTGGGATCTGTGGCTCTGCTGGCTGCCACAGGAGACGTTCGCATGCTCGTGCGTGGAGGCATTTCTGGATCACAACGCATCGCACGGCATCTCTGGCGTATGTGCTTTGGACTGTTCGTCGCGGCAGCGTCGGTCTTACTAGCGCGGGCACATCTGTTCCCCGCTGCATTGCGTAAGACAGGCGTGCTGTGGCTGCTCAGCTTGCTGCCTCTGATGTTGATGGTTTTCTGGCTGCTGCGGGTTCGATTCACGAATGCGTACCAACAGAAAACAATGGCCGGCGCACGCAGTTAAGTTCTCAAGATTTCATGCAAGAAACATCATCCCGACTTCGCAGAAGCCCGTTTCTCGGGAGTTTGCACACGGGTGGCAGTTCAACGGTTTGCCCGACTTTTCGGCCATGTGGCTCAAGTGCTATTGTCGGTGGGTGACGGCCTGTTGCCTGGACTCCAGGGTTCGCTCATCCGTGCGGGTCACCCCCCGAAGCCTCGATCGCGGGCGAAGACGATTGCCTGCGCTCTTGACCAGACGCCGAGCTTGTCGAAGATATTCGAAGCGTGATTGCGAACCGTCTTCTCGCTGATCGCGAGGCGCTCAGCAATTTCGATGTTGCTTAGACCTTCGGCCAACAAAACCAAAACCTCGCGTTCGCGCGCGGACAGGCCGGAAAATGGAGATTCGGTATTCCCTGGTCCCACTTGCACGAACGACAACACCGCCTCGCGAAATCGCTGCCAGGCAGGCTCGTGCTCCAGCAGGATGTGATTCCGCGAGTCGAGTTCTACAAACTCGGCATTTGGGATACAAGCGGCGAGTAGCCGCCCTTCCTCAACAGGGATGACTGCGTCGTTCCGCGCGTGCAGGACAAGCGTCGGCGTTCGCACTTGCCCCAGTTCGGCCGTAATATCCATCAGCGCCCGAGCTTCCAAGAGTTGGGCTGCGACTTCTCCCGATGACGTCGTTCGAAGGCATAGTTCATTCCACCACTGCAGCTGTTCGTGGGTCCCTCCCGGAATAAACCGCGACGTAAAGACCTGCCGAAACGTCGGATTGTCCATACCCCAGGCCGACCTAGTCAGGTCGATCATCGCACGGTATTGCGCTCTACTTTCCGGTGTGCCTCGGTGGAAAGCACCTCTCGCATAACCGCCATAGAGGATGAGGCGAGCCACTCGCGCGGGATGTCGGATTGCGTACCTAACGCATGGCGCAGCGCCCTGCGAGATTCCGAGCAGTGTCGCCGGTTCCGCAGGGCGTGCTGCGTCGATCACCGCGCCGAGGTCGCCGACCCATGTGTCCAGCGTGAGGTCGCCCCCGCACCAGTCAGTCATGCCGCATCCACGTTCGTCGTAACGCACAAACCGCCAATGCGCCGCGAAGAACTGAAGCCAATGTCGCCAAATCGGACTATTCCATTCGTACTCGAGATGGGTTAGCCAGTTGGCCGCCTTGACCAAAAGCGGTCCCTCTCCGGCTTGTGCCCACGCCAGGCGGGTGCCATCGGAGGACGTCAAGTAACGGATGCGTTGGCGAAAGCTCATGCGATATGGATGATCAGCGCTGGGACATTTGTCCCATGGGCTAGATTCGAATTCTAGTCCAACCGGGACAAAGCGCCGATAGCCCACAGTCGAGATGCGGTTCATTCTTCTCTTAACACAGGGAGGCGGGGATGCTGAAGCGACTGCTGTTCTTTGGTTATGGACTTGGATGCTATGTGATTTTTCTTGCCACATTTCTTTACGCTATCGCGTTCGTTGGAGGATTCGCCGTCCCGCGTCGGCTGGATGGACCGCTCGAGACTTCGCTGCTACGGGCAGTCGTTATCGACTGCGCTTTGCTTACGGTGTTCGCCGTTCAGCATAGTCTGATGGCGCGCCGGTGGTTCAAAGACCGCTGGACGCAAATCGTTCCATGGGCCATCGAGCGCTCGACCTACGTGTTATGCGCCAGTCTTGCCCTGGTCTTACTGTTCTGGCAATGGCGTCCGATCGGGATCCAGATTTGGCTCGCGGAGAACCATGCCATCCGCGCGACGCTTTGGACCTCATTCGCAATTGGCTGGATTACCGTTCTAGTGATGACTTTCTTCATCAACCATTTCGATCTTTTTGGTTTGCGTCAAGTGTGGTTGCCACTGATGGGCAACCCCTACACAAAGGTCGCGTTCCGAACTCCCCTCCCTTACCGCCTTGTTCGGCATCCGCTCTACTTCGGCTTTCTCCTCGCATTCTGGATGTCCCCGAACATGACGCTTGCTCACTTGTTGTTCGCAGTCGCTACGACTGGCTACATTATTTTGGCGATCCAGCTAGAAGAACGAGATCTGATCCACGAATACGGCGCTGCATACGAAAAATACCGGCAGTCGATTCCGATGCTACTGCCCATAAGATGGGTACGGAGCTTGAAGGTAGAGACCGTGCTAGCGAGGACGGAAGGTGAGGGGATCGGGCCGGAGGAAGGTATCTGAGCGCGGAACGGAGCAGGTGAGTGCGTCATCGCCGAAGTGCTCATTTAGCTGTTCAAGTCGATCAGTGTTCTCGGCAAGTGGCCGAAAAACCGCTAATCCACTTTGAAGGAAAACGCCCACCCTACTCGTAGAAGGCAACCACCGACTCCCGGAAGTCGGCTTCTGGGAAAGGAGCTTCCCTTCGGAGCTATCCGATTTCCCGATGCGGATCTCCCGAACCGAGTTCTGCCTTAAGTTAGGCAATAGGAGGGCTAGGCCCCCAGAGCAGGACGCCACAGACTCGTTGTCGGGCCGTGAGGGCTCGCGGTTGAGTTAGGCGCGGTGAGGGGAAGTAGCAGCGCCCTGACCGTCTCTTAGAAAGTCACCCCAACGCCTCCAGTAATCATGTTGCTCTTCCAGTTGTACAGGCTGCTGGGATTACCGAGGTTCTGCTGGAACTTGAAGAAGCGGGTTTCGTACGTGCCTTTGACATACCACCATTGCCCGAAGTTGTATCCCACACTGCCGCGGAAGGTGTAGCCGTGATCGAAACTCGGCTTGGGCAACGGGACCGTCATGAGAGAGTTGCCTTTGTAATGAGGGGTGAATTCCGGTTCGCCGAGAACATGGATGAAGGCGCGTTTGTCAGGACCAAACTTGTATTTGACCACCAACGGAATCTCGAGCAGGTTGAAGTTGTAGCGATTCAGAACCTGATTGTCTAGCATCGCGGGCGGCAGGATGATTTTGCGGACCTCCCCATCGACTCCGATGGTGAGATTATGGGTTCCGAAGGCTACTCCCCCATAGATCGCATACTCTTTGGCGTGATTCTGCGTGTCGGTCGAAGTGCGGACCTCGCCACCGGCCACAATTGCGGGCCGACTGGTCTTGGCAGAAGATTTAATGACCGCCGCTTCGCCTGTGAGGTCAATTACTGGGCCGCTCACTGGCGCGATAGTGCCAAACTGGTCGCGGGTCTCACCGGCACTCAGATCGAGGGTCCCTCGTTGACAATAGGCCGGGACCGTGGCCAAAAGAAACAGGAGAACTGCACATGTGCGGACAAGGTCCGCCTTACCGGGCTTCATCAATACGTTCCCTCCCCCTTGGGCAGTGTACACTCCCGCGAATCCCGGCGAACAATGAGCGGACGGGATCCGCGGATTGCACAGTATTGTAGGTGACGCGTTTCTCGGATGCTTACTATCTGATGCGCACTACGACGCAAGCGTTTTGTGCAGAGCAATTCGGGAGTGATAAGTCACGAGAAGTGGCGGACGGGGACGTCAGCGCCACTTTCGCCGCCGAGCGGAGCGCCCGGCGGAGCGCAACTATGCCGCGGAACCCACGGGGCTCGGAAAACTACGAGCCTTGCTTCTCCAGAGTCTTCTCGGCCTTCTTCGCGGCCATCTTTTCCTTGCGGAAGGCGCGGGCTACGTCGCCGAGGGGCGTGGGCTCCGGATAGGGCGAGCCGAACTCCCAGAGAGGGCGCTCTCCATGGGCGTAAGTATAGGTGCCGCCGCCGACCAGCGACTGCTCAGGAGCCAGGTCGTGCATTTCAGCGTGCATCGGGTGGCTGGCAGGTTCAATCACCTGCGGTTGGCTCGAGAGCGCGGCGGCCTGTCCGAAGGCAGCGGTGCTGCAGAGTGCGACGAAAAAGACGAATAGCGCAAGTTTGATCTTCATAGTATTTTGTCCCACGATTCACCCAGGAATGGTGCAACCTCGATTCCAATCTAAAACCCTTAGATTTAGCGGTTTAGGTGGCGCCTTCAGGACGCGGCGCAAGACTTTGCACAATTAGGGAAGGCACGCAATCGGCTGAAACCCACGCCGGTGGCGGGTATTCACGGGATCAAATTCCTGCGTTGCGCGCTATTGCTTTGCAGTGTATGTTTCCGGCTGTCAAAAAGGTGGAGAGTGAAGCATGGAGAAAGGCCGAAAGAATCGCTTCCTGACAGAGGTTGTATTGGTCTTGCTGAGCGGGCTGATGGCGGGAGCATGGGCACAGACTGATTGTGCCGAAGGCAACGGCGTTCTGGATACGGCTCCGCCGAAGAATATGACCGCGCAGGAACTGATTCAGAAAGTTGCGGCGGAGGAAACAAAAGTCAAAGAGGCGCGCACGCATTACACCTACAGGCAGGACGTGCTCGTGCAAACGCTCAATGGCACGGCCGTGGACGGGCAGTTTCACGAGATCTCTAACGTGTCCTATGACGATAAGGGCAGGCGCGCGGAGAACGTGTCATTTGCGGAACAATCGACTCTGCGGGGAATTTCGTTGTCCGCCGAGGACATGGACGACATCCGTGTGTTTATGCCGTGGATCCTTACCACGGAAGAAGTCCCACAGTACAACTTGACCTATGCGGGCCAACAGCACGTGGACGATCTCGACACCTATGTATTCCATGTGGAACCCAAAAAAGAAGAGAAGAACAAGCGGTATTTTCAGGGGCGGATCTGGGTCGACAACCATGATTTGCAGATTGTGAAACTGTGCGGCAAGAGCGTGCCAGATGCGGTCCACAAGA
Organism: uncultured Acidobacteriaceae bacterium; assembly: GCA_963788555.1. GTDB lineage: Bacteria > Acidobacteriota > Terriglobia > Terriglobales > Acidobacteriaceae > Sulfotelmatobacter. The sequence goes on along the minus strand of CAWBHM010000011.1, from coordinate 229,568 downwards.
AAAAGAATGAGCCTATGGATATACGGCCGATGTTTGTGGGCTACCGGCAGGTGGTGGATGGACTCTGGTTCCCGGCCTATGCGCGGGTCGACGACACACTGCACTTTCAGGTTCAGTCGATCCACGTTCGCGAAATTGTGAAGTTCACCGGCTACAAGCGAACAGGGACGGGCACTGCGGCCGCGAAGCCGTAATCAGCCGTGGAAACAGGGAAATCAAACGCGGCACTTGAACCGCGATTTGAGGTGTGGTGTACTGCTCAGCATGGCAGAAGAAAAGAGCCGCAGTAAAGATATCGTGCTGTGGATCATTACGGTCCTTTTGATAGCGCTGGCGATCTTCTGGTACAAAAGGTAGCTTTTACGAAGCCGTCGCTTCCCCGGACGCGCGGGCCGTTTTACGTCCGCTGCGTCTGCCAGTTTCGCCGTTCCTCCTGGCGTTAATGCCAGCGCAGGATTGGCGCCAATGATTGTTCCATGGAAGAATCGCAAACTTGATCTTGGCTATGCGTGCGCGGCCGACGCGATCGCGCTTGTTGCGGGAGGTACTCCGCGCTGCTTGTGCATGGCCTCGTGAAATTGTTCTGCCGTAAGAGACTCGCCGTAAAAGAGCTGCAGCAAAGGATCATCCGTATCCGCTGGGGGTTTACGCGGCCCCGCTTCCGTTTCCAGTCCGTCCGGCTGTACTAACAATTCCGGCAAGAGGCTGCGATTCTCAGTGAGCACACCAAGAAATCTTTCCACCGACGCCCGATGTTCCGGCGTCGTCTGCGTAAACTCCACACCCATGCCCTTGTCTGGATGCATGACTCGGACTACGCCATGAGCGCGTACTTCCACTCCCGCGGCCTTCATGGACATTGTCACTCGACTCGAGGCCGGAAAGGGGGACGAAATCTCCAGATAGCATCCGCCCAGGCTCAGATCCGTAAGCTGGCAGCGGATGGGGGGATCGTCCTGTTCGGTGTCGGGAGAATTCTGTTTGAGCCACTCCTGCAACTGTCGCGTGGCCTCCGGAGAAATCTGTCGAAAGCGGAGACCAGCCTGCGCGCCACTACCCTCCCACGCAAACTCTGCGGGAAGCTCCAGAGAGGTCTGCGTTCCCGGCAGAGTAAAAGCAATCTGCCACTGCCCCGTCGGACGCCGCCGGGTGGGCATGCTGACCGCCATTCCGCCTTCGCTCAAGTCGATGGTGGTCACCTTCATATTGTTGCCCGCGCCGGTGCTTCGCAGCACAACCGGAATCTGCACCGCTACTCGCGCGTTGCGGCGCCGCTCACTCTTCATCAGGGCTCGGGCTGCGCGGAAACTCGATTTCGCCCGTTCGCTCGACACGGGCTTGTACAGCACGAAGTGCGCTCCAATTTCAAAGACTGCCTTCAGGCCAATCACGGGTTCCACAATGGCTACCGCCACCGCCTGCTTGTTGCACGGAGCGCTTCGGGCACTGCGCAGCACGTCGGACGCTCCATCGTCCGTAATATCGACGATGATCGCCTCGAATCGCTGCCGCGTTAGTTTGCGCAACGCGCTGTCTGCATCGGCGCACAATTCCACGTCGATCTCGAGATCTCCTAGCACGCGCCGCAATACCCGTACGATTTTCTCGTCCGCACACAGCACCAGTGATTTCAGACTCATGGCCGCGCCTATTTCTGCCCAAAAAGCTGAGGGAAAACCAAATACGGCTTACCGATGGCCCGGGACCGCACGGAGGAACTCCCTCTCTGCACTCTATGTCCATCGACCGCACCGGGCAACGCCCTCCTTCGTCGATGAGTTACGGCCGTAATCTGCAGGATTTTGCAGCCCTAATGCGGGGAGCGATCCGCCAGAGCTGACAAGTTGCAACATTCTTTAATTGGTAGGAGGTTCAGAGAGAAGTGAAAAGGGTCGAATGAATCCGGAACACTCTGTCGCACGGAGGCAAGTCCCTTATTTACAATGGTTTAAGCAAGACACAGGGAGCGCTCGATCGCAAATTTTCATTGACTTTAGGTCCGAATCGACTGTAACATGTTGAATCTCCGATGAGCTTTTAGGTGTGGATGAGCCGTTGGGACCTAGCTCTGTCCACATGAGCCTGTGCTGTTCCAGGTTTCGTTCCGAAGCTGAATCCTGAAGACCACTCGGAGAATCATATAGTTAGACGAGTTTTTGGCAGTTTCATCCCCTTACGTGGAAAGGCATTTTTCATGGCCAAGCGACGCGGAAATCCGAACTGGGGCAAGCCCGAGCCGATCGGGCCGATCACCCCGACCATTACCGAATTCGAACAAGTTGTGCGCGAATACAAGCTCTCTCCCGACCAGTATCTGCGGTCGACTCGTCTGCGCGAGTGGGCTCGCCGCAACAAGAACTCCAAGTACATCCCCGAGCCTCTTCTGGAAGCCTGGGGCTTTGAGATCGAGTCCACGCTGTAACCACAGCATTGGCCGTTTTTAGGGTCGCTCTGCAAGGAGCGACCTTTTGTATTTGGGTCTGAAATATCGAGTTTGAAGGATTGGGTTTTGAAGGATGTGGGGACGGCTGCCCTCGGCCGTCCACCGGGCGAAGCCCGGGCTAATCTTTGTCAGACGGGCACGGATAAGACTCTCTTCAATGCTTTATCCGCGCGATAATATCCTGCCCCAATTTCTTTCCAACGATGCTGAACGTCCTTCAAATCCCGCCCGCGGAGCTCTTCTCTCTCCTGGTCGCGATCGGATTCGCCGCGGGCCTGAACCTCTACGCCACCGTCGCCGTTCTCGGCCTGCTGGCGCGCTTCGGCCATCTTCCTCTTCCCCCAGGACTAGCGCTCCTTGCGGGCTGGCCCGTCATCATTGTTAGCACCACGCTATTCGTCATCGAATTCTTCGCCGACAAGATTCCCGCCTTCGATTTGGTCTGGAACGCCCTGCACACTTTTATCCGCGTCCCCGTCGCTGGACTGCTGGCGTACCAGGCGACGCGCCAACTTTCTCCCGAGCACCAACTGCTGGCCACACTGCTGGGCGCAGCCGTAGCCTTCATCGCCCACAGCGGCAAAACGGCCGCGCGCGCTGCGGTGACACCATCTCCCGAACCCTTCTCCAACATCAGTCTAAGCCTGGCCGAAGACGTGGTCGCGATTGGACTGACCTGGATGGCCACTCGCCATCCATACATTGCGGGAACGCTGGCCACAATTTTTGTCATCATCATCGTGCTCCTGACACGCCTGGTAATCCGAGCCATGCGCGCCTTATTCCTTGGGGCCGAGCACGAACTCACCGGGTAGCGTGGTCCACCTTGCATGCCTCGCACGCCTAGTGGGATTCAGGTGCGCGAGCGCACTATACATCCAGCGCGTCACATCATCCGCAATATCTCCGCATGTTTATCATCTAATTGACAGAGATGTGTCATTTCATCGTCTTTGTCTCCTATCCCGCCTGGATCTTGACAAACCTTTTTCGTCGGCTTATTGTAGGCGAACAAAAGGCGAATCTATGGCTTCCCTGCCCTTGCTCCCTCTTTCTGACAAGCCCCGGTTGATTGGCATCGCGCGTCTGGCCTCCGAGGGGGAATCGCTGCGCGAAGGTCACAATGTGGAATACTTCACGCTGCCCGCCAAGTCGCTGCTGAATCGCTGCGTGAGCAACCGGCAGATGCCGTTTACGTGGACGATCAATCCTTATCGCGGGTGCGAGTTCGGATGCCGCTACTGCTATGCGCGCTACACGCATGAGTTCATGGAGATGCGCGATGGGATGGAGTTCGAGCAGAAGATCTATGTCAAGCAGCACGCGGCGGGATTGTTGCGCCACGATCTGCGACGGGTCAAGTCCGAGGAAGCGATTGCGCTGGGGACGGCGACCGATCCTTACCAGCCAGCGGAGCGCCGGTATGAAGTCACGCGCGCGATCCTGGAGGAGTTCGCGCTGCATCGCGGATTTGAGCTGGGTATCGTGACCAAGTCGAACTTGATCGTGCGCGATCTCGATCTGCTGAAGGAAGTGGCGAAGGCGAATCGGCTGTCGGTGCACATTACGATTACCACGCTCGATGTGGATCTGGCGCGGATTCTGGAACCGCGGGCGCCGCGTCCTGATCTTCGCATGGACGCTGTGCGCGCGCTGAGTCAGGCAGGGTTGCGGGTGGGAGTGAGTTGCTCTCCGGTGGTGCCGGGGATCACGGATTCTCCGAAAGATCTGGAAACCGTGATTCGAACTGCGGCCGAGGCCGGGGCCGATTACGTTTTTGCCAATCCCCTTTTTCTGAAGCCGTGTTCCGCGGCTGTTTTCCTTCCCTTCCTGGAGCAAAACTTTCCGCATCTGGCCGAGAATTACCGGCAGCGCTATCACGACCGGGCGTTTCTTCCGGCCGCGTATGGCAAGCGATTGTCGCAGCTGGTCGGGCATCTGCGCGAGAAGTACAAGATCACGCGGGCTGACCGGCGGGAGCGTTCGGCGTTCGCGACGAAGTGGCCGGTGCAGGGGTTCGATGAGCAGATGAATCTGTTCTGAGGGCCGACTGCCGCGGGCGCTTTGGATACCCGACAGTTGAAATTGGCCGTCGGCGTGAGCACAAGGAAGGTCCTCCGGGGCCGATGCGCTTGGCGGCGAACTACATAGGTCCTTCGCTTCGCTCAGGATGACAAGTCAGTTTCGGTCAACAGGTTTGGGGAGTGCACCAACGCTCGGCGGGAAGAAACATCCTCTATAATCGAGAGTCCCATGGCCACCGCTTCCCCACCTGCTGGACAGCCTCCTGCGCCGCCCGTTCCCTTCGGGATGCGAGTGCACAACTTCTGGCGGCGAGTGACGGACGGCCTCGAGATCAGCCAACTGTGGTCCCAGTTCGAATCGGAAGCGCGCACCAGTTATCGGCTGTATTCCCGAGACGTGGAAGCTAAAACGCCCGAGGGACTAACCCAACGCGGACGTCACCTGCATGTAGTCAAGGAATTCTTCTGGGCAGTGTTTGAGAAGCTGTCACCGGCGCGGCGCGTGCTTCTGCTTTTCGCGCTCATCTTGCTGGTGATTCCGCACGCGGCGATTGAGTATTCGGGCGCGGCGGGAAAAGTTCAGGCCATTGAATTCGATCTACACTTCTGGGCAGCGCTGCTTTTACTTCTGTTGCTGATGCTGGAGATTGCCGACCGCGTGGTGATGAAGCGCGACTTGCAGATCGCGCGTGAGATTCAGACCTGGCTGTTGCCCGGCGTTCCGCCGCAGATTCCTGGATTGGCGATTGCCTACGCGACGCGACCGGCCAATACGGTGGCGGGCGATTATTACGACGTGTTTCCGCGGCCGGGGCGCACGAATGAAGACAACCGCGTCGTGCTCGCGGTGGCGGATGTCGCGGGAAAGAGCATTCCGGCGGCGATGCTGATGGCGACGTTTCAGGCGAGTCTCAAAACTCTGTCGACGGCGCAAGTCGCTTTGCCCGAACTTGCTGCCAACATGAACCGGTACGCATGCTCGAACAGTCAGGGCGGATTGCGCTTCACCACCGCGTTTCTGGCGGAGTACGATCCGGCGCGGCGCACCGTCGATTACATCAACGCTGGACACAACAATCCGATTCTGCGCCGCGCCAGCGGTCAGATTGAACGTCTCGATGTTGGGGGCCTTCCCTTCGGCATTCAACCGGATGTGAAATACGAATCGGCGACGGTCACGCTGGCACCGGGAGACTGGCTCATCATCTTTACGGATGGACTGGTGGAGGCCGAGAACGCGCAACAGTCTGAGTACGGTGAGGCCCGACTGCTCACGGCAATTGGGGCGGCTACATCGGTTGAGCCCGCCGAGATGCTCAAGCGGCTCATGGCCGAAGTGGATCTCTTTGTCGGCAACACGCCTCAGCACGACGATGTCACCTGCATGCTGCTGAAGTCTGAAAGCTTCTAGCTTCTAGCTTCTAGCTTCTAGCTTCTAGCTTCTAGCTTCTAGCTTCTAGCTCGCAGCGCACCGTTCCGCAGCTTCGCAAAATAACTCTGTCATTCCGACCGGAGCGAGCGAAGGCGAGCGTAGTGGAGGAACCTGGTGTTTTCCGCGGCTCTTATTCTTGAACAGGCCGTTTCAAGATGCCGCGCATTTCTGGGAGACAACACGAGTTCGCACCACTTCACAAATCTCCACGGCGGGCCGAAAGGCCCCTTGACTGCGCGCCGGAGCGATGCCATCGTTTCGCATCGAGTTAGGAGTGTGCCTTATGACGAATCCCTCGCCCCAGCAAGCGTGGGCCGCAGTGCGACAGCCCCGATGGAGAGCATTCGTCTTTCCGCTCGCTTTGGTAGCCGGATTCGCAGCCGCGACAAACGTCGCCCACGCACAGACTTTCAGCGTGATTCACGCCTTCGACCAACACAGCGAGGGCGCCGCTCCTTACGCGCCCCTGGTACAGGACGCCGCGGGCAATCTCTACGGCACCACCTTTGACGGCGGCGCCAGCGGCGATACCGGATGCGCGAATGACTGTGGAGTGGCGTATGCGCTGGATAGCACCGGCCAGGAAACAGTGTTGTACACCTTCGCGAGGACGTCAGGAGGAAAGTCCGAAGGAGGATTGATTCGAGACTCGAAGGGCAACCTCTACGGCACCACCCTCATCGGCGGCAATTCCAAGTGCGGTGACGGCGCCGGTTGCGGAACGGTGTTCAAGCTGGATACGGCTGGGACTCTGACTGTTCTGCATGCCTTTCAGGGACCGGACGGCAGAAGACCGGTGGCCGCGTTGCTCCGCGACACAGCCGGGAATCTCTACGGCACAACGTCGGAAGGCGGCGCTGTCAACCGAGGAACTGTGTTTAAGATCGACACCACGGGCAAAGAGACCGTATTGCACAGTTTTCGGGCAAAGGACGGGGCGTGGCCCCTCTCGGGACTGATCGCCGATGCGCAGGGAAACCTCTACGGCACGACCGAACTCGGCGGAGATCTGACCGGCGGCTGCGGCACGTTGGGCTGCGGTGTCGTATACAAGATAGATCGCAGCGGGCACGAGACGGTACTGTACAGTTTTACCGGGGGCGCGGACGGATCGGAAAGCGCTGGAACTTTGGTCCGGGACGCTGCCGGCAACCTGTACGGAACAACCGGCTTGGGTGGTGACCTTGGCTGCAACGCTCCTTGGGGTTGTGGCGTGGTGTTCAAGATCGATAGCGCTGGTCACGAAACTGTGTTGCATAGCTTCGAACAGCAACCCTCCGACGGATGGAATCCCATCGCCGGTCTAGTCCGCGATCCCGCGGGCAACCTCTACGGCACGACGTACAGAGGTGGCGCTTATGGATGGGGGACGGTGTTCGAGCTGGACACGACTGGGAAAGAGACCCTGCTTCACAGCTTCACCGGAGGTCCGGACGGAGCGGCTCCGTATGCAGGTTTGTACCGGGACTCGTCGAACAATCTTTATGGCACCGCCGTTGGCGGCGGCAGCATAGGCTGCCTCGGCGGGGGTTGTGGAGTCGTGTTCAAAGTGACGCCCTGAAAAACTAGAGCCCAGAGTTTCCCCGCCGTGCACGTGAAATCGGGTTGCAGAATCCTGCATCTTGACACGGCCTTCTGGCCGTGGGATGTTCGCCTCCTCCGCTAAGAACGCAGCGCTACGCTCGCAGGCGCGCGGAGCCCGAACGATGGAAGAGGAGGCACCGTCCATGTCCGGAAAATTCCTCAGCTTCAATATGGCATTGGCAATCGGGGTCATCCTGTTTGCCACCGGCACGCTGCTCGCTGCGCAACAAGAGAGAACGATCCACAGCTTCGGCAACCGTGCCGACGGCAACACCGTTTATGGCGGCGTGATCTCGGATGCCACGGGTAATCTTTACGGGACGACCTATGGAGGCGGAACGTTTCCCGCCGGAGACTTCGGCGCCGGTGTGGTATACGAACTCCTGCGCCAGCCCGATGGAAGCTGGGCCGAAAAGGTTCTGCATGATTTTGGACAAGGTACCGACGGCAGAGGACCTACGGCAAACCTGGTGTTTGACGCGGCGGGAAATCTCTACGGTGTTACGCGTTACGGTGGGGGCACGAACTGCCTGGGCGGGTGCGGCGTGGTTTATGAGTTGCAGCCTCCGGCGACACAGGGTGGAAGCTGGACTGAGAGCGTTCTCTACCGGTTCCAAAATAACGGACTGAATCCGCAAGGCAGCCTGATTGTCGATTCCGTGGGCGATCTTTTTGGTGTGACCCAAAACGGCGGCGCGGCTGGAGATGGGATTGTTTTTGAATTGGTGCCTCAATCGGGAGGTATATGGATCGAGAAGATCGTCCATACTTTCCATTACAACGGCTCAGACGGGACCGATCCCAACGCCCTGACCCACGATTCTTCCGGTAACCTCTATGGCACCACGTTCGCAGGCGGCGCGTTTAACTGGGGGACCGTCTTTGAGATTTCGCCACAAGCAGGAGGAGGATGGAGCGAGAAGGTTCTTTACAGCTTCAACTCCAATGGAACCGATGGCAACCTTCCGGCCGCAGGTGTGACCTTCGGCGCCGATGGCTCTCTTTACGGAACGACGAGCCAGGGAGGACTTTACAACTACGGGACAGTGTTTCAGTTAACGCCGTCGGCAGGAGGCTTGTGGAGCGAGAGCGTGCTTCACAGTTTTGGCGGGAGCAGCACGGACGGGAGGGATCCGTGGGGTCCGGTTACCCTCGATAGTGCGGGCGATGTTTATGGCGAGACGAACAATGGAGGCACGCTCGCCGAAGGCACTGTGTATGAGTTAACGCGGAGCGGCGAGAGTTGGAATGAAAGCGTGCTGCACAACTTCGGCAATGGCACGGATGGCATGTTCCCGCAGGGCAACTTGATTTTCGATCACGCTGGCAACCTTTATGGAACCGCGATCCTGGGCGGCGCGTATTTCGGCTACCGTGACAATGGTGGCACGGTATTTCAGATCAAGACCAAGTAGCAGGCCTCGGGGCAAGACCGGGGTTGCACAATCCTTCATCTTGACACCATTCCCGCCCGCATGGGATGTTCGCTCCCTTCGTTTCCGGATGGCGGGGGGCGTCTTCAATGGCGCTTCCCAAGGAGGAGTTGTCGATGCAAGCACTCAGGTTGGCCTATCCCTGCAAGGCGGCACTCGCGATCTTGGCAGCGAGCCTGCTCGCGCCCGGCTGGGCTGCCGCGCAACGGGAAGGCGCGTTGCACAATTTCGGCAGCGGCCAAGATGGAAACACGGTGTATGGCGGCGTGATCTCGGATGCGTCCGGCAATCTCTACGGCACAACCTTTGCAGGCGGGCCTTATAACAACGGAGTCTACGGTTCCGGCATCGTATTCGAGCTGTCACCGCAAGAAGACGGAACCTGGACCGAAACGGCATTGCACAATTTTGGCGCCGCCACCGACGGGTGGGGGCCTACAGCCGGACTAGTGTTGGACGCGGCTGGCAATCTCTACGGCACAACGCAATATGGAGGAGGAAACACCTTTTGCCCGGGTGGATGCGGGATCGTCTTTCAATTGCGGCCGCCGGCGGTGCAGGGTGGCGCCTGGACAGAGTCGATCATCTATCGCTTCAAGGAAACCTACCGAGGAGACAATCCGCAAGGCGGCCTGGTCGTCGATTCGTCCGGCAAAGTGTATGGCACGACGTTCCTCGGCGGGAACGGCGGCGGCACCGTCTTCCAACTCAGCCCCAAGAAGGGATTGTGGAGCGAGAGGATTCTGTATGCGTTTATTGCTGACGCAAGCACCGGGTCGTTTCCCAACACGTCGCTAATCTTCGATTCGTCCGGCAATCTCTTCGGTACAACCTCGCAGGGCGGTACATCGAACGCTGGCACCGTGTTTGAGCTCTCGCCCCAGGCGAGCGGAGCATGGCAGTTCAAGGTACTCCACAGCTTCAACTCCACCACCGGAGACGGGACGGATCCCGTGGGCAAACTCATCTTAGACTCTAGCGGAAATCTCTATGGCGCAACCGGCGAGGGAGGCGATCATCAACTGGGTGCAGTGTTCGAGTTGATGCCATCCACGGGCGGATCGTGGACCGAGAGTGTCCTCTACAGCTTTGGCGCGAACACCAGCGACGGCACGTTCCCGGAGGGCGGACTGCTGTTGGACGCAGCGGGCAATCTTTTCGGAATCACGGAACAGGGCGGCAGTTACGGTGGAGGCACCGTGTTTCAACTGAGGCCGGGGAATGGAACCTGGACGGAATACCTGTTCCACAACTTCGGCAACGGAACCGATGGGAAGTATCCCTGGGGCGGACTGATCTTCGCTCCTGGCGGAAATATCTACGGGGCCTGCGCGGAGGGCGGGGTTTATTACAACAGCAAAGACAAGGGAGGCACGGTGTTTGAGGTGCGGCTAAAGTAAGTGGCGGGCGGCGATCGCAGTGGCAGAAAGGCGGCGCGTCGAACCGTTTGCTGAAACAGTCCGATCCGTGTCAGGTCTTTTTCGGTGCCGTAAACACCCCGATTCGTATCAGGGCATCGCTTCAGCGATGCCGTTCTTGGTGCGAAATTAGTTCGGCTTCAGCCGCTGCACACTGCCAAAATGACCTGGAAGGTTTTTTCAGCAAGCTGCTAAGTCGTTGAAGGTTTGTGTAAGTCGTTGAAGCTTCGTGCAAGTGATTGATTTGTCGTAGAGGGCCTCTGCAAGACCGCGAGACGCGCGATCTCCTCCGCGACGACCTGACACTCACCTCGGAATGAAATCGTCGCTGCCAGGGCCGTTTCCGGCTCCGCAAGTAGCATCCTAGACGGCGATCGACCCCGACAAACTACCCAAACATGACCGCCCTGCATATCGTACATCCATTTTTGTACGTACATTCGTACAGATTTCATCCACGTTCATAGCTCAGAATGTTCGTCGCCCCGCATGTACTCCCCATACATGCGGTGAAAGGCATGCACGCCTTTTTCCTGCGTCACGCTGAAGCGCCCGCGGGAATAGCTGCGCGAGCGCAGATTCTTCTGCACGATTTCGCAGATGCTCACATCTTCGATCTGAATCTGATCGCTGAACTCTACCGACGCTTTCGCAGCGGGAGCCGCGTGGTCCTTCTCCGGTAGATACCACTCGAAGATCGCCAACGAGCGCTCCGGCTCGATGGGGATAACAATGTTCAATGAAACGTTGTCGGGATAGCAGTTCAGCATCCAGTTGGGAAAGATCCAGAAGTAGTCGGTGGTGAGATCTTCGCGAGATTCCTGATAGCGGCGCGGCGTGGGGTCGCCCGGCTGCGCTCCGCGAATGGGACTGAACTGGCGCACATGCCGCGCGTGGGGCTCGACGACGTATGCGTTGAAATCGAGCTCGCGATTCAGGCCGGGATGCACGCTGGGCAGGTGATATCCCTCAAGGTAGTTGTCGACGTAGGTCTTCCAATTGCACTTCATGTCGTAGGTGCGACGCTCGAACAGTTTCATCTGGGGGAAGGGAAATTTCTCGGCCTGCTGCGGCAACTCGCCCAGAGTTTCGCGCAGAGGCGGGGCTTCGGGATCGAGGTTCACAAAGATCAGGTTGAACCATTCTTCAGTGCGGACGGGCTTGAGTGCAAAATCTTCCGCGCAGAATCCTTCGACGCCTTCGATTTCGGTGGCGCTGAGCAACGCGCCGTCGAGGCCATAGGTCCATCCGTGATATCCACAGCGAAAGAGTTTGCGGGAGCCGCATCCCTCCGCGGGCGGACCAGCTCGGTGGCGGCACACGTTGTAGAAGCCGCGCAATTTCCCATCGATGCCGCGCACTAATAACAAAGGTTCGCCGATAAGTTCCGCAGTGAAGTAGTCGCCAGGATTGGCGACCTGGCTGGCGTGGCCGACGACTTGCCAGGTGCGCGCGAATATTTTTTCCCGCTCAACACTGAACACGCTCGCGTCGGTATAGAGATAGGCGGGCAGCGTCCAGGAGCGGGCGATTTGGGCATCGATTTGCAAAAGCTCTTTGGAAATATCCATGCGTCGCGCACTTCCATCGCCGCAACATTCTACGCGGCGCCAGCGATTTCCGATGAGAGACCGTAAAGTTTTGTAAGTCAAAGAGGAAGTCAGGAGCAAATGAAACGCGGAGCAGCCGTTCCGAAATGGGACGTTTCAAAATCCGAAATGACACGAAATGTCAGACAAATCGCCGTAATTTGCCAGCAGGGCGAGGATTTGACCAAGTGAAAAGAGCCGAAAGTTTGATGCCCTACTGAAACTAAAGCCCTTCCGAGAGTGCTTCTTAACACTTCCGTAACTACTCATTTTGGCGAGGCAAGTGCAAATATCGTGACGGCTGTGTCATTCGTGACCAGAAGAGTTAAAACGATCCATAACGAGGGAAAAAAAGAGATGCGGAAACAAAAGGGTTTCTCACTGATCGAGCTGCTGATCGTGGTGGCAATCATCCTGATCATTGCAGCTATCGCGATTCCGAACTTGCTGCGCGCCCGCATGGCGGCTAACGAGTCGTCTGCTGTCGCTTCCATTCGTACCGTCACCACGGGCGAAGTCACTTATCAGACCGCGTATCCGACCGTCGGATACTCGCCTGACCTGGTCAGCCTGGGTGGTGCGTTGGGCGTGGCTTGCGTGCCCAGCTCGACCACAGCTTGCCTGATTGACTCCGTGTTGGCCAACAACGGCAACCCGGCGAAGAGCGGCAAGAGCGGCTATTCGTTCACCACCGGCGCCGGCACGGTCGTGGGCGGCGTGATCTCCGGATACACGGTGGTTGCGATTCCGCTCTCGATCAACCAGACGGGCATTCGCGGCTTCTGCGCTGAGGAAGATGCGGTGGTTCGTGTCGACCCGTCCGGCGCTTGCTCCAACACCGAAACGGGCGTCCTGACCTTCAACCCGCTCAACCAGTAACGAAAACCAATACCCGAGAGGGTATAAGAGGGCAGCGAGCTTCGGCTCGCTGCCTTTTGCTTTGTGTGCCGAACATGTTCGACAGCTTGGGGGTGAAAGTCCCCTGCCCAGTCTGGTGGAGGTGAAGGGCTAGAGAAGCGCAAGGGCGTCGTCGCGAGGCGGGGTCTGAAAGAAGCGTGGATCAAAGGCGCGAGCCGATGAACAAGAACCGGATGATGAGGCCTACGGTGTGGGGCGAGCTGGCAAAGGACAGCGAAGCCCGTTTCCACCAAGCACACTGGTGGTAAATCCGGCGGTTGCGCGTCGAAGGCGGTCGAACTTACTTCGGGAGACCCGCCGCACGTCACGGCATCGTGACTGAGGGTGGAGCGATCCATTCTGACCGTGGGGCGGGAGTCAGCAGAGGGCATAGTAGGCCGCGAGGTCGAAGGCCCGAACAGCAAGGAGCGGCGAGTAGGACGCAGGACTCGATGAACGACAAGCGGCAGAAGAACCAGCTACAGATGTTGCTGGCCTTTACCGGGGAGGGGAGGAGTGAAGCTCCAAGGGCTCCGCGGGAAGGGACCGAATCGCTCACGGCGAAATGCGAAACCGAAAGTCCGGCTGGAGAAGAGCAAGTGATGGAAGAAGTCTGCGGGCGGGAGAACTGCCAGCGGGCTTTACGACGAGTGAAGTCCAACAAGGGGAGTCCGGGGATCGACGGCATGAAAGTGACGGAACTGCCGGGCTACCTGAAGCAGCACTGGCCAGCAATACGGGAACAGCTGTTGAGCGGGACTTACCACCCGCGACCGGTGAGGCGAGTAGAGATCGCGAAGCCGGACGGAGGAGTGCGCAAGCTCGGGCATCCCGACGGTGCTGGATCGATTTATCCAGCAGGCGGTGATGCAGGTTCTGCAAGGCAGATGGGACCCGACGTTTTCCGAACACAGTCACGGCTTTCGTCCGCAGCGTTCGGCGCATCAGGCGGTGGCCCAGGCGCAGCAGTATATCGCCGAGGGCAACCGCTGGGTGGTGGACTTTGATCTGGAAAAGTTCTTCGATCGAGTGAACCACGACAAACTGATGGCGGCGGTCGCGCGGCGGGTGAGCGACAAGAGAATGCTCAAGTTGATCCGAGCTTTCCTGGAGTCGGGCGTGATGGAAAACGGGCTGGTGAGTCCGGTGGAAGAAGGAACTCCGCAAGGAGGGCCTTTGTCACCGCTGCTGTCGAATCTCGTGCTCGACGAACTCGACCGCGAGTTAGAGCGGCGCCAGCACCGTTTCGTGCGCTACGCGGATGATTGCAATATCTACGTGGCGAGCGAGCGGGCAGGAAAGCGCGTCATGCAAAGCGTGACCAGTTTCCTGCGACGGCGACTCAAGCTCAAGGTGAACGAGTCGAAGAGCGCGGTGGCACGACCGCAGGAGCGCAAGTTTCTGGGCTTTAGCTTTACGAGCGGGACCAGACCGAAACGGCGCATCGCGCCCAAGGCGCTGCTCCGCTGCAAGCAAAGAGTCCGGGAACTGACGCGACGAACGCGGGGCATCAGTCTGGAGCAGATGACGAAGGAACTCGCCACCTATGTACGCGGATGGAAGAGTTACTTCGGCTTCAGCCAGACGCCCTCGGTGCTGCGAAAGCTAGAGGAATGGATGCGACGCAGGTTGCGCTCCGTGATCTGGAAGCAATGGAAGCGCAGCAAGGTGCGGTATGTTCGGCTACGCCAGCGAAACATCGGCCATGACCTCGCGGCCCAAACCGCCGGCAGTCCCCATGGCCCCTGGCGCTTGGCCAACAGTCCGGCTTTGCAATCCGCACTTCCGATTGCTTACTTCGACGCGCTCGGTCTTCCTCGGTTGCTGGACGCGCTCTAGCTCAACCGAACTGAACCGCCGTATGCGGACCCGCATGTACGGTGGTGTGGCAGGGGAGAGTGGGTGACCACTCCCCCTATGCCGATTCTTAAGACTTCTCAAGCGAAAGATCTCTTGATTCGCCGAAGCGAACTCGCTCCCGGCTAAGCTTTTCCAGCCGCTATGCTGACCGTCCTCCGCGTAGCCTGATAAACGCTGCCATCCTGTGATGCCTTCCAATCCGCCGTCGTGGACCGGTTGCTAAGCTGACAGAAACCCGCTTGCACCCTCCGATATGGCAAACCCATTGTTCCAAGCGGTCTTTCAAAACATCCTAGTGGTCTTCTGACCTTATGGCGATTGTTACTTGCGTAATGGTCTGACTGAGGTTCCTGAGCGTTGTGCAGTTGAGCGTCCTCATATAATCGGCCACAGTGGAGGGCCTCACTTGTCGACTGCACCCGCAAAGGCCAAACAATCAGAGGTGGCACAGACTGAAACTGGCAATACCGTTTCCGCCGAGCCGTTGTTTGCTGCGCCCGGGAGGCGAGGGCTTCTTCTTTCACTGCTGCTCGTCGTCTTCACTTTGGCGATTTACAATCGTGCGACACACCTTTCCTTTGTCAATTTCGACGATGACCGCTATGTGACCGAGAACCCCCACGTGCTGGCTGGGCTCACTTGGGACACCGTGAAGTGGGCGCTGACTTCCACTGGGGAAGCGAACTGGCACCCCCTGACATGGATTTCGCACGCACTCGACTGCCAATGGTTTCAGCTTCAATCCCGCCGGACATCACCTCACCAACATTCTTCTGCATACGCTGAGCGCGTTGTTGCTCTTTCTTTTGTTATGGCGTGCCACGCGGCGGCTGTGGGCGAGCTTCTTCGTTGGCATGGTGTTCGCGTTGCATCCGATCAATGTCGAATCGGTGAGCATGGATTGCAGAACGCAAGAACGTGCTGAGCACTATGTTTTTTCTGCTGACCTTGGGAGCTTATGGCTGGTACACACAAAAGCCGGACTGGAAGCGGTATTTCGCAGTCGTAGGACTATTTGCATGTGCCCTGGCCTCGAAGCCGATGGTGGTAACCTTGCCGCTGGTATTGCTTCTCCTGGACTACTGGCCTCTTTGCCGAATCCGGGGCTGGAGCGAAATCAGGGAGCTGACTCAACCGCAAACTGGGCCTGGAAAGCTGGTGGTTGAGAAACTGCCTCTCTTTGCGCTCTCTGCTGCCAGCGCTGCGATTACGATGTATGCGCAGCGGGCAGCGGGCGCGATCCCAGCGTCCACATTTCCTTTCGCAGTCCGCTTGAAAAACGCACTTTACTGCTACTCGTTATACGCGTGGAAGGCAATATGGCCAGTCAAACTGGCTCCCCTTTATCCACATCCTGGATATCCCCTGCCTATTTGGAAGGTCATGTTGGCGGTGCTATTCCTAGCTTCGATCAGCGCTCTCGTGGTGAAATTCCGTTCACGGGGGTATCTGTTGGTGGGATGGCTGTGGTTTTTGGGAACGCTGGTACCAGTGATTGGAGTTGTGCAGGTGGGCAACCAGGCAATGGCCGATCGCTACGCTTACATTCCGCTGATCGGCCTCTTTGTGATGGTTGCCTGGGGCACCGCGGATTTTGCCGAGCGAACGAAGCTGGTCCTTCTCATGGAAAATCGTAATGGCTGTCTGCGTCCTGGCTGCGCTCTCGCTTCTCACCTGGCGGCAGATCGGCTACTGGCGAAACAGTTTGGATTTGTGGGGGCACGCTCTAGAAGTCACGAGCAATAACTTTGTGGCGGAAGACCAGTTTGGCGGAGCGCTCGTTCAGGCCGGTCGCGCGGACGAAGCCTATCCGCATTTTGTGCGAGCGGCGCAGTTGCAGCCGGCCGACCCAGTTTCGCACACCAATATTGGCTTCTATCTTTACCAGCATGGACATCCGGCTGAGGCCATACCGACACTACAGGATTTCACTTCGTTTGACCACGCGATGCTCGCGTGCTGGCGACCACTTACGCCAATCTCGGCCTGGCTTATTTCGAGCTAGGCGATTATGCCAAGTCGCACGCCAGTTTCGAGCGATCCATTCGACTAAATCCCAACCGCCCCGACACCTGGCTGGGAATGGGGTTGCTTACGGAACGAGAGAGTAACCTTCAAGAAGCGATCCGGGATTTTGCCTTTTCCGTGGAAATCCAACCCAGCGCCCAAGGTTATTTGGGCCTAGGCCGCACTCTCGCTCGGACCGGGCACAATGCTCAGGCGATCGCCGCGTACGAAATTGCGCTGAAAATCTCCCCCGACCTCGTCGAGGCTCAGCAGGCCGTCGCTGCACTGCGACGATAGAGATTCGGAATTTTCACGGCTAGGCCTGGAAAAGACAAACGGGGCAGCGAGCGCAGACTCGCTTCCTATTGTTATTTCGTGCACTCGGTTAGTTTCCAGCGTGCCCTGCTGAGGAACATCGAGCGCTGGGGCTGTTTCCCATCTGTGCCGCGATTTACGAGGCCCCTTTGCAAGACAAGACAGGCTCTCGAAGGTGCCGCTCTTCCACGGTGGCGGACCACTTATAGTTCTGTCCGCAACCTCCTAAACACCTCTCGCCACCTGCGACAGCGGCGCAACCAGCGGGGCGCGCGGCGCAAGTCTTCCCGCGAAGCCCTGGTTCCGGCTCGCAGATCCTGGGGGAACTCACACCATCCTTTGACGAAGGACCTTCCGACCCTGCTGAATTGACAAGGATTGTCAATTGGGTCGTCGTGGTTTGTCAGAGAAGAGCCGCTCGGAAAGATCGAATTGCACGTTATTGGAGTTTTATTTGTTGAAAATAAAAGACTTCTTCGCAGTCCCGAGGTAACTAACTCGTCTCCGTTTTTGGCTCGCGGAGTGCAATATCACAGGCGACTGGTTCGAACGACGACCAGCACGATTTCTAAACCAAAAAGCCTTGGGGGGAAAATAGAGATGCGGAAACAAAAGGGTTTCTCACTGATCGAGCTGCTGATCGTGGTGGCAATCATCCTGATCATCGCAGCCATCGCAATTCCTAACTTGCTGCGCGCCCGTATGGCGGCTAACGAGTCGTCTGCTGTGGCTTCCATTCGTACCGTCACCACGGGCGAAGTCACCTACCAGACCGCGTATCCGACCGTTGGATACTCCGCGAACCTGGTTAGCCTGGGTGGTGCGCTTAGCGTAGCGTGCGTTCCCAGCTCGACCACAGCCTGCCTGATCGACTCCGTGTTGGCCAACAACGGCAACCCGGCGAAGAGCGGCAAGAGCGGCTATTCGTTCACCACCGGTGCCGGCACTGTCGTGGGCGGCGTGTTCTCCGGTTACACGGTTGTTGCGATTCCGCTGTCGATCAACCAGACGGGCATTCGCGGCTTCTGCGCTGAGGAAGATGCGGTGGTTCGCGTCGACCCGGCCGGCGTTTGCTCCAACACCGAAGCGGGCATTCTGACGTTCAACCCGCTCAACCAGTAATCAGCACTTGATCGTGGCGAATACCTGGGGGAGGGTATACGCCAACCGGGCAGCGAGCTTCGGCTCGCTGCCCTTTGTCATTTCGCCTGTGGGCACGCGCTGCTATGGCCCCTGCTGGTCAACCCCGCGCTGCTGACGTTGCTTTTGGTTGCACACGGTTGGGCTATTTATGTCCGATCCCGGCAAAACCGGCCCTGGTTTCGTCGTGCGCTGCTCTCGCTCGGCGTATGCCTGGTGGTGTTATCTCCTTGGATGGTGCGGAATCGCGTTGTATTGGGGCACTGGATTTTCGTGCGCAGCAACTTCGGCGCTGAATTTGCCTTGGGGAATCACCACTTGAGCCGTGGTCGCGGGGAAGGAAACGACCGTCATCCCACAACCAGTGCAGCGGAATTGCAGGCGTACCAGCGGATGGGCGAGTACGCCTACGTTCGAGAAAAGCACCAGGAAGCGATGGAGTTTGTGCGCCAGTATCCTGGCGAATTCCTCGCTCTGACTGCCAAGCGGGTCCTTTACTTTTGGGATGGCAGCGCCGGAAATATCGTCCTCCGGTCGCTTGGTACTGGTTGCCCTGGAGCTTTGGCCCGCTATCCTTGCTCCTGTTGCCCGCTCTCTGGGCCGCCTATCGTACGCAGGTGCATGCGTTATGGTTGTTTCTTGGGGCGTTCGTATTTTACCCGGCGCCTTACTACCTGGTGTTCAGCACCTTGCGCTATCGCCATGCGCTTGAGCCCCTTCTATTGCTTCTGCTGGCGCATGCGGCGATCGAGCTGGCTCGCAGGTTACGATCCGTCAGCTTGGCGCCCGCGCTGCGGCCTGGCAGGATGACATAAGCAACCGTCTTGCGTGCGAAAAATGGCAAGCGAGCCTTGATGATAAGAACCAGCGACCGATAGCGATCCGAGATTGAGATTCCGACACATTCGCCCAGGAGGCGGCTGTCCTCCATTTGAGGAATGGCTTTGAGGGCTGAAATTCTCGAAAAAGCCAGTCCCATCTATCGATTAGCACCCTACGAGGGACGCATAGAAGGTGACAAGAATTGTCATTTCGGTGGTCGCGCTTTGTTAGAGGAGCTTGATTCTGGTTCGGGGACGGCAGAACCGAAGTTTGCCGTCCTGCTGAGGACAAAGGCTTTCGACGATAAATCCATGGAACTGAGGGGGGTTAGACCTTCGGCCATGCGAGTGCAATATCAATCCCGACTGAGTCATACGTGACCAGGAAACATTCAAAAATTCAAAAAGAAAAAAGCTCGGGGAGAAAAAAGAGATGCGGAAACAACAGAAGGGTTTTTCACTGATTGAGCTGCTGATCGTGGTGGCAATCATCCTGATCATCGCAGCCATCGCAATTCCGAACTTGCTGCGCGCCCGTATGGCGGCCAATGAATCGTCTGCTGTCGCTTCGATTCGTACCGTCACCACGGGCGAAGTCACCTACCAGACCGCGTATCCGACCGTGGGATATTCCGCGAACCTGGTTAGCCTGGGTGGTGCGCTTAGCGTAGCCTGCGTGCCCAGCTCGACCACAGCTTGCCTGATCGACTCCGTGTTGGCCAACAACGGCAACCCGGCGAAGAGCGGCAAGAGCGGCTATTCGTTCACCACCGGCGCGGGCACGGTTGTGGCTGGCGTGTTCTCCGGATACACGGTTGTTGCCGTTCCGCTCTCGATCAACCAGACGGGCATTCGCGGCTTCTGCGCTGAGGAAGATGCAGTGGTTCGCGTCGACCCGTCCGGCGTTTGCTCCAACAGCGAAACGGGTATCCTGGGCTTCAACCCGCTCAACCAGTAACGTTTTGGCAAGTACCTGGGGGAGGGTATAAGCCAGAGGGCAGCGAGTTCACACTCGCTGCCCTTGTTGTTTTTGCCGCCGCTTGCCGCTACGCTAACGTACTACCCGTCACGCAAGATCCTGCGGGGACTGCGTTCTAGTCCATAAGTGCAATAAAATTGTCTCGGAAGGGCCGTACGCACCCGGGTGGTAAAGGGTTAGAATTGGATTGGCCTTCGGGTCCGGTGTTGGAAACAAAGCCCTTGCTGGAAAGCGGCCAAAACCAAAGCTGGTCGCGGGTTTGGCCCCGCAGGTGCATCAATCCCGCCTGAGTCATACAGGGAGATATTCAAGCGAACAGCTTGGGAGAAACAGAAATGCGGAAACAGAAGGGTTTTTCACTGATCGAGTTGCTGATCGTGGTAGCAATCATCCTGATCATCGCGGCGATCGCGATTCCGAACTTGTTGCGCGCGCGAATGGCGGCCAATGAGTCGTCCGCGGTAGCGTCGGTGCGTACCGTCACTACGGGTGAAATCACGTATCAGAGCGCGTATCCGACGGTCGGCTATGCTCCCGCGCTGGTGAATCTGGGAGGCGCGTTGTCAGTGGCTTGCGTCCCAAGTTCAACCACGGCGTGCTTGATTGATTCCGTCCTGGCCAACAACGGCAACCCGGCGAAAAGCGGCAAGAGTGGATACTCCTTCACGACCGGTGCGGGCTTAGTCGCGGGTGGGGTGAACATCGGCTACACGATCGTTGCAGTTCCGCTGTCGGTGAACCAGACCGGAATTCGAGCCTTCTGTGCCGAGGAAGATGCCGTGGTACGCGTCGATCCGGCGGGCGTGTGCTCAAACACCGAGGGCGGCATCCAGACCTTCAATCCGCTAAACCAGTAAATGCGTGTCTGATTCTGAGTTAGCAGGACGATAGAGCAGCGAACACCCGTTCGCTGCTCTAAGTCGTTTGCGAACTGACATTTTCTGTCAGAATGGCCTTTGGCACCCCGCAGGCTACAGCCTCTACTCGCAGTTACGTCGACTAACCTATTGATAGGCAGACCGTTGCGCGCCTTACCAAGGTTCCTGGATAGTTCACCAAGTTGGTACGGTACGTGCATCTCCCTAGTGATTCATTCCCCGAACTTCCATTCAGCGGATTAAGAGAAACTTATGCGTTCGACAAAGGGATTTTCACTGATCGAGTTGCTGATCGTAGTGGCGATCATTCTGGTTATCGCCGCCATTGCGATTCCCAGCCTGCTGCAGGCGCGGCATGTCGGCCAATGAAGCTTCGGCAGTGGGCTCACTGCAGGCCATCAAGAGCGCGGAGGTGACCTACTACAAGACGTACCCCACCGTCGGCTTCTCGCCCGACATTGGATCCCTGGGTGGGCGCGTCCCGTGCACTCCGTCGTCGACGACCGCCTGCCTGCTGGACAGCGTTCTGTCGGCGGCGACGCCGGGCAGCAACGGCAAAAGTGGATTCTTTTTCCTGGCTACGGGCATTATTCCGGAGGGTCGGCCACCAACTCGGCATTTGTTGAGGGGCGGCGCCTATGCTGATGAACTCCACGGGCAATCACGATTATTGCTCCACCAACGACGGTGTTCTGCGGTCGAAAATGGGCAACGCGGGCGACGTTCCGGTTAGCAATCTGGCATCTTGCTACAATTTTCCGGTCGCGCAGTAAGAGCGTCCGAGTCTCAGATCAAATTGAGAATTGCTTTGCCCGAGACGACTCTTTCGTTCGTATCCGCAAGCCTTCTCCTCGGATACGACCAACTCACAGTGACCGTCGTAACTGGCATGGGGTTCTCGATCCCCTGTCTTGCTTATAATATTTTTTGAAAAGTAGTTTCCGGGTAGCACAATGGCCGCGATTGAAATCCTCGGACTTGAAAAAACCTACATGGTCGGCTTCTGGCGCAAGCGTCCGAAACGCGCGCTGCAGCCGCTGCATCTGAGCGTCGAAGAGGGAGAGATCTTCGGATTCCTCGGACCCAACGGCGCCGGCAAGACCACGACCTTGAAGATGCTGATGGGGCTGGTGTTTCCCACCGCGGGTACGGCGCGGATCCTGGGTCACGACTGGACCGATCCGGACGTCAAAGCGCAGATCGGATTCCTGCCGGAGCAGCCTTACTTCTACGACTACCTGACCGCGCACGAATTGCTCGACTACTACGGACAGCTTTCGGGCGTGCCCGGCGAAAGACCGCAAGCGCCGCGTGGAGGAAGTCCTGCAGCGCGTGGGACTGACCGACGTCAAGGGCGTGCAGTTGCGCAAGTTCTCGAAAGGGATGCTGCAGCGGGTCGGCATCGCGCAGGCGATTCTGCACGATCCCAAGCTGGTCTTCTTCGACGAGCCGATGTCGGGCCTCGATCCGCTGGGCCGGCGCGAGGTTCGCGACCTGATGGAGCAACTGAAGCACGAAGGCAAGACGGTATTTTTCTCGACGCACATTCTTTCCGACGCCGAGGCGCTGTGCGACCGGGTGGCGATCATTCACAAAGGCGAGTTGCGCGGCGTGGGCGCCGTGGAAGATTTGACCTCGACGGTCCAAGGCAAAGTCGAAGTGGTGTGGCAAGGCACGCAGATTCCGGCATCGCATGAAGGCCCTGGGTGCGGAATGCCACGTCACCGGCGACACGGTGCGCGCGGTGCTTGCCGAGAATCAGCAGGACGCGGCCATCGACGCGCTGCGGCGCGAACGGATCCGGCTGATCGCGATTACGCCGGTGCGCACTTCGCTGGAAGCGTATTTCGTGGAGAAGTTGCAGCACTCTGAAACCACGGCGGGGACGACGTCATGAGTCCACGCATCGTCTCACATTGCGTCCAATACGTTTCGCGAAGCGGTGCGCGACCGGGTGCTGTACAACCTGATCGCGTTCGCGCTGCTGCTTTCGGGCGCGGCCATTTTCGTTGGTCAGATCTCGATCGACATCGAACGGCTGGTCGTGGTGAATCTGGGGCTGACGGCGGTTTCGCTGTTCGGGATCGTGATCGCCATCTTCATCGGCATCGGACTGGTGTCGAAAGAGATCGAGAAGCGAACGCTCTACACGGTGCTGTCGCGGCCAGTGCGGCGCTGGGAGTTCATTGTCGGCAAGTTCTTTGGCCTGGCGGGAACGCTGGTGGTGAATACGTTCTTCATGGGCATCGGCGTATTCGGCGCGCTGCTCTATGTGGCGCACAAGTTCACAAAGCCGGATGCGCTGATCCTGGTGGCGCTGTATTTCATCATTCTGGAATTTCTGATCATCTGCTCGCTGGCGCTGCTGTTCTCATCGTTTTCGTCGCCGCTGCTGTCGGCGGTGTTTGCGTTTTCGCTGTTCGTGATTGGCAGCTTTGCCGACGACCTGCGTGGATTCGCGGCGATGGCTCACGGCGTGACCCGATGGCTCGCGACGGGCGCGGCGTATCTGGTGCCGAATTTCTCAGCGCTCAATGTGATCAGCGCGGTGGCGCACCAGCAATCGCCAGGCTCGCAACTGATCCTGCAAAATACGCTGTATGCGCTGTTCTATACGGCGATGGCGCTGAGCGGCGCGGTGCTGATTTTCGAGCGCAGGAATCTGAAGTAATGTCGGCAGCACAGTTCGACGAGCGCTCGATTTATCGACTCCAGCTGAAACCGCGTCGAGCTTCGCTCGACCGGACAGCCGAGGGCGGCTGTCCCCACAAAAATCTTTCTTTCTTGCTCGAGGAATCGGCCGATGACCTACCGGCAGCGCACGACGTTGGTGGCGGCTGCAGTTCTCGGCGTGTCGATGGGCGCCTGCGTGTTGCTGCTGCGGCATATCGACCGGATTCGTCCCAAAGCTACGATCGAAGACGCGCTGTATATCAGTTCGCCGAAGATGGTGAAGCGGGCCAGCCTGGGCTTCGATGGGCTGATGGCCTGCATTTACTGGACGCGCACGGTGCAGTATTTCGGTCACCGTCATTTCGACCGGGCGCATACCTATAACGAACTGGCTCCACTGCTGGAGATCACGACCACGCTCGATCCGCATTTGATTCCGGCCTACCAGTTTGGCGCGAGCTTTCTGGCGCCCGCTCCGCCGAACGGAGCTGGTGAAGCCGCTGCGGGCGATCAAGTTGATGGAGTTCGGGATCGAGCATAATCCGGACAACTGGCAGCTTTATTACAATCTCGGCTTCGTCTACTACACCGAACTCAAGGACTATCGCAACGCGGCGGAGGTCTTTGAGCGCGGCTCGAAGGTTCCGGACGCGCATCCGTTTATGAAGATTATGGCGGCGCAGATGGCGGCGCACGCGGGCGATTTCGCCACGGCCCGCATGCTGTGGAGCGCCACCTATGAAACCAGCCACGAAGAGAACATCCGGCAGAATGCAGTCGAACACCTGCGCTCGCTGAGAGTGGACGAAGACGTTACGAGGCTGGAAGCGGCCGTTTCTGATTTCAGCGAGCGCACCGGGCGTCGACCGGCGAGCATGGCAGAACTGGTCGTTGGCGAACATCTGCCCGGCATTCTCGTGGACCCGGATGGCAATCCTTACGTGCTGAGTCCGAAGGACGGGTGCTGGTGCAGAACCCGGACGAGTTTCCGTTCATCACCAAGGGCACACCGCCGGGATACACTCCCGGGCCGCCGAAGTTCCACAACCAGGCGTAGGCTCTTCTTCATACGGGCCTGCATAATTGGCCTTCTTACCATCCTGGCTTTCACCGTCGCTTTTGACTTCGATGACGCGGTGCCTCGTATTATGTGTTTAGTATCCTCTCGTTTGTGATGGAATCCCTCCGACAGATCAGCGTGCTGCAGACCGCCTGGCAATGGTGGACTTATGCAGCTTCGTATGAAGGATATTTCGCGGCGACGCGGCGGCTGGCCGGAGTTCTCAGGGAGTTTGCGCGGGACTCGACGCCGGATCGGTTGCGGGCGCGTTTTGGCGACGCGGATTACGACTGGGATTATCGTGTGAACACTACCAGTGGTGCGGTGGGATGGCGCGACCGGCTGCTGGGGATGTTTCATTCGGCGTACCAGCCGACCGAACCGGGAGCGTTTCACGAGATGCTCGCTGCGCTTCAGCAATCGGCCACTTCGGAGGGAAGGGATTTTGAGTACCGGGACTTTACCTTTATTGATCTCGGCTCGGGCAAGGGACGCACCCTGCTGATGGCGTCGGATTATCCTTTTCGGCGGATCGTTGGTGTGGAACTGCTGCCATCGCTGCACCAGATTGCGCAGGAGAATTTGCGAGCGTACAAGAGCGAATCGCAGAAGTGCTTTGAGCTGGAAGCGATCTGCACGGACGCGAGTGCTTACGTTTTCCCGGAAGATCCGTTGGTCATTTTTCTCTTCAACCCATTTCCGGAATCGGTGCTGCGGCTAGTGTGCGCGAATCTGGAAAAGAGTATGCGAGAGCATCCCAGACAGGCGTACGTGATTTATCACAATCCGCTACTGGAGCATGTGTTGAGCGAGTGCGAATTCCTGCGTAAGCTCAGCGGTAAACCTCAGTACTCGGTATTCAGGAGTTAGTCGCGGGGGCGGCGGACTGCCAAGCTTTTCCGATGATACCGGAAGCTATTTGCTTCCGAAATTCAAAAGCCTTAACCACGAGGACACGGAGGTTCACGAAGGAATTCAACTTCTGTCGGATTCCTTCGTGATACTTCGTGCGCTTTGGGTGATGCTTCCGATTGAGCCCTTATCTGCTGGGTGCGTGGCATGACAAGACCGTGAGTGCAGATTACAATGTGGGGCAGGAGTTCCCACGTTGGAGCTTGCCCGCAATTTCCTCTCAAATCGGCGGGAGGGTGCCTGACATCTTGGCGGGTACCCGGTGAAAAATTATCGAGATGCGAGTTCGTTGGCTTCGCTTTGCGATCGCTGGAATTACGGCGACCGTGCTCACCGTTTCCAGCTTTGCCATTGACGTCAAGTCGATCGCCGCGGCGGTGGATGCGCACTATAACCATCTGCGCTCGCTCGAGGCGGAGTTCACCGAGGTCTATCGCGGGTCTGGGATGGACCGGACCGAGACTGGGACCCTGTGGCTGAAAAAACCCGGCAAGATGCGGTGGGAGTACCGTTCTCCGAGGGAGAAGCTGTTTGTCAGCGATGGGAAAGATGCGTGGTTTTACGTCCCGGACGACCGGCAGGCGCGGAAGACGGCGGCCAAGAAGCTGGAGGACATCCGCTCTCCGCTGGCGTTCTTGCTCGGTAAGACCAAATTAGAGAAAGAGTTGCAAGGATTATCTCTAGCTCCGGATGTGCAACCGCTGGCACCGGGGAATGTGGTTTTGCGCGGGGTGCCGCAGGCTCTGGCGGATCGGGTGAGTGAGATTCTGCTGGAAGTCACTCCGGACCACCAGATTGCTCGGATTGTCATCCAGGAAGTAGATGGGGCGGCCACGGAATATCGCTTTGGCGAAATGAAGGAAGACGTGGCGATTGGGGATGGGCGGTTTGAGTTCAAGCCTCCGGCGGGGACGGAGACGGTGGAGGGAGGGTTGGAGCCGTAGGGTTCGGTGCTCCAGTCGGCAAAAAGCAGGTTCCCTTCGACTTCGCTCAGGGCAGGCTCTCGCTTTGCTCGGAATGACAATTTCAATCCTCACGGTTTGAGGTTACTTGCGGTACCTGTAGGGAGCGGTTTGAGGGGGATCGGCGGAATAGAATAGATAGCAGGAATGTTAGACTGAGCCGGTAGGGAGTTTCTCGGAAAACTGGGCAGAAAAGTCGGCAAATGGCGGAATTTGTAGTAAAAATCGCGGACGATCGCGGGCGGGTCCAGCAGCACATCGAGCAGGGCTATTCCGAAGCCGAAGTGCGCGACCGGTTCTCGCAGCAGGGATACCTCGTCTACTGGGTAAAGCCCCAGGGAATGCTGACGTCCGGGGTATCGCTGCATCGGCGGCGGAAGCTGAAGCAGGGCACGTTTCTCGTGTTCAACCAGCAGTTCCTGACGTTGATCCGAGCCGGGTTGCCCATCCTGAATTCGCTGGAACTGCTGATCAAGCGGCAGAAAGACGCGCAACTGAAGCAGATTCTGGAGAATGTGCGGGAGCGCGTCAAGGGCGGAGAGTTGCTGTCGGATGCGTTCGCGGCGCAGGGGATCGTTCCCAAGATCTATACGACGACCTTGATGGCGGGCGAGAAGAGCGGCAACATTGACGAGGTATTGACGCGCTACATCGCCTTCCAGCGGTTGGCGATGACGTTCCGCAAGAAGCTGTTCGTATCGCTGATTTATCCCACGCTGTTGGTCACCGTGGTGCTGATCATGGTGACGTTCCTGTTCACCTACGTTGTGCCCAAGTTTGCGGACCTGTTCAACAGCCTGGATGCGAAATTGCCGGCGATCACGCTGTTCATGCTGGCGGTGGGACAGAACGCACAGAAGTATGCGCCGTATGTTTTCGTTGGACTCATTATCTCGGGTTTCTTTCTGTGGCGCTGGAAGGATACCGATGGCGGGGCGGACCGCATTGATCGCGTGATCTTGAGCATTCCGCTGCTGGGCGACATCCGCTTGAAGCACCAGCTGGCCAGTTTTTCGCGGATGCTTTCGACGCTGCTGCAGGGCGGACTGCCGCTGGTGCCGGCGATGGAAACGGCGGGGTCGTCGATGAGCAGCCGTCGCATCGTGAAGGGCGTGATGCGGGCGGGCGTCCGGGTGCGCGAAGGACAGGGACTGGCTCCCAGCCTGGAAGAGCAGAAGATTTTTCCGGAGCTCGCCGTGGAAATGATTGAGGTGGGCGAATCGACCGGAGCGTTGCCGGCCATGCTGAACTCGGTGGCGGAATTTTACGAGGAAGATGTGCAGACGGCGCTGGGAGCATCGATGGCGCTGATCGAGCCGCTCATCCTGATTGTGATGGCGATTTTTGTAGGTGGCGTGCTGATCTCGTTATATTTGCCGATCTTCACGTTGGGAGTGCATTAGACGAGATTCGTCAAGTGCAGTAGGTAAAACAAATGGCAACAGCCGATAAGAAATCGTTGTTCATAGGCGGGAATGGCGGGCCGATCAGCCCGACCGGGAATCCCATCACCGATCTGGAACGCGCGCAGGACGTGGCGCGGCGCTACCGTTGCGAGTTCGTCGATCTGGCCGACTTTGAACTGCATCACGAGCTGTTCAAGAAGATTCCGGTCGAACTGATGTTCCGCTACAACTTCGTGCCGCTGGAAGAGACGGCCGACGGAAAGCTCTCGATCGCGATCGCCGATCCCAGCCAGCTGATGATGATCGACGAAATCAGCCTGCTGCTGAAGCAGCGCATCATCACCAAGGTTTCGACGCTCAAGCAGATCTCGGACATTCTCAAGAAGACGGAGCAGTCGCAGCGCGTTCTGGAAGAGGCCAGCGAAGGCTTCCAGATTATCCGCGAAGACGAGAATACGGGCGCGGAAGAAACGCTGAGCATCGACAAGCTGACGGCGACGGGCGACACGAGCCCGATCATCCGGCTGGTCGACACCACGATCTTCACGGCGCTGCAGCGGCGAGCTTCCGACATTCATATTGAAACTCGCGACGATTCGGTGGTCATCAAGTTCCGCATTGACGGCGTGCTGACGCAGGCCATGCCGCCCATCGGCAAAGAACATCACTCGACGGTGATTTCGCGTATCAAGGTCATGAGCGAGCTCGACATTTCCGAGCGGCGCGTGCCGCAGGACGGACGCTTCCGCGTGAAATACAACGGGCGCGCCATCGACTTCCGCGTATCGATCATGCCGTCGATTCATGGCGAGGACGCCGTGCTCCGCGTACTCGACAAAGAGTCGATGAGCGAGAAGTTTAAGAGTTTGACGCTGGATGTGGTTGGGTTTGACGAGGATGACCTGCGGCGCTTCCGCCGCTACATCAAAGAGCCGTACGGCATGGTGCTGGTAACGGGGCCGACGGGATCGGGCAAGACGACGACGCTGTATGCCGCGGTCAACGAGATCAAGACCGACGAAGACAAGATCATCACCATTGAAGATCCGGTGGAATATCAGCTGCGCGGCATCACGCAGATTCCGGTGAACGAGAAAAAAGGACTGACATTTGCCCGCGGGTTGCGATCGATTTTGCGTCACGATCCGGACAAGATCATGGTCGGCGAAATCCGCGATGCGGAGACGGCGCAGATCGCCATTCAGTCGGCGCTGACCGGACACCTGGTGTTCACGACGGTCCACGCCAACAACGTGGTCGACGTGATTGGACGCTTCCTGAACATGGGCGTCGAGCCGTACAACTTTGTGTCGGCGTTGAACTGCATTCTGGCGCAGCGGCTGGTGCGTTTGATTTGCGATTCGTGCCGCACCGAAGTGCACTATGCGCCGGACGTTCTTGAGGCCAGCGGGCTCGATCCGGCGCAGTGGAGCAAAGTTCCGCTGTATGAAGGGCCGGGATGCATTGAGTGCGCGGGCACGGGATTCCGCGGGCGAACCGCGATTCACGAACTGCTCGATTTGAGCGATCGCATTCGCGAGATGATTTTGGGCAAGAAGCCGACGTCAGAGATCCGGCGCGCCGCTCGCGACGAGGGCATGCGCTTCCTGCGCGAGTCGGCGTTGGACAAGGTGAGACTGGGCATGACCACGCTGAAAGAGATCAACAAAGTCACGTTCATTGAGGCCATGCGCTAAGGATGCGCACTAAACGCGCGATTTAGCGTTTTCGCAAAGGACGCGAAAACGTTCGCGCAGCGCGCCCAGGTCCTTCGCGAGACCAAAAACGTCTCGCTCAGGATGACAGGCATGAGTTCCGACGATTAACGGAACATGCTGTCGGGCGACACGCGCCGTTGGTCCAGGGCAAGGTGCCCTTTCAACTATTGCATTTGCGGGTGATTCGGGTTCTGATTTAGAGACGAGTTTTTTCAGGGGCGTTCTCGGAAAATGAGTTCAACTACCAACACACCCAAGCCGAAGCTGGCCTGCGAAATCGCGGCGGATCGCGTGCTGGCGGGACGCATCAGCGACAACCGGAGCGGCCTGGAGATGTCGGCGGCGCGGGAACTCGCGCCGGGAAGCGTGATTCCCGACCTGGTGGACAACAATCTACGGCAGCGGGACGCGGTACGCGCCGGGATTGAAGAGGCTCTGGGTGGCGTGGCGCAACGGTCGAAAGACGTGATTGCGATTGTGCCCGACGCAGCGGTGCGGGTGATGCTGGTGGAATTCGATACCCTGCCCTCGGACCCGGAAGAGGCGCTGGGCGTGGTGAAGTTCCGGCTGAAGAAGTCGTTGCCGTTTGACGTGGACAAGGCGAAGGTTTCCTACCACGCGCAGAAAGTCAATAACGAAGTACGAGTAGTCGCGGCCGTCGCGATGGCCAGCGTGCTGGAAGATTACGAGGCCGCGTTCCGCGATGCCGGATTCAATCCTGGCGTAGTGCTGCCTTCTACTCTCGCCGCGCTGGGCGCGGCAGATGCCAAGAAGCCGACCTTGGTGATCAAGGTGGACGCGCATACGACCAGCCTTGCGATTTTGAATGAAGATCAGTTGCAGCTGTTTCGGACTTTGGAAAACACGCGCGGGGTCACGATCACGGGAGAACAACTGGCGGAAGAAGTTTATCCCTCGGTGGTGTTTTTCCAGGACACATACCGGCTGAACATTGAGCGAATTTTTGTGGCGGGGCTGCCGGAGTCGGGCGGCGCCGCACCCGCATTGCGGGCACAGACGGGAGCCGAAGTGCAGGAACTGGTGTCCGCGGCGCAATTGGGAGCGAGCGCGGGCGGAGCGGTGCCGCGCTGGAGAATGGCAGGAGTGGTAGGAGCGCTGATCGCTTAATGAGGAAGCGAGCCAGACGCGCGATTGTTGCGTCGCAAAGAACGCGACGCTTCGCGCGGCTCGCCTAGGTCCTTCGCGGGACCAAAATCGTCCCGCTCAGGATGACAAATCGATTTTTTATGCGTCTTGACATCAATCTCGCGAGCCAGCCGTACGAGGATGCGCGGCAGTTTTGGATGCGCTGGGGCACGGCTGTCGGCGTGGCCGGGCTTCTGACGCTGGTGCTGCTGGCGGCGGACGTGACGGGCTGGATCAATGCGCGCCGCGACCGGGCAGCCATCGCAGAGAAACGCGCGATGATCGCCGATCGCGACCGGATTCGCGCGGAAGCGGAGAGAGTCCTCAACCTGCCGCAAAACCGTGCCACGCGGGATGAATCGCAATTATTGAATGAACTGATCGAGCGCAAAGCATTTTCGTGGACACGGGTGCTGGAGAATCTGGAAAAAGTGATGCCTCCGCATGTGCACCTGGAATCGATTACTCCGCAACTGGACGAGGACAATCAGCTGGGGCTGAAGATGACGGTGGCGGGGGATTCGCGGGAGCGGGCGCTCGAACTGGCTCGCCGCATGGAAGAATCGCGGCGATTCGCGCAGACGCAGGTCACCACCGAGCGCTTTCAGCAGTCCAACACGGGAGACAATGAGCAGGTTGAAATCGTTGCGCTGTACGTTCCGGAACCTCTGATCGCCGATACTGAGTCGAAGACAGCTCCGAAGACGGAGACGAAACCGAAGACGGGAACAAAACCGAAGACGGATCTAAAAGCCAAGCCCGTGGCGCCGAAAGGAAGCAAGCACTAATGCCCGACCTGCGGCGAACCCGGAAGAATCTGAAAACGGCGCTGGCGATTATGGCGGGCGTGGTGGTGCTGGCAGCGGTGGTGTACTTCTCACCGCTCGTCGGCTCGGCCGAGTCGCGGCGCGAGGAAATGAACACGCTTCAGGCTGAATTGATTACAAAAACGCGTCAGGTGGCACCGCTGAAGGATCTTCCGCAGAAGGTGGTGCTGGCAAGTCATCAGATCACCGATTTCTATAAGAAGCGCTTCCCTTCCCAGGAGTCGCAGATTCTGACGGAACTGGGCAAACTCGCAGCGGCGAACGGCGTCACCATCGATCAGGGAAAATACAAAGTCAAGGAAGCGGAAGCGGGCGGCCTGGAACGCGTGGAGATCGAAGCGGACTTCGGGGGCAACTACACTTCTCTGGCGAAGTTCATCAACGCGTTGGAACGGGACGAGATGTTTTTCATTATCAACAACGTGACGCTGGGCGGTCAGCAGCAGGGGCCGGTCAAGCTGAGCGTGAAGCTGGAAACGTATTTGAAGGCGGGATCGTAAGTGAAGCTCGGACTGGAAAACAAGAAGCAGACGATGTGGGCGGCCGTGCTGGGCGTGGTGGCGCTGTTGGCTGTGGCCTACGAGGTCATCCCGTTTTTTAGCGGATCGTCGACCCCTGCTTCGAGCGCACAGGCAGCGGCTCCGCTGCCAACCCGTTCTCCGTCGCGATCCTCAACCAGGCCGGGAAAGAAGCCGCGGGTGGAAAATCTTGACCCGACGCTGCGGCTGGATCTGCTGGCCTCGAGTGAGCAAACGTTGTATGAGGGCAGTGGAAGAAACATTTTTGTATCGCGCGCGGAAGATGTGGTGATTCCGACGCCGATCGCCCCCGGATCGCCCGACGCGAATAAGGGAGCCGATCAGTACCGGACGCCAACGCCTCCACCTCCGCCCCCAATTCCGCTGAAGTTTTATGGATTCGCCAGTTCCCCGGGGGAGCCGAAAAAGATATTTCTCAAGAAGGGCGAGGATGTTTTTGTTGCGGGTGAAGGAGAGATCGTGGACCGGCGATACAAGGTGATCCGGATCGCGGCCGCATCGGTTGAAATTCAGGATATGGTGAATAGTGGTCCTCCGCAGAACATCCCGCTGACGCCGGGGGGATAGGTTTTCGAGTTTCGAGTTTCAAAGTTTCAGGTTTCAAGTTTCAAAGTTTCAAAGTTTCAGAATACGGTCGATCACGTTCCAGTTTTGAAACCTTGAAACTCTGAAACCTTGAAACTTCATCTTTTTCGATGGCTTCGCACTCACAGATACGGAAGAGTTCCCGGCGCGGAGAGCGCGGCTACATCATGCTGACGCTGCTTCTGGCGATGGCGCTGATGGTCATCTTCGCGGCGATTATCGTTCCTTCCATCACATTCGACATCAGGCGCGATCGCGAAGAGGAAATGATCCATCGCGGGGTGCAGTACTCGCGCGCCATCCGCGCGTACTACAAGAAGTTCGGGCGCTATCCGACGAAGATCGAAGATCTCGAGAGCGCCAACAACCTGCGGTTTCTGCGCAAGCGTTATAAAGATCCGCTCAACTGTAAGAACGGGAAATGCGAAGATTTTAAATTGTTGCACTTCGGTGATCCCGGCCTGGCGATGACGGGCGGCGGGATGATTCCAGGGGTAAATCCCGCGGCCGCGGCCGGAGGATTGAATGGGGTCACGGGACTTAACCAAACCTCTCCGCTGGGGAACAACCCCGGATTTGGCGCGAGCAATGCTCCGCAGCAGCCCGGCCAGCAAACAGGGAGCGCTGATTCGACGCAGACGGGTGCGCAGCCCTCCGATGGAAGTGGTACGAATTCGTCAGGGACGGGCTCGAACAACCTAAACGGAAATACGGGGGATAAGTTGTCGAACACAACCTTTGGCGGCGGACCGATCGTAGGAGTGGCCAGCGTCGTCAAGAAGAACACGATCCGCGAATTCAATCACAAAAAGAAATATAACGAATGGCAGTTCATTTACGATCCGGCGCAGGATCAGGGGCGCTTGATCACGACGCCGTATCAGCCCCAACTGACGGCATTCGGCCAGCAGGGCATGCAGAACATCAACGGGCAAAATGGGAGCAGTTCGGGGACGGGCAACGGCTTCGGAACATCCAACGGGATGGGCACATCTCCCATGGGTATGCAAAACAATCCGAGCACGCCGGCGAACGGCGGATTCGGGGCGCCGAATCCACCCAGCACTCCTCCCAATCAGTAGTGAGACTGCTCGATCCACACCACGAACATTCTTTGATTGAGGAAGCTGCCTACGACGCGCTGGGCTTGGCGGCGCTTCCGTCCAGCCCAAGCTTATCGGCGATGGGCTTCAGAGCCTCGATGCAAAAAGCGATGTGCTCGTCCAGATCCACGCCCAGAGCGGCGGCGCTCTGGATGATGTCGTCGCGGTTCACCTTGCGAGCGAAGGCTTTGTCTTTCATTCTCTTTCGGACAGACTTGGTGTCGACTTCGGCCAGTGACTTTCCCGGCTTGATCAACGCGACAGCAGTGATGAAGCCTGCGAGTTCGTCGCAGGCGAAGAGAGCCTTTTCCATGGGCGAGTCGCGAGTCACGCCGGTGTATTCGGCGTGCGACATGATGGCGCGACGGATTTCGTCGGAGTATCCGCGCTCTTTCAGGATTTCGTTGCCCTTGTAAGGATGGTCCTCGAGGCTGGGCCAGCGTTCGTAATCGAAGTCGTGAATCAGTCCGACGACACCCCAGAGGTTTTCGTCTTCGGGGGATCCATTTCCCAACTTGCGGGCGGAGGCGCGCATGCAGGCTTCGACGGCCAGCGCGTGTTTGCGCAAACTTTCCGACTGGGTGAACTCAGTTAGTAAACACCACGCGGCTTCGCGATCGATCATGGGTTTGCCTGTTTTCTCCGGGTATTTGGTGTGTTGCTTATGGTTTCCTCCGCGAAATTCGCGGGGTTTCAGTATTTTAACCTTGACTTCCACAGGGCAGATGCCGCAGATTGACCAAGCAGTCGGAACCCATCCCCCAGTTGGTTCCTGCTTGTAGGCTGTACGGAGTAGCCCGCTCTGGCACTCCCACAACCCGATGGCCACGACTCTTGCCCCGGTAGATTCACGGGAAGTCGTACGATGCGATCACTGCCTGCTGGTTCAGTTCCGTACTTCCAATAATAATTGCCGACGCTGCCACGCGTCTTTGGACGAGGAACCGGAACCCGAACCCATCATGGTAGCGCCACCGATGATGATGCCCGTGCCCAGCGGCAACGGACGCGGACATTTGAATCTGGCGACCTCCATCCGCTCGCTGCGCCTGCGCAGTGGGCTCAGCCAACGACAACTTGCGGGGCGCATGTCAGTGCCGCGCACCTACGTTTCCAAAATCGAAAACGAAAAAGCAACGCCGACGCTGTCTTCCCTGGAACGGCTGGCGCGTGCACTGGAGGTCACCGTGCCCGATCTGCTCAGCGGCGGCGAACGCAGCCGACAGGAAGAAGTCAACGAACTGATGAAAGATCAGTTTATCGCGGAGTTGTTGCCGTTTGTCGCGCAGCTGAACGGGATGCAGATGTCGAGCATTCTGACGCAGGTGCGGGATTTGACGGTGCGGCCGAGGACGAAGCGCGTAACAGTCAAAGTTTCAAGGTTTCAGAGCGTTCGAAATCGGTTTCGACCTTGAGATCTCTGTCACCTTGAGACTTTTTCACAACGATTTTATCCGGGCAACCAGCCAACACTAAGGCCGGGACTGAGGTATGGTCCCGGCTTTTTTTTAGCATGCGGGAAAGTCTGAGCAGAGGTTCTTTCGCCGCCAGAAACATCGACCACGGGGGCTGAAGCCCACATTGATTTTCCATGCTTTACGCGGCCCCTTCGACAAGCTCAGGGCAGGCTCTCGAAGGGCCGCTCTTCCACGGTGCTGCACGCATTTAAAGTACCGCGACCCCTTGCGCCGTGGGCAGCTTACTTCCACTGCTCCGCGGCTTGGGGTCAGGGTCTGGCCTTCGAATGGCATACGCCCGGCATAGGCCATCATGCCCCGGTGCTGTGAATCCGAAGCAGATTGATCGGCATCTATGCTACATGAGCTATGAAGATGTAAGTGGAGTGTATTCCGCTTCTGATCGATACGATCTATCGCACTTGTCCTCATCATGGGAGAATGCTGGACTTGATCGGGAATCCGCTGGTCCATTACAAACTCCTCCATCGCACACTTCCCCATCGCACCCTCCCCTCGACCGAACTGCGGGCGACGATTCCCTGCTCGACGCTTATTCGACGGCGGTAACGAGCGCGGTCGAGCGCATGAGTCCGTCGGTGGTGAATATTGAAGTGCATCAGGCCGCCGGACGCACGCGGTCTGGCGAGCCACGCGAACGGCAGGGTGGAGGCTCCGGGTTTGTGTTCACGCCCGACGGGCTGATCCTTACGAACAGCCACGTGGTGCATGATGCGGTGCGGATTGCGGTGACTCTGGCGGATGGGCGGCGGATGCCGGCGACGGTGATCGGCGACGATCCCGCGAGTGACTTGGCCGTGATCCGGTTGGATCGGCCGCATTTCGACGACCCTGGTTTGACTGCGGCTGCACTTGGTGATTCGCAGCGGTTGCGTGTGGGGCAAATCGTGATTGCGATTGGAGCGCCTTACGGATTTCAGTCGACGGTAACGGCGGGCGTGGTCAGCGCGCTGGGACGGTCGCTGCGGTCTTATTCGGGACGTCTGATCGACGATGTGATTCAGACCGACGCGTCGCTGAACCCGGGAAACTCGGGAGGGCCGCTGGTGGATTCGGCGGGACGCGTGGTGGGCGTGAACACGGCGACCATTTTGCCGGCGCAGGGGATCTGTTTTGCGATTGGCATCAACACGGCGAAGTTTGTGGCCAGCCGACTTGCTGCGCGATGGACGCATTCGCCGCAGCTACATTGGCGTGTCGGCGCAGACGGTGCCGGTGCACCGGCGCGTGGTGCGCTTCTACGATCTGCCAAAGGAAATGGGAGTGGTGGTGCTTGGGGTAGAAGAAGATAGTCCGGCGAAGCGCGCGGGACTGCGCGAAGGCGACATCATTGTGGCGCTGGAAGGACAGCCTGTGGCCGGAGTGGATGATCTGCACCGGGTGCTGACCGATGTGCGGGTGGGGGTGAGTTGCTCGCTGACCGTGCTGCGGTGGACGGAGAAGCTGGAATTGAAGATTGTGCCGGAGGAGACGCGGTAGGCTGGTGTGGAGCGGGTGCCCTCGCCCCGCGCGGCTTCCCACCTTTGGGAGCTTCACTCCCTGGAGAGCCGAGGGCGTATGGCCCAGATAATCCTTACCATTCTGCTGGCATTCGCGGGCGGTGGCGTCCGGGCCACATAAACTCATACACGCTTCGAGTCATTGCGCGGGCCTTCGTCTGTGTGTTAGCCTCTATTTGTGACCACTTTGCAGGACAAAGTAGCTTCATCGGCACCCCAGGGCCTCGATCGCAAAGAAGCTGAAGTATACCGGCGGTTGGATCCGGCGCGGCTCCCGAGGCACATCGCCATCATCATGGATGGCAATGGACGCTGGGCGAAACGGCGCCACCTGCCGCGCGTGGCTGGACACCGCGCTGGTGTTTCGGCGGTGCGTTCCACGGTGGAGACTGCGGCGCGCATTCATATCCCTGCGCTCACGCTGTATGCATTTTCCGAAGAGAACTGGAAGAAGCGGCCCAAGAGCGAGGTCGGCTTTCTGATGGGGCTGCTGAGCCGGTATCTGAAGGCGGAAGTTCCGACGCTGAACAAGAACAATATCCGGCTGGAATATATTGGGCGGCAGCACGAACTGCCTGAGGACGTGCAGGAGCGCATGGAGTGGGCGCGCGAGGCGACGGCGCAGAACTCCGGGATGGTGCTGACGCTGGCGCTGAACTACAGCGCGCGCAGCGAACTGGTGGACGCGTTCCGCTCGATGGTGAATGCGGCGACGCAGAACGGCGGGATCGAGCATCTGGAGATCGATGAAGAGATGGTGGCACGGCACTTGTATACGCGGCATCTGCCGGATCCGGACCTGGTGGTGCGCACCTCCGGCGAAATGCGGCTGAGTAATTTCCTGCTGTGGCAACTGGCGTATGCGGAGATTTATGTCACCCCGACCTTGTGGCCGGATTTTCGCGGTACGCACCTGCTGGAAGGGATCGCGGAATATCAGAAGCGGGAACGGCGGTACGGCGGACTGAATCATCGGCGAGTCGAACCACGGCGACGGGCAGGCGGCAACATCCGAAACAAAATCTTAACCACAGAGGACACAGAGGACCACGGAGGAATGCCGAACTCCCTCGTGATTCTCCGTGGCCTCTGTGGTTAAATTCTTGAATTCGTGCAAAGATCTTAATCGCACGCTGATTTCAGATCCCATCTACTTCCCTTGCTAAAACGTATCGCGACCGCGGTCGTCCTGATTCCGATTGTGCTGGCGCTGATTCTGCGGGCGCCGGTGCCCGTCGTGGCGGTCATTGCAGCCGTCGTCGCGCTGCTCACCATTCATGAATTCCTGAAGCTGACGGAATCTTACGGCGTGCACCCGCTGCGCCTGCCGACGTACATCTTTGCGGTCATTTTTTTTCTACTCCTGGCCTTCAATGTCGGAAACGAGAAGCCGCTGCTTTCGACGGCGGTCTTTGTGTACTGCCTGGGATTTGCGGCAGCGATTGCGCCCTTTTTGTTTTTGACGATCGCGATGCGGCGCGGGGAGTTGAGCAGCGGATATCCGGCGGCGGCAGCTTCAGCGTTCGCGTTCGTCTATATTGCGTTGCCCATGGGAATGCTGGTGCAACTTCGGCAGCAGTGGGCGGGCGCGTTTTACTTGTTGTATTTGCTGCTCGTGGTTTGGGCGGGAGACATTTTCGCGTACTTCGTGGGCAAGTCAATGGGGCGGCATTTGATGGCTCCGCGCATCAGCCCGAAGAAAACGTGGGAAGGCGCCGCGGCTTCGCTGGTGGCGAGCGTCGGCGTGGGATGGTTGCTGTTTCACTACGCTCTGCCTCTCAGTTCGACGCTTCTGCGCGTCGGTCTGATCGAGCGGCGCGACGGCTTGTTTGGGCTGGAGCAACCAGCGATGGGTCCGGTGATTCTGCTGACCGTCGCATTGAATATTGCGGCACAGCTTGGTGATCTGGTGGAGTCGTTGATCAAACGGGGCGCGGGCGTAAAGGATTCAGGAGCGATTCTTCCGGGACACGGCGGGATGCTCGATCGGATCGATGCCCTGCTGTTCGCCGCTCCGGTATTATGGTTCTACACGGCATGGCGCGTGATGCAGTAGGCTTCAACGCATCCTCCCCCTACAGCGTCGGCCGGAAGCGCGTAAAATAAGAAGTTCGTGTCGTCGTTGCACTCACAGCTCGTGTTGACCATGAAACGCATTGCCATCCTGGGATCGACGGGCTCGATTGGGCGCAGCACGCTCAGTGTGGCCGAGTCCTATCCCGACCGGTTTCAGATTGTGACGCTGGCCGCTGGATCGAATCTCGAGGCGGCGTTTGAGCAGGCGAAACGCTGGCGGCCACGCGTGATTTCGATGGCGGCAGAGGCCGACGCTGATTCCCTGCGCGCCCGCCTGAAGAAAGAAGGCCTGGGCGAGATTGAAGTTGTGCATGGCGCGGCCGGAACCGTAAGGGTTGCGACGCATGCGGAAGTAGACTTCGTGGTCAGCGCCATCGTGGGCGTGGCGGGACTGGAAGCGACCTACGAAGCCGTGCGCGCGGGAAAGATTCTTGGTCTTGCGAATAAAGAATGTCTGGTCGCCGCCGGCGAACTGATCACGGCCGAGGCTCGCAAGCAAGGCAAGCCGCTGCTTCCCATCGACAGCGAGCACAACGCGGTCCATCAATGCCTGCGCGGCGGGCGCATGGACGAAGTCGAGCGCATCTGGCTGACGGCTTCGGGCGGACCGTTTCTCAACACTCCGCAGTCGGAGTTTGCGTCGATCACGGTGGAGCAGGCGCTGAACCATCCGACCTGGAAGATGGGGCGGCGGATCACGATCGACTCGGCCACCCTGATGAACAAAGGGTTTGAAGTGATCGAGGCGTGCAGACTGTTTCACATGCCTCCGGCGAAAGTGGAAGTGATTGTCCACCCGCAGTCGACAATTCATTCCATGGTCGAGTTTGTGGATGGCAGCATACTTGCTCAGTTTTCGGTGACCGATATGCGGCTGCCGATTCTGTACGCCCTAACATATCCCGAGCGGATTCAGTCGGATATGCGCTTTGCGGTCAGTGACTTGCGTCATCTGGACTTCAGCCCGCCTGACCTGAAAAAATTCCCTTGTCTGCGTCTGGCCTACGAAGCGGCAGAGGCGGGCGGCGCGAAAACCGTGGCCCTGAACGCGGCGGACGAAGTCGCGGTGGCGGCGTTTCTGGAAGGCAGCATCGGATTCAACGATATTCCCAGGATCATCGAAGACGTTCTTGCGGGAACAAATTCCGGGAAGCTGGAGTCGATTGGGAAAGTGCTGGAAGCGGACGCCGAGGCCCGCCGCTTGGCGCGACAGCGGGTGGCGGACGGAAAGAAAATAGAACGGCCCCGGGCGACATCTTTCGCGTAATTTCGGAATCTAACCAGTTGGAGAGTACGTACCTCGAATATGTTTGATTTCCTCACTTCACTTATAGCGGTGCGTTGCCGGTTCTGGGCTTCATGATCCTGATCCACGAGTTTGGCCACTATGCGGTGGCCAAGTGGCTGGGTGTGCGGGTGGAGCAGTTCGCCATTGGCTTCGGCAAGCGGCTGGTCGGCTTCCGCCAGGGCGAGACCGACTACCGCATCAACGCGATCCCGCTCGGCGGCTACGTCAAGATGAGCGGCGAGAATCCGATGGACGAGCGCTCGGACGATCCGCGCGAGTTCATGAATCACTCGCGCTGGCACCGTTTCCTGATCGCGATCGCCGGGCCGACGATGAATATCCTGCTGGCGATCGTTCTGCTGACCACGGTCTACATGGTGCACTACGAGTATCCGGCGGTGTATCGACGAAGCGCCGGTGATCGGATGGGTAGCGAAGGATACGCCCGCCGCCAAGGCTGGTTTCGAGATCGGCGACCGCATCACGCGCATCGACGATGTGCAGAATCCGACCTGGGAGCAGGTCGATCTGAAGCAGGCGTTGAGTCCCGGACAGCCGCTTGCGGTGGACATTGAACGCAACGGGAAGACGCTGGAAAAGACGGTTGTGCCCGAAGCCGATGGGCCTCGACCAGATCGGCTACGCGGGCTGGGCTCCGAAAGAAGACACAGTCACGATCACCGATGTGCAAGAAGGCATGCCAGCCGACAAGGCCGGGCTGAAAGAAGGAGACAAGATCCTCACGCTCGACGGGAAGCCTGTGCCCTGCGCTGGCAGCGATGGTCGAGAGCCTGGAAGTCACCAAGGACAAGCCGATCACGCTTACCGTGCTGCGGAAGGGTCAGGAGAAAACATTTACGCTGCAGCCGGTGCTCTCGGAAAAGCGCTATCGCATTGGCATCGGGACCATGCAGATGAAGGTCAAGACGCTGCCGTTTGCGGCGGCACTCAACCTTTCGCTGCATGAGAACCGGCAGAACGCGCTGCTGATTCTGGAACTGGTCAAGAAGATGGTGCAGCGCAAGATTTCGATGCGCTCGATCGAAGGACCGATCCGGATTGGGCAAGCTGCCGGCGAAGCGGCTCGGCGTAAGGGCTGGACTCCGCTGATGGGGCTGACCGCAGCCATCAGCCTGAACCTTGGCATCTTCAACCTGCTGCCGATTCCGATTCTCGATGGCGGCGTGATCCTGTTCCTGCTGATCGAAGGGCTGATGCGCCGCGACATCAGCATGAACATCAAAGAGCGCGTTTATCAGGCTGCGTTCGTCTTCCTGGTGCTGTTTGCGGTGATGGTCATCTACAACGATCTGATGAAGACGATTCCGGGACTGGCGGACCGACTGCCTTAGATTTTTCTGCTCTCAAGCAGAGGCCGGCGGCTGATGAATCAGCCGCCGGCCTTTTTCTTTCTGCCGAACTGTTTACGCGGACTTCGTGGTGCGACGGTGCTCCGTCGCGCCGGATGCGCGCTTTGGACGGTGGAAGCAGCCGCTTCGACTTGGGAGCACACACGGTTGGGGCATGGGCGTTGGAGACCGGAAGCATGGCCGCGCGGACGTTGGCCATGATTTGGTCCGGCTGCCTGCCTGCCGTGAGATCAGCCACAATCGATGCGAATACCCTGCCGACCAACTCTGCCGTACGGGGAGTCAGATGTGCGATCTGTGAGGGTTGAGCCATTCCTCCGAAGGGATCGTCGCTGGTGACGCCGTTCGGCAGGTTCTGAATTGCATTCTGGAAATTCGGCCACGCGTTCGATTGCGCATCCGACGTCAGATTGGCGTAGAGCTGCGCCAAGGTTCCGGAGTCGCCCAGGGACACCATGGCCGGGGCAATCTGGCTCGAGAGTGTAGCCTTGACTCATGAGCCAGGACAGGAATGCCATACCGCAGCCCGTGCTGTCCGCGTTCTGGTCGGTATTATCAGTCTGGTTGACGAAATCTGGCTCGCCGTCCTGCGCCCACTGGGGCGCCGTGGCGAAGTCGGCCAGGGCGTTGTTGCTGACGGAGGCGGCACACCAGCGGGAGAGCGCTTCTCCCGTGCTGAAGCCGCACAGGTTTCCATTCATCGAGCACTCGCTCAGTTCGGCTTCAAACAAGGCGGAGACGCGCGCTGAGTTGCCGAACGCAGCGCAGCCTTCGATCGCGGCTCCGGTGGTGTAGTCGCAGCCCATGTGATCGGCGCCGCCAGTGCCATCGGTGGCACCGCCGAGGGCGAACACGATCACGCTGACCGGTCCGCCAGTCGTGCCGAAGATTCCATCGTTGGCGGTGACGACGCGATCGGCGTCGTTGACGAGATCCTGAGCATTTTGCAGGCCGGGTTGGCCGAGAGTGGGGTCGACGTAGACGGTGACGCGACCGCTGGGACTAATTCCTACAAACTGAGATGTTCCCTGATAGCTGGGCCAAGCAGGAGCGACAGGATTGTCACGGTGGATTTCGACTGGCTTCTTGCCAGAGTGAGGTGCCTTGATGCGGTGGTTCATGGAAAAACCTCCATTGCGGACAAAATATAGTGAGGAATACGGGCGGCGCGTTGCAGCCTTCCGTCTACTTTTTTGGCCAGAGGTGGAGCGTTTCCGGGCGGCTCCGTAATGATAGCCCGATCGTCTGAGGAACGAGGTGAACTGGCGGACAGTTTACAGAATCTGGCGGGTGGGTGCCACTCGGAAGACCTAAGCCTGCCTAACTGCATGAAAGCACGCGATTTGACCGTTTCCACTTTCTACGGGAGTGCAGCGCGGGCGATGCCAAAAACTGCATCTGTTTCGAAACATGAAAACCAGCCGCCAAGGTGAATAGAGCCAATAGACAGGGGCGGCCACTAGGCGCGCAATTTTGCGTGATAAAATAAAAGTTCCCATTATGGCCAATATTCAACGCAGAAAGACCGTGACCGCCCTCGTCGGCGGTGTGCGCGTGGGGTCAGATGCACCAATCGTGGTGCAGTCCATGACCAATACCGATACGGCGGACATTCCTTCGACTGTGCAGCAGGTGGCGGCGCTGGCGCGCGCCGGGTCGGAACTAGTACGCGTGACCGTCAACAATGACGAGGCCGCTGCGGCAGTTCCCCACATCGTCGAGCAACTCGACAAGCAGGGGGTCCGGGTGCCGATCATCGGCGACTTCCACTACAACGGGCACGTTCTGCTGACGAAGTATCCGGAGTGCGCGCGCGATTTGGCCAAGTACCGCATCAATCCCGGCAACGCCAGCATTGGCAAGACTGGTGACTCAAATTTCCGAACGATGATCGAAGTCGCGGTGAAGTACCAGAAGCCTGTGCGCATTGGCGTGAACTGGGGATCACTCGATCAGGTGTTGCTGACGCGCATGATGGACGAAAACTCGAAGCTCGACGAGCCGAAAGACGCGCGCGAAGTGACCATGGAAGCGATGGTGGTGAGCGCTCTGAACTCGGCGCAACTGGCGGAGCAGTTCGGATTGCGCCCCGACCAGATCATACTCAGCGCGAAGGTGAGCGGCGTGCAGGACTTGATCGATGTCTACCGTGCACTGGCGGCGCGGTGCAGCTATCCGCTGCACCTGGGGCTGACGGAAGCCGGTATGGGCGCGAAGGGCGTGGTCGCGTCGTCGCGCTGCGATGGGCGTGGTGCTGCAGGAAGGCATCGGCGACACGATTCGCGTTTCGCTCACGCCCGCGCCGGGAGGCGATCGCACGGAAGAAGTCCGGGTGGCGCAGCAGATTCTGCAATCGATGGGCATTCGCAGCTTTACGCCACAGGTGACGGCGTGCCCGGGCTGCGGACGCACTACCAGCACATTCTTCCAGGAAATGGCCGAGCAGATTCAGACCTATCTGCGCGAGCAGATGCCGTCGTGGAAGGGACGTTACGTGGGCGTCGAAGAGATGAAGCTTGCGGTGATGGGAT
Organism: uncultured Acidobacteriaceae bacterium; assembly: GCA_963788555.1. Lineage (GTDB taxonomy): Bacteria > Acidobacteriota > Terriglobia > Terriglobales > Acidobacteriaceae > Sulfotelmatobacter. Next base: position 185,575 of record CAWBHM010000011.1, on the reverse strand, counting down.
GCGTGGTGAATGGTCCCGGCGAATCGAAGCACGCCAACATTGGCATTTCCCTGCCTGGTACGTTCGAGGAGCCCAAGGCGCCGGTCTATGTTGACGGACGGCTATTCACCACGTTGAAGGGCGACCGCATCGTCGCGGAGTTTATTGAGATTCTCGACGAGTATGTCGACTCGCACTACGCGGCCCGAGAAGCTGTAAGCGAAGAAGTTCCCGCCAAGGTCTAGCGTTCCAAATCATATTTCTTCGTAGCGAGGGGTTAGGCCTTCGCTACGTTCCCTATTGCCCCGTCAGCAGAAAGACGGGATTCTGGAAAGAGGGTTCTCCGTTCGACGAAGACGTTCCGGCGCCGAAGGGGGCGGGCAGATCGGTCACCAGAATATCGGGCGTATTGTTCGCGCCGGTAGCCACCGTGGTGGTCGTTGTATTGATGATGGCCACAGAACCGCCATCGCACAGGCTGGCGTAGACGCGACTGCTGTCTGTCGCGGCGGCAGCGGACATGCGGAAGCGCGCTGCGGCCGGGGTATACGGAAGAGGAAAAACGGGCGCGCAGAATGAGGCGGGCTTAAGCGCGAAGGGTTGCACCTGCAATGCAGAATTCGGCAGTAGCAGCGGAAAGATGTTGGTCTTCACGAGCAGAGTTCCGGCGTCGTAGACGGTCACTTGCGGGATGATGCATCCGGCCGCGGTTACGTTCGGGTCGGGACAAGTCGAACCGGAGGCAGTCGCATAGCTCGCGACATAGAAGCGGCTGGCGTCCGGCAAGGCCGCCACGGAGACCGGCATCGCCGCGGAACATGTGGTGGAGATGCAATGCGGAGGCTGCGCGATGTGAATGCCAGACGCATTTCCGATGGGTGTGGGCGGGTCTGTGGTTGCGTCGAAGATATACACTACCCCTGCATTCGGATTGGTCACATACAAACGATTCCGGCTCTTGTCATACAGAACATAATTGGCGCCCGCGCCCCCGACCGATTGCGGAGAGTTAGGGATCACCGTGTTCGTGATCGTGTCGATCGTATAGAGCTGACCGTCTCCCTGGGTTACCACGTACACGCGCTGTCCATCAGGGCGCGCTACAGCCCATGCGGGGGAATTGCCCACCGGGATCGTCGCGATGGTTGTCAAGTCGATGGGAGAGAGATTCATGACGGTATTTGTGCCCTGGTTGAGCACGTAGAGATTCGCCGCGTTGGGAGTTTCGACCATGGCGACGGGATGCGACGCGGCCGGAAGGTACGCAATGGTGCCGATAGTGTTTGCCGACAGATTGAGGACAGCTACTGAGTCGGTGCTGGCAAGATTGCAATTTGGATCACTCTCGGCGCCGTAGTTGGCGACGTAGACGGCACTGGTTTGGGTGGTCGTGACGTAATCCGGAAGGTATGGACAAAACGTCGAAAGGGTGGCAGTTCCACCACTTGAAAGCGGAGGCAGCAGCGTATTGGGATTCACATACTGGAAGGTCGCCCCGTTCAGGGTGACGATCTTGAAACACCCGTTGTATGCGAGATTTGGCGGCGTAGTGGGGATTACCACGTTCTGGATCACGACCTGCGATCCCACGGTAGCGTTGGGGAGAGGAGCAGTGAGGCTCACCGTGACCAGATTGCCAGCTTCGCTAATCGCATTGATCGTGGCAGAAGTAGGCGGAATGGTGCCGACGTTGGGCAGAGAAAAGGTCGCCGGCGTGCCGAGGCCGGTTGCAGTCGAACTATCTATTGCCGGAAAGAATGCGGTAACGGCATCCGTTCCTCCCGAGCACAAGTTCGCTCCACCGTTGGCCACGAAAACCCGCGAGTTGTTGGGGAGAATCGTGGCATGCGTGGGATTCATACCCATGTTGGCGCTACCGATGCTGGTATCTCCGGAGACATCGATCTGAAGCGCGGAGCCGGGAGTGAAGGGCACATTGGCGCTGATTCCGAACACGGCGTGGAAGTTCGCTGAATTCGGCGGAGTGATGTTTACGGGAATAACAACGGGGCGGTACACCTGACCACAGGAAAGTTCGAGAAAAGTCGCCAGCGCCAGCGCCGCCACCCAGCCCACACGTCGAAAACTCATCAGCACCCCGATAAAAGAAGTTCTGGTTGAAATGAATTAGACAGAAGCGATTATTGTAACGATTGTGAGCCGTGCGCGCTAGCGGAGAGCTGTCAGCCATCGACTCTCAGCTACAACCTCTGATGCCGGCAGAACAACACAAGTTGGATGAGGCGAAACCCCGGAGACTTAAAGCGCGTGGGGGTTCGGGAGAACTCACAGACTGACAGCTGAGAGCTGATGGCTCAGAGCTCTTATCAGCGCGCCCGTTTCGATTTTGCTTTAGCAACGACTGGTTCTTCAGACTTGATGGTGGCCGCGGGCTTTTTCCTGCCTTCCATTTGCGCCAGGCTCTGCTTCAAGGCCGCCATCAGATCAACAACGGGAGCCAGTTTTTTCGGCTTCTCGACGGCCGCAACTTCTCCACCCTCGAGTTTGGCCTCGATGAGCTTTTTCAAGTTTTCCTGGAAGTTGTCTTTGTACTTCTCGGGATCCCATTCATCCGCGAGCGCCTCGATCAACTGGTGGGCGACTTTCACTTCGGCTTCCTTCAACTCGACGTCAGGAGCGCCGAAGCCTTCCACTTTGCGGACTTCTTCGGCGTAGTACATCGTGTGCAACATTAATCCGCCTTCGTGCGGGCGCAGGAAGACGGTGTACTCGCGGTTGTGCATGGTGATCTTGGCGATGGCGACGTACTCGCTCTCTTCAAGCGCCTTGGTCAGCAGCGCGTAGGGGCGGCGTCCCGCTTCTTCCGGCATCATGTAGTAGGACGACTCGAAATAGACGGGGTCGACATCGCTGGTCTTCACGAACTCGAGGATCTCCATGGTCTTGGCGGTCTGCGGCTCGATCTTCTTGATCTCGTCGGGCTCGATGATGATGTATTCGTCCTTGCGAAACTCGTAGCCCTTTACGATGTCGGCGCGATCGACGACCTGACCATCGGCCTGACAAACGTATTGCTGCTTCAGCCGCGACTTGTCGGGGCGATGCAGCATGTTGAAAGAAATGCCGCTGCTGCGCGCGCCCGAGAACAGACGCACAGGCATGGAGATGAGGCCGAAAGTTAAGTGTCCAGACCAGACCGACGATGGCATAGTTCCCCTCGCAGGTAATTCCCCAAGCAGCCTTAGGCGGCGGGGATCGAATCGCTAAACTCAACAGCAGTGAGAGTTTAGCCTAGAACCCACCTTGGATGCACCAATCGAGTGGCATGTTGGGGCACGGGGAACCGAAATTCGAAGCCAGAGGGAATGGGGGTCTGCGCGTTAGGGCACTATGGGTTGCTGTTAACTGAGTAGCTTCCGACATTCGGGCCTCGAACTAGCGCAAGCGACGCCGCGTGCAGAATTCTGCACATTGTTGGGACTCTCGTAAACAGCGTAGACTCCATGCGACCAGGGCTACGCAACAAGAGGGCCCCCCCGCAGCCACCCGCCGAGGAGATTGGAATGCGAGTTTCCCGATTTTCTGTTGTAACCTTTGCCCAATCCGCAGCTGTATTCACCCTGGCTGGACTGCGGATCAAGCGCAGCGTATTGCTTGCCGCGCTCTTGGCGCTGACTTCAGGAGTTTGCTTTGCGCAGGTGCCGTCCGATTCCCTCTCGCAATTGGCGGAAATCGGAGCTTCCGACGGAGCCGCCGGGGAATATTTTGGCACTTCGATCGCCATCAGCGGCAAAACGGTCGTGGTCGGTGCAAACAACGCCGACTCCAACCTGGGTGCTACCTACGTGTTTGTCCAGCCAGCCAGTGGTTGGACGAACATGGTTCAGACCGCTAAGCTCACCGCTTCTGACGGCAAGCTAGGCGACGGTTTTGGTGACTCCGTGAGCATTTGCGGTAACACCATCGTGGTCGGCGCGCCGGGTCACCATACGGGAAACCGCTTGCAGGGTGCGGCTTACGTGTTCGTGAAACCAAGCATTGGCTGGCAAGACATGACAGAAACTGCCAAGCTAACGGCCTCCGACGAAGGTGAGGCGGATAGCTTCGGCCAATCCGTGGCCATACACGGAAATACGATAGCAATCGGTTCGACGGGCAATAACAATTTCCAGGGCGCCGCGTATGTGTACCTAAAGCCTGCTGCCGGGTGGAAGACGACCTCGCATTTCCGAGCGAAGCTGACTGACTCCGACGATCCGGTCGGACAGTTGGGGATCGCCGTCGCCGCGACCGACGATACCGTCGTGGCTGGGGCGTATAACGACAACGGCGTGCCTGGCGCGGCCTATGTTTTCGAAAAACCTACGAACGGCTGGACGAGCACGACGCAAACCGCCAAGCTCACGGCATCCGACGGCACGTCGGCTGACCTGTTCGCCTTGAATCTCGCAATCAGTGGGAATACGGTCTTAGTTGGCGCACGCAACGATCCCTCGAACGGGATTACCGCCGGGCCCGGCGCTGCCTACTTATTTGTCGAACCGGCAACCGGCTGGACCGATACTACCGAAACCGCTAAGCTGACCGCGACGGATGCCGTAGCCGGATCGGGATTCGGTTTCTCTGTTGCGCTCGACGCCAATGCCGCCGTAGTTGGTGCAGCTTTCGCCACTGTGGGCGAAAACCAAGCACAAGGCGCGACCTACGTGTTCAAGAAACCCCTCACGGGCTGGCAAACGACGTCCCGTTTCAACTTCGAAGTGACGGCTCGTAGCGGTGCACCGAATTCCTACTTCGGTGCTGCCACATCAATCAGCGGAGACACCATAGCAATCGGCAGTTACGCCGCCAACGCTTTTGAAGGTTCGGCGTACGTGTTTGGCAGGTAAGTCTTCAATATCTCTCCGCTTTTCTGAGCGCAGCCTCAATGGTCGCGAGCGGCAGCAGCAGAGATAAGGGCGCGTCCAACAACGGGACGGCGCCATAGCTGGCATACCATTTCGCGACCCTGTCATTCTTGGCATCAATGACCAACACGACACCACCAATCTCTGCCGCAGCCCGCAGGCAGCGTCGGCCCGCCGCGAGCAGAAGCTGTCCGCCAATGTGCTGACCTTGAAACCGACGATCCACAGCCAGACGCGCCAGGCGGAAGCCCGGCACGTCGTGGCGTGCCAGTCCGCGCCTTGTGGCCTCGGGCGTCCGGGCATAAGCAACCGATGCGGGACTCAGGCTGTAGAAGCCGAGAATGGTTTTGTCGTCGGCATCGTCTATCGCAAGGAAGGTTTTCGCGCCGCCCAACTCGTGGCTCTTGCGGGCATAACGACGCAGGAATTCGTTCAGCGCCTGGTCGCCACAGTCGAACCCTTCGCGATTATGGGTCTTATGGATGGGCTCTTCGTGCCAAGCGGTCACGACTATGACCGTTTTGGCAAGGCTCGAGCGGTTGCCCTTAGTTTGGCGTTCGGCGCGGGCGGATTCTCCAGCAATTCAAGAACGCGCGCACTGTCCCTCTCGGTGAGTTGCAGATGATCCGCCTCCTCAATGACCGCCTTGGCGGCCCGCACGGCGTGGCGAATCACGAAATCCGTCAGATCGGTGTGCCTCAGCGCCACCGCCCGGAGGAGCAGAGCCTTCTCTTCAGCCCGGATCCGCAGAGACATCCGGCTGTTGTCTTCGACCGCTATTCTCGGCATGAATGAACTCCAGCGTACGTATTCAAATTGTACGTGACGAGCCAAGTCGATGGCAACACGTATGTATTGAATACGTACGATGGGGCACAGATCAGGAAGCCGTTTTTCTTGCACCGTCTGTACGTCAAGGATCATCTGTGAAGCAACGCTTCATGCGCGAGGAGAACAATGACTGACCTGCGTTTTCCAATCGGCAAGTTTCATTTCGACGGACCTCTGAGCGAACAGCAGAAACATGCCGCCTTGGACGATGTTGCCAGCACGCCGGCAAACCTGCGCGCAGCGATCAAGGGACTATCCGAAGCTCAACTCGATACGCCGTATCGTCCAGGCGGTTGGACGGTGCGGCAGGTGGTTCATCACATGCCCGACAGTCACCTGAACTCCTACGTGCGGTTCAAGCTGGCTCTGACCGAAGACGAACCGACCATCAAGCCGTACGCCGAAGATCGGTGGGCGGAGCTTGCGGATACGAACTCGACGCCGGTGGAAGTCTCGTTGACGCTGCTGGAATCGCTGCATGATCGTTGGGTCCGTCTGCTGCGTTCGCTAACGGACGAAGACTGGAAGCGGACCTTCCGCCGTCCGGATCTGGGAGCAATGACGCTGGAGAAGACGCTTGCTCTGTATGCATGGCACGGACGCCATCATGTGAGCCACATCACAAGCCTGCGTGATCGCGAGGGCTGGTAGCTGCTGGAGGCAACGTTCGTGGAGTCAATGCAAGCATCTTCATGCACTCTTAGGTGATTCCCAGTTTCCAGAGAAAATAGCTGGTCGCCTCGCGGAGGACGGCTACCTCGCGCTGCCACGTGGTACGGGGCCGAGAATCAGGCCGTGGGGATACGTAGACCGGAGCTAAGCCCTCGTGCTCGAGAAGTTTGCGGATGCGGAAGACGTGATACGCGTCGCTTACGGCGACGCAACTGTGCAGGCCGTTCGCGCGCATGATGACGCCCACGCGCGCCGCGGACTCGGAGGTATCGCGGCCCTGAGTTTCGGCGATCAGGCTGCGCTCGGGAATGCCGCGACGCATCAGATAATCGCGGCCCACGCCCCCCTCGGTGAAGGTTGGATCGGCGGCGGCGCCGCCGGTGGTAATGACAACGGGCGCAACGCCGCGGTGGAACACTTCGAAAGCGTGGTCCAGGCGCGCTCGCAGTACGGGAGAAGGGCGTCCCGAATATTCCGCGGCACCGAAGACGACGATCGCATCCGCCGGACGGACTTCCTGAAGAGACGCCGTGTGCACGATCTGAATCGCTGTGACCGCAAGGAAGAGTACAACCGCCACGACCAGCAAGATCAGCAGACGAAGCCACCAGCGCGGGCGTGGGTGCTGGTTGGTGGTTCCATCGGTCATTCTTTAGACCGTCATCCTTTAGACCGTGATTCTGAAGACTGTCATCCTGAGGAATGTCATCCTTAGACAATCATCTTGCGGGTTCATCCTTGAGCGAAGAACTTGGAGATCTCGTCGGCAGGAATCGCGCCTTCGCGGATGATGCGCCAGCGTGAAGTCTCGTCACTCAGATCGACGATTGTGGAGGCGACATCACGCGGAGAAGCGCCGCCGTCCACGATGATGCTGATGCGCCCCTCGAGTTGCTCGCGTACTTGCTCGGCACTGGTGCATTCCGAGGCGCCGCTGAGGTTCGCGGAAGTCGCGGTGATCGGGATCGCTGCGGCCGTTACGACAGCCAGGGGAATTTTGGCGTTGGGCACGCGCAGCGCCACGTTGCCCGTATTGGCGGTCACCTTGAGCGGCAGGCGCGATCCGGCTCTCACGATGATAGTGAGCGGGCCCGGCCAGAATTTCCGTGCCAGAGCGTAAAACTCCTCGGGCAATGGCTTAGCCAGTTCTTCCGCCTGATCGGTGCTTTCGATGAGCAGGGACAGCGGTTTGTGGCGCGAGCGGGTCTTGATGTCATACACCTTATCGACCGCGCGCAGGTTGAACGGATCGGCTGCCAGCCCGTAAAAAGTGTCGGTGGGCATGCCCAATACTTCACCCGAACGGATTTGATCGGCTGCGTATTTGACCAGGGATGACTCAGGAGTTTCGCAATTAATTTTTAGGATTTCGGCGCGCACAGCGCTCCCTTCTATTGGCAACAGACTGGATTTATTTAGACCGCGAAACCTACCATAATACGGCAAAACGCGGGAAGATGAAGCGGTCAGCGTATGATTCGATCTGAATCCATTGTAGGAACCACAAATTCGCCACGAAGGACACGACGTAGCACGAAGGACCCAAGCGCAAATGACTCGAACCTCAGAATCCGCTCCCAGCGCCCAGCACAGGCTTCGCCGCATCGAAGGCCGCCACAACGCCCTAGTGAAGGAATTGCGGCAGGCGTTTGCGCGCGCCGAACGCACCGAGGATGGAAGCTGCGCCATTGAGGGTGTCCGCATCGTGGAGGAGGCGATCCGCAGCGGACTACGCTTTCGAGCAGTCTTCTTCAAGGAGTCGGCGCAGAACCTGGCAGATCGCCTTCTGCCGCAGATCGGCGCGAATGTCGACACGCTGTTGCTTCCCGACAAGCTGTTCGACGACAGCGTTCCCACCGAGACCCCGCAAGGAGTGGCGGCGCTGGTTCGGATGAAAGAATTCTCTTTGGCGGACGTGCTGGAACGGCTGCAGGTCGGTCCGGTCATCGTGCTTGCGGGACTGCAGGATCCGGGCAATCTGGGGACGATCTTACGTTCAGCAGAAGCCTTTGGCAGCGCGGGAGTCGTGTTGGGAGAAGGCACGGTGAGTCCGTTCAATTCGAAGGTGATTCGCGCCTCGGCGGGGTCGGTATTCCGGCTGCCGGTTGTGCTGGGAAAGCCTGCGGGCGGCCTGGAAGAGATATCGGCGAAGCTGCGCGGGCAGAGCGTGCGCTTGATCGCGACGTCGTCCCACAAGGGCACGCCGCTCGATCAAGCGAACCTGACGGGGCCTGCGGCAATTTTCGTCGGGAGCGAAGGCTCGGGTCTGCCGCGTACCGTGCTGGCGCAAGCAGATGAGCTGATCGCGATCCCGCACACGCAGCAGGTGGAGTCGTTGAACGCTGGCGTAGCTGGGAGCATTGTGCTGTACGAGGCGGCACGGCAGAGACGCGGACAGTAGCCTCAGCAGAGTGCATCGGTCGAAGAGATCGCGGTGGAGGAGCGGCCCGCCCTGTGGAAGAGCGGCCCTTCAGGGCCGCGTAAAGCGCGTCGAATCGAACTGGGCTTCAGCCACTGTGGGCGCCAAGATCGGATCTTCAGGCGAGGCCTCCGCCATCGACTACCAGCGCGGCGCCCGTGACCCAACTCGACATTGGGCTCGCGAGAAACAACACTGCATTCGCAATGTCCTCGGGAGTTCCGACTCGCGCCAATGGACGATTCGCTGCTTCGCGGAGGAACGCTTCCCTGTCCTCGCCAAGTTGCGTGCATTCGCTGCGCAGCATTGGCGTGTCTACGTCTCCCGGACACACGCAGTTCACGCGGATGTTGTGCCTACCGTGATCGATGGCCATGGCACGCGTCAGGTTCACGACGCCGCCTTTGGCCGCGCAGTAAGACGCGGCACGCGGGCCTCCCTTCAGCGACCACCCGGAGCCGATGTTGATGATGCTGCCTCCACCGTTGCGAATCATGTGCGGCACAACTTCGCGCGAGAGCAGATAAATTCCTTTGAGCGTGACATCGAGGGCGAGGTCCCACTCGTCTTCCGTGAGATCGACGATGTCTTTGCGGATGGCGATGCCGGCGCAGTTGCAAAGGATATCGATCTTGCTGGATCTTGCTCGATGATGGTATCGACCGCCTGCCGGCAATCGGCAGCGCTACGGACATCGCATTTCAGGAAGACCGCCGCGCCTCCGCGCGCTTCGATTTCGGTGGCAGTTGCGCGTCCCTTGTCCTCGTCGATGTCGAGGACGGCGACGAACGTTCCCATCTCGGCAAGACGAAACGCGATGCCGCGCCCAATCCCCGAGGCGGCACCGGTGACCATCGTCGACCTTGCCCTCCAGAGAGAGAAGCTGTGCCGAACGTTCTTCGATCTTCGTCGATAGCTTATTCACCGCGACGCCCCCATCATGCGTGAGATTGGAGCATAATGTCGATATTTATGCTTCGCAAACAATTCTCCATTCGCGACAGTCGAACAAAGTCCCGTTTCTCATTCGAACTTCCTGACACCCACCCCCGCCACGATCTGAAGAGAACTCCATTCCGGGATCCGGCCGCGTTGCCAATGCTTCAGAAAATAGCAGAGGAACTGCCCGCGGAGGGCCATGAAGTCTCGAAGCCGAAGCCCGGCAAGGCGTGTCACGGGTTTTGTCGGGTCAGATTTCCGGATGTCGAAATTGCTCTGGTCCTGCTCCTTCGACGGCGCAAGAGCAAAATCGAGTTTCAACTTCTTACCTGGCCGTCTCAATCGTTGCGGCAGAGGCTGGTAGGCCGCACGTTGGCATCGCCGGATTGCAAAGAGTGGAGCGAGTTGTGCTCGGCAATTAATTCCATTCTCGCCCGAAGCTCGCAACTAGAGTCACTGGTGTCGACGACGTTCTCCGATGACAAGAGCAGCGGCTAAGTACAGCGTACTGTACTAACCACTTTTTCCCAGCGCCTTCTCCGCCGCCTCCAGCGTCAGGTCGACGTCCTGGTCAGTATGCGCCAGCGTCACGATCGAATGCAGCGCTGCAGACGGCGACGCGTACACCCCGAACGGAAACAGCGACAGCACAAACTTCTGGAACGCGGCGCGGTCCACGAACTGGCAGAAGTCGCGGTAGTCGCGGATCGCGGGTTGATCGGTGAACATCAACTGAAACATCGGACCGACATTCTGAACGACGACCGCCCGGCCTTTTTTCTTGAACAACTCTCGATATCCGGCGCACAGGCGTTCTGCGATGCGCCAGGTGTGGCGGAAGGATGCGTTGTTGTCGCGGGTGAGCACGCGCAGGTTGGCTCGTGCGGCGTGCATTCCGATGCGCGATCCGTTGTGCGTGCCGTAGTGCAGAACTCCTCCCCACTGCAAAGCGTCCATCACTTCGGCGCGTCCACACAAAGCGGCGACGGGCAGTCCGCAGCCCAGAGCTTTGCCGAAGGTCACAAGGTCGGGAGACAGTTTGTAGTATTCCTGGCAGCCTCCGGGAGCGATGCGAAATCCGGTCACGGTTTCATCGAGGATGAAGAGAATGCCGTTGGCGCTGTGCGAGTTCCTGCAGACCTCGCAGATATCCGTCCGCCGGAGGAATCACTCCCATGTTGGCCATGATGCCTTCGGTGATGATCGCCGCAATCTGGCCCGGATGATTTTCAATGGCGCGCTGCAGAGCGAGCAGATCATTCCAGGGCACGACAATCGTGTCGTCGAGCGCGGTGCGATTCAAGCCGGAACTGTCGGGAATCTTGATGGGATCGGTGCGCAATCCCAGTGCGCTCGGCGGCAGGACGTTGGAACTGACGAGCAGGTCGTCGTGCCAGCCGTGGTAGTGTCCCTCGAACTTCAGAATCTTCGGACGGCCAGTCACGCCGCGTGCCAAGCGAATCGCGGCCATCACGGCTTCCGTGCCCGTATTCGCGAAGCGCACGCGCTCGGCGTTCGGAACGATGCGCTGCAGCATCTCGGCCACTTCCAGTTCAACCGGAGTAGCGGTGGCGAAGTGCGCTCCGGTGGTCGCGGCTTCGGTGATGGCTTCCACGATCTCGGGATGCGCGTGGCCCAGGGGCAGTGCGCCGAAGGCCATCATCCAGTCGATGTACTCGTTGCCGTCAACGTCGTAGATACGCGATCCGCGGCCGCGCTCCATAAAGATGGGATGCTTGCCGAAGTTTGCCGGGCCGCGCGAAGACGAACTGCTGGCCTCGATCAGCACACCCAGCGTGCGCTCGTAAATCTGCTTTGACTTTTCCGTGCTGAAAGGCAATCGGACCTCTTTCCCTGGTAGCGCCGTCATCTTGCCGGCTGTCGCGAGGGCGTCTCGCCCTCGCTGTGGCGGCGAGACGCCGCCACGACAGCGGCCGGGACGGCGGCGCTACTTTCGACCTGCTATGGTACAGCGCCGGACGCTTTGGAGTCTGTGCTCCTGCCGGTAACCGTTACCGAAATTTAGCTGCAATTTTCTTCGCTGCGACCATTCTTACTCTGCATGGCCGCCACCCCTGAAACATCCCACAGAGAAAGACGCGCATCCCCAGATTAGTTGGAGTGAGGCTTGAACGATGAAAAAGTCAAATCTCGCCGTGTTTCCGCAACTCAGACGATTTTCTCTGAGACAGTTTTTTCCCTGCATCGTGGCCGCGTCCCTGTGTTGGGGAGCGCCTGCTCAAGCGCAAGAAAAGCCCAATGAACCTTCTCATATCGCGGGATGGGTCGTGATCCCAGTCGACGAATATCGGGTGCTGCGGGCAAAGGCGTATCCGGTCGAGCACGATCCTGAACCGCCGCCGACCGATGCCACGCTGACCCGCGTTGACTACGACTTGCATGTTGTCGGCGATCTGGCCGCAGGCCGAGCCAGCCTGACTGTCGATGTTTTGAAGGACGGATGGGTTCGTGTTCCTGTGCCGGCAGGCTTGCTGGTCCGCGAAGCCCGGCTTGACGGCAAACCGGTGTCGCTGGTGCCGGGCGCTCCCGGCAAGAACGGCACTCATCTCTCGGCACTGCTTTCGCACGCTGGCCGTTTCGAGCTGCTGCTGGATGTGGACGTGCCGGTCACTTCCTCCGCAGGCGACGAGAGCATTTCCCTGCCTTCCACGGAATCAGGAGTAACGAGGGCGGCGGTGGTGCTTCCGCGGCAAGGGATCGATCTGCGAGTCGGCGGAGGATTGCTCTCCGAGAAATCCGAGACGCCGGGCGAAACCAAGTGGCTCGCGTATGCGCGCGGCAATGAGGCGCTGACTTTCACCTGGCGGAGGAAGACGGAAGATCACCACGTCGAACTGCCGCTGCGGCTGCGCGGATCGCTGACGCAATTGACCAGCCTGGGCGAAGACTCGGCTTCCGTTTATGCCGAAGCGAATTTCGAAGTCGTTCAGGGCGCGGCCCGTGCAGTGCGGATCCAGTTGCCGGACAAGATAACGGTCAATCAGGTCTCGGGCGCGATGGTGGCCGATTGGGAGATGAAGAACGGCGAACTTGCCGTGACCTTTCTGGAGCCAGTCGAGCACAGTGCGCGCTTCGTCATCAATGGAGAGGCCCGACTGCCGAAGGACGGGATCATCGACATTCCACTGCTGCGGCTTCTGGGCACCGAACGTGACACCGGAGGAGTTGCGGTGGAGATTCTGGGCGCGGGCGAGATCAAAGATCAGAAAGCACAAGGACTCGAGGATGCCGACGCCACCGATCTCGGCGAAATGGTGGCGAGCCGGCAGTCTCCCGCGCTGGTTGCGTTTCGGGCTCGGTCGGGCGAGGCAGGCGCGACGCGGTCGTTGAGCGTGAATGTTGCGCGCTACGACCAGCAGGCTGTCTTGCTGGCGAACGTTGAAGAGGCTCGATACCAGGTGCTGATGAGTGCAGACGGCAAGGAACTGGTGCAGGCACGCTACGCAGTTCGCAACAACCAGCGGAACTTCGTGAAGGTGACGTTGCCGCCCGGGGCAACGGTGTGGAGCGTAACGCTCGCGGGAAAGCCGGTTCGTCCGGGCCAATCGCTCGACGGCAGTCTGCTGTTGCCTCTCGAGAAATCGCGCGGCGGAGACGATGCGCCGGCGTTTGCGGTTGAGATTCTCTATATGACGAAGGCGACCAGGTGGGAGGAAAAGGGCCGCGAGAGAGTCACGCTGCCGGCGTTGGATCTTCCCATCTCGCGCACTGGACTGTTGCTCTACTATCCGCCACTGTTCAAGGTGTCAGCCGAGGCGGGAACGTTTCGCACGCAGGAGTATGTGAATCCGGTTTCGGCGGTGCTGGAGTCTCCGAGCAGCGTAGCAGCGATTAGGGGCTCCGTGAATGCTTCGGCAAGTCCCCAAGACTTCGATCGCCTGGACCAGTTTGCCAAAATGCAAAGAGCCGATGACCAGGAGAAGAAAGACGCAACGCAGGCGCTTCTCGACACGTTCAAAGCGAAATCCATGGCCGGGAAAGTGACAGGGATTCTTCCCATCGACGTTGCGTTCCCCGCATTTGGGCCGTCGATATTTCTCGTCTCCGAACTGACTAGCGAGAACCAGTTTCCCGCCGCAGAATTCAACTTCCAGCGCGACAAAAAGGCAGGTGTGCGATGAAGAACATATTTGTGGTGTTGCTGCTTTGCGGTGCGAGTGCCGTGGTGATGAATGCCGCGGAAGACAAAACCACGCTGCCCTTGCCTAACTCGGGCAATGTCACGCTGACTCTCGACGAATACAACCGGCTTGTCGAACTCGCGGCGAAGCCACCGAAACGGCCGGACTTGGCGCCCCTTCCCTACTCCGTCAAGCATGCTGACGTGAAACTGCGAGTTGAAAATGATGGCGTACGCGGCACCGTTCAGCTGGAAGGAGAAGTTTTCCGCAAGGGCATGACCAAGGTTCCGCTCACGACCGGGATGACCGTGCTCGATGCACACCAGTTCGATGCACACCAGAACGGTAAAGGTGTTCCGTTGCTGCAGGAAAATGGCATGCACATGGCGCTCTTGCCGGGCCCGGGAGAATTCTCCGTTGCACTCGACACCGGACTGCCGCTGAGAATCGAGGCCGGACGCGCTTCCTTCAGCCTGCCAGCTCCCGCCGCGGGCAGCGTGCAACTGGCGCTCGTAATTCCAGGCGATCACACTTTCGCCAATATGAGCTCCGGCGTCATCACCAGCCGGAAATCCGAGAACGGACACACCGTGATCGAAGCCACCCTGGTGCCGGGACAGTCCGCGAACATCTGGTGGGCCACACGCGAGGCCGTCACTCCAATCGTGCCACGGGAAGTGCGATTCCTCTCCGACGCAAAGAGTCTCATCTCGGTAAGCGAAGCCGAGATGCGCATCGCCGTGCTCGCCGATGTCACGGTCGTGCAGGGTGAACCGTCGCAATTCCAGGTGCAACTGCCCGAGGGATACGAGGTCACCGGCGTTACGGGCGCAACGCTCGATTCCACGGAAACGAACGGCAGCGTGTTATCTCTCAAAGTGAACGCTCCCAGTCAACGCAGCCACCAGTTCCTGATCTCGATGGAACGCTCGATCAGCGGAGAGAAGGCTGACGTGCCGTTCGTCAGCTTTAAGGGCGCACAACGCGAGACCGGCGAAGTCCTAGTAGAGGGCGCAGGCACGATGGAGCTAACCGCGACCGAAGGCGGCGGCCTGAAACGCATGGATGTGAAAGAAGCGAATCCTTATTTGCGCTCGCTGGCACATTTCCCGCCGCAGGCGGCGTTCCGCTATCACAAGCAGGCCGACGAGACGCCGACTCTGGCGCTGCAATGGGTGCGCTTCCCCGACGGCAGCGTGCTCGCGGCGGTTGCTGAGAGCGCAGAGGTCACGACCATGGTCACGTCGGAGGGCAAGTCTCTCACCGAAGTGAAATTGATTCTGAAGAACCAGGCGCAGCCCTTCTTGAAGGTCGCCCTCC
Source organism: uncultured Acidobacteriaceae bacterium (assembly GCA_963788555.1). Lineage (GTDB taxonomy): Bacteria > Acidobacteriota > Terriglobia > Terriglobales > Acidobacteriaceae > Sulfotelmatobacter. The sequence goes on along the minus strand of CAWBHM010000011.1, from coordinate 170,405 downwards.
CAGCGGGCGTCAGCATTCTCTCGGCGGAGGTGGGCGGAGAGCGCGTGAAACCCGTGCAGGGTCCGGATGGAAGCCGGGTACCGCTGCTGCGGCCGGGATTTCATCCCACGGGCTCATATACGGTTTCATTCGTGTTCATGCACTCTGGAGCGCCGTTTGCCAAAAAAGGCGGCGCCGAACTCAGCCTTCCGAACATGGACATTCCGATCAGCCTGTTGAGTTGGGAAGTCTTTCTACCGGAGCAATACAAGGTGAAGGATTTCGGCGGCGATGTTCTTGCCGCGAACCTGGTGCCTCAGCCGTTTCGCGAGGAGGACGCCATCAACGCGCAAAGGGCTCGCGATGAAAGCGAGTTGCGCAACGTCCGACTGCAGGCTGCTCCCGGACAAATGGGAGGGTATGTAATCGACCCGAGCGGAGCCGTCGTTTCCTACGCGCGGGTTACGATCACCGCGGAGAACGGAGCGAGCCGAAGCGCCACCACTGACGCTGAAGGCCGGTGGATCATCGCCGGCATGCCGTCGGGAAACTTCAAAGCCAAGACGGAAATGCCGGGCTTTCAAACTGGCATGTTCAATCTCAGCTACAACGCCAATCAGCCATCCGCCTACAGCTTTGCTTTGAGCGTCGCCAGCGCAAGTGAAACTGTGGCGGTGACAGCGCAGGCAGGTCAACTCGAGGCTGAAACATCGGAGTCTCACGCGGATGGCGCTGCGGTCGGTGGCCGCGTGAACGGAATCAGCATGGGGAAATTGCCTAACTTGGCTCCTGGCATCTCTGGCCAAAATGCCGCTTCCGCCAACGTCATCAACTTGCAACGTAAGGTGGCAGGAGTTCTGCCCGTGGCCATCGAAGTCCCGCGCACCGGAACATCTTTCAGCTTCGTCCGGCCGCTGGTCCTCGATGAGGAAACCAAGGTGACTTTCAGCTATAAGAGCAGGTAAACGGATTTCCCAGGCATAGGCCGCGCCCGCGAGGAACTACTGTATGTACCGTTTTTTTCGCGATGGCATAGAATGACAGTTCGCGAGTAGCGGCTTATGAGCAATCCTGGGACGTGGAAAACGTGGGAAGGCCTCTCGGTCGACGGGAAATTTCCGCTCCGGCGGTGGGTGGGCGGCTCGGACCACAGCGCCGTCTTTCTCAGCGAAAGGCCTGACAACGCACCGGGGCAGCCACCTCAAAAAGTCGCGATCAAGTTGGTCGCGGCCGACGCGGACTCCGCTGCTCAACTTTCGCGCTGGCGCGCCGCGGCAAAGCTTCCGCATCCTCACCTGATGCGGCTTTACGAGGCCGGACGATGGCGCCTGGACAATACCTCGCTTCTTTACCTTGTCATGGAGTATGCCGAAGAGGATCTGTCGCAGATCCTTCCACAGCGCCCGCTGGCACCGGCCGAGGTCACGGACTTACTCCCTCCGCTGCTGGATGCGCTTTCGTTTCTGCACAGCAAGGGATTCGTTCACGGCCGGGTCAAGCCTTCCAATGTGCTGGCCACCGGGGATCAGTTGAAGCTCTCCGCGGATCAGATCACATCGTTTGCGGAAACCAATCCCGCGCGCAGGCGGCGCGATGTCTATGATGCGCCTGAGACGGCGGCCGGAATCATTTCGCCCGCGGGTGACATATGGTCGGTCGGCGTCACGCTGGTGGCTGCACTGACGCAGAATGTGTCGTTCGGTGGCGAGTCCTCGCAGAGCGATCCCACTTTGCCGGAAACCATTCCGCAACCGTTCCGCGGCATTGCGCGGGAGTGCCTGCATCTCGATCCTAAGAGGCGATGCTCTTTAGCCGACATCCAGGCGCGGTTGCAGCCGGAAGCGCGATCGGTGCCGGCTGAGCCAGAAGCGCCTCGGCCTCCCCGGCACCCGGTAAATCGTGTGCCCAGCGTTGCAGGGCTTCTCATCGGTGCACTCGTACTTGGTCTGATCATCTACTTCGCTCGAGGAAAGAATGGGACCACGCCCAGTACGCCGACAACGGAGCAATCGGTGCCGCAGGCATCGTCCGCCCCACCAACCGCCTCTGCCCCGAAGCCCGATGCTGCGGTCCCCGAACGAAGCGGGGCTCCGAAGGCAAGCACCAGTTCCCGCGGAGAGGTCGTCCACCAGGTTCTTCCCGATCCTTCGGCGAGCGCGCGCAACACAATCAATGGGACTATAAAAGTCGCGGTTCGAGTGGATGTGGACCCATCGGGCAAGGTCACCAGCGCAAAGTTCAAGTCGGCTGGTCCGAGCAAGTATTTTGCGGGCTTGGCTTTGAAGGCGGCGGAGCGCTGGGAGTTTTCTCCTCCCGTCGTTGACGGAAAATCCATGCCGAGTGCGTGGCTGCTGCAATTTCACTTTAAGCGAACATCAACGCAAGCTTCCCCAGAACGACTGACCCATTAGTCTTTTTTCGGAAGACGCAATTTCCAGACGATCTGCCTCACCATGCCGAGAAACAATTTTGCGTCGTAGGCTTCCATCTTGAAGCGCAGGATCAGACGGCGTGCCTTCTTCTCGAACATGGCATCGGTCCCCGGCTTCACATATCCGCTGATGCGCAGGGCTTCGAGCAAACCTTCGGTGATCTGCTCAGCCTCGCCTGCAGTCGCCGGTTTGAAATCCTCTGCCGCGGGCGCCGGCGAATCGCTCCGAGCCAATTCGTAAAGGCAGACAGCAACCGACTGCCCCAGATTCATCGAGATGTTCTGTTCCTTGGTTGGAATATTCAGCAACCAGTGACAGTGGCTGAAATCGCTGTTCGTCAGCCCGATTTTTTCCGAACCAAACAGAAGGGCAACGCGCTCGGTCTGAAGTCGCTGGCGAATCGCACCGCCGGACTTCTCGTCAAGCCGGCGCACAGGGTGCTGCAATGCGCGATTCCGCACGGCAGTTGTTCCGACGACGAGCGCGCAATCGGCTACGGCCTCGGCGACAGTCTTGAATTCTTCGGCCTTTGCCAACAGGTCCGAAGCACCGACGGCCGACCGGGCTTCGCGAAATCCGTCCGCAAATGGATTCACCAAACGCAACCGGTGGGCACCAAAGTTGCTCATAGCTCGGGCGGCGGCGCCAATATTTAGAGGATTGCGCGGACGCACCAGCACCACTACGAGGCCGTCAAGTTCTGAGGGGACAGGCAAGGGCTTCATTCTACGACAGGCGGATGGGTGCGGAGCACAGCCGTTCGGAAGCCATCCGGCAGAATGGTCATCTAAATCGGCATAGGGGGAGTGGTCACCCACTCTCCCCTGCCACACCACCGTACATGCGGGTCCGCATACGGCGGTTCGGTTGGTTGAGCTAGAGCGCGTCCAACAACCGAGGAAGACCGAGCGAGTCGAAGTAAGCAATCGGAAGTGCGGATTGCAAAGCCGGACTGTTGGCCAAGCGCCAGGGGCCATGGGGACTGCCGGCCGTTTGTGCCGCGAGGTCATGTCCGATGTTTCGCTGGCGTAGCCGAACATACCGCACCTTGCTGCGCTTCCATTGCTTCCAGATCACGGATCGCAACCTGCGTCGCATCCATTGCTCCAGCTTTCGCAGCACCGAGGGCGTCTGGCAGAAGCCGAAGTAACTCTTCCAGCCACGTAAGTAGCTGGCGAGTTCCTTCGTCATCTGCTCCAGACTGATGCCCCGTGTCCGTCGCGTCAGTTCCCGGACTCTTCCGCTTGCAGCGGAGCAGAGCCTTGGGCGCGATGCGCCGTTTCGGTCTGGTCCCGCTCGTAAAGCTAAAGCCCAGAAACTTGCGCTCCTGCGGTCGTGCCACCGCGCTCTTCGACTCGTTCACCTTGAGCTTGAGTCGTCGTCGCAGGAAACTGGTCACGCTCTGCATGACTCGCTTCCCCGCCCGCTCGCTCGCCACGTAGATATTGCAATCATCCGCGTAGCGCACGAAGCGGTGCCGGCGCCGCTCCAACTCCCGGTCCAGTTCGTCGAGCACGAGGTTCGACAGCAGCGGTGACAATGGCCCTCCTTGCGGAGTTCCTTCTTCCACCGGACTCACCAGCCCGTTCTCCATCACGCCCGACTCCAGGAAAGCTCGGATCAACTTGAGCATTCTCTTGTCGCTCACCCGCCGCGCGATCGCCGCCATCAGTTTGTCGTGGTTCACTCGATCGAAGAACTTTTCCAGATCGAGGTCCACCACCCAGCGGTGGCCTTCGGCGATATACTGCTGCGCCTTGGCCACCGCCTGATGCGCCGAGCGCTGCGGCCGAAACCCGTGACTGTGTTCGGAAAACGTTGGGTCCCATCTGCCTTGCAGAACCTGCATCACCGCCTGCTGGACAAACCGATCCAGCACCGTCGGAATGCCCAGCTTGCGCACTCCTCCGTCCGGCTTGGGGATTTCCACCCGCCTCACCGGTTGCGGCTGGTAGGTCCCGCTCAACAGCTGTTCCCGGATCGCTGGCCAGTGCTGCTTCAGGTAGCCCGGCAACTCGCCGACTTTCATGCCGTCGATCCCCGGACTCCCCTTGTTCGACTTCACTCGTCTTAAAGCCCGCAGGCAGTTCTCCCGCCCGCAGACCTCTTCCATCACTTGCTCTTCTCCAGCCGGACTTTCGCACTCGCGTTTCGCCGTGGACGTTTCGGTCCCTTCCCGCCGAGCCCTTGGAGCTTCACTCCTCCCCTCGCCGGTGAAGGCCAGCACCATCTGTAGCTGGTTCTTCTGCCGCTTGTCGCCCATCGAGTCCCGCGGCCTACTCGCCGCTCCTTTCGTTCGGGCCTTCGACCTCGCGGCCTACTATGCCCGCTGCTGACTCCTGCCCCGCGGTCAGAATGAATCGCTCCACCCTCAGTCACGATTCCGTGACACGCGGCAGGTCTCCCGAGGTAAGTTCAACCGCCTTCAACGCACAACCGCCGGATTTACCACCAGCGCCCTTGATGGATATGGGCTTCGCTGTCCTTTGCCCGCTCGCCCGCCGCCGTAGGCCTCATCATCCGGTTCTTGTTCATCGGCTCGCGCCTTTGCTCCACGCTTCTTTCAGACCCCGCCTCGCGACGACGCCCTTGCGCTTCGCTATCCCTTCTCCTCCATCAGGATGGGAAGAGGACTTTCACCTCCAAGCTGTCGAACATGCTCGGCACACAAAACAAAACGCCCGCATAGTTTGCGGGCGTTCAGATTTTGTTCTGGTTTATTTACCGCGCGACGAGCACCTTGCGGCGCAGAGCGCCGGCCAAACCGATGGTCCCGGTACCGAACAACAACAGAGCCGAGGGCTCTGGAACGGCGGCTACTGACGTGTCCCCACCGGAAATTGTTGTTGAACCGTTGAAGAAGCCCTTCCCGGTATTGATCGTCAATTGTACAGTCACGCCGTTCACGCTCATCCCACCCATCATCCCCGTGACTACTCCGGTGAGGGTGTAATTGTGCGTGCCGTTAGCAAGGGTGGTCAGCGTCCAAGTGACCGTGCCGGAGAATGTCCCCGAAAATATCACGCCATTCGGGAGACCCCCGGTACCATTGCCGTCGACGGTGAACGTTCCGCCGGAGGCGAACGTACCGCCCATGTCCAACGACCCGCTGGTCAACGCTCCGGTCGTGAATGAGACAGTCCCCAAGTTCCCGGTGATCAACCCGCCACCGTTGTACCCGATCACGGCATCCATGATTGAGCCGGTCAACGTGAGACCTGCGTTGGTCCCGGATAGCGTGCCTCCGCTATTGCTAAAGTCTGTATTGCTGCTGGCGAAAGATCGATTGGGTAACATTAGACAGATAGTGAATAGAAGCGCCGGCACGAGGAACTTGCTGGGGAAGCGCATTGCGAGGTCTCCTTGCGAGAAAAAACGGTTCAACTGGGCAGACAAAGTGACGAAGGCTTTTACAATGTAGGGGACCCGACAGAACTCAGTCCATACAGAGTTTCCCGTATTGCCCCTCGGCGATAGACCTTAGATGGCCGGTGCGGCCCAGCACTCAGGTTCGGCGTTCCTTGACTCGCGAAGCGAAACCTTCTCGACGCAAAATATTGCTTGCAACTGAGCTTCCGGAGCCTCTCTTGACACGGGCGTGAAAATGTAAAAAAAATGTCAAAAACCGCGATCTGGCCCTGGTTCGCGCCTAAACCGTTGTAAGCTTCAGAGGTCGAGCCACTTCCGGTGGGGCCCTCGCTGGGACCGGAAGCTCCCTGATGGCGCGACAATTTCTTTGATGGGGCACCTTTTTATGGGGAACCTTGCCACACCGATCACTGCTGCGCGGACAATAAGTCCAACCGCTTCGGCCAAACCGACGGGACGTATCCTGGTAGTCGAAGACGATCCAGCGGTACAAAAAGCTCTTCGCCGGCTCTTCGAGACCGAGGGATACACGGTTGAAACCCAGTCGGACGGCAGATCCGCCCTCGACAGTTTTCAATCCTGCGCCCCGGCGGCTATCGTTCTCGACCTCCGCCTGCCCAAAGTATCCGGGCGAGACGTTTGTAAGGAGATCAAGGCACTTGCTCCCACGCTGCCCATTGTCGTCCTAAGTGCCGCCAGCGATGTTTCCGACAAAGTCCTGCTGCTCGAACTGGGCGCGGATGACTACGTAACCAAGCCTTTTAGTCCGCGCGAATTGCTGGCCCGTGTCCGGGCAGCTTTGCGCCACACGGCGCGTCCCGCCGATGTTCAGGTCGTCAGCTTTGACGGGATCTCAGCCGACTTCAAAAAGATGGAAGTCAAGCGCGACGGGAAGGTCGTCGTTCTGACCGCCCAGGAGTTCAAGACTTTCCAGTTTCTGGTGCAGAATACCGACCGGGTCATCAGCCGCGACGAACTGCTGAATGAAGTCTGGGGATATCAGAACTATCCCTCCACTCGCACCGTCGACAATCACATTCTCAAACTACGCCAGAAGCTGGAGAAAGACCCGTCGAGCCCGGTACATTTCCGCACGGTGCACGGCATGGGATACAAGTTCGTTCGCTGACTCTCGTGAACCTGTCTCCTGAACCCGTGCCCTCTTCTACGTACCCAGAATCTGCTGGTTTGCACGGCTCTGCCGGCCTGCTCGTGCCGCGCCTCCGCCTGCGGACGCGATTCCTGCTCTCCATGCTGCTGATCACCACCGGGCTGACGACGACCAGCCTGCTTCTGGTGCAGCGCAGCATTCGCAGCAACGTTCGGCAGAGCATTGCCGTCAACCTGCGCAACTCCGTCGCTGCCTTCCAGGATTTCCGGCACGAGCGCGAAACCATGCTGACCAGTGACGTTGCGTTGCTGGCGGAGCTTCCCATCACGCGCGCCATCATGACCAGTGCCGATCCGCGTCACCATTCAGGACGCAGTCGCCACAGGTCTGGCAGATCGCTGCGGGCAGATCTTTTTGTGATGGTCAATCGCAGCGGCAAAGTCGTCGCGATGCATACCAAGACTCCCGGCTTCACCAAGGAATCAGCCGAAAAGTACTTCCAGCAGTCCCTGGACGAGGATCGCGGAGAATCCAGCCACTGGTGGCTGGGAGACCATCTGATCTACCAGACCTTTATCCAACCCATCTATCGCGGATCAAGGACCGATGGAACTTTGCTCGGATTTCTCGTGATTGGATACGAGATCAATGACCGCCTCGCAGAATCGGTGAGCAAGGTAGCGGGCAGCCAAGTGGCCTTCTCTTCCGGAAACGAAATTGTTGCCACCACGCTGACGCCGGCGCAGGCGAAGGCGCAGAGCATTCAGGGTCTGATTGCGGGATCCGCCCATGACGATCCACGGGACATCGAGATCGGCAAAGAGCGGTTTCTGGCCACTTCGCTGGTGTTGTCGGGCTCGCAACAGACACCAGTACGCTTGAGTGTTCTTGGGTCGTACGATCAGGCCACCAAGTTTGTCGATCAACTGAACCGTTACCTGCTGCTGCTTGGTCTGGCAGCAATTCTGGTGGGCAGCGGACTGGTCTTCTTCCTCTCGCACACGTTCACCCGCCCACTCGGCAGCCTCGTCGCCGGAGTCCGCGCTCTCGAAGGCGGAGACTTCCATCATCCCCTTGATCCCCGGGGCGGGGACGAAGTGGCCGAGCTAACTCGAGCTTTCGACCGCATGCGCGCCAGCCTTCTCAAGACCCAGCACGACCTGCTGGAATCGGAACAGTTGGCCACGATCGGTCGGATGGCCAGTTCGATCTCGCATGATCTGCGGCACTCTCTGGCAGCCATCGTCGCCAATTCCGAATTTCTTTGTGATAGCCATCTCACGCCGGTGCAGCGCGAAGAGTTGTATCAGGAAGTTCGCACGCGGCGTGAATCTGATGACGGACCTCATCGATTCCCTGCTGGAATTCGCCCGTACGCGCGAGTCGCTTGACCCCGGCATTTGCCAATGTTTCGGAAACGCATTCAGAGGGCGGTACTCGCGGTTCGCTTGCACCCTCGGCATCACAATCGCGCCATCGATGTTGTGTGCGGCAATCAGATTTCCGGATGGTTTGACCAACGCAAGCTGGAGCGGGCTTTGTACAACCTGCTGCTGAACGCTTGCGAGGCCGCTCCGCCGATCGGAGGCACGGTGGAAGTCACCGCTGGTGAAGTCGCCGGGACCGATCACGATTGCGGTGGCGGATAACGGTCCGGGCATCGCCGAGTCTATACGGGAGCGGCTATTCCATCCCTTCGTGAGTTACGGCAAGGAGAACGGCACCGGATTGGGACTGGCGGTCGTGCACAAGATCGTTCAAGATCATGGCGGCGAGATTGTCGTGGAGCGCACGGTTGAGGGCAAAACAGTTTTTCGGATCGTGCTGCCCTGGGCGCATGCAGGATGCTTCCCGCGGCGCCAGTGAACCCGGTATAGAGATTCCGTCGCTGGTGGCAACCCCGCACAATACTGCTGGACACGGATTCGATTTCGCATCCGGGCCCGTAGGCACGGTTCCTCTTCGCCAAGTGCCTAACCCCTGGATGGTGTAGGAGGACGGTGTGAAGAGCTTCAAGAATGCTCCTTTGCGCGGGGCCACAGCTGCGGCCGCCGCTTTCGTCTTGCTTACGACCCTTGCCCGGGCGCAGGAAGCGCCCGCGAAGGTTTCCTCCCCTGAATCCGCGAACGCGGTGCGAGACCTGCAGGACCAGGTCCGTCAACTTCGCACTCTGGTGGAACAAATGCGCACCGAAAATGCGGAATCCCGCGCCGAAATGCATCAGTTGCGCCAGGATCTTCAGGCCACTCGCGCGCTGTTGGAGCGGCCCGCATCCCCGGAATCGCAGACGGTCGCGGCAAAGGCAGAAGAAGCATCCGGAGCCCCAGCCACAGTCAGCGCCTCAGCCACCCAGAGCTCAGCTCCACTCGAAGAACGCGTGCAGAAGCTGGAGGAGTCTACCTCCTTGATCGGATCGAAGATCGACGAACAATATCAAACCAAGGTCGAAAGTGCTTCCAAGTATCGCGCGCGCCTTCACGGCATCGTGCTGATGAATGCCTTCCGCAACGTCGGTAGCTCGGACAATCTGGACTTCCCCAATTACGCGCAATCGGTTCCGAAAGCGTGGCCACTGGCCAACATGGGAGCGACCTTGCGCCAGTCGGAAATCGGCTTTGAAGTTTTCGGACCAACCGTCGGGGGGGCGAAGACCTCAGCCGACGTTCAACTCGATTTTGCGGGAGGATTCCCCGGTACCGGCAACGGCGTGAACTTTGGAATCGCCCGGTTGCAGACCGCTAACGTGCGCTTCGATTGGGAGAACACTTCGGTCGTGGCCGGCCAGGATGCCCTGTTCATTTCTCCTCTCTCCCCGACTTCGTTTGCGTCGCTCGCCACTCCCGCCTTCGCCTTTGCTGGAAACCTATGGGGCTGGACTCCGCAATTAAGAGTCGAGCACCGATTCTTACTTTCGGACGAGCAGACTGTGACCCTGCAGGCGGGAGTTCTCGACAACCTCGATTGGGAGTATCCCAGCAATTCGTTCTACCGATCGGCACAGGCCGGCGAACTGTCTGGACAGCCTGCCTATGGCCTGCGCACCGCATGGTCGCACCCCGTGAAGGAACATCCTCTCAGCTTCGGGGTCGCCGGTTACTACGGCCGTCAGAACTGGACGTGGGGACGGTACGTCGATGCCTGGGCGGGCATGGCGGATTGGCAAATTCCCCTTCTCCCGCGCCTGGGCCTCTCCGGCGAGTTCTATCGCGGCCGCGGTATTGGCGGACTCGGGGGTGCGATTGGGACTTCGATCGTATACGGTGGCGATCCCATAAATCCGTTCAGTCCGATTCGCGCTCTCGATACCGTGGGAGGATGGAGCCAACTGAAGTTCCAGCTTACTCCCAAGCTGGAGTTGAACGGAGTGCTTCGCCGAGGACGATGCTTTTGCAGGCGACGTGCGCGGCTTTGCCACCGACAAAAACAACTTTGGAGAGATTTTGGGGCGGAACTTCGGCGCGCTCGGGAATTTTGTCTTCCGTCCGCGCTCCGACCTCATTCTGTCTGCGGAGTTTCGTCGACTGCGGACCTTCCCCATCTATAGCAGCAGCAACGTAACCAACCAGGTCAATCTCTCAGTGGGGATTCTGTTTTGAAAATGCAAGCCATCCTTCTCCGATGTTTACCGCTGGTTGTGCTGCTCGCAGCCGCCGGCGCACCGGCGCAGCAAGTGCTCAAGGGCCGCGTGCAACTCAACATGAATGGCCATCCCTTGCCGAATGCTGCGCAGGCCGTCGTCTGGCTAACCCCGATCGGCGTCGACTGTGGAAGCTCCACTCCAGGAAGCGTCCAGAATTCCGCAACTGGTGCAGAAGAACAAAAGCTTTCAGCCTTCCCTTCTCGTGATTCCAGTGGGCGGCAAAGTCGAATTCCCCAACCATGATCCGTTCTTTCACAACGTATTTTCTCTGTTCGAGGGTAAAGCGCTTCGACCTGGGACTTTACGAGAGCGGGACGACGCGCTTCGTTCAGTTCGACAAACCCGGAATCTCATTCATCTTCTGCAACATTCACGAGCAGATGAGCGCGGTGGTCATCGCACTGGCAACGCCCTACTACGCTATTTCCAATGCGCGCGGCGAACTCGACCATTCCCAACGTTCCTCCGGGACGCTATCAGGTGCAGGTGTTTCATTCCGGCGGTGGCGCCCGACGCGCTGCGCGCGCTAAGCCGTGAGATCACCGTCGCTCCGGGAGATACTTCGCTGGGAAGCTTCACCTTGACGGAGACCGACGTGATGCTCGCGCACAAGAATAAATACGGGCGCGACTACGACCGGCCAGATCCGGACAGTCCGGCTTATGCCAGGCCGTAAGGCAAGGTTCCATGTTTCAAAGTTTCAAGGTTTCATGGCTTCGAAGGTTCAGCTTCAGCATGTGAGTCTGGAAACCTTGAAACCTGCGAGACTTTGAAACCTTTCGCAAATAGAGAAAGGGCGTGCCGTTTAGCACGCCCTTTCTCGCCTCTGTCTTCTTCACTTCGTTTACAGCAACTCGTTCTATACGTAGTTACAAGCTCTCCGGGCTTACCGATGACCACCGGAGTGGCCGCCACCGCTGGAGTGGCCACCTCCACCGCCGCCCGAAGAATGTCCGCCGCCTCCGCCGGAGGAGTGACCACCGCCGCTCGGCGCGCTCGAATGGCCGCCACCACCGTAGCTCGGCGCTCCGTGCGAGCCGCCGTAGCTGGGGGGAGCGCTACGGGATCCGCCGTAACTCGGGGCGCCGTGATTGCCGCCATATCCGCCGTAGCTACCGCGCGAATATCCGCCGTACGGGGATCGCGCGATCGGCTGCCGCATATCCAACTGCGGACGGGACGATCCGCTGGGCGACGATCCGCCGGAATACGATCCGCGTCCGTAGCTGCCCGAGTAAGGACTGCTGCTGTGCGACGGCGTCGAACTTGGTGCGGTCCGGTTCCAATAGTTGCCAGTGCTGCCGCGGGAAGCAGGTGCGCTCGACGGTTCCCCGCGAAGCTTCACTGCTCGAAGGCGGCGTGAAAGGCCGGAAGCCATCACGAGGGCCGGCGGAAGCAGACGGCATCGTGCCTCGCTGCGGCTCCGACATTCTAGAACCGGTGCCCTGCGAGCCTGTTGGTCGAGCGCTAATGTTAGACGTCCCCATGTTGGTCCGCTCCGAACTGGCAGGAGCAGACGTACGATTACTGCTGCTCGGCGGAGTGAATGGACGATATCCGCCATGGTTTGCGTTTTGCATTGAGGACGACGACGTCGGACTGCCCGCGCCTCGATTGACTGAGTTGTTCATCGGCCGATTGGAGAGCGTACCCGCGCTGGGCCGCTGCAAATTGCTGCTCGCCGTCGTGCCGTGGAATGCCGCAGAGTCGCCGGCACTCACGTGGCCGCCAGCGGGAATCGCGCCCACGTGGTTCTGCTGCATCGTCTGCCGCAGACTTGCGGTCTGCTGCTGGAACGACACTGGACGGGCGACGTTGTTGTGCGTAGATCCGAAGAAGCGCTCGGAACCGCCATTGCGCACCGTGGACGGTGCTGCCGCGCGTCCGCTGGCCGACAAACTGGCGCGCGAAGGAACCACGGGCAAATTGCCCGCCATCATGCGCGCTCCGTTGATCTGCTGACGGCGTCGCAGCCATTGCGGTCACTCGGCCTGCGCCGAAGTGTCCCGCGTTCACCGTCGAGAGCGCTCGTCCAATGTGATTGTCGTGAATGTTCGCGACATTCGAGAACCGCGTTCCACCATGCAGCGGCGCGAATCCGCCGTAGCGGTTATTGACATGAATGCTGTTGACGTTCGACCACGCCGAAGCGGCCGCGATATCCACCCCACCACGGATGGAAGTAGTCGCAAGGCCCGATCGGGAGCCAGCCGAAGCCGCCCCAGCCGCCGAAGCCAACGCCGAAGCCGAAGCCGCCGCCCCAGCCCCAGAACGAGACGTACGCGGGCGACCAGAACGGACGGTAGAAACCGCCACCGTAGACCGGACCGGGCCACCAGGCCCACGAGTCGCCGTACGAGAACCAGCGGCCGTAGTGATACGGCGCCCAGCCCCAAGGCTCGTAGCCGACCCAAGTCCAGCCGTAGTAGGGCTGGTAGGTCCAGTTGCCGTCGCGATACGGAACCCAACCGTCGGGTTCGTTCGGAACCCAGACATCGCCGTAGTCAGGAACGTTCTTCCAGCTGACCGTAGGCGTCGAGATCCTGCGTTCCGGTGTAGTAGCGGTTGGTGTGACGCCACGAACTGGCGTTGCGGATCATGTGATCGCGATCGCTGTTCCATTGATCCCAGGCGTCGCGATCCGGAGCTTGACGAGATCTTGTATTGCGCGGAGTCGGCATCGCCGCGAATCGTCGCCATGTCTCCGGCTTGAACCTCGGTGCTGCCCTGCGGAGTGGCAATCTGCGCTTCGCCCTGGCGAACGATCACGATCGTATCGCCATCGGGCCTACACTTCCACGCGGAAGACGCCATCATGATGCGCGGGATGGACCGACACGTTGGGAGTATCGATCTCAGGCTCGGCTTCGCTGTCTTTCGAAACCGTGATAGTTCGCGATGCCCTGGGCCAACTGGATCTGAATCTGTTTCTTGCGTGAGGTTCGCGATGTTGGCCTTGGAGTTCGGGCCAAGGCGAAGAATGTTGGCAAAGTCGAGTTGCAGTTCGGTACGGGCGTTGTCGCCGGTCGAAACTTTGTCGCCGGTCATCACGGGCTGATTCAGCGTCGCTGCCGACCAGTCCCCGGAATCGCCGCGCTGCGTGGAAACGTCGCCGTGAATCAGGCTGACGCGCGCCACACCTTGATCGGTCTTCGCCGGAGCTTCACCGGACGGTCCGCCCGGCTGCGCTTCGCTGGGCTGCGCGTCATTTTGATCGTAGCTGGGCTGAGCCTCATTCGACTGCATATCGGGCGACTGCGGATTCGGTCCCGGCTGACCCATTTCCATGGGAGCGCTCGGCTGGTCCGAAGGCGCGGGCGTCTCGTCGGTCGTTTGCGCCAACGCGCTGACTGTAAATGCGCCCGAAAGCGCGAGAGTTAAGACTGCCAAACTTGCTATCAATCGACTTTTCATAACACACCTCGTCGTACGGGGCCTATATCAACAACCATGCACATTACTTAGATTTCGCCACATAAGTGAGTGGCAAGTACCGTGCCAAAGGTCGGGTGGTAGATGGAATGGAAGTTCTTTGTTTTCAGCGCGCAAAGGGCTATATCGAGGGGTTAAGACCGCAGAGGCGAGGAACTTGGCCGACCTCAACCAAGAGTGGTGGTTTTCGGCCAGTGGAGCTCACGAACGGCGACGGGCTTCGGACGATTCAACCTCTGCATATCGGCGTCAAAAAAGCTCAGCAGCGACCTCCGCAGTTTTCACTTCAGGCTGATCCGTTTGGGGAAAGCTAGAGCGGAGGCTGTGGATTTCTGAACGGTCCTTCGGAATTGAGCAATTGGTTCAAGGCGTTATCGCAATGATGGTTCCGTCATCGTTGGTTCCTCCGACTTGCGATGTGGCATAGAGGGTGCCGTCTGCACTCACCAACACACCGGTGACCGGGGTAAAGCCGAAAGGTCCGGCATTGTCGAAACTCAGGTAGGTGCTCTCGCTCCAGTTGGACCCGCTACCACTCATTTTGAAAATGGTGCCGCAGTAGGCGAGCACGTGATAGAAGCACTGGCCGAGGCCGCCACCAAATTGCGTCGTGCCGTATAGGGTGTTGGACGGGCCGAAAGCCAGAATGCCGTAAGGAATGTAGCCATCGGTGTTCCCGGCGAAACTGTGGATCACCTGCTCCTGCCAGCCGCCGCCCTGCGATGGGCTTAGCTCAAAGACAGCGCCTGCGGTGTAGACCCCGCCACCCAAGGAGGTTCCATAGAGGTTGCCAGCGTCATCGAGAATCATTCCGGCGAGCGGTTCGCTGGCGTCGCCGTTGCCTCCGAGAAGATTGGCAAAATGATGGATGAAATTGATGTTCCAGCCGCCTGCCCCCGGACTCAGCTGAAAAGCCGTGCCACCATCACTGTTGCCGCCACGAAAAGTAGTACCGTAGAGATTTCCATTCGCGTCCATCACTAGGCTGCAGTACGGACCCTCGCCTGAAAGGAAGTTGAAGGTGTAGAGCACGCTCTCGGTCCAACCGCTTGATCCCTTCGGCGAAAGCTCGAAGATGGTTCCCGAGTTGGTGCCGCCGCCTCCGCTGGTGGTGCCGTAAAGGTTGCCGCGGGCATCGGAGATCACGCCGCCGTAGGGGACTTCGCCGTCCGTCCCGCCCGCAAAACTGTATAGGACCTTTTGACTCCATGCCCGGCCCGATGAGGTGGGCGGCGTCAACTTGTAGACGGTGCCAAGATTGTGGGCCCCCCCACTCAAAGTTGTGCCGTAAAGATTGCCCCTGGCATCAAGGAGAAGCGTGCCGTAGGGATTGAGACCATCGGAGCCGCCCGTGAACTGGTGGAGGACATGTTCCGACCATCGGCCATGGGGGTTACGGCTGAGTTGAAAGACAGTGCCTGATCCTTGACCAAAGTTGCCGTGTCCGCCGCCCGAGAAGGTCGTGCCGTAGAGGTTGCCGGCACCGTCGCGGATAAGGGTTGCGGCGGGGAAGGTTCCATCACTACCACCGGCGAAGGTGTGCAGCAGCGTGGGAACTTGCGCGTGAGTGGGCAATGCCCCCACGATCACGAGACATATCGTCGACAAGAAGCAGATTCCAGAAATGCGCCGACTCGATTGCATGCACCACCTCGGATTGGGACGGATCAGTGTGGTTCGCTACGGGGAGGGTGTCAAGGTTGAAAGATCTTGCATGGTCGCGGATAGAAGCGCCGCTGCGTTTCCCGAGGTTCAGGTGAAGCGCGTACGCATCGCGCGAGTCTGAGATGCCGCTATCGAAATCTCCACTTTTGCCGCAAAGGACGCGGCAAAAATGGGGCACTCCGACAGAGAACCGACACAAACCTGGGACAACGATTCAGGCTTGGCGCTTGCGAAAAACCCGGCGGGCATCGAGGAACTGGTGGATACGTCGGGGACGTTCGTTGAGCGATCTGTTTTTGACACTTCCATCAAACTTTCGTAATCGGATCGTGCGCAGGCTCACATATCTCTTCCTGCGCCACATCTGAAACTGACGATGACTGGTTGTTGTGTCGTTCCTGAGCACGACCACACGCCCACAGAACGCGCCTGCACTGGCAGCGGATTCAGGCGGGAAAAGGAAGAGGAAGATGCGACCGCGACGCTGGATCTCGATCATCTTGCTGGCAACGGCCGTCGCGGGGCTGGCTGGCGCCAGTGACAGTTTTGCCCAAGAGGTGAGGTCCGGCGGGAAACGGAAGATTGTCACTCAGGTCCGGCCAATCTATCCGCCGCTCGCTCGCAAGCTCAACATCGTTGGCACCGTGCGCTTACTGGTCGACGTCGCCCCAGCGGGCAACGTAGTCGGCACGCAAGAACTCGGTGGCAGTCCTGTACTGGTGAAGGCGGCGTTGGATGCCGTCGCCAAGATGAAGTGGGAACCCGCAACGGAAGGGACCAAGGAAATCGTCGAAATCAAGTTTCAGCCCGAAACGGAGTGAGCACGCTCCAGGTTTGAACTCTGGGCGATACGAAATTTCTCGGAGGTTCGGCTGTGAAACACAATGCAAGCAGGCTGGGGACGCGTCGAGCAATCCAGAGTTTGTCCCTTTCGTTCGCGATTCTGCTGTTGTGCTTGCCGTTGTTGGCGCAGACCAACACGGCTCGGATCGTGGGCAGCGTACGGGACGCAGCGGGTATCGCGCTACGCAGCGCTACGGTGACGATCAGCGACTTACGGCGTGGGTCCACGCGAATCCTGGTCACAAGTCCAGCGGGAGACTACGACGCGCCCAGCCTGCCTCCGGGGATTTACACGATTCGCGCCGAGGCAGATGGGTACAAGACGGTCGAGAGAGCCGGAATCGAACTGCAAGTCGGCAAAGACGTACGCATCGACCTTATGTTGGAAGCGGGCGAAGCGACGCAAAAGATCACGGTGAGCGAAGCGGCTCCAACGCTGGAAACGGTCAACGACGTTCTGGGCGGCACGCTGAGCAATCGGCAGATCAATAGCCTGCCCTTGAATGGCCGCGACTTTCAGAACCTGCTCGTCCTCAGGCCTGGGGTCATGCGCTACCCCGGTGGGGGCATCGGCTCGCTGAGCGCGAACGGGCTGCGGTCGGAGGATAACAATTTCATCGTGGACGGGATCGACAACAACGACGTGTACTTCGGGCAGAGCGTGATGAACGGATCGGGCGTTCAGGGAACACCGGCGACCCTGTTGCCCATCGATTCGATCCAGGAATTCAACGACCAATCGAATCCCAATGCGGAGTATGGCTGGAAACCGGGAGCGATCGTGAATGTAGGACTCAAGTCGGGTACGAACGACTTTCACGGTACCGCCTACGACTTTGAGCGCAACGCAGCTTTTGACGCGCGTAACTATTTCAACCCTGCTCCGAACGACAAGGCGCTGAGGTTACACCAATTTGGTGCAACGGCCGGTGGACGGATCATTCCGGATAGACTTTTCTTCTTCCTGGGATATGAAGCAGTGCGGAGCCTGGTTGGGGTTACGCAAGTGTTCTCAACTCCAGCCACGGTATCGCTGGGAGGCGACGCCGCGAACAGCATTCCCGACGCACTCGCCGATATGCAACTGCACGGGGTTCCTGAGAGCCCACTGAGTCAGAACCTGGCGGTCTTGTTTCCAGCGAACGATGGGACGAATCCCAACGGAATTGTCACAGACTTCCCCAACACCAATCGCGGGGACAACGGAGTGGCGAAGCTTGATTACCACGCCAATGACCGGCAATTCCTGAGTGCGTCGTACTTCATCGGAGACAGTCTGCAGACCGAGCAGGATCAACCGGCGTTGCGACCAGAATGGTTGTCACAGGCAAACACGCGCGGGCAGGTCCTGGGAGCGACGTGGACGTGGATGCCGAACGTGCGGTGGGTGAATGAAGCGCGGGTGGGCTACAATCGTTTGTGGCAAACCTTTCTGACGGCCGATGCCGGCATCGATCCGGAGGTAGCCTACGGATTCGATACCGGGGTCGAAAACCCGCAGGACTTTGGCATGCCGACGATACGGATTGGAGCGTTCGGACCGCCGCCTCCCGCGGGAGTTTTTGGCGGCAACAACGGTTGGCCGCAGATGCTGCGGCCCGCGCAGATGGTTCAGTTCGCGAACAGCACGACGTACCTGCGAGCGAAACACGCCTTGAAGTTTGGCGGCGAAGTGCGGCGCAGCAGCGTGAATCACGTCAAGGATCGGCTTGGCAAGGGACGCATAGACTTCAACAACGGCCATCTCTTCAACCCAGATTTTGCACCACCTTTTGCGGACGCGACGCCGCTGGAGGATTTTCTTGCAGGCTGTCCCCAACAACGGGCGGATCCTGGTCGGCGACACGCAGCGCGAGGTAAGTTTCTGGTCGTACGCGGCGTTCGTGCACGACGACTGGAAAGTATCGTCACGGCTGACAATGAACGTGGGAGTGCGTTACGAACTGAACACGGTCCTTCATGAGGCTCATGATTTACTGGGCAACTTTGATCCCAACCTGGGAGTAGTACAGGTGGGACAGCAGATTCCGTCGGCCTACGACGGAGATCACAATAACTTCGCGCCGCGTTTCGGTCTGGCCTGGGACATCACCGGACGAGGCCGAACCATCTTGCGAGCGGGCAGTGGCGTCATCTATGTGATTCCGAGTTTCGATACTTTCATCGGGCAGTTCAATTTCACCAATGACCCGGGGACGACAGGAATCAACATCGTTCCCACGGCGGCGGCAGGGATCGGGCGCGGCGGTTCCGCTGGATCGGGCACGATGACTGCCGGGGTCATGCAGGGCGTTACAGATCTGTCATGGACACCGGGTGTGAAAGTGTTCAACGTAACCGGCATGGACTGCACCGCGGTACCCTGCGATATCTTCTCGGTGAACCGCAAGCTGCGCACTCCCTATGTCACCAGTTGGAATGTGAATCTGCAACATGCGTTCACGGACAAACTGTCACTGCAAGTGGCGTACGTGGGGAATCACGGCAGCGAGATATTGGGAGTGCGGGACATCAATCAGGTGAATCCGAACTCTGCGGCCGAGATTGCCTGCGGTCATTGTGAGCAGTTTGGCAGGCCGTTCAACAGCGCCTTCCCGGGCCTGAAGTTCATCAACCACTTGGAAAATATGGATGAGTCCAACTACAACGGACTGCAAGCCACGATGACTGCGCACTCCTGGCACGGGCTTTCCTACCTGGTTGGTTACACGTATTCGCATGCCCTCGACCAGGCCTCTGACAACCGGGCGCCTCAAGTGATGGACGGCACGGATCCCGGGGGGGACTACGGGAACAGTGATTTTGATATTCGGCACCGCCTGACACTGTCGCTGACCTATGCCATCCCAGGAAAGAAATCTCCGGGACAGATCCTGCAAGGGTGGCAAGTGAACTCGATCGTGACCTTGCAGAGCGGGCAACCATGGAACGTGGTTGACACGGGAACGACATCAGCCTGACGGGCGAGGGCGCCGACCGGTGGAATTTTTTTGGCAATCCGGCGGACTTCACTTCGTCATCGTCCGGACCGATTCCATTCTTCAGCGACGGGACCGCAAACGCGGCCTGCGCGGCGCACGCGCTCGCAAGCCAGTTGCAGCAGTTCGGTTGCTTTGCCAAAGGTAACAGCGTGATGACGCCGCCTGATCCCGGAACCTTCGGCAGCATGGCGAGGAATATTTTCCGCGGCCCGAATTTTGAGGCGTGGGATCTCTCGCTGGTGAAGGATTTGAAGCTGGCAGAGCGACTGAAGATACAGTTCCGAGCAGAGGCTTTCAACGTTCTGAATCACCCTAACTTCGCAAACCCGTATGGAGCGAACTTCACGTATGGGCGGGTAGATCCGTCGAATCCGGGACAGTTTGGCTGCTCCTGCGCTACGCCGGACGTAGCCGATGCGAATCCCGTGATCGGCACTGGCGGACCACGAAATATTCAGTTGGGGGTGAAGGTGGTCTTCTAGGAAGTTGCAGAAACGCCCGGCCCCGCAAAGAACACAAGCCACCGGGGGGAATCCAGCACTGATTGGACACGTACGCGGCCCCTTCGACAAGCAGGACAGGCTCTCGAGGCGCTGCTCTTCCACGGTGGTGCATACATTTGTACGCTCTCAGTCGCAAATACCTTAATCGGGTTCGGCGAGTAACTTTCCGAGGCGATCGAAGCGGGCTTCCCAGAGCGAACGGCGATCGGCGATCCAGCGTTCGGCGACGGTGAGGCCTCGGGGTTCGACGCGACAGGTGCGGACTCGACCAATCTTTTCGGTGCGCACCAGGCCGCTCCTTTCGAGGATTTGAAGGTGCTGAACAACGGCGGCCAGCGTGATGTCGAGGGGCTTGGCGAGCTTCGATACGGAGACCGGTCCCTCGCTCAGTTTCTCGATCATTGCCCGGCGGGTGGGATCACCGAGGGCATGGAAGACGCGGTCGATGTGGACGTGTTGGCTCAGCATGAAGTGCCTTTCCTGGATTCTAGAGAAGACGGACGCTTGAACCGCCGAGGGTTCGCAGAGAACTCAGAGAGAACCAACCTCGCCTTGTGCAAACTCTTTGCCGGTCGCGAATTTCGAGCGTTCCACATCAGTTCGCCAACGCCTTCGCGAGATTATCCAGCAGTTGATTCCAGCCTTCTTCGCGCATTTGAGGTCCGTCGGCGCCTTCGAAGAAGGCTCCTTGTTCGGTGAAGATGAGATCGGTGCCCGGTTGCGCGGGAGAGAGTTCGAAGGTGGCGTGCGAGGAGGAGATGCGGCGATCGCCGAGCGTCATGGTGTAGGCAATCACGATGCGGCAATTGGGCACGATGTCGAGGTACACGGTGTCGTTGGTGCAAGTGACGCCCTGGGCGCGGAAGGTCGAGCGCTCACGGCCTCCGACACGAAAATCCATTTCGAAATTGTTGGGTTCGAAATCTTTCTCGCCGGAGAACCAGCGGCGTTTCTTGGAAGGATCGCAGAAAGCAGCAAAGACGCGGTCCGGAGACACGGGATAGTTGCGCTCGATTACGAATGTGGCGTGAGTCACGGATCGATCTTTCAACTTTCTTCTCCTTCCCGGTGCGGCTTTTAGCCAGTTGGCTCCATCCCTACTTCGGCAAGCTTTGCACGAAGTCTTCGAGAACGCGATTGAATTTTTCGGGATCGTCGACGAACAGGGCATGGCCATCGCCTTCGAATCGTTCGAGGCGGAGTTTGTCGCCGAGCTTTGATTTCAGGAAGTCGGCGCTCGGCTGCGATTCGGGCTGGTAGGCGAAGAGCACAGGGCGATTCATCTTGGCCAAGCCAGCAGAAAAATCCTGGACCGCAATCATGTTGTAGATCAGAACCACTGCGGTGTCGGCCGGAGTCTGTACGGAGGCATCGATGACGCGCTGTACGTAGTCATCGGGCTGCGGCTTTTTGTACATGCTGCGGACAAAGTCTTCGGCTTGTTTGTGGCGATCCTGTTGCAGTTGGTTCATCCAGCCGGAAAGAGCGGCGAACATTTCAGGATTGAGCTTCTCGGAGAGAAAGCCGTCGACGAGGACGAGTCCACCGACGTTATCGGTGCCGAACTGTTCGGCGTATTTCACGAGTTCTCCGCAGGCCATGGACCATCCGACGAGGACGGGACGCTTGAGGCCGAGATGATCGATCATCTCTTTGTAGTCGCGAGCGCGGGTTTCGAGCAGGTGGCCGGAAGACGGTTTGTCGCTTTCGCCCTGGGAACGCGGGTCGACGGCGATGACGTGGTACTTTTTGGAAAATTCGTCGATTTGCTTTTGCCAGATCCAGGCCGGCATGGTCCATCCGGGAATGAAGACAATGGGACGTCCGGTGCCGGACTCAACGTAGTGGATCCGGACGCCATCCGAGGTTCTGAAAAAGTCGCTCTTCCTCGCTTGCGCAAAGACGGATGGGACCGCCAGGATACACGTCAAGATCAAAGCCAGTCTGGTCTTCATTCTTGCTCCTGCTTTCCGCGGCGCGTCCGGCGTTGGGCCGTTCCTGATTCAGGCTGCCGGCTCGTAGCACAGGTAGACCTTACCATTGCCGAAGGTGCGTGTCTTGGCCAGCTTCAAATTCAGCGACGATTTCATGCCGTCGAACATGCTGCGGCCTTTGCCGAGAGCCACGGGGTCGACGATCATCTGGTATTCGTCGATTACGTTCTCCAAGGCGAGCTGGGAGATGATGCTGCCGCTGCCGAGGATTGCCATGCCGGGGCCAGACTGATTCTTCATCTTTCGAATTTCAGAGGCCAGGTCGCCCTTGACCAGTTTTGTGTTGTTCCACGCGGCGTTGGTAAGAGTTCGCGAAAAAACGACTTTGGACATGCTGTTCATCCCTTTGGCGACGGCGGGATTGTGTTGGTCGGCAATGGGCGTCGGCCAGTAGCTGGCCATGAGTTCATAGGTGACTCTGCCGAATAGGAGCTGGCCTCCGCCGCTGGCATTCTCGGCTACGAATTGAGAGTACTCGGGGTCGTCGTTGCCCGCATGGGCCCAGCTGAAATCTCCGTTGGGGCCAACGAAGTAGCCATCGAGGGTGACGTGATTGAAGGCGATGAGTTTGCGCATGGTGGTCTCCTTTCGGCGTACATAGTTTAGTACACACTTAAGTCTTACCAAGAACTCTCTGAGATTGTCAAGCGACTACTTAAGTGTTCTTGAATCGGTTCGCGAGAAAAAGACAAACTCTTGGACCACTAAGGATCACAAAGGACTGCCTTTCAGGCCTTGGACGACCTCGAAGGTCTTCGAAGTGAGACGAGGCTAGGCTTCTTTTTCGCCTTCGTCGGAGATGCCGATTTTGGAGAGGCGGTAACGGAGGGCGTTGCGGGACAGGCCGAGAAGGCGGGCGGCCTGGCTCTTGTTGCCGTTGGCGCGGCGCAGAGCTTCCTGGACCATTTCGTCTTCCCATTGCTCGAGCGTCATGCCGTCGGGGAGAAATCCTGAGGCGCCGTTCACCGTCTTGGCGGGACGCACGTCCAGGTGAATGTCGGAGGGCTCCAAGACGTTGCCTTTGGCCAAAGCGCAGGCGCGTTCGACAATATTCTGCAGTTCGCGGACATTGCCGGGCCAATGATAGTTCACCAGGATGCGCATGGCTTCCGGCGTAATGCCTTCGATGGGCTTTCCGGCCTCTCCGGAGCAGCGCGAGACGAACAGGTTGACGAGATCGGGGATGTCTTCGCGGCGCTCACGGAGCGGGGCGATGTCGATGGGCACAACATTCAAGCGATAGTAGAGATCCTCGCGGAACGTGCCCTGCTCGAGAGCTTCGCGGAGATCCTTGTTTGTGGCAGCGATCAAACGGACATCGACCTTGACGGTGCGCGTGCCTCCGAGCCGCTCGAACTCGCGCTCCTGCAGGACGCGGAGCAGTTTCACCTGGGTCGCGGGAGGGACGTCTCCAATTTCGTCAAGGAACAGCGTTCCTTTGTCGGCGAGCTCGAACTTGCCGGGTTTGCTGGCAACTGCGCCGGTGAAAGCCCCTTTCTCGTAACCAAACAATTCACTTTCCAAAAGATTTTCAGGGATGGCGGTGCTGTTGATTTTGAGGAAGGGGCCGGTGGCGCGGCGTGATTTTTCGTGAATGGCACGCGCGATCAAATCTTTGCCAACCCCGCTCTCGCCGCCGAGAAGGACCGTGGCGTTGGTGGGGGCGACACGCTCGACCGTGGCCAGTACCTCCTGCATCTTTGGACTGCGGGCGATAACGTTGGGGTGGGTGTAGCGCTTGCCGAGAGCCTCGCGCAAGTTGCGGTTCTCTTCGCGCAGGTCGCGGACGTCCAGCTCTTTGTGGATCACCATCCGCATTTCGGTCAGAGAAAAAGGTTTGAGGACGTAATCGCTGGCTCCAGCCTTCATCGCTTCGACGGCCGTTTCGACACTGCCAAATGCGGTCATAACAACGACGGGAAGCGCAGCGTTCTGGCGCTTGATGGTTTGCAGGAACTCCAGGCCGTTCATGCCGGGAAGTTTCAGGTCGGTCAGGACGAGGTCGATGGAATTCTCGTGCAGGAGTTTGAGACCAGTCTCGGCGTCTTCGGCGGAGTACGTGGTGAATCCATCCTCGCCGAGATTCAACTCGAGCAGGCGCCGCATCTTGGCTTCGTCTTCGACGATCAGAATTGCCGGCATTCGCGCGTCTTCCTTGATTCACAGAATCTCACTGCTTAGAATCCCGGTTCATTGAAACCCGGTTTACAGAATCTCACGAGATGACCAGATGAGCAGTCTCTCCCACGGCAACCCGGTCGCTGGCCGCAGGAATGAATATTACGAAACGGGCGCCGGGGCCGGATGTGCCGTCGGCGACGGCATGCTCCGGACTTTCGATCCGGATCGTGCCATGATGGCCGTCAATGATTTTCGAGACGATCGAAAGGCCGAGGCCCACGCCGGATTTCTTGGTCGTCACGAACGGGTTGAAGATCTGTTCGCGCAACTCCGGGGGAATGCCGGGTCCGGTGTCTTCGATTCGGATTTCGACACCGTCCACGATGCCGGCAGCGCGGACATTCGCTCGGGTCTTGCGAACCTGAACGCGGAGTTTGCCGCCGGTTATGCCCATGGCATCGTAGGCGTTCTGGACAATATTAACGAATGCCTGCTCACACAGGCTTTCATCCAAAGGGACGAGCGGAAGGCTGGGCTCGTAAGCTTTCTCCA
This sequence comes from uncultured Acidobacteriaceae bacterium, assembly GCA_963788555.1. Taxonomy (GTDB): domain Bacteria; phylum Acidobacteriota; class Terriglobia; order Terriglobales; family Acidobacteriaceae; genus Sulfotelmatobacter. The sequence goes on along the minus strand of CAWBHM010000011.1, from coordinate 145,783 downwards.
CCTGCACGGACGCGCCTTTCCAGAATTGGGCAACATCATTCAGAGCGCGATCTAGAACGGCGGTGACATCCAGAGGCGTGAGGTCGGCGTGCAAGGGACGCGCGAAATCGAGGAAGCGTGTGACCAGCGCGCTTAGACGGTTGGTTTCGGTCGAAATGTATCCGGCGAGTTCGGTGGCCAGCGCATTGGAATCTCCGAGCTTCTGGGTCAGCATTTCCGCGGAGCCCTTGATGACTCCGAGCGGATTGCGAATCTCGTGGGCGAGTCCCGCGGAAAGCTGGCCCAATGCGGCGAGACGCTCGGATCGGCGCGCTTCGGCCTGGGCTTGTTCGAGGCGACGGTTGGTCTCGGCGAGGGTTTCGGCCAGTTCCTGATAGCGCTGCGTCTGGCGTCGACTTTCAATGACGAAACGGTTGACCACCATGGCCGCGAGGAAAAAGAAAACGATGCGGATGGCGAGGCGACCGTAGTCGTCTGGGGAGATCTCGAATTCCTGTAAGGCCTGATAGAGATACGAGCAGTAGGCGAGAGATGCGAGGGACGTCCAGAGCAAGGTGGCCCAAGAACCGAAATATTCCGCGGCGGTGACTGCGGGCAGGTAATAGATGGGGTAGTAGTAGCTATTGATTGGGACTTCCCCGGTGTGACCGACCAGCAGAGTGGCCAGCCCAATCTTGAGAAGGACGATATAGGCAGGGCCGCGTCGGGGAACACGGGCAATCAGCCATCCCTCGCTCAACTGGAGAATGCCAAATGCCAGCAGGATCAGTTGCTTGTGGTACTCGCGTACGGGAGGCAGCAAGGCGAGAGCAGCCAGCAGCACCAGCCAGAGCACATCCATCCAGTTAATCCGGTTCACGTTGGGACGGTTGGCTTCGGTCATTGCGCTTCGGTCTCGGTGTTTCGATGACTACTGTAACGGGAAGGTCGCTTCCACATAAAAAATGACGCCGGAAGAAGTTGTGCTTCTCCCGGCGTTGACGTTATGGATTTTGTGGTGCGCAAGAGCATGTCACGCGAACCCTATCACACCGCAAGAGCGGGGTCAGCGTCAACATTACTTCTTTGGCGGCTTCTCCTGCTTCTGCTCCGGAGGACGCGACGGAGCCCGTTGCGGTGGCGGCGGGGCGGGGCGCTGCTCGTGCCATTGATTGAACTTCTGCTCCTGCTGCTGTTCCTGTTGCGGACTGCGCTCCTGCACCGGGGGTGCGGGGCGCACCAGCGGATGTGTTTCTTGCGGAGCGGGCCTTGACGGCTCGGATTGCGGCGGGCGGAACTCGCGGTTCCCGGGCTGCGGGTTGCGATTTCGCTGCGTTCCGGTTCCGCGCGGAGTTCCCTGCTGCTCGTAGGTTCGAGGCTGCGTTTGCGGCGTCTGGTGGACCTGATTGTTGCTGTTGTTCGGCGGCGTGAACGGTTTGAATCCCTGGTTCTGCGAGGGCTGCGATGGTTGGGGCCGTCCACCTGGATTCATTTGCGCCGGCTGCGCGGGGCCCGCGGGCCGAACCAGCGTCTGCTGATTCAGATGTCCGCCAGCCTGCGCCTGCCGCTGTTCGATGGGGCGCGGAAGTGGAGGAGGCGTTCTGACGGCAACCACGGGACGGCTGATGACTGCAGCCGGCGGCCGCACGGAGACCGGACGTCCTGCGCCGATCACGCTGGAGCGACCCGGTTCGACAGCCACGACGTGGCTCACCGGCGCGGCTGCGATTTCCCGGGGATCGACTTTCATAACATTTCCGGCCACGGAGCGTGCGTTCACGAATGTGTCATGCGAGACGACGGTCACGCCGTTGTTCACGTGCTGGTTCACGTACGTGATGTTGTTGGTGTTCGTGGTTTTGTTGATTACCACCGTGTTGTAGACGTTGGTCACCTTTGCGATATTCACCGTCGTATTGGTGATATTCACGTTGTTCACGTATCCGCGGCTCACACGATATCCGGGAATATAGACTTCTCCGGGAGCGAGCGGGAACCATCCCACGCCGACGCCGACTGAGAAGTGGAAGCCCGGGCCGCCACCGACGAATGCGACCAATGCTGGAGCCCAGACGGGACGAACGACAACCGGTCCGGGGACCCAGAACCAACCGCCATTTACCGCCGCCCAGCGTCCGTAGTGGAATGGAGCGAAACCCCAAGGCTCATCTTCGACCCAAGTCCAGCCCCACGGGCCGACATAGACCCAGTGGCCGAAGCGGTAGGGCGCCCATCCGACGGCGATGGCACGCGGGCGCCAGCAAGGACCGTAGCCGGCGACGTAACTCCAGTCGCCGTATTCGTCGAGGTCTTCGTAGCCGGTCATCTCGCGGGAAACATAGTTGGCGGAATCGGCGTGATCCTCGTGATCGTCGCGGTCGAAGGCCCAGCTATCGAAGTCGTCGCGATCGCGAATCTGTCCGAGATCGTAGTCGAGATGCTGCTGATCGCCAGTAAAGGTGGCGGACTGTCCCGCAACGACGTTGTAGGTGAAGCCACCTCCGGTGACGCGACCACGGCCGTGCCAGACGCTAGTAACGGTCCGGCTTCCGTCCTCACTTACATCGATACGGTATTCGCCAGGTTGTAAGAGCGTGAAGGCGAGGTTCGGGGTGTCGACCTCGTAGTTGTCTTCGTCGTCGACGTGACGCACGCGCAGAATGAGTGATCCCTGCGCGAGTCGAATTTGAGTGGTGCGGTCGTCGAGCGCGAGGAAGGTAATCCCGGTCTTCGCACCGAGACGGATCGCCGTGGATCCGATGTGAACTTCGGCGCGCGAATTTTCGTCGGACCAGAGGTCATCACCGGTCACCATCGGACGATTGGGAACTCCAGAGACCCAGTCGTCTTCGCCGGCCGGGCGAAACGAGATGGAGCCTTGAGAAAAGTTCAGGCGCGCGACGCGGCCGGGAGGATCCTGGTCCGGCGGCTGATCCTGATTCTGGTCTTGATTCTGATCTTGATTCTGATAAACCGCGTCATCTTGTGCCTTCGCGGTGGTCGAAACTTGCAGTACAAATGCAAAGCTTGCTAGTAGAACCATCCAGGCCCACAACTTGCGTGTTTTCATAGGTTCCCCGATGGAATAGAAATCCGTCGTGCTGATTTTACCGACATCCGATTAAACCCAATAGAGACGGTTTAGTTTCCCCAGGCGGGAAGTGCTTGGCGGGGGCGGAGTTGCGAGGATGGGAGCGAGAAGACGTTCGCACTGAGTGAGGCGAAGATCTCTACCGGTGCATTTCTGCAGACGGTAGAGATCCTTCGACTCCGTGATGTCATTCGCATTCGCGAAAACATCACTCCGCTCAGGATGACAGCTCCATCACTTGATGGGTGACAGAATCAGTTTTTCATCGTTGGGCGCTGGCAAGTATCCACGATCTTTTTGGGATCGATGGCGTCTTTGTCCACCTGCTCTTCCACGATCTTTCCATCTTTGCCGATCAGGAAGTTCACGCGGCGGGGAGCTTGATATTCGTCTTTGTAGATGCCGTACTCACGGGTTACTTTTCCGCCCCAATCGCTGAGAAGGGGGAAGGTCACTCCAATTTGGTCGGCGAAGGCTTTGTTGGCGAAGGCACTATCCATGCTCACACCCAGAACCTGGGTGTCGGCTGCTTCCAGCGTTTTCAGGTTCTGCTGGAAGTTTTTCATTTGCTGCGTTCAACCACCGGTAAAGGCGAAGATGTAGAACGCCAAGACGACGTTCTTCTTGCCGCGGTAGTCGCTCAATTTCACGTCTTTGAGGTTGTTGCCGTCAAAGTGTTTCAGCGTGAAATCTGGAGCCATGTCGCCCACCTTGGGCATGCTCGAAACCTCCTTGTTCGTTTGCGCGAACGACGGGGACGCGGCAGTCAACGCAAGTAGCAATCCCACCGCCAGACCCCCTAAACGTTTCATTTTCATTGAACTCCTCCCACGGGAGTGATGGCCCAGCATACCCTGCCTTGGGGCGGGAGGTAAACCGGGAAGTACCTAACAGGTGTGACGGTACGCATTGCTCAAACCACTGGCAAGACAGTAAAGTTCTGTTCGGAGCTGGTTGCGGAAGAATCGGCTTCTCGGCCCGGGATCCGAAAGACCAATGAGCATCGCCACTCTGAACGACATATTCTTTGCGGCGGTCGAGCGCAATCTGGACCGCATTATGCTGTACCGCGAGGCCGGGAAGTGGGTCCCGATTGCGTCCCGCGAGTTCGGCCGGGGGGTGGCCCGGACAGCGCGCGCTCTGCATGCCTGGGGAGTGAGGCGGGGCGATCGCATCGCAATCCTCAGCGAGAATCGGCCCGAGTGGCCTATGGCGGACATAGGTAGCCTGTTGCTTGGAGCCGTCACTGTTCCGCTCTACACAACGCTGACTGCAGAGCAAACTGCGTTTGTCCTGAATGATGCGGGCTGCCGGGCGATCTTTGTGTCTTCGGACCAGCAACTGCATAAGATTCTGTCGATCCTGCACCTGACTCAGATCGAAAAAATTATCGTGATGGACGCCGTGACGTTCAACGGGGATCTGGCGCCGTTCGCAAGCCGATGTGTGCTCATGAACGACATTACGTTGCAGGGACCGGAGGACTTAGGTGGTGAGATTGCAACACGAGCGCGATCGATTGGGCCCGATGATCTGGCCACTATCGTTTATACGTCAGGAACGACGGGAACCTCGAAAGGGGCGATGCTGACGCATGGCAATATCGCGTCCAATATTCAGTGTTCGCTGCTCGGGTTCAATATGCGGCCCGGACTGATCAGCATTTCGTTTCTGCCGCTGTGCCACATTACCGCGCGGCACGTGGATTTTGCCATGCTGTACCACGGGGTGACGCTTGCCTATTGTCCATTCCTGGACCGGCTCCCGGCGAGCCTGATGGAGGTGAAACCGTCCGTCTTTGTGGCGGTGCCGCGCGTTTACGAGAAAATTTATGCGCAGGCGAAGCAGAAAGCCAAGGGCCAGCCCAAGCACGCGATCTTCGACTGGGCGCTTTCGGTAGGACGAAGCCATAAGCCGGAGATCCTGGCGGGAAAGACTCCTACATCGCAGACGTGGAAGCTGGCCAACAAGCTCGTGTTTTCGAAGATTCGCGAAGGCATGGGCGGGAAAGTGGAAACATTTATCTCGGGAGGCGCGCCGCTGGGACGCGAACTGGCCGAGTGGTACGCCGATGCAGGCATTCGCATCCATGAAGGGTACGGATTGACCGAAACGTCACCGGTGATTGCGGTGAATACGCCGGGGAATCATCGCATTGGAACTGTTGGAAAGACGCTGCCGAATCTGGAGGTTCGGATCGCGGAAGACGGCGAAATTCTGGTGAAGGGCCCGTCGGTGTTCAAGGGCTACTGGAACCGTCCCGAAGAAACGAAGGCGGCGCTGGAAGATGGGTGGTTTAAAACCGGAGACATTGGAAACATCGATGCCGATGGATATCTTTCGGTCACGGACCGGAAGAAAGATCTGATCAAGACGTCGGGTGGAAAATTTATCGCGCCGCAGCCCATCGAGAATTCCTTGAAGCTCAGCCCGTTGGTGGGAACGGCCGCGGTTCTGGGAGACCGGCGCAAGTTCCCCGCGGTCATGATTTCGCCAAATTTTGTTCCTCTGGAAGAGTGGGCGCGGGAGAACAATGTTCCCTTTGCGTCTCGGGCGGAGCTCGTCGCCAATCCGAAAGTGCAGGCACTTTACGAAGGCATCGTCGAGGGCATCAACGGGAATTTGGCGCGCTTCGAGAAGCTGAAGCGCGTACTTCTGGTCGCGGACGAATTTACGGCGGACAACGGCGCCCTGACGCCGACCATGAAGCTGCGACGGCGGGTGATTGAAGAGCGCTACCGGCACCAGATTGACGAACTGTACGTGCAGGCAGAGGAAGCCGCGGTGCCATAGAACTCCCCGTAGAGCGGCGCTTCCTGCTCGACTTCTTGCGATCAGTGTTCGTTCAATCAAGTTCGCCCCTGACGATCGGAAGGCTAGGCACGCCTCTGGGAGAACAACCACTTGGTCAACTCAGGTTCGGTGTAGGACCATTCCCAGACGTTGTGGCCGACGCCGACGTACTCGGTGTAGATCGGGTGAGCGCCCGCTTTCCGCAAGGCTGCGATCCGGTCACGCGACACGGTCACAGGAACGGTTGGATCAGCATCTCCGTGAAAGTTCCAGAGTGGAGTAGCGATGGACTGCGTGGCAGCTTCAATTGTCGGGCTGCCACAACATGCTACTCCTGCGGCGAAAAGCTGCGGGCGTTGCGCAGTCATGTGCCAAGTTCCCGCTCCTCCCATGGATTGTCCCGTTATATAAACGCGTTGCTCATCGATTGGAAATTCGCGGCATAAGGCGGCGACAATCTCCAGCGCCAACCGCGCACCATCCCCTAAGCCGGGGAGCATTTTCGCGGGTCCCTCGGATTGTTGCGATAAGTCGTATCGGGCCCATCCCCGATCGGTCTGCGGAGCAAGGACGTAGCAGGGATTGCGCTCCTGGTTTTCGGGGAGTAACCAAACTCGCGTTCCAAAGGCATTCCCCAAGCCCAACTGCTTCAGGTTGTCGTCGCCCAGGCCGCCGCTGCCATGTAGAAACACAACAAGCGGAACTTTCTTGTTGGTTGCAGGCCGAAAGAGACGATAAGGCATCGTCCAGTCGCTCTTGTAGGAGCGCGCCTCGAACTTCTTCTCCAGCCCATCGGATTGTTTATTAAACGCCTCAATGATCGCCAGTCGTTCCTGCGACATCGGCGCTCCAGGGGCGAGCAAAGGGGCAGAGTCCTCTTTTGCAAACGCATTCGCTGTGATCAGAGAATCGAGCCCGATCTGCGTGGCTGCAAACGCCCCCGCGGAGGCCGCGCCCAACAGGCGAACTGCTTCTCGTCGCGTAACCATCGCTTTGCACTTCTCTCTGTCCACGATTTGTTATATGACCCGAACATGTAGACGACTTCAGAGAAGAATCGGTAGCACAGTACGGACAAAATAGACTTCTGGCATTGGCGTGTACTCACCCCGGCGGCTTTCATTACAATGATTCCATGTCGGACTCATTGATTATTGCCGGACGTTCGTTCCGCTCGCGCCTCATCGTGGGCACGGGAAAATACAAATCATTTCAGGAAACGGCGCGCGCGCTGGAAGCCAGCGGCGCGGAGATGGTGACGGTCGCGGTGCGTCGAGTGAATCTGGACCGCAGCAAGGAATCGCTGCTCGACTACATCGATCCGAAGAAATATTTCCTGCTGCCGAACACGGCAGGCTGCTACTCGGCGGATGAAGCCATCCGGGCGGCGCGACTGGGACGCGAAGTCGGGCTGTCCGACTGGGTAAAGCTGGAGGTGATCGGCGATCAGGCCACGCTGTACCCCGACGTGCAGGCGACGCTGGAAGCTACGCGCGTGCTGGTGAAGGATGGCTTCACGGTCCTGCCCTACACATCGGATGACATTGTTTTTGCGAAGCGCCTGATTGAAGCGGGAGCGGCTACGATCATGCCCTTGGGGGCGCCGATCGGCAGCGGAATGGGAATTCAGAATCAGGCTCACATTCGTATTTTGCGCGAGATGATTACCGGCGTGCCTCTGATAGTGGACGCGGGAGTCGGCACGGCTTCCGATGCTGCGATTGCGATGGAACTTGGGGCCGACGCGGTGCTGATGAACACCGGCATTGCGAACGCGCAGGATCCCGTGCTGATGGCTGAGGCGATGCATCACGCTGTGTTGGCGGGACGGCAGGCCTATCTTTCGGGTCGGATGGCGAGGAAGTTGTACGCCACGGCCAGTTCGCCGCTGGAAGGAGTCGTGCGGTAGACGCCGAAAACGCGGGCGGGAGCGACCGCATCACATAAGACTCACGCCGCATGCAAAAAAGAAGGGCGGCTTTCGCCGCCCTTGACCTGCTTTGATCCTCGAACGAAAATCACATCATCTTGACGCTGGCAACGTGCATGGAATCTTTTCCCATGGTTCCACTCACGGTGACGTGATGGCCGGCATGCTCTTTCACGGCATCCTGGTTATCCACGGCGATGACTTTCGAATCGCCATCGGTAACGATGACCAGTTTCTCGCCGGCAGCCAGGCATTTCTTCGTACACGCCTCGCCTCCCGCGTTGGCTCCCTTGGCGCCACACTTGGCGTCAGTAATCCAACCGTTGACGGTAGCGCTCTTCCCCATGTCATCGAACGCCATTGCCGACAGCGCGAACACGAAACTTAACGCAAGACAAATCGTCAGAACTTTTCTCATGGCCTGGTTTTCTCCTTTTGGAAGTTCAGATTGCGGCCCCAAACCGCAATAACCCAAAGTGCGGCGCAGATCGTACTGCCCTTTGCGGAACAGCCGTCTCCGCTCGATTGTGAAATGAGGCTAGCGAAATATACCACAGAGGAACGGAGGGATTGTCAGCAGGTTTTGAAGTGGAGCCTTAGAGAATTGCACGACAGTAAAAACGGCGGGCTATTTTTTCGCCGAGTGAGTGGCGGGCGGCGCAGGCTTGGCTGGAGTGGGCGGAACGTAGACGTACTCGCCCGGCTTGGCATAACCCAGTTGCTCGCGCGCCTCTTTTTCGATTGCCTTCTGATCGCTCTTCAGGCCCTGGATCTGCTGGGTATAGCGATCGTTCTCCTGCTGTACCTGGACAATCTGTTTCCGTAGGGCTTCGTATTCGGCGCGCTTTTGCTTGTAAACGACCATGCCGTTCGCGCCAAACATAACATGAACAAACAGCGATGCGGCCAAGAGGGTGACAGCTACGGTCGCGATGCGGCGGCGGAGCGTGTAAATGCGAAGGGCGAGCGGCCGAACCTTCTCAATCCAAGAGGCGGCAAAGGCTTCCGCTTGCGGGGCACGTTCCACTACGGCGCGCAAGCCATCTTCTGGGTTCCGCAACTTCGTGATTTTGGAAAAAGGCTTCATGCGACGAACTATTCGAAAATCCAGTGCTTGGCGGCCGTGCTCAACTTCTCCAGGCCCTTTTCGCTGCGTGCTTCGGTATAGACGCGCACGACGGGTTCAGTGCCCGACAACCGGTAGCAAACCCATGAGCCGTCGCTGAAGATCAACTTTAATCCGTCGGTGCGGACGACCTGGCTGACGGGATGCCCGCAGAAATCCTGTGGATCTTGCCGTAGCTTCTCAGTGAACTTCGCCTTGACCTCGGGCGTCAAGCGGAAGTTTTGGCGTTCTGGGTAATAGGAACCAACTTGGTTACAGACGGCCTTGAGTTGTTCGCCCAGAGACTTGCCTCGGCGCGCAACGGCTTCACAACACAGCAAGCCTGCCAGCACACCGTCTTTCTCTGGAACGTGATGGCGAATCGAGAGGCCGGCGCTCTCTTCCCCTCCAATGGCGATCTTGTCTTGCATGATGAGTTCGCCAATGTACTTGAAGCCGACCGGGGTCTCGTGCAATTCGACTTTGTGATGCTGGGCCAAGGCGTTGATCAAATTGGTGGTGGCAACCGACTTGGCGACACCGTTCTTCCAGCCACGGCTTTCCACCAGATAATCGAAGAGCACGGCGATGACATAGTTCGGCTGGAGGAATGTTCCGTCGGCGTCGACGATGCCGAAGCGGTCGGCGTCGCCGTCGGTCGCAATGCCGATCTGACCTCCGATCTCGCGCATCTTCTTGCGCAGATCTTCGAGCAAGTGGTCGTCCGGTTCGGGTGCGTGTCCACCAAAGAGAACATCGCGGTAGTCGTGCACAGTGGCTACTTGAAGGCCGGCACTACGCAACAGTTCATCGGAATATCCGCGAGCAGCGCCCCACATGGGGTCGAAGACTACGCGGAGGTTTGCCTTGCGAATGACGTCGAGATCGATGATCTCACCCAGACGCTTCAGATACGCGGGCTTGGGATCCAGATTTTCATGGGTTGCAGGAGAGACTGGGGAATTCTTGGCGGGCGGGGCGCTGTCCCCGGCAGCGATTTCCGCTTCGATCTTCTTCGTGACTTCCGGCAAGGCCGGGCAGCCGTCCGGAGTCGAGAATTTGATCCCGTTGTATTCAGGAGGATTGTGGGAAGCCGTGAAGTTGATGACGCCATCTGCCTTATTGTGGACTACCGCATAGGCAAAAGCGGGAGTAGGCGCGGCTTCGGCCACCACCAGCGGCGCGATTCCGTGGGCGATGAGAATTTCAGCCGCCATGGAGCAAAAGGTTTCGCCCAAAAAACGCGGGTCGCGGCCCACAATGACGCGTGCCCCTTGCGGCTTTTGCGAAGCCACATAGCGGGCGATGCCGCCGACGGCGCGGCGCACGTTGGCAAAAGTAAACTCCTCAGCCATGACGGCGCGCCAACCGGATGTGCCAAACTTGATTTGCGTTAGCATGAAAGCGTCCTCGTGCGTCGAATGCTGTTGCGACCCTCGCGGCGCATTTTTCTGGCCCCGGGGCCGACCGCTGATTTTATATGACTGACAAACGAATCGTCCTATGCACAACTGGATCGGAAGACGAGGCCCGCAAGATCGCACAGTACCTGGTTGAGCAGCAACTCGCGGCCTGCGTGAACATCGTCCCCCAGATTGAGTCCATTTATCCGCTGGCAGGGAAAGATGGAATCGAGCCGGGAATGGTTGCTGCTCATCAAGACAACAGCAGCGAGATTTGCGAATGTTCGGAATGCCATTCGGAAGTTGCACTCTTACGAACTTCCGGAGTGCATTGCGATCAGCATTGAGGAAGGCAGCGCAGAATACCTCGATTGGATCGGGCAGGCGGTTGATTCCGAAAAAAAGGGCAACGAGCATTGATCTCGTCGCCCTCTGTCTCGACTTACCGATGGCCGCCGCGGGGAGCGGTTCCGCGGGCGTTCATTTTCAGCTGACGCTGGTCCTTGCGCGCATCCATCTGGCTCTGATGGGCTTGCCGCGTCGCCTTGCTGAGTTGACTCTTGTCCTGTTGAAGGTCCTTGTTTTCCTTCGAGGCAGCGGCTTTGTTGCCATCCTTGATGTCATTGCGCAGAGCAGCCTGGTCCTTCTCTGTTTGCTTCGTGGCCCGGTTCACCTCTTGCTTATCTTTCTGGGTCTGCTGAACGTCTTGTTTCAGCTCTTGCTTGCCGTCCTGTCTTGCGTCGCTAGGGCTTGCCGCTTGACCGAACGCGACCAGGGACGCCATCACGAAAAGGATCGCACCAAAAATACTTCGTCGCATAGTACCTCCATGTTGCGGATTAATTGGCGAAGTGGCAACGCATCGACGCATGAAAGGTAAAACACAGTTACTTGAAACAAGTCGCTGCTTACGGTCATCGGCGATGCCGTAGTCGACCGACCTTAGCTACGGGAACTACCTTAGGGGTTTTGAATTATCGGCTCGACCGCACAGATTGAGGCGCCCGTAGTCGAGCAGGAAGGCGGGGGTATCGGCCGCGGCCTGGTCCGTGAGGTTTGCGATGAACTCGGATCGAAGTTCTTCTGAGGGAATATTTTCCAAATGGCGGCGAAAGATAATGTTGCGAATAAATTCGCTGTACTGGGCCGAGCTCTCGAGGATCGCGGGGGCGGCTTCGGTCGAGGTCTCCACGTCAACGAACCTGGCCCGTCGAAGACACTGAGCCGCACCTTCGGCATCGTGGAAACGCCAGGGCTCGTGGAAGCCTGCAAAGAAGGCAGCGAACTTCGGAGTCGTCGACAAGGCATTGGCACGCTGACGGAGTGAGAGCAGATTGGGACCGCCGCCGCATTGGGCCTCCAACCATCCTCCGGGAACCAGTGCACGATGCAGAGCCGCGAACAGGGCGTCTTGGTCCAGCACCCAATGAAAGGCAGCGGTGCTGACCACAACATCGAAGGCGTGCTCAAAGGGCAGGTGCAGAAGGTCGCTAGCCACCAGGCTCAGGCGAGTTCCGAATTGCACCGAAAGGTGCTCGCGGGCCGAGGTCAGCATGTTTTGAGAGAGATCTACGCCGACGACGTGGCCGCGGGGCAAGACGTCCAGCAGATCGGCGGTCAGGCGACCGGTGCCGCATCCGGCGTCGAGCACGAGTTCGTCTCCGCGCAGGCGCAGGCGCGAAAGAACTTTCTTGCCCCAGCTGACTTGTGGCCCGGAAAGGCGGTGATAGACAGAGGAGTTCCACTCGCGGGAACTTGGCTGGTTTGGGTTGAATGTCATCTGATCTTTTCAGAAGAGCGAAGATCACACGGACTGAAAAGTCTGCTGAAAAACGCAATTCCAAGCTGCTCGGCACCGTGCAGCGGCTGAAGCCGACACTGATTTTATTGCACTTTAGGCATCGCGGAAGCGATGCGCTGATACGAATCGTGAGCTTTTCAGTAAACTGTAAAGCCCGCGCGGATTCTACCCGGCTTTCGCGGCCCCTGAAACTGCCGCTCTCCGCCGTTCTTCCTAAATCGCGTTCAGCGCGGCGTCCAAGTCATCAAGGATGTCGTCGACGTCTTCGATTCCTACAGAAATGCGCACCAGGCCGTCAGTGATGCCGATGGCCTTGCGGCCCTTCACCCCTAACGCGGCATGCGTCATGGTGGCCGGATGGGAAATAAGCGTTTCGACGCCCCCGAGTGACTCGCCGAGCGAACATACGCGGACTCTCTTGAGCATAGTGTTGGCGTTCTTCAGGGAGCCGGTTTCGAAGGTGATCATGGAACCGAAACCGGTCATCTGGCGCCGTGCGAGGGCGTGCTGCGGATGATCCGACAAACCCGGGTAGAACACCGCCTTCACCTTCTTGTGATTGGAGAGAAAATCGGCAACGATGCGACCGCTGCGGTCGTGAATTTCCATCCGAGCCGCCAGCGTCTTGACGCCGCGCAAAATGAGCCAGCATTCGAAGGGGGAAAGGATGGCGCCAGCCGCCTTTTGCAGGAAAGCGAGTTGGTCGGCGTGCTCCTGCCTGGCGCACATCACGACGCCGCCCAGGCCATCGCTGTGGCCGTTCAGAAATTTCGTGGTGGAATGCACGACCATGTCCGCGCCCAACGTGAGCGGTTGCTGGAAATAGGGCGACATGAACGTGTTATCGACCACGAACCATACTTTCTTCTTTCGACAGATCTGGCTAATGGCGGCAAGGTCGCTCAAGCGCATCAGCGGATTGGTCGGCGTTTCCACGTAGACCATTCGCGTGTTTTTGCGAATCGCACGCTCGACGTTCGGTGCATCGGACGTGTCTACGTAAGAAAACTCCAGACCAAATCCGGTCATGACATTGTTGAACAGTCGCGGAGTGCCGCCATATAGATCGTTGCCGCAGACCACATGGTCGCCGGATTTCAACATGCTCACGATCGCGTTGATGGCAGCCATTCCGCTTCCGAAAACACGAGCCGCCAAGGCACCTTCGAGCGCGGCGAGGTTTTCCTCTAACCGGGTGCGAGTGGGATTGGAGACACGAGAATATTCGTATCCCTTATGCTCGCCGATTCCCTGCTGGACGTACGTCGAGGTGGGATAGATCGGCACGGTGACAGCACCGGTCAAGGGATCGGGCTCCTGGCCACAGTGAATGGCACGCGTCGCAAAACCTGGTTCTTTTGTCTTTTTCATGGGTATGAATCGGTTCGAGATTTGCAGCCCTGAGTCGTAACGCTAGATGCCACCTTCAAAAATCTTCTTCGACAAGTACCGCTCGGCGGAATCTGGAATGATGGTCACAACCCGCTTTCCTGGTCCCAGCTTTTTCGCAACTTTCAGAGAGGCGAAGACAGCGGCGCCTCCGCTCGAGCCGGCCAGCACACCTTCCTGGGCTGCCAAAGTTTTGACCATGCCGAATGCGTCGTCGTCCATCACCATCATTACTTCATCGCAAACCGAGTTGTCGAATGTTTTTGGGGTGAAGCTGGTGCCAATGCCTTCGACTTTGTGCGGCCCGGGCTGTCCGCCGCCGAGCGTCGAGCCTTGCGTTTCCACCGCAAATGCCAGGACGGATGGGGACTTCTCTTTGAGATAGCGCGCGATTCCCGAGAACGTTCCGCAGGTACCACAACCGAGCACGATGGCGTCCACCTTGCCGTTCATTTGTTCGAAGATTTCGGGGGCGGTGGTTTCGTAGTGATAGTCGGGATTGGCGAGATTTTCGAACTGCCCTGCCATGAATGCGGTGGGGTCGCTGGCAACTAATTTCTTGGCCGCCTGGATAGCGCCTTGCATACCCTCAACGTCAGGAGTGCGGAACACCTCGGCCCCGAGGGCCCGCATGATTGTGACTTTCTCCTCGGAGAAGCGCTCGGGCACGAACAACCGCACTTTGTAGCCGCGGTTCACACCGATCAGCGCCAGGCCGATACCAGTGTTGCCGGCGGTTGCCTCGACGATCGTCCCACCGGGCGCGAGTTTCCCCTCCTGCTCGGCACGGCGAATGATTCCAATGGCGGCGCGGTCTTTGACGCTGCCGCCGGGATTCAGATACTCCAGCTTGGCGAAGACGTCCGCGGATCCATGCGGAACCAGGCGCTTCAACTGCAACATGGGAGTTTCGCCGACCAGTTGAGTGATGTCGTCGGCAACGCGCAGGCGGGACATTTCAGAAGTTTTCGAAGTCACCTTACAGGGTACGGGCCGGGGTCCAGAATCGTCAATGGAACGTAGCCTTCGATAGTGGGCTGTTCTGAACATCCCACTACCTAGCCTTCCACGCAGGAAACCAAGGGGTACTAACGTCATCCCCGTTCCGGGTTTCGGATCATCGCCATTTCAAGTTTCCCGCCCAATTGTCCGATCCCTAGAGTGAAGTCCCATTACTCAGGAGTTCGCATGCGCCGACAGATCGCCACGCTAACCCTTTTCTGCTTCTGTGCAGGTCTGATTGTCTACGCCCAGGACTTCAAGCTTTTTGACCGTAGGGTTCAGGTCCACGGGTTCGCATCACAAGGGTTCATATACACCAACCAGAACAACTGGTTGACCATGCACAGCAGCCAGGGCAGCGGGGCATTTACGGATTTTGGAGCAAACCTGTCGACGCAGATCACCGAGAAGCTTCGGGTGGGTGCGCAGGTTTACGATCGCAACCTCGGCAACCTGGGAGAGTGGCATCCCTCACTGGACTGGGCTTTCGCCGACTACCGGTTCAAATCCTGGTTCGGTATTCGCGGCGGCAAAGTGAAGACGGTGCTCGGGCTTTACAACGACACACAGGATCTGGATTTTCTCCGGACCTTCGCATTGCTGCCGCAAAGCATTTATCCGACCGATTTGCGCGACGCGACGATCGCTCATCTGGGAGTTGACGTCTACGGCACCGTTGCTCTGCGGCATCGTCTCGGCAATCTCTCTTACACCGCGTATGCCGGGCATCGCAGCGACAGCATCTATAGCGGTTACGTGTATCTCGTGTCTCAGTACGGAGTCCACATCTCTCGCTTTGGCGGTCCGCAGTACGGCGCCGATGTGCGCTGGAACACTCCCCTAAAAGGTTTGTTGATCGGAGCCTCACGCATGAATCAGGACACGAGCGGCAAGGCCAAATTCATGAATGTTCTTAATCCTAACGCCGGATTCGTACCTATGAATGAGGGTTCGAAAGCGGACTGGACCAACCAATTCTACGGCGAGTACACGCGGGGGAAACTGCGCTTCGATTCCGAGTATCGCCGCTTTCTGCACAATGAGTTCATCAGCACGATCGGAGTCACGAATATCACCGATGTGCGCGGTTGGTACGTCTCGGGAGCTTATCGAATCAGTAAACGACTAGAGGTCGGCTCCTATTACTCTCGCTACACGATCACCAGTGTTTTCGGTGGTCCTCCGGAGTTCGTGAGGCCTGACGAAACCGACACCAGTTTGCCTGCCAATCACGTCTATGACAAGGTCATCACCGGACGGGTTGACCTGAACCGATTCTGGAACGTGAAAGTTGAAGGTCACTTCATGAATGGCTATGGGGCCAGCACCTATCCCGACGGGTTCTACCCGCAGGTGAACCCGCAGGGTTTCAAGTCCGATACCAATGCTCTGGTGCTCAAGACCAGCGTGAATTTCTGAGCCGATGGAGGCAGGGACACAGGAGAACGTGATGAAGCACTACGGAATACTTCCTCTCGTTACCGCCATCCGTGATCTTCGGTTCAGTCCATCGCACTGGCCGGCGAGATCAAAATTGTTGCCAACCTGAGCGTGCGGGCAGACTCCATCACTGCTTCTGAGATCAAAGGAGTATTTCTGGAGGACAAACGATCGCTGAGCGACGGTTCCCACGTGGAACCCGCTTTCAGCAAGGGCGGGATGGCTCACGAAGTTTTCCTCCGGAAATATCTTGGCACCAGTGACGAAGTGTTGCGCACGCACTATCGAACTCTGGTCTTCACCGGAACGGGTGACATGCCCAAGTACTTCGGGTCGGATGACGAGATCGTCAAATATGTGGCCAGCACCAAAGGCGCCATCGGCTATGTGGACATTGACGCTCCCGTGGATGGTGCGAAGGTGCTGACCATCTTGCAGGCTGGAGCCAGCGCCGAACGAAAACTCCTGACGCGCGTCGAACCAGAATATCCGGCAACCCTGCGGCAGTTGCAGATCGGTGGAACTGTACGCTTGATGCTTACCGTTTCGCCGAAGGGCAACGTAGTAAGCGTGCGAATACTGGGCGGAAACCCAATTCTCGCAGAGTCCGCGGCCAAGGCTGTGCGGCAATGGGTCTATGCCCCCGGCCCTTCCCAGACGTCCATCGAGGTCAGCATCCCTTTCGTTCCCAAAGCATAATTCTGGCTCGACCCCGCCCTCGGCCAAAGACAGAATCAGGCTTACCGCTATAATTCCCCAGCTACCGTCATTCCATCTGAGAGGAATCGCATGCGACGTTTCGCCGCAGTGCTTTTAGTCGTCAACTTAGTTGTTCCATCGTTCGCCCGGGCCGCCGAGGAAGCTCCTTTGGTCGGCTACTCAACCCCGTCGAGCCAGGCCGAACGCGAGTGGGAGGCGAAGTTTCGAGCGATCCCCGATCCGTCGAACCTGAAGGAATACATGCGGCGGATGAGTGCGCGGCCGCATCACGTGGGGTCCCCGTACGACAAGGACAATGCCGAGTGGATTCTGGCGCGGTTTAAGGAGTGGGGTCTCGACGCGCACATTGAGACCTTCGACGTTCTTTTTCCGACGCCGAAGGTTCGTGTGCTGGAGATGGTCGAGCCGACGAAGTTCACGGCCAAGCTGGAGGAACCGGCGCTGGCAGTCGATCCGACGTCGAACCAGAAGTCGGAGCAGCTTCCAACCTACAACGCTTACTCGATCGATGGCGACGTCACTGCGCCGCTGGTTTTTGTGAATTATGGATTGCCGGAGGACTACGAGAAACTCGACCGTCTGGGAATCTCGGTGAAGGGTGCCATCGTGATTGCGAAGTACTACCACTCGTGGCGGGGAGTAAAGCCCAAGGTGGCGGCCGAGCACGGGGCGGTTGGTTGCTTGATCTATTCGGAGCCGCAGGACGATGGCTATACGCGCGATAATGTGTTCCCACAAGGTCCGATGCGCAATCCGGACGGAGTGCAGCGAGGGAGCGTGATGGATTTTGCGTCGGCGAGTCCGGGGGATCCGCTGACTCCGGGCGTTGGCGCTACGCCGGGGGCGAAGCGACTGGCGCTGAAGGATGCAAAGAGCCTCACTAAGATTCCGGTGCTGCCGATTTCATACGGCGATGCGCAGCCTCTGCTCGCCGCGCTGCAGGGACCTATGGCGCCGGATGAGTGGAGGGGTAGTTTGCCGATTTCCTATCACCTGGGGCCAGGAGCGAAAGTTCATCTGAAGGTTGAGTTCAACTGGGACACGAAACCGGTAAACGACGTCATCGCGAAAATTCCGGGCAGCGTTGAACCCGATGAGTGGATCATCCGAGGCAATCACCATGACGCGTGGGTGAATGGGGCGGAGGATCCGGTTTCTGGACAAGCTCCGCTACTAGAGGAAGCGCGGGCGTTGGGAATGCTGGTGAAGCAGGGGTGGAAGCCGCGGCGGACCATCATCTACGCGGCGTGGGATGGCGAAGAGCCAATGCTCCTGGGTTCGACGGAGTGGGTTGAAGCGCACGCGGAGGAGTTGCGGCAGCACGCGGCTGTCTATATCAACAGCGACGGCAATGACCGGGGCGTCCTCGGGATGGGCGGATCGCATACACTGGAGCAGTTCATCAATGGCGTCGCGCGGGATATTGAGGATCCCGAAACCAAGCTGACGGTGTGGCAGCGGTTGCAATTGTCGAAGATCGCCGAAGCCAAGTCCGCCGACGACCGGAAGGAAATACGGCAGCGGAGCGATCTCCGCATCAACGCGTTGGGATCGGGGACGGATTTCACGGGCTTCCTCGATCATCTGGGCATTGCTACGCTGGACTTGGGATACGGAGGAGAAGACGAACAGGGCATCTACCACTCGATCTACGATGATTTTTACTGGTACATGCATTTCTCCGACTACGAGTTTGTATATGGCCGCGCCTTGTCGCAGACGGTGGGAACATCGGTAATGCGGTTGGCGGATGCGGAAATCCTGCCGTTCGACTTCGTCGATTTTGCGGACACGATTCAGAAGTACACCAAGGATCTGGAAAAACTGCTGGCGGACAAGCAGGAAGAAATTCGCGAGCGCAACCAGGAATTGGAAGAAGGCGTCTTTAAAGCAACGCTGGACCCGAGGCGTCCCACGGTCGCGCCGCCCCGCGAGGAGGTTCCGCCCCACCTGAATTTCGCACCTATGCAAAATGCAGGAGAATCGCTGACGCGCAGCGCGGAAAAGTACAAACAGGCTCTGTTGCATCAGCAAGCCGCGCTGGGACAAAGCCAAGCCGAATCGTTGCGGGCATTGAATGAGCGGCTGATGGAGAGCGAACGAAAGCTGACCAATGAGGACGGGCTCCCGCGGCGTCCGTGGTACAAGCATCTGCTGTACGCACCCGGGATCTATAGCGGATACGGAGTGAAGACCGTCCCGAGCGTGCGGGAAGGAATCGAGCAGAAGAGGTACACCGAAGCGGAGCAAGAGATCGTGCGGGTGGCAAAGGCGCTGGAGGAAGAATCGTCATTGATTGAGTCAGCGGCGCAAATGCTGGAGCGGGAGAGCCATTGAAGAAGACGTGCAGGCCACGCGGCTAGAGCGGGAAAAGGAGTGTCACTTGGCGCCGGCACCCGCGGCAGGTTGAGCTCCGGCGTAGTAGCCGCTCTTGGTACGCACCGTCATCTTGCTGTGTCCTTTACCCTTGGCATCGACTCGAATCTGCCGGAAGCCGCCATTGCCGCGGGGATTGGTCGGCTTATAACCGATGGTGTATTGATTCCGGATGTCGTGCGCCACGGTCCTGCTGATTTCATCGACCTCATCGAGTGTCTTGGGGAAGAAGGCGATGCCGCCCGTACGTTGCGTCATGATTTCGAGCGCACGCTTGGCGCGCTTGGGGTGCTCTTCGTCACCGAGAATCCCGATGGCATACACGGACGGACCGTTTTCTTCCTGGAGATGTTTCACCGCCGCCTCTAAGGTCTCGTTGCTGGCGTTGTCCTCGCCGTCGGTCACCACAAACAATACTTTCTTCTCGAGGCGGGAAAAACGCTTGAGATGCTCGGCCGAAGCGACGACGGCGTCGTAGAGCGCGGTGCCGCCGCGGGCATCGATCTTGTCCAGCGCTTCTTTCAGCTTGAGCAGATCATTGGTGAAATCCTGGTCGAGATAATATTCGTCGTTGAAATTCACGACAAAGACTTCGTCCTTGGGATTGCTGGACCGCACGAGGTTTAGGGCGGCCTGGTTCACCTTGTTGCGCTTCTCGCGCATCGAACCTGAGTTGTCGATAATGATACCCATCGACACCGGAATGTCTTCGTGGTGGAACGAGATGATGTTCTGCGGCTTTCCGTCTTCAAATACGGTGAAATCGCTGCGATCGAGATTGGTGACAATGTGCTGTTTGTCGTCGATGACCGAGGCGTGGAGCAGAACTTCGTCGACATCTTTGCGGAAGACGAAGACTCCCTGGTCGTTCAGGTCTTTGTCTTGCTGGTCTTTCTTATCTTTATCTGGCTTATCTTTATCTGGTGATTGCGGCGGGGCGGCCGGCGCTGGAGTGGACGTCGCAGGAGGATTTGCAGGCTTGCTTTCGTTCTGAGGTGAGGCAGATTGCGACCAGGCCGTCAGCGCACACTGCGCCCCAGCCCAAATCACAATGGAGAAAAGAAGAACCCTGGTGGCCCTATTCCGCAGGCGCGTAATATCCCGTCCTGGCATACACCCGTAGAGGCGGCAATCCTTTCGGTGGCAGCAGCTTCACTTTTATCTTACGCCATTTGCCGTCGCGCACGACTTTCGTCGGACGGTATCCGAGGACGTATTGATTGCGCAGTTCGACTCCGATCTTGGTGGCAACGTCTCCCAAGTCGTTGGGATTATCGATGGTAAAGGCCCGGCCTCCGGTCAGCTCGGTAATGTCGCTCAGCAGTTGAGGACCGAGGCGTTCTTCCATGGCGGAGGCGTAGCGATCGTAGATGCCGATCGCGTAGATCATGACATCGGCTTCCTTCACCAGCGACTTGATCTCGCCCTCGGTGTAACGGCTGTGATTGTCGCCTCCATCAGAAATAATCAGCAGCGCCTTCTTGGCATACTTGGCTTGCCGCATCTTGCTGATGCCCATGTAAATGGCGTCGAGCAGGGCCGTACGATGCCGGGGGACGGCGAAAACCAGCTTGTTCTGGATCTCGTCGACCGAACTGGTGAAGTCGCTCACCGTCTCCGGCTCATCGTTAAAGGTGATCATGAAAAATTCGTCCTGCGGGTTCGCCGTCTTAAAGAACTCGATCACGGCGTCTTTAGCACGGTCCATTTTGCTGGTCATGCTGCCGCTGGAATCAAAGATCACGCCGAGGGAGACAGGCGCATCCTCGCTGGAGAAGGTGCGGATCTCCTGCGACGCATTGCCTTCAAAGAGTTGGAAATTGGCTTTATCGAGGCCGGTCACCAGGCGGTTCATGGGATCGGTAATCGTCACCGGCACTAACACCAAGTCCACGTCGACCTTCAGAGGGCGGACGTGCGCGGTGAGTCCCGACGAGGCCATGAGGTCCGGCTTGGGAGGCTCCGGAGGTTTTTCCACCCCGCGCGGAGCGATATGGACATCGTTCACGTCAGTTTGGGCGGAGGCGGGAACGCCGAGACACGCCAGTGCGAGGAGACAGAGAACGAGAGGAGCCCAGAGTGGAACGGAGCCGACGGGTAGGAGATTTTTGCGCAGGTTGGCTTCAGCCGGGTCCCAGGGGAGAACCTGACAGCCACTGCCAACTACGGCCTCAGGGCGAGATGACCAGCGCCATTCGTCTTTCGGGAGGCGGGCCATAAATACCTCTTCTGACGCGGATGTTAGCACAGCTTTCGCCGTGCGGCGCAGGGATTTTGTCAAAATTAGAAGACAAACGCCAGAACCACGTTTTGGTTGTTTCTTGTTGGTCAGAGGTTGTCCAGAGAGTTGGCCGTCATGCGGTCACCGATGGCTGGCGCTAACTTGTTACAATCAAAAGTTTCCCATGGCAGACATCCATCCATTTCGTGCCCTCCGCTACGACTTGCAGCAGGTTTCCCCTGGGCAAGTCGTTACCCAACCCTATGACAAGATCACTCCGGCCATGCAGGAGCGATACTATGCGGCCAGCCCGTATAACCTGGTGCGGATCATCCTAGGTCACCGCGAGCCGGACGAGCCCGGCAACAACGTCTATACCCGGGCGGCGGCTCATGCTCGAGATTGGCGGGCCCACGGGATTCTGCGTCAAGATTCGGCGCCGTCCATCTATGCATATTCGCAGACCTTCACCGCTCCCTCCGGAAAGAGCTTTGAGCGCCGGGGATTCATCGCCCTGGGGCGGGTGGAGGACTACTCCGCAAAAGTGGTCTACCGGCACGAGCAAACCCTGTCGAAGCCGAAGGCCGACCGGCTAGACCTGCTTCGAGCCACAAGGGCACACTACGAGCAGCTCTTTCTGCTTTATGAAGACGGTGGGGAGGTTGATGCCCTGCTTGCCGCTGGGGCTGGCGCCGCTCCGACGATTGATGTTGCCGACGAATACGGAGTCGCGCACCGGGTTTGGCAGATTTCCGATCCGGGCGTGATTGCTTCGGTACGGGAGAAGATGAGCGACAAGAAGCTGGTGATCGCGGACGGCCATCATCGCTACGAAACGGCGCTCAATTTCCGTAATGAGTGCCGGGCGGCAGCGGGAGCGAAATCGGATCCTCAGGCTCCGTACGAATTTGTGATGATGACCTTCGTCAACATGAACGACCTCGGACTGCTGGTGTTGCCCACACATCGAGTGGTCCATTCCCTCAATTCATTTTCGGTGGACGACTTTCAAAAATCCTGCCGCGACTTCTTTGAAGTGGAAGAGGTCGACTCGGCGCTCGATGGTGCTCGGGCAACGGGGCTGCTGCGAGAACGAGGCCGTGCTGGAACGGCTTTGCTGGCGGTCACCGCCGAGCGAGCGTTCCTGCTACATTCTCCAAAAGCGGCTGGGGCGAAATTCTTTTCCGGGCTTTCGGCGCGGCAGCGCGCGCTCGACGTCGTGCAACTGCACAAATGTTTGCTGGAAGGTGTGTTGCAGCTTTCGGAAGAATCGATTCGCAACCAGCAGAACCTGTCATACTTGCGCGACGCTTCCGAGGCATTGGCGCAGGTTCGCAAGGGTGCAGTCAATATCGCGTTTCTCATGAATCCGTGCCCGGTGCAGCAGGTGCGCGACGTAGCGTTCGCCGGCGAGGTGATGCCGCAGAAGTCCACCGATTTTTACCCGAAGCTGCTGAGTGGGTTGACTGCCTATGCGCTGGACTGACCTTCCTCGTAGCGCTGGCGTCCCGCCTGCGGTAGGCACTCCGATCATCGCGATCGTCGGACTGGTGGTGATCTCTGCGATTCTCGGGTGTGCAATCGCCCTTTTGGGGGCGCCGGCTGAGAAGCATCTCGCTGTCTATTCAGTCGCCGCAAACTACTCGCTGCCGTTAGTACAACGGGAAGGCCGCCAATATGTAGGTCTGCTCGAGATGCTTGAGCCCCTGGGGAAGGTGAACGCTAAGTTGGATGGGTCGCATTGGCGTCTGCGCTACAACAATGTGGACGGCGATTTCCAGGTGGGAAAGACTCACGCCCGCGTGCAGGGCCGCGACGCCGATTTGACGGGAAAATTCCTGGTCGAAAATAGCCGCGGACTCGTTCCAGTCGGCTCACTCGGAGCCCTGCTGCCGCGCATTCTAGGAGGTCCGGTTACCTTGCATGAAGAGTCTACGCGCCTGTTCATCGGCAGCGTGGCAACGCATTTCACCGCGTCTCTTTCGGGGGACAATCCCCCGCGACTGGTATTTCATTTCACGTCGCCGGTGAATCCGACCGTGGCGACTGAACCCGGAGCCTTGCGAATGACGTTCTCGCGAGAACCCGTAGTCGCCCCGGCCTCGCCGACTCTCACCTTCGGGAGCAAGGCGATTCCGTCTGCCATTTACAGCGAGAGCAATGGCGCTGCGGTCGTCACGGTGAATGCCTCTATCCCGGTGATGGCCAGTTTCAGCGGCGATGGACGCACGGTGACTATCGCTCCCACACAGGCCGCCGCGCAGACTACCACCCCGCCCGCAAGCGGAACGGCATCGGCACCAGGACAGCCCGCTCCGACCGCGACGACTCCCACCGCTGCCCCAACACCGGCGCCACTCGCGCGCCGCTATTTTGCAGTAGTCGACGCCAGCCACGGGGGCGACGATCACGGAGAGACTCTGAGCAACTCGCTTCTCGAGAAGGATGTCACGGTTATGCTGGCACGGAGCCTGCGGCAGGAACTCGAGAGCCGCGGCATCCCAACGCTCGTGCTGCGCGATTCCGACGCGAACCTGTCCGTCGACCAGCGCGCGGTTTTCGCCAATGCGGATCATGCCGCCATTTACATTGCGGTGCACGCCGCCTCCAACGGGCACGGCGTGCGCGTTTACACGGCGCTGCTTCCCGTCGGAGGAGATGACCGGGGAACTTTCCGCTCGTGGACAACTGCGCAGCACGCTTACCTGCCCCTGAGCCAAAGCACGGCGAATGCGGTAGCCGCCGAGTTCCAGAGGCGGCAGATCCCGGTGCGCAATTTGACGGCGCCACTGCGCCCGCTCAATAACGTGATGGGAGCTGCGATTGCGGTCGAAGTCGCGCCCCAGGGATCGGATTCATCGCAACTCACTGCACCCGACTACCAGCAACTCGTCACCAGCGCGGTAGCGACGGCCATCGCGGCCACACGGGATCAACTGGGAGGTGGGCATTGATGTTCCGAAGCATGAGTTCCCGAAGCATGAGGTGCCGAGCGTGATCCCGCGTCAGCTTGTGATTGCAATCTCGGTGCTGCTGGTTGCCGTCCTGGGCTTGAGCATGTACGCGTGGCACATGCGCAAGACGGCTGCCTCCACGCCCGTCGCCTCCATCGATACGCGGCCGCTCGCACCACCGATCGCGGGTCCCACGGAGCGAGTCACGCTTTACGTGGCTCACGACGAGGATGGCAGCCTGCGCGCCGAGTCTGCCCTGATTCCGCTGCCCTCCGGACGGCAGCAGCGCGCCGAAGAACTTCTACGCACCCTGGTATCGCACTACCTGGATAAATCTTCGCCCCATGTTCTGGGATCCGGCGCCGATGTGCGCAGTGTTTTTCTAGTCGACCCCGGAGTCGCTGTCATCGACGTGAACGCCGCCTTTGCCGACACGCACCGCTCGGGCGTCCTTGTCGAGGAACTGACGGTGGCGTCTCTGATTCACACAGTCTCCGCCAACACGCCAGACATTCTACGGGTGAAGATCCTGGTGGACGGCAAAGAGCGCGAAACGCTCGCAGGCCATGCCGACCTTTCCTCGTTCTACGATGTGAGTGCGGTGAATCAACTGGCCACGCAGTTGCAACCTTTCCAGTAGAAGAGAACTGGTCCCGGACCTTAGGTCCCCGCTGAGGCGGAGGGCCGAGAATCTGACGGGTAAGGTCCCATCTTTACGCCGCCTTTTCAAGTCCCTCGATCTCGCGCTTCGTCCGCTCCAGGATCTCGCGAATCTTCGCGATCTTTACGGAGTCGTGCGACCCGCGCGTCGCCGCCTTCAACGCCGCTTTCATCACTTCGGCGGCCGGACGCATCACCTCCGCACCTTCCATTCCCATCCACGGAGCCCAGTCTCCGGCCTGCTCGGCTCGCTGCCAGATCTTTTTCACCGTCTCGGCTTCACGCTGTAGCTCGGCCCTGCCGTCTTGGGTCAAAGAGTAAGTGCGCTTCCCTGCCGCCGTATCTGAGGTGACCAGGCCTTCATCTTCGAGTTGCTGCAGCGCCGGATAGATCGCTCCTGCGCTCGCTTTGTAAATGCCGCCCGACTTCGTCTCGAGTTCCTTCATCAACTCGTAACCGTGCTTCGGGCCGCTTTCCAGCATCGATAGCAAGGCCAATCTGATCTCGCCGGGACCAAAGAAACGTCCCCAGCGGCCTCCACGGCCCCAAGGAAAGCCCCCGCCCATAAACGGGATCGCCATGCCCCCACGCCACCAACTTCCACATCTCCCGTACATACGCAAAACTCCTTGTGAGACTAATCTTTGATACATCATTCGATCTGTCTAAGAGTATATCTATAGATATATCTTACGTCAATCCGAAGCGAGCCCGTTGGTGGGGTTGTCGAACTAACAATGAACCCGTGCAGCGTGTGAGGCTGCACGGGCTTCTATTGCTCGGGTGGAGGAGTTTAGTGCGCGGTTGGGGATTGATCGCCGACCCGAGTCTGGTCAGTGATCCAGTTCACTTCCCAGGACTTGCCTCCATCCTCGGAGAACGACTGCTCAAAGTGAGGCGTACTCGTGTTGGTGTCCGACCAAAGATAGCGAACGAGGATGGATTTGCCGTTCGGGCCGGCCGGCTCGGTGTCGAAAAACTCGCCGTGTCCATTCTTGAATTCTCCGATCGTCGGCACACCGATCGCGCCGCTCTTACTGGTGGCCCAATATAGGCTCCACTGGTGGGTTTTAGGATCGTAGAGTCGCAGGGTCATACCTTCGATGTGGCCACCAGCCGGGCTATCGGTCTCAAACTCTTCCAGTTGAGAGCGGCCATTCCATACTTTTCTGGTAACACTGGTTCCATCAAATTCTTGCCAGGTCGTTGAGCCGGTCAACGGATGCAGGAGTCTCTTCAAATGGATTTTCCAGCTGCCAATCTCGAAGTCAAAATCGTGCTGACCGTCGCGCTCGGTACCAGTTTTCTCGCTGTTCTTGGATACATCTGAGTTCTGCGCGCGTGCAGGAATCGAGAGAGCGGTGATAGCCAACGCGCACAGCAAAAAATAAAGTTGAATCCGTCTTCTCTTCATCACGGCCTCTTCAGTTAATGTCATGTTTAGCCTCCAGTTGACTCACTAACCCATCGAGATACGTCTTCTGACCGTCGGGAGCCTCTGCCAGCGCAACTTTCATCTCTTTGACTGCGTCGGGATACTTACCTTGAGCGCAGTACATTCGAGCCAATCCGGTGTGCACGAACCACTCGTCCGGATGCTTCTTGGCGTTCTCGCGATAGATCGCGAAGGCCTCGTCGCTGCGTTTTTCTCCCTGTAACTGGCGAGCGAACATGTGCATCTGCAGGGGGCTGGCAAGGTCCAGCGCCTTTTTCTGAGCCGCCGAGGCCTCCTCTTTGCGGTTGAGTGCGGTCAGTGCCTTCGACTTCGTGATCTCGTTCTCGTAGCGATCTTCATTTTCGATGGATTTGTTCGCGTATTTCAGCGCATCCTCGGGAGCGATCTTTTCCGTGAGCAGATAGTTGGCAGCATCGTCCCAACTGATCCAGGTGTACTGCGAGAGGTCGCGCAGTTGTTTCTTCAGGCTGGCTTGCACCATGTTGTGCACATCGACCGACACGGTGAATGGAACCGCAACCTTCTCCCACTCGAGTTCCACCACCGTTGAGTCCGGCTGCAAGGCGTCGAACTCATAGGTCAGTGCATTGTGCAGATCGGCGGCCCGAGGCTTGACCGTCACTCGCAGAGCATCCTCCGCCTGGTCGTAGGTAAACGAGCCCCAGGAGGTCGAGTTGTTCGAGAAAATAATCGTCCATTCCTCTGCGTTGGGAATCATGTGTAAACCATAGGTCCCCTTCGCGAGAGGCTTGCCTTCGACCAGGACGGGATCGCTGAAGGTGATGGTTGTGTTTTCATTTGCCCCCGCGCGCCAGACCTTGCCGTAGGGGACCTGTCCGTTCCAGATCTTGCGATCTTTCGCCAGCGGCCGGTGATAAAGGATCGTGATATCGGTGAGACCGACTCTCTGGGAAATTTGCGCTCGCTGGCTGGCCGCTGGCAGATCGAGTACGAATGATTGGGCGGGGCTCACCGCCGCCATGGCGGCTATGAGCAGGCAGAATGGAAATCCTCGCAAAGCTACTCGGAACATGGGCATGTCTCCTTCGACGGACCGACTTCGTTGTCCTGAAGGAAATCTAGCCATGCGCAGTGGTCTATCGCAATAGCCACTCTTGTTTGTTACGATATAACCACTCTAAAATTGGTCGACACACAGAACAGGGAGTCGGTGTTTCCAGATGCCACGAGTTTCAGCGACATTCCTTCCACCAATCGCCCTCAACTACCGTAGCAAGACGCCGATGTACCGGCAGCTGTACGACTGGTTTCGCAATGCCATCCTCGATGGGAGAATGCGGCCTGGGCAACGAGTACCGTCTACTAGAGGCTTGGCCTCTGAGCTGAACATCTCGCGTATCCCGGTGTTGCACGCTTATGAACAATTGCTGGCCGAAGGATACTTTGAAACTTTCGTTGGAGCGGGCACGTCTGTAGCTCGGTCGATTCCGGATGACACGCTGAGGCCCGTAGCATCGACTGAACGCCGATCATTCCACGAAATGGCGAAGACGGCTGCTGGGCGCCGCATGTCGCGTCGGGGACTTGCGTTGGCCCACGCCCCGGAGCAGCCGTGGCTGAATGTCTCGGGCGCGTTCCGGGTAAGCCTTCCGGCGCTCGACCACTTTCCCATTCGTGTCTGGTCGAAACTGGTGGCGCGGCACGCTCGCAGGCCGCGGCAGGGCATCATGGCTTATGGCGACACGATAGGGTATCTGCCACTCCGTGAAGCCATCGCGGAATATCTGGGCGCATCTCGCGGGGTGCGATGTGAGGCTTCGCAAATCCTGATAACGACCGGGTCACAGCAGGCCTTGCAACTTTCCGCACAGGTTCTGTTGGATCCCAACGATCGGCTGTGGATGGAGGAGCCGGGCTATCCCGGCGCGCGGCAGGCGTTCATCACCGCCGGGGCTCAATTGCTTCCGGTGCCAGTGGACGATGAGGGCGCAAATGTGGCGGAGATCATGCGTAAAGATCGCGGTGCGCGCGCTGCGTATGTCACGCCCTCTCACCAGTATCCCCTGGGCACGACGATGAGCGCCACACGGCGGATGCTGCTGCTGAACTGGGCGGCGCGCTCAGGCGCCTGGATCATTGAAGACGACTACGACAGCGAGTACCGGTTTGGAAGCCGTCCGGTCGCGGCCTTGCAAGGCCTGGACTCGGATGCGAGAGTCATTTATGTAGGAACGTTCAGCAAAGTCATGTTCCCCGCTCTGCGCCTAGGCTATGTCGTTGTTCCCGAAGACCTGATACCGGCTTTCTCGGCGGCGCGGGATGCCTCTGACATTTTTTCCTCGACGCTTTATCAGGCCGTGATGACGGAATTCATCCGCGACGGACACTTCGCCCGACACATTCGCCGGATGCGAATGCTCTACATGGAGCGGCGGAGCGCGTTGGTGAAAGCGATCCGCGTAGAGATGGGAGATCTGCTCCAAGTGATTGGCGCCGAAGCCGGCATGCACCTGGCAGTTCTCTTGCCACCGGGCGTGGACGATGTCAGGGTCTCTCAGAAAGCGATCCAGAGGGGCGTCTCCGCAATGCCGTTATCGAGTTGCTACTCGAAACCGTCGGCAAGAGGCGGCTTGATTCTTGGGTATGGTGGCGCGAACACACATCAGATCCGCGAAGGCGTGCGAAGACTCCGAACGTGCGTGCAGAGTTCGCACTGAAGAAAGCAATGCTGACTTCTTCGGGCGTTCTGGCGCGTTCACGCTAGCGACATTTACAATCCCGACATGTTCTATCGCTCGGATAATCGCACGCCCGATCAACTTCGCCCGGTGGTGCTCACGCCCGACTTCATCACGACAGCCGAAGGTTCGGTGCTGATCGAGGTGGGAAATACCCGCGTCATTTGCACCGCCTCGATCGAGGAGACGGTGCCGCAGTTCATGCGCAACAGCGGTAAGGGATGGATCTCCAGCGAGTACAGCATGCTACCGCGTTCGACGCTGACCCGCACGCCGCGCGAGGTTTCCAAGGGGCGGCAGAGCGGGCGCACCCATGAAATCCAACGTCTCATCGGCCGCTCTCTGAGGGCTGTGACCGATCTAGCGCGCTTGGGCGAACGCACCATCTGGATTGATTGCGACGTGATCCAGGCTGACGGTGGTACGCGGACGGCGTCGATCACGGGAGCTTTCGTAGCGCTTGGGCTGGCTCTCGAAAAATTGGTGGATGCCGGGACCTTGACTTCGGTGCCGCTCAAGGATTTCGTCGCTGCGGTGAGCGTGGGAATTGTCGACGGAGAAATCCTGCTCGATCTCTGCTACGAAGAAGATTCGCGGGCCGACGTCGACATGAATTTCGTGATGACTGCTGGGCACAAGTTCGTCGAAGTGCAGGCGACCGCCGAGCATCAGGTCTTCGACGAGACTCAGCTTGCCAAGATGATTGCCTACGCGCGACAGGGCGTACAGGCTTTAATCGCGAAGCAACAGGCCATGCTGCAAGCGCTGACTTTACGGCAGTAGAGGAATTTCAGGAGCGCGGGCATTCCGCATCGCCCGTTCCGCTTTTGGATATTCTCCCGGAATGAAACGGTGCCCGCGACTTTCGTTTGCGACCACCGCCCTCCTATGATTTACATGCCGCTCGGGCGAAGCTACCGTGAGGCATGGGAACTCTGCGCACGATTGATGGGCGAGGCAAAGACCGTCGCCGGGAAACGCGAAGCGATGTTGACGTTGCCCTCACGGTTTGGGGCGTCGATACACGAGGCGATCGATTTCTGCAGGAGGCCCGCGCGCGCGACATTAGCTTGAGTGGAGCGCTCCTGTCAGGGCTGGATTCCGAGCTTCGCTCTGGGGATGTCATTGGTGTCCTGTATGCCGGGAAGAAAGCGCGTTATCGGGTAGTGTGGGTTCGGCAAAGCGGAAACAGCCAGAAGGTGCAGGCAGCCATTCACCGCTTTGCAGATGACGAATGCCCATGGAAAGAACTGCTAGAGGAAACGCAGGAGGACCCTGCGCCCTCGATCAGCCCGCCAGTTCCATAGGTAACTCTCACGCAATAAATACCGCATGGAGACTAGCGGAGCGCAGCGGCTAAAAGCCGGGATGGATTTTGCTTGCCTTCAACGGCATCGCTGAAGCGATGCCCTGATACGAATCGTAGAGTCTTTCGCCGAACCTGTTGAGTCGAGAGCGATCGTCCGGGATCTCGACTGGAACGGCTGCTCGAACGCAGTTACGTTCTTCGCGACGGTCGTGCAAATCCATCGTCATTCCCAGACTGTCGAATACTGGCAACTGACGACTGACAACTGGCAACTTTGTTAGGCCACCCATACTGTCTTCGCGTTCAGGAACTCGCGAATCCCAACGGCTCCCAGTTCTCGTCCATGACCGGACTGCTTTACGCCGCCAAAGGGGATGCGGGGATCGGACGCGACCATCTTGTTGATGAACACCATTCCCGCTTCCAGTTCGTTGATGAAGCGCTCACGCTCCGCTATCGTCGTTGGTCCAAGCACTGGCTCCCAGCCCGAAGCGCACATCATTGGCGATACGGATGGCCTCGTCCTGGTCCTTCACACGAAAGATCGATGCCACGGGGCCAAAGAATTCCTCGCCATACGCCGGAGAGTCTTTCGGAATCTGGGTCAAGACGGTTGGCGCGTAGTAGTTTCCCTTTCCGTTTAGAGGATGACCACCGGTGAGCAGTTTCGCTCCCGCCTTTATGGTTTTTTGTACGTCGGCATCGAGCGAGGTTACGGCATCGGCCGTGGCCAGAGGGCCCAGTTCAGTCTTCTCATCAAACGGATCGCCGATGCGGAGGCTCTCCATGCGTGCGACAAACTTCTTTTCAAACTCGGCTGCGATCGACTCGGCGACGATGAAACGCTTGGCCGCAATGCAGGACTGGCCATTGTTGAGAATGCGTGCTTCGACCGCCGTCTTCACGGCAGCGTCCAGATCGGCGCTGGGCATCACAATAAACGGGTCGCTGCCGCCCAACTCCAGCACGACTTTCTTAATCCGTTTGGCCGCTCCTATGCCCACTTGAATGCCGGCTTGCTCGCTGCCCGTCAACGTAGCAGCCACCACGCGAGGATCGTTCAGCAGCGCGTCCACTTGGGCTGAGCCAATCAGAAGGGTTTGAAAAACGCCTGCGGGGAATCCGGCTTCCAGAAAAATTTCCTCGATGGCGAGAGCGCACTGGGGCACGTTGGAGGCATGCTTCAGTAGTCCGACGTTTCCGGCCATAAGGGCGGGGGCTGCAAATCGGATCACCTGCCAGAAGGGAAAGTTCCAGGGCATGACCGCCAGAATCGGCCCGATCGGCAGATACCGGATGAAGCTTTTCTTCGCCCCGGTCTCGACCGGTTCGTCGGCCAGAAACCGCTCCGTATTCTCGGCGTAGTAGCGGCACGCGGTAGTGCACTTCACCGCTTCGGCGACCGCGGATTTATATGTCTTGCCCATTTCGAGCGTCATCAGGTGGGCGAACTTCTCCTTGTCGCGTTCAAGGATCTCCGCCGCTTTCAGTATGCGTTTCGCTCGGACCGCGAACGGCGTCTTGATTTCCGCTTTGAAGGCGTTCACCGAAAGTTGCAGCTTCTTCTCAATCTCCGATTCCGAAAGCGGCTGGAATGTTTTAACAACTTCGCCGGTGGCGGGATTGATCGTTGCAATGGCCATGATGACAGGTCCTCTCCTGAGTCGGGCGCACTCGATTGCCGCCGACACGGTTCGTCGTAATTGAAAATTGATTCCGCTGCGGAAGCAAATCCGACAGCCTAAGCGGTCATACCACTATACCATTGGTATGACCGCGCAGGCCGCTTGGCGGGAAGAAACTTGGTTCGGCGAGAATCGCTTAGAAGCGATGTGTCGGACCGGAGTGCCCGTGCGGAGCAGGATGCGAACCGCCTCCGACGAATCGATGATCGGGATGCGCCCACAACTCCCGGAATTCCGCGTAGGCTCCCAAGCCGATCAGGAACACGGCGCCCGCAGCGCAGAACAGCATAAGTACGATCAACATGCGTCACCCCCAACCTGTCGTCCATGGCAGGTGACTACAGACTCAGAATAGTTCTGAGCGATGGTTTCTTCAGTGACTCCGGTCACTGACAAGCAAACTATCGTTTCCCATTCCGAAGCAGCAATTGCTCCTGATAGTCCTTCATTCTCAGCGGTTTTCGAGGCAGTTTGGTTTACAATGTTCGGTACTTCCAGCATTCATCTTCGTTTCTAATCAGGAGGAAATCTATGAAGCTCACCCCGGGCAAACTAGCCGGTCTCAAGAAGGTCTCCAACGAGCGCGGCATCATCGCAGCTGCGGCCATGGATCAGCGCGGCTCGCTGCAGAAATCTCTGGCGAAGGAAAAAGGTGGCGAAGTCACGGACGCCATGATGGAAGAGTTCAAGTCACTCGTGACCGAAGTGCTGACGCCGCACGCCACTGCGATCCTGCTCGATCCCGAGTGGGGACTGCCGGCCTCGAAGTGCCGCGCCAAGAACGCAGGCCTGCTGCTGGCATATGAAAAGACGGGATATGACAAAACCGGTCCGGGCCGCCTGCCGGACTTGCTCGATGTGTGGTCTGCCCGGCGCCTCAAGGAAGCGGGCGCAGACTGCGTCAAGATTCTGCTGTACTACACTCCTGACGATCCCAAGCACGTGAACGAGATCAAGCACGCCTGGGTGGAGCGCATCGGCGACGAATGCCGCGCTAACGACATCCCGTACTTCCTGGAATTTGTCGGTTACGAAGAAGGTGCCGACGAAAAGGGCCTCGATTACGCAAAGAAGAAACCGCACATCGTTACCGAAAGCATGCGCGAGTTTAGCAAAGACCGTTACGGCGTCGACGTGCTGAAGGTGGAAGTTCCGGTCAACATGAAGTTCGTCGAAGGCACCAAGTCGTTCGCCGGGCAGAAAGCATACACGAAGAAAGAAGCCATTGAGCTCTTTCACAAGGCGGCTAACGTCGCAACCAAGCCGTTTATTTACCTGTCGGCCGGCGTCAGCAACGCGGAGTTCAGCGAAACGCTGGAACTCGCGGGAGAATCCGGAGTGAAGTTCAACGGCGTCCTGTGCGGCCGAGCGACGTGGAAGGAAGGCATCCCGGTCTACGCCAAACAGGGCGCGGCAGCGTTCCGCAAGTGGCTCGAGACCGAAGGGGTAAAGAACATCCACAATGTCAACGACAAGCTGAAGGCGGCGACGTCGTGGCATTCAATCTACGGCGTGGAACTGGTTCACGCGTAGAATTCGGCGCGGGCAGTTTTGTCGGGCGGTTTTTGTGTGGCGCGGGCACCTCGCCCGCGCCAGACTTTTTGTTTTAAGATTCGCAAGGCAACCCGGCTTCGTCGTTCGTCCTTCGAAGGTAGAAGCAGCGCAGCATCGGGCCCCTCCTGACGATAAGGAGAAGACCATGTTCCCAGCACTATTCGCCCTGTTGTTAGCCGTCCTGGCCGCACCTCCTCAAAGATCCACCTACGTAGTTCCCAGCTTTCGCGATCTGACGATCAAGACGCGGGAAACCCGTGGATTGTGGGCCGTCATGCTCACCACGCACTATTTCAAGGGTGCGCGGCAGCGCGGAGAGAGCCGCCCGGATCCGGCGGGCCGCCTGCCGTTTACCGCCAGCATTCTTCAGTGTGACCAGAAAACATTGATCCGCCTCTTCCTTCATTCCAAAACGTACCGATCCTCCATCGACCACGTTCTCGAATCACCCGAATCCCGGCCTCACCCACCCTCCAGGGTGCAATCCACGGGGCCCGAAGTCGACGTCACCATCAATTCGATCGACACCGGTGAGCGCCGTAAGGTGGGCAGCTACGAAGCGCTGCATATCAAGTCAACGATTACAGTGCAGCCCACCGCCGGAGCCGTAGCGAAGGCGGGCAAGGTTGAAGCGGACGGCTGGTACCTCGACCTTCCCGGACTCAACTACCACGAGGACGTGCAGCCGACGCTGTTGACTCCCCTCTACATCCCACTGCTCGCGCATCAGTTTCCCGACCAACACGACCGGGTCGTGGTCAACAGAGTTGGAGTCGAGCCGCACGGATTGCTGATCGAAGGGATATCCAGACAAATCTCGGACGGAAACCGCATCTTGAACAAGACGGAATTTGTTGAGGCCTCGGAAGAACCGATCGATGAATCGCTCTTCGAGGTCCCGCCCGATTTCACGCCGGGCGGCCCCGGCCCGATGCCTCACCGCGGAAATCCGGGGGGCGATGCTCCTTAGAGCGGAAAACAAACATCGCCAGATCGAATCTCACTCGCTGAACTACCTCCGCGCTCGCTATAGCCGGCCCGTACCTTCTTGCGGTTAAGATGTCTTCATTAATCGCGATCCGGCACTCGAGGAATCCAACTATGTCCACAGCACTCATCACCGGCGCCTCTGGCGGCATCGGATACGAACTCGCCAAGCTCTTCGCACGCGACCGGCACAACTTGGTGCTCGTCGCACGCAGCGCAGATAAGCTCGCTCGGGTCGCTACTGAACTTCAGACGTACGGCGTCACGGTAAAAACGATTGCGCTCGACCTCGCTCTGCCGCTGTCCCCCAAGTTTCTGTTCGATCAGTTGCAGAGCGGAAGAATCGCCATCGACATCCTGGTCAACAACGCCGGCTTCGGCGCCTTCGGCGAGTTCGTGCAGATGCCTGAGGATGAGATTCTGGGCCAGATCAATCTCAACATCACGGCCCTCACTCAGCTGACACGCCTGTTCCTGCCCGAGATGGTTCAGCGCCGCAGTGGCAGGATTATGAATGTCGCATCCACTGCGGGCTTTCAACCCGGCCCGCTGATGGCGGTCTATTACGCGACCAAGGCTTACGTGATTTCTTTCTCGGAGGCGATCGCCAATGAACTGCAGAATTCCGGGGTCAGCGTTACTTGCTTTTGCCCTGGAGCAACTCATACCGGCTTCGCTGAGCGCGCGGGCACAGAGAAATCGCGCTTGTTCAAGCAACTCGGTGCGATGAGCGCAGAGAAGGTCGCTCTCGACGGCTATCGTGCCCTGATGGTGGGCCGCACCTTGGCCATCTCTGGAGTACATAACTGGCTCGTGGCAGAGTCCACTCGCTTCGCTCCGCGCAAAATGGTTACGGCTATCTCGCGCTGGGTGGCGGAAAAGGTCGAATAGCAGCCAGAGGCAAAAAGGTACCCAACGGGAATCCGAGTTCTCCGTTGGGTACTTTCGTTGCGTTGGAGGCGAACGACTGAGAGCTACTCGCGTCGCCGAACTTACACTTGGGCCGCGCCGCCGTCGACGAAGAGCTCGACTCCAGCGATGAAACTCGCGTCCTCCGACGCAAGAAACACCGCGGCCTTGCCAATCTCATCGGGCTGCCCTATGCGCCCGAGTGGGACCATCGAAGTGAGCTGATCGACAATGCCCTGCCGCTGCTCCTTGGTTTCTGCGAGTCCATCCAAGATCGGCGTCTCAATCGGCCCGGGACTGATCACGTTGACCCGGATCTTGCGTTTCTTCAGGTCGGTCGTCCAGCTGCGGGCAAACGATCGCACCGCCGCCTTCGTCGCCGAATACACGCTGAACGCCTCCAAGCCCTTGCTGCCCGCGACCGATGCATTCAGAATGACCGAACCGCCATCCGGAATCAGCGGCAGAGCCTTCTGTACGGTGAACAGCACGCCCTTCACATTGGTGTTGAAGATCTGGTCGTAATGTTCTTCGGTGATAGCACCGAGCGGAGCAAAACTCCCTCCGCCGGCGTTGGCGAAGACAACGTCCAGCTTTCCTTTTTCCTGTTTGATCTGTGCGAACAGCCGGTCGAGATCCGACAGGCTGGAAGCGTCGGCACGCACCGCCTTGACCTGGTTTCCTCCGATCGTTTTCAGCGCTTTATCCAGCTCGGCCTGGCGACGTCCGGTGATGTAAACATACGCGCCTTCCTTCACAAAGCGCTGTGCGGTCGCAAGACCGATACCGCTGCTTCCCCCGGTTACGAGGGCAATTTTCCCTTCCAATTTCCCTGCCATGTTCAGTCCTCCTCGATGCTTTAGTTTTGAACCGTTCGTTTCAGATGTTTCGGGAACCGGATTCGATTCACCTTTTTTGAACTGAATGGTATAAAAGTGCATCGAACAGAATATGGGCAGGCAGGCGGACAAACCCGAAGATCTAGCAACACGGAAGATGGGACGCCCGCGCGGCTTCCGCGAAGCCGATGCGCTCGACGCCGCCATGCGCATCTTTTGGGACAAGGGATACGAAGGCGCCTCACTCGACGACCTAACGGAGGCTATGGGCATCAATCGTTCGAGCCTCTACGCCACATTCGGGGACAAGGAAACGCTGTTCCAGAAGGTCATCGCGCAATACGCGGAAGGCCCGATGGTCTTCATGCGCGAAGCTCTGCGGCTGCCGACGGCCCGCGCCGTCGTCGAAGGGCTGTTGCGCGGTGCGGTCAAATTCCTTACCGATCCCAATCATCCTCGCGGCTGCCTCACGCTCCAGGGAGGCTTGACCTGCGGATCCGGGGCACAAAGCGTAAAAGAAACCATGATCGAGTGGCGCGAGAGCGGTCTACGCCAGGTTCAGAAACGCATGCGGCGGGCTCAAGTGGATGGCGATCTTTCCAAGGATGTGAATCCGAAAGACCTGGCGAGATACATCTCCATTGTGATGAATGGTCTGGCCGTTCAGTCTGCCAACGGAGCTACCGCGGCCGAGATGACCCGCGCGGTCGAAATGGCCCTGCGGTCAATACCGGTGTGAAGAGCCGACCTGTAACGCTCGCCTTTGCAGCCTCAGCGGATTCCCTTTCGCGACTCTGGCATAAAGCTTTTTGTTGTACTCTAATCCGGCGGTCCAATACTGACACATGCCAACACTGATTTCCCAACCCACCCGTATTCAAGCCGCCGGAAACAAACCCAAACTTATTGATGAATACGTCGGACGCGTCAACTCCAAGACTTCTGCCGCCAGCGTGGCGCACATGCGTAGCCCTCAAGGGTGGGTCGAGCCTGGCCAGACTCCAGAATTTGATGAGTTCACGGTTGTACTGAAGGGAATGCTGCGAGTCGAACACAAGAACGGCTTTCTTGACGTCAACTCAGGACAGGCGGTCGTCGCCCACGCCGGTGAGTGGGTGCGCTATTCCACTCCACAGGAGGGCGGGGCGGAATACATCGCCGTATGCCTGCCCGCGTTCTCGATGGAGACGGTGCACCGGGATGCAGAGTAGCCGCAACAGCATGCCCAGCGGCTAGCAATTCCTACTCCCACTCAATCGTTCCGGGTGGCTTGGAAGTGATGTCATAGACGACGCGGTTCACGCCTTTCACTTCATTCACGATCCGCGTGGAAATCGTCTTGAGCACTTCGTGTGGCAGTGGGACCCAGTCGGCGGTCATGCCGTCTTCAGAACTGACGGCGCGGATGGCGCAGGTGTAGGCATACGTGCGCATGTCGCCCATGACGCCAACCGACATAATGGGGAGCAGCACAGCAAAGGACTGCCAGACCTTGTTGTAAAGTCCAGCCTCTTTGATCTCGGTGACGACGATGTCATCGCACTCGCGCAGCAGGGACAGACGCTGGGGTGTCACCTCTCCTAGTACGCGCACAGCGAGCCCCGGGCCCGGAAACGGCTGCCGTTGCAGGATTTCCTCCGGCATCCCGAGGTCGCGGCCGATCTTGCGGACCTCGTCCTTAAACAGGTCTTTCAACGGCTCGATCAGTTTGAGCTTCATCTTCTCGGGCAGGCCGCCGACGTTGTGGTGCGACTTGATGACTTGCGATGGGCCGCGCACCGAACGCGACTCGATCACGTCAGGATAAAGAGTTCCCTGCACCAGCCACTTCACCTTGCCTTCGCTCTTCTCGATGCGGCGGGCTTCTTTCTCGAAAACCTTGATGAATTCGTTTCCGATGATCTTGCGCTTCTTCTCAGGATCGCTGACACCTGCGAGTTTACCGAGGAAACGATCGGTGGCATCGACCGCTTCCAGGCGCAGTTTAAGTTTGTCGCGGAGGACCTTCTGCACTTTCTCGAATTCGTTCTTACGCAGCACCCCGTTGTTGACAAAAACGCAGGTCAGGCGCGATTTACCTTTGACGTCGCGCATGGCGCGGTCGACGAGAACGGCGGCAACGGAGGAATCCACGCCGCCCGACAGCGCGCAAATGGCGCGCCCGCTGCCCACTTGTTGTTTCACCTGCTCAATGGTCGAATCGATGAAGCGTTGCGGAGTCCACGTGGGCTTTGCGCCGCAAATCTCGAAGATAAAGTTCCGCAGCATCTGCGTGCCCTGCGGCGTGTGGTGAACTTCGGGATGGAACTGCACCGCGTACCATTTCTTCGCGGGGTTCTGAATACCCGCCACGGCGTAGTGCGTCTTGGCCATCAATTCAAAACCCGGCGGCAATTCGAGCGCTTCGTCGCCGTGCGACATCCACACCGCAAGCTTCTTGGCCATTCCCTGAAACAGAACCGAAGCCGAAACTACATCGATTTCGGCGTGGCCATACTCCCGCTTGTCGGCGGGGCGCACCTTGCCGCCGAGCGTGTGCACCATGAACTGCAATCCGTAGCAGATGCCGAGCACGGGCACGCCCAACTCGAAGACGCGCGCGTCAGCGGGCGGAGCGTCCTTGTCATAAACCGACCAGGGCGCGCCCGAGAGAATAATCCCAACAGGATCGTAGCTCTTCACCTCTTGGAGCTTCGCTGTGCAGGGCAGCACGACGGAAAAGACATTCTGCTCGCGGATACGGCGAGCGATGAGTTGGGTGTACTGCGCGCCAAAGTCGAGGATCACGATACTCTGGCCGACTGAAATTTGATTGTGCGGGGATTTGGATTCCACAAATGAGTTTCTCAAATTCGGGGAGAGAGTGTAAAGCAGACCACTCGCCATGGAAGGTAACTGACGTTCACTGCACTTCGTAATGCTCGGGATTCGGAATCTTCAAGATTGCCCAATCGGATTGGATAGGTCGCTCAAGATCGGCTCGTCGCGGTCGATCGTAGTCTGAATGGACGGCGGGAGAGTAGGTTGCGGAGGAGGCTCCAACTGTGCGGGCGATGCCTCGGGCATTTCTGCAATGCAGACGTAACCCGCCAGTCGCGCCATATACAGCCAGTCAGCCAGCACGAAATAAGCCAGAGTGACGAGAAGAACTGCCAATACGACGAGTCGCCACGGCAAGGCTCCGGCGAAGCCCAGAGGCAGCGAGACAATCGTCGTCGCAGCGACAAAAACTATCAGATGCGCGAGTCCGGTCCAAGTGCTGACCGCGAAGACCGCTACGGTACGTTCGCGGCACAACTGCACGGCCGCGTCGATCGCCCCCACCGCGTCCGCATCATTGCGTACGGCAAACATGCCGCCAGCGACAAGAGCCAATTCAGCGCCCACCAGAACAGGCAAGTGAGTCCTGCCAGAGGCAGAAAAAAGAGAAATGCAAGTCCGGGCTGAGGATTCGTATCGGGCGAGGCGAATCCCGCCAGGATCGAGGCGCCCACGAATCCCAAGACAGCCGCCAGTGCCAACGCAACGCGCAGAAAGTTCAGTCTGAGCAATGCTTTCCACGGCCCGGCGGTCTCTACCACTCCTCTCTCGCCATCCTCTGTAACGGCGCCTTCGGAAATGTTCTCAGCCCCGGCTTTCCGGAAGTACTCGATGAGGGCGCGTACGGTGGCGACACGTCCCACCGACGCTGCGACGATCCAGAGCATGGCCAGCATCAGCGCCGCCAGTAGTCCGGCCAGCACCGCGCGGTTCAAGCTTCCGCGAAAGATGTGCGCGATGGCCTCTCCGACGAGGTATGGGTGTCTCGTACGGAGAAAAAGCAATTCGCCATTAGTAACGGGCAGCGTTTCGAGATATTCGAAGAGGCCGAAGACAAATAAAGCAGCAGCAGTCGCGCCGGCAGTCCAGCGCCATGCAATTTCCGCCAGCGTCAGCGATGGCCGCCGAAACGCAGCGCGAAAGCCTTCAGCGGTAGGGGAAGTGGGCATGTGTGCTCAGGATAACTCATTTTGCGCACACCAATTGCCCTTCACATTCTCGCGTGAGTGAGCGCACGACCCCGCGCGCCCTCAGGCTAGTTGCATAGGTTCTTCGCAACAAAGAACGCTGCTCAGAATGACAAGCCGGAGAATGTAGGCAAGGACGGAAGATCACTTTACGACGAGGTTGACCAGCTTGCCAGGTACGTAGATCTTCTTCACGATCGACTTACCGCCGATTGCCACTTTCGTTTTGTCGTCGGCCAGCGCGCGTTCGAGAACCGTTTCTTCGGGCGCGTCGGCGGACACAACAATGCGGCTGCGCAGCTTGCCATTGATCTGCACGGGGATCTCGAGTTCTTCTTCCTTGGCCAGTTCAGCGTCAAACTTCGGCCACGGCGCCTTGAGCAAGTTTCCCTTCTCGCCGAGCATCTCCCAAAGTTCGTGAGCTAAATAAGGCGCGAAGGGAGCGAGCAATAGAACGAGGCTGCGCTGGACTTCGGCGAGGAACGGCGCCGGGACCGCATCCCGTGCAATTGCCTCTTCCGCGCCGTACAACACGTTCACTAACTCCATGATGGCCGAGATGCAGGTATTGAAGTGCCATCGTCCCTGGAAGTCGTCGCTGACCCGCTTGATGGTCTGGTGCAGTTTGCGCTGGATGGCCCGAGCCGCGGGCGGCAACTCCGTGGGGACGGGATTGCGCCATTCCGGATGATCCGGCCGCGCATTGCGCACCACAAATCGATACACACGTCCCAGGAATCGCTGAATCCCTTCGATGCCGGAATCCTGCCAGTCCAAATCGCGGTCAGGCGGCGCCGCGAACAAACTGTAAAGACGCGCGGCATCGGCTCCGTAACGGGCCACCATATCGTCGGGCGAGACCACGTTGCCCAGGTTCTTCGACATCTTCCGTCCGTCTTTGATCACCATCCCTTGCGTGAACAAACGCTCGACCGGCTCGTCGTTGGTGATCATGCCGAGGTCGCGCATGAACTTGGTCCAGAAGCGCGAGTAGATCAAGTGCAAGATGGCGTGCTCGACTCCGCCGATGTACTGATCGATGGGAAACCAGTACTGGGCGGTCTTGCCGTCGAACGGCACGCGGTCGTTGTGCGCATCGGTGTAGCGATAGAAATACCAGGACGAATCGACGAAGGTGTCCATGGTATCGGTCTCACGGCGCGCCGGGCCACCGCACTTGGGACAAGTCGCGTTTACGAACTCCGGCACGTTTCCGAGCGGCGAACCTCCGGCAAGGGTGACTTCCACGTTATCGGGCAAGATCACCGGCAAATCTTTTTCCGGTACTGCGACAATGCCGTCCTTCTCGCAATACAGCATCGGGATCGGCGTGCCCCAGTAGCGCTGGCGCGAAATTCCCCAATCCTTGAGCCGGTAGGTGACGGTGGCTTTGCCGAATTTATTTTCCTCCGCATACGCGGACATCTTCTTGATTGCGTCGTCGCAAGCGAGCCCGCTGTAGCGCCCGGAGTTGATCAGCATTCCCTCGTGCCCGACAAAGGGAAGCGCAGGCTCGGCCATGGTCTCATCTGGATCGCCCGACATCGGCAAAATGACGAGACGGACTTCGAGCTTGTACTTCTTGGCAAACTCGTAGTCGCGCTCGTCGTGTGCTGGCACGCTCATAATGGCGCCCGTCCCGTAGTCCATCAAAATGTAATTCGCGACCCAAACGGGTACCCGCTCACTGTTGAAGGGATTGATGGCGTAGCGGCCAGTGAAAACGCCATGCTTTTCGATCTCGCCGATGTCTCCGGTTTCTCGGGCCTTGCGCTGCTCAGCAATCAACTGATCGACATTGGCGCGCAACGCAGGATCCGCAGCGGCAAGATCCTTAACGATCGGATGCTCCGGCGCAAGTTGCACCGAGGTCGCACCGAAGATCGTATCGACACGTGTGGTGAAGACCGGAATCGTCGATCCCGCGGGACCGAACCCTTTATGGTTTTCGGCATAGTCAAGTTTGAAGTCGACCAGCGTACCTTCACTGCGTCCGATCCAATTGCGCTGCATGGTCCGAACTTTTTCGGGCCAGCCTTCCAGCGTGTCCAATCCGCGAAGCAATTCGTCGGCGTACTTGGTTGTACGCACGAACCATTGCTCCAACTCGCGCTGCTCGACCAGGGTATCTTCGTGGCGCCAGCAGCATCCGTTGGAGAGGACCTGCTCGTTGGCGAGCACCGTCGCGCACTTCGGACACCAGTTCACCTTGCTCTTTTTGCGATACGCCAATCCTCGCTCGAACAGCTTTATGAAGAACCACTGGTTCCAGCGGTAGTAGTCCGGAAGACAGGTGGTCACCTCGCGGGCCCAGTCATAGGCGAAGCCGAGGCGCTTCATCTGCGCCTTCATATTGGCGATGTTGCGCAAGGTCCACTCGCGCGGTGGCGTGCGGTTTTGAATCGCCGCATTTTCCGCCGGCAGACCGAACGAATCCCATCCCATGGGATGAAGCACGTTATAGCCATTCATCCACATATACCGAGCGAGCGCGTCGCCGATAGAGTAGTTGCGCACATGTCCCATGTGCAGCGCGCCAGAGGGATAGGGCAGCATTTCAATCACGTAGTACTTCTTCTTCGTCGAATCAGGCTCGGCAGCGTAAAGCGAGGCATTCGCTTGCCAGCGCTCGAACCACTTGGTTTCGACGCGCTGAGGGTCGTAGCGCTCGTCGTTCGGGCGAGTCGCAGAGGATCCGGAGTCAGAGCCGTTGCTCACGGCATTGGCAGTTTTTTCTTCGATCGCCATAGCGGGAAGGACAACCAGTAAATAGTCCTCTATTTTACACGTCGGGAGGCTACTTCCTCCGATTGATCGGACTCAACTACCGCGTCCGCTGAATTCATCCGACAGTGTTCACCAGCGTTCCAATCGGCGGAATCGTGATGCTAATTTCGTCGCCTAGCTTTAAGGTGAACGAGTCCGCGGGCACGATTCCAGTGCCAGTCAGAAGAAAACATCCGCGCGGGAAGCTGTTGTTGCGGTAGAGGTAGTCCACGAGTTCCTCCGGCTTCCGCTTCATTTCTTTAAGCGTGGTCGAGCCTGAAAATACTGGGGCACTCTCGCGTCCGATCTGGATTGCGATTTCGGTCGTGGCCGGCAATGGTGTCTCGCTGATCAGAAGGCAAGGCCCGAGGGCGCAGCTGCGGTCGTACACTTTGGCCTGCGGGAGATACAGAGGATTTTCGCCCTCGATATCGCGGGAGCTCATGTCATTGCCGATGGTGTAGCCCGTGATCGTACCGCCGGGAGTAATGAGCAGAGTCAACTCCGGTTCGGGCACGGACCAGGCCGCATCATCGCGGATCGCCACTTTCGCGCCCGGCCCAACCACGCGATGCGGCGCAGACTTGAAGAACAGTTCTGGCCTGGTGGCGTGATAAACGCGATCGTAGAAATCTCCGCCGCCCGCGCTCTTCGACTCTTCCATGCGCGCATCACGACTGCGAAAGTACGTCACGCCCGCAGCCCAGACCTCCTGGCCGCCGATCGGTGGAAGCAGGTCTTCTGTCCGATCTTCTGGAGCTGACATATCCGTAGGCTTCGTTGCGCTGATGAGATCACCCAGATACCTGGGCAAGTCTTCGCGAGTCACCAAGTCGTCCCAGGAAGTGTTCAACGCGTAAAAATGACCATCGTGCTCGGCCAGAATGCCACGGCGGGAACGGTATAGCTTCATGCAGAAGAGTATCGGCGGTCACGGCGTTACTGGCAACATTGCTTCACACCCGCCAGAACGAATCGAGCTACTCCTCTACGACGAGGGATTTCAATGTCGCCACATTCCTGCGATCGTCCCCAGGTTTGTCAATCGGCGTCTCTGCAATAAACGCGGCGTGAGCCAGACGAAGATCGTTCAGCAGAATTCGAAATGTCTGCAAGCCGATGGTTCCCTTCCCGACCTGCTGATGGCGGTCGAGCTTCGAGCCGCGCGCAGCTTTTGCGTCGTTGCAGTGCCAGACTTTGACATGATTCAACCCAATGGTTGCGTCGAGATGCCGGAGAGTCTCGTACAGACCTTCCTCGCTCACGATGTCGTATCCGGCTACGTGCGTGTGACATGTATCGATGCAGGCTCCAACCGGGACTAGCCCTCGCAGCCGATCCAGCACCTCAGCCACCTGCTCGAAGCTGCCGCCCAAGGAAAACTCAGCGCCAGCAGTGTTCTCGATGAGAATAGTGAGGCCTCCCTTAGCCAGGTCCAACCCTTGCGTGGACGCGGCGATCGCAGCAGCCGTGCGCAACAACCCCTGTTCGCGATCGCCGCCCCGGAACGAGCCCGGATGCAACACCAGATAATCCGCGCACAAAGAGAGCGCCCGCTGCACCTCGCCGCGAAATGCCTCCATTGATTTCTGCAGAAACAGTTCATTCGAACTCGCGAGGTTCACCAGGTAATTTGTGTGAATTACCAGCGGCTTCAAATCGTACGCGGCACGCAGCCGGTTCATCTCCGCACATTGCAACTCGCCTAACTCATAAGGAGCCCACTGCCGCGGGCTGGAGGAGAAAATCTGAAAGGTATTGCA
Source organism: uncultured Acidobacteriaceae bacterium (assembly GCA_963788555.1). Lineage (GTDB taxonomy): Bacteria > Acidobacteriota > Terriglobia > Terriglobales > Acidobacteriaceae > Sulfotelmatobacter. Next base: position 100,945 of record CAWBHM010000011.1, on the reverse strand, counting down.
GCCCAAGCGATAGGCGCGCTCAGCGGCGTTCTGGACTCCCCCGGCAGACGATGTGTGAATGCCGATGCGGCGGGAAGTCAAGCGGGGCGGGCGCTTCGGCGGACGCCGCTTGAGAATATCCTGTTCGCGCGCCATGGAACGGGGCATGCAAAAATTATAGCGATTCGCTCCGCGTCCGCCGGCGACCAGTGAAAGCCGCCTTTAACCAAAGCCGGAAGCCGCGCCTCTCACCGGATCGATCTGGTTTCAATTCATCGTGATAACCGCTCGGAATCGTACCTTCCCGTCGGCCACGCGATCATAGGCTTTGGCAATTTCATCGAGCTTGTAGGTCTCGGCAACGACCTTCACCTTGCCCTTCGCCACAAAGTCGAGTGCTTCGTAAAGATACTCCGGCCCGTTCTGGCTGGAACCCATCAGCCGCACACGCTTGAACATAAGTTCGGGATTGTAGTTCAGCGGCTCGTGACCAACCCCCATCAGAATGATGCGGCCATCAGGGCGCATGCCTTTCGCGGCCTCTGCGGTCGCAGCCCACGAATTCGAAGTCGCCAAGAGTACATCCGCACCGCCCGCCGCCAACAGCTTCTCGCCGCTCTCTACGATTTCATCTGCTCCCAGGTCGCGAATCAATTTTTCTTTGTCTTTCGACTTGGTCACTGCGATGGTCTCGAAGCCCGATGCCTTCGAATACTGCAGCGCCAAGTGCCCGAGGCCTCCAATACCCACCACTGCGATGCGCTCGTGCGGCTTAGGATCCGCCAGCCGCAATCCGCTCCATACCGTATATCCCGCGCAGAAAATAGGCGCCGCCTGTTCGTAGTCGACCGCGTCAGGAATCAGCATAGTCGCGTCCGCATACGCCAGCATGAACTCGGCGTGACTGCCCTGCGTGGAAATGCCAGTGGAGATGTTGTTCTGGCACAACTCTTTCTTGCCGCGCAGACACCACTCGCACCGCCCGCAGCCTTTTTGCACCCAACCGACGCCCACTCGATCTCCGACTTTGCGCGTGGTCACGCCCGGACCAACTTCGACAATCTCTCCCACCGGCTCATGCCCAAGAATGCGTGGAAACTGCAACGGGAACAGTCCGTGAGTCAAATGCACATCGGTATAGCACAACCCGCTGGCATGAATCTTCATGACGACTTGATTGGGGCCGGCCTTAGGTGTCTGCCAATCTTTCACTTCCCACTTGCCGTTTACGGACGGAACCACCGCTGCTTTCATGAAGCATGCTCCTGATGAAATTCCTGTTGCGGATTCGGTATAGCATCCCGTTGGATGCTTCGCGCTGAATTCGGATTCAGCCCGATTGCCTCATTGCGGTGCCGGTGCCGTAACGGTAGACTTGACAGGCGGCCTCTCCTGCAGCCGTGATCGAACGTCGAGCCACGCTCGACAAACAGCCAAGGGCTTGCCCCGGGCAAGAGGCCACGGAGCGGCTGTTTCCACACAGACTCTTTCAGGGTGAACTTATGCTCGTCGTCATGAAGGCGCTGGCCACCGAAGAACAGGTACGCGCCGTTTGCCAAAAAATCGAGAAACTTGGGTATCGTGCGCATCCCATGCCGGGCGCAACCCGCACCGCCATTGGAATCACAGGCAACAAGAGCGAAGTCGAACAGGGCACGCTGGAAGAAATGCCGGGAGTGCAGGAAGTCATCCAGGTCTCCAAGCCCTACAAACTGGTTAGCCGCGACGTCAAGGAAGACAATACTGTCATCCGGTTTTCCGGAACGGCCGCTACGATTGGCGGACCCGGGCTGGCGATCGTCGCCGGACCGTGCGCCATCGAGAATCGGGACCAGGCGTTTGCCGTCGCTGAACGCGTGCACCGCGCTGGAGCGCAATTCTTCCGCGGCGGTGCCTATAAGCCCCGCACATCTCCCTACTCCTTTCAGGGACTCGGAGAAGAGGGGTTGCGCATCATGACGGAAATCCGCCAGCAGTTTGGCATGAAGATCATTACCGAGGCGATCGACCACGAGTCTCTCGATCTGGTCGAAGAGTATGCGGATGTGATCCAGATCGGCGCGCGCAACATGCAGAATTTTTCGTTGCTGAAGCGCGCTGGACGAGCCCGCAAGCCGGTCCTGCTGAAACGCGGCATGTCGGCGACGCTGGAAGAATTCCTGATGGCCGCGGAATACATCCTGAGCGAGGGCAACTACAATGTGGCACTGTGCGAACGAGGCGTACGCACCTTCGCTGACCACACCCGCAACACGCTCGACTTAAGTGTGGTGCCAGCGGTGCAGCGGCTCAGCCATTTACCGATTCTTGTCGATCCCAGTCACGGGACCGGCAAGCGCAATAAAGTGACTCCCCTCTCGCGCGCGGCGGTCGCCGTGGGCGCAGACGGATTGATGGTAGAGGTCCACAATCAGCCCGATCAGGCGATGTCGGATGGACCGCAGTCGCTCTTCCCCGATCAGTTCGATCAGTTGATGGTCCAGGTGCGCCAGATTGCAGCGGTCGTGGGGAGGACCGTACCGGGAATTGGAGTACGGGAACCTGTGGCGGTCACCAAGTAGGTCTTCATTCGAAGGCGAGCTGCGACAGGACGACGTGAGTTTCCGTCCCGACCAACACTAGTTCCGAATCGGCATCCGCCAAGCGGTTGCATATTCCACATAATCTGATAATCTGATTTTATGAAAACGACCCCGATTTCGGTCACCGAAGCTGCGCGCAACTTTGCTGATTGCGTGAACCGGGTCCGCTATCAGAATGTGACGTTTGTGCTGCTTAAGAACGGCACACCTGTCGCCCGCCTCGTCCCCGAAGGCGAGAAGGTCTGTCTGGGGCGCGATTTGGCTCGAGTCATCCGTAGTGTCGATCTGCCGGCCGACGAGGCAGTTGCCTGGAACCGCGATCTGAAAAAGGCTCGCAAGCGGCTGAAGCCCCAGGCCGACAAATGGCAATAATGCTGGATGCGGATGTCATTATCTGTGGCGAGAAAGGAACTTTCGATCTCGCGACGTGGATGTCGCAGCACGGAACTGAGGGGTTCGAGGTTGCAGCGATTACGGTGGCGGAATTGTGGCATGGCGTGGAACGAGCGGGTGGTGTGCACCGAGCCAAACGTGAGCAATACATTCGAGCGATTCTGGAGGAATTGCCCATGATTCCGTATACCGAAACAACCGCGTTCGAACACGCGCGAATTTGGGCCGCATTGGAATCCTCGGGCCAAATGATTGGTGGTTACGACCTGATCGTTGCGGCGACAGCGATGGAACGTGGCAGTGCCGTCGCGACTTTCAACAAACGCCACTTTGAACGGATCAGGGGGCTGAAGGTGGTCGAACCCAAGTAGAATCTCTGTATCTACAAGGGCAGACTGCGCTGCACGTTCTGCTGATTCTTTATCTCTCCATTTCGAAGGCTTTCGACTCCCAGGCAGACGCTACTTTGAGAAAGCTCCTTTTCATCGCTGTCCTGATTCCGATCCTCGCTGGAGTTGGCTGGTGGTATTTCCGCGAGCAGGTTTTGCCGGACTACGGTCCCGCCTACCGCGAGTACGCCTACGTCAGCAACGGCAAGAGCAATACGGTCAGCGTGATCGACCTGCGGACGTTTGCGCTGGCGAAGACGATTCCGGTTGGCAGCGAGCCGACCGGCCTGGCGGCCAACAGCAAGAAGAATGAAATCTACGTCGTGAACAGCGGCTCGAACAACGTGAGCGTGATCGACGCCGAAACGAATACCGTCGTCGCCACGATCGGGGTACACGGGCGTCCCTACTTCATCGACGTAGCGGAAGACGGCACGCGCGCCTACGTGGCCAACTCCGGATCGTCGAATGTCAGCGTGATCGATCTTCGAGAAGAGAATGGTCGTCGGCAACGTGCATGTGGGCGCCTCGCCGGGTCTGGCACGGGTTTCGCCAGATGGGTCGACCGTCGTCGTGAGCAATCGCGGCGACAACACTGTATCTGTGATCGACGCGAAAGCGCTGCGTGTGCGCACCACCCTGCCCGTCTGCCAGCATCCGGAAGAGATCGCGATCCTGCCCGACTCCAGCAAAGCGTTCGTCGCCTGCTCTGGATCGTCACAGGTCGCGTCGATTGCGCTTCAGAGTGCCACTCAGAAGAGTGACCGGCTGATGGCTCTGCTGGACGTGGGACAGACGCCGGTCAGCCTCACGCTCAAACCCGATGGCGGCGAATTGATGGTCTGCAACTTCGACTCCGACAGTATTTCGATTATCGAAACCGGCAACGACGAAGTGGGAAGCAGCCTGGAGATCGGACAACACCCCTCCCGCGGCACGGTTACGCTCGATAACTCGCGGCTGTACGTAACGAACTTTGGATCGAACAGCGTCGCGGTTTACGACATCGATATGGGCCGGCGCATCGATACTCTAACTGTGGGGAGTCGGCCAGACGGCCTCGCCCTGACGCCGGATCAGAACTATCTTCTGGTCCTCGACACGCAGTCGGGCGATGTGACCGTGATTCAGAAGCGCAAGGGACGGAAGCTGGAGCCGAGCGAGTACTCGCTGCTCACGCTGATTCCGGTGGGGGTGCAGCCGAACGCGATCGTGGTGAAAGCGTTCATGGCGAGCGCGGGAAAAAAGAAGTAGGGAGTATCGCCCCCAGACATCCAGGGATTGTTGTCATTTCGAGCGTAGTGAGGAACCCGGTGTTCGCGGGCACCGGCGGAAAGCAGGTTCCTCGTCGCTTCACTCCGCGGAATGACAAGCTGTGATTTGATCTAGACCTGCGCCGGCTTGCCGCAGAGACGATCGAACGCCGCCTTCAGATCAGCGGCGATGGCGGGCGCTTCGCGCCTCTCAATCTCGCTACGAGGCATGAGGTAAACCAATTGTCCGTCACGCAAGATGCCGATCGATGGTGAGGAGGGCGGCTGGCCGGTGAAGTAACTGCGGGCCCGCTCGGTGGCTTCTTTTTCTTGCCCAGCGAATACAGAATAGGACTGGTCTGGCCGGACGGAATTCTGCATCGCCGCGCGAACGGCAGGCCTCATTCGTCCGGCAGCGCATCCGCAAATGGAGTTCACTACGACCATAGTCGTGCCCGGACGGTTCTTCAGCGCCTGATCGACGTTCTCGGGAGTACGAAGTTCTTCGATTCCCAGGCGCGTGAGTTCCTCGCGCATCGGAATCACCATGATTTCGGGATACATCGGCATGTCTGTTTTGTTCCTCTCGTAGGTGTGTGAGTCCTATTGTAGCGTGATTGAGGACTGCCCATGCAGTCGACCGCTCTTGCGACTGTGTATATTCAGAAGCGCGTCTCATGCTGCTTCAGGAAAACATTCCGCTCGCTTCCTTGACCACTGTCCAGTTGGGAGGACCGGCCCGCTTCTTCGTCGAGGCAACGTCTGTGTCCGAGGTGCAGCAGGCAGTTGCGTTTGCGCAGTCTGAGGCGGTGCCTCTGTTTGTGCTGGGCGGCGGCAGCAATCTGGTGGTTGCCGACAGTGGGTGGCCGGGGCTGGTCCTGAAGATCGCAATCACCGGGATCGAGCAATGTCCCGGACACGGTGACGAAGGCAAGATCTTGTTCGATGTGGGCGCAGGAGAGTCGTGGGATCGCTTCGTCTCTCACGCCGTTCTGGCGCATTGTGCTGGCGTTGAATGCCTAAGCGGGATCCCGGGGAGCGTGGGCGGCACACCCGTACAGAACGTGGGCGCGTATGGACAAGAGGTGTCCGAAACGATCGAGTCGGTCCAAGCCCTCGATCTGAAGGACGGCCAAGTCCGCGAGCTGTGCAGCGAGGCCTGCGGCTTTGCCTATCGCTCCAGTGTTTTCAATACGACCGAGCGTGGCCGGTTCATCATCCTTCGTGTCGCTTACAGGCTGGTGCCGGGAGGCGGCCCGCATCTCGAATATGCGGATCTGAAACGTCACTTTGAAGGCCGAGAGACTCGGCCCAATCTCGCCGAGACTCGCGAGGCGGTACGGCACATTCGTGCGCGCAAAGGCATGCTCATCGTTCCGGGCGATCCGGATTGCCGGAGCGCGGGATCGTTCTTCAAAAATCCGGTGCTCTCCGAAGTGCAGCATGAAGACTTGCAGAGGCGAGCCTCCGCCAAAGGACTGACCTTGCCCAGCTATCCGGCGCTCGAAAGGAACAAGAAGGTGTCCGCGGCGTGGCTCGTGGAGAAGTCGGGCTTTGCTCGCGGATACGGCTTGGGCAACGCTGGCATTTCGAGCAAGCACGCGCTGGCCATCGTGAATCGCGGAGGGGCCACCGCCTCTGAGGTTCTGGCTTTGAAGGATCAGATTCAGCAGCGCGTCGAGGAACTCTGGGGCGTACATCTGGAGCCCGAGCCGGTCATGGTTGGCTTCTAGCTTTTGTCGGCGCGGCGAGTTTCGCCCGCGCGCGCATCTTCTCTTCACCGACGCAGACTTGACTAATGCGACTGCGCCCTCAACTTCATAGTTAGTTCAAGCATACGGGCGAGTTTATTGTCGCCACGCATTTCAGTTCCACGCAAGTCGTGTCTTCCTGGCCGTTCTCCCTCCAGAAATTCCTGAACAAAATGAGCCCCATGCAGGTCTTCATGAGTGAGGGCAGAAAAGTGGCGGCGGGAGAGGCGATCCTGAGCGTAGCGGCGACCATCGAGCGCAGTCGTGCTGAGAGCAATCGCGACATGCTCGAAGGGCTGGTGCGGGAACATTCACGGCTGGTCTACCGCATCGCCTATGCGGTGCTACGCGGCCACCATGACGCCGAGGATGCCACGCAGGAAACTTTCCTGCGAATCCTGCGCTATAGCTCGAAGCTGGCGACGGTGGAAAATCCGAAAACGTGGCTGGCGCGAATCGCATGGCGGGTCGCCGTCGACCGGAGCAGGCAGCGTGGGCGCACCCGGGAGATTCCTCTGGAAGATCCCGAGAGGCCGATCGCGGAAGTGGCGTCTTCCGACGCCCCGGCCGATGAGACGATGCAGGGCAAGCAGGTCAGCATCGCACTCGAGAAGATGATTGAGGTCTTGCCGGAGAAGCTTCGCGACCCGCTGATCCTGTCGACGATTGAGGAAATGTCCCCGCAAGAGGTGGCTGCGACGTTGGGAATCAACGAAGCCGCGGTTCGGTCGCGAGTTTTCCGGGCGCGGCAAATTTTAAAAGAGAAGCTGGCCAGCAGGATGGGCAGGATTTAGGGAGAACCATGGCAGACATGCACGACGAAGTCGATCGGGGATTGGATGCGGCTCTGGCAAAGTATGCAGCTGCCGAGCCGAGAGAGGGCTTGGAAGGGCGGATTCTAGCGAACCTGCGCGCGGAACGGGCACAAGCTCCGCAGGGGGCGTGGTGGCAATGGCGTATAGCGGGAGTGCTCACCGCAGCTATTGTTGTGGCTCTGGCTTTGGCGTGGAGATCAGGCAACCCGTCACCACCTGTCATTGCGAATCATCCTTCGGCTACGGTGCCGGACGTGGAGCACGTGCGGTCAAACGGCGGGCTCGAGCCAGATGAAGGTATTGGTCCCCCGCCGGCAGTGCACCCGGCGATACGGCATGGCATGCATCATGTGAGCGTCACGGCGATTGCTACAGCCAATCCCAAACTCGACCAGTTTCCATCGCCGCAGCCCATGAGCGAGCAGGAAGAGTTACTGCAGAGATATGTTGCGGAGAATCCTGAACGAGCAGTGTTGGTGGCGCGCGCGAGAATGGAATTACTGGAGCAGGATCTCGAAGAAATGATGGCGTTCCCATCCGGCGATCGCCCGGCGGACTTGGTACGAAATACCGACACAACCGAAAGATAACAACTCAAGGAGAAGGACTATGCGCAAGGCGACAGCGGTTTGGGTCATTGGAATTCTCGGGTTCGTTGTTTACTGCGGATTAGCGGGCTATGCCCAGGAGGCGGGGCAAGCCACGTCCGAGAAGGCGAAGAACGAAGCGAAGCAGAATGTGGAATCAGCGGCCGCGGTGGAACGAGAAAAGCCAGTGCACGCGTACCGGCTCGACTTTTCTGTGAACGAGCTGGAAGACGGCAAGAAGATGAATACTCGACAGTATTCGCTCAACCTAAATGCGGACGATGCGAATGAAATCAAGATTGGAACTCGCGTCCCCGTCGAAGCGGGACACGAACAGTTTCAATACTTGGACGTGGGCACGAGTATCTGGTGCAGAATCGGGGAGCGGCCGGATGGCATACCGCTGTCGGTGCGGGCGGACATTAGCAATTTTGCTATTCCAGATCAAGGGACGCACGAGTCGCGACCAGTAGTGCGGCAGTTCAAAATTAACGCCAGCACCTTGGCTATACCCGGTAAGCCGATGGTCGTGGGTAGCGTGGATGATCCCAACTCCAAGCGACAATTTCAGCTTGAAGTCACGGTGACGAAGTTAAGGTAGAGTGACGGCGCCGCTCCGGTTCGTGACCCTTTGGATGTTCCCTCGAGTGAGGGCAGGGTGAACGAGCCGGCACCAGCGGCGCCTCAGCTTTCTCTATCGGCAAGTCGGGCCGCCTGCTTGAATATCTCGATAAACATTTCCCGCGTCAGCTTGCCAGTCTGGGTGTTCTGGTTCGAGGGATGATAGGACGCCAGCAAGACATTGCCATCGGGCATCTGGTAAGTGGCACCGTGTTTGAAGATGTAGCTCTTCTTGTTTGCGAGCACCCCCTGCCGCTTCATGTAGTTGAGGTACGCGTCGAAGCCGATCTTCCCCAAGGCGACCACGACCTTTACGTCTTTCAAGCCCGCCAGTTCTCGATCGAGGAACGCCGAGCAGGCCGTGAGTTCTTCCGGAAGCGGCTTGTTGTCCGGAGGAGCGCAGCGGACGGCGGCCGTGATGTAGAGATCCTTCAACACCAGGCCATCGCTGCGGTCGGTCGCCGTGGGCTGACTGGCGAACCCGGTGTCGTACAAGATGGGATACATGAAGTTGCCGGAAGCGTCGCCGGTGAACGGGCGCCCGGTACGATTCGAACCGTGCGCCCCCGGCGCCAGTCCCATGACGAGGACGCGGGCTTGGGGATCGCCGAAGCCGGGCACAGGCTTGCCCCAATAGTCCCAGCTGAGGTACGCGCGACGCTTGACCCGCGCGACCTCCTGTCGGTAAGAGACCAGTCGCGGACAGCGCGTGCAGCTTACGACTTCGCGGTTGAGGATGGTGAGCCAGTTCACTTGAGTCATTACATCACACGTGTTACGAAAATCCCTGGGTTAGGGATCCAAGCCCGCTCCGTCTCTACGAATTCCGGTTCTGGGATGAGACTTAGGGCTCAGGTACGAATGTCCACGGCCATCGTTTGACGCTGCTCTCCTTTAGTCTTTACACTCAAGATTAACGGCGTGTGAACAGGATTGGTCCTTCGCTGGAGGCCCCTCGGATTCCGCCGGATTTTGCAGTGTAGCCGAAAGGGCAAACGTGAGTCCCACAGAAACAGTCGACGCAAAGAAGGACGGCGTCAAGCGCGAGATCTCGGTCGAAATCCCAGCCGAGGAAGTTGCTCGCGAAATGGAAGTCATTATCCAGAAATATCAGAAGGTGGCGCGTCTGCCGGGGTTCCGCTCCGGGCACGTGCCCGCTTCGATCATCAAGCAGCGATTCAAAGAAGATCTGAAGAGTGACGTGGTCGAGGCGCTGGTACCTCGCTATTTCCGCAAGGAAGCAGAGAAACTGGGCATGATTCCGGTGTCGCAACCGCGCGTCACCGATCTGCACATTCATGACGGCGAACCGCTGCGCTTCAAGGCCAGCTTTGAGGTGCTGCCGGAAATCGTAGTCGAAGGCTACAAAGAGCTGCGCGCGGACCATCCGGAGATCGTCGTAAAGGACGAAGAAGTCGAAGAAGCGGTAAACAGTGTGCGCGAGCAGCACGCGACTTACACCTCGGTCGAAGGACGGGCCTTAGCAGACGGCGACTTCGCTCAGGCTTCGATGGACGGACGCCCCAAGGACGCCGACGATAAGACTCAGCCCGTACACATGGACGAAGTCCTGATCGAAATTGGCGGCAAGAATACCGTGCCTGAGTTCACCGAGAACCTGCGCGGAGCGAATGCCGGGGACGAGCGCGAGTTCGAAGTCAGTTATCCCGAAGATGTTTCCGACAAGCGACTGGCGGGCAAGACGTTCATCTATACGGTCAAGATCCAGGCTATCAAGCAGAAGAACCTGCCCGAGCTGAACGACGACTTTGCCAAGGAACTCGGCGAGTTCACGAGCCTCGACCAGGTGCGCAAGCAGATTCGCGAAAACATGCAGGCGGAACGCAAGCACGATGCCGAGCGCGAAGCCAAAGACAAACTGGTGGCTGAACTCGTGAAGCGCAATGATTTCGAAGTGCCGGAGTCGCTGGTCGACCGGCAGATCGATCGTGCGCCTGGAACGCGGTTTGCGCGCGCTGGCAGCGCAGGGCATGAAGATGGAAGACCTGAAGAAAATGGACCTGCCCCGCTTGCGGGTGGGCCAGCGGGATCAGGCGGTGCAGGATGTAAAGTCGTCGTTGTTACTGGAACGCATTGCGGATCTGGAAAAAATCGAAGTTGGCGAGGACGAAGTAAATCACGAGATTGCAGCCCTGGCTCAGCAGACGAAACAGACTCCCGAAGCGGTCCGCGCTCGTTTGACACAGGATGGGGGCCTCGATAGAATCCGGAACAGAATCCGCAGCGAAAAGACCCTCGAATTTCTGTATCACCAGTCCGCGTAAGTCCGGAATAAATCCGGGAAATGAATGCGGACCACTTTCGATCCTCCCCAGCAAGCCGAACGTTGCGTCGGGGCGGAGTGTGACAGGTGAACATGAAGCAAAACGATCCCCAAATGATGCTGGTACCGATGGTCATCGAGCAGACCGGGCGGGGCGAACGCGCCTACGACATCTATTCCCGTCTGCTCCGCGACAACATTATCTTTATCGGCACGCCGATTGACGACAACATCGCCAATCTGGTGATCGCCCAAATGTTGTTTCTGGCTCAGGAAGATCCGGAGAAAGACATTCAGCTTTACATCAACTCTCCGGGTGGCTCGATCACGGCCGGCATGGCGATTTACGACACCATGCAGTACGTGAAGAATGACGTGATGACGCTATGCGTGGGACAGGCCGCGTCGATGGCAGCGTTACTATTGGCATCAGGCGAACCCAAAAAGAGATTGGCACTTCCGAATTCGCGGATTCTAATACATCAGCCGTCTATGGGAGGATTGTCGGGGCAGGCTACCGACATTGACATCCACGCCAGGGAAATCCTGCGCATGCGCGAGATTACCAACCAGTTACTCTCGAAGCACAGCGGGCAGAAGCTGGACAAGGTAGAAAAAGATGTAGAGCGCGACTTCATCATGAACGCGCAGCAGGCTAAGGAATACGGAATCATAGACGATATCATCTATAAGACGGCAAAAGCGGTATGATCTGCCTTCGCGCCTGACGGAATTCGGCCGCAAAGAAAGCTTTCGCGGCGGAATGGACCGGAAATGCTGGGGGTCCAGGTCATGCCGGAGAACGATTCAAGGAGTAGAGCCGAGTGAAAAACAAGTCGGGCTCCGACGAGATTCTACGCTGTTCGTTCTGCCACAAGTCGCAGGACGCCGTGGCCAAACTGATCTCGTCGCCCAGCGATTATCCCCGCGCCTACATTTGCGACGAGTGTGTCGCGGTCTGCAACTCCATTCTGGAAGACGACCGCACCGCGACTCCCCAGACCAGCACTCCCAACCAACTGCCCAAGCCGCAGGAAGTGAAGACCTTCCTCGACGAGTACGTCATCGGGCAGGAGCAGACCAAGAAGAAGCTGGCGGTCGCGGTTTACAACCACTACAAGCGCATCTTCATGAACCGGCAGAAGACCGGTGATGGCATCGAACTCAGCAAGTCGAACATCATGCTGATCGGTCCGACCGGAACCGGCAAGACGCTGCTGGCGCAGACTCTGGCCCGCATGCTGGATGTGCCCTTCGCCATCGTCGATGCCACCACGCTTACCGAAGCCGGCTACGTCGGCGAGGATGTCGAGAACATCATTCTGAAGCTGCTGCAGGCGGCCGACGGCGACGTAAGCCGCACCCAGACGGGCATCATCTACATTGATGAAGTCGACAAGATCGGGCGCAAGGACGAGAATCCATCCATCACCCGCGACGTTTCCGGCGAAGGCGTGCAGCAAGCGCTGTTGAAGATCCTGGAAGGCACCATCGCCAACGTTCCGCCGCAGGGCGGGCGCAAGCATCCGCACCAGGAATTCACCCCGGTCGACACCACCAACATCCTCTTCATCTGCGGCGGAGCGTTTGTCGGCCTCGACAAGATCATTTCCCGCAGAATTGGCAAGAAGTCTCTCGGCTTCCGCAGCGGCGAAGATGCCGACAAAGAAGACGCGATTACCTCGAAGAAGCGCACCCAAGAGCTGCTGACCGAGATCCAACCGGAAGACCTGATCAAGTTCGGACTTGATTCCGGAATTTGTCGGCCGACTGCCAGTCGTAGGCATGCTCGAAGATCTCGACGAGTTCGCGCTGATCGAAATCCTGACCCGTCCCAAGAACGCCATCGTCAAGCAATACCAGCGGCTGTTTGAGTTCGAGAACGTGCGCCTGAAGTTCAACGACGAAGCGCTGCGGGCAATCGCGCGCCAGGCCATGGCGCGCAAGGTGGGAGCCCGCGGACTGCGCATGATTCTGGAAGAGCTCATGCTCGACCTGATGTTCAACCTGCCCAGCCAGAAGAAACTGAAAGAGTTCGAAGTGACGCGGGAGATGGTGGAGAAGCGCAGCGCCTCCTTCGCTCCGGTGATGGAAAAGGCCGGCTAAGCATCCGTAGAGAGGCGGCTGGCTAGCAATTTCTACGACATGGCCGATAAGAGCTATGTCGCCGTTCGCGAGCAAGACGCGGTAGCAATTGTCTAATTGGTTGTCGATTGGCCGTCATCGTTGACCGTTATCCCAGGGAGACTCAGTGACCACATCCAAGGAAAAGTTCGAATCCAGAAAGCTGCCCATGATGCCCATCCGGGACGTGGTCATCTTTCCGTTCATGATGACGCCGTTCGTGGTGGGCCGCGAATCGAGCGTACGAGCCTTGGAAGAGGCGCTGGCGGCCGACAAGAAGATTTTCCTGGCGACCCAGCACGATGCCTCCATCGACGAACCTAAGGCCAACGAAATCTACCAGGTCGGCACGATCGTCAACATCGTGCAGAGCCTGAAACTGCCCGACGGCAACATTAAAGTCCTGGTCGAGGGCGTTGAGCGCGGCAAGATTCTGCAGGTCGTCGACACCGAGGGCTTCATGCAGGCCACGGTCCGCGTCGCTCGCTATGGCACCGAAGCCAATCCGGCGCTCGAAGCCAGCATGCAGCGCGTCACTTCCCTGTTCGAGCAGTACGTCAAGCTGTGCCAGGCGCTGAATTACGAGACGATGATTTCGGCCGTGCGGATGGAAGATCCGGCCAAGCTGACCGACGTGATCTCCGCCAACCTGCAACTCTCCATTGAAGAAAAGCAGGAACTGCTCGAAATTTTCGATCCGGCCGAGCGCCTGACCCGCATCGCCGACGTGCTCGACATCGAAATCGAGAAACTGAACGTCGACCGCACCATCCAGTCGCGCGTGAAGCGCCAGATGGAAAAGGCGCAAAAAGAGTATTACCTCAACGAAAAGATCAAGGCCATCCAGAAGGAACTGGGCCGCGGCGAAAAGAGCGAATTCGACGAACTGAAGAAGAAGATCGAATCCGCCGGCATGCCCAAAGAAGTCAAAGACAAGGCCCTGCAGGAACTCAAGAAACTGGAAGCCATGCCGCCCATGTCGGCCGAGTCCACGGTTTCCCGCAACTATCTCGACTGGCTGCTGGCCGTGCCGTGGAAGAAGCGCTCCAAGGAAATCCGCAACATTTCCCGCGCCGAAAAAGTTCTGAACGAAGATCACTATGGCCTGGAGAAGATCAAGGAACGCATCCTTGAATTTCTCGCCGTCCGGCAGTTGGTCAAGAATCCCAAGGGCTCGATCCTTTGCTTCGTCGGGCCTCCGGGCGTCGGCAAGACCTCGCTGGGCATGTCGATCGCCAAGGCCACCGGACGCAAGTTCGTCCGCATGTCGCTGGGCGGCGTGCGCGATGAAGCTGAAATCCGCGGTCACCGCCGCACCTATATCGGCGCACTGCCCGGCCAGATCATCCAGATGATGAAGAAGGCCGGCACCAAGAACCCGGTCTTCATGCTCGATGAAGTCGACAAGATGTCGATGGACTTCCGCGGCGATCCGTCGGCGGCCCTGCTCGAAGTACTCGATCCCGAGCAGAACTTCATGTTCGTCGACCACTACCTCGACGTGGAATACGATCTCTCGCAGGTCTTCTTCGTGGCCACCGCCAACGTGATGCACACCATCCCGGCGGCCCTGCAAGACCGCATGGAAGTGCTCCGTCTGCACGGCTATACCGAGCAGGAAAAAGTCGAAATCGCCAAGCAGTTCCTGGTGAAGAAGCAGATGCTGGCTGCTGGTCTCTCGGAAAAGAACATCAAGTTCACCGATGAGGCCATCACCGGGCTGATCCGCTCCTACACGCGCGAAGCTGGCGTCCGCAACCTGGAACGCGAAATCGGCAACGTCTGCCGCAAAGTCGCTCGCAAGGTGGTTAAGGAAGGCGAGAACTACAACGTCACCATCACCGGCGAGAATGTCAACGACTTCCTCGGCGTCATCAAGTTCCGCGACACCTTGGCGCACGAGAAGTCCGAAGTCGGTCTAGTCACCGGCCTGGCTTGGACCGAAGTCGGCGGATCGATTCTTAGCACGGAAGCCAGCGTCGTCGACGGCAAGGGCAAGCTGACGTTGACCGGCAAACTCGGCGACGTGATGCAGGAATCCGCCCAGGCCGCCATGTCGTATGTGCGCTCGCGCGCGCAGCGTCTTGGCCTGAGCCGTGACTTCTACCGTAATCTCGACCTGCACGTCCACGTTCCCGAAGGGGCGATTCCAAAGGACGGTCCGTCGGCGGGCATCACAATCGCAACGGCCATCTCCAGTGCTCTAAGCAAGATTCCAGTGCGTCGCGATCTGGCCATGACCGGTGAGATTACCCTGCGGGGCAAGGTTCTGCCCATCGGTGGCCTGAAAGAGAAGCTGCTCGCCGCTCACCGCGCGGGACTATTTGAAGTGATTCTGCCCAAGGACAACGAGAAAGACGTAGCCGAGGTTCCGGAGAATCTGCGCAATGCCATGAAGCTGCATTTCGTCGACACCATGGACCAGGTGCTGCAGATTGCTTTGGAGTCCCCGCTGCCCAAGCAGTTGGACGAAGTAGCCGCGCAACCCATCGCGCCGCTCACGACCGAAACCACGGAATCTCCCACAGCCCATCAGTAGCAAGATTTGCTGTGGTTCAGCCATTAAAAGGCCCGCACTCGCGGGCCTTTTGATTTCGAACAACTATTTGTCTGAGGCTAAGCGCACACCTCCCGCATACGATCGCATAGCTCCGCCAGGGAACGCTCGACGCAGGCAGTCATCCAAAGCTCGAGTGCCAGCCGCTCGTCGTCGGGAATGTAGCTAAACCGAATGCCGCAAGCACGGACCGTCGTCCAGATCACTTTTCCGCTGGTATGGAGAATCTCGTGTGTATCAGGGAGGGTAAAACGAAGGTCGACTTCCTCGCCAGCGCTCAACGCAACCCGCGCCATATCGTCATGGGCATCGGTCTGAAGTCCAATCCCGCCTTCGCTCAGGTTCACGATCGTAGCTTCGGTAAAGGGCTGGGTACGGGTGCTGACAGTGGCTGTGATTCGGACGGGCTCGCGGTGTTGTTTGCGGCGACGCGCCACCGTCGCACAGTAGGCCGCGCGCAGACAGCGTTCGATCTGAACCGCCGATGCGGGCTTGTGAATCAGGAAGTGAACGCCAGCAGCGAAGGCTTGGCGCAGATCCAGCAGGTCGCGCATGATCGCCACCAGCACGCATTCGTGATTCAACTTCGACTTGCGAAGGGCGGAGAGGAAGTCTCCCAAATTCTCAATCTCGCGCCAATCCACAATCACTACATCAAATTCGTGCGCCTCGATCATCGCGAGAGCTGCGTCGCACTTGTTCACAATCTTCGGAGTTACGTGGAACTGGTTCAGGATGTTGCGGGTGATTCCCAGAAACTGAACGTCCGCGCAGAGCAGCAGAGTATGCATTTCGAGCTTGGTCTTGCGAATCGTATCCATTGGCCTCTCCCGTGCTGCTACTGACTCCATCGGCGCTTGCGAGGCAGGGTTGAATCCTGAGCCGGAACGGGCGATGCTCAGACGGTTACCTCCGTTCTGTCGAGAGACTGAAGTTTTTCGCGGTCGACATTTTGCCGCAGGCACCGGCGCTCGGCCCGCGGGAAGCACCATCTGAGAGGCAGTTGATGCCAGCAGCAAACTGTTGTATCGTGCGATTTACTTCATTTTGAGCTGCGAAACACCCGTGTGTGGTGCTTCCGTTTCCCGGGAAGAACCGGCACAGACAATTTTCATGCCAATTTCCGCCAACGTTGTCTTAGGCCACGGAGTGAAGATCTTCCAGCCTGATCTGGTCAATCTCTATGGGTGTACCGTAGGCGACGAAACCAAGATTGGAGCTTTCGTCGAGATTCAAAAGAACGCATTCGTGGGAAGCCGGTGCAAAATCTCTTCGCACACATTCGTGTGCGAGGGAGTCACCATCGAGGATGACGTATTTGTGGGCCATGGAGTCATGTTCATCAACGACCTATACCCACGAGCGACAGAAGATGGGAGACTGCAAACCGAAGAAGACTGGCAAGTTGTGCCGACGCGAATCAAGCGCGGAGCGTCGATCGGAAGCGGAGCGGTGATTCTCGCGGGAATCACTATAGGAGAAGGGGCGCTGATCGGTGCCGGAGCAGTAGTGACTCATGATGTGCCCGCTCACCAGATTGCAAAGGGCGTCCCTGCGCGCTTAGGACGCACAGTCCCGCAGAAACAGACGACCGACGGTTCCGGAGATTAGAGGAGGATTTGCTTGATTCGTATTGGCGTGATTGGATACGGCTACTGGGGTCCTAACCTGGTGCGGAATTGTTATGAAGCCTCGGGAGCACAAGTTGCTCGGGTCAGCGACCTGAGACCCGACCGCCTGGCAATGGTGAGCAGCCGGTATCCAACCATCCAGACAACCCAGAATTTTCGCGAGTTGATCGAGGACCCGTCCATCGACGCCGTGGCAATAGCCACGCCGGTTTCAACGCATTACGAACTGGCGCTCCGTGCGCTCCAGGAAGGCAAGCATGTGCTGGTCGAGAAGCCTTTGGCTTCAAACACCGACCAGGCGCAGCACCTGATCGATCTTGCTCAAAAACGAAATCTCGTTCTGATGGTCGACCACACATTCGTTTACACCGGCGCCGTGCGCAAGATTCGTGAACTGGTCGACAGTGGAAGCCTCGGTGAAATCTATTACTACGATTCCGTGCGCGTGAACCTTGGACTTTTTCAGCACGACGTGAACGTGCTGTGGGATCTCGCCGTACACGATCTGTCGATCATGGACTATGTGCTGCCGTTCCGGCCCTGTGCTGTCTCCGCTACCGGGCTCAGCCACGTCCCCGGCGGCACGGAGAACATCGCCTACCTGACGCTATTTTTCGAAGGCAGTCAGATCGCACACATCCATGCCAACTGGCTGGCTCCGGTCAAGTTGCGACGAACTCTGATTGGCGCCAGCCGCAAGATGATTGTCTACGACGATCTGGAGCAGAGCGAAAAGATCAAAGTTTACGACAAGGGCATCACCCTGAACAATCATCAAAATCCTGAAAAGCTGTATCAGATGCTGGTGGGCTACCGCACGGGAGACATGCTGGCACCACAGATTGATGGGACCGAGGCTTTGCGCCGCGAGATTGATCACTTTGTGGACTGCATCCAACAGAATGAAGAGCCACTGACGGGCGGGGTGGCGGGACTGCGAGTGGTGGAGATCCTTCAAGCTGCATCGCAGTCCGTGGCGCAGCACGGACGCCCGGTGGATTTGCGTCTAACTACGCTCGAAGCCACCGCGTAAGCCTGGTAAATGCGAAGTCGATTCTCGAATAAGAGACCCTCATGGCCGACGTCAAAATCCCGTATCTCGATTTGAAAGCACAATATCAAAGCATCAAGCCTGAGATTGATGCTGCCATCGCCAAAGTTCTCGATAGTTGTCAGTTTGTTCTGGGCTCTGAAGTAGCCGGCTTTGAAAGGGAGTTTGCGGACTATTGTGGCGCGGCTGAATGTATTGCATTGAATTCCGGGACAAGCGCTCTGCATCTTGCGTTGCTGGCTGCTGGAATCGGCCCTGGTGACGAAGTCATTACCGTGCCTTTCACCTTTGTCGCGAGCGTCGCCGCCGTTACGTACTGCGGAGCCCGGCCGGTGCTGGTCGATATCGAGCCGCAGTCGTTTACGATCGATCCCTCCACGATTGAGGCTGCGATCACACCGCGTACCAAAGCGATTCTTCCCGTGCACCTTTACGGGCAATCAGCCAATATGGATCCGATCATGGAAATCGCGCGCAGGCACGGGCTGGTCGTGATCGAAGATGCTGCGCAGGCACATGGAGCGAAATACAAGGGCCGTCCGGTCGGTAGCATCGGCGACATGGGGTGCTTCAGCTTTTATCCAGGCAAGAATTTGGGGGCGTATGGCGAGGGCGGCGCGGTAACGACCAACAATGCCGAGTATGCGCACACCGTCCGTATGTTGCGTGACTGGGGACAGGATCGTAAATATCATCACGTATTACGCGGATTCAACTACCGGATGGAAGGCTTTCAAGGCGCGATCTTACGGGTAAAGCTGGCTCATCTCGATGCTTGGACCGAAAAGCGCCGCGGTGTGGTGACACAATACGACACGCTTCTCGCGGACTGCGGTGTGGAGACACCTTCTGAAATGGGTTGGGGCCGGCATGTCTACCACGTGTACACGCTTCGGACGGAAGAGCGCGACGGCCTGCAAGCCTCGCTGCACGCGGACGGAATTCAGACGGGCATTCACTATCCGGTGCCAGTGCATTTGCAGCCGGCTTACGCAGACTTGGGCTATGAGCGAGGAGCGTTTCCGCGCTCAGAAGATGCGGCTCGGCAAGTTCTGTCTCTGCCGCTATATCCTGAGCTTACATCCCAGGCCATCGCTGAAGTCGCAGCAGCGGTGAAGAAGGCTGTTCGCATCAGAACGCAGACCGCGGTTTCGCACTAAAGTGGGCATCGTTTCAACCATGCACCAAGGGCCGGTCATGTCTACATTCGAAGTCATTCCCGATATTCTCGAAGTCACGCTGCGGGATGGGTCCTACCTCATCGACTTCCAGTTCACGGCTCAAGACACGGCAACGATTGCCGCCGCCCTTGAGGGCATCGGCTTTCACTGGATCGAAATCGGGCACGGCCTGGGCCTGAATGCGTCGCAAGCGGGCAAAGGGATGGCGGCAGCGACCGACGAAGAATACATGGAAGCCGCGACGGAAGCGCTGCGGAGCGCGAAGTGGGGCATGTTTTTTATCCCCGGCATCGGACGAGAAGAAGATATTCGTACCGCCGCACGGCGTGGCATGTCGTTCATCCGCGTCGGGACGAACGTGACCGAGGCGGTCCTGGCGGAGCCCTACATTGCGCTGGCCAAAGAGTTGGGGCTGATCGTCTCGTATAACGCCATGAAATCGTACGCGGTCTCGCCCGAAGAGTTCGGGGCAATCGTTGCCAAAGTACACGGGTGGGGCGCAGATGTGGCTTGTCTGGTGGATTCGGCAGGGAGCATGGACCCGGATTCGGTCGCATCGTATTTGCGAGCGGCAAAGGCGCAAAGCCCATCTCCCCTGGGCTTCCACGGGCACGATAATCTTTCGCTCGCGATGGCAAACACGTTGCGAGCAATCGAAGAGGGAGCGGTTCTCGTCGATTCTTCCCTGCAGGGAATGGGACGTTCGGCCGGGAACACAGTCACCGAAGTTCTCGTGGCAATCCTCCAAGGCCGCGGCGCCCTGCCGCACATCGATCTCAAAGCCGCCATGGACGTGGGCCAGGGCTTGATCCAGCCCATGCTGGGGAAGCGCGGTGTAGATCCGATGGCCGTCACGGGCGGGCTCGCTAAATTTCATTCGTCCTTTACGGGCAAGGTGCAGCGCTACGCCCGCCAGCATGACATCGACGTACGCGATCTGATTGTTCGGCTCTGTCAGGAAGACCAAGTCTCGGCGCCGGATGAATTGCTAGAGCGCCTGAGTTATGAGTTGGCCAGCCTCAAGATGCCGCGAGTGCTGTCGATACCCGCTTTTCGCGTTGAATCGGGCAAACAACAAACTTCGGCAGAGTCGCTGGACGCACTGCTGAGAGAACTCCGTGCGCGCGCGGTAAAGGCAGGAAAATTCTCGGCGCTGAACGTGGTCACAGGAAGCAAGCCTCTGGCTGAGTACCACGTCTCAGGCAACATACATTCAACGCAATCGCACGTGGTTGGATCTGTAACGCTATCGAGCAACGAGCACCTGGAAACCGTGTTACATGCTATCGATAGTAAGGTGGATGTAGTGTTGCTCGACGTTGACCGAAAAACATTTGGTCCGACGAAGGCTGCGGAAAACGCGGGAGCAATTCTGAAGAAGACTGTACTGCTCACATATCTTGACAGCCGGGTGTGGGTGGAGGCCGTTGAAGATCAGGTGGTCCGGCTACTGGACGAAGTACTGAATGATGCGGAGATCGTGATTGCGGGCGACCATCCACGCAGCCGTTTTCTAGCGTTAAGGTTCGCCGAGCGTGGGGCGCGGGTAGTCCTCCTGCTCGATCCGGAGCATTCCACCTCGGATTCCCCGATTGCCCATTTGCGGTCGCTCTCATTCGACGGGCAGGAATTGAAACTTTCCTACATGAAGGCGCAGGCGGGATGTGCTTACGACGCGCTTTCGAAGGCCGGTGTCGTTGTCGTGTGGCCGGCCGGCGTTCCCTGGTTTAACCAACGCTTTGCGAAACAGCTCCCTCGGAAAACGTATGTGCTGGACGCGGGCATCGGAACGATCCTGCCGGATGGAATTGCTGAGGCGCAGCGGCGTGGATGTTTATTACTGCGGGTGAACATCTGGCCGGCTCTAACTGGATGCCTCTCCTCGACCCATGAGTCGCTGTTGGAAACGCGTGAGGCGTTGGGCTGGGAGATGCTGGATGGAGTACCAGTAGTAGCTGGCGGCGCCATGGGCCAATCCGGCGACGTGATCGTCGATAGCGTACACCATCCTACCCGCGTCATCGGAGTGTGTGACGGCCAAGGCAGCGTCCGCTTCCGCTACGATAACGAGGACGCGGAACGAGTGCGCCGAGTTCAGACGGAGATCAACCGCCGGCTGGTAGCGCCACAACTGACAAGCACCAGCGCAAGTTAGATTCCAAGATAGGTTCTGTGTCTATGCGTTCCAAGCGCATTCTCATTCTCGGCGGCGGTCGCTATAACGTTCCATCCATTCGCGCCGCGCGCGAGGCGGAATTCTTTACACTCGTTGCCGACAAGAATCCTGATGTGCCGGGATTGAAGGCAGCAGATCTTGCGCTGCCGATAGATCTCAATGATTGTGAATCCTTAACGCAAGCGGTCACGAAATCTGGCGGAGTGGATGGGGTGGTAAGCATGGCCGAAGTCGGCGTCCGGGCAGCCGCCAACATTTCAGCCCGTCTGCGGTTACCTTCGATCTCTGAAGAGGCTGCGGCAAATGCGACCAGCAAAGCTGCGATGCGCCGAAATTGGCAACACATTGGAGAGTATTCCACAGCATTTGCGATCGTCTCCGCACCGGGGGAGGCCCGGACCGCCGCTGAGAGACTGGGACGTTTTCCTCTGATCTTCAAGCCGGATCGGAGCTTCGGTGGCTCCCGCGGCGTCACGCGAGTTGAGAGAGCCGAAGATGTAGCGGATGCCTTCCGTGTAGCTCAGGCCGGCGGGCTCGCTCATTCGAACGTCGTGATTGAGCGATGCGTCGAGGGCAGCGAGCATAGCGCCGAAGTACTCATCTGGAAGGGTAAGACGTCGGTTCTTTGCATCGGTCAGAAGATTAAGTCGCTACCTCCCTATCGCGTCGATGTCAGCGTGCAGTATCCGGCGCAACTCACAGCGGCACAGGAATCGACTGTAGCGGACATGTGCCATAAAGCGATCCGGGCCCTGGGTTTGACCCAAGGTGTGGCTCACATTGAATTCGCGTATACGGATCAGGGTCCGGTGCTATTCGAACTCGGCGCCCGCTGTGGAGGCGGACACACTCCGCAAATCGCGCATCACGTCAGCGGAGTGAACGAATTCGTTGAGGCCTGCCGAATGGCTTGCGGAATGCCTCCGAGCCAGATCGAACCCACCCGCCACCGTGGCGCAGACTACCGCTTCCTTGTATTCAATCCGGGCATCGTGCAACGGATAGAAATACCTGAGAGACTCGCCGCAGACGTTGCTGTATTGGATGTGGGCGTCACGGTGCAACCCGGCGACGAGATTCGTCCCCTGCGCAGTACTTCCGAGAGAGCCGGGTTCCTGGTCACGACGGCCGAGACCTTGCACGAAGCGGCCGACCGCGCCGACCGCGCGTGCCGCGAGATTTCTATCGATTACGCCGACGGAACAAGGCGTCACGCAGCGCAACTGGTCGAGTTTCGGGAGTTGACACCTTCATGACGGCGCGAGTGCTCGACCCCGAAGACGTCAATCTCGTCATTCAACGGTATCAAAGGCGTATCGCCGAACACGGACCCACCTTTGCGTCCTTGAATTCCGGAAACGAAGAGAAGCAGGCCATCCGGCAGTGGGTTCATGCCTCTGCGTTGCGCGGAGCGCGCCCATCCATCCTCGAAATAGGATGCGGCCTGGGAGATTTTTATAGGTATTTGACAGCACAGAAACAGGAGTGCTCGTATTGCGGCTACGATATCGTCCCGGAATATATAACGGAGTGTCGCCACATTTATCCCGAGTCACGATTCGAAGTGCGCAATATCTTCGCCGAGGACATTGAAGGCAGCTTCGATACCATTGTGATGTCGCAGGTCCTCAACAACCGTTACCAGAAATCGGACAACATGCAGGTGATGCAACGTGCTCTGGAGCTGGCGTTTCAACATACGCGCGTTTCGGTTTCCGTAGACATGCTCTCGACCTACGTAGACTTCCGCAATCCCGAGCTCTTTTACTATTCGCCCGAAGATATATTCAAAATGGCGAAGGCGATTGCGCCACGCGTATTGATCCGCCACGATTACCGCGCCTTCGAGTTCTGCGTTCAACTCTTTCATCCCGAAGCCGAGGGCTACGTGAGGTGAAGAAGCATCTGCTTTGCCTGACCGTTGACACCGATCCCGATGGCTTGAGTGGTAGAGTCACCAACCGGCAAACCCTGCAGTGGAAGGGCCTGGAATATTTGCAGAGCCTGCCAGACGAGCTTGCTGGATTCGCCGCGTTGGACACGGTCCCCATCACCTGGTTCGTGCGGGCGGATGGTCAACTGGAAAGTATTCTCGGAAATGCTGCACATCTGCTCGAGACCTATGACAACTTCTGGGCGAAGGTGAAAGCGGCTGGCCACGAACTAGGTTGGCATCCCCATCTGTACCGGCAGGCGAGGACTGAGGATGCCGCCGTGCTCATTGCTGATCCCGTGGAAGCACAGGCTGAACTGGAGCGCCTGTGGAGCAAACTGAATCTCAACTTTCACGCGACGGCCTTCCGCAACGGAGAAGGCTGGCACACGCCAGAGACGTATAACACCGTGGAGCGCCTCGGATTCCGCTCCGATTCGACCGCCATTCCTGGAAGAAAGAGCGGTGCCGGCCATCCCATGAACTGGACCGGCGCGCCCAACCAGCCCTACTACCCTTCTTTCCATGACCTGTGTAAGTCCGGACCCCGACGTTCGATGGTGGAGCTTCCGATGAACACCTGGCAAGTGCAAGCGCCCGACGATGACGCGCCGAAGATTCGATATATGAATCCCGCAGTACATCCAAAGCTCTTTGCAAACGCCCTGCAGAACTGGGAGAATGCTGGCAACGTTGCGCCAGCCGATTTGTGTGTTTGGGTCATGATCTTTCATCCGGATGAGGTGCTCGCCACTCGGGGAAGCGACGCTCTTTACTCGCACTCAACGCAGGCGCTTGCTGTCAATCTCGTGGCCATCGCGAAAAGCTTGCGGCGCGCCGAGCATGACTTTGAGTGGATGACAATTTCGGACGCAGCGGAGTGCTGGAGAAAGAATCGCGAACGGCTGAGTACATGAGCTCATTGCTTCAAAAATCGGAGACGTGCGAGATCCTACAGCCGATCGAGACCGAACTGCTGCGCGCGACCGGAGGAGCGGCGGTCGAGTGGTACGGCCGGGCTGCGACCGCGCTCTATCGCGCCTACAGTGCTGTGCGGAAGATTTCCGGCGCCAAGGCTCAGGAAGCGGAAGTAATTCTGCCCTCGATCTCCTGTGCAACGCCCGCGAATGTTGCTCTGCTGGCTGGCCTTATCCCGCGATTCGCAGATGTAGATCCCAGTACAGGGATGCCCACGTTGGAAAGCATTCAACAACGCTGGACCTCGCAGACCCGCGCGGTGGTCTTTATCCACTTGTTTGGACAGACCGCAGACCTACAGCCGCTAGCCGAATGGTGCCGATCAAGGAACATATTTCTCATCGAGGATCTCGCACAGGCCCCAGGTGCTCGTCTCCCTGACGGTAGGGCCGCGGGCTCAGTTGGCGATTTGTCCGTCTACAGTTTTAATCCAACCAAGATTTTGGAATGCGGCGGGGGAGCACTACTGATACGGTCTACAAAATTGGTGGCGGTTTGCGCAGAATTGGCAGAAACTGATCCGCTGCCAGAGGAAATCGACGAAGGACAAGCTCGAGCCCTTGCTCTCAGCTACCGTAATCTCCACCACGCGTTGGTTGGGCTATTGCGGGCCCGAGCGGTGGACGACGTTTCCCCCGCGTTCCTTACACTTCAACCGGTGTTTCGTGGACTCTACCTGCGCCGCATGAAGGATCCGGCTGCCCTACACGGCGCCTGGGTACAATTGCAGCAAATTCTGCACCATCGTTATAGCAACGCACGGCAGTATGACGAGGTCCTGGCCGAAGGTAATTGGCATCGGATGGACCGCTGGCGAGACAGCGGTGTTTGCTGGCGCTATTCGCTGCTGGTAAATTTCCCGGAGAATCTCGTCGAGTTCAGCGAGGCCGTACGTCGCGATGGTTTTCACGTGTCGAACTTGTACTGGCCGGTGAACGACTTCTTTCGTCCTAGCGATCGCTGCCCGAACGCCGACCGGTTCGCACGCCGAATCGTCAACCTGTGGGTAGACCAGACAGTGAATCGGGATTGGGTAAGGAAATGCTCCGAGAGCGTGGCCCGGAATGCAACCCGGTTCGTGTCTTGATTCCACTACACTGGAGGAAATTTCGCAGAGCGTTATGGGTGGCCCAGAACTCAGCATCGTAATACCGGTTTTCAACGAGGAAGCTGTACTTCCGGCTCTGGTCGAGCGTTTGCGTGGTTTCGCCGATCGACTGACTCCATTGGTCACAGAAATCATCCTGGTCGACGATCACTCCGCAGACGGTTCACCGGAGTTGCTGAAGGATATATGTCGGCAGGATTCACGATTCCGCTATGCCCGTCTATCCAAGAACAGTGGAAGCCACGTGGCTATTCTGGCCGGACTCGCTCAGTCGCACGGAGAGTGCGCGGTCTTCCTCGCTGCCGATTTGCAAGATCCCCCTGAACTGATATTGCAGATGCTGGATTTGTGGCGTGCCGGTCATCACGTGGTATGGGCCGTCCGAGGGGAACGCGAAGGTATTTCGAAAGTGGACCTTGTCCTTGCCAATGCTTTCTATCGGCTGCTGAATCTGCTCGGAGAAATAAACCTGCCTCCGCGAGGCACCGACTTTGCCCTTTTGGATCGGAAGGTGATCACCGCTCTGCTGCAGTCGGCGGGAAGCAATCCCAGCATTGGCGGCGAGGTCGCTCGACTTGGGTTCTCGTCCTCGCAAATCAGCTACACCAAGGAGAAGCGGGCGGCGGGCGGCTCCAAATGGACGCTCAAGCGCAAACTGAAAGCATTCGCGGACGCATTCGTGTCGTTTTCTTACGCTCCTTTGCGGGCGATGTCGTATCTGGGAATGATGTTCAGCATGTTGGGATTCGCGTATGCCGCCCTCGTCATTTTTTTACGGCTGATGACGCGAACGCCCGTCCAAGGTTGGGCATCGCTTATCGTGGTCGTCCTGGTCCTGGGTGGCGTTCAAATGATGATGCTGGGAATCCTCGGCGAATACTTGTGGAGAACGCTGGAAGCGGCACGGCAGCGTCCGATCTATTTCCTGGAAGAAACGTCGGAAACGGATGCCAGCACCGACGCTCAACCGCAAAAAGTGGGGCGGCATTTTGGGACGTAAATTCGGGGTCCAGTCTGCCGTGGTAGGCCTTCTTATCGGCCTGGGGTGCATTGCAATTCTCGTGCGGCAGGTGGACCTCAAACAGTCATGGAATGCGCTCGGGCGGCTGAACGGGCCGTTCCTGCTGGTTCCTGTAGTGGTGTTCTTTGTGAATCTTCCCTTGCGGGCCTGGCGTTGGCAGCTGATTTTCCCACCTTCGTGGCGTCCCGGGCTAGGAACCTGTCTGACTGTTCTCGGTATCGGAAACATGGCGAACTTTTTGTTGCCCGGCCGCGCTGGCGATCTGGCTCGTTGCGTTCTCGTGGGGCGCGCCGGTTCTCTTAATGAAAGCAGCCGCACTCTGGCAACCCTCGCGGTAGAAAAAGTGTTGGACGGCTTGGCGCTAGTGGGGATGGTTTTGTTTTCTGTCTGGACTTTGCATCCGCCGCGCTGGGTGCTCGACCTGTTGCGCGTCGCAATCCTGATCTTCGGCGGCTCGCTGGTCTTGCTGGTTTTCCTTCGGTATCGAACCCGCTCACTGATTGAGGCCGTGCGGTGTGCCTTCCGCCTCGTGCATTTGTCTGCCCTTGAGGAGAAGTTCGACGGCCTCCTCACTTCGTTCGCAGACGGACTCGGCGCAGTAGCTTCCGCCGGGCAAGCGCTGACTCTTCTTCTAATAACTTCCGCCATCTGGGCGACTGAAGCCGGATTGATCTGGGGACTGGCCGGAGCCTTGGGCCTCGCTGTCTCTTTGAAGTCTGCCGTGGTGGCCTCGGCTGTTCTTGGCTTAGGACTGATGATCCCTTCCGCCCCCGGGGGACTCGGAACCTATGAACTCTTTGGGACAGAGGCCTTCAAGTTGGCCGGGGTTGCCGCCAGCAGTGCCCTTGCCCTGACTGTGGTCATCCACGCCTGGGTGTTTGTCGCGAACATCGTCGTCGGAATTTGTTTGCTTGCGCTGAAAGGAGTTAGTTTTGCACAGCTTAAACACAGTTTAGAGCTCGGAACCGATGGAGAATCCACGATTTATCCGTCGAGGTAATTCCTGAGACTTGATAGAATCGTCGGCATCGTTACAATTCTTTCTCTTCCCCGGGGGTAAGGCCGAATGCAGAACCAGCGCGCTCTGGTTACAGGCGGTGCGGGATTAATCGGTTCCCATATCACCGATTTGCTAGTAGACCGCGAAGTTCATGAAGTCGTAGTACTCGACAATTTCACCCGCGGTCGACGCGAGAATCTAAGAAATGCCATGGCCAGCGGGCGCGTCACCCTCGTCGAAGGAGACATCCGGGATCGCAGGTTGCTTGCCGAGGTCATGGACGGCATTGATGTCGTCTTCCATCAGGCCGCTATCCGCATTACGCAGTGCGCCGAGGATCCAAGACTCGCCCTTGAGGTGCTGGTGGACGGCACATTCAACATGGCGGAACAGGCGGTAAAGTCGAAGGTCCGCAAAATCGTGGCGGCGTCGTCGGCATCCGTTTACGGCATGGCTGAAGAGTTTCCTACCACCGAGACGCACCATCCTTATCACAACCGAACCTTTTACGGAGCAGCAAAAATCTTCAACGAAGGCTTGCTGCGCAGCTTCCATGAGATGTATGGCCTGTCCTACGTGCTCCTGCGCTATTTCAACGCTTACGGACCGCGTATGGATGTTTATGGCGCCTATACGGAAGTTCTCATCCGCTGGATGGAGCGCATCTCCGAAGGAAAGGGCCCGCTTATTTTTGGAGACGGCAGTCAGACCATGGATTTCGTCTTCGCCGAAGATATCGCGCGCGTCAACCTGGCGGCGGCTGAGGCTGACGTAACCGACGAAGTTTTCAATGTCGCTAGCGGCGCCGAGACCAGCCTCAACGACCTGGCGCGCATCTTGTTGCGCGTTATGGAATCTGATGCGCGGCCTGAATATGCGCCGGAACGCAAGGTGAACTCCGTCCCTCGCCGCCTTGCGGACGTTTCCAAAGCCAGACAGTTGCTGGGTTTTCGAACCTCGGTCTCGATTGAAGAAGGTCTGCGCAGGCTTGTTGGCTGGTGGCAGACTGAGCGTGAGGCCAGCAAGGCTGCTTAGGGTTAGATCCACATTGGCCGCCCAAGCATCCCGGTTGCGGGGGAAGCCTGCATGTGGAAGCTAGTGATCTCCTCCCACATGCCTAAAGAATTCATTCCGGTTTCGCGCCCGTATCTAGGACAGCAAGAGGCATCGGCCGCGGCGCGAGCGATCTTTTCCGGCTGGGTCACGCAAGGGCCAGAAGTCGCCGCGTTTGAGCAGGAGTTTGCCGCCTTCGTGGGTGCGTCGCACGCGTGCGCAGTCTCCAGTGGCACGACCGCCCTTCACCTAGCGCTGTTGGGTGTTGGCGTTCGCCCCGGGGATGAAGTCATCACGGTAAGCCATTCGTACATCGCCACGGCCAATAGCATTCGCTACTGCGGAGCCACACCGGTCTTTGTTGATATTGATCCGGCAACATTCAATATGGATCCGCGAAAGATCGAGCGGGCTATCGCCGAACGAACGCGCGCAATCCTGTGCGTACACCAGATGGGAATGCCTTGCGACCTGAAGGCAATCCTCGATGTTGCACACAAACGCAACCTGCCCGTCGTGGAGGATGCCGCGTGCGCCATCGGGAGCGAGATTTCATGGCAAGGCCAGTGGGAAAAGATCGGTAAGCCGCACGGAGATGTAGCCTGCTTTTCATTTCATCCCCGCAAGCTGCTGACGACGGGCGACGGCGGCATGCTGACCACAGCCGACGCAGAACTCGACCGGAAGTTTCGCCTTTGGCGGCAACACAGCATGAGCATGCCTGACACAGTGCGGCACTCTTCGCGCGAGGTTGTGTTTGAATCGTATCCGGAACTCGGCTTCAACTACCGCCTCACCGATATTCAGGCAGCCATCGGACGCGAGCAATTGAAGCGCCTCCCCGAAGCGGTCGCGCGCCGGAGGCAATTGGCCGCACGTTACAATCAACTGCTCGCGGACGTGCCCGGACTGGTTCTGCCGACCGAGCCCGATTGGGCGCGCACAAACTGGCAAAGCTACTGCGTACGTCTCCCCCGGAACACAGATCAGCGCCACGTAATGCAGGCAATGCTCGATGATGGCATCGCAACTCGCAGAGGCATCATGTGCGCGCATCTGGAGCCGGCTTACTCCGATTCGGCATCGTGGCGCTGTGCACAGGTTGACTGCAAACCCGGTGGAAGTTGTCCCGACCTGACTGAGAGTGAGGGGGCACAGCGTGAAGGCATGATCCTTCCTTTGTTTTCGCAAATGACAGATGATCAGCAACAACAAGTTGCACTTGCCCTTCGCCAAGCCTGTTCGGTCGGGAAGTTGCGCTGAATGGAAGCCCGATACCAGCGGGAACCTTCGACTCGTTCAGATCTAAGAGTCATCTTATGGATCTTGCTTTTCCTGGCCGCGGCAGAGTTCGTAATTCGCGGACCGGTAAGGTTTCTTTTCCAAGAGACAGCCTGGAACGATTTGTCGCAAAACTATACGGCGTCGAAGCTTTGGCTGAACGGACAGAGTCCGTCTGATCCTAGAAACTTTATCGCCCTTTGGAAACGGGAACGTGGCAGCCGCCTGGACCTTACAGATATACGGACGCATTTAGCACCGCCATTGGGCGGTCTAGTCGTGCTGGCACCAATAGCCGCCTTCCATTGGAATGTGGCCAGGATCGTATGGGCAATAGTCTTAACGCTCGCCTTCGCGGTAACCGTTTGGGCATTCGCTCTGGCCGCTGGACTTCGTGACGGCGAACTTCGCATGTTGGCCTTCATTGCCGCCTGTCTCGCGCTCGCTCCTTTCCACACCGGTATCGCAAGTGGAAACCCGAGTATCCTCGTGATCGGGTTCTGCGCAGTGGCGATTTTGGCTGCCACGCGCCGCTGTGACGTTGCAGCAGGAATTTTGTTCGGATTAGCCTGCAGCCTGAAACCCCACATTGGCGCTGGTCTGGTTCTCTATTATCTGGTTCGAAGACGCTGGCAGCTCTTCACGACTGCCGTCGCGACCACGATGGGACTGTTCTTGTTCGCCGTGCTTTATCTGTGGCTCCGAGGTGCTTCTTGGATTCAGGACTATCTTCAAAATGCCAAAGGCTTCGTCACCGCCAACAGTATCGATGATTTCTCGGCCGCAAACCCCAGTCGGTTTAGCTTGATCAATCTGCAGGTCCCTTTCTTCTCGCTTACCGGTCATTCGTCATCGGCAAATTACCTGGCGTTCGCTGTAGGCGGGACCTTGCTGCTGGCATGGCTCTATTGGGTCGTTAAAGGCAAGGAGCGGGAATCGGAATTGCTGCCTCTCGGAGCGATTGCAATCATCAGCCTCCTGCCCGTTTATCATCGATTTTATGACGCGGCGCTGCTGGCGTTGCCATTGTGCTGGTGCATGACCAGAAGCATCAGACGGCCCAGGATCGTTGCAACGGTCGCGCTGGTCCTGATGACCCCCTTTTTGGTCCCAGGAACGGCGTTCCTGCAGCAGATCGCCGCACGTAGCCAATCTTCTAACGGGAGCACTCATTCCTGGTGGTGGGATCGCGTCGTGATGCCCCACGAGACTTGGGCTTTACTGATGCTGTCCTTGATCCTGCTCTATGCCATGAAGGTAAGTGCGAAGAGTCAATCCCAGAAGGAAATGAAGGTTACAGTAGAACACTGAAGCGCGGCAAGACGCCGTTTCTTAGGCTACTTGGAATTCATCAGCGAGCGACACAACTCAACGACTTTCTGCACATGAAGTTTCCAGGAAAATTGGCGCGCCCGCGCCGCACCGATGGCAGCCATTTGGTTCGCCCTGTCGGACGACGTGAGAACCTGAGCCACAGTTTGCGCTAACGCCTCTTCCGAGAACCGTGGAAAATACTCCGCCGCATCCGCACAGATTTCCCGGTGAACCGGAAGATCGGAGGCGACTACAGGCAGGCCGCTCGCCATCGCCTCCACCAAAGGATGTGCAAACGTCTCGGTGTAGGCCGGAGTTACATATAGATCAGAGCGGCGGTAAAGGCGATGAAGCTGACGATACGGAATCGGCCCAAGTTCAACCAACATCTGCGAAGCCCCGACCTCTCGCACCAGCTTTGCGGCTGCTGCAGGCCGATAGCTGCCAGGATTCGTACCGGCGAGCAAATTACAGGTCAAGAGAAGTTTGACTGAACGTCCGGCTAATCGATCTCGCAGTAGCGGGAGCGCTCGAATCAACGTTTCGAAATTTCGATAATAGTTGTAGTGACTGACGAAGAGCAGTCTCAGAGATCCTTCAGCGGCGTCGAGCTTCTGCTCGACATCGGGCGCGAGTGAGTCAGAGCCACTGGTAAATGCCTCATAGTCGAATCCATGATGAATCGTCACGACGCTCTCGCCGGTCCAACGATTCAGGTCGTCAGCAAATGCCTTACTGGGCGCCACAGTTATATCGGACCAATGAATCGACCTCCTGGCCACCGCTGCCCTGATGCGGGTATCGAGCCAAGCTCCATACTCATGGCGAGTACGCAGGTCGCGATAATAGTCCGCAGAAGTATAGATGGAATTGCGCGAAAGCAGAACCTGGGGGATGGGCGAATTCCGAAGCGCGAAGTTTCCCGTTGACAACAGAACGTCGGCCCCACACTGACGAATCAGTTTCGGCAGTCTGAACTGCTCGAACCAGAAGCGTTTCGCTAAAGGAGTTTCCAATTCCAGAAACTCGATGTTGCTCCATCCGCTGAATTCTTGGCGCAGATCTGGGCTCATCGCAACGGTTACTCGCAGGTCAGGGGTCGTTGCCAGATGAGGAATCACATTGCGAATGTACGTGAGTCCTCCTCCGGCGGATGCCGCGAGGGAATTTACGAACAGGTGCATCATCGGATTGAGGGAACCCCGTCCAGGCGCACAGTACTGACGTAGAGGCTATCCGCGACATAATCAAGCGCGGGAATGTGGGCACTGATGCGTCGCAGCAAGTCTGAGAGGTATACCATCGCCGGGTAGCGACCGGGGGAAAGTTTCCGGTTGCTGAATTCGGTGAAGCGACGGCGATGATCTTTCGCACATCGCAAGGAGCCTTCCCTTGGAATGCGTTCAGTCACGCGCTCTTTCCATTTCCATGATCATTTGCGCGACTCCGTTGGCCCATTGCTCTGGCGAGTAGTGTGAAATATGTTGGGCACTGCGAGCGCCCATGGTTGCTATGAGGTCGGGTTGGCCAGCAAGACAAGTCACGGCCGACGCAAGAGAGGAGACGTCCCTGGGATCGACCAGCAGACCATTCCAGCTTTCCTTCACCAGATCTGAGGCGCATCCGGCCGCCCGGCTGAGAATCACAGGCAAACCACAGGCCATCGCTTCATTCACCACCAGCCCCCAGGGATCAGTATACGTAGGTAAAATCAACATTTCGGCAAGACCGTAGTAGGCCGCTAACTGCTCTCGCTGCGCAAAGCCCGCGAATTTTACAACGCCCGGCGTGATGGAGTCAGCCTGCTGCTCCAATTGTCGTCGGCATGAGCCTTCGCCCACAAGCACCAGACCGACCTGCTGCCGCATCGACTCGTCGAGTTTGGCATACGCGGAGAGCAGTTCAAACACGCCTTTTTCCCGCACCAAGCGTCCCACGAAAAGGAAATATCGTCCTGGCAAGTTCAACTCGGCACGGCATTTGGCTTCATCCCGGCGGGCGACCGCAGCGGCCCGGGCGAAAAGATCATTATCGACCGCATCGGGGGCGATGAAGATGACGTCTTGCTTGATTTTATGGATGCGAAGGTATTCCAGCGCAGACCGCCCCGGTACCGCAAAGGCATCGCATCTGCGTAGGAATGCGTCTTTCACGAACTCTACTACTGCGAGGCCCCGTCGCAGATCCTGCGCGTTGCTCTCAGACCAAAGCGAAAAAGGAATCTTGTGACGCCGCGCCCAGAAGAGAGCCTGCCACGAGGCGACATAGCTATAGCCTCCGCAAAGAATCACGTCGGGAGCGGCATTATCCAACGCGCTGCTTAAGCCGCGGTTCAACAAGACGTTGTACCTGCCGATTCTCCTTCGCCACGACGGAAGGACTTGGTAGGAAAACTCGATCTCATCCTTATAGATTTGCCACTGACGCAGGTTCGGGTCGGTCTCGGCCAGAAAAATCACGTGGAGATCGATATCCGGATGCTGCGCCAATGCGTTGAACAGCGGAATTCGATATGGCGAGATGATTTCAGTGAGAAGAACCAGACGGCTCTTCATGCAACGGCCTCGCGATAGATTCTTGCCAGGCTTTCCGCTTGTTGCGTCAAGGTAAGTCTCTCGAGGATCGTGTCGCGTGCCGCTGCGCCTAGATTGCGCCGGCGAGATTCGTCGCGCAGCAGCAGCGCGAGTGCCAGCGCCAGTTCTTTCTCATTTTCTGGTCCTACCAAGAAACCGTTGGAGCCGTGCTGGATAATCTCTGCAATTCCCTGCCCGCGACAACCAATCACAGGCTTGCCCGCCGACATTGCCTCAAGATAGACGCAACCGAGCCCTTCGTATCGGCTAGGCAGAGCGAACACCGTACAGCGGCGCATGGCGGACGCAACCTGCTGCCGTGACTGCCGCCCAAGAAACCGTACCCGTTCGGCAACCTTGAGCTGGTGAGTCAAGGCTTGAAGACGCGAGAGTTCCGCACCGTCGCCGATGATTTCCAAGGTGAGATTGGGAAAATCCGCAACCAGCGATCCTACCGCGCGAATCAGAACCTCATGTCCCTTGATCGGAATTAGGTTACCCACGCTGAGAATAATCGGCCCGTTTGAAGATGGCTGACTACCCGGTGAAAAGAATTCGGGATCCACCCCGTTGTACACCACGGAAGTCCGGCACCCAGAACCAGTGCCTTCTAAAACCTGCTCGCGGACGTGCTCACTAATGCAAATCACGCGACGCGAGGATCGATAGACCCGCTGGGAAATGCGGCGGCACCATTCCCCTGATCGTCCGTGCACTTGCTGGGATGAGAAGGCGTCGAGCCCGTGCACCGAAACGATGTACGGCAGGCTCAATTCCGCGCTCAACAGCATCGCAGCGTGTCCGCACGGCAGCGGAGCGTGCGCATGGATAAGGTCGATTCGCTGCGAACGTTGCATTTCTCGCACGCGCCCCACGACACGGGCGAAGGCAAATACCCCCGCTGTTGATAGCCCGAAGTTTCCGGGCAGACAGAAATACCCCAGCCGCTGCGCGGCGACTCCGGATTGCCGCGCGCGAACCGTCCCGCGATGAAACGGCTGTAACGCAAAGACAGTATTTGAGATGCCAGTTCTAGCAAGCGAGTCGAGAGGCTCCGACACGAAGCAGCCCGCGGCATCGTCTCGTTCGCTCGGATAGAAAGGCGTCAGAGTAAGAACGTGCAGCGGCCGCGCCTTGCTGGAAGAGTTGGGTTCCGTTGGATTCATCAACGAACGACACTCCCTCGACGCGACAACAGGCGCACGAAGATCTCTTCCCATTGGCGCGTGATCGGGTCCCAATCGAATCGCTCACTGAGGGCTCGCGATGCCCGCCCCATCTCGCGACGTAGATCGGGACTTGTAAGGAGAGTACCGAGGCGATGCAGCAACTCGTCCTCACTACCACCCAAGTACCCGGTTTGCCCGTCGATCACCGTTTCCGGCTGGTAATCGTTGCGCGCAATCACCGGAAGACCGCAAGCCGCAGCCTCCAGAATCACTTTGGGAGAGCCTTCCCATCGCGACGGAAAAAGAAAAATATCGGCCTGCCGATACTGTTCACGCAGGCCCGAAACATCGAGCCCGCGTGCGAACGCAACATTCGTCAAGCCTTGGTCGCGCACCTGTCCCTCAAGTTCAGCGGCCATCACGCCCTCGCCGACAATCACAAAATCGGCCGCCGGATATTGCGCAGCAGCCCGCACCAGCAACTGCGGACCTTTGAACGGCCGCAGCGATCCCACAAACAGTACACGCACCCGTGGGTGCTCTGGGCGCTCCCATGCGGGGCTGAAAAACTTCGTGTCTACTCCTGTGGGGACGACTTCGCTCGCAAGGCCGCACTCCCTTTCCAAACTGGCCTTCACCGAGGAAGAATTACTGAACAGGAAATCGCTACGAAGAATCGTTTGCTCCACCAGTCGTATTAGTTCTGCTTTGATGGTCGGCTCATTGCGAAGGTCAGACTGGGATTCAACGGTGCCGACCACGATGCGCTTGTCGAACCATTTGCGCCTTAGTGACATGTACAACTTTGCGGCGGGCGATGCTTTGACGTAGAAGAGAATCTGATGCCGGCCCCAGATAAATTCATTGAGGATTCTGACGGTCTGCCCGCGCTCAGGCAACTGGATTAGACGAGTGCCCGGACGCTGAACCAACCGGGAGTCCGGCTTGCCGACAGTGAAAGTGCTCACGTGAAAGCGCGCCGGATCAAGTCGGCACATGATGTCGCGCGCGCTCGTCATCTGGGCATTGAACCCGTCTTCGTCGGCCAAACTGTCCACCAGAACGCGAATCGGCTTCATGCGCGGGCTCGCTCGGCGTCAAGTTGGTTGCGGATGGCCTCCGTGAGTGTCTCCTGCGCCTCCCATCCGAGCGCACGCAGCTTCTCGTTCGAAACCCGCTGTTCTCGAACAGTCGAGCGCTCGCCTTCAACGCCGGCGGTTCGCACTTCGATGGGACGCACATGTGAGCAGTCTAAATACAGATCGACAATTTCGCTGACCGACTTCGAAACTCCGCTGGCCACGTTATATGTCGATCCACGTTCTGCGAACTCGCCTAAGCGCCAGAGCGCTCTGACACAGTCACCAGCAGAGATGAAGTCACGCTTGGGATTGAGATCGCGCAAGGTGATGGCAGATGCCCTTCCACGCTCGACTTCGACGATCTGCCTGGCAAGCGTCCCACAAAGCAAGCCAGATGACATATTCGACCCGACCGGATTGCTCATGCGCGCAATCACGATCCAACCACCCGATTCGCCATGGGAGCGCACTGCTTGTTCGCAAACGTACTTGCTGGTGGCGTAGGCCGCGCGCGGATTTGCAGGCTGGGACTCCACCAGCGGCACTGCAGCGGTACCGGCTTCGGCATAAACGGCGGTCGTACTTCCGAATACTATCCTGCTCGCAGGAGACTGACTCCGCACCGCATCAAGAAGGTTCATGGTCGCCACTCGGTTGTCGCGATCAAGTTCAGATTCCAGACCGTTGATTCGCCCGGCCAGATGGAAGATCGTCTCCGGCCAAAAGCCGCGCACTAACGCGGCCAACTGTTCTCGATCCTTCGAAAGATCGCAATCCGCGCGACTTAGGTCGCGCACCTCGACGCCATCAACCGCTCTTTGAAGGTAGGAGGACAGGTGTCCAGCGAGGAAACCACCTCCGCCGGTGATCAGGACCCGCATGCTGGATTGCCCAGAAATTCCGCGCGGCGTTCCTGAAAGACTTCGACGGCGCGCTCATAGTCCGCCGGACGCCCAATATCGAGCCAGAAGCAGTCGCTCTTATAACACTGAACGCGCTCGCCGCTCCCCATGAGGTCCAGCATCAGTTGCGGGATGTCGAGATAGCGATTCGGCGGAACGTATTTCAGGACATCGGCGCGGAAGGCGTTCACGCCCATGCTCACGTGGTAGCTCTGCACCGGCTTTTCGACATAGCGCGTCAGAGTCTGGTCGTCACTAATCTCCAAAACACCGTAATCGACTTTATTCTGCCGGCTCTGTGTGGCGATCGTGGCGATCGCACCGTGGTCGCGATGAAATTTCATAAAAGCCCGGTAGTCGAGGTTCGTAAGAGTGTCACCGTTGATCAGCAGGAAGTCCGAATCTAACCCGGTGATCAAACCCAAGGCACCAGCAGTTCCAAGAGGAGCCTCTTCTAATACGAACTCGATCGGGCCTCCAAACCGCTCACCGTCACCAATGAATGCGCGAAACAGATGAGGAAGGTAGCCTACGGCCAGGACCAGACGATCAAAGCCCGCAGCACGAAGTTGCCGGACGATGACTTCCACAACCGGCATGTCTCCAATTGGCATCAACGGCTTGGGCAACACCGTCGTATACGGACGGAGTCGCGTGCCTTTACCACCTGCCAAGATCACAGCCTGCATCCAAATCTCCCTAGACCACGTAGCTCCCCACGCGGTATGCCTCCAAGTTGCTGGCAATGTATTCGGCAACCTTCTGCAGGCCCTCGGTGAGCGATACTCGAGGCTCCCATCCCAGAATCTGTTTCGCCAGTTCGTAGTTCGCCACCAAAAGCCGCACTTCGCTGGCCTCGGGACGAACGCGCTCCGTGTCGTGAACAATTGGCACTTCGCGGCCCACAACACCCATGATCACGCGAGCAAGCTCTCCGATGGAGATCCCGCGGCCGGTGCCCAAGTTGAGGACCTGCCCGACTGCTTGTGCAGCAACACCCGCACCCAGGAAGCCGCGTACCGTGTCCTGGACATATAACAGATCACGAACCGGATCGACGGACCCCAAGTGGAGTGTGTCTGCGTCCGCGAGCAGTTGCGAAACAATCGTAGGAATCACCGCCCGCGAGGATTGTCTGGGTCCATACGTATTGAACGGGCGCACCGTCACAACGGGCAAACCAAAGCTCAGGTAGTAGCTTTCGGCCAGCTTATCGGCGGCGATCTTCGATGCCGAGTAGGGCGACTGTGCCTGCAGTGGATGTGCTTCGTCGATCGGTGTATAGCGCGCGGTACCATACACCTCCGAAGTGGAAGTAATGACGGTCCTCGGCACTCCCAGTTCGCGCGCAGCCTGCAGAATGTTGAGCGTGCCACGAAGGTTCGTGTCGATATAACTGTCGGACGCCTCGTAGGAATAGGGAATCCCAATCAAAGCCGCCAGATGGAAGATGACATCACAGCCGCGAACGTGATTACGGATGAACTGCGCGTCGCGCACATCCCCCAGGACAACCTCCAGTGAACTACGCATCTCAGGCGCAAGTTGCTCCAGATTTCCCCAGCTCCCATGGCTCGAATAGCGCACCAAGGCGCGAACCTTCGCACCCTCGCGGACAAGCGCCTCAACGAGATGGCTGCCGATAAATCCGCCGGCCCCAGTAACGAACACACGAAGATTCCTGTAATTCGGCCCACTATCCATTGGGTGATGAGGTCCCAGATGACAATATTTGCGCGCTTTGTGGAAAGGATCGTGCCCATTCTAGCTGAACTTCGCGCAAACACGCACGCACCCGCGCCTCTGGGTCGCGCTGGTCTATGGAGCGCCGCAGGTGCTCCCTCGCCACTTCGAGCAGTCGCCTGCGCACGGCCTTCTGGGCGGTGGGCGCCAGCGGAGCCTGTTCGCCGGGGTCTGCTTCGAGATCGTAAAGCTGCTCTGCTGGAGGATTAAATTGCAGTATGAGCTTGAAGCGTGACTCGCGAACGGACAGGATTCGCGACCCGAAACGACCCTCCCGGTAAAAGGGGATGGTGCAACCGGCCACGCATTCCGAAACGGCAACTCCATCGAAACTCGTCCCCTGTTGCACCTGGCTCCAGTAACTGCGTCCTTGAAACTCAGAAGGAGGGCGAACATTCGCAGCGTCCAGCAGGGTTGGAGCGAGATGAAGCAGACTGAACGGAGATGGCGATACACCTTTCTTCGAGCTTCCTGGGACACGCATCAGCAAGGGCACATGAATCAATTCTTCCATTAAACCCGGATTGTGCAGCCGCCCTCCATGCTCAAGGAACTGCTCTCCGTGATCGGCAGTGACCGCGAAGATACAGTCTTCCCACTGGTTTGCAGCGCGCAGAGATTCAACCAAGCGCGCCAACTGGGCATCGACCCACCGGACCCCGGCATCGTATAGACCCACAATGTCGTCGTGATGGCGGCGCAGTCTGCTCGGATCCAGATCCGATCGGTTCCACCACAAATTCAGATAGCGCGCACGAGAGGTCGTGAGCCGTTTGCGCCCCATAAGGTCGAGTGCCTGTTCCCTGGGGTAGTACGGCCAGTGTGGGTCCATCAAGTGCAGCCAAAGAAAGAATGGCGCACCTCCCACGGAAGGCAGCCATGCGCAAGCTTGGTCGACAATGACGTCGGCGGCGGGATATGGGCGCAGTTTATCGAATGAGTCCGCTACCGGCGAAACCCGCTGGCCATACCGAAAGTATAATTCGTCATAAACAAGCTGTAGCGGACGCCACGCCGAAGCCAATCGCCTTAGTGTCTGATTCAGCCGGGTCCGCAATCGTTTTTTCGGAGCGACCTCGGTCGTGTCCTCGGAGATCGGTTCGCTTATCAGAAAATCGCGAAACGTATCGAAGCCCCGCTCATACCCAAAGCGCGACGAAATATAAGGATTGTCCGCTCCAAACGAAGCCGTGGCATACCCAGCTTGCTTCAGGACGGAAGCGAGACTCGTCTCGCCCGGGGCTAACCCCAGCACGTCTCGTCCCAGCGCCAGCGGGTAGCGCGACGCCAGGATCGCCGGGAAGGAGTAATAAGTCGGAGCGCCGGCTGTGATTGCATTCGGAAAAACAAAACTCTCGGCCGCCAGCGCATCCAGAAATGGGGTTGTGGGCCGCTCATAGCCCATGAACCCGACATGGTCCGCCCGCAGGCAGTCCACCGTCACCAGCACGATGGATTTCTGTCTTCCCATTTACTCATTCCCCCACCGCGCCAGAACGGCCCGGCTGAAGGTCCTTTTTTCGACGTTCAAGCGAACCTTTCCAGTGGTGGCTCCATAGGAGCCCGTGCTCACCAACTCGTGAAGATCGCTATCGTGAAGATACAGCAGGTCAGCGTGCTTCGATTCAAGAGCAGTGAGCAGCATATCGAGGTTTCGAAGTGTCTCGCTGCGAAAATCCCTAACCGTAGAATGAAAATTAATGGAATGCACGGCGATAATCGCAGGCAAGCCTCGTTGGAAAAAAGCTTCCGCGCGGCGCAGGCAGGCCTCCAGCGAAAAGCCTACGCTGACTGTGGGCTCGAACTCAACGGTGCGGGAGATCTGCAGGATCCCGTGGTCGTCGAACCGCGGCGGCATGGGGCTTCCAGGCCCATTCTGCGACACCTGAATTCCATGCTGAGCCCAAGTGCGCTGAGTGTTGTCGTCAGCGCGGTAGCCAGGAGCACAGGCTGAACGTGGAACGGTGGAGAACATCTTCGCGAATGCTCCGACTGCCTGGCCGATTAACTGCCGCTGCGCTTCCGTGGAAAGAAAGCGCTCATCCTCAGGCTTTTCCGGATCCCAATATTCGTACCCGATCCACGGCATGCGCCAATGAATGTAAGGCGTTCCCGCCTGCCACAGGGTTCGCAAGAGATCGGCGCGCTCGCCTCCGCCTGCCAAGTGACGTTCGACTGCAGGACGACAGAAGTGCGTGCTGCCGTGCAGGGCGGGATAAAAGATTCCTTGGGCAATTCCATCACGATAAGCGTTTATCAGTCCTGGACGCTTCCAGCCTTGTGGAAGGCCTTCCGACAAAGGTATTAGATGTGTTTCCCGGAAACCTTCAGCGCTCATTCTCGCGAAATCCAGGTTGGCCAGAATGAAGTTCATTCCGACGCAGGGATGACGGCCGCTGGAATCATGATGTCTCTTCAGCACCTCGCTGAGTGCAGCCAAATCCTCGGCAGTCTCGAGCGTATAGGAATCGTACGGGCGTTCTCCCAGGTCCAGACCGGCCTGGCGCAGCTCTTCCAAACCTTCCCGATCGCGCAATCCGACCCGCCCCCAGTCGTCGCTCTGCAAGAGTACGAGCGGCCGGTCGAAATGAAACCCGGCAACGGGAAGCAAGTCGCGTCCACGCCACCAGAGCTTTCGGAGAAGATTCATCGGGATCGGGCTCCGGCAGTCATTTCCGGGCCCAGACGCTGTAATTGGGCGCAAATTGATCGTTTTTGCTATGTGCGATCAGTGTCAGCAGCTCGCCTGATAGATTCACGAGCGGACATAGAGTCCACTCAAACACTGCACGCAACTTCGGATATCGAACAAAAATATTGAAGCAGGCATTGATCGTCCGAAAAAAGCCTACGACTGTTCCACCTTCCGGAACAATCTCCGATTCGCGAAAAGGCGCCATCAGCAACCGTAGACTCGCAGGAAGGAAGCGCCAGCATTCATGGTCAGAATCTCGCGGAAAGACCGCAGGCACACTTAACCACAGACGGCCGCCGGGCTTCAGCACACGATGAATCTCTTCGATCACCGCTGCAGGCTCTGGAATATACTCCAACACCTGCGTGCAGATCACCAAGTCGAATTGAGCACTCGCCAAGGGGATTTGTTCTCCGCGCGCTACGATATTCACCAAGGGCGTCTTGAGCAAA
Organism: uncultured Acidobacteriaceae bacterium; assembly: GCA_963788555.1. GTDB lineage: Bacteria > Acidobacteriota > Terriglobia > Terriglobales > Acidobacteriaceae > Sulfotelmatobacter. The sequence continues at coordinate 59,267 of CAWBHM010000011.1, read as the reverse complement.
TCGACTGCCAGGTAACGCCGAATTCGCCCGTCCAGCAGCGGTCGATACGGCTGAACTCGCCCTCCCAGATCGAGCACGTTTAGCTCGCGACCCGTTTCCCGCCCTATCCACTGCTGAAAGATCTCACGTCGGCGTCGAAGCACCAGCCAATTGGGATTGGTCAGCGAAGGATAGAGGCGCTCCCTTCCTTGCCGATTTAGGGTATCCAAAGTCTCCATGGGCAGTAGATTCGTGGCAGATCTTTCGTTGCAGATCTAAAGATAGCCAAGTTCGCGCAGTCGTTCCTCAACCAGTCGCTGTTCCGCCTGATCGGACCGTGCCGCTTCGTCGCGCGACAAGTCACGCAGAACAAACGCCAATAACTCCTCCAAACTACCGAACACGCGCCCGAACCGCTTCTCGGCAGCCGCGCACAAGTCTTCCGGGATCTGCACGGTCCTCATCTGCGTCATTTTTAACTCCTGCGCGAGCGAAAGCGCGTCGGATCGCACCACTCGTCGCCCCAGAACGAGCACAAGAATCCTGGCATTTCGCGCTTCCCCTGATCGCGACAACAGTGCCGACAGTTGCGCCCTAGTCGAAGATCAGGATATACGTCTCCAAAAGAGCGTTTCGCTCACTCAATTGGACTTATGAAGCGGTTTGTTGAGCATATAACAATGCACCTTGGGATAGGAAACGCGGAGAAGCACTATCGGCGGGCGAAATCTTCCAAGAGTCGTCTGAACTGAGGGCTACGATGAGGACGAAGGCAAGGATGAGATCGAAGGAAATGGCCTAGGCAGTTTGTGGACGAGGTAGACAGAAACAATAATCAAAAAAACTGCCACCGCAACGGCCACGAAACCCAAGGCACGACGTGGTCTACGTTGCGACGCGGGCTGGAACATCCAGTCATAACTGACAGGCAAATCCGATGGAAACTCTTCGTCGACGCCCTCACTTGGGCGGACTTGGTTTAGACGATCCAGTCGCTCCGGGTCGGCAAGGAATACCGCTGGAAAGCGTTCCGCGGCCAACGGCTGGTCGGACGAAGCCTCCATACTCAGATTTTACTTTTCAGAAATATGCTGTGGCAGTACCTGAAGTGGTTCCGGAAGGACGCGGTGAATTGTCCCTATCTGCGTCCCATATATTCATGCGCTCTTGCACGGATCGCATCGGCGATTAACCGATCATCCGCATCCAATCCCATGGCGAAGACCACAACAGAGAATCCCAAGTACGCAAGGAGAAGAGCAACCGTGATCGTGATCCAATCCGCCCTCAGCAACGCCGAAGTCTTGCTTACCAGAAAAGTTATCAGAAGCGCGGTACCAATCGAGGGGAGCAACTTGAGATAGCTGCGATTGTAAGGAGACAGTTTGAGCGCCTTGCGCACTTCTACCAGATTCCATGCATTTGTCCCCACGTTCGTGACCGCCGCGGCGACGGCTGCGCCCAGCGCGCCCCAAAGCGGGACCAACGCAAAGCTAAGAATGACCATGACCGCCGCCATGACTGCCTGCACGCGGACCAGACGACGCTGGTTGCCAGACATCAGCAGGAGATATCCGACAGATCCGACGCCGCAATTTACTAATTGACCGCAAGTCCCAATGACCAGGATCGGCCATCCGGCCTCGAAGTCATGGCCGAAAAGGTGCATGATCGGCCGAGCGAACACTATCATTACAACCGCCAGCGGAAACGTGAAACCGAGCATCCACTTGGTGAGAGTCTGGAACAAGCGTCCTAGAAGAGCGACTTGTCCTCGGGAGTGGAGATCGGCAATCACGGGTGCGAAAATCTGATTCACGGATTGCAGGATGATGGTCTCGTACACAACCAAAGACGCTGCGACCGCATAGATGCCGACGTCATGTGCTCCACGATAGACTCCCAGAGCAACCCGGTCCGCTTGTCCCATTAAGAATTGCATCATGCCAACGCCTAGCATGGCAGTGGCGAACGACCACACTTCCGGAGCAACCCAAAATCGGCTCATGTCCGGAGGCCGGGCAGCGACGGGAGTCAGTCGCCACACCAGAGAGATGAGTAGTGTCGCAACAATCGCGGCGCTCACAATTTGTGCCGCCAGATATCCCCACAATCCCCCGCCTAGCGTAATCAGCAATACGGCAACGATCATCGAGACGGGACTGGCCACGAACTTCGTGATCATCGTGCGACGACCCACTTCCCGATAGCCTGCCACCACGCTGCCAAGGAATGAGGTCATGGCCGACAAGATCATGATTGGCGCGAATAGAGGCAGGTACCGCGCGAGTTCAGCCGAATGATAGAAACGCCTTGCGACCCAAGGGCCAACTTCAAGCAGGAGCGCCGTAAAAATTAGATTGGTGGCTAACAGCATCCACGAACCGTTCCACAAGAGTGCGCGTAGCTCTTTAATCTTTTTCGAAGCTGAATATACGGCGACAAACCGAACCGCGGATTCTGGAAGGCCCAGCACGTTGAAAATACCGAGGAACCCGGTGATGGTCATTCCCAGGGCATACAAACCGAGAGCCTCCGGGCCCAAGACACGAGCAAGGTACACTTTGAATACATAGCCAAGCCCGGCAGTAAAGATCGTCCCTGCAAAAACGGTTCCGGATTGCCGCGAAATGCGCCCCATCTCCGTCTGGAAGTTGAGTCGTTCCGATCGAACAGGCGGACTGCCATCGGTCGGGGCTTCGGGCAACGATGGAGCGGACCTCTGGCTTGGAGGTTCACCCGCTAACGATTGCCACTCTTGAACGGAATTCGCGATGCGCCATGACGGCACGACGTCGAGAGCGCGACCGAAGATCTGGTATGCGCGCAGCTTGATTTTTCCTTGTCTGCGAAGCCTTCTCCGGATGTCGCCCGAAAGCATCTGCTGGTAATATCCCTCGGCTTTCGCGAAGGCTCGTTCCTCATTCGCGGTAAACGAAAGCCCAGTGCTGTTGGAAATCGGGTAGCCCAGCGCCTGCATCTCTCCCCCAAGAAGGCGCTCCACCAGGGCAACCTGCGTAGGCATGAAGACCTTTTGATATCGGCCGATGTGGTCGGTTGTGGCCGCCCGGCTCAATAACAAATGGTGCCGTCCTTCGACCATGTCTTGCTCCACGTTCTGGTGCTGACTGTAAAAGGAGAGCATCGATGGCTCGAAATCAACCCCAAGAAAGCGGCAGATACGTTCCAATTCGGCCGCCGGTTGCGCGGTGAGTGATTCGTACTTGACCCAATGAATCTGCTCACCAGGAAAACCCGGCCGGTTCAAAAGATGAACCAAATAGAACTTCAGCAGGGCAGCTGTACTGACGAGATAGTCGTCGTCTCGGCGTCCAGCGTTCCAGCGGTCGTCGTAAGACACCAGTACGTCCCTGGGATCGCGCACCATGAACAGCACACGCGCCCGTGGGAACAGATCGCGAATTTGCGGAAGCCAAAGCGCATGGCCTGGAGTCTTCTCGCCCCATATTTTCGCGTTACGTGCGTTCGCATAGGCCTGTCCCAGCTTCTCCAGAACAGGGGCTGTCGGCCCCACATATCGCGGCCACTTCGAAGCCTCGTTGGCAACTACGCGGGCGGCGGGGTCCTTGTAAGACTTCAAATTCTCCCAGACCTCATTGAAGAACAGGGACGCCTGCCACGGATCGGTGAACTCCGCGAGGCATCCCAGGCGATCGAGCACGACGTACCACCACGTCTCCGGAAGAATCGCAATACCCGAATGAGCGTCGAGCATGCGCGACAGCAGAGTCGTCCCACTGCGACTCATTCCTACGATGAAAACTGGAGAGTCGGTGGAGGATTTCGACCGCACCGAAGATGTCGCACTCGCTAATGATTCAGATATCAAAAAGGTCCCCTTAACTACTCGCAGGTTCACCCGACCCTAACCCGAACTGCCGCACCGGATCGCCTCAGTCTCGGCGATCCGAAAAGCCTTCTCTAAAGTGCGATGATCAGTCTAAATGCTTTCTTTTGGAGCCGTCGATTTGCCCCATGTTGAAGCTTGTGAATCGGAAGCACGAAGACTTACGTTGTTCCTTTTGTTTTGACCTGCTTCACGCGATTGACGACAGCGCGAATCGCGGTCTCAACTCTCGGATAGTTTTTGATCCCTGAGGCCAAGCGATAACGTAAGATTTCACGGGCGTGTTGCACCGCGGAGGTCCTCAAAGTCACATACAGCGTTTCACGGCTTTGGTTGGCGAATCGTTCCTTATACTCTTCCGCACCCAACCCGAGGTCGACGGTGTTGAATGCAGGATTCTCCGACGCTTCTTCGATTAACTTGGAGAGCAGACAAAAGCCCGGCGAATATTTCTCGAGGTCACTATCAAACGTAGGCTGGTACCAGAACCATGTCCCCTGAAACTGAAATCCGTAGTTCCAGGCCAACGCCTTCTCGCCCGACATCATGCGCGTCAGCACTATGTGGCCAGGTTCAGACAGCAGTTTCGCGAGTTCCGCCAGAAACACTCGACGTTCTGGACGCGCCAGATTACTGACTCGGCCCGTGGCCTGAAATCGAGCCACGTGCGCCTGCGCAAACTGCGGCAAGATCGGTTCGATCTCGTTCCATGCTCGCGCATGTTCGAGACGTACCGGGGCTTCGCGTCCCATAGCACTGAGCGAACGGCGCACCATTTTCTTTCCCGGCAACACTGGCTTTTTGTCACCAGGGAGGCGCTCCAGTTTCTCCAATGAGACTTGTGCGCAGATATATGCCGTGCGCGCAAAGCAACGATAGCCGCTCTCGGTCGAGGCCTGCTGCAAGGCGGCAACGGTATCAGAGTCGGCAGGTAGGTTGGTCAGAGTTGTGTTGTCGAACGATTGCTTCCTCAACTCACTCAATACCGCGGTCACAAAGGCGAGCTTATGCTCCGGCAGGCTGAGAAAATCACAATAGTCGGCTGTATTGGCGCAAAGAAAGGACGCCCGCCTTCCTTCAACATCTGCAGCCAAGGGCGCAACTCCACACAACAACTCCCCATCCCCATAGGCTAGAAAGATCATTGGCAGCAGCTCAGCTTGGTACGCGCGCTGCACCGCCAGAGACCATTCGTAGGTGTAGAAAACTGCTGGCCGATCCATGCGCTCTGCGAGCGCGTTCCACCGCTGGCGCAGATTCGCATCCTCGGGAATTGTTTTAAGTAGGACGAGTCTCAAGATTCGATTCGCTTCTCGAAAGGTTCGCTGGATACGTAATAGTACCAATCCGTCGCGTACAAGGAACCTGATTGTCGGATGATCACGGTCTGAGATAAGTTCAGGTGCGCCCGGCGCGCTGCTGCAAGCGCGCATGGAAGCCAGACACGTGGGCCTCGAACTCCCCCAGATTCATGCCAGCCGTGACGTGCACGCGCGGCAGTGCGTACGGCGGCAGATTCATTCCCAGCCCGCCACCAACATTCAGAAAGGCAGCTGCATACCCAGCTTCTTGCGCCATAGACAGCACCTGCGGCGTGACCGACTGTGGGTCTCCGAACGGATACGCAAACGCCCAGACTTTTTTCTGTAGAGAGGACTCAAGTGTCGTCCGACTTTCGGAGATTTCTTTGTATGCCAACTGAGGAGGCTGCTGTGACAGCACGGATGAGTCATGGTGTGGGCGCCAATCGTCATTCCGGCCGAGATCAGTTGCCGAAGTTCAGCACAGGTCAGTAATCCATACCGGCGGCACGAAGGAGAATTTTCCTCGCCAATGTCTGGCATTGCCTTTAATCCAAATTGATTCCGAGCCAGACGAAGAAACGAAGTGCGCGTTTCCCGGTCAGTTTGCGAAAGCCGTTTTACAGAGTCCCACCAGATCGCACGGCGCCGTTCGCTTGATCCCAATTCGCCCCGGATGACGACTTCCCCATATGAAACCTCAAAAGGACCCGCCGGAGCGCCGAGAAGCAGCAGAAAGAGCTCCTCATACCACAACATCGTCCGCGATTCCTCCGCAGAAGCGCCGGTCACGAAGAACAGACACCGCACTGCCTCCTGTCGTAGAACCGGTAACATGTCGGTCAGGCAATTCAGGAGCCCATCATCGCAGGTCAAGAGAACCGCGCGGCGCGGTAACTCGCGTCCCGTTCTCGCGCCAAGCACGGACATCGTCAGGGGAAATTACATCGTAGTGAGTCTTGAGCAACCGCAACTGCTGCCGCAGCGTTTCCGCGGTGACGAGGTTGCCGTCGAACGCTTGGTCAACTACCTCGTATCCCGTCGGAATCACGCCATGATACGTGACCACCGCAAGACCTGAAGCGGAAGTGCGCCTAAAAACCGCAGCCGCCGACAACGCGGGATAAAATATCCGCCTCAGAAAAGGACTGACAATCCTCATTGCCGGTCAACGAGCTCCCAGCTCAACGGAGTACCTCGCTCAATGTCGCAAGCGGCCTGCCGCCCCAGCACTTCAGAAAGATGGCGAGTGTGCAGCCCGTGTCCGGGACGAATGGACCGCACATTATCGGCCGTGAACGGGGCCCCTCGTTTCACATCTTGCACCACAAAAAGTGATCGCCGGAACACTCGGCTGCTCACTTCGTTCCCACTGAATCCGAAGTGGACTTCGCCGAGCGCCTTCTCTGCAATCCGGACCGCGTCTATCATTGCTTTGAATTCATGCGGCTCCAAAGAGAACGCACTATCCGGTCCCGGCTCTGACCTTGAAAGAGTGATGTGCTTTTCGATGATGCAAGCACCGAGAGCAACGGCCGCAACCGGAACTGCGATCCCCATGGTGTGATCCGAAAGCCCGGCGGGCACATCGAAACGTTTCGCCAACTCCGGAATGGCGCGCAGATTCATCTCCTCTGGGGCCGCTGGATATGCGCTAGAACACTTCAGGAGTGCGATCTGAGAGGCCCCCGCCGCGCGAGCGACTCGCACTGCCTCATCGATCTCGTCCAGGGTCGCCATCCCAGTGGACATGATCACGGGCTTCCCAGTGCGTGCCACCCTCTGAATCAGCGGGATGTCGACCAGTTCGAACGATGCGATCTTGTGCGCCGGAACCTTCATCTCTTCCAGGAACTCAACTGCTGTATCGTCAAACGGAGTGGAGAACAGATCGAGCCCCAAATCGTTGGCCACTTGTTTCAACCGAGGTTGCCACTCCCATGGCGTGTACGCTTCGGCATACAGAGCATGCAGATTGCGCCCGTCCCACAACGTCCCGCCACCGACCCGGAAAGGCTCGCGGTCGCATGCGATCGTGATGGTGTCGGCGGTGTAGGTCTGCAGTTTGACTGCGTCGCAACCGGCAGCCTTGGCCGCGTGAATGATCTTCACCGCCTCGCCGAACTTCTGATGATGATTCGCGGAAACTTCCGCAATCACATACACCGGATGCCCCGGCCCGACAGTTCGCTGTCCGATTGTGATTTGCGCTGCCATGGCTGATGATCTACCGCCGAACCGAACGCACTAGTTCGAACGCCTCCGCCGCTGCGCATCCGACAACACTGCCCCAACGCGTCGCAATCGCACGCAACGCTTCCGGCGAACGCGGATGCGGGAACTTGCGTGCTTCGGTTCGATAGCATTCCATCGCCGCAATCTTTAACTCAAGCGATTGCGTGATATCCACGAAAACATTTGGCCGGAAGGATGGCTCGATTCGTTGAAAAGCCCATTCCGTCGAAGAGGGTACTTCAAACGCATAGATATCGAGCACCGGCTGTCCTGCCACGGGACGAGTTGCCGTCAGAACCGCTCGATGGATGACACCGTGGTCGACGTTGAGGTCCCCAGCGTGATGCGTGTAAATAACCTCCGGCTTAATTCGATCAACCAGGTCCTCCACCAGCTTCACAACATCCAGCAGCGGGACCGTGTCGAGTCGATTGTCGGGAAGCTCGTGGAGAACCACATTCGTGACACCCACCTTCGCCGCCGCCGCGTGCGCCTGCTGGTGCAGAGCCGTCAGTTCTTTCGCGTCTGCGTCCGACCTTTGGGGATGCCGTGAAGTCATTCCCTCCCCCATGATCGCGAAATGAACGTGGTGACCATCTGCGACCAGGCGAGCCACCGTTCCGCCACAGCCAAGAATTTCATCGTCGGGATGGGCCGCGATTACTAGTACGGGGCTAGATGCGCCCATGGCTCATCTCCGCCAGCATGACCCACTTCTGGTTGACGAACGTCGCGTTCTCTTCAAAATGCAACCGCACTAGCCTTTCGAATTCTGAGCGCTTTTGGGCGTCGTAGAATGTCGTGTTCTGCCAGTAGTTCATCACTCGCTCTGGCGTGGTCCAACGCACCGGATTCACCATGCTATGCACCGAGACTGACTCGAAGTTCTCCGCGGCCCAGGGTAAAACCGTTCGCAACATGAACAACTCGCTGGAAAAGGTTACAGGCTCTGGAATCGCAACTCCACTAGCCCGCACCATGTCGAACAGCGGCTTATTGTTGGGACCAAATGGACCAACCACCACGATCCTGCCATGCCGATTCAGTCTCGATTTAGCCGCTCGCAAAGTCTCCTGCGCATCGGGACTGTAGTACAGCCCGTAGGCGCAGAATACGAGGTCGAATCCATCCTGTGGAGCGCCCGTCTGGCGCAGCGCCGACGAGAAATCTTCGAGCTTGCCTTCGACACAAACGAGCCTCGGGCTGCGGGCTCCGGCTTTCGAAGCGAGGGTATCGAGGGCGGCCTTTGAAATGTCCAGGGCGACTACGCTTCCCCCTTCACCAACTCGGTCAAGCAACGACAGAGTCTGGCCACCAGTGCCACAGCAAAGCTCCAATATCCGGGCACCGGGATGCACACTCACACGCTCGAAAATCCAGGTTGCCAGATCGATTTCTTGGGAAGCGGTGTTTTCAGCGATTCGCTGTTCCAGTAGCTCTGACTGCGTTGCCCGCGACATTATTCGCTCCTTAAAGATTGATCGCGCTCTCTGGATCGGACAAAGTGAACCGTCTCATGTCCATCCACGCTTTCCTCGCCAAGATTTGTGAACCCAGCATCTTCAAAAGCTCGCCGGGAAGCTTGGTTCTCCACTTTGACGAAAGCATGAAGGCGCTCGCCTCTTTCGGCAAGAATGTGGCTGGCGCCCAGTTCAATGAGCACCGCACCATACCCCGCGCCTCGGCTCTCAGACGATATGCTTACATCAATGTCGCCATCTCGATCCGATCGCCAGTTCACGCGAAACTGCCCAACAGCTTTACCGTCGTTGTTTTCGGCTACGAGAATACGGCAATCGGGATCCTTCATCTTACTCGCGAACCAAACCTTATGCTGCTCCCACGGAATCGGAGCCGGCGAGAAAGCGTTGGCCCGGACTTGTGGATCATTCGCCCACTCCCACAACAAGTGACAGTCGTCCTCGCGCGCGGGACGGATGCGCAGATTGACGCACATGGCAGAAGCAACCCGCTGCGCTCCTCTCCCGTCCACCAGTTCTCGACAGCGGTGGGAAATCTCCTGCCGAATCTCCGCCGAGCGGAGCAGTTCTTCCAACCGACCCGCGAGTTGCTCTACAGTAAAATCGCCCGCCCCCCCCAAATGAATGGCGCAATGACGTCGCGCCAATTCAACCGCAAGCGCCGTCTGATTTTCTGCCACGTCTACTAGAAGTGAAGGCAGCCCGAGCAAGCAGAGTTCCCAGCAAGTCGTGCCTGCCGAGGATACCGCAACGTCGGCCCAAGCCATCAACTCCGCGATGTTGTTGACGTCCCTCCGCAAGCTGATTTGCTTGCTCGCCCAAGGCAGTCGCTCTTGTGACTGAAAATGCGGGTTACTGCCACCTACTACTACGATGGCTTCCAGGTCTTTTATTTCGAGGAGGTCCAGTGCCTGCAACACTCGCTCGGTGACATTTTCCGGATCACTGCCACCCATCGTCACCAGCACTCGTCGGCCTTCGGACGATACTTCCCTCCTCCAATCCCGCCAGGCCGAGAACTCGCGCCTCAACAGACAGTAGCGTGGACCGAGCAGGAGCCGCGTGGGCGGATCCCGCCTCGCATACAACGGCTCGCGGGCGCAAATATTCTGATTCAAGACGAGATCCGCAGAATAATGGCTCGCATGGCCATAGTCATCGAGAAGCAGTAACCTGAACCCAGCCGATTTTAGGGCGCGTTGATAGTCAGCGGTGAAATGGTACCCGTCCACCACAATCCATTCGCACTGCAGTTCCCTTCCAAGGGCGATCGTCTCCCTCGCGTCCTCTGGCGTTCCCGCACCGGCGCGAACAGCCCCAATATCGAACGACGCGACGGAAAGCCGCGCCTGAAGCGCGGCAGTAGCCTCCGCCATCGCGAATACCGCTCGGCCACCAGCATCTTGCCATGCCTGTGCCAACGCCAGACAGCGCATGACGTGCCCGGTGCCAGTCGTGATGCTGGCGTCCGCCCGCAGTAAGAGTGTACGAATGTTCATCAGAATCTATCCGCGGCTTCTCATCTTCGTGCCACAGGTTCCGCCTGGGACTGGCCGATGCCAAGCAGCGCCTGCAATCGCTTTGCTTCAATCGGACTCCAACAATTCTCTTGCGCTGCACCATGCGCACGGTAGTTCCGTAATCTCGCCGGAATCTGTTGAATCTCGCCAGGATTCTGCAATCGAATTCCCACTCCGAAGCGGCTGAACTGGTCGACGTATCCATAAGGCCATGCTTCAAGCCATCCGCAGAGGAAACACGGAATTCCCCGGAGGGTACACTCTACTGCAACGGTGGAAAGGACAGTGACGCCGAACCAGGTTTGGTTCAACATCTCATCTTGCAACGGGCCACCAATGACGCGAGTGATTCGTTGTTGCTCGGGCTGCAAAACCCGTTTGACGAGTTCCTTGCGCTCTACCAGGCTCTCGGCGGGATGTAACTTTACAATCAACTCTCTGTTCTCAGCGAGAGCCAACGTAGCCAGTGCGGGCAGAACGTCCCGATAGAAATCCTGTGTCCTTCCGCCGACCACATCGTAGGATTCGGAAAAGAAAACAACGAACGGCTTGCGTCCCTCGACGTCGGTCTGCTTAGCGCTTATGGCTCGCATCGGCGCTCCAACTTCCACCGTGTCGCTGGAAATCCCGCAGAGCCTGACCAGGTAGTCTTCTTCCATCCTGCCCTTTGCCAACACAACGTCCGCATGGTTGCGTTTGAACATACGGTGTCCATCCAATGCACCGTGATGACACGAAATCGTCGGCAAGCCCTTTTGCCGGGCAAGCAGCAACGGGATGTGAGTGGAGGAGTTGCTGTCATCCGCACAGAGCACCGACTGCACTCGCTCGCGTTCGAAAACGTTACGCCACGCATCTCGAATCTCGAGTCCCGTGGCGAAGCGGTCGGGAAAGTCGTTGAGACAACCTAACTCTTCCAGCACCCTGAATTCCGGAACCGCCCTCAGGTCGTTGCGAAGTGAGTTCCACTTTCCCAAGAGATCTTTGCACTCCAGTTCCCTGGAACGATCCCGCACGGACGCATAGCGACGCAGCCATGTCATTGAAACGTTCGGTGGAGTATTCTCAACCCACCCGCTGCGCCGCGTTGCAACCAATAGGAAGTGAGTTTCTGGAAGGCTCTCCGCGTAGGCCACTGCCGTGCGGGAGACGTTAACGTACGCAGTGGGCAACAAAACCACAGGACCTGGCGCACCTTTTTGCGCTGTGCCGAACGATCCTCGAAACTGATATCCAGGGTCCGTTTTGTCCCAGAAGATTTCAAGCAACTGGCTCACGGGAAACTTCTGCAGCACGCGAAGATAGTGTCTCGCGCCGCGCTTTCGACGATCTTGTTGGCAGGAATAGATGTGCAGGCGAGCACCAATCGTCAGCCGCAAGACTTCCGCATGAAAGCACGGCCGCGACACATAAACCTCATCAAGAGGCCCGAGTGTTTTCACAAACTCGCTGAGAAGGAAAGCAACTTCCAGTTCTTGATGCACCTCGATCGACGTCAACTCCCACCAGTCGAGGCCACACCCGTCCAGCATCCGCCCCATACCCAATGCTAGAAAGTCACGGACCTTACGCTGCTCCCTGAAGCCTTCTCGAAGAGAATCGAGCAATGTCACGGAACAACCAAAGCTGGAGGCCGCCTCGGCGTACGATTCTGCCCCTGACCGTCCGATGTCGACGACGCGGTCCCAGCGTTCGGAACCCCATGGTCCACCCCGCAACTCATCTTCGGGATGTATAACTAGGACTTTCATAACGGATATATGGAGGAACCCGGCGCAAGATGACCGGTACTCGTCAAGCCGGAGCAATTGGCGACAGAACGCCGTCGCGCTTCAGAATGGCCTCGCAGATCGTAAGGTCGAATTCGGTCCCGACATGCACCGACCGGTCCTCCGGAGTTTCAAAACTTCCGAGGCGCTCCCCAAAGAAATTTCCCAAGCTACTCAGCGCGCTCAATCTCGCAATCTTGATAGACCCATTCGGCCTACAAACAACGGGCAACAACGGCCGTTCTTTCATGTACTCCGTGCCGAAGAACATCTTCCAATAGGTTTCGCCCGTAGGGACGACTGCCCAATGAAAATAGTGGGGATCGACGGGCGTAACACTGACCACGAAATCGAACCTGCCCTGACCGTAGAGATTCACTGCGCCCCGGATGTCTTCGGCCGAGCGCAGCGGAGAGCTCGGCTGCAAACACAGCAGCGAATCAAAAGACCGTCCCGACTTGTCAATCTCTGCCGCCAGGAATTGACAGGGCACATGCGACGCGACCAAATCGCCGCAGAGATCACCGGGCATGAGCCGCGGCACCGTAGCCCCACAGCGAACAGCGACCTCGGCGATCTCAGCGTCATCCGTGCAGACGTAGACTTCGCTGAACAGACCGCTCTCGCGAGCTCCCTCGATCGAATATGCAATCAGGGGCCTTCCCGCCAGTTCGCGCACATTTTTCCGCAGCAGTCGTTTGCTGCCCCCGCGCGCCGGAATGGCACACATCATACGGTCGAGCAAGATTTCCCTCGCTGAAAGTAACTCTCTTTCATGGTTTCAAGCGGAGACCGGCCGTCTCTTTCGGTCAATCCACGCACGAGCAAGTCTGCCAGATTGAGATCTTCGTCGTCATCAATGTCCACACCGCGATTGCAATCGATTTCCTTCAGATGAAAAGGCGAGCCATAGAACGTATTCTGCGCCAGCAGTTCCGCCCTTCGAGCCCACCAAACTGCTCCGGTAGGACAGACTGCCCGCGACAACTCCTGACTCCTGGTAAGAAATTGGCTTCCCCAAAGCCACCGCCCACGCCCTTCCTTGTCGGCAGCTAACGCCCACTCGGGATATACACACCGATAGTTGACAACCGAAATCTGAAACGAACGATTTTCGTTGCGAAAGATCTTCCAGTGCTCGATCACATCTGCGCTAGTCACCAACGGGCAATTGGGCAACACCTGGCAAATGCTCTCCGGCTCAATCCCGCGGTCCGCAGCCAATCGCAATACATGCGTCACCGCATCAATGGACTTCGCCGTATCCGTTGCCAGTTCCGGAGGACGTTCGATGAACTCCGCTCCATACCACTCGCCAACTCTTCCTATTTCACGGTCATCGGACGAGACGAAAACTCTCTGGAATAACCCGCTATTGACCGCAGCCGATACCCCGTAAGCCATCATCGGGTGACCAAAAAACGACCGGAGATTCTTGCCGGGAATCCGCTTGGATCCGCCGCGGGCAGGAAGAATTGCAATGGGCCGGATGTCAACCAAGGTTCATCCACCGCCTTTCCTCCGCTGATCTGCGCGCCGCAAGCGCTATCCGCAGAGTGAGAATCCCATCCTGCAGAGTCACGCGCGGGCTGTCCCCGCCCGCAACACAGTCCATGAAATGCCGCATCTCGGCCAGATACATATCGTTCACCGCACAGTCAAACTTGACGCTCTCCGGTTCTGCACCACATCGCTGAATCTGAATCGCATTGCTGTTGAAATCCCATTGCAGCCTGCCATTTTCTCCATTCAGCACACTCCCCCTTGTGTAAAAGCGCTCCATGAAGTCGACATGGACGTCGAGTTGTGTGCCATTAGGGAACCGCAAAAGAATGGTCGCGCAATCCTCAACATTTATTTCCAAATTGCTGACTTTGCCGGCCATGCAAGCCAATTCAACCGGAGCTCCAAATAGCCAGGTCACATAATCCAACTCATGGGAGCCATCGAGAATAATCCCGCCGCCAAGCTCTCGACGAGACGTGTAGCTGTCCCGGTAGTCTTGCCACGGCCTCCAATCAGGCAGGTAACTTCCGGCCTCGACGCGGCCCCACAATATCTTGCCAACCGCCTCGCTTTCCACTAGTTCCTTCAGTTTCTGGATTGGCGGATGGAAACGAAGGTTGTAACCAACCTGTACCGCCAATCCGCTCTTCTGGTGCTCTGCGACCAAGTCCTCCATACTTTCCAGAGAATCTGAAACCGGCTTCTCCATGAACACGTGCGCGCCCGCACGCATCGCCTGCAACGCCTGACTTGCGTGACGAACCGGAGGACTGCATATGAGCACGATATCCGGCTTGGACTTCAATCCAGCTTCGATGTTTGGGAAAGGTTCGGCTTGGAAATGCTCCAAGACATACGCCAGTCGGTCGGGATTGGGGTCACACGCAGATAACTTCGACAAGCCTAATTGCTTGAGATTCGAAAGATGCCGGCGTCCGATCGAACCTGCTCCCACGACCAGCGCCGACTGCGGCCGCTTCCTATCCATTCGGAGTACTCGCGAAGTGGACCAGCACCTTACGAACCGCCTCAATCACATCCTGCGCGTCCCGATCCCCCATCCCATGAAACATCGGCAGGCTGATCAGCTGCTTGTAAGCGTCTTCCGCCACAGGAAACTCCCCGCCCTTATATCCGAACCGCTCGCGGTAGTAAGGGTGCAGGTGCACCGGAATGTAATGCACATTCACGCCGATATTTTCCGCCCGCAGCGCTCGGAAAATCTGCGCGCGACCGGCCGTCAGCTTTTCCAGATCCAGGCGAATCGGATACAAATGCCACGCCGGATTCGCCTCCGTCCGCACCGTTGGCACGATCACTCCCGGAATCTCGCGGAACGCTGCACGTATACATCGCAGCAATTTCCCGCCGCCGCGCCAGGTTCGCATCCAGCTTCTTCAACTGCTGAATCCCCAGCGCGCACACAATGTCCGGCAGCCGGTAGTTGAATCCCAGCAGGACCATCTCGTAGTGCCACTGCCCCGCACTCTGCCGCTGCCGTGCATCGCTTGAAATCCCATGATTGCGGAATCGCCGCAGCGTCTCGGCAAACTGCGGATCGTTCGTCGCGACCATCCCGCCTTCCCCGGTCGTGATGTGCTTCACCGGATGAAAGCTGAACACTGTCATGTCGGCGATGCTTCCCACCCGTCTGCCCGCCGTACTCCGCGCCGAGAGCATGACAGGCGTCTTCAATCACCACCAGCCCGCGCCGCCGCGCGATCTCCGCGAGCTGCGAAAGATCCGCCGGATGCCCCGCATAATCCACGGGAAGAATCGCACGCGTCTTCGACGAGATGCTTCTTCTCAACCCGCTCCGGATCAAGATTCAGCGTGTCCCGGCAGACATCCGCAAACACCGGAGTCGCGCCCTGATACAAAACGCAATTCGCCGTGGCCGCGAACGTCAAAGGCGTCGTGATCGCTTCGTCGCCCGGCTTCAGCCCCGCCGCAAACGCAGCCGCATGCAAGGCTGCCGTTCCCGAACTGAAACTCACGGCGTGCTTGGCGCCCACGCGCGCCGCAAACGCCTCTTCAAACTCCGCCACCTTCGGACCCGTCGTCAGCCAATCGGAGCGCAGCACATCCACCACCGCCTGAATGTCCGCCTCGTCAACCGACTGTCGCCCGTACGGCAGAAAAGTCGCGCGCACGGGAGATCCCCCGTTGATGGCAAGGGCCTGCGGGCTGACCGAAGTCGTACTCATGAGGATGGGCCTAGGCTGGAACCCGCGCCGGCACTGGCTGTTCCTCGGAGCGCAGTTGGAGAAATCAATTCCTGCAATTCGCGATTCGTGAGCCAGCGGTCATTGGTGTCGCTGGCATAGCGGAATCCCTCCGGCAAGGGCCGCCCCTTGCACCCAGTTCTCGCTGTCGCCACCACGGATGCGACGGCTGAATGATGTACCGGTCTTCGACCTCCAGCGTATTCCGCGCCTCATCTTCCGACACCAGCACTTCGTGCAGCTTTTCTCCGGGACGAATCCCGATCGTCTCGATCTCGCATCCCGGCGCAATCGTTTCCGCCAGGTCGACCAGCCGCATGCTGGGAATCTTCGGAACAAAAATTTCTCCACCGTGCATCTGCTCAATGCTGCTCACCACGAACCGCACGCCCTGCTCCAGCGTCAGCCAGAAGCGGGTCATGCGCGCATCGGTCAGAGTAATACGTCCGCGGAGTTTCTGCTCCTGAAACACCGGAATCACGCTTCCTCGGCTCCCCACCACGTTTCCGTAGCGCGCACAACTGAAACGCGACTCCTGGGCCCCCGCGTAGGCATTCGCCTGCACAAACATTTTCTCGGCGCACAGCTTCGTGGCGCCGTAGAGGTTGATCGGGTTGACAGCCTTGTCGGTACTCAGTGCCAGAACGCGACGCACTCCCTGATTGATGGCGGCATCAATCACGTTGCGTCCACCCATGATATTGGTCTGAATGGCCTCGAACGGGTTGTATTCGCAGGCTGGCACCTGCTTCAGCGCGGCCGCATGAACCACTACCGTGATTCCGGAGAACGCCCGTTCCAGACGGCCGGCATCACGCACATCGCCCAGAAAATAGCGAAGGCTGGGATGGTCCAAACCTGAGGCGCGCATGTCGTGCTGCTTGAGTTCGTCGCGGCTGAAGATCACCAGGCGCTTCGGCCGGTACTCTTTCAGCATGATTTCGACAAATTTCTTCCCGAACGACCCAGTCCCGCCCGTCACCAGAATTGCTTGTTCCGACCAATTCATCCATCCGCCTCGTTACTATGTAAAATCAGACCAATTTCGGCGCAAGAACCCAAAGTCCTCTTGTCTCGACACGCGCAGCCATTCGAGAACACTTTCTGGAATGGGTGGCCACTGGCTGGGTCTCACATTGCCCGCTAGTATAGCGGACTTTCCCGGAGATGGGCGCGCGATCCGCGACTCAGGTTCGGCCGCTGGCAGAAAAAATTGGCCACGGCTTTTCGCTCCTCCGATGCTAAAATGTCCAACGAACTCTCCACTTACTCAGTGCAAAACAATTCCCTGCGCGACGGACCAGCCTCTTCGACCCGGGATTCGTTGTACGTGTGCAGGAAAGCCCTGTTCGGGCTCTGCAGAGCAGTGACCGTCTCGTTGAGGAGCAGGCATGGATTTCGGACCCCTAGTACCGGCGAATAGCCCCGTCATTCGCGAACTGCAGCCGACCCAGAATCTGGACTTGGGCCGGCCGGGCGGGCCGCGTCTTTATCCCGATCTCCCTTCGCAGGAATCCGCCATCGGGGAGTCAATTCGGATTTTGCGTCAAGCGGAAATGGATCATACTTGCCTGCCTGGTCAGCATTTTTTCCGTCGTGGCGATTGCCAGCCTGAAAATGCCTAAGGTCTATGAAGCTGGCGGTACCATAGAGATCAACAAGCCCGACGCCAGTCTGAACTTTCAGAACTCTGCCACCTTCAGCCTGGACTACTACGACCCCACCGAATTGGAGACGGAACTCAAGATTCTGCAAAGCGATCTTCTGGCGCTCCAGGTCATCCGGGAACTCAATCTCGACCGCGGCCCGGACTTGGCTGCTCAAGCGCCTCCGTCGCCTTCTCCTGGATCTTGCTCCCGATCCGCTGCAGGCCGATCCCGCGCTCGCGGCGGCCGCCGTGGGATCGGTTTCAAGGGAAGTCTCCGGGTCGACTCTGGTCCCGAATACTCGCATCATCGAAGTTCATTACCGTAGCCCCGATCCTCAAAGGGCTGCGACGGTCGTGAACACGCTGATGCAGACCTATGTCGAGAACAACTTCAAATCCCGGTTCGATTCGACGATGGCAGCGTCCGCATGGCTCAAGAGCCAACTCAGTGATCTGCAGATCAAGGTTGAAACGTCTCAGGAAAAGCTTGTGCGTTATCAGAAGGAACACGAGATTCTGGGCACCGATGAGAAGCAGAACATCACCATGGAGAAGCTGGACGAACTGAACAAACAGCTCACCGCCGCCGAAAGTGAGCGCATGGACAAGGAAGCTTTGTATCGTCTGGTAGAGTCCGGAGATCCGAACGCGATCGCTTCCAGCGCCAGCGCGCTGGATGAGTCAAGCGCGGGCTCACAATCTGACTCAGGATTGCTTGAAGGGCTGCGTTCTAAGCAGGCCGACATCAAGATCCAGGCGGCAGACTTGAACACCCAGTTCGGACCGTCCTATCCCAAGCTCACTCAGTTGAACAATCAACTGAAGGAAATCGACACCCAAATTCAAGCAGAGATGAAGAAAATTGCCGCGAAGGTTCGCGGCCAGTACACCACTGCCCTGCAACGCGAGAGCATGTTGCACGATGCGCTTGAGAAGCAGAAGCAGGAAGCCAACAAGCTCAACGAGAGTGCGATTGAGTACACGATTCTCAAACGGGATGTAGAAACCAATCGCCAACTCTACGAAGGACTTCTGCAGAAGCTGAAGGAGGCGGGGGTCTCGGCGGGACTGAAGTCCAACAATTTCCGTATTGTCGACACTGCGGCTCCGCCGTCCGCGCCGATCGAGCCGAACATTCCGCGAAATCTGATGTTTGCTTTAGTGTTGGGACTGGCATCTGGGGTTGGCCTCGCCTTCTTACTCGAAGGGTTGGACAACACTGTGCGCACTACGGAGCAGGCCCAGCTGATTTCCGGCTTGCCATCCCTGGGCATGATCCCTCTCGGCTCCAAGTCGGCCCGCGAAGGCCCCAATCCCAAGCGCTTGGTGATCGCCACTTCCAAGGAAGCCGTTGAACTTGTTACTCAAGTCAGGCCACAGTCTCAAATGGCGGAATCCTATCGCGCCTTGCGCACTTCTCTGCTGTTGTCGAATCTCGGAGCTCCTCCGAAGGTGATCATGGTGACGAGTGCCTTGCCTCAGGAAGGCAAGACGACCACCAGCATTAATTGTGCCGTAGTGCTGGCACAGAAGGGAGTGAAAGTCCTTCTGATTGACGCCGATTTACGCCGGCCCAGCATTCACAAAACGCTAGGCATGGGCCCGCACAGCGGCTTGAGCAACGTTTTGACCGGAAGCAGCACGCTTGAGCAGACCATCACTCGCACCGCGATCCTTCCAAATCTTTTTGTACTCCCTGCCGGAACGCCTCCGCCCAACCCGGCCGAACTGTTGGCATCGTCGAACATGAGAGATGTGCTGGCTGAGTTGAGCCAGCAATATGACCATATTGTGATTGACACGCCCCCGTCGCTGTCGGTCACCGATGCGGTTGTGCTTTCACCGCGTGCGGATGCCGTCATGCTTGTGATCCGTTCCGGGCAAACCACGAAACAAGCTTTGCGGCGGTCGCGCGATATTCTCATGCAGGTCAACGCCAGGGTGGTGGGAGTTCTGCTCAACGCCGTTGATCTCAGTTCTCCGGACTACTACTACTATTACGAATACCAGGGCAAGTACGCGCGCTATTATCGCGACGAGGACTCGTCGGGACACGGGGACGAAAACGAGGACATAGAAGAAGTTTCTCCGTCATCGAGCAGCGCGTAGCGGAAACGTTTCCAGCCACACAACATGAAGATTCCTTTCAATACTCCCGCTCGCAAGTGGTTGGCTGCAGCCTTTGCCGCCGTGCTGGCACTCCTGTATGTCGGCTTGGCGGCACGTCAGTTCGTCGCCTCCTGGCTGGGAAGTCGGGTCGAGCTAAAGAGTCTCACCAGGGCTGCATGGCTCGACCCGGGCAATGCCGAATATCGCAATCACCTAGGCCGATACTACGATTTGGTCGCTCGCGATCCAGACTCGGCCGTTGGACAATACCGGGCGGCCGTGCAACTCAATCCCCACTCCGCTCGCTACTGGTTCGACTTAGCGAGTGCCTATCAGGTCTTGGGAGATACAACGAATCAAACGGCCGCACTGGAGCGCGCCATTCAGGCCGATTCTACGACGCCCGATGTGGCTTGGGAGGCCGCGAATCTGTACTTGGTTCAGGGCGAAAACGATAAAGCTCTACGTGAATTTCGCGTCGTGCTCGCGAACGATGCGACCCTCGCGGGCGCAGCGATTCAGCTCTGCTGGCGCATCCAGCCTGATGCGGATCGATTGCTCCGCGACGTAGTCCCGCCGACCGGCAGCGCGTACATCGCGTTTCTGACCTTGCTCGAAAATGATGCGGTCCGCCTGCTTCGCCAAGCGTCATCTTTGGCCGCCGATGCTGAGACGGCGTCCCGGATGCAGGTCCATGACCAAGTGTCGCAAGTTGAGAGCGAAACGGCCGCTACCTTTAAAGTCTGGGACGCGCTGATACAAAGCCGCCAGCCCTTCGAGGAACGCCAGGTTTACGATTATTTGCGGTTTCTCATCCTGCGCAAGGAGGTCGATCAGGCCGTGCTGGTGTGGCAACAGAGCGCTGATCGATTCGGCCTTTCTGCTTACTTATCATCCCCCGCCAACTTGATCGTAAATAGTCAACTCAGTCTGCCTCTGTTGAACGCAGGCTTCGACTGGCAATATCAGAAACAACACGGCGTCAATCTGACGTTGCAACCACTCAATCCCAAAGACCCGCATAGCCCGCGCTCCCTCATGATCACGTTCGACGGACCTGGAATCCACGACGCGGGGATCTACCAGTACGTTCCGGTCGAGCCCAACACCACCTACGAATTCTCCGCACATTACAGGAACGGCGCTGAATTAGAGGGTGCCGGCGGTCCGCATTTTACAGTTCAAGACATGTACAGCCAGGTAGTTTATTACGAGAGTGATGTTTTGAAAGCTACTGACGAGGTGCAACCAAGCGATGACGTGAAGGATTTGCAGTCCCGAAAATCGGTGGATGGCGAGTTCACCACCTCGTCCGACTGCAAACTGGTCGTAGTGCACATCCGGCGACTTCCAGAGGGCAGTCCCATCCGTGGTAAGCTCTGGGTCGACGACTTTCGTCTCATGAAGAAACCATCCTAAGCCTATAGTCCGCGGACAAAGAACACAGCAATTTCATGACAGTTCATGAAAAGACGATGGATTGGAACGGCCAATCGCGGCTCGCGAGGCTTGACGACCTGCTCCTTTACGGAACGTTCGGATTGCTGATGTTCGGTCCGGTGGCCTTCGGCGCAGTGGAACCGTGGTCGACTTTTATCCTCGAGGCAGGTTCTGCAGTCCTCTCGCTTTTGTGGTTGCGCAAGCATTGGCTTGCCGGCGAGTTAACCATTGAGTGGAATTCGTTGTATCTTCCCATGGCAGGATTCGGGGGTCTCATTCTGTTACAGATCGTTCTGGGGGCCAGCGCATACCGGCACGACACTATCTCCGGAGCGCTGTTGTATTGCGCTTATGCCATGCTCTGTTTTCTTTCGGGACAGACCCTGCTGCGAGCATCGCAGGCGCGCAAAATCGCCGTGATTCTCACTCTCTACGGCTTTGCTATTGCCGCATTGGCCCTGGTACAGGGAGTCGCACCCAACGGTAAGTTGTACTGGGTCCGCCAACCTACGATG
Organism: uncultured Acidobacteriaceae bacterium; assembly: GCA_963788555.1. GTDB lineage: Bacteria > Acidobacteriota > Terriglobia > Terriglobales > Acidobacteriaceae > Sulfotelmatobacter. Next base: position 37,671 of record CAWBHM010000011.1, on the reverse strand, counting down.
GGTGGCTGGATCTATGGCCCTTACGTCAATCACAACCACTATGCGGGATTGATGGAACTCCTGGTGCCCATTCCCCTGGTCATATTCCTTACTCGATTGGCGGGGGAGAAAGAGCGAACGGCTGCCGGGATCGCGGCCGCCATAATGGTCGGAACCATGTTCCTGTCAGGCTCCCGGGGCGGCATGCTCGCCATTTCCGTCGAACTCGCGATTTTCGCTGCAATGTTGCTTCGCCAGCGCAGAAGTTTCCAGGTTGCGATAGGCGTATCGGCGTTCGCGATCGTTTTGGTGGGCTTGTTGATCTGGCTCGGCGGCAAGGAACTGACTTCACGCGTTTCCAGCATCTCCACGGAAACGCGCACCGAGATCTCAGGCGGTATGCGCCTTTCGATTGACCGCGATGCTCTTCACATGTTCCGTAGCAGGCCCGTGCTGGGTTGGGGGCTGGGAACCTTTCCTACCGTTTACCCTCAGTTTCGAACCTTCTATACCAACTTCTTTGTGAATGACGCTCACAACGACTATTTGCAACTTCTGTGCGAGATGGGTTTGCTTGGCGGCGGCATGATGGTATGGTTCCTGATCGTGCTCTATCGCAGAGCACTGCCGAAAATCGGACGCTGGACATCCGACGTGAATGGCGCGGCTACGTTGGCCTGTATCCTCGGTGTTACCGGTATTTTGGTTCACAGTTTGCTCGACTTCAACCTGCAGATTCCGGCAAATGCCGCCCTCTTTTATGTCCTGTGCACTACCGCTGCCGCGCCGCCGCTGCTGCAACGATCTCGCAAACCTAGACATGCCGCTACTGACGATGCGGCAGAGACCTTTCGCGCCTCTGAGGTTGTTTAGCGGAAAGGTCCCGCCGCGTCAGCAAGACGTCAGCGTTGCACTCGAGAGCAAAATGTTCTCAGTCGCGTGCTTAGGCCGCGAGAGTCGTTCCTTCTCGGGTTCAGTTTTATGCGGGATTCAATGGCGGCGCCGTATTTAGATTACGGCTTGGTCGGGCTTGCAGGATTGTCGTTCTTTACCAGCACCCATGTGGTAACTCCAATAATGGCGCCACCCGCAACGCCTATTACGACTGGAGAATTCATAATTCCTCCGCCGGCTGCGGGAGCCGCTCCAGTCTGCTGCTTCTTATTCTTCTTTTTCTTATTGTCCTTCTCAGAAGCAGGATTGGACTCGTCCAAGCTCTTGTCGCCACCTTGGGCCAACTGAAACACATCTTTACCGTCGCTGATGGTGAGATCACCCTTACTGGCATGGATTCTTACGGTTCCGTCGACGTCGGTGACATTGAATTCTGTCCACGAGTCCGACGCAGGGAACACCTTCACATCTCCGGCTGTCGCCGCGATTCCCTTTGAAGTCGCGACATTCACGCCGCCGTGCTCAATATCCACCGAGAGTCCCTGAAACTGCACCAGCGAGTCGGCCAGAATCGTGATGCTTGCCCCAGGCTCGTTGATTTTTGCAACGGAATCGGAACGCGTTTGCAGGAGGTCCCCAGAAAAAATTGCGGAGGACGGACGAGGAACGTGCGCGCCATTCACCCAGGCGGCTCCATTCACGTAAAGCATGGCCGGATTGGTATCGGCCGCGAACAACGAACCGGGGAATAGAATCATCAGCACGCAACTAACCATACCGCGAAACGCGGACTTGCCCATTCCCACACTCCGTTAATAACTATTCTGGTGACCTTGCTTCGAATCGTACCCTCCTCGTTGTTGGCAGTCAATGCCTTTTGTGCTAGCGAGATCGTTTTCCAGTGGAAAACTTATCGATCGTTACTTCCGCGCTTTCCGCTACGGGCAGGGATTCTGCTCAGTACCACCGTTCCAACGCAGCCCACCACAGCACTTTCAGCCACTCTTCCAGGCAGGTCTTGGACCACTGCCTGTGAGTCCACCAACGAACTCCGAACTGGGTCTCGTCGTGAGCCGCAGCTACAGAGAAAGACTTCCCACGAAGCTCCTGACGAAAGATGCTCAGCGCACGGCGGGTGTGAAAATCGGATGTGACAATCAGTATGCGCGTGCCGCCTTCACTGCCCAGGCAGCTTTCGGCATCGCGCGCTTCCTCCCGAGTCGAGAGTCCGATGATCGGACAGATGCTCACAGATGCCGCCTCTGGCAGACTGCGAACGTATTTCTCAGCCAGTTGAAGTTGCGTAGAGTCATAGATCCTGGCTGCCGCTGGAACGTCGATGACGACACGGGGGGCGTACCCTTTGTGCATCAACTGCAGCGCGCGGTTCGGCCGGACATCGGTCTCCCCCGCGAGAACCAGAATTACGTCCGATCGCACCGGTCCGTCCACCACCAGAAACCGGCCTGCGTACGCGGCGAGGGTCATCGCCGTCACGCCCAGCAAAGCTCCGAACAGCCAGACTCGTCCGGTTCTTTTCGTCAACGCAGCAATCTCCCTCCGGCTCCCGAATCGGTTTTCCGGCTTTCACATCCGCCAGATACGGCGAAGGCACCCGTCATGTTGGTGCTAGAATTGAGTGTTTTCATGCTTCTTATCTACGCCTCATCCCGGACAATCTCATGACTCCTTCCTCCGCCGTAGACACGTCTTTTGATTAACTCAAGACTAAAATTCGCCAGCGTCAGGCGCGCGTAGGCATCATTGGCCTCGGTTATGTCGGACTTCCTCTGGCATTGCTCTATAGCGAACAAAAGTTCCCGGTGACCGGCTTCGACATTGATGCGCGTAAGGTTGACACCCTCGCCAAAGGCGGCTCCTACATCTACCGCATCGCGCCTGAGGAGATCCAGTCCGCTAAAGCTCACGGCTTTACCGCAACTGCCGATTATTCCCAACTCACCGGCATGGACGCCATTATTATCTGCGTCCCCACGCCCTTGAATGAATACCACGAGCCCGATCTCAGTTTTATTACCGACACCACACACGCCATTGCCCCTCACTTGCGCGCGGGACAACTGGTCGTGCTCGAGAGTACAACCTACCCTGGCACGACCGAAGAGGTGATGGTTCCAATTCTAGAAAAGGAAAACTGTGCGGCCCTGAAAGCTGCCCGCAATGAAGCGCTAACGGGGAAAGAGTTTTTTGTGGCGTTCTCTCCGGAACGCGAAGATCCCGGCAACACGACCGTTGCACGCTGCGACATCCCCAAAGTCGTTGGTGGATTAAACCCGCAAGCCTCGGAACTTGCCGGCGCCCTATACGGGTCCATCTTCAATCGAACCGTACCCGTTTCGTCTCCCGCCGCTGCGGAGATGACCAAACTGTTAGAGAACATCTACCGCTGCGTCAACATCGCTCTGGTCAACGAACTGAAACTTCTGTGCTTGCGAATGGGAATCGATATCTGGGAAGTCATCGATGCCGCTTCCACCAAGCCGTTCGGTTTTCATCCGTTCTATCCTGGTCCGGGTGTGGGAGGCCACTGCATCCCGATCGATCCCTTCTATCTCTCGTGGAAAGCCAAAGAATTTGATTTCCAAACGCGCTTTATTGAACTGGCCGGTGAAATCAACAACAACATGCCCTACCACGTTCTTTCTTCGGTGTCCGGAGCTCTAAACCGCCACAAGAAAGCCGTGAATGGCTCGCGTGTGCTTGTGCTCGGCGTGGCGTACAAGAAAGATATTGACGACCTGCGCGAGTCGCCGGCCCTCACCATCATCGAACTCTTGCAAAAAGATGGAGCCCACGTCAGCTACCACGACCCTTACTTCCCGTTTATTGGTAAAGGTCGCAAGTACGATCTGCAAATGAAGTGTTCGGAGTTGAAGGATCTAAACCAGTGTGACTGCATTGTCATCGTGACGGACCATTCTGATTACGACTATCGCCGCATTGTTCAGGAAAGCCAGTTGGTGGTCGACACCCGCAATGCACCCCAAGGGAATTGAAGACTCCAAAATCGTGCGCTGCTAGGACTCATCGGGTACGGAAATCTATCCCTAGTAGGGTGTAGTTTTTTGCGTCCTCCACCTTAGGCAGAAGCGCACAGCCAATTACCGTCCCGCAACTCATTGATTAACAGAAACTTACAGAAGGCTCGCGGCGGCAGCCTAATGGCCTTTCTCGTGCATTACCCACGACGGAATAGTACACTTTAAGTGGGACCCGACTACAGAGATCTCTGTAGTCTGAAGACGAAAGAAAACTTTTACACTGAAATCGGTGTTTGGATATTGAGTTATCAGAATTATGTCGTCGCCCCCGACTGAATCAGGTTTGTTTTCGTCTCTCCCGCAGTGGAAGATGCCGTGGTCGGATTTTGTATTCAGCTACGGCACACAGGCAGTGGTGATTGCGATTGCCGTCTGGATCCCTGTACTCCACCCCGAGATTCTCGAAGGCCCAAAGAAGGACTATCACGCCATCGAACTGGTTCCGACTCCGGTGCCGGTGAATCACTCGCCACAGCGGCAACTTCCGAAGCCGGTTCTCGTGGCCAGGCTCGATCCTCCACCTGCAACATTGCGCTTGCCGGCACCTCAGCCTCAGACCAAGCCGAGGGTCGTCGACGCGCCTGCTCCCGAAGTGAAGATTGCAACCAAGAAGCTTGACCCTTTGCCGCCCTCGACGGCGCCAGTGATTCCGAAGCAAATCGTTCGAACAAATCTTTTTTCGACTGGAAGCTCCGCCGCGCAGACCGTTGAGCGCACTCCCCAGCAAGTGCAGACTGGAGGCTTCGGCGACCCCAACGGAGTCCCTGCAAGAACAACGCAGACTAGAGCAGTCAACATCGCGCAGTCCGGCGGATTCGATATGCCCACCGGACCCGGCTACGGCAATGGAACAAGCGGTGCAAGCGGTGCTCGCGGCGTAGTAGCCAGCACTGGATTCGGCAACGGCGTTGCGAGCGGCAATGCTCACGCATCCGCGCAGGGCGGCACTGTCCGCCAAGCGGGATTCGGCGATGCCGATGTTCCTGCCCCTCCGACTGTTCAGTCACGTCCTGCTGCACAAGCGGCGGCAAAAATTGTTCCGGCGGAAATCCTTTCCAAGCCGGTTCCCATCTACACGGAAGAAGCGCGCGCCAAACACATCGAGGGTGAAGTACTTCTCGAGGTCGTTCTTGAGGCCTCCGGTAGGCTCCACGTGGTGAAAATAGTTCGCGGACTCGGGCATGGTCTGGACGACGCGGCGGTCCACGCTGCTGAGCAGATCCGATTCAAACCAGCCCAGAAAGACGGCCAGCCCTCTGATTCGACGGCCGTTTTACACATCATTTTTCAGCTAGCGTAATCGACTCCCAGAAGGTTCTTATGCGCATCGTTCGTTCGGGTTCTGTCGCGGTTGTTTTTTTGTTGGCTTGTGCCGTTGCGGTCACTGCTCAGATTGCTCCAGGATCCGCGGGGCAACCGGCATTAAGTCCGGAGGGTGCCCCGTCCGGACCACCCGCCGCAGCCACTCCATCCGCTCAACCTGCCGAGTCGCTCCCGCAAGCTGCGGTCACGCTCAACGAAGTACTCGATCGCGTCGTTCAGCGGGAACACCTTTTCATGGCACAGATGCGTCACATGCATCCCCTGGTTGAGACCTACCTCCAAGATCTGAAGAACGACAGCGAAGGCAACCCGATCCCCGTCAACGACAAATACTTCCTCGGCCGGCTCGACATGACCGATGGCCCCGAAGACGTCTCCTTCGTTGGCCAGCCCGGATTCGGCCATCGCATGGTCGCCAAGTTAACTGGGGTCTACTCCCTGCACTTCCTGCCCATGGGTTTTGCGCAGATGGTGGTGCTGGACACCGATTTTCAGAAGAAGTACTACAAGTTCAGCTTCGTGCGCCGCGAATTTCTTGGCGAACTCCGTTGCCTGGTCATTGACGTCCAGCCCCGCGAAGACCAGAAAATTCCGCGCTTCATGGGCAGGATTTGGGTGGAAGACCAGGATTACAACATCGTTCGCTTCAACGGGACATACTACCCGCAACCCAAAATCAATTTCTTTTTCCACTTCGACAGCTGGCGTCTGAACATGCGTCCAGGAACCTGGCTCCCGGCCTATGTCTACACCGAAGAATCGAACCTCAAAACCGGACTGACTAAGACCCTCCACTTCAAAGCGCAGACGCGGCTTTGGGGATACGACCTGAAAAACCTGGGCAAGAACGAGGAGTTCACCCAGATCCTGATCGACTCGCCACAATCGGTGAATGATCAAAGCGCTGCCGCCGCAGACGCAACTCCCGTCGTCGCCGAGCGAATGTGGGAGAAGCAGGCGGAAGATAACGCCGTCGATCGTCTCCAGAAGATTGGCTTGCTGGCTCCGTCCGGCGAAGTCGACAAGGTCCTGTCTACGGTCGTTAACAACTTGCTGGTCACCAACAATATTGATCTGCAGGGCGACATCCACTGCCGAATCCTGCTGACTTCCCCGTTAGAGTCGTTCACCATCGGCCACACCATCGTCATCAGTCGCGGCTTGCTGGACGTCCTTCCCGACGAAGCTTCTTTAGCAATGGTGTTGGCTCACGAACTCAGCCACATCGTGTTGGGACATCACTTCGACACCAAGCTCGCCTTCAACGACAAATTGTTCTTCCCGGACGAAGAGTCTTTCCAGCGCCTCGACTTCAAGCGCACGACCGCGGACGAAGAGGCCGCCGATACCAAAGCGCTCGAACTTCTGAAGAACTCGCCTTACAAAGATAAGTTGGGCAACGCGGGATTGTTTCTGAAGGCATTGCAGGAGAAGGGACCTGAACTGCCCCACCTGATCCGTCCTCACTTGGGAAACAGTCTTGCCGCCAACAAAAGCATCCGCATGTCGACGTTGCTGGCCTCCGCTCCTGAACTCGACGCCAAGCGCCTCGATCAGATTGCGGCTCTCCCGCTGGGCGGGCGGATCAAAGTGGATCCGTGGACGGATCACGTCGAACTCTCCAAAGCGAAGCCCGTCGCGCTCACTTCCGCGCGCGAGAAAATGGAGTTCGAGATTACTCCCTTCTTCCCGTACCTGACACGATTTTCAACAGGATCGACTGAGAAGGTGGCTCTTACAACATCGTCGCCCTCGCAAGCCGAACAGAAGTAGCTAGGGTCGCAGGGAAATTAAACTTAGTGAGGGATCAAGCAAGGACCGGCCAACATTAGGCGGGAGAGTGCGCAAAAGGCTACAGGGTAGCCTGCGCAAAATTTTATGCGAATTGACGGGATCGCTGCCTACTGAATCGCGCTGCCGACTTGAGAAAACACGTTGTTGGCATTCGATCCGATGAGCCGGATCGTACCCACGACGATCACCAGAATAACAGCCAACATCACTGCATATTCCGCAATGTCCTGTCCTTGCTCGTCGTTCCAGAGCTGCTGTAAACGTTTGGCCACGGGGCTCCTCTTTTCTCACTTCCACTGACCCAGCCCCTTTCCGAAGGGGCTGCGTAAGCTACACTTTCCCTACCCGCAGTTTTCCCAAGCTGGTCGGTAATGAAATTCTAGTATTCGTGCAGTTGCCCGCCAATAGCACCGAAGTGCCACCCACACGATTACCTCGAAATTACTTCAAATCATTGCCGCAGCAGTTCAAGCGATACTCTTGAGCGGTAATGCCTGGTTCACGGCAAACAATGCCAGTTCCAAGCGCGTCGAAACGCCCAGTTTGTCAAAAATATTGCTGAGGTGATGTTTGACTGTATCTTCGCTGATTTTGAAGTATTCGGCTATTTCCTTGTTGGAGTACCCCGCCACGACCGCCGAGACAATCTCCAGTTCTCGCGGGGTTAATCCGAACTTCTTCTGCCGAGCTTCGTCATGCGAAGACTGCATCAAGGTTCGCAAATATTGAACGAGGTTCGAGACGCTCTCCCGTCCCACCCAATATTCCCCCGCCATCACTGTGTGAATCGCCTTCAGCAAGAGCTGTGTGGCAGAGTCTTTGAGCACCACCCCGCGCGCGCCCAACTGCAACGCTTCCACGATCTGGCTCTTTTCCGCTGCCGCCGTCAATAGAATCACCCGCACCGGAGTAGCATTTGCCGGCATGCTCAAATCCCGCAGGGCCTCCAGACCGGGATGCTTTGGCATCGCCAAATCCAGCAAGAGGATGTCGGGCTTCAGTTGTTTTGCCAGCTTCACCGCTTCGGCGCCGTCCGACGCTTCTCCTAAAACCTTCAGGTCCGACTCCGCCTCCAGCAGCCGGCGCAAGCCGTCGCGGAAGATCGGGTGGTCATCGGCAATCACCAATCGAACCGATTGCGGTTTTCTAAAGTTCATGAGGCACGTCCCCATTACGCGGCACACTGATTTCCAGTCGCGTTCCTTGTCCGGGATTTGATTCTACAGTGAGTTCCCCGCCAATCAAACGTACACGTTCCCTTATGATCATCGGGCCCTTTCCAGCTTCTTCCAGCTGGTCCTGGTTATAGCGGCCCCCGAATGGCAATCCCTTGCCATCGTCCTCTAACGATAAGCTCCACTTTTCCGAGTTCGATGCCAGACGTACGAGCGCATGACGCGCTCCGCTGTGCTTCCTCACGTTGACCAGTCCTTCCTGGACAATACGAAGGACCTCGCGGCATACCCGCTGCGGCATGTCCAACTCTTCCAGGTCGGTGACGAATCGCGCGCTGATTCCCGTCTCCCGCTGGAATCGCTCCACCGTGTCATTCAAAACCCCGAGCAGGCGTTGCGCGTCCACATCGATCGCTTTCATCTGCTGCATCAGTTCCCGCAGCTTCAGCACTTCTTCGCGCAACAATCCCTGAATACGGCCTAATTCCGATCCGATTGGCTTGCCGGCGTCCGCTTGCCGCCGCAACACATCCACCTGCATCTCTACCGCAATCAGCGACTGCACGGCGCCATCGTGTAGTTCCCGCGCAAACCGTGCACGTTCGGCTGCTCCCGCCCGCCGTCGCAACCGGTGCAGAAGATAAACGTTGTAGACAGCCGGACCGACCTGGTGCACCAGATCCAACAAGAAGCGCAACTCCTCTTGCTTCTCACCCCTCCACGAGGGATTGAACAGGAAGACCCGCCCTCTCCATTCGCTCCCAAAGAGAAAGGCAACTGTCACCAGAGAATCAAAACTCTGCGCCTGCCGCAGCTGAGAAATTGGTGCAAGATTGGTCACCGTCACTTGGTGGCCACCGTCATCCAGCGCCAGGGTCTTCCAACGATCGCCATCGATCGAAGCAAAACAAACCTCTCCAGGGAAATCCTCCAGATAGGTTGTCGCATCTCGCGAGCCCGATTCCAGCCAGCGAAACTCCGCGGTCCCGCGACCGTTCTCCCCGCTCAATTCTCCGACGAAGACCCGGTGGCTGTGCGATTCCTGAGACGCCACCACGGCTCTCGACGCCCCATACCTCGACATGGCGTCACGGAAGATTTGCTCAATTGTCCCGGTGAGGCCGGCTTCCACCCGCACGCGGGACAAAGTCCCAGTCACGACCGCTTTTTCCGCTCGCAAATGTTTCTGTTGCTCTGCCAGATAGCCCAGCAATAACCCCATTACCAGCAGATAAATCGACAGCATAAACAGGCGTTGCGGTTCAAAAGTTCCCGCATTCACTCGCAGGCCGAGCAAGGCACGCCAGGTCGCGGATCCTCCAGGGCCCAGCCAGACGTGGATCAGAACGAAGCTCTCGATCCACAACAGCGCAACTTCCGCGGCAGCTGTGCCCAACGTTTCCCAGAGTCCCCAGCGATACGCGGCCGCCGCGAGTACAAAGAAAAAGAAAAGGAAAAATGGAGTTCTGGGCCCCTCCGCAAAGATTGAAATTAACGCCGGCCAGGCTACGTCACCCGCATGGACCAACAGACGAAAACCAGCGGTCGACTCCTGCCTTCGGCGCAAAAGCATGAGGATCAGGATGCCGTTTGCCAAATAAAACACGAACAGCCCATAAGCGGCCCACGAATTCCCGAGTTCGGTAGGATCCATCCGGATCGCCACCAACGTGGACACTGCCAGAAACACGCGAGCGGTCGCCAGCCACCGCTCAATGCGGCGCGTTTCGCCCGGATCGGGCTCGATTCTTAGGCGCCAGGATTGTCGATAGCGCTCAACGCGAGAATTCACTCGAGTTCATCCCTCTCCGAGTGGCGGCTTCGCTGCATATTATTGAATAAGAAAAGCTTACCAGCAAGTGAGACTCTGGTGTACACCCCTCGCAAGCAACCCGCCGCAATGCTGCCTAGGTTACTACAGTAATCGATGCGGCTCTACATTCCCGTCTAGAATGGCTTCAGAGGAGTGTCTTGAGCAAGCGTTTCCATCTTTGGCTGGCGGCGGTCGCCGGATTATTGGCGGCCTTCTTTCTTGCTGCCCTTTCCAGCCCACGATCTTTTCAGCTGACCGCTTTCAGCGACATCGTCCAGTGTCTTCTTTTAGTGTCCGGAGCGGCCGCATTCCTGCCGCTGGTTCTCCGTTCCAGTGGGCGAATTCGCCTGTTCTGGTCGCTGATTACCCTGGGAATTTCTTTCTGGCTCACCTATCAACTGCTTTGGACGTACTACGAAGTGATTCTGCGCCGCGACGTTCCTGACCTGTTCGCCGGCGACATTATTCTTTTCTTGCACATCGTTCCGCTGATGGCGGCACTCGCGGTCCGTCCCCATGTTCCGCGCGACGAATATTCAGCCCGCGTGGGGCGTCTCGATTTCGCTCTCTTGGTTGTTTGGTGGTTCTATCTCTACGTCCTCATCGTGATCCCCTGGCAGTACGTCGTCGCCGATGTCGAGGCGTACAATCGCCATCTCAACGCAGTGTATGTCACCGAAGAAATCGCGTTTCTGATCAGCCTCCTGGCCAGTTGGATCACCAGTAAAGGTGCATGGAAAAATCTTTACGCCGGCTTGTTCGGCATGAGCCTCTGTTATGCGTCCAGTTCCACTGTCGCGAACTGGGCCATCGCCCGGAAACTGTATTACAGCGGCAGCCTCTACGATATTCCCATGGTCGCTGCGATGGCATGGCTCACCTGGATCGGCTTGCGGACCCGAGCAGAGCAACCGGCCCGGGATGCCCGCGAAGTCTCCACTCTTTACGGTGTATGGGTCGCTCGCTTCAGCATGATCGCGGTGTTCTCGTTGCCCCTCTTCGCCGCTTGGGCCATATCCGATCGCGGCGTACCCTCCCGGGTTCGCCTGTTTCGCCTCGCGCTGACTTTACTAGCAGCTTTTTCTATGGGGATGATGGTTTTCCTGCGCCAGCATCTCCTCGATCGAGAACTGATTCGCCTGCTGAATCATTCGCGCGGATCCTTCGACAATTTGAAACGCCTGCAAGCGCAAATCCTTCAGTCGGAAAAACTGGCATCCATTGGACAGTTAGTGGGTGGCGCGGCACACGAGCTCAATAACCCAATCACCGCCATGCTGGGTTATTCAGATATGCTACTGAGCACGCCTCTCACTGCCGAACAACAACCTCTCGCCGCAAAGATCGGTCAGTACGTCCGTCGCACCAAGTCGCTGGTTGCCAGCCTTATCAGCTTTGCCCGGCAGGCTCCCGCACCCAAGACCCCCCTCGATCTCAATACTCTGGCCCGGACCGCCGTCAAATTGACGCAGCCTCAGTGGGAAGCTCTTGAAATAGAAGTCCGCACGCAGTTCGACCCCTCTCTCCTCAAAGTCGTGGGGGATTCCAACCAGTTGCTTCAGGTCTGCCTGCAGCTGATTGCAAACTGCCTGCACGTCCTGAGCGATCGCGGCGGCCGCATATTGACCGTCAGCACAGAGTGTCAGGCTGGCACTTCTGCTCTCCAAATCACGACGGAGCCGATGCCTTCCCCACTGCCTGGCGCCCATCCATCTTCGCCCATGGATCCCGAAGACGGCCTGGGCCTCAGCGCATGCCGAGGCATCTTGCAGGAGCATCGTGGCAAGATTTCACGTCAGCGCCGCGAAGATGGGGCAATTGTTCTTCGCGTAGAGCTTCCCGTAACCGCATCTGCTTCGGTCAAGCCAAAGGCGTCTACAGTTCCGGTGCTTTGGCAATCTCAACCGTACGCTTGAGCTGGCCACACGCCGCATAAATATCCCGCCCGCGCGGACGTCTCAAGAATGCCGGGATTCCCGCCTGCCGCAGAGTCGTTTGAAACACCGCGACCCGCTCCGCATCAGGAGTCGAAAACTCGATCCCCGGCCCGGGATTCAATGCGATCAAATTCACTTTGCATCGCATTCCTCTGCAGCAACTCTGCCACTTCCATTGCATGCTCCGGCGCATCATTTACCCCGCCGAGCAGCACGTACTCAAACGTGATCCACTCCCGAGGGCGTTGGGGATACGCCCTCGCGGCAGCCATCAGCATCTCCAGATTCCATTTCTTATTCAGCGGCATCAACCGCGTGCGCAGAGCATCGTTCGAAGCGTTCAGGGAAATCGCCAGCTTTGGCCGGATCTTCTCTTCGCCAAAGTCATGGATGCGCGGCACGATACCCGCCGTTGACACCGTCATCCGACGCTCTGCAATACCGACTTCCTCGACCAGTAACCGTGCCGCTTTCACGAAATTCTCATAGTTTAGAAATGGCTCGCCCATACCCATGAACACAAGGTTGATGCGATCTTCGGGTGGAGAAACATTTTGATCTTTAAGCACAGCACAAACCTGTCCCACAATCTCGCCCGCCGTGAGATTGCGCTTTACCCCCAGCAGCGCGGTCAAACAAAATTGACAGTCAACCGCGCACCCTACTTGACTGGAAATGCAAATCGTCGACCGCCCCGGATTCTGCCCCTGCTTCTGGCGGACGCTCCCCTTCAGCCCTGAGACACGCTCTTCTTCAGATAACGCTTTAGCCCCTGAAGGATCCCCGGAGCTCTCCGTAAATCGTTCCGCCTGTTCTCCCGCCTCGCTCCCGTCCCCAGCCTCGCCGCCATCGCCCTCTGGCATCCATACGGTCTCCACTGTCTGGCCGTCCGCCAACGCAATCAAGTACCGCACCGTGCCGTCCTGGGACACGAATCGTTGCTCGATCCGGGGAAGCCCAACCGAGACTCCCTTCTCCGAGAGCTCTGCCCGCAGGATCTGTGGCAAGGTCGAGATCTCTTCGATCGACTCGGCTCGCTGCCGGTACACCGCCTCCAGCAACTGCTTCGCCCGGTAGCCGGGCTCACCCACGCTATCAACGAGCGAAGAGAACTCAGCCCGATCCATCCCCAGCAACGCGATTTGTGTCGGATTTGTCATGACCCTCAAGAGCCGAATCAAAGATTGTCGGCTTGCCGACAATCGGAAGAGAGCTGCCGCCCGACCTTCAGCCACCCATCCCGAGACCGCATAACCGACTGATTCTAAACAACTAAACTATTCTCGCACGCCCACCGTCGCTATGTCAGAATAGTATATCGATCTATAGCCAGTTCCGCGGAGTTTACCAAGTAGTATTCATACAGGAAGCAATGACCAAAGAAGTCCGCAATATTCGTCGCCAAAAGCTGCCCAACGGTCTAACCGTTATCACCGAGCAGATGCAGCACATCCGCTCCGCTTCAATCGGTATCTGGCTCCAGACTGGATCGCGCGACGAAGACCCCGAATGGAATGGCATCTCTCATTTCATCGAGCACATGGTCTTTAAAGGGACCAAACACCGCACAGCGGAAGAAATCGCGCGCCAAGTCGACTCCATCGGCGGTAACATGGACGCCTTCACCGCCAAGGAATGCATCTGCTTCAATGTCAAAGTGCTTGACGAGCACGTTCCCACCGCGCTCGACATTCTCAGCGATCTGGTTCTAAACCCCGTGTTTGACACCGCCGACATTACCCGCGAGCGCGGCGTCATCATGGAGGAGATCAAAATGGACGAAGATAATCCCGACTATCTCGTCCATGAAATCTTCACCCAGAATTTCTGGAAAGATCATCCGCTGGGCAAGCCGATCCTGGGAACCAAAGAAACCGTCAAGCGCTTCGAGCGCCCTTCGGTTGTGGAAGCCTACGCTCACCGCTTTGCTCCTGGCAACATCATCGTATCTGCCGCGGGCAATCTCGATCACGACCGCTTCGTCGATTTGGTCACCAAGGCCTTCGAGCATATGAAACCGATGAAGAACGGCTTTCACTCGACCGCGCCCAAAATTGTCTCCCGAATCATCCTGCGCAACAAAAAGGCGCTCGAGCAAGTGCAACTCTGTCTCGGTGTACCGGCGCATCCCATCGCGCACGAAAAACGCCACGCCGGCTACATTCTCAACACTTTGCTCGGCGGAGGGATGAGCTCTCGCCTCTTCCAGAACATCCGTGAGCGCCAAGGCCTGGCCTACTCCATCTACAGCGACCTCAATCCCTACCGCGATACCGGATGCCTCGCCGTCTACGCCGGCACCTCTCTCGCATCCGCCGCCAAAGTTGTGCAGTCCGTGGTCGGCGAATTCCGCAAGCTCAAAGCCGAGCCAGTGCCCGAAGAAGAACTGAAGCGTTCCAAGGCCCAGCTGAAAGGAAGCCTGATGCTCTCGCTCGAATCGAGCACCGCGCGCATGTCGAATCTCGCGCGCCAGGAAATGTATTTCGACCGCTTCTACGACCTCGACGAATTGATCGAAAGAATCGAAGCCGTCACCGCCGACGACCTGACGAGCCTGGCCAACGAATTCTTCAAGACGGAATCCGTAGCCGTCACGGCTCTAGGGAACCTCCCCGGCCTGAAAATCACCCGGGATCAACTGGCCTGCTGATTCCCGGGTTTGGGTCGCGCAGTGTCCATGCGCAGGGCCTTCCCACTATCAGACATTCGCTAGATAAGCTCTAGTAGTAACAGAGTTTGAACGCGCTCTTGTAGCAAAGGGCGCGAGTGCGTTTGAGACGGCTTCGGGTATAACTCTCCCAGCGGTCAGCGACTTGGGCGAAGGCCACTTCCCCAGTCAGGCGATGCATCACTCTCAACTGAACGATGTGCAACTGGTGATAGAAGGAGCTGGCCACCATCGGAAGGCGCGTGCTCGACTGCTCGTAGAGCGACCAGAACCCTAAGTCGTAGCGGTCGAGGTTGTGCAGCATCGTCCGCACCGCGCGTGACCACAATTCTCGGGCCGAGCTGTCTCTCGTGGCCAGAAAGTAATCGTAGATGCCCCAGGATGCCCAGATGAATCCGTTGAGAATGTGCGTGGGTGGAGAGACGATGTATTCCTCGAACCACAGGTCGCCGAATTCGTCGGTGAAGACGACGCCGCCGTCTCTGGTCGACACGTAGAAGCAAGCCAAAGCACGACGCGCGGCTTCCAGATAGCGGGCATCCCCGGATTCTTTGTGCGCCCGAACCAGCGCAGAAATTCCCTGCCCTTGCGCCAGCGCTGAATACCATGGGGCCCTTAGCGTGTCGCGGTATTCCCAGTCAAAGTGATGGTTCCAGACGGAGAGTCCTTTGGCGTTCTGTTCGAGGTGAAGGCAGAGCCAGTCGGCGGCTACAAGGAATTTGCGGCGGCGCTCCGGGTCGTTCGTGCGGCGGTACAGGTTGTAATTGCCCAAGCCATACTGCGCGATCGCTATGGGGTTGTACTGCAGGCCGATCTTGCCGTGATAATCGAGTTGCGGAACGCCGACGGAATCGTAGGAACCTTGATAGTCCGCCTTCTCGGCGAAGAGCATGTAGTAATCGCCGAGTTCGTCCGTGTTTGCGTTCGGATTTTCTGCGGGAATTTCGTGCCAGAAGGTGAGATGGCTTTTGCCTCCGAGGAGATAGGCGCTGAAGATGCGTCGGTAGTAGCTGAGACTCGGCAAGGGATCGTGAATGATTTCTCGATCCATATTACGGCAGGGCGCGAGGCAGTCCACCGATGAAGCCTTTTTGCCGATTTTGCCCGACTGTCGAAGCTTCGCCCGACGGACACCAGACCAAGGCTGTTCCCACATTTTTGAGTTACGGTTCTACGGAATACAGCAATGTGACCTGGTCGTCGGATTCGACGGCGACCGTGGTTAATGCAAGAAACGGAGTGGTGTTGTCGCCGTCGGGCATGAAGGCATTGCCGTACTGGAATAGACCCATAGGCCAGGGGTCTTTTTGCCATGCGTGCAACAAATGCCAGTCATGAGCCCTTGCGCCCGAGCCCCCATAGAGGCGGACATGCTGATCGTGGTTCACTTCGCTGGGTTCCACCATGGTGGAGAAGAACACGTGGGGTCCCACGCGGCATCCGTAGATCGATGAACTGCTGATCGGCGCAACTTGCAGCAGCGATTCCTGGCGGTCCAGACGATAGATGTAGTTGGGTTCGAGCGGCGTGTCGGAAGAAAAGTAGAGGCCGTCTTTGGTAGGAATGGCGGCAACCGCGCGCGCCTGCTGCTGGCCTTGCAAGACGGGATCGACCAGACTGAAGTCACAGGTAGCGCGCAGGATCCGGCATTCGTCAGCGTAGTCTCCAGTCAAGACCCAGAGGCAATCTCCCCAAGGATCGTGCACGATGTTGTGGATGTGACGGATGGAGTTTTTGGGAAAAGTGTAGGCGACGCTCCAGCGTCTCGCCGGCATCGGTGGAGGCGTAGATGTGGACTTCCTCGCGTGCGCGGATTGTCGAAATATTCTCCCCAATAGATTGCGCCGTCGGGAACCGCAGTGATGTGGAGGGGACGTGTGCCCCGAAGAATGTTGTGCGTGCAGTGAAATTCGGTTTCGCCGGAGCCGAAGTGTGACGATTGCGCCCGGCACAGCGGCGACGAGTCCGCCGGACGGCAGCACCGCGAGTGCGTGAAAGCCATCGCGAAATAAGCGCGCGGTGAGGCCATTCATTACCGAGAGGAGCCGGCGCGCAGCTGGACGGAATCGGGCTACGGGTTGCCACGTCAGGCTACGGGAAGAAACTTGAATTTGCGCGCGAAGCACGTGGTAGCCACGCGATGCATAGAGAAGGTCGCCTGACCAGGCCAGAACGCGCAGCCGCGGGATGCGCGCGACAGGATTGAGACGGCCATGTTGATCGACATTCGTTTCGCTCATTGCTCGCAGTGCACACGTTACCGGATCTACGGCAAGAACATCTTCATACAGAAGCAACTACCGCCCGCCTTTTCGAACTCAGAGGTTTCGACGATCACCGGGGTCAATCCTTCCTGCTGAAGAATCGTCTCCAACTGGGGGCTCACGCGGGGCGTGATGTAGCTGCCGTTGACGACGATTCCGTTGCCCATGAAGCGATGAGCCTCATCGGCGGTGAGGAGATGAACGCGCTTCCAGAAGGTATGAAGAGACGCGAGAGCCTCGGCGGAGATAGGCGCCGGGAAAGATCAGCGCTGCCTCGTCGTTCAGCGGGCACAGGCAGGTGTCGAGGTGGTAGCAATAAGGATCGACTAATTGCAGAGGCACCACGGGGATTCCCATCTTGGACATCGCGGCGGCAAATTTCTCTACGCCGCCGAGTGTACTGCGAAAACCATAGCCCGCATAGATCCGGGAACCGTCGGGATGCCAGAGTAAGTCGCCGTGGCCTTCGAGGTAGTCGTCACCGTAGTCGAGGTCGATCAGTTGATAATCGTGCGCGCGGAACCAGTCCGCATAAAAAGGGACTTCGCGATGACGGGATGAGTACACCATGCGACTGGGGACCGCAAATTTTCCGTATCCAGCTTTCTGGCCGACGAAAACCTGATTTGCAGCGAAGACCATATCTTCGAGGCCTTCGACTGGATCGACGGTTTCGATGTCGCATCCGTTATGCTGCAAAACACTACACAGCATTTCCCATTGAGTGCGTGCTTTCGCCCGATCCACTGCGGATTCTCTCGACATGTACGGGTTTTTCTGATCGACGACATCGAAATAATTCGGCGGACAGAGCAGGACCGTAGGCATAGGATTGAATGGTATCTGGCCCAACCGAGCACAAGCAAGGAAACGGGACGAGACTTCGGCAGTGTTGCCGATTAGACGGCAAAACAGCCAAGACAGAATCGATTCACGAGTGATAACCCCGTGCGAGTGCTTAGTAGTTCCCCGTCGAGTCCTGTGGCAAGCAACATGCTGTTGATTTGAGTCCTTGCCCGTCGAGAATTTCTGGAGTGAGAAGATGCTTAGCCGATGTGCCAATTCCCAATGCTGCAAACCGTTTCTCCGGCTCCGAGAAGGTAAATTGTTTCTGGTGGAGACCGACCGCGTAACCAAGCCGGGGGAGTCTGCCGTGCCTCCCTTTGTCCGCGCGCGTCAGCAGCAACGGTGTGTCGAGCACTACTGGCTGTGTGACGATTGTGCTCAGCAGTGGACTCTCGTCTATGATCGTGACCGAGGGATTGCCCTGGCTCCGCTGAGACGACCGCAGGTGAGCGCGGCTGCGGCGGCAGGGACTGCCCACAGTGGGGTGGCTTAGCGCCGTACTTCAAACAGTCAGGGCAGTCGCGCCCTACGCATAGCCGTCTTTTCTCCAAGCCTTCCAATCCTCGCCCACTGTTTTCGACATCTCCAGGGTTGCTTCGTGCAGCCACCTCCCCTTCTGCTTTTGCATGTGGGAAAGAATAGGCTTGCGGGCGGTCTTCGTCCCAAGATGGATGTTCGCAGTTTCCCATCCCATGGCACGGAGCAGGCGCAATTCCTTGCCAGGCGCCCGTAGGGTAGCAAGTTCGATCCGGGAACAGTGAGGGCTGAGGCGTCGAACGATCCAGCGTCCGCGCAACTGGACGAAGGGGTCCATACAGCGAACGGCTCGACTGATGATCGTCTGATAGAGAATGTCCGGTGGACCTTCGTAGTCCTTGGCCCAGTAGCACGCGGACGAGATAAGAGCTTTGGCTTCACGGGCAATTCTGCCTCCGCGGAAATCGGCAATTGCGACGTAGCGGGCATGGCCGAGGCTTCCGAGACCGGCCACGCGGCTGGCGATCCGAAAAGAAATGTCCCGGGCGGGCATGAGGTGTTCGAGTGCATCGAGGGCGCTGATGGGGACGTCACCTTTCACTGTAGGCAGGGCATCCATCTTCGCCCAGAAGTGGACGGGATCGCGAAGTTCGCTCTCGGCGATCTGGCGCAGCCACTCGTGGTTCTCGCCGAGGACAAAGGGCAGTCCCCCATCGCGGATGCCTTCGCGATAACCCTCAAGAACGGAATCGCAGATATCCTTATGCTTGAGCGTCAGGTGGCCGGCTTCGGAGGCCAGGTGAGCGCTCACAGCCAGACGGACCAGATCGTTCGCATAGGCCAGGGGGTGAGCTTCGTCAAAGTCGTTGACGCCCCAGATCAGACGGCCCTCTGCGTCGCGCCACGTGCCGAAGTTCTCTACGTGCAGGTCTCCGACTGCCAAAACCTGAGGAGCCTTCGCAAGATCGGGACATACCTTCGGCCAGATTTGCGCCCAACGATAGAAGGTGGCCCGCAGAAATGGGAAGACCGCAGCCTTCATGTTGGCATGTTTGAGGCGCAGGTCCTTCGCGACGAGGTCGGTGTGCCGGCCGAGCCAATCTTCAAACTGGCGCGTCGCTTTGACAATATTCATTGCGCCCGCAACGATAGCGGGGCACGACGGTCGAAGTCAACGAGAATGGCTGATAACGCAGGTCTAGACAACAACCGGGCGTTGGAGAGGGCTGGTTGACCTTGCATCCAACGCCCGGCAATTGCAGAGTGGAACAGGCACATCTCACAAGAATCAGTGCTTGTAGAAGGCTGCGTTCTTCTCGATAAATTCCTTCTTGTCCTCGGGTACATCTTCGAGGGCATGGATTGAGTCGGAGGTGCAAGCGGGAATGCAGGCGCCGCAATCGATGCAGCCTTCGGGGTCGACAAACATCTGAGTCGAGGCTTCGAAGTTGGGCTCATCCTGCTTGGGGTGGATGCAATCGGTGGGACAAACCTCGACGCAGAGAGAGTCCTTAATGCAGTTGTCGGTGATTACATAGGCCATGATGAATCAATCTCCAGAATGAAATGAGCCCTTCCGGCTCGCTCAAGAACGAGTGTAAGAAGGGCGGCGGGCGTAGACCGTGATTCCCATCACACGCAGTTGTGCGTCGACAAAATCGAATGAGGCGCTGAAGGGAACCAGGCGCGGACGGTGGGGAGCATGCTCTCAATCACGCGGAACTGTGACCGCGGTCACAGAAATTGAAGGACGACAGGGCTTAAATAGGCACAATTGAACTAGGCCTTCTAGTCATAAAGATCGCCCGGCCGCACCCACAGAACCCCACAAGCCGTTACCCCAGACGGCAGCGGCCGGGCGCTTGAAGGCTTCAGAAATTAGGCCCTCCCCACCTCCCCAATGCTTTCTTAGCCACTTGTTCATCTCTCCCTAAACCACCCGATCCATGTCCGCGACAAAGTTTTTCGGAATACTGTGTATCGGTTGACACACCGTGTTCGTCCCCACACTCCAGCCTTCTCCTTTTGCCAATTTAACACCTGCATTATCAACCAGATAAGCTTTGGTCCTCGTGATGCCTCTTGCATGAACGCAAGGCAACTCACAAGGGGGAACGGCCATGGGAAGCAGAGCGACTCTAGGTTCGATCGTAGCGCTAGCGACTCTTGCTCTGGCAGTTCCTTCGTTCGCGCAGACGGCAGATCTAGCCACTCCTCGCGGTGAGCGGATCGTAGTCGTCAGCATTCCTGACCGCAAACTTGCAGTTGTAGAAGATGGAACCGTCCTCGCCACGTTCAACGTCGCGGTGGGTGCTCCCGCGAGTCCGAGTCCGACCGGCGAATTTCAAATCGTCAGCCGCGTGACAAATCCTACTTACTACCACCCTGGCACGGTGATCCCGAGCGGCAAAGACAATCCCGTGGGCACGCGATGGGTGGGACTGAGCCAGAAGGGTTATGGGATTCATGGCACGAACGCGCCGCGGTCGATCGGACACGCGGCGTCGCACGGGTGCATCCGGTTGCGCA
Organism: uncultured Acidobacteriaceae bacterium; assembly: GCA_963788555.1. Classification (GTDB taxonomy): domain Bacteria; phylum Acidobacteriota; class Terriglobia; order Terriglobales; family Acidobacteriaceae; genus Sulfotelmatobacter. Next base: position 16,910 of record CAWBHM010000011.1, on the reverse strand, counting down.
ATCGCGACATAGAGCGCTTGTTCAGCGATGCTGCGAGTCGGCGATGTGGTTGAGATTCACGGAGAGCGCGACGAGCAGGTCGCGGACATTTTCGGCGAGCGACGATGACGATGCGACTGTGGCTGCAGGCGCAAGTGCCCACACAGGACGCCGGTCAATAGTTTTGAGCAAGAGTTGGGATGAAAGGCTGAAGTCTCAGGAGGACATCATGCAAATGGCAATCACATTCATGGCAGTGGTGGCAGGAATGATCTTCTCGCTGGCGGTGGCGTTGCTGGCAGAAGAACTGATCTTCGGGCAAGTGTTCCGTCTGTTCTTTGCTTCGGGAAAGCTGGCCCGGCAGGCGGTCGCGGTGAAACCAGGGCAGAAGCGCTGAGGGAAACCTCACAAGGAGAACGACGATGCTGGCGTTGAGGTACTTGCTGATTGCCGGTGGCCTCGGGATGATTCTCGTGGCTGTGAGCATCTTGGGTTATGACTTGTATCGCGAACTGCTGTACCGACGGGCAGTGGCTACACCTGGGACGGAACCGATGCCGCCCGTGCCGGAGTGGCGCTGGCGGACATCGCTCGCACTGCGCTTTGCTGGCCTGGGGACCGATTCTGGTGGCGTTCAGCATTGTCGTGGTGCCGAGCGGCATGGCGGGAGTTCGCGTCAGCCAAACCAGCGGGACGGTACCGGGCACCTTGTATCCAGGCATGCATTTCGTGATGCCACTGGTGGAGGACGTGGCGCTGTTCGACACGCGGGATCAGGTATTCACTACAGGCGTTTCCGAAGACGGGAAGAACGCGGCGGCCAATGTCTCGACGAAATCGCAACTCCTCGACGTGCAGGCCAAGGAAGGATTGACGCTGGGTTTGGCGATCACCGTGCGTTACCGGCTCGATCCGAAGCGCTTGGACTACATTCAGAGCAACCTGCCGCGTCCGGTGGAAAAGGAAATTGTTCCGCCGGTCGTGGCCAGCGTATGGCGCGAACTGGTCCCGAACTATACAGTGCGAGACGTCTTCTCGGCCAAGCGTGAAGAAGTGCGGCAGAGGGCTGCGGGGATGATCACGCAGAAGCTGGCGGCAGACGGAATCGTGGTGAAAGAGGTGATGCTGCGAGACATCCAATTGCCGGAAGAGTATGCGAAGGGCCTGGAGACGCTGCTTCTCAAAGAACAGGAAAATGATCGCATGGGCGTGGAGACAGAGCTGAAGCAGAAACAGGTGCGCATCGCCGAACTGGAAGCCGAAGCAACGAAAGTGCAGCAGATCAAGCAAGCAGAAGGCGAGGCTCAGGTTCATGTGTTGCAGGCGAAGGGTGAATCCGATGCCATGCAATACACACTGCCGCTGAAGGAGAAGCAGATTCAGCAGAGCAAGCTGGAAGCCGAAGCGCGGAAGGAAGCGACGATTCAGAATGCGGAGGCTGCGGCACAAGCCAAAGTCATCGACAGCAAGGCAGAGACCGAGCGGCGGAAGATGCTGGCGGAGGCGGAGGCAGATCGCATTCGCGTCACGGCGGCGGCCGATGCGGAGCGGATGTCGAGCGAGGCGGCGATCCTGAAGCAGAATCCTCTGCTGATCAACAAGATCGTGGCGGAACGGCTGTCGGACAAACTGCAGATCATGATGGTCCCGGCGGATGGCAAGTTCTTCTTCGCGAACGATGTGTTGCACAGCATGAGCGCGGCGAACCAGGCAGCGCAGGCGGAGCAACCCGAGACACGGTAGTCCTCTGAGTAGGCAGGAAGTCAAAATCCCCCCACCCTGTCGCAGAGAACGCGCCAAGGGTGGGGCACCCTCGACAGAATCAAGCATGCCCGGTGTCCAAACAGTACAGGGCAAGGGAGTGTCTCATGCGCGGAGCGGTTTATAATTCGGGCATCCCAAACGCCATCTCGAACCTCTGTGACATCTGCCTTCACGCGCGTCGCGCTCCTTCGCGCGCGATTGTCTTTGTTTTGTGTGCTGCCTGCGCTAGCGATAACGGCACGTGCCGCAGACTGGAGTGGACCGGAACTGCAACTCGCGCGCAAGATTGTTGCGGTGACCGGGCCTGGCGCCGGCTGCTCTGACGATAGAGAACCGATCGTCGCTTGGAAAGCGCGATCAGCGAGATCATTCAGAACGGCCTGCGAAGTGCGCTCGAAGGAGTTCGGAATTCGCTTCGTTAAACCAGAGCAGTCGGCCGCGACGATTACGATCTCCCTTTCCGAAAATTCCCTGTCTTACATTTGGGTGGCGGAAATTCGGCAAGGCGGCAGCGAAGCTGCAGTAGTCATGACATCGGCTCCGCGCCCGCAGAGCACGGTGGCGCCGCACGAGTCGGTACCGCTCAGCCTGCGTAAGACCTCGTTGTGGACTCAGGACGAGCCAATTCTCGATGTTGCGGTGCTGGAAGAGAATACTGTCCCCTCGCACATGGCGGTGCTCGACTCCGAAAAGATTTCGCTCTACCGACTGCAGGGCGGAAAGTGGCATGCAGGAGCAGGCATTGGACATCGTCCACGCGCGACCGTGGCCGCGGGATTTGCGGGGGAGACTGATTCCCGCGAAGGATCACCTATTGGACGCTTATCTTCCCGGCGTGATCTGCCGTAGCTCTGGGGGAACGCCGCTGACTTTGAATTGTCGCGAGACAGACGATCCGTGGCCACTCGTGCCGCCGGCTTTGAGCGCCGGAACGTTCTGCGGTCTTTCCCAGCGCCGGATCGACTGCGGTGACGATTCCTTCCGATGGGAGCCTTCTTACGCGCCGACACGCAACTTCTTTACTGGCGTTCTGACGCCTGGCATCGGCAAGTTCACAACTGTGTCTAAGTTTTACTCGGCGGCATTACTGCCGCGCGAGAAATATATGCTCTGGCTTTTCGCCACCACGGATGGTCACGTGCATATGGTCGATGGTATCAACGATCAAGTGACGAAATCCGATTGGGGCAGCGATCTGACAAGCGTCAAGACGGCATGCGGCGCCGGTTGGCAGGTGCTGGCGACCAGCATTCGGAACAGCGGGCGGCGACTCAGTTCGGGCCTATGAGTTTCCCGATCGCGATCCCGTGGCAGTCAGCACACCTGTCGATTTTGCGGGCAACATCACGGCGTTGTGGACGGAAGCAAAGGGCGACACGCGCGATTGCAATTGCAAAGAATCGAGAGACAGAAAGTTATGAAGCGTTTCGATTGGCAATTGTCTTGTAATCAGTAGCGTGCTGTTGGGGGCGCTAGCGTCGCGGGCGGAGGAGCGTCCGCAGTATGGAGGTGTCGTCCGTGTTGCGATGCGGGCAGCACCGACATCGCTCGACCCGGGTGACATTTCGCAGGCCGACTCGTTCGGCTGGCGGAGCGTGACGCTGCTGATGTTTGACACGCTCGTCACTTTGGATGAGAACGGGCGGGCGCAGCCTTCGTTGTCAACGTCCTGGCAGACGTCGTCCGGAACCCGCTGGCAGTTTCGAATTCGTCGCGGAGTAAAGTTTCACGACGGGACAGCTTTGAGCGCTGAGATTGCGGCAGCCTCCCTGCGCGCCGCAAATCCATCGTGGAACGTGAGTGCAGATGCGGACTCGGTTTTCATTGAGCTCAGCGTTGCTGATCCCGAACTGTTGGCGCAACTGGCATTGGCGCGGAATGCGATTGAGAAGAGAAGTTCCGACGCCGTGCCAAGCGGGACAGGACCGTTTCATGTCGCCGACTGGCAGCCGGGGAAGAAACTGGTGCTGGCGGCAGAAGAAAACTGCTGGCGAGGACGACCGTACCTCGACGCTGTCGAAATCGAGATGGGCAAAAGTTTTCGCGATCAGATGACCGCGCTGGAACTTGGCAAGGCAGATCTCGTGGAAGTGGCCCCGGAGCAAACGCATAGAGTTTCACCGGACGGCCGCCGTCTGGCCAGTTCGGCTCCTGTCGAACTCGTGGCTCTGCTTTTTACTCGAGATGTGGCGTCCGCTGACGAAAAGCTTCTTCGTGAAGCACTGGCATTCAGCGTTGAACGTGGGTCGATTCGCAGTGTATTGCTGCAGGGCGCGGGGCAGCCGGCGGCAAGCATTCTTCCCAATTGGATGAGCGGATATGGATTCGTATTTCCTACCGATGCCGACATGGCTCGAGCGCGTCATGCTCGCGAACAAGTGCGAACCATCCCGACGTGGACTGTCGGATACGATGGCAGTGATCCCATGGCTCGGTTGTTGGTCGAGCGCATCGCACTGAATGGTAAAGATGCGGGATTGTCGCTTCAGCCGGTGGCAAGCGGTACGACTGACCTTAGGTTGGTTCGAATTCCGCTGGCGTCAGCTGATCCCTGGGTTACGCTCGCGAATGTCGGCGCGTTGGCCGGAATGTCTGCGGTGAAAGACGGCGGTTCTGTGGAGGATTTGTATGCGTCTGAAATGGCACTGCTGGCGACGCAGCGAGTGATCCCTCTGTTTCACCTGCCGGTCTCCTACGCCGCGTCGGGGAATTTGAAGAATTGGGCTCTGCGTCCGGACGGCAGTTGGACTCTAGCCGATGCATGGTTGGGGGCAGGTAGACAATGAGCGCGAAATAATTGATGAGAAACAATATGATCGACACCCTATGAGCTTCCGCCGCAAACTTCTGGCGGTTTTCGCGCTGACGGTTTTTCTGTCGGTAGCCGCAGTGGCTTTGCTCGTTCTGGGTGTAACGCGCAATGCGTTTAAGAAGGCCGAAGATCAGCGCACGGTGGCGCTGGTCACGCAATTTCAGCGTGAGTTCAGCCGGCGTGGAGACGAGGTGGCGCGTCGAGTGACAGCCATTGCAGCGTCCGATCCCGTGAGCCGGATGGCGACCACGCTGAATGGAACATCCGCAGATTCCGCCGCATATTTCGATCTTGCTCGGCAAATGGCGGAAGGATATCAGCTCGACTTTCTGGAATTTCTTGATGGACACGGGAGCATCATTTCTTCGGCGCAGTGGCCCGCGAAATTTGGATATCCGGATCCCGGCTTCGAAAGCTTATCCGCTGCGAGTGGGCAGAGCGCATTTCTGAAACGCGAAGAGCTACAGGACTCCACAGCCTTGGGGCTTTTTGCCGTGCGAGTGACCCGCATCAGCGAACATCCTGTCTACGTGGTCGGAGGACGGCAACTCGATAAGAACTTTCTTTCCGGGCTGGACCTTCCCGCAGATACACGTGTGCTGCTGTATCAGAATCGCAACGATCATTTTTCTCCCGATTCGATTCTGGATCCGTCCCTGCCGGCGAATGGCTCCCAAGCCGCCCGGCCCGCGGAAAAGTTCACGCATCTGATCGAGTCGGTGCAGCGGTACAACGAAGAGATGACCGGAGTTGTTTCCTGGTCGTCTGATCAGGCGGATGATGAGGTGTTTCACGCGATTCCGCTGCGCGGAGCGGGCAAAGATCGCCCACTGCTGGCGATTCTGTTGGTGGGAAATTCGCGACGGTCCTACGTCGAACTGAAACGGCGCATAACTGCGTCAGCGCTGCTCGCGGGCGGTAGCGGAATCATTCTGGCGATCCTGCTCGGCAGTTGGGTCGCTGCCCGAGTGACGCGCCCCATCGTACAACTCGCGCACGCCGCGCAGGACGTCGCAGCGGGAAACTGGGACACTCGGGTGGAAGTCTCCGGGGCTGATGAGGTCGGACAACTCGCAGATTCCTTCAATCGCATGACGGCTGACCTGCTGGCGCAGAGAGAGCGCCTTTTGCAGACCGAGCGAGTCGCAGCCTGGCGCGAACTGGCGCGCCGCCTGGCACACGAACTGAAAAATCCGCTATTCCCGCTTCAACTCACGGTGGAGAATCTGATACGCGCGAGGACCCAGAGTCCGGACCAGTTCGACGAAGTCTTCCGCGAAAGCTCCAGCACGCTGCTCTCCGAGATTTCAAATCTCAAGCAAATCATCGGGCGGTTCAGCGACTTTTCGAAGATGCCGCACCCGCAGTTACAGCCGGTGCAGTTGAATGAAGTCCTGCGAGGAGTAATGCAACTTCATCAGGCGCAACTGCAGGCACCCGGGCACGCAGCAATCAGCTGTAACCTGGAGTTGCCGGAGAATGTAGGAATCATCGCCGCGGATCCCGACTTGCTGCATCGCGCCCTCTCGAATCTTGTGCTCAATGCGATGGACGCGATGCCAAATGGCGGGACGCTCACGCTCCGCACCCGGCGCGACGATGGGAAGGTGATCGTGGAAGTGGCCGACACCGGGTCGGGGCTGACACCTGAGGAGTGCGAGCGCATCTTCACTCCTTACTACACCAGCAAGAAGCATGGCACGGGACTGGGACTGGCGATCGTACAATCGGTCGTGAGCGACCATGGAGGAAGAATCAACGTGCAGAGCGAACCAGGACGCGGCACGACATTCGTGATCGAGTTGCCGGAGAATCTTGCGGCACTGCGGAACGTCCCGGCAAAGCAAGAGGCAGGTGCCGGGCAGTTTCGAGGCTAAAGAAGCGAGGAGGACGGTTGCCACTCAAAGCGCATCTTCTGATTGTCGATGATGAAGCCAACACGCTGGCCTCCCTATCGCGTGCCTTCCGTCTGGCTGGTCACGAAGCCACGGTGTGCGACAACGCGGCAAAGGCCTTGGAACTGGCGAAATCACAGCACTTCGACTTAATCCTTTCTGACGTCGTTATGCCGGGCAAAGACGGATTGACGCTGCTCGAGGAATTGAAGAAGCAGGGAGTGACCGCTCCAGTGGTCATGATGTCGGGCCAGGCACACATCGAAATGGCGGTGCGAGCGACGCGATTGGGGGCGCTCGACTTCCTGGAAAAGCCGATTTCCTCCGACAAGCTGATGCTCACGGTCGACAATGCGCTCAAGCTGCAACGCCTGGAGAGCGAAAACCGGCAACTCCGCCAGCGGCTTGGCAAACACGAGATCGTATGGAAGGGCGACGCGATGCGGCGTGTGATGGCGCAAGTGGAGCGCGTCGCCGCTAGCGAATCTCGCGTGTGCATCTTCGGCGAGACCGGTACTGGCAAGGAGTTGGTCGCACGCACCATCCACGAACGCAGCCCGCGATCTTCTGGGCCATTCGTAACGTTGAATTGTGCAGCGGTACCGGCGGAATTGATCGAGTCAGAACTCTTCGGACATGAGAAAGGCTCCTTCACCGGCGCGTCCGGGCGCCATATTGGAAAGTTCGAGCAAGCCGACCAGGGAACAATTTTTCTCGACGAGATCGGCGACATGCCGCTGAGCATGCAGGCCAAGCTGCTCCGCGTGCTCGAAGAAGGCGAGGTCGAGCGAATTGGCGGCGACAAGCCGGTGAGCGTCAACGTTCGCGTGCTCGTTGCGACACACCGCGATCTCGAGGCGCGTGTACGCGAGGAGAAATTCCGACAGGATTTATTTCATCGCATTCACGTCTTCCCGCTGATGCTCCCACCGCTGCGCGATCGGCGTGACGACATTCCTGCGCTGGTGGAACACTTTGCCGCGCAAGTGTGTGCGCAGAACGGCTGGAAATCGCTTCCATTCACGGCGGATGCGATTGAAGCGCTGCAATCTTACCCTTGGCCAGGGAACGTACGCGAATTGAGAAACATGGTCGAACGGCTGATGCTACTAGCCCCTGAGGGTCAGGTAGATCTGGCCACGGTTCAGATGGCGCTGCCGAAGGCTTCTTCAGGAAGCGTTGCGGCCGCTGCGGTCGGCTCGGGTGCTCTCGCTGACCGCGTCCAGTCGTTCGAGCGTGAGGTGATTCTCGCCGAATTAAAGCGCAGCCATCAGAATATGAGCCTGGCGGCAAAAACTCTTGGCCTGGAACGCAGCCACCTGTATAAAAAAGCGGAGCAACTAGGGATCGATCTGCGCGCCATGCGACGAGAACAGGGCCCGCAGGATTAGATCGGCGCTTAGAAAGATTCCTCTTGTCGCGCAAGTACAAAGCGAAAACTGGTGCCCCCGGACCATGGAGATCGATTGGCGAAAATAGCCTGCACGTCCTACCTCTGCTTCATCTTCCTGCTTCCCGTCTTCGCGGCTGAACCTCCGTCTCCTCCTGCCTACGGGGTCCGCATGGAGCAGGCGTGGATTCCCATGAAAGACGGCGTCCGCCTGGCCGCGACTCTCTATATGCCAGACGGAGCAAAAGCGGGAGAGAAATTCCCTGCCCTACTCGAATATCTGCCCTATCGAAAGGATGACGGCACGGCCGCCGGCGATTATCCGAAGCATGCTTATTTCGCGCGGCGAGGCTATGTGGGCGTGCGCGTCGACATTCGCGGCTTTGGTGCGAGTGAAGGAGTTCCTCCCGAACGCGAATACTCCGAACAGGAGCAAGTCGATGGCGAGCAGGTCATTGCATGGCTCGCGAGGCAGCCGTGGTGCAATGGCAATGTCGGGATGTTCGGCATTTCGTGGGGAGGATTCACCGCAATGCAAATGGCGATGCGGCATCCTCCGGCGCTCGAAGGCGATCCTCGCCGCGCACGCCACGGCAGAACTGTTTCACGACGACGTTCACTACATCGACGGGATGGCACACATAGACGAGTTCGAATTGAACATGGACATGGCTGAGGGTTGGGTCGGTGCGCCGGACTATTCACTCGATGAGAAAGTGCTGGGACCGCGGTTCGACTCGCCCCCCTGGTCTCTGCTCTATCTGAAACATCAACACGACGGACCGTTCTGGCGCGACCGCGTGCGTCCGCTCAGTGAAATCACAATTCCTACTTTTCTGATTGGCGGCAATGCAGGACGGATATCGCGACAACGTAACTGACATGCTCATGAAGTCGAAGGCGCCGATTCGGGCGATCGTCGGTCCGTGGAATCATTCCTACCCCAACGAGCCAGACTTTGGGCCAAAGGTAGAATGGCGCGATCAGGCGGTGCGCTGGTTTGACCACTGGCTGAAGCGTCGCGACACTGGGGTTGCAGCGGGACCCGCGGCTTGTCATCTACATGCAGCACTGGCACCCACCAGATCCAAACTTGCGGGAAGTGCCGGGAGAGTGGAGGCGCGAGGATGTTTGGCCTCCGAAGGATGCGATCGCCACTACGTTTTTTCTGCACGGAAATCATACGTTGGAACGTTCAGCCGCGATTCGCGAGACGCACCAGTTGAAGTACGTCCCTACAGTTGGCGTGGAGGCAGGCTTCTGGTGGGGAGAGTTGTTGAGTGATCCTCGGCCGGTGGATGCATTCAGTCTGGTCTATGATTCCGGTCCACTGGAACATGAAGTGGCGATTCTTGGCCGTCCGCGCGCTCTGTTGCGCGCTTCGGCGAGCGCGCCCCTGGCGGACTGGTTTGTGCGACTTTCGGACGTAGCGCCCGACGGCACAGTGACGCAGATTACTGGCGCGGGATTGAACGGGGCACAGCGAGAATCGATGTCCGAGCCGCGCGATTTAGAGCCGGGAAAAGTCTACCCGCTGGATATCGAGATGCACCTGACTTCGTGGGTTTTTCCCGAAGGCCACCGCATTCGGGTCGCGATTTCAAATTCACTATGGCCGATGATCCTGCCAACACCCTATGCGATGACGACATCGCTGGAACTGGGAGGCGCTGAAGGATCAAGGGTTGTATTGCCCATAGTTCCGACGCACGGAGCTGCCGCTCCGGAATTTTCGCCGCCCGAACCGTCCGAAGAACGCACCGACATTAAGAACGAAGGATTCCCGTGGCCCGGTGATTGGACGGTGGAGCGTGACGAGGCACGCCAGAAGACGACCGTACACTGGAAGGGTAAGGACGGATATGAATATCCATGGGGCACGCAAAATGATTTCGAGAGCCTCACGTACGAAGGCGACGACGCTCATCCGGAAACCTGCTCAGTGCGCGGTGAAGCGGAGAGTGTCTTTGCATTAAAAGGCCGGACGCTAGTGTGGCGCGGACATCTGCTGGTCACTACCGATCAGAAGAACTTTTGTTACAAATACACGCGAGAGTTACTGAAGGATGGGCAGATGATCAAGTCTAAGACCTGGCAGGAAACCATTCCGCGCGATCACCAGTAGATCTATGCGCCGCTCCGGCCAAACCATCTACCTATCTACGAACGAAGCAGCGCGCTTTTCAGATCGGCCGCAAGCAACTGGTGGAACAACTGTTCCCCCGCCTCGCGGCGTACCGAAAGCCGACCGGCACCGTAAGCCCGAGACTTCAGGCCGCGCTGCACATCTTCGCAAATGCCGAGATCTTCATCTTGTACTCGATTGCCGACGTTTACCGATTCCGTGTTGTGCTCGCGCCGCGCGTCGCTGACGTCGCCAAAGTAAAAATCGAAAATCACGGTGCAATGATCAGCATCCACGGGAATGACATAGTTGGTGTCCATGTATCCTTCGTAGCAATTGATCATCAGGTTTGGATATTGCCAGAAGTACCAGGCTCGATCGCCCTTGCGGGTCGCGCCGGTGGCCGCATCTTCGTCAGACGCAACCATGGGACTGGACTGCAGGCAATAACGGTCTTCGTTCTCGATCGTGTACTGCTTGTAATCGAGCACGGAGTTCAATCCCTTATGCAGGTGGGGAACGTGGTATCCGCCGTCGAGGTAATTGTCGACGTAGACCTTCCAGTTGCAATGAATGTCGTAGCTTCGGCGATCGAAGTAGTGCAGTTTACTGACGCCGAGCGGCGCAACCCGCTTCACCAAGCCTCCCAGAAATTGCTGCAAGGATGCTGCCTGAGGATCAAGGTTTACGAACACGAAGCATTCCCAGGTTTCAACGCGAATCGGAACCAGTCCGTTCTCGCCGCGGTCAAAGTTCTGCACTCCGTCGAACTCAGGCATTCCCTTTAGCGATCCATCTAGACCGTACTTCCAGCCGTGGTAGGGACACTGCAGAATCTCCGCGCGCCCGCAAGGTTGGGTCACCACCGCCGCTGCGTGATGCCGACAGACGTTGTAAAAAGCGCGCAGCGTACCATCGACTCCCCGAACAACAACAATTGGCTCTCCGGCTACACGGGTGGCAACAAAATCTCCCGGCTTTTGCAGTTGGTCCGCTCGGGCGACGAGTTGCCACGTCTTGCTGAACACGTTGAGTCGCTCGAGTTCCGCAATACGGGGATCGACGTACCAGGGCGCCGGAATAGTCGAAGCCTGAGACAAGGGCGCACGATCGTTGTAGCTGAAGAGAATCTGCTCGATGGAAGCTTGCATGTTTATGCTCTCGAATAACTCTATGCGATTTCGAAATGACTTTTGTATTAGCGGCGCTGTTTCCCACGAGCCTGCTGACGTGCATTCGGCGAAGGATCGGTTGCCTCGCCAATCGCTCGTTGCAGCACGTCCAAAAACTGCTGGATTCTCGCTTCTTTTTTCTCTGCCAGTTCACCCTGTCGGCGAAATAATCCCGGGTCGAGTTCCGCCGTAAGCAGCGCATCCTGGAAACGCTCCATCATCCAGTCGAGAATCGAAACGATCATCTCGATGTCCATCTCCTTGCGCAGTTCGCGGCGCTCCAAGCCGAAGCGGACAAAAGCTACCGTGCCGTAAGGATCTTCGCTCATGAGGAAACGGTTGATCTCGCGTTTCAGGACGAAGTCGGTACCATAATTTCCAAGCAACGAAATACGATACGGTATCCAATCTTCGTGGACCAGGTGTTCGGTTCGGACCAGCCAGTAGCGAAGAATCTCGAAAAAACCGGCAGCACGAATCTCCGCGGGGGCGTCGAGATATTTTGCAAACGAGCGGACCGCCCGCTTATATACCTCAAAAAACAATCCATCCTTGCTGCCAAAATGCTGAAAGATCGATCCCTTGGCAATCCCGAGCGTAATGGCTATATCGCCAACTCGAGCAGCGTGATAGCCGTGCTCAGCGAAATGCTGGGTTGCAACCTCGATAATGCGGCTGCGTTTTGCCTCGGAACGCGGACGCAAAGGGGAGTGCCGCTGATAAAGCGGTGGAGTCTGTCGGTTGCTGGCGATTCCGGGCATAGATACTGACTGAAAGTCATGCCAGCATATAGCATGGCTTTCTCGATTTCAACTTCATTTTTACTGGCATATGCGATAGTGTGGTTCGGTTCAAAATACGTTTCGTGACTTTGAGTCAAACCAATCAAACGGGAGCGCGATCCATTTACGACGCCATCGTGATCGGCGCCGGGCACAATGGCCTTACGGCGGCTGCCTATCTTGCGCGAGCCGGGCTGTCGACCCTCGTCTTGGAGCGCCGGGACATTGTTGGGGGATGTTGTGTCACAGAAGAAATCGCACCCGGATGTCGCGTATCGACAACCTCTTATATTGCGAGCATGCTGCGGCCGGAAGTGATCTCTGAATTAAACCTCGCGAGGCACGGCTTGCGCATGATTCCCTGTGATCCGGCAATTCAGGTTCCCTTCCCCGACGGACATGTCGTTCCATGGTGGGTAGATCGTACACGGGCGCAAAAAGAATTTTCAAAGATTTCCTCAAAAGATGCAGCGCGCTTTGTGCAAGTCGACGATCAGCTGAAAAAGCTGGCACGATACTTGCAGCCCTTCTTCATGGAACCTCCGCCAGAAGTTGACACCTCAACCATGAAGGGCTGGACCGATTTGTTCCGAGTCGGTAGACGGTTCCGCGGGATTTCCAGCGCTGAGATTTCGCAGCTCGTCTCTTTCCTTACCGGCAGCCTCGGGGAGTTCCTCGATCACAACTACGAGTCCGAGAAGATGAAGACGATGTTTCTGGCCAACAACGTCTACGGCAAGCACGGCGGACCCTATCAGCCAGGAACGGCGATTGGACTGCTCTTTCATTTGCTTAGCGGTGGAGAGCACGAACTACAAGGCTTTTACGGACATGTGATGGGCGGCATGGGCTCGATCACGCAAGCAATCGCTGCTTCCGGGAAGAATCTCGGGGTAGAAATCCGAACGTCCGCTGCGGTTGCTCACATCGAAGTTCGCAACGGACGGGCTCGCAGCGTTGTGCTGGAAGACGGCACTGAACTTCGCGCGCGGATGGTCCTGTCCAATGCCGACCCGAAGCGAACATTCCTGGGAATGCTGGATTCGAAAGATCTTCCCGAGGATTTCCTCTTCGCCGTGCGCGGAATCAAGATGCAGGGGCCGTGCGCCAAAGTAAACATGGTCCTGGACGAGGAGCCACGGTTTACTGGCACTTCTCCTCAGGCGACTGCATTGGAACGCACGTTCTATACACTGGTTCCTTCGCTCGCATTCGCGGAGCGCTGCTATGACCTTGCTAAGTTTGGCGATATCCCCGAAGAGCTGTGGGTGGACTGCGTGGTTTCGTCGAATGCGGACAATTCTCTGGCACCGGCCGGCAAACACATTCTTACTTGCTTTGTTCAGTATGTGCCGTATCACCTGCGGGAAGGCAATTGGGACGAGAAACGTGATCTGCTCGGCGATCGCGTCGTCAAGAAGATCGGCGAATACGCGCCAAATGTTCCGAACGCGATTGTGGCGCGGCAAGTTTTGACTCCGCTCGATCTGGAGCGCACCTACGGCTTGACGGAAGGCAACATCTTCCACGGCGATCTGCGACTAGAGCAACTCTTCTTCATGCGTCCCGTGCCTGGTTGGTCGCAATATCGGACTCCGGTGGACGGGCTCTATCTTTGCGGAGCGGGAGCGCATCCGGGGGGCGGCGTCACTGGAGCACCAGGTCGCAACGCGGCACACCAGGCTCTGCGGGATTGGAAGAGGGGACGATTGCAGGAGGCAGCCGCGTGAGTTCCACAAACGGACCTTCCCCGTTGCCAAAGACAGCTGACATCGTCATCCTAGGCGCGGGCGTGATGGGCGCCGCGATCGCTTTTCATCTCGCCAAGCGAAAGGTGGGGAGGATCGTCGTGATCGATAAAGATCACGTCGGACGCGGAGGGAGTGGACGTTCGTCTGCGCTGGTTCGCATGCATTACAGCTTTCCACCAGAAGTGCAGCTGGCGTTGATCAGCCTCCGCATGTTTCAGAACTGGCAAGAAACCGTTGGGCAACCGGGAGATTTTCGCAAGACGGGCTTCGTGCGCATCGTTCATCCCAATGAAGTGGAGCGCCTCAAGTTAAACGTCGAGATGCAGCGCCGCCTGGGAGCGAACGTCGACCTCATCGACAAACACGAGCTACACAAACTCGAGCCGGACTGGAATGTCGACGAAGTGGAACTCGCGGCCTACGAACCCGATTCCGGTTATGGCGATGGCGCTGGAGTCGCGGGAGATTTCCTGAGCGCCGCTCGCGATCTGGGTGTAACTTATCTTTCCCGCACCCAGGCAACGGAATTTATGGTCGAGTCTGGCCACGTTCGTGGCGTCATCACGGACCATGGAACCATTTCGTCACCGATTATTATTTCCGCGACCGGCCCCTGGACGCGTCCGCTGTTTCAGCGCGCCGGTTATGATCTGCCCATCGAATGTGAATTTCACCAAGTCGCGATTCTTCGAAATTCACCCGACATGAGAAGCGGAGGCTCCGCGTGCATCGATTCGGTCACGGCGACGTATTTTCGCTCTGACGCTCACGACAAGTTCCTGGTCGGTGACTTCTACGGAAAGCGCCCAGTGGATCCCGATGACTTTCCGCAGCGAGCCTCCGATGAATCGCTAGAGGAGATCATAGAGCGCGCGTGCTGCCGCGTTCCGAAACTGGCCAATGCAGAAGTCATGCGAGGCGTGACGGGTGTCTATGACATGACGCCGGATTCTCGTCCACTCCTGGGTGAGATTCCCGGAGTTTCCGGATTGTACGTGTGCGCCGGATTTTCCGGCATGGGCTTCAAGATTTCTCCCGCGATAGGGTTGGTCATGAGCGAACTGGTGGTCGATGGCCACTCCAAATCGGTGGACATCAATGCATTCCGTCCGAACCGCTTTGCCGATAATCATCCGATCAAGGCGGACTACGAATATGTGGATGACTAAAGATTCTCAGGAGCACGCATGAAAAAGAAAGGTATTCTCGAACGCTTGAAAGACGGTCCCGTGCTGGGCGACGGCGGGTACCTGCTAGAACTTGAAAAACGCGGTTGGGTGCGCGCGGGTCCGTTCACGCCAGAAGTCGCGTTGACCTATCCGAACGCTCTACGCGAATTGCATATCGAGTTCCGCGAAGCAGGCGCCGAGGTGCTTCAGGCGCTCACGTTCTACGCGAGTCGCGACAAACTGGCTACCGTGGGCCTCGAGGATCGGCTCGAAGATCTCAACCGCTCGTCGGTCCGCGTAGCCCGTGAGGTCGCGGGCGATCAATGCCTGGTCGCCGGCAACATCAGCCTGACCTGGATGTACGAGCCGGGCAGTCCTTCTGCCGCCGACCGTGTGCGCAAAACCTTCGACGAGCAACTGGCGGTGCAGGTCGACGAAGGCGTCGACTTTGTGATTGGCGAAACTTTTTCCTGGCTGGGCGAAGCCCTGATCGCGGTGGAGCGCGCCAAGAAAACCGGCTTGCCTGCGATGGTCACCATCTGTTTCGAAAATAAGGATGAGACCGCTGAGGGCACGAACGCCGCCGACGCGGCGAAGACATTGTTCGACGCAGGCGCCGACATTGTCGGCATGAATTGCCTGCGTCCCCCTGAGCACATCCTGGGACCGATGGAGCAGATGCGCAAAGCGGTTTCGGGATACTTAGCGTGTCAACCGGTCGCCTATCGCACGCCGAAAGAAAAACCTGATTTCACGAGCCTTCCAGAGTTCCCATACGCGCTGGACCCTTTGCAACTCACGCGCAAGGATATGGCGAACTATGCTCTGCAGGCTCGCGATCTAGGGATCAACTACATCGGGGCATGTTGTGGTACTGTCGCCATGCATATTCGCGAAATGGCGCGCGTGCTGAACAAGTTGCCAGAAGACTCTCGCATCTGGAAAAAAGGCGCCGAGAAGCCGATGTCTGGGTATGAATACTATGACCACGACAACATGAAGGCATAGGTCGCCGAATAACTCTTCGGTTAGGGAGCTTAAATCAACGCGGGCCCTCTCGAAGGAGGGCCCGTCGTTCTATCTCAGTCCTCGAATCAGCCCGCCTTCCTGACTCCAGGGTCGACAGCATGCACTAGCGGAACATCGACGAGATGTTCGCTCAGGAACCATACCTGCAGTTCGTTGGCACGTAGAACGTCGCTGACGACCAAATCGTTGGTGCCGTCGTCGCCGATCTCGGACGCACGTCGCGCCAACTGCCGGCAGTGGCCAATAATGATCTGGTGCGCATCCAACAGGCGCGAGATCTGGACAGGGACCTCCTCTCTTCCGCGTGGCGGACGCTCGATGCGCGTGGTCTCGGCGACATCGGCAGCCATAGATAAAGACACGCCACCGAGCAACTGGATCCGCTCGGCGATCTCGTCCACGATTTCGACCTGCTCGTCATAGTGCTTGTCGAACAACAAATGCAGTTGATAAAACGTGGGCCCGGCAACCTGCCAATGCGATTTCTTGTAAAGATCGCGTAACGTCATCGTGTCGGCGAGCAGGAGATTGAGCTGCTCGGTCATCTCCATGCGCACCGGTTCTTCCAACTCGAGCGGCAAGACATGCGAGACGGTGCCATAAGCTTGAATCTCTCCGGCACGCTGGTGAATTCGGGGCTGTGCGTTGATGGGGGCTTGACGCGGTGAGGGAACATCTTTCTTTGCCATAGGCACTCTCCTGAATTGTCGGCAAGCAAGCTTGGCTGCTGCACTGCCTCAGCCAGAGCAGTCTACTCTCTATGCAGTACCGCTTGGATGCCAGCATCGTCAATCGGATGCTGCCAATTTTTGAAGGCGGGGCAATGGATACTTAGGAGATTCGCGAACGCCCGACCTGCGCGCACTTCACCGATGATCAATCTCAGATCAAGATCCGCAAGCAAACATCGACTCAGCGCGGCTGAGCAAGGTTTGACGCCACCCCGCGCGGTTGCTATGATCGAACTGCGGGGTGGAGCAGTCTGGTAGCTCGTTGGGCTCATAACCCAAAGGTCGGTGGTTCAAATCCACCCCCCGCAACC
>CAWBHM010000010.1:0-13301 GCA_963788555.1 uncultured Acidobacteriaceae bacterium | reverse complement strand
ATGGGGAATTGCACGGGCCTACAAGTCACATCAGAGAGAAGTTGCTCGAGACCTCCAGGAAGGCGCACGCCGGCGGATGGCAGTTGGCGACACATGCGAACGGTGATTTGGCAATTGATGAGATCCTCGGCGTTTATGAGCAGGTTCGAGAGATGCCGAGGCGTGATCCCCGTTTTCGTATCGAGCACTGCACGCTGCTGAACGAGTCGCTGATCAAGCGCATGGCAGCACTGAAAGTGATACCAGCCCCGTTCTCGTGCTACGTGTACTTTCATGGGGACGTGATGCACTTCTATGGTGAGGAGCGAACGAAGAGCATGTTCCCAATGCGTTCCTTCCTCGATGCAGGGTTGCGGCCTACTGATTCTTCGGATTACACGGCCCGTCCGTCGGATCCAATGATGTGGCTGCAATCTCAGTTAACACGCACCGATCCGAAAGGAAATGTCTGGGGTGCGAATCAGCGCATCACTTTGGAGGAGGCGATCCGGTGCGGAACGATCAACGGCGCCTATGCTTCCTTCGAAGAAAATAGCAAAGGATCTATCACGCCGGACAAGTTTGCCGACCTTATTGTGCTCGATAAGGACCCGTTCAAAGCCGACCCGTCAGCTTTAATGTCGATTCGAGTTGAGCGCACAATGGTTGGCGGTAAGTGGGTGTATGAGTCATGATTCAGAATCCGACGTTCGGTAATTCCGAATAAGCCCTTGGATCTGAAAACGCCTCGAGTGAGGCGCAAGGATTACCTACAGACTTGGCGATTTCTCGGCAGTAATCGTCCGGACTAACTTTAGCCGGTTCGCAACCTGATTTTCGCACCGTTTTGAATCGTTAGCCATCTTCTGTGTTGGGAACAGCATTGGATTTCTAGGGTCGGAATCGATGGATGCGGCTCACGACAACGAACAAGTATCCCGTGGACAAGCCGCACCTGAACACGCCCACTAAGCCCTCGACCGGTCCGAGCATCCTCCACAGTTCGTTTCAACATTCCAATTCCCCCGTACTTGGTCGTGGAGGGCTGTTTGGCACCAAACGGGCCATACGGTGGTTGAGCTCACGCGCTCTGGAAGCTCTTGAGCACTGCATCGGCGGACGTGAGAAGCGGAATCTCCTTCGAAGTCCCATAGACCATTCGAGTGGAGAGGGCACCATCGATGACACCAAGTATCATCGAGGCCGCGGCACCTTTGTCGACCGGGTAAGGGGTTTAGAGATCGGCAAGATAGTCGCGCAATTTGTCTTTGTGTTCGATCACTCGGCGATGGATCGGATGGGCAGTGTCCGGGTATTCGGATGCGATACGAAGGAACGGGCAACTGGTCACTTCGGGCAAGTTTATCAGACGTTCTATTCTGACCAGGGCTTCATGTATGTCTTCGGGTCGGACGTGGGCTCCGAAGATACTCCCAGAATGATCGGTCGCGCTGGTCGAGGTATGCGAGCACGAGGTCATCTTTGCTTTCGAAATGCCGATAGAAGGTCGCCTTTGCGACCTCGGCGATGGACATGATCTTCTCGGTGCCGGTCGCGCGGACCCCCTCTGCATAGAAGAGGCGGTCGGCAACTTCACAGAATTCTCTTCCGCGGATCGGAGTTTTTCTGTGTTCGCATAAAATTATCTTGACAGAAGACAGACCAGTCTGTCTAATAATTTATCATAGACAGACGTGTCTGTCTCACAATTCGCACACGAAAGGAACCTTACGATGATAAGTACCCAAAACAGTCTGTTCAGCCCGCTTGGCGTGGAAACCGCCCCTGAGAAGTCTCGTCCGCTCCTGGAAAATATCCAAAAGTCGTTCAAGTTCATTCCAAACCTCTTCGGAGTGTTTGCAAACTCTCCCGTTTTGCTGGAGGGCTATCTAGGCCTGGAAAAGACGTTTGACAAGGGGAGCCTAAGTGCTGTGGAGCGCCCGATCGTTCTACTGGCCGCCAGCGTTGAAAACAGCTGCAGGTACTGCACGGCGGCTCACAGCACACTGCTGAAGGCTTTCCTGCATGTACCGGCCGACGTTGTCTCGGCAGTCAGGTCCAACCTACCTGTATCCGATCCGAAGCTAAACGCACTTGTCGCGCTCACGAAGGAGATCGTTTCCGAACGCGGACATGTGCGCCCGGAGGTCATGGAGAACTTCCTTGCTGCCGGATACCGAAAGGATCAAATACTTGAGGTTCTGGTCGGCGTCGCTCTCAAGACGATGAGCAACTATTTGGATCACATTTCCCCTACTGAACTCGATCCGGCATTCCGGTCTGAAGGCTAAATCGCGGCCCGAGGGAAGATAAGGACCGGTCGAAACAATAGTGGGGCTCGCGCGAGACTCCAGGCCAGTGATATCGGACGATACCGAAAACACCCAAGGAGTCCAAGTGACGAGCCTTTACGATCTCCGTATCGGGACATGAAGCTGCCAAATCGTGTCTTCATGGCGCCATTGACCCGAAATCGCGCTACGCCAAACGGGGTGCCCGGCCGGTGGGCATCCACGTACTACAGCCAGCGTGCATCGGCGGGCCTGATTGTCACAGAGGCAACCCAAATCTCGGCCATGGGAAAGGGTTACATCAACACCCCAGGCATCCACTCGGAGGAACAGATCGCCGGCTGGAAGGCGGTCGTCGATGCAGTACACCGGTCGGGCGGGCGAATCTTTCTTCAGCTGTGGCACGTGGGCCGAATCTCACACAGCAGCCTGTTGCCGGAAAGCGCATCCCCGGTGGCGCCTTCCGCGATCAGGGCACGCGCTCAGACGGTCGTTGAGACAGGGTTTGTCGATGTTTCGGAGCCCCGAGCACTTAGCCTGACGGAGATCCGGCGCACGATCGAGGACTATGGTCGCGCTGCTTCCAATGCCAAGGCCGCTGGCTTCGATGGCGTGGAGATTCACGCCGCCAACGGCTACCTGATTGACCAGTTCCTTCGGTCGAAATCGAACGTCCGCACCGACACTTACGGTGGCAGCGCTGCCAACCGGGCGCGCTTTCTCGGCGAAGTCGTCGAGGCCGTGCTGAACGTCTGGGAGCCGGACGTCGCGTTGGGGTACGTATTTCTCCCCTCGGTACCTTCAACGACATGGGCGATGCAAATCCAGAGGAAACATTCGCGTGCGTTGTGGATGT
This sequence comes from uncultured Acidobacteriaceae bacterium, assembly GCA_963788555.1. Classification (GTDB taxonomy): domain Bacteria; phylum Acidobacteriota; class Terriglobia; order Terriglobales; family Acidobacteriaceae; genus Sulfotelmatobacter. The sequence goes on along the minus strand of CAWBHM010000010.1, from coordinate 10,175 downwards.
GCTCAACGGGCATCGGCCCGGATACCTGCACGTCGTGGAAGACGCTATCCCCGTCGATTGCAAGGCGGACTTTTTCCGACGCTTGCGCTCGGCATGGAAGGGGATCTATGTCGCCAACGGAGGATACGACGCTGAGCGGGGCGAGCGCGCGGTCTCGGAAGGATCTGCCGATGCCGTCGCCTATGGCCGGCTCTTCCTCGCGAACCCCGATCTGCCCACGCGCTTAAGTCGCCGCGGACCGTTGAACGTTCCCGATACCAAGAGCTTTTACGGCGGCGACGAACGCGGCTACATCGACTATCCGGAGTGGGCCAAGAGCGGAACCTGAATGAGGTCTACGCGACCTTCACGGCTGAACACACAGTGGCGCGAACATTAGCCAGCGCGCAGCTGAGATTACGAAAGCTTAACGTCACAGGAGCATGGAAATGGACTCGACCCAAATATTCTGGATGCAGACTTCTTACGAGTGTTTTCGTCTTCGGCATCGTCGCGGTGTGGTACGTGTGGCCGTCACTAACCAAACTTTCTCGTAACTCTGCTCTCATTCCGCTGCTCTTTGTGCATGTGCCTCGCTATGTGGGCATGACGTTATTGGTTACGGGTATGGTCGATCCGAAACTGCCCAGGGAGTTCCTTTCCAGTGCTGCTTACGGTGATCTCTTAGAAGCGGCGCTGGCCCTGGCTTCAATCTTTGCTCTGCGGAGCAACTGGCGTGTTGCCGTTCCTCTGGTGTGGGTGGCCAACACGTGGGGATTCGTGGACCTGCTAAACGGAGTACGCGGCGTCCTGCAGTTGAACGTGCCGAGCTTCAACCTGGCCACCTTTTGGTATGTCTATACGTTTTACGCTCCCTTGGTACTCGTTTCACATTTGATGATCTTTGCGATTTTGGTCAAGTCTAGGTCTTGGAAGAGATAAGGCTGCGAAGGAGAGTAGGCGACGACACGGAAAGACAAGACGGAGCAAGGACGGGATGCCTGAGCAGGGTAATGGGGCTCACCACGCTTCACGGAGAGCATGCTGGCGGAATCATTCTCATGGTTGAGGTGCGGTTGTACGCCAACACATATGCGCCTACCTATGAGGTTCTAGTGTGAGAGGTGTCGGGAACAGAAAACGTGGAGCGCGTCAGATGCAAACCGAAACTTAATCGGTCTCTGCAAACTGAGCAGCGGTCGTGACCGCCAGCATCACAGTCCTTCCAGTCTGAATAACGGCCTCAATTATCCCTCGCTCAACGAGGATCCGGGCTGTCACCATGCAGATTGCGAAAGTGGTAAAGACCACCCGGAGGCTCAGTCCCCAATCGGGGATCGTGTCGAGCAGGAGACCCATGAGCGCTACGCTGCAACCTTCACGCATCCGGCATCAACGTTCTGGCGCCGCATTTCCACGCCGCGGCTGGAGCACCAAGTCGGCCGCTTCCTCAGCATCTTTGAGGAGCGTCTTGCGCGGCGTGCCTATCAGCGCACGCATGGTCAGGCCACGAGCAAAATCCGTGACTTGGATCGCGCGCACGGCTACCGGAAAGTCAGGCGGGATGTCTCCCGCGCTGATCCCGTCCCGGAAACGGCGCTCCACCAGCGCCGCGCCGCCCGCGACCGCGCTCTGCAGGAACCGCTGAACCTCAGCGTCGTTCACAAGCGGCGCGACGCACATCATAAGGCAGCCCCGGGCGGACCCTTTCTCGGTCGCACTTTCGACGGCGTACCTCAGAAAGTCCGCGATCGAGTCGCGAAGACTCTGTGGCGAGAGGAGTGCCTTCGCGGCTGATGCGCCCTTCCGTTCTGCGTACGCCCTAAGGACGCGCAAGAATATCGCCCGCTTGTCCCCAAAGACGGCATACAGGCTCGGCCGTCCCACACCCATCCCGGCGACGAGATCGTCAATCGTCACTCCGTCGTAGCCTTTCGACCAGAACACCTGAGTCGCCTTTTCCAGCGCCCCCGTCTCGTCGAAGCTGCGCGGTCGACCCCGCGGTCTAGCGGTATTTTGAATCATTTGGTTCAAAACTCCTTGACAATGGTCATCGAACCAACCAATATATAACTGAACAGTTCGAAATTAGCAAGCTGGCTCTGGCCTCACGGCTCGGCCTTCACACTTCACCACGGAGATATTCATGGAACATTCGATCGCGCTGGTCACCGGCGCCACCTCCGGGCTCGGCCATGCGGCAGCCCGCCTGCTCGCCGGAGAGGGCTGGCACGAGATCATCGTCACCGGGCGCAGCCTTGCCGGGGCCCAGCAAGCGGCCGCTCAACTCGCGGCTGAGAACAAAACAGTGATCTTCACGCCGCTGGCGCTGGATCTGGACAAGCCGTCCAGCGTTCAGTCCGCCGTTGCCGAGCTCGTCAAGCGAGGTCGGCCGATCGATTTCCTGCTGCTCAATGCAGGGATTGGTCCCAGGTAAGAAGCGCGTGCTCACTGCGGCGGGCGTTGAGGCGTCTCAGGCTCCGCTGATCGGCCATCATCAACTGACTGTCGGGTTGCTCCGCGCCAACCTGCTGAGCCCCAACGCGCGGATTGTTATCGCCGGCGCGGAACCTGCCCGAGGGGACGTACCCATGTTCAGCTACACCGACGTGCCAGCCTTCGCGGCCAAACACCACCAGGGTGACCGAACCGCCGCTGTTGAAGCCCTGATGCGCAACGGGCCGAACGTGAAGTACGTGCCCAACCGGACGTATGCCGACGCGAAGCTCATCGTTGCTTGGTGGGTCGCGGCGCTGGCGCGCCGGCTACCCTCCGGCATGGCCGTGTACGCCGTCTCGCCCGGTAGCGCGCCCGACACCAAGGTGGTGCGAAACGCTTGGGCCGGTCATGAAGCAGGTGATGATTCCACTCGTGAACCTCATTCCCGGCATGAATCAGACGCCGGAGACCGCAGCTCGTCCGGTATCTCCAGGCCTCGGAGTTCGGAACCGACGTCTCGGGCCAATTCTTCGCCTCGGCGCCGAAGAAGCTCACAGGCCCAATCGAGGCGATGCGCCACCCGCACTTTCACGATCGCGCCAACCAAGAAGCCGCCTGGCAGGCCGTCGTCAAGGTCTCTGGCGTCGATTTCTCTTCCGCAGCAACTTGAGAGCGGTGTCCTGAAGGAGAGCCCGATCGCGGCTGGACTGATCCCGGTAACCCGAATCAGCAGGCGATTGCGGAGCTACATGATCGTCCACGGGGTCCTACGGTATTTTGAAAATAACTAGTTCAAAACTTCCTTGAACACGGCGGTCGTGTCTAAGCCGTCCGCGTGTTCCGCGCGTACTCGAGCCACGTCAGAGAGTCGAAGGGCTCGCCTAGGTTGCGGCCTTGCTTGAACTATTCAGGCTCTCTCCGCTACGGTGCGCGCCACATCAAGGGCCGTCTTCCCGACCCTGGCACCGAGTCGGTATGCCGTTTCATTCACCGCCGAGATAATGCCCTGTGTCAGCGTCGACTCGCCATCACCGATACACGCCGAATCCGCGGCGACCGTAGCGGCGGCAATACCATCAGAATCGAGAAGAGGAAGGCAGGCAGCGCCCGCGCGATCGACGCCGAAGCCGGCATCGTTGAAGAAAACAAGGCGTGGCTTGAAGGAACGCGTAAATGGAGCAGCGCTTCTGCCGCCATGACTACCGCTTGCCACGACCAAGCCTGCATCTTCTGGAGTAGCAAATGAGATGGAGCCTATGCAGAGGATGCCGTCAACAAAGGCGCGTTCCTCTACCGGTGCCTCCACGTCTGCGTGGGGCCAGGGGGCAGACTTCAATAGCTCCACTGCTTGTGCGACGGTTTGACCGGTCTCTACGCCACACGTGGCCGCAAGTTTGTTGACGCGACTGATGATCCCCCGGTGGAGCATGTCTGCGGCGTCGCCGGCCCGGGCGCTGTCCGTCGCTACGGCCGCCATAGCCATGCCATGCTGGTCCGCCCAAGGCAGACCTCTGACCCCCGCCTCATCCCGACCGATGCCGCAGTCATGATGTATGGCAGCGCGAACGCCAGCTTTGGCCGAGAAATACGCCGCGTAAGCCGTGGCATTCGAACCGCCAACAACGACGGCACCGTTTGCTTCAGGAGGAAGCTTTACAACGCCATCGACCACCAGAACAGGAACGTCCATTGAGAGCACTTCAGACCTCCGAAAAACTGTATGTGCTCACGCGAATCGCACCGAGATAGGTACGTCATCCGCGCCAGCAGTTCGCCGCTACTTTTTCGCCTCGCCGACCTCGATGAGGTGGCCGTCGGGATCGCGCATGTAGCACCGCGTCTCGGCCTCGTGAACCTTGGGTTCGGTGAGGAACTCCGCACCCAGACCCTTCCAACGTTCGTAGCATTCTGCGATGTTTGCGACGCGGATGTTCATGAAGCTGCTGACAGCCTCGCCATCCTTCGGAGCCGCAAGGTAGACGGCCGGCTTGTCGTCGGTCGGCCCGCCGCCCACATTGATGATGACCCATGTGTTCTCGAGCTGGACGATGCACGGCTTGCCGTTCTCGCCGTCCATGACGACTTTCCCGCCGAGGATTCGCGAGTAGAAGTCCAACGACTTCTTGATGTCCGCCGAAACGAGAAAGTGCGTCACGGTGAAGCCCGTGCTGGGAAACATTTCGTAGGTGGTATCTGGCATTTCTCTCCTTGCAAGTCCGCGCGTTCGCGCATCTTCGCGTTCTATAGCGAACGTTATAGTATGCGAGCATCAGGTGTCAAGTTTATGTAGTGCGTGGTATAGAATAATGAGAAACAGCTATGGGACGTCCACGCGAATTCGACATCGACACGGCCATCAAGACGGCGACTGAACTTTTCTGGCGAAAGGGCTACGAAGGCACATCGCTCAGTGATCTCACCGGTGCTATGCGCATCACGGCGCCGAGTTTCTATTTTGCCTTTGGAAACAAGGAAAAGCTCTTCCGGAGAGTCATCGAGCAGTATTACGAAAGTCAGATAAAACTTCTCGAGAGTGCGCTTCGGGAGCCGACCGTGCGAGGTGTGGCGGAGAGATTTCTCTATGGCTATGCCGACGTCCTCACCGGCCCATCTCACGCGCCCGGTTGCCTGGCTCTCAACAGTTCTCTTCCTTGTGCAGAGGACGACACAGTTCGCGCTTGGCTGGCCAAGCTGCGCGGCGAGTTGACCGTCAGACTTCGCAAGCGATTCGCCAAGGCTCGTGGCACCGTCGAACTTCCGATGAATGCTGATCCCGATGCGCTCGCGCGCTATATTGCAGTCACTGCGTGGGGACTGGCGGTAGAAGCTCAGTCGGGAGCGAAACGTAAAGACCTACACAGCACGATCGCCGTGGCTCTCATGGCGTGGCCTTCAGCAGCTGTTCCAAGACCGGAACAGAGGCCGACTAGCCGTAAGAGCGCGTCCCCGCGCCTTCGACAGTAGTGGCCCTGAGTGCTCAGCTCGACGCCTCCATACGATAGAAACGACTCCGATGTTGCGATGGACGCCTCACGTCATTGAGGCGTCCACGTTCTGCAAGCAGGTTTCTCACAAAGAGCAAACCCTGCGGTGGATTTGCTAAGACGCTTTGCGCTCGGCGGCAAGAACGACAAAGAGAATCGTGCAAGCCTTGGTCGAACGGTTATGCCAGCTATGGAACGTTCCGTTATTCACAATCAGATCCCCCGTCTTGAGCGTGAGTTCGTGTACCTGACCATCTTCGCCAGGGTATCCGGCGTTCACTTCGCCATCCATCACTATGGCAAGATCGATGCTGTCGGTGCGATGCATCCCGTCACCTTCTTTGCCCGGGACCATTCCTGGGGTGCCCATGTCGATTGAGGCGGCACGTTCAAGCGGCGCTGGTCCCTCTGGCGTCTCGGGAGCCAGCGTAAAGAGATCGACCCGAATACCGCCAAGCGGGCCAAACATCCCCAACGGTTTATATTCGCCCAGAACCTGCTCTGGCGTTAGCGGCAAGTCGGGAACTTTGTCGAATCCCCAGATATTGGTAAGGAAGTCGGCTGTTGCTGTGTCGATGGTATCGATCTTGGTGGCTACGCCAGTTTTGCCCTCGGCAGTGATGATTCTCTGGATCTTCATTTTGTTCTCTCCTGATTCGGTTGGAATGCTTGGTTTCGGTTAAACAGCGCTCAATCCGCCATCCACGACGAGATCGATGCCTGTAATAAAGCTGGCCTCGCTCGATGCCAGAAAGAGCGCTGCCGCCGCAATCTCCTCGGGCCGGCCCATCCTGCCAAGCGGCGTCGCCTTGACGAATTGCGCCTTTCCCGCCTCAGTAGCCTCTTTCGAGCCGAACAAGCCGTCGAGGATCGGTGTTTCCGTGGCTCCGGGACTGAGGACATTCGAGCGAATACCTCGATCCTTCAGTTCCATGGTCCAGGTGCGAACGAAAGATCGCAGAGCTGCTTTCGTCCCGCTGTACGCGCTTCGGCCTGGGGTCGCCTTGTCCTTACCTGCTGAAGTAATGAGGATGATGGAACCACCGTCGTTCATCAGTGGCAGCGCCTTCTGGACGGTGAAGAATGCTCCGCGCGCATTCGTATCGAAAGTCCGATCGAAATGCTCAGGTGTCGCAGTTGTGATTGGGCCCATTCCGACGAAACCCGCATTTGCGACGACGACATCGATTCTCCGCCCCTCGAGAGGAAACGGCCGAATAGAGCCGATCCAAATCCTCCAGCTTTGAAACATCGCCCTGAACCGCGGTGACGTTCTTGCCGATCTCGGCCACTGCCTTATCCAACTCCGATTGGCGGCGACTGGTGATGAAGACGTATGCGCCTTCCGACACGAAGCGCTTTGCGATAGCGAGTCCAATTCCGCTACTGCCGCCCGTGATGATGGCGACCTTTCCCTGAAGTGCAGGCATATTGTGCCCTCCTGTGGCATCGACGCGGTTGTATAGCGATAGCTATACAAAATTGACAACTCACCGATCGTACTATAGTGTTCGCTATAGTACAAGTGACGGGCACGACGCTACGATGTGGAACAACAAGGAATCGGCTGTTACCGCTTCACCAGCGGTCGGCTCCAAAGGAGAGCGTGGAATGAGTAAAGAACAAGGCGCTGGCTTCTACCGTTTCAAGATTGGAGAGTTCGAAGTTGCATCGGTCAGCGACGGATTCCTTCAGTTTGATAATCCCAAGACGATGATCGCGGCAGGAGCCACTGAAAAGGAGTTCCAGGCTTTCATGGAAAGCAAGTTTCTCCCCTCCACCACTGCTTACTTTCAGATCAATACACTGTATGTCGACACCGGAAAACACAAGGTTCTCGGGGAAACCTGGGGACGTTCACCTCGTTTCCCGGATGACGTCCAATCTGACTACGTGCATCGCGTCGCTGCCTCAATCACGCCCCGCGCTGCTCACGGTAACGAGGTGAACGTCCCCGCGTTTTTCAGCGCTGTGCGTTGTGAATTCGAGGAAAATTAACCATTTTGGGTCATGTCGGCTTAGTGTCATAGCAAAGATGGTTATATTCAGAACGCCGTAGATCCGCTATCGAAACAACCCGTTTTTCGGAAATGCCGCCGAACCCGACTGAGGTCAGTCATACTCGTCGGGTTCGGTGACTCGCTGATCAGGCAATCTCGCGGTGTGTTCGGATAGCAAATATGCGAACCAACAAATCACGCATCTCGGTTCGGGCGTCTCGCCGGACGGGGACAATCGAGGGTTAGGAAGCAATCGAGACGGCGATTGCTGTCATTTAAGAGACTCCGGCGTAGCTACAAATGAAAGGAACTCTTTGCCAAGCGGAGTCAAAGTCCATTCTTGAACGGTTAGGCTGTCCTCCGATTCTCGATTTCGAGCTACGTAAGGTCGGGAATCATTGAGGAGCCCTCGACTGGCCAGCTCTATGATCATGGGGTCTATCAATGCCCGGCGCTGCATGAGCGCGAGCCTGTGCTCGTGCGAAAAAGCACCACGGTCCTTGAAAAAGCGCAAGAGCAATAGGTGGGTTGCTGAGAGTGCATCGATGAGATTCCAGAAGACGCTCTGCCTCTCCTCATCTAGAGACTTGTTCAGTGCTGTATTGAGGACAGCGTTCCGAAGCGCTGCGAGTTTCTCCTGCTGGTGAGTTCCTACCGCTGCTCTTGTGGCTTGGATTACCGCGCTGACGACAGCCTCATTGTATTGCAGATTTTCAATCTTGAAGTCTTCGACCTTTCGTTCAACCTCATATAGAGCGTCAGCCAGTTGCTTGAACCACTCATCGCGTCGCCGCGCCACGGCAGGCGCGAGCACCATGGACAAAACTTCGGTGACAGTGCCTCCGATAACCGGGATTGCCGCAAGTATTGCTCTAGCCGCTCCCTGGGCAAGATCGGTGTCAGTCGGCTCCGGGTAGCGTTCCGCTCGGGTGGCAAACAGCTTAGTGGGGTCCTCGGCCATGCCTCTTACCTCCTGCCCTATCACGAATGATAAGGACGTTATCATGCATCATATGTCGTTGGCTTGAGACGGCTGGCCATCCAGATAAGTATTTCGTTGAGGGAAGCCGGATCTGAGTAAGCAGAGCTGTGCCATAGACCTCAGCCTTAGAAGCTGTCAGCTCAAAAAGCACAACCCTACCCGGAGGTGTAGCCTCTGCGGTAATCTCGAAGAGTGGGGCCAGCACAGCGGATAAAAGAGATAAAGATTGGTTCCGGTTCGTTAGAGTGGTGGCCGAAAGGAGCTAAGAAAAAACATCTCTACTTGAACTGGCCCGAATTCGCGAAGATCATGAACGACGAACTGGAGCGCCGTGGCTGAACCCACCATTTTCGAACGCTACCTTAGCTATTTCAAGCCTTCGAAAACCCATTGGCAATATCCGCTGCCAGTTGGCCTGCCGTGGAGCGGCCCCAAAGAAACCTGTCTTTATCGCGAAGGGAACCATATTGAGGCACCGCACTCTTAACGGCTTCACAGTACTTCTGATATTCGGGCCAGAGTCGCATCGTGCTGCTAATGTTGTCGATCCGACTGAAATCAGCCGCTACCAGTGATACGAGTTGTTCGCAAGCCCGATAATCAAAAACAGTGAAATCCGCAGGCCAAAGAACCGAAAGAATGGCCGAAGCCATTGGCAGATAAAATCCCCATTCATCACGGGCGATAATCAATCGCTGCATCGGAGTATTGGCTCGGGAGAGAGCCGTCGTAAATTGTTCTGCCGCGCACTCTAGATTGCCAGCCTTTGCAATCAGCCGCTTTGCAAGTTTAGATTTGGCTCGTTCGGCCTTCCAAATGATAATTGAGAAGAGGTCAAATGCATCGAGCTTGCCGTATTTCTTGAATTTGCTGGCGACATCCTCAAAGAGATACGTTTCAAGGTCGTAATACCTCAGAAAATCATCGTTCATCGAGACACCTGTACCTTGCGTTCCTTACCTTAGTGAGATGCGACCTAAATTATTTGCTGAACCTCTCCCACCAAGCAGGAATACGCGGGTTCCACTCTGAAACGCCATGATGCCAAGAGCATGTGCCACGCCTATTCGCAGAATAGCTGTACGTTCCGTCACCACGGAGTGCGCTAGCATGGCTCTCAATCATCAGGTCGTGAATGGTCCCAACTCCCGCGAATGCAAATGCAAGCGTCAGAATCCAAATGTACCGGGACTTTGTCTGCTGAATGAGATCGACACAAACCTTGAGCGTGATCCCCAAGAAAACAAGAGTGGGTAAAATGGACATCGGGCTTGCGCGCCAACTCACCCACGTTACGACAGCAAGGATGGCAGCGCGGCGCGGGCCAGATCGCGGGATTCCTGTCTGCATTTTTACAGCAGGCTTTCCTGCGGAACCTCCTGTAAAAACGCCTTGCTTGCATGGCCAAAATCGTAACCGTCAAGTCGCGGGTGGATCTGTGATGCAATCTCTACTAAGCGCCCTAGCTCATAATTGTTCTCGAACTCCACTACATCGAATATCTGCTGCTTATCATCGAGGATCACAAGATGTAGATGGGTCTGCTTAGACGCTAGCTCAAGAAGCCCCGGCCCGGCTGGGTTTGCCAGCAGTTCATATCCCGCAAAGGGCCGCTTATTGACCAGGGGAGGAAACCACCAAAGCATGAAGAGGATGGGTCCCGCACTCGTGTTCCGGGCTCCTGCGTTCAAGCGCAATTGAAATGGCCCTTGCTGCCGCAATTGGTCCAGAAACTCTCTAGTCTCGGTCAGGACCAATGCGACTTCAGCGCCGATCCCCGGATCAAGAGTT
>CAWBHM010000009.1:0-1065955 GCA_963788555.1 uncultured Acidobacteriaceae bacterium | reverse complement strand
GACAGCACAGAGGATACATATAAGGATGAGCGGAACAGTTCTTTTCATATTTCCTTCTAGGCCCTGAGCGGAATCCGAAAGGATTCCGCTCAAAGCGGTTGCTGCCTTACATGACCCAGGCTGCATCAGTCGCATCCTCATCGCTGAAAGTGCTGGGAATGAACTCCACAGCTTCATCGACAATTGCAGCCGGTATTGCGCGATCGGCTGAGATGTCTGTTTCAGCGCAAGATTCGCTTGAAGGTTGTGCTTGGGCCTGCTCGGGTTTGTCGTCGTCGAGGAGGACCTTTCCATCCCTGTACTTGAACAAGAATGTGTGTTTCTGTCCTCCTCCCTTGAGTGGATCAACCAGGAAGGTTCGGCCGGAAGAGTCGGTACGAACGAGTCCCTCGTAAAGCCTGGGGACGTGCACGCGAACCGGCTTGCCTCCCGTGCGCTCCGCCAGCTTCAGGATCAGCTCTTGAGGAAAGGCAAGAAAGAGAATCGAGCCGCTGGAGCGCTCACCGTTGCACACCACGCGGTTCAGCGCCTGCAGCCAGCCCATGCGGTTCTCTGCCTTGTTCTGCGCCCGATGCGGATGTAGGCCAGGACAGCCTTCATCTCGTATTTGCCACGTTCCTCGTCACAACGGCATGTGCCGCGTGCCTGGTTCATGGCGAACAGCTTCTGTCGCCGGAGTTCCTTGTCGGAGCTCTGCCGTACCGTGTCCCACTCTGCCTGTGTCTTCTCCAGTTGTTGTTTGAGTTGTTCTCGCCTCTCGGCGATTTTGCCGACCATCGCGGCATAGACCCGATTGATGAATCGGCAATCCTCTAACATCTCGCGGGTGACCTGTTCGCCCACCACGAGCGCCTTGAATGCCTCAATCGGGGCCTTGTTGATCAGCAAATCCTCGATCTGCTTGCGAACATGGTTATAGAGGTGGCCGACGCGGTCGGTCTTCTCCACCTCCAGATGGAGTGGTAAGTCAGAGCACCGGCGTTCGTTCTTGTAACGGAGCCAGGGCGCCTGACGTATCTGCTGGCGTATTTCGGCAACCAGTTTGAGATCGGGCTGGACTTGCCACTTGAGGCTGTCGAGCGCGTTCTGGAGTTCTTTGGCCAATTGCGCAGCAAGTTCTTTCTGGCCTACTGCGCGGCACGAGGTCATCAAGTCGGTGATCGAGCCGATGTGATTCCCTCTGGCCTTCATGGCCACGTGCTCCAGATTGAACCAGGGATCCTTAGCCTTGTTGGCCTTGTTTTTCCCCTGTTGCTCTCCGAGGCCTCGGGAGAACCGGTCTCTTACAAACCGCGGGAACCGCTCCTCTTCGACCACGCAAACCCAGTCGAAATCAAAGTCACCGCCGTTCTTCTTTGCCGTTTCGGAATGGAGAACATATGTGCCATCCAATCGCAGTTGCTGCGTAACCAGGTCACGAAGCTCTGTTTCAATCAGAGCGCACTCCTGGCGGCAAAGATCCCTGTCGAGCTGCGCGATCATCTCCTCGTCGGAGAGGTTTCCGAAGGGGAGAAGGTCGTCAACCATGCGTATGGGGTAGCGGACACAAAGGCCCCGTTTCGAAGCCAATGTGACGATGGCCTTGTGTTCGGGAATCCAATCAGATCCGCAAAACACTTCGCCATCTTTAAGGAAGAGATACCCGTCGTCCATCAAAGCAAATGCAGGAAGACGAAAACCTCCACTTGTAGCTGCCTTGAACGCCCAGCGCGCAAGGAGTTTGTTGAGTTGATTGTTGACGTAGGGATGACGGACGATTTCGCCGCTGGCATCGGCCAGGAGCAGTCCTTCAACGACCCGGAATTCTTCGTTGGTGTCCTGCCCAAGTCCATCCGGCAAAGACCTATCCGGATGGTGCCCGAGGATTTCGAGAAGATCCTCGTAGCGGCCTTCGCCTACAGCCTCACTCAGCTTGGCCACCTGCTTCATGGCCTGTGGTAAAATTTCGAGCTGAATTGAGTCTTCAGGAGCATGCTCTACCAGCGTGTAACTGGACTCAAACTCGAGCTGGCGGGAGACTTCGCGAATGCCGACCACGACATCCCCGCGAAATCTTCTGCCCGGCCCGAAGATCGAATACACTACCGCCGGTATCTTCAGCCCTGGTTTGACCGCGCTGTCCGGCAGCACAAAATCTGCTTCCAGAGCGTCGGCAACATCATCCTCCATGATTTTGAATGCGCCTTTCGCCTGGGTGTCGGCGAAGGCCATGCGGAACTGATAGAAGCGCCCTTCCGCAAGACGTTTCCGGGCAATCTCCCGTTTCGCGTCCTCGAGAAGCGCCGATTGTTGATACCGGTCCAGGTCTTCTTCGCTTACCTTTCCGTGCCGCTCGCGGCGAAGCCGTTCAAGCTGGACCGACAGGATTTCGCAGTCGTGTTTTTCTTTGAGACGCTGAAAGACCGATCGCCTGATCCAGCCACGGCAGTCATTCGTTCCTAATTTGCGATCGGGAACGACGAGCACACGCGCCTCGGGTTCCTCCATCATCACCTTGCAGGGCGAGACGAGAATTCCGAAGTAGACGATCGCCGCCTGCGGCCAATGCTGAAACCGCTCGGCGATAGCCCGGCTGTGCTCCTGGTCTACAAAGTAAAACTTGCCCTTCTTTGCAGACCCACTGGCGCCCACTAATTTGTAGTGAACGCCGTTCCAGACGAGTCGAGCCAAGGCATTCTCGACTTGTGCTTCTTCGTAATCGTCGAGAGGCCCAGCCGGCACGTTCACGCTCGCTACCTTGATTCCAGGATAGAGAACGCTAAGCAGCGTGTTCTGGAACGGATCAAGATCGTGCAACCGCGGTGTGACCCGCCCGTTGCGGTCGATCTCAAGGTTCTGAAGCTGATCGGCCCGAATTCTGTAATTGTTCGTCGTAGTATTCTTCGTCATTTTTTTCTCCTTAACTGTTTGTTCCGGGAGGCCGGAAAGAGTCAAGGAGTTTGCGTGACCGCAAGCTTTCTCGCTCCAGTCTGGCCCCCATTTCGGGTTCGCTCGGCCAGGCCTTCAAGTGAAAAAGCCCCGGTCAGCACATTTCCCCACATAAAGCCGCGGGGCGCTCAAAGGACCAACACCAACGCTTGGTCATCTGAGAACTCTTCGTGCTGATCTTTTCGAACTAGCTTTGAGTCGGCTTCGGCGCGACAGCCTGTTTCACGATCACAGGACTACCGCCACTCATCTCCGGAGCCGCTTTCCATGTCGTCAACGTATAGAACGGCTGGCCGTTCTTGAACGCTTCGATTAACGCTTCACCTTCACTCGCCATCTCCTGGCCTAACTCCGGCTTGGCCGGAGAAGACCCTGATTTGGGGAGAAAGTAACGAAGATTTGGGTCACTACCATTACGGTGTCTGCGACGCGCATTTGTGCCACCAACGCTTGTGGTCGCTGGCATCGCAGAGCTGTCTGGCGTTTTGGTTTCCATGTTTCCAACTCCTCTTATCCGTCTCACTGCGGGCTATTCAGCCCGGCCTGCTGCAGCACCCAATCGCGTTTTTCGCCTTCGATCGCGCGCTCCCAATACTCTCCAACCAGCAGACCGCTGGGGTTCTGCTCCGACCGTTTCTCGACGAGCAGCCTTACGTGGAATTCGCTGACCACCTTGTCGATGGTTTCGTTGTGTTCGTGTATGTGATGGACTTCTTTGACCCCGAATGCCGTATAAGTGAGTGGATCTTCCTTCGAGACCTCAAGCGAACGCATTTGAAATTCCGACGTTGTTTGATCATTCTGAATCTTTCCAATGAAGTCATCCTTCTGCATCCCTGTGTATGCGGTGCGGCGCAGATTGGCAGTCATCATGTTCAGGCTGTCGGCCCAGTTTCGACTCACATTCGTGGGCGAAAAGTTCAGATAGCGCTCCAGAAACAAGCGCACGAATGCCCGCTTCTCAAACTCGGTCGGCTCCGATCCCTGGCCTTGCGTCACCGAAATGGCCGGTTTGTTTACGCCCAAGATCGTCGCCAGGCCGTGTTCATCCACACGAATGACCGTCGGAGGCTGCAGGCGGACATAGACGGCAAAGGCAAGCGCCAGCATCGTTGTCGGAATGCACAGGAATGCCAGAACCATCGCCCGGTTGGCGTACGCACGCAGCACTCCGTCGTGTTCGTAATAGCGGGCGTAGCGAAGCTTTTCCGGCACATCGGTTTCTATCGATGGGTTTTTCTTTTTCAACCACATGTTCGCGTACCTTCTTAGTGTTCAACGACGATCAATGACGTCGGCCGAACAAACTTCCAAAGAACTTTCCGATATAGAAAAAGATCAGCGTGATGATGCTGTACGGCCGGAACTTCGTCCCTTGCGGCTCCCAGATTGGTGGCTGCCTCCACATAGAAACCTCCTCTGCCAGAGCTAGTTGTTCTCGGCATTGTTCCTTCCCGCGGCTCTTCCGAGCGCCCTCCCCACGTTAAAGCTGACGACCTGAGTCACAGAATGGGGTCGATAGCTGGAACCATGTCGGCCACTACTGCCCGACATGGCAGCGGCAAGATCTCGTTTGCCGGAACTTTCGTGGCTGCTTGCGTTAGATGCAGGCACCGCTGGGCTACTGCTGCTGTTCATCGCGCTCGCAACGCCGGAGCGGATGAAATCGGGCATGGAGGGAGTGGGGGGCGCAGTGGACGACGCCAGGACAGTAGACGTGGACGACGCGCCCCCGCCGCCCGACGCGCTTGCGCCCGTTGAAGCCGAACTCGCTCCGGCCGCAAAGCCGCTAACTCCAGCCAGGGCGGCGCCGGCAGCAACCCCGCCTGCTCTCACCAGCGCAAAGGTGGTTGACCCAACATCACCGGAGATGATCCTTTTCGCGATGAAGGGAATCAGCGCGATGGCTAAGGCGTAAAAGATGCTGACCAACCCTAGGATGATCGAGTCCCCAGCCCCCTTCAGAAAACCAAGGAACCCGTTGCCAAGGATGTTGTTCACTTGGTTGACCTGAATGGCGGTGATCAGCGCGCCGAACACGGCGTAGAGAATTCCCCAGGCATTCCAGATCATCACGTTGACGGCATACGACTTTCCCAGCTGGCCGACCCCCGGGATGGGAATGAGCGCGAGCACCAACGGGCCGACCACGTAGAGGATCGCGCCAAACAAGGTGTAAAAGAAACAGAACACGATCATCGCGAGGGCATAGAGAAGGTAAGCAACCACGAGCAGAACCACTGTGATCGTGGCGGCTGCATCGCCCGTGATGATGTCCGTGAGCGTCAAGGAGGGGTTATTGGCGAACTGTTGTTGGAGTTGTCGCATCCAGCTTTGAAACATGTCGCCCGCACCGGAGCTGCTGCCGATGGAATTTGCGATCGTGTTGAAGGAGCCGTTGACCCCACGAAACACGGTTGCCCAGTTGGAAACGATCATGGCCACCACCAGATACTTGATCGCCGTTCCAGCCAGCGCCTGCAGATCGCCCCCGCGAAACGCCGCCTGATAGAGGCCGATCAGGAAGCCAATCAGCAGGATCGCGAATGCGATGTTCGTGATCGTCGAGATGATCGCAGTGCCGTCGATCCCAGCCAGCGCGGTGTTCAGGAGTTGCTGGAAATAAAACACGGCTACTGAACCCCCGGTTGCAAGACCTGGTTGCCCGTAGTCTGAAGCGTCGCTGCATGAGAAGCGCTGAACTTGAGTTGACCGCTCGAGTTCGCCAACTCGATCGAGCGCACTCGTACGAGTTCTGCCATGGCGGATTGCGTGTATGCGTTGGCCCGAACCAGCCATGCCGCGGTCTCGGCCTCCAAAATCGTGGAACTGCCGGGCGCTGCACTTTGCAATTGCTGATTGATCTGTTCGGCTGCCTGAAGCTCCAGGTTGGCCAGCGCATCGATCTCGACCGCCTTTTTCATAGCGGCCTGTGCTTCCGCGTCGGTCATATCGACCATGTTCCGGACCGACTGGGGCGCGTTCGTCGGCGGCATCACAGTGCCGTACAGGGTCGAGTAGTTGCTGGTGATCTGGGGCATCGCACCCGGATTACCTGAGAGCAGACTTTGTTCGAGCAGTTGCGGCGTGGGCAGAGTCGCACTCGATATCGGCAACTGGAAGAGCTGACGCATTTGGACAAATTGGCTCTGGAATTGGACGGCCATGTTTCTGGCCTGGCTAATCGCGGCCATGGGAAACACTACCTGCTGCTCGAAGTTTGCGGATTGCTGTTGGTTCTGCTGAATCGAACGCAGCGGCTGAGCCACGACGCTCCGCAAAAGGCCAGAGATCGTGTTGAGCCCGACCTGCATCATGGCGCAGCACGGATCGAGTCCAAGCTGACTACGCGCCTTACTGGGGAGCAGGGCAACCACCATGGCCAGACCGCATATTGCGACCACTGCGTTCCGAAGGATTTTCCAGGTACGTGAGAGCATGGGCAATTTCATTTTGTGAACTCCTTATGGATGAGCTAGAACTTTCTGGACCTGGTTGAAAAGAGTTTGCGTCGTGGTGGCGCTGTGTTTGAGCGTCGCATTCTGGTGCGCGAGTTTCGTTGCTTCCTGGCGCAGTTGAGCGGCAAGCATTTTCGCGAGTTGCGCCTGAGTTACAAGATCCGCGACGCGGGCCTGGGCGGTGACCATAGACGCCGACCCAGGAGCCGCAGTCATCGCCTGCTGTTCGAGAGAATCGGCGAGAGTCAGCATCCCCTGAGTCGTTTGGTCGGAGACCATCGAAGTCTTTAGCGAATCCATGGCCATTGCATCGTCGATGTCCATGAGGTTGCGCTGACCCGGCTGGGCAATCCCAGCTAGCGCAACCGGCTGGTAGACCTGCGCGTACAGCGAAGGGATCTGTCCGATGGACCCTGACTGGGCGCCTCGGAACATCGACTCCAGCTGCATGGGAAGAGCAAGGGTCGCGCTGTTGTTCTTGAGGCCCTCAATCTGAGACATCAAGCCGGTGTAGTGTGCCCGCGTTGCACTGACAAACGATCTCGTCTGGTTGATCAGGGCCAAAGGCCAGATGATCTCCTGGCGAAAATTGTTCACCGCCGCACTTACCTTCCGCATTTCGCTCAACGCTCCGCCAATCGGACCTTGGAGAGTGCTGGTGACGGTGTGAAAGAGGGAAAGAATGTCTCCTATTCCGTCAGCTCGCGTGGTCGACGGAATCAAGCACAGGGTGACCACTACTACAAACAGCCATCGCCTGCTGCGACTTAATCTGTGTTGAAAGTTGCGAAGGAGTTCCAAAGTTTTCGTCTTCATATGCGTGTACCTCTTGCGACCTCTCCTGAGATTTCTTCGGGAAGTGGATCAACATCAGCTAGCCCCGCTGGGAACTTTTCGGCCAACTCGCGATAGGCCTCAATCAAAGGCGCGGCTTTCCTCTGCTCCAGCCACCACGACCGATACACACGTTCCCGCGAGTACGTGGTCATGATCCAGTAGTCGACCGTTGTCGGTGACATACGAATTGTGTGAGTGGTTTCGGCCTTCTCGCCAATCACGATGAGCGCATCGGCGCTTTTGCCCTTGATGGGAGCGCTGAAATGCTTGATCTGGTTCAAAGCGGTATCGTTGAGGTGCAAGTGTTCCCGCAGGGCGGTCATGTCTCCCGGTTGCTGGCCGATGATCTTGGTCGTCGAGTTCTTTACGATGCCCGCGCCGTGCGGCCTGGGCTTCGATTCCGTCCCGACAAAATCTTCCGCTGTTTGGCTCATTCCCCAGACGCTCGCATTGCGCTTGCGCGCCGTACGAAACAGTTGCACCACTTCGGGCGCCAAGACCGGAGAATCCAGCAGGAACCAGCACTCATCAAGAACCGTGATACTCCGCCTACCCGCCCTGCCGGCTGCCCGCTGCGCGGTGGCGTGAGCGATCAGAAGGCTCATTGCCGTTTCCAGCCTCCGGTCGTCGCTCAATTGCTCCACATTGAAAAACAACCAGGGATTATCCAGTGAGATCGTTGTGGGACGGTCGAACAACTTCGAATACACCCCCTTCTCGCCGGTCCAGCTGCGCAGCTTGATCGCCGCTAGGTGGGCTTCGTCCATGACGCGCTGGTTCTTTTCCTCGTCACGCCACTGTGAGAGTTCGTCGCGCAGGTCGGAGAAGGTTGGAATGGGAATCGAGGGCCGGATTGCCGCCCTTTTATAAGTCCGGAGAATGGCCTCCGTGATGAGGTTGTCAAGAAGTTGCGTATCTTCGGCCCCGCCCTCGCCGAGCATGTGGCGCGTCAGATTTTTCAGAAACGCGACCTGATCCTTGCTCGGTTCTCTTTCTCCTTCTGGCAGATCCCACGGGTTAATCGTTTGTTCGCTGTCGAGCGACATGGTGATCATTCGCCCGCCCATCAACTCAACCAGTGGACGATACGAGTCACCACGCTCAAGGATCGAAATCAGAGGGTTACTTCTGGCGGCCATCAGGAGAAACTGCTGCACCATGACGGTCTTTCCGCCGCCAGTTTTGGCCATCACCAGCATGTTCGCGTCGCTCAAACCTGGGTCAAACGGCGAGAAAGGAATGAGCTGGCGGTACGGAGTTTCTAGCAGAAACAGCGGTGACCGGGGTGTTCCGCGCCAAGGTGTCTCTACAGGCACGAGATCCGCCGCATTCGAGGTAAGCAAGTCCTGGTCTCTCTTGTCCGGCTCCGCCATTGCCGGAAGTGAACTAAAAAACAGGCGCTTCTTCGCCAGCGACTCAGCCACCGCCTTCGCGCCGTTCATGCGGGAAATCGCGTAGAGAAGCTGTTGGCGCTGGTTGTCGATAGTCCGCTCTGACTGCTCCAGTTCCTTGGTCGTTACGGCCGGGCGCGAAGTGCGCGTTCCGATGACCAGGCTCAGCTTGGCCGTTTTGACCGAACTCGAGATGATGTCCTGTTGCACCCTGACCAGTTGGGACTCGGCAACCTGTGCTTCCACGTTGGTCCGAAATCCACCGTTCGAGTCGCGCTGCACGGCCTGCATCTTGCGCAATCGGCTCTTGTAGCCTTTGAGCACTTTCGCTTGGTCGGGAATCGCGATCTGCGCATTGACAATGAGTGGGAAATCAAGACCGATCAGTTCTCTGAGGATTCCGGGGAAAGTGGCATCCGGGAGTTCCTTCAGACTTACAAAGGAATAGAGGATTCCACCGACGTTCAGATATGTGTCCGTTTCATCAGCAATGCTCGTGTCAACAATTTGCTCGCGGGCGCTCCTGTATTCCAGTTGCTCCTCGCCGCGCCTGTACGGCCGTTGATCTGGAAACAATGGATTGAGCGCTCGTTTTGCTTCGAGAAACAGATCCTCGTCGGTCAGCCGGCGTGCGCCGAGTTCTGCCGCTTCGAGCGTCGTTTCGAGCCCGCGCAGCAGGCTCTCGAATTCTGCCAGCAATTGTTGATGCTCCCGAGTGCTACGCTCAATGCATTTGCGGGCCGATAAGCTGAAGGGTTTGCCCGTCGGCTTGAGCGGTTTACCGGCAATACGGCGATGAACGACCGGATCCCAGATGAAGTACACGTGCAAGAGAGGCCGCATATAGTGGCCATTCGCCTCTTTTATGCGCCATCGTTCGACGCGCACCTCGTCGAGTGCAACTACTTCCACGCGTTCCGATTGCTGCGCTTCGGCATAACGCTCAAGCAGATCTCCGATATCCTCCACTACTTCGTAGCGGAACTGTACTCTCATGCTCTGTTCCGGCAGAGAGCGCAAGAGCGCCTCCAGCATCAACTTCCCCCGGTCTCGGCCTTCGTCGCTCGCGAAGTACGATGCCAGCCCCTTCAACTCGTAACCCGCGACAAAGGCGCCATTGGTGCGAACGACAATGTTGTCCAGGTAGTCGCGGACCGGCAGTTGTTCGCACAATGCCGGATCGTGGAGTTTTCGTTCGTGTTGTTCAAGAGTTACCGGCACTGCTATTCCTCCCTCAGGTACGCCGACCGGATTTCACGATCGCGTGCAATCGCGCAGTAGGCATGAGGTTTCGTGTACCAGCAAGCAAGATCGCGAACGTAACCTCGCGGCTTGCCATACTTAAAGGCCATCAGCACTGGCACCATGAGCAGTGGCACACCGTACTGGAGGACAATGCTCATTGGCATTCCCGCAATCTCCCCTCCCACGAAATGACCGACCACGTTCATGATGGCTGCCGCACCTAGCACGATGAAAAGGTCCTCCAATTCCAGAAGCATGAATGTCACTCTCGTCTGTAAATTGCGATTCACGGGTGTCACCTGCAATGGCATCGCCTACCCCCTAGCGCACTCCGGCCGTTCCGTGTTGAATCCAGAATTCCCCTAAGCGCAACAGCCCCGACAGTCCGAAACAGCACATCGCCGCGACCAGGTTGCGCACCCAGGCCTCGCCGATCGTCATGCGTTCCAGCAATCCCGCAAAGTGCACGACCGCGAGCACAACCTGGCCGGCTCCGTACAGTGGCAGAAGAACGTTCCCAACCCAGTTCACCAGCGTGAGAATTGAGATCCAGTAGCGGTCCGGGTTGTTCCAGGAGGCTTGGTTGCTGAAGGACTCCATGACGCGCAGCAACCCAGAGCACATCAAAGAAGCCAGCGCCGCGTAACCGAGCTGTTGGTACTGCTGCCCCTTACTAAAGCGGTAAATCGCAGCGGCAGCGAACAAACCTGCCATGGTCGGCATGATGACGTTGCCCAGCCAGTCCGTCAGGTTGAGCAACCCGTTTGAAAGATTCACAGGATCACCTCCAATCCTCATCAGCCGGCCATGGCCTGGACCAGCTTCCAAATAGCCGAAACACTCAAGAACGCAAGACCCGACCCCACCAGCGGCATAAATGGCCGATGGCGCGCGTAATTGAGAATCGCACCGACAATCGCCAATCCTGCTGCTTCCGGCAGAATCGTCCCGGCGAGAAAGTTCCAGGCCGCTGTCAGCATGTCCGTGGTTGCGAACTCCGACCCGCTGTTCCAACTCTGAAAAAGCTGCACTGTGCCCGACGCAGACAGCAGAAAAATGGCGGAGACGATAGACCCGAGCGGGCTGTGCCCCTCCGCCGCATCGAGTACCGCTTTCAGAACGCAGAAAGCGGCGAGCACGGGAGTCAACCGGGCAACAACGACGTTCGAAACAAAACCGCTGAAGCTCGTCTGCAAGCTCGCGACCCACGAACTGCTGATGCCTCCGCCTTGCGCTGGCATGGCGATACCCTGCGCCGCAAACCAGGAGAGCAACTGCGGAAGCGTCAAGAAAATTACCGACCAGAGGACCCATCGCTGGAACCTTCCGCCCGCCTGGAAGTTCACGCCGCCCTCCTGCCGCAGTGCGATCCCAGCCAATACCATCGTGCAGATGGCGGCTGGAACTGCCATGTCGAATAGCAGTGTCAGCAGATCGACGATGATTTGAGGTAGCGTCATTGCCCGAGCACTCCGCAGTGAGCGTTCTTACTGCACGCCCGCCGTACCGTTCTGAATCCAGAACTCGATCAGGCGAGTGAGGCCCGAGATCACCAGCAGTCCCGCCGCTGTCACCGCCCACCGCATCACGCCGCGCCCCTGGGAATAGGAGACGACAGCCATGACCACCGCCAGCGCCGCTCCGACAGGAGAAATCACATTGCCGACCCAGTTCACCAAGTTGAGGACCGTTCCTTCGGGTTGAGCCGCGGTTTGACCCTGGACAGCCTGCCCTGTGGCGGGCTGAGTCCCCAGGTTCTGCGCATAAGACAACAGCGGAGACAACTGAAAAGAACAAATCGTTAGGAGATAGACGAGGGCAAAACTGCGGCTGGTGTTTCTCCAATCTGGCAATCTCATATGCTCCTCTTTTGCGATCGCGCGTGAGTTTGATTTCCACGTTGCATGCGGGAACATACGGTCATTTCAGATTTCGGACAAATCAGGATGTCTGTTTGGGCTGCTTTCAGAATCGCGTCGCGGGCCTGCAGCCTACAGCATGAGGGTTTCGAATCTTCCAGGGTTTTGCGATGCCATTGATTGTGCGCGAAATCCGGTCGGCGTACCTGAGGGAGGAATCCAGGGTTTTGCGATGCCATTGATTTCAAAGGAGGAGGTTCGCGGTCGGGGCGTGCTGCAGAAGAGTTGTGGGATGAACAAATGTTTGAGTTTGTTGCATCTCACAAGGCGGTACGGTGCTATGGCGTGAGAATCAACATCTGCGAGGATCAACAATCCCTGGAACTACTCAATTGACGGACACAGCGCGTTTATCGGTACCACCCTCGTCTCCACGAATCGCGGCGTTCTGGACGGTCGGTCTACCGACGCTGGCCCGAAACCCTTATCGGCCAATCTGGAGGCATTACATCGAGATCTTGGGGTTTGCTTGCCGATGGCAGATGGTATGGCGGCCGCACCAGCCACTGAATTGACTCAGAGGGAATTCGCTCTTACCATCACCATGCCACTTCCATCCTACGGGCGAGGATGATGGAAACAACCATCTCGCACTACCGCATCATCGAGAAGCTGGGCGGCGGCGGAATGGGCGTGGTGTACAAGGCCGAAGACACACGGCTGCACCGCTTTGTCGCGCTCAAGTTTCTGCCGGATGACGTGGCCCAGGACCCTCAAGCCCTAGCCCGTTTTGAGCGGGAGGCCCAAGCCGCCTCGGCGCTGAACCACCCCAACATCTGCACGATTTACGACATCGGCGAACAGGACGGACGCGCCTTTATCGCCATGGAGTTTCTGGAGGGGCGGACCTTAAAGCACTGCATCGCCGGACGGCCGCTGGAACCAGAACGTCTGCTTCCCATTGCGATCGATATTGCCGATGCGCTTGACGCAGCGCATGCGAAAGGCATCATTCATCGCGATATCAAACCAGCGAACATCTTCGTAACCGAGCGAGGCCACGGCAAGATTCTCGATTTCGGATTAGCCAAGGTAACGTTCAATGGCGCCGCCGGCAGCTCCGAATCCGAAACCGTGACATCAGACTTTGACACCCCGCGCCTGACCAGTCCGGGTGCGATGCTGGGCACGGTGGCCTATATGTCACCGGAACAGGTGCGCGCGAAGGAACTGGATGCGCGTACCGACCTGTTCTCATTTGGAGCAGTGCTGTACGAAATGGCGACGGGCGACTTGCCATTCGACGGTGGCAGTTCGGGAGAGATTTGCGGTGCCATTCTGCATAAGGAGCCGCAGCCGCCTTCACTCGTCAACGCGCAGATTTCCGTGGGACTGGAATCTGTCATCGGTAAAGCGCTGGAGAAAGACCGCGACTTACGCTACCAGCACGCCTCAGAGCTTCGGGCCGACCTTCAACGGCTGAAACGCGACAGTGACTCGTCTCATCACTCGGCTGCTGTTGTCCCAGGAAACGAGGCAGATGCGGCGCCGGCCGGAGTCGCAAGGAGGGCTTCCAGCTCTAAGCAGCGATTTGCGCCGTCAAATGTGACTAGTGCCGAGGCTGTGGTACAGGAACGTCGCGGCTTTCGCTGGAAGATCGTCACGACCATAATGTTGGTGCTCGCGGCCATCGTCGCCGGCGGATTGTACTGGCGCACGCACCGGACCCCGATACTGACCGAGCAGGACACGGTGGTTCTGGCAGACTTCAACAACACAACCGGCGATGCAGTCTTCGACGACACCCTGAAGCAGGCGATCGCGGCGCAACTGGGACAGTCTCCATTCCTGAACATCCTGTCGGACGCGAGAACTCACGCCACGCTTCGACTGATGGCCAAGCCGGCGAATACCAAGCTGACGCCGGAAGTGGCGCGCGAGCTTTGCGAGCGCACTGACGGCAAGGCATACATCGCGGGTTCAATTGCAAGCCTGGGCAGCCAGTATGTGATTGGCCTGGATGCCGTCAATTGCAAGACGGGCGACTTTCTGGCGCAGGAACAGGTGACCGCGGAAAACAAAGAACACGTTCTCCGTGCCCTGGGCGAAGCAGCGACGAAGCTGCGCAAAAAACTTGGCGAGTCGCTCAGCAGTGTAGATAAGTTCGACGCTCCTCTCGATCAAGTCACTACGCCCTCTCTGGAAGCCTTGAAGGCGTTATCGGTGGGAAGAAAGATTTTGCAGGAGAAGGGCCCGGAGGCGGCAATCCCCTCGTTCAAGCGGGCGGTCGATCTTGACCCGAATTTCGCCGCCGCGTATTCGGCGTTGGGAATCTCGTATACCAACCTGCGAGAGCCGGGATTAGCCAGTGAGAATTTGCAGAAGGCTTATGACCTGCGCGACAAGACGAGCGAGCGGGAGAGGTTCCGCATCTCGGCGAATTACTATCTGCTGGTCACGGGCGAACTGGAGAAAGCGATCCAGACCTATGAGACCTGGGCGCAGACCTATCCGCGAAACAATGAACCTTTCGGCAACCTGGGCGTCGATTATTGCTACCTGGGCCAATACGAGTCCGCGGTGAACGCCAGCCTGGAAGACCTGCGTCTATTTCCCGGAAGCGCGGCTGCCTTTACCAACCTGGTCGGTCTCTATACCGCACTGAACCGGCCGGAGGACGCGAAGGCCAAGTACCTGGAGGCCGTCGCGCACAAAGTTAATAACCCGTTCCTGCATGGCAATCGATACGGGGTCGCGTTTTACGAAGACGACGTGGCGGAGATGGAGCGGCAAGTCAACGGGCAGAAGGGCAAACCGGGAGAGGACGTGCTTCTCTCCTTCGCATCCGATACCGATGCCTTTTACGGGCGTCTCGCCAGCGCCCGCGAAAAATCGCAGCGCGCCATCGAATCGGCCCGTCAAGCCGACGCGAAAGAAACGGCCGCTGAATGGCAGATGAACTCTGCCCTACGCGAAGCCGAGTTTGGGAATACGGACCGTGCACGCCAGGAGACTGCCTCCGCGCTGGCAACCGCCGCGACCCAGGATGTGCAGACTCTTGCAGCCCTGGCATTGGCTCGAACAGGCGATGCCATCCAAGCACGAAAACTTGCCGACGATTTGGCCCATCGCTTTCCGCTCCACACCATGATCAATCGCTATTGGCTGCCGGCTATCGACGCCTCGATCGAGATCGGCCGCAATAATCCGGCGAAAGCCTTGGAACAATTACGATCCGCGACACAGTACGAGTTGGGAACACCCGCTCCCCAGTTCGAGGTTGGCGGCTCGCTTTATCCGGCATATATCCGCGGGCTGGCGTATATGTCGCTGCATCAGGGCGCGGAGGCGGCTGCGGAGTTCCAGAAATTCCTGGACCACCGTGGTATCGCAGTGAATTCCCCTCTGGGTGCTTTGGCCCGGCTGCAACTTGGCCGCGCCTACGTGCTGGCAGGAGACAAGACCAAGGCACGCCACGCCTACTTGGAGTTTCTTGAGCTCTGGAAAGACGCGGACCCTGACATCCCCGTCCTTAAGCAAGCCAAGTTGGAGTATGCGAAGCTGCAGTAAGGCCGACTGATGCCGCCAAGCCCGAACTGGATGTTACTGGCCGATGTTTGTCCCAAAGTCGGCTTCTGGGAAGTCTGCCCCGGCAATCGCTGGAATTCCTCCCGAGCGGCGGGCAATACACCAGCAAAGCGCCCAGGAAGTCGGTATCTGGCCACAGCGCGGATGGCGCGCTGTCCGGCAATCTGTGGTATTGAAAAAGGTGACGGTCGAATCAAGCGCCTGTGTCACTAGGCGCCGAGGCAGCATTCGATGGACAATCCCGAGAAGAACCGCGTAGCCAAGACCGTAGTAGATCGATGGTGCTCTTTCCATGAGGCGCTCGGCGGAACGAAACGGAAGTATCCGGCGCGAGAATTCCTTTCGTTCGCAGAGGTAGCCCGAAGCTACATCGACTTGATGCGACATGATCAACTCATACACAGAGACGTCGCCAACGCAATAAATGGCTTGACAGAGTTTCTCCGGCTGGAGAGAAAGCGAGTGCCAGACAGAATTCTCTCTGAGGCGAACCGCCTGGAGTGCTTATTCTTCGGCGGGTTCGATCCGCACTTCGAAGACGACGAGCCTCCCGGCCTGTAGACCGGGAAGACTGCTCGCCGCAACTTCGGCCCCTAGTGCATAATACCTTTCGTGTTAAGAACAGCGACGCGATCGCTCACAAGTGGTTCTGCCAGAAGACAAAGTGCCTTCTACGTCCGATTACTCCCCATAAACGGGCCAGCATCCTGCGATGCGCCACTTCCGAATTACTGGAGGCTGGCCGACTTTTGGTTACCTATCGGATCTCGCTGAGCGCGTTGGCGATCACCGAGATCCGCCGACTTCAGATTGCCAAGACGAAACAGCGCGATGGGTCAGGGGCTTGGGCTCGCGGCCGTCTCGGAGGCCCGCGCTAGTGCTTGCGTGTCGACATACTCCCGGACGTTCGTCAATTTGCCATTCTGAACCGTAATGTCGAAAACCCAGTGGTCCTCGAACGTCCTGTTTGTGGCTTTGATTCTCCCAGTAGCGAAGCCGACGACCAGAACCCGGTCCCCCTGCGCTATGAACTCGGGGGGCTCTGGGTACGAAGTTTCCACCGTTTCGTTAGCCTTCTGAAGTAAGTTATTCAATCCAGCGTGCCCGCGGTGCGTGCCGGCCAGCGGCCAGTCCTCGCCCGGAATGATCCACTCAATATCTTCGGCAGACAACGCCAGTAGATCTTGCTTGTCGCGGCGGCCGAGTGCCGCAAGAAAATTCTTCACAATCTGGGCATTCTTTTCGGTGCTCATTGAAATCTCTCCTTTTCCTCTACATCAAGTGCGTCCGATCCAATCCGACGTTTCGGAACCATCCTTCTTCGGGCCAAATCGCACGGTCGTGGATTGATTACAGCTGCTTCTTGAATAAATCCTGGAAGATGAGCTGACCCCAAGTGCGGCCGCGTGCGTGCACCAGCGCGCCACCCTCGTTGAGCTTTCCGAGCTTGACGGGTGCGAACCCAAGTTCTTTGGCCAAATCCGCCACGGGAGAGATTGCGTCCTCGTCATCGCTCGACAAAAAGACGACCCGATGGCCCCCTTCGACGACCGGGTCGGTAGCCAAAACGGCTGCACCCAGGTGATTGAAACCTTTCACGAGCTTAGCGCCGGTGAACGCCTTCGCGACGAAGGCGGAGGACAGGAGGCCGCCCAGCTCTTCAGGGAGAACTCCAAACGCGTTCGTCGCGTCGATGACCGTCTTGCCTTCCCAGCTCGGCAGGGCCTTCGCAACCTCGCGATGTTCCCCGAACGGGACCGCCAGGATGATGGTGTCGGCCTCAAGTGCATCCTGCAGCGACCTGGCGACGACCGTAGGTCCAATCGCCCTAGCCTGCGGCGCCAAAGCCTCAGGCGGCCGGCGACTCGCGACAGTCACGTTGATGTTTTTTCGGGCGAACGCGTGGGCTAGGGCCTGGCCTATCTTGCCGAATCCGATAATTGCATAAGTCATACTATTTCTCCGTTCCGCATTGATACTTTGTCCCAGGCGCTTAACAGCGCCAGGGACGATCTGCACTTGCCGTATCAGACCTGGGCCATGCCCCCATCAACGGCGAGATCTATACCGGTGATGTAAGAAGCTTCATCGGAGGCAAGGAACAGAACGGCGGCTGCAATTTCCTCAGGTTTGCCTCTGCGACCGAGTGGAACCTGCGTAACGAACTGGGCCGCCGCTTGCTCGGCTTGCTCAGGAGTAAGGCCTGCTTTCTCAAGTGCTTGGGTCTCGATTGGTCCGGGACTTACCGCATTCACGCGGATTTTGCGGTCTTTCAGTTCCATAGCCCAGCCACGCGCGAAGCTACGCACAGCCGCCTTGGCCGCGGCGTAGACGGTAAAGGCTGGCAATCCCATCACATTCGCAACGGAAGAATTCAGAATGATCGACCCTCCATCTTTGAAAAGGGGAAGGGCTTTCTGCACTGTAAAGAACTGCCCCTTCGCGTTGAGGTCGAAGGTTTTATCGAAATGAGCTTCGGTGGCCGTTTGGATCGGTGCGACTTCACCCCAGCCTGCATTTACGAAGAGTACGTCGATGTGACCGTGTTTCTCTTTCACCACGGCATAGATCCGGTCCAAGTCCTCTAGGTGCGTTACGTCGCCCGTGACTGTCGTGACGTGTTTTCCAATTAAGGCTGCGGCCTCTTTCAGCTCTTTTTCTCGGCGGCTCGTGATTACGACGTGGGCACCTTCTTCCACGAAGCGTTTGGCTGTGGCCAAGCCAATCCCGCTACTTCCGCCTGTGATTACTGCAACTCTCCCTTCAAGCTTTCCCATAATGACTCCCTTGTTATTCGGTACACTAGGGTAGATTCTTTGGAAGTGGACGAGAACCGCTCAGGAGTCCTAACATTTTGTCCATTCGTCCAAAAGACAGAGGCTAAGTTGGATTCGATAACAGACATCTTTAGAACGATGCACGTAACCGCTTTCGGTCTGCACAGGCTCGAAGCCACCGCCCCGTGGGGGATAAAACAGGAAAACCAGACTGAAGAAAAAGTCACGCCTTCCGACAAAAAGATGTCACCCACAGATTTGGCGCACTTCGCCATGCTTTCGCGCGGGAGCTGCTGGTTGAATGTCGAAGGCATTCCGGAGCCGATTCCTCTCACCGGTGGTGATTGCTTTTTACTGGCTAAGGGGACTTCGATTGTTTTGCGCGACAGCGTGCGAACACGTCCGAGGTGGAGCTTCCGCGAGATCGGGGCCAAGGCCAACGGCCATGTCGCTCTTTGTGGCGGCGGTGGCGCACCGACGACAATCGTCTGTGGATCCTTGAGTTTCGATCGCGCCAGCCTGAGGCCGATCACTCAGTTATTGCCGAACTTCATTTTGATGAAGGCCGATCAGGCACGCACGCTTGCTCTTCACACCACAGTGCAGGCGCTCGCGTCAGAGATGGAAGAACAGGCGCCGGGATCTGAAGTCGTCGCGAGTCGACTGGCCGAGGTCCTGTTTATCCAGGTACTCCGGGCGCATATCGCGTCGCGACCGGAACGCAACAAAGGATGGCTTCGTGCAATTTTCGATCCTCAAATAGGCGCTGCTCTGAGTGTCATTCATGACAGAGTGAATACACCCTGGACGGTCGAATCCCTGGCCGAAGCGGCGGGCATGTCTCGCTCCGCATTCGCAGCACGTTTCAAAGAGCTACTCGGACAAACGCCGCTGGAATACGTAACCGAGTGGCGGATGCAGAAGGCGATACAGCTACTTGAACGGCGTGACAAAAAGCTCCCAGAAGTCGCTCGATTGGTCGGTTACGAGTCCGACGCCGCATTCAGTAAGGCGTTCAAGCGAGTTGTCAGGGCTAATCCAGGCGAATACCTCAGACGTGGTTTGAAGGACCCAAAATCGACCGAAGCAGGCCACGATCAGTCCCGATAAACGGGCTTGTGTTGAGTGATCGAGCGAACCTTCCGGATTGTCGGCTTAACTGGCCAAACTGTTTGATTCTAGGGCGCTTCGCTAAAAAGCAAGGAGCAAACAGATTTGGCCAGTCAGTTTTCGCAAACCTTCCCTTACCGGATTATGGAAGGATTGCCCGGTCTATTGCGGTTGGCTGATTGCTGTCGGTTGGTTCAGCTCTTGCTGCAACTGCAATAACTGGCGCAGTTGCTCAACATTGGCGGAGTTGGATGTTGGAACGCTCCTCGCACTTGGTTGCAGGGAAGCCTTGGGTGTCTGCTCGAGGACCACGTAGATCGGAGTATCCGCTGAAATGGTCACGATGATGTGCTGGGTGATCGCTAATCGGGAAACCTCCTCATCTCCCGCCTCGCCGACATTGTTGCTGACGCGCTCCCGCATTAGGTCCGACTCGCTTAGTGGCTGGTTCAGACTGCCTTGCCCCACCAACATCGCCCCGGCTTGCCCGATTCCTGACAGCGATCTGACCAGGACGTTCTTTCCCGTGTTCTTCCCCTCAACTTTTCCTTTGAGCGGTCGCAAGTCTAAATCCGTGGCGGCAGCCTCGATGGAAACGACTGCACCATCCGGCATCAGCAGAGAATCGAACTGGATGTCAACGTAACCTGAACGATCTCCGTTACGGATGTGGCCAACAGCTTTTGCACCCGCCGGGACCACAATCTCTCCGTCTCGCTCATAGTTGTATTCGATCACAGCCAGGACAGGTGTTCGCACAGCCGTACTAGCCGCTGATTCCAGACGGGCACGCAATCGCGTACCCGAGGCCAGACCCAGTCCCAGTTCCGGCGCAGAATTATTGATATCCCGGGCCTGAGTGCTGCCTGAGTTGGCAGAGACGTTTCGCACGTAGATCAACGAAGCCTTTTCCATGGCCTCGCGCTCTGCCTTACCCAAGTCTGGAGCCTCGACACCGCCGGTACCCGAGCCTGCCTGATAGGGTGGCGCTTGCCATGCCTGCTGTTCTCCGAAAGGTGGTATCGATCCCAAAGTTCCCGTCCCGCCCGCCCCCGCAGCCCTAGCTGCCGACTTCGTCGCAGTTCGCTGTAGATCTCGTTCGTTGAGGAAGCCTTCGTGAGATTCTTTTGTGACGGGCCGGCCAGAATCGGTGACCGGAAACAGGCTCTTGTCGTTGCTTGCGTTGCCGTTCTCCAACGCCAAGTCATCAGCAGCAGTGGTACGGCGACTCTTCACTTTCTGCGGCGCGCCTCGATGGGGCATAGATGTAGCAACGAAGATCAGCAGGGCGATGACAATCGCTCCGGCTCCAATAATTACGAACCGGTTCTGTTGGATCTGCTGCTTGGCTCTCTGCTTTGCTCTTGTCGCGACCTCTGGCAGTGGGATGGACGCAGCCGCGGGGAGTACCACATCGTTGAAGGTTTCATTTCCTGCTGGTTCCTGAATCGCTCCGGCGTTGCCGTTGTCGCTGTGCCCGTTGGGACGAGTCACTTTGCACCTCCCGGGACCGGAGCCACAAACGCAATCGGTGCCAGCACAGGACGATCGACTTCCTCCGCCTGGGCCACGGCAAGCAAGAGCTTTTCGCTGGACTCCTTGAAAGTGGGACGATCGAACACAATGATGCCATCGGCTCTCGCCCCAGGTGCGAGCCTGCGCGAGGTGATCCAATAATCTTGGATCGCCACAGGCTCAGCCTTAATCGCTTTTCGATGCTTGCCTTTTGATGTCCCCGAAAGCTGTATTTGCGGCGGCAGTACTTCAATAGTCCGTGAAGAAGAGTTCAGAACGGCGAACGGGACGGCCATCTGTTGCTCCTTCTCGATCGCCTGCCCTACCGCGACCTGCAGCTGCTTTCCTTCCCAGTGTGGATTCTCAATCCGCTCCGCCCTGACAAAATCCTGTTTAGGGCTGCCGGTCTTCTCTTGGGGTGTACTGGCTGGCTTACTCTCCGTGGCAACGTTCTCTGTTTCCCCGACCACAAACATGGGATGAGTCGACCCAATTAGAAAGCTGCGGGGGCGCTCACAATAGAGGACGTAGTCCACGGGTTCACTACGGTCTGACTTGCCTTGGCTTACCAGGCTCAGCGAGATCTCATGGCCCCCCCTGGTCGTGATCAGGGCGTTGGTTTGCGCGGGTTTCGCGCTGGTTGCTTTGAAAAACACCAACTGCGGTTCGGCATCGGAGTGTTCAGCCTTAAAGGATCCCGGATCCCCCAGCACGACCGAACTGACCTCTTCGAGGACTCGCACCGAACTGACATATCCAGGCCGGAGATGCAAGACCACAACCTGTTCCGGATCAACATTCAAGTTCACTATTCGCGCCTGCGGAAGCTCAGTTTGCGCAAGAGTGATGTGTGGCAGCAGAACCCCGATCGTTATCAGATGCACCAAACTCAAACAATTTTTCATCTCACATCTCTTTCCGAACTCGTGTTTGCAGTTCTTGGATTGATTCTTGTATCGCGGAGGTAAGCTGTTCTGATCCTTGCTACATAGCTGACGACATCGGGAATGCGATAGGCGAGGCTCCTTCTGCCAATTACGTCTTCGCCGGCATAATAAGCGGCAACCACAAGCCTCAGATCGTCGTGAAACAGTCCCATCAGCCACGCGAGGTAGCGCACGCCTCCGGAAATGTTCTGTTCGAGATTGCAGCGGTCTCTTACTCCCAGCCACCGGGCCGTCGCAGGCATCAGCTGCATGAGCCCTACCGCGCCTTTCGGTGAGGCTACGCATGGTTGCCAGTTCGACTCGTGTTCGACAATCGCACGCACCAGCGCGACGGGTACCTTGTAGTGGTGCGCGTAGGATGCGACGTAGTACTCAGCTTCAAACCGTTCCTGTGGTTTGGGCGTTTGTGCCCAGCAAATCGACATTGCTGAAAGCACTTGAGCGAAGATGAGTGCCGCCCTCACGCTGCTATCCCTCGAAGAGCCTCCGCGCTGTACTGCTGCGCGTCAAAGATCAAACTGGCAAACCCATCCCGCAGGAGCAGCTTGCGTCGATCAGCCTCGGTCTTAGCCAGCAACGGCAGTAGAATGTCTCTCATCTCCGGCGTAATTTGTTCACTTCCGAGAACTTTTAGTGCCTGGGCGAGATCCAGAATTTCCGAGACGGAGGGTGGTTTTTCAAGGCTCCAGCCGCGAAGCGCCTTCGCCAGTCCTGCCATCCCTGCGTGAAATTCGGGCGTGGAATCGGGCGTTCGCAGCGCCACAATCTCTGCTTCTCGCTCCGCGGTCGGGTGTTCAAC
This sequence comes from uncultured Acidobacteriaceae bacterium, assembly GCA_963788555.1. Taxonomy (GTDB): domain Bacteria; phylum Acidobacteriota; class Terriglobia; order Terriglobales; family Acidobacteriaceae; genus Sulfotelmatobacter. The sequence continues at coordinate 1,043,501 of CAWBHM010000009.1, read as the reverse complement.
ACGAAGGTAAAAACTGCGCCGGCGCAGAGGATCGCCGATGCGCCTCTCTTCATTCGATGTCAACACAACGAGGGGAACGCTCCGCGCTTTGATGGTGCCCAGCTTCGGAATGCTCAACTGCCACACGCTCAGCAGCTCCAGGAGCAAGGCCTCAAAAGCGTGGTCCACTTTATCCAGCTCGTCGATCAGCAAGACGCAAGGCTTTTCATACTGGAGGGCGCGCAACAGAGGCCCGGCGCTGAAAAACTGCTGGCCATGCAATTCGGCCAGTAGGGATTCCCAATCGATGTAGCTGGACTTCGATTTCAACTCGACGCAAAGCCGCTGCAGAGACTCGTCGAACTTCCCAATGGCTTTCTCTTCGTTGATGCCCTCGTAGCACTGCAAGCGTTCGACTACGGTTTCCGCCGCATCCGCGACAGCGTATGCCAACTGAGTCTTTCCGCTGCCGGCGGGGCCCTCCAGCAGCAACGGCTTCTGCAGTTTCGAAGCTAAGTACACCGTGGTCGTGGCAATCGAATCGGCGATGTAGCCAGTGGATCTAAGTCGTATGTTGACTTCTTCAAGAGATAAAAACACTTGTACTCCTCTACCCGCGTCGACTTTCTCGATGGCGAGCGTCAGAAACGTACGCCCGAATGAAATTTCGGTCAAATTAGGTGGCTCGGCGCGGTCGAGCGAGGGTTTATTGGCATTCCTTCGCGGATTTTGACCAAAACGGAAAGCCGATGTAAAAGCTGTTGGTAATCGTGACCTACAGAGCCCGGTCTGCGGCTCGAATGACAAGGAGTGTGCGATGTCAACCAGCCAACATTCACAAATATCAATTGTTCCCGGCGTCGGTGGGCGAGAGGAGTGCGAGCAGTCCGATGGTACGTACGAACCCACGATCGGGCTAAAGGCGGTCGCCAAGATTTTGAACTGCTCGGCTGAGCAGTGCCGGCGACTCGCAGAAGCAAAGAAGATCCCCGTATTTCGAATTGGTTACCGGTGGAAATCTACCGCTTCTGCCATTGTCAGGTGGCGGGAAGAACAGCTAGCATTGATTTGCCATTCGCGTCCTTCTGAGGAAAGGTAATCAGTGAGGACGAGATATCAACATGGAACGATTGAACTGAAGGAGCGCGCCCGAGGTCCTGCGATCTGGCAATTCCGCTGGCGGGATAGAACCGGCAAAAGAATGTCAGAGGACATCGGCACAACGATTGAGTACAAAACGAGGTCCGCGGTTGATCGGTGTTCCAAGGTCGCTTACCTGAGAATGAAGGTCAACCGTGACCAACCGGCAGAACCGGATGAGAGGTTTGGCGTTGTCCTTGAGAGGTATGTCCAGGAAGAGATCCCCAAGCGCTTCTCGACCAAGCATGCATACCTTTCCTACATCAACAATCACATTCGTCCCAAGTGGGGCGAATTCCCGTTGACCCAAGTAAAACCGTTGGCTGTCCGGGATTGGCTCAAAACAATCCTGGACAAGAAGGGCAATCGTCCATTGGCCAGCAAAACGAGAGGTCACATCAAAGGGCTCATGCACCGGATATTCGATTGTGCGATGTTGTGGGAGTACCTGCCCCCGGACCGCAATCCGATGTCTCTGGTGCGAATCGAGGGCAGTTCGAAGCGAAGAAAGAAGCCTCGAGTCCTCACGCCCGAGGAATTCTCCGTGCTCGTCGCCACGGTGAATCGGGAACCGTGTCGCACGATGGTGATCCTCGCCCTCTGTACCGGCGTGAGATGCTCGGAGTTGGTCGCCCTGAAGTGGAGCGATTTCGACTGGGAAAATCTCTCCGTCTACATTCGCCGGGCGATTGTCGCTGGTCGGGTGGACGATGTGAAGACCGAATACTCGGAGGCACCCCTGCCACTGGATCCAGCATTGGCGGAGGTGATCTTCGAGTGGAGGCATCAGACGGAGTTTTCCGCTGACTCGGACTTCGTGTTCGCATCGCCCTACATGGCGGGAGAAAAGCCCTACACACCGTGGAACATGCAGCACAACCATCTGAGCCCGGCCGCAGTCAAAGCCGGCTTAGGACCCATCGGCTGGCATACGCTCCGCCACACCTACCGGGCGTGGCTGGGAGACAATGGCGAGCCGCTTACGGTGCAGAAGGAACTCATGCGGCACGCATCCATTCAAACCACGCTGAATACCTATGGCGGAGGGATGATGGAATCGATGCGGGAAGCGCATGGAAGAATAGTGAAGCAGGCGATGGCGCGTTAATGGACGTCAGTGGACGTCAGCCCGTCGCGTAAGTCTATTGGTATCAACAAAAAACTGGCGGAGAGAGTGGGATTCGAACCCACGTTACCCTTTCGAGTAAACACGCTTTCCAAGCGTGCGCCTTCAGCCACTCGGCCATCTCTCCGGCGTGAATCGGATGGAAGGAACGACTCTTAACGAAGCTTTCTGCTCAGCCGCAAATCCTCGCGATCGCGCAGATCTTTGATGCTGTTCAATTCTATGGGTGGAATCGTCGAAACCGCAACTTGAAAGGAAGGAAGCAACTGGTTTTGATCGGGAATTCTAGGAAGGTTTGGCTGTGGACTCTGCGTCCGTTCCGGTCGCTGAGGCAGACGCAGAAGACGTTCCCGAAACCGACGCTCCCGCAGCTGCTGCATTGGCCGCACTGCCATTCTCAGCCGACGCAGGCAACGGCGGTACTTTCGCATTGTCGACGACGTGATGATTCAGGCAATACAGCGCCAGTTCCAGCCGGTCGGCCACGCCAAGCTTGTCGTACACCTTGCGCAAATAGTTCTTGACCACCTGTTCGGTGGTTCCCACGCGCAGAGCGATCTCTTTGTTCTTCATTCCCTGGGTCACGCACGAAACGATCAGCGTTTCCTTGGGCGTGAGTTGCACTTTCGGGCGTGCTCCCGCTGGGCGGTTGTTCTGGTTGCGGTAGGCTTCCATGACCCAGTGCACGCCCTGACTGTCGAGCCAGGTTTCTCCGGCGACGACCTTGCGCAAACATTCCACTAAGATCTCAGGCTCGACCTCGCGCGACACGATGCCGTGCGCTCCGCGCCGGAACAAATCCAAGGTCAACTCTTCGTCCGATGCGCCCGGAGTCACCACTACAATTCTTAACTGCGGATGCTGGCGAAGCAGATCGGCGACGGCTTCCACGGGATTTGGTGTCAGTGCCGCTTCGAAAATCAGCGCATCAGCGGAAAACTTCGCGGCTGCGGATTGCGTCTGCGCCAGCGTCTCCGCCTGTCCTACGACGCGAATGTCATCTTCCAGCGCGAATACTTTGCGCAAGCCGGCGCGAAAGATGGCCTGAGTGTCGGCCACGATCACGCGGACGAACTGCCCGTCCTCGCCTGCTGCGAAATTTTCTTCCACGCTCACCGGAATGGTAGCCATTCAGTTCCTTGCGCCTATGCTCGTTCGAAATGGTATTCGTCAATCACTACGCCCACGCCGCGCCGGCCTCGATCTTCGAAGCTGCGCACGACCCGGCCCCGGCAATCGATCTGCACATCCTGCCGCGCACCCAATACATCGGCGGGCAACAGAATCGTGAAATCCACCACCGACCCCACAGGAACGTCGTTGTCCATGGCAAACAGCACACCGTTGGCCGAGATATTTTCCGTCTCCGCCGTGTAGGCACTTCCTTGGCTCTTCACCGACGCTGTGAGATGCAGCGGAAATCGCAGCGCACTCTGCATATCTTCGTACTGCCCCGTGCTGGCTGGCGTTTCGGTCATCGGTGCTGTACCTTCGGCTGCCACGCTGAGAAGAACCCTTCCGTCCGGAATCGCTATCGCTTGCTTTCCGGACTCTCTCCAACTCAAGGGCAGCGTACACCTGAGAATGGGACAAACAAAGTTACCGAAGTCATGGAACAAATGGGGTCTAACTGCTTATCTTTGAATGAATTAGGAGAGATTTCGAAGAGCGAATTTCACCCCGAAACTGCCTGTCGGAACGGGACAATTTCCGGTCAAATCCGGGTGAATTCCGTGTGATTCCGGGAGAGAAATCGGAAGCAAAAAGACGGCGGAGAGGCCGTCTCGCATGCAGGATTCTGAGGTCTGTGGGCTGACCGCTGAGCGTTCAAAATTTCGTCACTTCCGTGAAATTGAACTCCTTCACCTTCATCGCCGGAACGACCATATCAAATGATTCTTCCCCGCAAGAGCGAACCGGCACGCTCATCGCTTCCACGTTCGAGAGCATGTGGATCAGGCTTTCATTAAAACGGAAATTACGTACCCCGCCCTGCACGCGCCCGTTCTCCACGAAGAACGTGCCGTCGCGCGTCATCCCGGTCAGCATTTTTTCGAAGGGTTCCACTTCGCGGATGTACCACAACCGCGTCACCAGCACTCCGCGTTCCGTCGACGCAATCATCTGCTGCACCGTCTGCGGATCGCCCACCGGGGCGAACACGATATTGAGCGGCATCTCTCCCATTTCGTTGGGCAGCGCGAAGCCATGGCCTGTGGCTGCGATCGGTCCAACTTTATCTTTATATTCCGAATGCTTCATTCTGCTCCGCCGTCGCCCGCGCATAGACGACTCGCTTCACGATCCCGTCTTCCACCAGTGCCAACCGCTGGCGTTGCACTCCTTCTCCGTCGAATGGAGATCCGGTCTGCAGAGGATGCGCAACGTCGTCCCAGATCGTAATGTTGTCACCGAACAGTTTCGTACCAATTCGTCCCGTAAGAAACGAGCGCTGGTCCAGGATCGCCATGCCCGAATAGTCCCAGAACATGAATCCCACGATGTCGAGCACGGCCGCGGGTTCAAGAATGACCGTATACTTCCCTGCCGGAATCTCGCGCGGACGCGCCGAATCCACCGCCTTCTGCGCCGCCACTTCCGCCAGTCGCAGCGGATCGAGATTCACCACATCGGGAGAGTTCGCTTTCTGCCAACCGGAGGAATCGCCAGCCAGCATGGTGATCGAAACCTCGGCCGAAGTCTGTGTATGCCAGAGGCTAAGACCGCGCGAGTTGAAGAGGCCGTCCAGAGACTCGGCACTGGAAAAGACGCCTGCCGTCGTAAGGTTGTGGCGGTCCGCCACTCCGACGATCTTCTTGACACCCTCAGCGCGCTGCTCGGGGGTAATGGCGGCAGTCGTTTCGAAATGCCGTAGCGGTACCTGTAGCGCGCCCATCCCGCCCGCGGCGCCAGAGGCTTCTAGAGCATCCGGCATGGGCAACAGGTCCGGGTCCGGATGTTGCACCCGGGCCAGACTCTCCGCTGACCGTACGACCTGCCGCAAACTCTCCTCGTCAAACTTGTTGGTGAAGGCGCGTGCCGTGCGTTTTCCAAATGCAGACCGCACCGAGACCACATAATTCTCCTCTGCCACGTTCTGGTGAATCGTGTTGTTGGCGAAGCGAGTCAGCGCGAAATGCCCGCCAGCGAAGAGCACCTCGACCTCATCCGCGGAAGAGAGCTTCCGGATGCGGTCAAAGATGTCGGCGGCTTGTTCTTGAGTCAGCATTCCGGGTTATTTTCTTGACGGGCTCTCCGTGCCCTCTGTGTCCTCTGTGGTGCATTAGCTCTTAAACGCGCTTCCCACCTTGATACCCCGAAACCGCGACGGCGCCGCGCCGTGCCCGGTTCCCATCACCTGCTGCGGCTGCCCTTTCCCGCAGTTCGGAGTTCCCCACAGCGTCCACTCGTCGCGCGAGCAGATCGCATCCAGCGAATTCCAGAACTCCGTCGTGATTCCTGAGTACGACGGATTTTTCACCATGCGCACGCGCTTGCCGTCCCTGATCTCCCATCCAATCTCGCAACCGAACTGGAAGTTATAGCGCTTGTCGTCAATCGACCATGAGCGATTCGTCTGCATCAGAACTCCATGATCGGTCGAGGCAATTAACTGCTCCAGGCTCAGCGGCTTTTCCCCGGGCAAAAGGCTGATGTTCGTCATGCGGATCATCGGCAGCCGGTTCCATCCTTCGGCACGCAGCGTTCCACCGGAACGGTTTTCGCCGATGGTGTATGCCGTCTCGCGCGAACTTAAATAGCCCGTGAACAGCCCGTTGGTGATGATCGGCGTGCACTGCGCCGCCACACCCTCGTCATCAAATCCAAAAGTCCCCAGCCCCGGACCATGCTCCTGCCGCGCGTCGGCGACCACATTCACCAGATCGCTGCCGTATCGCAACTTCCGCAGTTTGTCGAGCGTAAGAAACGACGTGCCTGCAAAATTCGCTTCCATCCCCAACACGCGATCGAGCTCAATCGGATGTCCGACGGACTCGTGAATCTGCAGCCCAAGCTGCGAGCTGTCGAGAATAATGTCGAACTTCCCTTCCGGACACTGATCCGCTTGATGCAGCGCGACCGCTTCTTCGCCAATGCGCCGGGCATTTTCGACTAACTTCAATTCGTCGATAAGTTCACCCCCTTTGTTCTGCCACTGCCCGCCGAACGAATTGGGATAAGATCGTTTCTGAATCTCATTCCCCGCAAATGCGTACGCCGCGTAGCCCGCGCCCGTCGAAAGCTTGGTCTGATGAATGTCCGCGCCCTCGGAGGACGTGAACCACTGCTCTTCCCGATTGAAGTTCAGGTTCGCCTCGGCCAGCGTGATCCCTGGGACCGAGCGCAACTCCGCGTCAATCTTCAAGAGCAGTTCAATGTTCTGTTCAACGGAAACTGTGAACGGATCGATCTTGTAAGGCGTGCTCCACTCAGCAACAGCGGCCGTTTCTGGCGCAAGGCGCACATTCTCCCGCTTGACTCGCGCAGAAGCGCGCGCAATTTCAACAGCCCGGGCAGCCGTTGCCTCGACCGCGCCCCGTCCAAGCTCCGAGGATGCCGCGAACCCCCAAGCTCCATCCACAATCGCGCGCACGCTCATCCCCACCGACTCCGCGTCGGACGCGCTGCCAACCTTTCCATTCTTCGTCGTGAGTGCGCGGCTCCGCTGCGCGACGACGCGGACGTCGGCATAGCTCGCGCTCCGCTGCGCGGCGATATTCAGAGCCCAGTTGGCAATGTGCTTCATGACAAACATCTCAATCTAACACACCAGCGCTCGCCAATATCGCCAATGACCCGGGAAAGAAATAGGCCGAACGCCTGTTAGCTGCCGCACGCTCGCCTGTGACCCCGATCACTGTTGCATCCTCTCCTCGGCCATCCAATAGGGTCACCTAGCTACGCTTGAGCGGTTTAGACCGCTGCAGAAGGAGCCTTCCTTATGAGCATTTATTTTTCGAATGATGATTCTCGCACTCTGGCCGAGAGCACGGAGCACGACGCTGCAGAGTATCTCAGCGCACCCCCCGTCGATTCCCAAGCCAGCAAGAAAGCCGACTTGGCCGGACCCGGCATCGGCGACTATGACGAACTCGAGAAGATCCTGCCCGGCGACTACCATCCGCTCCTCACTCCCAAAGAAACTCAGAAAGCACTATTTCATCTGAAGCGCTACATCGAAGACAATCTATGCAAAGAGCTTGGCTTGATGATGGTTGAGGTTCCTTTGATTGTCGACGCGGAGAGCGGCGTCAATGACATGCTAGATCGCGATGGTTCCCGGACTCCTATCCAATTCCATATTTCCAACGACCGCGACAAGCATCCCATCGACGCCCAGGTCGTGCAGGCCGCCACCAAATGGAAGAGAGTCGCCCTCAAGCAGTTCGAATGCCGCCCCGGGGAAGGCATTTGCACCGATATGCGCGCCGTCCGTAAGGATTACTTCCTCGATCATGACCACTCCGCCTATGTCGACCAGTGGGACTGGGAGCGCGTCATCACCGCCGAGCAGCGCAACCTGGAGTTTCTCAAAACCGTGGTGCGCAAGATCTGGAAGGTCCTGGTCGGCGCCGAGAAATTCGCGCAGGAGATGTTCCCCGAGCTTCGACAATCCCGTTACCCCAACCTGCCGGAAGAACTCACGTTCCTGCATGCCGAAGAACTGCTCGCGATGTATCCCGACCTTCCTCGCAAGCGTCGTGAGACCGTCATCCTGCAAAAGTATCCTGCCATCTTTATCATCGGCATCGGCTGGCCCTTGAAAGATGGATACCCCCACGAGAATCGCGCCGCCGATTATGACGACTGGGTCACCGACACCAGCAGGCAGACGCATCGCGACACGCACGGACTGAACGGCGACATCCTGGTCTGGAATCACGTGACCCAGCGTCGCCACGAACTCAGCTCCATGGGCATTCGCGTGAACGCGGAAACGCTTCGCCGCCAACTCGAGATGGCCAATCTTCTCGACAATCTCAAGTTCCCCTATCATCAGGGCATCATCAACAACCAATTACCACTCTCGATCGGCGGCGGCATTGGGCAATCCCGTACTCTGATGCTCCTCCTGCGCAAAGCGCATCTCGGCGAAGTCAGCGTCACCGTCTGGCCCAAGGTGCTCAAGGAAATGTGCGCGAAGAAGAACATCTTTGTGCTGGAATAATCGTTGGCAAAACGGTGCCCCATTTTTCACGCGCCCTTTGCGCGAGAAGTGGGGCCTTTTGCTAGGCGAGACGCTGCACAACGCCGGACTTCCATTCTGGGATAACCACAAGCCGAGCGTGACGAGCATCACATTCCTGACAAGACCTATTCCTCTACCCTGCTCCTAAGAACTTGCGACTTTAGAAAATTGCCTGGCTAGGTGTGTTGCTGTGCGGGATCCGAACCCGATTTGACTCGCGAGGCAGGCCCGGAGGGCCAAAACAATTTAGCCCAGCGCTTCAAGCGCTGGGTAAGAGCCAAGAGACTTGACAAGTCCCGGAGGGACGGCACAAATGTCGCACTCCTACTCAAGCATCCGAGTCCATGTAATCTTCAGCACAAAAGGGAGAAAGAAATGTCTCTCCGACGAATTCCAGCCGAAGCTCTGGTCTTACATGGCGGGAATCGCACATAACCAAGGCTTCGAAGCGATGATCATCGGCGGTGTCGTTGACCACGTGCATGCCCTCCTCGTCCTGCCGCCGACCATGCCTCTCGCCAAGTCAGTTCAGTTCTTGAAAGGGAGTTCCTCCAAATGGATCAACGAAACGAATGGAGAATTCGCATGGCAGGAGGGATACGGCGCCTTCAGCGTGAGCGCCTCACAGACTGCCGATGTTGTGCGATACATTCAGAACCAACGCGCACATCACGAGAAAAAGAGTTTTGAGGAAGAATTTATTGAATTCTTGAAAAAATACGGGGTGTCGTACGAACCGGCCCACGTGCTGGGATAATTGTGTCGTCCCTCCGGGACTGGCTCTCCGGTCGCTCAGCACACCCAGCGCTGGAAGCGCTGGGCTAAATTGTTTCGTCCCTGGCGGGACTCCGGAGGAACTGTTTCGGCAGCGACCCTACGGCGTGGCATGCGCCTCCGCCAACGCCTTCCTCACCGCTTGCAATTCCTTCAACACTCCCCGCAGCTTGGTCGACTCCAGCGCGTTTGCCCCATCCGACTTCGCTTCCTTCGGATTGTCGTGGACTTCCATGAACACTCCATCCACTCCGGCTGCTACTGCCGCTCGGGATAACAGAGGAATAAACTCCGGTTGTCCCCCGCTTACTGCGGGGCCGTCCCCATCGGACAGCGACGAGGGCAACTGCACCGAATGCGTTGCGTCGAAAACCACCGGGGCAAACTGACGCATGATGGCCAGCGACCGCATGTCAACCACGAGGTTGTTGTACCCGAAACTCGCCCCGCGCTCCGTGAGGAAGACTTGGGTATTGCCGGCATCGCGGCACTTGTCAACCGCATGCCGCATGTCCCACGGAGAAACGAACTGCCCCTTCTTGATATTCACCGGACGCCCACTGAGTGCCGCCGCCACGACCAGATCCGTCTGCCGGCTGAGAAATGCCGGAATCTGCAACACGTCGGCTACCTCCGCGACCTTGCCCACGTCCGCCGTCTCGTGCACGTCGGTGAGCACCGGCAACTGAAGTTCGTTCTTGATCTTCTTCAAAATGCGCAGGCCTTCCTTAATTCCCGGCCCGCGAAAGCTCCGGATCGAAGTGCGGTTCGCCTTGTCGTAACTGGCCTTGAACATGAAGGGAAACCCGAGCGCGCGCGTCACACCTTTGATGATCTCCGCCATCCGCATGGCGTGCTCTTCACTCTCAATCACGCACGGCCCGGCAATCAGAAAAAGATCGCCAGAACCAATATGAATGTCGCCGACTTGGAAGGGATTGATCATCTACTGCGCACCTAACTCTCACCACGGAGGCACAGAGTCACGGAGAAACCTTTCTTTCTTCTCCGTGCCTCTATGCCTCCGTGGTAAAGCTCTTAGCTCCGCACTTTCTCCGGCCGGTGGAACATCTCCACCGCGGCCGTTTCTTTCTCGGCTCGCCTCTTCACCCCATACTCATACGCCGCGCCAATGAATCTGCTGAACAGCGGATGCGGCTCCAGCGGCTTGGACTTGAACTCGGGATGGAACTGGCACCCGATAAAATGTGGATGATCCGGCAATTCCACTATTTCCACGTAAGTCCCATCCGGCGTCGAACCTGAGATGCGCAGCCCGGCTGCTGTCATCGGCTCTTCATACTCGCGATTGAACTCATAACGATGGCGGTGGCGCTCGCTGATCTCCAGCTTCCCATAAATCGAATGCGCCAGCGTGTTAGGCTCGATCTTGCACGGCCACGCTCCCAACCGCATCGTCCCGCCCAATTCCTCGACGCCCCGCAACTCGCGCAGTTTGTAAATCACGCGATGCGGCGTCGCCGGATCGAATTCGCTCGAGTTCGCCTCCGCCAGTCCCACCACGTTCCGCGCAAACTCAATGCAAGCCGTCTGCATTCCCAGACAAATGCCAAAGTACGGAACCTTCTTCTCGCGCGCATACCGAATCGCGAGCAACATCCCTTCAATGCCGCGCTTGCCAAATCCACCTGGAACTAGAATCCCGTCATAGCCTTCGAGCTGCGTCTCGTACCCGTCACCGTCTGCGGTCTCCAGGCCCTCGGCTTCGATCCAATTAATCTGCAGCTTCAGGTTGTGCGCCAGGGAACCATGGATCAGTGCTTCTTTCAGCGATTTGTAGGAATCTTCGTACTCGACGTATTTCCCGACAATCCCAATCGTCACCGTGTCTTTGGGGTTGTACACGCGGTGGACAATGTCCTCCCACTTCGACAGGTCGCGCTCCTTCGCTTCCAGGTGCAAGCATTTCAGCACCAGGGCATCGACGCCTTCATTCGCGAACACGAGCGGCACTTCATAAATGGAAGCGACATCCTTGGCCGTAATGACGGCCTCATCCGGAACGTTGCAGAACAGCGCAATCTTCGACTTGATGTCCTTCGCCAGGAACCGGTCGGTTCGGCACAGCAAGATATCCGGCTGAATTCCGATGCTCAGCAATTCTTTCACGGAGTGTTGCGTCGGCTTGGTCTTGAGTTCCTGGGCTGCCGCGATAAACGGCACCAGCGTCACGTGCACAAACAAAGTGTGCTCGCGTCCCAGTTCTTGCCGCATCTGGCGGATCGCTTCCATGAACGGCAACGACTCGATGTCGCCGACCGTCCCGCCAATTTCTACGATCGCGACATCGACATCCTGCGCGACCTTTTTCATCGCCGCCTTGATCTCGTTGGTGACGTGCGGAATCACCTGCACGGTCTTGCCCAGGTAGTCCCCGCGCCGCTCCTTGGCAATGATCTGCTCGTAAATCCGGCCGGTCGTCCAGTTGTTGTCGCGAGAAAGCTTGGCATGCGTGAAGCGCTCGTAGTGGCCCAGATCCAGATCAGTTTCGGCCCCGTCGTCGGTCACAAAAACTTCGCCGTGCTGAAACGGCGACATCGTTCCCGGATCCACGTTCAGATAGGGATCGAACTTCATGATGTTGACCTTCATCCCCCGGCTCTCCAACAAGCAGCCAATGGACGCCGCAGCCAATCCCTTGCCAAGTGAAGACACAACTCCGCCCGTTACAAAGATGTACTTCGCTGGCATCTCTTCCTCGCTTTAAATTGTTTTTGAAAAATGGTGCAGGTGGGGTGCACGAGTAATTATGCCAGAAGTGCCCTGTGGAAAGAAACGGCAGAATTGAGCGCCGTGATAAATTTGCGGCGTGCGTTATCTGGTTCCCATCGTCGTCGCCTTTCTGCTGTCGGCGCCGGCTACCGCGCAAACCACCGTCTCCTTTTCCACCGATGACGGAGGTCTTGTGTATGTCGATGTTTACGGGAAAGATACCGAGCGGTCGTGCTGGCCCACGGAGGCAGTTCAACAAGGAAAGTTGGAAGAAACAGGCCCAAGCCCTCGTGGCGGCGAAATTTCGAGTGCTGGCCCTTGACTTCCGCGGATACGGAAAGTCAAAAGGCCCCGGCGACTCCGACCCAATGGATGCTCCCCTTTATAAAGACGCCTGGCAGCCGTCCGTTATCTGCGGAAAATGGGCGCAAAGAGCGTGTCGGTCGTAGGCGCGAGCATGGGAGGATGGGCGGCCGGCGATGCCTCGATCAATTCGCAGCCAGGTGAGATCGATCGCGTGGTATTTCTCGGCTCGGCACCGGGCGGCCCCGCCGACAAGCTCAAGTGCCCGTCCCTATTCATCCTAGCGCACGACGACGCCAGCGGAGATGGCCCACGCCTCCCCGCAATCCGCGCACAATACGAGAAGGCACCCAAACCAAAAAAGCTGATTGTGCTCGACGGCTCGGCCCACGCCCAGTTTCTCTTCCAAACGGATCAAGCCGACCGCGTGATGCGCGAAATCCTGCGCTTCCTCTCCGCCAAGTGATCCTCCGTACGAAAAAATGCGGCAGGACTTTGAGGTTTGGCCGGGATTTCCTTCGTGATCCTTCGTGTCCTTCGTGGTAAAGGTCTTTAAATTGCCCTACGAGGAAACTGCGTCGCGTTGACTATCTCCGTCCACTCAGCGAGAATACTCAAGGCCGTCCGCAACGGATAGCTCGTAGTGTCCCCCAAACAGTGGGCCTGTGGCGCAGCTGGGAGCGCGCTTCCATGGCATGGAAGAGGTCGTCGGTTCGATCCCGACCAGGTCCACCAAAATCTTTCAACAACTTAGACCGGCTGCGCAGTCGTGACGACTGCATTTGTGCCATGGTTTTTTGTTACGATCTGCCGGTTACAGAGCTCTGATTTGCAACAGTACACATTTCGTAACAGAGTCTTTAGTCCATCTTGCCGCGCTCGCTGCTAAGGTGTTAGGTTCTCGCTAGCATTTCACCCGGCCCTTCGTTTCGCTTGTGCCCGTGACCCGGCATGGATGTCGCCGAAGTCCATCAGTAACCTGCCGTGCAACCGTCGACCTCCCCCGACCGGAGAACCCTCATGACCCGCATTTTCCCTATTCGAATACTCTTGTCTCCGATTGCCTGTTTTTCGATCCTCCTCACCACCGGTTTCGTGCAAGAAGCGGTTTCCCAGGGAGCGCGAGCGAATCAGCCGCCGAGTCATTACTCAGTTCGCCAATCGCCAATCGGCCAACTTCCGATCAGCCCTCGCATAACAACGTCGGCCAAGACGCTTCCACCGATTTTTGGTGTGCCCGGAATCTTCAGCTCCGGCGGCAGCTTCGCGCAATCGGTCGCCATCGGCGACTTGAATGGCGACGGCAAACTCGACATCGTTGTGGCCAACGGATGCCTTACGACCAGCACGAACTGCTCAGGGTCGAGCGGCGGACTCGTGGGTGTCCTTTTAGGCAATGGGAATGGCACATACAAGCCAGCAGTGACGTATGCGTCAGGCGGCTTCGACGCCGCTGCCGTGGCAGTGGCCGACGTCAATGGCGACGGCAAACTCGACTTGATCGTCGTGAATTCGTGCTCGACCAATACCTGCAGCGATGAGGCGAGCACGGTCAGCGTCCTGTTCGGGAATGGAAACGGTACATTCAAAACAGCGGTGACCTACGTCTCGGGCGGGGACTTCGCCGTGGGGCTTGCCGTCGCCGACGTCAACGGCGACCACAAACCGGATTTACTGGTGGTCAACGACTCCGGCACCGTCGGTGTGCTCCTCAACAAAGGCAATGGAACGTTCGCAACTTCGGTCACGTATCTTGCCGGCGGCAACGGTAACGCGGTGGCCATCGCTGTCGGAGACGTCAACGGCGACGGCAAGCGCGATCTTGCAGTCGCAAACTACGACACCGACACCGTAAGCATCCTCCTCGGGAACGGCGATGGCACCTTCCAGACGGCTGTGCCCTATGCCACGGGCGCCGGGAACCCTCAGTCTGTGGCGCTCGGCGACGTTAACGGAGATGGCAAGCTCGACCTCGTCGTAGCGAATTGCGCCATCGGCGACGGCGCTTGTGGTGAATTCGGGGAGCCAGGCAGCGTTGACGTTATCCTGGGTAACGGCGATGGGACTTTCCAGAATCCCACGGCCTACAATTCTGGTGGCGAGATCGCATTCTCAGTGACTCTGGCGGACGTTAACCGGGATGGCAAGCTTGACATGATCGTTGCCGACGCCTGCGCCCCCAATAGCTTTTGTGACGAACCGGGCGGCACTGCCGTGTTTCTGGGTAACGGCGATGGCACCTTCCAGACGTCTGTGACCTACGGAGCCGGCGGAGGGGATTTCTATCAACTCGAATCTTTGGGGCCGGGCTACACCAGCGCGGTTGTGGTCGCCGATACCACTGGAAACGGCAACGCTGATCTGGTGGTCGTAAACGGAGGAACCGCCAGCACCGCCGCCGTTCTGTTGGGAAACAGTAACGGCACCTTCCAGTCTTGGGCCATTCACGACTCAGGCGGATACGGCGGCGCAGCTCCGACCGTGGCTGATCTAAACAGGGACGGCAAACTGGACATTGTAAGCGGCGACGCCTGCAACCCGCCTGGAAAGTTTGGGGCATGCGACTTTATTTCGAACGGTCCCGGAGCCGTCGGTGTGCTGTTGGGCGATGGCAGAGGAGGATTCGGCGGAGTGACCTACGCCTCGGGTGGCTACCTCGCCGGTCAGCCGGCCGTTGCAGACGTGAATGGCGATGGTATACCCGACGTGCTGGTGCCCAACGCATGCATTGACTTCAATTGTGCGTCCGAAGGCTCCGTAGCCGTACTCCTCGGGAATGGGGATGGCACGCTTAAGCCCGCAGTCGTCTATGATGCCGGTGGTTTTTATCCAACTTCGGTCGCGGTCGCAGATATGAACGGCGACGGCAAACCCGACGTGGTTGTGGTTAGCTACAACCTGAACAATCAAACCGGCACCTGGGCGGTGCTCTTCGGAAACGGCGACGGCACTTTCAAGACGCCAGTGATCTATGGCCCGATTGGATTCGGTGTCCCTTCTGGTTTGGCGGTAAGAGACTTGAACGGCGACGGCATACCCGACGTGGTCATCGGAAACACTTGCCTTGAAAGCAATTGCCAGAGCGGTGGCGGAGTCTTCGTACTACTCGGCGAAGGTCACGGGAAATTTCACCCCGTCGTGGCCTATGGCTCGGGCGGGCAGAATGCTGGAGCGTTAACTCTGGGAGATGTAAACCGAGACGGCAGGATCGACATTCTCGTCGCTAACAAGACCCCCAGTAACACTGTGGGAGTGCTCTTGGGCAACGGTGATGGTACGTTCCAGGCGGCCGTACCGAGTCCAGTGTTGCCCTCCAGCGGTCAAATTGCAGTTGCGGACTTCAACCGCGATGGCAAACTAGACTTGGCGGTGAGCACCGGCTCGCTGCTGCTCGGCAACGGCGACGGAACCTTCCTCTCGCCGATCAATCTGGAGGACGCTGGCAACGGCATTGCAGTCGGCGACTTCAATCACGACGGCAGGCCGGACCTTGCTATCGGCAACTACGACAGCGTGGACGTATTCCTCAACATCAGCCCTAAACGGTGACGCCGGGATAAATGTGAGACCGCGAGAACTCGACCCCGGGCGATCTAGTCGTCCAAATCGTCCGGGTCGATCTCGCGTGTCTGCGCAAGTGCACACCGCCAGGGACTGAGGCCTCTAAATAACTGCACTCCCACCTTCCTACTGATACGTGAGCGTCAAATTATCCAGAGAAACGTTGTACGAATCCTGCTTGTAATTCCCGTCCATCTGGTAATTCACCGTCAGCCCATACCACCCGGGGCTGGCTCCCTTTTCAAACGTCCAATTGAGTACAGTCGTCTGCCCGTTCAGGGTGATCGATTGGTACGTTTCATGGTTATCCGAAGTCCGCTGCACCTTCAGCGTAACGTGGTTCCACTGGCCGCTCTTCGGGTAACACGGTATTCCCGTCGGAATCCATTGCCCTTTGGAGTTATCCCAGATATCCCACTCGTTCCCGCTGGCAATTCGGCACTCGTGTCCGAAGATAAACCCCATGTTGCTGAAGAATTGATTGATGTCGAACTCCAGCGCCTGCGACAACTCCAGGTTGTCGCCGTAAAAATCCACATCATATTGGAAGTTGTAGAGCGACTGAAGTTGCGACTGATCCGGGTCAGGCAGGCCTTGTGACGAGCCCTGTCCGATCAAATGGTTATTGAACAACGCGTCAGAATACGGCGTCGTCCCTCCCACGTTAAAGATGGTGGCGTTCCCGCTCAGCGAAGGCGAGTTGGACCCCTGCGTCATCGAGAACGCAATCCCGTCGCAAGGAGAAGGCGAGCAGTCCACAAAATTCGGAGGCCCCTGCCCGTACTGGCCCCATCCACCTGTGGTCTGCAAATTCGACAGGGCTCCGCTACTAGTATTGCCGCTTGGCGTCGGACTCGATGGTGATGATGGCGGCGCAGGCGATGATGGCGGAGGCGACGGCGGCGCTGGAGGCGGCGCAGGCGCGACGGCGGCCTGCCCCACTGCGATCTGCAACGGTTGTTGCTTTGAAGCTCCGGAAGCGTCCGAAACGGAAACGCCGAAGCTGAAACTCCCTGCGGCCGTGGGCGTCCCGGTAACGTTGCCGGACGAATTATCTAGGCTTACGCCCCCTGGCATCTGCCCCGAGGTAACCGCATAGTTGTAAGGGGCAGTTCCTCCACTCGCAGTGATCGATCCGCTGTATGCGGAACCTTGCGTTCCCGCCGGAAGATTGGAGGCAAGGCTTAAATTCGCGGTTGGAGTATTCACCGGAGTAGTTGGGCTCACATTGGCAGCCTTGGTGCCGCCTCCACATGCTGTGAGTGCGGCGATTCCAGAAACGCTTGCCGCAAAAGCCGCTCGCTTCCAGGCAAAAGTCCGGTGCGTGCGCCCCGTCGGCGCGAAATAACGGAAACAAAAAATCATCGTTAACCTCTAAAGGAAATTTTGGTTGGGATCTTGAGCGGAAGATTCCCGTGGCAATCGTCTAGGCCGGGCAAACCCTGTAGACGGCCATGGCCAGAAGAGGTGCTTCAGGCTTACCACACCTCGGTATTACTGACATTCAACGCGCCTGCTTTCTCTCTAGGGTAAATCTGGATTGCATAACTACTCGCTACCAGGTTTTACCTAAGGGAGGTACAGAAACAACAGTATAGCCAGACTGCAGGTCAGTTTCAACGCGTAATCGAATTTCGTACAAGAAAAGAAGTTCGTGGGTATTAGAACCCGAGGTCTGTCGCAGCCGCAGTCCTACGGCCATTTCGGCCGGAAAGCCACTTCAACGACAATAATGATGACCCTCTAGTCGTCCAAATCATCCGGGTCAAATGTGGATGTGTCTTCGGCGCCTGCCGGACAGATTCGCTGCGACAACACCGTCGGCGCCAGCGGCGATTGCGTGTAATTAAACGCATCCTGAATGTCATTGGCGATTGTATCCGCGCCCCCCAGATTCGGCAGTCCGAACGTTTCCTCCATGAATCGCAGCACGCTCGCAAACTCGATTTGTGTGTGATAAACCCCCTGCACGGCCCATGGGCTGATGATGATCCACGGCACTCGAATGCCGAGCCCGTACTGATCGCGGAAGGGCGGCGGAACGTGATCGTAGAATCCGCCAAAATCATCCCATGTCAGAAAGACCACCGTGCTGTTCCACTGCGACGCCGGCCCCTGCATCAGCGCGTTGAGCTGTTGCACCGTCCAGTTCTCTCCGATGCAAGCGCTGTCCGGTGGATGATCCGTATCCGCGCTCGGCGGCGTAACCCAACTTAGCGCAGGCAAGTTTCCCGCCAGCGCATCCGTGATGAAATCTGATTCGGTCACCACCTTCGTGGTCCAATCCGAGCTGTTAAAAATCGTGCTGAAGCTGCGATACGGATTGTAGACGTAGCCGCTCTGCCCGTTCACCGATGTGTAGGCTTTCCACGAGACCCCAGCAGAATCCGCCAAGCCTCCCAGCGTCGTCGCACTAAAACACGGGAACACGGCCGACACGACGTTGTTCGCGTCCATGGCCGGAACATTTGTACCGGCAACCGCATCGCATCCCCATTGCGCTTGAATTGAACTGCGCGGATTGTCAATCGTGGTCTGACTGTTGCCTGACACCAACATCAGGTGCGCCGGATACGATCCCGACTCAACACTGCTGAAAGCTTCATCCGCCAGCGCATAGTTCTGCGCGTACGACCAGTAATTCGGTATGTCGGCTTGATACAGCTGGGTCAGGCACAGGTTGTCGCCATTCTCCGAACACATCATTTCCAGGTCCCATCGGTCCATGCGGCCGGCGTCAATGTTGCTATGGCTGTCGGTCCATTCGTGGCCCATGTCATGCTTCGCTTTATCCGGAGTATGTCCAAGCGTGATGACTTGGCCCGTGCTGAGCGTGGCCGTGGTCGCGCCGTTCGCCCCCGGAAACGTCCCAAAATATTGATCGAAGCTGCGGTTTTCTTTGACGATGAAAACGACGTGCTGAATTTTGCCGAAGGAAGTATTACTCGGCGGGACGCTGATGAAGGGCGTGAACTGATTCCACACCGTGCCATAGCCGGGACTGTTTTTGTACGTTGCCACGATCATGGCGTTCCCGGTCCCTTTCATCGTGACCAGTCCGGTCTTCGACACCGTAGCGATCGTTGGCTGCAGGCTGGTCCATGTCGCCGTTTTCGTCACCGATTTTGCAATGCCAGTTTGCAGATATTGATACGCCTGCAGTTGTACGGTTTTCCCCGGAGCCAGAACAACTTGGGGCGGAGTGACGACAATCAATTGTGCCGCTGCTATTCCGGCGAACGGCCAGATACAAAGCACCCACAAAGCGCGCAAATATCTCATCATGTCTCCTCAGCCGCGCGATCCCTTCAAAATCAGTGCGATCGTGCCTAATCTTCCAAGTCATCCGGATCAAACGGGGGTGTGCCTTCCGGCGCCGCCGGACACGTCCTCTGGTTCAACACCAGCGGCGGCAGCGGCGACTGCGAATAATTGAACGCATCCTGCATGTCATTGGCGAACATGTCGGCCCCCCGCAGGCTCGGCAGTGCGAATGTTTCTTCCATAAACCGCAGCACGCTCGCGAACTCAATTTCCGTGTGATAAACCCCCTGAATCGCCCAGGGGCTGATGATGAGCCACGGCACACGAATCCCGAGTCCGTATTGATCCCGGTACGGAGGAGGAACGTGGTCGTACAGTCCACCGAAATCGTCCCAGGTCAGGACGATGACCGTGCTATTCCATTGCTCGGCCGGCCCCTGCATAATCGCGTTGATCTGCTGCACCGTCCAGTTCTCGCCGATGCACGCGCTGTCCGGCGGATGATCCGTATCGATGCTGGGGGGCGTCACAAAGCTAAGTTCCGGCAAAGTTCCAGCCAGCGCTTCGGGGATGAAGTTCGCTTCGTCCACCACCTTCGTCGTCCAATCAGGACCGTTGATAATCGAACTGAAGTTGCGAAACGGATTGTAGATATAGCCGCTCTCCGTCGAGAGCATGGTGTACGCCTTCCACGAAACTCCCGCCGCGTCCGCCAGGTCCGCGATGGTCGTCGCGGTAAAGCAAGGAAACTCGCTCGCCACAGTCCCATTCGACTGCATGAACGGAACGGTTGTCCCGGCGATCGCGTCGCATCCCCATTGCGTCGGCTGGGTGCTGCGAGGATTGTCCAACACGCTCTGCTCGCTGCCCGAGACCATCGCCAGGTGCGCCGGATACGATCCTGACGTGACGCTGGCAAATGCTTCGTCCGCCAGGGAATAGTTTTGGGCATACGACCAGTAATTCGGAATGTCCGATTGATACAACTGCCTCAGACACTGATTGTCGTTATTCACCGAGCAGGTGAGCTCCAGGTCGAAGCGGTCCATGCGCCCGCCGTCAATGTTGCCGTGATTGTCGGTCCACTCGTGCCCCATATCGTGAGTCGGTGGATCGGGAAGATGGCCCAGTGCGAATCACCTGGCCAGTGCTGATGGTAGCCGTGGTCGCTCCGTTCGCTCCAGGAAACGTCCCAAAATACGAGTCGAAGCTGCGGTTCTCCTTCATGATGAAAACAATGTGTTGAATCTTGCCGAACGACGCCTTGCTGGGCCGCACCTTGATGAATGGCGTGAATTTATTCCAAACCGTCGAATAGCCCTTGTAGCCCTGGTACGTTGCCTTGATGAGCGCTGAACCGGCTCCCTTCATCGTCACCAAGCCTGTCTTCGATACCGTTGCGATCGGCGACTCGATGCTCGACCACGTCACCTGGCCGGTCAAGTCGGTTACCGTGCCGTCCGAATAGTAGCCAGCGGCATGCATCTGTTGCGTCTGCCCTGGAGAGAGCACAACCTCCGGCGGAGTCACGAAGATGATTTCGATACGATTCGTAACCGCAAAAACATTGGCCGCGAACAAAAGCACAATTAGGAAATGTCGCATCACTTCTCCTGGGCGAATCAAGGTTCGTCGTCGCACTTGTTTCTATCGAAAGCTCTGACCATTCACCGGGCGAACTCCGCCGCTCGTGGCGTTGCCTGTTTCATCTGTTTGCTCAAACCGGAAACCGCAAGGGGGAAGGGTTTACCGCGCCGTTCTTAGGCTCGCGAAAGTTTGAGCGCACCCACGCGAGTTGTCAAGGCGAAAGGCCTGCTTTTCAGAAGAAAGCCGTTGTCCTGGGAGTTTCTCGAAGACTTTTCCAAAAGATGTTGCAAGAACTTGCATAGTTTCCGCGTTGCGCTGCAAAGCTTCTCGTCTTTCTACAAACCGTCGCCGTCATGAGCCCAGTTGTCCATTGCTTTTCGGATTTACATACCGACTCTCGATGTCGTAAGCTCATCCAGTTTTTTGCGCTGGTCCCCAGAGCGGCGCAATCCATTCTCCTCGACGTTTTGGTTCAAGGACATTCATGCCATGCCACGTCAGAATTTCTCTGCCCGCGTCATCCTCGCGCTCTCGTCCACCATGTTCTTCGCGTCGCTGGCTACCTCTCAGACTGCGATCACTACCTACCACGTCGACAACAACCGCACCGGTTGGAATTCCCACGAGACCGTGCTCACTCCGGCCAACGTCGGCAGTACTTCATTCGCGCTGCTGCAGACCGTCAAGCTCAACAGCACCGTCGACAGTCAGCCGCTGTTCGTTCCCGGCGTGACCATCACCGCAGGAAGTCATCAGGGACCTCATGATGTGGTGTACGTCGCGACGGAAGGCGACACCATCTATGCCATTGATGCAGAAGCCGGCACCGTGCTCCTCAGCCCAAACTTCGGAACTCCCGCGGGCCTACCCACGGCTTGCGGTAATACAAAATTGAAACTCGGGATCCTCTCCACTCCGGTCATCGATTTAAGCAGCAACACTCTGTATGCCGTGATTTACACGCAGGATTCCACTGGCCCGGCCTATCGTATTCACGCTCTCGATCTCGGCAGCCTCACTGACAAGGTCACGCCGCAGCTTGTGACCGCGTCGCACACGTTAATCGATGGCACCACTTTTGATTTCAATGCCGCATACCAGATGCAGCGGCCCGCTCTGCTGCTGGCGAATGGCAACGTCTACGCTGCCTTTGGCGGCTTCTGCGATTCGAACGTCAGCATCTCCCGCGGCACGCTTCTCGGCTGGTCTACCGGCTCTCTGACTCCGCTTCCCACCAACCAACTGCTCGACACCCAGGTTACTTCGGCCAATAACTACTTCCTCTCTTCCATCTGGATGTCGGGATACGGCCCCAGCACCGACGACTCGGGAAATATTCTGTTTGTTACGGGAAACTCCGATCCCTCCGGCACGAGCTACGATGGCGTCACCGACATTCAGGAGAGCGTAGTAAAAGTCTCGTCGGACTTGTCGACCGTGCTCGACTTGTTCACGCCCTCGAACCAGCCCAGCCTCGATCAAGTAGACAATGACTTCGGCTCCGGGGGAGTGATGGTGCTACCCGATCAGCCCGGCTCCATCCCGCATCTGGCGGTCGCCGCCGGTAAAGTCGGAAGTCTCTTCCTGATGAATGAAGACAAACTCGGGGGATTCTCAACTACGAAGAACAATGTGCTGGGCACCTACGGCATCGGCGGTTGTTGGTGCGGTCCGTCCTACTTCGTCGATCCCTCCGACGGACTCGGCCGCGTAGTGACCAGCGGTGGCTACACCGTTGAGGTATTCAAGGTTGCAACCACATCCAAGAAAACTGCCATGGCCAAAGTGTCTTCTTCTCCCACCATCGCCGGCGTGAACCATTTGGGATTCTTCACGACCATCTCGTCCAACGGCACCGCCAATCCCATCATCTGGGCTGTGTCGCACCCCACCAGCGCAACGGGGGCTCCGATTTACCTCTATGCATTCAATCCCGAATCGCTGGTCGGCAGCACCATGAAGCAAATTCGCAAGATCCAGGCCGGCACCGGTAATTCCAATCTGGTTCCGGTCGTCGCCAATGGTGAAGTCTTCGTGGCCAGCCACGGCGAACTGGAAATTTTCGGCATCAAGGCCGCGCGCAAGAAGTAAGTGGCTTCGTCATGACGGGCGTTGGTATGCGCGAACGTGAGAGTGCTACGCTGTTGAAGTGAAGTTTCCAAATCGCAAACAACTCATGTGGGGACAACCGCCCTTCGACAGGCTCAGGGCAGGCTCTCGGCTGTCCCGCCACTCCTGCCCTGAGCGCAGCCGAAGGAGCGCAGCGCGGCGGACCCGCCGATGCTTCTTACCGCTCGCAGTAATCTGCGCACTCATTTTTTCTGCGGCCATGCTCCCCGCCTCCGCCGCCACCTGGACCGTGCATGCCCAGCCCACCCGCTTGGTCAACGGAGCCCCAGTCCTGTTCCAGGTGAAGCCCCCAACCAAACTCGACTCCCTGACCGGCAGGTGGCTCGGCCACACCGTCACCTTCAGCTATGACGCCTCGACGAAGACATGGTTCGCGCTGGCCGGCGTCACCTTCGATACCGCTCCAGGAAAGTACCCACTCGAACTCACCGGCGAAGCCGCCGTCAAAACTCCCTTGACCTTCACCCACACCTTCGCTGTCGCCCGCGCCAAATATCCTAAGATCCAGGTGGAACTCACCGTCGAAAAGAAATTCACCGAGCCCAGCCCCGAGCAGCAGGAACAAATTGCCGAAGGCGTAAAAATCAAGCAGGACTATCTCAGCCGGGTCACCCCCACCCGCGAGTGGGACGGCCAATTCGCCGCACCCGCCGACGCCGCGATCTCCGACGTCTACGGTTCACAGCGCATCTTCAACGGCAAGGCGCAGCGCGAGCACCAGGGACTCGATTTCCGCGTCCCCACCGGAACCGCGGTCGCGGCCATGAATTCAGGCACCGTCCTGCTGGCACGCTTCCTGTATTTCGAAGGCAACTGCGTAGTGATCGACCACGGCCAGGGTCTGCTCACCCTCTACTTTCATCTCTCCGAATTCAAAGTGAAAGAAGGAGACACCGTGCAACGCGGCCAGGAAATCGGCCTGAGCGGCGGCACCGGACGCGCCACCGGCCCACACCTCCACGTGGGCGTCCGCTGGCAAGGCACCTACCTCGACCCCGCGAGCCTGATGCAATTGCCTCTGCCCTAAGTTTTGTGTGTTTTGAGTGTGGGACCGGGTCTCTGACCCGGTCAGGCCGCACAAGCGGCCTTGCAGCCGATTGAGTTCACTACGCCGAAAACTTATTCCTTCCCCTCAGCGCATCCTGCAACGCTTCTTTCACTCCCAAATTCCGAATCAACCGGTGCAGATAATTCGGATGCACGCCCAGAATCCCCGCCGCCTCCACATAATTTCCTCGCGTCTGCTCGACCGCGTCGAAAATCAACTGCTTCTTGAATTCCTTCACGCTTGCGTGATACTTCCCTTCGTGCATCTCCGCCGCGGATTCCTGCTCCAGCAACGATTCCGGCAGATCCTCCATCAGCACCATGTCCGAAGATCCCATCACCAGCGCTCGCTCGATGGCATTCTCCAATTCACGCACGTTCCCAGGCCACTCGTAGTTCACTAGCGCCGCCATCGCCTCGCGTGATACGGGCTTCGGCTTCACCTTGCTTCGCTTGGCATACTTCTGCATAAAGTGCCGCGTGAGCATCGGTATATCCTCCCTGCGCTCCCGCAGTGGAGGCATCGTCAGCCGCACCACTGCCAACCGGTAGTAAAGATCCTGCCGGAACAACCCGGTGCGCACCGCCTCATTTAAATCGCGATTCGTAGCCGCGATCAGCCGGATGTCCACTTTGATGGGATGCGTCCCTCCCACCCGCTCGAACTCGCGCTCCTGCAACACGCGCAGCAATTTCACCTGCAGTGCCGGAGCGAGTTCTCCAATCTCATCGAGAAACACCACCCCGCCGTCAGCGACTTCCAGCCTTCCTTTCTTCAGCACCGCCGCTCCGGTAAACGCTCCCCGCTCGTGCCCAAACAGATCGCTCTCCAGCAACGACTCAGGAATCGCGGCGCAATTGATGGCTACAAATTGCTTGTTCGCCCGGTGGCTGTTGCGATGCAGTGCCTTCGCCGCCAATTCTTTCCCCGTCCCACTCTCTCCCTCGATCAGCACTGTCGATTCGGTCGGAGACACTCTGGCCAGGAACTGGAAAATCTCTTTCATCCGGGCGCCTTCGCCCACCAGACTCTGTTCCTGCCGCACTTCGGTCGTGAGCCGCTGGTTTTCCTGCTCCAGCCACTGCAAGCGGCGAGCATTGTCGAGCGCGACCGCAGAAATCCCCGCAATCGCCGCCAACAGCTGCAGATGATCTTCGTTAAACCGGTTCGCCGCATTCGTGCTATCGAGATAAATACACCCAATCACCCGCTGGAACACGGTCATGGGCACGCACAGCAGCGATCGCACCTCCGACGCCACCAGGCTCTCCACGTCGCGGAACTCCCCGCTTGACGCCACATCCACTCCCAGAATCGCAACCGTTTCCTTCATCACCTGGCGCGCAATCGTGCGGCTCACCCGCACCAGTTGCGGATGCCCCGCATGCCGCGTCCGCGCATACAGGCAGTTAAACTCCTGGCCCGGACCGTCCGCCAAAAGAATCGCGCCTCTCCCGGCCGGAATCACTTCAAAAATCAGGTCCAGCAACTGCGCCTGCAATTCCTCCAGCCCTCGGATCGCATGAACCACGCGGCTGATCTTCAACAGCGCATTCAGATTGCGCGCCACCTGCGAGGTTGCCGGCAACTCCCGCAGCAGCCGGTCCGGCTGCAAGTACATCACTTCTCTAGGATGGATGACCTTGGTATCGGCCGTAGAATGGCCGTCGTCGAACTCCACGCGGCTCGTGGGAACCGCCTGGTCCTCTTCTTCCAGCAAGAACAGAAATACCGAGTCGCCAGTCGCGATCTCGTCGCCGTGGCGCAGCCACTGCTCCTTCACCACCTCGCCATTCACCAGCGTTCCGTTGCGGCTGTCTAAGTCCTTGATCTGAAAACGCCCGTCTTCTTCCCGCCGCAGACGGCAGTGCTTTCGCGAAACCGAGGCATCCGCTACCGCAACCGCGTTCGTCGGATCGCGGCCCAGCAGGGCTTCCCCGTCGGGCAACGGAATGGTCGAGTCTTTTAAGGGTCCGGCAATCACCAGCAGTCTAGGGCGCAATCAGGGTCTCCCACTCCGTGCTGAACTTCTTATCACAGCACGGGCCGAAATGCATGCCTGGCCTGAACCTTGTTCCATTATCCGAACGGTTAGACGGACTATCTGATTGGATAGCGATTAGTATACCCGCCAGATCAATGGCGCGCCCTGTCGCTTCAATTTGGAACGCATCCTAACAGCCTGGAAACAAAAGAGTTCCTTCGCGCTGGGGGGGACACTCAGAAACTGCTCTGGGAATTGGCACCCCGCATGCAATCAAGAGAATTGCGGATATCGGCAAAAGCGATGGGGGAAGCGCTTTTCAAGCAGTTCTCGCCGAGATCGCCAGTCAGAAGCTCGGGGGACCCCCTCATCGAGCTTCTGACTTTTTTTCTGTTCCAGCGACCTATCTTCGAACTCACCGCAGCTTGTGAGCACCGTCACTGCCCTCTCCGGACCGTGTCGTACAATGCACTCGTCATGATTGCCAAAGATCTACTGGAAATTCTGGTTTGTCCGGCCTGCAAGCAGGAACTCGAGTACCGCCAAAACCCGGAGACCTTGAAGTGCAAGCAGTGTCACCGAGTCTATGCGGTCAAAGACGACATCCCCATCATGCTGGTCGATGAGGCCACGATCGAGCCCTAGCTGCAGCCGCCAGGAAGGTCTGCGGCTGAGGAGAATTGCTGATGATGACGTCTGATCGTTGATGGGAAGCCCACCTGTTTCCAGTCATCCATCGACAATCATCAATCAATAATTCTTTCCAGAAGAGGAGTTCCGTGGCGTCCCCATACTTTTACTGCACTCAATGTCATAAGAAATATCCCACGCACCACAAGCTGTTCGACACTCTCTACACCTTCTCGAAAACGGCTCCGGAGTGCTGCCCCACCTGCGCCGGCACGCGCGAGTTGCATGTGAATCTCGACTTCCAACTGGGCGCTGGCGATGGCGACTTCAAAGTTGTCTCCGCATTTCTCCCCGACAAACTCGAATCTTGGCTGGGCGAGGAGCAGGAAGAGGTCACGTTCTACCCCTTCCTGGTCGTGCTCGAAGGCGGGTTCGAAGGCAAGCAATTCTGCTGGATGCCCTACTGGCACGTCGTTGGGAAAGACGCGCGCTACGGCCAGCACGCCGTCTGTCTCGATCACACCCAATTCGACAGTTTGATGGCACAAGCTCAGGAGAAAGTTCTTGAGCCCGTGTAGTTCTCTGCCCGGCGCTAAGGATCGTCGGGTGCCCCATTTCTCGCGCGTTCTTTGCGCGAGAAGTGGGGATTTTCTACACCAGTTCCGTACTCCACAAATCGTGCAGATGTACGATACCCTCGAGCTTCCCACTCGAGTCCACCACCATCAATGAAGTAATCTTCTTCTCTTCCATCAGCGCCAAAGCGGTCGCGGCAAACTCCCCGGCCGAAATCGTCTTCGGATCCTTCGTCATGGCCTCGCCTGCCGTCAGATCCATCACATCTTTCCCGCGCTTCTCCAGCAGTCGACGCAAGTCTCCGTCGCTGACGATCCCGACCAGCCTCTCACCCTCCACCACCGCCGTCACGCCCAGCTTCTTGCGCGACATCTCGTAAATCACGTCGGTCATCTTGGTGGAAGGCGTGACTCGCGGCAACGCGTCGCCGGAATGCATCAGCGATTCCACCCGCGCCAATCTCTTCCCCAGCTTTCCTCCCGGATGCAAGTTCGCAAAGTCCTCTTCCTTGAATCCGCGCCGCTCACTCAAAGTCACGGCCAGCGCATCTCCCAGCGCCAGCATGGTCGTCGTCGAAGCCGTCGGAGCCAGCCCCAGCGCACAAGCCTCCTGCGCAATCGAACAATCCAGCGCCACATCCGCTGCCGCCGCCAACGTTGAGTACTTGGGCTGACTCCGTGAATCCTCTCCTGCTCTGTCATCCCGAGCGAAGTCGAGGGACCTGCTGTCGCCGGGTGCCCCATTTCTCGCGCGCTCTTTGCGTGAGAAGTGGGGATTTTGATTGTCACTTGTCACGGAAGAGGCCCCACCCTTCGCGGCTTTCGAAGGTTGGATATCTGGAAAGAGCTCATCTCCCGTCATCGCAATCAACGGCACGCGCAACCGCTTGATCGTAGCCAGCAGCGCCAAAATCTCCTCCGTCTCTCCCGAAGCCGAGAGCGCCAGCACCACATCCCCGCGCACAACCATTCCCAAGTCCCCGTGCAACGCCTCCACAGGATGCAGATACAGCGCCGGTGTCCCCGTCGAACTCAGCGTCGCCGCAATCTTCCGTGCAATCAATCCGCTCTTCCCCATCCCGGTAACAACCACCCGTCCCGCGCAGCAAAACATCAACTCCACCGCGCGGTGAAATGCCTCCGCCATCGGCCCGCCGATCCGGTCCGCCAGCGCGCGCAGGGCTTCCGCCTCGATGCGCACCACATTTTCGCCAGTGTGCTTCATGGTTTGCTTCATGAAGACGCGATCTTATCAGATGAAATGGCCTCGTCTAGACCACAGCCGCACATCCGTCAGACGGTGAAGGGACCATCCGAAAGGAACGAGGTGCTGATGAAATGCTGCCGTCGAGCTTGTGTCCCCGCCTTGGCAGAATCCTGAATGCGTGCGACCGATTCGTCGGCCATGGCCTGCAGCAAATCATCCACCGCCATACCGTCTTGCACGACGGCCTGAAAGATCTTGTGCGCTCCTCCATCGCCGAATTGATTGGCGAGATCGAGCATGAATCCCACCGACCGTTCCGAGGTCAGCTGCGGCGCATACTGCTGTATCCGGTTCCACGACTCTGAGAAATCACTCACCGCGGTCTGCACCTGCACCTGCTGGAACGGCTTGAACAAAGCTGCCTGCTGGAACCGACTCACCCAGAGTTCATGCACCAGATCGAACTTTTGATCTGTGGTTTGCCCCGTCGCCGGATCAATGCCGCCGTTCGCCAGTTGAGTATGAGCAATCAGCTGCGTCCCCAGATTCGCGTCGCCAGCGCCCAGGATGTTCGCGAAGTCAGCCGGGCTCGCATTCGAGAAGGCCAGCAGGATCTCCGTCAGTCGCCCCGGCTTCTGCGCCCATTGAATCAGGCCAAACGACAATCCCGCCCTATCCGTATTCCGATTCAGAGCGCCAAACTTGCCTGCGCCCTCCATCTGCGCCACCACGCTGAGAATCTTCGCGAGCCCGCTGTAGGAGCAGTCCAGCACCAGCGTGATGTACCCGCGCGAAGCCACCGGCACGGACGCGGCTGCCTGCACCAGGGTCTGCAGGCACTGCACATCAATCTGACCTCCCGCAGGCAGGCCCTGCTGCGCGCGGAAATTCTGCACCGCCGCCGTCGTGCGCGGCCCGAACACTCCATAGTCCGGACTCAACAGGTTCGGCAGTCCGGCTTGTCCCGTTCCCGCGAGCATCTGCTGCACGAGTCCAACAGAATCCCGGTCGGTATCACCCTCTGCGATGGAAGTTGCAGTCGCTGCCCCCGAATTCAAATCGTCGATCCGCGGAATCCCACAGAGTGCCATACCATCCTCCTGCGTCCTCTGCGGACAGCCTGCTCTCAATATCACTTTCCGATCGGGGTCGCAAGTCCACTATTTGAGCAATCAGAAGTGGTCCTCGCCCGTCGATACTTGCGGTTGCCCCTGCGGCTTTCCCCCCAGCACTGCCAGTCCTCGTGCCTGGATCAACCGGTCCCACGGCCCCGCCTGCCAGTTGTCGCGCGTCTTCTGCTCGTACCGCCACAACGGTAAGGTCAGCATCAGATTGCGCGCCGTCGAATGTACATACGGTTCGTACATCGAACGCAGCTTGATCAACTTGTCCCGCGCGTAGTCGTCGTCCCGCAACCGCAGCCCCGCCCCAGTCAGCGCGGTCCGCAATGCGGCAAGGTCGGTCTCTGATAACCGCTCTGCAGCTGCGGAGTCGTACCTCGCATTCACCACCTGCGCCAGATCGACCGCCGCATGCCTCGCCATCGCGAACGTGAGCTTCGCCTGCCCCGGATGCACTCCCTCAATCCCCGTCAGCACCAGCGACGTCACATCCAGCATCGTCGTCAGCGCCCCCAGCCACGACTGGTTGCTATGCTGCGATCGGAAAAAACTTAGCACAGGATACGAAATATGACTCTCCAGCAACTCTCCTGCCCAGCGTTCCCAATCCCGGAGAACTTCATCGAGGACCTTCTGCTCCACTCCGGGATCTTCCGACCTGCCCGCCAGCCGCACCAGCAACTCCGTTGCCGACGGAGGCGATCCCGCCCGCGCATCCAGCATCGAAATCTGAATCTCTCGTCGCGAGAACGATGCATAGACGACGGGAATATATCCAATCACCACGCCCAGGAATGCGAAGCCCATCCCCGCCTCGATCACCGACAGTGCCCGCGCTCCACCCGAGGTCGGAACAATGTCGCCGTATCCCAGCGTGAAGAACGTCTCCCCACTGTGATAGACAATCTTCCCGAAGTTGAGCGGCTCCTTGCTGAGTTGTTCGTGACCTCCGATGCCGTGCTGAACTAGCGCGAATCCGAAGATGAGACCCGACGCCCAGAATCCCAGCAGAAGAATCAGCGACAGCGGACCAAAATAGCCCAGAAAATTTTGCTGCCTCGAAGTCGTCTTGATCCGCCGCGCAATGCCTCTCCACGGAATCCATGTCTGCCGGTAGAACCACGCCGTCAGCTTGAAGTGTCGCGTTACCCGCCGCGGCAACACCACCGTCTCAAACGCGTCCAGCAAGACCACCCAAATGATGATGACCCCTGCCACAGCCGCAAGAATGCTGCCGTGTGATTGCACCACGAATGCTGAGACCCAGCCAGCTGTCATAGGTTGAAATGTAGATGCGGTGGGAAGAGTATCAGATTCGCGTGAAGTTTAACGGACTGGGTGCCCCATGTCTCGCGCATTTTGCGAGACGTGGGGATTTGGACAAACGGCTAATCTACTGCGGTTTCGCCGGTGTCTGTGCCGGGGGCGGCGGCGTCTGCGTCTGTCCCGCTGCCGGTTTGGCCGTCGCCGGCTTCGTCGTCTTCTTCTTCACTGGCGGCTTCTTGGGCGGCTCATTGTCGTCCACAACCAGCTTCTTTGGAGGAGCCGCCGGAATCGCCGCCTGCGCCGTCTTCAAGTCCGCGCGCAGCCGCGCCACTTCCGCGTCCTTCGCCGTCGACAAAGTCTCGATGCGTTCCGCCATCTGCTTCCGCGTACCCTCGAAACCGCTCAGGTCGTTGGAGAGCGCCTGCAAATCATCCTTCGATCCGAACGCCCCTGCGTCCTCCACGACGCTGCTCATTACTTCGTACAGAGCATCGAGATTGCGGTAGAGCTTAAAGGTCGCCGACAGATCTTCCGGCGCCGCGCGCAGCTGCGCAATGATCTCCGGCAGCGCGTCCTGCAGGTTCCGCTGAATGGAATCGACCTTCGCCAGAGCCTGCTTCTTGTAGGAACCATCGGTCTTCCAGCGCTCGATGCGCAGCTTTGCCAAATCTGCCTGAGTATTTTTGGAACTCGCTTCCAGTTGCGCCAGCAGTCCATTCAACTGTGCCACCGACGCATACGATACGGGCTGCTGGCCCTGCCCGTTGGCCGGAGCCGCGGTCACCGCCGGGCCCGATTGACCCAAAGCAGCCGCGACCAGCAACAATAATGAAGAGGTAAGGGTGAACGAGATGAGAGGCTTAAGGTTCATTTTGGGGGACGATGGCTTCCGCGATCAAACAGCATACTACAACGGCCCTCCCGCCGTGGATCAGGTGAACCCTTGAATGTCTGCATCCTCGTGCACTCGATCGACTTCGTCGTCGCGACTCGACTCTTCATCCCGTCCAGACGATAATTAGACAAGCATGTTCGACGACCTATGTTCCTGAGATCCCCACGAAAGCTCCCGCTCGTCGCTCTCCTTCTGCTCGCGCTGCTCGTGCTGCCTGGGTTGTCGCACGCGCAGGATCTGGCCCGCCGCCTCATCCTCAAAGACGGCTCTTACCAGCTGGTGACGAAATATGAAGTGAAGGGAGACCGCGTGCACTACATGAGCGCGGAGCGCGATGACTGGGAGGAACTCCCCACTTCGCTCGTCGACTGGCCGGCTACCGAGAAGTACGAGAAAGACCGCGCCGCCGGAGCCGCTGTCCCCGAAGCCGCGCAACTTGACAAGGAGATTGAACGTGAACGGGAGCGGGAGGAAGCCGCACTTCCACAGGTGGCGCCCGGCCTCCGTCTACCCGAAGACTCCGGCGTATTTCTCCTCGACACCTTTCAGGGCGAGCCCCAGATCCTCGAGATCCAGCAGACGGCCGGCGACGTGAACCGCAACACCAAGGGAAACATCTTTCGCGGCGCACTCAACCCCGTCGCCGGAGTAAAGCAGACGATCGAACTCGAAGGCGCTCACGCCCCCGTGCAGGCTCACGTCGACGTTCCCTCGCTCTACATCAACATCGATACAGACACCGAACAGCCCGGCACTTCCAAACACTCGACTCATCAGGGACCGCAACAGCCGCAGCAACCGTCCGTGCCCTTTAACCGCTTTCGGATCGTCCACACAGCAGTGAAAGGCAACAAGCGAATCGTCGGCGACGTTAAACGCCAGGTCACAGGCAAGGTCAGCCAGGATCAGCACGTCATCAAGACGACCATCACCGGCATCAGTGGAGGCTGGCTGAAACTCACTCCCACCGAAAGCCTCGCTCCCGGAGAATACGCTGTCGTCGAAATAGTCACGGACGATCGCGACCCGGAAAAACAAGGGATGAACCTGTTCGTCTGGGATTTCGGCGTTAACCCGAAGGCACCTGCCAACGCGAATCCGTGGAAGCCTGACGTCAAACCCGCGCCGACGTCCAAGTAAGAGGGCCTATTCCTTCAACATCCCACGCTGCGCGATCCCGATATTGTCACGGCTGGAATTCTTCACGACGTACATCATGCCATCCGCCTGACGGATCACGTCGTGCGCGGTGCGCGCGTCATGGGGAAATGTCGCCAGACCAATCGATGCCCGCACATTCAAATTCAAGCCTTCTTCCCGGCAGAAAGAACTGGCCCGCAATCCATCGCGCAAACGCTTGGCGACGACGAGAGCCTGGTCTTTCCCGGTCTGCGGCAGCAGGACGACAAATTCGTCTCCACCATAGCGGAACGCAAAGTCGATCAGCCGCAGCTGGGCTTTGACCAAGTATCCGATCTCCGCCAGCAGCTTGCTTCCGATCAAGTGCCCGTGCGTGTCGTTGACCGACTTGAAATGATCGAGATCAATAAAGAGGATGCTGAACTCGTATCCGAAGCGCGACGACCGGTAGACCTCGGTTTCGAGCGTCTTATAAAGATGACGCGCGTTGTACAAGCCGGTGCAGTCATCGGTGATGGTGAGTTCCTGAATCTTCTCGACCCAGCGCGCGTTCTCGATGGCGATGGCGGCGTAGTCGCAGAGTGATTGCAGGAAGAAGAGCTCTGGATTCTGAAAGCGCTCCATGTCGACGTTAACCAACTGGATCACGCCCAGCACGCGCAGCTTCGACCGCAGGGGCACGCAGATCACCGACCGCGTCTCCCACTTGGTGGTCTGATCAACACGGCTGGCGAAAAACGGATCCGCGCCAACGTCGGGCACCACGCGCGCTTCTCCGTGTTTGGCGACCCAGCCAGCGATGCCTTCGCCCATCTTCAGGCGGACATTCTTCAAGGCCTCGGCTTTGTCTCCCACAGCGATCGCGAAGTAGAGTTCGTCGTGACCCTCGTCGACCATGAGAAGGGACCACGTGTCGGGGCGGAAATATTCCGCCATCTTCTCCATGATGGTCTGCAGAATGGAATCGAGATCCAGCGAGGACGTGAGCGCTTTGGCCACGTCGTGGAAGATCGTCAGTTCCTGGTTCTGGCGCGTCAATTGAGTGCCGGCCTCAGGCATGCGAAAATACCGTTGTCCTCACTAGAAGAAGGGTGGCGTTGAAAAATTATAAGCGTCACTTTCCTGCAACGGCAATGAACGTTGGTAACCGGAATCCGTAAAGCCAACGGGCTGAAGCTGTTTCGGGCATTCGGAGCGGGAGTCCCATCGCGGGCTTTGGAGCCCGGAAGTTCTTCGCAGACTTGAAGCCTTTTGCCTCGCGCTGGCGTATTCTTTGAAAGACCAACATGCACAAAGGTAAACACCGAAGCCCCGCTCTGCTGTTCATGCTCCTGGCGCTCGCAATGGCGCCCTTATCGTTTTCGCAAGCACCGGCTGCACCGGATGCGCACTCCGTGCCGGTTGTTGACGGCAACATTGGCCAGTGCTCCACCGACTTCACCGTGAATGACGACGCGGGACATCCTGTCTACGCGGCCAAAATCAAAGTACACATCGCGTACGGATTCATGTACACCCACAAGCTCGACCTGGAAGTCGGAACCAACGTGGATGGCAAAGCCCGCTTCACGGGAATGCCCGACCGTACCAAGCGTGGACTGTTCTTCGAAGCCTCCGAGGGCGATCGCACGGGCAATGCGTTCGTGGATCCGGCGGTCACTTGCAAATCGCAGTTCACGGTCGTGCTGCGGAAGAAGCCCTGAGGCGGTGTCTTTCGCCCTTCGACCTCGCTCTGCTTGGAAACCTTGGACTTGCCAGCAAAATCTCGCGGCCAAAGGACTTAAAGTCGGGTTTTTGGCGTGGGGCAAGCAGCACCCCTAGCTATGCTTGCAGAGATGCAATGCCCCGCCTGCGCCGCATGATTCCAGATTGCTCCGCAGCCTGCGCAGTCGCTCCCCGGCTTTCAAAGGATGGGAAGGTGATTCCCCAAAAGTTCTTCCCCCGATCGTCCTGTTCAGCAAACTCGATGGCGTACGTGGGGACTCCCTGCAGCCCAGCCAATTGTGCGACGACCCGAGCAGAAACTTGGGCGCCACTCTTGTTTCGCACAACCACAGTAGAGCCAACCAGCAGCTCACGATTTAGTTGGATGGCCGCTCCATGCCTATTCAGGTTGGTGGCTTTGGCAGTCATCGTAAAGGAACACTTTTGGCGGTCTTCACCCGACAGTCCGATAGGAGCGTTGAGGGCCATTCGGCTGCTCCGGCGCTTTGCAATCTGACTGCGATGACTGCTTGCATTGGCCATTAGGTCTTTACGGTGGGATTCCGAGAGGCGTTCCGTGGGCAGGTTCATGTTGATCTGAGGAACACTAGACTGAGCGGAAGACTGTCGCAACGTACCTCGGTCACCATCAGTTGGTTACCCACCGAACTGTTGACTCCTTTGATCTTAGCGTTCACGGTGAAACGGGAGATTGCGTTCAAAACGCGGGCCAATGGTGAAGGCGTCATCAACGGCCAAACATAGCTACAAACAGTGTTGCAGATAAAACCCATAGAACCTGAAAGGCGCCCATGATTGCCGTCATCCTTGAAACTTGGGATTTAGTAAGGTCTGGGTGTCGTGTGGAACGAGGTCCTGACAGCCACAGAGCGCGATCAGGTACAGGAAGAAGACAGCGAGTCCCCAACTGTTGAATAGCAAATCCCCAATTCCTCTAGCTCGTGAATTGCAACCTTACACGCCCAGGGGCGTTAAGTTGTAGCACCGTGCAAGATCATTTATGTTGGTGCGCAAGGCAGCCCAGTAACGTTCGGCCTGGCTGCCGTAGTTCCCCTTCACCATCACCTGATTCACGCGGCGCGCGTTATCCATGACCTGTTCCATTTGTACTTTTGTCTCCAGATAATTCGATGTGGGATCGAACTTGCGCCGCAGACGGTTCGTGCTGCGATTCAGGTCGTCCATGGCGTTTTCGAGATCGTCTTTCGTTTGTTTGGCTTGGTCTCCCCGGGCTTGTGTATTCGCTGAACTTGACCGCTGCCGGCGCGTTGTGGCTCCGTTACTCTGGGCCGTTTCCGCCTGGTTCTTGGCGTCTTGTCCACGGTTTTCGAGATACTTTTCGAATTGGTCCACGCCGTCTTCCACTTTGCGGATGCGGTCCGCGACCTGAGGCTTTGTAAAGGGAGTTGTCTGGGCAAGCGTCGTGATGGAAAGATTGATAGCGCCGAAGATCGCAGCAAAGAAGACTAACCCTACTGTTCTGTAGTTCATTTCAGTCCTCCTGGTGCGGGACAGGTCTTTTCGAACTACGTTAGGAAGTTCCTAGCGTGCTCATCCCTGCCGCGCGGAAGCTAGGTTTGTTGAAGTCGTCGTCCTTGTAGTAATTTCGTACCGCAGGGTCAACTGAGGCGCGAACGTTGCAAAGTGGAACACCGAATTCTATGAATCGGCTTATCTTTTGAAACACTCCAACCACACTCTAGTTTCCGCCCTACCTGTCCAAAACTAGGGAAATCCCTAAGCGGCCCGGGCGACACCTTAAATCAACTGACGTAATCAACAGACGAAACCATGCCACGTCACAAGCTTGCGCCGTCTGTTCGCCCCTCAGCTGGGGTTTTGAGCGTAATGGGGATTTTTCAATAGTAATTGACACTTTGCTGTTACAAGGGGGACAATGCCGCCGTTCTCTGAAGTTAGAGAGGACGTGCCACATGTCGCGGCTAGCAGAGCGTGATCGGGCCGAAATCGAGCGTAGCGCCGAAGAAGCAGCCCAAATCACGATTAGGCCTCCCAACCGCGACGACCTTAAACGCTACTTGAATCCACCCTCGGACACAGCGTTCCCACTCGAATATGCGTACTGGCTACTCGGGGATGTTCGGGGTAAGACTGTACTCGATTTTGGTTGTGGTAGTGGAGAGAACGTCGTGCCCTTAGTGGAGCGTGGCGCTCGTGTAATTGGTATAGATATTTCCCCTGAACTCATTGCGTTGGCCCGCCAGCGTCTTGCCTTCGCCAAGTTGAAAGCAACTGTCCAAGTAGGCACTGCTTACGAGACGGGACTACCAGACTCGTCTGTTGATGTCATATTCTGCATTGCGTTATTACATCACCTGAACATTGAGCGGGTTGGCAAGGAGATGCGCCGCATTCTAGCCAAAGACGGTAAGATTATCCTAAAAGAGCCTATTCGTTTTTCCCCATCTTACGCTCGTCTTCGCAATCTGCTACCGGCTCGCGGGAACGTTTCAGAATATGAACATCCTCTGACACGCGCTGAGTTTGCTGCGATTAACGAGTCGTTCAAAGCCGACGGAACCCGTTATTTCAGGCTTCCTTTTGTGCCTCTTCTGTCGCCGATAATTGGTGCTCGGTACCTCCTCAAGATGGACCGACTCTGCCTCCAGACTTTTCCGGCTACCTCGCGCTTTGCAACATGCGTGGTCACGAAACTTGGGTAAGTAAAGTGTGGAGCGTTGCGGTTCGAACTGCCGAAATCATTTTTGCTCTAAGCCCAGCGATAATTGACTCAAACAGACGTGGGTGTTGAAAAAGTCACGTCGATTAGCGGGATGAGATTCGGCAGAAGCATGTTAGAAGAAAGCATTCGCCCATGCTCTGTTGGATTCTGATCGTCGGAGGTCTGCTGATCATGATGGGGCAACACGACCGTTCCGAAGCGCTGTTCTATTACTTCCGCCTGGAAGATCAGGTTCCTGAGACTCATCTGCTGCGGCTCATCGACAAGCACATCAGCTTTGCCTTTGTGCGGGAGAAGCTGAAAGCGAGTTACAGCGATACCGGCCGTCCTTCCATTGATCCCGAACTTCTGC
The DNA here is from genome assembly GCA_963788555.1 of uncultured Acidobacteriaceae bacterium. GTDB lineage: Bacteria > Acidobacteriota > Terriglobia > Terriglobales > Acidobacteriaceae > Sulfotelmatobacter. The sequence goes on along the minus strand of CAWBHM010000009.1, from coordinate 1,006,067 downwards.
TGCGCATCCTGTTGATCGGCTACTTGTACGGCATCACCAGCGAACGGAAGCTGGTGGAGGAACTGCGCATGCACCTGGCGTGGCGCTGGTTCACCGGTCTGGGCTTCGATCAGGAGATTCCGCATCACTCCACGTTCTCCAAAAACCGGCATGGACGGTTTCAGGAATCGAAACTGTTCGAGGAGTTGTTTGAGCAGATCGTGAAACAGTGTGTGGAAGTGGGACTGGTGCAGGGCAAGCACCTGTCCGTGGATGGCAGTTTCGTGGAGGCGAATGCGGCGAAGGAGAGCCGCATTCCGCGCGAGCAGTTAGCGGAAGCGGCGCAAGTGAACCAAACCGTGCGCCAGTACCTGGTGGAACTGGAGCAGCAGAATCCCACCGAAGAGCCGGTGCATCAGCAGGATCAGGTATCGACCACGGATCCCGATGCGACCTACGCCACCAAGGGCGGGATACCGGCCCGGATGGGTTACTACGACAACTATCTGATCGACAATGACAGTTGCGTGATCGTCGGGGTGCAAGCGACGGCAGCACGGATGAGTCAGGAGACGGTAGCCGCGCAGGACATGCTCACCCGTTTCACGCAATGGCAAGAACGAACACCAGAATCGGTAGCGGCCGACACGACCTACGGGAACGGGGAGTTCTTGCACTGGTTGGCGGATCGCAGCATCACTCCCTATATGCGAACCCGCGACAGTATCCACAGAAAGAACAGCCCGTTCTACGGTCCCGAGCGGTTCACGTATCAACCCGAAAGCAACAGCTATCGCTGTCCTGCGGGGCAGCAACTGAACTATGGTGGTCGCAGCATGCGGAACCGCACCTATGCCTACATCGGGACTCGCAAAAAGTGCGGTGCGTGTGCGCTAAAAGCCCAATGCACCAGCGGAGTGTTCCGCTTTCTTGCCATCCACATGGACGAACCCGCCCGGCAACGCGCTCGGGAGTTGGCGAACACGCCGGAGTTCGCGAAGGCACAGCGGGAAAGAAAGAAGGTGGAAGCCCTGTTCGCGGAACTCAAGAATCAGATCGGACTGCGTCGCCTACGCCTGCGGAGACTAAGGTTCGTGCGGGAGCAGTTCTTCCTGGCAGCGGCTGCCCAGAACCTCAAGCGACTGGTCCGCTTCCTCAGCCAACCGACGATACCCACTGTGGAAGCAGCCTCTTAGCAGAAGTGACAAGAACAACTCGACCGCCGCATCATTACAGCCGGAAAGACATTCCAATCACGGACTTTTTCAACACCCACGGGATTTTTCGCCAAGGTCGTCTAAAAGTGATGCATACTTTCGACTCGGAAGCCTCTGCAATGTCGTGATGATGTAGCTTACATGTATTACCGGAGTTTGAAGACGCTCAAAGCTCCCGCAGATTTGATCAAGCACCTCGGGTCTCTTCCCGGCGTGATGCCCGAAAACGCGGAGCCGCCATCTGGGAACGAGTGGTGCAAGGAGCCGATATGAAGTCTCAGTGCCAGTTCAGCCTCTGCTGCGTGGTTGGGCTCATTTTCTGCGTGGGTGGACTCATTGTGGGTACCTGGGGAAAAACCGGGATACCAGTCGCAGGCGTCACCCCACCTAAAAGCACTTCAGTAAATGAATACGTCGACTCCCGGCTTTGCGCGCGTTGCCATAATCAAATCTATGAAAACTATCGGCAGACGGGAATGGCCAAATCCCTGTTTAAGCCCGCCCCTGCGAACACAATCGAAGACTATAAAGGGAACACGCAGTTCTACCACTCCTTGTCTGACACGCACTACTCGATGATTTTTCGCGACCAGGCCTATTACCAGAGACGGTGGCAAATCGGCTCCGACGGAAATGAGACGAATGTCGAAGAGATGAAAATTGACTACGTGATCGGTGCAGGCGACCACTCGAGGTCCTACCTACACCGCACCACACGAGGAACGTTGATCGAACTTCCTCTGGGTTGGTATACGGAACGAGGTGGATATTGGGGCATGAGTCCAGGATTCGATTCCCGTCATCCGCAGACCCGGCGATTGGTTTCGTATGGATGCGTATTTTGTCACGATGAATATCCTCAAGTGCCCTCCGGAAGCGATGTTCCGGGCGCTGATCCGGTCTTTACTGGGGACCTTCCTGAAGGGATTGATTGTCAACGATGTCATGGTCCGGGCGGCCAACATATTCGAGCAGCCCACGCAGGCGCTGAGCTTTTCGGACATCAGTGGCACAATTGTGAATCCTGCACGCCTAAGCTCAAAGCTCCAGATGGAACTCTGCATGCAATGCCACCTGGAGCCGACGAGCGGCCGCCTCCCAGCTTTACTGAGACGATTTAATCGCGGGATATTTTCCTACATCCCAGGGCAACCCCTTGAGGACTATGTCCTGTACTTCGATCATGCCCCTAACACCGGATACGATGACAAATTTGAATTCGTGAGTGTTGCATATCGACTTCGGAAATCTCGTTGCTTTCTAGAGAGCAAGGGGGCGCTGACATGCCTGTCCTGCCATGATCCACATCGCAAGCTTCCCGCGGGCGAGGAAGCGACAAGCTACTATTCCGGACAATGCCGTCATTGTCATGAACCCGTCATTAGCACCTTGGTTGCCCAGGGCAAGCACCCGGATGCAGCTGACTGCGTTTCGTGCCACATGCCAAAAAGGAGAACTGAGGATGTAGTTCACGCACTTATCACGGACCATTTCATTCAGCGTAAGGTCCCAATGCGTGATCTTCAGGCAGAGCTTCAGGAACGTCATTTGACTGATGCAGAGGAATACCACGGAGAAGTGGTCCCGTATTATCCGTCGCCCCTGCCGAAAACGAGCGAAAACAGCCGATACCTTGCTGTAGCGCAAGTGGCTGGTCAGAATAATCTGGAGAAAGGAGTAGCCGACCTGGCCCGAGAAATGGACCAACATCCTCCTCGCGAGGAGGAGTTTTACATCGCACTTGGGGATGCCTGGAAAAACAGCGGAAATTCGAAAGCGGCCGTTGGAGCGTTTGAACACGCAGTTCGGATCAAGCCAGAATCTGTGACAGCATTACGGTCCTTTGCCGCTAGTTTGAAAACATCGGGGAATGTCTCACAAAGCGAGCAGATATTGAACCGGGCGCTACACTTGGCACCTCTCGACGGTAGCACCTGGAATCAATACGCGATGCTTGAGGCCGACCTTGGGCGAACCGGTCGCGCAATCGAGAAACTTCAGAAAGCGCTCGCGCTAGATCCGGATTTGCCGGAGGGCGACCTGAACCTGGCCACCCTCTTTGTCCAGGAAGCACAGATGGGACCTGCCGAAACAGCCTTGAAACGCGCACTCAGCATTGATCCGTACGACGCGGCTGCTTACGATCTGATGGGGCGGGTGCTGGCACGGAAAAATGAAATGTCTAGGGCTCTTTATAGCTTCCAAAAAGCAACGCATCTTCGTCCGGACTATGGCCCCTATCTTTATAACTATGCTCTGGCGCTGGTAGCCGCCCAGCGGTTAGACGAAGCGCGGACACAAGCGCAGGCCGCAGTGAACGCGGATCCTAATCTTGCTGAAGGCCACATACTGTTGGGTAAACTTCTTGCTGGAGATCGGCGATTGGCGGAGGCGGTGAGCGAGTATCAGCAGGCGGTGAAACTACAGCCTGGTTTCAGTCAGGCACACCTGGACTTAGGGTTGGCTCTGGCCGAACAAGGAGATCTGCGGGGCGCGACTGAGCACCTACGCAAAGCCGCAGGCGGCAGAGACCCGAATGTCGTCCGCCAGGCAGCCCAGGCCCTCCAGCAAATCAGCAATCATTAGGCTGCCCACCTGAGGTCATGCGGATTTCTTGTCAGGGTTTGGGAGCATCAGGTCCCGGACGTAACTGCCAACGCATGGACCGCTTCCAGAAACTGCCGCAGAGTTCGAACCGTCGGAAGCGCGTAGAATCATGGTTGACGCAAGCTGGCCATGACACTCAAATTTCGACTTCTTTCGAGTCAGCTCACATCATGGCTGTTCGAAACTGATTGGAAGACGAGTGCTATAGAGATGTTTCGCCAACGCAGCGACTTCCGAAATGTCGCCCTGGCTCACGCAAGCGCCAGATTCATGTTGCCGATCGCCTCGTCAATCTCCTGCCTGTTCTTGAAGCCGATCGTTGCGCAATCCACTCCTGCGTTCTGGAAAGCGAACCTCATTGCTTTCACTCGATCGTCATGACTATGCTCGAACTGGCCGCCACCGCAGAGCTTCATGCCGATCACACCCAGCCCCTCCTTCTTCAACTGCTGGATGTGAGTGACCACTTCGCTCACGTTGTCCGGGTGGTTGCTGTCCTCAGAGGTCGGGCCGTCCATGCGTGTGCCGCTGTGGTTGATGCGGATCAATCCCACGTCGAGCCAGTTTGTGCCCGGCATCTGGCGCAGTGCCGGCAGCCCGTGCACGGAGGCGCCATGGGTGCGGATGATCTTTCTCTGCTGCGCCTCAAGGATCCCGTCCTGCCAACGTTTCGTGGTTTCCGGCCAGTCGGCCGAGTGCTGCCAATGCAGCAGCATGATGTCAAAGTACTCCGTCTGTGAGGTGCGCCGAAGTTCGTCGAACTTGGCCTGCGGGTCGATCCCCTGGTGGAAGGTAGTCACCTTGCTCATGAGTTGATAGCTGTCTCGCGGCAAGCCTTTCAGCGCCTCTCCCAGCATTCCCGGCGTCTCGTAGGCCTCCGCGGTCTCGAAGAAGCGGATACCGCGATCGTAGGCATAGCGCACCAGCCGCGTGAACTCCTGCTGCCCCAGCGCGGCCTGTACCGAACCACTGTTCGTCCCGGTTCCAAAAGCCAGCCTGGTCGCCTCCACTTTTGAGCGGCCAAGCACGACGGTATCGGCCGCGGTGCGCTTGGCGGCGGCCAGCGGAAGAATTCCTGTGGTCGCCATGGCTCCAGCGGCCAGACCTGTTTTGAGGAAACTACGCCGTGTGATTGAACTCATCTTGACCTCCGTGCGGCTCAAGCCGGTGGGCGAGCCGGATCAGTGGATGTTAGCACGCCCGCCGCCGCAATCGGGCCGCATATACTTCTTTGCCATGGACCGAACGTTGATCGACCGCCTGGCATCGGAGTCCGACCATCGGACGGCGAAGGAAATAGCGCACGCCGCGTTGGACGGGCGAACCACCGTTTTGGAAGCAGTCAGAGCGTTGGTTTCTCTGGCACACACAGACGCAGTTGCTCATATGAAGGATCGGAAGTTCATCATGGGGATTGAAAGCGAAACCGATCATCTACCCGTTGGCGAGGTTCGCAAACTCTGGGCTTCCTTCGCGCTAAAAGAGAAAGACGTTGAGATTGCGCGTGCCGAGGAACTGTACCGGGCTGATTTCTTGGAAACGTGCCGAGGATCGTGCAACCGCATTGCCCCGTCGATGAGTGAAATCGAGAGTGGCTGTTGAAAAACTCACTCACCAGAAAATGCCCGAAAAAACTTTGCAATAGGAAGCCCCACAAACGATTTTCTCGGCTTGGGTAGACATTTTCTATCCCGTAAATTTCCGCGATTTAGCGGAAAATGGAGTTTTTCAACAGCCACGGGATTTTGCAACAGTTGACTCGCCGACATCAAGTGTTCTGCGGAAAACCTTTCGCGTATTAGAGCAGCTTGACGATGTCGTCAACGACATTGCCAATTTTGCAGCGGCTAACGATGCGCCGGGTCTCGAAGGCAAATATCCACTCAACCAACTATTGCAATCGTTTGAGGTCCATTATCCAATCCGTTTCCCATGTTTTTCCACCATCGGGTGATTCTGCCTGCTCCCAGTGACCTGCGGTGGGTGTGATCTCGGACCATATGAGCCGCGTGCGGACTGGTTTCCCGTCTTCGGTATCGTCGTTCGCATAGAACGTTCCTACGCCATTGTGGAAGCTGCCTCTCACCGGCGGATCCATCGGACCAAGTGGCGTCCTGCTGTCCAGCCACCAGATCGACCACTGCCCCGTCTTGGCGTCGAACGATCGGGTAGCTACGCCGCGGTAAGTGCCGCCCGGAACTTCGAACACGGTGTCGTCGACATTAGCATAGCCACCCATCAGTGGCTGGCAGAATAATGTCCCTTCGAATTCGATCCACTCGTGACTGTTGACGAGGCGATGCTTCAGCTTTCGATGATGGACTTGCCAGCGTCCGAATAAAAAATCGAAGTCATGCAGTCCCGGCACCGCACTTTCTGCATGACCTATCTCTGCTCCGGAACCTGGGGAGGACTGCGCCACAGTGAGCCCCGACGACGCCAGGCCTATCCCCAAGCACAAGATCACAGTAATGTGCTGACGTATTTCCACGTATGACTCCTCTTCGTACCGAAATACCGCCCGGCCTCAGTTTAGCGCATGGCTGAAGCAATCAGGCGTTGCACAGCGGCTGCGTGGGGAATTCTTGGAACTTTGTGGTGGTACTTCTTGGGACGACTGATTGAAAAGCAACGCATGAAAGCGTAGCTGGCGAAAAATCCCCATAGCCTTCTCCCGCACAAAGCCAAAGCTGATGTGCTTGTCGATGAGCACTGTTCGCGGAACTCAAGAATCAGATCGGATTGCGTCGCCTACGCCTGCGCAGAATAAAGTTCGTGCGGGAGCAATTCTTCCTGGCAGCCGCGGCCCAGAACCTCAAGCGGCTAGTACGCTTCCTCAGCCAACCGCCAATACCCACGGTGGAAGCCGCCTCTTAGGTGAAGTGACAAGAACAACTCGACCGCCGCATCTTTACAGCCGGAAAGACATTCCGATCACCGACTTTTTCAACACCCACGAGATTTTTCGCCAATTATCGGTGCCCGAACTCTGCCTTTGAAACTGATTCCACACACACGCTTTGCATCTCGCCTTTCCGATACTTGCTGAACGGGCAGACCTCGAACACGCCTGTGACTTCATCGTCGAAGTCCTAGGCTCCATCGGGGTCACCTTTTAGAAGCCGACGTTGACCATCCTGAGTCTGGCCGCCGACAGTGCCAACTCAGCTTCACTTTTCGGAAGCGCGGCGTTCCTTCATAATGCATTGACCCATGACGAGTGAAATCGCGTTTCAACAGTTAGGCGCACCTCGTGGATTGACTCTCACTTCAACACGGTGAAATTCTTGTTACTCATCAGTGCACCGCCGGGAGTTGTGACGACGACGGGGCCTGTGGTTGCAGCGGTGGGGACGACCGCGGTTAGATACGTGTCAGACTTCACCGAAACGCTTGCGGCGGGAACACCGTTGAAGGTGACGCTGGTCGCCCCCGTAAGCCCCTGCCCGAGAATCTGTGCGCTGTGGCCGACTTTGCCCGTCGGCTGCACGAACGTGATGAACGGCGGCAGACCAAAGTCAGCGCTGAAGACCGCGCCGTACCCGTAAGTGCCACCGTTGAACGCTGAACCGTACAGCAGCCCGTTTGTGTCCTGCATCAGGGCTACGGGAGTCTCACAGATATCCGAGCCAAAGCTGTACAGGGAAGAGAACTGCCGACCGGTACCGATGCGAAACAATGTGCCGTAAGAGTGGGCGCCTCCGCGGCTCGTGACACCATATAGATTTCCGTCGTTGGCCAATACCAGCGCGCTTGGGTTAAATCCGTCGGGGCACAGTCCGCCTCCACCGCAAAAGGCGTAAAGGGTCGTGACCTTGCCGCGGGGGGTCATGCGAAAGACGGTGCCACTCCCGTAGCCGTTCCCTGGGTATCCGCCCTGTTGGGTCACGCCGTAGTAGTTGCCGTCCGGAGCTTCGACGAGCGGGCTGTCCGGAAAGGTGCCGCCCGGAGAGCCGGGGAACGGATAATAGCTCAGTAGCTTGCCTGAGGTAGAAAGCTTGGCGATCGTTCCGTTGAAGTTGATGCCGCCCTCAAACGATGTGACGTAGAGGTCGCCATCGGAACCCTGCATGATTGAGTTGGCAAACTCGCCGTGCGCCAGATCGAAAATGTAGATCGTAGAAAAGACGCCGGAGCGTGTGTTGTATTTGTAAACGGTAGAGTAGGCGCAGCACGCACCAAACGTCACCCCGTAAATGTTGCCGTCCGCGCCTTCGATCGGCGCCGATTCGGGCTCGCCGCTATCGGTGCCGCCAGTGAACTCGTGCAGGACCGTGTAGGCTCCATCGGGAGTCACCTTGAAAAGAACACCGTATCCCGAGCCGCCGCCTGCAGTCACTCCATAAAAACTCCCGTCGGTGCCCAGTGTGAGGCCACCCAGCGGCACGCTGCCAAGAGCGTAGCTCAGGGTGAATTCCACGTGGTAGGAACCCCCGGCTGGTGCGAAGTTGATGATGGCACCCGGATCGCCGCTTGGGCTCGCGATGGAGCCGTAAAGCAGCTTATCGCGGGTTTGGGTCGGCGCAAAGGCTGGGCTGCCGAGGTAGTTTGTGTAATCAAATGCGACAACATCCGAAACGGTCTGGGCACATAGCGGTTTGGCAACCGTCAACTGCGCGAGGAGGACCACCGTCATGCAGCAACAGATTCGAACAAACGTCATAACGACTCCTCTAAGAGCCTTCTAGTTCTATTGGTGTATCTCGCCATACACGGAGAGCAGTCCTCCGCATACGGTCGGCGTTTGGCTGTTGGCCAGTGCCGCCGCTGTACAGTTGACATTCTTCCCGCCAGGTGGCCCCGGCGCGTAGCCTGGAGTTCCGCCACCTACAAACACCAAGCCTCCTGCCACAGTGGGGACGGTGAACTTTACCGCACCGAAAAACTCACTCACCAGAAAATGCCCGAAAAAACTTTGCAATAGGAAGCCCCACAAACGATTTTCTCGGCTTGGGTAGACATTTTCTATCCCGTAAATTTCCGCGATTTAGCGGAAAATGGAGTTTTTCAACAGCCACGCGATATTACGCCAATTGACCGGTCAGCACTTTGCTCGATGCCGTGTCCCGGGCCGACATCTTCAAATAGAGCAACGCGAAACCGATGAACATTGGGGGTTCAACGACGGTCACGCCGATTATCGACACCAGTGTCAGAGTCCACGGAAACCACGAAGGCAATGGCCCTCTGACGTGAATAAAAGATGCTAGCCAGAAGGGGCACATGCCCGCGACATATCCTCCGATTAAGGATTTCGCTAGGAGCACCGCAAGTGTCGGCCATTTTTCCTGAGTAAGTTCATCGCTACGAAACATTGCCTGCCCAACCCTGTAATCATCGAGAATGACCGCTGGTACTGCCAGCGCGAAACGTGAGATGACGAGGAGCAGTAGGCCCACAACCCCATAGGAAACCACCATAATCACAAGGCCAGAGGGGCGCATTTGCCATTTATGCAATTCCCAAAACACAAGTCCCACCAGCCACGTAGCAGCTTCCTCTGCCACGAGCACCAGAACGAAAAGGAGGAAACATAGACGTACGAAAGGACCTGATCGTTCGCGGATGTTCAAAAAAGAACGCCGCGCTGACGGGGCAAATCCGGCCGCTCCTTCTTCGACGGCGATACAAATGGCACCGTACGAAAATGAAAATGCCATCCAGCTAACAAGAAATTGCAAAAATATAACGAGGTAGATTTCAAACATCTCAGTTCGGTGGTTCAGGAGTTCAAGGGCTGAGTTAAAGGTGAAAGGCTGTCCTCCTAAAAGGACGCGGGTAATCTGCCTTACCTCATTTCGACCTGTGCTGATCGCAATGGTGCTGACTATTACGGCCGGAGCAGTGATTTTGAAGAACAACCAGAAATGACCGTGATAGGTCCGAAGAACTTCAGCCACAAAATCGCCGACGCCACGCCGCTCGCCCTCTTGCAGTACTTCTCTGACGATTCCTTGGCCAGCGTCATGCCCGCCTCCCTCATGTTGCGAGGCGTGTTCCGGGATGCTGATTCGACGCCGAGACACTTCGCCTTGGAGGGCGAGTCGTGCCGCAGAAGTGAGCTGTTCCAGATTAGCAGCCAGCTGGATGAGTTCTTCGTCGCTCTTTGCTTCGTAAACCTTAACGAAATCCTGAACGTGCATCGTCGAGATGGTACTTCAATTTCAGACAATAGGCGAGCCGCAGTTTACGTAATCAGATAGCACAAGCTTGCGCTGTTTGTTCGCCTTTTTACCGGGTCGATGACTGAAAGAGAGATCTTACGTCAACAATAGCTTTTGGTTTCACGGCGACCTTGGCGGAGAATGACATAAGGCGCTACTACGGCTTGCACCACCCCGATCCAGTGAATCCGCGGTCGGTCAGGGAGCGATCTTGAAGACCGTGCCAAAGCCAAAAGCGCCGCCATTCTCAGTGGTGCCATAGATGTTGCCTGCTGCGTCCAGGATCACGCTCGCCACAGGCACGCCTCCGTCCGCTCCGAAGTAGGTGAAGCTGTGCAGCACGGTCTCATTGCCGGCGGTGTCCATCTTAAACACTGTTCCTCCGCCGAACGCCCCACCGTTGGCGGTGGTGCCGTAGAGATTGCCGGAAGCGTCGTGGATCAAACCCGCAAAGGGGGTTGCCCCGTCTTCTCCGCCTGTGAAGCTGTGTACGACGGTCACCTTGCCACCTTTGTCCACCTTAAACACCGTTCCGTTGCCGAAGCTTCCGCCGCTTTCCGTGGTGCCGTAGAGGTCCTCTCCGTCCGGAGCCAGGCCGGCGAAGGGAAGTCCCCCGTCCGGTCCGCCCGTGAAACTGTGCAAAACTGTCTGCTTCCCGGTCCTGTCCACCTCGAAGACGGTCCCCATGTTGAAAGCTCCACCGTAGGACGTGGTGCCATAGAAATTGCCCGCGGCGTCCCGAACCACCCCAGCAAAAGGATTTTGTCCGGCCGCTCCGCCCGCGAAGCTGAACAGAACTGTCTCCTTGCCCGTGCTGCTTACCCTGAACACGGCCCCCCAATCGTACTTGCCTCCTCCTACTGTGGTGCTATAGAGGTTGCCTTTCGCATCATGGATTAAACCGGCGCTCGGCCCCTGTGCATCCTGCGTCCCAGAGAAGCTGTGAAGCACAGTCTCTTGGTTCGTCGCGCTCAGCTTGAACACCACGCCGCCGCCAGTCGGGAGCTTACTGAAATCCCCACCAACTTGGGTGGTCCCAAACAGGTTTCCGGCCTCGTCCCGGATCAAGGCCCCGGCGGGAAGACCCCCATCCGTCTTTCCGGTAAAACTGTACAGCACCGTCCTCTTGCCGGTTGCGTCCAGTTTGTAGATCGTCCCACAACCAAACGGAGTGCTAAAGGGACAGGTAAGATCGCCGCCGTACACCGTGGTGCCGTACAGGTTGCCCTCCGGATCCAGGATCAGGCTTGAGGCCGGATTCGAAATGTCGCCCTGCCTGAAGGAATAGAGCACGGTCAGCGTCTGGCCTTGGGTAGGCGGAATCGCCGCGAGTCCAAGCAGCACCGCCAGTACACAGGAATATCGTCGCTTGGGATTTCTCTTTTGTGTGGGAGCGACGCTTGAAACGTGATTTGCAGTGAACATCGATCCAGGTGTCATGGCGGGAGCATCCTTTCGATGCACGTGAAGCTTAATGTGGTCTTGCTGAAACTCGTGCCGGGGGGAGGCGCAGCCGGAATGCGCGTAAGTATCCTCCGCCGGGGACAGGCTGTCAATATGTAGAACCGTGCGACCAGATCTTCGCCCAGCGTGAAGACCGGTGGCGTTATAAAAGGGCGCCCCTTTGGGCGTAGATTGGGAACGACCTATGGCAGCAAATGCTTGCGGGGAGAATTGGCGCACCAGTTCCCAGAACCTACTGCGCGATATATCAAAGAGCATCGTACCGCTGCTCTCAAGACGCGCAGTGACAACCTTCCTCACTGGACTCGCTATTTGATCCTCTAGTTGCGCGAGTGCTTTGAGCGCCGCGCATGCAGGAGTCCATATTTTTTATTTGGAAAAGTACCCAAGATCCGCGTACGGCGACAGTCCGAGGTCAAGCTGCTTTCGACTCTCTTGTCACCTTCGAAACATAGCAGTCTTCGTGAGTGGGCTGTCCGCACTCATCGGTCCTACTCTCTTCGAGCTTCACCAATTCTTTACAGATGACGCACGCGGGCCGCCACTGGACTTCCGGAGGTTCTTGAACGCGGGACATTTGAGGACTCCTGGGAGAGACAATCCCACGTTAGTCTTTTTACAGTTCAGGGTCTGAGCAATACCGCACACCTCAGTCCCCTTGGTGACGATGGTTCTCTTGCGGGTAGGGGAGGGACGACGGGAAATTTGTCGCAGTCGTGCAGACTCTCGAAGGGCCGCGCTTGTACGGCAGCGAGTGGAGACGGCAGAGGGTGTCCGGCTTCCTCGAGTCACGCCCCCAAGGACCAACTCGAAAGGAGCCGGACACCAGCCGTGCCCGGAGCCACCGAAACGAGGTTGAAAAGTGTGGCCGGGCAAGCTTGGTTTAATTGGGAGGAAGCGCGCCCGAACCGTGGCCGGAAATCTCCGGATTCGAATCGGTGCGTTCGATTACCTCCAAAACAGTCGCAATGACAGAGCGCGTCTCCTCAGGATCCACAAAGCCACAGACGCCGAGAGCGCTGGAAACCACTTCACTGAGTTCGGCGACCGGCAAAGCATCCAAACCTCCGGTGCAGTCGTCGAGATCCCGCAGGAGCATCAGGAACCGGGCCACTCTCTGATTGATATTCAAATCCTGATCCGGGAGGTCTTTGCCGTAAGCGGATTGGGAGCCAGTAAGCTGTCCGAAGGATTGCAGGAACAGTTCATCCACCTTGTCCATGGTTCCTCTTTGATGGCGCAGCACAAGGCGGCGCGGTTGATAAGGGCCTTGGATTACCCTGTCAGTTCGATGGGATCGATCGCCCGAAGGCAAGAGCTAAGAACTCCGAAGCGCGCGAAAGAATCTGGTTCACGCAAACCCGGAGGCTTCCAAAGTGAATGCGGGATGGTTTCAGATCAGGAAGGTACAGAGCAGAACCTGGCGAGAATGCAGCGGAAGCAGACTCGGCGTGGCGATCGGCTCGACGACCAATCGGTCCGCGAGGCAGTGTGCGCAATAGAGCGGCAACATCGGCAAAACCGCAACGAGAACGGTGATGGGAGAGACGTCGTCGACGCGAGGTTGGGGAGGCAGAGCTGGACTAATCGCGAGATCCGCTTCATCAAAGGCGGTTTCGGGCAGGTCGACTCCAGGCACGGCGCAGCAACAGAAGGTTGCGACCAGCAGGAACAGACCCAGTATCCGACGAAATCGTTGCACTTCTACCTCACCAAGTGTGAATAAAATACGCCCGCGAGCACCGCATGTCAATGCAGGCAGATCCGGGTGACCGACGACACGGGCTCCGCTACGACACTCAACTTTCAGCTCAAACGAAAAACGCGGCCCGCCAGGGCCGCGCCTATTTCTATCACCCTTTAAACGATACTCGCCTACTTGCGTGATTAGTGACGCTTCTGCTCGTGACTTCCTCCAGAGTGCGTCTCGTGTTGAGGTGCGCTCTGCTGAGGACGCCCCGTCTCGGGATGATAGGCGCTGGGTTGCGAGCCGCGAGGATTTTCTGGCCTGCGAGTTTCGTGCTCGGGTTGCGAGCCTCGGTTTGCTCCAGAATGCGTCTCGTGCTGAGGTGCGCTCTGCTGAGGACGCCCCGTCTCGGGATGATAGGCGCTGGGTTGCGAGCCGCGAGGTTCTGGCTTGCGGGTTTCGTGCTCGGGTTGCGCGCCTCGGTTTCCATGCATTTCCTGGTGCGTTACCGGACGCTGCATCTCATGGGAATGGTTCTCCTGGTGCGACACTGGGCGATTGTCGCCGTGACGATCATGCATATCGCCCGAGCGCGCGGCGACGACGTCATGTCCGTGAAATTCTCCGGGACGCGCGGTGGCGGCGATTGCCGGTCGGCCATGGTTCTCGGACGCCAGGAAGGCCCGATTGCTGCCTGCCTCATGCTCATGCCGCATTTGCCCGCCGGTCGGTTCGTAGTGGCGTTCATGATTCCATCTCTCTTCTTCATGAGACGGACGAGCGCCGATTCCGCCATGGCCTCCGTTATAGCTGACCCGGTTGACCGTGACGTTATTGATCACAGTTCGGTTGTAGATATGAACGTTGGTGATCGTGACGTTGTTGACGCTGCGGTTGTAGAAGAAGTGCTCACCTCTCCAGTATCCGCCCGCGTAGCCGGTGCCAACGTAGCCGAATCCGTAGTTCACCCCGCCATAGAAACCGACGTGCGGTCCCCAATACCCCGCATTCCAGCGATAGGCGCCTTCGTGCCAGCCCCAGTAGCCAGGCGTCCAGAGCAGGCCGGCCGTAGGCGGCGTCGCCCATGTTCCGGGCACCCAGTAGTAGCCGTCCGGACCGTAATTCCAGTAGCCAGGCGTCCACATATAACCGTCGCCGGGACAAGGCGGCTGCTCATAAACGGGCAGCACCGGTGGCGCGACCGTGATCGAGAACGAAACGCCCGCGAAAGATGGGGCCGCTAAAGCCAGCATCAGCAAGATCAAAGAGAAGCAACCAGCCGAACGCAGAATTCGCATTATGTCTCCTACTGCTTTTCTAATGATCTTCGGGAGGCACGATGACCCGCTAGATTACGTTCGGCACGAGCCTCAAGTTTGGGTTGATCGTCGGCTTGTTCCTCCTTATTGGTGGCGGTTACCCGGCGCTTGCGCGCTTCGGCTTCGCTTGGGGCAGGCTATGGAGTGGACTCTTGCGCTCCTGCGGAGCTTCGGTCTTTGAGCTTCTCGGAGCTTCCTTTCTTGCGTTGGCTGGGGCTTGTGTCTTTGCACTGGTGCGAGCTTCTTTGACACTTGCTGAGGGCTTGCGCGCCGTGACTTCGGCGTCACACAAAACCTTAGCAGTTGCATTCACAGCGGCCACGCGGGGCGCGGCCAGGTAGGCGGCGCGCTCGGCTTCAGCGCGCTTGGTGGCGCGGGCGACTGCGGCGGCGGCGTCCTCGTCGATTTGTTCGAGGGGCGGGGTGGGGTAGTCGGGGAGCTCGGTGACCATTTCGGATTTTTGGACTCCGAACTTGACGCGGCGGATGTTGCGGACGGCGGTGTTGAGGGCGCGGAGGATGAGTTCGGCGCGCTTGAGTTCGATGGTGCCGCGCAGCAGGGCGTTGACGACTTCCATCAGCGAGGCCTGGATGGACTCTTCGTCCTCGAGTAGGGCGTGGTGATGGATGCGGGAGGCGGGATCTTTGACGGTGCGGAGCATGCGCTGGTGGAAGTAGCAGAACTGCTCTCCGCGGAGAGGGGGAGAGCCGCAGCGGACGCCGGAGACTTTGATATGAGTGCAGGATTTCAGGTTCGACATGAGCTTGGTCCTTTCGGTATAGGCAACAATTTTTTCGTAGCTCTGAGCTAAGATCTTGGCCTCAAAGGAGTTAGGGCGGTAGGCGAGGATGACGTCCGCGTATAATCTTGGAAAATCAGGACTTGTGAGTAAAATCTTGCGAACAAAGGACTTAATGTCCTGAGCGGAGGCGGGTTTTCCCGTTTTGGGAAAAGAGACGGGTGCAGTGGTGAAGGGCCGAATGCGTCCGTCGGCTGGGGAGTTGGGGGAGTCGTTGGGAGTGCGTTCGGGCATACTCCCAATTTGCGCTGTTGAGATTTCTCAGTAAAGGTTATCCGTCACAAGTTTGAAATATATTTCTGTGGAAAACTTTCGGCGCCAGAAAAATGGGGAACGTCCCGTCTGTCCCCGGGTTTTCCCTGTCCCCGGGTTTTCCCGTTAAGATTTCTCAGTAAAGGTTATCCGTCACAAGTTTGAAATATATGTTGTGGAAAGCTGTGGAAAAAAGTGACGGGATGGAAGTGGGATTGAGGATTCGTTTTTGGAAATCAATTTACTTTCGTATTTTGTTCGCCTATAATAATCGGGTTGGATATTAGCTAAATGGTGTCAGTACGGGTTTGCATCGTTGTTTGTGCAGTATGGTTCTTCTTGCTTGAAGGGAGGTTACGCATTATCATTCGGGAAATCTTTCGAGGGGGTCGGAAGGTGATGGATGCAATTTCCTTGGGACGATTGGATCCCCGGAGCCCTAAACAAGGCTCAGGTCGAGGTGCTTTGTAAGTCGGGACATGTCACCGGCGTTGACCCGTCGGGTAAAGCGATCGACCTCTCTTCGATCGATCTGTCTCTTTCCGATACTGCATTTGAGATGATTGAGGGCTCGGTTAAACCGTCCGGGACTTCCGATTACGAGCACCTTCTTCTTGGTGCGAAGTTGGCTAGGGAGTTCAAGCCTTCTGCTGACGGCGTTTATCATTTACGAGCCAAGTCAACCTACGTTTTTAGTTGCGCGAGCGGCTCACCCACCTAGTTGAAAGCAACATCTATGGACAGGCTACCGCGAAGAGCTCTGTCGGAAGGATGGATGTTCTTGCTAGGCTCATCGTGGATGGGATGGATGCATACGAGAGTTTTGAACCGGCGGCGCTCAAGGGTGCTTCTGGAAACATGTATTTGGAAATAACACCGATTACGTTCAATGTCTCTGTGAAGTCGGGAGTACGTCTTACACAGCTGCGTCTCTTTTATGGAAGACCTCAGGACGTCGAGGTAAAGAGTCCCGAGCTGTTCAAGACGGTGCTTCAAGGCCCCCAGGATCGAGGGGACGGGTGGTCTATCGGTTCACTTGGAAAACGAGGAGTGGGGCGGACTTCCCACCGCCGCCTTTTACGCCAAAGGTGAGGAGATCGCTGAATATTGGATTCCTCTTGGGGGGATAAGGGGAAAGGATCCGACCCCTGCAAATATTGGCGCTTCAAGGAGTCACGCGAAGGCAGATTAAAGATAAGGAACAATTCTACATTCTGCGATCTAAAGAAAAAATAGCAGTGCCCTCCGGAATCGCAGTCTATTGCAGGGCGAGTGACGAGACCATTGGAGAGATGAGGATACATTATGCGGGTTTTGTTCATCCGTATTTCGGACTCCTTCGGAAAGACGGTACCACTGGAACTCCTTTAATATTTGAGGTGAGGGGACATCGGGTGGAGTGTGCCATTTGGCGGACGGAGAGAAGATGGCAAATCTCATTTTCTACCGCATGTCGAGAGATTCGCAGAAGCCAAAATGCCAGGACGATGATTACGGCAATCAGACTCTCAAGCTCTCAAAATTTTTTAATGAGTGGCCCAGCAAACTGAAAAGGAACGATGATGATTCCGTTGAAGCAGCAGAGTAGCGATCAAATGGGAACTCTTTTTCCTCTAGTACCGAGATTCCGATCAAGTCAGAGCTGGGCCCGACAAGACGAAGGCAAAGACCGACGATCTAAATGTGCTCAAGGGATTGATCGACGCGAGCGAGGAGATGTACCCCAACATAAGACCGGTGGTTTAGTGGAAAAGTGGTTCCAGGTCTGGAAAATAAACAGAGGCTCGCATGGGTCGCATTACGAGAGTACAAAGCCGTTGCGGCTGCCGTGTTGAAACGCGGGAAGGAGCGGAAGTTTTGCCATGTGCGCATTGATCCAGGCTTTCAGGATATGGACTTGGGTCAGCTCTTTTTTACAATGATGACACTTGAAACTCGTCATATAGCTCAAGAAATTCATTTCACACTGCCTGAAAGCCTGTGGTGTTCCAAGTCGACTTTCTTCGAGTCTTTTGGCTTCTCGCGCGTGGTCAAGGCGCTTCGTCAATACCGCCGTGGTGACACGGAATTCGCATGTTCGGCCTCTCATGCGGTTGCGCAAAAGGCAGCATTAGACAAGTTACCGTCCTTAGTCAAGAAGTTCAACGTCAGCGGATACAGGCTGGGGGGCGGATATTCTGGTTAGCATGAAGCCGAAGTATGCTGAAAAGATCTCTCGGGATCAAAGTTAATTGAGATTAGGAAGAAGTTTTTCCGACAAATGAGTCGTCACAAAGACGGCGTTATCGCGTCCTCTCCGCAGAAGGCCCTGGTCGGAGAGGCAACGGTGCGCTCGGTTACCTCAGGAACTCCTGCAGCGATCTGGGCTCAATTTGGATCTAGCATTGGCTGTTCCTCGACTGAGTTCCATTCATACGTTGGTTCGGCAGCGCTGGTATTCGCGATTGAGCTTGATGACGTATTTCCATACAAGGCGCCTATTGGATTGTCGGTTATTTCTCATCTTCTGAGAGAGGATCTGAGGCCTCCGCAGTCTTACTGCGATTTGTCGTTGGGTGATAAGGAGAGCCCTTGGGCTAAGGCAGTTTCGGTCGCTGGTGCGCTTCATGGCCCTTTCGCCTATCGGAAAGGGCTCGCGCGCGAACTCCCTGATATAGGGGGTGCAGGAATGGCTCCCTAGTGGCGGCGACGCCGGAGTCGCTGGGGCTACGTAACGAGTTTTGCGATTAGCGCTCCTGCCTTGGCAGCTGCTTCTGCAAGCCCAAGGACCGCTGTGGCTTGGCTTATGCCTTCCCAGAGGCTTGAGACAACTGCCTTGTTCGGTACGGGTCTGGCGAGCTGAGTTTGCAGCGTATCTACATCGACGACGAGGTCCATTTTCTTGGTGTCGTCGAGTTTGTCCGACGCTTTGATCGCATTTCGAAGTTCAGTAAGCGACTCGCCGAGGGCCTGAAATCTGGCGTCGATTTGGTTTCCGTCGCCAAGGGTAATTATGTTCTGTCCCGTCGCCTCGATTCTAATGCCTTCGAACCTGTCCCTCGTGAACGTGCTGGGGCCGCCTATCCGATCGATTCCCGCTGAGGTGATGATGTAGTAGTTCGTCGTGGACGGGATCAAAGTGCCTCCTCTGGTCGGAACGCTCTTCGTCACGGGCGAGTCTTCGACCCAGCCCTGGCTTTCCAGATATGTGAGATTGCTGGCGTGTATCCTGCTGGACGGTGAGGCCGTGACTAGCCTTCAGGTCGGCTCGCAGCACACTGATTGTGACGGCTGAGCCCGTGCTCTTTCCCCTACGGCTTGTGGCATTACGGTTTCGCTCGTACATGTATCGGAGAATTATGTCCCTTAACTCGTCGTCGGTCTTTGCTGGTTGGGAATTCTTGGGGCTCACGGATAATCCTCCAAAGACAAAAAGGGCCATGGCGAAGCATCGCCATGACCCCCTCATAGTCGCGTCCTTTGTACACTGGTTGGCGGGGGAATGCAAAGGGCACGATGGTGGAGGGGGCGGGCACGGGAGGGCCACTTGGGCAGTACTCAGTACTCGGTACTCAGTACTCAGTGGGCGTCGGAGGTTGGAGTTCGGTTAGATCAGGGCAACGTCAAAACCTGGCGGCCCGATACAGACTGGGCCGCCGGACGGGCGAAGGCGCCCGTCCCCACACTGGGCCGTCCCCTACACTGGGCCGTCCCTACATTCCCGTCCCTACATGCGTTGAATTCCTTGAGGCTTCCGTGGTGCGGTTGGGGGTTGCAGAGATCCTTCGCTGCGGTTGTTCTTTGCGCTAAGCGCGCAAAGAACAATCTTCACTCAGGATGACAAATGCTTGAGGATGACAAATGCTTGAGAGGATGACAAGGCTGGCTGGGCAGAGCTGAGATGACAATGTGGCAGCAAAAACTAGCGGCCCGAAAGTTCCGGGCCGCTTGGACGGGTCAGAGACCCGTCCCCACATGAGTCTTGCTGATGGCTGAAGGCTGAGAGCTGACAGCTGCTTACGTTCCCTCGTTCCAGCCCGCCAGATACTCTTCCTGCTCCGGCGTCAGCTTGTCGATCTTGATGCTCATCGACTCCAGCTTCAGTTTGGCGACGCGCTTGTCGAGTTCGTCGGGAACTTTGTAGACCGTCTTCTCGAGCTTCTTCGCGTTCTTCACCATGTACTCGACCGAGAGGGCCTGGTCGGCGAAGGACATATCCATCACCGACGCCGGATGCCCTTCTGCCGAGGCCAGGTTGATGAGGCGGCCTTCGCCGAGCAGGTTGATCTTGCGTCCGTCTTTCAGCGAGTACTCTTCGACGAAGGTGCGCGTGGTGCGCTTCGAGGACGACATGTTTTCCAGCGCGGGGATGTCGATCTCGACGTTGAAGTGTCCCGAGTTGGAAATGATCGCGCCGTCTTTCATCAGCGCGAAATGATCTTTGGTGAGCACGCTCTTGTTGCCGGTGACGGTGCAGAAGACGTCGCCGAGTTTGGCGGCTTCGGTCATGCGCATGACGCGGAAGCCGTCCATCACGGCCTCGAGCGCTTTCGTGGGATCGACTTCGGTGACGATGACTTCGGCTCCGGCGCCACGGGCGCGGCTGGCGAGTCCGCGTCCGCACCAGCCGTAGCCGGCGACCACGAACTTCGATCCGGCCAGCAGGAAATTGGTGGCGCGGATGATGCCGTCGAGGGTGGACTGTCCGGTGCCGTAGCGGTTATCGAACAGATGCTTGGTGTCGGCGTCGTTGACGGCGACGATGGGGAACTTCAGCACGCCTTCCTTGGCCATCGCGCGCAGGCGGATGACGCCGGTGGTGGTCTCTTCGGTGCCGCCGATCACGTCGGTGAGGGCGTCGGTGCGCTTGGTGTGCAGGATCGAGACCAGGTCGGCGCCGTCGTCCATCGTAATGTGCGGCTTGTGGTCGATGGCGGCGAGGATGTGGTTGTAGTAGGTATCGTTGTCCTCACCCTTGATGGCGTAGACGGGAATGTTGTGGTCGCGGACGAGGCTGGCGGCGACGTCATCCTGGGTGGACAGAGGATTCGAGGCGCAGAGCACGACGTCGGCTCCGCCATCGCGCAGGCAGATGGCGAGGTTCGCGGTCTCGGCGGTGACGTGCAGGCAGGCGGAGACGCGGATGCCCTTCAAGGGCTGGTTCTTGATGAACTCCTTGCGGATGATCTGCAGCACCTTCATGGACTGGTTCGCCCACTCAATGCGCTTCTTTCCCAAGTCGGCCAGTTCTACGTTCTTAATGTCGCAATTCACAGCTGCTGTTGACATGCTTCTCCTGTGGCGCGCCCGAAAGCGCAGAAACTAGGTTGATAGCCAATGATAATGGATGACGACGGATTCGAGCTCCGTATCTTTCCGCAAGAATACATGAATTTTTTAGCACGGTCAGGATGCCAAATCGCACCCTCGGGATACGACTTTCGGACTACATCCCGCATGCACTTCTGTTTTCAAAAAGAAAAATCATTGACCACAGAGGTCACTGGGGTTCACAGGGTATTGCTCTGTGTTCCTCTGTGTCCTCTGTGGTTCAAGAGTTCTTGCCCTTACTTGCGAGCGGCTACGGGTTGACGCACGCCGGCATCGCTGGCGAGTTTCGCCGCTTTGTCGGTTGCCTCCCAGGTGAAGTCGGGATCGTTGCGTCCGAAGTGTCCGTAGGCCGCGGTCTTCTTATAGATCGGACGGCGCAGGTTGAGCGATTCGATGATGCCGCGCGGCGTCAGCTTGAAGTGCGCGCGAATCAGGTCCGGGATAATTTCCGGATCGACCTTCTCCGTGCCGAAAGTCTCGACCAGCACGCTGACCGGATCGGCCACGCCGATGGCATAGGCGAGTTGCACTTCGCAGCGTCCGGCGAGTCCGCCGGCGACGACGTTCTTCGCGATGTGGCGCGCCATGTAAGCCGCCGAGCGATCGACCTTGGTCGGATCCTTTCCGCTGAAGGCGCCGCCGCCGTGACGTCCCATGCCGCCGTAGGTGTCGACGATGATCTTGCGTCCGGTGAGTCCGGTGTCGCCCATGGGACCGCCGATGACGAAGCGTCCCGTGGGATTGATGTGATACTTCGTGTACTTCGTCGAGCAGGTGCGCCGGGATCACGGCCTGAATCACGTGCTTCAGAATGCCGGCGCGCAGTTCGTCGTTGCCGACGTTCTCGGAATGCTGCGTGGAGATGACGACGGCGTCGACGCGAAGAACTTTGCCTTTCGCATCGTATTCAACTGTGACTTGGGATTTTCCGTCGGGACGAAGGTAAGGGAAGCGTTCCATTCTTGCGAACCTGCGAGAGCCGCATGGTCAGCTTGTGCGCCAGCGCAATGGGAGTCGGCATCAACTCCTCATTCTCGTCGACCGCATACCCAAACATCATTCCCTGGTCGCCGGCGCCGCCGGTGTCTACGCCCATGGCGATGTCGCCGGACTGTTTGTTGATGCTGGAGATGACGGCGCAGGTGTTGCAGTCGAAGCCGTGGAGGGCGTTGTCGTAGCCGATGGACTGGACGGTGCCGCGGACGACCTGCTGGAAATCGACGTAGGCCTTGGTGGTGATTTCTCCGGCGATGACGACGAGGCCGGTGGCGGTGAGAGTTTCGCAGGCGACGCGGCTGGTGGTGTCTTCGGTGAGGCAGGCGTCGAGGATGGCGTCGGAAATCTGGTCGGCGATCTTATCGGGATGGCCTTCAGTCACGGATTCAGAAGTGAATAGATAACGGTTCTTTGATGCCAAGTTGTGTTTCTCCTTCGTGCACGTTTGGTGCAGAAAACGTTGGACTTTAGATCGGACGGGACCCGCGGAAATCCACGCGGCCGCGACGGAGCGAACGGCGGTAAGGAAGTCCTGCAAAAAGGCTATCAGACCACCTCCGGGGGCGCAACGGTTTTGGGGCTAAATGGCGGGGAATGAATTCAATAGCGGAAATGGGGAGGTGGATGGGAGGAAATGGTGGGTGGGCGGGGAGCTGCGGCTTAGTTTCAAGCAACAATGTTTCCGGCAAAAAATCCCCACGTCTCGCAAAATGCGCGAGACATGGGGCACCCGGCACCCGCGCATCTGGATTTCAAGGGTTCCTCGCGAGATCCCTTCGAGAGGGCTACTGGTTTGGAGCGGGAGCTTGAGTGGTGGGAACGATTCGCATGCCGGAGGAATCGAAGACGAAGGTTTTTACTTCGGCTTCGGCGCCGTCGGCGGGGATTTCCTGGCCGTTCCAGAGGAAGGTGACTCCGGCGGCGTTGCCGATGCGGGCGACGATTTCATGCGAGGCGTGGACGGAGGCGTGAGCGGGGGCGATGAGAGTTTCCTGGCTGACGAGTTGTCCGTCGGCGAGGACGGAAATCCATGAGGTTTCCTTCGCGCTGATGACGAGCTTGAGCGAGGGGGCTGCGGTTGCGGACGGTTTTGCAGTCGACTTCGGGAAAGTTCGAATAGTTACGTCGCTGCGGTTTACGACTGTGCTCTTGTCTTTGTCGTTGGTCGGCTCCGCCGTTGAAGTGGCCGTGGTTGCTGGATGATTGGGTGGCTGAGGACTGGTGGAGGATGCAGGCGGAGCAGAAGTAGTGTTCGCAGGGGGCGCGCTGGTGGGTCGACTGGCGTGCGCTGCCATGGCGACCGGCTGTGCGTTTTGCGCGACCGTTTGCGGAACGTTTTTTTCGGGAACAGGTTTTTCGGGAACAACTTTTTCGGGAACACCATGTTCCTGAGTGCTGGCCTGCACCGTGTTGACGGGGGATGAACTCGTGGCAGCGGTGTTGCCGCTGCGGGAGTGGCGTGTCCAGAGAACTCCGACGAGGACGACGATGACCACTACGACGGCAAGAATTCCCCAGGGAATCTCGAAGGTGGATCGGTCGGCAAAATCTTTGCGGCGCGGGCGCACATCTTCGGCGCGCGGCAGGTGAAGTTCGGGAAGTTCCTCGACCTCGACGGGAGGTTGGGGGTTCACAGGCGCGAGCTTGGGTTCGACGCGGCGAGTCTTTTGTGCCGGTGTCGGCGGAGGCTGCGGTTTGGATGGGATAGGGCGCGGAGGTTCGGGTTGCCAGACTTCGTGGGCGTCGATCTGCGCCTGGCGCAGGCAGGCGAGATAGTCGGTAACGGCTTCTTCGTCGTTGAGTCCGAGATGCTTCGAGTAGGCGCGAATGAATCCTTTATTGAACACGCCGCCGGGGAGCTGATCGAAGTGTTCTTCTTCGATGGCCTGGAGCATGCGGGCGCTGATCTTGGTGACGTTGGAAACGTCATCGAGCGAGAGTTCTTTTTTCTCGCGCGCCTTGCGGAATTTATCTCCGAATTCGCCCACGTTGGCCCCGCCGGGAAGAGGACGGGAACATCATAGGACAAGCGGGGCGGGGTTGCCACTACCAAGAGGTCTAGACGCGGGTAACCAGGATGAGGAGGGAACATGGGTGGAGCGCTAGCGGTCGGCTTCACGAAGGATTTGTTCCGAACGTTCGTGGGCGCCATCGAAGGAAGGGGCGATGCCCCAGCCGAGAACCTCGGAGGGCCTGCGGCGCTGCACGACGTAGTAGTAGTTGGGCCGGTGGACGAGTTTGTCGGCGACGATTTCGGTCCAGAAGTTGCCGTTGCGAACGGAAATTCCGGAATGAAAGGAACCGGGTTTCGTCGGGGAGAGATGGATGCGATGAGTGTCGAGCACTCTCTCGAGGGTTGCGGGAGAGAACTCCTTCATGTCGTAGAGGCAGAGACCGATGGCACGCTTTCCGGGAAAGCATTCGTCGACCATCTGTTCGTAGCCGATGAGGTGATCGCATTCGTCGTCGCCGTGGGCGGCCCAGGAGAGTTCGCCTGCGGTGCGCAAGGAGGTGAAGCCGCGGGCGGCGGCGTCTTCCACGGAGCGAAGCAGCATATCCATCATGGCAGAGGGTTCGAAACGGCGTTGCGGGAAATAAACCTCGTCCTGCGTGTGGAGTTCAAGAGCGCCGCGGCGGACGGCGTCGTCGGCATCGATACCGAGAAAGCGGAGGTCGTCGAGCAGGCGTTGGTTGGTATCCGGTTTCTGTGCGCAAAAACAGCGCTCGCCGTTGCGCAGACCTTCGACGACGTAGGGGGTGAGAAGTTCCCGCAACGCGTCGTGGGTACGGTAAAAGAGGCAGGCGTGGTCTCCGTTCTTGAACCGGAAGAGAAGAGACTGCTGCAACATAGCGACTCCGATTGGGGCCGTGAGTTGAGAAGCAGAGCAAGAGTCCGAGGGACCCCTGCGGCTCTCGAGCCGATAATCTAGCACGAAACTGAAAGAAAGTTGGTGCGGTATCCAACCAAAAATTGACAGGGGCGGGATTGTGAAATCAATTTGCCAGAATCTAAATTTGCGAGGTGGCGGAGAGGCGTGGTCCGCGGGGCTTCGATTTCGCTGTGTCGGAAATCCCCACTTCTGCCGCAAAGGACGCGGCAGAAATGGGGCACCCGGGAATTTTCATTCCCCATGAGTCGGCCACAAGCCGGTGGGAATCAGGGCAGGCTTTCGCGGATCCGACGGTGATGCCAATGACTTCCCTCAGCTGTTGATGACGTGATGCGGAGGGAGTTGGGGTGGCGGCTGATCCTGGGAGGATTGCGCTTCGGCGATGCGTTTGGCTTTGCGGTAGACGTTGGCGACGGCGAGCGTCCAGAAAGGAACGAGGTCGACGCCGGGGACGAGTTTGGCGAAGAAGGATGGGAGAAATTCCCAGTGCCAACCGAGGAGGTGAACCATCAAGGCTCCGACGCCGAGATCGAGGACGTCATCGGCGGGAGAGAAGCCTCCGGCGACGAACACGGGGAAGACGACTAGCTGCAGGGCATCGGCGAGGAGGGCCAGGATCATGGCGGACTTAAAGTTCGGGCCGGGGCTGATGGTGATGGGATCGTCGGTCATAGTCGTGGGCACTCCTGTTCTCTCGATGTCTTCTTTAGATGTCGCAGGCACGGTTGTGGGTCTCGTTTAAAAGACTACGCCGCTTTGTGGCTTTGCTTCTGCTTTTTTATATAGGCGAGTCCGCGGCGGAGTTCGGAACTAAGATCGGCGGATTCGGTTGCGATGTGGACGGGCTCGGAGGATTCGCGACCCATCCAGCGATTGAGTTCCTCGGGCGAAGCCAGCACGCGACGGCCTTCGCGGGTGACGGGCATGCCGGACTTTGCCCAGCGCTGCGCGGCCGATACGGGTAGTCCCAGAAAGGTGGCGATCTGTTGCCAGCCTTGCAGGAGGCCGGATTCGGGCTTTGGTTTTGGGGGCACGCGTGAGTTAGATGCCGGGGAGGAACGGAGGGGTTGGGTTTAGTCTGAATGGGGGTGCGGAGCCTTAGGGGCTTAACCCACATAAGCGCTAACTTAAAGAATTCTTTCCGTCTTGCCCGCTACCCACCCGAATCCAAACCGGTTCGTCGGGGGTTCTGAGTGCAATGGTCTGTTAGCGACAGTTGACCTTACACCAACCGAATCCCCGTGGTAACCTCTCGCTGAATGGACTTCATTCACACATCCCTACGCTTTTCCATGTGGGCTTTGCAGGCGATGTTCGTAATCCCACATGCGCTCATTCTGACTTTGTTGGCCGCGACAAGCCTAACTGTCGCTACGTTAAGACAGAGGCCAGTCCACAGGGAGCTGTGGAAGCCGCACCACTGGCTCGTAGTGACTCATCTGCTCTTTTTCCCTGCGGTGATTGCGGTCGGCGTAATTTGGGCGAATCCAGTCACTAATCCAACGTTTCCACATCACCCCATTGCGACGGGAACACGGATGCTGGACCTGTTGTTCTATGCCTCACTCGTGTCATGTGCTTTGTGGGTTTGGAGGATGAAAGGCTTTCGCTGGTTTGCAACCAGCCTCATGCTTTTAGCCGAAGTGCCAGTGCTATGTGGGCTTTTCATCGCGGGAATGTCCGTCGCGGGCGATTGGCTCTGACATCTGTAGATAGATTGATGCAAAATCCCCATTACGCTCATTGACCCGGTGTCCGGGGATTTTGAGAGTAATCGCCTCGACAGTTGCAGACTTGCCAAGGGAACAAAACACATTGAACTCCCTGCCAGCCTAGGCATATGCTGCTATCCGATGGGTCGGCAGGAACTTGGCGACAAATGGCACTCGACAATCTCAAAGTCGCATACAAAGCGGGTGTCGAATCGGCTAGGCGCATGCCTACGTGGCAGGCAGTGATTCCTTTCTTTGCGGTTGGGATTCACGACCTCGTAAAAGCAGTACACAAACACGACGTGGCTGACGCAATCATGTCAGTCCTGATCTGGTGCGTCGGAGTTCCCGTGTGGTTGTGGCGGACTCGGAAAGAGTAGTGCGACCGCCGCTCGCTAGCTGTTGCAAAATCCCGATAGCGCTCATCAAGGCCGAAAAAGGCGAAGTAAAAGCGCAAGCTTGTGATAAGGCCTGTTCTCAATACCTATGGCTTGTCGGACTTCGCTCGTTCTTCATAGGCTCTGGCCTCGGAGTATTCACCGAGCTTGCGACTTGTTGCCGCAAGCATTAAATATCGCAACCGAGCTTCCGGCCCTGATGATCCTGATTGCAGGCAGAGGATGAATTCCCGTTTTGCCCGTTGGTACTCTTTCAGCTCATACAAGGTGTAGCCGTAGTAGTAGTGAAATACGGGTTTCCATTCTTCACTAACACCGAGCGCATTGGCCTGCTGGAATTGCTCTCTTGCCAATTGGTAAAGAGAGAGTTCGTGGTAGCACCGACCGAGCTGGCAGTGAACGTCGCTTCGAGTTTCTTCGTCTATTTCTTCTGCGTCGAGATCGAATTGTGCGGCGGCTTCTAGAAGGGGCCGTGCTTCCAGATTCCTCCCATCGGCCATAAGAGCGAATGCCCTCTGTGCCTGAATAAACTCGTACATGGGTCGGCCTTCGGGGGTTGCAAGCCAATCGCTGTAATCGCTGAGCATTGATACCAGCGCTCGAAGTCCTTGCTCTCGGTTGTCTTGCTCCAAGAATGTGGTCGCACAGAACAGATCAACCACCGCGCACGCGTGCTGGTCCGCCGCAGCCAATTGCTTCGCCTCAGCAACAAGCAAATCCGCTTCTACTGGGCGTTCCTCTTTTTGGCAGCGATTAGCTCGGTTCAGCAGCTCTGCAATTCTGGGTAAGGGGTCGTCGGGCAATCGCATCAATTATGCCACTCGGTTGGCATCGCTGACGTAATATCCCCATTACGCTCAAAACCCCTCAATGAGCGAATATGGCCTGATTACAATAGCTTGGTCACTTCTTCTTTCTTCGGACGACCTTGTAGACTCCGAAAAGGCCCATTACAATCCATGCTCCTCCGAGCAAACACATCAGGCTTCCAAGCAGGATACCTCGGGAAACGTCTGGATACACGAGGCCAATCCGCTTAAAGTTCGCCCTCAAAATAAATTCGTCCGCAATGGCAGACACTCCAACGCCAAGAACGACACCCACTCCAAGAACTGCCAAACCGATCGACTGGAACAGAGTGAGGTTCTTGCCGTGGCTTTTGCCCGTGAGGAGCACGTCATCGACGTTCCCGGTCGGCACAAGCCTTCTTGCGTCGCGTCCCTTGTTCGTGTATGTCATATCCCAGATGGACTTTCAAAACAGCCGACTATCATAACGCCTCTCGGTCAGTTGGCGAAAAATCTCGATTTCGCCACGAAGAGTATGATTTCCGCCATGCCGAAGGATGAAGAACCAAAGGGCAAACCTGTCGCTATCGACCCCAACGCGATTGGCGCCTCTCCAACTGAACCCGCCTTCGTCGCCCGTCCCAAGGGAGCGCCGGTGTACTACGGGTTTGTAGTTCTCGAAGACGTGAGCGTCGAAGGATTTACTTTCGGTGCGATCACGGACTTTGAAGCAGAGCCGTGTGACGCTGGCGATGCCTTCGTCGTTGCCCCGGATGGCAGTCGCGCCGGGATTGTGTGGGAAGTCTCCCCGACAGAGTACATCGAGGAAGTGCGACCTTTCGAGCGAGACAGATGGGGCGTTTGGGCAGTCTCGTTCCCGTTCTCGATGGTCAACCGCGAAGACGCTCGAAAGAATCTAGCTGCTGTGTTACCCAAATTGAAAGCCCGTTGGGAGCAATGGAAGCACTGGCATTCTCGTCAAGAGTTGGATCAACTGTCGTAATATCCCCATTACGCTCAAGATCCCACTTTGCGGCTCAAAGCGTGAAATGGCCTGGTTTCGACAGTTATCCCTGCAAACCTCAGAGGGTCCGCCCCGGAATGAGACCGAGGCTCGAACAATTTGGTGTTCAAGTCGGCGTGAAGTTTCTTCGGGCCGGGACGTTTGGAAGCTGCCCTTGCCTGCTCCCGACCATCCTTCACTTCAGGCCGAAGGCGTACAGATTGCCGTCGGTCGAAGCAACATAAACCATCCCATTCGCCACAGCAGGCGAGGACTGGTTCCCCAGCCCACCGATGGAGTAGCTCCACAACTTGGTGCCGTTGTTGGCGTTTAACGCGAACAAGTTGCCGTCGTCGGAACTGACGTAAACCACCCCATTCGCCACGGCTGGTGAGGACTGTACTTGGCTGCCGGTGGTGTAACTCCACAGCAGCTTGCCGGTGCAGGCCTTCAGCGCGTATACGTTACCGTCGAAGGAGCCGATATAGACCACGCCATTCGCTACGGCTGGCGAGGACTGTACTTGGCCGCCGGTGGTGTAACTCCACAACAGGGCGCCGGTGGTGGCGTTGAGCGCGTATATGTTGCCGTTGCCAGAACCCACATACACCACGCCGTTCCCTACCGCGGGCGAGGAATACACCGTGTTGCCGGTTAGATAGCTCCACAGCCCGGTGCCGGTGCTGGCGTCGAGCGCGCGAACAAATTCGTCCTGCGATCCGACATATACCACGCCGTTCGCCACGGCGGGCGAGGAATACACCCAGTCACCGGTCGTATCGTTCCACACGAGGGCACCGGTCTTAACGTTCAGCGCATACACGTTCTCGTCGGAGCCGATGTACACCAGTCCCTTCGCCACTGCGGGCGAGGATAGCACTTGGAATGCGGTTTGATAGCTCCATAGCTTGGTACCGGTGCTGGCGTCCAGCGCGTACACGTTGGTATCCCGCGAGCCAACATAAACTACCCCATTCGCGACCGCGGGCGAGGAATTCACCCCGTATCCAGTTCGGTAGCTCCACAGCGAGGCGCCGGTTCTGGCATCCAGCGCGTACACAACGTAGTTCTGCGAGCCGAAATAAACCACCCCATTCGCCACCGCGGGCGAGGAAGAGTTCGGGGCACCGGTGGTGTAGCTCCACCTCAAACCGAGGTTCCCAACATTGTGGACGTTCAACACTTTCTCACACGGGTTCCAGCGCGCCATGTCTATCGTGTGGAACTCGGTCCAGTTGAATCGGATCGGGCACGTTACCTTCTGACTCCATGCCACGGGCACGAAGCATGGACACAGAATCAAAGCCAAGATACGAAGATAGTTCATGACGAGCCTCCAGACGATAAACTCGGCCCAGGTTTTCCCCGGTGATGCAGGTCATTCGCCTCTGGGGGTGGTGCGTCCTACGTGGGAAGTGCTCTTCGGGGAGGCGAGTAGAGACGTATTAATGACACACGAATGCGTGCGTATTGTCAGTGACATGGGTCACATCTGATGTGCAGTTGAGCCGCAAGACCCACAACTGTTGAAACATCGCCATTACACTCAGAGTCGCCGAGACCACCTGTCGCCGAGACCACCTTAAGTTAGCGCTTATGGGGCTTAACCCGGTTGTGCCGTCCCTCCGGGACTGGCTCCTTTTCTGTTGTCGTTACCCAGCGCTCGAAGCGCTGGGCTAAGATTTGCCTCCCCTCCGGGGCTTGGGGAGATGTGAGGTATGCAGACCGCAAGATGTCGCGCTCAAGGAGATATTGCGATCTGCGCTCGGCTAATCCCGATACGAGAGATCGTCCTTCCGGGCCGTGATCCGGCTATCAGCTTCCAGGGGTGGAGGATTTTTCCTTTTGACCTTCGGCTTGCACCAGGGTGGGCATCCTGGCGTCTGGATTGGGGGCTTTGGGTCTGATTCTCGGCAACCTGAAGTAGCTGTTTTCTCAACGAAGTATGAGGGATGGAATGTGAGCGGTCCTGCTCAGACAAATGGCACGTGACTTGCTAATTTCATTCCTGAGACGGCTCGGAACCAAGGGTAGAGCGGGAAAGAAATCCGCTTTGCGGCTGGCGGTACCGGCTTGTGGTGAAACGGACGGTCGTTATGCTGAAACGAATTGCAGTTTGGATCGTTTCTTTTTGGCTGGCAGGGGCTTGCGTAGCGCGGTGCCAGAGCGAACGTCCGCTGAGCGGTGTGGTTCACGGGACACAGGTTTCTCTCACGAAGACCGGCGAAGTGCCCAACGAGCGGGCGGCCAGGGCACTGCCGGACGCGCCGTCGGCAGTGGCGGCGATTCAAAAGGAACAGCTTCGGGAAAGTGGCGTAGAGGGGAAGTTGCTCCGTACTCCGACCGGCGCGACAAGTGTCATGTTGCCGCGCGCAACTGGGATGGTAGCCCTACCGCGACCGAGCGCAGCTCTCGTATACGAAGCGACTCCGGGGCAGACGCAGTATTCCGGAACGTTCCTCCGGAAGTATCTGGAACCAGCCCATCAACAGAATTTGCGGTATCAGGCTTCGTCGCGGGACAGCCTGTTGGGACGCGCGACGGATGCGGCGTCAAGGATCTTTCTGACACGGGATGAGTCGGGCCAGCGGAAGGTGAACACCCCTTATTTTGTGGGAGTGCTGACTTCGATTGCGATGCACAAGGCGGAGCGTCCGTACTGGTTGCGGTCGAATGGGGTGCCGATTGGCGATTTTGGGTCGACGGTAGGAAACGATGCGGGGATGAACCTGTTGCACGAGTTTGGGCCCGGATTGAAGCAGGCGGTGACGGGACATATGCCCATCTTGGCGAGGATTGGAGAGCGGATCGTTCGGGAGCGGCAGTCGAATTCGCCCGCATTCGGGGCGGGGCGCTAGGGCTGCGGCTGAAGTACCTCAGGGGCTGAAAGCCCTTCAAGAAAACCATCCTTTAGCGCAGCGCTTAAAGCGCTGCGCTACCCAAAAGCTCAAAGCGGGTTAGTAGCGCTTGTCGGCGATCCAGCGATGGACGTGATCTTCGACGGAAAACTTTTCCGGCGAGGGACGCATGAACTTCGAGGTCAGAGAGAAGGCGTGCACTTCGAGAGGGACGGTGAAGTGAGTGCGCGTCCGCATGAAGCTTTGCACGAAAAGCTCGGCATAGCGTTCGAGACCAAGTATTTGAAACTGGACGGCATGGACGAGAGCGTGGAACAGAGAGCGCTCGCTCAGAGCTTCGTTGAAGACGACGACGTCGACGAAGGTGAGGGATTCCATGTGGGTGATCTCGGGGAGGTTTTCGAAACCCTGCGCCCGGGCTTCGGCGTAGAAGGAAGGGGTGGGAACGCGCCGGCCCGCGAGTTCGACGACCCGAATCTGGTCGAGCAGGGTGGGGGAGAAATAGGGCCACATGCGCGCCTTGTGGGAATTGCTGAGCGGAGCGGCGAAGGCCAGATAGTGTTCGCGCTGCTGGCGGAGGTAAGTGGTGACACAGGCGACCGCCTGAGCAATGAGTTTGGCGGTCTCCGGGGTTGAGGACGGGGGATCGGACGAGGGCTGGGAAACTTTCTTTTCGATAGCGGAATAGAAGTCGTTGAGGTCGCTGGCGGCCTGAGCGGACTTGCGCAGGACATCGCGGCGGCCGAAGCGGGCGAGATCATCGGCAGAATAGTGAAGCCGAAGCTGGTGGACGGCGCAGTGCGCGCTCAAAAGCTCCAGATGAGCGTGCTGTAGCTCGGAATTCAATTGCAAAATAGGGGCCCGGTCGTCGGAATCCTGGTACGAATACATCGGCAAATGCTCCTAGTTCAATAAACTGGGGAAGTACCGCAAGGAAGGGGCCCGAGTAACAGGTTATTTATACAGCGTTACGTTAACGATGTCAACGTATTTTGTAAGGTGATCATACCGCAGACCGACAGGAATGAGTCCAGAAAAACCCAAGCGGCCGCGAACGATGCGCTCGCGGCCGCCGCCCTTCCTGACAGGACCTGGGTATGCAATGGGGGAGGACTTGCAAGTATAGGTATAACAGTGTTATGTGTACGTTGTCAACAGAAAGGTGTACGGTGGCGAGAGCTATCCAGGAGAAAAAATAACGATGCCGCGGCACCCTGATCCGGACCTTGAGAACCGCATTCTGAATGCGGCGCATGTGTTGTGGAAGCGCGGAGGCGAGAAGTCGCTGACGATGAGAGCGGTGGCGCGGGCGGCGGGCACGAATACGCCGGCGGTGTACCGGCGTTTTAAAGATCGGCGCGACCTGGTACGCGGGCTGCTGTTGCGGATCGCGGCGCGGATCCGGGACGACTTTGCGGGGCGGGAGACGTTGGAACAGATGGGGGAAGCCTACGTCGATTCGGCCTTGCGACTGCCGCACGAGTATGAACTGTTCTACGCGCACGCGCGGGAGCTAACGCCGCCGAGGGGAAAGGGACCGCTGCGGCCGATCCGGGAGTCGAGGCCCAACTTCAAGTTCGTGGAGGAGCTGCTGGTGAAGCGACTGGGCGGGACGCCGGAGGATCACACCCAACTGGCGCTGTCGATATGGGCCACGTTGCACGGGACGACGATGCTGCTGCTGGCGAAATCGATCCCGGAGGGACACGAAGAGGAACTGCGTGTGGCTTGCCGGGCGGCGGTGGGAACGCTCCTTGAGGCGGCGGGCAAGGAATCGCGTAAGAGCGGGAAGCGCCGCGTGCAGGTGCGGCGCCCGTAAAGCAGCGGAGGAAGACTCCGGCATTACCCGGAGTTTTGCCTCCGATTAAATAGGCGTGGGAACCGGGATGGGCCGAACGGGAGCGGCGTCGTCCAGCAGGCTGCGTTTCGAGGCAGATGCGGCTCGCCCATTCTTGCCGGCCGCACTGTCGGTCGGGATGCTCACCTCCACCAGAGTTCCGGGATGGCAATTCTCCAGACGGGACTCCCCGCCGAATTCTTTCACTCGTTGCCGCATGCCGGCAATCCCAACGCCGATGCTGCCGGCCCTGGACTCGACGACACCGGGGTCGATTCCCTTCCCGTCATCGCGAATCGTAACGATCAGACGATCGTCGGCGCGCTTCAAGGTGACGGCGCTGTGGCGCGCTCCGGAATGGCGGTAGACGTTGTTGAGGGCTTCCTGCACGATGCGAAAGGCCGCGGTTTCCAATTCCGCGGCGAGCCTGGGGAAGTCGGATGGCTGCAGATCGAACGAGGTGACAATTCCGCTGCGCCTGGTGAATCCCTCAAGGAACCAGCGGACGGCAGACGGCAGACCGACTTCATCGAGCAGAGGCGGATGCAAGAGGTGGGAGATGCTGCGGACCTGCTGGATGGAGCGCTGGATCATTTCACTGAGATCATTGGCGGCCAGTTTGTGCGCGGGTTCGGAGAGATCATCGTTCAGCAAAAGTCCGTCGACGACCATTTTTGCGGCAGTGAGTTCCTGACCCAGACCATCGTGCAGGGCGCGGGCGATACGGCGCCGTTCATTGTCCTGCGCCACCATCAGGCTGTGGGAGAGGCTGCGCAGTTCGCGATTCAGGACTTCCATCTGGTGAGCGCGGCGGTACAACTCCGCGAAGACCGAGACCTTGGCGCGCAACAACTCGGGAATGATGGGAACGGAGATGTAGTCGACGGCTCCGCGTTGATAGCCCTTGAGGCGATCGAGATCGGAGAGGCAGACGGCAGAGATAAAGATGATGGCAAGCTGCTGGAAGCGGGGGTGCTGGCGGATGGTGTCGGCCAGTTCAAAACCATCCATGCCGGGCATGCTGACGTCGGTCAGGACGACGGCGACATCATTCTTCAGCAAGAATTCGAGCGCTTCGTTGCCGGAGCGGGCTTTGATCAGGTTCTCCCCGAGCTCGGCGAGGATGGCCTCGTAGGTGAGCAACTTGCCGGGCTGATCGTCGACCATCAGCACGTTGACTTTTTGTTTGCGGCGCATTTTTGTCGTTCTCCAATCCCTGGTGTGGCAGCCCGTGGAGTTCGAAGGAGGACACCGAAGGGTGTCGCGTCCGAACTCTCAAGTTCTTCTTCTTCAATCAGCAGCAAGAACCGATTGGCGAGCGAACACTTTTGCTCTGTTTATCACGAATGAGAAAGGAAAGGGGTCAGGTGTTTACTGTAGGAGGATCGTCTCCCCGGGCAAGCGGGGCATTGGGGCAAACTTAAGAATTCTTTCCGTTTGCCCACTACCCACCCGAATCCAAAGCCGGTCGGTTCTGCGTACTGTGGCCTGGTTACGACAGTTAAGAGCAATCTACGGCAACACGCGGAATACCACGTTGCTCTTGACGATGCCGCTGGAAGTTGTCACTTCGACCGTGCCCGTGGTTGCGCCACTGGGCACTGTGGTTGTGATTTGCGTGCCCGAAACGACTGTGAACGTCGCCGCAACATTGTTGAAGGTAACGCTGCTTGCTCCCGTCAGATTGTTCCCCAGGATGCGGACCTTGGTTCCCACGTTGCCGATCATGGGCAAACTTTCCACGAAGGGACTGAGGCCCATCGAAAAGCTGAAGACGGTGCCGCAGCCTTTGTTTTTGCAGCTCGTAGTGTTGCCTCCGGTTTGCGTGGTGCCATAGAGGGTCCCATCGGTACCTTGCACCAGGGCGCTGCTTGCGTAGCTCCCATCCGGGCAACCTCGTTGTGCACAGAAGTCGTAGAGGTCGGTGACATGGCCCGCGGGGGTCATCTGGTAGATGGTGCCGTAGTTATTGGCCCCGCCCAGTTGAGTCAAACCATAGAAATTCCCGTCAGTGGCTTCGATCAACCCCGCGTAGGGGAACTCCCCCTCGGGCCCGGCGAATGTGTGCAGGGTAGTTAGCTTGCCGGCGCGAGTGATCCTAAAGATCGTGCCGTAATTCGTGGAACCGCCGACGCTGGTTGTCCCGTAGAAGTTTCCATCGGTGCCTTCCACCAGCGCTCCACTGATCGGATGTTGACCATCATTGCAGATTGGCCCCCTTACGCAAAAACTGTGCAGAGTGGTTAATTTGCCCGCCGGGGCAAGCGTGAAGACGGTGCCGTAACCGTTGATACCGCTCGCACCGCCGCCGTAAGTCGTGCCATATATGTTTCCGTCACTGGCGAGCAGGAGAGGTGAATCAGGCTGGTCGCCGTCCGCAAAGTTTGCCAGGGAGCCAAAATCGTAGAGAGTGGTCAGCTTGCCCGCCGGCGTGATCCTGTAGGCGATGCCTCCACTGTTGATGTTGCCGCCCAAACTAGTAGTGCCATAGAAGTTTCCGTCGGTGCCTTCCACCAGCGACACGCTGGGTTGGTATCCGTCGGCGCAATTGGTCTGAGCGCAGAAACTATAGAACGTGTTCACCGTGCCCGCGGGGGTCATCTTGATGACCGTCCCTTCGAGGTAGGCGCCGCCGACGGACATCGTCCCGTAGAAATTACCGTTCGTGGCGAGCAAGAGCCCCGCGTAGGAGTTGCCGCCGTCTGTGTACCAGTCGAGTGAATGTAATAGGGTTAGCGTGCCGGCCGGCGTGACCTTGAAGAGCGTGCCGGAGCCTAAGCTCCCACCCGCGAAAGTCGGCCCATAGAAATTCCCGTCGAGGCCCTGCACGAGAGGTCCCGAAGGACTCTCTCCGTCGAGGCCATTAAAGGCCGCCAGGGTAGTGAAGGTCTGCGCATCAGCGGGCGTGATCGAGACGAAACTGATGGCTAAGGCCGCGAGGAACGGCAGGAGGAATCGTATCGCCTTCATCGCGTTCTCTCCTTGATTGCTACTGTCAAAAGCGGGAGCACTCTGCGGGGGGAACACAGGGGAATACGGAGCCTGGGTACGAAAGATCAGACTGCATTGGACACGCTGGAGTGATCGCCGGTCAAGATGAAGGACTTTGCAACCTTAGCCTCAATTGTCGAAAAATCGCGTGGCTGTTGAAAAACTCACTCACCAGAAAATGCCCGAAAAAACTTTGCAATAGGAAGCCCCACAAACGATTTTCTCGGCTTGGGTAGACATTTTCTATCCCGTAAATTTCCGCGATTTAGCGGAAAATGGAGTTTTTCAACAGCCACTCGCGGTTACACTCATCATCCTGCAAAAAGGCGAAGGAAAAGCGCACGCTTGTGATAAGGCCTGTCTTCGACAGTCATCAGAAGAGGCCACCCATGCGTAGCGGCGTTACGAGCCATCATCTTTCGTCTGGCCTGATTTCAACCCAGTTGTACTACCGTTGCGGATCATGCTAACGGGGAGAGGGCGACGCTCGGCTATGAACGTCTTCAAAACGTCCTCGCTTGTTTCTTTGATCGGGACTAATTTTGTCTCAGTGCGGGCCAGCCCCCCGGCAGGTCTCGGCCAGCATCGCTTCGACATTTTGGGTCTGCGAAGGGGGACGCGACCGGCTTTCGGCGACTTCCTCTTGAAGGGCGTTCGACAATACGACCACAATACCCGATGCGGAGAGGGGACGTAATCGAGACAGGAGATCATCGGCTGGTCGCGGCGGTACTGGCGAAGGACCGCAAAGCGACGGCCGAATTTGTGTCCGTTTGCGCGGACTGGATCCATCCGTTTGTCAGGCACCGGCTGGTGCCGCGCGCCGAACTGGTCGAGGACATGATGCAGGAAATAGTCCTGGCGGCTTGGCAGGCGCTTCCGAGTTTTCGCGGCGAGGCCCACCTGCGCAGCTGGGTGATGGGAATCGCGCGTCATAAGATGGAAGACTACTACCGAAAGAAAATTCGCGATCTCGAGATATCGGATGAGGACGAACCTTCTGCGGGGCCGTCGGTGATTCCGGGTTTTGAGGAGCAGATAGAATTGGCCGAGAAGCAGAAAAAGGTGCAGAAAACGCTTGCGCTGTTGCCCGAGCCGTACGCACTAGCCCTGATCTGGCAATACAAGGAAGAAAAAAGCGTCCGCGAAATGGCGCAGCTGTCCGGTAAGACGGAAAAGGCTATGGAACGATTGCTGGCGCGGGCGCGCGACAATTTCAAGAGGAGGTGGAGCGATGGCGGAGTCTGATTTCGACACGAAGTTCCGTCCACTCCTGTCGGAGCCTCAACCAATCGCGGAGGAGGGCGCCCCGGCTTCGCTGAAGGCGCGCCTCTACACAGCGCTGATTCGCAGGCAGCAAGAGAGCGGTCCGCTGGCGAGCCTGGACGCGTCGGTAGAGGCCGGCAACCACATCTGTGTCTTTGAAAAGCTAGTGCAGATCGCTCCGATTGGGGAACAAGCCAAGTCACCCTTCTTCTGCGAGGTGTGTCACGCACGAGTTCTGGCGGAGCATTTTGATCATCCGCCAATCTTCTGGCCGGGATGTCCTTACGTGGACTTTAAGAAGGCTTGAACGGAATTAGGGTCGGCTGATATCTCGCGTGGCCTCAGAAGCGAAATACGAAGCCAAAGAGGTTTTGAAAATTCATCAGACCGTGCGATCCTGGCGGCGAAAGATTTTTGCTGATCGCGTTGTGTCCGACGGTTTCGCTGAAACTGTAGCGGAAATCGAGGTGATGAATCAGTTTCAGGTCGATTCCCACGTGAGTGCGAAGGA
The DNA here is from genome assembly GCA_963788555.1 of uncultured Acidobacteriaceae bacterium. Taxonomy (GTDB): domain Bacteria; phylum Acidobacteriota; class Terriglobia; order Terriglobales; family Acidobacteriaceae; genus Sulfotelmatobacter. The sequence continues at coordinate 968,018 of CAWBHM010000009.1, read as the reverse complement.
CGGGGCCGGTCCATGAGAAGTTCTGCGGTGGCAGTTGCGGTGCACCGCCGACCGCAACGATTCCTTCGCTCGCACTTGACAAGTGCGCAATGCCGGTCCCTACGGCGAGATACGGTCGTATCCAACTGGCTCTCCGGCGAAAATAAAGCAAAAAGCTTACGACGCCGGCTTCCTGAGAGCTGTTGCGGTCTTCTTGATAGAAAGCGCCGCTTACGGAGGATGAAGAATTCATCCGCAGACTATTTCTGTTCCAGATGAAATCTCCCTGGACGCTGAAGTAGTCATGCAAATGGGCCCCAGCAAACACATCGAGCGCTCCGCCATTCTTGGGTGCATAAGAGGACTGGGTCAATCCTGGCTCAAGTTGTTGTGTACCCGCGTCCGCCGAGAGAATTGCAAAACCGCCCAGCGCACCAACATAGGCCACGGCTTGACCTAGACAGACATCAGACGACGCAAGCAGCAGGGCGACGACACAGAGCAATCGTGCGCCGATTGGATGCGTGCGAGACGAACCAGCGTTGCCCGAAAATTCCATCTCAGTTTTTTAGCACAGAAACAACAAAGAGTGAGGGGGATTGCTCCATCGTATCCCGACACACTCACTGCGGGCGGTGATACCGACCGCCAATTCCACCTGCTCGAACAGAAAGGATCAAAATGCGACGAAGACAGCTCTCTCTCGGCCGAATCGCAGTTGCAGTACTGGCTGCTGGATCTTTCATTACCTCTTACTCGCCAAAGTTGAACGCACAAAATACCCAAGGCTCCAACTACGTGTACGTGATGACCAACAAGATTCAGAACTCTGTCATTCAGTACACGCGCCGCAACAATGGTTCGCTAGCTTGGACGCGCGAAGTGAGCACAGGCGGAAACGGGACCGGCGCCACGGGCGTTGATCCGCTTACCTCTCAGGACTCCCTGGTCATGAGCGGAGACGGACATCTTGTTCTCGCGGCTAACGCGGCGAGCAACGAGATCTCGGTGCTCAAAGTAGAGAACGGCAAACTTACGAGGACGGGAAAAGTATGGTCCGGCGGTGATTTCCCTAACAGCATCGCGCTGTTTGGTGATCTCGTTTATGTACTGAATGCGATGGGTTCATCGCCAAACATCACAGGGTTCCGGCTTGATCCCGATGGGATGCTTCACCCGATTTTCGGGGCTAAGGTCAATTTGCCCGCCGGAAGCACCGGGCCAAACGACGTTCAATTCGCGCAGGACGGCACGAAGTTGTTGGTCACGGTTTCCGGTACCAACCAGATTCTGGTCTTCGAAGTCGGGGACAATGGCATTGCGAGCGCGCCTGTTCCTCAAACACCGGCCGGAGACAACCCATTCGGGATTCGATTTGGTCGCAATGGAATCGCGGTTGTGTCGGAAGCCGCCGGTTCCGTTTCTTCTTACAGCTTCAACCCAACCGATATGCTCCACGTGATCAGCGGGGCCGTCCCGGATACACAAACAGCCACGTGTTGGATCACCCTCAACCGGTCGGCCACCTATGCCTACGTTTCCAACACCGGCAGTGGGACACTCTCTTCCTACCAGATCGACGGGAGCGGGAAGCTGACGCTGATGAGCGCAATTGCTTCCAACCCCGGAGGCGCGCCCATCGACTCGGCATTATCGCGAGACAGCAAGTTCCTGTACGTCGTGGACTCGGCGACGGGAAGGATCGTGATCTTCAAAGTCAATGCCGGCAAACTCGCGCAGATGGGAACCGTAACGTCGCTGCCGACCAGCATTCAGGGAATCGCAGCGGAATAACAGTCCTGTGCTCTCTCGGCGGAATTTCATTAATGACGCACGAGAGAGCACATTTCTTACACGCATCGAGTGTTTTTCTCGTTGGCATAGTCGAAAGGTGAACGGGCGATCAAGGGCGGCCCCCGCCGTCAAGAAACCAACGGGGTCGCAATTGGGAATGTGCCGACACCTGTTGAAACATCGCCATAGCGCTCATTGACCATCTCGGCGGGCGAGAAGTTGTGTGATCTTCAGATTTGGTCTTCGTCCTTCGTATTTCCGTGAAACAGGCTCTGGATTTCCACTTTCGGGGGATCGACCCGAGGATCGCGGACTCTGCGACGTATGCCGCGTTCATCCGAAAATGCCAGCAACTTCACGTATAGCCAAATGCACGCGCCAGCTGCCGCAATCACCCCAACAACCTTCAGAACTTCCATCATTTCACCTCCGGCTGCCAGTCGGGAGAATTATCTCCTACGGAGTAGCTGTTGCAAAATCCCCATTACGCTCAGAACCCTTCCATGAGCGGTATGGCCTTGTTTGCGACAGGTGACGGTCTCCCCTACACTTGGCATCGGGACTCGGCTAATGGTAAACGCGATATTTCCTGCGACTTCGGCTGCTGTTGCGTGTGTCTTTCTGGCGTTGGTCGGCGCTCTCTGCATCTTCAAGCCCGAAAGCATGCAGGCGTGGTTCCAGAAGCGCCACAATAGTAGCAACAAGTTCGCTCAGAACTATCCGTTCGCGAAACTGATTTTCAAACCGTGGTATCCAACCTACCTGAGGTTCATGGGAGTGTGGGCTTGGATGTTTGCCCTGTTCTTCGCTTACGCAGTATTTAGGACACTCGCTGGACATTGACCTAGTGGGTCGTCGGTCAGTTGGCGTTATATCGCGTGGCTGTTGAAAAACTCCATTTTCCGCTAAATCGCGGAAATTTACGGGATAGAAAATGTCTACCCAAGCCGAGAAAATCGTTTGTGGGGCTTCCTATTGCAAAGTTTTTTCGGGCATTTTCTGGTGAGTGAGTTTTTCAACAGCCACTCGCCATTTCACTCAGTGATGCGGGGCCAATGCTACGAACAGCAGAAGAGCCACTACTACGAAAACGATTAGCAGAATACCGATTTGTTGACGCCGCATGGCGCGCTTCTGAAGATCAATGGCGTCCTGCTGGTTCTTGACCGCCTCTTTATAACTCGCCACGTGCGCCTTCTGTAAATCCCTAATCTCTTCCAAGAGCTTTATCACCTGTTCGTCAGCCAAGGCTTTCCTCCGTCCAATTTTCTGGCGAGGTTGTAGTGTACAGGGTGAATCGCAACCATAACTGTTGAGAAATCCCCATTACGCTCACAGTCTCTAAGACCACTTTAAGTTAGCGCTTATCGGGCAAGTGGTCAGGCGGCTGTTGACTTGGCGATAAGACAGGAATTATCGTTGGTTTTCGGCGCACGGGGCGCATCCAGTCCGCGGAAAGGGCTAAGCCCACCCTGTAGGAATTGCACGGCTACAATCTGACGAATCTTCTTTCTGCCTGCGGTGCGGACACAGGCGACCAACGGAAAGGAGATTTCCATGTTGAAGCAACTCCCGCCGAATCCCAATCTCGAACAACTCAAGAAACAAGCCAAGTCCCTGTTGAAGCGTCAGCAGGCCGCGGACTCCGAGGCATTGACGCGCATTCGCGAGAACCATCCGCGCTGGAGAAAGCTGTCGGACGAACAGGTCGCCGCGTCGCCGTTCGCGCTTGCGGATGCGCAACTGGTGATTGCGGGCGAATATGGATTCGCGTCCTGGTCCAAGCTGCAATCTCACGTCAAGACGCTGGAAGCAGCCAGCTCGACGGCAGAGGCGGTCGCGTCGCTGCGCGATGCCGCTGGAAAAGGTGACCTCGCGCGACTGAATGCGCTGCTGGATGCGCATCCGGAGCTCATTGACGAGCGCGGCGGCGAGGGCGTGCGAACGGCGCTGCATCAGGCCGTCTTTGGCAACAGCGAGGAAGCCGCCAAGCTGCTGCTGGAGCGCGGCGCCAATCCCAACATCCGCTGCGAAGGGGACAATGCGTATCCGCTCCATTTCGCCGTGGAGAAGCATCGCTTCCCCATCATTCGTCTGCTGGTGGAACATGGGGCCGATACGATCGGCGAAGGCGACTATCACGAGCTAGGTGTGATCGGGTGGGCAACGGCGTGGGATTACATCGAGGCCAATCCCGAGATCGTTGCATACCTGCTGGCGAACGGCGCGAGACACAATATCTTTTCCGCGGTGGCTATGGGCGAAGCCGAGGTGATTCGTGAGCTGGTGGCGCGCACGCCGAGCGATCTCGAGCGACGGATGAACGGAACGAGGATGCGCTACATGCCGCTGCATCTCGCCGTCATCAAGAATCAACCCGCGTCGGTGACGACGCTGCTCGACCTGGGTGCGAACACGGAGTCGCTCGACGAAGCCGGCTTCTCTGCGCTCGATCGGGCGGCGCTCGATGGCAGGCACGACCTGGCACAAGTGTTGCTGGAGCGCGGAGCGAAGGTGCGGCTGCCGGCGGCTGTGGCTCTGCATCGAACCGCGGACTTCGAAAGGCTGCTGCATCGAGATCCGGGCACACTGAAGCCGGGCGGACGATGGGGCCATTTGATCCATCGCGCCAGCGAACGCGCGCCGGGCGATGTAATCGAGACGCTGATCCGCAATGGAGCGTCGGTTCAAGTGCACGACGATCCGAAGACCTCGATTGACTCGACGAGCGGATACACACCGCTGCATGCGGCGGCGTGGCACGGGAACGTGAGCGCGATCGACGTGCTGATGAAGCACGGCGCGGATGTCCGCGTGCGCGAAGAGAAGTATCACGGCACGCCGGCCGGATGGGCCGACTACGCCGGTCACAAAGAAGCCCGCGACTTGATTCTACGCGGGCCGATCGACATCATCGAGGCGATCCAGTACGACATGGCGGAACGCGTTAAAGGCGTCCTGGAAGAAGATCCGACGGCGTTGAACCGGGCTTTCGGCGACTACGGGCTGTTTCCCTGGGACGCCGAAGCATGGCACACTCCGCTGGCCTACGCCGTGACGCGCGGTCGGGCAGAGATCGTACGACTGCTGATCGAGCGCGGCGCGATTGAGACGTTACGGTCGCCCGCAGGCGAGACCCTGAGCGAGATCGCGCACAAGGCAGGCCATCGAGAGATCGCGCTGATTCTCGACGGAAGAGCTGGAAGGGACGAAGCCCGAAGGTAGAAACTGGTTACGGATCGGATTGAAGAAGGAGCGGCCGCACATTAACGGGCTCTCATCCCGTTTCTGCCGCTCCTATCCTCCCGCCAAGACTTTCTCTGTGGGGTTCTGAAAATCTGCCGATAAGTTAAGAGGAAGGCCGTGGAATCGGTTTCCGGCGATCGCGTTGGAGCGGGAGCGATGAGATCTCAGGACGACAGGAGGGGGGAAGTGGCGCGGAAGACGAAGATTCTGCTGGTCGACGACAGCAAGTTTCTGAGGCTGGCAACGGAACGGGCGTTGGCGCGGGCAGGATATGACGTCTGCACGGCCGGGGATGGGGAACGGGCGCTGGAGATTGCACGGGAAAAGATGCCGGACGTGATCCTGCTGGATATGTTGTTGCCGAAGATGACGGGGCCGGATGTGTTGAGGGCGTTGAAGAGCGATCCGGCGACCGCGGGGATCGCAGTGGTGGTGTTGACGGGGCTGTCGCACAAAAATGCGGTGCGGCTGCAGCAGGATGGGGCGTGCGCGTTTCTGGAGAAGTCGGAGTTGAGTCTCGATAAGGGGTGTGACACGCTGCTGGCGGCGCTGGCGGGGATTGTGCAGAAGTTGAATCTGAAGGAACCGGTGAGTGCGGCGAAGTAAAGTGCAGCGCGTGTCCGGGTGAGCGGTCATCAGGACAGCTCAGCAGTTCACGGTTCCGGCTTTGTACAGTTTTCGAGTTCGCGAAGATTGCAGAAATCCGTCTTCTCCTTGAGGTACGGGTGCGGTGAGCAATCACGAATTACGGGTTTGAGGTGACCATCCTGAAAAATTCGTGCCCAAATTCAGCTAGCACAAACGCATTCATCGGTTACGAGTGTTGAGCCTTCTTCTTTTGGCTCTGGATGATTCAATTCGGCCTGACTGATTTGCGGGGATCCTGTGAGGCATCCACGTACTCGGTCGAAGATGGGCCGAAACCGGTAATCTGAACGACAACCGGTTCGTCACCGGTTGCCGCGAAGTGATTCCGCGAGGGCGGTTCCGTGTAAAAACTTCCAGCCGGGAGGGCCCTCAGCTTGGCCTCGTCAAACCTGTCGCCATATCCGATATGCCATGTGCCGGAGATCACTGTGGCGACCCTGTCATCACGATGGGAGTGCGCAGCGATCTGTGTATGTGGCGGAACGCGAAGCATGATGGTATACACACCTGCTTGGTCTGGATTGCCTTTCAGAACAACAGTCTGGATTCCACTCACCCCTGAGCTTCCCGTACCCGGATTCCCCACTTGCGGAAACTTGTACTCCGCAGGAGTGAGGCGTTGCTCTTTTGAGTCGCCACTTGCGTTGCCTGCACTATTCGCAACCACCGGACCGTCAAGGAATTTACGAATCAGGGCCACCGTATAGGCGGGCTTTTCCTCCATCAGCCAATGTCCCGAACCTGGGACTACCTCCTCCCGCACGTTGGTCGCTACATGACGCATGATCACAGCTTGCAGGGGACCAAACGACTTCTCTCCACCAACCGCCATCACAGGCATCGTCAGCTTGGTTTGTTCGAAAACCTTATTGTCCTTTGCATCTTGCGAGAAGGCGGTGAACTGCGCGAACCCTGCCCGCATTCCACCAGGCTGCGCATAAGTGGCGGCAAAGAAATTCCTGGTGTCTTCGTCAGGCTCACCCGGATCGGCGGTAAAGTCGTTCCATATTCGATCAAAATAGATTCGCTCCCGCCCTGCGACCAGCCGTTCCGCATCCGGTCCGTGAAAGTTGAAGTGCCAGACTCCGGGATTTTGGAGAATTTCGCTCCAAGGATCAATCCCGGGAATTGGCGCGTCCATGACGACCAACCTCTCAACCTTGTCGGGATAAATCGCGGCGTAAGCGTAAGCCACCATGTTGCCGATGTCGTGAGCAACCACAAACGTCTTGTCGTAACCCAGAGAGGTCACAACGGCGCGCATATCTTTGGCCTGAGTCTTTTTGTCGTAGCCGTCGACAGGTTTGGAGGATCGCCCAATGCCGCGGAGGTCCGGCACCACTACCGTGTGGTCCTTCATGAGATCAGCGGCCAGAGGAGCCCACGAATCGCTGTTCTCCGCGTACCCATGAATGAGGAGCACCACCGGACCGCTTCCTCCCCAACGCACAAAAATATCTGCCCCTGCAGGGCTCTGGATCGTCTTTGCTTGAAAGCTGGACGGCAACGAAGGCTGAGCGTGCGTTGAAACCGCTCCCAAGGCGAAAATCGCCAGCGCAAGAAAATGTCGAATCATGAATATCCCCTCATTCGGCTCCAATCGGTTTGGAGATGGTAAACGAATTGAATCCCTTTGGTATTACAAACTTGGAAACCGCGCTTCGTCACGTGGAGTATCGACTCAATTGATCGCTAACGGAAGTCGGCTTGAAATTGTCTTGTCGAAAGCTATACAGGGTAAATCGGAGGAATTCCGCCTTGCTTTCGGCTAGATTCCGGGGGAAGCTGGACTTGGACGGGACCTCAAGTAACCTTCCAGTGGTGACCTTAGCATTCTGTGTTCAGTGGAGCGGGGCTGCCGGGTCCAGTTCCCTTCCCGGCAGCTGTTCCGATCTGCTGAAAATAAATCACTTACAGGTGGGAACTCTGGACACTCGCATGGAGTCTATGTTGTGTGAGAGTCATGGCTCCGCTCACAATTGACCGGACTTAACTCGGACGGGGTTTGGATTGGGTCTGGCAGCAAATTTTCGAAGCGCGGTTGGGTGGAAAATCCTATAATCAGGGGACGCCAATATGGCGGGAGCAACCACCTTGGGTGATTTAGCAAGCGCAATCGGAGTACGGTCGCAGGAAGAAGCAGCGATCGTTGCGGAGCTGAAGGCCGGTTCGGAATCGGCGTATGCCTGGCTGATCGGAGAATTTCAGCAGCCGGTGTATGGACTGGTGTACCGGATTGTGAATGATCCGGCGGACGCGGCGGACACGACGCAGGACGTGTTTCTGAAAGTGTTTCGCGGGATGAACCATTTTCATGGCGGGTCGAGTTTGAAGACCTGGATCTACCGCATCGCACTGCATGAGGCAGCGAACCGCCGACGGTGGTGGTTCCGGCATAAGGCGAAAGAGACATCGATCGAGCCGGTGGAGTCGGATGGACCGAGCCCCGGCGAGAATGCGATGCAGGTGGCGTTGACGGATCATGCGGACTCTCCGTTTGACACTGTGGCGCACCGCGAAGTGCAGCACCGGGTGGAAGAAGAGTTGAGGAAGGTACCGGAGCCATATCGGACGACGCTGATTCTGCGCGATCTGGAAGATATGTCCTACGAAGAGATTGCCGAGGTGCTGGAGATTTCACTGGGAACGGTGAAGTCGCGGCTCACCCGCGGCAGAGACGCGCTGCGGCAAAGGCTGGCGCCGTATGTGCGCGAGGTTGGAAATGAACTGGGGTTGACCGCTCCGGCTGAGGAGAGTCGGCGGTCACGGGTTGCTGGAGGGGGTAGAAGGGTTGAGGTGATTTCATGAAGGGCACAGGGAACATGACGGAACTGAAGTGCCCCCAGGCGAAGCGGTTGTTCTCGCCATATCTGGATGGCGCGGTGACGGGCACGGAGATGCTCGCGCTGCAGCGACACTTGTCGGATTGCGGGGCTTGCCAGAGCGAATATCAGGCGTTGCGACGGACACAGCAGTTGCTGGTCAGCGTGGGACGGCCCAAGGTTCCAGCGGATCTGGGGCTGAAGCTGCGGCTGATGGCGTCGAAAGAAACTGCGCAGGCGCGGCGCGGCCGTTTCGAAGGACTGATGGTTCGTCTGGAGAATGCATTCCAGGCATTCATGGTTCCGGCGACGGCGGGCTTCCTGAGTGCGCTGATTATTTTTGGGATCGCCATGGTGTATTTCGTCGTGCCTTCGGCGCTGCGGGCGGACAACGATGTGCCGCTGGTGATGGTCAATACCGCGCCACAACTGCAGCAAAGCGCGTTTGGCATGACGCTGGACACGATCGATGCGGATTCGCTGGTGATTGAAGCTTACGTGGACGCGAACGGGCGTGTGCAGGATTACCGGATTCTGTCGGACACGGATAAGTCGAAGGAAGTGTTGCCGCAAGTAAAGCGGATGCTGATTTTCACGACTTTCCGTCCGGCACTGTCGATGGGAAGGCCGACGCCGAGCAAAGCAGTGTTGTCGTTCTCGAAGATCAGTGTGCGAGGGTAGGAAGCTTCTAGCTTCTAGCTTCTAGCTTCTAGCTCTCAGCCCTCGGCTATCAGCTCTCACCTTGTTTCTGATCCTTTGCTGGAACGTTTTCCCTACAGCAACACCCCCCCACTTCTCACGCAAAAGACGCGCGAGAAATGGGGCACCCGCTTGGACGGCGTCCCTGAACTTTATTCAAACGTTCGCTTCATAGGCTTGATAGCCACGTTGCGTGTTATCTGCTGCCAGGTTTGGGGCTTCCTGCGGAAGCGGGTGAAGTGTCGAGCTGACCACCTCAAAGGTTTTGACGTAGGGAATCCCGTCCAGGATCTCTTCGAGAATCTGCAGGACCTCCGGATACGCAGTTGAATCAAAGGCGTAAGCGTCTCGCTCTTGATCCCAAAAGCTGATGGTTGCGACCTCACTGCCGTCGGGGAGCGCAAGGGTGATCAAATCCAGAAATCCTTTTTGCGTGCGCAACCAGGGAAGAACTTTGCCTTCCATGAGACCCGTAAATAACTGCAGCGAGTCCGGTTTCAGGCGCACAGAAACCTTACGAGCAAACATGTTGACCTCCGCCGCGTTGGGATGGCTCCTTGCGAAGAGCAAATCCACGCGACACCGCACGATTGGTAGTGCATCGTGGGATGCTAGCGTTACACGTGGTCGACGGCCGGTTCGCACGATGGCAGGACTTGGGGTCGAGATCAGGGGATGTTTGACAAGAAAAAACCCCACTTCCCGCGAAGAGCGCGAGAAATGGGGCACCTGTTCTGGATCTTGCTAACTCCTATTGGCAGCTGTCGCTGACTTTGTGGACGCTGGTGACCTTGAGGTGTCCATGCTCGGCGGTGTTGTTCTTCATGCCGGTGTCATGTCCCATTTCTTTGGCGTCCTCCTTCATGTTGTGGGCTTTCGTGTTGGCGACGACGCCGCGGGCTTCCACCGTTTGGTTGACGTGATCCGCCAGATTAACCGCGCTGTTCTCGTGGATTTCCCAGGTACTGCCGTCGGTGCCGGTCAACCGATATTCGCTGCCGCTGCCGGACTTCGTGAGGCATCCAGTGATGTTTCTCACTTCGCCCTTGGACTTGGTTTCATCGTTGTCCTGGGCGAGGGCCCATGCCGAGGTCAAGCCGACTAAGATCAGACACATCATCAAGCGATTTAACTTTGTCATTTACGCTGCTCCTTTATGACGCCCTTAGGTTCGAGGGCAATACGAAACGTGCTTTCGGTAAATAAGTTGCGGGATGGGGGTGGACGGTTGCCGTCAATAGGTGTACGACCCGAGCGTTTTGGCGGAAAAAGGCAGGAGCGTAAGCGCAGAGTTCGCGGAGAAAATCCGCGGATCAGGAGCAACGTCAAAGGCCGCGGGCAGAGGCGCTTGCGCTACGAGGAATGAATGGCGTGGATCAACAGGAAGGTGCCGGCGGCGACTACGGCGGAGGCGGGGATGGTGAGCATCCAGGCCCAGACGATGCGTCCGGCAACGCCCCAGCGGACAGCGGAGAGACGGTGTAAGGAGCCGACGCCGACGATGGCTCCGGTGATGGTGTGAGTGGTGCTGACGGGGATTCCGGCGAGGGCGGTGCCAAACAGAGTGATGGCTCCGGCGCTCTCGGCGCAGAAACCGCCGAGTGGTTTGAGCTTGGTGATCTTCTGTCCCATAGTGTGGACGATGCGCCATCCGCCGAAGTAAGTGCCGGCGGCAATCGCAGCGTGGGCGGCCAGGATGATGGGCCAGCGGTAGCGTCCCCAATCAGCGAGCATGTCGGACTTGGTCATGAATCCGGCGGTGTAGAGGGCCCCGGCGACGATGCCCATCGTTTTTTGGGCGTCATTCCCGCCGTGGCCGAGACTGTAGGCAGCGGCGGAAAGAAGCTGCAGCTTGCGAAACCACTTGTCCACGATCTGCGGCGGCTTGTTCTGGAGAATCCAGTGGGCCGCGACCATGAAGGCGAGGCCCAGCACCATGCCCATGATGGGCGCAACCACAATGAAGATGAGGGTTTTGTACCAGCCTTCCGGGATGATGACCGAAAACATGGTTGCGGGGCCGGTGTGCAGGGCGGCGTGCATCATGGCAGCGCCGGCATATCCACCAATGAGGGCGTGAGAAGAAGAGGTGGGAAGTCCCCACCACCAGGTGAGAAGATCCCAGACAATCGCGCCGAATAAAGCGGCCATGACGACGTATTGATCGACGTCTTCGAGACGGATCATGCCTTTGCCGATGGTCTTGGCGACGGCAGTACCGAGAAAAAATGCGGCGAGAAAGTTGAACGTGGCGGCCCAAAGAACCGCGAGTTTAGGAGACAGCACGCGGGTGGAAACGACGGTGGCGATGCTGTTGGCGGAATCGTGAAATCCGTTGAGGAAGTCGAAGGCCAGAGCGACCAGGATCGTGATGAGGACCAGCAGAACGTCTTTATTCATGTTTCAAGGTTTCGACGTTTCAAGGTTTCAAAATTAGCAGAGACGGATCATAGGAGTTTGAGCCTGCACTTCGTTTCACAGTCGTATGAAACCTTGAAACTGCGAAACCTTGAAACCGGTGTTACGTGCTCTTGACGACGATGGCTTCGAGGACGTTGGCTGCGTCCTCGGCCTTGTCGGTGGCATATTCCAGGACTTCGTAAAGTTCCTTGAGCTTAATCAGCTGGATGGGATCTTTTTCGTGTTCGAAGAGGTCGGCGATGGCTCGGCGGCTGACGTGATCGGCCATGTCCTCAAGGCGATTGACCTCTTCACAGTGCTCCATGACGTGACCGTTTTTCTCCAGCAGAGAGACGCCCTTGGCCAGTTCCTCGCACTGCAGAACGATGAGTCCAGCCAACTCGGCGGAGACGGGCGGAGGCGTGGTGATCTTGTACATCACGAGGCGCAAGGCGGCGGAGTTGACGAAGTCGAGCACGTCGTCGAGCGAGGAGGCCAGGCGGTGGATATCCTCGCGATCGAAGGGAGTGATAAAGGTCTGGTTGAGTTTGGTAATAATGGCGTGGGTGGCCTTGTCGCCCTTATGCTCGATGGCCTGTACCTGATTGACCCGCATGGCGAGATCGCGCGGGTCGGCCAGGATGGTACGGAGCAGTTTGGCACCTTCTGTGAGGTTCCCGGAAAGTTCGGCGAAAAGGTCAAAAAACTTGGTATCGCGGGGGATTAAACGCATTTATAAAGGCCACTCTGAGCGCCCGACCGAGCAAAGTAGGTAAAGTCCGGGAGCAGAGTAATATCTCACGCGCGGCGTGGGGCAAGCAACTGGTAGAAGACCTAGCGGGATGTTCTGCGGGGGATGATCGCCGGGGCGCGGCGCGGCGCCCTGAGACCGACAACGAAAAACAGGGCGAAGACGGCGGCCGTTCCAAACGCGACTGGCTGCAGAAAGCCAGCAAAGACCTGCGTGAGAGCCATTGCAGGATTATCGGCCTGAGGGCGGGCGGGGGCGAGATTACTAGTAGGGTAGACCTAAGGTGCGAGCGGGCGGTCCCCGGACGGCACTCTTTTCGGGCAACGGCTATCGGTGACTGATGAATCCCAGGTGCGATCAGACTGCCGCCCACCCTTCGTGAAAAGCATGCGGAGGATGGTGCAACCCGTGTTTAGATGGTGCCCGGCGGTTCTAAAACGCGGATTACTTTCGTTCTGCCAGGCACTCTCTACGCCACAACCGATCAAGTCCAGCGTGTGACAATTGAGCTCAGCCCCACGGATCAAACTCACCATGGACAGTGTCGCGACTCGGGTTTCACCTCAACCTCTTTCTGTCTCTCGGATCATCTACTCTGAGCCAGGGACTGAGAGTTCACGGCCGTCGAATCTGTTCGCGGCGATCGTCCTTTTAAGCGCGTTCCTGCTATTTCAGACTGAACTGATCCTGGCGAAGTACATTCTGCCCTGGTTTGGTGGAACACCGGCCGTATGGAATACCTGCATGCTGTTCTACCAGTCGGTGTTGCTGGCGGGATATGCGTATAGTCATTGGCTGTGCACGTGTTTCGACGGCAAGAAGCAGGCCCGGATCCACATGGGAGCGGTTGCCGTGGCGTTTGTCGCGTTGGGGATCACGCTGGTGTTGTGGGGCTCTCCACTGACTCCTGGCGCTCACTGGAAGTATGTCTTGAGCGGCAGTCCCATCCTGCACATTGTGGTTCTGCTCACGATGGCGACGGGAATTCCCTTCTTTTTGCTTTCGACCACCGGACCCTTGATGCAGCATTGGTTTGGCCAACTGTATCCCGGGCGATCGCCGTACCGGCTGTATGCCATCTCGAACCTGGGATCGCTGGTCGGGCTGCTGGGATATCCGTTTCTGCTGGAATGGCTGTTGCCGATTCGGAAGCAGGCGTTTGCGTGGGCAGTACTGTTTGGGATCTTCCTGATCTTGTGCGCGATTCAGAATCTGGCGCTGGGCCGGCAGTCGATCGCGCGAAGTAAGGTTGAGGACTCTGGAAGTGCCGGCGGCATTGCCATTGTGCGGTTTGGAATTTGGATTGGACTGGCTACTTGCGGGTCGGTCATGCTGCTGGCGACCACCAATCTGGTTTGCCAGAATATCGCGTCCAATCCGTTTTTGTGGGTCATCCCGCTGTGCATTTACTTGATCTCGTTCTCGATCTGTTTTGAGAACAGCCGCTGGTACCGGCGCACCGTATTTTTTCCCTTGTTCTTCCTTGCCGGATGTTTGACGGCGCGACTGATGGCGGCGGACCCCTCAGACCTGGATCCAGTTTCGCAGTTGGGAACTTACTTCCTGCTGCTGTTCACGGTATGCATGGTCTGCAACGGAGAACTGGAACGGCTGAAGCCCTCCGCCGAGCGAGTTACGCCCTTCTATTTGAGCATTGCTTTTGGAGGAGCGCTGGGTGGGGTGTTCGTGGTGCTGGCTGCGCCGCATTTATTTCATGACTTTTACGAGTTCAAGCTGGCGATGGTTGCGACCGGATTGGTGGTTCTGACGATTTCGGTGAAGGGATTTTTCTCTGCAAGTGCGAAGGTTCGTGAAACGGTAGGACAGTTCTTGTCCGCGGTGGCGGCGATTGCCCTGCTGGCGGTTCTGGTCTGGGCGTTCCGGGCACAGGCACGACGGGAAGCCGGGAACATCGTGCAACAGCGCAATTTCTTTGGCGTGAAGCGGGTGTACGACGAAAAGGGAGTTCGCTATTTGCAGGACGGCGGCATCGTCCACGGCGGGCAATATCTGGCGGAGTCTCTGCGTGCGGAACCGCTTACGTATTACAAGGTCCACAGTGGCTTGGGCATGTTGATGAAGAATTACCGGCGCATCACGGGACAGAAAGAATTGGCTCCGTTGCGTTTTGGACTGATCGGCATGGGTGCAGGCACGGTGGCGGTGTACGGTCAGTCCGGCGACTCGATGCGCTTTTATGAAATCGATCCACAAATTTTGGCGTTGTCTGAAGGATCGCGGCCGCTATTCACCTATGTCCACGACAGCCGAGGCAAAATCGAGACCGTGCTCGGCGATGCGCGGCTGAGCATGGAGGCAGAAGCTTCGCGCAATGAATTCCAGCAGTTCGACATACTTGTTCTGGATGCCTTCAGTGGCGATGCGATTCCGGTGCACCTGCTGACCTCCGAGGCGATGCAACTCTACTTACAACACCTGCGCGGACCGGACTCGGTGATCGCGGTGCACATTGCGAATCGAGCTGTCGATCTGACGCCGGTGTTGCGGGCGGTGAGCGCAAAGTATGGCTTGACCTTTAATGATATGGGGGGCTTCACCGGGCCGGAGTGGGTTCTGTTGTGCAAGAATCCCAAGATTCTCAGGGATCCAATGCTGTACCGGCCGTTCAAATGGTCAGATTCTCCGGTGCTGTGGACGGATGATTACAGCAACTTGCTGACGGTACTGAAGAAGTAAAAGGAGTGCGCAGAACGCACCCCAAGCAGCTTTGACCTCTCAATCGAGACGGCGAGAAAGTTCGCCGTCGTCGACCAATCGACTCCTCTCATCGCCAAGCCTCTACTGTCTCAGCGCTGGAATGACGTATTGATACACGCTGTTCGCCCAAATCTCTCCCCCGGTATAGGTCACGGATCCGGTGGTCGAATCGAAAACGTAGATGGGATACAGCCACGGATTACTCGAATACGGGTTCTCCGTGTAGATGAGAGCGTCGTCGGGAGCGAAAGCCTGCACTGAGCCTTGCAGGTAATTTCCGGTGTCGACGATCTTCTTGGCCCCGGTTTCGATCTTCGTGATTTGCACACTATCCGTGGAGATCTGGATGAAATCGAACTTCCCTGTCGGGTCTACGTAGTTCCAGATTCCGTATCCGCAGGCCTCGAGCATCGATGCGGTGCACGAAAACTCGAAGGTTCCCTTCAATGAATAGACGTTCACTGAGTTCAATCCCTGGCTGTAGTTATCCGGGATGCTGAAGTACACCATTGTGTTCGGCGTGATGTTGACAACATCCGCGCCCTCGTTTCCATCGGCCCAATCAAAGATCTGTTTGTCAGGTCCAAGGGCTCCCGTACTCTGATTCACGGTGCGGGCAAAATAGGTTGCGGAGTTGTTGGCGAAGGGGTAATTGCAGTTCCAGTAGTCGTACAGGATAGTTCCGCTGGAATTGAACCTGACGATATTCAAGTTCGCTTCGGCGGCCGGTGTACATGGTCCGTTCGGTTTGTAGGTGGCAGCGGCGGTCGGTGATTTGGTAAGCATTCCGGTCGTGGGATCAATAGTGAATTCGCTGATCTTGGCGAGCATTTCTCCTGTGGAATTGATTCTCTCTTCGACCGCGTAGGCCAGCGCACCGTTGGGATTGATTACAAAATTGCCCGTGCTGTAGCTTCCGTCGGTCAGGCTCAAGGCCTGCACCGCCGGAAGCAGGGGAACGCCCGTCGCGTCGGTGGCATAGACCCATAGATATTCCGAAAGCGAGCTGTCGTAGCCCGTGACATAAACAAAGTGATCATTCGCAGCCGGCAACAAGACCGTGTTCGTTACCGAATCCAAAGTGATGCCTTGACCCTCTTCCGTCGGGAAGCCCGTGGTGCGGTCCACGTCATAGGTGAGCAATGTGGAGTTCGCTAACAGGTAAACGACCTCGGTCGAAGAAGAGGGAGTGGATTTCGCTTTCGTGGATTGGGCGCTTAAGGTGGCGGAGAGGAAGAAGCAAAAACAACACACTGTAGCGACAGTCATACTACAAAACGACGAGCGGCGGCTGGACATGGATTCTCCTCGGCCAAACCTCGGTCGTGGAGGGACTGGGTTGGCGTGACCCTTAGATAGCGATGGGCAGTAGAAACGTTGCCGCCGAAAGCCCGGCTAGTCCCCGCTGTTGCGCAATGAAAGGGGATTCACTGCGACGGGAGATTTCGACAAATCGACGTAGGAAATGCGTCGCGCTGGATTTCCGGCCACGATCGTATACGGCGCAACATCAGTCATGACTACGGAGCCCGCGGACACAACCGCTCCGTCGCCGACGGTCACGCCTGGGCAAATGATGCCTCTCTGCCCGATCCAAGCGTTGTCGCCGATCGTAACTCGCTTCACCGCGGCCAGAGGTGCCGGCGCACCGTTACGCCGAAGATTGGCGTTTGTGGGATGACTGGGAGAATCAAAAACGATGACTTCGTTGGCAATCATGCAGTCCTTACCAATCGAAATATGCTTCCCAATCACAAAGCAACAGTCATGTCCGATCGAGGAACGGTCGCCAATTTCCAGCGTCGGCGAATCGGAATAGCGATTGGCAAACGAGATTGAAATACGACCATAGATCCGCACATCATCGCCCGCGATAATTCTGCCCTTCCCTCGGACCCAGGGAAGATGAGTCGTGGTGTGCAGCCTCTTCCCGTAACTGGTGCAATACGCTTTGAAGGCCGGTTCACAGAGGATCACTCGCACAAAAAACTTGAACACCGTCCGGCAACCGAGGTATAGCGACAACATCACCTTAGCCAGAACGTGCGGCACAGGGAGGCTCACTTGCAGAAACGCACGGCGTACCCGACGCAGCGTGGCTGCCGCCCAGTGATCGGAAAGCGCTGCCCACCTAGTGAGTTGGCTCACATGAAATCCGTTTCTGCGATCCCGCGCGAACTGTGCGGTCGACTCGATCGCTGAATTGGGGAACAGGCGTCACGAGAAGAGGTGCTTGATGGAGATACGTTGCCGCGCGTCGTCGTGCGTCAATATTGGCATAGATTCGTTCGACTTCCTTCGGTGACAGGTCTGTGGCGGATGCGACTTGGGCGGCGGAGAGTCCAAGATCCTTTCCCAATAGGCAAACGTCCATGCTGAGGAGGGGCGAGGAGAAGTAAAATTCTTCCTGCGATTGCGCCAGGGAATAGGTATCCGTCGTCGGTGGGCGCAGACGAATTTCTTCGGGTACTCCCAGCCACTCTGCAAGCTGATATACCTGGCGTTTGTAAAGATGCGCAATCGGCTTCAGATCGGCGGCACCGTCGCCACACTTCACGAAGAATCCCAAATCGTATTCCAGCCGGTTTGGCGAACCGGCGACCGCGTAATGGAGACGATCGGCATGGTAGTACTCGAGCATTTTGCGGGTCCGCTGTTTGAAATTCGTCGCCGATACAATGCCCAGATAAGCCGGAAGAGTGAGGCGTGCGGAATGACGCTCACCGTCTGGAGATTCGGCAATCAACGTGGAGAACGAGTAACTACTCTCACCGCCAACGACCAGCTTGGCTTTCCAGCCTTCCCCATATTCGGGAATCACAGTACGGATAGCTTCGTCCCGCCGGCGATAGCAGCCCGCAGCGATGAGGATTGGGGTGATGGATTCGGTCGCAAAAGTTCAGGCCAAGTTTCGAGGCCATCAGCTTACCCAGGCGGAGACTCTCAGGAGCAGACTCCTGTTCCGGCATTAACAGGGCGAAAACTTTGTCCGCACCGAGAGCTCGCGCACACAAACTCGCGACCACGCTGCTGTCGACTCCGCCAGACAGGCCGACTACAACTCCCCTGCGATGAAGTTTGTGCAGGACCTGATCTCGAATAACCGTTTCAATCTCGGCGCAAGCCGGAGCGGGGTCAAGATCGAGCGCGGAAGTAGAGAAGGACGCAGTCACAGCCGAATCTCCCGTCGGCTGATCTTGCCTGTACTCGTGGTTGGCAGGTGATCACGAAACTCCACCATCGTCGGAACCATGAAGTTCTCAAGCTCGCGAGCGCAGTGGCGCAACACTTCCCTTTCGGTAAGACTGCTGCCCGCGAGGCGGGCGATGCAGGCCTTGATCGCTTGACCCAGGATCGGGTCCGGAACGCCGACTACCGCCGCTTCCGCCACCCCGTCCAGGCTGTAGAGAACATCTTCTATTTCCCTGGGACTGATCTTTTCGCCACGGCTCTTGATCATGTCATCCTTTCGACCGACGAAGTAGAGGTAGCCCTCGGCGTCGGTCCGAAAGAGATCACCGGTGTACAAAACCTGTTCCCACGGGCACGGGCCCGGGCGCAGCCGCTTAGCGGTTTCAACCGGATCTTCCCAGTACCCTTTCATCACATTGGACCCGCGCACCACAAGTTCCCCAGTCTCGCCTGGACCGAGCCTGCGACCATCCTCGTCGACGAGGTAGACCTCTTCATTGGGCATACCCCGTCCGACAGACGCAGGCCGAGTGTCAATCATCTCGGGATCCAAGTACGACACGCGCTTGCATTCGGTCAGGCCGTACATCGAGAAGAGCCGAGCCTTCGGAAAAACCTCACGTAACCTGCGAACGTGTTCGGTCGGGAGCGCCGCCGCCGTGTTGGTTATGTAGCGGAGCGAGGACAGATCGTAGCGGCTGAGTTCCATCTGTAAAAGCAGCGCAGCACTGGTGGGGACGATCGGTAGCCCAGTGACACGTTCGCGAGCCGCGGATTCAAGGATGCGATGAGGAAAGGTAAAACCCCGTTCCAGAAGGACGGTTGCTCCAACTTTGAATGCCATTAGAACCTGATAGAGGCCATAGTCGAACGACAACGGTAGAAAGTTCAGGATGATGTCGTCGAAGGCACTTTCCAGATAGGTGGCGATCGAGGCGGCTGCGGAAACCATGTTCAGGTGAGTCATCATGACTCCCTTCGGCGTTCCCGTGGAGCCCGAGGTATAAAGAAGTGCTGCGAGGTCTAGGTCGATCGCGCATTTCTGTGGAGGAGAACAGGGAGAAGTTCGGTCATGGAAATGGGCGGACAAGCGCGATTGAACTTTGCCGGTTCCGTCTACATCGATCGTGCCCGTATCACCTGCAATGAAAATCATGTCAAGGTGCGGCATGGACGACCAATGACCGCCCAGAACACGCGCATGATCAGCATCTGTGACGAGCGCTCGCGCCCGGGAGTTGTTCAATATGTACTCAACCTTCTTCGACTTGGTGGTAGGGTTGAGCACGACAAAAACCGCACCAGCTTTCAGTACTGCAAAGAGGGCAATGACCACCTCGGGAGAGTTATCGAGCCAAATCGCCGCCCGGTCGCCACGGCGCAATCCACGTTCGATCATGGCATGGGCAAGCCGATTGGCAGATTCCTCGATGTCACGGTACGAGAAGCGCTGACGCTCGAAGATTAATGCCGTCTTCTCCGGAAAACGACGAGCGGATTCCTCAAGAAATGATTCGAGCTGCACCTGTTCCTCCCGATTTACTCAACAGATTTACTCAACAGCGGAGAGGCTGGTTTGCAAACCAATAGCCTGGACTGTTCCATTGAGTTTTTGGTCAACAAATTTCTTCAGGTTGTGAATTGAATCCAGATTCTCGGCAACAATCTCCTCATCTGACAGCTTGATGTGGTAATTCTCCTCCAGAAAAAGAATGATGTGGAGAACTCCGGTGGAGTCGAGTATGCCCGTCTCCATGAACGAATCTTCATCGCCCAGGGAAAACTCGGCGCTGAAGAGGAAGTTGTTTGCCATAAATTCGCGCAGGTGGTTCACATCACACTTGGGCATGGGTAAGTCTCCCGGAGGTGTTGCGGATAAACTGGTCTATCCACAACTGAGTAGCGATAATGCCAACCAGTGCCATATTGTCCTTCGTACTTAACGGCCGTCCACTTCTTTTTTTTTCGAGCAACCAACCGACGGCTTGCGGGCGAAAGACGCCATCTTCCTGCAGGCGCCGGGGCTGCAGCAGTTCTTCGACGTAGGAGAGCTTGGTTGCGAAAAAGCTGTCAGACTCCGGCGCGCGGTAGGGTTGTTTCGGACGGCGGCTGATTCGGGGCGGGATCAAACCCTTGCTGGCCCACTTCAGCAGATATTTCTCGTTCAGGACGTGCATCTTAAGAGTCGCGGGAAGTTTTTCTGCGAAGTCAACCACCCGGTGATCGAGAAATGGGAATCTTCCTTCCACGCCGTGTGCCATGGCGACTCGATCGCCTTGCGAGGAGAGGATATATCCGGGCAACAATATGGTGGTCTCCAGATACTGAGCCTTGGCCAGCCAATTCCAACTCGAGTAATCCTTGGGAGGCTGCGACGCCAGGGCGGGATTTCTAGGACTACCAGTACTGACCTCTTTGGTCAGAAAAATACTTTTTATTCCTGCGGTTAATTTCCATCGGGGCTGGTGCGAGAAAAACGGATCTTGGAGCTCGCCCGGTCCTGCGTGAAAGAACCGTCCCAAGAAAGTCGTCGGGTGCGACTGAATCTCCGACATATATGGGTAGAGCCTTCCAAGGAGGTGCGGCCGAGAGGTAGAGCCGGGGTTTGCTGCGCAGAAACGCCGGATCTTGGTTTCCTTGAAGATGTCGTATCCGCCAAAAAGTTCATCGCAGCCCTCGCCAGTCAGCACCACCTTATACCCGTCATCGCGCACAAGTCGTGACAGCAAAAACAGAGGGGCAGGGGCTGTACGAAGGACCGGCTTCTCCGTGTGCCAGATTACATCCGGGAAAATGCGTCCAATATCCGCTCGAGTACAGCGCATCGAGAAATGGTCGACACCCAGATAACGCGCTGCCTCCATCTGATAGGGCGTCTCGTCGTAGTTGACGTCGTCAAACCCGATGGAGAACGTGCGCAACGGAGCATCGGTGCATTTGCGCATGAGGGCGGCGACGATCGTTGAATCTAAACCGCCGCTCAGATAACAACCTACGGGAACGTCGGATCGCAACCGGACTCGTACGGCATCCGTGAGAAGGTGCAACAGTTGCTCGCTTAACTCTTCCCTACTTTGGCCATTTGCCGTGGCAAAGTGTGGCATCCAGTATCTGCGTACGGTTGCCTGGCCTTCCTGAAATGTCAGCCAGCAACCTGGAGGAAGTTCCGATATTCCCTGGAACAGAGTTTGGGAACCCACGTTGCACCAATACGTGAAGATCTGGTCGAGCCCCTCGGGATCAATGCGACGAGAAACGGCGGGATGGCACAGAAGGGACTTCACCTCAGACGCGAACAGAAACCGGCCAGCAGTTGTCGTATAGAAAAGCGGCCGCACCCCCAGACGATCGCGCGCCAGCAGCAGGCGCTGCATTTTCCGATCCCAGATTGCGAAGGCCCATTGCCCGTTCAGGCGGTGAAGGCAGTCGGGCCCCTCCTCCTCGTAGAGGTGCAGGATTACTTCTGTATCGGAACGAGTACGCAATTGATGTCCGCGCTGCAGCAATTCCTGGCGGAGTTCCAGGTAATTGAAAATCTCGCCGTTAAAGGTAATCCAAATTGTTTTGTCTTCGTTGCACATCGGCTGGGCGCCACCAGCCAAGTCGATAATGCTGAGGCGGGCATGGCCGAGCCCCACCGGCCCATCAATGAAGGTGCCTTGTCCATCCGGACCGCGATGGCGTAGAACACCGACCATCGTAGATAACACCTTTTGATCCAACGCTGGATCACCGTGTGACGTGAGGAATCCCGCAATGCCGCACATCGTAGTGTCACCCCAAGCTAGTGTCACCGTAGCGCTTGCGCTGATCTCAACAGCTGCTGTGTTGCGTGTCGAGTATCGCCGTTCTATTAGGGCACAAGTAGGAAGGAGAGGATGCCCGTGAGGAGGGTTCCTATTGGACCCAGACCCGAAACGCGGATATTGTACACCTCTTCCGTTTTGGCCAGGCGGCTATTTTCACTGGTCGTTCCACAGGTCGGAAGTGTGCTGCAGAAGCGGCACCCCGAACGAGGCCTTCCTGCGTTATCAACCTGAACCCATCCTTTTGCTTTCGATCTCGGAAGCGAACGATCGCTGAAGTGATCAGGACACCTGAGTCTTTGGCTATGTAAGGTGGACGGCGAGGACACACGCGACACT
The DNA here is from genome assembly GCA_963788555.1 of uncultured Acidobacteriaceae bacterium. GTDB lineage: Bacteria > Acidobacteriota > Terriglobia > Terriglobales > Acidobacteriaceae > Sulfotelmatobacter. Next base: position 945,624 of record CAWBHM010000009.1, on the reverse strand, counting down.
GAGGAAAAGTGAACCGCAGGCGACGAATGCCGCAACGCCCACCAAAAGCGCTCTTCGAGCGGACTCCGGATAAGGCGTGGCGTGTTCGTCCACATAATGAATCACCCGAGTTCGCCACAGGCTTGCCTTTGTGCGTGGTGGATCAGTGAAGAAGCACTCATTTGTGAAAACGAAGGCGTGCCTGGCGATCTCCGCAAAGTACTTCAGGTTCGGGGCCGGCTCCAAAATCGATCCGTTTCGTTCAAACCGAATTCGGTCCGGGCTACCCGACAATAACGCATTGCGAAGTTCAAGAAGAGAGGCGCAGCGACCATCGACAAGGAACATTGTGTCTGCTGTCGGGTCGACAAGGATCCATTTGTTCCAATCGTCCACCCACGCTTCTACCATGATGTGACCTAGACCGTCCTTGAAAAACGCTTGAAGGGAGACTAGTCGCGCAGGGATACCGGCGCTGACCAGTGCACCAGCGAGAATGTATCCGAATCTTCGGCATGCTCCGGGCGTAAGCGCGTATTGCTGTTCCAAAAGAAGTCCGGGATCTACATCCCCCGAGTCCGCCTCTGGTGGAAAGCGCCACAAATCGCGATCGGATGACTGCTGAGTGCGAGCCCAGTGCCGGAGAGCAGCTATCGTGTCCACGGTTTTCGAGTCTGGCCTGAGAAGCGGGGCTATGCGTCGCCGAAACCGCAGGAGCCCAATCGTTTCTGGATTCTGCCTGGGGCCATCGCCGCGCTCATGTATCAAGTCCGCATTGTTGGTATTGATCACAGTGCATCGCCAGAAACTAAGCACGTGAACATAGCGATAGCAGAGCGTCGCACCCAATAGACAAGCGATACCGGGCGAAATCCATGCCCAAATCAACCAATGTGCCATAGTTTATCGGTTGGTCGAAATATTGCGGACTGTGTACCAGGAAACATTGCGGGGGGTATACCAATTGGTATCGGAATCGCCCCCCACCGAATAGAGTTTGGCCTCTTGGCTTCCACTCGATGAGACCGAGGAAAATGACTGCTTTCGATGACCGCTCCCGGGAGGCCTACTGTAAGAGGGGCACTTTTGGCAGGGCCACTCCTCTCAATTGTAGGCAACATCATTGTAGGCAACGTCGCAGGATAGATATTAGCTCATTATCGGACGATCGGAGGGTTGTCGTGCCAGGCCGCAACGGCGACTGCGGTGTCGAACGCGGACGCTGTTCGCGGATTACTTCCGGATTGCCGACGATTTTGAAGGGAGTCCTTTTGCCGAGGCCTCGGATCCAGGTGGTTCACGGAACGGTTCCACAGAAATGCGCTCATAACGCACTTCCAGCACGGTCAAGTGTTCTGTACCGCCCGGCAGATGAAGGACTACGCCGTCACCCGCTGCCGACTTCATCAACGCGCGCCCCAGAGGTGACACCCAACTGATGTGGTTGCGGTTGAGATCGATCTCGTCGGTACCAACGATGCTTACCGCTCGCTCCGCTCCCGCGGCATTGGCATAGCGCACGGTCGCTCCGAAGAATGCCCTCGTCGCCGCCTGCCCCGCTCTCGGTGCTTCCGGGTCCACCACTTCAGCGGCTTCGATTCGCTTCGTGAGAAAGCGAATGCGTCCATCGATCTGCCGCAGCCGCCGCTTGCCGTATTGATAGTCGGCGTTTTCACTTCGATCGCCGTTGCTGGCCGCCCACGCCACCACCTCCGTCACGGCCGGGCGTTCCCTGGTGAGCAGAAACCGGTGCTCATCTTTAAGGCGCTCCAGCCCGCTCGGCGTGATGTAGTTCTTGACTGGCGTCGCGGGCTCGTCCGGTTTTGGTTTTCTTGTAAACCCTTTTCGCATCTCGTCGTCTTTCCAGGGAGTGTCCAGTGGAGTGTACCCAATAAAGGCGGAGGAGCGCTGCGGCCCGGACTGATTTTTTCACGTTTTCCGCCAACTCGGGACACAGCCGGCACGTATATCCCACATTTCTGCGGGACGGCGGGGCGAAGCGTTCCTGCAGGAACACAGCGTCATGACGGAATGGGGCAGACGATATCGTCATGACAGTTAACCCAAAGAAAATAGGTGGGGGAACGGCGGGTGGCACATCTTTGCACTGCATCATTCCCACGGAGGGTGCCCCATCCTTGCGTTTTTGCAAGGGTGGGCGGCGATGCTGCCGGCGCAACTCTTGTCCGTTCTACACAAACCGTCGTGCGTGCCGTCGTCGTACCCGCCCCTTCGACAGGCTCAGGGCAGGCTCTTCGCAAAGTGCGCGAAGGACGGGGCACCCGCAGCTGTAGTGGCTCATGCCGTTTGAAGGCTGGGCCACCCGCCCAGGGCCGTTCGGTCTTGGATGAAGCGCGCCCGGCCACGACGCCGTGCGGGATGCCACCAATCCGGTTTATCTGAAACAAGTGTCCAGCGTCATCAAAGGGTAAAGCAAGGGCATTTCTTAAGGCGGGCAACTCTGTGCGAGAATGGGCATCCTAGGGAGCATCGACGGTGGGCGGATGACAGAAGGCAAATACCCGATTCAACAAAATTTGGCCAACCTAAAAAGAACTCTCGATTCCGACCCCACCAATATTGAAGCGGCAAATCGTTATTGGGCCGAGCTTTCCTCCTTGGGCGGAAATGACGTCAGAAGTGGTGGGTTCGTCATAGAAGCATTTCGAGGGTGCGCGTTGGCATCTCCAGCGGGGGCAGTTGCTTTCGCACGGGCCTACCGGGAACTGTTCGAGAAGAGTGGAGAGAAACCACGCGCTGAACTTTTCGATGAAGAACTAATCCACGCATTGAAAACAAGTCTTGCCGCCCTGTCGAACGAGGACCAGGCAATTGTCCAGTGGGTTCTCGAATCAATCAAGTGAGTTGCTGAGGCTTGTACTCTTCCCCGAGCCAGAAGACCGTGGAGTTCCATGAGCCATGCGTTGGGGAATCGTCTACGTTCGGAGTGACGCTGGTCTCATTCAATCCGAACTGCCCGCGTGAATACTGTTCACAGAAGCGGCTTTCGCTTCAGCGCCACTCCACCTAGGGATTTCCCCAGTGGCGCGCTATACCTTCCCACAATACCCTCAACGGACCATGTGAACCTGCCCGGTTGTAACTATACCGAGTACGCATCCACGCTGGTGGCAGGCGGACTTTGAATCTTCCACGTGTTCTGCTGGCCGATGACAACCCTGATCTGCTCAAGGCGGAGATCGCTCTCTTGTCTCCCGATTTTGATGTCGTAGGGACGGCAACGGATGGTGCAGCTTTGGTGACACAAGCCTGCAGGCTCCATCCTGACGTCGTTGTGGCTGATATCAGCATGCCGATTTTGAACGGAATTGACGCTCTGCGCAAGCTCCGGGAATTGGGTTCCACAGCAGAGTTTGTATTCGTGACCGTACATTCGGCAGACGAGTTCGTCGAGGCCTGTGTGGAAGCAGGAGCGCTGGGATACGTGCGAAAGTTCTGGCTGAAACACCACTTGGTGCCTGCGATAAAAGCGGTGCTTGCTGGCCAGTCCTACGTTCGAAATTCAGATACCGGCCCGTCTCGCAACTATGCCGGATAGACAGTTCCTCCGGCTGCGATGTTTTCTGCCATGGCAGCACTCCGCCGCGATTCCCCAGCCCGTTTCTGGACCGCGAAGCGAAACGCTAGAATTACTTCCGCATCGCCGATGATTCGCTACGAAAAGAATGGGTACAACCTGCTATATAAAGAGGGTGACCACACCCGTGGCCACGAGCGCGGATGCCCAGACCAAATCAAAATTGATCCACGCCTTACGAAGAAGCGCCAGGCCAAGCTTTCGGTAGACCACCCAGGCCATACCCCCTGTGACTGCGAGATAGGCAATCGTATGGATTCCCGTGGCGAACATCCCCGCCAGTGGCGTGGTCGCCGAGAGGTGCTTGTGGCCTGCCATTTGGCCCTGTGCTTCGACCGTGGTGCTGCCCAATAGCACTGGCAATACCATCAAACCAGCGCCGTGCGCCGAGGCCATCAGAAAGGACCAGACGGTCAGGTCGCGGAAGCCGACCTGCATACGGACCCACCGCGGGTGCCAATGTCGCATCAGACAAAAAATTCCAAGGCCGACCAGGACCGCGGCGACTGTGTAGCGGATGGCGACAAGGGGCAGAGTCATGCCGAGAAACGTAGCCGTCAAGACCACCACGCCGATCGCCAGGGCGTGGCCAATTGCGATGGGAACAAGCGATCTCGCTACTGCACTGCTCCGTTGCTCCTGCATCCCCAGCGCCACCGCAAACAGCCAGCCCATCCCAGGATTGAGCCCGTGGTAGGCGCCAAGGAGCAGCATCAGCCACAACGTCGTCGAAGTCAGCCCTGCATGGGTCATTTCTCGTCCGAGTAGCAGTAGGAGTCTGACGAAGCATCGCCTCCATCGAGCCGCACTTGGTGGGCGCGCAACCCCTCGAACTCGACGAAGAACTTTTCATCGAGTTTCATCCCGCCCGTCGGGTTGGCATCGACCTTCACCATCCAACTCTTGACTCCATCGGGGTAGAACTGCTCGTCCCACGGGGAGTAGAGCGAGTTGGTGAAATAAGCACGTTTGCCGTCGCGGCTGATCTCAACCATCTGCGGACCGCCGTTGAGAGCCTGCGTTGGCTTCTTTGGGTGCGGTGCTCGGCGCACAATGCCACCCACGTGGATCGCACCCGTCTTCTTCGGATTGGCGGGATCGGAGACGTCGTACTGGATGAATTCCCCTGTCCCCCAACATGAAACATAGAGGAACTTGTCGTCCAGTGACAGATTGATGTCCGATACCAACGGCGGCACCGCCTTGAAGCCCTTCAACAGCGGTGGGAGGCTTTCCGGATCCGCGGGCTCAGCGGGAATTTCAATCACCTTGCGGACGGCCCATTTGCCGTTCTTACCGCCGTCCTCGCGATACCACATCCAGATGGAGGACGAAAGGTCTTTCAGCGAGATGACGACGCCGACGAATCCGAACGTCTTCTTGGGATCGTGCGAGGGCCGAAGCTCGAGCACCATCTGCTGCTCTGCACCGAGGTCGATCTCCTGCAGATGGCGGCGCTTATCCAGATCCCAGATGTGCAACTTGTGGCCGTACTTTCCTGCCAGCAGCAACTCCGGGACCAGCCCGTTCTTCACCATATTCGGAGTGCCCCATTCAGAGGTGATCATGGTGTCGTGTCCAAGGTGCCACCAGAAGTCGTAGGCTAGACTCTGAGGGCCGTGGTCCTTCTCCCATTGGCCCTTCAGCTCAAAGGTGTTGGCGTCCATCAGGAAGATGCCACCGGGACCATCGCCGCTGGCCGAACCGAGTGCACTGCCGTAGATACCGTCGGGACCGCAATGAATAGTGTGCGGAGATGTGTAGCCCGTTTTCTTGATGAACTCATCAGGCTCGATCACCTTCACGATCTTGGGATGATCGGGGTCCGCTTTCGTATCCAGGATGTGAATCCGGGACGACCCAATGCCCGGGACAACCAGATAGCGGCGCTCCATGTGCGGGTGGGGATTTTGCGGGCAGAGGCACGCGCTGCATGCATTCCAGCCGAAGTGATGCAGCTCATTATCATCGTTGGGAAAATCAACCTGGCCCAGGAATTGACCATACTTGGAAGAGCGCGGGTTAACGTCAATCACGCCCATGGCGTCGTGCGTCCCGCTCTGGCCGACGTTAAGCAGCGCGACGTAGGCGATGTTCTCCGGCGCAGCTTTCATCGCCATGCCCGGCGAGGGATAAAAGGTCGGATCCGGCATCAAAGACATAGCTTGATTCTCCTTTGGCAACGAGTCGAAGGGAAGCGCCTGGCAACCAATGTTATAAGAAGTGTCAAGGAGTCCCAACCCAAAAAGGGGGCGTGGAATTTCGTCCGCCTTGCCGTTCTTTTCGGCGGCATCGAAAGCGCTCATGGTCGCACAGTAGAATCGCCAGTGGAAAAGGCAAAGAAATTTGCATCGAGTACCTCATAGTTCGACGGCTCGGCCAGTGATTGAAGGTGTGTCGCAAAAACCAGCAACGTACTACCAACAACGATGCGCTCCGTTCCCGATTGTGCCTGGAGTCGTCCGGACGAACCTGTGGCAGAACATGAACTCATCAGAAAGGGAGGGGCTCTTTGAAAGTGTCGGCAAGCGGCTGCCTGCGGGGCGAGTCGGCGAAGCTCATGACATTGTACAAGGGGTACGGTCCTGGTTTAGCGCCATCTAGGTGCCAATGGCTCGGCATCTTTGCGGAAGTCTGGATATCATGGTGTTCTTCTGAGAGGCGAAGTTCTTTTCATTGAGGTTGATGCGAAAGCGCTCAATCCACTCAAGACCACAAGTATCCATAACGCAGCGCGAATGGTCGAAAGCTGCGCGACAAACCCGATCAGGGGCGGACCGGCAAGGAAGCCAATATAGCCAGCCGTCGTGACTACGGCGAGGCTGGGACCGGGTGCGCTGCCTGCAATGTTCCCTGCAGCGGCAAACGTATTGGGAATGATCGTGGCCAGACCTGCTCCGGCGCACGTAAATCCCACCAACGCCCAACCGGCATTGCCGAACAACAAGACGACGACAAGCCCTGCCGCGGCCAAAAGGGCCCCGTAACATACGAGGTGGCCGCGTCCAAGCTTCCCAGTGAGATAGTCGCCTGTCAGGCGACCTCCAGCCATAGCGCCTGAGAACACCGCATATCCAAGAGCGGCCAATCCTGGCCCGGTGAGAACCGAAGTACGAAGATAAATCGCGCTCCAATCGGCGATCGCACCTTCAACGAGCATAATCGAAAATGCGAGAAGAGCGAGCGCGCCTAATGGTACCGACCACTTAATCGTGCCTCCGCATGCCACTTTCTCGGCGTCTTCAGGTGCCGAGGGAAGCGGAAGCCACGTGAATGCGAGAATGGACATTGCGCCGAGTGCTATACCGCTGACCCAAAAGTGAATCCCGGCCGGAACCGCACGTGAAGCAACCAATCCCCCTAACGCAGATCCGGCCATTCCACCGAGGCTGAAGAGGGCGTGGAATGACGACATGATGTGACGCTGGTATCGCTTCTCGAGCATCACGGCGTGAGTATTCATCGCTACATCCATCGAACCAGCCATCGCCCCATAAAAAAGAAGAGCGACCGACAGGGTTAGGACCGTATTGGATTCGGCAATCAGGGGCAGTGCGAGGCTAAACCCCAATGTCGACCCAATCACGATGCTCAGACTGCCGAACTTGTGAATGAGCCATCCAGCGGCAGGCATGGCGAGAACGGAACCGATTGCCGCCATCATCAACGATCTGCCCAAAACGGCGGGAGAAAGATGGAGGTGCGCCTGAAAGGCAGGAATCCTCGCAGCCCAGGTTGCGATGATCAGTCCGTGGATCAGAAAGATTAAGGACACGCTCACGCGTACCTGGTGGAGGCTGCGCTGCTGCATCAATCGGATTCCATCCGATCCGGGCGCCGATTGGTTGAGCTGTACTCTGAACTTGATTGGCGACCGCAGCCATAACTCGGGACAGGGATGTCGAAACGGCTTTCGACTCTTGATGCAGTCTTTTCGACCGTGTCAAACAGTACAGAGTTCATTCCTAAGCGAGCTGCCGCCTCAACGTTTTCGGCGCGATCATCCAGGTACAAGATGTCTTGCGGGGCCGCTTTGAGTAGTTCGAGACACCTTCGATAGATCGCCAGCTCCGGCTTTATGGATCCGTAGTCGCAGGAATAAATCAGGTATTCAAATGTGGAGAGGCTCGGAAAGGACTTGGTCACATGGCGACTGAGTTCGAGCGGCATGTTTGAGAGAAGGGTTAAGGGGACGCCTTCATGGTGCAACAGCTCTGCCCATTGCACAGCGCCTTGATTTGGTCGAATGATACTTTCGCTATCGAGCTTGATTAGCGTTGCTATCTGATCTCCGCTCAAACCCAGTTCTTGCTGGCCAGCAACCGCTGTCCAGTATGCAGGTCCATCCATATCACCCCGGTCGTAAGGCGGCCGTAGCTTCCAGTAAAGTTCCGAGAATCGCTCGTGGGGAATGCCGCACACGAGCGCCATACCTTTCATATCCTCCAGCGTTTGCGCGAGGCAAAGAACGTTTCCGTAATCGAAGACGACTGCCCGCACTGAACGCCTTTGTGAAAGACCTTGTATGGCGCTACGTTTGGCAGTATCATGCATAAAGCGGATAATACACGTATATACATGCATAACCAAGTGTATCCGTGCAAACTGGCAGAATGAAACTAGAACCGGAAGCGGTCCAAACCGCCCTGAAGGAAGAGCGGCACCAGTACATCTTGGAGTTGCTTCGCAGTGAGGGCCGAGTCCTCGCCGCGGACCTTAGCAGTCGATACAGGGTCTCTGAAGATACGATCCGTCGAGATCTGCGCGAATTGGCGAGTACAGGAAAGATCCAACGGGTACACGGCGGAGCCCTGCCTCGCCGTGCCGAGGCCGTTCCTTTCGTGTCTCGCCAACAAATCGACATGGAGAGCAAGATCGGAATTGCTCGAGCGGCGGCTGACATGATCCGCGACGGTCAGGTTGTACTGATTGATGGAGGTACCACTAATCTAAGAATTGCTTCCTATCTTTCAAGAGAGCGTTCGGCGACGATTGTTACCAACAGCCCGCCGCTTGCGCTGGCGTTGGCCGATCATCCGAAGTTAAGCGTGCTGATGCTCGGAGGAAATTTTCTTAAAGAGGCGCGGGTCACGACAGGCATCGAGACCATTCGTCAAGTCGAATCCATTCGCGCTGATCTATGTTTTCTCGGAATGTGCAGTTTGCACCCGCAGGTCGGAATAACCGTCGGCGACCGAGAAGAAGCTTACGTGAAGCAAGCGATGATAGGGGCTTCAACGGAAGTGGTTGGCCTTATTTCACATGGGAAAATGGGGACATCTTTGCCTTATCTGGTCGGCCCGGCTTCCCGGCTGACACGTTTGATCACCGATGCATCCGACGAAGATGTCCTGAATCCCTACCGATCCCAAGGCATAGAAGTCACAAGTACGTAAGCCGAAGCGGTTTGACACTTTTATAGGTACGCCTGAGGAAAATGTTTTCATGCATGAATTCCACTACGCAAAGGAACACGTGATAGCTCGAACCTTTCATGAGGCTTTCCGACTGATAAAGAAGTATTTGCTGTTGGGACTGATGGTCGCGGTCTCGCTCAACGCACAACAGAGTTCTCCGTCTGCGCCAGCGTGGGTCGGCGTCGTACGCACGGCTGCCGGTGAACCTGTGGCCGGAGCGAAGGTAACGGTATACCCACCGACCGCTAAAGAGAACCGAACGGCAGTAACGGGAACCGATGGAAGGTTCGCTATTGCGGACATTCGACTCGGGCCACATAAGGTGAGCGTGCAACTGCCCGGACGAGGTCCGACAGCGCCGACTGGAGTGGATATTACCGGCATAGCAGTTGTGCTGACGGTATCCGATCAAAACGTGCTGTCGATTGCAGCCAGTCCGCAAACTGCCGCAGCAGGAGGCTCGAACGGGAACCCGAGCACAACTTCGAACGCAGCCAGCGGAACAAGCGGGGAGAAACTCTCCAGCCAAAAGGTAAGTGAGTTGCCGTTGAATGGACGCGACTTCAGCACGCTGTTGTTGTTAGCAGCGGGCACGATGACCGACGTGAACGGGCAGACGAATTTCACCCAGCAGTTCGCCATCAACGGACAGCGCGGCGTCGAGGCTGTGTTCGCGATGGACGATGCGGATGTCAGCGATCCAGAGATGGGCGGGAGCACGTTCACGAATTTCGACGTGGACGCGATTCAGGAATTACAGTCAAGCTCGGGCTGGATGCCGGCGGACATCGGGCGCGGTGCGGCGGGCTTTACCAATATCGTGACACGATCCGGGAAAAACGGTTTTCACGGATCATTCTTCGAGTTCATAAGGAACTCCGCTCTCGATGCGCGGAATTATTTCGATCACCCATCGATTGCGGAGCCGGGCAGAATTCCTCCATTCCGTAGAAATGAGTTCGGATTTACGAACGGCGGGCCGGTCGTGTTGCCGCATCTGTATGACGGCCGAGACCGCACGTTCTATTTTGTGCAGTACCAGGGATTCAGGCAGGTGCTGGGGACGACCCAGGTTTTGGCTGTACCAACCGCAGCCGAGCGAGCGGGTCAGGATATCGTGAAGTACCCGGACGGCAGCACGGACACGCTGCAGGTACCGGTGAATCCGGCAATTGCTGCGGTGCTGGCCCGCTATCCACTCCCCAACAACCCAACCGGCGCGTATGGTGCGCGAACCTATGCTGCGCCTTCAAACGTGAACACAGACACGGATCAGTTTTCTGTTCGCATCGATCAGAAAGTTGGCGCAAAAGGACAATTGCTTGGTCGATTCAATTACGACAATCTGACGGGACCGACAACAAATCCGGATCAAACGCTGCTCGATCCGAGCTTTGGCGTGCAGTACGTGGATCGGCAGCGGAACGGGGTCATCACTTACACGCGCACCGCGTCACCGCGTTTTCTCTGGTCGGCATCGTTGAGTTTTACGCGGACGACGCCTTCGTTCGTGACCCCGAACCACACCGATCCGGCCCTCAAGTTCAACGATGGTCTGTACGAGGCGTACAACAGCGCGGCGGGCTCGGTGATGTCAGCGTTCGGGAATTTGTTCCAAGGACAACTAAATTTTGCCTGGGTCGACAGGGCGACACGCTGTGAAATGGGGTGCGGAGGCACGCCTCAATCGCGACACGACATACTTTGGCATCAGCCCGAACGGGGAATACGATTTTGGTGGTGGAACAGTTTATTCGCCCGTGTTCATTCCTTCTGCGAGTGGACAGAACGATGTTCAGCCTGGCCAGGCTCTGCCAGACACCTTGAGCAGTCTGTTGCTTGGGTATCCGTATGCATATACGGTCGCGGTGGCACCGCCCTATGCATCGAATGGCGCGCACATTGGGCCCGCGGCAATCAACCGGAATGACGTGAACGCCTACGTCGAGGACACATGGAAAATCGATCCACAATGGACGCTCGAATACGGGCTACGATATGAGCTCTACACGCCCATTACGGAGCGGGCGCACCGAACGTCGAGCTTTCTGAATTCGTTCCCACCCGCGGGCGTTGGCCAGGAATACTTGATCAATCCGCAGCCTACTTATCAGACCGATTGGAACGGTTGGGGGCCGCGTGTTCAGATTGACTGGAACGCCCCCCACGCGGTGCATGTGCACATGGGCGGTGCGATCACAGTGATTCCGCCGAATATATGGCAGGACAATTTTCTGACAGGGTCAACGCCTTACGTTGTTTATCCACGTGTCAATGCGGCCCAAAACGGGGAGATTGCCTACGGATTCCAAATCACGCCGAACGAATTGCCGCCCGTTTATAACACGGCTGGCGTGAACGTTTTGGCCAGCGGCAATTCGAAAGACGTCCCGGCGAACACGGTCATGGACGTAAATCGATACCAGCAAGATTTGGCGGCGCTATCGCCAAGTCACCAGCTCTCGCTGCTAAGTCTCGCCGGGATCGACCGGCGTTTCGGCAATGCCTACCTGCAGACTTGGACGCTGGGCCTGGAACGGGCTTTCGGTGGCCTCACTGCCGATGTCGCGTATGTCGGAACATCGGCGTTTCGACTTCCCAGAATCTCCTATCCAAACGCGTATCCCGGAGCGGATCCGGAATTTGCGCGATTCACAAACTTCGACAGCAGGGGAGCGGTGACGGGTGGTTTCGGATTCGAGTCTGTGATGACAGCGTCGTCGCACTCGTCCTACAACGCATTGCAGACCTCCTTGTCGGGAAATGTCGGACACGGCGGCCCGTCATTGCAGGCAGGGTATACCTGGGGTAAATCTCTGGATGATGTCAGCGGCATCCTGGGAGGGACGGGGTCCACCGGCGCTGTGACGCTGTTTAGTCCGCAGGACCCGTTCGATACACAAGCGGAAAGAGGGCCGTCAAGCTTTGACGTGACGCAGGCCTTCACGTTGAGCGCAGCCCAGGGCTTGCATTTAGAACATTTGGGACTTCAGTCGGATCGAACCAAGGTGTTGACGAAGGGCTGGGAGTTGCTGAGCATCTCGACGATCACGAGTGGTTCGCCGTTTACGGTGTATTCGGGAATCCAACAAACGGGTGCGGGAACGATTGGCGCGGACCGCCCGGACGAGGCCGGAATACCGGACCTTTCGAGCGCCGGCAGTTCCACGCGACCGCGCGAGGACTATTTTGGGCGGGGCGCGAACAATGGAAGCTTCTTTTCGATTCCCATCGGGATCTCGGGCGGGACTGGACCGAACTCCGGGCGCTTTGGAACGCTCGGCCGTAATACATTTCGCGGCCCGGCATATTATGATTTCGATTTTGCGCTCATCAAGACGACTCCGATTGGCCACCGAGAAAGCGGTTTGGAGCGAGCGGACCTGCAATTCCGCGCAGAGTTCTTTAATTTGTTTAACATCGTCAACATGGGGCTGCCCGCGAACACGATCGCGGGCACAGGGTTTGGCATGATCAGCAAGACCGCGGGAACCTCACGGCAAATTCAGTTTTCGCTAAAGCTCATCTATTGAGGCGTCGTGCAGCGACACAACTCCGAGATCACGGGCAACCCGGAAGTCATTGCGCGCCAGAACTCGGCTTGTAGGAATTTTCATACATCGAACGATAAACCCACCTCGGGGAAGTGCCCGTCGGACGCATGGGGATCACCGTCGATCGGTAGTTTCACTCCGTTGATAAAAAGGGCGTCCTAGATGAAAGGTGGGTTTGGGTTTCTAGGAACCGGTACCGCAAAGGCACGTTGCAGCCGCCATTTGATTAATGCTGGTCAAACCAACAACTTAGCTCTCGACCTGATTCCGGTCTTGTGACCGCTCTTTCGCCGGCGAGGATGATTCGCTCATGTGTCGCTGGTGTCCGTCACAAAACTGTCAGATTATGCGGCTGTTGACAAAAACGTCGATCGAAAACCGTTTGAGCTGCCTCAAAGCCATCGACTCATCGAGGCGCGTAACCATTGCTTTTCATTGGATTTGTGTTGGTGCCGGGAGGGGGAGTCGAACCCCCAAGACCCGAAGGTCGGCGGATTTTGAGTCCCCTGCGTATTTCAGTTAACTATTGAAAATAAAAGACATAGCTGAAGCAGAATATGAAAGCTGTGAAAGTCACTGTGTAAGTTTCACGGATTTTTCAAGGAATCTCGCCGCTTCTTTCCACAAACGCCCTCAGTGCCGACGTTGTTGTGGAGCAGAGGGGACCACACATTGGTCAAGTGTGGGGAAAGAACCGGAAAACCTAATTCTTTCCTGCCGAGAAAGTGTGTAATAGATGGTTAGGTCCGGATTGCTCTGACGCTTGAATAAGCTCAATCATTTCATTGGGATATGACTACGACTGTGAATGATAAAACAAAAAGTCCGCTGCGTCTGCCCAGGATCTAATCGCATGAAGAGAACTGGGCTTGCTAGCCGCGTATTCACTGCGTTTTTGAAGTGGTGCCGGGAGGGGGAGTCGAACCCCCAAGACCCGAAGGTCGGCGGATTTTGAGTCCGCTGCGTATCTCTGTATAGTTATGATAATAAATAGTTTGTGTTGTACAAGACGTAAAAGTGTGTAAGCAAATGTGTCGGTCTTGAAGGTTTTCCACCGGTCATGTCGCAAAGAAGAAGCTCGCGGGACGCGCTCTTTCGGGCGTTTTTTTATCTGACTGGTCAGAGCGGCGCCAAGAGTTCCCTTCTTCGTCTGCCTATGCATTCTTGTCAATTTTGCAGTTTCACGCAGTGCACCTGTCTGCAGATTTCTCCTCGTCGCTGCCAAGCGATTCGAGGAACCTCGTTTATGTGGCAATCCCGAGCCAAGGTTAGCTAGAGCTTTTGGTTACCACGACCAGGAGCCATCCCACTTTGGCTCTACACGCGAAAGCCAGCGCAAGCGGAAGCCGGCGATGTGCGATCATTTTGGGGTCAAGTGTCGGAGTGCCGGGCAGGTCTTTGACTTGAGCAAAACTGACAACGAGTTTCCGAACCTTGAGGCATCCGTGGCGGAGGTGCGACGCCTGCGTGCCGAAAATGGTCAGCTGCGCGGCCTTTTGATCGAGCACGGTATACGAATTCCTGAGCCTCGCCCCATCAGCCGGAGTCCTCAGATCATAAGCACAGCGCCAGACGTTCGCAGATCCGCAGTGGGTACAGCGCAACAGCGGATCGAGCTGTTTCGCAGTCTCTTCCGTGGACGTGACGATGTGTATGCCATTCGCTGGGAGAGCGCCGACGGGCGATCCGGATACATGCCGAGGGCAGATCGCGATTGGAAATCGTATCTGCGGGCCAAAGACAAGGACCGCAAGAAGGTTGATCGCCAGACTAGAAAGTTCAGGCCGCTAACGCAAGACGTTGTGCGAGGCCATCTTGTCGGGGATCATACGGTCGGAATCTATCCGCTTTTGCCGGACGAGACCTGCTGGCTCCTGGCGGTTGATTTCGATAAGAAGACCTGGCAGAAGGACGCCGCTGCTTTCCTTGTGGCTTGTCGTGAGATGAATGTGCCAGCGGTTTTGGAACGTTCTCGCTCAGGGAACGGCGGCCATGTTTGGATATTCTTCAATCGAGCGATTCCCGCGACCATTGCGCGAAAACTAGGATGCGCAATTCTCACTCGAACCATGGAGTTCCGGCACCAACTGGGTCTGGAGTCCTACGACCGATTCTTTCCTAATCAGGACACGATGCCTAAGGGAGGTCTTGGCAACCTGATCGCTCTACCTCTGCAAAAGATTCCGCGCGCGGAAGGAAACAGTGTCTTTGTTGATTCAGAATTCCATCCGTACCCAGACCAGTGGGCATTTCTGGGGAGCGTCGAAAGAATGTCGGCGGACGCTGTCGAGGCAGTCGTGCGGGAGGCTCAAAAACGAGGAGATCTCATCGGTGTCAGGATCAGCATTATGGACGACGCCGAGCAAGATCCCTGGGCGCTGCCGCCGTCACAAAAGAGAATAGAACGCCCAATACCAGGACCGTTTCCACCCGCGGTTCAAATCGTTCGCGCAAACCTTCTGTATATCGAGAAGAATGGGCTGCCTCTCGGCGATGCTGAACCGTCTGCTTCGTTTGGCCGCATTTCAGAATCCTGAATTCTACAAGGCCCAAGCAATGCGGCTTCCCACATTCAACAAGCCGCGAGTAATTGCGTGCGGCGAGGATCTCGCCAACCACATTGCTTTGCCGCGTGGGTGTCTGGCCGAGGTAATCGAACTGTTTGAAGCGCATCGCATCAAGCCAGACATCCGTGACGAGCGGTGCGCGGGACGTGCAATTGACGTGGAGTTCTGCGGCCAATTGCGCCCGTCGCAGCGAGTACGCAGTTTCCATGATTGCTGAACACGACGAGGGGATCCTCTGCGCTCCTACTGCTTTCGGCAAGACCGCAGTGGCCGCATGGCTGATCGCGGCGCGAAGGGTGAATACTCTCGTACTGGTTCACCGCCAACAATTGTTAGATCAGTGGCACGCGAGATTGGCGATGTTCCTCAATCTTACGGACAAATCAATCGGCCAGATTGGAGGCGGGAAAAGCGAACGCAGTGGCACCCTGGATATCGCCATCATCCAAAGCACCCACGGCAGAGAGGGAGTCAAAGACTTCGTCGCCGAGTACGGGCAAGTCATTGTTGATGAGTGCCACCATCTGTCGGCATTCACCTTTGAGCAGGTGATGAAGCAAGTAAAGGCGAGGTACGTCCTCGGCCTGACGGCAACGCCTGAGCGCAAAGATGGACACCACCCGATCATCTACATGCAGTGCGGTCCGATACGACATAAGCTCAGCGCACGTTCGATGACCGCAGTCACTCCGTTCGAACATGAAGTGGTTCCTCGGTTGACTGAGTTTTGCATGCCGCCCGAGCGGATCGATACAACGATTCAGGAGGTGTACGCTGCACTTGCAGATGACCGTGCTCGCAATGAAATGATCCTTGACGATCTGCTGCGCGCAGTCGGTGACCGGCGCTCACCGCTGCTTCTCACAGGCAGGACCAATCACTTGAAGTACTTTGAGACGGCGCTCTCTGGCAAAGTGAGTAACGTGTTTGTGCTAAAAGGCGGCATGGGCAAGAAACAGCGCCGCACGATTGCGGAGGCGATTGCGGCTGTTCCGGAGAGCGAGTCAAGAGTCATCCTGGCAACTGGCAGTTACATTGGCGAGGGCTTTGATGATGCTCGTCTAGACACCTTGTTCTTGGCGATGCCGATTTCCTGGAAGGGAACGTTGCAACAGTATGTTGGGCGTCTCCATCGGCTTCACGACGCTAAGCGTGTCGTTCGCGTCTACGACTATGTCGATTCTCAGGTGCTGATGCTGGCGCGAATGTACGCCCGGCGACTAAATGGCTACGGTGCCATCGGCTATCGAATTGGTGCTGCAGTCGCCGAAATGAGCCCCGGTACTGTCCATCGTTACATTCCGGATCAGACGAGCCTATAATCCGAAATAGACGAGCCATTAATCCGAATCAGACGGAGCCTTCACCCGGCATGGACGATACCGATCACGCGCTCTTTCCTCGCTTTTCCGCCGAACTGGTGGCCACCGCGCTCAAGGATACGCCGGTCGTCATGGTTACGGGGCCGCGCCAGTGCGGCAAGACCACGCTGGTCCGCGATTTAGTCGGGGGCAAACGCGAATTCATCACCATGGACGACGACACGGTGCTGGCTGCGGCACGCAGCGATCCCACTGGGTTGGTGCGCGCTCTCGATCGAACGACCATTGACGAAGTACAGCGAGTGCCCGACCTTCTCCGGGCCATCAAGAAGTCAGTGGATGATGATCGCCGGCCGGCCGGTTTCTGTTGACGGGCTCAGCCAATATTCTCACTCTGCCTCAAGTCTCGGAGAGTCTAGCTGGCCGCATGGAGATCGTGAGCCTTCTGCCCCTCTCGCGGGCTGAAATCCGAGGCAAGAAGCCTGGGTTCCTCAAAGCAGCGTTCGATAGCAAACTTGGCAAACCCGCGGAGCCAGATGATCGGCAAAGACCTAGTACAAGCCGTGCTGACTGGCGGCTACCCCGAAATGCTGCGACGCGAAGATCCAAAACGACGCCAGACATGGGCACGCGATTATGTAAGAGCCATCGTGCAGCGGGATGTGCGCGAGGTTGCCGACGTGGAAAAACTCGACCAAATGCCGCGTCTGCTACAGGTTCTTGCACACCATTCTGGCCAGCTCACCAATTTCACACAGATAGGCGGCCAAGTGGGGTTTGACGACAAGACCACAAGGAAATACGTCGCCATCCTGGAACAGTTGTTTCTCGTTCGTCGGGTGGAGCCGTGGTTTCGGAACCAGCTGAAGCGCCTGGTAAAGACGCCCAAGCTGCACTTCCTTGATTCCGGTCTGCTCGGCGCACTCTTAGGAGCTAGTGCGGAGCGGGTTGCGAAAGACCGTTCAATCTTCGGACCATTGCTGGAAACGTTTGTTTTCTCTGAGGTGTTGAAACAGGCGTCTTGGTTTGGTGAGAGCTGCGTTTTATACCACTACCGGGACAAAGACCAGGACGAGGTTGACCTTGTGATTGAAGCGGGAAGTGGCGCATTGGTCGGTATCGAAGTCAAGGCGAGCGCTACCGTGAATGCTGGCGACTTCAAGGGACTCCGAAAGTTGGCGGAGGCCTGCGGCGATAACTTCAAGCTGGGAGTGGTTCTCTACGATGGCGGAAGGCCGGTCCCCTTCGGCGACCGTCTAGTTGCTGCGCCAATGTCTTGCTTGTGGGCGTGACTCGAATTTTCGCGGTCTTCGGGGCGCAGTGGATGAAGGTGCAAGCGTCCGGTTGTGACCGTCTAGACAAGTGGGCGAGTTCCTTCCTTGACGTCATTCGCATCTAAGGAGAGAGCGCACCCGGAAGGCTCGATTCGAGAATGCAGAGAGTTCCGGTAGAGTCCAGCAGTATCGCCAGCATCGGCTACGCTCCCGAGGAACGCGTGCTGGAACTGGAGTTTCGTCAATCGGGCGAGGTCTATCAATACTTTGACGTGCCCGGCGAGGAATACACCGCATTCCTCGCCGCCGACTCCAAAGGCACCTACGTGAATCAGCAGCTCAAACCTCGGGGATATCGCTACCGGCGGCTCCCGTCCTCATCGAAATAGCTTCCCACCTTGTCCTCATCCGTGTTGAGCACCACAGGCTATGGTTTGAACGCTTGTAGAACGTGACCCTTGCCGCCAAGGTTGATGCGTAGTCCCACCATCTTCATTCCCTTGAAAGGCGGTGCGAATCTGAAAATGTGTAACTGACGTGTAAGCCACACCTACTACAGTAGGTGTCCATAAACCTATGGATTTCAATGTGATAGATTTTCATTCGTGACTATATATGACGCGAAATCCGCTGCGTCTGCTCCAGAGGTGCATCTCATGCGGGAGCTAGCACCAGCTAGCCGCTTATTCTGTGGGCTTTTGGGGTTGGTGCCGGGAGGGGGAGTCGAACCCCCAAGACCCGAAGGTCGGCGGATTTTGAGTCCGCTGCGTCTGCCAGTTCCGCCATCCCGGCTTGGAAGGGCTTTTCCATTGTACGGCAGGCATTGGTAATTTTGAATATGGATCACGCGGGTTGCGGATTCTGCACGGGCGCGGTGGTTAGCGGCAATTCTACGCGGAACGTCGAGCCCTGCCCAGGGCGACTTTCGACTGCGATGGAGCCGCGGTGCTGGGTGACGATCCATTGCGCGATGGCCAAGCCGAGGCCCGTGCCGCCTTGGGCGCGGCTGCGCGCTTTGTCGACGCGGTAGAAGCGTTCGAAAATTTTGGTCTGATCTTCCTCGGCGATTCCTACTCCTGAGTCCCGCACCGTGAGGACGGCGTTCGCGGCCTTCTGCTCGAGCGAAAGGTGAACCTCGCCGGGCGAGGATGTGTACTTGAACGCGTTGTCGAGCAGGATATCGGCCAGCCGGCGAAGCAGGGTTTCGTCGCCCTGGACATAGGAAGTCTGGTCGTCGAGGGTCGTCGAGAATTGCAGGTTGCGGATGGTGGCGACTTGCTGCCATCCGTCGACGACGCTGCGCAGCGTGTGGCGCAGATCGACGGGTTGCAGGTTGAGTGTTTCGCGGCCGGAATCGGCGCGGGCCATAGAGAGTAATTGTTCAATCAGGACGGTGGTGCGTTCCGCTTCCAGCAGGATGTGGCGAAGAGATTCTTTGTATTCGGCTTCGCCGCGGGAGCGGCGCAAGGCCAGTTCGGCCTCGGTGCGAATGAGGGAGACAGGTGTTCTCAGTTCGTGGGAAGCGTCGGCGGTGAACTGGGTGATGCGCTGGAATGCGGATTCGATCCGGTCGAGCATTTCATTCAAAGTGTCAGAGAGGCGCTGCAGTTCGTCGCCGGTCTCCAGCTTCTGCAGACCGTGAGCTGAGATTGGTTCCGCTGACCTCGCGCGCGGTTCGCACCAAGGCATCCACCGGAGAGAGAGCTCGTCGGCTCAACCAGTAGCCACCACCAGCGGCCAACAGCAACAGGACCGGGGCGAACATCAGCAGATAGAAACGGAAGAGGTGGAGAGTTTCGACCGCATCCCCGGCGGGGACTCCCATCTCCACGGTGTACACGCGGCCATTGACTTCTAGCTTTTGAAAGATAAAGCGGATAGGCGCGGCCATCGATCCGGCGGGTTCGGTTGATGGGTCGCTTGATCTGATCGGGCGGCAACAGAGATGACTGGTGCGCCTGCACGAACGCCGAACGATAAATCAGCTGGTTGTTGTCGCGTATAGAGTTCGAAGTAATCGCCGGAGTGCTCGATGGCGTAGGTCTCGTGCACTTCCTCCTGCAGCTTGGCGAGAGAGCGATCCGGAGGCTGCGTCTGCAGAAAATTCTTTAGATCGTCGACTTGAGCTTCAAGGCCGTCGTCGACCAGGTCGTAGAGATTGTGGCGCAGGATGAGCCACATGCCCGCGCCGAAGATGAGCTGGGCTAGGGCGAAAATCGCCAGATACCAGAGCGTGAGGCGAAGGCCAATGGAGAGTCTTCTCATGCTTCTTCTCATGCTTGTCTTTTCATGCCTGACCATCCGGGCGAATCATGTAGCCGACTCCGCGAACCGTGTGAATTAGTTTGGGGCGGCCGGGCGGATCGATCTTGTTGCGCAACAGGCGCATGAAGGCGTCGAGAGTATTTTCTTCGATGTCGCGGTCAAATCCCCAGACCGATTCAATCAGAGAGCGTCGGGAAACCACCTTGCCGGCGCGGTACATGAGGCGTTCGAGCAGATTGTATTCCGTGCGGGTCAGGGAAACTCGTTCTTCGCCGCGCTGAACTTCGCGGCTGGCGGGATCGAGAACCAGGTCGGCCACGCGCAGGTTCGTGTCCTGCGCCACCAGGGCGCGGCGTTTCACGGCGCGCAGGCGCGCCACCAGTTCATCGAAGGAAAACGGTTTGGTCATGTAGTCGTCGGCGCCCAGGTCGAGTCCCTTGACGATGTCGGGGACCGAGTCGCGGGCGGTCAGCATGAGGATGGGGGTCCGAATTTTTTCCGCCCGCAGACGCTTGGCGAGTTCGTATCCACTGAGCTTGGGCATCATCACGTCGAGAATGATGACGTCGAATTCGTAGGACTTCGCCAGGGCAAGGCCCTCGGCACCGTCGGAGGCACACGTCGCCATGTGACCTTCCTCGGTCAGTCCCTTGCGGAGCAAGGTCGGCCATGCGCGCTTCATCTTCCACGATCAGCAGCTTCATCGGATTGGTCGGGACGTCTGTAGCTCTTAGTTTAGAGCCGAGGACGATCGGCAACCTGAAAAAATATTAACGTTCCGTTCATTCCTGCGTCACACGGCGACTCTAGGATTTGCGGTCATCAAGTCCATTCTTTGCAAGTGATCGGTCATAGATGTTCTGAAGCGCTGCCGCTATTCAGGGCACTGCAGAAGCTCTGCCGACACAGCGTCTTCCTTTAATGATCGCAATTCTGCCATGAGGAGCTGAAGCCATGACTCTAGATCAGTGCCGATCGACTGCTTCCCTATCGTTTCGAATTCTAGCCGCGTTGATGCTGGGCGCGTTGCTGCTGGTAGCTGGAAGTCCGGCCGCGTTTGGGCAGGTGGATCGTGCGGTGCTTGAAGGCACGGTCACTGATCCCTCGGGCGGGGTGATCGTAGGCGCCGATGTGAAGGTGGTCGCGGCTGACACTGGACTAAGCCAGGAACAGAAAACGAATTCGAGGGGCTATTACCGTTTTCCCGGACTGGCGATCGGGGCTTACACGGTGACGGTCTCGAATACTGGCTTCACCACCAAAGTGATCGAAGACACCATCCTGCGAGTCGGACAAACGCGTACGTTGGACGTGCAGCTTGCGGTGGGAGCGACTACCGAGCAGATCGAGGTGAAGGCATCGCTCGCAGCAGCAGATCGTACTACGGCTGCGGCTGAAACGGTCATAGACACGACCCAGATCTCAGAGCTTCCCAACAATGGACGCGACTGGGCCAGTTTCACATTGCTTGCGCCGTTCGCGCAGGATGACGGCGGCGGCGACCAGCGGACCATCCGCTTCGCCGGGCGGGCGCGCGACGATAACAACTTTTCATTCGATGGCGTCGACGCTGGAGGCATCCAGGAGCAGGCACAAAAGTCACAAACGCGTTTGCAGATTTCGCAGGACGCCATTCAAGAATATCGGGTCAACAGCGCCCTGTATGATGCGGAGTACGGGACGCAAGCGGGCGGACAGATCGACGTGGTAACCAAGTCGGGGACGAATGAGTGGCACGGTACGGCCTACGGATATCTGAGAAACTCCGTATTCGATGCACGGAACTTCAACGACTACAACCTGCAGGGAAATCCGGCGGTGCCTCCGTTTCGCATGGGGCAGTATGGAATGACGCTGGGCGGGCCGATCAAGAAGGACAAGCTCTTCTTGTTCATCAACTATGAAGGGCTGCGGCAATTGCAGTCGACCACGAACCAATTCGCGGTTCCGTCCGGGATCTGCTGCGGCCAGCTGTCGACGGGCACGCTCACGGTTCCCTACCAGCAGTATGTTCTGACGACCTCGCCGCAAATGTGTAACATCATGCAGGCGTATCCGTGGCGTGCTTCGGTGGGAACGATCGGGGGTTGTGCGCCGCGTTTCACCTATCCGGATACAGCGTTCTCGGCGACATCAGACCCGAACGCTGACCTGATAACGGCCGCGACGCCGACGACCATCCACGAAGATACGTGGCTGGCGCGGGTGGACTATAAGATTAATGGAAACACATCTGCTCTACGGGCGTGCGCAGCGCGACATCAGCCTGGTAGATGCTCCTAATGGCAGCAGCCTGCCGGAAGACAAACTACAAACCATCAATCACCCGGCGAACTACTTGGTGGCGCTGGAGCACACTTTCACGCCGCAACTTTTCAACGAGGCTAAGGTCTACATCAATCGCGTCGCCTTATCACAATCCGCAGGCGAGCGCGCTTCCGTTTGCGGTCAGCACAGCTAACTTTCGTAGGCTTGAACGACAACACGGCCGACATTGAAATCGGCACAACCTACGGAGTGGTCGACAACCTGACCTGGACGCATGGACGGCATGCTTTCAAGACTGGGATGGAGATCCGGCGGGTCCGGCTCAATCAGGGGCAAACCGCGGACAACGTGCTGAGCTTTGCGAGCCCTGATGACATGGCGAACGCCTTGCTGTCGAACATCACATACATCGCTCCGTGGTGCTGCCATGGTTTGCGCCGGACGTTCTACATGCCGTACTTCCAGGATGAGTGGAAAGCGACTCCGACTCTGACTGTGACCGCAGGGCTGCGCTGGGAATATTACGGGGTTGCTCATGAGGCGACGAACCGGACCACGGTCTTCGACATCAATCAGTTTCACGGAGTCTGCCTGGGATCCGGGTCCTTTAATACCTACCCGGTGCCGGCGAACTTAGGTCCGATCAATACTCCTCCCTGCCCCAGGAATCCGGCCTTATACAATGCGGACTACACGAACTTTGATCCGCGGATCGCCATGGCTTGGGCGCCGAGCCAACTTCACGGCAAGACTGTTTTTCGGGCAGGCTTTGGCATCTACAGTGGAGCCGCTCAGAACGATGACCTAAATGCTGGGCTTGAGAGTGATACCTTCCGCGTAAAGGTCAACCAGCAAATTCCGCTGGACCCGGCCTTTGAACAAACGACTCCGGATCTTTCGGGCGTAGCCGCTGAAAAACAGGCTTCGCACCCTCGCGCCCTGCAGCGGCAAGACCGCCGCGACTTGTATTCTGAGACTTGGGGGCTGACCGTCGATCACGAGTTGCCCGCTAACTTCCTGGTCTCTGCACAGTATCTCGGGAGCCGCGGTGTACGCCTGTTCTCTCGTGGCGCGGTGAATCTCTGTTCGAGCCCCGTCACGCTGAATGGTCCGGTCGGGGTTGGCACCGACTGCGTTCGGCCACTGGATCAGTACTATCTTCCAGATCCGAATGGTACTCCGGGATTGACCACGTCCGATCCGTTTGGATCCGTGGACTACAAGCACGATGTGGGCGCGAGCACGTACAACGCCTTGGGGCTCTCTCTGGAACGCCGCTTCAGCCAAGGACTATCGTTTCAGTCGCGGTACACGTGGTCGCATTCCATCAACGACGGATCGGTCGGTGGAGGCGAATCCAACGGGCCGGAGAACGTGAATTGTCTGCACTGCGACAAAGGACCCAGCGTCTTCGATGTGCGCAACAATGTCACGGTCAACGCGGTCTATGACCTCCCATTTGGCGCCGGGCAAGCCTTACTTGAATAGTCCCGGGGTGCTGGGAAAATTCGTTGGAGGCTGGAGTTTGAGCAGCATCGGTCTGTGGCATACAGGGCATCCGCTAACCGTTCAGATGGACCTCAGTGGCGGCATCAGCTCGGGACCGTTTGCCGGACTTCCTTACAGCTACCTACTTGCCCGACGGCAACGACCAGACCAACCAACGACCCGACGTCATTCCGGGAGTGCCGCTGACCCTGCCCAATCCCCGGCCCGCCACGCCGGCGACCCTGGGTGCGCCTCTGATCAATGCCGCGGCATTTCAAGCGCCGCCGCTGGATGCAAACGGGAACTTCCTGCGCTATGGCGATGCGGGAAACGGACTGATTCGCGCCTTGAATTCCTGGCAGATCGATATGGCACTTACCAAGGAGACGAAGCTCACGGAGCGGGTGGCGATGGAGTTTGCGGTACAAGCGTTCAACATCTTCAACCACGTCCAACTGGGCGATCCGGGCAACTTCACGCTGGTCTACACGCCCGGACAGACGGCGAGCAACCTGTCCGCAGACTCAACCTTCGGCGTGATCAGTTCGACGGTGAACTTTAACAACAACAACGACAATGCGGCCTCGCCCAATACCGGCACGGGCTTGCCGCGGCAGATTCAGTTCATGCTGCGCTTCAAGTTCTGAGTGCGGGAGAATAGGGCTTCGATTGGGAGCACATTTTCAATGATGAAATCGCGAGGCACACGTTTTTCACAAGCCGTGATCGTATTGTGCGCCAGTGCGACACTGGTCGCGCTGACGTGCTGCACCAAGAAATCGAGCGCGCAGACATCGATTGTCGACCTGCGGCTGGACGCGAAGACGCCGTTTCGCTTCATCGCGTATGGAGACACGCGCTTCCACGATCCGAATGACACGGAAGCGGCGAACCCTCAGGCACGCGTTGCACTGGTAAAGGCCATTGGCGACGTGAACCCGTCGTTCATTTGTTTCACCGGTGACATCGTCTACAACGGATTCGACGCCAACGATTGGAAGGTCTGGGACAGCGAGACCAGTGTCTTCCGCGAAAAGAAGATCCCCGTCTATCCGGCGCTAGGCAACCATGACCTGCACGGAGACCCCACCGTCGCGCTGGGCAACTATTTCCAGCGCTTCCCCGATTTGAAGAACAGCCGCTACTATTCGGTGCGCGCGGCCAATGCGCTGGTGCTGGTGCTCGACAGCTCTCTGGAAGAAGCGGCGGGTCCGCAGGGGCTCTGGCTGGCGGACAAACTCGATCATGTTCCGTCTGATGTGGATTTCGTATTTCTGATGTTTCATCATCCGCCCTATACGAGTTCGTCAGACGCGAAGGCGTTTGGGGGTGGCCACTCGGCACGGGCTCCGGAACAGGCGCTCGCGAAAACTTTGGAGGCGCGACAGGCCCACGCCCATTATCGAATCGTGGTGTTCTCAGGACACGTCCACAACTATGAGCGCCATGAGCATGGCGGCGTGACTTATTTTGTGTCGGGCGGAGGTGGGGCGCATGCGTATCCCATTGAGCGGGCTCCAGACGATCCCTTTCAGAGCAAACTGGTCAACTATCACTACCTGTTGGTCGAGGTGGATCACGGGCAGATGAAGGTCACGATGAACCGCCTGGACCTGACTAGTGGCAAGGCGGTTTGGACGCAGCCGGATTCGGTGAGCATTTCCGCTCCGTTGGCCGTGGCCGCGCAGGCAGCAGGTCGTTAGATCTTAACTAGTCTTAGACCTTACGTAGGCGTGCAGGTCCCCTTGCACACATCCGCCGTCCACGCCACACCGAGCGCATGCAGGATGAGCCGGTCGCGAAGCGTAAGCTTCTCCGGATCAAGCACCACTCCGTAGGCGTATTGCACAAGAGCGTCACGCGTGATGCACCACCGCTCGTGGCGAATGACTCCCCCACAATGTTCGCATTCCGATTGAGCATTGTACTGATTGCTGTGATACCAACTGGCTGCGGGATTGGCGAACATGCGGACCTCCAGTGCTAGCTTTCAACAAATTCCCCGAAGCCAACCCTACGGCCCGGCGGAACTGTTATGACTGGAGCTTATTTCGGGTGGAACGCGCCCCCTATTTTGCCTGTCACGGTTGGGTGTGATTAAGATCACATACAGGATTGAAACGCTTGCTGGACGGCCTATCTGCCCTATTTCCATTCCGGGAATCGCTCCCAGAGTGCGCGCTTCTGCTAAGTTAGTCACAGTCATTCCCATGCCGATTCTGCGTCGAACAAACACCATCCTTTGGGCCCTGATTGCCTGCGCCTTGGCGGTTCCATGCCTGTCGGCACAGACGGTTGTGGTCGAGGGGACGGTACGCGATTCGAGCGGCGCCGTGGTTGCCAACGCGTCCGTCATGCTAGAGGCGGGGTCACAGCATGCTGAGGCCACGAGTGACGACCGCGGACATTTTGAGTTCCTCGGCGTTCCAGCCAGCGCCGGAACGGTTGAGGTCAGCGGCGAGGGATTCGGTACGGCTCGCCGATCGTGGAACGCCGCACAGAACGCGACGGTGGATCTTGAGATTGTCCTTCAGCCGGCTTCGGCCAGCGAACAGGTAACGGTTTCGGCGGCGCGCACGCAAATGCGACTTTCGGACACTCCGGGCAGCACGGTGTTGCTCACGAGCAGCGACGTGGCTGCGACTCCAGCGTTGCGCACGGACGACGTGTTGCGACAGGTACCGGGATTTTCGCTGTATCGCCGCTCCGATAGCCGCACAGGAAATGCCTCCAATCAAGGAGTGTCGCTGCGGGGGCTGGGTGGGAGCGCTGCCAGCCGCGCGCTTGTACTCGAAGATGGGCTTCCACTGGTTGATGCCTTCGGAGGCTGGGTCTACTGGGATCGCGTGCCGCGGGCAGCTCTCGCCAACGTAGAAGTATTCCGTGGCGGGGCATCCAATCTATATGGCAGCGACGCACTGGGCGGAGTTGTGCAGTTCATCACTCGGCAACCCGAGCATCCCGCTTTCAGCCTGGAGACGTCGTATGGCAACGAGCGCACGCCGGATCTTTCTTTCTGGACCGGAACTCGTGCGGGAAAGTGGGACTTGTCGCTGGCTTCGGAAATGTTTCGCACGGACGGCTACATCATTGTGCCGACATGGCAGCGCGGAACCGTGGATACTCCGGCGAATTCTGAGGACGCGGCAGTGGAACTTACCGTGGGCCATCAACTGGGAGAGAAGGGCCGGATCTTTGGGCGCGGCAGTTTTTACACCGAGTTCCGCAATAACGGCACACCGATTCAGATCAACGACACGCAGATGGGCGAAGGCGCGGTGGGAGTGGATGAACAATTCGGCAGCAACGACTCTCTGAGCTTTCGCGCTTACGGCCTGGTGCAGGGATACGACCAGCGATTCTCCTCGGTGGCGGCCGATCGGAATAGCGAGTCCCTGACCAATATTCAATACGTTCCGGAGCAGGTTGGCGGGGGGGACGCGCAGTGGACGCATCTTCTTGGCAAACATCAGACGCTGATCGCAGGCGGGGACCTGATGGAGGTCATGGGGGCCAGCGACGAACAGCTTTTTTCTTCGGGCACACACACGCGGAACAACGCCTCCGGAGGGCGGCAACGAATACTGGGCTTGTTCGGAGAAGACCTGATTCATTGGAACAAATGGACGGTCATTCTGGCAGGCCGCTTTGATGACTGGAACAATTTCAACGCGAGTTCGATCTGCACGCCCGTCAACGGCACCTGCCCTTCTGCGAACGTGTTGTATCCCTCGCGCAGTGACTACGCATTCAGTCCGCGGCTCTCGGTGCTTCGTTCTGTGGGCCGCAACGTGTCGGTCACGGGATCGATGTACCGCGCTTTCCGCGCGCCAACCTTGAACGAGTTGTATCGCAGCTTCCGCCTCGCGAACGTTCTTACACTGAACAATCCTTATCTCAATGCCGAGCGTCTGACCGGAGCGGAGGCGGGAGTCAACGTCACCACGCTGGATCACAGGCTCGATCTGCGGGGAACATTTTTCTGGAGCGACATTGTGGATCCGGTGGAGAATGTCACGATCGATCCGACGTCGTCTCCAGTGCTGCGGCAAAAGCAAAATCTGGGAAGGATTCGCTCGCGGGGCGTGGAACTTGACGGTGTGATGCACGTCGGCCGCGACATCCAAATCTCCGCGGGCTACGCGTTCACGGCGGCGACCGTCGTGAATTACACGGTGCCGCCGGGCGAGGTATCGCTTCTGGGGAAGGATGTCGCGCAGGTTCCGCGCAACGTGTTTACCTGGGAAGCCCGCTACTGGAATCCGTCGCGAATCATGGTGAGCGTGCAGGGACGCTTCGTGGGCAACCAGTTCGACGACGACCAGAACCTGTATCCTCTGGGCGCCTTCTACACGATGGACTCTGCAGGTCGGGCGGAACCTTACCCGCAACCTCGAAGTCTTCGCCGCGGCCGAGAATCTTACCGACGAGCGCTACAACGTTGCCAATACTCCTACGGCGACCGGATCGCTCTTCAATATTGGACCGCCGCTGTTGTATCGCGTTGGACTACGGCTGAATTTTCCGGCGGAACGGCCGTAAATCCCCGATACGGCCTGTTTGGGCAATCTGACTGAGATCATTTATGCTTAAAGGTTGTCTGACGCTCGCTGAGCGCGCAATCAAACCTGTCCTTATTTCAAACAAGCTAAGAGCCAAGAGCTAAAAGCTAAGAGCTTCCTATGAAAACCGGCATTATTGGCCTGCCCCAGGTAGGCAAGACATCGTTGTTCCGCATTCTGACCAAGGCACATCTTTCTGCGCAGGCCAGCAATCCGCGCGAGGCGCACATCGGCGTCGCGAAGGTTCCGGACGACCGACTCGATCGCCTGGCGGCTCTGTATAACCCCAAGAAGCTGACGCACACCTCGGTTGAGTACGTGGACGTTGGCGCGATAGGCCAGGACGCCCTAAAGGAGACCGCTTACATCGGGCATTTGCGCCAGGTGGACGCGCTTGCCCACGTAGTGCGAGTGTTTGAGGACCCTGCGGTTCCGCTTGTCGCGGAGATTGATCCGCTGCGTGACATTAAGAATGTCGAATTCGATCTGATGGTCAGCGATCTTGGCCAGATCGAAAAGCGCCTGGAGCGTCTGGAAAAAGATCTGAAGAAGATGAAGACGCCGGAGCTCGAAAAAGAATTCGAGTTGCTGAAACGGGCCAATGCGCATCTGGGATCGGAAAAGCCGCTGCGCGAAATGGAGATGACGCCGGAGGACAAGAAGCGCCTGCGCGGCTTCATGTTCCTGAGCGAGAAGCCTATTTTTTATGTGCTGAATATTGGCGAGTCGACCGAGTTGGGCAAGGAACTCGAGGAAGCGGTGAGCAAATACAAGCTCACGGAGATTGCTGCCCGCCCGAACGCGGCGGCCACGGCGATCTGCGGGAAGGTCGAAGCAGAGCTCGCCGAAATGAGCGACGCTGATGCGGCCGAGTTTCTTTCGAGCTATGGCCTGACAGAAAGTGGACTGGTGCGCCTCATCCGCACGACCTACAAGCTGTTGGGGCTGATTTCATTCTTCACCGCCGGCGAAGACGAATGCCGTGCCTGGCAGGTTCCTGCCCGGAGCCGGGCCCAGGAAGCGGCTGGCGCCATTCACTCCGATCTCGAAAAGCACTTCATCCGCGCGGAAACCATACGCTGGGACCAGTTGCTCGAAGCCGGTTCAGAAGCCAATGCCCGGGCAAAAGGTACGCTCCGCCTGGAAGGCAAGGACTACATTGTGCAGGATGGCGACGTGATGCACATCCGGCACAGCGGATAGTTGGGTCGCACCGCCGTATACTCTTCCCCATATGCTCAACCGCTTGATCCTGTTGGGTGCGGCCTTGACGCTGGCCAGCAGCCTGTTCGCGCAAGCAAACGCTGCGCCTGTCAACGCCACTCTCGGCAACGCAGAGTGGAGTGAACCCTTCCCTGCACATCGCATGATCGGCAATATCTACTACGTGGGCAGCCGCGGGTTGGCCTCCTATCTGATTACGACACCTGCCGGGCACATTCTGATCAACAGCAATCTGAAGACCTCGGTCCCGCTGATCCGCGAGAGCGTTGAGAAGTTGGGGTTTCATTTCAGTGATGTGAAGATTCTGCTGATCAGCCATGCGCACTTCGACCACGACGCGGGTAGCGCTGAGATCAAGAAACTGACCGGCGCCAAATACATGGTCATGGATGGAGATGTGGGCGTCGTCGAATCTGGTGGCAAAAGCGACTTCCAGTATGGAGACGATGCGACCGCTGCAGTATCCGGCGGCCAAAGTGGATCAGGTGCTCCGCGATGGCGACCAGGTGAGACTCGGCGACGCTGTGCTGACTGCTCACAAGACCGCCGGGCATACCCGCGGCTGCACTACTTGGAGTTTGAAAGTCAGCGACGCGGGCAAGTCTTACGACGTCGTGATTGTCGGTAGCCCGAACGTCAATCCCGGATACAAGTTGGTGAACAATACGCGCTATCCCGAGATCGCCGACGATTATGCACGCGGCTTTCGCGTGCTCAAGTCGCTTCCCTGCGACGTCTTTCTCGGCGCTCATGGCAGCTACTTCGGGATGGAAGCGAAGTACGCAAGACTGAATGCCGGCGGGGCGAACCCATACATCGATTCCGCAGGCTATAAGAATTACGTGATGGAGCGGGAACAGGCATTCTCTGTCCGAACTAGAGAAGCAAACCGCAGCGGCACAAAAGAAGTAGCAGTACCCAACGTAATCATCCTATGAATGCCATTGCCACCAGCGTGCTTCTCGGCCTGACTGCGGCCGCCGCCAATGTGTTCGGCGGCGCGATCATCGTGCAGCGGCATTGGGAGCGGCGTTACCTGCGCTACTTTGTCGCGCTGGGCGCGGGATTCATGCTGGCCACCGCTTTGGTGGAGATGGTTCCTGAGAGCCTCGAACTGCGTGGACGCCCGGCGGCGCTTCTGGTTCTGCTCGGCTACCTGATCATCCATTTCTTCGAGCACACGGTCACGCCGCACTTCCACTTTGGCGAAGAGACGCATCACGACGAGTTCATCACTCGCAACAAGGGATACTCCGTGCTGCTCGGACTCATCATTCATACGTTCTTCGACGGTATCGCCATTGCCTCGGGATTTCTGGTATCGAACTGGCTGGGCTGGTTGATCTTTCTTGCAATTTTTCTGCACAAGATCCCTGAAGGATTCACCGTGAGTTCTGTCATGCTGGCCAGCGGGCGCAGCCGGGGCACGGCGTGGGGCGCGTCGGTAGTGCTAGGTGGATCGACACTTGCGGGAGTTTTGACCATGGCGCTGTTCCGCCATCACGTGGGCGCGGGGCTACCCCTGGCGGCGGGAGTGACGATCTACGTGGCGGCCTCGGACCTGATTCCAGAAGTCAACAAAGAGCCGGCGATGAAGATGGCGCTGCTGGTCTTCGTGGGCGCGGGAGTCTTCTTCCTGCTCGATCACTTTTTTCACGTGCACTGAGATTCAAAAGAAAAGCCCCCCAAACTCCGGGGGCTTGATCCACCAAAACAAGCTCTAGTTCACCGTGATGCTTACCGCGGCGGAGGGAATCCCGTTCGTTACGACCTGGAGGGTGCTGGCTCCCGACTCCATGGTCGCGGGCACGTCGAAGTTCGTCGAAACGATCGCCGATCCCGTGGCCACTCCCATGGTGCTGTGGTTGTGGGTTTTGGCGTAGAAGACGTGTCCGGTGCTGGTGTTGGTGATCCGCACCAGCGGGTAGTTGGTCGCGGTTTCGAACTCATCGCCGAACGCGGCTGCCTGAGAAAGCCCGTTGAACTGCGTGCCGGTGATCTTGTAGGTAGATCCGCGCGTCACGCTGGTGGCGACGGTCTTAATCGTGGGCGCCCATGCGGCCTGATAGGTTCCCGCCGGGTTGTAGACTTCCGTGCCGCCGACCAGCACTTGTCCGGTCGGAAGCATCATCAGACTGCCCGGCGTCGAAAGCGTTTGCGTCAGAGCTACGCCATCCCACAAATAGGACGCGAAGATACCCTCGACCAGTACGTCGCCGTTCGGCAGCAGCGCCGCGAATGAATCGCCGGCATTGTCGCCATTCGGAAAGTCAGGGCCGACGGCCCATGTTTTGGTCGCGATGTCGTAGATCGCCGTATGACCCGCACCGCTGCCCGTGCTGGAGTTCGACCCAGTGGCGAAAACGGTGCCGTCCGGACGCAGAATCGCGGGACCGATCTCCCCAGGTGGGTAATAACAAAGCGACCCATTCGGGCCGTAGCGGATGCAACCGAAGGGCGACGGCGAGTGCAGATCGACGATCGTGCTGCCCGCGGTGCTCCACGTTTTGGTGGACGACACAAACCGCTCCGAGTTGGGGGCGTTCTTCACGTCCATAGTCAGGATCGATCCATCGGGCAACAGCGTCCAGCCTTCTTCGGCGTCGAAGTCGCTTTTGCCAGTTCCCGGCAGCACTGTCCACGCTAGCGTTTTAGGATTCAGCATCGCCATCGTCTTATTCAGCTTGTTTCCTACGATGAATATTCCGTTGGGCAACACCGCGGAGGGCGAATCGCCAATGTATTTCCAGGCGGCCGGAGGCGGAAGATTGGTCCACGTATTCGCCTTGGGATCGTAAATCGCACCCAGATTCGTCAAGGTGAAAGCGCCATTCAGATATTCGCCGCCCGTAATCACGACGCGTCCATCGGGGAGAACGGCGGAAGCGAAGGCATCGGGAACGTATCCAGCGGGTAGGCTCGCCATCTTTGCCCATGTCCCGCTGACATAGCTTCCCGTGTTGTCGGGAGTCAGCTTATAAAAGTCCGATTCGGAGTTGCCCTGACACAGCACGGTGGCATCCGTCAGCAGAAAGCAGATGCCAGCGCCGTCGGGCGGTTGATGAGTCAAACGTTGAGTCGTCTGGCCGAGCGAAAAGCTGG
Source organism: uncultured Acidobacteriaceae bacterium (assembly GCA_963788555.1). GTDB lineage: Bacteria > Acidobacteriota > Terriglobia > Terriglobales > Acidobacteriaceae > Sulfotelmatobacter. The sequence continues at coordinate 913,004 of CAWBHM010000009.1, read as the reverse complement.
AAATCGCGAACCAGAGAAAAACCACAGCGAGAAGAAATTTCCTGGGCAAGGTGAACTCCTTAACTTTCTTTAGACTGTAGGCCGGAACGAGCAGAAATGCGCCTGGGAAGCATACAACAGCCGTGCCGGAAACGGGGGGTTTCCGGCACAAATTAACCAGTTCTTTACAAACGGAAAACGATCCGTTAATCCACGGTATGTTTCGCGGTGTAGCCGTCGCGCGCGACTACATCGATCTTCACGTCTTTGCCCTTTTGGTCTTTTACTTTCAACGGACCTCCGTCGGGCGCAATCACCTGGACCTTGAGTTTGCGGTAGGTTCCGTCGAGCTTCGAGTTGGTCGGGGCATAGGACAACGTGTACTGCTTGCGGATGTCCTCGCCGATCTGCTGGAAGTCCTCGCCAAACTCCGCGGTGAAGCGCGGGAAGTAGGCGCGGCCTCCAGTCATGGCCGCAAAGGTCTTCAATTCGTTGTCGGCCTGTAGATAGTCGATGGTCTGGATGTGTGGGCTGGCGATTCCGTGGGATACGCCTGTGCAGTGGTGGACCTCGCAGTATTCCCGCAACGCCCATCCGATGCTGACCGGAAAGATCGTGATGTCTTTGGTGTCTTTGATTTTTTTGGTGATCTTGTCGAGAGTCAGTTTGCTGAAGGTATCGACGCCGGTCGAGATGAGGATGACGTACTTCTTGCCTTCGACGCGATCCAACCGGTCCAGCGTGTCGTAGAGTGCGTCAAACTCGTTGGTCTCGGCGAAGCCGGGAATGCGCATCTGGTTGAGCGCCCCGTACACGGCTCTTCGATCTTGCGTGAAGTCCACGAGAATGTGCGGCTGCATGTCGTAGTAAGTGACGGCAATCCAGTCATCTTTTTTCAGACTATTTGCAAAAGCGTAGGATGCGTTCAGAGTGTCGACCAGGAGCGGCCAGGTCGTCGAGGCAAACTCGACCAGCAGGACGGCCGTAATCGGCGCCTGCGACACGTTAAAGTGCGTTACTTTCTGTGGGACGCCGTCTTCCAGAATGCGGAAATTATCCTGCTTTAGCCCGGGAATGAACTGTCCGTCTTTGGTAGTGACGAGCACGTCCACGTTGACCAGTGGCACGTTCACCTTCAACGAATAGTCGGGAATATCGTCCAGCTTCTTGGGTGCGACCGGTGGAGGTGGCGGGGCATCTTCGACTTTCTTCTTCGGGATGGCGTACGGTCCCACATTGTCGCCGGGACCACCAGCCTCGGCGGGTACATCCTGCTTGGGCTTGCCATTGTCCGGCGTCTGCGATGAGGATTGCGTCTGGGTGGCTGGCGTAGAACCTTGCTGATCCTGAGCGGCGGCAGATAACGAACTTCCGAGAAGCGCGATACAGACCAACCAGGCCAGAGTTCCTCCTGCCGGGCCGCCGGTTGGGCGATCTAAAGTCTTATCTTTGTAACGATTAAACATGGTGAACCCCGAAAAGTCCCTGTGCTAGTATAGACGCAAGGATTCGCAATTGGGATGTTTTGCCCGGTCCCAGATATTTTCCCCCCGTGCAACGAGTCGCAGTTGGTCAGAGTCTAATCTGTACAGGGACTGTTGGCGGGTCCCGTGTCGGGGCTTTACATGAAAAAAGTTGGTCTAGCGCTCCTCGTCCTGGGTCTTTCCCTATCTACAAGCAGCCTGTCCGCCCAAACCTCGCAGCCGACGATCCCGGTGGATCAAATTCATCCCGGCATGCGCGGCTACGCTCTCACCGTATTCCAAGGTGTTAAACCGGAATCGATGGACGTGGAAGTTCTGGGCGTGCTCCACAATGTGAACGGACCCAAGGGCGATATTATCCTGGTCCGCTTGCACGGAGCGAAGGCGGAATACACGGGCGTGGTTGCGGGCATGAGCGGCAGCCCGGTCTACCTCAACGGCAAGCTCGCGGGGGCGCTCGCGTTTCGTATCGGCGAGTTTTCGAAAGAACCGATCGCCGGAGTCACTCCAATCGCCGACATGTTGGAGATCAACGCACTCGACAAGACGCCGGCCGAAGAAGCCGCAGCGACTAAGCCCGGCGTAGCGAATGCTGCCGGCAAAACGGCAGCCCCCGGAGACGGGACGTCGCTTCCGACCTCCACGCAGGATTTCGCCAGCTACCTGAAGCCCATCGACACGCCTCTGGTTTTTAACGGATTCTCCGAAGACACGGTACGCCGGTTCGCGGGACAATTCGCCTCGGCGGGAGTCGTTCCCGTGATGGGCGCAGGCTCGGTCAGCGAAGACAAGCAGCCAGAGCCTCTGGAAGCCGGGTCGGCCGTGAGCGCGATCCTGGTTCGCGGCGATATGGACATCGCCGCCACTTGCACCGTCACCTACATCGATCCGCAGCGCCTGCTGGCTTGCGGACATCCTCTGTTGCAGTTCGGCTCCGTCGATCTGCCCATGAACAAGGCCAACGTGCTGGCCACGCTGCCCTCGCCGCTGAACGCCTTCAAGATCGTCAACACAACTGAAGAAGCGGGAGTCTTTGTGCAGGACCGCCACACCGGCATTCTGGGCGTGTTCAACAAACAGCCTGACATGATTCCGGTGACGCTGACCATCCACGGCGGCAACGGCGCAACGCAAAAAGAATTTCACTATGAAGTACTGAATAACCCGCGCCTGAGTCCAGTGGCCATCATGGCGACGGTGTTCAACGCCCTGCATGGCGTGAACGAATACGGCGAAGAGATCACCTATCGTATGAACGGCAGCATCAACGTGAAGGGCTTCCCCGAAGTTGGGCTCAGGAACATGTTCGTTCCCACCGAAAACGGCCAGCCCGCTGCCATGGCCGCGGCCATTTCGCTCGGCGAGCGCTTCGGACGCATCTACGACAATCCCTATAACGCTCCCGCGGTAAAGAGCGTGAAACTCGACTTTGACCTGGTTCGCGAACGGCGCTGGGCGAGGCTGGAGAGCGCCCGCACCGATGTGACAGAAGCGCGTCCGGGCGATGAGATCGTTGTCGAGACCGTGCTTGCGCCTTACCGGGGCGAGCGCGTGGTGCGGCAGATTCCGGTTAAGATTCCCACCTCCGCCAGCAAGGGAACGCTCCGCATTCTGGTGAGCGACGGCGAGACTCTCGATCGCGTCGGCCGCACGAATCCGGCGTTCGGGCGCAAGCTCGACCTGGCTTCCACGATTGCCCTGCTCAACAAGGAGCACGCCAACAACCGCTTATACGTTTCGCTGCTGGAGGCCGATCCTGAGGCTCGCGTCGCCGATAAAGTCATGCCCACGTTGCCCATCTCCGTGATGAATATCATGGATGGAATGCGCGGCAACCAGGAGATGATCGTCAGCGGAGAATCGAGCGTGGACGAAACCGCGACGCCGATTCTCGACTACGTGGTGAGCGGCGCGCAGTTGCTGACCGTGACCGTGAAGTAGATTTGTTTCGGCCGGTTATGCGTCATCTTTTAGAAATAACTGAGCCACGCATCGCTGCGCCTCTGCTTTAACCCAGCAAACCAGCGGCATAGTGGATAGAGCGTGAGCACGACGATTCCCCACATCAGGTAGACAATCGGCAACGAATATCCCCATCCCGGCGGCTGGGTGATGGGGAAGTTATCCAGCGTTGGCGATTCAAACATCCAGTGCACCTGCCCATAGCGCGCGTAGCACACCGCAATGGCGAGTAGATGGATCAGCGGGATGTGCAGCAGGTAATAGAACATCGGCACCTTGCCGATGACAAGGGCGGGGCACAACCAGCGGGGGGTCCTGGCATCCACGGCTCGCAGCAAGAGCAGCGCTGGACCCAGCGTCATCAACAGGTAAAGTAACGACGGCGGATATTTCGTTGTGTTCAGAAACGACAGCACAGTGAAGGCTGCCGATCGCTGCGCGGCCCAAGGCTGAGGGTCGCCATAAATGTTAATCGCACGCAAAACCACGAAGGCCACTGACAGCCCGATTCCCAGACGCGTCAGGAACGCCTTGCGGCGCTCCGGGGTCCAACGGTAGATTTGCCCGAGGCCGTAGCCAGCCGCCGTTACTCCTATCCAAGGAATTAAGGGATACCCCACGAACACCGAGTGCTGGGGAGTGTTCACGAGGAAATTCGGGGAGTGAAGAATCGTCCAGAAGGGATTGGAGGATTGCACGGAATCGAACAGATTGTGCGTCGCGATCACTAAGATTCCGAATCCTGCGACCACGGGAGTTGGCAGATAAACGAGCGCGGAAAGCACGATCATCGCCCAACCCAGCGCCCATAAAACAATGATGAACAGCACCCGATAGTCGAAGTTGAACTGCCATCCCAAACAACGCGACACCACCAACTCCAGAAAGATCAGCCATAAGCCGCGAGTGAAGAGGAATTTCGACAACTCGCTTTTGGCCTTCTTGCGCAGCGAGAGATAGGCACCCGTGCCGGTCAACAGGAAGAAGACGGGCGCGCAGAAGTGCGTGATCCAGCGCGTGAAAAACAGCGGGATGGTAGTCGTCGCAGGATTGGTGGGATTCAGTCCGGTGTTTCCGAAGAAGTCCCGCGTGTGATCGAGCGCCATGAGGATCATGATGACCCCGCGCACCACATCGATCGACTCAAGGCGTACGCGGGCCTCAACGAGGACGGGTTCGGCGACAGCGGACATCTGGCGGAGTTTATCAAAACCGGTCGGGGGACACTTCTGCGAATGGAGCAAACTCGCGGTGTCGAGTTTCGCTCGGCCGACAGCCGGGGCGCTGTCCCATAAGCGCTAACTCACCAGGGCGGTCTGGAAGTTGACCTGTCGACCGGCTTATGGACGTAACTTCCGGTTAGCCGGCCACTCAGAATGGCGAAAGTAGCGCTCGTACAGAGCGGCATCACCCCTACCCGGGGAACCCCTCATTGGGCAGCTACGCCGCTACTTCCTCATTCGTTGTTATGTCTCCCACCCGCGCCTTCTCGATGGCCCGGTAGGCTATGCGTACATTCTCGATGGTCCCATTGAACTTGAACGGAGCCTTATCGCAGTAGTCCAGTGACACGGGCGAACCGAGGGCAATGCCGATGTCGAGGCAGTCGTTGGCAGTGAAGAGCAGCGGCGCGGACATTGGTACTTGGCCGGTCGCAAATACCTCGCCGTTCACCTTCATCGTGATGTTCAGCGGTCCGCCAGGTTTCGGCACTGCGTAGCCCGTCTCGACCTCGATCTGCACCTTGCCGACAGGAAGCTTTTGGCTGGAACGGATCTTCGTGCGCTGAATGATGAAGAGGTTGTACTCGTAGCAAAGAAAGCCGTCCTCCACGAAGCACGTGAGGCCCCCGGAGTTCCCACCCAATTTATAGAGCACGCCGTTGGCGTTGGCCGGAATCTCAGCGTCAATCGTGACGATATTGGGTTTGTTGCCCAGAGCTGGTGCGCAGAATTCCGGCATGCGGACCGTGTCGCCAGAGAAAGTCCACTCATGATACGGGGGTGCGACCCGCAGTTCGGGGTGCAGTAACGGAACCCATAGGCCTCCCCCGATGGGAAGCGCATTGTTCTTCGTAGCTTCAATGAGAAAGATATCCTTCAACTGGGCCAGCTTCTCCGGCATTTTTGCAGCGAGGTCGTTCGCCTGGGTCCAGTCCTCCTTCAGATTGTAGAGTTCCCAGACGTCATGGTCTGGCGTCCACTCCTGAATGCCCGGGGGCAGCCCCGGTACCCACGGGATACGCGGGCCAACTGCGGAGGCCATCCATTCATCGTGATAGATTGAGCGGCTGCCCATGATCTCGAAGTACTGCGTGAGCAATTGGCCCTTGGCTTTTGGATCGTCGAAGCTATAAGCGAAACTTACGCCGTCGATGGGGTCTTGAGGGACGCCATTGACCTCGAGTGGTGGTGTGATCCCAACAACTTCATAGATCGTCGGAACAATGTCGTTGCAGTGATGGAACTGCGGACGCGGGGTGGCATCGGGTTTGATTTTCGCAGGCCAGCGGACCGCCATCGGGTTGCGCGTTCCGCCGAAGTACGAGGCTAGAAGCTTGGTCCCTTTGTAGGGAGTGCTGCCGGCCCACGCCCAGCCTGCGTGGTATTGGTTGTCGGCCTTTGGCGTGCCAAGAGCGTCGAGTCCACCAACGTCATCGAGCGCTCTGATGTGCTGCTTGACGGTAGTGGGAATGCCGTTTTGCGCCAGCAGTTCGCTGACGGTGCCGTCCTGTCCCTCCGCCGAAGAACCGTTGTCGCCCCAGACGTAAAAGATGAGAGTGTTGTCGCCATAGCCAAGTTTTTCGATCTCGTCGACGACCCGGCCGGCCTGAACGTCCACGTGTTCAGCGAAGCCGGCGGCAACTTCCATCAAGCGCCGCTGAAAGGGCTTCTCGTCCTCGGGGATGCTGTCCCAGGACGACATGGTTTCGTGTCGCGGCGTCAGTTGCGCATTGGCGGGAATCCAACCCTTTTGCTTGGCGCGCTTGAAGACGCGCTCGCGGTAGGCGTCCCAGCCATCGTCGAACTTCCCCTTATATTTGTCTGCCCACTCTTTCATGATGTGGTGCGGGCCATGGATCGCGCCGCTCGCCCAGTACATATAGAACGGCTTGTCCGGTTGGAAAGCCTTGTGCTTGTGCAACCAGCTGATGGCGTCGTCAGCGAGGTCTTCGCTCAGGTGGTAGCCTTGCTCCGGGCCTTTGGGCGGCAGGACGGACGTGGTGTTTCTCACCAGGTTGGGCTCATAGTGCGAGGCTTCGCCTGCCAGAAATCCGTAGAAATACTCGAAACCGAGGCCAGTCGGCCAATTCTCGAAGGGCCCCGCAGCAGTCGTTTCTTCGGCCGGTGTGTTGTGCCACTTTCCCCATGCGGCGGTACTGTAACCGTAGTCTTTCAGTACCTCGGCTGCCAAAGCGCTGCTCTTCGGGATATGTCCCGAGTATCCGTCCCAGTCGTTCGCGAGCTCCGCGATCTGCCCGCTGCCGACGCGGTGATGATTCCGGCCGGTTAGCATTGACGCCCGAGTGGGCGAGCACATGGCGGTGGTATGGAAGCGGTTGTACGCGATCCCTTCCTTGACCACGCGGTCCATGGTCGGAGTGTGGACTTCGCCGCCAAAGGTAGATGGCAGGCCGGGGCCGGCGTCGTCAATCAGCACAATGAGGATATTCGGAGAATCGGCGGGAAGCCGGCGCGGCTCAACGCGCCGCTGGTAGACCGACTCCTGCATCGTACGGCCAGCGATGCTGGCCGACGGCGTAGGTGGGAAAGGCAGAAAATCTTGCCTGATTGTTTTGCCGTCCGCGCTCATCGTTGTCTTATCCTCTCGTTCACAAGTGATAGTTCCTCGCTGAAAAGATATGATCACTGTGCCGCCTCAAGAACTGTCAAATCTGCCAGTCCGCACCGAGATGGTCTGCGCCTCGCGTGATTACTCCCGAGTCATGGGCAAAGCGGAAGTAACCCTTCTAAGTTAGCGCTTATGGGGCGCTGTCCCTCACATCGATCTGGAATTACCGCGTCGATTCGCCCAAATGCTGGGTCTTGTTTACAATAGTGGTTTGCCCATGGATCTTGCTGCCATCCAGTCTGCGCTGCGCGAACGCAACATTGACGCGTGGCTTTTCTACGATCACCATCATCGCGATCCCATCGCCTACCGCGTGCTGGGACTGCCCGCGAGCCTGATGGTGACGCGGCGCTGGTTCTATCTGATTCCGGCAGAGGGTGAACCGGTAAAGCTCGTACACAAGATCGAAGCCGGGCATCTCGATTCCCTTCCCGGCAAGAAGCATCAGTATTCGGGATGGCAGGAACTGTTTGATCAGCTGAAGGCGATTCTGGCGAAACATCGCGATCTCGCGATGCAATATTCGCCGAACAACAGCGTGTTCACAATTTCTCTGGTGGATGGTGGCACGATCGACCTGCTACGCGGCTTGGGGAAGAACATTGTCAGCTCCGCCGACTTGGTGGCGCAGTTCGAATCGACGTGGAGCGATGAACAGATCGAGTCGCACTTCGCGGCGCGCGACAGCATCGATTCCATTGTGACCGCGGCCTTTCAAGAGATCGGCAAGCGCGTCCGAAACGGCGGCACCAAGGAACATGAGATTCAGCAGTGGTTCATGGAAGCCTTCGCCCGCGAGAATCTTTTGACTGACGATCCGCCGATCGTGGCCGTCAATGCGAATGCGGGCAATCCGCACTACGAGCCACACGCGAGTCATCCGGTACCCATCCGCGAGGGAGATTTGATCCTGCTCGACGTCTGGGGCAAGAAGAACACGCCGAACGCTGTGTACTACGACATTACCTGGATGGGATTTGTAGGCGCGGCTCCTTCGTCGCGCATGCAGGAAGTTTTCGAGGTTGTGCGCGACGCGCGCGATGCCGGCGTGAAGACGGTTCTCGACGCCATCAATGGCGGCCGCCACATTGCCGGATGGGAAGTCGATCGCGCTACCCGTGGACATATCAAGAAAGCGGGCTTCGGCGATTATTTTATTCATCGCACGGGACATTCCATCGGCACCGACGTCCATTCCAACGGGGCCAACATGGACGATCTGGAAATTCACGACGAGCGGCAGATTCTTCCCAACTCCTGCTTCTCCATTGAGCCGGGTATTTACCTGCCGGAGTTCGGAGTGCGCAGCGAGGTGAACGTGCTGGTGCGCCCGAAGTCCGCCGAGGTAACCGGGAAAATCCAACGCGAGATTGTGAATATCTGAATGGCAAATTCCACGACAGAGAAGGCGAGAGCAGCGCAGGCGGAGCCGGTGAGCATGATGTCGGTATTGGCTCCAGCCGTGGGCTGGCTGATTCCGGGCGCGGGACACATGATCCAGAAGCGCTGGATTCGCGGCGTTGCTGCTTTTCGTATCGATCACAACCCTCTTCGTGCTCGGGCTCGCGATGCAAGGACGCATCTACAAAGCCAATGGCGGGGATATTCTCGACATGCTCGGGTTTATCGGAGACGTGGGCGCGGGCGGGCTCTACATCGTCACGCTGGCGGCGGACTGGGGCCAGGGCGCCATCGCATTCGCCACCGCGGACTATGGAACGAAATTCATGATCGTGGCGGGCTTGCTGAACTTTATCGCCGTCGCGGACGCGTATCACATCGCTATCGGGAAGAAACGATGAACCAGCTATCAGCTATCAGCGGTCAGCTTTCAGTTAAGACCTTCAATTCGGAGTTTGGCGCAGTGACGATCACACTCAATCACTTCAGCGCGGCGGCGGTGTTCGCGCTTTTCGCCTCCATCGTATTCGGCATCACCCATCGCGAGACCACCCGCGACATGGTCAAGTACGGCCTCTATTGTTTTGTGATGTTTCTGGGCGGCGTGTTCGTCGCCGGCTGGGCGATGTGGGTGTTGAGAAGGTAGCTGGTAGCTTTTAGCCTTTAGCTCTTAGCTCTCCTAGCTCTTAGCTCCTAGCTTGAGTCTCAATCTCTACCCCATCCTAATCGATTCGTGGAAATCTCCGGCAAGTACCCTCTACGGCAAAGCTAAAGGCTAAGAGCTAACAGCTAGAAGCTTCTTCACCCCTCCCACACGAACGCATCGAAAACCCTTTTCGACTCGAAGTGCAGCCGCCGGTAGAGAGCTACGGCCCGCGCGTTCGCCTCCGTCACCGTCAGAGAGAGCATGGCGAAATTTCTCTTCCGCAGAGTGCCTTCAGTGGCTGCAAGCAACGACTCACCGATGCCTCGTGAGCGATACTCCGGCAGGACGCACACCTGCGTTACATGACCGACATTGCTGCGGACGCGCGAACACAGGATCAGTCCAATCAAGCTCTTCGCCTTTCGATCCAGCGCTACGAAGGACGACTCGGCATCGAACACGCCGCATCCCGGGAAACGCACGATGTTGTTCAGGAAGCGGAGCGATCCGCTGAGGGTGTGGTACTGGTCGTTGATCTGGGCATCGACGTGACCACGATAGGCCGCGGTGATGACCGCCGCCGAGGGCTGATAGTCCCCGTCGGTCCACGGACGGATTTCAACTTCGGGATGTGTGGGAACTTTCTCCGCCGCGGATTTTGCGAGCGTCAACGTCATGAACAGACGCGGGTGGCGCTGGAATCCCGTCTCGAGAAACGGACGCGAAACGGCATTGGCCTCGTGCGCCAGAAGTTGCGCCTCCACGCGATGGATTCCCGGCGATTGCTGCAGGGTCTCGATGACATGGGTCAGCAACTTCAACTCCACTTCGCGGGCGTTGGGAAGCCGGGCGCCGTTGATGACGTAGAGGTCGCCAATCACTCCCTTGCTGCCCTCATACACGAAGAACGAGTAGCCGAACACGCGGCCGCGATCCACGGCTGCATATCCAGGCAGGATCTTGGCGTCGACGTAGCGAAGAATCATCTCCGCCGAGCCAGAGTAGTCCCACGAGAGCAGGCGCGACCAGACCTGCGTCTCATCGTCGAGCAGAGGGCGCAGGTCCACAGAAGAAAAGTGCCTGAGGTCGAGAATCTCCAAAGGGCTCCGGCAGCGAGCCACTACCAAAAGGGGCAGAAGTGAATCTCGCGGCAAAATTTCGAGTGTAGTTGGTTCGTCGAGCGGAGGCAAACGTGGCGAACATGGGGCAGCAACAGGGGCTGGCAGGAGGATCGAACGAGTATCGAACCTCACAGCCACCCGTGATTCTGCTCACTCCAGGCCGAAATTCGAAGCGGTAATCCACGACACAGCGCGCGCCTAAAGTGCTCTTAAGCCCAACATTCTAAGCCGCTTAAGTCGACTTAACGCTGAACTCGATCGTGTTTGTCCTCACGGCGCTTTGTGATGCTAGTCACACCGCATTCCGCCGAGTTCCCCGCATAATCACATCCTGCGTTATTGAATTCCCGGAGTGATTGTCACTCTTTGGCTGGGGGGATCTCGTGGCAAAAGGACGTGTTTCGATCGTCGTGGAGCGCTGCAAAGCCTGCGGCTTTTGCGTGGAGTTTTGTCCCACGCACGTGCTGGCGCTCTCTTCCGCCTTCAATTCGAAGGGCTACCATCCACCGCACGTGGTGCATCCGGAAAAGTGCAGCGGCTGCGATCTTTGCGGCATGTATTGCCCGGACTTCGCCATCAACGGAACCAAGATTCCTCAGGCCAATGCCAAGCAGGCCAGTGGAGGTGAGAAATGAAAGCGGATCCTCATGGAGTTTTGACCGGCACGCACTTTCTCGACGGCGACCACGCCTGCTGTGAAGGCGCGCTGGCCGCTGGAGCGAGATTTGCCGCTGGATATCCGATCACGCCTTCGACCGAAGTGGTCGAACGCTTCGCGGCACGAGTACCCACGGTGGGCGGAACCTTCATTCAGATGGAAGACGAGCTGGCCGCCTCGATCGCGCTGCAAGGAGGCAGTATGGGGCGGGGCCAAGGCCTTCACGGTGACGTCGGGCCCGGGCTTCTCACTGATGATGGAGCACATCGGCTACGCCGCCATGACGGAAACGCCGTGCGTATTCGTCGACGTACAGCGCGGCGGGCCGTCGACTGGACTGCCCACACTTCCGGCGCAGGCCGACATGATGCAGGCGCGCTGGGGATCGCACGGGGATTACGACATCATTGCGCTGTGCCCGAATTCTCCGCAGGAGTGCTTCGACCTGACCATCAAGGCGTTCAACTTTGCGGAAGAATTCCGCGTTCCCGTGATGTTCATGATGGACGAAGTGGTCGGACACATGACGGAGAAAGGTCGTCATTCCTCCCGCCGACGAGATCGAAGTTACACCGCGCAAGCACACGCACAAATCCGTCGAAGACTACCTGCCCTACGGCACCAACGGCGACATGGTGCCGGAGATGGCGCATGCGGGCGACGGCTACAACTTTCACGTCACGGGTCTGACCCACGATGAACGTGGTTATCCCAACATGACGCCGCAGGTTCAAGACAAGCTGGTGCGGCGCCTGCAGAACAAGATTCGTTCCGCGGCCGATCGCATCTGCCTGTTCGAAGAAGACCGTCTTGAGGATGCCGATGTGGTCGTCGTTTCCTATGGCATTACCTCGCGCGTGGCGCAACGCGCGATCGACGCAGCCCGCGCCAAAGGACTGAAAGTCGGCAAGCTGCGCCTCATCACCGCCTGGCCATTCCCGGAAAAGAAGATTGCGGAAGTGGCCGCGCACATCAAAGCCTTCGTGGTCCCGGAACTCAATCTGGGGCAGATGGTGCACGAAGTGAAACGTGCCGCCGACGGTAGAGCCAAAACCTTCGCCGTATCGCATGCGGGCGGCGGAGTTCACAATCCCGACGAAATCCTGAATGCCATCGTGGAGGCAAGCCGATGCTGAATGTTCTCGACAACAAGCGACCCGACGACACGGTGAATCCCGTAGAACAATTTCTGCGCAGCGACCGCATGCCGCACATCTGGTGCCCGGGCTGCGGCATCGGAACGACGGTCAATTCCTTCGCCCACGCCTTGATCGAATCGAAGATCGATCTTCAGTCGCTGGCGCTGGTATCCGGCATTGGCTGCACCGGCCGCGTCGCCGGCTACGTGAAGCTCGATTCCTTTCACACGACGCACGGGCGCGCGATTCCATTTGCGACGGGACTGAAACTGGCGAATCCGAAGCTGAACGTCGTCGTTTATTCCGGTGACGGCGATCTGTCGGCGATCGGCGGCAATCACCTGATCCATGCCGCACGGCGCAACATCGACCTGAAAGTCATCTGCGTAAACAACCTGATCTATGCGATGACTGGTGGCCAGACTGCGCCCACCACGCCCGGACACGCGACCACGTCGACGAATCCCTACGGAACGTTCGAGCCGGCCTTCAACCTGCCGCACCTGGTCGAAGCCGCCGGAGCGGTATACGTTGCGCGCTGGACGACCTTCCACGTGCGGCAACTGGCACGGTCGATCAGCGAAGCCTTTCAGAAAAAGGGATTCTCGTTCATCGAAGTCATCTCGCCCTGTCCTACGCTCTACCAGCGCCGCAACAAGATGGGCGACGGCCTCGACACCATGAAGTTCTACAAGGAAAAGAGCAAAGTGAAGAACGGCGCGCCCACCAGCGAAGTGGGGCTCACGCTTAACGGAGAGATCGCTGTCGGCAAGTTCGTGGACCGCGACCGTCCCGACTATCAAACCATGATGCGCGCGCAGTACGTGGAAACGCTGGGCGAGCGCTACATATCGAAGAACCAGAAACGGAGTGCGTATGCGGCTAACCGAGATTCGCGTGGCAGGCTTCGGCGGCCAGGGAGTCATTCTCTCGGCCATTCTATTGGGCAAGGCGGCATCGATTTACGAAAACGGCTTTGCCACCATGACACAGAACTTCGGTCCGGAAGCGCGCGGTGGAGCATGCAGCGCCCAACTCGTGCTGTCCGACTCGCCGGTGCTGTATCCGTATGTGACGCGGCCCGACATCATGGTCGTCATGTCGCAGGAGGCTTACAACCGCTTCGCGCCAGAACTGAAGCCGGAGGGCATTCTGATCATCGAGGAGGACCTGGTGCGGGTCTCCAATATCAATACGCGATCAAAAAGGTCTACAGCATTCCGGCCACGCGCATCGCCGAAGAACTCGGCAAGCGCATGGTGCTGAATTCCGTGATGGTGGGATTCTTCACGGCGGTCACGAAGCTTCTGACTCCGGAGGCGGTGCGCAAAGCGGTGGCCGATTCGGTACCGCCGAGTTTCCGCGAGCTGAATCTGCAGGCTTTCGAAAAAGGACTCGAGTACGGGAACAAGGAACTGGCCGCGGCGCCGCCGAGGCAGGGTCTGGAAGAGTTGGCGTATTCGAGCGAGTAGCTTACAAACCGCAACGCTTCACCAGCGTGCCATCTGCGAAGCGAAGAACCGGTGCACTTTCCCTTGCAGCAACGAGAGTGTGCAGGGATGTAGAAATCCTTCGGCGCGCACAGAACGCGCGTCTCAGGATGACAACTTTTTATTTTGTCTCTGCAACGCCCGCAGCAGAAACCCAATAATAATCCACATTCTGCGGCGCGTAGTTCCCAAGGAATAGTACGCGTCTCCCCGACGTTTGCTTTGCGACATTTACCTTCCACGTCGCCGGAGCGACCAGCAGATGTTCCGCGGTCGGGACGCCTCCCGCCTCGTAGCGCACCGCCGTTTGGTTGCGGTAAAACGTGAGCCCGTATTCCATCTCGCGGGGAACGCCATAGACCGCGAGGGGGAGCTGATGGGTCTCGACCGCGGCGAGTTCTGCTGCCAACGGGCGCGCGGAAAGTTGTCTGATCGATCGATGTAGCTCCTAACTTCAAGACCGCCGCGACCGACAACACCACGGGAATCAGGGTTACAAAACGAAGCATCCGCAGCCGCAACCGGCTTGCCAGTGTCATTGCAATGGCGGCACATAGCGCGAAAGCGACGGCTAGCGCAATGAACATGGGGCGTCCCGGAGGCAACCGGTACTGTGTGATGGCATAAGCAATCAGCACCGACGGGAACAATCGGCGCAGCAGCGACCAGCGCGTGCAGCACCACTAGTGCTCTTGGAACGGGCTTATCTTCTTGCGCCAGATGCCGCCGCAAATAATCCGCCAGCAGCACCGCACCGGCAGGGATCGCGGGAAGAATGTAGCCCGGCAGCTTCGACTGCGAGATCGAGAAGAACGCGACCGGCACGACCAGCCAGCAGCAGACGAAGACTCTGAACTGCAATTCCAGATCAGGATCGGAGGAAACGGATTTCGTTCCGCCCACCAGATTCGTACCGATTCCACGAACGCCGCGATCACAAACACTGTCCAGGGCACAAAGCGCGAGTGCTGTGACGGGCAGGTAATACCAGAATGGCTGGCGATGGTGATACAGATCGCTGGAGAAGCGCGCGAGATTGTGCTGCAGAATGAATTCGCGAAAGAATTGCGGATTCCGCATCTGCACCGCGAAGTACCACGGCAGGGCAATCGCGCAGAACAGCAGAATTCCCGGCAACCAGAACGTTCTCAACACTAGGCGTGACTCGCGCGATCCCAGCGCGAACGACCACGATGACGGCAGCCGCCAGAAACGGCGCGACCGGGCCCTTGGCCAGCATTCCCAGCGCCATGCAAATGTAGAACAGCCGCGAGATAGATTCGTTTCCCGCTCTCGCGCCACGCCCACCACGCGAGCATTCCAATCGAGAAAGTCGCGGCCAGCGCCATGTCCATTGACGCGGCGTGGGCGTACCCGATCACTCCCGCGCAAGACGCGGTGATCAATGCAGCATCGACTTCGACGCCACGGCGGAATCTCGGAAGAATAGATAGACGGCGACGACCAGCAGCGTAGCGTCAACCGCCGCCGGGATCCGCGCAGCCACATCGCTCACGCCGAACAGCGGAATAAGCCAGCATCGCCTGCCAGTAGTACAGCGGAGGCTTTTCCAGCCAGGCATGTCCGCCGAGAGTCGGGCGTGATCCAGTCGTGACGATCGAGCATCTCGCGCGCCACCTGCGCATAGCGGGGCTCGTCGGCGCCGATCAGGCCGAACTGCCCCATGCCGTAGAAGAACAGAAACGCGCAGAAGCCTGCAATCAACAACACGTCGGTGCGGGTGCGGGTGCGAGTGGTCATTAGGAAATTTTCAGATTGTAGATTGATGATTTCTGATTGTGATTTTAAACGCGTCGCAGACAGCTGCTGCATTTTCAATCAGCAATCACAAATCATACAATCAGCAATGGATTTCTATTGTACGGAAGGTCCGCGGCGAAGCTGGAACAGAACCTGGCGCACGGCCTCGGCGAGTGGCCCGTCGACCGAGCAACCGCTGGCGCACTCGTGGCCTCCGCCGCCGAAACTCTCGGCCACATGTGCCACGTCGAGTTTGCCTTTGCTGCGCAAGCTGACGCGGTATCGTCCATCGAGCAATTCGCGAAAGAAGGCCGCGACTTCGACGCCGCCGATGGAGAGAACGTAATTCACCAGTCCTTCGCAGTCTTCTTCGATCGCGCCGCAGCGTTCCATCTGCTTCTGCGTCACCCAGGCGTAGCCGATGTGAGCCTTCGACATTCAGATTGCGCAAAGCTTCACCGAGCAGCCGAATCTTGGCGACTGAGTGAGCGAAGTAAATGCCGCGCGCGCAGTGGGCCGGATCCGCGCCAGCCAGCACAAGTTCGCGCGCCAGAGCGAACGTATTCTCGTTCGTCCCCTGAAACATGAACGACCCGGTGTCGGTCATCAGCGCCGTGTAGAGACAAGTCGCAATCTCGGGAGAAAATTTCACTCCCGCTTCGCGCGCCAGCCGGAACACCATTTCCGCCGTGGCCACCGCGTGTGGGTCGATCCAGTTCACATGCGGCAAATGGACGCCCGCTGACATGATGGTCGATGCTGATGAGCACACGGTCTTCCAGACCTTCGAGCCGGGTCCGGTGGATGCTGTCGCATTCCAGGATAATTGCAGCCTCGTAGCTGCCCACACGCGGCTGGACTGCACGACCTGATCGGCGAACGGAAGCGAGCGGTAGATACGGGGGACGCCGTCGTGCAGCACAACGTCAGCCTGCTTGCCCATGGCGCGCAGAACCTGGCAGCAGGCGAGCGCCGACCCGACCGCGTCGCCGTCGGGACGGGCGTGCGACGTCAGCACGAATCGCTCGTGCTGTCCGATCTGCCGGAGTACATCCTCGACGCCGCTATGCCTTTTTTCCACCGGTTCCCTTGCGGGTCTTGCTTCGTTTCTTCGCCCGCGCCAACAATTCTTCGACTCGCGCCTTTTCCTGCTCCGCGCGATCCAACCGGAAATACAGTTCCGGAGCGCGTCTTAAGATGCAACCGCTCCACCAGTTCGTGGCGGATGTACTCCTTCGCGGCCTCCAGACCTTCCAGGCTCTCGTCCGCGTCCTCGTCACTGCCTTCGACATTGACCCAGACTTGTGCGGATCGGCCATCGTCGGCGATGTGCACGGCCGTGACGCTCACCAGACCAATCCGCGGATCGGCCAGTTCGCCTTCGACGAGCGTTTCAATCTCCTCGCGCAGTGCTTCGCCGACTCGCCCGCGATGATATTTGAGCCCGCGCTTCTCCACGATTCCGGCACCTCAGGTAAAACGCATGAGAATATCAGAAAACCGGCCCCAAGTGTGTGATCAGCTGCGCCTATTGTGGCTCGATTCGGCGAGAGAGGGTTAAGTACGGAGGTAACAATGTGTTAGGAGTGTGCTGTTCCGTACAGACCTAAAAGTATTCGACGAACGAATCGGCGATATCGGCCCCGTGGTTGTTTGCGATGCGCGTCGCCGCGCGCTCCACATTCTTCATCAGGCCGTCCAGATAGTCGCGCGAATTGGAGATGCTGACGACGCCGATGGTGGCGCGATTCCAGAGTTCAGCAGAATCGAGTTCAGCGACGGAAACGTTGAAGCTGGTGCGCAGCCGGTCTTTCAAGCTGCGCACGACCTGGCGCCTGTCCTTGATCGACTGTGCGGCTTCGATGTGGAGTTCGAGGGTGAGGAAAGCGATCATTCATGCAGTCGCTCGGTCGCTGGTCGTTAGTCGTTCGCCAAGATTCTTGACTCCAGCGGTTCTTGCGTAACGACCAACGACGAACGACTTAACGACAGTTCTACACCATTGCTTCGGCCGCGATCTTTTCGGTGGCGAAGGCCTCGATCACGTCGCGCGCCTTGATGTCGCCGTAGTTCGCGATCGAGATGCCGCACTCCATGCCGTTGGTGACTTCCTTGGCATCGTCCTTGAAGCGGCGCAGCGATCCGACTTTGCCCTTGAATACGACCACGTTGTCGCGCAGCAGGCGCACTTCGGAGTTGTTCTTGATCACGCCATCGGTCACGCGGCAACCGGCAATCGTTCCCACCTTCGGGATGCGGAAGGTTTCGAGCACCTCGGCGCGTCCCTGGTAGGTTTCTTTGATGGTCGGTTCGAGCAGGCCGGTCATGGCGCGCTTGATCTCGTCCTGCAGTTCGTAAATGATCGAGTGCAGGCGGATGTCGACTTCTTCCTGCTCCGCCAGTTCCTGTGCCTTGCGCTCCGGCCGCACGTTGAAGCCGATGATGATGGCATTCGACGCCGAGGCCAGCAGCACATCGGTTTCGGTGATGGCGCCCACGCCCGAACGCAGCAGCCGCAGACGGACTTTCTCGTTCGAGAGTCTCGACAGCAGATCGCTGAGCACTTCGACCGAGCCCTGCACATCGCCCTTCAGGATGATGTTCAGTTCCTTGGTGCCGGCGGTCTTGATCTGCTCGGCGAGTCCTTCCAGCGAGACGCGAGAACTCTTCGCCAGCGCGGCTTCGCGGGCCTTCTGCTCGCGGTATTCGGAAATGCCGCGGGCCTTGTCGCGATCCGCGACCACCACAAACTGATCTCCGGCCTGCGGCAAACCTTCGAGGCCCAGAATTTCGACCGGCGTCGACGGAGGCGCCGACTGCAGCAGCGGCTCCGCGATCGTCGAACATGGCGCGAACTTTGCCGAACACATTGCCCACCACGAAGTTGTCGCCGGCAACGAGCGTGCCGTTCTGCACCAGCACGGTGGCCACAGGTCCGCGTCCGCGATCGAGTTTCGCTTCGAGAACCACGCCCGTCGCCGCGCGTTCCGGAGTCGCTTTCAACTCCGCAAGATCGGCGACCAGGCAAATCATTTCCATCAGCAGATTCAGATTCGTTTTCTTCTTCGCCGAAACGTCGACGAACACGGTCTTGCCGCCCCACTCTTCTGGCACCAGTCCGCGATCGGCGAGTTGCTTCTTCACGCGGTCCGGCATGGCGTCGGGCTTATCGACCTTGTTCACGGCAACGATGATTGGAACTTCGGCGGCGTGCGCGTGATCGATAGCTTCCACGGTCTGCGGCATGACACCGTCATCGGCAGCGACAACCAGCACGACGATGTCAGTGGCCTTCGCGCCCCGCGAACGCATGCGCGTAAACGCTTCGTGACCCGGCGTATCGAGGAACACAATCTCGCGGCCGAAGGCCGGAGATTCCTTGTCGGTGATGCGAACTTTGTAGGCACCGATGTGCTGCGTGATGCCTCCCGCTTCGCCTTCTGCAACGCTGGTCAGGCGAATCGAGTCGAGCAGCGTGGTTTTGCCATGGTCGACGTGACCCATGATCGTGACCACCGGCGGACGCGGCGTAACTTCGACGGCGGAATCTTCCCCGCTGGCAGCTGCTGCATCAATGTCTTTCGAAGCCTGCTCTTCGAACGTGATCACGTTCGTCTCGGCGCCGAAGAAGCGCGCCATTTCGCTCGCGAGTTCGGCGTCGAGCGTCTGGTTGATCGTGGCGAAAACACCACGACCCGAGCAAGCGCGAAATCAGATCCTTCGCGCGGATGTCGAGCTTCTCCGCCAAATCTTTAACGCTGATGCCTTCCGTGATCGTGATATTGCGCGTGATCGGCATCGGCTCATTCGACACCACCATGCGCGGTGGTGGCGTGTAGCCCTTCATCGGGCCTTCTTTTACGCCACGCGGAACATAGCGCTGACCAGGACGACGCGCCGGAGCACCTGGACGTGCCCCTGGACGAGCTGGTCCCGGAGGCGGAAGCCCCGGACCCACACCGAGAGGACGAGCACCTGCCGGCGTAGTGCGCGTGGGATGCATCGGACGACGCTCGCCAGGACGCAATGGACGCGGCGGACCTCCGCCAGGCACCTGAGGACGCGGGCGCTGGAAAATTGGCTGTCCTGGCACTGGACGACCGGGCGCGGGACGCATCGTCCCCGCTGGTGCGCCAGTCTGTGCCACGGGCGCAACAGGACGCGGCGGCGGAGCTTTGTACACCGGACGCGGTCCTGTCTGCGGCACGATCATGCGCGGCGCCGGAGGAGGCGGCGGACCTGCGGGCGCAGCCGGACGCGGCGGTGCCACTGGAACCTGAGGCGCAGCTGATGCCGTAACCGAAGGCGCTGCCGGAGCAGGCGGAGCAACCACCGCGGCTGGAACTGGTGTCGCAGGTCGCGGCGGAGCCGCAACCGGAGGCGCTGTCGGAGCTGCCGCCGAAGTTACCGTTGGAGCCGGCGGAGGAACAGGCCTCTCCACGACGGGGGCGACCACTTGAGGTCGCGCGGCTGGCGCAGGCGCTGGAGCTTTCGCGGCCGGAACGGAAGGGGCGACGGGAGGCGCAGCAGGAGGCGGCGTCGGTCTTGCCGCCGGTGGCGCAGGCACAGCCACAGGTCTGGCAGCTACGGGAGGTACAGGGAGCCGCGCCGGAGGCGCAACCGCTTCCTTCTGCTGTGTAATGGCTTTCAGCACATCGCCTGGACGGGAGATATGCGACAAATCAATCTTGGTCTTAATCTCTTCTTCGCCACGCAGCGGACGCGCGGAGCGGGCAGACGGGGTCTGCGATTCGGAGGACCCGCGGATGTGGGCCCGCACTTTTTCTGCTTCATGCTCCTCGAGCGAACTGGAATGGGTCTTCTTCTCCGTCACCCCGACGATCGGTAGAGCGTCGAGAATGGCTTTACTTTTAACTTCCAGCTCCCTGGCGAGATCGTTGATTCGAACCTTACTCATCCGGCCTTTCTTGTACTCCGCGTTGCGCTTAGGTCTTCATTGCATCCTCACGGAGTCAGCGTCCTGCACTCGCACGCCATTGAAAATGTTCGCGCGTGCCATCACTATTCAGTTGTTTCGGGAGCAGAACCATCTTTCGGTTCGTGCTCTTCGTTTTCGTCCGAGGCGGCTTCGGCTTCCGCCGTCGCCTCAGGAGCTGCGGCTTGTTCTTCCGCGGCAACGTCACCGTCCGCTGCATCCGCAGCAGCTTCTTCCGGCGCACCCTCTTCGGTCACGCCTTCGCGCCCGCCTCCGCGGCTCTCCCCTTCGACGGCACCCGCTTCCAGGCTCGCAAAGTAATTATTCACCGCGAGACTGATTTTTTCCACCGTCTTCGGCCCGATGCCCTCAATGGCCTCGAGTTGTTCCGGGGTCATATCGGCAAGAGCTTCGACGGTGGTCACCCCGCTGCGCTGAGCTTCTCCACCAGGCCTTCGCCCAAGCCGGTTACGTTCTCCAGCGGAGTCGACGCCTGCGGAGCCATCGCGGCCATCTGCAACTCGACTTCCTGCCGCTTCTCTTCCTCGCTCTTGATGTCGATCTTCCAGCCGAGCAACTTCGCCGCCAGGCGGACGTTCTGACCCTTCTTGCCGATCGCAAGAGAGAGCTGGCTGTCATCGACCACAACTTCGAGATGCTTCTCCGCGCTGTCGACCACCGTCACGCGGCTTACCTTCGCAGGCTGCAACGCCTTCTCCGCGAAGGTCACCGCATCTTCGTGATACTCGATGATGTCGATCTTCTCTCCGCGCAGCTCGCGGATGATCGACTGCACGCGCATGCCCTTCATGCCGACGCAAGCGCCGACCGCGTCCACGTCCTTGTCTTTGGACATGACCGCGATCTTGGTACGCTCGCCGGCTTCGCGCGCGATCGCGCGAATCACGACCGTGCCGTCGTAAATTTCCGGAACTTCCGTCTGGAACAAATGCTGCACCAACTCCGGCGCGGCGCGCGAAACCACGACGCCCGGCCCCTTCGAAGCTCGCTCCACGCGCGCAATCACGACGCGCACGCGCTCGCCGATGGCGAAAGATTCCAGCCGCGACTGCTCCTTGCGCGGCATGCGGGCTTCCGCCTTGCCGATGTCGAAAATCACATCCGGGCCTTCCACGCGCTTCACCGTCGCGTTGACGATTTCCGCCGACGCGCCCGATGTACTCGTTGTAAACCGTGTCGCGCTCCGCCTCGCGCACCTTCTGGAAAATGACCTGCTTCGCCAGTTGCGCCGCGATGCGTCCCAGAATTCCTTCCGTCACTTTCGGAATCAGCAACTCGCCGCCGACTTCGAGAGCCGGATCGACTTTGCGCGCATCTTCCACCGTGATCTGCAGGTTCGGATCTTCCACCTGCTCCGGCGTCTCCACCACGGTCTTCACCGCGAAGGCGTTGATCTTGCCGGTTTCCTTGTCCAGCTTGGCCCGCAGATTTTCCTGTGACTTGTAGTACTTGCGCGTGGCCATAACAATGGCGTCTTCCACCGCGCTGACTACAATCTGCGGATCAATGCCTTTTTCCCGGCTCAGTGCGTCGATCGTGTTGTAGAGCTCGCTTGCCATAAAGATTCAAAGTTTCAACGTTTCAAGGTTGCAGAGTTTCAAGGTCTTTGAAACCTTGCAACTTTGAGACATTGAAACCTAGATCTCCGGCACCAAGTTCGCCTTCTCCACATTGGCGAACTCAATCTCAATCTTCTCGCCGGCCGCCGCGCCCATCTTCTTGCGCGACTTGTGGCTGGCGACGCTCAAATCCAGCGTCAGGCGGCCATCCTTGAAAACTCTCGAGCCGTCCTTCAAAGTGGCGGTTATTATCCACCGGTTGCCGCGTCGTCAACTTCAGGCGACTGCCGGTGAAGCGGGTGAAGTCGGCGGCCTTGATCAACTTCCGATCCAGTCCCGGGCGACGAAACTTCCAGCGTGTACGAACCCGGCATGACATCCTCGACATCGAGGATCGTGCCAAACTCGCGGCTGAAGTTCGCACAGTCTTCGTGCGTCACCCCGGCCAGCGGATCCGTCCCGGCCGCAGGCTTATCCAAAAACACCCGCAGCATGCGCGCCTTGCCCCCACCGAGGAACTCGATTTCTACAACTTCGAGCCCGCTTGAGGAGGCCACCCGCTCCGCGATTTCCCGCACACGTTCAACGTCAAGCGCCATGAATCCAGTAGCTTACAGGCGATGGCTGCAACACCCGAAGGGGCCCAAACTAAAATGTGGGCTTGCGCCCACTGGTGTGCTTCGCCAATTGCCGGTACACAGCAGTTCTCAGTTACTTAATATACGCCCGCGGGGGGTAAAAAGACAAACCGGCGAGAGTCGAGACGAGGGGTTGTGAGCGTTGAGGAGGTAACGTTAACCATGAATGCGCGCATGAGAGACCTTGTTCCCTGCTTGCAGTGCCGCTCGGTTCAGATATTTTTTGAACTAGTACAACCGATGGCATCCGCAGTGATTGAAGGCTGGGTACTTGACTCTTCCGTAACATGCTCAAAGAGGATTTTAGTGTAAAAGTGATTAGCAGATCCGTCGGCTTTCGGAATCATGAGCCGATAACCTGCAAACGAGATGTTCGCGCAATCGAACAAAACGACCATGGGCATGCGGAGGCTCCCGACGGCATTAGTGATCTTGGGAGCGCTTTCGGTTGTAGGGGGCGCAGGGCACTCGGGTCTTGTGGCGGCGCAACAAGTCACCACCATTGAGCCGCACGACCTCCAGTCGGTGCCAGACCGACAACTTTCAACCGGCGAACGTCTCGCGCAGCTTCATAAAGCCCTCTCATCGCCCGGCGATCCTCACGATGTCATTCTTGAGATTCGGGGAATCGGAGACCCCTCATCCGTTCCGTTCTTGGTCGAGGCATTGGCGAAAATGGGGACGGTGCCCCGAGAAGGGCTGTATGGCGCGATTGATACTCGCTTTCACGTGCTCGACGCCCTTCAAGAAATCACGAATCACGATGCCGGGCGTAATGCCGAAGACTGGCGACAGTGGTACGAACAAAACAAAGGCAAGACGCACGAGCAATGGATCCAAGAGGGCTTCGCCGAACACGGGTTCCCCGTCTCCGACCCTCCGGAAGACGCATTTGTTACGGCGTTGATCCAAGCTTCGAATCCCAAATATCAACCGCGGTACCTGCAAGTAAACGCGCTGCGAATCCTGCGGACAGCCCCTTCAGACACCGTTGTGCGTTTGGCAAAGCCATTGAGCGTATCAAAAGAAAGTACCTCCAGAAGGGCGACAATCGCAGCTCTCGAAATAGTTGACGGGACGGGTCGTCTGGACGTTCTTCGCAATCTAACAAAGGACAGCGACGTCGACGTAGCTGAGAACGCACTCAGAACACTGAACGAGGCCCTCCGTTCGACTAAGCCAACAATCGCCGCAGATACGGTCTGGGACGTCCGATTGGCCAAGACGGGAGTTCACGTTATCAACGTTCTCGACGATCACACCGTCGCGCTAGCGATCGGATACGGAATTGTCGACGAAGCTCGTGTCGCCGGCTTCGATCTCGTGTCTCACAAGATAACTTGGACGTATCCGACGACAGAGGCCGTACGGGGGAATGCGGCTCGGATTGGAGACCGCTTGTATTTCGTCTCTGATGACCGTGTGGTCCATTGCATTTCAGTCAGAGGCAAGCCAGTGTGGGCAAAGCCGTTGACCTCGAATCCCGCCCGTGGAACGAGCGGGCCGTCGATCGTTGCGGCGGCAGGCCGGCTCTTCGTGCCAGACGACAAGTCCCTGTATGTTGTAACACCCGATGGTCGGGTACAGACCTATTCAATAGGCGAGTACGTAGCTCGGAGTCTCGTGCAGGGTCGGCGGCGAGTGTTTGCGGCCATTAGCAACGGTCCGCTTCTAGTATTTGATGACCCGACCCAACTACCAACTCGTGTGGATACGGGGCTGAAGATTGCCCATCTGTCCGCGTTCGGCAACGTCATCTGCGTCGTGAGTTTTGGTCCTTCGTACCAACTCCAGTGCCTGGAACAAGAGACCCTTCGCAAGCTGTGGCGCACCGACTTGCCAGATGAACCGACCGGATACGGGCTTGAGCAGGATGGCGGGAACGTCTACGTCCTGACATGGGGTCGTGCATTGGCTTTCAGCGTCGCCGACGGAAAACTACTGTGGGCCACCAACGAGTTCACGAGCGACGCGTTTTTCAAGACTTTCGGTCGAGCGGCGGTGACGCGCAATGGAAAGTTCGATCTTGAGTGGCGTGACGCGTTGTCGGGCGAAGTGATCGGGTTATGGGGAAAGCGAGAGGGCGGCTTTGCCTCGGAAGTTGTGATGGCAGGTGGGAATGTCCTTGTCGAGATCAGCGACAGCAACGGTCGGGGTGATGGCTTGCGACTGTTAAGGGTTCCAGACGCGCTCAGGCAGCGACTCAGTGTTCGTTGACTGATTTCAGATGGAGCCATTGCCTCGTTTGGTTCCAACCGCCTCCCGTCTGGCCCGCCACACTACTCTTGATTACGGCCCGGAGGCATTAGCAACAGAAATGTACTGTCCACATAGGCGCCGGTTTTGGGTCGAAAGGGATCCCACATCGTCATGCGTAGAGTAACCAGCTCGATGTCACGCCCCATAAAGACAGTTGGCGCAACACCCATAACACTCATCACCTCCCCGTGTCCATTTGCCTCAATCCTCCGCCCTCTCTAGAATGAAGAATTACCCCATACGGCTGGGAGAGTTCCCGAGAAACTTATGATTCATTTTCCTGTTCCTGAGGCTCTGACTTTTGATGACGTCCTTCTGCTGCCCGCGCGCTCCGACGTCATCCCCGCACAGGCCGTCACCCAGACGCAACTCACCCGCAATATCAGCTTGAACATTCCCATCGTAAGCGCTGCCATGGACACCGTGACCGAGTCGCACATGGCCATTGCGCTGGCCCAGCAGGGCGGTCTCGGCATTATTCACCGCAATCTGACCATCGAGCAGCAAGCCAACGAAGTCGACAAGGTGAAGCGCTCGGAAAGCGGAATGATCGTCGACCCCGTGACCATGAATGCCACTGACAAGGTCTCCGATGCGCTCGAAGTCATGCGCAAGTACAAGATTTCGGGCGTCCCCATCACCGATCATGGCAAACTCGTCGGCATTCTCACCAACCGCGACCTGCGCTTCGAAACCCGCTTCGACATTCCTATCGACAAAGTGATGACCAAGAAGAATCTCATCACCGTGCCGGTGGGAACCACGCTCGAAGACGCCGAAAAAATTCTCCATGAGCACCGCGTCGAGAAGCTACTTGTCGTCGACGACAGGTACAACCTGAAGGGCCTGATCACGGTTAAGGACATCCAGAAGAAACTGAAATATCCCAACGCCGCGAAAGATCCGCAAGGACGCCTGCGTGTAGGCGCAGCCATCGGGGCCACCGGGGACTTCCTGGAACGCGCGCAGGAACTGGCGGAAGCCAAGGTCGACGTCCTCGCCATCGACAGCGCCCACGGACATTCCACCAAGGTTCTCGACGCCGTGAAGCTGGTGAAATCGAAGCTGCCCCACATCGAACTGCTGGCCGGCAACGTGGCAACCTTCGATGGCGCTTGCGAACTGACTCGCGCCGGAGCGGACGGCATCAAGGTCGGCATCGGTCCCGGATCGATCTGCACCACGCGCGTCGTCACCGGCGCAGGCGTGCCGCAGATCACCGCCATCGCCGAAGCCTACCGCGCCACGAAAGATTCCGGTGTCCCCATCATCGCGGACGGCGGCATCAAGTATTCCGGCGACGTGACCAAGGCGTTGGCTGCGGGCGCCAGCGCCGTCATGATCGGATCACTCTTCGCCGGTACCGACGAAAGTCCCGGCGAATTGATTCTGTATCAAGGCCGCTCCTTCAAGTCCTACCGCGGCATGGGCTCGATCGGCGCGATGGCGCAGGGATCGAGCGAGCGCTACTTCCAAAGCACCGAAGGCGATTCTTCCGCGTCGATCTCCGCTTCCGACGGCGATTCCAATCGCCTCGCCAAACTCGTCCCCGAAGGCATTGAAGGGCGCGTTCCCTATCGCGGCTCCGTAGCCATGATCGTCCACCAGATGGTTGGCGGATTGAAGTCAGGCATGGGATATTGCGGCTGCGGAACGATTCCGGAACTTTTGCAGAAGACGCGTTTCGTCCGCATCAGCGGCGCCGGACTCCGCGAGAGCCACGTGCACGATGTCATGATCACCCGCGAGGCCCCAAACTATGCGATCGAATAGAGCGCGTCGAACGGCGCCCACGATCTTCGATAACGGCCTGAACGCTAATAGTGAAAAGAGCGCGAAAGGCACGACTTTCCGTGGTGCCGTCACAGGGCGCAACGTCCCTGGGCGTCAGCCCCTGACGCCTTTGACGCCGGACACATCTCCAACCCGACCGGTTCACGATTGACGACTGACCGTCAGCATGTCCTAAAAGCGTGGATCGCCGCAATTCTGTGGCTGATCGTCATTGCCATTGAATCGACGGCTTATCTTTCCGCCCACACCACTAGTCGCATCCTCTATCCTCTGCTGCATTTCTTCTTCGGGATGGACCACGCGCACTTCGAGCACTGGCACTTCTACATCCGCAAGGGAGGCCACATCTTCGGCTACGGCCTGCTCAGCATTCTGCTGTTCCGGGCGTGGCGTGAAACTCTTCCGTCGATCAGGAATGCCCGATGGACTCTCCGCTGGTCGATCATCGCTGTCCTGGGGACCGCTGTTGTCGCCAGCCTCGACGAGTGGCATCAGAGTTTCATCCCGTCGCGTACGGGAACGCCACGCGATGTGCTGCTCGACACCTGCGCCGGAATCGCTGCGCAGATCCTCGTCTTCCTCTCGATGAAATGGTTCTAACGAATCCTGGCCACAATAGTCCAATACTAGACGGCTAACATGACGCTCTCGGCAGAAGGACTTTGCTGCCTACTGCCGGCCCGGTGCTCTAAGTGAGCATCATCTGGTCGCTCAAAACAAGATCGTTCGACAAGGAGTCGCAGATGCCGATCTATCAGACTGGTGGATATCAAGTCAGGCCATCCGACGTAAACAAAGTCAGCAGGCTATCCAGGAATTTGTCGACTACGTGAAAGCCAATGAACCGGGCACTCATATGTACCTGGCGTGGCAGCAAACGGACGACGCGACACGCTTCCTGCACTTGTTCATTTTCGAGGACGCTGCTGCACAGGCTCGTCATGGCCAGTCGGAAGCGGTGAAGCGCTTCGAATCCATCTATACACCGGAACTGGTCGGCGGCGAGGTTGTGTTCACCGATTACGAAATGATTGCCGGCAAGCGGTAGGAGCGCTCGGTGAACCGTTGTTCGCGCCAACGCGCGGACGGAATCGACCTCTACATCGTGTCCGGCGTACAAGTTGATCCTACCGCCGGAGGCACCGGAAGGCTTGACGACGCTGGCGGAGTCGCCCACGGCACGTTGGTGAAGTCGAAGAAATCCAACAGGTCCGGTTGTGCCGCATCCCGACTCGTGAGATGCGCCGTCGGCCCAATGAAACGGCTCTCGACAAATTTGATGATCGCCGTATGATCCATGGGCACGTGCGAAACGTAGTGCCTCCGCGAAAAGGGCGAGATCACCAGGTTCGGCAGGCGGAAGCCCAGTTGCGCGGCGAATCCCTGCATCGCGGGCGCGTCGGTGGGGTTTGCGCCAGGATCACTCGGTTGCAGATCGCAATGCGCCGTCGCCGCCCCAGTGGGCAGACATGGACCGTAGGTATCCGGATTGACAGCGATGCCGGCAATGTCCGGAATGCTGCCGCCCGGCAGATATCCCATGTCGGCGGCATTCGTTTTGTCGTTAGAGTGTCCCGGCACCGGTGGCACATGATCGTACGGCCCACCGCCTTCGTCATAGCTCACAAAGAAAACCGAATCACTCCACGATGCGCTGCTCATGAACTGGTTGAGAATATTTGCGATTTGCGCCTGTCCCGTGAAAATCGACTGCCCCGAGCCCGGATGTTCATCGCTGTGGCCGAATGCCGGTTCGATATAGGAGAAACTGGCGAGCGTTCCGGCGCTCGCGTCCGTAAAGAACTGGCTGAGTGGCGCGATGTGCGTAGTATCGATGCAGAACGAGTTCGAGGTGTCTCCCACGGCGCTCGACGCAACCGTCGGCAGGACGCATGTGGCTCCAGTAGGATTGTTGTAGAGGTACTTTGCCGAGTACGTGAAGCCCGAAAAACTCGTTACCGGATACAGACTTGGATTCGTTAGGTTGCCGCAATCTCCATTCGTCTCGTCACAGCCACCCTCGGTGAGCGAGTAATAAATTCTCCATGAAACTGCGGGAACGGCCGAGTCCAGTTCTTGAAAGATCGTTTCGGTCGTCAGAGAAGGCAGGTGGTCATCAACAAATGGATCTCTCACCAGACCTTGCGTCGTGCCACCGGTTAGAGTGGCCAGCCGGTTCGGCGTGCTCTTGGCGGAGACCGGAGAGAACCAGCGATCTGACAGCGCAAACTGCGAAGCCATGTAGTAGTAGTAATTCAGCTCTGCCGCCCCGGAAACACTGGTGTCCTGGTAGTACGCCATGGCGCGCTGGCCAGTCAGATCAGTGAACGTTCCTTCCCCGGATGAACCGCTCCCATCTTTCGCGAAGTTTTCAGCCGTGTGTACGAATCCGTCCATATTCATCGCGCGCATCGTGCTGAAGTCATAGCGGTTAACGTCACCATAGCTTTCCAACCAGCCGGAGGTCATATCGTCCAGGCAACTGCTCACCGTATGAAACAGGGAGAACGACGCCCCCTCGTCGTCAGAGTTTGAGGTTGTGGTCAGCTTGTCATCAATGCCATCCACGTTGTACGTGTTGCCGTCGTCGCCGACATTCCAGTTGTTGGCCTTGCGATACGGATTCAGCATGCCGAAGTATGTATCGAAGCTGCGGTTCTCCTGCAGCATAAAGATGACGTGGTTCACCGCACTCGTCGAACCGGACGAACTTACCGTCACGGTCGCCGGCGCCGTCGCCGATCCACCCGCGCCGGTGGCCGTCGCCGTGTAGGTAGTCGTGACGGTCGGCGTCACGGCCTGCGTTCCGCCTGTCGGACCCAGCGTGAAGGTATTCGTGTCGATATTGTCCGAGATAACCACCTGGGTCGCATTGGTGGCCGCCACCGTTAGAGTCGACGAACTCCCCTGCGTGATCGAAGTCGGACTCGCCACCATCGTGACCGTCGGTGCGGCGACATTCGCTGTCACCGTCACCGTCGCTTGGGCTGTCGCGGTACCGCCTGCGCCAGTGGCAGTCGCGGTGTAGATTGTCGTGGCGGTCGGTATCACCGCCTGCGTCCCACCCGTTCCGCCCAGCGTAAATGTCTTCGTGTCGATATTGTCCGAAATTATTACCTGTGTCGCATTCGTCGCGGTGACTGTGAGCGTCGACGAACTCCCCTGCGTGATCGAAGTCGGACTCGCCACCATCATGACCGTCGGTGCGATGGTCAACGTCACCGTGGCTTGAGCCGTCGCTGTACCTCCGGCGCCAGTGGCTGTTGCGGTGTAAGTTGTCGTGGCAGTCGGTGTCACCGCCTGCGTACCACCGCTTCCGCCCAGCGCAAAAGTTTTGGAATCGGTGTTATCCGAGATGATTACCTGCGTCGCATTCGTCGCGGTGACCGTGAGCACCGATGAACTTCCCTGCGTAACCGAAGTCGGACTCGCCACCATGGTGACCGTCGGTGCCGTGGCAACCGGTGTCACAGTGACAACGACTTGAGCAGTCGTGTCGCCAGCAGTGCCCATAGCTTTCGCCGTGTACGTCGTAGTAACGCTCGGCGTTACCTTTTGCGTGCCTCCGCTGCCCCCAAGCGTGAAAGTGTTGCTATCCACGTTGTCGGAGATGACGACTTGAGTCGCGTTGCTCGCGGCGACCGTCAGCGTGGTCGAGCTACCCTGCGCGATTGCGGCTGGAGCCGCAACGACTGAAACGGTAGGAACTGCCGGGGGAGTCGACGCAGCCGTGCCGCTACCGCACGAGGTGAGAGTTAAAACGGCGCCGAACGCGACACAAGCAACCGCGCTGGAGCACAATGTGGCGGATACGCTTCGCATAATGGCCAGATCCAATTCGCCCAAGGGCTACTTGCTCGTTCACTTAGGGTCTCCACAGACGTGACAAAGCGGCGCACTTCACTCCGGGTATATTCCCTACAGCACCTGCATCAGATGCCGTCGCCGTTTATGTGGTTGTTGGGTTTTTCTGCACCACACCGCCGGGCTGGAGCACGAGCAGCAAAGCGGATGCCGCCGCCAGCGCCGCGGAACAATAGAAAGGAATGCCCGCTCCGTAGTACTTCCACAACTCGCCGGTAATCAGGCTGGCCGCCAGCGTGGCTACGCTGGTCGCAAAGAAATAGATGCCCAGTGCCCGCCCACGAACCTCTTTCCGCACCGTGTCAACCACCAGCGCCTTCAATACGGGCTGCGTCAAGGCGTAGTACAGGCCATAGACGGCCATCGTAATCCATATCGCGAGAATGGAGGGAGCCCGTCCGAACACAAAATAAACTCCCGCGAAAATCAGATACCCAGCAGCCGCAATCCAACGCCGCGAGAAACGGTCGCTGAACCATCCGGCAGGCCACGACCCAAGCGTGTATGTCACGTTAAACACCAGCCCCAGTAGAGGAGCCAGAGACACAGGAATGCCGATGTTTTGGGCCCGCATGACCAGAAACATATCGCTGGAGTTTCCCAGCGAAAAAAGAGTCACCGCAGTCAGAACCATGTAGAACGCGCCAGGCAGCGCGGCGCCAGTCGAGGTCGGAGTAGAAATCGTCTTCGCGGTCTTGGAATTGCTCTCTTCAACCGGGCGGCGTTTGGTCTCGCGAATCCCAAACAGCGCGACCAACACGCACAGCGCTCCGGGAATCGCAGCCGCCCAAAACACGCTTCGAATTCCGTAACGCGCGAGCAGAAACAGAGCCGCCAGCGGCCCTGCGATCGCGCCCGCAGAGTCCATCGACTGAATCAAGCCGTAGGCCGATCCCAGTCGCTCCTTCGGCACCGACTCCGCCACCATCACATCGCGCGGCGCCCCGCGCACACCCTTGGCCAGCCGGTCGCTGAACCGGATCAGCAGAATGTGCCACCACGCCGTGACGATCGCCAGCAGTGGCTTCACCGCGTTCGCGACGAAATATCCGCGACTACCAACGGTTTGCGCCGGTCGATGCGATCGGTCAGATATCCGGAGAAAAGTTTGGCGAATGACGCGACACTCTCGGCCACTCCCTCGATGAGTCCCAACTGCGCCGGCCCCGCGCCCAACGAAACGAGAAATGCCGGCAGCACCCAGTACGCCATCTCAGTGGCCGTATCGTTGAGAAACGAAGTGACGCCGAAGGCGTAGATATTTCGCGCAGCGGATGGGTTAGGTTGAGAGGGGGAAGCGGGGGGCATAGAAAAGTTCTACCACGGAGAGACGCTAGACGGAGAACGATGAAGATTGGAAGGAGTCGATTCAGAAACGGCCCGCCAGAATCGACGCTCGGCGCTTTTTGAGCTAGAAGCTAATGGCTAAGAGCTAAAAGCTCTTTCAATACATCGCGTCGTACTTCGTGACGACCCACTGGCCGCCCTTGTGCTCGACTGTCAGGGTGAACAGATCCTGATCGATTCCAGGCTGAGTTGGTCCGGCGTTGCTGGGCCTCTTGCCGCGATAGTGCAGGATGATCAGCGGCGGTGCGTCTTCCCAATCCACCAGCTCCCATGACAGGAGCGGGTGCTGCGCCTCGGAAGCGCAGATGTATTTCGCGTATTTCTTGTGGTAGTCGTGCTCCCATTTATTCAGCAGATCGTCGCAGTGGCCGTCGCGGATCTCGCGCAGAAATTGATTGGCCGCATGCTCCGTCGATCGGTCGCGCAACGGATTCATCTTGATGCTGACCGGCAGCCCGGTCAGCGGATCGTGATCCTCCGAACGCGCCAGCACCGGCCCCTGATTGCTCAGCCACCACAGGTAGCCGACAAAGATTCCCACCAGCAATAGCCCAGCGCCGGCAGCAATCCCGATTTGTGTGCGCGTGAAGGCCATTAGGAGAAGTTTAAGGAGATAACGGAAGCGAAGAAAGATTACCTCTGGGAGTCGCAGAGGGACATGTACGAGTGCGACACGTCACCGAGTGGCAAACCTTGCATCATCGAAGCCCGTCGATCGCCCTGGAATACTCGGCGTTATCGGGCTCGATCTGATGCGCGCGCTGATAAGCGGCTTGCGCCGCCTTGGTGTTACCCACCTTCTGATAGGCGATGCCGAGGTCGAACCAGTAGACAGGGAGCCGCGGCTGATAAAGCACTGCATCTCCGAGCCAGCGAACAGCTTCTTTGTCTCGCCCGGCCAGCAGGGCTTCGTACCCCCACTTTCCTTCCTCATAGCCCCCCGCCTGACAGGTTGATCCTGGGACGTCCGAGAGTCGATCCCCAGAGCCCGAAGACGAGGAGAACGACAATAGTGGCGGTCGCCTGTAGGCGGCGACGCGGCATCGTGATTGCCACTCCGGCCAGACTGCCAGACCGGCTCCTGCACGTGAGCAATGTTTGCCACGCGACGATCTTCGATACGGTCGTGGCGACGCAGAAAATGAACCACCCCACGAAGAGGCGCGCAGTTCGCTGGTCCACAGCGTCACGAAACGGTCGTCCCGCGAGGAAAGGATCCAGAGGAGACCAAACAGGCCGTATCCAACGCCTGATGACCACTCCACCAATCGCGAGTGCTAACTCGAACGAGGCCGGACCGTGCAAGAGCGCATGAGAGCCGCAGCTTTAGGTGTCCGTAGACGGCCTCGACTTAGGTTCCGAAAACCCACGTCCAGTAAATGTTGAAGGCAGTTCGGAAGAATTCTGTATGCAGGAGGTACACCGGTAAAAAGATCACAAAAAGTTGTCTACTGCCGCAAATCATCGCGTTGCGAGCAGTGGAATCGCAGATGTCGACTTGCTCTCGCACCATTGTCGCGGTCACTCCGGTCGCCAATACCGCCGCGCCCGCAGACAAGTTCTTCGCCACCTGATCTGCTTTCTCATGCCTCTGACGCATTATTCTGGGGTACTACTTCGGACAGCAAAGTGGCCTCAGGCTCATCCAAATCGGTCCCCTAGCTAAGTACCCTTCTGGAGTTCAGTTAGCAAACACAAAAGGCGCGAGCCCGAGGGCCGCGCCTTTCACAAATAGTCGAACTATTCTTTCTTGTCTTCTTCTTCCTTCACCGGCTCGACGCCGCCATCGTGCGCGGCCTGCGCTTCCGCCTCTTCCATGGCCTTCTTGGCTTCGGCGGCTTTCTTGGCGCGAGCTTCGGCGCGCTTTTCTTTCTTCTCGTCGAGGATCTTCTCGCTGCCCAGCAGTTCGAGGAAAGCCTTGTCGGCGCCGTCGCCCTTGTTCCAGTGGGTGCGGATGATGCGCGTGTATCCGCCGTTGCGATCGCCAAAACGCGGCCCGACGGTGTCGAACAACTTCACGACGGCCTCATCGGTCATCAGATAAGCCGCGGCCAGACGTCGCGCGGCGAGATCGCCACGCTTGCCCAGCGTAATCATCTTCTCGACGATGCGGCTTCGCAGCCTTGGCCTTGGGAACAGTCGTCTCGATGCGCTCTTCCACGATCACCGAGGTGACCAGGTTGCGCAGCAGCGAGCGCCGGTGCGCGGTGTTCCGTCCGAGTTTGTATCCTGCAACTTTGTGACGCATGGGAAACCTCAGCTTCTAGCTACTAGCTCTTAGCTTCTAGCTTAAAAGTCAAAATCCAATCTCGTTGGCGACCCGGCTTCCGAATGCCGGAAGCCGGGCGCCGAAAGCCGTTCTTACAGCTGGTCGTCCGGTCCGTAAGCGGAAGCCGGCAGCACCTGATTCGAAGTCGGTCCGGGCACGGCATTGCCGTGCTCGTCGATCTTCATGCCCAGGCTCAGACCCATCGAGGACAGAATCTCCTTGATCTCGTTCAGCGACTTGCGGCCGAAGTTCTTGGTCTTGAGCATCTCGGCTTCGGTCTTCTGCACGAGTTCGCCAATGGTCTGGATATTCGCGTTCTTCAGGCAGTTGTAGCTGCGCACCGAAAGCTCGAGCTCTTCCACGGAACGGTTGAGGTTCTCGTTGTGGATCTCGGGCTTGCGGTCGTCGGACGACGACGTGCCGGTTTCGATTTCTTCCTCGAAGTTGATGAAGATGTTCATGTGGTCCTTCAGCAGCTTCGCCGCCAGGCCGAGCGAATCGGCCGGCGTGATGGAGCCGTTGGTCCACACTTCGAGCGTCAGCTTGTCGTAGTCGGTGATCTGTCCGAGACGCGCGGCTTCGACGGTGTAGTTGCACTTGCGCACCGGCGAGTGAACCGAGTCGATCGGAATGAAGCCGATGCCGAGATCCTCGTCGAAGTTCTTGTCGGCGGAGATGTAGCCGCGGCCGCGCTTCAGGCGCATCTCCATGTCGAGCTTGCCGCCCTCGCTGACCGTCGCGATGTAGACGTCTTTGTCGAGAACCTCGACGTCGCCATCGGCCTCGATCATGCCGCTGGTCACGACGCCCGGCTGATCGGCGCGCAGGTAGATCGCCTTCGGGGCATCGCCCGCGAGCTTGAACGGAATCTGCTTCAGGTTGAGGATGATGTCGGTCGCGTCCTCGACCACGCCGGGGATCGACTGGAACTCGTGCAGCACGCCTTCCATCTTCACCGCGGTGACGGCCGCGCCTTCAATCGAGCTCAGCAGCACGCGCCGCAGGGCATTGCCGACGGTCGTGCCGAAGCCGCGCTCGAACGGCTGCGCCCAGAACATGCCGTACTTGTCGGTGAGGCTGGAGGTGTCGGTTGCGAGACGTTTCGGTTTTTGAAAACCCTTCCAAAGCATGTGTTTCTCCTTCGGCCGTTTGGCTCAAAGCTGACTCCCTGAATCGGTCCGGACTCAGGTCAAGCGTCAGCCAAGGCTGATCTGGCTCGAAATTTGGACCAGAAAAACGTCGTTGGTCGCTTGGTCGATGGTCGTTGGCCAAAGAGGCTCAACGACTAACGACCTACGACTAATCGACTTACTTGCTATACAACTCCACAATCAGCTGCTCGTTGACCGGCAACTGAATATCTTCGCGCT
Source organism: uncultured Acidobacteriaceae bacterium (assembly GCA_963788555.1). Classification (GTDB taxonomy): domain Bacteria; phylum Acidobacteriota; class Terriglobia; order Terriglobales; family Acidobacteriaceae; genus Sulfotelmatobacter. The sequence continues at coordinate 877,454 of CAWBHM010000009.1, read as the reverse complement.
TCGGCAGCGACAAGCACTTTCGCCTTGTAATTGTCGCGATCGACTTCCAGCCAGCTGACAGTCGTGCCGTGGCTGGCGAATTCCTTCGCCAACTCGAGCACGGTGAGCTTCTTGCTCTTCTCGCGGATCGCGATCTCTTCGCCCGCGCTCACTTCGTACGAAGGAATGTTGACCTTGCGGTTGTCGACGGCCACGTGCCCGTGACGCACCAACTGGCGCGCCTGGCGCCGCGACTGGGCGAATCCCAGACGGAAGACCACGTTGTCGAGACGCCGCTCGAGCTGCTGCAGCAACTTCTCGCCGGTTACGCCCTGCGAGCGCGCGGCCTTCTCGAAGTAGTTGCGGAACTGGCCTTCCTGCGTGAAGTAGATGCGCTTGGCTTTCTGCTTCTCGCGCAACTGCAGGCCGTAGCCAACGATCTTGGCCTTGCGGTCCTTGCCATGTTGTCCGGGAGCGAAGTTGCGCTTCTCGATGGGACACTTATCGCTGAAGCACTTTGCGCCTTTGAGGAACAGCTTCATGCCCTCGCGGCGGCATAGACGGCAGACTGCATCGGTATAACGTGCCAAGTTTCTTCTCCTTTAGATGACCGGTTTACGGGTTTGGCTTCACCCTTCCTCCCGGACAAAAAACTGTCGTTAGGTCCTCGGTCGTTTAGTCGTTCGCCGTTCGGATCCTTGCTAACGACCAACGGCCGACGACGATTCTTAGACTCTGCGTCGCTTCGGCGGACGGCATCCGTTGTGCGGAATCGGCGTGACGTCGCGAATCGAACGCACTTCGATCCCAGAGGCAGCCAGCGCACGCACGGCCGACTCACGGCCCGACCCAGGACCGCTGACGCGCACATCCACGCTGCGCACACCGTGATCGCGCGCCATGTTCGCGGCATTCGATGCGGCCTGCTGGGCGGCAAAGGGCGTGCCCTTGCGCGATCCCCGGAAGCCGAGCGATCCCGAACTCTTCCACGACAGAACGTTGCCGTTCATGTCGGAAATGGTCACGATCGTGTTATTGAAGGACGCCTGCACGTAGCACAGCCCATGCGGCACGTGCTTGCGTTCCTTCTTCTTGAAGGTTTTCTTCTTGCCTTTTTTATCGGGTGTGGCTGCTGCGCCGCCCGCTGCTGCTGGTTTTGCCATGGTAGCTCTTAGCTCCTAGCTCTTAGCTTCTAGCTCAGGAGCTAGAAGCTAGAAGCTGCTTTTATGTCTTTGCCGTCGCCTTCTTCTTCTGCGCGACCGTTCCCTTGCGCGGACCCTTGCGGGTACGGGCATTCGTATGTGTGCGCTGGCCGCGGACCGGCAGGTTGCGGCGGTGGCGGAATCCGCGATAGGAGCCGATTTCGATGAGACGCTTGATGTTCATCGAAACTTCCTTGCGCAGATCGCCTTCCACCAGTCCCTCGGCCTCAATGACCGTACGGATGCGGTTGACCTCTTCTTCGCTCAGGTCCTGCACCTTCTTCATGGGCTCGACCTTCGCCTCGTCGCAGATGCGGCCGCGAGCGGGGATGTCCGATGCCGTAGATGTACGTCAGCGCGATGTTGATGTGCTTCTGGCGCGGAAGATCGACGCCTGCAATACGTGCCATAGAATCTCAGTCCTTAACTGCCTGGCTTTCGTCTGCTACTAGCTTCTAGCTGCTAGCTTCTAGCAAACCGCGATTGTGGCTAGAAGCCAGGAGCTAGAAGCTAGAAGCTTCCTAGCCCTGGCGCTGTTTGTGTTTCGAGTTGACGCAAATCACCCGCACCACACCCTTGCGGTGGATGACCTTGCACTTGTCGCAAATCTTCTTTACCGATGCTCGTACTTTCATAACTGTTCCAGTCTATCCGCCCCTAGTGAGATCCTTCGCAAAGAACGCTCAGGATGACGCCAGCGGACTCCCGCTTCGCTCACGCCCGCTAAGCGGCGTCATTTGTAGCGATACACAATCCGTCCGCGATTCAGGTCGTACGGCGAAAGCTCCACCGCGACCTTGTCTCCGGGCAGAATGCGGATGAAATTCTTGCGCATCTTGCCGGAAACGTGCGCCAGCACCTGGTGTTTATTTTCCAGTTCCACCCGGAACATGGCATTGGGCAGGGGTTCCAGAACCACCGCCATCACTTCAATCGCGTCTTCTTTGCTCATTCGCTCCTTTTAGCTGCGAGCTTCGAGCTTTGAGCACAACTGCTTGAACTCGAGCTCCGACTCGCAGCTCACTGCGTCAAAATCACCGGACCATCTTTCGTCACCGCCACGCAATGTTCAAAGTGCGCGCTGAAACTGCCGTCGGCGGTCACTGCGGTCCACTTGTCGCCCAGCACTCGCGTCTCGGGCTTGCCGTAATTCACCATCGGCTCGATCGCGATGACCATGCCCTCGCGCAACCTGGCGCCATGTCCGCGAGCTCCGAAGTTCGGAACCTGCGGCTCTTCGTGCAACCGCGTCCCGATCCCGTGTCCTACAAACTCGCGCACCACGCTGAATCCGGCGGCTTCCACATGCTCCTGCACCGCCGCGCCCACATCGCCAATCGAGTTCCCGATCCGCGCCTGCTCGATTCCGCGGTACAGCGACGCTTCCGTCACGTCCAGCAACTTCTGCAACTCCGGCTTCAGCGCACTACCGACCGGAACCGTGATCGCCGCATCGCCGTAGTAACCGTCGAGCACGACGCCGCAGTCGATCGAAACGATGTCGCCATCCTGCAGCACCCGCTTTTCCGACGGGATGCCGTGCACAATCTCTTCATTCACCGACGTGCACAACACGCAGGGATAATCGTAGTACCCCTTGAACGCCGGCTTCGCCCCGAGTTCCTTGATCTTCTTCTCGGCGGCGCGTTCCAGATCCATCGTCGACACGCCCGGCGCCACCAGCGTTCTGACATGGTCGAGAACCTGGCGTACGATGCGGCCGCTCTGCCGCATCTTTTCTATTTCCGCCGATGATTTACACACAATCGCCATTCTTCGTTCTGACGCGGTTCTTACGCGTGATGATCTTCCAGAATCCTGAAAATCTGTTCCGTGACATCGTCCATGGGCAGATCCCCATTGATCGAGATCAATCTGCCCGTACGCTGGTAGTAGTCCGCCACCGGACGAGTCTGCTCCTGGTATGCCGTGAGTCTGGGTTGAATTACTTCCAACCGGTCGTCATTGCGGGTCACCAGCTTCTCCCCATTCACGTCGCAGATCTCATCTACGCGGGGCGGCTGGAAGTGGACGTTATAGATCCGTCCACAGGAGGGACAAGAACGGCGTCCAGTAATCCGGAGCAATAGTTGATTATAGTCCACGTCCAGGCGGATCACAATTGGCCAAGCCCGGGTGGGACGCGAGTTGTCAAAGAGCTCATGGTCGAGCAGCGCATCGAGCCACCCAGCCTGGGCCGCAGTCCGGGGAAACCCGTCCAGCACGTAACCGCGCTTGCAGTCCGGCTGCATCAGCCGTTCGCGGACCATGACGCACACCAGATCGTCCGAAACCAACTCCCCTCGCGCCATCACCGCCTTGGCCACGAGTCCCAGCTCCGTCCCACGGACTACGTTCTCCCGCAGGAGGTCCCCCGTCGACACCTGGGGAATTCCGTAGCGTTCCATGATGCGCTTGGCCTGAGTGCCTTTTCCGGCACCCGGTGGCCCGAGCAGCACCACGGGACCCACTTCACGCGAGGTTTCCTGCGCCATCGGCTTGGCCCAAGCCTCCCGAGCTCAGTCTCCCCGGCGCCCCAAACCACAGCCGAGGTGCAGCAACCCCAAACTTCACCGAGACGTACTTGCCACGTCTCAACCGCCGCCAACTACCAGGTGCGGCGGCCGCGAATGCGTCCGCTGCGCGGCGTAAATCCGTCGTAGTGGCGCATGATCAGCTGCGCCTCAATCTGCTGGACCGTATCCATTGCCACGCCCACCACAATCAGCAGCGACGTTCCACCAAAATAAAAGTTCACGCCCAAACCGTTTGTCACCCAGTTCGGCAGGATTTCGAAGATCCTGCCGAGCGCGCCTGAGAGATGGTTGAGGTGAATACCGGTGATCATCCACTCCGGAATAAACGAAATGATGATCAGATACAGCGCGCCGACCAGCGTGATTCGCGTCAGCACTTCATTGATGAAGTCCGCAGTGCGCTTGCCGGGACGAATGCCGGGAATAAACCCGCCATACTTCCGCATGTTGTCGGCAACTTCGCTGGGATTGAATACGATCGAAACGTAAAAGTACGCGAAGAAAATGATGCCGACCGCATACAGCAGGGTGTACAGCGGCTCGCCCCATGCCCAGCATGCGGAACAGCTCTCCGAAGTAACGGCTGTTGCGCAAGCCGTATCCGATCGGTCTGCGGCAAGGTCAAAATCGAAGACGCGAAAGATCACCGGCATCACGCCGCCGGCATTGACGCGCAACGGCAAGTGCGTCGATTGCCCACCCATCACCTTGCGCCCAACGACACGTTTGGCGTACTGCACCGGAATTCGCCGTTCGCTTCGTTCGACGTAGACGATGAACGCCACCACCGCGATCATGAAGACGATGAGGAACACCATCAGCGGGAACGTCATCGCGCCCCAGGCCGCGTTCTTGGCCTTTTCAATCAAGTCCACCACGCCGCGAGGCAAGCCCACCACAATGCCGGCAAAGATCAGCAGCGACATTCCGTTGCCCACGCCGCGCTCGGTAATCTGCTCGCCCAGCCACATGATGAACGCGCTGCCCGTCGTCAGGGTCAGCATGGTCATCAGCCGGAATCCCCAGCCCGGATTCATGGCGAAGCCGCCCTTTTCCAGGCCAATCGCAATGCCGAACGACTGCACCGAACTCAGAATGACCGTGATGTAGCGCGTCCACTGCGTAATCTTCTTGCGCCCGAGTTCGCCTTCTTTCTGCAGCTTGGCCAGCGGCTCATAGACCACGGTCAACAACTGCAGAATGATCGATGCCGTGATGTACGGCATGATGCCCAGGGCGAAAATCGTCATGCGGCGCAACTGGCCGCCGGAGAACAGATCGACGAATCCGAGCAGCGATCCGCTCGTGCTGCCCTGCGTGAAGAAACTTTCCAGCTTGGCTGTATCGATTCCCGGCGTCGGAAGGTGTCCGCCCAACCGGTACACGAACAGCATCCCCAGCGTAAAGAGGATGCGCTTGCGCAGATCCGGAATCCGGAAGATATTCGCCAGTTTGTCGAACATTACTGCCCCGCCTTCACGGTTAAGACCTCAACCTTGCCGCCCGCCTTGGTGATCTTTTCCTGCGCCGACTTCGAGAACTTGTGCGCGTGCACGGTGATCGCAATCTTCAGTTCGCCATCGCCCAGAATCTTTACCGGATGCTTCGTCTTGATGACGCCGGCCTTGCGCAGCACTTCGGGAGTGATCGGGTCTCCTGAAACGAATCGCCCATCTCCACCAGCCGCTCCAGGCTCACGATATTGAATTCCTTGCGGAAGATGTTGGTGAAGCCGCGCTTCGGCATGCGGCGGTGCAGCGGCATCTGGCCGCCTTCAAAGCCGCGAATCATGCGCGAACCGGTGCGCGAACGCTGCCCTTTGTGTCCGCGGGTGGAGGTCTTGCCCATGCCGGAGCCCATACCGCGGCCCACGCGCTTGCGCTTTTCCGTCGCCTTCTTCGGTGCTCGAATATTCGATAAATTCATAAGTAAGCTCTCAGCTTTCAGCTGTCAAGGTCTTAGCTATCGAGTCTCTACGCTGAGGCTGAGACCTGCAAACCGTACACTACTCCACCACCTCGACCATATGCGGCACCTTCGCCACCATGCCGCGGATGGCGTTGTTGTCCGGACGCTCAATCACCTGATTCAGCCGGGTGAATCCCAGGCCCTTGATCACCAGCTTCTGTTTTACCGGGGCACAAATCGCGGAACGCACCCACTTCAGGTGAATCTTTCCGCTGCCCGAATTCGTTTTCTTCGCCGTCATCTCGAAACCTCGAAAATGCCAGTAACTCTGTCTGAGTACTGAGTACCGGGTACTGAGTACTGTCCTTACAGTTCCTGCGCCGTCTTGCCGCGCATAGTCGCAACGCTCTCGCGGCTCTTCAACTGCTTCAGCGCGTCAAACGTCGCCTTGATCACGTTGTGCGGGTTGGTGGTGCCAATCGACTTGGTCAGCACGTTCTGCACGCCCGCCGAAGTCATCACCGCGCGCACCGCGCCGCCCGCAATCACGCCCGTGCCTTCCGGAGCCGGCTTCAGCAGCACCTTGCCCGAACCGTAACGTCCGAGCACGAGATGCGCAATGCTGGTCTGCGTCAGGTTCACCTTGATCAGATTCTTCTTGGCCGACTCGATTCCCTTGCGGATGGCCTGCGGAACTTCCTTGGCCTTTCCGGAACCGTAGCCCACCACTCCGGCCGAAGGATCGCCCACCACGACCAGCGCGGCAAACGAAAGATTCTTGCCGCCCTTGACCACCTTGGTCACGCGGTTGATGGCGACCACCTGGTCCTTCAGCTGGAACGAATTTGCATCGAGTTTCTTAATCACTGTTGGCATTTATTTCCTGAGCTTCTAGCTTCTAGCTTCTGGCTGTTAGCTACCCGGTCTCAAGGTTTAGCTAGGAGCTAGAAGCTAGGAGCTGCTCTTCTAGAACTGCAATCCCGCTTCGCGCGCCGCGTCGGCCAGAGCCTTCACGCGCCCGTGATAAATGTAGCCGCCGCGGTCGAACACGACCTTGGTGACGCCCTTGGCCTTGGCGCGCTCGGCGATCGTCTTGCCCACCGCTTTCGCGGAGGCCACGTTGCCGCCGGTGCGCCGGTCTTCCTTCTTGCCTTCGGCCGTGCTGGCCGAAACCAGCGTCTTGCCGTGCAGGTCGTCGATCACCTGCACGTAAATGTGATTCAGCGAACGGTACACATTGAGCCGCGGACGCTCCGCAGTCCCCTGCATCTTTTTGCGGATGCGGTCGTGTACATGTCCGCGCTTCTCGTTCTTCGTGATTCGTGTCAGCATGAAATCTGTCCTCGGTCGTTGGTCGTTAGCCTTAGCCCGCGACTTCCGACAACTCCTCAAACCTCCAACTACTCGCAAGCCGGCTGACGACGAACGACCAGCGACTAACGACGGCTTACTTCGCTCCGGTCTTTCCGACCTTCTTCTTCAGACGCTCGCCCGCATAGCGCACGCCCTTGTTCTTGTACGGATCCGGCGGACGCAGCGAGCGCATTTCCGCCGCCACCTGTCCCACCTTCTGCCGGTCGATTCCCGTCAGCGCGATCTTCGTCTGCTTGGGATCGACCGCCGCGTCCACGCCGGTCGGCAGCGGGTACTCGATCGGATGCGAGTAGCCCAGGTTGAACACGACCATCGGCTTGCCCTTCATCTCGGCGCGGTAGCCGATGCCGACGATTTCCAGTTCGCGCGTCCAGCCCTTGGTCACGCCCTCGACGGCGTTGTTGACCAGCGCGCGCGCCAGTCCGTGCACCGCCGCCTGCGAATCATTCTCGCGGACCGCGACGATGATTCCGTCCTTCTGCTCGATCGTGATGCCGGCCGGCAGCGCCGTATCCAGCTTGCCCTTCGGCCCCTGCACCGCGACGGTGTTGCCTTCGACTTTGACCGTCACCCCTTTGGGGATCGGGATCGGCTTTTTTCCAATTCGTGACATAAGAGCTTCTAGCTTCTAGCTCCTAGCTTCTAGCTAGGTCGCTTTGGGATTTGCAGTCTGACTTTCAGCCCAGACCGTTCAGCTTAAGACTCGCTACAGCTCTGCCGCCTCAGCTAATAGCTAGAAGCTAGTAGCTAGAAGCTGCTCTCAGTAAATCTGGCACAGCAACTCGCCGCCCACGCCTTCTTTGCGGGCCTGGCGGCCGGTCATCACGCCGCGCGGCGTGGTGAGGATGTTGATCCCCATGCCGCCCAGCACGCGTGGAATCTCGCTGCGGCGCACGTAGACGCGGCATCCCGGGCGCGACACGCGCTCGACCTTCGAGATGGCCGCCTCGTTGTTGGCGCCGTACTTCAGGTAAATCCGGATGACCTTGTGGCCTTCTTCTTCCGTCGGCTTGAAATTGGAGATGTAGCCCTCTTCCTTCAGAATGCGGGCGATCTCCAGCTTCAACCGCGAAGCCGGGATATCCACTTTCTGGTGCCGGGCCTGGAGTGCGTTCCGCACTCGCGTCAGCATGTCTGCGACCGGATCGGTCAACCTCATCGTTTGCTTCTCCTCTAGCCACCCGTTCGCTCCGCGTTCAGCGGAGAACCTGCGGCAGCTGTCAACTTCGGTCGTTCGTCGTTAGTCGTTCGCCGTTAGCGCTTCTCCAGTCGTCACTGGCTCTTGCCGAACGACCAACGACCAGCGGCCAACGACGATCTTTCCTACCACGACGACTTCGAAACCCCTGGAATCTCCCCGCGCAGCGCGAGCTGGCGGAAGCACAAGCGGCAAATGCCGAACTTGCGCAGAAACGCGCGCGGACGTCCGCACAACTTGCAGCGGTTGTGCTTGCGCGTGGAGAACTTCGGCTTCTTCGCGTCCCTTCTGTGCAGCCGACGCTCTTTAACTCGTTTTGCTGTTGTTGCCAACTTAGCTCCTAGCTACTCGAAACCTTGCAAACTCTGAAACCTCGAAACTTGCCTCACGCCCGGAACGGCATTCCCAGATGCTTCAACAGCGTCCGCGCCTGGTTGTCGTTCGCGGCCGTCGTCACAATCGTGACGTTCATGCCCTTCTGCTTGTCGACCTTCTCGTACGAAATCTCGGGGAAGATCAACTGGTCGTGCAGTCCGAGCGTGAAGTTGCCGCGCCCGTCGAACGACTTGGTCGAAACTCCCTTGAAGTCGCGCACGCGCGGCAGAACGATGTTCACCAGCCGGTCGAGGAACTCGTACATGCGGTCGCCGCGCAGCGTCACCATCGCGCCGATCGACTGTCCTTGGCGCACCTTGAACGCCGCGATCGATTTCTTCGCGCGCGTCACCACCGGCTTCTGCCCGGTGATCTGTCCCAGTTCGTTCACCGCCGGATCGAGAACTTTCGCGTTCTGCGTCGCCTCGCCCACGCCCATGTTCACGACGATCTTGTGCAGCCGCGGAACCGCCATCACGTTCTTCAGTTCCAGTTCTTTCAGCAGCGCCGGAGCGACTTCCTTCTCGAACTTCGAGCGCAGCCGCGGACGTTCCTTCGCGCTGTGCCGCGCCTGATCCGGCGCCTTCTGCTCCTGCGACGATTCTTTCTGCTTCTTGTCTTTTGCCATGTCCTTCAATCCTTCTCACGGTTTCGGGTTGTCAGCCGCTAGCTTCTAGCCTCTAGCTAAACGTGTACCGGTTCGTGAGATTTAAATTTCATTCACGACGCTCTCAGCTCATCGCCACCAGCTAGAAGGCAGGAGCTAACAGCTACTTATCCAGCGTCGTTCCGCACTTCTTGCACACGCGCACCTTGCGGTCGCCGCGCACTTCGTGACCGATCCGCACCGGCCCGCAGGTCGGGCACACCAGTTGCACGTTCGAGATCGCGATCCGGCTCTCCTGCTCGGCGATGCCGCCCTTGATGTTGCGCTGCGGGTTCGGACGCACGTGCTTTTTCACCATCATCACGTGCTCGACCAGCAACTTCGCGTCATTCGGAAACACGCGCAGCACGCGCCCTTCCTTGCCCTTGTCCCGTCCGGTGATCACCTTCACAGTGTCGTTCCGCCGGAGATCCACTCGCTTGTTTTCAGTGCTTACAGTTCGCATAAAATTCCGTTTCGAAAGTTCCAAGTTGAAAGTCTCGATTCAATTACTTTCGAAACTTGAAACTGCCCTAGATCACTTCCGGCGCCAGCGAAACAATCTTCAAAAACTTCTTCTCGCGCAGCTCACGCGCCACCGGACCAAACACGCGCGTTCCCACCGGCTCGCCGGCATCGTTGATCAGCACCGCGGCATTCTGAGTCGAAGCGGATATAGGTTCCATCGCGCCGCCGGTGACTCTTTGCGCGTGCGCACGATCACGGCCTTCACCACGTTCCCTTCTTCGTCTGGCCTTCGGGTGCCGCCTCTTTCACGGCCGCCGTGATTATGTCGCCCAGCCCGGCATTCAATCCGGTCGAGCCGCCGAGCGGCAGAATCATCTGCAGCTTGCGGGCGCCGGAATTGTCGGCGACCTCCAGCATCGATCTCATCATCACAGCCATGGCTTCAATCTCCCTGTTCTCGACTCACTCGCGACCAGCCTCCGGCGCGGTGCCATCTGCTCGAACTAGACGCCCGGAACTTCCGCCGCCGCTTCCGGCACCAGCGCGGTCTTGCGCACAATATCTTTCAGCTTCCAGCGCTTCAGCTTCGACAGCGGACGCGTCTCCTCGATCCGCACCACGTCGCCCACGTGCGCCTCGTTCTTCTCGTCGTGCGCGTAGAACTTCTTGTTGCGCGCCACCACGCGGCCGTAGAACGGATGCGCCTTCTTGCGCGTCACCTTCACCACAATCGTCTTCTGCATGCGGTTGGCGACCACTTCTCCGACCACTTCCTTGCGGCGGCCCTGCGCCTTCGCTGTTGCCTGGGTCGATGAATTTGTTTCCGCCATTATTTCTTCTCCGTTGCGGCCGAGCGCTCGCGCTCCCCGACGATCGTCTTGACCCGCGCGATGTCCTTGCGCAGGCCGCGAATCTTCTTCAGGCTCTCCGTCTGGCCCATGTTCAGCTGAAACTTCAGCTTGAAGAGCTGGTCGGCGAGCTCGCGCTCCTGGTGGCCCAGCTCCACGTCCGTCAAATTTCTGATTTTGTCTACCTTCATAAATCCCTCAAGCATCAGCTCTTCCATCGGATCTCTCTGTCCGGAAGCCGGAAGCTCGACTGCCTCTTTCTAGTGCGCCGCGCCTTCGCGCTTCACCAGCGTGGTCCGCAGCGCCAGCTTGTGCGACGCCAGCCGCATCGCCTCGGTCGCATCCGTGATGGTCACGCCTTCCATCTCAAACAGAATCTTTCCCGGCTTCACCACCGCGACCCAATGATCCGGCGCGCCCTTGCCCTTGCCCATACGGGTTTCGGCCGGCTTCTTCGTGACCGGCTTGTCGGGAAACACGCGGATCCAGATCTTTCCGCCGCGCTTCACGAAACGCGTCATGGCCACGCGGCTGGCTTCAATCTGCCGGTCGGTGATCCATCCGGGCTCCAGCACCTTCAGCCCGAAATCGCCGAACGCCAGCGTCGATCCGCGCCACGCCTTGCCGGTCATGCGCCCGCGCTGCTGCTTGCGATACTTCACTTTCTTTGGCATCAACATAAAATCAGCTCTTAGCTCTCAGCCTTTAGCTCTCAGCGAAACTCGCCTTACTTCTGCATTCTGACGTACTGACTTCTGACTTGGCTTAGAATCCGCCTGCCGGCGCCGCCGCTTCGCGCTTCTTCTGCGGCAGAATCTCGCCCTTGTACACCCAGCACTTCACGCCGATCACGCCATAGGTCGTCCGCGCTTCGGTGAAGCCGTAGTCGATATCCGCGCGCAGCGTGTGCAGCGGCAACCGCCCCTGCAGATACCACTCCGAACGCGCGATTTCGTTTCCGTTCAGCCGTCCGCTCACGCGAACCTTGATTCCTTTGCATCCGAAGCGCAGCGCCGAATCCACCGCCTTGCGCATCGCGCGCCGGAAGCCCACGCGCTTTTCCAGTTGCAGCGCGATCGACTCCGAAACCAGTTGCGCGTCGAGCTCGGGCTTGTGCACTTCCTGGATATCGACAAAAATATCTTTGCCCGCGGTCCGCTTCTGCAGCTCAGCCTTGAGCTTGTCGATTTCCGCGCCCTTGCGGCCGATGATGATTCCCGGCCGCGCCGTCTTGATGATGATGCGCAGCTTGTTGCCCGGCCGCTCGATCTCAATCGCGCTGATGCCCGCCGACTTCAGCTTGTCCTTCAGCTCGGCCTTCAGCTTGACGTCTTCGTGCAGCTGCTTGTCGTAATCCCGCTCGGCAAACCAGCGCGACTTCCACGGCTTCGTGAAGCCGAGGCGAAAACCATAAGGATGGACTTTTTGTCCCATTGCTTCTCCTAAATCGAACAATCCAGTTTCTAGTTTCGATTTGTCAGGTTTCGAGCGTTCCGCGCTGTGGAACTCGAAACGCTGAAACCTACTTCGCGACTGCCTTCTTCTTGCCCGACGCCTTCGCCGCCGGAGCCCGCCGCTTGCCCTTCGCCGGAGCCGCCGTCACCGTCCTGGCATCCCCAGCATGTCTCGCACCCGAGTCGCCGCTCTTCCCGCGCTCCGCCAGAATCACAATCGATGTGCGCAATGCGCCGCTGGTAGCGGTACGCGCGTCCCTGCGGCGCCGGACGGATGCGCTTCATGCGCGGACCTTCGTTGGCGATCGCACTCTTCACGTACAGGTTGTCGATCTCGACGTCGAGATTCTTCTCGGCGCTCAGAAAGTTCGCATTGTCCAGCGCCGACTGCAGCAGCTTGCCGACGTGCGCCGCCACCCGCTTCTTGGTGAATGCCAGCGTGTTGCGCGCTTCTTCCACGCGCTTGCCCTTGATCAGCTCCAGGACCAGCCGCGCCTTCTGCGGCGAAACCCGCAAGTACCGCATTTCCGCTCGAAATTCCATAGTCGTAGTCTCAGTTCCTAGCTCTTAGCTCGTAGCTCAAAGCTCGCAGTTCGTTACCGCCTTCGGTGCCGCCGACGCTGACGGAGCCGACGGAGTAATCGCTCCCGGACCGCCCGGGATCCCGGCCGGCTTGGCCGCTGTTTCCGTCGCCGCCCTCATGGAGTGCCCCTTGAACGTCCGGGTGAAACTGAACTCACCCAGCTTGTGGCCCACCATGTTCTCGGTCACGTACACCGGAATAAACTTCTTGCCGTTATGCACCGCGATCGTGTGTCCCACCATCTCAGGCACCACGGTGGAACGCCGCGACCAGGTGCGCAGCACTTTCTTCTCATTGCGCGCATTCATGCCCTCTACCCTCGCCTGAAGGTAAGCATCCACGAACGCGCCTTTCTTGGTTGAACGTGCCATAAATTCGCTCTCAGCTTTCAGCCGTCAGCTTTCAGCCGACCGCTTTGTTGTGGGCGCTACTTGCTGCGCCGGCTCACAATAAACTTGTCCGTACGCTTGTTGTTCCGCGTCTTGTACCCGCGCGTCGGCTGTCCCCATGGCGTCACCGGATGCCGTCCGCCTGAGGTCTTGCCTTCACCACCACCGTGCGGATGGTCGACCGGGTTCATCGAAACGCCGCGGTTGTGCGGACGCTTTCCCAGCCAGCGCGACCGTCCCGCCTTGCCGATCGTCACGTTCTCGTGATCGAGATTTCCGACCTGCCCGATCGTCGCCATGCAGTCCTGCGAAATCTTGCGTGTCTCGCCCGAAGGCAACTTCACCAGCGCGTACTCTTCTTCCTTCGCGATCAACTGCGCCGCGCCGCCCGCCGACCGCACCATCTGCCCGCCCTTGCCCGGCTTCAGTTCCAGATTGTGAATCTGCGTGCCTGGCGGAATGTTCCGCAGCGGCAGCGCGTTGCCCACCAGAATGTCAGCCTCGGGACCGCTGACCACTTTCTGCCCTACCTTCAGCCCTTCCGGCTGAATGATGTAACGCTTCTCGCCGTCGGCATACGCCAGCAGCGCGATGCGCGACGAGCGGTTCGGATCGTATTCGATCGTCGTCACAGTCGCCGGAATCCCGGTCTTGTCGCGCTTGAAATCGATGATGCGCAGCTTGCGCTTGTGGCCGCCGCCGATGAACCGCATCGTCATGTCGCCCGAGTTGCGGCGTCCGCCGGTGCGCGGCTTGGGCTCGACCAGCGGCTTATGCGGATTCTTGGTCGTAATGTCGTCATTGACCAGCGTCGTGCGATAGCGCAACGTCTGCGTCGTCGGTCTGTATGTCTTAATTGGCATAATTTGCTCTCAGCTCTTGGTCGTTAGCTCGTTAGTCGTCTGGTCGTTGCAGCAATTCGTGTCGGCCAACGACTAACGACCGACGACCAATGACGGTCTCTACAAATTCTGCGCGTACTCCGGCATCTTCTCGCCGGCCCGCAACCGCACGTACGCCTTCTTCCAGTCCGGACGGTAGCCTGCAAACTTCCCGCGCCGCCGCTCTTTTCCCACATACGTGGCCGTGCGCACGGAATGCACTTTCACTTTGAAAATCGTCTGCACCGCTTGCTTGATTTCCGTCTTGGTCGCCTTCGGTTCCACCTGGAAGACCAGCGTGTTCTGGTTTTCCTTGATGGCCAGGCCCTTCTCGGTAATCACCGGACGGCGAATAATCTGGTATGCGGATTTCATTAAGCCACCTCCGCCGCTTTGTCTTTGTCATGCCGTGCCCGACGCCGCCGCTCGCTGTGCGCCTTCTTCGTGCCTTCATCGGCTTCCGGCTTGTGCTGCCGCTTCGACACCGAAGACTTCAGCGAAACCTGCAGCTTCTCAATCGCCGGCTGCGAGAAAATCGCGCGGTCATACTTCAGCAGATGAAAGGGATGCACTTCGTTGCTCAACACCATCTCGAGCCCCGCGATGTTGCGGGCGCTCAATGCCAGGTTGTGATTCTCGTGCTTCGGCTCTTCGATAATCAGAACCGTCGCATCGACCTTCAGCGAGTCCAGCGACTTGCGGAACGCCTTGGTCTTCGCTTCTTTCATGTCGAACGAATTCACCACGATCAGCTTGCCGTCGGCCAACTTCGCGGCCAGCGCCGAGCGCAACGCGCCCATCAGCTTCTTGCGCGGGAAGGTGTAGTCGTACGACCGGGGCACTGGACCATGCACCGTCGCGCCATGCCGCCACAGTGGCGACCGGATCGATCCGATGCGGGCCCGGCCCGTGCCCTTCTGCTTCCAGAGCTTCTTGCCGGAGCCGGAAACTTCCCAGCGCGCCTTGGTTTTGTGCGTACCGGCGCGCTGCCCGGCGCGGTAATGCTTCACCGCTTCCCAGAGCAGATCTTCGTTGACCGCGCCGAAGATTTCATCGGCGAGATCCATCGTCCCAACCTTCTCGCCGCTCAAATTATGGATGTCAATCGTTGCCATTTTGCTTTTCGTCTTTTGGGTTGGCCAACGGCCAACGACCAACGACTGCTCCTATGCCTTCTTCGCTGCTCTCTTCGCCGCCTTCAACGGATCCACCGTCGCCGACCCTGCGAATCCGCGCCGTTCTCGTGGCGGTTTCTTCGCCTTCGTAATCACGATGTAACCGCCCTCGGGTCCCGGCACGCTGCCCTCAACCACCAGCAGATTCTCGTCCTTGTCCACGCCCAGCACGCGCAGGTTGCGCTGGGTCACGCGGGCATTGCCCATGTGTCCCGACATCCGCATTCCCTTGAACACGCGCGACGGGAACGCCGAACGATCCGATCGAACCGGTGATCTGGAACATCGAACCGTGCGACTTCGGACCACCGCCAAAATGATGCCGCTTCACGACACCCTGAAATCCTTTTCCCTTGCTGATTCCGACGATGTCGACAAAGCGCTCACCGTCGAAAATCTCGACCAGCACGCGGTCGCCGACTTTCACCGAGCCGTCGCCATCGGCAGTGCCTTCGATCTCGAGCGGCACTTCGCGCATGAACTTCACCGGAGGAAGATTGTTCTTCGCCAGGTGTCCCTGCGCCGGCTTGGTCAGCCGCGATTCCTTCACGAACTCCACCAGTCCAATCTGGGCCGCCTCGTAGCCGTCGCGCGTCGCCGACTTGTGCTGCGTGACCACGCACGGACCAGCCTGCAGCACCGTGACCGGGCGAACGTCGCCCTTCGAGTCAAACAACTGCGTCATGCCGACCTTCTTGCCCAGAATCCCCGCGACCTTCGTTGCCATTTCCTTCTCCATGCCCAGCGTGGCTCGTCAGTACGACGCTATTGGCTGGGAAGCGTTCCGTCTTAGCTAGAAGCTCAGTAGCTAGAAGCCAGAAGCTTATTTATGTTCCTTGCCGAACGCCTTAATCTCCACATCCACGCCCGCCGGCAGATCGAGCTTCATCAGCGCGTCCACCGTCTGCTGCGTCGGCTCGAGAATATCGAGCAACCGCTTGTGGGTGCGGATCTCAAACTGCTCCCGCGATTTCTTGTCCACGTGCGGCGAACGCAGCACGCAGTACTTGTTCTTCATCGTGGGCAGCGGAATCGGTCCCGCAATCTGTGCGCCCGTGCGCCGCGCCGTTTCCACGATCTCGCCCGTCGACTGATCCAGAATGCGATAGTCGTAAGCCTTCAACCGGATGCGAATTCTTTCTTTTCCAATCACTGTGTCATCTCTCTAACCCCTCCCGGCCTCCGGGAGGAAAGAACTGGCGGCAAGCCGCAAGCCGCGTTACTAAATGCAGAAGTAAGAATTCAGAGTGCAGAATTGATCTTGCCTTTACTGTCTGCATTCCTACTTCTGACTTCTGCCTTGCCTTACTGCACAATCTCCGCAATCGTTCCCGCGCCCACCGTGTGGCCGCCTTCACGAATCGCGAACCGCAAGCCCTTCTCCATGGCCACCGGCGTGATCAACTCAATCACCAGGCTCACGTTGTCTCCCGGCATCACCATTTCGGTGCCCGCCGGCAACTCCGCCACGCCCGTCACGTCCGTCGTTCGCAGATAAAACTGCGGACGATATCCCTTGAAGAACGGCGTATGTCGTCCACCTTCTTCTTTGGTCAGGATGTAGACCTCGGCCTTGAACTTGGTGTGCGGCGTGATCGATCCCGTCTTGGCCAACACCATGCCGCGCTCCACATCTTCTTTCGCAATGCCGCGCAGCAACAGTCCGGCGTTGTCGCCCGCCATGCCTTCGTCCAATTGCTTCTTGAACATTTCGACGCCCGTGACCACCGTCTTGCGCGTCTCGCGGAAGCCGACGATTTCCACTTCCTCGCCCACCTTCACCTTGCCGCGCTCGATTCGTCCGGTCACCACCGTGCCGCGGCCCTGAATCGAAAAAATATCTTCGATCGGCATCAGGAACGGCTTGTCCAACTCGCGCGCCGGCTGCGGAATATACTTGTCCACCGCCGCCATCAACTCGTCGACCTGCGCCTCCGCCTTGGCTTCCCCGTTCAGCGCGTTCAGCGCCGATACCCGCACCACCGGGACATCGTCGCCCGGGAACTTGTACGACTTCAGCAGTTCGCGCACTTCGAGTTCAACCAGCTCGAGCAACTCCGGATCATCGACCGCATCAACCTTGTTCAACGCGACCACCAGATACGGCACGCCCACCTGCCGCGCCAGCAGCACGTGCTCGCGCGTCTGCGGCATCGGACCATCCGTCGCCGCCACCACCAGAATGCCGCCATCCATCTGCGCCGCGCCCGTGATCATGTTCTTGATGTAATCGGCGTGGCCCGGGCAATCGACGTGCGCGTAGTGCCGGTTCGCCGTCTCATACTCCACGTGCGCCGTCGCGATCGTGATTCCGCGCGCCTTCTCTTCCGGCGCGTTGTCGATCGAGTCGAACGACCGGAACGTGTTCTTCGGATTGTGCTTCGACAATACCTTCGTGATCGCCGCCGTCAACGTCGTCTTGCCATGATCAATGTGACCAATCGTCCCTACGTTGCAGTGCGGCTTATTCCGATCAAATTTTTCTTTCGCCATAACTCAGCTCTTAGCTCCTAGCTCTTAGCTTCTAGCTCAAAAACCCTTGTCATCCTGAGCGCGCGCACGAAGCTCACTCCGCGCCGATCATTTCGTCGTCCCTCCTGCACCTTCGCAATGATTTCCTCCGACACCGACCGCGGAGCTTCCTCATAGCGCGCAAAGTGCATCGAGTATTCCGCGCGGCCCTGCGTCGACGAACGCATGTGGGTCGCGTAACCAAACATCTCCGCCAGCGGCACGATCGCCTTGATCACCTGCGAACCCGCACGGTGCTCCATGCCTTCAATGCGTCCGCGGCGCGAACTCAAATCGCCCATGATCACGCCGGCATAATCTTCCGGCGTCACCACTTCGACCGCCATCACTGGCTCCAGCAGCACCGGAGACGCCTTGCGTGCCGCCTCTTTGAACGCCATCGATCCGGCAATCTTGAATGCCATTTCGTTCGAATCGACGTCGTGATAGCTGCCGTCGTACAGCGTGGCCTTCACATCGACCATGGGATAGCCCGCGAGAATTCCGCCTTCCAGCGCTTCGCGAATGCCCTGATCGATCGGCTTGATGAACTCTTTCGGCACCGATCCGCCCGTAATGTCGTTGACGAACTCGTAGCCCAAGCCCGGCGGTTGCGGGTCGAGATAAATCTTCGCGTGCCCGTACTGCCCCTTGCCGCCCGTCTGCCGGATGTACTTGCCTTCCGCCTCGGAGTGCCTGCGGATGGTCTCGCGGTACGCCACCTGCGGCTTGCCGACATTGGCCTCGACCTTGTACTCGCGCATCATGCGGTCGACGATGATTTCCAGATGCAACTCGCCCATGCCGCTGATGATGGTCTGTCCGCTGTCGGGATCGGTGTGAACCTTAAAGGTAGGATCTTCCTGGGCCAGCCGCTGCAGCGCCATGCCCATTTTTTCCTGGTCGGCCTTGGTCTTCGGTTCGACCGCAACCGAAATCACCGGGACCGCAAATGTGATCGACTCCAGCGCGATCGGATGATCTTCGTCGCAGATCGTGTCGCCAGTGCCGACACGTTCTTCAAACCAACCGCGGCGCAAATGTCGCCCGCCAGAATCTCGCTGATCTCTTCGCGCTTGTTGGCGTGCATCTTCAGCAATCGCCCGATGCGCTCCGTCTTCCCCGTACGCACATTCAGCACGGAATCGCCGGTCTTCAGCTGGCCCGAATAGACGCGGATAAATGTCAACTGCCCGACGAACGGATCCGCCATGATCTTGAATGCCAGAGCAGAGAATGGCTGTTTGTCGTCGGCATGGCGGAAAATCTTTTCCCCGTTGTCGGGATTCATGCCATGCGTTTCCGGCACATCGAGCGGCGAAGGCAGATAGTCGACCACCGCATCCAGCAGCGGCTGCACGCCCTTGTTCTTGAACGCCGTTCCCACGACCACCGGAAACACCTTCAACGCGATGGTCGACTTGCGCAGCGATGCACGCAGTTCATCCGCGCGTAATCTCTTCGCCTTCCAGAAATTTGTGCAGGATTTCGTCGTCGTTCTCCGCAATGCTCTCGACCAGCTGGGCGTGAAACGCTTCGGCTTTCTTCTTCAGTTCGGCGGGAATTTCTTCGGTGATGTACTCCGCGCCCATCGTGTCGTCCTGCCAGACAATCGACTTCATATTGATCAGGTCGATGACGCCCCTGAACTTGTCTTCCTGGCCGATGGGAAATTGAATCGCGACGGGCTTGGCACTGAGGCGCTTGCGGATGGTATCGACGGCATGCTCGAAATCAGCACCCATCTTGTCAATCTTGTTGATAAAGCAAATTCGCGGGACGCCGTACTTATCCGCCTGGCGCCAGACTTTTTCCGACTGCGGCTGCACGCCGTGCACCGCGTCAAACACCGCGACCGCGCCGTCGAGCACGCGCAGCGAGCGCTCGACTTCCGCCGTGAAATCGACGTGGCCGGGCGTATCAATAATATTGATGCGAATGTCGCGCCAGGTGCAGGTCGTCGCCGCGGACGTAATCGTGATGCCGCGCTCCTGCTCCTGCTCCATCCAGTCCATGGTGGCCGTGCCTTCGTGCACCTCTCCGATGCGGTGCGTCCGTCCCGTATAAAACAGGATCCGCTCCGTCGTAGTGGTCTTGCCGGCATCGATGTGGGCCATGATGCCGATGTTTCTGCAGCGCTCTAATGGGACTGTTCTAGGCACGACTCTCTAACTCTTTCTGGGCTCCAAAAATTAGCTGTCAGCTCTCAGTAAAACCTTGTCATCCTGAGCGGCGTTCCCTGCCGCGAAGGATCTATGCACTTTCTACCACCGGTAATGCGCGAACGCCTTATTGGCTTCCGCCATCCGGTGCACATCTTCTTTCTTCTTAATCGCCGCGCCTTTTCCAGCGGCGGCGTCCAGCAACTCGTTGGTCAGCTTGTCGACCATTCCCTTTTCGCCGCGGGACCGGGCATATGTGATCAGCCAGCGAATCCCGAGCGAGGTGCGGCGGTCAGCATTCACTTCCACCGGCACCTGATAGTTCGCGCCACCCACGCGGCGGGTCTTGACCTCAAGTAGCGGCTTCGCGTTCTCGACGGCCTTCTTGAAGAGCTTCAGCGCTTCGTCGCCGCCCTTCTCCTGCACCTTCGCCAACGCTTCATAGAAGATGCCTTCGGCGGTCGACCGCTTGCCCTGCCACATCATCGAGTTAATAAACTTCGTCACCAGATCCGATTGATAAACGGCATCGGCCGGAACGGTCCGCTTTGCGATATGTCCTTTACGTGGCATTCAGCTTTTAGCTCCCAGCTCTTAGCTTTTCGCTTGAGCTTTTCCAGGCTCGCATTCACGCTCACCCGGAATTAGTTGGTCAACGACTAACGGCCATCGACCAACGACGATCCTTAACCCTTCTTCGGCCGCTTGGCGCCGTACTTCGATCGTCCCTGCATGCGGCCGGCAACGCCCACCGCATCCAGCGTTCCGCGAATCACGTGATAACGCACACCCGGCAGATCCTTCACACGGCCCCCGCGGATCAGCACGATCGAGTGCTCCTGCAGGTTGTGGCCAACGCCTGGAATGTATGTCGTCACTTCAATTCCGTTCGTCAGACGCACACGCGCTACTTTCCGCAAGGCCGAGTTCGGCTTTTTCGGCGTCTGCGTGTACACGCGCGTACAAACGCCGCGCTTTTGCGGACATCCCTGCAACGCTGGGCTCGCCGTCTTGTAACGGGGCCGCTTGCGGCCCTGAGCTACCAACTGGTTAAACGTAGGCACTCTTCAGACTCCTTAGCCGCGCAACGCCAATCGCACAACATCCTGCCTTCACGCGCAGGCGGCGCAGCTCAAATCCTGCAATCCTGTTTGACGCGCATCCGTGGGCATGGCCGGCTTTTCGCCAACCATTACTTCTCACCGCAAAATGCCGGAGAGATTCTGGATTCCTTTAGACTTTCGCTGCCGACGGTGGCGCCCGGCCAAACTCCGGGGGCACTCCGTTTCGTCAGCCTTGTCCTGCATATCCTTCCACAATAGGGCGGAAGGCACCGCAGGAACGTTTCAGCGAGGAAAGTTTCCGAACCAGCAACTCATCCGGAAACGCATTTCTCTATAGCTCAACCGCAAGCTCTGCTCAAACCGCAGCAAAACTCACAGCACACAGCAAGCCTGGATGTACTCGCGGAACCAAACTACTATAGCAAGTCGCTGCAAACATCGTCAACCCGTGTTTTTGCATCCCACTGGCGAACCACCTGGAGTAGGACCAGCCAGCGGCTAAAAGTGGCAGATCGGCTCAAGTTGATTTGTGGCGTCATCCTGAACGTAAACGTTTTTCAGGCCGAGCGAAGGGATCTCGCGAGAGCTTCAACGCGTGTTGAGCTTCCTGCATCGGTGCCGCTTGCTGATTCCGTCTCCAGCCTCTACACTACAAGTTTTCCAATTCATTCAATCGCTCGTCCTGCGTGACTTCGCTGGGCCAGGACTTGGTTTAAAGAGGGGTGCATGGGTCGGTTGCGTTCGAACGCTCTGCTATTGGCGGTTGCGATCCTTTCTCTATGGGGCTTCAGCGGCTGTGGTGGCGGCTCCAAGCCTGGCCCACCCATCTTTCCCGGTCGGGTGAATCTGACCCCCGCCAGCAACACCTCATTGGTACTCGGCGGAACCATGGGCTTCGTCGCGTCGGTGCAAACCAGTTCTGGCACCAACATCAATACCCCCGTCACGTACTCGTCCAGCGATACCTCTGTGCTCACTCTCGCCCCTAACGGCGTGGCTTGCGCCGGAAAGTGGGACATTGCTTTCACCACCTGCACTCCCGGCGGAACGGGCGCAGCCCAAGTCACCGCCTCAGCACTCGGGGCCAGCAGCGTTCCGACCTGGGTATTCGTTCATCCTCCCATCGACAGCATTACGGTCACCGGCGTTCTTCTCGACAACGTACCGATTCAGGAACCGTGCCTGTCCCAAACACAGTCCATGACCGTGGAGGCTCATGCTTTCAGCCAGGGCACCGATATCACAGCCTCGGTAGGCCCGTTTACCTTTTCCGCAAATAACTTCAGCGTGGTGACTCTCACCCCAATCCCTAATATCGCCTACAATTTCGCCACGAATCAGGCCAAGGCGACCGCCCTGACCCCGGGCATCACCCAGATCTTCGCGACTGCTAGCGGAGTTTCCAGTTCTTCGTTCCAGCAGCCCCAGTACCAGAATTCCCTGGGAACCATGTCGCCGCCGCTCGATTTCTTTGCGACCTGCCCGATCCTCAACGTCGCCATCGAACTGCAGCCCGCTAATTCCCAGCAACAATCGCAGCAAACCAGTTTCGTCACTTCAAAAGGAACTTCTCAAAATGCCGCGGCAGTGCTGACCGACATCATGGGAAGCAGTTCCTTGCCAAACACCAATGGAGGGATTGTCCTCAGCAAGATTCCTCTGACCTGGAGTTCATCCCAGCCCGGCGTATTGAGCGTGACCGCTGGGTGCCAGCAATCTTGCGCACTCTCCACTACCTTACCCGGTTCCGCGAGCATCACCGCTTCGTGCTCACCACCAAGCTGCAACGTCGGGTTCCCGGTCATCCCCGCCACGCTTGCGACGCCAGACCTGATCAAAACCTGTAATGATTTCTTTCAGCCGCAGGCCCCAAAAGGTTTCGACTGCCAGCAACTTATCCCCGTTCCGGTTTATGCATCTCCCTTTTACTACGTCACGTACCCTGTCACGCCGACTAATCCCAATAATCCCGTACTGCTCGCCGGTAACGGCGCCCTCTCCGGCGTAATCACCGGGGCCACGGGTGCTGCCAACGTGCTCGTGAGCAGCACTGGATGCGCTTCTTATCCCCCCTCCACCTGCAGTTCTGCAATCTATAGTCTCTCTACCAGCAAGGCATCGACGGGGCCTGAGACTCCGACTCCCTTTACCCCGAATTCGCTGATCTTCGATCCCGCAGGGGACAAGGCTTTTATGGGAAGCAACTTCGGCGCTCAGCTCGTGAATCCCGCGAATTTCGGCACTGCTAACTCTCCCTATACCCCGCTGGGGACCGTCACAGGAAAGGCGTTGGCGACCTCGAATAACGGAAGCCAGGCAGTCTTTACCGATACCATCCACACTCCCAATCAGGTCTACGTTGTCAACGCGGGCAGTACCAGCGCGCTGTCGGCTACTCCACTGAATATCAGCGGAGCCGTCGCCGCCGCGTTCTCCCCCGATGCAGTGAAGACCTTCATCATCGGCGGAGCCAACGCCTCCTCTCTTTACATCTACTCCCCGGGACAGGCCTTGCAAGGACCCATTGCCCTCACCGGACCGGCCAGCTCGGTCGCGTTTTCCCCGAACGGAGCCTTCGCCTTCGTGCCGCAAGCCTCCACCAGCGGCACGGCTGCCAACCTCACTGCCTATGCCACGTGCAACAACCAGCTGGCAGCTTCCGTGTCCTTGCCGGCCGATCCCATCCTTATGAAGGTGATGCCCGGCCCCCACCTCGATGGCACCGACGACGCCGGTCTTTTGTTTCCCGACGGCATTCACGTTCTCGTGCTTGACGCCACCGGCTTCGATGTCATTACCGCCAGCATCTCTGCGCCGGCTCCGGGAACGCTGTGTCCTCAGGCCTTGACCTTTAGTCCCTTGCAGCGTCTAGAACTAAACCAGGGCACGCTCCAGCCGGTGAACTTCTTCCCCTCGGCCGATGGCTCGCTGCTCTACGTCGCCTCTGCCGGAAACGCCAGCATCCTCGTCTACAGCGTCAGCACCCGCGCCGTGACGGGAATCGAGCTTCAGGGCAATATCACTCCCCTCAGCGCCGACATGTCGGCCGACGCTGGCACCATTGTGGTCGCCGGCAGTGACGGGATGCTGCACGAAATCACGACCGCCTTCGGTGGAAGTGACTCAGTACCGCTCGCCTTCCCCAACCTGCCCAACTACCTGAATCCCTTCTGTAGCTACAGCCCCGCGCAGAGCCCATGCACGCTGAACCTGGTAGCCGTAAGACCCTAGCGATTTTCCAGTGAGGGTCGAGCGCCAGATAAAGTTGCGAGCGAGAGAATATCCAAAGAAAAAAGAAAAGAAGGGCGGCACCTTCTCCTCAATATTCTTTTTGTTGAATCAAAAAAATGCTCGAGGAGAGCGCCTGAGATCTGAGATACTGAGTACTGAGTACCGAGTACTTACCCACTGCTCTTCGGCTCGAGCTCTTTCCCCACGCTATCGAGGACGCCATTCACGAAGTGCACTGACTCCGGACTTGAGAACTTCCGCGCAATCTCCAGCGCCTCATTAATCACCACCGCCCGCGGCGTCTCCGGATACGCCATCAGCTCCGCCACCGCCGCGCGCAGCAGATTGCGATCGACAGCCGCCATGCGCTCCATGCGCCAGTGCTCCGCGTGCCGCTCGATTAATCCGTCAATCTCCGCATTACGGTCGATGGCCACGCGAAACAAATCGTCGGCAAATCCCCGCACCTCCGCGCTCGCCGTCCCATGCTCAGCCCAGAATGTACGCCGCACCTGCTCGGCATCCTGCTTGCCCATATCCGACTGAAACAACATTTGCAGCGCCAGTTCCCGAGATTTACGCCGAGTCCCCATAGGCTGTCGTTGGTCGTTTGTCCTTGGTCGTTGGCCTGATTTTCGCCACATCGAGCGCCAGCCAATCCCCAACATTCCTTCAATATTGAAATATCAGTCTACAGGAATAGAAAAGGGAAGGAGTACTTAGCCGCTAGCGCTTGGGTTTGGATCGACGCTTCGATTTTCTGCCATCGTGTGCCTCGGCCTTCTGGTTTTTGCCAGCGACCAACGACGAATGACCAGCGACGGTCCTGGTCAGATTCGCCATCTCTACCGCCGCCATCGCCGCCTCAAATCCCTTATTCCCCATCTTCAAGCCAGCTCGATCGATAGCCTGCTCCAAAGTCTCGCAAGTCAAGACGCCAAATGCATGCGGGACACCAGTCTCCTGCGCCGACTGCCCAATCCCCCGCGTGACTTCGTTCACGATCACGTCATAGTGCGCCGTATCCCCGCGCAACAAACATCCAATGCAGATGATCGCATCATACTTCCCAGTCAAGGCTAGAGTCCGTGCAGCCAGCGGGATCTCAAACGCCCCCGGCACCCGCGTGATCGGATATCCTTCAAAGCGCTTCGCACCACACCGGACCAGGCCGTCGATAGCTCCCGCCAGCAGACGCTCGGTAATAAAGGAATTGAAGCGGCTCACGACAATCCCGAACTGCTTGCCTGTCGCATTGAGCTTTCCTTCGAACGAAGCCATGTGCTCATAATCAAGTACATTGTCACCCACCCGTCCGCCCATGATCATCAGCCGGGTACCGTCCGGGAATTGAGCAACAAAGTGTCGAGCAGAATGTGAGGGTTCGGGTCCAGTACCGTCCTTCAGCACTTTCAGCCCTTGCCGTTTCACTAGATCGAACGCAGCATCCGGATCGGTAACCGTCAAACTCAGATCGACGTCATCCCAGGGTTTCTTTCGGTAGATCACGTTGAAGCGGATTTGCGAAGGAAGGAAAGTAGCGGAGCGAGAGATATCGCTTTCTCCGACGAACCCTTTCCGCAATCCCAGCGACTCCAGCAACTTTACTAGAGCTGTAAAGTCGTCCGACGACTTCGCAAGCGACTCGACATCAACGCACTTGATCAAGTTTTTCTCTGTGCCTCTGTGTCTCTGTGGTGAATTGCCTTTTGATCGTAAAAGATCCGCGCAAATCCGTGGCAAAAAAGTTATTTCCCCTTGAACGCCGCCGCCCGCTTCTCCAAAAACGCTTTCGTTCCCTCAGTCTTGTCCTCGGTAGCGCAGCACACGCCAAACAACACTGCCTCCAGATAAAGTCCCTCGACCAACGTCATCTCCATCCCTTTGTTGACGGCCTCCATCGCATACTGCACGGCCAGCGGAGCATTCGCAATAATCTTCGCTGCAATCGCTTCGGCGCGCGGAATCAACTCTGCCGGCGCCGTCACTTCATTCACCAGCCCAATGCGATGCGCCTCCTGCGCCGTGATCATCTCCCCGGCCAGCACCATCTGCATCGCGATCCCTTTGCCCACCAGCCGCGGTAGCCGCTGCGTCCCGCCATATCCCGGGATAATCCCCAGCTTCACCTCCGGCTGCCCCAGCTTCGCATTCTCACTGGCGAGCCGCATCGTGCACGCCATCGCAATCTCGCATCCCCCGCCCAGCGCGAACCCATTGATGCAAGCAATCACCGGCTTCCCCAGGTTCTCAATCAGATTCAGAACGTTCTGCCCGCGATGCGTGTATTCCTTACCGGTAACCGCATCGTTCTTGGCCAGTTCTCCAATGTCGGCGCCGGCAATAAACGCCTTCTCGCCCGAGCCAGTAAAGATCACGACGCGAATCGCCGCATCGTTCTTGATGTCATGAAACGCCCCCCGCAGCTCCTCCATGGTCGCCATGTTGAGCGCATTGAGCACTTTCGGCCGGTTGACGGTGACGTAAGCAATCGCGTTTTTCTTTTCGAGAAGAATGTTTTCGAAGTTCATAAATTCAACCTGTCGTCATCCTGAGCGTAGCAAACCGATTCGTGAAACGAATCGGTTTGCGGAGTCGAAGGATCCCTTTAGCTACGCCGACCGGCGGCTTGAAGAGGAGTTCGCTCCAAGCACACGTAATCAAAATGCCTCGCAGAGCCCATTGTCACGCGTAGCTGGAAGGGATCCTTCGACTACATGAGAATCTCGCCTTGCGAGATTCTCATTCCGCTCAGGATGACAAACCTTACAGCTTCTGCGCCCGCGGCTTCTCCGGATCCGCATAATCATAAAACCCTTTGCCCGACTTCCGCCCGTACCACCCCGCCATTACCAGCCGCTTCAGCAACGGAGGCGACGCAAACCGCCGCTCCTTGAACTCGTCATACATCACATGCGTAATGTAGTAAGTCGTATCCAGCCCCACAAAATCCAGCAGCGTAAACGGCCCCATCGGATACCCACATCCCAGCTTCATCGCGTTATCGATATCCTCAATCGACCCCACGCCCTCTTCATACGCGCGAATCGCATCGAGCAAATACGGCACCAGCAGCCGGTTCACGATGAACCCCGTCTTGTCCGAAGTCCGCACCGGAACCTTGCCCAGCTTCTTGGCAAACGCGTAAGCCGATTCGTAAACGTCGTCAGCAGTAGCGATCGTCCGCACCACTTCCACCAGCTTCATCAGCGGCACCGGATTAAAAAAGTGCAGCCCAATAAACCGCTCCGGCCGCTTCACCGAAGTCAACAACTCCGTCACCGAAATCGAAGAAGTATTCGAAGCAAAAATCGCCTCTTTCTTCACCACGCCATCGAGCGACGCATACATCTTCTTCTTCTCTTCGACGTTCTCGATGATGGCCTCAATGATGATGTCGCAATCGCTGAGGTCGGACTTGGAAGTCGTCCCCTTAAGTCGAGCCCGAATGGCGGTCTTCTGCTCCGCCGTGATCCCGCCCTTCTCGACAGGACGCTCGGCAAACTTCGCCAACGATTTCTCAATCCCCGCAAACCCCTTGTCGAGAAACCTCTGCTCAACCTCAAGCACCGTGACGTCAAATCCAGCCATAGCGCAAACCTGCGCAATGCCAGACCCCATCAGCCCACAACCGAGTACGCCAACTTTTTTGATTTCCATAAATCGAAGACCTCATAACCACAGAGATCACAGAGGAACACAGGAAAATCACCAAAACCTCTGTGTCCCACTGTGTCCTCTGTGGTTGAGAATTTCAGTTCAAGCTCTCCACCACCATCGCAATCCCCTGCCCCCCGCCAATACACGCCGTCGCCAGCCCATACTTCTTCTTCCGCCGCCGCAACTCATACAGCAGCGTAATCACCAGCCGCGTCCCGGTCGCGCCCAGCGGATGCCCCAGCGCAATCGCCCCGCCATTCACATTTACCTTCTCGCGATCGAGCCCGAGTTCCTTCTCCACCGCCAGATACTGCGCCGCAAACGCCTCATTCACTTCAATCAGATCGATGTAATCCAGCGACAGCCCAGCCTTCTGCAGCGCAATCTTCGACGCCGGCACCGGACCGCGCCCCATCACCTTGGGCTCCACGCCCGCAATCCCCCAACTGCAAATCCGTCCCAGCGCCTTCAACCCGCGCTTCAGCGCCTGCTCCAGCGACATCACCACCACCGCCGCCGCTCCGTCCACAATCCCGCTCGCATTCCCCGCCGTCACAGTTCCATTCTTCCCGAACGCAGGGCGAAGCTTCGCCAGCCCCTCCATCGTAGTCTGCGGACGCCGGTGATCATCCTCGGTCAGCGACTCTCCCGTCGCCTCGCCCTTATGATTCCGCAACGCCACCGGCACCAACTCTTCCTGGATGCGTCCTTCTTTATACGCCGCATCCGCCAACTGCTGCGACCGCAGCGCAAACTCATCCTGCATCTGCGCGCGTGATCCCCTGCTCCGATCCATACAGCTCGGCCGTGTTCGCCATATAAGACCCGCAATACGTATCGAGCAGCGCCACCATCAGCGAATCTTCCAGCTTCCCTCCAGGCGCCAGCGTAAACCCATCCCGCCCGCGGATCACAAACGGCGCCTGCGACATCGCCTCCATCCCGCCCGCCAGCACAATCTTCGCCTCGTCGGTCTGGATCATCTGCGCCGCCGACACAATCGACTGCATCCCCGACCCGCACAGCCGGTTCACCGTCAGCGCCGGAGTCTCAATCGGCATCCCCGCCCGCAACCCCACGTGCCGCGCCCCATACAGCGCGTCGCCCGAAGTCTGCTGCGCGTTGCCGAACACCACGTGATCGAATTCCTTGGCATCGATCCCCGCTCGCTCGATCGCGCCCTTCGCGGCAACCGCACCCAACTCCTGCGCCGTAAAGTCTTTCAATTTTCCGCAATAGCGGCCAAAGGGCGTACGCGCCCCACTCACAATGGCAATGTCACCTGGTTTCAACATGATTTTCCCGGCAGAACCTTCACCCAGAATCGTTCAAAATCGATCAGCCAAACTTGTTAGTGTAGCAGCGGCCCGCGAGTTTCTCCACCGACTCGAGCACTCGGGAGTGGCTATTTTGAATTGAAGCCAATCAGAATGCCTCGTCATCGAATCCTTCGTGTCCTTAGTGGTTGACGCTTTCATCACATTAACCAGACCACCAACGGCGTAACGAATCGCATCTATACTCAAATCACGGAGAAAAATCTTGGCTATCAGCGAACTGCTCCTGCTTGAACTCGACGAGGAAATCAAAAAGACACGCGCCACTCTGGAACGCGTGCCTAACGACCAACCGGATTTTGCCCCGCATGCCAAATCCATGACGCTCGGCAAGTTGGCCCCTCACGTCGCGCAGCTCGCCGGCTTCGGCCTCACAATTCTCACCACCCCTGAGTTCGACTTTTCCACGGGCAGCATCAAACGTCTCCCGTTTGAGTCCTCCGCTCAACTCGTCAAGGCGTTCGATGAAGGCGCAGCACAGGTTCGCGCCGCTCTGCAGGCCACTCCCGAAGCAGCCTGGAAGGAACCGTGGAAGCTCAGTTTTCAAGGCAAAACAATTTTCGAGGGATCTCGATTCCTGGCCTACCGCGAGATGTTTCTGAACCATCTCGTGCATCACCGCGCGCAACTCGGCGTGTATCTGCGCCTCACAGGGAAACCAGTCCCCGCCACCTACGGCCCGTCCGCAGACGACGCGATGGGCTTTTAGCCGAGCGATTCACTTGTTGTCGAAGACTCGCGCCGAAGCACGCTGCGACTCTAAGCCACAGCTCCCGCCGCCAGCGCCGCGCCCAGCGCAACCACTTTTCCCGGCCCCTGCGCGAGCGCCTGCGCAAGTGCATGCTCGGCGCGATTGATCACTTCCGTGACCACATCGACAGGATCGTATTCCGTCCGGATCACCGCCTCCGCCAGCCCCGCCGAAAACTGCGCCACCGCACCTTCGCCGGAATCATCCTTCGCCGGCAGCCGCACTTCGGCCACAATCTTTCTCAGCTTCTCGATCGCCTGCATGCCTTCTTTTTCCGCAGTCTCGCCCAGCAGAATCGCGATCGTCGTCGTGTCGTAGCGGAACGCCAGATCATTCGACCGGATATTCGCGGCACAGATCTGTCCCGCCTTCTCCATCAGTTGTTGCACGCCTGCCTCGCCATATTCCTTCAGCACGGCCGCGCTCTTCCCGAACTGCAGCAGAAGCACCGAAAGCGCCGACGCATTCTGAATCGCTCGCTTGCTCTCCGCCAGCAGCAGATCGATGTACGATGCCCGCTTCAACAGCCCCGATTTCTCGTCCGTCACCGAAAGATTCTTGACCAGCCGCCGCAACCCTGCATTGTTCAGCGCGATCACCATCTGCTCGGCCAGGGTCTTCAGCACCACCATATCCGCCTGCTGCCACGCTCGCGGACGGTTGTGCACCAGCACCAGCATGCCAACAATTTCTTCTCCGTCACTGAGCGGAATCGCCAGCACCGACGCCGCACCCATCTCCGTTACCGCCTTGCGCGCCGCCTGCAGTGACACCGCTTTCTGCGCATCCTCAATCGCCAGTGGATCGTGCCCGTCCACTGCCTTATGCAGGCACGCGATCAGTTCCGCAATCGCTGCCCCACCCGCCTTCTTCGATCCCTCAGCGCAATATTCCTCCACCGCTGTTGGAGACGAACCCGCCTTGCCCATCGCCGCAATGCATCGCGTCGCTTCCCAATGCGTTGCAATCTCTTTGACTGCCGTGCCCAACACCGCAGGAGCCGTGCCCTGGTGATACAGCTTGCGTGAGATTTCTGCCACCCGCGTAAAGCTGCGCACATCGGTCGTCGGATCAGGGACAGGCGCAGCCGCCGCCACTGGGGCCACCACTACAGGCGCCACCGGAGCGCGCCGGAGGCAACGGAGCCGATCCCGCATACCGCGGCGTCACGCCCGCCGACAGATACAGCCGCTGCAAGTCCTCGTTTCTTTCTTCCTCGCGCGGAAACAATTCCTGAATTCTTTGCAGCCGCTCCACCGCCTTGTTCCGCATCCCGTACTGCACCAGGATCTCCGCCTGCAGCATCAGATCCTGTAGCGTCGACGCGCCCAACGTCGGCCCTTCATCGTGTGCCGGAACTTCAGGCGCTTTGCTGGCGGAAGAGAATCGTGCCGCGATCGCCCGGAACTTCGGCTCCTCCACCTTCCCCTTCAGCATTTCGAGCCGCTTCAAGTGCCCCGGCTCATAAGGATCGACCTCGGCTGCACGGTCCAGGCACTCTGCTGCCTTGGCAAACTCGCCCGTGCTGCAATACAGATCGAACAACTTGAGCAACGTCTGGCAATAATCATTTTCGCGATTGGACGCGTTATAAAGTTCGCTCAGGAACTCCAACATCTGCGACGATGCCCGATGCGCCGCCGTGATGTCTTCCATGATGGCGATAAACTGCCGCCGCTCACCGCGCCGCCGTTGAAACTGTTCCAGCTTGCGTGCCAGCGCGACCGAAGCATCCTCCTGCTCACCGTCCAGCAGGTTCCCAATCAGCGCGATCACTTGCTGCACCCGCGCCGGATTCTGCTCAAACAGCGCCCACACCAGCGGCTCTGCCTCGGCATGCCGTCCCGCGGCCACCAGCGCGTCCGCATACGTCTCGCGCAACCCGGCCGTCACCTGTCCGGAATTCATTTGCGGTTCAAGAATGAAAATCGCCGCGCCCACTTGTCCTTGGCCGAGCAAACTCTTCCCGTAGGCGAGAGCGATCGCCTGATCGGACGCATCTTCCTGATAGGCCCGCTCGTACCACTGAGCTGCATCGCCGCCCTCGGCGGAAGCCAAATGCGCAATCTTCTGAAACGAATCTGCAGCGACCTTCCGATTTCCCAACTCGGACGCCAGTTCCGCCACGCGCAGCAGGTTCGCCTGCGTCGGCTCCAGCGCTACCACCCGGTCCAATACTTCAGCCGTTTCCTTCTTCTTCCCCAGCTTGACCAGATCCAGTAGCGCGGCCTCGTACGTCCCCACCGCCAGCTTCTTGTTGGATCCTTCCAGCAACTGCCCAAAGCGGTATTTCTGCTGCCACGTCGGACTCCCGTGCCGCGCCAGCTTCTTATAAGTCAGGCTGGCCCGCGTCGCGTCCCCCGGCCCCCACCTGCCGCTCAAACAAATCTCCTAACAACTTGACCGCATCGGCATTCCGGCTCAACGAAAGACACAGATCGGCTGCCAGTTGCCGCACCACATCATTGTCCGGATCGTCCCGCAGAACCAGCAGATACTCTTCCAGAGCCTCCGCCGTCTTGCCTTTTTGCAAAAGCTTCTCCGCACGCTCCACGCGCTTCCCTAATTCGGCTCGGTCCAGTCGTTTTGTGATCTCAGGCATGCGAAAGTGAGGCGGAGTAAACCCTGCTCCGATTCTAGGAGCGCCCCCTGCCCCCAGCAATGCGGTAACGCCCCGGCCCGATTACGAAGGTCACGCCCTTGTCAGTAATCCGTTCAAAAAACTGGGCGCCAGGCATCATCCCGACCGCAGCCGTTCTTCAGGCGGAGCGAGGGATCCCGCGCGGCCTAAACCGACTCATTGAGAATGAACTCCCCTCGTGGACTTAGTGTCCTTCGTGGTAAAGGTTTGACCCCAGATTTGGGCGATCCCCCAAAACTCTGCTAACTTGCAGCATGCCGTCGGCACCACCGATCCACGAAGAAGGCCTCCGCCACCAGCTCTCCGCCGGACAAATGG
Source organism: uncultured Acidobacteriaceae bacterium (assembly GCA_963788555.1). GTDB lineage: Bacteria > Acidobacteriota > Terriglobia > Terriglobales > Acidobacteriaceae > Sulfotelmatobacter. The sequence continues at coordinate 844,762 of CAWBHM010000009.1, read as the reverse complement.
CCATGGTCGCCGTCGGAGGCTCCATCGGCACCGGCCTCCTCCTCGGCTCCGGCGCAGCCATGGAAGTTGCCGGCCCCGCCGTCATCCTCAGCTTCCTCGCCGCCGCCTTCATCAACTGGACCGTCGCCATGGCTCTCGGCGAACTCGCCTGCGCTCATCCCGCCGCCGGCAGCTTCGGCGTCTACGGCGACCTCTACCTCAACCCCTTCGCCGGATTCATCGCCCGCGCCGGATACTGGCTCGGCCTCGCCCTCGCCATCGGCGCCGAAATGATCGCCGCCGCCACCTACATGGCGACGTGGTTCCCCGGCGTGCGACCCTATTTGTGGATCTTGGTTTTCGCCGCGCTTCTCCTGATCATCAACCTACGCAGCGTCGGCTCCTACGGACGCGTCGAGTTCTGGCTCTCCATGATCAAACTCGCCACCATCATCGCCTTCATCGTGATCGGCGCTGCCTTGCTCCTCAGCGGACGCGCCACTCCGCAGTACAACGCGCAAGGCGGATTCTTTCCCAAAGGCCCCTGGTCTCCCCTAATCGCCATGACCTTCGCCGTCTACAGTTTCGGCGGAGTCGAAATGGTCGCCGTCACCTCCGGCGAATCACGCTCGACCAAAGAAACTCCCCGCGCCGTCTGGCTCACGTTTCTAACCCTCACCTTTGTTTATGTCGGCGCCATGGTCGTTCTGTTAGGCGTCATGCCCTGGAACCACGCCGGAGTCACCGAGAGCCCCTTCGTCACCACTTTCCGCACCGTGAAAATTCCCCACGCCTCCGGCATCATGAACTTCGTCGTCCTCACCGCCGCCCTCTCCGGAGCCAACGCCACCATCTACGTCGCCTCCCGCATGATCTTCTCCCTCGCCCGCACCGGATGGGCCCCCGCCCGCCTCGGCCGCCTCAATCACGAAGGCTCTCCCCAATACGCAGTACTAATCTCATCCTTCGGAATTCTTTTCGCCCTGGCCCTCGCCCTTTGGGCCCCCGAAAACGCCTTCCGCTACCTGGTAGGAGCAGCCTTCACCGGAATGATCCTCTCCTGGCTAGTCTCCTTAGCCGCCCATATCAGCTTCCGCAGTCGTCATAAGCCCGAAGAACTAGCCGCTCTCCCCCTACGTTCCCCGCTAGGCAAATGGGGATCCATCCTCGGCCTGATCGGCGTGACCATCGCCCTGATCCAAACCTGGCTGTACCCAATCATGAATCTCTGGAGCGGCCTGGCCTGCCTCGCAACCTTGGTGCTAGCCTACGCAATCGCCAACGCGCGAAAACCCTAAACACTCGTGTGGAATAGCCGCCCCCCGAGTGTCCGGCTCGGGCAAGCCCGGCAGCACATTTAGCCTGCCAGAACTCGGGAGCCCTAGCTGCTGTCCCACAACCGTGAGTCTTTGAGAGCCAATGAGAACGCTCGAACACGGCCAAGCATTTCCGGTTTACGAGACAGCCTTGGGAGACTTATCTCAGTTCGTGATCTGCCGGGAGTTCAGCATCCACCACCGCAACTGGCTGCTTGGGCGGACATTTCTTTTTTGCGCCTGTAACTTTTGTGCTGGTATCGGGAGCGAACAACACATCAAACGTGTAGCGGCCGTCTTTCGAAGTTCCGTCGAGCGGGTTGGGATTCAGAACCCCGCGGTAGCGGAAGGCATTCCCAAACTGGTCGGTGAAGGGCTCCTCTTTGTAGCGCAGGCCTATGGAATACACGCCAAGTTCTGGCAGCGTGTGCAACTCGTCGGGTTGCGAGAAGCCATCATGGTTGGCATCGATCCAGAGTAAAAGCTGGGAGTACACTGCGTCGCGCGAGTCGATGATGCCATCTCCGTTGCCGCCGTTTTCCGGCTTGTCGAATTCGGCCAAGGCGAGGTAGCCGTTGGGATTCCCAGACTGTGGCTGTGCGGTGATGTTTCCGAACAGCTCTTTAGCATTGTCGATGATCCCGTTATGGTTGCGGTCCAATGCTAGAAAAGCATTTCCGGAATCCGCGGCCGTCCATGACAGCTTGAGCGGCTGCCCATCTCCGAAAAAGTCAAACAGCACGCCATCTGCCGCCGAAGTGAGGTGAAAGCCGTGCCCCGCGGTGTCAACGATGATGGGAGTCGTGGTCGTGCAGCCGCAGGTGTTAGGGTCACACGTTAGACTGTTGCCGTAGCAGAGGCTAGGGTTTTGGCAACAACCGCCGCCAAACCCGTTGCCGTTATACTGTGGATCGGGTATGGTCGTACAGTTTACTGTATACCCCTTGTCCAACCCAAAAACGGAGCTCGGGGGGAAACTCACGTTGACGCCGATCCCGTTCACCCCGCCGCTAAATCCGATCACAGCTCCGCAGCTTGTGCCGATAAGGCAGGACGTTGCAGTGACTGCGGCGGTCGCTCCGCATTGAGCGCCCGCATTGATCGTAACGGCAGTTGCGCCATTCACCTTGGAACCGGCAGTGTGAGCGTACAAGGGATTCGTCATCGCGCCGGTATCGTTGCTTGTGGATGATCCGTACGCGTTACAGATGGTCTCGCAGTTCGGAAGCCCTGTGCTCACATAGTTGCAGGTACCTGCGGTGTTTGTACCAAACGAGTGCTGACCAGTTAGGTGGCCCTGTACTCCGGATGGGTCCCATGGCACAAAGGTTAGGAGTTGGTTATAGCTTGAACAGGTTTGAGCCGCGGCCCACGACGCGGCCAGCAAGAGACTACCAATCGCGATCTTCCTTAGCATCATAAGTCTCCTTCGACTTTTCTTAGCTTTTCGGTTCACCCCCGTTTCGTTGTCATCTACGGCTTCTGCAGTGTGGGTAAAGGCTTGGCGAGGCCAGCCACAACATCACTGCTTCCAGGCCCGCATTGCAACTGGATTAGATCACAGCAAACATCTCCCCGTCCTTCGGAGCATGCCGAGCCCGATTTTTGTTTTGCGCTTAGCCAATTGGCGACCACTGGCTGTCCGCGCAACTTGCTTCGAACAAAGACTTCCGGGAACAGTTGCACTGAGAGCACGTGGGCCAACGCGAGAGAGTCGGTGTTTCCGTCCTCCGGCATTACCATTTCGCCTCCCTTGGCATCGTGCCCAAAGACGAACAGAGCCTTGTACGGCCCACGACTCTTCCCCTGGAAAGTTACGACCACCGAATACGAAGCATAGCGATCCCATGCAGTGGCTGGAATCGCATTGCTCCACTCCAGTTGATGTAGTTCGCCAAGCGTTGCACTGATCGCATCGGGTGCGATGGGAGTTGCCGGAACCCAGTGCGGCACCAGGTAATACAAGACGGTTTGATAGCCCGCTTCGAGGTAGGCGTATTCGGGCGTCTGCGCAGCCAGCATCTCGCTGACAGGCGGCGAAATAATATCGGTGGCCTTGCGATTGACGATATCCGTCAGGCTCCCGACCTTGAAGTCGCTCAGTTTGAAAACCACCTCAGCGTCGGACTCGCGTTGGTCGCTACTCAGACCACTCGGTTTTGCCACCCCCGCGATGCCGCTGCCTTCCAGCGCAAGTTGCATGATTGCCCCTTGCTCTGAGGCGTAGGCAAATTTGGCGTATGCGGTTCGGACCATCGTTTCTTCGTGCGTCATTTCGACCATTGGCGGCGTGTTTACCGGAGCTACCGCTTGCCGTCCGTGCACTTCTTGCCCGCAGGCCATACGCCCGGCGAGCAAGATACATAAGAATAGTGTGTGTTTCATGGGAGCCCCTCCCTGAGGCGCACATAGCGTCACCGCTACCGATCGGAGACGAAGATTCTGTGAGTTTTTTGCCTGCGGGAGAAATGGACAAGCATCTTCTCTCCTGGCAAAATGAATCGATTAGAACCAACTGCTCGAGGCCTAAACAAGCGCTGTCAAGTTCGCTGGCCCGCGACCCGTTCACATTTTCGGAGGAAACTGTAACGTTAGAGAATGCTGGAGAGAAATGACAATCGTTCGCTCCATGGATCGTGCTTGTGAAACGAGGAGAATCGTAACGCGGAAAACCGTAGCAGTCGCGCAGAAGTCTTTATTGTTACGAAACCCGAACAGACTACGGCTTGCACTTCACCGGATCCCCCTTCAAATTCTCCAGCAGCAACTTCCCCTTCTCATAATCAGGATTAAATTCCAGCACCCGCAGCACAAACTTCTGCGCCACATCCTTCTGTCCCGCCACACAAAACACCATCGCGAGATTCATCCCAATCGCGCTCTGATACGGCACTCTGTTGAACGCTCCCTGCCACAACTCCACCGCCCGCTTCAGATTCCCCGCCTTCGCTTCCAATATCCCCAAGTCGGCAGCCGCATCATTATTCAGCGGATCGATCTGCAACGCTCGCTCATAGAGTTCCCGCGCCTCTTTGTTCTGTTCATGCCGCTGCTCCACGAATCCCAACGCCGCCAGCAGCACCGGATCATCCGGCCTCTCCTTCACCGCCTGCCGCAGATATGCCTCCGCCTGCCGCGCTCCTCCCTCGACATTGCGCTGTGCCAGCGTCTCCCAGGCCAGCGCAAAATCCCGCGAACTCGCCACCGCCGCTTCCTTTTCGGGAAACGACACCAGCGGAGCCCCCGGCTTCCCCCGCACCTCCAACCGCGGCAACGGCGCCGCATTCGGATACTGCCGGATCCGGTGATCCGTCCCCTCCGTATGCGCCACATCTTTACTGGGCAGCGCTGGCATGTGGCACCCCACACAATCCGGCTTATCCACATGATGCTTCGCCGCGAACGTCTCCCCGTGGCAGTTCAGGCATTTGCCCCGGTAATAGGCCGTTTTCTCCGCTGCGCTCGGCTGCGTATGCGGATCATGGCAACTCCCGCACCACATCTTGTCCCCCGACTTCAGCTTGCAATCACTCAGCGACAGCGCTTCAAACTGGCTCAGTGCCTCCGGCTTCTGCGGATCATTTCCGCTTAACAGGAAATAATGGATGTAATCCGCCAGCTGCTCCCCTGGCTGAAACTCGTAAATCGGCTTCCCCGCCTGGTGCACCGCGACCGTTCCCTCGAAGTGACACTCCATGCAAATCGCATCGCGGCGCTCCGGCGGCAACTTCGCCGGATTCACAATCGCCGCGTCCCCACCCTTTTCCAAATGCCCTTCCCCTACACCATGACACCGCTCGCACGTGATCCCCCCATGCTGAAATGGTGGCCCCACATATTTGTTGTCCGTTCCCTTCACCGGAGCCTGCATTCCACTGGTGTGGCAATTCAGGCAATCCACGAATGACGGCAGGTTCATCGGAATCTCGCGCGCTTCGGTAAACGCAGGAGCCATATTCCATCGCTTTTCCTGCGAATACCAGTTGATCGGAGTCTCAAACAAAAATCCGTCGACGGAAAACAAATAACTCCGCCCTTTTCTCCCCGACCCGATGAAGTAAAGAAGCTCGCGCTCACCCCGAAATTTCTCGCTCCCCCGCTCATAACTCATCCACACACTTCGGGACTGTGGGTCTATATGACCCAGGTCTGTGTGGGCCTGTTCTGTGTGGAGTTGATCTGTGTGGGTCCGGGTCCCTGACCCGGACGAGCCGAGCGCAGCTCGGCTGCTCCCGTCCCCCTCATACACTCTGTACTTCACCCCCGACGGCTTATGCACGAACTCGCCGGTAATAACCGCATCGCGCGCGAGCCCGCTGGCATTCGCCATCACGGTCTTCGCATATGACTTCGAAATCTCCGCGTGGCATCCCGCGCACGCCTCACTCCCCGGCACGCCCTTGGCGCCTTCCGCAGGTTTCACATCCGTGCTCTGCGCAGAACTCCAGCCGCTCATCACGGCGATGAGAATCAGTCCCGCAAGCTGCACTTTGTTGCACATCGCTTCGATTCTATAACTCCTGTTGTGCACCGCCCCGGAAGCATGCCCGACCACTTTATTCCTTGTCTTGCTGAGCGCAGCAGAAGCATCCCTACCACTGCCCAACTGCATCCTAGAAATGTCAGGTCGTTGTCAGATCCAGCGCAGAAGGAACCACGAACGGGCCCTGCCCCCGAAAGTCATCTCCTCCCCGCACCGGCGTAATCGAGAAAATCTTAATTCCGTGTACATTGTATATATAACGCCGTATAAATAATTAGAGTAAGTGGGCCCCGATTCATGGAAAACTCCTCTGTCCGCATTCTCCTGGTCGAAGACTTCGAACCCTTTCGCAAGCTCATCCGCACCCTGTTGCAGGGACAGTCCGGCTTGCACGTCATCGCCGAGGCGGCCGACGGCCAGGAAGCCGTTGACAAGGCCACCGCACTGAACCCCTGCCTCGTCCTCCTCGATATCGGCCTTCCGTCCCTCAATGGGCTCGAGGCCGCCCGCCTCATCCGCCAGCACTCCCCAGGCTCCAAAATCCTTTTCGTGAGCCAGGAATCTTCCCCCGACGATCATCCACGAAGCGCTCCGCCTCGGCGCCTGCGGCTTCGTTACGAAAAGCCGCGTCGGCACCGACCTGCTGCCCGCCGTACAAGCCGTCCTGCTCGGAGGAAATTTCGTCAGCAGCCACCCCTAGAAAACGCCCCTCGGCAACGAAGCTAACTAACCGCAAGCCCCGAGGTCCGCGAGGTTGTGGCCTCAGTGTCCTCTGTGGTAAAAAGTTCCCCAAGACGCATCCGCACTCGCCCACGCAAGAAAGTTGTGTATAGTACCGTCTTGACCTTGCACGATGCGGTTCATCAGAAAGGATGATCCATTGGGACGAACCTTGGGGCGCTACGCTTTCCTGGCCATCACAGCATTCCTCCTTTACACACCTTCTTCGCTTCCAGCCCAGGACACTCCCGCGGAACAAATCTTCTTCCACGCCAAGATCTTCACCGCGGATCCCCAGAATCCGTACGCCGAAGCCGTCGCCATTCGCGGAGAACAGATCGTCTCGGTCGGCAACCTTCCTGAAGTCGAAAAGACTGTCTCCCCCAAAGCCAAACGCATCGATCTCAACGGCCAAACCCTCTTCCCCGGCTTCATCGATTCCCACAGTCACTCCATCGATGGCGGACTTGGCCTGATCGCCGCCGACGCCACCGACAAAGTCGACACCCTCAACCAGCTTCCTCCCTTTGCCGCCGCCGCCAAAAAATCCGGCCGCGGCATGCGCGGCGACATCCTCGAAATTCTCGGCCTCCCGCTCGAGTTCTGGTCGCACCCCGACGTCCTCAACGCCGACTTCAGCACCGGCGCCTACGCGAATCAGACCCGTTCTCCTTCGCGGCATGGACGGCCACACCTCCTGGGCCAATCGCGCTCTTCTTCAACGCGCCGGCATCACCGCCGATTTCCTGAAGACACTTTCCCCCGACCGAGCGCAGCTACTACGGCGTGAATAAAAGCGGCGAGCCCAATGGATTCCTCGTCGACGCTGGCACCGCAAAAGATTGAACCGCTCCTCCCCAAGCCAACCGCCGACCAACTACTAGCAGCCGCTCGCGCCGCGCTCGCAATACAACTACAGTCTCGGCATCACGGCCTGGCTAGACCCACTCGCCAGTGACCAGGTCTTGCGAGCCTACAAAATGCTCGCCGACCACGGAGAACTCACCTCCGAGATCGTCGCATTCCCGCAAGTGCTTTCCAAAGATCCAGCAGCCGAACTCACCACCGTCCAGAAAACTCGCGAACTCTACAAAAATGTTCCCCACCTGCACGTCACCGGCATCAAGATCTTTGCCGACGGAGTCGCCGAATTCCCCTCTCAAACCGCAAATCTCACCAAGCCCTACAAAAATTCCGGCCACAACGGCGAACTTCTCTTCGATCCGAAAACATTTGCCCAGCTCTGCATCGCCGCCGACAAACAGGGACTCATCATCCACGTCCACGCCATCGGAGACGCCGCCGTGACCGCCGCGCTCGACGGAATCGCCGGCGGCCCGTAGCGCTAACGGCGATTCTCACTTGCCTCACACCCTCACCCACGAACAATTCATCCAACCCGCAGATTTTCCCCGCTTCCGCGAGCTCGGTGTGATCAGCGCCCTGCAACTCTTCTGGGCAGAAGCCAGCAACGACACCATCGAAATCCTTAAGCCCTACATCGACCCCGAAATCTACAAGTGGCAATATCCCGCCCGTTCCATCCTCGACAACGGCGGCATCATCTCCGGAGCCAGCGACTGGCCCGTCTCCACCGCCAACGTCTTCCGCGCCACCTATCAGGCCGAAACTCGCAAAGGCTCCGAAGGAATACTTGACGCCTCGCAGTCTATGCCCCGCGAAGCCATGTTCTACGCCTACACCCGCAACTCCGCCCGCGCCATGAATCTCGATTCCATCGGATCCATCGCTCCCGGCAAGCGCGCCGATCTGATCCTGCTCGACCGCGACGTCCTCACGGTCTCTCCCGAACAAATGCGCGACACCAAAGTTCTCTGGACCATGGTGGCAGGCAAGATCGTCTACCGCATGAAGTAATTCCTCGCTCACTGGGACGACTCTCGCACCGTGTGACCAGCATCACGAACTTCTTCAGCCGATCCGGCTACGATTGCCGTGTTGCGCAATTCGCTCCGATGCTCCCCTGCAATGGAGCCAAGCAATTTAAACTCCTCCATTGCACGGATAGCCGGAGCCTCCACTTCTCGGAGGAGCCATGCATTTACCCAAATTCTTCCTCGTCCTTCTCGTCGCGATTGCCGCCTCTGTGTTACTACTGCAAGGCCAGAATCAACCCGCCGCACCTCTGATGCCCATCGCCAAGCCGGTGCAGATCAAAACTCCACTCGGACTTCCACCCGTCCTGATTCCCGCCGACAATCCACCTACCGCTGAAACCATTGCTCTGGGACGCCGTCTCTTCTACGATCCCGCCCTCTCGCTCGACAACACCGTCTCTTGCGCCTCGTGCCACAGTCCGCAATACGGGTTCTCCGATCCCAAGCCGGTCTCCGAAGGTGTCGGCAAGAAGGCAGGAACCCGCCACTCTCCCCCAGTGCTGAATTCCGCGTACTACACAGTCCAGTTCTGGGACGGCCGCGCTCCCACCCTCGAAGCCCAAGCCGAAGGCCCGGTGCAAAATCCAGTGGAGATGGCCAACACGCTCGCCAAAGTCGAACAACGCCTCAACGCCGACCCCAGCTACCGCGAACAGTTCGCCGCCGCCTGGGGACCACGGCCCATCACTTACGAGATGGTGGGAAAGAGCATCGCTTCCTTCGAGCGCTCCATGATCAGCGGCAACTCGCCGTTCGATCGCTGGAAATACGGACACGACAACAAAGCGGTCGACAGCGCCGTGAAGCGTGGATACGTCGTCTTTACCTCGAAGAAGAAAGGCGATTGCGCCTCCTGCCACACCGTGGGCGAGCAATACGCTTTGTTCACTGACAATCAGTTTCATAACGTCGGCGTCGGTGTGAACGCTGGCGACATCACCGATGTAGGCCTGTTCGCCGTCACCCACAACGAAGCCGACAAAGGGAAATTCAAAACTCCTTCCCTGCGCAACGTGGCCGCCCGCACCCCCTACATGAGCGATGGCAGCCTCAAAGACCTCAAGCAGGCGATCGACTTTTACATCGGGGCGGGCAACTCCAATTCCAATCTCGATCCGAAGATTCACGTGCTGGATTTTCTGACCGGCCAGGAGCGCAGCGACCTGCAAGCGTTCCTGAACTCTCTGACCGGAGAGGTGCCACCAAACCTCGGTCCACCGGAAGCCCCGAGGTCGCAGATCAGCAAAAAGTGAGGTTTCCCGCAATTCCAGAAAAACGAAGATCGCGGAAGGTGGCCTCACAGTTTGCTGCGGAACTCGCCCTTAGATGTCGTAGCACTGCAGCGTTGGGATCGAATCTTGGTTTCTGCGAGGGTTTAGCCTCTGAGGTACGTAGAAGGAGTTTTTCAGCAAACAGCTCAGCCATCTTCCACTCGGCCCCGTCTCGGATCTGCGCTTACAGTTTTCCCTGTATTGCGTCAGTTTCTCCTCCGCGTAGCCTAAATTCCAACATTGATGGCGCGATCCTGATTCCTTGCAACAGGACGCCCGCAGCACGCAGCCCGGTGCACGGCCAGTCCTCCCTGTCAGGAGTGGTGGTATGCGCGCTTCACAAAACGTTAAACGGTGTATGAGCCTACTCCGCGGCTCACTGCCACGAACTGATTGGACGGAATCTGACGTCAAGATTCTCGTCCCCTGCGACAGTGAGATCTTATGCGCGGCCCCATCGTCGAAAAGCTTCGCGAAGAACTCAAGCGGCTGATGCGTGAGCATCTTGAGAGTCTGGAAAAGGAGACGTTCTTGGGGATCAGCGATGAAGAATTGCGCCGCCAAAAAGAGCAACTCAACCGCATCCGCGAGGTTTCTGCTGATTTTCTGGAGGCGCTAAAGAGATCCCGCCGTTAGTCTTCTGGCGCCCCTGCGTCCACTCATTTAGGTGTCTCGAAAGGAGAGCCTATGTCGGATAAGCCAAACCACAAGCCCCATGTCACGCTGCCCGGTACCGTAGAAAAAATTATCAAGCCCGCGGATCCCCAAGAACCCGAGAAGGCCCAGATTTCCATCGAGGGCGCCGACGATCTCTACCGCGAACTCCGCATTGAAAACAAACTCAGCACCGACAACGGATCCAAAACCCGCCTCAAGAGCGGCGACGGGGTCGAAGTCACCGTCGAAGCCGATCCCAAAGGCACGAACTCTGCAGATAAGAAACCGAAATCAAAAGATCGTTCCTAACGAGGCAGCTAAAGCAAGCCGCGGAGCCGCGCAAGAATGCAGCCCACAGCGCTAGGGGTTGGGATGAACAACGAATGTATGCTCCCCCGTGGAAGAGCGGCCCTTCGAGATCCTGCCCTGAGCTTGTCGAAGGGGCCGCGTTAAACGTGTGGAATCACCTTGAGCTTTAGCCCCTGTGGCCGATGTTTCTTGCAGAGTCCTGGTTTTTACGCAAACCTCGAAAGCTGGGGCGCTCTACCCATTCATCGCCGGCACTTCCCCAAACGCTCGCGGACAAACCTGCGCTCCCTCCCCGGAAAGCAGCGGTCGTTCACTTTGCAAAACATATGCAAGCCACGCCCCCGCCGCCTGGCTCGTGAGAATCGCAACCAGCACCAGCGTCGTATAAAACGTCGCATTGATAATTCCCGCATCGAACGCCACACTGGCCAGCACAATTCCCGGACCACCCCGCGCATTCAACGCCGCCGCCAGATTCACCGAATCTCGCAACCCGAATCCCGCCAACCTCGCGCCGAATCCTGCCGAGGCCAATTTCACCCCCGAGGACACAAACAGAAATGCCGCCAGCATCGCAAACGAGAACGTCTTGCTCAAATCCAGTTTGTATCCCACCACCGCAAAGTAAATCGGAATAAATACGGCAAACGAGAATTCCGATACGGCCGTCAGTGCCGGACCCAGCACCTCCCGCTCCGCCACCATCGCGTACCCTGCCAGGAATGCCGCAAACACCAAACTGATGTCTAACAACGACGCCACCGCCGCATATGCGAGCAACACCACTACGACGTACGCAATCGGAGACGTAGCCGCCAGCACATTCCATCGGGACCGCGTGAGCCGTCCCAGCAGCCTCGGGGCCGCGATCAATCCCACTCCAAAATAGACGAGTGTCAATCCAATATGCACCGCGATCTTTCGGTTCGGCACACTGCCCGATTCCGCCAACGCGGTAGCTACCGCCAGTACCGCCCACAACAAAATGTCCTCAATCACCGCCACACCCAACACCAACCGTGCGAATCGCGTGTGCAGGATCTTCAGGTCGTAAAGAATCTTGGAAATGACGGGAATCGATGTCACCGCCACCGCAATGCTCACCACCAGCATAAGGGGCAACTTTGCGTGCGCGCTCCCCGCCAGAAACCCAAGTGGAATGAACGGCACCACGCATAGCGCAGCCACAAACGGAAGGCCCGTTCCCAACGCTCCCAGCCAAGCCACTTGTCGCCGGTCTTCGCGGTTAAACAATCCCTTGGTTTCCGCACCCGACGCAAACATCAGCAGCAGCAATCCAAAGTTGTAGAGAAAGGAAATCACCGCCCCGTACTGCGCGCTCACGGCCGACCCTTCACGCAGAGGAAAAATCGCCGCCGACACCGTCGGAGCAAATCGTCCCAACAACGAGGGTCCCAGCAGCACTCCCGCCAGGATCTCGCCCACCACCTTCGGCTGCCGCAGGCGGGTGAATAGATATCCCAGCAAGCGCGCCGCGGCCAGCAACAGAAACAGAAATATCGTTAGTCCGCCGAAATCATTCGTCGACATGGAAGTGGCCAGTGCGCCCCCAGCAAACGCGCCTCGATAAGATGCACTTCCCGCCTCCACCGTCTACCGCAAAAGCCCCTTCTGGCGCCCTCTTTCCGCGCCCCCTTAACAGACGCGACTATGGTATGCCTCACTTGTCACGCTGAGCGTAGCCGCGGCGATCGCGCGGAGTTCGGCGCGGCGTAGTCGAAGCATCCCTACCCGAAGGCATCTGCAGACGTGAAGAAGGCGCCGAAGACCCGGCGCCCTGGCGTTTTCCTCGCTTTAAAAGTGACGCCGAATCTTCTGTGATTACTGCGGAACCGTCGCAGAATTCACCGGTGACCGCCTGCTCCCGGCTTCACTTCCCGCATCCAGCGGCACGCATGCGTAAACCTTGGTACCATGCCCGACCTGCGATTCGATCACTAACGTCCCCTTCAACAGCTTGACTCGCTCTTCCATGCGGATCAGACCCAGCCCGTGGCCATTTCTCGCCGCCGCAACGTCAAAGCCCGCGCCGGGGTCGCTCACCGTCAGATGAAGGTGCCGCTCGGTTCCCCATATCTGCACTGCGAATTGCCGTACTCCACTGTGATTGAGGCCGTTGTACAGCGCTTCCTGCAGAACCCGGAAGAAGCAAATCGAAACTTCCGGCTGCACCGTGTCCGGTACTCCGTTGGTCTTGAACTCAATCTCAACTCTCTTCCGCTGGCTGAACTCCTGGCAGAACGCCTTCACGATCGCCCCCAGCCCCAGATATTCCAGCCTCGGAGAATGCAATTCGTGCGCCGACGCTTTCACATCTTCCAGGATTCCCAGGGTTTGCTCCCACATCGCACCCAGCCGCTCCCGCACGTCGACTTTCGGATTCGAGGATTGTTCCTTGAGTTGGCTGATCTCGATCGTCAACATGGTAAGCCGCTGCCCAATGTTCTCATGCAGATCCACCGAGATCCGTTTGCGCTCTCTCTCCTCCGCCCCAATCACCTTCAGGCTCACATTCGCCAGAGCCTCCTCCGCCTGCTTGCGCTCGGTGATATCGGCCGCCATGCCCAGCATCCGCTCTGCCGCTCCATTCGGCCGGAAATAAAATTGTCCGGTCGCGGCAAACCAGCGTACCGTCCCATCCGCCCTCAGCACGCGGAATTCCGCCGTGTAGGGTTGTCGGTTTTCTCTGGACTCTTCCAGAGCCTTCGCCAATACTGGCCTGTCTTCCGGGTGCACGTAGCGATAAAGATCTTCGTTCCGCCCGAATCGTTTGTCCGACCCGACCCCGAACAGGTCTAGATCCCCAAACCAGTAATTTCGTCCCGTCTTGATGTTGTATTCCCATCCCACCGACTTGCCAGCCACCAGTGCCAGTCGAAACCTGTCGTTGGCCAAACCCAGATCGAACGCCAGTTTGCTTTTGGCAATGTATTCCTTCAGGTATGCTGCACTCGACAAACACACGATGGCAGCGATCGCGGCCAGCAGGCGAAATGTGCGCAACCCCGCAGCCTCATTGCGGTGCAGCAACTCCCACACAATCGGTATCGAAATCATCACCACCAGGAACATCGCCCACGCCGATGCTTGCGATCCCTTGCCGCCTTCCCATCGAGCCTTTCCCGGGTCGCTTGCCGCCGGCTGGCGCGCCCCTAGCGGCACCCATACAAACCAGCACACCGAAGCAATCAGACCCAGCCCGTACAGCTTCCCATTCACGTACCCGCCACTATCAATCGCCAGGTTGGCGAAGGCGGAGCTTAACGCATATAGCGTGCACGCTCCCAGCAGATGAAGATAGATCTTCTTCCATGGCGCCTCCACTCGTAGACCCAAAATGCCCAAGATCAAAACCAGCACCCAATTTTCGATCAGGTAGAGGACGTCAAAGCGCAGAGCATAGCGAGCCTCATTCGGCCTCAAGTACTGGTACGGAAACACCCAGTAGGCGTAGAGAAAGCCCCAGAAGACCAGTAGTAGCAGAAAATCCAGGATAAGCCGGTAGAGCCTGCGGTCCGATGTCTTCCGACTCGGGAGCACGAGCGCCGCCGCCATGAGCGGCACGATATGCAGAAACAGCACCGGATCGGCAATCGAGTCATCCGGCACGTTAACGCGCAGCCCAAAATCGTAGTACATCGTAATCAACTGGTCCAGCGCCCAGAGCCCGAATGCCATCGCCATGAACACCCAGAAGGGCCAGCTCTTCAGCGTGTTCCGAATCGCGTTGCAAACCGCAAAGCTGGTTGCCAATACCAGCAACACGAAATAACTGATTCCGCTATATGAAAACAGGAACGACCCCGGCTTCACAGCAAAGGAAAGAACCGCCTTGATCACAACGATGCCGATCAGCACCGTTGGCCATGTCGGCCAGGAAGGGAACCCTGATCTTGCCCCGGGAATCGACGCGGTTTCGTCCTTCATGATCTCAAGAGATCGCCTGCTGCAAGAATTCTAATGAAATGCGGGATGCGTGGAATGCGGAAACGCAGAAACAATCATCGCCGATGTTGCGGACCGAAACCGTGACGGACGAGAATAAAGCACGCCCCTGCGAAAAGCAAACCATTTGCTCGCTTTAGCGCACTTGAGATCCCGCGCCCGACGAGCGTTTTAGACCAGACACCGTGGAATCACCACGGCCCTCAACCCAACAAAAAAGGCGCAAGGGCTCCGGCGCCATGGAGTGAGAACGTCTCGAGAGATACGGTCAAGCGAGGTGCCTAAACCCTAAACTTCCCATCGACGGCGTCATCCCGATCGGAGCCGCTTTTCAGGCGGAGTGAGGGATCTCGCGCGCACCGCCTTTACTTACTCCCCGGACCGCCGCTCTTCACTCGGGACGGGCAAAGAGACCTACTCGCTCAGCTCGAACACGACGCCCATATTCCCCGCTCCACCCAACAGCGCGGTCCCGTAAAGATTCCCCGCTCGATCGAATAACAGAGCCGAATCGGGGAACTCTCCGTCTCCGCGCGTGAATAGGTATAGGTCTTTCTCCGTGTACTTTCCCCCTGCGCCCGGCGTCATCTTAAATACTGACCCCACCGTGGTCACGCCGTTTCCATTCGCGCAAGTTCCATACAGATTGCCGTTTCCGTCCAGAACCAGACCGCTGTTGGGATTTGACTCGACTGCGCCATTGAACTCGTACAACACCCGCTCCTCCCACCTGGCAGTAGTCCGCGACAAACGGAACACAACTCCGTAGTTATTGACCCCTCCGCCCAGCGTCGTCCCGTAAAGCGCACCCGCATGATCAAAGATCAATCTCTCCGCGTACGGATACCCTCCATCGGTTCCGCCAGTGAAATTGTGCAGCACTCGCGTGGTCCACGTGCTGCTCCCGGAGTGCTCTAACTCGAAGACTACGCCCACTCCGCTCGAGCCGCCCGCCTGGGTCGTGCCGAACAGATCGCCCTTGGAATCGAACACGAGCCCTCCAACCGGAGCGCTGCCAGTTTTGACGTCGAAGGTATGAACGATCAATTCTCGCCACCGGCCGCTGCTCGAGTGTTGCAACTCGAAAGCGGTTCCGACGCCGTACGCGCCTCCTCCGGACGTAGTTCCGTAAAGATCACCCGACCGATCCAGGAGCAGCCCCGCATAAGGACCCGTCCCGTCTATCCCCCCGGCGAAGCTATGGAGCACGCTCTCACTCCAGCCACTTCCGGTCTGAGTCAACTTGAACACTACGCCGAGATTGTGATCGCCGCCTCCCACTGTCGTCCCATACAGGTTGCCAGCCTTGTCAAAGATCACATCCGCCAAATAGGGATTAGCTCCGTCCGCCCCTCCTGTGAAGCTGTACAACACGGACTCGGTCCAACCTCCGCTGGCATTGGGGCTCAATTCGAACACTTCTCCTGCTCCATAAACTCCTCCAACAAATGTTGTCCCATACAGATTGCCGGCAACATCCATCACCAAACTGGATAAAGGATTCCCACCATCTGACGATCCGGTAAAGCTATAGAGCGTCTGCTCGCTCTGCGCACATACTTCAGGAACGACGGCCAGCGTCACGGCGAGTACCAACCACAGGCACACTTGACGATTCATATCGACCCATACTCCTCAATTGAATTTTCTGGACTCACTGGGGGCCCCACAACCCTACCAATCCGAGGGCACCAAAAAAAGGCGCCGGAAGGGCTCCGGCGCCATCGAGTGAGAACATCTCGCGAGATGCGGTCAAGCGAGAGCACAAAACTTGTTTCGGTCTAGCAAGTGGCAAGCAGCTGGAAGCTACTTACTCTCCGCCACCGACGGACTCGTCCCAAAGTCCCCGCGGCGATTATTCACCGCCGTCCGCGCTGCGCGCGCAGTCGGCTGATTCGTGGCCGCGGCTCCGTAGCGTTCCAGCAGTACCGGCGCCATCGTGTTCTCGGCTTCCTTCACAAAGATCATCTTGTTCTCCGAAGCCATGTCCACGCGGACGAAGTCTCCCAGCTTCACCTGCCCGGTCGCCACCAGATTCGCCAGCGGGAAAACCAGGTTCCGCTCGATCGCGCGCTTCAAGTGCCGCGCCCCGTACCGCGGATCCGTGCCTTCCTTCAGCAAATAATCTTTCACCGCCTGCGTGCAGTTGAACACGAACTGGTTCGTGCCCGCAGCCATCAACACGCGCTGCTGCACCATCCCCAATTCAATGTCGAGAATCTGCGACAGATGCTCATCGCGCAGCGTCTTGAACACCACCGTCTTGTCGATGCGGTTCATGAACTCGGGCGTAAACTTGCGCCGCGCCGCTTCCACCGCCGTCCGCTGAATCTTGTCATCGAACGACTGATCGACCTCTACCGCCTTCGGCGCGAATCCAAAGCCGCCATCCACCAGGCTCGTCATCTCGCCCGCGCCCAGGTTCGAAGTCATAATAATGATGCACTGCGACAGATCCACCCGCCGGTTGTCCCCCAGCGTCAAAGTCGCCTTGTCCAGGATCCCCAACAGCAACTGCCAGAGCGAGTCCGACGCTTTCTCGATCTCGTCAAACAATAGGATCGAAAGCTTCAGCTTCTCCGTGAACCACTGGTTCAACGCTTCCTGCGTCAGCAGCGGATGCGTCTCCCGATGTCCCAAATATCCCGGAGGCGATCCAATCAGCTTCGCAATCTCGTGCGAATGCTGGAACTCCGCGCAATCGATCTTGATGCACGCCCGCGCGTCCCCAAACAACGCCTCGGCCATGGCTTCCACCACGCGCGTCTTGCCCGATCCCGTGGGCCCCAGAAACAACAGGTTGCCTACCGGACGTCCCGGCGCATTCAGCCCCGCCAGGAACATCTGGTAGATTTCGACGACCTTTTCGATGGCCGCATCCTGCCCCACAATACGGCGACGCAGGGCGCCATCAAACTCTCCAGCATCGTTGCTGCGACGGTTCGGATCCAGCACTGTTGCGAGATTCGTTCTCATAAGTCGTAGCCCGGGCTCCCGGACATTTTCCCTTTCGGCCGTTTCTTCGGCTCTCTTCTATGTTTCGCCGGACTTCGTAGGCCAATCTCCGTGTCTCTGGCCTACCTTCTGGAAGCACCCCACTTGCCTCCCGAATCCTGCCATCCGGTTGCCACTGAAATAAGCAACCCGCTGGCCACGGAATGCCCCGCCTCTTTACAAACTGGAACTCCTGCATCCACCAAGGGTTAGCGCCTTCTAATCCCGATTCCCCACCGTTCGACTCACAGCCCCAAATCCCCAAAGAGAAAACCTTTGCACCATCAAGGAAGGAACCTGTACCGACTGATGTGGCGACGGCCGCCCTCGGCCGTCCAGGCGAGGCCGACTCCGAGTACTCAGTACCCGGTACTCAGTACTCAGAAGCTACGCTAATTTGCCCGCCCGATGACGAGCGCCCAAGTCTAGAGACTGAATACTGAGTATCGAGTACTGAGTACTGAGTTCCCAGCACTGCCGTGTTACTCCACACGTAACTAGCGGCCACCAACATCGACCACTACTATCCAAGTCAGAGTAGAATTTCGGGGAGGAACGCTTTGCGCCTTTCGTCGGTTCGCATCATTACCGGAGTTGCTTGTCTCTTCTTCGCCGCTGCCGCATGGCATGTCGGCTCGCACTCATCATCCAGCTTCGAAGCGGAAGCCCAAACATCCAAGCCCGCGCAAGCTTCACAACTGCACTCCGTCAAAACGACGGTTCCCGACGCCAAGCCGCTCCCCGCGCCCGTTCCCCTCGCTGCTCCCGGTACAGAAATCTATACCGCCAAGCGCGGTGAAGCCATCCCCACCATCGCCCATCACTACCTCGGCAAGACCAGCTACCTGACGTCCTCCGAGTTAGCCGACGCCATACGCGCCGTGAATCACAAGTCCGACGCCTCCAACATCCTCAAAGCCAACGAGAACATCGTCATCCCCGGAATCCTCGCCGCGCCGGTCACCGAGAAGACCGTTATCGTTCCCAAGGATTTCGAGGTCCGCGCCATCTACCTGACCGGCATCATGGCCGGCAGCGATCACGGACTCCGCATCATCAAGCACTGGCGTGAAGTCGGCGGCAACGCCGTCGTCTTCGATATCAAAGACTCCGACGGCAGCGTCACCATTCCCTTCGAGCATCCGCTGCTCGGCGAGCACAAGGTCTACATCCACGACGTCGCGAAGCTCGTCCGCTTCCTGCACCAGCAGAACATGCACGCCATCGCCCGCATCGCCATCTTCCGCGACGAGCGCCTGGTGGTCGCGCATCCCGAACTCGCCGTCCAGTCCCGCATGAACAAGCAAGCCTGGCGCGAGAACGGCAAACTCGTCTGGACCGATCCCTCGCAACCCAAGGTCCAGGACTATAACATTGCTCTGGCGAAATACGTAGCCCAATTAGGCGCCGACGAAATCCAGTTCGACTATGTCCGCTTCCCCGCCGAGGGCGACCAGAAAGACGCCGCCTTCGTCTACCAAAACGGCCAGCCGGATCCAAATGCTGAGGTCGTCCCGAACTCTCAAAGCAATGTCATCCTGACGGAAGCGAAAGCTTCCGGAGGGACCCTACAACAGCCGCAAGCACAACAGCAGTCAACAGGATCGCAACCGGAAGCCGGAAGCCCGAAGCCCGAAGCCGCTAGCCACAAGAAGAACGCCCACCAAAAATCACAACCGGCCGAGCGCGCGGAGAATGTTAAGCCCCGCGGCCCGCAGCGCACCGACGTCATCACCGCATTCCTCAAGAAAGCCTACGCCGAGATCCACCCCACCGGCGCCCTGTTCTCGCTCGACGTCTTCGGCGTCATGGCCTGGCAGCGTCAAGTCGACCTCGCCCACACAGGACAGGACATCGTCGGCATGGCCCACTACTGCGACATCCTCAGCCCCATGATCTATCCTTCGCACTTCTTCGGCATGGACAACATCGCTCACCCCGGCGACGAGCCCGCCCACTTCATCGGCGAATCCATGGACCGCTTCGAGCTCATCACTAAGGGCAGCGGCGTGGTCATTCGTCCCTGGCTGCAAGCCTTCCACTGGCGCACCAAGACCTACTCGCCCGAATATATAAAAGTACAAGTGGAGACCGCCAAAGAAAAAGGCGGCATCGGCTTCCTCTTCTGGAACGCCGCCAACGACTACTCCAAGCCCTACGAAGCCATGCCCGAAATGAAGGCCGCCGACGCGAAAGAAGGATCGAAAGACAAAGCCAAATTCTTCCGCGGCGACGAACTCCCCGTGCCCACGGTAAAGGCCAGCCTGAACTAGGAGTCCTTGAGGCAGTTGTCAGTCGGGTGCCCCATTTCTCGCGCGCTCTTTGCGCGAGAAGTGGGGATTTCGTTTTATGTGGCGCGGGCGCCCCGCCCGCGGTTTTGTGTTGTCATCGTGAGCGCAGACGAAGGGCCTGCCCTGAGCGAAGCCGAAGGGATCCCTACGCTCTCCACCGCGCTTTGGCAGACTCCGGGAGTTCTCCCGCTGCCCCATGAATCCAGGCGCGCCCCCATAAATTCACGCCAACCCATTGCCCACTGGCATATATTGAACCAGCCAATCCCGCAGCCTCTGCGCTGACACTTAGAGCGACCGCCTCACGCCAAGGAGGACGACCATGGAATACAAGCCCAACGATCTGTTCATCACCGTGATCGACTTCTTCGGCATCCTCGTTCCCGGCTCCGTTCTCCTGCTCCTCCGCGGCGATTTCCTCGTCCAACATTTAGGACTAACCTGCCGGCCCGACGACAAAGTCTTCTATTGGGTCGCTTTCTTTGTCGGCTCCCTGCTCCTGGGACACTTCCTGACCGGAACCAGTGTGCTCCTCCTGAATAGGGCCTTTGGCTGGTCCATGGGCGATCTGGAGCTCTACTACAAAGAGGTTGAACCGCTCATCGCGCTTCCCGTCCCGAAGAACCGGAAGGCCGCCTTTCATCGCGCCGCCTCCTACATTCGCCTGAACAGCCCCGCAGGAGCCTCCGAACTCGATCGCCAGGTTGCCGAATACAAACTGTTCCGCGCCCTTACCGTCGCCTTCCTCGTCGACTTCCTGTTCGCCCTCGCCCAGCTTAACCTGGGACACATGGCCGTCTCCCTCGCGCTCATCCTGCTGTCGGGATACCGCTTCGCATCCCTGGTAGCCTGGACCCAGCAAATGACCTTCGAATACTACGTCCTGCTCACCACCCCCCGAAGGCCCGCCGCAGCCACCTAGTCGTGAGTCATACGTGTGGTCATCCTGCGCTCCTGCGCTCCGTCGCTCTTTATGTCTGTCATCCTGAGCCAGCACGTCGGAGCGTGAAGCGAGCCGACGCACGCAGCCGAAGGGATTCCTGCCCATTCCACCACGCTCCGCAGACTGCAGCTATGAATTTCGATCCTGGTTTCCAGTGGGTTTGCGGCCTCGCACGGAAGGCAGCGCTTGACGGTCCAGAACGAGCGTACCCGGTATGTGCTTCTTGCCCCATCGCACAAGCGCGCGCAGAACGTCACTCAGGGCTTTTCCCTTTTGCGTTAGCCCGTAAACATAGCGCACGGGATGCTCGTGATACGCAGACTTCGCAATGACGCCCGCCTGTTCCAATCTTCGCAGGCGGTCGGCAAGAATGTTGGTAGGAATGCCTTCGGGCGAATTCTGCAGCTCTCCATAGGTCACATCCCCCTGCAGCAAGTCCCGAACCACCAGCAACGACCACTTGTCGCCGACCAGGTCGAGTGTGCATGCCACGGCGCAGGGCGAACGCAGAAAACCGCGCCCTTCCATTTTCGCCTTTATCCTTTTTGGCTTCCCCGTAGGGAGTGTCACTTGCATAGTGAAAGTTAGTCTGCTACATTTCTATGTAACTTGCAAAGTGCAAGTGACTACGAAAGGAGCGAAGTATCATGGAAAACACCGTCTTGTCGAGCGCCCATCAGCCCGAACTTCCAGCGTTTACCGGTACAGGCGCGGTCGTCGCCTTCTTTTTTTTGGCATGGTTCGCGCTAATCTTTGTCCTTGGCGTGCGCGGTGCGTTCGTCGCCCCGCGGGGAGCGCCGCCGCTCGCACTCCTGATCGCCCTCTTGGCTCCGCTCAGCCTGTTTCTCCTTGGATATCGGACCATCCCGCCCCTGCGGGAGTTCGTTCTTTCAGCTGACCTTCGACTTATTGTGGGGATGCAGGCGTGGAGATGGGCCGGCTTTGGGTTTCTCACGTTGTACAGCTACGGAGTCTTGCCCGGAATCTTCGCCTGGCCTGCGGGGCTGGGCGATATGGCGATCGGTGTGACCGCTCCGTTGGTGTTGTCCGGTCTCCTGCGCCGGCCCGGTTTTGCGGCCGGCAAGAGCTTTGTGGCCTGGAACGTTTCGGGCATTTTGGATCTTACCGTGGCTCTGAGTATCGGAGCGCTCGTCCCGCTGCTCGCCCCCAATCTTTTCGGAGCTGTTTCAACGGCGCCAATGACGCAGCTGCCATTGGTGTTGGTTCCAACATACTTGGTACCGACATTCTTGATACTGCACTTGACCGCGCTGTTTCAGGCGCGACGTCTCGTCAGATAAAAAACCGCGTATCACGCAGGGCGCACGGACATGGAACCCGTGAACCTCAGGCCGTGTTGACACTTATCATGGCCCGGTGCCCCACTCTAATCTCGCCGCTTTTGGGCGAGATTAGAATGGGGATTTTGACCTTCCGCGCTCGCCCAAAGTTTTCCACAGACTTTATTTTTTTCTTGTGACGCATAACCTTTACTGAGAAATCTCAACAGTCCACATTGGGAGCATGCCCAAGGCAACCACTCCCCCGCCAGACCTGAACGCCGCCTCCCGGAAGCCGAAAGCCGGAAGCCCAAAATGGGAAAGCCAACCGGCCGACGCCCAAAACCCGACCTTAAGTCCTTTGTTCGCAAGATTTTACTAACAAGTGCTTTGTTTCCAATATTATACACGGACTTCGTCGTCGTCTCCGTCCCTTAACTCCAATGAAGCCAAGACTTTAGCTCGCAACTACAAAAAACTTGTGGAGCGAGTCAACGCTCAAATCAGCCTCGCTCCAACCCAACACGGGAGGACCAATGCACCCGTCTCCGCTGCATGCTCCACACCGTTCGCCTCCCCGACTCCCGCGTCCGCCATACCGCCCTCCTCGAGGACGAGGCCTCCATCCAGGTCTCCTCATGGAGGTCGTCAACGCCTGCTCCGCGGCACGATCGAACTCAAGCGCGCCGAAATCGCCCGCATCAAAGCCGCCCACCTGGCCGAATACTACGCCGGCTCAAACCAGCCGCCCGCCGCCCCCACCACGGCATATGTGTGTGAAACAAAACTCGTCGTCAGCATAGAAAATAACTTACCGAGTACTGAGTACTGAGTACCGAGCACTCGATTCCCCTCGGATATAATTCTTGGGAACGCAGCGCCCATCAAGGAGTTCGCATGGCAATTCAGAAGACCGACAAGATCTGGCACAATGGCAAGCTCATCAACTGGGACGACGCGAAGATTCATGTGATGTCGCACGTCGTCCACTACGGGTCTTCGGTCTTTGAAGGCATCCGCTGCTACGAACTGCCCAGCGGTCCCGCGATTTTCCGGGCGACCGAGCACATGCAGCGACTGCTCGATTCCGCCAAGGTCTACCGCATGGACCTTCCCTACTCGCTCGAAGAGATCATCAAGGGGATGCTCGACACCGTGGGACACAACGGCGCGTGGCCGTGCTACGTCCGCCCGGTGGTGTTTCGCGGATATGGCGATGCCGGCGTGAATCCGCTGAACTGTCCGGTCGAGATGTACATCGTGAACTATCCGTGGGGAAAGTATCTGAGCAGCGACGGCGACGGCGTCGATGTGTGCGTCTCATCGTGGACGCGGCTGGCGCCGAACACGCTGCCCGCGATGGCCAAGGCCGGAGCGAACTACATGAACTCGCAGCTCATCAAGATGGAAGCCATTGCAAATGGCTACGTCGAAGGCATCGCGCTCGACAAGGGCGGATTCGTCAGCGAGGGCTCGGGGGAGAACCTGTTCCTGGTGCATCGCGACAAGCTGATCACGGCGCCGCTGGGCAGCTCGGTGCTGCCGGGAATCACGCGCGACTCGGTGCTGCAGATCGCGCGCGACTTGAACATTCCAATCGTCGAGCAGATGATTCCGCGCGAGATGCTCTACATTGCCGACGAAGCGTTCTTCACTGGGACGGCGGCGGAGGTCACCGGGATCCGCTCGGTCGACCGGATCAAGGTTGGCAAGGGCGGCGTGGGTCCGATTACGAAGGCCCTTCAGAAGGAGTTTTACGCTATCGTGCGCGGCGAGAAGGCGGACCGCCACAACTGGTTCACGCCAGTGCCGGTCGCCAGCAAGGCGGGCAGCAAGCAACCGGTCGGCGTATAATCAGGCCGGTTCGAATTCCAACTCGTTCCAGTTCGAGGGGCGCACCTAGTGCGCCCTTCAGTCCATTTAGCCCGGAAGAAACAAAACACATCAAGGAGAACACCATGTCCCAAATGACTCCTGAATTTGCCCTCGGCCTGCGAGCCATGATGCTCGAAGGTTTCAAGAATGAAGCGGAGATCACCAAGAAAGTGATCGCAGCCATTCCCGATGCGAAGTCAGATTACCGTCCCGATCCGAAGGCGCGCACGGCCAAGGAACTGGCGTGGCACATTGCGAATACCGACATCCAGTTTCTGGATGGCATTGCCGACCTGAAGTTCAACATGGAGAATCCGGAGCACAAGCCGCAGACCTCGGCCGAAGTGGTGGCGTGGTACGACGAGAATGTGAAGCGCGGGATCGCGCGCGTGGAAGCGCTGTCGGCCGAGCAGTTGATGACGCCGGTGAACTTCTTCGGCGTGTTCAACATGCCTTCGGTTGCCTATCTTGGATTCCTGAACAACCACAGCATCCATCACCGCGGGGAACTGGCGACGTATCTGCGTCCGATGGGAGCGAAGGTGCCGTCAATCTATGGCGGCAGCTACGATGAGCCGTTCCAACCGCCGGTGCCGGAAGAGGCGGTGGCATAGTCCGCTGAAGAGTGTTGAGAAGCCGCCCACAACGGGCGGCTTTTCTCTTTTTCTCTGGGGGACGATTACTTGCCGCGGCGGTCAAGGCTCCACGGTCCCGCGCCGAACTGCGTGATGAGCAGTGCGCCGCCGAGCATGGCGATGTTCTTCATGAACATGACCATTTGCATCTGGTGCATCATGGGGTCGGCGACAGCCCAGAAGTTGTGCATGGGCGTGACGGCGATCAGGAACAAGACGATGAGCCACGCGCCGATGCGCGCACGATAGCCGAGGAGGATCGAGAGTCCTCCAGCGAGAGCAAGGGCACCGGACAGAGGCACCAGGATTGAAGCCAGCGGCACGCCTTGTGACGCGGCGAAGGCGATGGTCTGGGCCTTGAAGTGATTCGGGCCAGCCATCAGGAAGATCAGCGCGAAGAACAGCCGTCCCAGCAGGACGATGGGTCCAGCGAGGGCTGATGTAAGAGGCAGAGCCTCGTCGCGGTTGGAAAAGGTCGCAGCAGTTGCCATGGGATTCTCCTTAGTTCTCCGTTGGATGAGTGTCGGCGTCGATGGTTACAATAAATAACTGTTAGCTCTTTTAACAGTAGGCACTTTGGAGTAACCTAGTATACGGCGGACGACTTATGAGACATTCAGCCAAAAATCCTTCTCCTTGCGCGATCGGCGGCCTTCTGGAACTGCTGACGCGGCCGTGGACAATGCACATCTTGTGGTCGCTGAGCATGAACGGGCCGATGCGATTTGGTGTGCTGCGGAAGAACGTGGCGGGAATTTCGTCGCGGGTGCTGACGGAGCGACTACGCTCGCTGGAAGACAACGGGTTCGTGTTCCGGCACTATGAGCCGACGATTCCTCCGGCCGTGACGTACGGGATCACGGAACGGATGAAGGATATTGAGAAGGTGCTGGCCCAGTTGGAAGCGTTGGCACGGAAATGGCAAAGCGAGGGTGGGAACCTGCCTTCAAAATCGGCGGGGGCTAGGACTTCTTCTGCGGCATTGCATTCCCACGTTTGAAGAGCGGGCGCCTGCCCGCGAGGCTTGATTCAGTCGGCCTTGGGTTCAAGAATTTATCTGGCCGAAAGAATCGGGAGCTACAATTTTGGCATCGTAAACGCTTAGCCTGCTAGTAAAGTTCGGCCAATGTACCGGACACTTGATCGCAGCGCGGAAAGCGTTGCGCCACCCGAAACCGCAAACCCTTCGGCATCGCTGAAGCGATGGCCTGATACGAATCGCCGAGTCTTCGGCAAAGCTTACCACCGAGGAGAAGTAGTCATGGCTACGGCAACGGAAGTTCTCACGCCTCTCGCAGCAGAAGAATTAAGGAAGACGGACGCCTACTGGCGGGCTTGCAATTATTTATCGGTGGGAATGATTTATCTTCGCGCCAATCCTTTGCTGCGCGAGGCGTTGAAGCCGGAACACATCAAGAACCGGTTGCTGGGTCATTGGGGATCGGATCCGGGCCAGTCGTTTGTGTGGGTGCACTTGAACCGGCTGATCAAGAAGTATGACCTGAATGTGATGTACATCTCCGGGCCTGGGCATGGGGCTCCGGCGACGCTGGCCAACAGCTATCTGGAAGGGCACTACTCGGAAGTTTATCCGGATAAGAGCCGCGATGAAGCTGGGCTGCTGAAGTTCTTCAAACAGTTTTCGTTTCCGGGAGGCATTGGATCGCACTGTACGCCGGAGACGCCGGGGTCGATTCACGAGGGCGGTGAACTGGGGTACTCCATCTCGCACGGGTACGGGGCGGCGTTCGACAATCCGGATCTGATCGTGGCGGTGATGGTGGGTGATGGAGAGGCAGAGACGGGACCTCTGGCGACTTCGTGGCATTCCAATAAGTTTCTGAATCCGATTCGCGACGGAGCAGTCTTGCCGGTGCTGCATCTCAACGGATACAAGATCGCGAACCCGACGATTCTGGCCCGCATTCCGCAGGAAGAGCTGGAGGCGCTGCTGACGGGTTACGGCCATAAACCTTACTTCGTGGAAGGCGAGGATCCGGCGACGATGCACCAGGCGATGGCCGCCACTCTGGAGCAATGTGTTCTGGAGATTCGCTCGCTGCAGCAGCAGGCGCGGTCGACGGGGGACGCGGCGCGTCCGCGGTGGCCGATGGTCGTGCTGCGATCGCCGAAGGGCTGGACCTGTCCGAAGGAAGTGGATGGGCACAAGGTGGAAGGGTCGTGGCGGGCGCACCAGGTTCCGGTGCTGGATCCGGTGACGAACAAGGCGAGCCTGAAGATCGTGGAAAACTGGATGCGGAGCTACAAGCCTGAGGAATTGTTCGACGCGAACGGAACGCTGATCCCGGAACTGCAGGAGTTGGCTCCGTCGGGAGCGCGGCGCATCTCGGCGAATCCGCATGCGAACGGCGGGACGCTGCGAAAAGAACTGGAGATGCCGGATTTCCGCGACTACGCGGTGAAGATGAAGGGGCCGGGCACGATGTATGCTCCGCCGACGGACGTGCTGGCGCATTTTCTGGCGGAGGTGATGCGGCGGAATATGAATTCGTTCCGGGTGTTCGGGCCGGATGAGACGGCGTCGAACAAGCTGTCGGCGATTTATGCCGCGTCGAAGAAAACGTGGCTTGCCGAATATCTTCCGCAGGACGCCGATGGCGGAGAGCTGGATGTTGCGGGCCGCGTGATGGAAATGCTCAGCGAACACACGCTCGAAGGATGGTTTGAAGGATATGTTCTGACCGGACGTCACGGACTGTTCTCGACGTATGAGGCATTTGTGCACGTGATCGATTCCATGTTCAACCAGCATGCGAAGTGGCTGGAGAAATCGAAGATGGAGTTGGACTGGAGGGCGCCGGTCCCGTCGATCAACATTCTGATTACATCGCTAGTGTGGCGGCAGGATCACAACGGGTTCACGCATCAGGATCCTGGGTTTCTTGATGTGGTCACGAATAAGAGTCCGGATGTGGTGCGGATCTATCTGCCACCCGATGCGAACTGCCTGCTGAGCGTGGCGGATCACTGTTTGCGCTCGCGAGATTACGTGAATGTGATCGTCGCCGACAAGCAGGAGCATCTGCAATATCTCAATATGGAAGAAGCGGTGACGCACTGTACGAAGGGGATTGGCATATGGGAATGGGCGTCGACCGATAATGGGGCGGAGCCCGATGTGGTGATGGCATGCGCCGGGGACATTGCAACTATGGAATCGCTGGCGGCGGTGCAGATTTTGAAGGAGCATTTTGCTGATTTGAAGATACGGTTCGTGAACGTAGTGGATCTGTTCCGGCTGATGCCGGCGAGCGAGCATCCGCACGGGCTTTCCGATCGCGACTTTGATTCACTCTTCACAACGAATAAGCCGGTTATCTTCAATTTTCATTCCTACGCGTCCCTCATTCACAAGCTGAGCTATCGCCGGACGAATCATGAGAACGTCCACGTTCGGGGATATAAGGAGAAAGGCAATATCAATACTCCGCTCGAACTGGCGATCCTCAACCAGGTGGATCGATTTAACCTGGCGATCGACGTGATCGACCGAGTGGAGCGGCTGCGAACGATTGGGGCGCATGTCAAGGAATGGTTGAAGAATGAAATCATCGACAGCATCAACTTCGCCCACAGCGAAGGGATTGATCGGGAAGAAATCCGCAACTGGAAGTGGGCGAAGTAGGCATGGCGAAAGAGACGGAGGTCAAAGGCGATCTGATTCTCGTTCTGAACAGCGGCTCATCGTCGCTGAAGTTCGGGGTTTATGCGTGCGGGGCGAGTGATGAGGAAGCGCTGCTGACGGGAGGGGCGGAGGGGATTGGGCGAGACAGTGGCTCGTTGCACATTCGCTCAGCAGATGGAAAAGCTCTGCTCACGCGGGAAGGCATCCACGAATCCCAAAGCCACGCACTGCGTGCGCTCGCAGATGCAATGCGAGCGCATATTCCCGCGATGCCGGCGGCGGTGGGACACCGCGTTGTGCATGGAGGACCGAAGCTGTGTAGGCACCAGCTGATCACGCCGGAAGTATTGGAAGAGTTGCGTTCGGCGACACATTTTGCGCCGTTGCATATTCCGCAGGCGCTGAAGCTGATCGCCGCGGCGCAGACGATTTTTCCGTCGTCCAAACATTTCGCCTGCTTTGACGATGCGTTTCACCGCACGATGCCGGAGAGAGCGGCGCGACTGGCGTTGCCGCGGTCCTATTTTGACGCGGGGATTCGCCGGTATGGATTCCACGGGCTTTCGTACGAGTCGCTGGTACATCAATTCGGTTCGGGCATGCCGCGGCGGGCAATCTTTGCGCACCTGGGGAACGGATCGAGTCTGTGTGCGTTGCAGGATGGCGCGTCGATGGATACGACGATGGGGCTGACGCCTACGGGGGGAATTCCGATGGGAACGCGGTCGGGGGATCTGGACCCCGGCGTAGTGCTCTATCTTTTGCGGCACGAAAAGCTGGATGCCGACAAGCTTGAGGATCTGCTGAATCATAAGAGCGGGTTGTTTGGGCTGTCCGGCGGAGAGAGCGATGTGAAGACGCTGGAGGAGCGGGCTGTCAGAAATGATCCAGCAGCGATTCTTGCGCTTGAGGTGTTTGGCGTTTCCGTGCGGAAGATGGTGGGAGCCTACATTGCGCTGTTGGGCGGCGTAGATGTGCTGGTGTTCACAGGTGGGATCGGAGAGCACAGCGAGCGCATTCGAGCGGCCGCTACGCGGGGGCTTGAAGTTCTAGGACTAACGGCGGACAAGATTCAAGTGGTCCCAGCCCGAGAAGAGCAGCAGATCGCGCGGCACTGCCGACGGATGATGGAGTAATCGCAGCCACCTCCGAGGCTAAAAGCCATACCCACGAAAGAAGAACTTGTCGTCTGACCCCGGTTGCCCCCGTTTTCAAGAAGCCCGGGTTAGCGGGTACTTGACCTGCTGCATTTCGGGACGGGCGCTATAGAGGCAATAGGGGTGCGTTAAGCACTCACCTTCCCTCACTTTGTGCAGCGTTTTTTCAGAATCAAACACTTCGTTGTGCGGCGTCACATACAATATCCACGCTTCGCGCGGGCATCTATTCAGCGAGCTAATGAGTTTTCGGGCCACTACGTTTGTAAGATGCAACGAGGCCGGATTGTACAGAAACACAAAAAGAGGTACTTCGGGGAATTCAAAGTCAGTAAAATCCATGCACACGGGATTGATGTCGCGGCATTTTTGCGCTCCCTGGTATGAAGCTATATTTCGGTGGGCTAGGGCCGTGAGCCCCGGGGAAATCTCCAGCCCAATGATTTTGCGGAACGGGAATTCAGACGCCATGAACAGTACTCGGCCCTTTCCAGAACCGAGATCAATGAATGTGAAATCCTCGTATCGTATGTCAAGGTCCGCAAGCGCTTCTACGAGGAATCGACCAGGCGTAGGAAAATAAGATGACGCATGAATCCAGTTCGGTCCTGCGATGTCAAGGTCGGTCGCGTGAACTCGTCCGCTTGTTTCGATATTATGCTCGACATCGAATCCGTCACTCACCACAATTTGGGAGGCGGCCACGCTTCGATGGTACTTCTTGACCATTCGATATGGCAGAAGCAGCGCATGCCGGGTTGCTGCGAGTACACCTACCCCGGCTTCAGAGAACGGAAACAGCCGTATTTGCTGTTCAACCCACTTTGAGAATCGCGGCATTTGTCGACGACCTCTAGCATCAGTAAAGGCAGACGAGCGTGCGTAGTTTTTTGATGCAGCGGATCCTGGACCGATTCTTAATTGACGAAGAAAGCCATTACACGTTTTGACCGCAGGTCGTTGCGCGTTGAGAATGACTACCTCTGACACAACGTGGCCGAGAACCGACACGTTGCCAACGGTTTGCCCAGAACCAGTATCGCAGCGCTGAAAGCGCCGCGCCGCCCACAGTTCATTCTCCTCGGTTCCTCTCAACTTTTGATCCCATCCTGCCGATAGAACGAGTGCGGACACAGGTATGCTCACGAATCCATTGGTGACGAGAAGCGACGGGGCCATGAGCGATGAACTGCGAGCGATCCTGGACGCGGTGGTCGAAGGAGTCTGCGGTGTCGACGCGAAAGGAAATGCAACGTTTTGCAATGACGCCCTGTTGCAGATGACGGGGTACCGCGCGGAAGAGATCGCAGGAAAGAATCTGCACGAACTACTGCATCACAGCCGACCGGATGGATCGAGGTATCCGGCCGAGGAGTGTGTTTTCCGCAAGGCAATTGAAGCCGGTCAGGCGGCACATATCGTGGGCGAAGTTCTCTGGCGGAAGGATGGAAGTTGCTTTCCGGCGGAATACTGGATGCGTGTGCGGCAAGGGCCATCGGCCACGACCCGGTATGTAGTCACGGTTAAGGATATTTCCGAGATCCAGAGCGCCAAGGAGGTGCTTCGCCGGAGCGAGGAAAAGTTCCGTAGAATGCTGGCGAACGCACCGGATGTGGCATGGACGTCGGACCGGCAGGGCCGCACGACCTATATCAGCCCGAAAGTGTTGGGGATGTTGGGGTTCACCAAGGAAGAGATATGCGCCGGGGGCGCCAAACTCTGGCTGAGCAGCGTCCACCCCGAGGATTTTGGGCGGGTGTACCGGGCCTATATGGAACTCTTTGGGGAGCAGGGGACGCTCGACGAGGAGTACCGCATCCGGCGAAAAGATGGAACGTGGCTCTGGGTGCACGACCGGGCGATGGGAACCCATGAAGAAGATGGGGTGCTGTGCGCGGATGGGTTTCTTTCCGATATCACAGCGCGAAAAGAAGCGGACGAGACCCTTCGCTACCAAACCGCATTTCTGGAAGCCCAGGCCAACTGCATGATCGACGGCCTGCTGGTAGTGGACCGATGCGGGCAGAGACTGATGCAGAACCAGCGACTGGGCGAACTGTTCAAGATCCCCGCCGAGTTGATGGCGGATAAAGACGACGGGAAGATGCTTCAGTATGTCGTCACGCTCATCAAGGATCCGGACGCGTTTCTGGCGAAAGTGAACCACCTCTACAAACATCCGGAGGAGACGAGCCGCGACGAAATTGAATTGAAGGATGGAACGTTTCTGGACCGCTATTCCGCACCCGTGATCGACAATACGGGGGTCTACTACGGAAGAATCTGGACTTTCCGGGACATCACTCAGCGCAAACGAAACGAGGACGTGCTGCAGCAGTTGTCGCTGGCGGTGGAGCAGAGTCCGGTGTCGGTGGTGATCACGGATCCAAAGGGCAACATCAGCTATGTGAATCGTAAGTTCACGGAGTGCACCGGTTATGGCCCAGAGGAGGTAGTCGGAAGGAATCCGCGCATTTTGAATGCGGGGCTTTCCTCACCCAATCTTTACCGGGAACTGTGGTCCACCATCACGCAAGGCAAGGAGTGGCGGGGGGAGTTCTGCAACAAGAGGAAGACTGGCGAGATCTTCTGGGAGGCCGCGACCATTACGCCGATGACCAACCGGAAGGGCGGCATCACGCATTTCCTGGCGGTGAAGGAAGACGTGACGGAGCGCAGGCGGGCGGAAGAGGCGCTGCGAGCGTCTGAGAAACGCTACCGAATGCTGTTTGAGCGGAACCTGGCGGGAGTCCTGCGCACTACGCCGGACGGGCGCGTGCTGGACTGCAACCAGGCCGCCGCCCACATGTTCGGATACGCGTCGGTGGAGGAAGTGCGTGTCTTTCCGGCCGCGCATTTTTACAACTCGCCATCCGACCGGGCCGCGTTCCTGACCAAACTAAAGGCGGAGAAAAGTTTCTCCAACCACGAGATGCGGTTTCGTCGCAAGGATGGAGACTCGTTGTGGGTGATCGCAAGCTTCGCGATTGTCGACGAGGATTCCGAGGGCGGCGTGATTATCGAGGGCACGCTGGTCGACATCACTACGCGCAAGCGGGCGGAAAAAGAGTTGCGGCTGACACAGTCCTCGCTGGAGGATGCGTCGGACGCAATTTTTTGGATTAATCCGCGAGGCGGCATCGTGTACGTGAACGAATCCGCCTGCCGGTCTTTGGATCGTTCCCGCGAGGAACTGCTTTCCCTGTCGATTCCGGAGATCAATCCGCTGGTCCCCAAGGAAGCCTGGGAGAAGTTTTGGGACGATGTAAAGGCGCGAGGTTCGTTGACTCTCGAAACCCAGCACCAAACCAAACAGGGGCGGGTCTTCCCGGTGGAGGTTACGGCGAACTATCTGGAGTTCGACGGGCAGGAATACTCCTTCGCCTTCGCACGGGATATCACCGAGCGCAGGGCCTTGGAAAGCCAACTGCGGCACTCGCAAAAGATGGAGGGTATTGGGCAGTTGGCAGCCGGCATCGCCCACGAAATCAATACACCCACGCAGTTCGTGACGGACAACCTGACCTTCCTGCGGGATTCCTGGAAATCCACACACGAGTTGCTGGAGCAGTATCGGGTGGCGATGCGCGATGCTGGCGAGACATTGCCGGCTGGCGTGGCAGCAGCCCTCCAGAAGGCGGAGCAGAGCTGCGATCTTGATTTCATTGCGTCCGAGGTACCGCGTGCGATTGATCAGAGTCTGGATGGAGCGCACCGAGTGGCCAAGATTGTGCGCGCCATGAAGGAATTCTCCCACCCGGATTCGGCGGACAAGACAGCCACCGACCTGAACAAGGCGATTGAGTCGACCATCACGGTGGCGCGCAATGAATGGAAGTATGTGTCGGAGGTGGTTAAGGAATTCGACGAGACGCTGCCTCCGGTGGTGTGCTATCCGGGGGACATCAATCAGGTGGTGCTAAACCTGATTGTGAATGCCGCGCAGGCGATCAAAGAAGGAGTTCAGGAAGGCGAGAAGGGACGGATCACCGTGGGAACACGGACGCGAGGCGAATCCGTGGAAATCTCAGTCAGGGATACGGGCAAGGGAATACCCGAAGCGATCCGGAACAGGATTTTCGATCCGTTCTTCACGACCAAGGAGGTCGGCAAAGGGACGGGGCAAGGCCTGGCGCTGGCCTACACGGTTGTGGTCAAGAAACACGGGGGGAAAATCTGGTTTGAGTCGGAAGTCGGCAAAGGAACAACGTTCTTCATCACTCTGCCAATTCAGCTGGACGACTCGACGAAGGGGGACTGATGCCGAAACGCCTGCTCTTTGTAGATGACGACCCCATGGTGCTCGATGGCCTGCGGCGGACGCTGCATCGAATGCGCCAGGAGTGGGACATGCAATTCGTCGGTAGCGCTGCCGCCGCGCTGGAGGCTTTGGACAAAGAGCCCTACGACGCCGTGGTTTCGGATATGCGCATGCCGCTGATGGACGGGGCTCAGTTGCTGGAGGAGATCAAACAGCGTCATCCGGATGTAGTGCGCATGATTCTGTCAGGGCAGTCGAGCCGCGAGGCAGTGTACCGATCGATCTCCCCGGCACACCAGTTCTTGTCCAAACCATGTGACCCTCAGGAGTTGGTGGCGCGCCTGAGCCAGGCATTCGCGATGCGCGATCTGCTTGCGAATCAGGCGCTGAAAACGATGATTTCGCGCCTGCGCTCGATTCCGAGCCTGCCGACGCTCTATGAGGAGTTGACGTCCGAACTCCGCAAGGAAAATCCATCTTTGAGCGAGATTGCCAAGGTCATTTCGAAGGACGTGGGAATGGCGGCGAAGATCCTGCAACTGGCGAACTCGGCCTTTGTGGGCGCGAGCGGACGGGTATCGAGCCTGGTGCAAGCACTTTCGCTGATTGGAACCGAGACGGTGCGCACCCTGGTGTTATCGGTGCATGTCTTTTCCCAGTTCGAGGGGAATGCCCACGTGGTGGCGAGCCTGCCCGTCCTTTGGGACCATAGTGTTGGGGTATCGTCGCTGGCCCAGCGCATCGCAAGCTCGGAAGGATGCCCGAAGGCGATGGTGGAAGAAAGTTTTACGGCGGGATTGCTGCACGACATCGGCAAGGTAGTACTGCTGGCGGAGATGCCGCGCGAGTACCATCAGATTTTTGAAATCAACCCCAGCAGCAAGACCATTGAAATGGAACGACTAGGCTGCACGCACGCGGAAGTGGGCGCATACCTGATGAGCATTTGGGGACTTCCACTCTCTTTGGTACACGCCGTCGCCTTCCATCACCGTCCGGCCGAAAGCGGCGAAACGAAGTTTTCCTCGCTGACGGCGGTGCATGCCGCGGACGCGATCGCAAGCGCGACCGATGCGTCGCCGCTGAACCATGATGCTGAGCTTGACCTCAACTACCTGGCCGGTCTGGGGCTAAGCGAGAGAGAAAGCATCTGGCGCGGTTTTCACAGCGAGCAGAAAGCTCCAACCCAAGGAGCGGCAGCGGCGGCGTTCTCTTCCAAAGCCTAAAGGGCAGGCCGGCAACCGCCGATGGACTGAAAGGTGAAGAAGGAGAAACGATGGCGGAAAAGATCCTTCTGGTCGACGACGAGAGTAACGTGCTGGACGGCTACCGGCGCAGTTTGCGGGGCGAGTTTCTGCTGGAGACTGCGCTGGGCGGCCAACAGGCCCTGAAACTGGCGGAGGAGAGCGGGCCGTACGCTGTGGTCATTTCCGACATGCGCATGCCCGGAATGGATGGGATCCAACTGTTGAGCCGAATCAAGAGCCTGGCACCGGACACGATCCGGGTCATGCTCACGGGCAACGCCGACACCGAAACGGCGATCAATGCCATCAATGAGGGCAACATTTTTCGCTTCCTCAACAAGCCGTGCAGCAAAGAGGTGATGGCGAAAACCATCACGGCTGCGCTGATGCAGTACCGACTGGTGACGGCTGAAAAACAACTCCTGGAACAGACGCTGAGTGGCAGCCTGCAGGTGCTGACCGAAGTGCTGAGCCTGGTCAATCCGGCAGCGTTCAGCCGGGCGGAGCGGGCGCGCCGCTACATCCACCACGTGGTGACGGCGATGAAGCTGGGAAACCCGTGGCAATACGAGGTTGCGGCCATGTTGTCGCAATTGGGTTGCGTGACGCTGGCTTCGGAGACGATTGACGCGGTGTATCGCGGCGAGGAGCTGACGGGAAACGAGCGGGCGCAATATGACGCACATCCGGCTGTGGCCTACGCTTTGCTTTCAAAGATCCCACGCCTGGAACCGATTGCGTGGATGATCGAGCACCAGAACCGGCCCGTCCCCCAGGAAGACAGCGCGGAAATGGCGGACATGCGACTGGGGGCGGAAATCCTCCGACTGATTCTGGCTTATGAAAAAGCGATTCATCAGGGGGCTTCGCGAACCGAGGCCGCACATGTGCTCGCTCGCCAGAACACGAACTTCAGTCCAGAATTCTTTCAGGCACTGGTCACGCTGGATCCAAACTCCGAGGAATGTGAGATCCGAAAGTGCAAGCTCGACAACCTAACACCCGGCATGATCCTGCAAGACGAGGTCCGCAGCCACGAGGGAACGTTGCTGGTCTCGAAGGGGCAGGAAGTGACTTCAGCCGTGATTTTCAAGCTCAAGAACTTCCACGCGCGACGAGCGATCGGCAACGAGGTGACGGTCTCGATGCCTACCACGACCCTGGCGTTTGTGAAGGGTGCGCCGTAAGCTGAGTTCCCACAAACTTAAGGCGCTGTCCCGCCGCCTGACAGAGGCCATTACCTAGGTCATCTTGGGGAAGGTGACGATTCGGGCGATCATGGTGGAGAGCCTCAGGTCCTAAAGGTTCCCAGGGGAAGAGTCCGCATGAATATTGATGATCTGCTTCGGATTGCGACGGAACGGCGAGCCAGCGACTTGCATTTGAAGGTGGGAAATTATCCTCACCTGCGCATTGATGGAGAACTGGTGCCGTTGACCGACCAGCCGCGCATCAGCGCCGAAGATATGTTGAACATGGCGTTCAGCATGATGTCGGCGCGGCAGAAGCAAAAATTCAAAGAGACCACGGAAATTGATATGGCGTACGGTGTGGCCGGCCTGGGCCGGTTCCGTGTAAACATCTTCCAGCAGCGCGGGAACGTGGGACTGGTGCTTCGTGTCATTCCGACCAAGATTCGCGCGCTCGACGAACTGTTTCTGCCGAAGGTGGTGGAGCAGATCTGCGATATGCCGCGCGGGCTGATCCTGGTGACGGGAGTGACAGGTTCTGGTAAGTCGACGACACTGGCGGCGATGGTGGATCGGGTGAACTCGTCGCGGGCGGAACACATCGTCACGATTGAAGACCCCATCGAATTTCTGCATCGCGACAAGAAGGGATACGTCAACCAGCGTGAGATTGGAGTGGACACGCCTTCATTCGGAGCGGCGCTCCGCGCTTCTCTGCGTCAAGATCCGGACGTGATTCTGGTGGGCGAAATGCGAGACCTGGAAACGATCTCGACGGCGCTCCACGCGGCCGAAACCGGTCACATGGTGTTCTCGACGCTGCACACGCTGGACGCGGTGGAGACGATTAACCGTGTGATTTCGATTTTTCCGCCGCCGGAACAGAAGCAGATCCGCATGCAGTTGGCAGCCGTGATGCGGGCAATTGTGAGCCAACGCCTCGTGCGGCGCTGCGACGCCGATGGCCGCGTGCCCGCGGTCGAAGTGATGATCAATACGGCTTATATTCGTGAATGTATTCTGGTGCCGGAAAAGACGCGATCGATTCGCGACGCGATCTCGGCGGGCACATCGCAGTACGGCATGCAGACCTTTGACCAGTCGCTCTGGGATCTGTTCCAGGCAGGGCTGGTGAACTATGAAACCGCGCTGGAGAATGCTTCCAACGCCGATGACTTCAAGCTGCGCATGCAGGGTATTGCGTCGACAGCGGATATTTCGCGGCAGTCGATGCAGTCGGCGGGGTTTGGAGGGCGGTAGGAACCGTTTTCGAGTTTCAAGGTTTCAGAGTTTCAAGGTTTCAAGGTTCAATGAGGGGCGCGGTGCGAATCGCGCCCCTTCTTTTTTCGAGCAATATTCTCAGTGTTGAGGTGGGGCTGCGAACTCTGCAAAAGTAACGAAGTGCCCGGCTGGATCCTTGATACCAATCTCTGTCGATCCATAGAACGTCTTCCGTTTG
This sequence comes from uncultured Acidobacteriaceae bacterium, assembly GCA_963788555.1. Taxonomy (GTDB): domain Bacteria; phylum Acidobacteriota; class Terriglobia; order Terriglobales; family Acidobacteriaceae; genus Sulfotelmatobacter. Next base: position 807,185 of record CAWBHM010000009.1, on the reverse strand, counting down.
GGCATCACAATTTCCAAGCCTTTCACGGCGTTGATGGTCTCATCAAGGTTATCAACTTCGACATAGAGAAACGTGGGGCCCTTGCGGATCATTTGTGAAACCGCGGTGACGTCCTTGTCGGCGCTGGCGAAGCTCTGATACATCAATTCGACGTTGCCCTTCTGCAGCATGGCGAACGCAAGTTTGTCGCCGTCAGGTACCTCGGCGGTTTTCTCGAAGCCGAAGCGATCCATCCAGAACTTCACACAGGGCTCAACGTCTTGCACGAACAGCACGGGCGTGATTTTTTTCACATGCATAGGTTTGTCTTTCTCCTCTACCCTGGATGTTGTTAAAGGAAACGAGGACAGCAGAACGGGGCGAACATCAAGCCAAAGTTGCGATGCGCATGGACTTTTTCCTTGCCAAGGCGACGTAGTCTTAATTAGACTAGTGGACGATACTGAAGTCTGCAGGTCGTGTCAAGGAGGATCACGATGGCAACCAAAGAGCGGAGCCTGCAAGATTTGACGTCGGTGGGACCGGCGATTGCGAGGGATTTTGAACTGATGGGCATCCGCAGCGTGGAGCAATTGTCGCGCCGGAACCCGGAGAAACTGTACGAAAAGCTTTGCGAGATTATGGGACAGCCGCAGGATATCTGCTGCCTCGACGTGTTCCGGGCGGCGGTGGCGCAGGCGCGGAACCCACATCTTCCCGCTGAGCAATGCCAGTGGTGGTATTGGAGCCGGCGGCGGAAGGCGTGATGGCGGCGACTAGGAAGCGCGATCTGACGACGCCGGATCTGGTTCTGCTCAGCCTGTTGGCGGAGCGTCCGATGCACGGCTATCAGGCAAACCTGGAACTGGAGCGGCGGCAGGTGCGGGACTGGGCAGGGATTTCGCGGCCACAGGTGTACTACTCTCTGGAAAAACTGGCGCGGCAAGCCTTGATCAGAACCGCGAACAGCGACGAGCCAGTGGCTGGGCCGGAGCGAAGCGTATTTGCGACGACCACCGCCGGTCGCGCGGCGCTGGCCGAGGCGCTGGAGCGAGAGGAGTGGACCAACCAACGCGACCGGCCTCCGTTTCTTACCTGGATTGCCTTGTCATGGCAGGCGCGCCCGGGTGTGGTTGAGCGACAGCTGAGGCGGCGCCGAAGCTTCCTCGAGAAGGAGTTGGTCCGGGAGAACGCGACGCTGCGCGCGATCCGGCGGGAGGTTGGCCATCGTTTCCACGAGGCGGTGTGGATGGTTAGTTTGGCAATCCAGCAGATTCGGACCGAACTGCGATGGATCGGGAAACTCGAGCGTGAAGTGCGACGACGCGCACCGGCAAGACATCCGGAATATGCCGGAAAAGAATGATCAGCCGACGGAACGACTCGCGTTGGCCGACGGGTTGCGCTATGGTGGACGGGTATGGCGTTCTCACGGCCCAAGCGGAAACAGTATTCCGAAGATGAGATGTATGAGTACGCCGTCGGGGCACTGGCGCGGCGCATGCGGACGGTAGCCGAGTTGAAGCGCCTAATGCGCGCGCGCGTGGAAGATCCGGAATCGGAGTACGCGGAGACGCTCGTCGAGTTGGTGATCCGGCGGCTGAAGGATCAGGGATATCTGAATGACTCGCAGTATGCGGCGTATTACTCGTCGCTGCGACGCGATAATCAGAAGCTGGGGCGCATGCGGGTGATTACGGAGTTGAAGACGCGGGGCGTACATGGATCGGTGATCGAGAGAGCGGTGGAAGCGGCCTATGAGGGCGTGAGCGACGAGAAGCAGGCGCGGGAATTTCTCCGCAAGAAACGGCTGGAAAAGCCGAAGGATCAGAAACAGGCGGCGCGTATCTTTCGGCAACTGGCGCGAGCGGGGTTTGGGACGAGAACGATTTTTACGATTCTGAAGAAGTGGGATGTGGATGACGATACGCTGACGGCGCTGGAGAGCGAGACGGAGTAAGTTTTCCTGGCGTTCCGATCCTGCACAGAGGCATCAGAACGCGTCCTCCTTATTCTTGCATTAGGCGAAGGCCGTGTTGCATACTCGCTGGCAGTTTCGGGTAACCAAAAGGAGAGGCTGACCTATGAAATCGATTCCAAAGACGATTGTGGCTGCATTGTTATTCGGTGTCCTGCCGATCGCACTGGCACAGGATGTGGCAACGGACACAAAGAAGGCAGCAACGGATACCGCTAAGGCTACGGATAAGGCAGCAAAGTCAACCGGCCATGCGACCAAAACCGCGGCTAAAGATACTGCCAAGGGCACGGAAAAGGCGGCTGACAAGACTGGCGATGCAACGAAGACTGCGGCCAAGGGCACGGCGAAGGGGACCGAAAAGGCCGCCGACAAGACCGGACACGCCACGAAGACAGCCGCTAAGGATACGGCAAAGGGCACCGACAAGGCTGCCAAGGATGTGGGTCACGACGTGAAGAAGGGGACTGAGAAGACGGTCGACGCGATCAAGTAGCGCGAACACAAATCAACCACAGAGGGCACAGGGTCACACAGAGGATTCCTCGGTGGCGCTGTGCCCTTTGTGTTGGAGTTCATTTGCCCGTCGAAGGACCGGGCGGGTTGGGCGCGGTTCGTTTAAAATGACTCTTCCATGCTGACTGGGTCGCAAATCCGCCGCAAATTCCTGGACTTCTTTGTGCAGAAGGGGCACAAGGAGGTGCACTCGTCGTCGCTGGTCCCGGCGAATGATCCTACGCTGCTGTTCACGAATGCGGGAATGAACCAGTTCAAGGACGTCTTCCTGGGGCTGGAAAAGCGTGATTATTCGCGGGCCACGACTTCGCAGAAGTGCGTGCGAGCTGGCGGGAAGCACAATGATCTGGAGAACGTGGGGTTCACGAACCGGCATCACACGTTTTTCGAGATGCTGGGGAATTTTTCGTTTGGCGACTACTTCAAGAAGGATGCCATCGCGTACGCATGGGAGCTGATTACTTCTCCAGAGTGGTTTGGGATTGCGAAGGACAAGCTGTATGTGACGGTTTTCAACGGTGAGGGCGGGCTGCAGCGGGATGCCGAGGCTTATGACCTCTGGGCCGCGCAGGGCGTGCCGAAAGAACGCATCTTTGAGATGGGATTGAAAGATAATTTCTGGCAGATGGGGGACACCGGGCCGTGCGGGCCGTGCAGCGAGATCTACTACGACATGGGCCTGGCATCGTCCGATCAAGGGCATGCCGACTGTGCTTTTCCGTGTGATTGTGGACGTTACGTGGAGATTTGGAATCTGGTCTTCATGCAGTTCGACCGCGATGCCAGCGGGACGCTGAATCCGTTGCCTAAGCCCTCGATCGACACAGGGATGGGACTAGAGCGGACTGCGGCGGCGCTGCAGGGCGTGATTTCGAACTACGACACGGATTTGTTTACGCCGCTGATTAAGAGGGCGGCAGAGTTGACCGCGACTTCGTTGAAGAAGGAGCTAAGCAAAGAGGCTCACACGAAGTCGGCGGCGTCGTTGCGAGTGATTGCGGATCACTCGCGGGCGGCGACGTTTCTGATTTCTGATGGAGTGCTTCCTGCGAATGAAGGCCGCGGGTACGTACTGCGGAAAATTATCCGGCGCGCCATCACGCACGGGCGCTTGCTGGGTCAGACGGCGCCGTTTCTATATGAGATGGTTTTTGCGGTGCGCGATCTCATGTCGGATGCTTATCCGGAGTTGAACGAGACTGCGGACCGAGTATCGAAGGCGGTGTATGTAGAAGAGACGCGATTCGCACACACCATGGATGTCGGGCTTGAGAAACTGGAGACCCTGCTCAAGACTTCATCGACAGAGCTTTCGGGTGCGGATGCGTTCAAGCTCTACGACACCTTTGGCATGCCGCTTGACTTCATGCAGGATGCGGCGCGGGATCAGGGGATCACGTTCGACCGGGACGGATTCGATCACGCGATGGAGGAGCAGAAGTCGCGGGCTCGGGCATCGTGGAAGGGCGCGGCGAAACAGACGGCGAATCCGGCTTACCAGCAGTTGCCGAAATCGGAGTTTGAGGGGTACCGGCAGACGCGGTCCGACGGGTGTGAGGTGTTGGCGATCATTCACGAGGGACGCGGGGTGCAGGAATTAAAGGCCGGAGAGTCGGGAGAGATCATTCTGGATCACACTCCGTTTTATGCTGAGGCTGGCGGGCAGGTGGGGGATCGCGGGTGGTTTTATTCGGACGATCACAACACCATCGTGGCTGACGTGACCGGATGCTATTACCCGATTCAGGGGGTGCGGGCGCATCAGGTGGTGGCGAAAAAACCGCTTCGCGTGGGAGACAAGGTTGACGCCGTCGTGAACACTGAGATTCGGCTGGCGACTAGGCGGAATCATACGGCGACGCATCTTCTTCATGCCGGGCTGCGCGAGGTTTTGGGGAAGCATGTGAAGCAGGCGGGGTCGCTGGTGGCGCCGGGACATCTGCGGTTTGATTTTTCGCATTTCACGGCCGTCGAAGACGAAGAGTTACAGGATATTGAAGACATCATCAACCGCGAATTGCTTCGGAACCAGAAGGTGGAGACGATCGCCGATGTGCCGATTGACGTGGCGGTGAATGAATATCACGCGATGGCGCTGTTCGGGGAGAAGTACGGCGACAAGGTGCGGGTGGTGAAGATCGGCGACTTTTCGACGGAGCTTTGTGGCGGGACGCACACCGCGGCGACGGGAGAGATCGGGCTGATCAAGATTCTCAAGGAAGGCAGTGTGTCTTCGGGGGTACGGAGGGTTGAGGCGATCACGGGTGAGGGGTCGCTACATCACTTTCGCATGGATCACGAGTTAGAGACCATGGTGTCAAGGTTCGTGGTTCCCACCTTTGCGCAAAAACCGCGCAAAGATGGGGCACCCACTGCGATGGAGATCTACGCTCAAGTCGAGACTGCCTCTCCCGCGGACGCATTGAAGGCGGAACTCGAAAAGAAGGATGCGGAGATCAAGCGACTGACGCGGGAATTGGATCAGGTGAGGATGAAGTCGGCGTCGTCTTCGACGGCGAATGTGGGAGAGAAGATCAAGGACGTGAAGGGTGTGCAGGTGCTGGCACACCGCGTGGACAATCTGGAGCGGGCGCAGTTGCGGACCTTGGTCGATCAGTTGCGCGATAAGATCGGGTCGGGAGTGGTGATTCTGGGATCGGCGTCGAATGGAAACGTGGCGCTGATTGTGGGAGTGACCAAGGATCTGACTGGGCGGGTGCAGGCTGGGAAGGTGATTGGTCCGGTGGCGCAGAAGGTTGGGGGCAAAGGCGGAGGGCGTCCGGACCTGGCAGAGGCCGGAGGCAAGGACGCATCCATGCTGGATGCGGCGCTGGACGGGGCTTATGGCGTGGTGGAGGGATTGCTCGCGTGATATCGGACGACACAGATCCTGGCATTCGCCCAGAGCGACTGCGGTTCATCAAACACAAAGGGAAAGTCATTTTTCTCATTGATTTCAACAACTGCTCCAGCAAAGAGATGCTGTTGTTGCTGGACCAGGTGCGAGCACATGTGGCGCGGCATGAGCCCGGGTCGGTTCTGACGTTAGCCGACGTCAGTGGAGCGCACTTTGACAAAGTGGTTTCGATGCGGGTGAAGGAAGTGCTGGTACTGGATCGTCCGTATGTGAAGAAGTCGGCATGGGTAGGCACGGAAAGTCTGCCCCATGTGTTCTACGAGAACTTCAAGAGTTTTTCCCAGCGAGAGCTGCCGGCTTTTAAGACCCGGGAAGAGGCGATGGACTGGCTGGTGGAGGAGTAATTCGAGTTTCGAGTTTCGAGTTTCGAGTTTCGAGTTTCGAGTTTCGAGTTTCGAGTTTCGAGTTTCGGGTTTCGAGTTTCGAGTTTTGGCTCCCTGGTGGGCTCCTTAGATTTATCCCTTTTGGCTAGTTTTGCGCGGGCAGGGCGCCCGCGCCACATGCTTCTTTCTTCTCTAACTTCTCCACTTCAGCGTGACGGGACCCGACATCGGGTGCTTCATGGCTTCGTTGGTGCGCTTGGCTTCGAGGTGGGCTGCCTTCAATTGGAAATACCATTTGGCCGGGCGGTCAGCGTCGTCGATCAGCATCAGGTGAGGATTGTGCTTCAGGCCTTCGGCTTGAAGTTCCATGGTGCGGCGGTCTTGCTCGACGAATTTCGCGAAGACGAATTTTAATACGTCCGGAATGAAGGGGACCCAACGGAAGAGATTCCAAGCGGCGACTACGTCGATGCGGCAATGGTTGCGCGTGATGGGCGTGACCGTCGTTAGGCTGGAGAACCAGTATTTTCCGGCGCGGATGGTTTCGGTGCGAATGTTTGGCAAGACGAAATCGATGGTGGTGGTGATGGCATCGGCGTCGGCGTAGAGGCGCAGGAGTTTGTAAGGAGCCGAGTTCGAACTGGGCGTGTGGGCGCTCATGCGAAAGCCGTTGGGGATGGGCTCGAAATTCTTTTTCTTTTCGTGAATGCTGTGTTGGCTGCGCCACCACCATGCCTGATGAACGAAGGGGCCGTGGGCTGGGTCCATCAGGCCGATGATGCCATGGTCAATACTGACGGGCATTTCGGCTTGCAGGTAGGCGGATTTGTATTTGTCGCTGAATTTTTCAACTTGCGGCGCCAGGTCGGGAGGCTCCGCAGGCGGCCCGAATCCCGCGCCGAGGGGGCCGGGATCGGGGATGTAGACCCAGATAAAACTATCCTGCTCTTCGCAGGGATAGCTTCCGGCGTAGATTCGATCGACTTTTAGATTCTGATCGGCAGTTAGGGATGGGATGAGCTGGCACTGGCCATTGTGAACGTCGAACTGCCAGCCGTGATATCCGCACTCGAGATTCTCTCCATCGAAGCGGCCGCAGTTGAGGGGCATGCCGCGGTGAGGGCAGGCGTCGCGGAGGGCGAAAGGCTGTCCCTGACGATCGCGGCCGATGACAAGCGGAATCTCCAGCAGCGTCGCCTTGTATAGCCGATTTCGGTGAACGTGATCGGCGGCGAGAGCACGATACCAGAAGCCGGTGAGCATGAGTGCATCGGGCGCCTGGCGTTGCGGGGAGTCGAGGTCGGGCATGGGAGATTGCTGATTTTTGATTGCTGATTGAAAGCCTATGCTAGCATCCGCTGGACTCTGTGGCGGGAGAAAAGCTTCACCACAGAGGCCACTGAGGAAACCTTTCACCACTCAGGACAATAAGGTTCACGAAGGAAAATCAAGAACAACCTACGATGGAATTCATTGGGCACTTCCGGCGACTTACTCTGGTGCAGAGGAATACGTTTATCGCCTGCTTTCTGGGATGGTCGCTGGACGCGTTTGATTTCTTTATTTTGATTTTCTGTGTCAGCGCGCTGGCGACGCAGTTTCAGACGAAGGTGTCGGCGATTACAGAGGCGATTTTTCTGACACTGGCTATGCGGCCGGTGGGGGCAATTCTGTTTGGCCTCATGGCGGACCGGTTTGGGCGGCGTCCTACGCTGATGGTCGATATCATCGCTTACTCAGTGTTTGAGTTGGCGTCGGCTTTTGCGCCTTCGTTGAAGTTCTTCCTCATCATGCGGGTGTTCTTTGGAATCGCGATGGGTGGAGAATGGGGAGTGGGCGCGGCGTTGGCGTTCGAGACGTTGCCGGCGGAGGGGCGCGGTTTTTTCTCGGGACTGCTGCAGGAAGGGTATGTTGTCGGATACCTGATGGCGGCGCTGGTCTATGGGGCGCTGTTCCCCCTCGTCGGGTGGCGCGGGATGTTTGTAATCGGGGCGCTACCGGCATTTCTGGTCATTTACATTCGCACCAAAGTCGACGAATCTCCAGCTTGGTTACAGGGGAGGGCGGCGCGCAGGGAGAAAACTCACTTGGGAACAGACGTTCTGTCGCACGCCGGCATCTTTGCTTTTCTGGTTGTGCTGATGTTTGCGTTCAATTCCTTCAGCCACGGCACGCAGGACTTATACCCGACGTTTCTGCAGAAGAATCTGCAGTTCACGCCGAAAACGGTGAGTTTGATTGCAATCGTTTATAACGTCGGGGCGCTGCTCGGAGGAATTGTTTTCGGGTCGTGGTCGGAACGGATTGGTCGACGGCGGGCGATCGTGATTGCAGCGCTGCTTTCGATTCCAGTCATTCCTTTGTGGGCCTATTCGCACACGGTACCGATGCTGGCCTTGGGCGGGTTCCTGATGCAGTTCATGGTGCAGGGAGCTTGGGGCGTAATTCCGGCGCATCTGAACGAACTTTCTCCGCCAGGAGTTCGGGGGACGCTGCCCGGGTTCGCCTACCAGATTGGCAATTTTTTTTCGTCGCGGAATTCGGTGATCCAGGCGAAGCTGGCTGAGAACCGTTTTGGTGGAAGCTTTCCGCCAGTGCTGGCGTGGACGGTGGTGCTGGTGGCCAGCCTGGTGGCAATCGTCACTTGGAGCGGAAAAGAGCGGCGCGGGGCCGACTTGTCGAAGACAAATTAGACGAACAAATCGATATTCTAGGGGGTGTGCAACTTTTGGCACACTGCGCGGCATGGCACGAAGGAAGGATTGTCAGAGGCGGAATCCTGTGTTACGGTAGGGTAAATTTCACGCCTTCGTAAACATTCATAGGGTCCCAGCGGGCGGTGGTTTGCGCGAATGCGTGTACTCCGAGGTAGCGCCACAATGAAGGAAATTATGGATCCCGTACAAGCCGGTGAATCCGAGAAGGAAAACTTCGCCAACCGCAAGTTGATTCGGCCAACTCTGCCGCGCGTGGAGAATTACAATAACCATAGCTCGGCTCCGATGCAGGCGCAGGAACGACGTGAGCGTCCGGAGCGGCACGAGCGCGGAGAGCGCATGGATCGATCAGATCGTGGGGAACGCGGAGAGCGTGCGTTGGGGGGCGGTGGAGCGAAGAAAGCGACGCCACCCGAACAGACGAACGCCGAGAATTTCTATTATCAGAAGCAAATGCAATCGCGGACGCCGATGGTGATTGTCCTGCGCGACGGAGAAGAAGTTCGCGGCATCATCGAATGGTATGACCGGAATTGCATTAAGGTGAACCGGGAGAATGGGGATCCGAATCTGATGATCTACAAGCCTGCGATCAAGTACATGTTTAAAGAAGGGGAGAACCAGAAGTAGGAGTTTCAAAGTTTCAAGTTTCAAAATTTCCGGTTTCGAAGTTTCAGAGTTTTCCGGGTGAGGTCGGCGCTTTGACTTCACTTCCTGCTTTAGTTCGGCGTTTTCGTCCCAGCCATTTTGTGGTGTTTCGGCGTAGACTATTTCGCATAGAGTTCCAATAACACTTCTGGAACCGGTGAGATTCATGTCTTCTCCTTCCTCGTTTACCCGCAGAAAGTTCCTCCAATCAGTTGCGCTGGCTTCTGGCGTGGGTGTAATTCCTAGCCGGCGCTATTTGGCGTTCTCGCTTTCCTCTCGTGCGGCAACATCCGAGCCCGTTCCGACTCCGCTTCAAGAATTCGGCTACGGCGAAGTTGCTTTTGATACCGGGCTGCAGGAACAACAACTGCAGCAGACACACGCGCTGCTGATGGAGCTGAACGAAGACAGCCTGCTCAAACCGTTTCGGCAGATGGTTGGGCAGCCGGCGCCAGGGCAGGATTTGGGCGGATGGTACCAGTACGACGCGAATAACCGGGATCATCTATTTGAAATCGGGTTCGCTCCCGGATGCACATTCGGGCAGTGGGTTTCTGCGCTGGCACGGTCCTATGCCATCAACCGGTCGCCGGAGACGCGGAAGAAAGTGCTCCGGCTGAACCGGATGTACGCCAAGACGATCGGCGGCGATTTTTATGAGAACACGCGATTCCCTGCTTACACCTACGACAAACTGGTTTGCGGGCTGATCGACTCGCACCAGTACGCGGGGGATCCCGATGCGTTCGCGATTTTGGCGGAGACGACCAAGGCGGCATTGCCGCACTTGCCCCCGAAAGCCGTGGAGCATGGGCAAAGTTGGCGCCCGAACCATCCGAATGATGACTCGTACACGTGGGACGAGTCGTACACGATTTCTGAAAATTTGTTTCTGGCGTACCAGCGCGGCGCGGGAGAGCAGTACCGTGCGCTGGGGCGTCAGTATCTGGACGATGTGTACTATGATCCGCTGGCGGAGGGGCGCAGCAACCTGGAGGGACGCCACGCCTACAGCCATGTGAATTCGCTGTGCTCGGCGATGCAGGCGTATTTGACGCTGGGAAGTGAGAAGCATCTGCGAGCGGCAAAGAACGGGTTCGATTTCGTGGCCGCACAGAGTTTCGCAACCGGCGGATGGGGAGCGGATGAGACGCTGCGCGAGCCCGGCAGCACCGAAGTCTATAAGAGCCTGACCGGCACCCACTCAAGTTTTGAAACCCCGTGCGGCTCGTACGCGCACTTCAAGCTGACACGCTATCTGCTACGCGTGACCCGCGATTCGCGCTACGCCGACAGCATGGAGCGGGTGATGTACAACACGGTGCTGGGATCGCTGCCGCTCGAAGCCGATGGGCGGACTTATTACTATTCGGACTACAACTTCAAAGGACGGAAGGTTTACCACAAGGAACGGTGGGCCTGCTGCTCAGGAACTCTGCCGCAGGTGGCGGCGGATTATCGGATCAATACTTATTTTCGTGATGCGCGCGGAGTGTATGTGAATCTATACATCCCGTCGACGGTGCGGTGGACGCAGGGCGGGGCGCAGGTTTCGCTGACGCAGAAGGGAGATTATCCCTACGAGCCGCATGTGCAGCTTGAAGTGAAGACTTCGCGAGCGGCGGAATTTGCAGTGAATCTACGGATTCCCGCGTGGGCGGAGGGAGCGTCGGTGTCGGTGAATGGGAAGCGCGAGGCGGTGCTGGCCGGGACATTCGTGACGGTTTCGCGGGAATGGAAAAATGGGGATCGGATTGAGGTTGAGTTGCCTTTGAAAGCGCGGCTGGATGCTTTGGATCCGCAGCATGCGGACACGGTGGCGCTCATGGTTGGGCCGCTGGTGCTGTTTGGAGATCAAGTTCCGGGGTTGAAACGAGCGCATTTGCTCGCGGCGAAGCGGATGGCACCCGGGGTGTGGCATGTGTCGCCGGATGGCAACATCGTGATGAAGATGGTTTCTTGGACGACAATTTCCGAGGGTGAGCCGTATACGACATATTTGCGGGTGGGGTAGAGAAGACGACCACCGGGGCTGAAGCCCATTCTTTTCTTATTGCCTTATCGCGGCCCTGAAGGGCCGCTCTTCCACGGTAACGCGGGCATTCGGAAGAATTAGTCAAAACGCGCGGGCGCCTCTTCCACGAAAAACATTTGGCATCACGGCTGAAGGCGTGCCCCCGAAGAAGCGAGACGGATCGCCTTCTGCCGCGGACTCACCACGAGACCACGTTGATTCCAGCGGCCCAAAGAAACTTGGGCCGCCGGACAGCCGAGGGCGGCTGTCCCCACATGGCCTTCGCGACCGGAAGATCTCTTACAGTTTCGGCAGGACGATTCCCTTCTGCGACTGGTATTTGCCTTTGCGGTCGGCGTAGCTGATTTCGCAGACTTCATCGGACTCGAAGAAGAGGATTTGGCAGAGGCCTTCGTTGGCGTAGATACGGGCTGGGAGCGGCGTGGTGTTGGAGATCTCGAGGGTGACGAAGCCTTCCCACTCGGGCTCGAACGGGGTGACGTTGACGATGATGCCGCAACGAGCGTAGGTGCTCTTGCCGACGCAGATGGTGAGGACGCTGCGCGGGATTTTGAAGTATTCGACGGAACGGGCCAGGGCGAACGAGTTGGGCGGAATGAGGCAGATGTCGGTTTGCACGGTAACGAAAGATTTCTCGTCAAAATGCTTGGGGTCGACGATGGTCGAATTCACGTTGGTGAAGATCTTGAACTCATCGGCGACGCGCAGGTCGTAGCCGTACGACGACAATCCGTAGGAAATCACGCCCTCCCGCACCTGCTTCTCGGAGAACGGGTTGATCATGTCGTGTTCTTTGGACATCTTGCGGATCCAGCGGTCACTCTTCAGCATGGAACTCCTTGGGAGAATTGAGTCATTGAGTAATTATGTGATTGAGTCATTGAATAGGGATGCGAGCCAAACGCGCGACTTATTCACCCGCAAAATGCGCGGGCGATTCGCGCGGCTCGCCCAGGTCCTTCGTCGGGCAAACAACGCCCTCCTCAGGATGACAATGCTGATCCAATGCTCAATCTCTGCAGGCTGGGTGCATGTCAGTTTACGGGATTGATGCTCCCGTTGACAATCTTACTTATCTCCCTTAGCATCAATCACTTGAAGCATTATCTTGACCCTGCACCCGGGAGTGCCTTGTGATTAAGCTCGACATTATCAACGAAGTGGTGGCCAAGACGGGCATCACCAAGACCAAGGCCGAGCTGGCCGTGGAAACCGTCTTTGAGAGCATGAAGAAGGCACTGGCCAGCGGCAGCCGCATTGAATTGCGGGGATTCGGCGTGTTCAACGTGCGTCCGCGCAAAACGGGCATTGGGCGCAACCCGCGCACGGGTGCTGAAGTGTCCATTCCGCCAGGAAGGGCCGTGCGGTTTAAGCCGGGGAAAGAGTTGCAGTCGATCGACTAAGAGCCTCCAGCTTCGAGCTTCTTGCTTTTCACTTCCCGCCTGTCCAGCGTCTCTCGAGCGTGTAGTAGCATCAAGGGAAAGCCCCTGTGCGCATTGGCGGGCTTCTATTGCATGTCGGAACCTAATTCCCCGATACCTACTTCCACGCTTGAGTACTACCATGCGCTGCCAAAGCCGGAGGGACGGCGGCCGCGGGAACGCTACTGGCTGCATGCGCTGTTGCTGATCGCGACATGCTTTACCACGCTCGTGGTGGGAGCGCGGATGGAGTTCAACTTCCTCAATAGCTTGCCGCCATTTGCGGCCGGGGATGAATGGCTTCCGTTCTTCCCTCTGGGTTGGGTGATCGCGCAGCCTGCCCGGCTGCTGCTGGGGATTCCGTTTTCAGCGACTCTGTTGGCGATCCTGTTCTCGCACGAGATGGGGCACTACCTCTTCTGCCGGTACTACGGAGTACGGGCGACGCTTCCCTTTTTCATTCCGGCGCCGACCTTGATTGGGACTTTGGGGGCGGTGATTCGCATAAAGGGGCCGATTCGTTCGCGGGCGGCATTGTTCGATATCGGCATTGCTGGTCCGATTGCGGGATTCGTCGTGGCGATTGTCACGCTGGCGGTTGCCATGACCCTTTCGAAGCCGCTTGCGCCGGGCATTGGGCCTTCGGACTTACGGTTGGGATTTCCCGCGATCTTTCAGGTCATGCATGACGTGGTACGAATGATCACCCCGAACAGTGCCGTCGCCGCTCTGCCGCTGAATCGAATCTATCTGCATCCTACGGCAGTTGCCGCGTGGGTAGGCATGTTTGCTACCGCGCTGAATCTTTTGCCAAGCAGTCAACTGGATGGCGGCCATATTGTCTACGCGTTGGGACCGCGGGTGCATCGCGCGATTTCGTGGATTACGGTCATCGTTCTGGTCTACCTGGGGCATCGGTATGTGGGATGGCGGGTGTGGGCCGGACTTCTCATCGTGATGAATGTGATGACCTACCGACAGCAGCAAGCGCCGGAATATCCCATGCTTCCCGCCAGCCGCTGGCCGCTGGCAGTGCTGGCGGCGATCATGCTGGTCCTGACCTTTACTGTCTCGCCTTTCCAGATGATGTGACGGTGATCAGGGGCGGTTGCGCAGGCGGCTGTGCCTTCTGCCGTAGCCGAAGTAAATCCCCATCCCCAGAATCAGCCACACGATGAGGCGGAGCCAGGTGCTCCAGGGCAGGCTCGCCATCAGGCCGAGCGAGATTCCCATTCCCAGGATTGGGGTCAGGGGAACGAACGGGGCCTTGAATGGGCGGTGCAGGTCAGGACGTTTTACGCGCAAGACCCACACGCCGGCGGACACGATGACAAAGGCCAGCAGCGTGCCAATGGAAGTGAGTTGGCCGAGGATATTGATGGGAAGCACACCGGCGAAGATGGCGACGAAGAATCCGACGACGATCGAGGAGATCCACGGCGTGCGGAAGCGGGGATGAATTCTACCCGCCCACTCGGGCAGGAGCCCATCGCGTGACATCGAATAAAAGACCCGAGACTGACCCAGCAACATAACGAGCATGGTGGTGGTGAGGCCGGCGAAGGTGCCGAGCATGACCACGATGCTGCCCCAGCGCACGCCGGTGGCCTGAATTCCTACCGCGACCGGAGCGGCGGTGTTGAGGCCGGTGTAGTGCACGACACCGGTGAGCGTTAGACCCAAGGCTACGTAGAGCACGGTGCAGATCGCGAGTGAACCCAGGATTCCGATGGGCATGTCGCGCTGCGGATTCTTGGCTTCCTGTGCGGCGGTGGAGACAGCGTCGAATCCGATGTACGCGAAGAAAATTACTCCTGCCCCGCGCGCGATGCCGGACCAACCGAAAGCTCCGAAGGATCCTTGATTGGGTGGGATGAAGGGATGCCAGTTCGCGGCGGCGACTTGGGGATGACGCAGCAGGAAGAGGGTCGCGATGACGACGAAGGTGAGAACGGTACCCACTTTGATAAACACGATGAACGAATTGAAGTTCGCGGATTCGCGGACACCGATGACCAGAATCGTGGTCATGAGCGCGATCACGAGATAGGCGGGGAGATCGAGGATGCCGTGAGCAGACGGGAGTTTCGTTGCATCGACTCCCAGACTGAGGAGCCGGGGCCCAATCGTGGCAAGGCGAGACCATTGTCCGTCGTAGAGAACCAGCAATGTGCCGGGAGGAGCGGTGATCTGGGGCGGGAGTTGAATGCCGAAGCTTTGAAAGAGGGCGACCAGATTGCCGCTCCATCCGACCGCGACGGAGGCGGAGCCGACACCGTACTCGACGATCAAGTCCCATCCGATGATCCACGCGAAAATCTCGCCCAGAGTAGCGTAGCCGTAGGTGTAGGCGGAGCCGGCGATTGGAATCAGCGAAGCGAACTCGGCATAGCACAGTCCGGCGAAGATGCAGCCAGAGCCGGCGAGGATGAACGACAGGACAATCGCGGGGCCGGTGAACGTGGCGGCTACGGTTCCAGTAAGAACAAAGATCCCCGCGCCAATGATGGCGCCGATGCCGAGCGTAACCAAGTTGACCGGGCCCAGCACGCGGCGCAGGCCTTTGCCGCTTTCATCGTGAGCCTCAGTGAGGAGAAGTTCAAGTGGTTTGGTCGCGAGCAGGTCAGACAAAGGGCGTCTCCCTCAAGGCCGGTCCGCATCGTTTCCAGCGTCTACTCGGCGCGGCTGGCATTGTATCTGGCGGAGTGGCGGATGGTCATGCGAAAAATCCAGATCGCCGCATATCGACGGAATCTCCGAACGAAATCACATCAACCAGAGTGCATCGACGTCGACGATGACCTGAGTGCGCGGGATCTTTTTTTGCGCGGCATGGGCCAGCATCGCGCGAAGTGTGGTGTTCAACTTTTCGCGGCTGGGAGATTTGAGCACGAAGTGGTAGCGGTAGTCGCGCTTCAAGCGCATGATGGGTGCGGGCGCGGGCCCGAGGACGCGGACGCCCTCGTGGCGGGTGGAGTCGAACCACTTGCCCAGCGTTCCCGACCATTGCAGGGCGTCGTCGAGGTTGTCGCTGCGGACCAGGACGTTGGCTAGAGCGGAGTACGGAGGGTAGTGCATCCAGCTGCGGAATTGGAGTTCCTTCTCGTAGAAGCCGATGAAGTCGTGGCGCGCGGCGTACTGGACGGCGTAGTGATCCTGAAAATACGTCTGCAAGACGACTTTACCGGGAGTTTGACCGCGCCCGGCGCGGCCCGCAACCTGAGTGAGAAGTTGGAAGGTGCGTTCGGCGGCGCGAAAGTCGGGGAGTCCGAGGGCCACGTCGGCGCCGACGACACCGACGAGCGTGACGCCGTGAATGTCGTGGCCTTTGGCGATCATCTGCGTGCCGACGAGGAGATCGAGTTCTCCTTCATTTAGTCCGTTCAGTGCGCGCTCGAAATCTTCGTGGCTGCGGACGGTGTCGCGGTCAAGGCGGGCGATGCGGGCTTGCGGGAACATGCCGTGGAGAAGTTCTTCGAGTTTTTCTGATCCGGTCCCGAGAAAATAGACGTATTCACTGCCGCAGTGGACGCAGGCCTTGGGCACGGGCGCGGTGTATCCGCAGTAGTGGCAGACCATTTTGTGCTCGCGTTTGTGGTGCGTGAGCGCGATGGCGCAGTTCTGGCATTCCAGTTTCTTGCCGCAGGTGCGGCAGAGGACGACCGGAGAATATCCGCGGCGGTTGAGCAGGACCATGACCTGTTCTTTGCGGTCGAGGCGATCTTTGATTTCGGCGGCGAGTTTGCGGGAGATGACCTGCTCGTGTCCGGTCTCCTGGAACTCCTGGCGCATGTCGATGATTTCGACTTCGGGGAGCGGGCGCTGTTCGACGCGATCGGGGATTTCAACGAGCGCATACTTATTCTTCTTGGCGTTGAAGTAGGATTCCAGCGAGGGAGTGGCGGAGCCGAGGACGACGACGGCATTGGCCATCTTGGCGCGCATGACCGCGATGTCGCGGGCGTGGTAGCGCGGCGTTTCTTCTTGCTTGTAGGAGGAGTCGTGCTCTTCGTCGACGATGATGAGGGCGAGATCGGCTACCGGAGCGAAGATCGCCGAGCGCGTGCCGACGACCATGCGGGCGTCGCCGCGCTTGATGCGGTGCCACTGCTCGGCGCGTTCGCGGTCGGAGAGAGCGGAGTGGAGGATGGCGACTTCGTCTCCGAAGATCTGGTGCAGATCGGCGGCGACCGCGGGCGTGAGGCCGATTTCGGGGACGAGCAGGATGGCGGAGCGTCCGGCTTCGAGGACTCCGCGCATGGCAGCGAGATAGACGGCCGTCTTGCCCGATCCGGTGACGCCGTGGAGTAGCATGCCGGAGAATTTTCTATCTGCGACGCCTTGACGCATTTGCGCGAGCGCGGACTGCTGCGCGGAGTTCAGATCGAAATCGAAGAGCGAGGGGCGCGGCTTGGAGCGGGAGACAGTGAAATCGGCGGGCTGTTCGGCGATTTCGACGAGGCCGCGGCGGACCAGCGTCGTCAGAGTGGTGCGGGGTACGTCGAGTTCTTGAAGAGCTGTCACGGGAACTTTTCCCGCTGCGGCGGCGAGGGTGTCGACGACCGTGCGTTGGTTGTCGTTTAGTTTGCCTTCGGCGGATTTCAGGATCGCGATTCTTATAGTGCGTGTGGCGTCGCGGGGAGCGGACACATCTTCGCGCAGGAGCCATTTTTTGCGGACCATTCCGGCTAGGATGGCGCGGGAGACGCGAGTGGCGGAGCGAAGGGCCTCTTCGCGGACCAAGGTGGGGGCCTCAGGGGCTAAAGCCCTATCAGTGGCTTGCTCAAATGGTACGGCTGAAGCCGTACCCCTCCCGTTCTTGCCGACCCCGAGCACGTTCTTTTCTGACTCACTCGCTGCGACCTCTTCCCTCTCGACTTTGGTTTCCACGGTTGCCCTCGCATGCGCAACTTCGATTTCAGGAAGGCTGTTCGCGAGGTAGTCGAGGACGCGGAATTCGGCTTCTTGCTCTTCGGGAGTGCGACGGGAGCGGGCGGAGGATCCGGACATGCCAGCGAGGTGAAGAGCCATCTGGCCGGCATCTGCGAGGCGATATCCGATGGAGCGCTTGAACTCAGCACCAAGTGGGAGCATGGTGCGGAAAACTTCGCCGATCGGGGCGAGATAGTAATCGGAGATCCAGCGGCCGAGTTGCAGGAGTTGGTCGTCAAGCACGGGTGTGGTGTCGAGTGTCGCCAGAACATTCTTGGTTGCCACCGAAGGTTTGCGGTCGTGCAATTCCACGACGATGCCCGTCATGCGCTGCTGGCGGAATGGGACCAGCACACGTCCGCCGACCACGGGCGAGGCGTCCGCAGGCACACGGTAGGTGAAGACCATGTCGAGCGGCACGGGGACGGCGACGTCGCAGAATTCAGGCATCGGTTGGAAGGATAAACCAGAGGCGCCTTGCGAAGGCATTCTCTTAAAAGTAGGGATGCTTCGACTGCGTCGATCCGTCGCTTCGCGAGTGATCGGCTCCGCTCAGCATGACTATCGCGACTTATTCAGTTTTCTTCGGAGGCTCGAGGCCGAGGTATTTCATGACCATCTGCAAGTCTTTCCAGGCTTCGCCTTTTTGGCGGGGATCGCGGAGGAGGAATGCGGGATGGTAGGTCACTGCCAGCTTTGCACCTTGCCAGTTGGGATCGCTGCTGCGCGCACCGGAAGGCATGAAGTCGTAGAAGCGGCCGCGGAGTTCGGCCATGGAGGCATTCATGGCGAGCAGGTTCTTGGCGGCCACTGCACCGAGAGCCACGACTACCTTGGGCTTGACCACGGCGATCTGGCGCATGAGAAACGGAGAACAGGTTTCGGTCTCATCGCGCTCGGGCGTTCGATTGCCGGGCGGACGGCATTTCACGACGTTCGCGATGTAGACATCCTCGCGGCGAATGCCCATGGCTTTGATCATGTTGTTCAGCAGTTGACCAGCGCGGCCTACGAAGGGCTCACCCTGGGTGTCTTCGTCAGCGCCGGGGCCTTCGCCCACAAACATCAATTCCGCTCGTGGATTGCCGACGCCGAAAACGATTTGCTTGCGGCCCTGTTTGTGCAGCTTGCAGCGCGTGCAGTCGCCGAGGTCTTCGCGAATCAGTTTGAGGGCTGCGACGGGATCGGTGACGGCCTGCTCGGGATGAGGAGTGAGAACCGGCAGGACGCCTTCAGTGGCGGCCTTGACGACTACAGGATTTCTTTGCGGGCATTTCCTCTCGCAGTTCCTGGGATGTGGACAGATCGTCGAGTTCGGCGATGGCAGATGCGACTGGGACGGATTCAGAGGCGCGCGGTTCGCGACGGTAGAAATCGTAGATGCCCATCTCGTGACAGTAGCGAACCCGCTCGGCGAGGGCGCGGCGCAAGTCGGGATCTAGAACCGTTGGCATTGATGAGTGCGGAATAGGCATTATAACTGTTCGCGCGATGGGAACTGGGCTTGTGCTTGTCGTAGGACCCCCTCTACGCGCCTGAGGCGAGCGGGCACTGAAAGGGATTCTTCGCTTTGCGAAGAATGACAGATCTTACAGGAATGCCGTGGCGGACTGCTTAGAATGCCTTTCAGGCTTTGACTGGGGATTTGCGGTGCTGGCGGAGGCGGACAATCTGGTCGAGGACTCGTTGCGAGACTTCCCACTTGGTGGTCTCGGGCACTTCGACGACTTCGTCGCGGGTGATGATGGTAACGGCGTTGCGGTCGGAATCGAAGCCGACGCCTTCGCGAGAAACGTCGTTGACAACGATGGCGTCGAGATTCTTGCTGACCAGTTTCTGGCGAGCGTTCTCCAGAACATTTTCTGTTTCCGCGGCGAAGCCCACGATGATCTGAGCAGCCTTCCGGGAAGAAAGTTCTTTCAGGATGTCGGGAGTGGCTTCGAGTTCCAAAGTCATCGGGCCTTTGCGCTTGATCTTCTGACTTGCGGCAGCCTTCGGGCGATAGTCGGAGACTGCGGCGGTCTTGATCACGATGCTCGCCTGGGGAAGCAGATTGAGAACGGCATCGCGCATTTCTTCGGCCGACTCGACCCTGGTCACTTCGGCGGCGCCGGGCGGCGTTAGCGGCGTGGGGCCGCTGACCAGAAGCACGCGAGCACCGCGGCGAAGAGCGGCCTCGGCGAGAGCGTAGCCCATGCGTCCGCTGGAGCGGTTGGTGAGGTAGCGGACGGGATCGATTTTTTCACGCGTAGGCCCAGCGGTGATCAGGACAGTTTCGCCAACGAGATCCTGAGAGGCGCCGAGGGCTTCCATCACCGCGGCGACGATGGTTTCGTTCTCTGCGAGTCGTCCCGCACCTGTCATGCCGCAGGCAAGGTAGCCGGAGCCGGGCTCGACAATCTTCACGCCGCGTTGCCGCAAAATCTGCAGGTTCGATTGCGTGGCCGCATGATTCCACATATTGACGTTCATCGCCGGAGCGACGACAACCGGAGCAGTGGTCGCGAGGTAGAGCGTGGTCAGGAAGTCGCTGGCTATTCCTTGCGCGAAGTGAGCCAGAACGTCGGCCGTGGCCGGAACAACGACGAGCGCATCGATGGCTTGCGCAACCGCGATGTGCTCGATGGCCGAATCGATATTGGGGGCATGCTCTTCACCGGACGAGAACATGCCCGTGATGACTTTCTCTCCGGAGAGAGCGGCGAAGGTAAGGGGACGTACGAACTCCTGGGCGGCGCGCGTCATGATGACCTGCACGCGGATACCACGATCCTGGAGTAGGCGGACGATCTCGGCCGCTTTGTAGGCCGCGATGCCGCCCGTGACGCCCAGAGCGATTTTCATTTAGTCCTGGCCGAGCGCCTTGTCGAGAGCCTCTGCCGCCTGTTCGGCGGCGCTGCGGGTCTCCGGAATCTCCCACTTCACTTTGCCGGCGCGAATTTCATCCTGCGCGATGCGGCAGGGCTTGCGGGAATTCGTGTCGACCACGGGCGGCGCACCCGACTGAAGCTGGCGTGCGCGGCGGGCTGCGACCAAGATGTAACGGTAGTTGCTGTCAAAGCCTTCGATCAACTTCATTGGGACTCTCCCTCAAAAACAGGTTTGAAGTTTAACAGTGCTGAACGTCGAACAATGCGTTCCACAGAATACGGCCAACGCTCAGGCTCGTCCCGCTCGATTCTACTCGCGGCTTTCAACGCCCACTCTGGCATCTCTAAAATGATACCGCGAAATCTACGGACGTGCCGAGGGTGGGAGGGTACCAAAGGAACCAAGGATCGGCCCCACCCGGTCGCGGACGTTGGCCAGACGATGACGGTCTGCCAAGTCTACGATTTTCTTGTCTTCCTCGGACAAAGGAGCCTTCGAACGCCGCAAGCGTTCGGAGAGGACGATTGCCTCCAAACTATCGATGGATTCCTCGAGATCGTCGTTGATGAGAATGTAGTCGTACTTGTCGTAGTTCTCGATTTCACGGCTGGCCGCGAGCAAGCGGCGGGCGATGACCGCCTCGGCGTCCTCACTGCGCTTGCGCAGGCGCCACTCCAGCGTCTTGCGGTCGGGGGGCAAGACGAAAATGCTCACAGCATCCGGCAAGTTCTTCTTGATTTGCGCGGCGCCCTGCACGTCGATGTCGAGCAGAAGATCGTGACCTTTCTGGCCAGTTTCATGTAGAAAGCGGCGAGCCGTGCCGTAGTAATTTCCGTCGAACTCGGCGTGCTCCAGAAATTCACCATCGCGAATCATCTGCTCGAACTCTTCGCGGGAGACGAAGTGGTATTGCTTGCCATTTTGCTCGCTACCACGAAGTTTGCGCGTGGTGTAAGAGATGGAAAAGTCGAGGTTCGAAACAAGCTTCAACAGTTCATTGACGAGGGTCGACTTCCCCGATCCGGACGGGGCCGAGATGATGTAGACGATGGGCGTGTAGGTTGAGTTCATTCCAGGTTTTGTACCTGCTCGCGCGATTTTTCGATTTCCGCCTTCATGGCCAAGCCAGCTTCGGTAATTTTGAGAGCTTCGCCGGCAAGGCCGGAGGTTTTGGAGAGCAGGGTGTTGGCCTCGCGATTCATTTCCTGCAGGAGGAAGTCGAGCTTCTTTCCGATTTCGCCACCCTGCTCGAGCAATCCCAGAAAATGCTGCACATGATTTTCGAGGCGGACGATTTCTTCCTGAATGTCGCTGCGATCGACCAGCAGCGCGGCTTCTTGCAGGACTCGCTCTTTATCGACTGTGGAACCCAGCAGTTCCTGGAGGCGCGACTGTAAGCGCTCGCTGTAGTTTTGGAGCACGGCCCGGCGATGCTGCTGTACGCTCTTGCTGGCCTCGGCCAGGTGAGCCATGCGGTCGCGCAGTTCGCGGGCGATGCCGCGGCCTTCTTCCTCCCTCATCTGGTTCAGCCGGTCCAGAGCCTCGCCGACTTTGTCCATGACAGCGGCTTCGATTTCTCCGTCGGCACTTTCGTTAGCGGAGTCGAGCGCTCCCGGAATACGCAGGACAGCGTTGAGGTCGGGAACGGCGGCGAGGGAAAACTCGGCGGCGGCGGCCCGGAAGGCGGCGATGTAGCCTCCGACGATCTCGCGGTTGAGCGCGAAGGTCTCGCTAGTCGTGCGCTCCAGGCTGAGTGAGATCTCAACGTGGCCACGGCCCATCTTCTCTTTCAGAAGGCGGCGGAGCTGCATCTCAAGGGAATCGGTGCCTGAGGGCAACCGGAAATGCAGATCGAGGAAACGATGGTTGACCGACTTCAGCGAAAGGGCAAAAGCCATGCGGCCATTGGACGCAGCCGGAGTGGCAGGAGCGCCGCCGGCGTTCGGACCTTGGACTTCACCTCTTACCTGGGCAAAACCTGTCATCGAGCGTATGGACATAGGGGCCGTGTTCTCAAGTTTCTGCTACTGCTTTGGGTGAATCGGTGCTGGCGAATTGCAAGTCATAGAGTCTGCGATATGTACCCAACTTCATCATTAATTCTTCGTGGGGGCCGATATCGGCGATCGTGCCATTCTCGATCACCACGATGCGGTCAGCACGGCGCACGGTAGAGAGGCGATGGGCAATCACAAAAACGGTGCGGCCACTCATCAAATTGTGCAGAGCCGATTGCACCAGAGCTTCCGACTCGCTATCGAGCGCCGAGGTCGCCTCATCAAGAATCAAGACGGGCGCGTTCTTTAGAAGAGCACGCGCGATTGCCAGACGCTGACGCTCGCCCCCGGAAAGCCGCACGCCGCGCTCTCCGATCACAGTATCGTAACCTGCGGGAAGGGCGACAATGAAATCGTGGGCCAGTGCCGCGCGGGCGGCGGCTTCGACTTCTATTTGCGGAACCTGGGGCTGGCCGTAAGCGATGTTGTTGCGGACAGAATCGTTGAACAGGACGGTTTCTTGCGTAACGATGCCGATCTGCGTCCGCAACGAAGCGAGAGTGACGTCCCGAATGTCGTGGTCGTCGATCAGGATGCTTCCGCCAGTCACGTCGAAGAATCGCGGAATCAGATGAACCAGAGTGCTCTTGCCGGCGCCGCTGGAGCCGACGACCGCGAGGACCTCGCCACGGCGGACTTCCAAATCGATGTCGTGCAGGACTTCGTGTTTTTCTTCACCTTCGTTTGTGTAGGCGAAACTGACGTGCTCAAAGGAAACGCTGGCGGAGAACTTGGGTAAAATCTGGGCACGCGGCTTCTCGCGAACATCGTCGTCGAGATCCATGAATCGGAAGATCTCGGAGGAAGCGCCCAAGGCCTGTTGAAAGTTGTTATAGAAGAGAGCGAACTTGCGGACGGGATTGTAGAGACTGAAGACGGCGGTAATGAACGCAACAAAAACGCCGGGCGTCATCTGGTTGTGGGCTATGCGGTCTCGGCCGATGAGGATCAGAAGAGCGATCCCGATGACTCCGAAAATATCCATCAGGGGAGAACTGATCGCGGTGGCTGCTACTGAGCGGAGATTCGCGCGGAACAAGCGGCGGGCCGCAGCGCGGAACCGGGAAATCTCCCAATCTTCCGTGTTGAAGGCCTTTACAATGCGGTTGCCAGTGATGGTTTCATGGAGGATGTTTTGGATGTCGGCCAGCTTGTCCTGTCCGTGGCGCGTGGTGTGACGAACACGGGAACCGATCTTGCGCGAGGAGAAGACAATCACGGGGACGAACAAGAGCAGCACCCAGGATAGGTTTCCACCCAGGATCACGACCACAATTGCCACTGAAACAAACGTGAAGAACTGCTGCAGGAGTTCCGAGAGCACGGTTGACATAGCGTACTGAACACGCTCGATGTCGTTGATGATGGTAGAGAGCAAGGTCCCCGTGGTGTGTTTGGAAAAGAAGGCGGCCGAGCGCCGGAGGAGAGCGGTGTAAAGGTCGTCGCGGAGATCAGTGATCATGCCGAAACCCGCGTGATTCACCAGGTAGGTGCCTGTGTAGTCGCAGATTCCCTTCAGAATGGTCGAGGCGACGAGGGCAAAGGCCACGATGGTCCAGGCATTGGTGAAGTGCGACGGCACGAACTGCTGCAGGTACACGGGATGGTTTGTGCCGGGAATGACGAAGAGTTGAATTTCCTTGGAGCCGGTCGCCGGATTCAGAACGCGATCAAATACGGGCCGGACCAACAGGTACTTAAACGCGTCCAGCCCGCCGACGGCCGCCATCAGCAGGACCGAAGACAGGATCTGCCACCAATATGGGAGCGCATAACGGACGAGGCGGGTCAGTTGCCGCATGGGTCTCCCGCGCGGTGCAGGCCGCAATTGCTTGCTGCCGGTGGAATGGGCATGAGATGCAAGGCCCTATTCTACCGGAGTCGTGCGCGGGAGGAATGTCGTTTCGGCTTCAGGGAGTCGGCCAGAAATCTCATTCCGCGGGGGACTGGATCGACAGGAGATCGATGCTCGCGAGTTGACCCTCGATCGTGACCAGCAGGCAGGTAAAGTGCCAGACTCCTTCGCTCTTATGGGCTACGTGCGCGAATTGCGCCCTTGCCTCGCGGACCCGAGACAGGGATCAACAGATTCGCATTGCCGGTGTGCCACTCACATTAATTTTCCCCGAAATCAGCCAGTTGGCACGGATGGGTTCACCGATCTGCTCGCGCACTTGAGCGTTCTCGGAGGCTTTGGCCAGTGCCTGTTTGTAAACGTCACTACTGCGGAACGATGTCGTGATCACTGTCATCAACACGAGGGCAAATGCGACGATGAGGAAGATTAGGGTGAGGCAACCGAGAGGAATCTTCCAGAGCGGGCGGCGTTCGAGCGAGCTTTTCTGCATGGGCTCAGGATGGAGAGGATAAGGTGGGGTGGACATGCGAGGCGGCCGCTATTTCGGGCTGTCGCGGTGGACGGTTTTCACGCGGTAGCCGGCGCGACGAAGATGTTTGCCGACTTCTTCAGCGATCATGACGGAACGGTGCTGGCCTCCCGTGCAGCCAAAGGCAATCGTCAGATAGCTCTTGCCTTCGTGGACGTAATGCGGAAGCAAGTAAATGAGAAGGTCGGAGATGCGCGAGACAAATTCGCGGGTCTGAGGAAAGGAGCGAATGTACTTGGCGACTCGCGGATCGCGTCCTGTCAGCGGACGGAACTCCGGAACGAAGTGTGGGTTGGGCAGGAAGCGAACGTCGAAAACGAGGTCGGCATCTTCGGGAACTCCCTGACGGAATCCGAAGCTGACGCAGGAGACGAGAATGCTTTTTTCCGAGGACTGCTCCTGAAAACGTTCGGTGATGTGGGCGCGGAGTTCGTGGACGTTGAACTTGGAAGTGTCGATGACCAAGTCGGCACACTTCCGAATCGCTCCCAGGTGGCGGCGTTCGGCTTTGAGAGCTGCCTGAACCGGAGAGTCGGTGCCCAGGGGGTGCGGGCGTCGGGTCTCGCTGAAGCGGCGCATGAGAACGGAGTCGGAGGCTTCGAGGAAGACCACCTTGGTCGGAATCAGGCGGCCGACGGACTTCAGAATCTTGGGCAAGCCCTCCAGCTTCGAACCTTCGCGAACGTCCACGACCAGAGCGGTGCGGCGAATCTCGGAGGACTGAACGGCCAGATCCGCAAATTGGGGGATCAGTTGGACGGGCAGATTGTCGACGCAGTAGTAGCCCAGGTCTTCAAAGGCCTTTAGGACGGAGGCCTTGCCCGATCCGCTCATGCCGGTGATGATGACCAACTCCGGCGAGGGTTGGGAGTGCGAGGGATTCTTTCCCGCTTTCAATTTTTTAGGTTTGTGGCCAGGGGACCGCGACTCCATGGATTGGATAGTAGCATCCGGAGGCCGGGCTTTGTTTGCTGCGCGGATTGCCGACTGAGATACCGGTGCGGATTCGAAAAACTTCAAGATATTTCCGGGAATCGGTCGTCCAATCGGAAATCCAGATTGTTTCCAGCGCGCGCTGCAGGTAATCTATGGCGTCATGAAAAAGTTCGAAGAACTGACGGAACGGGAAGTGCTCGCCCTGGCTATAGCGCTGGAGGAGGAGGACGAGCGCGTCTATGCGGACTTCGCCGAAGGATTGCGGCAGGACTATCCGGCAACAGCATCGATGTTTGAGGGTATGCGGGAAGAGGAGTCAGGACACCGGCGGCGCCTGCTGGAACTTTTCCAGAAGAAATTCGGCGACCACATTCCGCTAATCCGGCGCCAGGATGTGCGGGGGTTTGTGGATCGCCCCGCGCTCTGGCTGGTACGCCCTTTGCGAATTGAGGCAGTGCGTAAGGAAGCGTCGACGATGGAGGTGGAGACGCGGCGTTTTTACGAGAAAGCGGCGGCGCGCACGCAGGATGCGGGCATCCGGCAACTTCTGGACGATCTGGCCACAGAAGAGCGCGAACATGAAGAACGCGCGCAGGAACTCGACAAGCAGAAACTGCCGGATAACGTGAAGGCCGATGAGGAAGTGGCGCAGCGGCGTTTGTTCGTGCTGCAGATTGTGCAACCGGGTTTGGCGGGCCTGATGGATGGCTCTGTATCGACTCTGGCGCCGGTGTTTGCCGCGGCCTTTGCTACGCAGAAGAGTTGGGATGCATTTCTGGTTGGATTGGCGGCGTCCGCGGGAGCGGGCATCAGCATGGGGTTTGCGGAAGCGCTTTCCGATGACGGCAGCCTTACCGGTCGAGGACATCCGTGGGTGCGCGGGTTGATTTGCGGAGCGATGACGGCCGTGGGCGGGATTGGGCATACGCTGCCGTTTCTCTTGAGTGACTTCAGGATGGCGCTGTGGGCGGCAGGAATCGTCGTATTGGCGGAACTCGCGGTGATCACGTGGGTCCGTAAACGCTACATGGATACGCCATGGATCTCTGCCGCCCTGCAGGTAGGGTTAGGGGGCGTGCTGGTCTTTATCACCGGCATGCTGATCGGAAAATACGGGGGCTAGGAAAATCAATTGTTGATTGATGATTTTTGATTGAGGATTGAGAAGCAGTCTAAGCCCCTTCGGCCGACCACCGCTGGTTTTCAATCTACAATCAACAATCTTCCTCTACGGTTGCGTGTCGAGCGGGTGCGTGCTCTTTTCGTAGAATTCGTTTTGCAGCTTGAGGCTCACGTCGTCGGCTTTTACTTCGCGGATCGCCTTCACGATCGAATCAATCCACCACTTCATTTGGAACTCACCGAGGTCTTTGGTCGCGGCTGATCCGTCGCCAGAGTAATGGTTGGGGAAGCGCGTGTACCACCAGATTCCGGTGTAGACATCTTCGGGGATCTTTTGTCGCGACTGATCGGCGCCGGACTCGCTTTTGGCTCGATCTGTGTGGACGAGTTCGGGGTGGGAGACCATCATCTTCGAGGTTTCACTTTCACCGGCGTGCATGTCGATCGTGGTCTTCTTTGCGGGTCCACCTTCGTGAGGAGTGCGCTCATCGAAAACGTAGACGACATAGTCGTGGGCCTTGTCGAGTTGCGTTTGGGCAAAGTACGGAAGCAGGCTGTCGTTGCCGCCGTGGCCGTTGACGATCAGGACTTTCTTGCAGCCGTTGCGGGCCATCTCGTCGGTGGTTTCCTGCAGTAGCGAGAGTTGCAACGTGCGGCTGTAGGCCAGGGTGCCGGGCTCATGGCGAGCTTCGGCGATCTGTCCGAAATAGTATTCGGGAAAGACGACGGCGTACTCCTGCTCGGCGGCGTGCAGCGCGGCGTAGCGGACGTCGAGAAGATCGGTGCCGAGGGGAAGATGCGGGCCGTGCTTTTCAAGGATTCCGAAGGGCAGGAGGCATGTTCCTTGGGAACGATGGATGCCTTCACGGAAGTCGGAGGCGGTGAGTTCTTCCCAGTGAACTGACAACTTGGGTGAAGTCTGCGCGTGAGCGGCACACGGTAAGAGCAACCCAGCCGACACAGCAAGGACCGTAAGGATGCAGAAGAGATAAGAATAGAGGCGGTTCATGATGGCGAAGTCTCCCTTGGCGGCGAATTCTAGCACGCGAATGGCTCTATTCAAACGTATCAATACAGAATCGCTGCGGATTGCAAGTATAGAGCTTTCACCACGAAGGACACGAAGTTACACGAAGGAAGAAACACCCGACGCTGACTTTGCTATTGAGTTGGCTTGAAGTCAAAGTATGCGAGATTCATATTGCCTTCGGTGAGGATGTGAACGGTAAGGACACTTTTTCCAGCGGGGAGTGGCACCTTCACGATAGCTGGCACGATGTTCCAGTGATGCCACTGTCGCCAGGCGATGGAGTCGGAGGCATTGAAGGTGGAGGTGATGGTTAAGGGTCCGGTGGCATCTGCTCCGTTCACGTCCAGCGAGATGGTTCCGCCGCGGTTGGAGGTGTAGAGAAGATCGGCGGCATAAAGGCCGGCGCGGGCAACCTGCACCGTGATGTTGAACCATTCTCCAGGCTCGGTCCATCCGACATAGAGCTGGTTTTCCGGAGGGAGGACCAGATCATATGAACTGTTGTCGATCTGGTCGTGAAATTTGGTGTAGGAAATGTCGACGCCTTCGTCCATGCGGAACTGATTCAGGTAGGTTCCGTCCGGGGGATTGAGGGCTCCACTGCCGTTGTTCTTGGCGTCGGTGTCATGGTAGGCGATGCCTTCTCCCCCGCGATCGTAGTAGGAGCATTCGACGCGTCCGGGAATTTTCTGCGGGCCAGCGTGGTAGCGGGAGTCCTGATAGGGAGTGCCCTTGTAAGTCTTCACGTAATTCGGCCTGGATGCAGGGGAGGCAGGCGCCGCAAAGAAGAAGACAGGCAAAAGCAGACACGATCTCAAGGCGGATCTTCTTAAGATGGAGATGATGGTCTTCACATTGTCCCCGACATTGTTTTAGAGACGCCAATTGAGCCACCGGTGCGGTTAGCAAGAAAGGGATCCTTCGACTGCGCTCAGGATGACATGACTGAATGAATCGCAGTCTACTGCGTATTTTTCACTACGACGCAAGATCCTCCTGGGCAGCGTCCAAGCGCATAGAGTCCGATGAAGGGGTCAACAATGGAGGACAATGTTGTCCCGCTCGTATTATCTTGCAAGGTTGTGCTCTTGGAGTTCACACTCTGGTTGGCGATACCGGTGAGCGTGACGTCGTAGGTCGCCGGCGCACCGGACGTCGAGTTCCCCACAAGAACCGCGATCTGGTTCGTATTGCCGGTGAGTGTACCGATCGATACATTTGAAACCTCAACCCCGTCGGTCACACAGTTTCCGGAAATTGTTCCGAAGGTGCACGAAGACGTAGACGAGACATTGCCGATGGCAATCCCGGTCTGTGCATACTCGATATGACTGTTGGTGAAGGCCGTCGAAACACCGAAAATCGCGACCGCCGCCCCGGTCAGATATCCGGTTGCATGGCCCGTAACGGTGATGTCGTTGAACTCACGAATCGATCTGGCGACCGCGCCGCTGATTTGGGTTCCGGGCCCATCAACCTGCACTCCAACGGCAGCGTTGCAGGACGAACCGCAATTAGAAGTGTAGGAAATGTAGATATTCCGGTATGGACCGCTGTTTGTCGCCCCAGGGTGGCCCGTATCGTTGGTGTTGGCGGCGCTCACGTGCAGTCCATAGGAAGGAGCGTCCCAGATTTGCACCTGGTCCACCGTCGAGTTTTCCTCCGCTTCATTATTGAAAATGCCAATACAACCTGGCTGCGCATTGCAGTCCACAGTCAGGCTCCGGATGACAATCCCGAACCAAGGCCCTCCCGAGCTGTTCCCCATTTGCAGGACAGGACTGTTAGCGGGGAATGAACTGGCGGCTCGAATGACAGTGTTGATGCCATTCGTGGTGCCGACGGTTGTGCTTCCACCACCAATTCCGATCAGCGAAGTTCGCGAAGCAACCACCCAAGTGGCGCTCGTTGTAATGATTGCATTACCGAGCTGCAGGATGCCGTTCGGCAGCAGAGACGTTCCGGTCGGGGTGAATGGACTTGATCCACAATTCCAGCTTCCCGTAAAACCGCGCGCATCCACCGTTACACTGTTGACGTTTGGTGGCGTACTTCCCGTCGGCGTCTGGCCGAGCACCAAGCCCCACGCGGTATTGATCCTGGCGCAGATGTCGGTACCGCTGGTCGCCGTATAGGCGTCAATGTACGAAGTACTGGCCACAGTGCCAGCGGGAACTCCGGTGCTATAGATGATTGGGTTTCCAGCGGTTTGTGCGGCCAATAAGGCTGGTCTGGCGAGAAGCAACAGCGTTACGAGGGCCAGCAAGTGGCGGGGGCGCGGCACAGCCTTTGCACGAACAGCTCGCGATGCTCTCATAGTGACTCCCCTTGTTGCAGTTTGATTTGTGGGGGCCCTAAAGAAGAGCGCCAGCGTAGTACGCGTCAAGGAGGCTGTCAAGGCGAATTTCGGCGAATTTCGGCGAGTGTCAAAGACTCATCAGAAATCGCCCGTCCGCCATCGTAGCAGTCCGAATCCCCTACGGGCGCTTCGATCAACTCCATCTTGCCGTCGCGGGTGCGGTGCAGGATCATCACCTTGCCCTTGGGATCGCGGAAGACGAAGACGTCGCGGTCGCGGAAGTGGGCTTCCTTGATGGCTTCTTCCAACGTCATGGGACGCATGGCAACGGCTTCGTCGGAGCGAACCAGGTGAACCTCGGTAGTTTTGGCCACGGCCGGATACTTGTGGACCATGACGGGAACAGCGGTTTTCTCCGAGGTGCCGACTACGGTCTGTAGTCCGTTTTGTCCGTCCGTTTCATCCACGCGCGGCGAGTGGCCGTTCCATTTCTTAACTTCCTCGCTCTTGCGGGCGGAGCGTTTCTTCGACATCCAGCGCGTCTTGTATTTGACCGCCTGTTTTTCAAGGTGGTCGAGGGCTTCGTTGACGGCGATGATCATGTCCTTGGCTTGAGCCAAACCAACCAGCGGGCCGTTACGGGGACTGATGGTAATTTCGGCTTTGTGGCGGTGCTTTTCGACGGCGAGGATGACCTTGGAATCAAAGCGGTCGCCGAGAATTTTGCGGATTTTAGTGAGGCCGGTTTCTACTTCTTTGCGGATGGTGGAAGTAACTACGTAATGTCTGCCCGTGTATTCCACGTTCATGAGCGCCCCTCCTAAGAATTCAAAATGATTGAGCTAAATCGGGCACTGCATTTGGAAGTCAGAAGTAAGAAATCAGAATGCAGAATGGAAAGTCGTATTTCCCACATCTAAGTGGCATGCCTTCTGCACAGCAATCTCCTAACTTCTGCATTCTGACTTCTTGCTTCTGCATTATTTCTTGACCCGGCGCTGGTGCGTGCTGGGGATGCGCATGTCTTCGCGGTATTTGGCCACCGTTCGGCGGGTCACCTGGATGCCCTGCGATTGCAGAATGCGGGTGATCTGCTCGTCGGTCAACGGACGGCTGGGATCTTCTTCCTCGATGAGCTTCTTGACGCGGCGTTTGAGGATCAGCAGCGAAGTGCCGCCGCCCTCTGGTCCCTGTACGCTCTCGCTGAAGAAATATCGCAACTCGAATACGCCTTGTGGTGTGTGGGCGTATTTGTTGGCCACGGCACGGCTTACCGTGGAAGGATGCACGCCGATTTCTTCGGCCACCTCCTTGATCATCATGGGTTTCAGTTGATCGATGCCTCGCTCGAGGAAATCCTGCTGACGGGCGACGATGCAGTAGCAGACTTTCGTGATGGTCTGCTTGCGCTGCTCGATGTTCTTGATGAGCTGGATGGCGCTCTTGTAGCGCTCTTTCACGTAGTCACGGGTGCTCTTCTCATTGGTGCCGTCGCGGGTGACCAGTTTCTTGTAGGCGGGATTCAGGCGCAGCTGCGGCAGGTCTTCGTCATTCATGATGACCAGCCATTCGTCACCGTGCTTCACGAAAGCGACGTCGGGCTCGATGAGGCGCGCCTGGACTTTGTTATAGCGCAGACCTGGTCGGGGATCGAGGGTGCGGATGTAGTCGAGAGCCGCCTGCACGGCTTCGATGGGGCGGCCAATCGCTTTCCCGATTTCTTTGTGTTGCTTGTTTTGCAGGCCGCGCAGATGCTGGTCGACGACGGCCATAGCGTCCTTTAGAACCTGTTCCGTGCCATTGCCATTCTTGTGCAGGGCGAGTTGCGCCTGGTGATAGACGAGCTGGCACATCAGGCAAGAGCGCAGATCGCGACAGGCCACTCCCGGTGGGTCAAGCTGGCGGACAACTTCGAGAGCTTCTTGCAGATCGGCGGCCGTGAAATTCGGTTTGTAGGTCGAGGCTGCGTGGGCCGTTGGCTCGTGGGCAGGAGCAGCGGCGGCAGCGGAATCCCCGGAGCGCGAGGAAAATGATGACTCAGAGCGCGGCTCAGCGGCCGGCAAACTTTCTTCCGTCTCGATGTGATCGATCTCAGGAGTCTGAGCGAGATCGAGATCTTTCTCGATGTCGGTTGAATCCGCAGGCTCCGCGAGGGAGGACGGATCATCCGTCTCGGAGGCAGGCTCCGCGACTTCGGTTAGGCCTAATGCCTGCGCCTCATTCACGATCTTCTTGGCGGTCTCGGCATCGGCTTCGGGTGCAGCGGGTGGAGCTACGCCGAGCAACTCGTCATCGCTGGCGATCAGGTACCCGTCCTCGTTCAGGTTACCGATGATCAGGTCGGCGGCCTCGCGCACTTCGCGGCGCAGGCTCAGCGCACCCAACTGCCACGCAAGGTGGTCCGTAAGATTCGACGGCTTGGAGAGGAAATTCTCGAACGACGGGCGCTCGATGTCCTCCATCTCGCTGTGGGTGCGGTAACCAGGGTCGAGGTAGTCCTGGAAGAACGAGCCAAAATCGATCTCTTCGAAGGGATCTTTCTTTTCAACCGCAGTAATCGGATTCTCTTCGTTGGTGGCGGCAGCGGCGCGCTCGCGGTCTTCTTCCTTCTTGCCGACTTCGTCGAGCAGAGGAACGGAGTCTTCGAGTTCCTCGAGGACCGGATTCTCGACCATCTCGGCGTTGATCATGTCCTTGAGCTCGAGCTTGTTGAGCGCGAGGACAGAGACCATCTGCACCAGGCCGGGGGTGAGGATCTGGCGCTGCGAGAGCTTTACGCTAAGTTTGTGTTGCAGTAAGACCATGGACCCGACCAAATCTCCTTACAACCTAAAACCATCAACCACTAAGGGCACGAAGGTTCACGAAGGAAAACTTAGTGATACTTCGTGTCCTTCGTGGTTTACGGCTTTAACTTCTTTACACCAGCGAGAAACTTTCTCCCAGATACACCCTTCTCACTTCCGGATCGCCTGCCAACTGACCGGGCTGTCCCTGACGGAAGATTCGTCCGTCGTCGATGATGTAAGCCCGATCGGTGACGGAAAGTGTTTCGCGCACGTTGTGATCCGTGATCAGTACTCCGATGCCGCTGGCGCGCAGGCTGCTGATAATTTTCTGCAGGTCGAGCACGGCAATCGGGTCGATCCCGGAAAACGGTTCGTCCAGCAAAATGAATGTGGGATTGATGCACAGGCAGCGGGCAATTTCCACGCGCCGTCGTTCCCCACCGGACAGAGCATAGCCGCGATTCTGGCGGATGTGCTCTAGTCCCAGCTCATCAATAAACTTCTCCATCTTCTCGCGGCGCTCGTGCCATGACATTGGCTGCGCCTCTAACACCGCGAGGATGTTCTCTTCGACCGTCAGCTTGCGAAAGACCGAAGCTTCTTGTGGGAGATAGCTGATGCCATACTGACGGGCCCGCAGGTACATGGGAACGTCCGTGATGTCCTGACCGTCGTACAACACGCGGCCAGTATCGGGAGGGATCAGGCCAACGATGGCGTAAAAAGTGGTGGTCTTGCCTGCGCCGTTAGGGCCTAATAATCCAACAACTTCGCCCTGCTCGACCGTCAGGCTGACACCATTTACAACGCGGCGGCCACGATACGATTTACCAATTTCTTCCGTGGCTAGGGTACGCATTTATCTTGCCATTAACGGGCCACTCGCGTTTGTGTTACCACAGGGGTACCTACTCCGCCTTCTACGAGCACCCTATCATCGCGTCTAAAGAAAGTCAACGAAACCCCGGTAATCTTGCCTTGTTCGGCATCAAAAATGCTAGGCGGTCCGCCGATGAGGACGAACTTGTCGTCGGCGGCGGTATAGACCAGCTTTTGTCCGTCAGCCCGGCGGTTGGGTTGCTGGATGACAACGTCGTCCTGGGCGATCATTCGGTCGAGTTGGCCGGGACCTGCAAGGGATTGATTCGTTGATGTTTGACTACGAGACAGCAGATACGCATCAGCACTCCCCGCGGTAGCCGTAAAGTCGGCCGCTTTGGCTACAACTCCGCCCTCGTAGTGCACTCTGCGCTCGGAATCCCCATAGGTAAGCTTGGCCGCGGTGATTGAAATAGGGCTCGATCCGGCCGTTGGAGACGACTTCCCTGCCTTGTTGCCCTCCTTCTTCGCAGCCGAGGGACTAACCTCTACCTTGGCTTTCCGGGTCTGGACCAGAATCGTTTGTACGGGCTGGGCGTCGGTGCCTTGGGCGGTGACGAAACGGCGGTCGCGGTCGAACTCGAGCGTGGGGGCTTCAATTACGTTCGCATCTTGCCAGAGGCGAGCGTTTCCGGAGTAGAGAGCTGTTCCTGCTGCGCTGTGCGCCGTCATGCTGCGCGCCGTGACATGAATGGGAGAGGATGAGGCGAGCAGGGCGCCGTTGGGCTGCTCTTTCAGTTCGCTATAAGTGCTCTTCACGGTGCCATCGGCGAGCGCGTCGCCGGTAGCGCGGTTGATGCGGATTGTCTTCGCGGTAGTTTGCATGCCGCCGTCGATAACGCGTGGATTTCCCGTCAGCACGAGCATTTGGTCTGTGGGAGTGTAGCGGGCGGTGTTGGCCCAGGCTTGCATACGCTTCTCAGGCGGCTGATTGTCGGTGTAGGCGACGTTTCCCAGCTGCGTGACGGAATCCATACCACCCTGCGGAAGGAATGCGGCATCGACCGAGTCGCTGGTGCTGACGCGGTCGGGTTGGCCGGGGGTTGAGTTGACGATGCGGGCACCGGGCTCGCCGTGAATGCTGGTCAGGCGATTTCGGCCCTCGGCGGTCGCGAATCGAGCTTGGAACGTTCCTGCTGTGACAACGGTCTGTTGGGCTTGTGAGGCTTGAACGCTTAAGTTCCCTTCTTGCGCCTGGGCAATTGTGATTTGTGCGGCCCCAGAGGTTACAGCATGTTCCAGAATGTGTCCTTGGGCCACCGTAAAGTCGATGATGGGTGCAGTGAGTTCGAAATCCTGCGGACCGCTCGCCATTCCCGATGCGGCTGACTTGTTTCCGTTCTGCGCTTTTTGCGTGAGATGCACCCCGTCGAGGGCGTGCACCTTCTGAAGCTCGTTATGGCCGGCGAAATCCAGGATGACGCGGCCAGCATTGCCGTACAAGGGCTGGGGTCCGGACTGCTCAACATGAACGTTGCCAGTCAGGATTGCGGTGCGGAGCAGATCTTCTTTTCCTGCGAGCAGGAACTCCGCGCGATCTGAGCGGCTTCGCATTTCGGAAGATTGGGATTGAGCTGCGGAATTTTTAGCATCAGGATTGTTCGCCACTGCGACGGTCGATTTCGAGTTTTGGAGCCGCGTCACAGTGGTGACGTTTCCCGTAGCCAGAACTCTCTCTACCTGATTGTCATGGCCGAGATGAAACAAAGCCTCTTCCGCCTGCACGGTTCCGCCTTCGCGGCTCAGGCGAGGATGTTCAAGGATAATCTCCCGCGGTTCGTTGGTGATGACGCCCCGTTCCGCTTCGATGACGGCTGCATTCGGACCGGTGAGTACGATGTGAATTTGCGAGGTTAGGGTTAGCGTGTTGCTCTTGCCCGTATACTTCACGCCAATGGCCCACCCGCTGGCTTGGGGTGTCCGAAACTCGACCCGAGCGTCGGTCGACGCATTCCCACTGTTTTTGTTGAAGACGAGATCGCTCGTCTTCAGATGGATTGGATTCTTGAGTTCTTTCGGCGTGGATTGGTCGGGGCTGGCGAGACCGGCAGGGTTGGCCACGAGATCGATTTGCACGTCGCCCTTGGCGGTAACATCTCCAGTCGTCTGGTTGAAGGCAAAATCGTCGCCGTAAATCTGGTCGAAGCGCGAGGAATCGCGGCCGTAGAGCACGATACTCACATTGTGCAACTCGGCGTTGCCGTTCACTTTGAACTCTTTGACATTGCTGGCCTGGATAGTGAACAGCGTGCGCTTACCGTCGGACTTGGAAAACTGAAAGCCGTTCGCCGTCTGCTTGATGTCGTATCCGATTTTGCCGGGGATTTGGTTCAGCACGTTCATCGCCTTCGAACGCGCGTAGAAATACATCCCGGCGACCACCACGATGAGCAGCATGGCGGTAACGGCGAGGATCCGGCGCAGGCGGTAGATCTTCAGCGGCATCTGGGTTCAGTGTAATGCAGGCTGGCCGTTGGTCGTTAGTCCGGGGTCGTTGGCAAGAGCGCGATGCTTGGCATTTGACCCTACGCCGGTTGCGGGTTAGATGAATTCCGATCCTATCCCTCGCGACCCCTTTGCCGCCGTTCCGGATGACATACACTTGAAACCCATGACCGCTCAGCCACCTCTCCTCGATTTCCACAATCTGCGTGTGATGCGTGGTCAGAAAGTCGCTCTTGACGATTTCAGCTTGCGCATTGAGGCCGGCGAGCATGTTGCCATCCTCGGCCCGAACGGCTGCGGGAAGTCGACGCTCATCAAAACGATTACACGCGAGTGTTATCCGGTGGCGCGGCCGGAGTCGTCGATGTCGATCCTGGGGGAAGAAAGCTGGGATGTATTTGCGCTACGGGCTCGGCTGGGGATTGTGTCGAATGATCTGATGCTCTCGTGCACCGGCGACGCGAGCGGACGAGACGTCGTGTTGTCAGGCTTCTTCAGCAGCATCAGCATTTTTTCGAACCACACGGTCGATCAACGACACCGGGAGTTGGCCGATGCTGCGCTCGCGGCGTTGAGGATTTCGCATCTGGTGGAGCGTCCAGTTTGCGAGATGTCTTCAGGAGAGGCGAGGCGTGTGCTGATTGCGCGGGCGCTGGTGCACCAGCCGGGTGCGCTCCTGTTCGATGAACCCTGCAACTCGCTCGACCTGTCGGCCCAGCAGAGTTTGCGGCAAACCATGCGAGCGCTGGCCCAGTCGGGAACGGCGATCATTCTGGTGACCCACGAACTTGCCGACATCGTTCCTGAGATTGGCCGGGTGGTACTGATGGATCGCGGTCGCGCAGTCGCGGATGGACCGAAGGAAGAAATTCTGCAGGTCGAGCGGCTGGCGGCGCTATTCAGGGTTAGCGTGGAGATGGCGCAGCGCGATGGGCATTACCATCTGTGGTGAGTCGTTCCTTCGCGAGCGTATACCTTTCGAGTTCATCCCTCTTTCGAGCCGACCTCCATCAGACGCTTGGTCATCAGAACGAGTCCCAAAATCTGCGTCCACTCTGACACGATGTTGCCGACGACTTGTCCCCACTTGCTGTTTGGATCCATGGCCCGGAATGCCACGACCCAGCCGACGCCGGTCACGAGGAGGACGAGGGTGAGCGAGTGTTCACGCAGGAACTCCACCGCTTTTGAAGGATTCTTGCCTTTCGGTTGTTTGCTCTCGGCCGAGCCCTTCTCGTAGAGAAACTTCGTCATCACAACCGTGACAAAGACGCCAGTCCAATCCGCAATCGCATTCCCGAAGAACGAGCCCACATGGGTTGACGGGTTGGACCAACAGTAGAGCACGATCAACAAAAGAACGACGCCCAAGGCGGCGAGACTGAGAGAGTGCTTGCGGAGAAACGGCTGAGGCTTCCGGAAAGGGTCCATCCGGCTACTTTACTTGATCTTCGTGAAAGTTCGTCTCGTTCTAAAAGCTCTGATCCAGGCTGATCTCCATGATCATGCGATCCAGATCGGCTTCAGCAGCATTTTGTTGCGCGGTGAGGTCTGACATTTCCTTGCGCAGCAACGATAGGCGCGTTTCTTGCGAGTCCAGTTGACCCACGTAACGCTGCACCAGAGCTTTTTCTTCGGACGTTCCCTTCAGGGCCTTCAGGTTCTCGCGAATGCGGTTTTGGTCCGCCGCTATCTGATCGGACTCGCTCTTGCGCTGCGCGATTTGGCTCGAGATGTCATCGATCTTCTCTTTTTGCTTGAGAATGCGATCGAAGGCCTGCTGCATGGCCGAAGTGGCACGGTTCTGCTGAACCAGGAGGGCAACTTCATCGTCGTCGAGATTCGTCAACTCGTAGCGCGTTTCCTCGGGGTGAACGGCTTCTACTGTCAGCTCTGCGGTCTTGCCGGCATCGACCGGAACGCGGAAACGGTACAACGATTCCGTGGACTCTTCGGGTTGCGGGGTTCCGGCAGACAGTTTCCATCCGTCCTCCGCGGGATATTCGACAATGACTTGCCGCGGTTCGGTATCGGCATTGCGAATGGTGAACTTGTTGGTCTTGTGCTCTTCTTTGGTCATCACCATGATGCCCTTGGCGATGCGAATGCGGCTGAACGGCTTCTCGCTGGAGTCGTCGGAGTACTTCACGTGTACGGCCGCGTCGGCGGCGTAGGACAGCAGTCTGCGCTCGTCGGGATGGATGGTTTCGAGTACTCCCTCGCCCGCAAAGGTATCCGCATCGAGCACGTTAAATGAGCCCGCGTCGAGCACCTGGCCACTGGTGTTCTTAATCCAAAGGGCGCGAAGTGGTGCCGAATCCGGATTCCAGAGCGTGACTTTCTCGGCTTCGATGTGGGCCTGCAGGATGGGGACTAGTGCCGACTGATTCTTGCCGATGGTGATCTTCTGCTTGATTTTGTATTCGAAAAAGTCTCCGGCGGACTTGCCTTCGGCCTCGGTGCCTTGCTTTTCTGCAATCGATGAAACTGTAGCGGTATCAGCCTCGACTCTCGTGGGCTCCCCCCGGACTTCGACCGTCTCGCTAGCTGCTCCCAAGTTCAAGGTGGCGTCGATTTCGTTGTTGCGGCCGAGACCCAGGTAGATGTTGGCGAGGTTAAATCGCTGAAATCCGGTCGCCGTCACAAACAGCGCGGAGTTCCCGGCTTGAATATCGTTGAAGTGATAGCGCCCCTGTCCATCGGTCGTAGTGACCTGCGAACTGCCGGTTTCCTCATTGCGAATGGTGACTTGCGCCCCGGCGACTATTGCTCCGGAAGGATCCTTCACAACGCCGTAGAGACTTGTCGTGGCGTGTGATACGCCGGGAGGAGGCGGGCCCTGCAACTTGTCATATTGTTGCAGGGTGGCCTCGTGCGATTGCGGCGTGAGCATGAAAGACTCGGGGAGCGGCACGACCGGGCGCCTGGCGTAGAACGGCTGTGAAATCTCTTGAATGAACGACTGTGGCGCTCCGGCGACCAGGGAGAGTTGCACGTCTTTCCAGTCCTCGCCAATGGTGTTATCGACGATAGCCCATCCTTGGAGCAGGGGCTTGTCACGTGGCTTTTCCGGAAGGAGAACGCGGTATGTGCTCTTCCAGACCGGAACCTCGCTGATGTAGCTGACAAAGATGTCGCGGTCGCCAGATCCAGAGGCAGTGAAGCTCATGCGGCGAACGTCGCGGGCTCGGGAGGTGCCGATGAGGCTGAGATATCTGGCTACTTCGTCGGTGAGTTCGCGCTCGGCGATGCGAACCGAGGTGGCTGCTCCGAGATCGAAGTTTCGCATCTCTCCCGCGTCGCTCACAATGGAGAACGTGGTGACGTCTTCGAAGTCGTCGCGGCCGCGCTGCTTGCGAACCTTCTCGACACTGAGCAGTCGACCAGTGGCGCTTGTTGAACCACTGCGGACTTCGACGCGGGAACCGCGCAACGCCGTGAGGTATTCAGCTTGCGTCACCTGCTCGCCGAACGGGAGACGCAGCGATTTCAGGCGTTCATCCAGCGGAGCAATCGAGTTGTAGCGCACCGAGGAGACCCGGCCATCGCCCAGATCGACGGCCGTCAGCGACTTGAGAACGTCGTTGAGCTGCGCCGTGGTGAAGTCGATGCTGAGATCCTGAGTTCCATGCACGCGTGCGGTGTGCTCGAAATAGCCAACGCCGTTCTTGTACAACACCACCCGTTTGACCGGCAGACGAGAAGTGGAGTCGGTGGAGGCTGAGGTAGTCGGCGCTGACGGCTGCGAAGACTTAGACTGTCTGGCATTGTTCTGGGCGCAGAGGCTGCCAATAAGAAATAGCGTAAACAGAAAGGAAAACATCGAACGAAGCATGCGCCCCCCGCTGCAGAAACCGCGTTTCTGCCGAAGCGGAAGTTTATCAGCTGTATCCGCGCATGAAAGTGACCTTGGTACTCCGTCAATGAATGGGGATTTGAAAGTCGCGCAGTGAGAGTTCCAATCCACCGTATTCGGGGTGATCGTTGTTCCCGATGGTGAAGGCGACATCGATCGCATCGCCCGCAAGGAGCGGCGTCTTCTGCATGCGTTCGGCCATGTGCCAGCCGAGAGCATCAAAGGTGATTCTTGATCGGAACTGATCGCGGGTTGGGTATCCCTCTGCCACGGCTGCGGCCTTATCCTCGCATCGGATCGCTGCACCGTCGGGATGGCACCGCGAAGTCGCCAGAACGGCGGCTGCTGAAAGTTCGGTCGAATCAGCTGCCCTTAATTTCAGCTTGATGTGCTTGTCTTTCAGAATTCGCGGGGGTGCGGTTAGCTTGCACACCGCGGGCGGCGAAGATGGGCTCCGGATTTCCCATGCCGTAGGGTTCGAGCAGTTCGAGCGCTTGAAACAGTTCGGGCGTAATTTCTGCCAGATCCATTTCCGCATCCAGATCGAGAATCGGATCGAAATCCGCGAGAGTGAGGCGCGTTCGGGCGAAGGCATCCAGCTTGGTTCGTAAATCGTCGACGTTGGCGGAGGGCATGGCGAATCCGCAGGCATGAGAGTGTCCGCCATAGCGCGAAAAAAGTGCGCCACACGACTCGATCGCTTCGAGCAGGTGGAAAGCGCGAATCGATCGGCCCGAACCGAACGCCTCCGCACCATCGCGGGAAATCACCAGTGCCGGGCGGTTGTAGCGCTCGACGACGCGCGTTGCGGTGATGCCGATGACGCCGCGGTGCCAGCCTTCTCCGTCGACGACGATGCAGTAGGCTTCGCACAGGGCGGGATCGCCGGTGAAACGCTCTTCGACCGCTCGCAGGATTCTGCGCTCTTCTTCCTGGCGGTCGGAGTTGAGATGATCGAGTTTGGCGGCCAACTCCCGCGCCCGGGCCGGATCTTTCACGCTGAAGAGT
Source organism: uncultured Acidobacteriaceae bacterium (assembly GCA_963788555.1). Lineage (GTDB taxonomy): Bacteria > Acidobacteriota > Terriglobia > Terriglobales > Acidobacteriaceae > Sulfotelmatobacter. The sequence goes on along the minus strand of CAWBHM010000009.1, from coordinate 766,040 downwards.
TCGATAACATCGCGGGCGACGTCCATGCGTCCGGCGGCGTTGATGCGGGGCGCGATGCGGAATCCGACTTCTCCGGAGGTTGGCGCACGCTTCGGAGAAATCTGGGCGACTTCAAGAAGCGCCTTCAGACCCGGATTCACCGCTTTGCGAAGCGCGTCGAGTCCGAGCGATGCGAAGACGCGATTCTCGCCGGTGAGCGGAACGGCGTCGGCGATGGTGGCGATCGCGACGATCTTCATGAACGACATCAGGAGCTTGCTCTGAAGGGTCGGGTCGAGGCGGCGCTGCATCAGTCCTTGCGCGAGTTTGAAGGCAACGCCCGCGCCGCAGAGCTGCTTGTAGGGATAGTCGCAACCTTTCTGATTGGGATTCACAACAGCGAGTGCTTTGGGGACGCCGTCAGATCCGGGCAGGTGATGATCGGTCACGATCAGGTCGACACCCAAACGTTGCGCGGTTTCGGCGGGCGCGAAGGCACGAATGCCCATGTCGACGCTCACGATCAATCGGATGCCAGATGCAGCAGCGCGTTCGATCACGTCGTCACGCATGTCGTAGCCTTCTTTAATGCGGTGCGGGACGTGGAACTCGGCAGAGCCGCCACAGAGCTCGATTGCGGTCTTCAGAATGATGACGGCCATCGTGCCATCTACGTCGTAGTCGCCGTAGATCAGGATAGGTTCTTTGCGTTCGATGGCGGCGTCGATGCGATCGACCGCTGCGCGGAGGCCGGTCATACGCTCTGGAGCGTGAAGCTGGGAGAGCGAAGGTGAGAGAAAGGCGCTGGCCGATTCCGGATCGGTGATGCCGCGGCGGACTAAGAGCGGCGCCAGAATGTGGGCAGCATGGGCGACGTGGCTAAGTGCGGAATCGGAGTGCAGCGCGGCGAGCAGAGGCGCGACCAAGTTCTGATCCGTTGTCTTTTGAATCCACCGCATGGCGTGATGGAAGTTTACTCCCGGAGGGGGCTGAGCAGTGGCTCGAGTCGAGGACCGCCATGCTTCGCTGGGCCAGGCCGGGTCAAAGACCCGGCCCAACACAAGCTCCGCCCACACAATCTAGTTTTCTTCGTCCTGGTCAGGCTCGTCCAAGGTGAGTCCACCGAATTCGTCGGAGACTTCGAGCAGATGCTGGTAGCGTTCGTACCACTCGGTGCTGACTTCGCAGAGGAACATTGATCCCTGATAGGCCCAGCCCAACTGCAGAAATCCGACCTTGCCAACATGGGCGCGAAGCCAGCGGGCATCTTCCACGTCGTCGCCGTCGGTGAACTCTGAGTTGGTGAGGCGCTGCACCATCTCGTCCAGTTCAGTGCGCTCAAGAGTCCACGAATGCATGGTGAGGAAAGGAGCGGCTGCCGCTTTGGCCAGCTCGACGAAATCCTTCCAGCCATCAGGGTTGCCGCCCATTTCCCACATGACGCATTGCACCTCGTCGTAATCCACGTAGCCGTGGAAACGGCGCATGCCGTGGCCTTCGATGAAAGCCACCATGTCGTCTTTTACCGTCGTGAGATCGTCTGGAATGGGAGACATATTGGGAAAGACTCGCAATTCTTTATTGTATGCTGTTCGCCAATCCGGTGCCAGCTGCGATCAATGGGCAGGCGTGGGGGCTGTCATCAAGGCGGCAAACAAACGGTAGAACTTGTCGGTGTCGAGGTCGATCTGAATTTCAACCGGCTGCGCGGCGGGCCTGAGGGCATCTTTCGTCCCTGAGGTGAGGGTGTTGCCGTAAGCGGCGCCGTGGTCGAGATCGACGGCCATGTAGCGGGTTTCGCGTTTGGTAATGATGGTCGGATCGATCCATGCGGCGGCGGCAAGCTCGTCCCACATAATGTCGGCGCCGGGCGTGAGCATGGCGAAGCGGGCGATGTAGCGAGCTAGCGGAGTTTCAGCGGCTTCGATTTGCTTCACGAGCGCGGCGGTCATGTGCGTTTTGATGGAAATGTCCGTCGGGGTACAAACGATCTTCTTCCAGTGCGCACGCAGAACAATCTCGGCCGCTTCGGGGTCGAACCAGAAGTTGAATTCGTGACGCGGGTTGTTCAGAAATTCGGGATTGTCCGTTTGCGGACTCAGGCTTCCTCCCATGAAGACGAGTTCCTGCACGAGTTCGGGAAACTGTGGATCCAGTGAAATAGCGAGCGCGAGGTTGGTCATCGGTCCACCCTCGTAGATGGTCACTTCGTGCGGATATTTGTGGACCATGCGCACGAGGAAAGGGGCGGCGTCTTGGTCGGCAGGTTTTGTGGTGGGCGCTCCTTCGGGCAGCGGAGGCACGATCGAGGCCTCGTGCCACCAGCGTTCGTCCCACGCTCCGGCATAAGCAACCTTGCCGTAACGCTGCTGCCACATTTGAGATTCCTCGCGGGTGCGGACTAGCGGGTACGTTGCACCGGGAACAACGGGGATGTCGGTGCGTCCCATAATTTCGAGCAGGCGTAGAGTGTGAGCGACTTCTTCGTCGCGCCACTGATCTCCGCTAACGACCGTGATCCCCAATACTTCCACCTGTGGAGATTGGATCATGACCATCAGCGTCTGCATGTTGCTGCCGCCGGGGCCGGAGCAATCCTCGTTGATGATGATTTTGCGGCGAGATTGTGCCGAGGAGAGAACGGCCGCGAGAAGCAAAACTAGCGTGAAGAAGTAGGATCGTGTTCTTGACATATTGGCGAACCATTGAGGACACAAGAGCAGACGGCTCTTCCAAACCGGGTCGTTCAAGTGACATTTTTTACTTATTGACGATGGGCCGAGTCATCAAGTCGGTGTAGATCTTATAAAACTTTTCGGCGTCGATATCGAATTGCACATTGGCAAGGCGCTCATAGGGCGGAACCGGAGCCGAAGCATCCCAGAAAAGAGTTTTGCCGTAGCTTGCTCCGTGATCGATGTCGATGTCCATGTAAAGCTTCTTCTGGCCGGTGATGATTGAAGGATCGATCAGCGCTATGCCCGCAATCTCGTCCCACATGTAACCGGGCAAGGAATACTTGTCGAGGTAGTCAGTCACGGGCGTGCCCGCTTTCGCGATGGCAGCCTTCATCTCCGTGGTGTAGCGAGTCTTCACGGAGATGTCGATCGGCGTGATGGTCATTTTTTTCCACGGCGCGCGCAGGACGACGCGCGCGGCCTCGGGATCGAACCACCAGTTGAATTCACGCCGAGCGTCGATGGCCCCGGTGTCGATGGCGCCCTTGTCGGCGTAGAGACCTCCGCCCATCAGCACGAACTCTTTGGCGAGTGTGGCGACCGATGGATCAAGCTTCAAAGCGAGCGCATAGTTGGTCAGCGGGCCGCCGGCCCACAACACTACTTCTCCCGGATACTTGTGCACCATCTGCACGATGAATTCCGCTGCGGTGCCGGGATGTGCCTCAAGATGCGGTTCCCCCTCGGGCATGGGAGGCACAACGTTGGGCTCATGATAGGGCTCGCGAAATTTGGTGGAGCGGTTCGGTTCAAAATCCGTCCAGCAGCCTTTGTATTCGAACTTTCCGTACAAAGCCTCCCAGCGCTCGGTTTCTTCTTTGGAATTGAGCAGCGGGTAAACAGCGCCCTGATACACAGGAACATCGGTCCGGTTGGAAATCTCGAGCAGGCGGAGTACATGCTGCGTTTCTTCTTTCACCCATTGATCTCCGCTGACGGTAGTGATGCCGAGCACGTCGAACTTCTCGGATTGCAGGAAGACGAGAATGGCTTGCTGGTCGCTTGTTCCGGGACCGCGAGCATCCTGGTCGACGATGACTTTGATTTTCTGGGCGAAGCGCAAGACGTACGCGAGAACAGCCAAAACCGAGGGCGACGATTCCGAAAGGCGCCTGCGATCTTCATTCTCTCTCCGACTTGTCACTTGCAAAATTTAAGGGCAGACCGGAGCGATGCCCGTCTGCCCGAAAGTGAACGGCGCTTTCTCGCCCAGAACGTGAGCTTAAGAGCGAACTGAATCACGCGCGCGTTATTCACCGTTCGTTGATACTCCGAAGGTACTCGAAGCATTGATGTCCTGCTCTGGCCGGTGCCACCCGCACCTCCCAATAGAACTGCGGGATGGTTGAACAGGCATTGAAGAACTCAGCCCGGAAGTCCAGACCGGTGCCCTCGCAGAGGCAGCGGAAAATGCTTGATGATAGAGAAATCCGTGTTTACGAAGCGAGGACCGTAGACGGGAGCCCGCGTTGCAGTCGCCCAGCTCTCCCGCGGCGCTTGTGCAAAGCGCAAGGATTGAACCAGTTCTGAATAGTATGGACTTTGGATGGGCGCCGATGCAACCGGGATTGGCGGCCACTGGTCCGGCCCTGTTCGGGTCACCAACCTGATCGGGACGCTGGTTCAGGTTGTTTCCATTCCAGGAGAAGAACACACCTGACCCATCTGCGCTGTCGACCACGAACAGTGGGAACCCGGACGTTGCCCTTTCAATGACATTCACTTCCCAATTCCCGAATACGCATTGGTAGCACCATTCCAGTTGCTGCCAAACTGCTTGCCTTTGCCGAATGGCAAGTCATACGAGACGCTGGCCGTAAAGCTGTCGTTGAGATTCAGCTGCGACAAGCCCCAATCCGCTTTGCAGTCCCCGGCAAGCGGAAAGTAGTCGCGCCCGGGAACGTGCCAAGACCATCGGGCATACCCGAGTCGAACGTGCGAGACTACGTGTAGCCGAGCAGGGCATAAAGTCCATGACGCGCTGCTCTTGGTCTCGGCCTTGATCTGGAGCGAATCGTAGTGGGCGTTGCCAACGTCGTTGTTGTTGGCGATGGTCAAAGCGAATGGAAGATCGGCGCGCCCCACTTGGGCGCGAATGCTGCGCCGCCGGAGCCGCAACCCAAGGTGTATCCAGGGACGACGCCGCCGCAGGCACCCGGCGATCCGACGTTCTGGTTCAACCGTCCGACCAGAATGTGAGAACTGCGAGAACCCGCATACCCGGCCGTCAGCACGACATTTCCAGGCAACTGGTGCTCGATGTTCACGTTGAACTGCTGCACGAGGCCCTGCTTGAAATTGAGATTCTGCGACTGAAGCGTACCGGGAAATCGACTGTGGACTCGGGGGAGTCGTAATCGGCACCAAGTTGTGTTCTGGTCGGGTTGAAGAAACAGATATCGATTGCCGCAGTTCAGGGGCTGTGCTTGGCCCGCGTTATTAAACGGGCAAGGACCAAAGAAATTGTCGGACTTCAGCAAAGTACGGAGGGTTCTCCCACAGGCCCTGCGCACCCTGGTTCCAGGACGAATCGTGGAAAATGGCGTAGCCGCCGCGAACGGCCGTCGTCTGCGACCCATCGGCTTCCAGGGACAATCCAATACGGGGCTCGATAGCAGTCTTATCCATCTGGATGCCGACGCGGTCCGAGCGCACGCAGATCGAACAAGCACCGTAGGGCGCGGTGCCAGCTACATAGAACGTGCCCTTGTTAAAGTCAAAGTTGGCCTGACGGTTGTGCGCTTCGGTGATCGGCGTTACTAGAGCCCACGCCACACCTAGATTCAAAGTCAGATCCGGCGTTACCCGCCAGTCGTCCTGGACGAAAGGACGGAACAATTTCCAGCGGCGGCCGGTCGTCGCACCTAGAACGTCTGATCGTGAATTGCTCCGCCTACTGACCCAACAAGAGATCCGCCGTGGCATCGCCGGTAAGCGCCGAAGTTGACGTAGAAGCCGTCCTGGAAGGCGTTGGTCTCACGTTCATCTGCTGGCACGGAAGCCGCCACCAATCTGATGTCGTGCTTGCCGCGAATCATGTCGAAGGAGTCGGAAATCGGAACACGTTGGTTCCGCCCTGGAAAGGAGCAAATCCGCGATCGCCGATGGCCCAGTAGTTGTTCATCAGGAGTGGACGCTCATGCCGCAACTGATGCAGTCCTTATTCGACTGGTTCAGACGTCAGCCAGGTAGCCCGTTCGGGCACTTGGTGTTCAGATCCGCACCGAGGATTCCGATATTGGCTGCTTCGCAGGTGCCGTTTCCGAATGAAAGGATGTGATTGAAGATCCGGTTGTAGCCGACCGTGACCTGATTGATGTTGCGGTCGCGGAATATGTGGGTCTCAGATAGCGCCACATTGCGCCCGTGATTGGTGATGTATTTGTGTGCTGCCGAAGGCGTTGGCTTCGGCAAATCCATGTGAGCCCCCGGGAACGAATTTGGTCGCCTGATCGTAGCTGAAGCGACCAAATGCAGAATCCTTACTCGAGAAGTTGTGATCGAGGCGGACGTCAAACTGCCTTTCATTCAGCGCTCCGCACCGGCACATTCGAGTAATTGAGTCAGGGTGTTCTTATTGATCGCATTGGTTTGCGGATAAAGCTTCATCATGGCCAAGCCAGACGGATCCACCGACGGGTTGACGGCCGGATCGAACATGGCTGCAGGAATCTTATTGCAATTTGCTCCAGCATTTTGCGAGCCATCGGCATTTGGAGCAATGGGGTTTCCGGAGCCGTCGCACTGGAACGGACCGAACGTATATGGGCTGTTGATATTGCCGAAGCCATCGGCATTGTTGGCAGGGGTTCGTGCGTGATAGGGTCCCAACCGGGACGCGCCACGCCCAATGGATCGAAGCTGTAATCTCCATTCATCATCGCGGTCGTCGGAATAAGCCCACTGAACGGAATGCCGTGACGCTGTCCTTTCGCCTGGTAGTCGATGAAGAAGAACGTCTTGTCCTTCTTGATCGCTCCGCCCAGCGATCCGCCAAACTGATTCAGATTGAACTGCTCCCTTTTGCGAAGCGAAATAGCTGCGTGCGTCCAGGTAGGTATTGCGGAAGAACTCGAACACCGAGCCGTGGAAATTGTTCGATCCGGACTTCGTCGTCACCAAAACTGTCGGACCTGCGCGCGTCGCCATACTCCGCGGAATAGTTGTAAGTCAGAACCTTGAATTCCTGGATCGCGTCGATGTCGAAGGCAAAATTGCGATTCCACCGGCAGTCCAGTTCGTTGTTGTCCTCGCCATCGAGCAGCCAGTCAGTGCTCTGTGCGCGCGATCCACCGACGGAAAGCGAGAATGCTCCACGAGTCGCCACCTCGCTGCTAGCCGCCTGCGTAAAGAAGCTGTTCGGATTGGTTTCCTGAGTAGTGCCCGGCGTGAATGTCGCCAACTGCACGAAATCGCGTCCGTTCAAAGGCAATTCGGCTACCTGCTTCGGAGGTGATAACCTGGCCGAGAGTTGGGTTCGAGTCTCCACCGCAACTTCCGTCGCATTCACCTCTACGCTCGTGGTGACCGATGCTGGCTGACCAGTTTGAAATCCAATTCGCGGTGTTCGTCAACCTGCAAGCGAACGTCTTTCGCTTCCGCGGGTCTAAAACCCGGAGCCTCGACCCGGATGGTGTATTAGTCCTACCGAAGCAACGGGACGAGGTAATGCCCGGTGTCGTCCGATTGTCGCGTCGCGGGACGAGGTTCGTCGCCTTGAGCGGTAACAGTGACTTTAGCCCCCGATACGACTGCGCCGGATTTGTCGGACATCGTTCCCGAGAAGCTTCCGGTCGCTTGCCCGCGAAGGAGCGGGCTGAACAGACATACCAACGAACAGAGAATCACCGCGAAGCGCGCCTTTTGGCTCGACATTGTTGAACCCCTTTCGGTGGTGACACCGCACGAAACAAAAAAACCTCCCCTTCCCCGATGCAAGGAGGTCCCCGGGACCGTAGACACGGCTTATAAATTGCCGCTCAACGGTTAGTCAAGAAGTTTCGTAGTAGGAAAAGATTAGCCGCATCAATCTTTCGAAATCGGTTGATGCGGAAAACGGATTCGCAATATTGATTGTTGAAATTAATGCGTGACCAGAAAGTTGTGCAAAGCGATAGAACTGCTTTACGAGCGAGTCGCCCACTCGGAATCGAAGCGCGCACGATCGTAGAAGGATTTTTGCGTTCCTACACCGGTCGTCGACAAGCCTGCGTAGAGATTGGCGCGTCGCACGGCTTCTTTTTCGGGCACGCCCTCACCAAGAAAAACGGCAAAGCTGCCAATGAAGGCGTCTCCCGCGCCCGTACTGTCGATGGCGTTGACCTTGAAGGGAGGCACGTGCTCAGATCCATCGTGGCCTGCGATTAATGATCCATTCGAACCTAACGTGATGATCACGCGTCGAATGCCACTGGCAACCAACTTCTCGGCGCATCGTTTCGCGTCTTCGACACTCTTCACGGGGCTGCCAGTGATCGTTTCAGCTTCACTCTCGTTCGGAACGAAGTAGTCCAGGTCCTTCAGCGCACTCAGGTCGACTGGTTGCGCAGGCGCGGGATTGAGGATGCAGCGGATTCCATGCTTCCGCGCAAATTCAATTGTGTAATAGACGGTCTGCACGGGAATCTCGAATTGCAGCACGATGCAGTCGGCGGATTTCAGCGTCTCAGCAGCGGCATCGACGTCGGCGGGTTGGAGCGCATCGTTGGCACCCTTCACGACGAGAATTCGGTTCTGACCATTGGGATCCACAAAGATCGGCGCAACACCGCTGGAGAGTCCTTCAACCTGCTTCACGTGTGTGGGATCAATTCCCTGCTTGCGGAAGTTCTCGATGGTGGCGGGGCCAAAGAGGTCGCTGCCGACGCGAGCGACCATGAATACCTCGGCGCCACAGAGTCGCGCCGCAACGGCTTGATTCGCGCCCTTGCCTCCGAACCCTAAATCGAATTTCTGGCCGAAGATGGTCTCGCCCGGCTTGGGAAACTGATTCGTGAACGTCGTCAGGTCAATGTTGGCGCTGCCAACCACCGCGATTCGAGGGCGCTTTGCCATGTTCGTTGCCGTTTCCTCCGAAAAGTTTGAGGAAGGGCGAGTCTAGTCAGCGCAGTGGGAACGTGTCAACGGCGGAGGCGTGTTCTTGACCATGTGGGATGCGGCATTTCTGTTATAGTTTCGGTCCTCGACAGTTCGTTTCTGGAGGACCCCATGCCCCGCAATGTCCGCTGCGCCCTGATTCAAGCCAGCAACGCGCTCAGTACCGAACGTCCCCTCGCGCAGATCCGGAAGGCGATGATCGATAAGCATATGAAGCTGATCGAGCAGGCGGCGCGCAAGAAAACGCAGATCCTCTGCCTGCAGGAACTTTTTTACGGGCCATATTTTTGCGCGGAACAAAATGCGCGGTGGTACGAGTTGACGGAACGCGTGCCCGACGGGCCCACGGTTCGCCTCATGCAGAAGGTGGCGGCGAAACATCGCATGGTGATTGTGGTTCCCGTCTACGAAGAGCAGATGGCTGGCGTATATTTCAATACGGCCGCGGTGATCGATGCGGACGGTCGCTACCTCGGCAAGTATCGCAAGCATCACATTCCGCATTGCCATCCTGGATTCTGGGAGAAGTTCTATTTCACTCCGGGCGATCTGGGTTATCCCGTGTTCGAAACGAAGTATGCGCGCGTCGGCGTGTATATCTGCTATGACCGACATTTTCCTGAGGGTGCACGCATTCTGGGACTCAACGGCGCCGAGATTGTATTCAATCCATCCGCTACCGTCGCGGGCCTCTCGGAATATTTGTGGGAACTCGAACAGCCTGCACATGCCGTAGCCAATGGTTACTTTGTCGGAGCAATCAACCGCGTAGGAACTGAGAAGCCTTGGAGCATCGGCGAATTTTACGGGAAGAGCTATTTCTGCAATCCGCGAGGGAAGATCATCGCCCAAGCCAGCCGCGATAAGGACGAAGTCGTGGTTGCGGATCTTGATCTCAACATGATCGAAGAGGTGCGCAAAGTTTGGCAGTTCTTTCGCGACCGCCGGCCCGAGAGCTATGGGCCTATCACGACGCAGAGTGGAGCCTCTGCTGCGGCGGATTGAAACTGCTGTTGCCATCAGTTTCTGTGGCGTCTGAATAAAAAATCTAATGACAACTCCGGCCCAATCTCAACTTCGCTCTCGAATCGAGTCGAGCCCCCTGTACAACGAGGATCTTGCACCAGCTACGCCCGAGCGCCGGCACTGGGGAACGTATAACTTCGCCGCGCTGTGGATTTCGATGTCGGTGAACATCCTCACATACATGCTCGCCGCGAGCTTGATTCAAGGTGGGATGAACTGGAAGCAGGCGGTCGCGACTATCTTTCTGGGCAACGTAATCGTGCTGGCGCCGATGTTGTTGAATTCGCATCCTGGCGCGAAGTACGGGATCCCGTTCCCGGTTCTGGCTCGTGCTTCCTTCGGAGTGCTGGGTGCGAATTTCGCTGCCGTACTGCGCGCACTGGTCGCATGCGGATGGTTTGGGATTCAGACATGGATTGGTGGGGAAGCCATCAGCACACTGCTTGCGACTCTGGCTCCGAGTTGGAAGAACTTTGCCTACGGCACCGCAGTCTGCTTTTTTCTTTTCTGGCTGATCAATCTTGCCGTCGTCCTCAAGGGGATCGAGTACATCCGTATTCTGCAAGGCATCAGCGCGCCCGTTCTGCTCGGCGTGGGATTGCTCCTACTGGGGTGGGCCTATCACGCCGCGGGCGGCTTCGGGCCAATGTTGGCGGTGCCGTCGCGGTTCACGAGCTTTCCCGACTTCCTGAAGTTCCTAATCCCCGCCCTGAACGGAACAGTTGGTTTCTGGGCGACGGTTTCATTGAACATTCCCGACTTCACGCGCTTTGCGCGCAGCCAGCGGGAACAACTGATTGGGCAAGCTTTGGCCTTGCCTACCACGATGACGTTGTACGCGTTCGTCGGTATCGTTGTGACGTCGGCGACGGTGGTCATTTACGGAACCGCAATTTGGGATCCAGTGCAATTGCTGAGCCGGTTTCATTCTCCGGTGGCGGTCGTGATTTCATTGGTCGCGATATTGCTGGCCACTTTGAACGTCAACATCGGAGCCAATGTGGTTTCGCCGGCAAATGACTTTTCGAATCTGTGGCCCCGCCGAATCAGTTTCCGGACCGGCGGCATCATCACCTGCTTCATGGGAATCGCGCTGATGCCGTGGAAGCTAATGTCGAATTACCGGACATTCATTCTTGGATGGCTCGGCGGTTACGCGGCATTTCTCGGGCCGGTCGCCGGCATCATGATTTGTGATTATTTTGTGATCCGGCGTCGGGTGTTACAAGTGGACGATTTATACCTGCGGGGAGGGATCTACGAATATTCACGGGGATTCAACTGGGGCGCGGTAATCGCGCTGGCGCTAGGAGCGGGCACCGCATTGGCTGGACTGGCTGTGCCATCCATGCGGGCGCTGTATGACTATTCCTGGTTTGTGGGCTTCGCGGTTTCGTTCGCGGCCTACTACGCGATCATGAAACTTCAAGGCCAGGTATCCGTCGCACCGCAAGCGGCGGCGTAGATGCACCGCTATCCTTTCTTCGTTTTCAGAAACTCGGGAAGCACATCGCGGTGGTAGATGTCGAGCGTCTGTTCTTCGTCCCCGCACATCAGGTAAATATTGAATTGGGTGACGCCCACGGCAGCGAGGGCGCGCAGTTTCTCGCGATGATCCTCGGCTGGTCCGATCAGACAGAAGCGATCGACCACTTCGTCGGAAACAAAATCGGCGTTATTGCTTTCGACTTCGCAATGATGCTGGTAATCATAGTGGCCGCGATCCTGCACGAATGAGGTGAGCGCGGGTGGGAGGTCTTCTGGCTTGTACTGTCGAATCAAGTCCATCACGTGATTCGACACGAGAGCAGGAAACCAGCGTACACGCTCGCGAGCCACGCTCAAGTCATTCGAGACCCATACGGGAGCGGCGGCCATTACCTCAATCTGAGTCGGATCGCGTCCGGCGGCGCGAGCGCCCTCTTTCACAAAACCCATGCACCATTCGATCAAAGCGGGATCGGCAAACTGCAGAATGATTCCGTCGGCCACGCGTCCAGCCATGTGCAGAACTTTCGGACCGTATCCGGCAACCCAGACTCGCGGAGAATCCTTCGCCCACGAGAGACGCGTAGGTTGCCCATCGTGCAACACTTCCTTTCCAGCAGTAAGATCACGAAACTCCGCAACCGCAGCTTCCAACTGCGACCAACTCACCGGCTTCTTTCCCATGACGCGCCGCGAACTGTCGCCGCGGCCAATGCCCAGTTCCATCCGGCCGCCAGAAATCAAGTTCAGAGTTGCGAATAGACTGGCCGTAACTGTCAAGTCTCGGGTCGCGGGATTGGTCACGCAGGTCCCTAGGCGCATCCGCTCTGTGTTTGTGGCCATCAGCGTCAGCAGAGGATAGGGTTCCTTCCACAGAACGTGCGAGTCGAAAATCCAGCCGTATTCAAACCCGGCCCTCTCCGCCTGCCTGGTCAGGCCCACGAGACGCTCGATGGAGATATCAGGTTTTAGTGCAATGCCGAATTGCATGGCCGGTCCCTTTCGTAGAGGAGAAATGACGAACAGCTAAAGTGCGGCAGTGTAGCATAGAATTCCTTTCTCATCTCGGCCGGGCGCAGCATCCGCCGATGGAGGACTCGATGGGTTTCGACACAATTATCAAAAACGGTTCGGTGGTGACGGCAATCGACAACTACACGGCGGATATTGCGATTGCCAATGGCAAGATCACCGCGATCGGAACGGATCTTCCAGCCCAAAACGCAACCAAGATTTTGGACGCCTCCGGCAAACTGGTGCTTCCCGGGGGTATCGATGTTCACACGCACCTCGACATGCCTTTCGGTGGCACTACGAGCGCGGATGACTTCGAAACCGGCACGCGCGCCGCGGCATTTGGCGGAACCACGACCTTGATCGATTTCGCGATCCAGTACAAGGGCCAGCTATTGCGGCAGGCCTTTGACACATGGATGAGCAAAGCATCCAGCAAAGCGACCTGCGATTACGCCTTCCATTGCATTGTGACCGACGTCTCCGGCGGCCAGCTTTCGGAGATGAACGATCTGGTACACGAAGGAGTAACCAGCTTCAAGCTGTTCATGGCGTATCCCGGCGTATTCATGCTCGACGATGGCAGCATCTTCAAGGCTCTACAGACGACCGCAAAGAACGGCGGGATGGTCTGCATGCACGCCGAAAACGGAAGCGCGATTGACGTCATCGTGCAGCAGGCTCTGGCGGAGGGAAAGCGCGCGCCGAAATATCACGCTCTGACTCGGCCGACGACCGCCGAAGCCGAGGCCGTTGGTCGTGCGATCGCGCTCGCGGAAATGGCGGGTGCTCCAATCTACGTCGTTCACTTGAGTTGCAATGACGCGCTGGAGAAGATTCGGGAAGCACGCGACCGCGGCCTTCCGGTTTATGCCGAGACTTGTCCGCAGTATCTCTACCTTTCGCTGGAGAATATGGATGCGCCCGGATTTGAAGCCGCGAAGTATGTTTTCACTCCACCGTTGCGCGAAAAATGGAATCAGGAAAAATTGTGGAACGGACTCAAACACGATCATCTGCAAGTCGTTTCGACAGACCATTGCCCATTTTGTTTCAAGGAGCAGAAAGAAATGGGGCGTGACGACTTTACGAAGATCCCGAACGGAGGACCCGGCGTGGAGCACCGCATGAGTTTGATCTACTCCGGTGGCGTGGCCGCTGGTCGCTTCAACGCCAACCGTTTCGTTGAATTGGTCTCGACAACGCCCGCGAAATTGTTTGGCCTGTACCCGCGAAAAGGAACAATCGCTATCGGCAGCGACGCCGATATTGTGATCTTTGATCCCAATCGGAAGCACACCATCAGCGCCAAGACTCACCACATGCGTGTCGATTACTCGATGTTCGAGGGGATCGAGGTGACGGGGATGCCTGACATCGTTCTCTCGCGCGGGAGGGTGGTTATTGAAGGCGATAAATTCCTTGGCCGTGCGGGACAAGGGGAATTTTTGCGCCGCGCAACTTATGCGCAAGTCAACGGCTAGAGCGCACTGCATGCTCTGCAACTAGCGCAGGGCGGCGTAGAGAGATTGTTTCCAGCGCTGGTTGTCGATGGTCCAGCACACTCTAGCTCGGGGCGCCCGAAGCGCAGGTTCCCAAACAGCTCGATTGCGCTCGTCATCGGCAACGTTCAGGCGATCGACAACGGTCATGCCTCGGGTCAGGTCGCTTTGAGTCTCGACATCGAGGTAATGGTCGCTCCACTCGGTTCCTACAGTCGGGTCTAACGCCACGCACATGGCGACTGGATCCGGGAGGCAGATCCCGTCTTCATTCGTCTGAACTTTGTAGGCCGCACGAGCGTGACTGTTCGACTCGATGGCAAAGTGAGCAAGCTTGGAACTGAAAGACTCTACATGCTGAATATCCCTTTCACTGAGTACGGCGTACCCGCGACAGAGATGCCATCCGATCAACTCGATTGGGAGGCCACTACGCATCACGATCCTCGCGGCTTCCGGGTCGACCCAGATGTTGTACTCCGCCGCAGGCGTCACGTTGCCTTCGCAGCAAGGCGCTCCTCCCATCACAACGCAGCGGCTGACCTTGTCGGCAATCTCGGGATTTCTCGAAACCGCAAGAGCAATGTTGGTCAGTGGTCCGAGAGTGACGAGCACGAGTCCGGGGTTCGTTTCGATCTTCTCAATGATGGCGTCAACCGCGTGCTGCTTTTCGGCTGATTGCTGTGGAACTGGGTAGTTGTGATCTCCAAGCCCGTCGCGCCCATGAAACCAGGTTGCGTTTTCATAGGGACGCAGCAGCGGCTTCTCGGCACCGGAATATATCGGAACATTCGCACCGCAGAGCTCTGCTGTGTAGAGTGCGTTGCGCGTAGCCTGCTTCAGATCCACGTTCCCGGCGACAACCGTGATCGCGGCGACGTGAACGTCGGGCGCCCGCAAGGCCATGATAAGCGCGACAGCATCATCCGAAGCAGTATCGGTATCTATGAGGAACGTGCGTTTCACGGGCGCTAGGATAGCAGACCCTCGCACATGATCTGCTGGGCATCGTCTTCAACAATGCCAACTGACTTGTGGGTCGCTGAAAACAAGTGTAGAGTTCACACTTTCCAAGGGAGACCAGAATGTTCACGCCGCCGAGTCTAACGATTGCTCTGTTGATGATGATTACCAGCGCCATCTGCTGGGGTTCGTGGGCCAACACCTTTAAGGGCGTAAAGAACTACCGCTTTGAACTCTTTTATTGGGACTACGCTATCGGCATCTTTCTGATTTCCCTGATTTTTGCTTTCACCATGGGAAGCACCAGCCACGATTCGTCCAGCTTTTTGAACAACGTTCAGTCCACAGACACTTCGAACATTGTTTCGACGATGGTGGGCGGGGCCATTTTTAACCTGGCGAATCTACTGCTGGTCGCCGCTATTGACATGGCAGGACTGGCGGTCGCTCTGCCGGTCTCGATTGGAATCGCGTTGGTGGTAGGTGTCGTGTTGAGTTATGCACTTCAACCCAAGGGCAACGCATTGTTTCTGGCAGTGGGCGTGGCGTGCGCACTGATTGCGGTCATCCTCGACGGCAAAGCTTTCGGAAGTCTCGGCACGGGACGTTCCGCTTCCCGGCAAAGCATTATCACCTGCATCGTTTCGGGAGTGCTGATGGGTCTGTGGGCGCCTTTTGTCACTCGATCGATGACGCACGGCAACGCTCTCGGGCCCTACAGTGTTGCCGTATTTCTCACGCTTGGTGCTCTGCTCTCGTGCTTCCTCTGGAACATTTATTTCATGAAGAAGCCGCTTGTGGGTGAACCAGTGAATTTCAGCGCCTTCTTCAGCGGACCACCTTCGGGACATCTGCTCGGTCTTGCTGGAGGCGTGATCTGGGGCACGGGAATGGTTTTCAACCTCGTCGCCGCCAGTTTCACGGGAGTCGCAATATCTTATGCGATCGGCCAATCTGCGCCGATGGTGGGCGCGCTCTGGGGAGTTTTTGCCTGGAAGGAATTCGCAGGCGCTCCAGCGCGTGCGAAACTCTACCTCGCGCTGATGTTCGTTTTTTACGCCCTGGCAATCCTGCTGGTAGCGCGCGCGAACGGCTGACCCAGAGGCCTGAAACTATTTTCCTTTAATACGGCTGATGAATAGTTGCAGGAACCGGTCTGCATCCGAGGCGAGGCATACCCGCGCATTCGCCTTCAGGTCGATCACACCCTCGATCTCATAGTGATCTCCGTGCAGCACGTTGTTCTCGTCGGATCCCATGCGATTAGCGACAGTCTCTCCACGGGTGAATTCGCCCCGCGTTTCCACGTCAACGTGCATATCCTTCAACGTTACGAGTTTCGGATCAATCACGACTCCCACGGCTAGCGGATCGTACATCGCAGCTCCCTGATAGCCGCTCTTTTCCGACCGCGTCAGGTAGAAATCCGCGAGCTTCGCAATGAAGTCGCTTTCTGGTCCGTGAAGCAACTGCAGATCGGCAAGATACTTGCGCGTAATCAGAGTTCGTTCACCGACGTCGGAACCGACCATCGTGACGATCCAGCCCGCGTTGAATACGATCGCCGCCGCCTCCGGGTCGCCGTAGATATTCGCTTCCGCAGCGCCGTCGACGTTGCCACCCGTGATCGAGCCGCCCATAATGACAACGTCTTTCACCAAAGGCACGATCGATGGATCTTTCGAAACGGCCAGCGCGATGTTCGTCAGCGGCCCGACCGGAATCAACGTGATCGCGTGCGGATACTTGTGCACAAGCTCGATGATGAGATCGGGACCGAAACGCGCGTCAGCTTTACATTTTGAAGCCGGTAACTCGACACCAGCCAATCCGTTCTTGCCGTGCCAGAACTGGGCGGTAATCAGCTTCTGATTGAGTGGATGCTGTGCCCCGCCCGCTACCGGGAGGTCGCAGCGCCCAGCAAGCGAAACGATCTTCAGCGCATTCTCGAGACCCTGACGCCCGTCAACATTTCCCGGAACAACGGTGAGCGCTTCGACTTTGAGCTCGGGCGAATTCAGCGCGAGGAGGATCGCCATCGCATCATCGACGCCTGGATCAGTGTCAATGATCACTCGCTGCTGTGCTTGGATTAGAGGGTTCGTGAGAAAGCAGAACGACACAAACAAAATTAGTCTATTGATGGCACGGAGTCGTTTCACCGAGAAGTCCTTATTGAAAGCGATTTCACAGACTGAAGTTTAAAGCAGCATTCCCGCAATGGAGGCCGACATCAAGTTCGCCATGGTTCCGGCCAGCATCGCGCGGACGCCGAGACGAGCAAGCTCGCCTCTCTTGTTCGGCGCCAGCGCGCCGATGCCGCCGATCTGAATTCCGATCGAACTGAGATTGGCGAAGCCGCAAAGTGCGAATGTGGCAATCGTGAACGAACGCGGATCAAGCACGGCCCGCTGCGGTCCCAACATCGAAAACGCCACCAGTTCGTTCAACACCATGCGCGTACCCAGCAAGTTGCCGATCGCCGGGCAATCGTGCCAGGGAATTCCGATGACCCATGCCACGGGCGAGAACAGCACGCCGAGAACGCTCTCCAGGCTCACCGGAAACCACGCGATGTGGCGATGAATGCCTCCGAGAATGCCGTCGAGAAGCGCGACCAGCGCGAGAAAAGCGATCAGCATAGCGCCGATGTTGAGAGCCATGTGCAGGCCATCGCCTGTGCCGCGCGCGATGGCACCAAGCAGGTTTTCCTGGCTTTCTTTTTCGGTTTCTTCCTCGCTCATGACGACGCGCCCAGCGGTTTTGGGTTCTTCAGTTTCAGGCACGAGCATCTTCGAAACGAGGATGGTACCTGGAGCAGTCATAATGACCGCGCTGAGCACGTGCCGCGGTTCGGCACCAAACGCGAAATAGGCTGCCATGATTGATCCCGATACGTGTGCCATGCCACTGGTCATTACGGTCATGAGTTCGGAGCGGGTAAGGTCTGGCAGGAACGGGCGAATGGTCACCGGCGCTTCGGTCTGTCCCATGAAGATGCTGGCGGCAACGTTCAGCGACTCGGCGCCACTGGCCCCCATGATGCGCGTCATGGCCCAGGCAGCGATCCGGATGATGAACTGCATGATGCCGTAGTGATAAAGGATTGCGAAGAGGGCGCAGATGAAGATGACGGTGGGCAGCACCTGGAAGGCAAAGATGAAGCCGATGCTCGAACCTTGCTTGCCAAGTGGGCCGAACACAAATTCCGAGCCTACGAAGGCATAGCCCAGGACGCGATTTGCGGCGTCGCCGGCGACCTGGAACACACGGCGGCCGAAATCAACGCGCAACACGAAAATGGCGAAGACAATCTGCAGGCCCAGTCCCCAGGCGACCGTCTTGATGCGGATGGCGCGCCGGTTGGTCGAGAAAACATACGCGAGCACGAGCATCGTCAACAGTCCAAGAATTCCCGTGTAGCGTCCCATTCAGTTTTTCTCCCCGGACTTTCCGATGACTCTATGGATGAGAGGCCTCTTCGTGGACGGCGCGCCTTCCGCAATCACACAACTGGTCTCGATCAATTTCCGCGCGCGCTCGGGTTGCGCCTCAGAATTGTAGTAAATCGTGGCGATTGGCTCGCCAGCGGCGACCCGATCTCCAACTTTCTTGTGCAAAACAATTCCAACTGAGGGATCGACCGAATCTTCCTTGCGCTCGCGGCCTCCGCCGAGAATCACGCAAGCGGTGCCGATTTGTTCGCATTGCATCGATGTAAGATAACCGGTCTTGGTGCTTGAAACCTGCGTCCTGTGTTTCGCCTGGGGAAGGAGGTTCGCGTCATCGATCACGCGGGAATCGCCGCCTTGCAGTTCGATCATCTGACGAAATTTTTCGAGCGCCTTACCCGACGAGATCAAACCCGCGCTGTGCTCCTTCCCTTCCGCGACCGACTTCGAAACTCCGCCCAAGTGCAGCATCCACCCCGCGAGCTCCAAACAAAGTTCACGCAAATCTTCCGGCCCCTCCCCGCGCAATACCTTTACGACCTCGACCACTTCCAGCGCATTGCCAATCATGTTCCCCAAGGGCTGATCCATATCCGTGATTAGAGCAACGACGTGTTTGCCCATCCGCTCCCCGGTCTCGACCATGAGTTCAGCGAGGAAGGCAGCGTCTTTCTCACTCTTCATGAAGGCGCCCGAACCGGTCTTCACATCGAGCACGAGTGCGTCGATCCCTTCCGCCAATTTCTTGCTCATGATCGACGCGCAAATCAGGTACGGACTTTCGACCGTGCCGGTGACGTCGCGCAATGCGTAGAGTTTGCGATCGGCGGGTGCTATCTCGGCGGTTTGTCCGATCATCGCGCAGCCGCAGACTTCGAGCACGCGACGGAATTCCGTTACCGGAAGATTCACGTTGAAGCCTGGGATCGCTTCTAACTTGTCGAGAGTACCGCCGGTATGTCCCAGGCCGCGCCCGCTGATCATGGGGACCGCAACGCCAGCAGCAGCCGCCAAAGGTGCCAGCACCAGAGAAGTTTTATCCCCTACGCCGCCGGTCGAGTGCTTGTCGACTTTCTTGAGGGGCAACGAAGAGAGGTCGAGAACATCGCCGGAGTGCAACATGGCGTCGGTCAAGGCTGCGGTCTCAGGGCGCGTCATCCCCTTAAGCACGACCGCCATCAGCCATGCCGATACTTGATAATCGGGGATCTTGCCGTTCGTGTACGCGTTGACGAGTCCTTCAATCTCCGCGCGACAGAGTTCAACGCCATCGCGCTTTTTGCGGATCACATCGATTGCACGGAATGTGTGCGGCACGGTCGACTGGCTCACTGTAAGCGGAATCCTTCCGGGAGAAGTTCAGTGATCTGCGCCTGCTTTGGCCCGGCGGCCCCCTGAAAGAAGATGGTCGCATCAGGACCGAATTCATAGATCACCTGACGGCACGCACCGCAAGGCGAACACGCGACGCCATGATCGTTCGTGACCGCCACCGCCTGAATCTCAATCTTCGGTCCCAACTGGGCGACCGCCGAGAAAATCGCCGTTCGCTCCGCGCAATTGGTCATGCCGTAGGAGGCGTTCTCCACGTTGCAGCCGGAAAAGATCTTTCCATTCGTCAGGAGTATCGCGGCACCCACGTGAAAATTCGAATAGGGCGCGTGCGCGTTCCTCATCACTTTAACAGCCGCTTGTTCCAGCTTTTTCCGGACACTGGCGGAGAACTGTTTTCTTGGCCATAGGGCAAAACGAATATCGTGAAATGTTCGCCGACCGCGATGAATCGTGCGCCATTGTAAACCCTTGCCGCACGCTTGCGAACCTTTTCTGTGCCGATTCGCCGAAGCCGAACCAATCCGCGATCGGCGAGTTCGCGTTGGCAAGATTGCCTGCCGTACAATTGCAAACGCTGGGGACTGCCCGTGTTCAGGCCTCACGGGTTCGTCGTTGTAAGGCTGCAAAGGCAAAGTTGCAATGTCGGTCGATCACGACTATTCCAATATCGCACGCAAGTCTGAAGAGCAAGATCGCGTCCAAGGAACCGCAGCCGTCGAACACGATCGCCACGCTTGCCGGACGACCGCTGCTCTCCAACTCCGGCATTCCTCTCGACCTGAACTGGGTGCAGGAAGTCCGCGTCAACACCAGCGCGGTGGAACGGCGCGCGCAAACGCAGGTGGCTCGCCGAACGGTGAAAAAGGAATGGCAGGCTGCTTGGCTTCTGCGGGCAATTTCCTGCATGGACCTGACGACTCTCTCCGGCGATGACACCGACGAGCGCGTGCGCCGACTGTGCGCCAAAGGCACGGCAACCCATTCAGCAGGATCTCGTCCAGAAGCTTGGCATCGAAGAACTCGGCATCAAGGTCGGCGCAGTTTGCGTGTATCACACCTTCATTGAGACCGCGCTACATGCCTTGGAGGGAAGCGGCATTCCCGTCGCGGCCGTCTCCACTGGATTTCCTGCGGGACTATCGCCGCTCGCCGAGCGTGTCGCGGAGATTCGCCGCTCGGTCGAAGCGGGAGCAGCACGAAATCGATGTGGTGATCACGCGCGCTCACGTTTTCGGCGGACGCTGGCAGGCACTCTACGACGAAGTTGCCACGTTCAAGCAGGCTTGCGGCAAGAAGCATATGAAGGTCATTCTCGGCACCGGCGACCTGCTGACCTTCCGCAATGTGGCGCGTGCGAGTTTTGTCGCCATGATGGCGGGCGCAGACTTCATCAAGACATCGACCGGGAAAGAGACCGACGAACGCGACACTCCCGGTGAGCCTGGTGATGGTTCGCGCAATCCGCGAATACGCACAGCAAACCGGAATGGCGGTTGGCTTCAAGCCTGCCGGCGGAATTCGCACGGCGAAACAGTCCATCGACTGGCTCGCGATGATGAAAGAAGAGCTAGGCCCGTCGTGGATGCGCGCGGAGCTGTTCCGCTTTGGCGCAAGCGGTCTGCTGGGAGACATCGAGCGACAACTGGAGCATTACGCGACAGGACGATACTCCGCCGAGTATCGTCATCCGATCGCATAGCGGCGACTGCGTGATGGCAAGAACGCACACGAAGCGAGCGAGCCTAATGAGCATTGCCGAAAAATTCGTCAGCATGGAGTACGGTCCCGCCCCCGAAGATCCGAAAGAAGCGAGCATGTGGCTGGAGCGTCACGGACGACGCTTTGGGCTCTTCATCGGCGGAACGTGGCAAGCGCCTGCGGCTGGAGAGTACTTCGACACGCTCGATCCCTCCAATGGCGAGAAGCTGGCAGCGGTTGCTGACAAGGCAGTGCGGCCGACATCGACGCTGCAGTCCGTGCTGCACGCAGCTGCCCTGGCCGAATGGCGCGCTCTCACTCCGCATGCGCGCGCGCGTTATCTCTATGCCCTCGCGCGACTGGTGCAGAAACATTCGCGGCTTCTCGCCGTTCTCGAAACCATGGACAACGGCAAGCCGATTCGCGAGAGCCGCGACATCGATATTCCGCTGGTGGCGCGCCATTTCTACTATCACGCCGGTTGGGCGCAATTGCTCGAACAGGAATTTCCCGACTACGAGCCATGCGGAGTCGTCGGCCAGATTATTCCGTGGAATTTCCCGCTGCTCATGTTGGCGTGGAAGATCGCGCCAGCGCTGGCGACCGGCAACACCGTCGTCCTGAAGCCTGCCGAGTTTACTCCGCTCACCGCGCTCGTGTTCGCGGAACTCTGTCAGGAAGCAGGTCTGCCCGCCGGGCGTCGTCAACATTGTCACCGGAGACGGCTCGACCGGCGAGGCGCTGGTGAAGCATCCTGACGTCGACAAGATTGCATTCACCGGATCGACCGAAGTTGGACGCGCCATCCGCGAGCGCGACCGCAGCTAGCCACAAACGCCTCTCGCTCGAACTTGGGCGGAAAGTCTCCGTTCATCATCTTCGAAGATGCCGACCTCGACAGCGCGGTCGAAGGCCTGGTCGACGGAATCTGGTTCAACCAGGGGCAGGTCTGCTGCGCGGGCTCGCGACTGTTGATGCAGGAAAGCATCGCCGAACCGTTGATGGCGAAGATTCGCGACCGCATGAGCAGCCTGCGCATCGGTCCTCCGCTCGACAAAGCGATCGATATTGGCGCGATCGTCGCGCGCGTGCAACTGGATCGCATCGAACGCATGGTGGCGCAAGGTGTCGCCGAAGGAGCGACCTGCTGGCAGCCGCAAGTCGTATTGCCCTCGCGCGGCTTCTATTACCCGCCAACGCTGCTGAGCAATGTGCATCCGACGTCGATCGTCGCGCAGCAGGAAATCTTTGGTCCTGTTCTCGCGGCGATGACGTTCCGCACTCCGAAGGAGGCCGTTGAGTTGGCCAACAACACGGTGTACGGCCTGGCGTCGTGCGTGTGGAGCGAGAACATCAACGTTGCGCTGCACGTTGCCGCGCAACTCAAAGCTGGGGTCGTCTGGGTGAATTGCACGAACCTGTTCGACGCGGCCTGCGGCTTTGGCGGATATCGCGAGAGCGGATACGGCCGCGAGGGCGGACGCGAAGGCTTGCTCGAATACATGGAGCCTTCATGGTTCAAGCATGCTCCGACATTAGCCACGGCAGCGATTCTCACTGCATACGCAAGCGCACGATCCGGAAGAGAGACCCGAGGCACCAGCGCACCTGCGATCGACCGCACGGTCAAGCTCTACATCGGCGGCAAGCAGGCGCGTCCCGACTCCGGCTACAGCATGGAAGTGCGCTCGCCCGACGGACGACTGCTCGGCGAAGCTCCTCTGGGCAATCGCAAGGATATTCGCAACGCGGTTGAAGCGGCGCGCAAAGCCAGCGCATGGGCCAAGGCCACGGCACACAATCGAGCCCAGGTTCTGTACTACTGCGCGGAAAATCTCGCCCAGCGCCAGGACGAGATCATCCGTCGACTCGCTGCGGCGGTCGGCGAAAAGCAAGCCGCGGCGGAAGTCGAACTTAGCATCGAGCGCATCTTTTCGTATGCGGCATGGGCCGACAAGTTCGATGGCGCGGTGCACAATCCGCCGTTCCGTAATATTGCGATCGCGATGAACGAAGCGATTGGCACCGTCGGCGTCATCTGTCCCGCGGATGCGCCGCTCCTGGGTTTCTTGTCGCTCGTGCTGCCGCTGCTCGCGGTAGGCAACACGGTCATTGCCGTTCCCTCGGAGAAATATCCTCTCATTACCGGGGACCTCTATCAACTTTTCGACACCAGCGATCTGCCCGGCGGCGCAGTGAACATCGTGACCGGATACGCCTCGCAGCTGCTGAAGACGCTCGCCGAACACGACGATGTCGATGCCATCTGGTGCTACGGCGACGAAGCGACGGTCGCGGCCGCCAAGGCGATGTCCGTCGGAAACCTGAAGCAAGTCTGGACCAACGAAGGCCGCGTCATCGATTGGTTCAACCCGAAGATCGCCGAGGGACGCTGGTTCCTCGAGCACGCCACCCAAGTCAAGAACATCTGGGTCCCGTACGGCGAGTAGCCGCGCCACTGGCACGCCGATTGCATTTGTTTCCGCCCAGCGCTAGCATACCCCGGTCGCCTTCTTCGCCCGGCATCATTCTCACTTGCACGCATCTGTTTGACCAAGGAGGACGTATGGGCATCGCAGTTTCCCCGCAGATTCATCCGCAAGTCGCGGAGTTCATCGACAAACCACGAAAAATGCTGATCAATGGCAGGTGGGTCAACGCCGCCTCCGGCAAAACCTTCCCGACCTACAATCCCGCGACCGGAGAAGTTCTGGCGCAAGTCGCGGAAGGTGATCGCGAAGACATCAATCAGGCCGTCAAGGCGGCTCGCACAGCTTTCGATAATGGCCCCTGGCGCCGTATGACCGCGTCCGAACGTGGCCGCCTGATCTGGAAACTCGCCGACCTGCTCGAACAGCATACCGAAGAGTTCGGATACATCGAGAGCCTCGACAACGGCAAGCCTCTGAACATTGCCAAGGCCGCCGACGTCCCGCTGGCCGTCGACCTCTTCCGCTACATGGCCGGATGGGCCACCAAGATCGAGGGCAATACGATTCCTCTATCGGTTCCCTACACGCCGGGCGCGAAATATCTCGCGTACACGCTGCGCGAGCCGGTCGGTGTGGTCGGACAAATCATTCCGTGGAATTTTCCGCTGCTGATGGCAGCGTGGAAACTGGGCCCCGCGCTGGCCACCGGCTGCACGGTTGTGCTGAAGCCAGCAGAGCAAACTCCGCTCTCCGCGCTGCGTCTCGGCGATCTGATCATGGAAGCCGGATTCCCCGAAGGCGTGGTCAACATCGTCCCGGGCTATGGCGAAACAGCAGGCGCCGCGCTGGCCGCGCATCCTGACGTCGACAAGGTCGCCTTCACCGGATCGACGGAAGTCGGCAAGCTGATCGTTCACGCTGCCGCCGGCAATCTGAAGAAAGTTTCGTTGGAGTTGGGTGGTAAATCACCCAATGTCGTCTTCAAAGACGCCGATCTCGAGACTGCAATTCCCGGCTCTGCCAGCGCCATCTTCTTCAACCATGGACAGTGCTGCTGTGCAGGCTCACGCCTGTACGTCGAGAAATCGGTTTACGATCAGGTGGTCGAAGGTGTCGCGGAGCATGCCCGGAAGATCAAAGTTGGTTCCGGTCTGGAGCCCGACTCCCAGATGGGTCCACTCGTTTCCGAAGAGCAACTGAATCGAGTTTGCGGATACCTGGAATCGGGATTCTCTGAAGGCGCCAAGGCCCTGGTCGGTGGACACAAAGCCGGTGACCGCGGATATTTCGTCGAGCCCACGGTGCTGGTGAACACTCAGGAAAACATGAAAGTCGTGCAGGAAGAAATCTTCGGACCGGTCGTGGCCGCAATGCCATTCACCGATCCGGAAGAGATCATTCCCCGCGCCAACAACAGCGAGTACGGCCTGGCTGCCGCCGTCTGGACACGCGACATCGGCAAGGCTCATCGCATGGCGGAGCAACTTCGTGCCGGCACCGTCTGGATCAACTGCTACAACATCTTCGACGCCGCGATGCCGTTCGGCGGCTACAAGCAGTCCGGCTGGGGCCGCGAGATGGGGCACGACGGTCTCAACCTCTACACCCAAACCAAGGCGGTCTGCACGCAGGATCGCGTAACGATTGGATCACTCCGAATACACAAAGACGGTGGCCCGTGCCACCGTCCTTTTTTTCAATCTGTATTCTCGCGATTTCTACTTCTCCATCAGCAGAACTTTTTCCGCATCATCGATCTCGGTCAGCTTAACCTCAATCACTTCGTTCGACGTAGTCTGCACATTGCGGCCCACAAAGGTTGCTTCGACCGGAATCTCCCGATGTCCGCGATCAATCAGCACACACAACTGCACACGCCGTGGGCGGCCGTGCGAAAACAGTGCATCGAGCGCGGCACGCGTCGTACGTCCGGTAAAGAGGACGTCGTCGACCAGCACAATGTTCTTGTCTTCGATCTCGAAGCCAATCTCTTTCTCCTGCACCACCGGCTTGGGTCCAAGTGTCGAGAGATCGTCGCGATAAAACGTGATATCCAACGTTCCCACGGGCACCTTGGCATTTTCGATGCGCGTGATGATCTTGCCCAGACGTTCCGCGATCGGAACGCCGCGGCGGCGAATTCCGACCAATCCCAAACCATCGACCCCACCGTTCTTTTCCACGATTTCGTAAGCGAGCCGCACCAGCGTGCGTTCAATTTCCGATGCGGACATCAGTTGCGCCTTCTGACGAAGGCCTGTCTTGCGCGAATGAGTTTTTGCATTCATTAGAATTTATGCCTCTGCGCCCATGAAGCCGGCTACCCAATGTAGTCAACGCGCTCGCGCAGGTCAAGCATTCGGGAAACGTCCCCCAATGAGAGGGCGGAGGATGAAAGGTTATGTGGAGGATCGATTGACAGGCTCTACGGTTTCAATCCGCGCGTCAACTTCCACCTTCGACCCCGGACATGCGGTTCTGATAGTGCGCGCGAAAGGAGCTTTGCCTTCTCGCAGAGACACCAAATCAATCATCTCGGGTTTCTGGCTGGCCGCATCGGCCGCCACAATGCCAACGCCACGATTTCTGCCTGACGCCTTGGCCTGGTACAGCGCGGCATCGGCCAGAGCGATCGACTCCTCGGCGCAAATCGCCTCAAACGCACCTCGGCTCCAAGGATACGCGGCCCATCCGACCGAGCACGTCTTTGTCACCGTAATTCCATGGCCCAGGTCGAACGGTTCCGACGCCATAACCTCCAGCACGCGACTGCAGAACGCGGGGGTTCCCGACGGATCGGTCGAGCGGCTCATGATCAGAAATTCTTCACCGCCCCAACGCACCAGCACGTCGGACTTCCGCACTACCGTTGAAAGTCGCTGCGCTACGAGTTGTAGCAACCGATCTCCGGCAGGATGACCGTGACGGTCGTTCACTTCCTTAAAGAAATCCACGTCCACCATGATGAACACCAGGTCGCGATGATCCATTTTGCGGATCTCATCTCCCTCGCGCACGCTGATAATTGCGAAGGACCTGTTCGGCCTCAGAGGTCAGGATTTCTTCCAAATAGCGCCGGTTCCAGATGCCGGTGAGTACGTCGGTGAAGGAGATTTCCTGCAGTTCCAGATTCTTTCGCTGCAATTCCAGACTATGCCAGCGCAGAGAATGTTCTTTATTCTCCAGTTCGTCCTTGAGACGGCACATTTCATCGAGATTGTGGCGCGACAAATGTAGAAGACTTAGCAACTCCGATCGAGCAAGTGCTGCTTCAGAAAAACCAGTGCCCCCATGACAAGCATAACTGCAACTGTCAGCAGCAAGCGATAAGTGCGGACTCTTTGGGGCACACTTCCGCCAAACTGTGCCCAAGCCATCATTAAAGGAGTCACGAGGACGGCGATCATGGCAAGCCGCGCTTTCCAGATTCCGTAACCGCTCGTAGCCGGCTCTTCGAGCGGACTCTCCGTGAAGGTCTCGCGCGCCAGAAATCCGACGCGAACAAACCAAACCATGCCTGCCAGGAGCGGAACGTCGAATAGGCTGCCTGTGTAATAAAGATGAAGATCGATGGCCTCGCTGGCGATGAGTGACGCAACACAGTAAAGCAACGTCGCTCCACACAAATTGAAGTAGATGCGTCGCCATGCCCCTCGACTCCGCCTCCATACAACGATCAGGCCCGCTGCCAGTACAAGTTCCTCACAGACATACAGCAGGTCAAAACTTCTGCCATAAACCGATTCCACGGGGTGCACATACTGCCACGGGATGACAACGAAAAGATACAGGAACAACCACCAAATCAGCAGGAGACGC
The DNA here is from genome assembly GCA_963788555.1 of uncultured Acidobacteriaceae bacterium. Classification (GTDB taxonomy): domain Bacteria; phylum Acidobacteriota; class Terriglobia; order Terriglobales; family Acidobacteriaceae; genus Sulfotelmatobacter. Next base: position 738,498 of record CAWBHM010000009.1, on the reverse strand, counting down.
GAAATCCAGCGTTCCCGCTCGGATCGAGCGGCCATCCTGCTGCACGTGCGGTTGGATCGTGACCGCAGCCATCATTGGAACAATATGCAGGAAAAGAATTACATCCCCAATAAATGGATTCGGCGCCTCATGCCGCAAGAAGACCTCGAAATAGGTCCACATAATTTGCGAGGCCAGCCACATACCCAACCCCAGAGCCATCAGAGCCCAGAAGAGGCGGGCCTTTGGGGAAGCCGTTCGCAGGTTAGCAACAAAGGCGATGGTCGCGCAGAGTAAAACGCCATTCTGAAGAATGTCTCCGAAAGCTGTCAGAGCAAATCCGCGAGGCGTGAGGATCGAAATCACCACGTGGGCGCACACAACCGCGCACACGACAGTTGTCCACCTCCGGGCGTGCTGGAGCGGAGAATTTCCCACGCTTCAAATTGTATGTTCAGTCGACCATGAGGACTGCGTTACTACGGTAATCAGATTGAGGGGATCAGGCTGGCCGTTGGTGCGTTAAAGTACGGCGGCAAGACGCTTCACGAAATGGTAAACGTCCCGATATGAGTTATATAGCGGCACGGCAGCGACTCGGAAAGTGTCCGGTTCACGCCAATCACCGATGACGCCGGCTGCAGCTAATCGATTGCAGAGTTGGCGGCCATCACTCGGCACTCGGATCGACAGTTGCGCACCTCTGCGCGCTTTTTCTCCGGGGGTAATAATGGAAGACTTCGCAGAAAGGTGGTGGGTCAGCAGAAACTCCATGTAGCCCGTGAGCGAGATGCTCTTGTCTCGCAAACGTTCCAATCCAGCCTCGGAAAAGATTTCCATCGAGGCCCGTAGAGGCGCCAGTGCCAGAATTGGAGGATTACTCAGTTGCCAGCCCTCCGCTCCCGACATCGGTTGAAAGTCCGGTCTCATCTGGAAGCGGGTCTTTTCATCATGTCCCCACCATCCTGCGAAGCGTGGAACTTCCCGAGTGCGCGCATGGCGCTCGTGCACAAAACATCCTGCAACGCATCCCGGTCCACCGTTCAAATACTTGTAGCTGCACCATACGGCGAAGTCTGGTGCCCAGTCGTGAAGACGAAGAGGGACGTTCCCCGCGGCGTGGGCCAGGTCGAATCCGACGACGCAACCCTTGCGATGCCCAGCCTTCGTGATGCTAGCCATGTCGAAGAGTTGTCCCGTCGCATAATTCACCGCGCCCAGCAGGATCAGGGCAATCGAATCACCCTCGCGTTCGATGTAAGATTCGACGTCTTCATCGCGCAGGCAAGTCTCTCCCTCTCGCGGTGTAAGTTCGAGAAGGGATGTTGCGAGATCGAACCCGTGAAAGCGAAGCTGCGACTTCACGGCATACTGATCCGAGGGGAACGCTCCGCGCTCGACGAGAATCTTGTATCTCTCCTTCGTGGGGCGATAGAACGAAACCATCATCAGGTGGAGGTTCACGGTGAGCGAGTTCATCACGACAACTTCAGCTGGCTGCGCTCCGACCAACTCTGCGGTCTGCTGCGTGAGCAAACGGTGATACGGCATCCACGGATTCCTTGCGTGAAAGTGTCCTTCCACCCCGAACTGGGCCCAGGCTTCCAGTTCCTGATCGAGATAGGAGCTGGCAGATTTCGGCTGAAGTCCCAATGAATGTCCACATAGATAAATGCACTCATCCCCGCTGGTGGTCTTGGGAATGTAAAAGCGCTCACGAAAATGCTTCAGGGGATCGCGGGCATCCATTGCGAGCGCGAAGGCTTCGCTCGCCTGAAAGGCTGAGTCGGTCACGAGGCCAGCTCCAGCGGCGTTAGTTCGCCGCGGATCAACCGGTCAGCTTTGCCCCAGTCAAGGTCATCGACGCGATCGATTGAATCAATAAGATCAGTCAGCATTCGGTCCTGTACCTGTCCGCGCCTCAAAGCAGTCGCGTAGGGGACACGGTGAAAAGTCACCATGGCGTACTTGGGCACAAAAAGATGCGGATACTTTGCTTCCAGCGCCAATTCCACCTTCTTGCGAAATAGAAAGCGAGGATCGGCAACTCGATCTCTCATCTCGACGAAGTTCTCGACCGCCAGATCCGCGATCGCGTCGGTGTTGACCTTGCGAGCCTTCTCAAATGCGCTGAAGACAAGCTCCCAATCTGCTCCGTGCTGATCGATCAGTTCCCATAGGCAGGTGCAGTCTTCAAACCCGCAATTGATTCCCTGCCCAAAGAAGGGAACAATCGCGTGCGCCGCGTCGCCTAGCAGCAGGACTCTCCCTTCGACATGCCATGGCGCACATTTGATCGTCACCATCGCACCCGTTGGGTTGGCAAAGAAATTGTCTGCTAGATCGGGCATGAGAGGAAGAGCATCCGGAAATCGCGCCTGGAAAAACTCGATCACGGATCTTTGCGTGGTTAATTGCGCAAAGCTGTCGCACCCCTCAAATGGAAGAAACAAAATGCACGCAAACGTCCCGTCAACATTCGGCAAAGCGATCAACATGTAGTTGCCGCGCGGCCAGATGTGCAGGGCATTCGGCTCTAGAACGTGCTTTCCGTCCCGGCCAGCGGGAATGGTCAGCTCTTTGTATCCGTAGTCGAGATAATTTTGCGAAAAGTTGAAGCGGCCTAGCTTCAGCATCTCCCCGCGAATCGCCGAAGCGGATCCGTCGCAGCCGATCACTACTCTCGATTCAATCGTCCGGTCCTCGCCGGTCTGTTCGTCGCGTAGCTTGAGTGCTCCGGTCTTCAGATCGATCCCCGAGCAGCGTTGTTGAAAATAGATCTCGACGCCTTGCTGCTCGGCGGCATTCATCAAGGCAATATTCAATTCAGCTCGGGAGATCGAATTGATGACCTCCGCATCATCTTTCCCATAAGGCTGGAACGTAAGTTCGGACGCAGCCGAGTGCATCATCCTTCCCTTCATCGGAATGATGATCTTCCGCATGTCATTCCACAATCCGGCTTCGGTCAGTGCATGAATCCCACGAGTCGAGAGTGCCAGGTTGATCGATCGGCCGGCGCTCATTCGAACGCGCCGCATATCCGGCCGTCGTTCGAAGATCTCAACGCGGAAGCCGCGCCTGACCAGTCCGAGCGCCAGCAGAGGGCCGTTGAGGCCGGCGCCAATCAGTGAAATGGTCTCGGCTTGAGCATTCATGATGAAGATGAAAACGATGAACCACGCGGCGAAACGAAAATGTTCGGCTACTCCGTCAGTAGAGTGCGCGCCTCCCACAACTCCGGAAAGAATTTCTTGTCCAAGGTGAGTTTCAGATAAGACGCGCCTGCACTTCCACCGGTTCCCATGCGCACGCCAATCACACGTTCCACCAACTGAATATGCCGCAGTCTCCAACTGACTACGAGTTCATCAAACTCCGTTAGCCGCTCGCATACGTCAATCCAGTCACGATTGTTCTGTTCGTCGCGGTACAACGAAAGCACAGCCCTTGCCCGAGCGTCGAATCGTTCACGCTCCGTCGCATGCTCAGAAAACGTCAACTTACCCATGCTCCGCAGGGCATCGAAAAAAACGTCGTGCAATGACGACTCCCGCAGTCTGCGTTCCAGCAGGGCATGCGCCTCCGGCGTTGGCCGGTGATAGCGCAACATCTTCTCGTCTTTCAGTCCGCATAGGAATTCCAACTCACGAAACTGTTCGGACTGAAATCCGCTGGCCGGCTCGAGTTTGCCCCGAAACGCCAGGAAGTGCGTAGGCAACATCGTCTCGAGAATTGTGAATTGCTCAACCAGCACCCTCGTAATTTCCGTGCAGCGCCGCAGCAATCGCGCCGCTTCATACACCTCGTCGCGGGATTTTGGATTTGCTCCCGCAGCTCGCAAGTTGGCGACCACGGCGTCCAGGTCATGCAACAATTCCTTGAACCACAGTTCATAGGTCTGGTGCACGATGATGAACAGCATCTCGTCGTGATGCTGTGGAGAAGATTGTGATTGCTGGAGTTTCAGTAGCTCTGGAACCTTGAGATAGGAACTGTAAGTCAGCTGTTCGCCCTGCGGAACAATCGGGCCGCCGTCTCCCGCACTTTCTCGCTTCTCGTCTCCAGCGCGCTGGAGGCCCAAGAACTCAGCGGCATTGCCCCCCAGCAGGCGATCCTTTACAGCCGCGGACGATTGACTCGAACGAATCAACGAGCCAACACGATGCTCGCCTAACGGGAAGGGATAGTCCGAACCCAACATCACATGCCCGGTCCCCATGGTACCGACTAAAAACTGCAGTGCGCGCTCGTCGAACACGGCGGAATCTACGTGAAATCGATTCAAATATTGGCTGGGCGGCAACTCGCACACACCGCGCGCCACCGGATGATGCTGCCAGGCATTCTCCAATCGCCCCAACAAGAATGCGAAGCTTCCACCACCGTGCGCGAAACAAATCCGCAAGTTGTGCGGCAGTTTGTCGAACGCGCCGCCCACAATCATCGCGACAATCCCGAGTTGCGTCTCGGCGGGCATGCCCACGGTCCACGGCATCATGTACTTTGGCATGCGCTCCTGCCCAAGCATGTCCCACGGGTGAACCAGCACCGCCGCCCCTTCGTTCGCGCAATGATGCAGAAATGTCAAGATCCCGGGATCGTCGAGATTCTTCTCTCCGACGTGGTTGCCAATCTGAACCCCGAGATGGCCGGCGCCCACGCAGCGGCTCAGCTCCTTGCACGAAGCATCGATATCCTGCAGCGGAACCTGGCAGAACGACTTCAGCCTGCCTTTGCCCTGCGCGCATAGCTCCAACGACGCATCATTGAACAAGCGGGCACAATCCAGCGCATGCTCTGCTTGACGGTCGTAGGCGAACAAGACAGGCGTGGCAGAAATCACTTGCATCTCGACGCCGTCCCGGTCCATCTCGTTCAGGCGGACTTCCGGGTCCCAGCACGCAGAATAGATGTGACGGAAGAATCGATCTCCCACCATGATCTCTGCTTTTCCAGCTTCGGTGTGCTTGATCCACGGCCAATTGGGAGTGCCATAGCGCTCCGCCAGGTCGGGCCAAGTGCGCGGAAAGAAATGATTGTGAATATCGATGACTGGCATTTTTACTGTTTGCCCGGGTGAACCGCGCCACAGTGCTTGCATTTGCGCAGGCTCTCGCTGCTGTAGAACTGCTCAAACAAAGGTGGCAAGTCTCGCACGATGCTCTTCAACTTCACTTCCGCACGATGCAGTAATTGGTGACAATTCTGGCAATACCATTCGAACCCGTCCAAAGCGCCTTCTGGACGCGGCATTTCCACCACCATGCCGATGCTGCCTTCCTGCAGGCGTTGTGGCGAGTGCCGCATATGCTTGGGCAGGAGGAAGATTTCACCTTCTTTGATTGGAATCTCGAGTGGAGGTTTGCCGGGAGTCTCCATGATGCGAAGAAAAATATTTCCCTTCAACTGGTAGAAGAATTCCTCAGTGGGATCGTCGTGATAATCGCGGCGGTGGTTCGGACCTCCAACCACGGTCACCATCATCTCACCGTCCTCCCAAACCTGCGCGTTGCCCACGGGCGGTTTGAACTTGTCCTTATTCTCTTCAATCCAAGCCTGAAAGTTGAACGCCTTAAGGCTTTTGATGGACGGCATGGAAGCTCCTATTTCTCCGGCTTGTACGCCATAGCGCGAATTTCGATCAGTAAATGCGGATGGGGCAACTGGTGTACGGCTACCGTCGTTCGAGCGGGTCCATCGAAACCGAAATACTCGCCGTACACGTCGTTGTATCCCGCGAAATCATTCATGTTCACGAGATAAGTCGTGACTTCGACAACATCACTCAGTTGTGCACCAGCGCTCTTCAGGATGTCATGCACATTCTCAATGACAGCCTTCGTCTGCATCCGGATATCGAGGTGCGTCGTTCCGAATTCATCCACCTCCGCACCGGCAATTGTGTTATCGGCGCGACGCGAACTCGTCCCCGACACGAACAAAAAATCTCCCGCGCGCTTCACGTGCGGATACTTGCCGCGCGGCTTCGCCTTTCCCGCAATCACCTTACTCGAGATCTTCCCCATGTATCGTGCCCGATCGCTCCGGCGAACCCATCAGAGGCGGACGCAGATGTTGTTCAACTCGGAATAGAAGTTCAGTGAGTGTATTCCGCCTTCGCGTCCGATTCCCGATAGTCCCGCACCCCCAAAAGGAGTTCGCAGGTCCCGCAGAAACCAGCAATTTACCCAAGTGATTCCCACATTCATCTGCTGCGCCACGCGGTGGCCGCGCTTCAAATTCGTCGTCCAGATCGACGCTGCCAACCCGTACTTCGTATCGTTCGCCATGCCGACCGCTTCCTCTTCAGTATCAAAGGGCGCAACGTGACAGACAGGGCCGAAAATTTCTTCTTTCACGCAGCGCGCCGATTCCGGCAACCCAGTATAGATCGTCGGCTGCACATAGAAGCCTCCGTCCAGAGCATTGCCAAACCGAGGAACACCGCCGCCAGTGACCGTCTCAGCCCCTTCTTCGCGGGCCAGTTTGTAGTAAGAGAGAACTTTCTCTCGATGTTGCGACGAAATCAGCGGCCCGAGATCCGTTGTCGTTTCCAAGGGGGAACCGACTCGCAGGCTCTCTGCTTTACGTTTCAGAGCGTCGACGAATCTGCCGAAGATCGCGCGCTCAACATAAACTCGTTCCGCGCAAAGACAAACCTGCCCGGTATTCAAGAACGCGGTTTCGCTGATTCCGTTCACCGCTTCATCAAATTCGCAATCGGCGAAAACAATTGCCGCATTCTTGCCGCCAAGTTCGAACGATACTGGCTTCACCGACGCTGCGACTGTCTTCATGATGGCAGCTCCGGTCTGGGATTCACCAGTAAACGTCACCGCATTCACATCCGGATGTTGCGTGAGAAATTGCCCTGCAGAATCTGGGCCAAAGCCGTGAACAACATTGTAGACGCCATCAGGAATTCCAGCGTCTTTCATCGCTTCCGCTAGAAGAGTCGCCGTTGCCGGAGTTTCCTCAGACGGCTTCACCACTACCGTGTTGCCACATGCCAACGCAGGAGCCACTTTCCAGGTCAGCAGCAACAACGGAAGGTTCCATGGCGTGATGATACCCACGACGCCCAGCGGCTTCCGCACCGCATAGTTCAGTGCGCTCTTTCCATCGGGCGTTTCCGTGTGAAAAGATTCCAGGCCCGCGGTCTTGATCACATCGGCGAATACCCGGAAATTCGCTGCGGCGCGGGGCACATCCAACCTCGAAGCGAGAGCTAGCGGCTTGCCCGTATCGGCCACCTCGGCCGCCACGAAGCAATCGAAGCGTGCTTCGATCGCGTCTGCTACTTTCGCGAGTCGCGCAGCACGTTCGCGAATTCCGGTACGCCCCCATTCCCCTCGTAACGCCTTGCGTGCAGCCCTGACTGCATCGTCGATCAGCTTTTCGTCGGCTTCCGCGACCTGCGCGATCACGCTGCCGTCCGCGGGATTCACGTCGGCGAACTCCCGCCTCCCGCGCACAAACTGCCCGTCGATGTAATTCAGGATGGACTTCACTGGGCCCAGAACCCCGCCGCATCGTATCAGCCTCAGTCGAGGCGAAGCAATGTCAAGAAAAACTCAGTTGTTACGTTCTTCCAAATATCGCTGCAGCGCATCCCGCCACGTGGGCATGTTGATCCCGTACCGTTGCACGCTGTCCGGCGAAAGCACGGAGTACGCCGGTCGCGGCGCCGGACGCATCATTTGCTGACTACTGACCGGCCTCACCTCAGAGTCGAGACCCGCGTCCTTCACGATCTCGCGCGCGAATTCAAACCACGAGCAATCTTCGGAATTCGTTACGTGGATAAGTCCGGTCGCGCCTGCATGGCATAACCCGATGATAGCCTTCGCCAGATCCGCGGAATATGTCGGGGAGCCTCGTTGGTCGTTCACAACGTCCAACGCCGGTCGTGTCGCCGCTAGCTTCAGAATCGTGTCTGGAAAGCACTTTCCGCCGGGGCCAAACAGCCATGACGTCCGTGCGATGCAGCACTCTGGCAGCACCTCGAGCAGGCGAACTTCCGCCTCGGCCTTCGACCGTCCGTAAACGCTCTGCGGATTGCGCTCGTCTCCCGTTTCATACGGCGAATTCTTTTTCCCGTCGAAAACGTAATCGGAACTGAGGAATAACAGCCTGGCGTCAACTTTCTTCGCGGCTTCGGCCACATTGACCGCCCCATCGCGGTTCACCGCGAAGGCCAGATCGGGATGACTCTCGCATTCATCCACGTTCGTATAAGCTGCGGCCAGAACAATCCAATCGGGACGCGTCTGCTCTACGATTTTTTCCACCTGATTCGCCTCGCGAATGTCGACGTCACGGGAAGAGAGGCCCACAACTTCGTCGCGAGTCCACTCGGGCATGAGCGCCTTTCCCAAAAGACCGGAGGCGCCAAATATTGTCACTCTCATTTCGTGATTTTTCCTGGCAGGCTAGTCGAATGTCTCGGCGTCACGCAGAGAAATACCGCGCTGGTCCTTTGCCGACACGATGGGATCGCAGTCCAACTCCCACTGAATCTTCAAATCTGGATCATTCCAAGCTAACGTGCGCTCGTGTTCCGGAGCATAGTAGTCGGTCGCCTTGTACAAAACCTGTGCCTTGTCCGAAATGACGCGGAATCCGTGCGCAAAGCCCGCCGGGATCCAGAGCATTCTTTTGTTCTCTTCGGACAGGCGGACTGCTTCCCATCCGCCAAACGTCGGAGAAGTTCGGCGCAGGTCTACCGCAAGGTCCAAAATCTCGCCTTCCACCGCGCGCACCAGCTTTCCCTGCGCCTGCTTGATTTGATAGTGAAGTCCGCGCAAAACATTGCGACGTGAACTGGAATGGTTGTCCTGGACAAACCGTTGCTCAATTCCTAATTCCGCGAAGACTCTCTCGTTATAACTTTCCATGAAGAATCCACGCTCGTCTCCAAATATCCGGGGCTCCAGGATGACCACGCCCGGGAGAGAGGTCGAAATTTTCTTCATCGTGTCCATCGCTCTACGCATTCCCGAGGAGCCAGTCATCTCAGAAAACCTTTTCGCGCAAAAGTTGCAGCAGGTATGATCCGTAACTGCTGCTCTTCATAGTGTTCCCGATCTTTTCCACTTGTGCGTCTGTAATGTAGCCGGAGCGATATGCGATCTCTTCGGGACACGCCACCATCAATCCCTGTCGCTTTTCGATAGCCTGGATGTAAAGTGCCGCGTCCATTAAGGATTCGTGCGTTCCCGTGTCCAACCATGCCATACCGCGGCCCATGACCACAACTTCCAGTTGCCCGATCTTGAGGTACGTTCGATTGACGTCTGTGATCTCGAGTTCGCCGCGCGCACTGGGTTTCAGCGATTTCGCAATTTCCACCACCTGGCTGTCGTAAAAATAGAGACCAGTAACTGCATATCGAGATTTCGGCTGCTTCGGTTTTTCTTCGATGCTCAGTGCGCGCCCGCCGCCATCGAACTCCACGACACCATACCTCTCCGGATCATGCACTGGATAAGCGAAGACCCGAGCTCCATGAACTTTCTCGGCTGCACCTCGCAGGTCTTTAGCCAGATCGTGCCCGTAGAAAATGTTATCGCCAAGCACCAGAGCGCACGGATCGCCATCCAGAAACTCTTCGGCCAGAAGGAATGCTTGGGCTATACCCTCGGGTTTGGGCTGCACTTGATATCGTAGATGAATCCCGAACTGGCTTCCATCGCGCAATAATTCCTGAAATTTCGGCGCGTCTTCTGGCGTAGAAATTATCAGAATGTCCCGAATACCCGCCAGCATCAGCGTGCAAAGTGGGTAATAGATCATAGGCTTGTTGTATACAGGAAGAAGACTCTTTCCCATTGCCTGCGTCACTGGATACAAGCGGGTGCCCGACCCGCCCGCCAGAAGAATGCCCTTGTACCTCGTGCTTTTATTCATCTTGAGTCTGTAGATGCGCCGGTTCCCTCGACCTACCCAGAATAATGCGTGGCAACCCACTGCCGGTAGCTTCCGCTAGTCACATCTCTCACCCACGAATCATTCTCGAGGTACCAGCTGACGGTCTTGCGAATGCCGTCCTCGAATGTGGCCTTCGGCTTCCAACCCAATTCCCGTTCGATCTTGCGCGCATCGATTGCGTAGCGGCGGTCATGTCCCGGCCGGTCCTTCACAAAAGTGATCAACTCACGGCGGGAACCTCCTGCGCGTGGCACCAACTCATCCATGAGGTCGCAGATCACTTGCACAATCTCGATGTTCGGCTTCTCATTCCAGCCGCCAATGTTATAGGTTCCTCCTGGAATCCCACGCTGCAGCACGGTCGCGATCGCCTCGCAATGATCCTCCACGTAGAGCCAGTCGCGGACGTTTTTGCCATCTCCATAGACCGGCAGCGATTTGCCGTCCCGCGCGTTGAGGATCATCAGCGGAATCAGCTTTTCCGGAAACTGAAATCGTCCATAGTTGTTCGAGCAATTTGTCGTGAGGGTCGGCAAACCGTACGTGTGGAAATAGGCGCGGACTAGATGATCGGACGCCGCCTTTGACGCTGCGTACGGACTGTTCGGAGCATACGGTGTGGCTTCGCTGAATGGTGGATCGTTCGGGCCGAGCGAGCCGTACACCTCATCGGTAGACACGTGCAGGAACCGGAAAGTCCGGCTCTCCCCTTCCGGCAGCGCGCTCCAGTAAGCTCGGACTTCTTCCAGCAGTGCGAACGTCCCATCGACATTCGTGCGAATGAAATCCTCCGGGCCGCGAATGGAGCGGTCGACATGGCTCTCCGCCGCGAAGTGAACAATGGCGCCCGGACGGTGCGCTTCCAGAAGTTGCTGCACGACCCCGCGGTCACCGATATCCCCGTGAATAAATTGATACCGCCGCTCAGACGCGAGGTTCTCCAGATTGTGCAGATTCCCTGCGTACGTCAACTTGTCAAGATTCAGGATCGAGGCTGGTTCATTCTGCATTTGCTGCAGGATGAAGTTGGACCCGATGAATCCCGCGCCGCCAGTGACCAGAATGGTATTTTTCATGCACACTGTGGCGGGATAGGGGCGATTGCGTTTCGTAGCCCTCTTCGCGAACCACGGACTTGATTGTAATAAAAAAGGACGAGGTTAGCCCCGTCCTTCGTTCAAATGTTGCCCTTTTTCCGTCAGAAAATATCAACTCACGCCCATTTCACGATCGGATTCACTCCCGGGGTCTATCCTGCTCGCAACTCGGCCGGATCCCTTTGCTCGACTGTGGCAGCTCTCGCACCCGGCTTACTGGCTTCTGCCTCTTGGGCTTCCCATCCTAACAATCTGAAGTACGCCTTCTCGATATCTTCTGCAACCTTCTGCCACTGATATTGCTCTTTGATGCGGCTTCTCGCGGCAAGGCCCGCGGCCTGGCGTACCGCCGGGTTCGCAATCAGGAAGCGCAGGCGGTCTGCCAAATCTGCCGCACTCCCGCACTGAAATGTGAATCCTGCTCCTTCGACTACTTCCCGGTTTTCAGGAACATCGCTGGTTAGCACGCACAGTCCTGCCCCCATCGCATCCAACAACGCAAGCGACAATCCCTCCATGTCGGAGGGCAAAGCAAATACCATGGCGTTGGTTAGTAGCTCATCGAGCGTCTCGCCCGACACCCAATCGAGCATGCGTATTCGATCATTGGCATGCGTTCGCAATTCCTGGCTGTATTCGTCGCAGTAGCTTGCCGCCCCGGCCATCACCAGTTTCACGTCCGTGTCGAGCTGCTCAAACGCTTCCACCAACAAATGGCACCCCTTCTCCGGAGAAAATCTCCCCAGAAACAGGACATACTTCCCCGGATCTAGCCCCCACTCCAGAATCGCTTTGGGCTGGCTCCTCTCCCGCAGCAATCCGCCATTCGGAACATAGAACGCTTCGATCCCGTGCATCTCCCGATATCTATGTTGCAATGTCTGCGACACCACCATGGTTCCGTTGGGAAGTTGCACGGAAGCGCGTTCTCCCAGCTTTAATACCGCTGAAGCCAACCCTCCCCATTTCTTTCGCTGCCAATCGAGTCCTTGCACGGTAACAGCGGTCTTCTTCCCCAGAATGCGCGGGACAAACGAAAACAAGGCCGGACCGAGCGCGTGATAGTGGACAATGTCATATGGTTGCGTGAGCGCGTGGGCCGTACTCAGAAGTGTGTGAATGACCGTTTCGAAATGCTTGGAACGAAGCGTGGGTAGCCGAACCAAGCGCATGCCACGGTGTTCCGCGAGCGCCGGAGTGAAGTAGTTGCGACAATACACTGTAACTTCGTGCCCCATGTCGGCCAACCGCTGTCCCACCTCTTCATAGTAGGTTTCGATTCCGCTGTATTTCGAGATCACACCGCGTCCGCCAATGAAAGCGACCCGCAGTTTCAGCTTCCGCTTTCCCGAACTCTGATTCCTAGTTGTTGCAAATCGATGGAGGGACAGCCGCCGCGGTTTCTCTTTCGCTGCGGCAGGCCCGACGCTCCCGGCCCGATTGTTTTGATGCACTGCCTCATAGAGACTCACCAATTTCCGGTAGTGCCCCCCCGGTTCGTGGCGCTGGCGTACCATCTCCCACCCGGCGCGTCCCATCCTCTCCGCCAACTCCGGCTCTGCGTCCAAGATCTGGATCACTTGCACGAGGTGATTCACATCTCCCGCGCGATACAGGAATCCCGTTTCGCCTTGATGCACCAGTTCGCGCCTGGAACCTAAGTCCGACGCCACCACCGCCCGTCCCTCCGCATACGACTCAAGGATGGTCTTCCCCAGAGTCTCGTACGCGTGCGAAGGCAAAACGGTAAATCTCGACTGGGCAATCAGCGAGTCCCGCTCCGCTGATCCCACATGCCCAACAAATTTGACGTTGCCGAGATTTAGTGAACTTGCCAACTCCTGCAGCTCTGAACGCAGAGGACCGTCGCCGGCGACAGTTAACTGCATTTGCGGAACCTGTTGCATTGCACGCAGCAGATCGTCAACGCCCTTCTCCGCCGACAGCCTGCCGAAATACAACAGAGACGCGTTCATCGCATGATCGTCCCCTTTCGGCGCTCGCCATGGGTGAGTCCTCTGAAAATGCGGCAGCACTTCAAACTTGTCTCCATCCCAGCCGTGTTCGACGAACTTGTCTCGCACAAACTGGCTGGGCGCCAGGAACGAGTCCACGCATTTGCGGTAGGTACCCAGAAAACGATGGACGTAGGCCTCGGTCGTCAAGGCCATCCGCGCATCCATTCCCGGATAACACCGCCCTCGCAAGACATTCCAGAATTGACCCCCTTTGCATGCCTCACACGCCTGCCCCCGCGACACCAGGTTGTAACTCGGGCAGAGAAGCTTGAAGTCGTTGAGGTGGTACACAATCGGGATGTTGTGTGATTTCAGTTCCCACAGAATCGACGGCGACAGGTGATGGTAGATGTTGCGGACATGTGCCACATCTGGCTGGAACTCCTGAATCATTGCTCTTAGGCGTTGCCGCGCGTCCGTGGAGTAGATGGCATGCCCCGCCCGCTGTGCCTTTTGCCACCATCCCGCGTCGGCTTTGAAATCGATGTGCGGAACGAAGTGCTGGTCGTATGGAGTCTTCTCACCGCGCGGATCCGCCATGGAAAACAACGCCACTTCATGGCCTTGCCGTCGCATCAGTTCCATGACTTCGAACAGATAAACCTCCGTCCCGCTAAACGGATAGTTATATTTGTTGCAATACAAGATTCTCATCAGAAGTACTCTCCGACTGCGGGGCGATCCGCTCTAGAAATAAGTTGCCGAATGATTCCAGATTCCTGGCGCGATTGAAGTTGTGGCGAACCTGCACTCGCGCCGAATGCCGGATCCAGTCGAGTTGCCGCCTTGACGAGCGGATATAGGGATGAAGATAGGGTTGATCGGATGACTGCATCAGGGATCGAATAAAAAGCAGCTGCCCAACACAATCGCTCAACGATCCAGACTCATAGAGGAAGCCGGTTTTGCCCGCGATTACGAGTTCGGGAATTCCAGTGATCGCCGGCGCGAGCACAATCTTTCCGCGCGCCATGGCCTCCATCAGCACCAGCGGAACTCCTTCGCTCCGGCTCGTAAGCACGACCACGTCGGCCCGGTCATACAGGGAATCCAATTGTTCGCGCGGCACGTGTCCCAGGAGCCTGATTTGCCCCTCCAGATCGCATCGCCGAATGTCGCGCTCCAGCGAAGCTCGCTCTGGCCCCTCGCCCGCGATCAAGCATTCGAATTGCACTTCTCGGTTGCGGAGTTCGGCGCATGCTCGAACTAGAAACGCATGATCCTTTACTGCGTGCAATCGGCCCACCGCCAGAAGCACCAAAGACTCACCGCTCGTCTTAGGCTTCGGGACCGGGAGCGCCGCTTGTTCCGCTATGTTCACTCCCAGACGTGCCACCACCACTTTCTCCGGATCCACGCGGGGATAATGGTCCAGAATGTATCTCCGGTTGTACGAAGACACCGTGAGGCAGAACGTAGAGCTCTCGAGTTTGGCATCGAGATAGACACCATGCATCAGCAAGTCTGACCCGTGGAGCGTCATACTGAATCCCACGTCCAGGAGCCTTGCTGCCACCATCGCGATCCAAGACCCGAAATATCCATGATGGGCGTGGATATGATCGATCTCTCGACCCTCCAAACGGACCGCGTAGCACGCCCCCAGCCACGTATGTGCCAGGGCTTTCAGTCGTTGCAGGGGTCCTTCCGTACCTTGGAAGAGAACGCGTGCGACAAGAGACGAGATCCGTTTCCATTTCCGCGCACCCAGCCACAACCCTCGCAGCAAAAGCATTGCAGAGGGCGGTAGCAATACAACCTCGGGTCGGCTGTCTATCGCTGTCTGCCCGGCGCACGGCCGCCGCACCGTTCCCGCTACAACTCGAACTCCCCGTCGGCGCAACTCCTCAATCTCTTCGACGACATAGGGCTCAACTGCCGATGGAAATTGATTGGCGAGATAGGCGACGGTCACCATGAAGCGACGGCCTCGGCCCTGCGTTTCTGTGCAGCCAGCATGCCAGCCATCGTGAACAGCAGCCCATTCACGAACTGATAACTCATTACCACCATCGCCGCATTCACCCAATACACGGCGAGCATGATCGGCCACAATTGATGAAATTGACAATCGAGAAACTCAGTTCTTTCCGTCGTCGGAATTGCTCCCCGGCCAAGCCGCCACATCTCCCACATCAGCCACAGATACAGTCCGAGCCCAACCACTCCGTGTTCCACCAGCAACTCCAAATAGGTATTGTGCGGATACAGCACCTTCTCGTCGTATCCGCTCACATGCCGGGGAAGTTCTCCGGGCATCTGGTGAAAGCCCCATCCCGTCAGCGGACGCTCCAGAAACATCTCCCAGCCGCCCGCGTACACTGCCTCGCGATAGTCCACAGGGCCGCGCTCTTCGAGGCGATCGCTCAACGCGTCCCCAAAACCGTGGGAACTCAGAACCACCGCCAGTCCTGCTCCCGCCATCAAAACCAATCCCAGTCCGGCCCGCCGCAGATTGCGCTTCTTCGAAAGGAAGAGCAGGGCCACCACCGTTCCGGCAAAAGATAACCAAACCGCCCGCGTCATCGTCGCCAAAATCGCGATTGGTACGGACCCCAGCAATAGGGCAACCTTTACTCCTCGCGCGGTTCCCCTCCCGTAGGCATGCCAAGCCAACAATCCCAGGATGTTCAGAGACACGCCGTTTGCCACCGCCTGCAGCAGCGGACCTCGCGCCCGGTCGGCGTGAAAACCCAGACTCTCGTCGAGAATGAAACGCGGAAAGATCAGTGAACGCGAGCCCGCCAGGAAGGCGATCGCCGTAAAACTCAGATAGGCCAGCACCAGCAAGGCAAACGACTCAAAATACTTGAACCGTCGTTCTTTGGTGAAAATCAGTCCCGCCAGATGAAACAGCGTGAACGGGACTATGAGCTTAGACGCGAGCAGACTCCAGCTTTCGTGGTCGAACGGCTGCCCTAGTACACTGGCTAAAGCAATAGCCATCAGGCCGATCATTGGCCAGGACGCGCGTTCCAGCACGAGTCGTTGCCGCAGGACCACTGCTCGTCCCACGACTCCTACGACAAGCAATCCGAATGCAATGCGATCAATTTCATAGAACGCTACATCCGGATGCCGCAGCAACATCGCGGTCAGCGCCGCGAGAAACAGCAGACAGGGTGCCGCCATCAGGGCCTGCAAGGGCCTCAGAACGATCTGACCCGCCCAGACGGAAAAATTGTCCCCCACCCCGGATGCAGCCGGTCTCAGCGCGATCGGCTGCATCAGTCGCCGCTCCCCTGCACCACTGCCAGGAAAGTCCTCAATAGGATTCGCAGGTCCGAGCGCAGACTCCACGTCCGTATGTACTCCCGATCCAACTCCATGCCTCGTTGGAATGATGGATCCCGCCGCGCCGTCACCTGCCACAGTCCTGTGATTCCTGGCGTGACGTCCAAACGTGCCAGGTGTTCGATCTCGTAGCCCGCAACGTCGTCCAACGGATGCGGGCGCGGTCCCACCAGACTCATGTCGCCTTTCACCACGTTCCAAAGCTGAGGCAGTTCATCCAGGCTGTAGCGTCTGAGAAGGCGGCCCACTCGCGTGATTCTCGGATCGTCTGCGATCTTGAAAAATGGGCCCGAGCGCTGGTTGTTTTGTCGCAGAGTCTCCTTCAAGGCCTCTGCATCGCTCACCATGGTGCGAAATTTCCAGCAGCGAAACCGTCTTCCCTTTCGCCCAGCGCGTTGAGCACAGTAGAAGACCGGCCCCCGCGAGTCGAGTTTGACCAGACCCGCGATCACCGCAAGCAATGGCGACAGCAGCGTCAAGACCAGACCTGCGCCGGCCACGTCCACGATTCGTTTCAGCACGAGTCCAGCCGCAGGCAAGCGCTCTGCGTGTAAGCAAATCACAGGCAAATCGCCAACTCGCTCGAATTCCATTCCCGCGGGCTTGCACCCAAAGAGTTCAGGAACAATCTCCACATCCAGGTGGAGACGCTGAGCCTCGCGCAGCACCTGAACTGTAAGCCCTCGATCATGCGGCGCCGCCAGGATCACCTCATCGACAAATCCTCTGCGCGCCATCCGGGCCAAATCGCCCACTCGTCCGATCACTCCGTTACCCATCGGCCTGTCATCATCCAGCAACCCACACAAAACGCGGCCTGCCTCCGGATGCTCCTCAACATACGACGCCACGCGCCGCCCCACTCCCCCAGCTCCAACGATCAGGACGTTACGCATTTCACCGCCGCGCTGCGAGCTACGGCTCTGATTCGCGCTCTGCCACCGCCAAGTCCACAGGGCGACAAAGTGCAACACGGCGGCTCCGCAGAACAAAGCACCCGTGGCCCAAGACGCGCCTTGCAACCCGTTCGCAAGACACAACAGAGCCGTTGCCCATAGCACCGACTTGCCAAGAATGCGAGCCTGCCGCCGCAGATCGCGGCCTCCCGCATGAAGTCCCTCCGTGTATCCCATCAAAGTGATCAGGGCCGCATGCAACAGAGCGATCCCTAGGAGCGACACTGGGGCTCCAGCCGCAAACCCGAATGTCCGGACATGCGGAAACAACATTCGCAGCGGCACCAGCAGCGCCCCAATCAAAAGCCAGTCCAGTGCCACCAGTGCGAAATCAGCGGCGGTGCAGCGAACCCATTGGCTTGCCATTCGATTCTGCAGCGGACCCGGCATGAGCAAGGTCAGCGCATTCTCCGTCCCTCTCAACGGATCGCCCGTCAGGATTTCTGACACTTTTTCTGACGGGAGGGACCTCCACGACTGTACGGGTCTCTTACGGCTGCCACGAAAAACGGGAGCTTCTCCCGGAATCAGCCGTGCCCAGTCGGGAGGTTGCGCTTTTGGTCGCTCCGGATTGAGAAGTGGGGAAGACATGTCGGTGAATTTCACTCCCTGGTTTGAAATCTCGAGTTCGCTACAACCGCCGGTAGATTCGCTCCGGTATTGGAAATACCCGGTTGCTCAGCACGGTGCCGAGAATATGCACTTGCGCCGATTCCAATCTCTCCTTAATCTTGCGTGCCATCGCTCGCCGCGTGCGATGGGCCGACAATACCAGGATGATCCCATCCGCGAACTGTGCCATGAGCGTGGCTTCGTTCGACTCGCCGGCCGCTGGCCCTTCCACAATTGAGTACTCAAACTCCCTGCGTATCCCTTCCAGATGTGAATGCAACAATGCGGACGTGCCTTGATCTCTATTAGTTCCCGCAGCCGGCACCTGCCACAGATTGCTGCGTAGCTTGCACGCGTCCTGACGCAGCCCCGCGCTCCCGCCCCCGGCGACTCGATCGACACCCCCCGCTGGCGGTGCTGCTGCACCCTGCAAAACAACGGCAATGTTCGCTTCCGTCTCAAGCGCCAATACGTCCCCGACTCGCTGGCAGATACCGCGCACGTCCGTCTCCGGTTCCAGCGCGCTGAATATCACCTGACGTACCTGACGCTCATTATTCGAAAGGAACACGTGCTGTACCAGGGATCGAATCTGCTCTCGCGCAAAGTGCTCCGGATTCCATCCTCCTGCCTGACTTAGGTTCACCTTTTCCGGACGCGCTGTTTCGCGTTCGGTCGCCCTTCCAAACAGGACCTCCACGTTCAGGATTCCTTCCCTCATGCGGAGAGCCTCTCTCTTCTCGCCCGCGGCAACGATGCCAGGACCGGAGAATTCAAGTACGTCAGTACGTCCTCCGGCGAGCGGAATGCCGGATCCACATAGTCCGCTGCAAATGCCGCACCTGTGCCTGCCGCTCCGGCGACTGCCAATCCTAGGGCCAGCACGCTCCAAGTCGACCACAATGGCAGAGCCGGAGCCACCGGATGCTCCGCGATCGCCACATTGACGATTCCCTGCTCATCGAGCGCATCGTCCATCCGGGCTTCTTCCTGTTTCTTTACGTAAAAGAGATAGTTCTCCTGAGCGGCCTTCTCTCGGCTCAGCAGATCGTCTTGCGTGATCGCGTCCTCACCCAGTCCCCGCGCCATCGTGCGATAAGCGAACTCCTGCGTAACGGTCGCTGCCTCGCGCGCTTGCAACGCTTTCAACTGCACCTGCGCCCGCTGTAACTCCGACTTCGCCCACTCGTAGTGCGGATTCTTGTCGGTCGTTTCGTCGCGCAACGGCAAGGCGTTCTCTGTGGCGATCGTCCCCTCCGCCTGCGCAATCTGCTGATCGACTTCCTGCACCAGGCGATGGCTGGGTTCGAACTTCGTCAGCAACTGGGTCCGCTTCAATTGCAGATCCAGTAGGCTCGCCTTTAATGCCTTCAGCAATTCTGGATTGTCGGAAATGCGAACCTGCGTTGTGGTCCGTTCTGGCAGCTTCGCAGCTTGATCCTGGAGTTCCCACACACGCTGTTGCGTCTCGGCGAGATCGATACGCGTTTGCCTGTAATTTGCATCGACCTCGCTCAGCTTCTGCAGTGCCAAATCGCGCTGTTGTGCCGCCGCCACCACCCCGTGTCTGGCACTGAACTCCAGTAACTTTCCCTTAGTCTCTTCCAGTTGCAGTCTCGACTCTCCTCGTTGCTGATCGAAGAAGCGCAACTGCCCGGCCGGACGATGCACCTCCATGTGCTTCTCGAGATAGGAATGTTCCACCGCTTGCAGCACTCTCGCTGCCACCCGCGGATCATCTGCCGCGTAGCTAACGGCAATCAGATTTGTTTTCTTTATGGGCTCGACTTTCAGCTTCTTGGCTAGCCGCCGCGCCGCCCGCTCCACTCGCTCGGCGTTCCCCTCTCCCAGACGCAGGAAATGGAGCCAATCGCGACCGCCCACGCCGGTGTCTTCCACCACTCGCCGCAACACATCATCGTCCCGCAGCAACTCCACTTCGGAATTCAGTTCCTCTTCTGTAATCGCCATCCGCGTCAGGTCCAAGGGAGCGCTTTCCGCAGCGCTCAGGGGTGCGTCGGCGCGACCTCTTCGTACCAGCACCTTCATGTTCGCCTGGTACTTCGTTCCCGTAATGGCATATAGGACTGCCGCCGCCAACACCAACCCTGAGACGCAGACGAAGACCCCTCGGCGACGGAACAGCACCATTGCCAACTCCCGAAGCGTTGGCATTGGTGTTTCGTCCCGACCACGAATTGGGTCTTCGTCTGATGGCATGCGAATGTCGAAATCCTTCTCTAAAATTGTGCCGGGTTGAAGTACATGCTCATGGAGGGTGTGGGAAGGAATCGGGCGATTTTTGAAATCGAATTCTGTGGAACAAAAACCATATCGCCCGGCCGGAGGTGTGCATCTTCTTGAAGGCCGCCCTGCTTCAGCATTTTCTTCAGATTCAGCAACCGGGATTCGACAAGATCGTCATTCACACGCCGGAACAGCACCACCTGCGAGTGCTTCGCTTGCTGCGTGAACCCTCCCGCAACCTGGACTGCCTCGGCGACAGTCGTGTCCGACCGCAATTCGTACTTTCCAGGTTTTCCGACTTCGCCTCCCACGATGAAGTACGGCCGTTCGAATTCCTTCAGAGACACGGCTGCCTGCGGATCGTGCAGGTATCCTCGATAGGCCTTCTGCACCGCCAGGCTGAACTCTTCCAGATTCAGTCCTTGGACCTCGACCATGCCGGCGTCCTTGAGCATGACGTAGCCATCCGGCTGCACGGTCAGGGTCTGATTGAACTCCGGGGCGACGGTGAAAGTGATCTCGACCACATCGCTGGGTCGTAACCGGTAGAGCGGATGACGCTCCCCTCCGAGTAAGGGGTTTCCCAGGTCCTCCGCTCCCCCGGGTTTTGCGGCCGTTGTACGACTGCCTTCCGATCCAGCCCCGGTAAAGCCAGATTGGAAAGTCTCTTTCGTCGCGCTCAGGCTTGTCTTCTCACCCTGCGCGAACGCGGCCGAACCACACTCAAGAACCACCAGAGCGATTGCTATGAATCGAACGAATATGAAAAGGCGCTCCATTTCTCCTGCGCCGAACTTTTGTCTATGAGCGCCACCGTTTCTGTGACTCTCTAGTGCGCAAGTTAAACTCGCTGCCGGATTCCAGCAAGACATGGGAAGTGTCGTCCACAAAAGTGGAACGCTCCTCACTTCGGGAAAACGGTCAGGACACGCGAATGGACATATCCACTCAATGCGTTGCGAGCAATCGTTGTTCGCGGGAACCGTCGTGCGTCTCGCGTGGATGGTATCCAATCGGAGTACCCACAAAAGTGGACTTGCTTGTTTGCGAAGTCACATGAACTGACCGCCGGAATCGCCAGCCTTTCCAGGCTGGAACGCCTTCAGCGTGTCTGTTTTCAGCGGAAACTCTTTTGGTATGCGGCTGTGGTTCTCCCGCGCGACACCTAGAAACTCGAAACCTCGATCTGTCTTTCCACAGCCGAATCTCTCGCTCCGCACATCTCGCATCTCCGAAATCTCGATTCCCAATTTGAGAGTGGCACCCAGATTTTGTGATCAGCTTCCTTGTGGAGCACACTCCTCCTCCCTACAATCGCCGCATCGTTTCTCTTTTGGTTTTTGGGAGACCTCTCTTGACGAGTCCGACGTCCGCCGCCACTTCTCATGGCATTGGTGTGCTTCTGGCCGATTCCAATCGCATGCAGGCGCAATTACTGACCAGCGCCTTACGCCGCCATCCCGAATTTCACATCACCAACTGTCCTATGGACACGATCTCAATCCTTCAGGCCGTCAGCACCAAGCATCCCCGGATCGCCGTTCTGTCGTTGAACTCTCCCGCCAACCCCAGCGAGGTCGTCATGACGCTGCGGCGCTTCCATCTCTCCCACCCCGAGATTCCGAAGGTATTGCTCGTCGACACCTGCGACCGCGAACTCGTCGTCAACGCCTTCCGTTCCGGCGCCCGAGGTATTTTTCCCATCACCGACGCCAATCTCCGCCTGCTCTGCAAATGTCTTCTGCGCGTCGCCGCAGGACAAATCTGGGCGAACACTGAGCAACTCAACTACCTGATGGATCTCATCTCCGAAGTCCCATCCTTGCGCGTGCTCAACGCAGAAGGCACCAACCTCCTCACCCCGCGCGAGGAACAGGTCGTCGCGCTGGTCGCCGAAGGACTCGGCAACCGCGACATCGCCCGCGAACTCAACCTGAGCGAGCATACCATCAAGAAATATCTCTACCGCGTCTTCGAGAAACTCGGCATCTCAACCCGCGTCGAACTCGTTCTCTACGCTTTCAATAACGGCGATCCCCGCCAAGCCGAGTGGCTGGGTGGCAGCAGCCGCGTTCTGCCCACTGGCTGAGTCGAACTCAGGATTTGCAGATGAATTTGTACGATGAATCGGAAAAACTGCAGATTAGCGCCAAGGGCACGGGATTAGTAGGGTTCACCAACTCCAGGGTTGAGAGTGCAGCCCTTGTCGCAGCAATCGCTTCGTTGGAGGAATGCGTCCATTGAAAATCTCCCGCTCCACCCTGTATAACTTTGGACGGAAACTTCTTGCCCGACGCCGCTTCCAACCCGGCCCCCGCGCCCAGGCCTCGCCGCTGGAGCATTGTTGCCGCCGGACTGCTCCTTCTCGCACTGGCTCTGGTCGTGATCTACACGAGCCGTGCCGCGTTCTCCAGTCCGCTCACGCTGGTAGTGGTTGCAGCCATCGGACTCGCAGCTCTCCTCGTACAACTTCGCCTTCGCAAAGATCTGAGCGCCCAGGTCCGCGCTCCTCTCTGGCTCAATGTGCTGGGCCTCGTCTTCGCGATCGCCGCCGTTGTGGCTGATCTTTTCCACTTGAGCGCAAATGTCATGCTGGTGGCCGCTCTAGGAGCCGTGGTTTGCTTCGCGATTAGCGGCACCGCTGTTCTCCACGCACTGCGCAAAAGAGTCTGAACACAGCTTGCGGCGCGCGACTTCCGCTGAAATCGCTGATTGCAGCATTTGGCCAGAATCTATGGCGGGTAGAGTGTGGAGTTGTCCCGAGAGAGATTTTCAGGAAGACGGCACTCGAGCGCCGGAAGCCCTATCTCTTAAACTCCACCGCCACCGTGGTCTCCACCACCGCGGGCTCCCCATTCATCCGATAAGGCTCAAATTTCCACCAGCGCAGCGCGTCCATGGCCGCCCGCGCCAGCAGCTCCGGACCATTCAGCGCGTGCATACTCACTACGGACCCGTCGCGTCCCACGACAATATCTAAGGCGATGATCCCCTGGAGATTCGCCTTCCGCGCCTCTGCGGGATAAGCAGGCTCAACACGATGAACCAGCAACTTCTCCATCACTTCCGCCGGAACCTGCGCCTGCGGTTTTTCCGCGGACGTTACCTCCGGGTTATTCAACCCCGCTTCCAACTCTTCCCATCCCCGGTTCCAACGCCACCAGAACACCGCCGCTGCAATCGTCACAAAGATGAGAACGAAAGCCCAACCAAACAGGCGCCGCTTCTTCTTCGACGCGCGCGGCGCTCCGCCGCTCGTCGGCTCCGCACCCGCTCCGCTACCATCTGTCACCTTCTTTGCCACTAACGTGGACGGATTCGCGCTCGCCTCATTCTCCACTTTGGCCTCTTTGGCCCAATCGCGAATAGCCGTCCTTTGCTCAGCCGACAAGCTCACGAACTCAAGCCCGCATTTCAGCTGGTCCTGGTACCGCACGAGGGCCCTCGTTCGCAGAGAATCCGGGGCCGCAGGAAGTTGCACTTCAATCCCGACCGCCTCGCCCGGCACCAACTCCCCCGCCAGCATGGCCGCAATCCCGCGCTCACACAGGTTCACCGACCGCCCTGGCACGGTATCCGGAATCCCCGACCTCAGCACCGTCACATCCAGCGGCGCCTGCACCGGAAACCGCGGCACCCGCCTCCGCGACGGTCCACTCCATCCTCGAACTTGTGCGCCAGTTGCCATTCAATCCTTATATAGTCTCGTCATTCCGGCCCCGACCAGCGCGAAAATAGCGGACTCTGCTGTGCCGGTGGGGACCCAGATATTTCCTGTTGATGTGGGTCCGGGTCTCGGCCCCGGACAGGCGGAGCGAAAGCTCGGCTGGCGCTCCCCGCCTATCTCCTCAACTCCACAATCTCCCTGCCCCTGGCAAACAAGACCACGCTCGCCATCCCAATAAACAGTCCATGCTCCACCACGCCCGGCATCTCACTCAATTCCCGCGCCAAAGAATCCGCATCCGGAATCTGGCCAAAGCGGCAATCTAAAATGTGATTCTTTTCGTCAGTGACATAAGGCTTCCCTTCGTCATCCAGCCTCACGGAGACGTCCGCCCCCAGCGCCGCAATCCGTTTCGCCACCAGCGCCTGCGCAAACTTGATCACCTCCACCGGCAGCGGAAACCTTCCGAGCACGGGAACCTGCTTCGAAGCATCCGCCACAATCACCAACTGCTTCGTAGCCGACGCCACAATCTTCTCCCGCAACATCGCTCCGCCGCCACCCTTGATCAATCGCAGGTGCGGATCCACCTCATCCGCCCCATCCACGGTGACCGCGATCTCCTGGCATTCATCGAAAGTAGTCAGCGGAATTCCTAAACTCTGCGCCAGTTCCAGCGACCGTATCGACGTGGGAATCCCGCGAACCCGCAGTCCGCGCTTCACCTCTTCCCCGAGCAGCTTGATAAAGTAAGCTGCGGTCGATCCTGTCCCTAGCCCCACCACCTGTCCATCTTTCACGAACTGCAAACTAGCCCGCGCCGCCGCCTCTTTTTCCTGATCGTTCGCCATGATCTCCGTCTGTGTATTGGGTTCTCTGTGTTTCTGTGCGGGTTGGGGTCTTTGACCCGGACAGGCCTAGCGAAGCTCGGCTGCGTCCCTGCCGCCTAAATGCAGTTCAACAATCATGGGCCCTGCCAGCCCTACACCAGACCCTTCTCCGGATAAATCCAGTACACCATTCGCGCGCTCACCAACATCGTGGAAGAGCGGCCCTTGAGGGCCGCGTTGGGGGCTAGGAGAGCTAAGAGGGCTTTAGCCCCTGCACACCCTTACCCCAAACTCTTCTCCGCGTAAATCAAGTATCCCGCCAGCGCCAGCCCCAACACCACCGTCAAAATCGTGATCAGATCCAGCACAAACCCAGCCGGCTCAAACGTCCCCGCGTCTAACTGCGTGCGCGTCTTGCGATACCGCGCCAGCCCCGCCACCACCAGCAACACTCCAGCACCGATCGTGAAGGATCCCAGCCACACCGAAATTCCCGCCGTCCGCACCGGATGCCCCTGCAGAGCCGTCAACTGACGGATGGCAATGGCAAACCGGCCAATGGCGAATCCAAACACGACGATCGCGGCCCCGGTCCGAACCCAAGCCAGAAACGTCCGCTCGTTCGCCAGATGGTCACGCGCGCGATTGGGATTTCCATTCTCAACCACACTTCCTCCGGGTGCCCCATTTCTCCCGCGATCGGCGAGCAAGAAAGCCTGCCCTAAGCCCGTCGATGGGCGGGGTCTCATTATTCCATAGCTTTCGCGATCAAAACGCCCGCCCCCGCAAGATTCTTAATCAATTCCTCCGGTACACCGTGCCGCGCCTTCAAATATTGCGGATCATTGTAGGTAACGGAGACGTTCCCCTGTGCGTCCTCCGCCACCAGCGCCTTCAGCGGCAGATCGATCGCTAGGCTGGGAGCCGCCACCATCAGCGGCGTCCCACCCTTCGGACTGCCAAAGATCAGCACCTTCGTTGGCCGCATCTTCAGCCCAACCTTCTCCGCCTCGCCGCTGTGATCGATCAACGCGAACACCTGCAGCCCCTTCTCAGCAAAAGCTGCCTGCAGCCGTTGGATGGTTTCGTCCACTGAATAGTGACTCGCGACCTGGATCAACCCGTTCTTCTGCGTCATGCTGTTCCTGTCATCACTCGCGCAGCGAGGGATCATTTTACTCGCTCGCGTTACAATTCTTGACTCGCCTTTGTGGTAACGTCATCTCGAGAAGGCTCCCATGTATCCACTCCGCTATCGTTGGCTCCTCTGTCTTGTTCCTCTCTTCCTCGTTTTTCCGCTTCACTCGCAGACTGCGGCGCCAGACTCCGGCAATGCCGTCTCCACGATCAAGACGAAAGTCCAACTGGTCCTTCTCGACGTTGTGGTGACGAACAGTAAAGGAGACGCCGTCACCGACTTGGGCAAGCAAGACTTCGAGATCCTGGAAGACGGCAAGCCCCAAACCATCTCTACCTTCGAAGAGCACCACGGCGCACCGCCCGCTCAAATCAAGGTGCCCCCGCTGCCTCCCCACGTGTACACCAATTTCCCGGTCACGCAGACCGCCGACTCTGTGAATGTGATCCTACTGGACGCCCTGAACACGCCCTCACGAGACCAGTCTTACGTCCACCAGCAGATGCTCAAGTATCTGAAGACCATTCCGCCCGGCACGCGCGTAGCCATTTTCACGCTGGCGTCGCGATTGCGCATGCTGCAAGGCGTCACTACCGACTCCTCGGAATTATTGGCAGTTCTCAACAATGCAAAAGCCGGTCCGCAACAGTCGCCCTTGCGGCCTTCCAACGCCGAGGCCGATGCCGACCAGCGCATGATCGACTTCATGATCGAGAATTCTGCCGCGCCCACTCCTTCGACCATGGCTCAGGCAGCTGTCGATCCCATCAATGCCATGAAGCAGTTTCTTTCCGACACCGCTGCCTTTCAAACGGAACAGCGCATCGACATTACGCTCCAGGCTTTGCAACAACTCGCGCGCTATCTCTCGAGTGTCCCCGGCCGGAAGAACATGATTTGGTTTTCTGGCTCCTTCCCAGCCGGCATCCTTCCCAACTCAGACCTGGTGGATCCCTTCACCGCCACAACTACATACCAGGACGACATCCGCAAGACCGCCGACCTGCTTACGGCGGGTCAGGTCGCCCTTTATCCGATGGCCGCCGAGGGACTCGCTCCCGACGCTGTATATGAAGCCAACGGCACGGAGATTGGAGAGAAACGAGGTCAGATCGCGCTGCGAGATCAAATGCAACAGATGCAAACCGGAGCTGTCAGCCGCGACTCGAGCCACAATGTCATGGATCAACTGGCCAAAGACACCGGCGGCCAAGCCTTCTACAACACCAACGGACTCAACGACGCCCTGACCCGCGTCGTCAACAACGGTACTCGCTACTACTCCTTGGCGTATTCCCCGAGCAATTCAAAGATGGATGGGAAGTACCGCCACATTCAGGTCAAGCTTCTGAAGGGCAAAGATACGCTCGCCTACCGCCGCGGCTATTACGCCGACGACCTCGAAACCATCCTCGCCGCCGGCGTGAAACCAGATACAGATCCGCTGCTCATGCTCATGGGCCGCAACCTGCCCGACTACTCTCAGATTCTTTACAAGATCAAGGTGGTGCCCGCCGATCCACAGCCCGCGCCCGACGCGCCACGTATCGGCAACAACACCGACCTCAAAGGACCATTCACCCGATACCGCGTCGATTTCGCCATCGCGCCGCAAGACCTCAAACTCGATCCCACGCCCGATGGCTCCCGCCACGGCAACATCGAAATCGTCCTGCTCGCCTACGATCGCGAAGGCAAGCCGCTGAACTTTGTGGTCACCAAAGGTGACGTCAACCTCGATGCCAAGCTCTACGAAAGCGTGCAAAAGGTCGGCCTGCAGATCCACAAAGAAATCGACGTACCGAATCAATACGTCTACCTCCGCACCGGCATCTACGATCTGAAGTCGAACACCGCAGGCACCCTCGGAGTTCCGCTGATCGATGCTGTCGCATCCGCCAAGAAGTAGTGGCCCCCTGAACAAATCGGAATTCAGGTCCGGCGTGGCGTTAGACTGTGTCCGGAGAACGAACATGCGAAAGATGCATCAAAGCACGACCACTGGATGTGCACTCGCCGTAGCTCTTCTCGCCGTTTTCATTTTCATAGTTCCCGCTTCCGCCCAAACCGACTACCAGCCCTCCCCCGAAAACCTTCAGGCCCGCCGCGAATTTCAGGACATGAAATTCGGCATGTTCATTCACTGGGGCGTCTACAGTGTTCTTGGCGACGGCGAGTGGGTCTTCCACGAACGCCATCTCAAGGTCGACGAATACAACCGCTTGCCCGCATTCTTCGATCCCGAAAAATTCGACGCTGCAAGCTGGGTCGCCCTCGCCAAGGCCGCGGGGATGAAGTACATCACCATCACCTCGCGCCATCATGACGGCTTCGCCATGTTCGACTCCAAGGTTTCCGACTGGAACATCGTCGCGCGCACTCCTTATAAGAAAGACCCGCTGAAAATGCTCGCCGACGAATGCCATCGCCAGGGCATCAAGCTCTTCTTCTATTATTCGCAGCTCGACTGGCACAATCCCGATTACTACCCGCGCGGCGCCACCCACTGGAACAATGGACGCCCCGACCACGGCGACTGGAACGCCTACCTCGACACCTACATGGATGGACAACTCACCGAGCTACTCAGCAACTACGGCCCCATCGGCGGCATCTGGTTCGACGGCATGTGGGACAAGCCCGACGCCGACTGGCACCTTCCCAAAACCTACGCCCTCATCCACAAGTTGCAACCCGCGGCACTCATCATTCCCAACCATCACCAGACTCCGCGTCCCGGCGAAGACGTGCAAACCTTCGAGCGCGATCTCCCCGGCCAGAACACGGCAGGCTTCAACACGAAATACGTGAGCACCAATATCCCGCTCGAAAGCTCTGACACGCTCAACGGCGCATGGGGATTCAATATCGGCGACAGCAACTACAAGAGTCCGGAAGAGTTGGTGCGCAAGCTGGTCCGCGCCGCCGGAAACAATTCGAACTTGCTGCTAAATATCGGACCGTATCCCAACGGAGAGATTGACCCGCAATTCATCCGCCGCCTGCACGCTGTCGGCGAGTGGCTCTCAAAGTACGGAGACTCCATCTACGGCACGCGCGGAGGTCCCATTCCGCCCGGCGACTGGGGAGTCACCACGCAGAAAGAAAATAAGATCTATGTCCACGTCCTGAATTGGGGATCGCCGCTGTTGGCTCTGCCGACGCTCGACGGAAAAGTCTCGGCCGCCCAATCCCTGATCGACGGCGCGAAAACAGCCGTCACGCAAAATGCAGACGGCGTAATCCTGAAACTCGCCGCCCCCAAAGCCGACGAAGTCGATCGTGTCATCGTCCTCACCTTGGCGAAATAACCAAAAACCGTTAACCACGAAGGACACGAAGCATCACGAGGGGAACACTTCGAAAGAAGCCTCAGTGATCCTCCGTGTCCTCTGTGGTGGTCGCTTTTCATGCCCTCGCCGGTACGACGGGAGTGAATGGGACGAAACCGTTCGAACGTCTTCCCGGCGCGCGCCGCATCTCTTCACTCACTCCGCTTCCTTCGTGATACTTCGTGTCCTTCGTGGTTATAGCTTTCTAGCCCCTAGCCGTCCACTGCCCGCCGTGCCGGTATGCCAGGTTCCCGATCTGCCCCGCCCGCGCAGCCGCGACTCCAGTCTCCACCGGCGCATTCGGCTCCTTGCGCGTCTTGATGCACTCAAAGAAATTCTCCATATGCGAAATCGTCCCATCAAGCACGCTGCGGGCCGTGAGCGCCGGGTTCTGTTCTTCCTCCACGCGTTCGCGATAGACGCTGAAGCCGCTGCGATTGATCTTCAACGTCGCCTCTGACCCGCGGAACTCCAGCCCGCCATCATCAATCGACGAATTCATCATCCCCTCATACACCACATCAAACCCCGAATACCGAAACGCCGCCTGGATCGTGTCCGGACAATCCCACTGCTCGAAGACGTATTTGTCCGCTAGCATCTGCGCCTGTCGTGGCTGGTCCTGTTTCATGGCCCAGTGCACCACATCGATCCAGTGCGTGAATAAATCGGTCATCGCGCCGCCGCCAAAGTTCCAGAACCACCGCCAGTGACTGAATTTCTCGTCGCTGAACGGCTGATCGGGAGCCGAACCCAGCCACATCTTCCAATCAAGAGCCTGCTGATCGATCGGCTTCGCCGCCCAGTTCCTGTGGTAGTTCTGCCACCAGTACGTTCGGACCTGCACCACGCGCCCCAGACTGCCTCCCTGAATCATCTCGACCGCATCGCGGAAATGACTCCAACTGCGCTGCTGCATGCCACACTGCAGAATCTGTTTGCTGGACCGAACCGCGCGCGTAAGCGTCGCACCTTCTTCGACGGTGTGGGTGACTGGCTTTTCCAGATAGACGTCTTTGCCCGCGGCCAGCGCATCGACCGCCATCTTCACGTGCCAGTGGTCCGGAGACGCAATGATCACCGCATCAATGTCCTTCGCCAGCACCTCTCGATAGTCGAGATGCGCCGTCGCCAGCCCATTCGATCGCTGCACGATGGCATCGCGGCTGGGACCATACACATCACTCACCGCCACAATCTGGTAAGGCCCAACCTTGTCCGCCGCATCGAGCAACCCCTTCATCCGGTGTCCCGCTCCAATCACTCCGATGCGAAGAATACCGTTCGCGCCGAACACCCGCGTTGAAGCCAGGGCGGTCATCCCGCTAGCAATGATGAAACTGCGACGAGTAAGCATCTCATAGACCTCCAGTCCATTTTGTGCGGAATGATCCTATCAGTTTCCGGCTGACTGCCGATTTGCGTGGGAGTTGGGATGCTGAAAGATAACCGATGAAGACTCCCCATTACGCTAGTAACCGGATGAGGCCGGATCCCACGGCTACAATTCCTGCATGGAAGCGTCGCCTTCGCGCCTACAGTTGCGTCTCGTCGCGGCTAGCTATGCGGTGGTTGGCGTTGTCTCCGCTCTACTGATTCTTGAGCGTTACCTGCAATACGTCCTGAACCCGCAAGATGTGGCTGCATCGGGCGGTATGTACGCGGGTGGCGATCTTCTGCTCGAAATCTTCATCGGCTTTCTTTTTCTGGTGCCTACTGTCGCCCTGGTGTTCGTGATCAGGAAATCTGAATCGACCTACACGGCCTATGCGAAGGCGCTACTCGGCTTAACTGTGACAGCTCCGATGTCGGTCGGCTTTCTCGTCATTCCAGTCCTCAATCAGTGGTACTGGGGCGACGCCTGCATCTTTCGACTGTTTGCGATGCCCATGGTGGTCGGCGTTCTGATTCTTAGTCTCTGGTTGACTCGTTTTGTGCGTGCCCGGCGGCTGATTTCCTATGCGCTGTTGATTGAAGGGCTGACCCTCGTCTCCGTGATCGCATCTTTATTCCTCTTGGGCCGCCATGGATAAATTTCCCGCTGTCTGCACGCCAACCGAGCCGCCAGCTTACTTCAGCTTGGCGTAACATTGCGATAGTGCTCAAAACCGCATGAGCGCTATCGCGTGGTTTCGCCAGACAGGACGCTAGCGAGCTGCCAGCCATACCTCATGAATCGCCGAAATGACAACTTCTGGATGCTCGGTTGGCATTTCGTGGCTGCTGTCAACAACGATCTGCTTGCCATGGGTCGAGAGACGAGCCAGCTCCGGCTGTAACTGGTGGACCCAAAGATCGTCCTCCGCCTGTGCGTCGTTGGGCGGGATCTCCGGAGGGATATCGCCTTGTCTCGTAGCAGTAAGCACAATCAGCGGGCGATCCCCAAGGGTTCCGGCGCTTCGCACCTGTGCTGCGCTCAGATTGGCGAACACTTGATCCTCATCGATCACAGCAAATTGATGTTTGGTCGGAAGCATCAGGAAATCTTCTTCCTCCCGAAATGCTTTCGGCCAGAAATCAGGAGCACTGCGATCTGCTGTCAGGCGAGCCCAGCCAAGATGGAGCTGAAAGAAATATTTCAGCTTTTCCCAGTCGGGGTGTTTGTGGTGTTCCTGTAACCATTTGCGGATAGACTCCGGCGCTCTCAGGTCTTGATCTTCGTGGGAGGCGTCAACGAGCACCATTCCCACAACATCACTGGGATACTGACTGGTGTAAACCCTGATGTCGTATCCTCCCATCGAGTGCCCGACAAGAACGTACGGACCTCTTTCACCGGCTGCTTGCAGCAGCTGTTTCAGTTCGTGCGCAATCTGCAAGCTGCTGCGCGGTTCCGGACCGGAGTCGCTCCAGCCATACCCGGCGCGGTCGTAGGAACACACGCGGGCGAACTTCGAGACCTCGGGTTGCACCATCAGCCAGTCAACGGAAGGGCCGCCCGAACCGCTCTCAAGTATTACCGTCGGTGAACCCTGTCCGCTACAGTCGATGTTCATGCGGATCGAACCAACTTGAACGAGGCGGCCACGCTCAGGGAAACGTTGCGTGTCGCGCCATCTGCCGATCAGCTCGTAGAGTGCGCCAGTGAGTGCCAAGCACACGACAACGAGGAACAGGCCAGCAAGCAACGTGCGGGCGATTCGCTTCATTCGCGTCAATTCTAGCGTCATCTCGACCAACGGTACTCACCCTGCATCCTTGACGTTAAAACGCCGTTACACTCACTGACCTCAATCGATTTCACAGCGAGCTCATCGCCCCCAACCTCTGCTAAAATCCCTGCCGTGAAAAGACGAACCTTGCTCCAGGCGATTCCTGCGGCGGCTTTCCTTCCCGCAAAGTTGTGGGCCGCTTTTCAGCCAGACCAGGCCACTTCTGCCCAGTCCCCCAGCGGAATCTTCGAACTCCGCATCTATCACGCAGCCTCGGGGAAATTGGCAGACCTGCTGGCCCGCTTCCGCGACCACACGATAAAGCTCTTTGACCAACATGGAATGAAAAGCGTCGCCTACTGGCTGCCGCTAGATGAGCCGGAGAAGAGCAACACGCTCATCTACATCCTCCACCACCCCAGCCGCGAAGCCGCTGCCGCCAACTGGAAATCCTTTCAGGACGACCCGGAGTGGAAGAGTGTCAAAGATAAATCGGAAGCGAACGGCAAACTCGTGGACAAAGTCGACTCCACCTACATGGCTCTGACGGACTTCTCCCCGCCGCTGCGCTAGAAGGCTGCGCTAGACGAACGATGAGAAAACCCTGGCTTGGAGTTGATGTTGCCCGACGCTACCAACTCAGCGGGCAGCCCGTTCTTCACGCGCCTTGCGGGAGTTAGCATATTTGACCCCCGGTTTCCATCGGAGTGCCTGAATCATGCTCAAAAATGAGATAAGCCAGCCACGCTCCTGCGCGGCCGGCCGTCTCAGCACTCCAATAATCCGGAGTTTGGGGGAGGGAAATTCGAAACCTACGACTGCACAATCTTCTCCAGCGCCATCCGGCTGCGGATCACCAGCGTCGCGCCCTTCAACTGCATCAACTGCTTTTTCTTGAACTCTGAGAACAGCCGGCTCACTGTCTCGCGGGTCGTCCCGATAATCTCCGCCACTTCTTCATGCGTGAGCGTCAGCTTCACCTGCGCCGACCCATCCTCTTGCGTGCTCTTGCTCGACC
Organism: uncultured Acidobacteriaceae bacterium; assembly: GCA_963788555.1. Classification (GTDB taxonomy): domain Bacteria; phylum Acidobacteriota; class Terriglobia; order Terriglobales; family Acidobacteriaceae; genus Sulfotelmatobacter. The sequence goes on along the minus strand of CAWBHM010000009.1, from coordinate 705,225 downwards.
ACGAGAGCAGCAACTTCGCGAACTTCTCCGACGGCGACGCCGCCAGCCCCAGCGTGCGGATCTCTTCATACGCCGTGTAATAGTTCCGGCTCAGTTGCTGCGCCACCCGAACCGCCACTTCCGGAAACTCTTTCAACATGTGCAGGAAAGAATCGCGAGGAATGAAATTGGCCTGCCCCGGCTCCATCATCTCGGCCGTCACCTCGTAGGGCCGGTTCGAAATCACCGCGTTCAGGCCGAGAATGTCCCCCGAGTCCGAGATCTTCGTAATGATGGTCTTGCCCTCGCGGGAAGAGGTCGACAGCTTCGCCTTGCCGACACACAGCACAAACACCCCACGAGGCTGCTGCCCTTCGATAAACAGCATCGTTCCCTTGGGATAAACCGCAGTCGATTTCACGTCGTTCAGACGTTGCGCGGCCGGCAGCAAAAGATTGCAGAACAGATGTTCCCCTCGGACCGGGCATGTAACGCAGTTATCCAGGATATTCAGACCGTATGGAGCTCGCATCACAACCTCCTCGGGCTGGGAACCGGCCTGAATCCTTGGCGCCTCGTCCCACCCACGGCTAGGTAATGGCACGCCGCACACCAAAGCGCTGAGGCTTACCGCTTCACTTCGGGAATCGCCTATGTATAGGGAAATAAACAACTTCGATCAGGATGTGCCGAACTGAAAGTGAGCCTTCCAACGTTCCAGACGGAGGATATGGGTTTTTTCCCACACAACGGTGCGTGATCTGGATCACTATCCGTTGTGATTTAAGTAACCTGACCCTGACACGAAGGGTCCCGGCCACGCGTCTTCCAGGGTCGACGAAAGAGTAGGGTTTGGGTGTCGCAACACCTTTAGCACTGAGATGCGAGCCCATCAAGGAAGCGCCTTCAGCCGCCGTCAGGTCCTTAGGACCGGGTTCTCCGCTCCCTCTACGGCCCGACGGTCACCTGTAGCGGACCGGGCGTCTCCATCCATTTCCGATAGATCAGATTCTTCGGCGGCACTTCGCCCACCGCGTCCACATGGATCACATATCCCCCATGCGGCAGCGTCTCACCAAACGGCAACTCTTTCGCCAACGTGCCTTTGGGCAACACAAAGTGCTGATACCCGATCGCCGTCCCGCGCCCATTCGTCGCCACCGCCATCGCGATGAAGGTTAGATCCATGTCGTCCGGCGTCGCATTTGAAACCTCGACGCTACCCTCAATCCGGTTCCCACTGACTCGCGCCGGATTCTTCCAGTTCAGAGTCAACGCCGAGAGCACTCGAATCACAAATCCCTTCTGCACCGCTGCCGCTTCACCCCGGCTGTCAGTCGCCGAAACCGTAAACTCAAACTCGCCTGAGCGTTCAGCCTCTCCATGCAGAAGGCCCTCATCCTCCAGCTTGATGCCCGGTGGCAACGCGCCTTTCAGCAGCTTCCAGTGCAGCGGAGAGACGCCTCCGTGCGCATGCATTCGAATCTCGTACCGACCCCGCGGATACGTATCGGGAAGCTGCGAATCATTCTCGATCACGATACCGCGCTCGTCCTGCGGCGAAGCGCCCGAGGACTGCGCTTGCTCCTCGCTCGTCCCTGCCATCCCGAGTTGACACGCCACCATCCCGGCTGCACATGCCGATACGAGAACCAGTTCCAGACACCGTTTTGCCGTTTGACCCTTCGTCATCGCACCCACCAGCCAACACGAATTTGCCGAAACTCGACCCCAATCGCCTGATTCCTACTCTCCCACACTTCTCCCGCTTCCGTATAAGAATGTTCTACCGGACCAATCTTGCAGGTCTCCGCTGGGTCTGGGAACACGGAAGTCACATTGACTTCGATTTGAAATTTCTGAAAAACTGTCCACGAGGGAGTCTTCCTTCCGGATTTCGGCATCTCTTGTTGCATGGAATTGCTGCTCAATCTCGCGTGGCTGCTGTTGGCGATGCCTGCCTATTGGCTGTGGCGCTCCTCCAGAATCGCCTCCGCGGGACGCAAGTTCAACTCCCTGCAGTGCCTTCTGACCCTGGGTTGCATGCTGGTAATCCTGTTCCCCGTGATTTCGGCAACGGACGATCTCTGCGCCATGCGCGCGGAGATCGAAGAATCTCCAGCCAGCAGGCGCACGATCCGCCCGACCAGTAACGACAAGGCCTCGCCTTGGAAGTCGCAGAGCCCACCAGCACTGGCCGCGACCACGATTTCTTTGTTGTTTGTGAGCGACGAGGGTTGGCAGCAAGCCACCATTCTTCCCCTCTCTGTACCGACTGCGCCCGCCATCGAGCGGACGGGCCGCGCTCCCCCCTCTTCCCGCAGTTAATTCCCTAGGTGGTCGGTCGTCTTCAAACGACCGCGAAGTCTTTATTCATCTTTACAAAACTCTTGGGCAGAAAACGAGATAGTAGTGTGGTCGGCATTTTGTTATGAGCTCAACGGCCGCCAAGAGCTAACGCCCTCTTCCCCACCCGGGCCACGGAAGCCCGATGGAGCGTTCGATGTTGTCAACATTGCTGAGACTAACTATCGTTGTCGCGCTCGGAGCCACAAGTTTCGCGCAGGCCGAACCCCCGTCTGCCGCCCCGCCTGCGCCTCAGGTCTGGACCTGGGACCAGGTCAAAGATCGATTCCAGTTGAACAACACGACCCTTCAGGCGAACCGCCTGAACATCGACGAACTGAAGGCCCAGGAAATTACCGCCCACCTTCGTCCCAACCCCGACTTCACCCTGTCCGCAGACGGCACGCAAATCGCCCCGAGCCATGGCGTTTGGACGCCCTTTGCCGGCACCTTCGTCTCGCCCGGCGTCAGCTATCTTTTCGAGCGGCGCAATAAGCGGGGACTTCGCTTCGAAGCCGCCAAGCAAGGCACCGCCGTCGGCATCGCGCAGCAATCCGACTCCGAGCGCAATCTCCTCTTCAACCTGCGCAACGCCTTCGTTGGCGTGCTGCAGGCCAAAGCGGTTCTGCGTCTCGCGCAGGATAATCTGGATTCCTACGACAAGATCCTCAAAGTCAGCCGCGACCGCTTCCAGGCCGGGGACATCGCCCGCATCGATCTCGACCGGCTCGAATTGCAGCGCCTGCAATACGAATCCGACCTGCAAACCGCGCTGGTCAACTTGCGCACCACCAAGATCAACCTGCTGGCGCTGCTCGACGACCGCCGCCCGGTCGACAGCTTCGACCTCGACGGCCGCTTCGATTTCAGCGAGGACCTGGCTTCGCTCGACGACTATCGCAAGGACGCGCTCGACGCGCGCCCGGACCTCCGGGCCGCCGTCCTTTCTGTGAAGCAGGCCGAGACCAACTACCAACTGGCCGAAGCCAACGGATCCACCGATCCCAACCATCGGCGTCTGGTTCACTCACAACGGTTCGTTCAACAATCCCGACGCGCTGAACACTATCGGCGCAAGCGTCAGCATCCCGCTGCGCATTTTTGACAGCAATCAAGGCGAGAAGCTCCGCACGAAGATCGACATCAACCGCAACGAAAAGCTGCGCAAAGGAGTCGAAACCCAGGTCTACAGCGACGTGGATTCCGCATACGCCACGCTCAGCAGCGACATTAATCTTGCTGAAGCCCTACAAGAGCCATTATCTGGAGCAGGCAGTTCGAGTGCGCGACACGGTCTTATTTTCCTATCAGCATGGCGGCGCGGCTTTGCTGGACTTCTTGCAAGCGGAAAGCGAATACCGCGCCACGTGAATTGAACTACGTAAACCTGGTCGGCTCGTATCTAACGGCGGCAGCACAGCTGAATCTGGCGGTAGGACGCGAGGTAATCCAATGACGAAACTTTCACTCCACCGTATGCGATTGTCTACGCGTAACCGCGTGTCGTTTATCCGCTGGCTTCCGCTCTCATTATTACTGGCGGCGCTTGGCGCTCGCTCGCCTGCTCGAACGAAACTCCCGCAGCCGCCAGCAAGCCGCCAGTCACACTCGATCCCGACGTCTTCGAAGCCGACATCCCGGACTGTTCAAAACCGCGAAGGCCGAGACGCGCCCATTGCCCACGCAAGTCGCAGCCAATGGCGTAGTCTCGCCTGACGTGAATCGCACCATCCACGTCACCTCCCTCGGCGGAGGCCGCGTCATCGATCTCAAAGTAAAGTTGGGCGACAACGTACAGAAGGGCCAAACCCTGCTGGTCATTTCCAGCCCCGACCTGGCATCAGCGACCGCCGACTATGAGAAAGCCAAGAGCCGATGAAGTGCTCTCGCATAAAGCCCTCGACCGCGCCCAAATGTTATTCGACCGTGGCGCCATTGCAGCCAAGGACCTCGAAACCGCGCAGGATACCGAAGACAAAGCCAAAGTCGACCTCGAGACCGCCGCACACCATATTCAAATGCTCGGCGCGGACCCGGCACATCCTAGCCCTTTGATCGATTTAAAGGCTCCCGTATCCGGAACCATCGTCGAGCAGAATGTCGCCGGATTCGAAGGCGTCAAGAGCCTCGACAACACTCCCAACCTTTTCACCATCGCCAACCTCAGCGAGGTGTGGGTGGTCTGCGATGTATTCGAAAACGATCTGGGCGAAGTTCACCTGGGCGACTCGCGCTGAGATCCGGCTGAATGCTTTTCCCGATCGCGTTTTCAAAGGCAGCGTCGCCGACATTTCCCGCGTGCTCGATCCCAACACGCGCAGCGCAAAAGTGCGCATCGTGCTCGGCAACTCCGATGGCGCTCTCCGGCCCGGCATGTACGCCGTGGCAACCTTCCGCTCGCGTAAACTGACGAATCGGGTAGTCGTGCCTGCCACGGCGATCATGCGCCTGCACGACAAAGACTGGGTCTTCCGCAAAGAGGGCGACAATCGCTTCCGCAAAATTGCAGTGCAGGCCGACGGCACTCGCTGCCGGACGGCATGCAGGAGATTCGCGACGGAGTGAAAGCCGGGCGACGAACTCGTCATCAATGCTCTCGAGTTCTCCACAGAAGTCGCGGAGAAGAAGGCGGAGACAAAATCGGAGACGAAGCCATCGGGGACTAAAGAATAATGATCCGCGCGCTCATCGATTTTGCGCTGCGCAACCGCCTGATGATTCTCGGCGCAGCGCTCGTGCTCTTCGCCTGGGGCATCTTTTCCTTCCACGCTCTGCCCATCGAGGCCTACCCCGACGTCGCCGATACCTACGCTCAGGTCATCACCCAGTGGCCGGGCCACGCCGCGGAAGAAGTTGAGCAGCAAATCACCGTTCCGCTAGAAGTCGAACTCAACGGCGTTGCTCACCTTACCCATCTGCGCTCTGTCTCCCTGATGGGCCTGTCGGTCATCACCATCATTTACGACGACGACATCACCACCTTCAACGCTCGTCAGGAAGTGCTCGACCGTCTGCAACTCGTGACTCTGCCCAACGGCGTGAATCCCGGCATCGGCCCGGACTACAGCCCCACCGGCCAGATCATGTTCTACACGCTCACCAGCACCAACCCGAAGTATGACGTGATGGAACTGAAGTCGCTGAATGACTGGGTGGTCGTCAATCAGTTGAAGTCCGTTCCAAACATTGTCGACGTGAATCCCTTTGGCGGACCGACCCGCGAATATCAGGTCCAACTGGAACCCGGAAAGCTAGTCTCCTACGGGCTGTCGCTAACGCAGGTCGAGAACGCGCTGGTATCGAACAACATCAACGCCGGCGGCGGATTCATCGAGCGCGGCGAACAGGCTCTCAACGTGCGCGCCGTTGGCCTGATGCAGACCACCGACGACATCGGTGCCACCGTCGTCAAAGTCCAGAATGGCACTCCGGTCCGCGTTCGCGATCTGGGCAATGTCGCGCAAGCTCCCAAGGTCCGCCTCGGGCAGCTCGGCAAGACCATCCGCAAGCAAGATGGAACGATCCTCAACAACGACGACGTCGTCGAAGGCATCGTCCTCCTCCGCAAAGGCGCAGTAGCCGAAACCACTCTCGACGCCCTGCACCAGAAGATCGATGAGTTGAACGGGAAAGATGGCAAAGCTGGACTGCTGCCCGTGGGCGTGAAACTCGTCCCGCACCTCGACCGCAGCGAACTGATGCACCACACCACCCACACCGTTCTGCGCAACCTGACCGACGGCGTGATCCTGGTAACGCTGATTCTGTTCCTGTTTCTGGGCAATGTGCGCAGCGCGCTCATCGTCGCCGTCACCATTCCCTTCTCTCTGCTCTTCGCCGCGATCCTGCTCGATTTGCGCCACATTCCCGCCAACTTGCTGTCGCTCGGAGCGCTCGACTTCGGCATGGTTGTCGACGGTTCTGTGGTGATGGTCGAGAACATCCTCCGCCACACCTCGTTCGGCAATACCAAGAAGACGTTCATGGAGACGATCGCTGTCGCTGCGCACGAAGTGCAGCGGCCCGTCTTCTTCGCGCGAGTGATTATTATTGTTTCCTACCTTCCGATCTTCACCCTGCAGCGCGTGGAAGGCCGCTTATTCAGCCCCATGGCGTGGACCGTCGCCTTCGCCCTGCTAGGCGCGCTGGTATTCGCGCTACTGATCGCGCCCGTTCTATGCAGCCTGTTGTTCAGCTCCGGAATCAAGGAATGGCGGAACCCTGTCCTTGAGTGGCTCAACCGCACTTATGCACGCTCCCTCGACTGGTGCTTCGATCACATGGGCTTCACGTTGGGCATGGGTCTGCTTGCGCTCGCGGTGATGCTGTTCATCGCCATGAGCGGGATCATCGGATCGGAATTCCTCCCCCACCTTGACGAAGGCGCCATCTGGGTCCGCGGCACTCTGGCGCCCAGCACGGGCCCTTCCGCCAGCATCGATATGTCAAAGAAAGCTCGCCTAGTACTGGCCAGCTTCCCCGAGGTGAAACAAGTCATCAGTCAGGTCGGCCGTCCCGACGACGGCAGCGATGCCAGCGGCTTCTACAACACAGAATTCTTTGTCGACTTGCAACCGCGCGAGGACTGGCGCAGCGACTTCCATGGCAAGAAGGACGAACTGATCGCCGCAATGGACAAAGATCTCCAGCAGTTCCCTGGCGTGGACTGGAACTTTTCCCAACCGATCTCCGACAACGTGGAAGAGGCCGTCAGCGGCGTCAAAGGCGAACTCGCTGTGAAGATGTTCGGCACAGACCTGAAGACGCTCGAAGCCAAAGCCGACGAGATGCAGGGCGTCATGAGCCAGATTCCCGGCGTCGCCGACCTCGGCACATTCCAGGTTCGCGGCCAGCCCAACGTGAACTTGAATGTAGACCGCACCGCCGCCGATCGCTTCGGCATCAACGTCAGCGATATTCAGGACGCAGTCGAAACCGCCGTCGGCGGAAAGGCGCTAACCCAGATCCTGATCGGCGAACAGCGCTACGACCTGACCGTCCGCTACCAGCCCCAATTCCGCAAGTCAGTCGAGGACATCAGCAACATCCGCATCCTCGCCCCCAGCGGAGAACGAGTCTCTCTCGCCCAACTCTGCACCATCACCCTTGACGATGGCGCGTCCACCATCTACCGCGAAGGCAACTCCCGCTACATTGCCATCAAATACAGCGTGCGCGGCCGCGATCTCGGTAGCACGGTGCGCCAGGCCATCGAAGAAGTTGGGCAGAAGGTGAAGTTGCCCGAGGGCTACCACCTCGACTGGACCGGAGAATACGAAAGCCAGCAGCGCGCCAACCGGCGCCTCGCGTTCATTGTTCCCATCACGCTGCTGCTCATGTCATTCATTCTCTATTCCGCCTTTGGTTCCTGGAAGTGGGTGGGGCTGATCCTGGCCGTCGTCGCTCTGTCTCCGCTGGGCGGTTTTCTCAGCCTCCTTCTTACTGGAACGCACTTCAGCGTCTCCTCGGGACTCGGCTTCCTCGCCTTGATCGGCGTCTCTGTCGAGATCGGCGTGATCATGATCGAATACATCAACCAACTGCGCACCCGAGGGATGCCGGTGCGCGACGCCGCCAAGGAAGGCGCAGCGCTCCGCCTCCGCCCGATCATGATGACCATGCTGGTGGCCACACTAGGATTGCTCCCGGCCGCCATGTCGCACGACATCGGATCCGATTCGCAGCGTCCATTCGCCATCGTCATCGTCGGCGGCCTGATCGTGGAGTTGCTGGTCAGCGTGATCCTCTGGCCCACGCTCTACGTCTTCTGGGCCCGCCCCGGCGACAGGTTGCCTCCCGCCGAACAAAGCTTCATGTCCGAAGGCGAGCACGTCGACTAGGTCTTAATTGTGTTCGCTGGGCGAAGAAAACATCTTAGCGAGGTTGCACGCGGGCTTACACGGATAATGGAATCGAGAACAAAACCCGGAGAGGCGGAGTCGGAAGGGAGTAAGGTTTGAGCTAGCAGCTAGAAGCTAGAAGCTGATAGCCAAAATAATAAGAGTTCCGAGGTGGTGTGGGGTCCATTCGTCTCGGCCAGTAGCTCGCGTTTGACCCTCGCTCGACCTGCTTTCAGAGTTTCCCTTGCGGGGACCTCCGCGCGATCTTCGCTTGGGCTCCGGGCTCACCGCCAACCGGATAAACCTACCCTACGCCTCGGAACTCTATCTTGCCTTCAACATTTCTTCTTCGTTCTCCTCAACCAGCGCTTTGCTATAGACCCTTGCTCACCCTCCATCCCAACCTCTCGATCAGAACAGTGACTCCGCTTGAGCCCCGGACGCCGCACCAACCGGAAAAACTTAAGAAGCTGTCAAAGAACGATCCTGTTGTACTCCTTCTATTTTTCCAGTCAACGAAAAATACGCACTTGTAAGTACACGTGTTTTCAATCGAGTGCAGCCCGTCCACAACCCCATGACCGGATTTGGTGCGTGACGCCGGCAGGGCTTCGCGGAAGCCGTGCACATCGCGGGTTTTGTGGGATTTTAGATCGTCCCCGATGACGTGGGCGTGAGAACATGACCGTTCGGATACTGTGAAAATCGCGCACTTCCAGCGCCTGGCGGGGGTTTTCGCGTTGCGCCGTTTGCAAAAGCTACGCCCGCGATCGAAGTAAGGGTCGTTCCGGATGGAACTACAGAGATGCTGGTACCACCGGTCGGGAATGGTAGGGCATCAGACTCTTTGTTCGTCCGCTTGCCAATTCCTAAAAGGAATTTCAGAGGTTGTATGTCTCACAGGATGTTCGTATGGTTCGCAGCTTGTACCGCGATCTGCGCCAGTACAGTTCTGGCATCCGCTCAGGTCACGTCGTCACCAACTGAAGTCAGATCCCAACAGACAAGCTCTAGCCCCGTGGCTTATATCTACGTCTCGAGTTTGATCGGCAACGTAAAGTATCAGGTCGTGGGGTATGAAGCGGCCGCCAACGGAGCCCTTACGTTCATTCCAGGGACACCGTTCGCCGACAATGTCACCTCTCTCGCCTTGAACGGAGCGTGGCTCTTCGGAGTCGATCCATCGGGTCAGCACATCAATTCGTATTCCATCGCCTCCAGTGGCGCACTTACTTACAAGGACCAATACACCGCGAACCTGACGGGCGGATCGCTCTACGATCTTTTTCTGGATCACACCGGATCGTCGCTTTATGGGATTTATTACACCACCAACAACGACTACCTTTCGCAAGGCATTAACCAGGAAACCGGACAGCTCTCGTTCCTGAACGATCTGCAGGGCGGCCCCGATCACAACGTGCCGCTGAGCTTCATCGGGAACAACCAGTTCGCCTATGCGTCGAGTTGCTACCACTTTGGACCCGAGATCTTCGGAGTTCAGCGAGCCAGCGATGGGACTCTCTCGTATCTAAACATCAGCCCACCGTTCCCGGCTGAGAAGTCGGGAGGATTCTATTGCCCGTGGGCGGCTGCAGCCGATCCGACGAATCATCTGGCGATTGCGCTGACTCCCTTGACCTCTGACTGGGGCAGTGATGGCCCGACACAGCTAGCGGTCTATACGGCCGACAGCTCTGGAAACCTGACCACGACGAGCACCTACCAGAACATGCCGTCGGTGCTGACGCAGGGCGCTCAAACCTACTGGGCTTCCCCTTCGGGCAAGTATCTGGCTGTGGCAGGGCAGGGATTGCAGATCTTCCACTTCAACGGCGCCAACCCGATCACGAAGTTTACCGGCCTGTTGACCACCGACACGATCAACAGTGTGTACTGGGACAATGCCAATCACTTGTATGCGATCAGCTACTCAGCGGGCAAGCTGTACGTATTCAGCGTGACTTCGACGAAGGTGACGCAGGCCCCAGGCTCGCCACACACCATCAAGAGTCCATCGAGTTTGATCGTACTGCCCAAGTCGTAGACGAAATGCATCCCGGGGAAGGCCCCCATTCCACGTCACTCGTAAAGGACGGGGATGGGGGCATTTTTCATACGTGACAGATTCCGCTTTACAATAATCAATCACTTATATAACGTATAACTTATGTCATTAACGCCCAGCTTGGACGCCTCCTTCGCGGCCCTCGCCGACCCCACCCGCCGGGCGATCCTGTCACGTCTAGCGTCAGGGGAAGCGACGGTCATGGAACTCGCCAAACCCTTCGAGATGACGCAGCCCGCGATCTCGCAACATCTGAAGGTGCTCGAAGAAGCTGGACTCATTGTCCAGCGAATCGACGGCACCAAGCGCCCGCGTCGATTGGCGAAGGCGGGCATTGAAGCGATGGACCAATGGCTGGCGATGATGCGAAAGGCCTTGGAGAGAAACTACGACCGGCTCGATGAAGTCCTGGCCGCCATGGAGCCAAACACAAAGGGGAAAAGACGATGAATACGATGACGAAGCTGACGCTCAAGACTGAAGGCTATGCTCATATTCTGGTGACTAGGCGCTTCGCTGCGCCTCCCGAAGCTCTGTATCGTGCGCACACCGATCCGAAGCTCATGCAAAAGTGGCTGCTCGGCCCAGAGGGCTGGACCATGCCGGTTTGCATCTGCGACCCCCGACCCGGCGGCGAGATCCGCTTCGAGTGGACGAATGGGAAAGGCGGCGGTTTTTATCTGACGGGCAAATATCTGGAATTGGAGCCGTACAGCAAGATCGTTCATGTCGAACGGATGCACCTGCCGGACCCAACGCCCGAGAACCATGTCGACACTAGGTTCGAACCGGATGGCTCCGGCACGCTGATGACGATGCGCATGACCCTTCCCGACGCTCAAACGCGGGCATCCATGCTCGCAACAGGAATGGAGCACGGTATGGAGGCGAGCTATGTTCGCCTCGAGAACATACTCTAGATGGCGCCTGCAAAGTCGAAGGCCGCATCGAAACTGGCGATGCGGCCTTGAAATCTATGCGTACCGGCGGGGAGCACTGAATTTCTGCGGCGCTCAGGACTGCGCACGTTTCTTTTTTTCTTCGGCGACCACCCGTTTGCGCCCGCCTTTGGGTCCGTTGCCCTGAATAATATCTGCCACCGTCGTGTTCTCCAGAATTTTTGCTGCCGCGTCCCGCACTGCCAGAAACACCTCATATAGCGCCCGATGATCGGCGTCTTTCGCAATCAAGCCCCGCAACTGCTCCGCATCCCCCATGGGCGCCAGCGGACCATCCACCAGTCGAATAATGTCGCTCAGCGGAATCTCCGCCGGATCGCGCCTCAACTGGTACCCGCCACGAGCCCCGCGCACGCTATCGACAATGCGCGCGTTCTTCAACTCCAGCAGGATCAGTTCCAGGAACTTCTCCGGCAGATCGCTTTCCGCCGCAATCTCCCGGATCTTGATCGCGCCCTGATCGTGCCGCCGCGCTAACGTCATCATCGCTTGCAGCGCGTACAGTCCTTTTTGCGAGATCTTCAAATTAGCCTGCCCTTCCCGTCCCGCCCTGATTGTGCCCGATTTCGAGCCCCTTGCCTAGCAACTTTGCACGCCGCCACAGGTCTGACAACTCAAACTGTCCTCGTGTCCTAGAACCGGAGCCGGCTTCAACACTCCGGGAAAAGCTTGGCGTACAGCCGCTGCCGCCAAAGCCGCGATCGATAAGGCCTTTACAGTTTGCTCTGCGAGCGCGCCTTTGGGTGGCGCAGCGCTTTCAGCGCTGCGGTAGAGCCCTTCACTTTGTTTGGGCTTTACAGTTTGCTGGAAGCAACTCACGATTCGTATCAGGGCATCGCTTTAGCGATGCCGTAAGTGCGACAAAATCAGTGTCGGCTTCAGCCGCTGCGCGATGCCGAGTAGCGTTGGAAATGCGTTCTTCAGCAAACTGTTTAGCCCCTGAGGTGGCTCTGTTCAGGTGGTCGCCACATCGAAAACATTGTGGCTTTCGGTGGCGGCGCTGCACAAGCAACGCTCGTACGCTTCGTACATGCCTTCGAAAATTCGATCCCAGGAAGTTTCCAGTGCCTGCTGCCTTGCCGCCTCCCGCATCGCCAAAAGCAAATCAGGCTGATCCATCAATCTCGCCGTGTAGGTCACGAACTCATCAAAGTTACGCGCAACGTAGCCGGAACTTCCGTGACGTACTGTAAACTGCGGTCCGCCTTTATCGGTCACGATTGCCGGCACTCCGGAAGCAAACGCCTCCAGCACCACGAGCCCGAATGTATCCGTCTCCGATGGAAACACCAGAACATCAAAGTTCGCAAAGGTCCGCGACAGTTCCGCGCCCCGCAGCACGCCGGTCAATTCAACCTGCCGCATATTGTTCCGCAGCCAATCCGATTCCGCGCCTTCTCCCACAATCACGAACTGAAAGTCTCGATAGCCCTTTTCGACCAGCGCCTGCTCCAGTCGCGCCAGTACCCTTACGCTCTTCTCCGTCGTGAGCCGTCCCACGTAGCCAATCCGAAACGTTCCATCGGTCCGGTCCCGAAGTTCCGGACTGAAAATCTCCGTGTCCACGGCGTGCGACATCAAGTAACAAGGCTTTCCAGTTGCCGCCTCCAGCACGCGCACCATTTCCTGATTGGGCGCAAACAACAACCGTGGAATGTGGTAGAACCGCGCCGACGCGCGAAAACTCAAGCGCTCCGCAACGTCCGCCACCTTCCCGCCAAGCTCCTGAGGAAGAAACGACACTGCCGCCGCTATTCTTCGACGTGCGTACTGATGAAGATTGGTTTGCCAGGAAGCCGCCAGCGGAATCCCCATCTTGTAGGCGACGTACGCCCCCAGCGTGCCCACATCACTCGGCCCGGTAATCTGCACCACATCCGGACGGAACTCCCGCAGCATCGGTTCCAGTTTGCGGAAATGTCTCAGAAAAAGAAGATCGTAGTCATGCGCCCGGTCGAGAGGAAACCTGGCCGGACTGCGCGGCAGTTGCACGCGCGTTACCGGCCCTGCCGTCTCGATCTCGTTGCGCGGGCCCGCATGCACCATTAGGAACGGCAACTCCTGCCGCCTGGCGAATGCTTCGAAGTGCCGGCTGGTTTGGGCCACACCGTCCACCTCATGGTAGACGCAGGGGAAAAAAGCGACCCGTGGACTGCCCTTCTTCACGTCAGCGCCTCGGACGAAACCGCATCCGTGGACACTGCTTCGGGCGCAAGAATGTCGGTCGCGATCTCGCGTGGCACGTCCGGAGCCGCTCCGCGCCGGAACACGCGCTCCATCGCCCGTTGCACCGTCGCGTTCTCCAACAGCCGGATCCCCGACAAGATCTGTTCCACATACGCCGGCGGCGCCTTCCACAACGTAGAGATCGGACGATCCGGTCCGCCGTTCGCGTCTGGATGAAATATTCTTTCATCCCATCGGCGCGACCCTATCGGATACTCCGGATAGTTTCGAATTACGTCGAGCAGTGTTCGCGTCGTGCGCATGCTCACCGGTTCGGTGTACTGCGGCATTAGCAATACATGACTGCGTTGATCGAACCGGATCTCGCTCACAAACTCGCAAAATGTTTCCGCACCCGTCAGATTCAGAGCTCCACTGGCCTCACAGCCATGACGATCCCCTCCGGCAACAAGCGGCCGCTGCCAGCGCTCGGCCAGTTCCCCGACCCGTTTGTTCTCCTTGGTGCTTCTCGTTGCGTTGATTTCGAACGCGTGCAGAAACTGGACTGCGCACGTCAAGAACTGATCGAGAGCGTTCTCGTCGCGATGCACTCCAACGCACGTCTGCGTCCACAGCGGATGATTGAACACCACCAGCACCTCGGGGAACGCATCGAGCATGGCCAGCAATTCGCAGAGGCGCTGATCATTCGGGTTCCGGGTATATGCGGCGAGGTCGCCCATGATGGACTGCGCCTGATCGCCGGGTAGATTGTGCACGCCCAGATGAAAAATCGTTCCCGCGAACGGCACGCTCCACTCCAGCGAGATCGGCGTGTGCGCGGTCTCATGCACCTTGCGCAACAGAAGAGGCGCTTCAATCGTGTCGTGGTCCGTGAGCGAAACCAGGCTCTTCAGGCCCAACGTGTCCTCGATCTGATCCCGCTCGGTTTCATACGCCAGCTTAGGGGACAGCGGCGGCGTCCAATAGGCCCGCGAAAAATCCACCGGGATCCTCGACTTCCGGCATTGCTTCTCCAGAGCGGCGTGCAGCATCGGACCCTTTCGGGCCAACTCCGGAATCAGTTGAAGACTTTCCTTGGATCGGTTCGTGTGACCGTGAAGTGAAACCGCAGCCCGTGTATCCCGGCCAAGGTCCGGTCCATGCCAGAAGCAAGAGAGTTTTGTTTCGGCCATTCGCAATTTGAATTTGAGTTACGGGGTTCCCAATTTTAGCTTAGGACTGCTTGATTAGCGACTACTCTTTCCAGTCGCTGTCCATGAACCAGTTAGATGCGTGCTCCCCACCGTTTAAGAGTAAACGGCGCGCAAAATCTTTTTGCTCCAACTCGCTAATTGCCGATTACGCTCGTAACCTCGTCTGCACGATGGCCCGTGCTATACTGTTTGTGACGCTTTTTCCACGGTTTGCTCGTGACGCGGTGGTCCCACGTTGGATCAGATTCATCTCCGCCTTTCCTGCCCGCCGTTTAGTTCCAGCGTTTAAATCAAAAATTGAATGCGAGCGGCATGGATGCTTCACGTGTATCTGGGACATCGCGATAAGTGTATCGACGTGTGTTTCGACCCAGCCCCTCCAGAAAGAAACAACCTAGAATGACCACATTTACCGAACTGCCCTTGTCTGCGGCTTTACAGCAGAAGCTGGCGGCAGGGCAATTTATCACCTTAACCCCGATCCAGGAGCGCGCCATCCAGCCTGCTCTGGAAGGAAAAGACGTAATCGGCACTGCCCAGACCGGAACGGGCAAGACCCTCGCGTTTCTCATCCCAGTCATCGAGATGCTTCGCAAAGAGCCGTCGACCCAGGCTGGCGCTCTGGTCCTGTTGCCCACGCGCGAACTCGCGATGCAGGTTCACGAGCAATACGAGCAATTGCGCGCCAAGAGCATGCCGAAGGCCGCGCTCGTCATCGGCGGAGTCTCCGAAAAAGCCCAGATCCAAGGTCTGCGGGCCGGATCGTCGCTCATCATCGCGACTCCCGGACGCCTGCAGGATCTGACCGATCGCCGCTTCGCCGACCTGCGTCATATCAAGATGCTCGTCCTCGACGAAGCCGACCGCATGCTTGACATGGGATTCCTCCCGGCCATCCGCCGTATTCTTGCGGTGTTGCCGAAGACCCGTCAGACGCTCTGCTTTTCAGCCACGCTCGAGCAATCCGTTGCCGGACTCGTCCATGAATACATGCGCGATCCCGTGCGGGTCGCCTTAGGCTCGGTTCTGAAGCCGGCCGAAAGCGTTGAGTTGAAAGCCTACGAAGTGCGCCCCGGCGAAAAGATCGACGTTCTCCGCCAGCTTCTTTACGCGGAAAAAGGACAGACGCTGATCTTCACCCGCACCAAGCGTGGCGCCCAGCGCCTTGCCCAGGATCTCGCTCGCGACGGCTTCACCGCCACCATGATTCACGGTGACCGTTCTCAGTCGCAACGCAACAACGCCCTCAGCGGATTTCAGGAAGGCCGCTACCAGGTGCTGGTCGCAACCGACGTCGCTTCCCGCGGCCTGCATTGCGACGACGTCGCCCACGTCATCAACTATGACCTGCCCAAGATGGCGGAAGACTTCATCCACCGCGTGGGCCGCACGGGACGCGCCGGATTGTCCGGACGCGCCACCACCCTGGCCGCAGGCGTCGAAGTCGTGGAACTCCGCAACATCGAACGCACCCTGAAACTGCGCATCGAACGCATGCAGATGGACCCCTCAGGCGCAACTCAGCCCAAGCGTTTTGTCCAGAACACCCTGGCTTCCCGCACGTTGACTGCATTGCCCGGCGAGGTTTTTGTCTGAGGTTTTTGTCTAAGGATTAAAGAAAAAACGGGAAGCTGAAGAGAAAGTGGGTGCCCCATTTCTCGCGTATTTTGCGAGAAAGTGGGGCTTTTCTTCTTTGGAAGTGTCGCTAGGATCGCCTCAGCGGCCGTTGATCAGCTTAGATTCGCTCCTCCAGCCTCAATCCGCAAAGGTCATGAGTGTAAGGGGAAGTTACGTCAGTTGACGAGGGAAACCTTGGCGTTACAATCTCTGACACGACGCAGCCAACTGAGTCACCGCGCCGAGTCTGGAGACTAAGATGCAGAAGTACCTTTTCCTAAACTGGCAAGCCGTTGTTGTGGTCGTGATCTCGCTTTTGGGATTCTCGGTGACTGCGAGTTCCCAGCAGACGACAACCACTGCAAGTGCTGGTTACAGGACTTCTCTGACGATTCGTGCGGCGAACCGTACCGTCAAAGTTGGATCACCAGTCTGGGTGGATGTGACAGAAGCGAACAACTCCGACCAAATGGTTGCGGTAGGTAGGGAAAGGCCCCAAAACATGGATCAGGGAGGGGAAAGCTTCAGAGTAGATGTGTGGAACAGCAAGGGCCTGCGTCCACCCGAGACGGCCTTCTATAGAAAGATATTGGGGCACCTTACTCCAGAGGAGAAGGCTAACTTTTCCGCCAGCGACCTCCGTACTTCCAGCGGAATCGCTATGTTCTTGAAGCCGGGGACATCGATAACCGACCGAATCGATATCAGCAGACTCTACGATCTCAGCATTCCCGGAGCGTATACGATCCAAGTTCAACTTCCAGGTGGCTCGAACAAGATCACCGTCAACATTACCCCGTAAGGGACGGGAGCTGGCCTCAGTTGACGAAAGCAGATTTTTCGCCAACTGACCCTTCTCATACGGCCAAGGCACCCCCGGTCATCCCTTAGTACAGAATGGAAGGCAAGTATGCGCCAGCGGGTTCGTTGTAGAGACCGATGGTCATCAATGTCATTGGCTGGACAACTCGAAGCCCGCTTTCAAGACTCCAGCGGAACAAGGCCGCGTTTCGGGTCGGCACTAAGATTCCCGGACCCTGAAATTCCGTCGCTGCCGAAATCAGCGCTTGCAAGTCCTGATTGCTGTCGGCGACCGCGTGTCCGGAGAAAGCAATTGACGAGGCGTAGGCCTTGATTCGTCCCCGCGACTCGGCGACTTTGGCTGTTCCCTGCTGAACAGCATCTTTAAGTTCAGCCGCGCGATCATGCCCGTGAACTCGCATACAGAGGTCGTTGCATGCCGGCAGGTCGTTCGGTTCCGCCGGCCGAACTTGATAAGCAGACGGCGTCTTCTGGATCGCACCCTGCATGCAGGCCAGCGGTTCGCGCACCGCGAAGCCAAGTTTTGCGTACAGCGAAAGCGAGCGATTGTGGTAAGCCGCCTGAACCAGACGCACTCCCGCGAACTTCCTCTCAGTCGCACGCGCCATGACAGCTTGCATCAGTTGCCGACCTGCGTTCCGGTTTTGGACGGCGGGATCAATGGTGATCGGACCCACACCGGCAATCGGTGCTCGCTCGTCCAGGCAGTTGCTGCCTATTACCTTTCCGTCCTGTTCGGCCACAACGCAAAAGAACGACGGGTGCGAAAACATCATCGAGAGCACATGAACACTATGCTCCGGGGCTGGAAAATCCGGTGGGAAGTTGTGCTTGTTGGCGAGCGTTGTGAAAGCATCGAAGCCGATCCTTCCGCACACCTCGGCATCGGCCGGGGTAGCGCGACGAATCCCGACGACTTGATTTTCGTTGATCAATGAGTGGGGTGGCAGAGCCATGATGATGAACTCGCCGATCTCATCCAATCCAGAAAGGCGCTGAGCGCTGAGATTTTAGTCTACCCCGCCATTCTATTGTCAGCTGACGTATCAGGCCGGTTACACTCATCGTCCAAACCCAAAAGAAAATCGCCGGAGCTCTTCAGCCCCGGCGATTCACTTTCGTGCGACTAACGCCCGATCTTGGGGCTGGGAATAAATGTTTCCGGCACGGATTCGTCCTCCGAACCAATGCGGAACAACGCCGCCTGCGCCTCGGCCAGTTCGCGCAGTTCCTGCATCTCGTCGACAACCACGCCTTCCGGCTTGTCCTGTTTGCGCTGCACCCTGCGCTCGGCCTTATCGCGCTGCTTCTGTTGCCGCGTTTGTTCCTTCTGGCGCTTAGTAAATGTTGATCGTCCTCGTGGCATTCACAATTCCTCCCCTTGGTTTTGTTGCGAACGGGGCCGGCCCGCATCTCGACGCGTCCCGGCTTCTTCCAGAAAACAAGAAAACTACCAGCGCGGTTCGCGCGGCTGGCGCGCGTGTCCCTGATAGTCGTCGCGACCGCGACCCCCGCCTCCTCCACCACCGCCAAAACGCTTTCCACCGCCTCCACCGCCGCCCCTCGGACGGTCCGTCTTCGGCTGCGCCTCATTAATCTTCAACGCGCGCCCGCCCAACTCCGTCCCGTTGAGTGCCGCGATCGCCTTGTCGGCTTCAGCGGGATTGGTCATTTCCACAAACCCAAAACCACGGGCCCGTCCCGTTTCCCGGTCGGTCACGATGCTGACTTTTTCCACCGCACCGTGAGCCTCGAAAACATTTCGCAACTCGGACTCGGTTGTGCTGTGGGGCAAATTCCCTACGTAAAGGTTCTTCATTGCATTTCCTCTCTCAAATTCATCCGCTAAGCTTCGGGACCCGTTTGCGATCGACAGGCGTTCACGCCTTGACTGGCTTGGCGCTTGAGCCCACTACCTCAGCCACCTTGCCTTGCGTAATGCTCTTCAATAGTTCGCGGTTGCGCATTCGCTTCGCTGCGTTTTGCTTCCGCACTCGGTTAAACCTCGACTTGTCGCCGTTAATTTTGGACATGCTGCGCTCCTATATCCGGGCAGGTGAATAGTTCATTGTTCTAGTAAACGATCGTTGGACCGCTAGCAAATGTGAGCGCAACAATTCTCAGCGCTACTGGAATCGAACTTTTGCTTGGAGGCAATGCGCTCTGCCCGGCATGGCATGAAATGCTTCGGGAACTTTTCCTCAGAACAGACGCCTCTCGATCTCTCAATCGCGAAGGCGCAAATAGGGCCTGAGTCTTCGAGGTTAAGTATTTCAAGTATACGCTGTTTGCCCTAATCCTGCCGCTGCGATGCACCCGCGTTCTCCGCGGCTTTCAATTTATGCGACGTTGCGACGATCGATTAACTCCGCGGACTCCGGTGTGCACTGGCGGCATACAGGCAAGGCCACATCCCAATGTTTCCCCGCAAAGGAAATAACGGCACCGATGTGGTCCATCCGCGAACCACATTTGTGACAGTGTTGAATCTGGGGCATGGCGGCAGTACTGAGAAATTCAGTGATGGAGCGGGAGAGTGCGCTGGCTTCGGCCATACGGCCTCCAATTCGACTCGGGCAGGATTACGGAACACATGATGCCGATGCCGAGCGGGGTCAGCCGGAAAAATGTAACAGTCAGTTTATACCAGAGCGGTTAAAGCAGCAATGCTAAAGCTGCTGGCACTCGAGCATGTGTCTCGCCCTTGAAAACAAGCCGCACTTCGTGCTTGCTAATCCATGGCTCTACGGGTAACATCGTTATGTACGTTAGTCCGAGTCGGACGTGAGCAGTTCTTGCCTCAACAGCCAGTAACCTCTCGTAGTACATCCGAATCTCTCCAGCGTAAAATCGATTAACAAAAAAAAGGAACACCTAACACCATGGCAGAACAAGGAACAGTGAAGTGGTTTAATGACGCGAAGGGCTACGGCTTCATCAGCCGCCAGTCCGGCGAAGACGTTTTTGTGCATTTCTCGGCGATTCAAGCGGGCGGCTTCCGTAGCCTGCAAGAGGGCCAAACCGTGCAGTTCGACGTGACCAAGGGCCCCAAGGGCTGGCAAGCTGAGAACGTCCAGCCGCTGTAAACCATTCCCTGATTGCAAAAAGGCGATCTCGCAAGAGATCGCCTTTTTCACGTTTGCGGCCGATAATTCCGGCCCCCTGTCATCCCGACCGGAGCCGGAGCGCCAGCGACGGCACAGTGGAGGGACCTTGTGTCGCCCCATCTGCTAGAAATTGTTGATTGCATGATTTTTGATTGTTGATTGAAAATCCCTGCCCGTCGCTGCGGCGGTTCAATCAACAATCAGAAATCAAAAAATCAACAACGATTGAATTCTTGGTGCCATCGAAGGGACTCGAACCCCCACACCCTTGCGAGTACATGGACCTGAACCATGCGCGTCTGCCAATTCCGCCACGATGGCAAGTGGACTTTCATTGCAGCGGCGACCTATCGTCGCCGTGTCAGGAAGACTTACAGTTCTATTCTACAGACACGAAGCCACGTGTCAAACCAACGAGCCAGGTTTCCTTCGTGATCCTTAGTGTCCTTCGTGGTTAACGCTCTTAAGATCCGGAAGCCTGCCCTACTCCAGCTTCGCCGTCATCGTGATCTTCGCGTTCAGTACCTTCGACACCGGACATCCCTTCTCCGCGGCCTCGGCATATTTCTGAAACGTCGCCGCATCCGCGCCCGGAACTTTCCCCACCACATCAATGTGACTCGCCGTGATCGTCCATCCTGAATCCAGCTTGTCCAGCGACAGCGTTACCGACGTCGAGATGCTCTCCGGAGTCAGGTTCGCGCTTCCCAGCTGCGCCGACAACGCCATCGAAAAACATCCCGCGTGCGCCGCCGCAATCAGTTCCTCTGGATTCGTCCCCGGAGCATTCTCGAACCGTGTCGTAAATGAATACGGAGTATTGTTCAGCACTCCACCTGGCGCCGAAATCGATCCCTTCCCATCCTTCAATCCACCCTTCCAGACCGCGCTTGCCTTACGTTGCATGGACTCTCTCCTGGTTATGATTTCCGAAGCTCGCCCCAATTGTAGACGGAACCCAGCAGACCTGTCAGGACAGCGGCCCCGGAATGGACCGCCCCAAATTGATCCCGAACATGGAGGTTAAGCAGAACAGACAACTGCGTACTGAGTACAGAGTACTCGCTTTTCAGTAGAAATCCGAGCAGCTCAAATAGAACCCGCACTGCGGACACTTCAACTTGCATCGACTCTCGCGCAATTTCATCGAGCAGTTCGGACAGTATTGTCCCGGATCTTCCACTCTCACACCCGTCTGCTGCCCCCGCTCACTCGCTACTGGCGTCGACGTCTGTTCCGAACTCATGTCCAAGGACCGTATCCCGTGTGGCTGCAGGTTGCAAGTGCAGATCTCGATTCCGCGGCAAACTCAATCATCGGCGCATCCGCCGATTGCTCACGCCGCTCGATCAATCGCTTCCACGGGAGTTCGGCTCCAGCAGTCCGCCATGATCCGCCACACGCCCAATCGCCGCCATACCTTCACGTACTTTCCGCGCTCCGGGACCATCGTTCCATCTGCCTTCCGGAACGACGACGGAAAAGCGCCCGATCTCCATCGCCATGTCACCCGAGCATTCTATCCGCGTCGTTTCCAGACGCAGATTACCGTATCCATCATCGCTCAGTTGCCGCAGCAAACGCTCCACGGGCTTTTGTCCGTGGGCCGCCTCGTGGTGAGGCGCCATCAGGACGCCGTCGTTCGCGAAGAGTCCTGCCGCCTGGTCGTAGTTGCCAGTGTTGAAGGACATTTGGAAATCTTGGGTGAGATTGCGGAGTTGAGACTCTACGTCCTGAAACGGACGAGAGTCCACTGAGGGACTCGTATAGGGCCGGTACATCTACTACCTCCTGGGGGAAGGCACAAGGTAAACTCGCCTGGCCAGGAGGAGAGTTCACCAGAAAGCTCGATCATTCTAGCGCAAAATAAAGTTGTGGAAGGAGAAAAGTTTTCCTGTCCACCCATTCGAAATTTGGATCGAGAAAAATCGTTAAGGTGCGCTATCTCTCAAACGGTGCCGAGCGGCTGGGCAGCCGCCACATAGCGGACTCGTTGCCAACCGGCTGCGCCGACGATTTTGGTGTCCCCGGCATCCCGGCGTTGTTCTCGCGTTCCGCAATCTGCCGCTTCACGCGCTCCATCAGCACCACAAGTTTTTTCGACTCGTGGTCTCTCTCTGCCTGCTTACACATTTTCTGGAAATCTTGCGGAGCATAGCTAACTCGATTTGTCATGGGGGAAGATCCTCGTTGCGAGGAGAAGGCATAGCCTACCTGATCGCCGTCAAGTTGCCAAGGGTGTCGTTCTTAGCAGTCGTTCTTAACATTGTCAAATACGGAAACCCGTTCTGGATACGATGAGTTTCGGGTACCACGGGTTTACCCCCTTTTCGCTCTTAGGAACAATCCCCCAGATCAACTACGGCATGCAGGGTAGGGATTCAGCTGTGGAAATTGTGGTATTTAGAGATAGATTTCTATTTTTCTAGTGATTGGAACCGTTTGTTTCATGACAGTTCGGCCCCGTCGCCTTGACGATCGAATCCGCGAACTTTGTACCCACGCGGTTGCTGCGGAGGATCTGCAGAAAGTAAAGCCGATTCTGGCTGAATTGCAATCCGCCATTCACCAGTACACCCTCCGTCTCAGGAACAGGGCCGCTGCAATTTTTTCGGGCTCGGATGTCCCCCCAGACCGCCGCAAGGATTCCTCTGACCGCCGAAAGAGCGCCACACCTTAGCTGGCCTGCGCCAAGGCACGGTATTGATCGCCGCCCTCATCCCCCACCAAAACCCACAATGAGTACACTCCCAGCGCGGTGCCGAATGGTGGATGAAACAGCGCCAGCACTCCCAGAACGATTGCCGCTGTCCGCGCCCACAGAGCCTTCTGCATCAGCCCTAGTCCCACGCACACTCCCCCGGCGGCCAAAATCAGGAAGGTGCTGCCTGCCAGAAAAACAAGTAGCTGGAACACTTCCGGCCAAGGCTGCTGCTCGTGCAACATGAAATATACGCTTCGGCCGAAGACCATCAAACCCATCGCCGGAACCATAAACAGCGCTCCGATAATCATCCACAGGATCCCCAGGGTCCGCAGATGCCGCTCCAGCCGCGATTGAATTACTCCACTGACTGGATCTCCGAACTTCCTTCCGCACTTTGAACACACCACGGAGCCAGCCTGAACCTCGGTCCCGCATCGGTTGCAGAACATAGAACCTCCCGCCCATTCCTCTTTCTGATACGTAAATAGCCTGTTCTCGGTTCGCCAAAACGTGCCTCTCGGTCCGAGCCTGGCACTCAGGACCCTGGAGATATGTGACCTTAGTGACGTTGAGCCGGTGACCCGTTTCCACGAAAATCACTGCAAGGCCGATTCCGCCTTGCTGGAGAACGCACGTGCTCTACCGGAAAGCCCTAAGCGTCTGTCTGTGTGTAGCGGCCAGCGTCTCGCTGGCAGCCGCACGCGACCTCGCGTTGGTCGCAAACAAGGCCAACTCCGTATCGGCCATCACCCTGCCCGACCTTGAGAAGGTCTGTAAAGGCCAGACCAGCCATTGGCCCGATGGCAAGTCCGTTACCTTCATCATGCGGAATCCGTCTACCCCGGAAATAAAATTCTTTCTGGAAAAGGTTTATGAACTCCCGGACGCGCAAGTAAGAGATCTGATTGCTTCCGCCAACCATGGACGAGCCGGTCACCCGGCCATCATGATCGTTGATTCCGATGAAGACTTGGTCAACAAGGTGGCATCCATCCCAGGCGCCATTGGGGTGGTGGACGTGTACGCCATTAACAGCAGCGTTGCCGTGGTAAAGCTCGGCGGCAAACTACCGCTCGAGCCTGGATATCTGCTGCATGGCAATTAAGTCGTGGCACGCGGCCCAAACGTGCCGCGTCGATTGCACCCTGAGTCATGAGCAAAGATAAGAAAGCGAAAGCCGCCGCAGCCGCTGCCGACTCAGGAGCGGGCACCCGCGCGCCCGATGCCGCGCCCGCCAGTAAAGTGACCTTCACTCGCCGCTTTCCCCGCTTTGCCATCGACGTCCGCCTGCAAGTCAAGATGTTTCAAGCCGGAGAATTTCGCGCCTGCTGGGGACGCTCGACCGAAATGGGACAGGACGGCATCGGCGCTACCCTCACCGGTAGCCTCGAACCCGGCGAGATCGTGACCCTTGAAATTCCTCTACCCCTTACGCCCTACCCCATCAAAGTCCGCGCCATCGTCCGCTACCGCCAGGGCCTGCGCTACGGATTCGAGTTCCTCACCCTCAACGACGGCCAGCGCGACACCATCCAACGCGTCTGCCAGTTCCTCGCCACCAAAGCCTAAAAAGGTTGTGTGGGACCGGGTCTCAGACCCGGTCAGGCCGAGCAAAGCTCGGCTGCCTTCCGACGGCATTCAAGCACTCATACCCTATCCTAAAACTCACGCCGTCCCGATTTCATTCCGCCCGTCTTCCCCGAATTCTCCATATCAAATACCCCAAAATCCCCAGGTTGATGACAAACACGCCCACCTTGCCCCAACTCAGATGCCGATGAATCTCGTAAATCTCCACTGGTACGAGGCTCCCAGTAATAATCACTGTCAGCCACTCTCCCCACCTCTTTTGCAGCCATAATCCGGTGCCCTCGGCGAGGAATAACCCTGCATACAAAAAGCTTCCCAACCCTAATTTCTTAATCTGATCCGGACGCAGCTTGGACGCTCTCGCTAGCGCAGCATCCACAAACCGGTTTCCCGGATCCAGCCTTAGCGCCTCAACCCAATGCTCGAGCACTCCTCCCAGGTCTCTATGCAGCAGCCGGAACGCACCCACACCCAGCGCAATCAACATAGCGCACTTGAGAAACTTGAATACCGCAATCAGCCGCAAGACTCGGTCGTGGGAGGATTTCATAGAGGAGCATTCAAGACGCAATCGGACACACAGAGGTTGGCGAGCCTGAGTGAAAAACTCGATCCCTGTGCTCGAAGACGTCACCCTCGGCGTCCGAAATTCTACAACCTGCGGAAGAGTAGTTTAGGAATTCAGGCTACAGCAAATGTGGCGCGCCGGAAGGATTCGCCAAAAACCGGACGGATTTCCTCGTCCTTCGCGATCGCGTGAGCCCTCAGGAATGCCACGCGGCTCGCCGTCTCGTAAAGATTGGCACGGGTCTGGAAATCCACTTCTTCGGCCGCCTTCATCTGTTCGGCGGCCAAGGCAAAGTCAGCGGCAAGCTTCAGGGCTTGCTTGGAAGACAGGTAGAGCATTTGGAAAACTCCGGAGCGGGTTCCAAAAGTATACGCTAAGACTCATGTTTTTTGAATACCCTATTTCCGCCGAAATCCCGCGAAAACGGTAATGCGTTTTCAACAGCCAGTTGCCCCCTGTCCCCAACTAACCAGCCTGCGAACTCCGCATCCGACAGTAGAATACCCATGACCGCATGCGCGCCCTGATCTTCATGATCGCCTTGTCGTCGGTAGGCCTCGCCCAAATCGCGCCCGTTCCGACCCTCACTGTCACCGACGAGAATGGAGTCGCGGTCGCCTCCGCCCGCGTTTTGCTGCAATCGCCCCCTTTGCCTGCGGTGCGGTGCGAAACTGACTTCTCTGGACGCTGCCACTTCCCCACTCTCTCCGCCGGCCAATACGAACTCCGCGTGGAGAAAGAAGGCTTCTACGCGCTCGTCGACTCCAACGTCCAAATCGCGCCGGACACTTCTCTCGAAATCTCCATCTCGCACCTGCAGGAGGTCCGCGAAGTCGTCAACGTCCGCGAATCTCCTCCCGCCATCGATCCCGCGCAAGTCACTGCGCAGGAATCCATCAGCGGTCTCGACGTTCTCAACATCGTCTACCCCGCGTCGCACGACTATCGCAACGCGCTCAACTACATTCCCGGAGTCGTGCAGGATCAGAACGGCCAGCCTCACATCGTTGGAGCCCAAACCTACCAGACCGTCACCCTGCTCGACGGCTTGAATGTATCGCAACCCGCCAATGGTCAACTCCTGGCCCGCGTCAGCGCCGATGCATTCCGTTCCATCCAGGTCGAGCCCTCACGCGAACCCGCCGAAGACGGTAAAGGATCCGGCGGCGTTCTCCGCCTCAACACCGGCGTCGGCGACGATCACTTTCGCTTTTTCGCGACCAATTTCATTCCTTCCGTGCAAAACAAGCATGGATGGCGCTTCGACCAGTTCCTCCCCCGCTTCACGTTCTCGGGTCCCATCGAAAAGGGGAAAGCCTGGTTCTATAACGCCTTCGAAGGCGAGTACGACAACATCGTCTTCACCGAGTTGCCCGTCGACGCCGACAACGGCCACGTTCTGCGCTTCGGAAATCTCAGCAAGATTCAAACCAACATCACTCCCCGCGACATCTTCACCACCAGTTTTCTGTTGAACCACCTCCACGATCAGTACGCCTATCTCTCTCCGCAGAGCCCGCAGCTCTCGAATCCAAAAGACGTCGAATCCGCTTACATCGGAAGCGTCAAGGACCAGCACTACTTCGCTGGGGGCCAACTCCTCGAAGCCGGATTCGCCTTCGATCAATACAACCTGCACGTCACTCCCTACGGAGCGCTTCCCTACTCGGTCAATCCCAACACCACCAACGGCAGCTATTACCTGACCCAGGAAACCCACGCCAGCCGCTGGCAAGCTATCTCGAATCTCTTTCTTCCGACGCGCCAGTGGCACGGCCGTCACGACTTCAAGGTCGGAGTCGATCTCGACCGCATCGACTACGACGCCACCTTCGGCCGCCAGTCAGTCTCTTTTCTTACCGCCGCGCAGACCTCGCTGCCCCCAGGCGTCACCTGCCTCAACGCCACGCCAGACGCCAGTTTCCCCTGCACCCGCTACTCCACCTTCGGTCCCGCACCGGTGTACGAGCAGTACAACACCGAGATCAGCGCCTACGCTGAAGATCGTTGGAGCCTCACCGATCGCCTTCTCATCGAGCCCGGCATTCGTTTCGACTGGGACGCAATCGTCCGTCACCCAGTCCTTTCTCCCCGCCTCGCCGGAACCTACGTCCTCGACAACTCCGGCAACACCAAACTCTCCGCTGGAATCGGCATCGTCTACGATGCCACGCCCGTCTTCCTGATTGCCCGCCCCTTCGCCGGCACCCGCGAGGACACCTTCTACTCCACACCCGATCCCACCTGCACCGCCAACTGCATCATCACCACCGGCCCCGTGAACACCTCATTCACAGTCAACCAGAGCACACTCCAAATGCCTCGCTTCCTCAACTGGAGCGTCGGTCTCGAAAAAAAACTTCCAGCCGCGATTTATTTGAAAACCGAATTCCTCGAACGCCACGGCATTCACGGATTCGTCTACGACACCATCAACAACACCTCGAGCGGAGACTTCCTCCTGCAGAACACGCGCCAGGACCATTACAACGCCTTCCAACTCAGCCTCCGCCACAACTTCCGCGAAAGCTACATGCTGATGGGCTCCTACACCCGCTCCAGCCTCCACTCCAATCAAGCTCTCGACTTCAACGTCGACAGCCCCATCTTTGGCCCTCAGCAACCTGGCCCCTATCCGTGGGACACTCCGAACCGCTTCCTCTCTTGGGGATATCTGCCCTTCTTCCCCCTCCCCGTGATTCATCAACTGGAAGTCGCCTACTCTCTGGAAGCCCGCACCGGATTCCCATTCAACGTTCTCAACGACCAGCAGGAACTCATCGGACCTCCCTACTCCCAGCGGTTCCCCTCCTACTTGTCCATCAATCTCCAACTCGAAAAACGCTTCCACCTTTTCGGATACTATCTCGCCCTCCGCGGCGGCTTCGACAACATCAACGGCCGCTGCAATCCCTACGTCGTCAACAACATCATCGATCCCACTCATCCCCTCCCCACCTTCAGCGCCTGCCAGGGCCGCGCCTTCACCTCCCGAATCCGCTTCCTGGGAAAGAAATAACTCATGTGGCGACGGCCGCCTCGGCCGTCCCGCCTACGCGAAGCGAGGCGGAACCGCAACATAGCCATCCCGTTGTCATGCTGAGTGAAGCAGCGAGGAGAGCGCAACGACCCTCGCCGCGGAGTCGAAGCGTCCCGCCCGCACCACGACGCCGCCCCGTCCCGCGATATAATCGTCACAACACTTGCATCGAAAATCCGTTCCCTGTCATCTCAAAAGCCTGGAGGACAATCATGGCTCACGAACTACCCCCATTGCCGTATGCCTACGACGCACTGGAACCCATCATCGATAAGCAGACGATGACCCTGCACCACGACATGCACCACGGTGCCTATGTGAAGAATCTGAATGCCGCCATCGAGAAGCATCCCGACCTGGCCGGCAAGTCTGCTGAAGATCTCATCCGCGACCTCAACGCCATTCCTGAAGACATCCGCGCCGCCGTCCGCAACAATGGCGGAGGCCACGTCAACCACACCATGTTCTGGAAGATCATGAAGCCCAAAGGTGGAGGCGATCCCTCCGGCCCCATCGCCGACGCGATCACCAAGACCTTCGGCAACTTCAAAGACTTCCAAACCAAGTTCAACGATGCCGGCGTCAAGCAATTCGGCAGCGGATGGGTCTGGCTCGCCGGCAAATCCTCCGGCGAAGTGCAAATCATCAGCACTCCCAATCAGGACAACCCGATCTCGCAAGGCCTCTATCCCATCTTCGGCAACGACGTCTGGGAGCACGCCTACTACCTGAAATACAACAACCGCCGTCCCGAATATCTCGCCGCCTGGTGGAACGTCATCAACTGGGACGAAATCAACAAACGCTACGCCACCTTCAAATCCGGCAAGTCAGTTCAAGAACCGGCGATGGCCCGCTAGCTTTGCTCGTGTGGGCGGACACTCCTGTCCGCCCAGGTTTGACTTCGAATTTGGAAGTTCACCACCGCACATCTGGGGACGGCCGCCTCGGCCGTCCCGCCGAGCAAAGCGAGGTGGAACCGAACCAGAACCGAAATCACAAAGTCTCCGCAATCGAGTCTCCTCCGTGTCCTCGGTGGTTAAAGGTTTTTGCTAACTCGGGAACCGCGATCTCCCATCCCCCGTACCATCCGACAGACACATGTCCCTGTCCCGCCGCTCCCGCTACGGACTCTTCGCCCTTGTCCTCTACCTGACGCTCTGCACCATCGGCGGCATCAGCCTCGCCGACGGCACGCTCCACCCCGCCCGCCGCCCGCTCACCGAAGACGAAATCGCCGCGACCCGCGACTCCGTTCACGCCCAAGACGCCGACCTGACCGACGCCTCTATCACCACTCCCGACAACGTCACTCTCCGTGCCTGGATGATCCATCCTCACCACCCGAATGGCGACACCGTCCTCCTCCTCCACGGCCTCGGCGACAACCGCCTCGGCATGACCGGATACGCCCAACTCCTCCTCGCCCACGGATTCACCGTCCTCCTCCCCGACGCCCGCGCCCATGGCACCAGCGGAGGTCCGCTCGCCACCTACGGCCTCCTCGAGCGCAACGACATCCATCAGTGGATCGACTTTCTAGACGCCCAAGATCATCCCCGCTGCATCTTCTCCCTTGGAGAATCCATGGGCGCCGCACAACTCCTGCAATCGCTCGACACGCACCCACACCTCTGCGCCCTAGTCGCCGAATCTTCGTTCTCCAATTTTCGTGAGATCGCCTACGACCGCATGGGACAGCCCTTCCACCTAGGGCCGTGGGTCGGACGCACGATATTCAGACCGCTGGTGGAAGTAGCCTTCCTCCGAGCGCGCCTGAAGTATCACTTGAGAATGGAAGGTATCTCGCCGGAAGATTCCGTAGCCGGAACGACGATCCCGGTTCTCCTAATTCATGGTGCCGTCGACAGCAATACTCCGCTCCGTCATTCGCAAATCATCCACACCCACAATCCCCGAGCCGAACTCTGGCAAGTCCCCAACGCCGACCACTGCGGCGCAATCAGCACCGCCCCAGAAGAATTTGAACGCCGCGTCCTAGCATGGTTCGTGACTCATTAGAATCCCCTGTGTCCCTCTGTGTCCTCTGTGGTGAAGCCTTTTGCCGTAAGCCAAAACTAAGGCCTCCGCCACACCACCCCACCCTTTATCACAAAATCCACCTTCTCCATCACCGACACGTCCGCCAGCGGATCCCCCGGCACCGCCACAATATCCGCCAACTTCCCCGCCTCAAGTGTCCCCAACGAATCCTGCATCCCCAATAACTCCGCTGCCGTCGCAGTAGCCGAGCGAATCGCCTGCGCCGGCGTCATCCCAAACTTCACCATCGACCCGAATTCCTTCGCGGGATTAATCTTCCAGTCGAACCCACCCGCATCCGTCCCAAACGCAATCTTGACTCCGGCCTTCATCGCCCGCCGGAATGTGTCTTCGTGAATCTGAATCATCTTCACCCACACCGGAGCCCCTTCCGCCGCTCGCCCCTGCGCCACGTACTCCCCAACAAAAATCGTTGGCACATAAAAAATCCCCCGCGCCGCCATCGTCTTGAGATCTTCGTCGGCGATGTAGTTCCCATGCTCGATCGTATCCACGCCCGCCTCGACCGAGTTGTGCACCCCATGCAGCGCCATCGCGTGCGACGCCACCTTGTGCCGCTCCCGATGCGCCTCATCGACGATCGCTCGCAACTCATCCAAAGTGAATGTTGGGATATCGTCGAGCACCCCGTCCTCGCGAACTTTGTAAGACCGGTCGCTGTACACCTTGATCCAGTCCGCCCCGTGGCTGATCTGCTCCCGCACCGCCGCCCGCGCATTGTCCGCTCCATCGACCAATTGCACGCCATGCGGCACCATCACGCCCGGCGCATACCCCTGTAGCGGATACGCCCCCGTCACGTCCAGCGCTCGCGTCGCTACCTGCATCCGTGGCCCCGGAATCACTCCGCCGTTGATCGCCTTCTTCACATCCACATCCGCATACCCAGCTCCCTCAGTCTCCAGATCGCGAATCGACGTAAATCCATACTCCAGAGCCCGCCGCGCATTCACCGTCGCAAGAATCGTCCGATACTCCGGCGACTGTTTCAGCAACTGCTCGTCATACTCCGCCGCCGTAATGTCCCCCTGCAGCAGCACATGCGTATGGGTGTCAATCATCCCCGGCAGACAAGTCTCGCGCGACAAATCCACCACCTCGGCCCCGCCCGGCACGCTGCTTGCAATCTCCTTGATCTTCTCGCCCTCAATCACGATCACCACATTCTTGCGAAGTGCATCCCCTCGCCCCTCAAACACACTCCCGCATCGCAGAGCGACGGTCCGTGACGTTGTGGTGGCCGTCTGTCCAAAAAAGCAAGCACTGGAAATTGCAATGAAGATCGCAACAACTCCAAGTCGAGCTCTCCGCATCGTTCCTCCTTAACTGAGTACTGAGTACTGAGTACTGAGTACTCGAGTACTGAGTACTGCCTTTCTGCATTTCCTGTGCGCCCACTGTGGATATTCCGGCTGCCCACTCTACCAGATTTCCCTCGTCTTGCAGTCCCCGCGCAGAAACCACTGCGTTCCGCGAGCGGAACAACCGCTCCCTAAGCCTCCGCTTCATCCATGTCGATCCGCCAAATCCGCGGCCTGCCGTTTTCCTCAATTGCACCAAAAATACTGAATTGACCGCAGACCATTTCGCACGTACAGTCACCTTCGCTCTCATTAAACAATTCACTTCATTTCATCCGCAACGTTGTAGGCAGCCGCACTCAAATCTCACAGCAAGCTTTCGGGACAGCGCCATATGAAATTAGAAGAATGGAAGACGTATCGCACTCGCTTTTTGGTCCAGGCTAAACAACTCAGCACCAACCTCACCTTCGTCGACCACCTCGGCCGCCAGCATTGCGGACGCAAAGGCGACTATCTGGTCGAATCCTCCGATGGCGTCCTCAGCATCGCCCCTCGCCGCATCTTTGAGGACATCTACGTCCTAATGTCTGCTGCCGAGGCGGACAATGGCGGAACTCCCACTGGCGGGACCCCAATCCACGAACCAAAACACAACCAGAGATTCGAGCCGCTCGAAATTGAAGAGGTCAAGCTTTCCAGCTCGCCGGCAACACGCCAGCAAAGGACCGAAGCGGCCACACTCCACAACAACCTGCTCCGGACAGAACCAGAAGAACAGGCCCGCGCTCGCGGCCGCAAACTTCCCCAGCCCTGTCGCGACCGCAATGGCTCAACTACACGTTTGGGCCTGATGTGATCCTTGAACACGTAGCCCCGGACGCATTCGTCCGGGGCCGTTGTTAAGCAGGTTGTTCGTCAGGAAGATAAACAAACCGCTCGCCTGGGGGCGAACGATCATCGCGGCAGCCCAGCCCCTGCCGTGAGAAAAGGCACCAAACGTTGGACCTTGACCCCACACCCAACCGACCTCCATTTTCCACAATGTGGAAAACTGGTCCCCAACCCCGCATCAAGCCCGTCATTGCTAGGGATACAACCTGTAGTGTTTCCCTCTTGACAGGCACAATCTGCGGGAGTAACTTTGCAATCCCAAGCACGAAAATTCCGTCCCACGGGAATGGGTCGGAATTCCAGCAGTCGGGAGTAAAGTCGGCGGTCTGTGCCCAGCCAGAGGTGACTCGGCACCCTCCGCAGCAAGAAAAGGCTCAGGCGCCTGGGCTTCAGATCCGTAGGCCCGGCGCCCGAAACCTTTGAAAAGAAGCAGCCTCCAGTAAATCCGGAAGCCGAACGCCGGAAACCGGAAGCCGACAAAGTGCGGTGGCCGTTCCCCGACCCTCCCCCGGGGCGCGACAACAAACGTGATTCGTAACCTGTCCGCCGGTAGATCAGGGAACTCCTTCTCTCCCGGTCGGCAGTAGACCCTTAGGAGCCCGTAATGGAAGGTTTAACTCGCCTCGTTTCTGAATCTCTGGCGCGCCACGGTTTCGACCGTCCGCTCGACTATCGCCACCTTCGTTGGTCGCGCTGGTTCCGCTGCGAGTCCCATCACAGCCTCCTGGTCGTCCCCAGCAAGCCCGGCGTCTTCGCCGTAGCCGAAGAAATCATGGATTTCGGTTCGGATGTGGCAGAGCGGCGCTTTAGCGCCGCGTCAGGCGGCCACTCGATTGCGGCTTTAGCCGCTGGGGCAATCTCTCCGGACGCCGAAAGCCGGAAGCCGGAAGCCGCCTCTCCCCGCCGCATGCTGGCCGTCACTCAATTCTTCGAAGACGACGACATGGCCTTCGTCCTCGACCGCATGCTGTCGCGCCAGAATCCCATGGCCGCCCGTCTGGCCTCCGGACGCTACTTCGTCCGCTTCGTCGTGATCGAAGACGAAACCCAGCGTCGCAGCATCTGCAGCGCCCTCAATCAATGGATGGTCTCCGCCGCCGAAAAAGCCACCGGCATCGGCTCCCACTTCGCCAGTTCCCTGGAGCTAACGCCAGCGACCGAATACATCCCGCAACCAGACGACCGGCAGCAATCCCTATTCCCAGATTCCCGCGTGAAGCCAGCCGAGCAAATCTCGACCAATGTCATGTGGGACCGGGTCTCAGACCCGGTCGGGCCGCGCGAAGCTCGGCAGGATTTCGCTGCTGGCACAGCCGATGCTCGTGTGACGACGGCCGCGAAGCCTGCCCTGAACCTTGTCGAAGGGGCCATCCCGCGAAGCGAAGCGAGCGGCTCGCGAGGGCCTCTTAGTTCGTCCTCCCCGACGCCTCCGCAGCTAACCTCCGGAGCCGCCACCAACATTCACTGCCCCTCCCCCTTCCCCTCCGGCTTCTAGCCGAGGGGCTGGCGTAGCGCAGCGCTTTTAGCGCCGCGATCAACCGTTCTTTGTAAAGATTTTGTATCAGGGCACGCTTCAAACCGTGCCGCAACACGAAGGCTTTGGGAAGGGCATGACCTTAACCGCTGCCGAAAAATGCCGGTTTTGGATCGTGTTTTTGAAAGGGGGCGGCTTCAGCCGCACCGCAAGTCTCGCAGAATCACGCTGGCTTTAGCCGCTGAGGTAAGCCGCGAAGCGGGCGCAAGAATGCAGCCCACGGCGCAAGCCGTGGGTTAGTCCCAGAAGATCAGGAAGCCCCGAAGGGGCGAAAGAAGGATGCCCGTCATGCTCAAGCAGCCCGATAGATTTCTGCCGGTTACGGCCGATCCCAGTTTTCAAACGCTGGTTTCATCGGGACTCAACGGTGACTTCCGCGTCCGGGACCTTTCGACTGGAGAGCTTTATCTCAATTTCTTCGCCATGGGGCAATCTTTCTTTCGCGTTGCCAAACAAGATGTCCTCAATGGTCCCAACAGACTGGAACGAGTCGAAGACCAGGCGCTAGCCAGGAAATTGATACGAACGAAATACGCATATGTCGACCTTTACCTCAAGAACTAAGCACCACCCCGATTCTCCCGCCCGCCCGGCTGAATCGGCGCAGCACGCATAGAATCTAATTAATGGAGAGCCCAATGGCAGAAGTCAAAACCGTCAACGAAACCGCAGCCGCAAGCCCAACTATCTCAAAGAAGAAGCCCTCCGGCCTCTCCTTCCGCCGCTTCTTCACCAAGCCCGGCGTCTCCCCCTACAGCGAGGTCGAATGGGATCTCCGCCTTGCTCAGATCACCGATGCCCAGGGCAACGTGATCTTCGAGCAGAAGGACGTCGAAGTCCCTAAAGACTGGTCCATGACCGCCACCAACATCGTGGCCTCGAAATATTTGCACGGCAAGATCGGCACTCCCGAGCGCGAAACCGGAGTCCGCCAGCTCGTCGCCCGCGTCGCCGAAACCATCCGCGACTGGGGAATGGCGCAAGGCTACTTCAAGACCGCCGACGACGGCGCCACCTTCCACGACGAACTCGTCCACATCCTCGTTCGCCAGTACGCCGCCTTCAACTCGCCCGTCTGGTTCAACGTCGGATGCGACCGCATCGAGCCCAACTCCGACGGACGCAACTGGCATTGGAACCCGCAAACGCAGCAAGTCGAATTCGGCGTCACCGGATACTCCAAACCCCAGTGCTCCGCCTGCTTCATCAACTCGGTGAAAGATTCGCTCGACTCGATCCTGACCCTGGCGAAGACCGAAGGCATGCTCTTCAAGTGGGGCAGCGGCACCGGCACCAATCTCTCGCCCCTGCGTGGATCCACCGAGACTCTTTCCGGCGGTGGCACCGCCAGCGGTCCGCTCAGCTTCATGAAGGGATTCGATGCTTTCGCTGGCGTGATCAAGTCCGGCGGCAAGACTCGCCGCGCTGCCAAGATGGTCATCCTCAACGTCGACCATCCCGACATCATTGAATTCATCGAGTGCAAGCAGAAAGAGGAAGCCAAGGCCCACGCTCTGGTCAACATGGGATACGACGGCTCCCATCCCGACTCCGACGCCTACTCCTCCATCTTCTTTCAGAACGCCAACAACAGCGTCCGCGTTACCGACGACTTCATGTACGCCGTCGTTCGCGACGTAGATTTTTCGACCAAGACCGTCACCGACGGCTCAGCCGTCAAGACGTTCAAAGCGAAAGAACTCCTCCGCAAGATTTCCGAAGCCACATGGCACTGCGGAGATCCCGGCATGCAGTACGACACCACGGTCAACCGCTGGCACACTTCGAAGAACACGGCACGCATCAACGCCAGCAATCCGTGCAGCGAATACATGTTCCTGGACGATTCCGCCTGCAACCTGGCCAGCCTGAATCTGTTGAAGTTCGCGCCGAATGGCACCTTCGACGTCGAAGCGTATCGTCACGCCGTCGACGTACTCATCACCGCGCAGGAAATTCTCGTCGACAACGCCGGATACCCCACCGAACAAATCATGCGCAACTCGCATGACTACCGTCCACTGGGTCTGGGATACGCCAACCTCGGCGCGCTCCTCATGGCCGCCGGGCTCCCCTACGACTCCGACGCCGGACGCGATTACGCCTCCTGCGTCACCGCCATCATGTGCGGCGAAGCCTACCTCCAGAGCAGCCGCATCGCCGAACAATGCGAGCCACTAGTGCCAGCAACCGAAGCGACAAAGAAGAACCTCACGGAAACAAATCTGGGATCTCGTGTGGGCGCGGGCGACTCGCCCGCGCAGGAGCGAAGCTCCGCAGTCATGCCCGGCGGAGCCTGCCCCGGCTGGTACATCAACCGCGAACCCTTTCTCGACGTAATCCGAATGCACCGCGCGAGTGTAAATGGCATCAACAAAAACAACGTCCCCACGACCATCTACGAAGCCAGCAAACAATGCTGGGACGAAGCCCTCGCCCACGGCGAAAAGCACGGCTACCGCAACAGCCAGGTAACCGTGTTAGCCCCCACCGGCACAATCGGCTTCATGATGGACTGCGATACCACCGGCATCGAGCCTGACCTCGCGCTGATCAAGTACAAAAAGCTCGTCGGCGGCGGCATGATTAAGATCGTCAACAACACTGTCCCCACGGCCCTGTTCAAGCTCGGCTACAACCACGAGCAAGCCGACGCCATCGTCAGCTACATCGACGCGACCGGCACCATCGAAGGCGCGCCGCACATCAAGGACGAGCATCTCGCCGTCTTCGATTGCTCCTTCAAGCCCGCCAAGGGCACGCGCTCCATCGCCTACATGGGACATCTCCGCATGATGGCCGCGGCTCAGCCCTTCATCTCCGGAGCGATCTCGAAGACCGTCAACCTTCCCGAGAACGCCAGCGTGGAAGACATCATGGAAGCCTACCTCCAGGCCTGGAAGCTGGGCCTGAAGGCAGTCGCCGTCTATCGCGACGGATGCAAGAAGTCGCAGCCCCTCAGCGCCGCCGGCACCAAGACCGCGAACTCCACCAAGGACGACGCTCGCATCGCCGCCTCCCACCACGTCGAAGAAGAGGACATGAACGCTCCTCCCCGCGCCGTGCGCCACCGCCTGCAGGAAGAGCGTGCTTCGATCACGCACAAGTTCAAGATCGGAGATCACGAGGGCTACATCACCGTCGGTCTCTATCCCAACGGCGAGCCCGGCGAACTGTTCATCACCATGGCGAAAGAAGGATCGACCGTCAGCGGCCTGATGGACAGCTTTGCGCTGACCACCTCGATCGCGCTGCAGCACGGAGTTCCGTTGCGCCTGCTCTGCGAAAAGTTCGCGCACACGCGCTTCGAGCCCAGCGGCTGGAGCGGCAATCCCGACCTCGGCTACGCCAAGTCGATCACCGACTACATCTTCCGCTGGCTGCAACTCCGCTTCCTGACCGGCCAGCAGCAGTTGCTGTTCGAGAATCTGCGCTTGCGGTCGGCCGGCACGGCGCCGGCTCCAGAGGGAATCGGAGACGCGAACGGCAGCACGGACGCACCGAGAACTGAGAACCGGGATCTGCGAACTGGCTCCGGCTCGGTCCACGCCGCCGACGCGCTCTCCAGCATGGTCGACATGGGAGACGCTCCCAGCTGCAGCTTCTGCGGCAGCATCATGACCCGCAACGGCAGCTGCCCAATTGCGATTCCTAACCGGCCAGCAGCAAATGCTGTTCGACAACCTCCGCCCAAAGCTCTCCGCCATCAACTCTCAACCGTCAGATGTTGAGGTAGCTCCGTCCGCCACCCGGACTCGGGAAGCCGGAAGCCGGGAGCCGGGAGCCGGTTCCGTCCACGCCGCCGACGCACTAGCCGGAATGGTAGACCTAGGCGACGCCCCGAGTTGCAGTTTTTGCGGCGCCATCATGACGAGAAACGGCAGCTGCTACCGCTGCGGAAGCTGCGGAAGCACCAGCGGCTGCAGCTAAGTTTGGCCTGTGTGGGGCCGGGTCTCTGACCCGGCCGCGGAGCGAAGCTCCGCTAAGGTTTTGAAGTTGTCATTCCGACCGAGCGTACATTTCGCGCAAACGCTGTCATCCCGAGGGAGCGCGTTCTTTGCGCGAGTCGAGGGACCTGCTGTTTAGCGGTCGGAGGAAGGCGGGGCCGGTTTTTGGGAAGGGCACGGCTTTAGCCGCTGAGGTTAAACAACGAGCACGGCTGCTCGTTCGAGGGGGATGAATGGCACGAAGATGCCTCGCATTCCTCAAGACAGAAGAGTAAAAAATACGAAAGCTGCGAAGGGCACGGCAGACTGCCGTGCCTTTTTTAATTAAATATGCTAAATGCCGATGATCCTGAAACGGTCTTTGCGATGCGTACTCTTGCCAGCGTGGCGGCGCATGGTAAAAGGCCTATCGTCTTCTGGGTAGGAGCTGGTGCGAGCAGGTGGCTGGGTTATCCGTCGTGGAAGGATCTGTGTCTACAGATTCGGAAGAAATATTATCTGGTTCCCGGCTTTGACAATAGGCGTGCCGTGGAGTTGCTCAACAAGCAGAACTATCCGGCAATTTTTCAAATGTGCCGAGAATTGGATTCGGGAAGTTACAACCGGTTTATCGTTGACGCATTTGCGCCACGGACCGGGAGGAGTGTTTATAGGAAGTTTGTCGAACTGCTGGAGGCCATAACACCATTATTCGTCGTGACGACGAACGTGGATGAGGCTCTAGAGAAGAATCTTTCGAGTCTTACAACCGTGCAAAAGACGGACCTACGCAGATGTGCGGACCTGCTGCATGAAAAGACGCCATTCGTGGCGAAACTGCATGGATCAGTCAGTTCTGTAAGGTCGATGGTTTTTACGACGGGCGACTACACAGAGCTTTTGGCTGACGTGAATTACCTCAACTCCCTTAAGTACATATTTACTGGCTGCACGGTCGTCTTCTTAACCTATGGGATTCGTGATCAATACGTCATAAAGCTCTTGCAGGAAGACGCATCGCACATGGACCTCTTTGGGCCTGGGCCTCATTTTGCCGTTACGAATGACTCCGTGCCAGTGCCCTCTCTGAGGAGGATTCGCTACTTAATAAAGGCCAATTCGGACCATAGTGCTGCACTGAGCGTGTTGGCATACCTGGCGCAGTCCGCCAAACCGCCAACGACTATGGTCGCCGTTGGGGCTGACGCCGCTTTTGATGAACCGAAGAGTGTTGAGACGCAAGCGGTCCCGCCAGACAAGACCGCATATTACGTCACCGACCTGCTGCCCGGAGACTTTCAAGAGATCACCGCTGCCCAAGAAGGAACCGAAATAGAAGGTTCTTTCGGCTTGGGCTTCACGGTCGAGGAATTGCCCTTCAGAGGATCGACGGCTCTTCATGACGTTCTGGTTGGTCTTATTTGCTTCGACTATGTCTATCTTCCTACGTCGGCTCTCGCGCTTATTTACACGCTCTTGGGTGAGTCCTTGTTCAGCGAACTCCTCAGGCAGGATGTTCTTCGTTTCGTTCATGACATTGCCAGACTGGGGGTTCTGTTTCGTCCCAAGGAAGTGATCGGAGATATCGGGCAAACAACGGTGCGAGGGAAAGACAATTCAGGACCGCGGCCAGTTTCCGAGGTCGTACGGCTAACATTCTCACCACAGAAGGGGAAGGAGGCAGAGGCAGAAAAGCTATTCGAGGAAATTGAGCGGCGAACGAGTGTTCACCGGAAGGCGGACGAGATCGGACTTGCCTCGCTCGCGCGTGGGGCTCTGATCATGCCGGCAGTTTCGCGGCTGCTAGGGATTGGGAACTATATTCTTCCAACACAAGTTCCACGCTGGCTTAGGTACTCATACCTGCGGCTAGGGCACCTTGTTCAGACCGCGGTTCTTTGTGCCGAGTACAACATTCGAGCAGCAAAAGTTTCTTTCGGAGGGATCCAACTCACAAGCGCGGCGTTCGGCGTCCAAACGACGGAGATATCGGCGGAGCACCTTGCGAGCTACGTAGCGGCAGGTGTATTCAATGCTGACTTAGGTGCTCTCGTGCTCCAAAACCCGTTGATCCTGAAGCAGGTGCTCGGCTTCCGGAGCTCGACTGCAGCCGAACAATTTCGAACTGAGATTCGACAGGCGTTGGCTATGAACGATGGGTACCAGTTTAGCGCCTCTGTGAATGCGGGACTGGCAAGAGTGATTCCGATCGCGATTCTGCAGCAGGCTCGGGACAAATTGCTCACATTGATGACAGAAAATCGGCGCGTAGCCGCAGTGCCTGCTGTATGGGGAAATCTTCTGTCTTCTGATTTAGTGACAAAGCGGTGGCGCGAAAGGAGCGCAAAGATGCTAGTCGACCTGTGCCAAGGACGTGGAATCAGCAAGGATGATCCATGTATTTGCGGGTCTGAAGAAAGGCTCCGGCTTTGCTGCCTAGCCCCCCTTCGCCGTTGAGGGGAAACTTAGGAAACCTGGCGGTAGGAAACCTTTGACAGACGGGACGTAACCCGGTTTCTCTGGGTCACTTCTTGAACACCGCATCCAGTCCCGCCTGTGCGATCGCCTCATCGACCTCCGATTTCGCCCCACTGGCCGCAATCCCTCCGATGGTTTGCCCGTCTACCTTGATCGGCAGCCCACCCTGATTGGGGAAAAAATCGGGAAACGCAAGAACGTCGAGATTCCCCTTCTTCAGCGCGTCGGCCCCATCTTTCGACGGACTCTGGTAGAACGCAGAATGCCGCGCCTTTTTCTGCGCGAATTGAATTGTATTGAGCGACGCGCCGTCCGCCTTCTCCAGAAAAAGCAAGTTGCCACTCTCGTCCACAATGCAAATCGTGACTTCAACGTTCAGCCTCTTGGCCTCCGCCTCTGCCGCAGCGACCATCGTTTTAATCGTCACCAGGTTCAAGTGCTTGCGCGTCGAGAGATCTGCCGCCGACGAGGTTGCCACCAGGAAACTGAGCATCAGAACCAGTAGTTTGAACATGCGCGGGATGCTACCAGCCGATTCGCCAATTTTCCAGACGAAACGAATCCCTGCGTTGCGGAAAATCTCATTTGGCAGGTGGCCCAGCCTTCGGTTTTGATTTCCTCTCCAACTACACAACCGGGGGTACCCTTCCCTTCGACTGCGCTCAGGGCATGCTCTTGCGTTCTTTGCAAGGGGTGGGTAGCGATGCGCCGACGCTTTTGTTTTCGAACTGGCGCGGTTTCTGTCGTCCCTGCGGGACTCAGTTCCATCTCTCTGGCACCATACCCAGGACTGAAGTCCTGGGCTACCTTAGGGCGCCCCTGCGGGACTCAGTCCCGTTTTTCCTAGCCTCTGACGCGGCGCTGAAGCGCCACTCTTCCACGTCACGGCTTGCGGCGCCGTAGGCTTGCGGCTCTTTCGTGCGGCCAGGAGTTGTCCACAGAATTTGGAAGTTTTCCTCAGGCGCAAGTATGTTCAGTCAACCTTTACTGAGCATTTCAGATCGTGAATAGTGGGGATGGAAGCGGGGAAAAGCAGGTTCTTTCCCCTCGCTTCTGTTGAAATGACAGACGCGGAAAATCTATCGGGAAGGTTCGGGCTTGGGACAGCATTTCGGTTCCTGAGTGCGGTCGAGGGAACAGCAGGTTCCTCGACTTCGCTCGGAATGACAGAGCAAGAAAGTCGGAATGACAGAGCATTGAGGGACATGAAGACGAAGAAAAACAATTCGGGATGGATTACAGATTGTAAGGAACGCGGGGAGTGGGCGGAGCTTTGTTTTATGGCGCTGGCCAAGGGGATGGGGTTGGGAGTGTTGAAGCCGTTTGGGGAGTCGGGGCGGTACGACGTGGCGGTGGAGAATGGAGGTCCGATCTGGCGGGTGCAGGTGAAGTCGACGATCTATTGCCGGCGCGGGAATGAGTACAGCCTGAACGTGATGGGGCCGGGGAGGAAGCAATATAAGAAAGGGACGGTGGACTTTTTTGCGGTGTGGGTGATTCCGGTGGGGGAGTGGTACATCATTCCGTATGCGGCGATGGGGAAGAAGAAGACGCTGCATTTCACGGCGGGGAGCAAGCGGGCGAAGTGGGCGAAGTATCGGGAGGCTTGGGATTTGTTGCGGGTGGTGGAGATTCAGGCTTGTGTGGATCCGTTGTATGAGGAGGAGGACGTGATCTTGGTCGACTGAGATCGAAATCCCGCCCTCTGGCAAAGGGCGGGTCGGATTCTTTCAGCGTTTCGCGATCGCGTATAGGCGCGCGCTTCTCAGGTTCGCGAGTAGGTATCTAACTTTTTCCAAACCTCAGCGAAGGGGCGATCGTTTCCGGACGGGGGAGGTGAACTCAAAAGTTTGAGCGCTTGATAGAGTTTTTCTACGTTAACGTCCTTCTCTGTAAGGTCAGCGATAGCCCCTTCCAGTCGCCGAATCGCATCCTCTGGCGTCAAGCGATGGCGCAGTGATTCCTTCGTGGGTTCGCCTCTCCGAAATTACCTATCCG
The DNA here is from genome assembly GCA_963788555.1 of uncultured Acidobacteriaceae bacterium. Lineage (GTDB taxonomy): Bacteria > Acidobacteriota > Terriglobia > Terriglobales > Acidobacteriaceae > Sulfotelmatobacter. Next base: position 663,004 of record CAWBHM010000009.1, on the reverse strand, counting down.
GGGATGTGGGAAAGGATGCCTTGTCGACGCGGGTGCTATGTCCGGATGTGGCAGCTGGCTAGGCCGCGTTTTTCCAGGTATTGCTGGTGATAGTCCTCAGCGGGATAAAAAGTCACGGCTGGAACGATTTGCGTGGCGATGGGCTTCGAGTAGGCGCGGGCCTTCTCCAGTTCTTGTTTGAACTGCTCCGCCTGCGTTTTCTGCTCGGGGGAATGAAAAAAAATCGCGGTGCGGTACTGCGAACCCCAGTCAGGGCCCTGGCGGTTCACCTGCGTGGGATCGTGGTTTTCGAAGAACACCTTCAGGACTTGGGAGTAGTTCAATTTGGAGGGGTCGAACTCGACTTCGACGGCTTCGGCGTGGCCGGTGCGGTCGGTGCAGACTTCTTTATACGTCGGATTCTCTGTGTGGCCTCCGGTGTAACCTACGCGGGTTGAAATGACGCCCGGCATCTGGCGGAAGGTGGCTTCGACTCCCCAAAAACATCCGGCTGCAAACGTGGCCTTTTCCATGAAGTTGGTCCCCTGTCTGATGACTGGTTCGGATTTGTATTGTCCCTTATTGGATGAGGAAACGCCAGAAAAGTCACACGGGCAGGTCTAGCTTGGCTCGACAGCAGATTGCTCACAAAAGTGAAAAGCATCCCTCAAGGGCCGGAAGCCCGCACTTTTCGAACACTTGGGGGACGAGTAAATAAAGAGGTTGCGGAAAAACGTGGTCGTACAAGAAAAGCCCGCCCTGATGCTACTCGCTGCTTTACGCGGCCCTCGAAGGGCCGGTCTTCCACGGTGGTGCATATTTGTTTTTTCCGCAGGCTCTAAACTCGTGCCCTTTCAAACAGAGGGGTTCTTCATCAATCAGAGGTCGAGCTTCGCTCGACCGAGAGACGAGGGCGGCTGTCGCCACATGTTTCAGTTCCGGCAGATCGGGCAAAATGACCCAGTTGGGCGATTGACGCTGGTTCGGAATCACGATAAAGTCGGGCAGGGTTTCTTCTCAGGGGTTTGTGTTCCGTGGTGCTCTCAAACAGCCGCTTCGAATCCGGGCCAAGCACTGTGCGAAAATTCGCGCTGCTGCTGTTATTGGTTTTGACGACCAGCGCGGCGTTGGCTGTCCCGGGATTCACACCGCAAAAGCGTCTGGGATATCACATCGGGGATCAATGGGAGCCTGCCATCGCGGCGGATGGGCGCGGGCATATTTACGTCCTCTATCCGCAGTACGGTGCGGTCCCGGATTGTGCGACGTGTACGGCACCAAGCATCGCTCTGGTGATGAGCGGCGACAACGGCGCGTCCTGGCAATCCTCGAAGGCGCTGCTTCCGTTCCCGACCGGGCAGTTCGATCCTCAGATCGTGGTTGATCCGATCGACCGGCAGACGATCTACGCATCGTGGATGCAGAACAACAAGCGCGACATCATTGTCGCCCGGTCGCTCGACCTTGGCCAGAACTGGTCCTATACATGGGCGCAGCGCGGCCGCGAAGACACTGACAAGCCCGTGCTCGCGGTTCGAGGCGCCGACGTTTACGTGGGATTTAACCACGAAGAGAAGTTTTTCGTCGCGTCCTCACACGATGCGGGACAAACGTTTAGTACCGTACAGGTGAATCCGAACGCGCAGGCGGGATCGTCCCTCGCGGGCGGAGCGACGATTGATCCCAGCGGAAATGTCTATTTCGGGTGGACCGGATATTCCCGCCACGATGTGCAGACGCGTCCGGTCAGCGTGAACGTGAGCCGCTCGGCCGATGGTGGACGCACATGGGGAACGTTGCTGCTGGATGTGTCGAGCGCGCCGCCCGAGTGCGAAGAACAAAGCTGCGAGACGGGCTACCTGGGCGCCCAGATCGCGTTGGCGTCGGACGTGGCGGGCGGACTGTATGCGGCTTGGAACGCGGGCACTGCGAACGGCGCACCTGAGCGCATCTTCTTCTCGTCTTCGACGACGAGTGGCGCGAGTTGGTCAGAGCGAATCGCTTTGTCGAGTGCGCGGGCGGGCGTTGAACATGCTTTCCCTGCGGTCGTTGCGGGAGCTCCGGGCGACGTTCGTGTCGCATGGATGGATGCGCGAGCCACGGATGCAGGGCATCCCAATCTTCCGCTTTGGAACACTTACTATCGTAGTTCGACGAACGGTGGCGCGACCTGGAGCGCTGAGTCGCGGCTTTCCGGAGCCGCTCCCGGCTACGATTACATTCTTCCCGATGGATTCCGCTTTCCCTTTGGAGACTACTTCGGCCTCACCATCGACAGCGAGGGCGCCACGCATGCAGTTTGGGGCGAAGGGCGAGATTATAAATCTCCGGGCTCGATCTGGTACACTCACGGCCGATAGCGGCTACCTGTAATTTCTCACTCAAAATTTTGCGCGGTAGCTGATACGCTATCCGGGCATCCATAAAATCAGTTCAATCCTGAGCGAACGGAGAGTCTCATGCACTTTCTAGGCGTGAATCTTTGGGCCGTGTTGGTATCTGCGCTGGCGACGATGGTGGTAGGGTTCGTCTGGTATTCGCCAATGTTATTTGCGAAACCATGGACAATCCTGATGGGCTACGATCCGAATGACAAGGCCAAGCTGGCAGAGATGCAGAAGAATGCCGGGCCATCGTATGCGATGTCGCTGGTGGCGAGCATTCTGTCGGCGATTGTGCTGGGTAAGATTCTTGAAGTGGCCAACGTGAACTCGGCGCTCTATGGCATGGAGATCGGACTGGCGATCTGGCTGGGTATTGTCACTACGGTGCAATTCACGGGCGCGCTGTTCAGCAAGCAGCCGTTCAAACTGTATCTGATCAATACGGGATACCAGGCCGTGTGTTACGTGGCGATGGGCGCGATTCTGGGTGGCTGGCGGTAATAGGAAATCTCCGCCAGGAATTTACTCCACCAGCATTCCGCCGATGAAGTCGGAGAGCTTCGCGACTTCGTGTTCGCTGCACCAGGCTTGCAGTTCGTCGACGATCTTCTCGGTGGCACAGGGATCCCAATAGCTGGCGGTGCCGATTTGGACTGCGGTGGCTCCGGCGAGCATGAACTCGACGACATCGGCCGCGGTTGAAATTCCTCCCATACCAATCACCGGAATTTTCACGGCGTGGGCGGCGTCATAGACCATGCGCACCGCGATGGGCTTGATGGCTGGGCCGGAGAGTCCGGCGGTGACGTTGGCGATGCGCGGCTTGCGCGTTTCGGGGTCGATGGCCATGGCCACGAAGGTGTTGATGAGCGAGAGCGCGTCGGCGCCTGCCTCCTGCGCGACGTAGGCCATCTGCGCAATGCTGGTCACGTTGGGAGAAAGCTTCACGATCAGCGGACGGCGTGCCACCCGTTTCGCGGTGGTGACAACTTCGTCGAGCGAGCGAGCGTCGCTGCCGAACTGCAGTCCTCCCTGCTCGGTGTTGGGACAGGAGACATTCAGCTCGTAGGCCGCTATGCCTTCGCCGTCGTTGAGTATCTCGATGGTGCGTTCGTAGTCCTCGCGGGTGTAGCCGAAGACGTTTGCGATGACGACGATGTTTTTGATTTCCCGCAGGTGCGGCAGTTTCTCGCCGAGGAATGCTTGTGCGCCGATGTTCTGCAGGCCGATCGCATTCAGCATTCCGGCAGCGGTCTCCCAGAGGCGAGGCGGCGGATTGCCGATCATTGGCTCCTTGGAAAGGCCCTTCACGACAAAGCCGCCCAGTTTGCTCAGGTGAACCACGTCTTCGAACTCGACTCCGTAGCCGAAAGTGCCGCTGGCTGCGATGATGGGATTCTTGAGCGGGATGCCAGCGATGCTAACGCTGAGATCGGGCGTGGAGCGTCCGGAATTGGCGGGGCTTGCGGTCATTGCTGGGCAGCCTCCTGGGGCACGCCGTGGTGTGCAGGCGCGAGCGCTTCGGTCAGGACACGGCCTACCGCGTGAGTGGGAGCGTTGATTCCTAAAAGCGATGCGAGCGTAGCCGCCATGTCGATGGGTTCGACGCTCGTCCGATACGTTCCGGCCTGGAACGGCAAGCCGTAAAAGGCCAGCGGGACATGGGTGTCGTAGTTGTATGGCGATGTGTGGTCGGTGCCCTTGGCCGGGCCGACGGTGTAGATATCGGGAACGCCCATTACGAACCAACTTCCTTCCGGTGAATAACTGTTCAGGTATTTTCGTCCAAGCGGGGTGTTGGGAGCTTCGCCCGCAGCAAGTTGCGATTTGGTGTAATAGTCGCGGGAGCCGGATTGCTTCATGGCCTCGCCGACCGTATTTTCGGCGTCGCGCTCGCGTATGTGAGCGGCGGCGAAGGCATCCTGATCAAGCCATGCCAGGGGATAGTCCAGTTTCACGTATTCCGCGGAATGCCCGGGGGAATATTTCGCTGTGAGGGCGCTGTTGATCTGGGCTTCGAGTTTAGCGGCGCCGAGATTGGCCGAGGGAATGTGCAGCTTGGTCACTGCTTCGGGTAGCGAAGAAACACCGTGGTCAGCAGAGAGAGCAATCCACACGTTGGCGAGGCCGATCTGATGTCCGAGGAAATTGATGAAGTCGGCGAGTTCATGGTCGAGATCGAGAGCCATCTGCTGCATCTCGGGAGAGTCCGGACCGACCTGATGACCGAGAATGTCATTGGGCGACAGACTGATGGAGAGCAAGTCGGTGGCAGGACCGCGGCCGACATTCTCGTAGACCATTAGTTCTCGCGCGAACTCGAATTCGTATTCGTTTCCGAATGAGGTGGAACCGATCACTTCGTAGAAGCCAGCTTCGGAATCGTCTTTTCCCTTGCGATGCGCGGTTGAGCGAAGAACGGCTCCCTGCGGGTCTTTCCATTCGCGGTCCCAATATTTTGCAGGGCGCGAGGTGTTGAAGTCCTGCACCCACTTGGGCAGATCCTGGCGGTAGTAGGTGGACGTGATCCACGAGCCACTCTTGGGATCGATCCAGTAGGCGGCATCTCCGGCAAATCCGGAAGGGAGGACTGCGGCACGGTCTTTTAAAGAGACTCCGAAAACGCGGGCTTTGCCTTGCGTGGCGAGTTTGAGTTCGTCGCCGAGGGTGTCGGCGAGGAGATTGTGCGGCGATGCGCCGGTTTGTTCGCCGCTCACACCGACGAGTTTCGTGTTGTCGTCTTCGACGGAGGTCACCATGCGCTTCTTCTTCTGGTCCCACCACTCGTTGGCCGCGATGCCGTGGCCATTGCTATAGGCGCCGGTGAAAAGGGTGGAGTGTCCGGGAGCGGTGCGGGTGTTGGCGTAGTTGTAGTTGCAATTGGGAAAATACGCGCCGTGGTCGAGGAGGAAGCGGAATCCGGAGTCGCCGAACTGGTCGCGGTAGCGCTCCAGGTAGTCGCCACGGAACTGGTCGATCACAATCACGACAATGAGCTTGGGATGACCGTTATAGGCGGAGGCATCACCGGGAAGGGGGAGACTGACCAGAAAACTCAGCAGCGCCAGCTTCAAGACGAATCGTATGGCGGCAGATCTTGGGGACGATCTCATCGCGAAGGTAGTTTACACAGGGGAGAGAGATACGCCAAAGACTGTTGGAGGTCCCTCACCAAACCATTCACCACGAAGGACACGAAGGTACACGAAGGAAATCAAGGGGTTCCTTCGTGTCCTTCGTGGTTGCGGTTTGGGTCTGGCGTGCATTTCTGGGCCGTTTTCCGATACATTAGTTGGTTCCCATGCTTGATCTGAATTTCGTACGCGAAAATCTGCCGCTTGTGGAAGAGAAACTGCGCCAGCGCGGGATGGATCCGGCTGCGGTGTTGAAGGACTTCCGCGAAGTCGACACGCAACGGCGGCAGGCCATTACCGAGGCGGAGACGAGCAAGGCTCAACGGAATAAGGCGTCGGAAGAAATTGCGAAGTTGAAAAAGAGCGGCCAGGACGCCAGCGCCGCGATGGCTCAGACCAAGGATCTGCGGGAGAAGATTCAGACGCTCGAGAAGACCGCGGCGGATCTGGATGGGCGATTGCGCGATATTCTGGCGGGCCTTCCCAACCTGCCGCACGCGAGCGTCCCTGTTGGCCATAGTGCGGACGACAATGTCGAAATCCGGCGCTGGGGTACTCCGCCCAAATTCGATTTTGCGCCCAAGGCGCACTGGGATCTAGGGGCGGAGCTCGGCATCCTCGATCAAGAGCGTGCGGTGAAATTGACCGGAGCGCGGTTCGCCGTCTATTGGGATCTGGGAGCGAAGCTGGAGCGGGCGCTGATGAACTTTATGCTCGATCTGCACACGCGCCAGCATGGGTACACCGAAGTTTTGCCGCCTTACCTCGTGAATTCGGAGTCGATGTATGGGACCGGGCAACTGCCTAAATTTGCGGCTGACTCGTTTCGGGTACCTCATGGAGAGAAGGATCTGTGGCTGATTCCCACGGCAGAGGTTCCGGTCACGAATTTGTATCGGGACGAGGTGCTCGACCAGGCGCGGCTTCCGATCTCGCTTACGGCGTACACCCCGTGTTTCCGCAGCGAGGCGGGATCGTACGGGAAAGATGTGCGAGGAATTATCCGGCAGCATCAGTTTCAGAAAGTGGAACTGGTAAAGTTCGCACGGCCGGAGCAGTCGTACGAAGAACACGAGAAACTGACACGGAATGCCGAGGAAGTTTTGCAGAAGCTCGGACTGCATTACCGCACGGTCGCGCTTTGCACGGGCGACATGGGGGCGGCTTCGGCGAAGACGTACGACATTGAAGTGTGGCTGCCGGGGCAGCAGTTGTTCCGGGAAATTTCTTCGTGCTCAAATTTCGAGGCGTACCAGGCGCGGCGGGCAAACATTCGCTACCGCCCCGAGGGCAAGAATAAGACTGAGTTCGTGCATACGCTGAATGGCAGCGGACTGGCCGTCGGCCGCACGTGGGTTGCAATCGTCGAGAACTACCAGCAGGCGGACGGAAGTGTGGTGATTCCGGAGGCTCTGCGGAGCTATATTGGCGCGGAGAGGATTACTCCGAAGAAGTTTTAGGAGAGGGCTTCCGGCTTCCGCTATCCGGCTTCGGGAAGGCGGCAGACAGAAGCGGGACATGCTCAACTAGGAGCTAGAGGCCAGGAGCTAGTAGACTTGCAAAGAGCAGAATTGACGACGACCGCGCCCAGCGCGCCCCTGCCCATGACCGCCATCTGGCGAACAATTCGCGGATACATTCTGTGGCAGTACGAGCGGGGCACGCTGCATTACGACATCATGGTCACTCTGATCATTGTGTTTGTGCTGTTTTCGCCGCGTGTGATCAACTTCAATGACAAACCCATCGCACGCAATCCGCATCCGACTGAAGTAGTCGTAACGGCCGATGCCGAGGGTCATCTTTTCTATCAGGTTGCAGCCAGCGCCATCGCGCCCGGCGACGATCAGGCGGTGCGTGAGCAACTGCTGCGGATTATCGAGCCCATTTCAGGGGCAGTTTCGATTGTGAGTTATGAAACCGTTTCGGATGGCAAGGGAAAAGTGCAGAGCTACAAGGTGCTGGCCAAGCGGGATTGAGAACATTCCAGTCGGGGCTCGCTGGTGAAACGAAAAATGAAACGACTCTCGCTCATCGTCCTCTCAGCGATCTTCCTCTCAGCCATCTTCCTCTCAGCCATCGCCCTGGCGGGCAGCCTGCTCGTATTCGCGGGCGTGCCGAAGCCGAAGCCCGCGGACGCAGGGGACTTGGACACCGTCCTCAAGAAAATGGATACCGCGGCGGCCAGTTTCCGCAGCGCGCAGGCGGAGTTTGAGTGGGACACGTACGAAAAAGTCATCGACGAAATCGACGAGGTGCAAACCGGCACGATCTACTACCGCCGCTCCGGCAAAGAAATCGAAATGATGGCGGACGTGAAGAAGGCGGGCCCCGATCTGGGCCACCTGAAAAATGAACCGAAGTATGTGCTCTTCACGCAGGGAAAGATCCGCATGTATCAGCCCAAACCGGACCAGGTAACGGAATACGATACGGGCAAGAACCGCTCCGAGTTTGAGACTTACCTCGTCCTCGGCTTTGGCGGCAGTGGCCAGGATTTGCAGAAGGCTTTCGACGTCACGTATGCAGGTTCGGAAACAGTAAACGGGGTTGCCACGGCGAAGCTGCAGCTGACTCCGAAATCGGAGAAGGTGCGCAATACCTATAAGCAGATCGTTCTTTGGATCGATCTCGATAAAGGCATCTCGATACAGCAGCAGTTCTTTCAGCCGCAGGGCGATTATCGCCTGGCCAAGTACTCGAACATTCGGATGAACGAGAAGATTTCGGACGACGTTTTCAAACTAAAGACCACGGGTAAAACGCAAACGATTACACCCCATAGTTAAGTTGTTGAATCTAAAGAGCAAGAAATGTGCTGAGATTTGCAAAGCGGAGAGCTATACTGGCGTCTCCTCAGTTGAGTTTATTCATGGCCAAAGTTTTTACGATCACTGTCCCTCCTAAGTTGGGCAATAAGCGCCGCGAACGCACGTCAGATCCTCGTTACGTCGATGGACAGCGCCTGCTCGTCGAAGCCATGAAGTATCTGGCACAAGCCGATCCGGTGCAGAATCGGCCCGCGATCGAACTGATCTCGGAACACGTGCGCACGCGATTCCGGATGAGCGACTCTCCGCTGGCGTAAAACACAGGCTCGCGACTTTCTCCGACAACACATTTTTGTAGGGCAAAAAGATAGGGACGGCTTACGCCGTCCCTGATTGTTTTACGTTTCAGGCTAGAATGCGAAGCGGAGCGAGTACTGCATGACGCGGGGCTGAGTCAGCGTGGTGTTGTACAGACCGAAGCCAGTGTTGCTGACAAGCGTTTCGCCAATCAGTGATCCTGCGGCGTCGAAACGAACTGAGTTGGTGGCGTTGAATACTTCCCACGCGAAGCGCAGAGTCTTCCCTTCCGTTAGATTCCAGACTTTGGAGAGGCCGGGATCAATCCCGAAGAAGCCAGGGCCTCGGAAGTTGTTGCGCTGTCCGGCTTCACCAGGGAGGGTCGCGCGGAAGATTGCGCCGGCATTCGCGCCGAGGTTGGCGGAGGGCGGGGCCCCGCACGCGCAGGTGAGGCTGAGCGGGTTCTGAAAGACACTGGGGCTGCCATTCGACAAGAAGACTCCAGTCTTGGGCTTCGGGCCTGTTAAGACCGAGGAACCTTCCAGTTCAAAATCAGTGGACCATCCTGCGCCGGCTTGGACAGAGAATGGGAATCCGCTAGTCCAGCGAACCAGGCCGTTCAGGCCCCATCCACCGAATACGGCATTCACAACTCGATTGGCGTTGCTTCCCCAATGGCGGCCTTTGCCGTAGGGGATGTCCCATACCCAATTTGCGTTGATCTGATGGGCGGTATCGAAATCAGATACGGCGCGCCACAGATCGGGAGAGAAGGCATTGATCACCTGGCTGTTAAAGCCGAGGCCGCTCGACTCAAAGCCGTTCACGCGCTCTGCATTTGACCCGACGTCGATCGATTTTGAGTACACGTAGTTAAGGTCAAATTGGAGACCATTGGCCATGGCGTGACGCAAAGTTAACTGCAATCCGTTGTAGTTGCTGTTACCGCGGGTCTGCCAGCCATAGAGCGACGAGAACTGCGGCTGATAGAAGGAAAATGGGGTACCGTTCGGTCCGACGAAACCGCCGAGAGTATTGGTGCCGGTACCGGCGCACGCGGGGAAACAGAACGCATCCAGATCCTCGAGAGAGAGGGTCTCATTTCCAAGGTTGGAGAAATAGAGATCGTAGATGTTCTGAGTAGCGGTCGGAGTGGCTGGAGTGCCGGGAGCGGCTCCGATGATATTTGCCTGTCCTGCCGCCAGTGGGAACAGATGTTCCCAGTACGGAATCGGCGCGATGGAACTTTCAGAGGTTCCGGCATACGCAGCCTTCGATAGCATTTGTGCCGCTGTGAAATAGTCCGACTTGCTGGAGGGATCGACAAGATCGAGTGGCTGCGAGAGGTCGATTTCCTGCAACAGGTGGCGAGCAAAGCGTCCTGTATAGGTGGCCTCAATCACGAAGTTGTGCGGCAGTTCGCGGGTGATTGAGAGATCGATCACATGGGAATAGGGAGTTCGCAGATTGTCGTCAATGCCCCAGGCGATGGCGAGACCGTAGGTATTCGGGTCGATAGAAGGTTGATAGGGGAATCCGTGAGGAAGCGGAACTCCCGGACTCGGGGGGAGATGGGATGCGCCCAATAGGCCGGTAAAGCGCGGCGCGTTATCCACGTTGAGCACGCCGGCCGGATTGCTGATGGTGGTAGTCAATCCCCAGGAACCTTGCCGGTCGAAAGTATTCACGACTCCTTCGCCGAAGTGGTCGAAATAGAGACCATAACCGGCCCGGATGGAACTCTTTCCAGCGTCACCAAAAAGTTTGTACAAAAATCCGCCGGATGCGTGGGGCGAGTAGGCCACGGCGAAGCGGGGAGCGAGGTTTCGATAGTCCCAAGCCCAGTAGGGCTTCTTGCCATTGGCTTGGCCGGAGAGATCGAAGTTCAGCAGCGGTTGGTCAACATTGCCTTGATTCATCTGTTGCCAGCGATTGGTGAACCACTGGTGCATGTTGACTGTCGGCGAGACCTGATTGCCTGCACTCTCGTACGGCGGCTGTAACAGCGAATAGCGCAGTCCGTACGTTACCGTGAGGTTTGGAGTGGCATTCCATTTATCCTGAACGTACATCTCCCCTTCAAAGTTGCGGAAGTGGCGTGGCACCAGTTGTCCGTTGGGAATAACATTGGCATTCTTGTCCTGGTTGGCGACTGTGTACACCTGGCTCATAATGCCGGTCACTTGCACTGCGGCAAAATCGTAGGAGCCGCCAAACGCGTTGGAGACGAGCGGGAAGGAAGGGTTCAAACCGGGGTCGAGACTCACTCCTTGATTTGCGATGAAGGACGGGCTCATCCAGTATAAGTTGGCATAGCCTTCGGAAATGTTCTGCTCATTGGACTGACGATTGTTGTGAATGAGCCGCCAGTTCGTGCCGAACTGAAGAGTGTGCCGTCCTTTGATCCACGAAACGTCGTCAATAAAATTGTTTACCGGGACGTTGGTGAGAATGGTGTGGGTGATGCCAATGGTGTCGTCGAGTCCGCGAAGGCGGTTAAAGTCCTGATTGTCAAGGCCGGCATCTCCGAGTCCCTGACGAATAAACGCGTACCGGAAGTTGTTGATCAAGTTGTTGCGAATGATGTTGGTATAGCCAACCGCAATTCCCTTACTGTTGTTCGTGAGGACATCGTTCGGAGGTAGACCGGGGAACTGAGGTGGCAATTTCTGATTGTCCCCCTGTAGATTGCCTCGGATGAAAAGGGACTGATTGCCGTTCGCAGTAATCTTGTAATCCAGTTTCACAATATAGGTATTGAGGCTGATGGGAGCATTGCCCGGGAACGTGTATCCGGACGAGTTCAGAAGGTCTCCGCTTCCGTTGGTGGCATTGCCGCAACTTGGGCAATTGGGTGCAGGATAGCTGGTGAAAAGGGCACCTGGATTCGTGCCCCCAATGTTGGCAATCAGAGGATTGGGCCCCGGACCCAAGGGGCAAGTGCTATTTCCGGTGCAGCCCAGATCCAGGGATGCAATCTGCGTCGCCGTAAGCGTTGCGACGTTAAAGCCCGGGAAGGCAGTGCCGCCTGGATCTACTGTCACGCCGTTGGGGTTCGGGTCTCCGAGAGCGCAATTGGGATCGCCCGTTCCAGCCGTTGCATTGTATGGATCGCAGAGGTACCTGATGTTTCCCTGAGCAAGACTAGAGGTTGGTACGATCCGATTGGTCTGCACCTGATCGGCGGTGCGTTGGCCTTCATAGGCTGCGAAGAAGAACAGGCGGTCCTTCAGGATTGGTCCGCCAATCGTGCCGCCAAAGGTGTTTCGCAGAATGTGCGGAGGACGGTTGGGAAGTCCCTGGCTAAGCTGAGATGCCTTGTTGAAATAATCGTTCGCCACGTCGAAAGTTGGACGGTGATATTCGTAGAGCGAGCCGTGGAAGTTGTTGGTGCCGCTCTTGGTAACGAGATTCACTTGTGCGCCCGACGAACGGCCCGAGGCTGCGTCGTAATTGCCGGTGGTTACGCGAAATTCCTGCAGGGACTCCAGCGTAGCTCGCATCGCACCTTCGAAAGCATAACCTTTTAGCTGGTCGTTATCGTCCAGGCCGTCGAGGGTGATATTGGTCTGGTCGCTACGGGCACCATTTACGGCGCCTCCGCGGCTGTCGTTGTCCTGTTGCGCGTCCGTCGTCTTGCCGATATAGACGACGCCGGGTTGCAGACTCAGAATCGAAGCTGGATCACGACCTTCCGACGGTAGGTCGATCAGTTGGCGGGCATTGAAGTTATTGCCGAGCGTTGCGTCGGTGGTGTTGACCATGGGCGCTTCCGCGCTGACGTCGACGATCACGGAGCTGCCTTGGACTTGCAAAGCCATGTTCACAGTGGCCGGGCTGCTGACTTGCAGGACAACGTTCTCGCGTTTTGTTGTGCCAAAGCCTGCGGCCGTCACAGTCATGACATAGGTCGCTGGGGGTACTTCCAGGAATTGATATGACCCCTGGTCATCCGTTTTAACGGTTCTCGTAAGTCCGGTCGCGGGGTTGTTGAGAGTCACGGTAGCGCCCGGACACGACGGCTGCTTTCGCGTCTGAGATGGTGCCGTGGAGAGAAGTGGTTGCAGATTGTGAGAATGCCAGATTGCCTAACGCGAGGAAAGAACTCAGCAGTGCTCCCACGAGCCGTGATCCGGAACGCATAGACTCAATTCCCCCTCGTACTTTGGATTCGCCCCACCTCGGAGACCTAGCAACAAATGAAACAATCCAAGGCCCTGATAGGGCGCTATTGTGCAACTTCAGCACCACAAAGTTCAAGTTGAATTTGCGCGAGTTAGCCGCATCTGAAACGTTTGAATACGCCGTCTCACATTTGTCATTCCAGATTTGGAAACTTATTCACTGCGATGAAAGAGCGCCGAAGCAAGGACTATGACCACGGGATAGCATTCGAGTGTGTAGCGGGGTTCGGGATTTTCCAGGCTTCCGAGAAATGCGGAGCGCAGCAGCAGAAATAAAACGAATAGGCCAAGGCCAAAAAATCCTCGGCTGCGCGCGAGTCCGGCTGCGGCGAGCGCGACGTAGAGCAGATTCAAGAGGCCGAAGCCGAGGCTGAGCGCAAGCCAGGCGGCGGTCGTCGTTGAATTCCCACCAGCGCGGATCTGCGGAAGAGAGTTCCGTGCGCGGGCGCAGCCACATGTCGGCGATGCGAATGACCGGAAGCCACACGTAATACCGCAGTGGCGAGGCGTGCACGCGCTCGGCTGCCAGCGACGCAAAGCGGGCGTCGAGTTCCGGAGTCATGTCGTGATCGTGGTTGTAGTCGGCAAACAACTCTCTGGTTTGCTCGCGCTGCTGTGGTGAATCGAAGGCGCGCCGCGGCAGACGCGTGACGTCGATCTCCTCGCCGGGGACGTTCCAATAAATCTCCTGCACGGAGACGTAGTCGGCGGTCCAGGTCTTCACCCAGCGATTGAAGCCGTTCATGACCAGTTCGTCGGAATCGTTCGCATAACGCGGAGCCAGCGGCTCGAAGCGGTGCAGGGTGTGGAGATTGCGCAGCGTCCAGGGAATCGACGGCGCGGTGGCTCCGACAGCGACGAGCACTCCGGCCCAGAAGATTGTGCGCGGAGTTGCGAAGGCGCGCGTGGGCGCTGCGGCCCTCCGGGTAGCGAGGCTTCGCGCGAGCAGCCAGAGAAGATATCCGCCAATGGCTGCGAGCAAGATTCCGCCGTCAGGGCGGAGAAGAATCGCGGCCCCAATCGAGAGGCCACAGCCGAGCCAGAGGAGAGTGCTGGGGCGATCGGCTGGGGTTCCGAGTTCGCCGACTCCCATGCCGCGCAGAGCGAAGTCGAGCGCCAGCGCGGTGAAGAAAATCTCCAGTGTCTCCGTCAGGGCCGCTGCCGCGTAGTTGGCAAGAAAGGGACAGAGCGCCGGCCAGAAGGAATGCGACCTGCGCGGCGCGGTTGGAAAAGAAGCGCCGAGCCATGTCGGCAATCAGGAAGCAAGTCGCGAGGTCGAACAGCACCTGCACCAGCAGGACGGCGCGATAATTCTCGTCGCCGAAGAGCACAAAAATCGCCGCCAGAAACGCAGGATAGCCCGGCAGGCGCGACAGGGTCGGCATGATGACGCCGGAGTTGGTGACCCCGTAGATGCCGTGCTGCAGCCAGTTTTCCGCGATGTTGGCGTAGAGGCGGGAGTCGTCCACGACCCCGGGAAAACGAAAGACGAAGAAGCAGGCGGAGGGCCAGCGCCGCCAAGGTCGCTCCGAGAAAGAACCGCGCCTTCTTCCGTAACAGTTCGCGCATCGGTTCGGCACCCGTCTCCGTCCGCGCGAATGATAGCGCGTTTGCGGCAATCCCGGAGCCGGGAAATTGCATCTTAGGAACCAGAGCAGCTAACTACTCACCCTGCCTCGCCGAGAATTGACCGTGTGCCGTCCGCGGCATACGATGAACACTTACTCCTCCAATGGCTCAACCAGTCTTTTATGATCCGCGACGCGCCCGGTGGAAACGCCTGCGGCGCCTGCTCGACGTGTCGGCGGTTTGCTTTCGGCATTGATCATTTTCTTTGTTTACACCGCGCTGCGCGATGAGCCGCTGCCAGAACTGCTGTTCTCGCCCCAGAAGCGGGCCTTCAAGGCCCTGAAGGAGAGCGAGAAGGAAAAGGCCCGCGACCGTCAGAAGAAAATCGCGGCCCGATCGCATCGCAAGTCCAAACTTGCGGCGTCGCAGGTCAAGCTGAATCAGAGCGAAGGCATTCGCGCGGCGTTCTATGTTCCGTGGGATGCGGCCAGTTTTTCGTCGCTGCGCAGCTATGCCCACCAGATCGACATTCTTTATCCCGACTGGCTGCACGTACTCACCACCGACGGACGGCTGCAGGGCGTCGACGATCAGACCAACAAGTATTTCGACGTGGTGCAGGGCAGCACGCGTCCTTCCGGTCGACGATCGCGTGATGCCATTTCTGAAGGCGGAAGACCCCGGCATGGAAGTCTTCCCCATGGTGAATAATTCCGACGGCGCGAACTGGATCGGAGACATTGACGGGCTTCCTGAACAATCCCGGCGCCCGCGCAGTCTTCCGCCAGCAGGCTGGGCTATTTCTTTCGTCCGGCCACTATCGCGGACTGATGATCGACTTTGAAGCATTTCCTCCGAGCGGACAGCCAGGATACGTCGCGCTGTTGCAGGAATTGTCGGGTGATCTGCACGGGCGCGGGATGAAGCTTTACGTGGCCGTGCCCCCGCACAGCAATGAGTACGACTATCCCGCGATCGCGGCGGCGGCCGACGGCGTCGTGCTGATGAACTATGACGAGCACTATCCGGGCGCGGCGTCGGGCCCGGTGGCGTCGCAAGACTGGTTCGTGCAGAACCTGACGTTTGCCAAGAGCGTCATCCCACAGGAAAAAATCATCTGCGCGATCGCGAACTACGGCTACGACTGGGTGCTGAAGCCGAAGAAAGGGAATCTGCCTCCGGAGAGTCACGACAGCACAGTCAGCGTGCAGGACGCGTGGCTGGCCGCGCGCGATTCCGAAGAAGACGTCAACTTTGACGATGACGCGATGAACCCGCACTTCAGCTATCTCGACGAACATAGCTTGCGGCACGATATCTGGTTCCTCGACGCGGTGACGGCGCTTAATCACATGCGATCGGCGCAGACGCTTGGCATACAGACATTTGCCCTCTGGCGGCTAGGCAGCGAGGACCGCTCCCTGTGGCGAGTTTGGGATATGCCGGGCGATGCCGGCGCCACCGACAAACTGCGCGACGTGCCGCCTGGGGCCGAAGTGGACATGGAGGGCCAGGGCGAAATTCTGCGCATCGAAGACAAGCCCGCGCACGGCACGCGCGATCTGACGGTCGACGCGAACAGCAAGCTGATCACGGACGAGGTGTTCCAGAACTTGCCGGAGCCTTACCGCGTCGGGCGCTATGGCTATAGCCCGAACAAGGTTGCGCTCACCTTTGACGACGGTCCAGATCCAGAATGGACTCCGAAGATTCTCGACGTGCTGAAAGAGAAGCACGCGACTGCGACGTTTTTTCTGATCGGTATCCAGACCGACAAGTTTTCCGGAATCGCGAAGCGGATCTACAACGAAGGCAACACCATCGGGAACCACACGTTTACGCATCCCGACGTGAGCAACATCTCCACCGCACATATGAAGGTGGAGCTGAATCTGACGGAGCGGCTCTTCGCCAGCCTGATGGGCATTCGCACGACGTTGATGCGGCCGCCTTACGCGATTGATGAGGAGCCCGACACCTCTGACCAGGTGCGCCCGCTGGAGATTCCGCAGGAGATGGGCTACATCACCGTCGGAAACCGGATCGATCCCGAACGACTGGAGCGACAATCCGTCGGCCGAGAAAATTTCTTCGTACGTGCTGTCGCATCTGCCGCCCTGCCGCCAGGAAGACCTGCGTTGCGGCAACATCGTGTCTGCTGCACGATGGCGGCGGCAATCGCGCCGAGACCGTGCGCGCGCTGCCCATGATCATTGACGGTATCCGAGCCCGTGGGTACGAGATCGCGCCGGTCTACGACCTGATCGGCAAGACCAGAGCAGACGTGATGGCGCCGCTGCCTGCCGGCGAACTCTGGGCGGCCCGTCTGGACCGGTTTGGCTTTTGGCTATTCGACGCCAGCATCGTGTTCATCACCTGGATCTTTCTGGTAGGCGACCTGCTGATGACCGGACGTCTCATCTTTATTGGAGCGGCCGCGGTGTATGACCGCCTGCACGAGAAGATTTTCGGCAAGCCGGCGGAAGTCGCGTCGTACAAGCCGAAGGTCGCGGTGCTGATTCCGGCGTACAACGAAGAAAAAGTTATCGAGCGGACGATGCGCGCGGCTCTGAACTCGAACTATCCGAACCTGCGCGTCATTGTGATCGACGATGGTTCCAAGGACCGGACGCTCGAAGTCGCGCGCAATGCGTTTCGCAGCCGAGGCTGCCGCGGGAAAAGTTCTGATCCTCGGAAAGCCGAACTCCGGCAAAGCGGAGGCGCTCAACTTACGGAATTGAGCATATTGGCGATGCGGAGCTGTTCGTCGGAATCGACGCGGACACGATCATTGCGTCGGATGCCATCTCGCGCCTGGTGCCGCATTTCATCAATCCGAAGGTTGGCGCGATCGCGGGCAATGCCAAGGTCGGCAACCGCGTGAATCTTTGGACGCGCTGGCAGGCCCTGGAATACATCACCAGCCAGAACTTCGAGCGGCGCGCGCTCGACGTTCTGGGCGCGGTCAGCGTGGTGCCGGGAGCGATCGGCGCGTGGCGCGTCTCGGCCGTGCGCGAGGCGGGCGGCTATCACATCGATACGGTCGCCGAGGACGCCGACCTCACGATGGCTCTGCTGCGCCTGGGATATCGGGTAGAGTACGAAGACATGGCGCTTGCCTACACCGAAGCTCCAACCAACGCGAATGGCTTGATGCGCCAGCGGTTTCGCTGGTCGTTCGGTATTTTGCAGGCAGTGTACAAGCATCGTGGAGTGGTCGCGCGGAAAGGCGCGCTGGGATGGGTGGCGCTACCGAACATTGTCATCTTCCAGATTCTTCTGCCGCTGGTATCGCCGCTCATCGACATCATGTTCGTGGTGGGCACCATCTGGTATTACATCCAGAAGTACTTTCACCCGGACTCGACCGATCCCGCAGACTTCCACAAGCTGGTGCTGTTCTTCTTTGCATTCCTCGTGATTGATTTCATCGCATCGGCGATTGCCTTCGCGCTGGAGCGCCGCCGTCCCGACGACAAAGAAGATGTCTGGCTCCTCAGCCAAGTCTGGCTGCAACGCTTCGCCTACCGCCAGTTATTTTCGATCGTGCTCTTTAAGACGCTGAAGCGCGCGCTCGAAGGGCGCAAGTTTGCGTGGGACAAACTGGAGCGGACCGCTGCCGTGAACTACGTGCCCGCAGAGAACCGGGACCACGTGAACGTTCCGTAGACCAGAGTTCCGCTGGCTTTAGCGGAAGAGGAGCGGAGCAAACTCCGCCAGATTCCGGCGCCAAACCATCCATGTGTGCATGCCGGGAGTTTCGAGGTCGGTGTGCTGGACGCCCTTCGTCTTCAGCCATTCCCGCAGATTGCGATTCACGGTGATCAGGCGATCTTCCGTGCCACAGGCGATCCACAATAGCTTCAATTGCTGATTTGCCTTGGCGTCAAGCGTGGGGAAATCCTTCTCAAACGGATCCGGCAGTCCGCCGGCACTGAAGGCGCCGATCCAGGCGAACTTGTCGAGATTGTTGAGTCCAGTCAGCAAGGACTCTGATCCGCCCATAGAAAGGCCTGCAATGGCGCGGGAGTTGCGGTCGGTGGCGACGCGGTACTCACTCTCCACCTTGGGCATGACTTCCGTGAGCAACGCCTGGCGGAAGTTCGAGAAATTCTTGTCGCGGACGTCGGTGTGACTCCAGGCGCCCCATCCCAAGGTAATGATTTCCATCGTGCCATAGCCGAGGGGCATGACGACGATCATGGGCTTGGCTTTGCCCTGTGCGATGAGATTGTCGAGGATGACGTTGGCGCGCCCGACCGCAGTCCATCCGCTGGCGTCGTCGCTGTAGCCGTGCAGCAAGTAGAGTACCGGGTAGGTCGTCTTTGCGGTGGGATCGTAGCCGGGAGGCGTGTACACGTAGTAGTCTCGCTGATCGTCGGCCACGGCGGACCTGTAGAAGTGGTGATGGATTTCGCCGTGCGGCAGATCGTTCAGTTCCCAAGGCAGCGAGGGCGGGCCCTGCACGTGAACGAAATTCCCCGGGGAGATCAGGTTCGGTACAAGTCCGTGATTGTTGGGATCGATCATGCGGACGCCGTCGACGACGATGGAGTATCCGTAATAGTCCGGGGCAAGAGGCGGAGTATTGACGGTCCAAACGCCCTTGTCGTCTTTTTGCATGGGCAGGGGCTCGGTGGTGCCTTCGCGCGTGAGTTTAACGTCCTGCGCGTTGGGAGCGAGAAAGCGGAAGGTCACGCTGTTGTCGGAGTGGACTTCGGGAGTGTTCAGCGCCGGAGGCCTCTGCGGAGGCGGAGTTTGGGCAGGCTTGGCTTGCTGCGCGATGGTTAGAGTTGCGGCGAGTAGAAGAAGAATGAAGGCTGTGCGACGTTTCATGGTGCCGTCTCCTCGGGTGAGCAAACGGCAATTGTATAGAAAATCGATCTGCTTGCAGAGTTTGCGGCTATTTTTTGGCGGCGACTTCGAGCCGGTTGTCGGCGCGGTGGAGGGCATCGAGAGCGCGATCCACGTCGACTTCGGTGTCGCCGCTGGCTAAGCGCTGTTCCGCTCGGGCTTTGGCTTTGCGGGCGCGATCGACGTCAATTTCCGAGGGACGCTCTGCCGTCTCGGCAAGGATCGTCACTCTGTCCGGCAGAACCTCGGCGAATCCCCAGGCCACGGCGAGGACTAGTTCCGTGGAATTCTCGCAATATTTGATCTCGCCGACGGAGAGTTCGGTGATCAGGGGTGCGTGTCCCGGCAGGACGCCGAGATACCCGTTCTTTCCGGGAATCTGGACTTCCTCGGCCGCCGTGTCGACGACTTTCTTTTCCGGTGTAACGATCTCGAGTTTGAATACTTCAGCCATTGGTCGTTAGTCGTTGGTCGTTGGCAAAACGGTCGGAGGCGGCGATCTTCGTTCTTCGCTCAACCACTAACGACCCTCGACCAACGACGATTCTCACGCTGCCGCCTTCATCTTCTCTGCTGCTTCCAGGACTTCCTCGATGGGGCCTTTCATATAGAAAGCCTGCTCGGGGATGTCGTCGTACTTGCCTTCGACGATCGCCTTGAAGCCTTTGACCGTGTCGGCGATCTTGACGTAGCGTCCAGCCGCGCCGGTGAACTGCTCGGCGACGTGGAACGGTTGCGACAGGAAGCGCTGGATCTTGCGGGCTCGGGCGACGGTGAGTTTCTGATCTTCGGTCAATTCGTCGATACCGAGAATCGCAATGATGTCCTGCAGATCTTTGTAGGTCTGCAGCGTACGCTTCACGGATTGCGCGACATCGTAATGCTCCTGTCCAACAATGCGCGGATCGAGAATGCGCGAAGTGGACGCCAGGGGATCGACGGCGGGATAGATTCCGATTTCCGTCAGCGCACGGGAAAGCACCGTGGTCGCATCAAGGTGAGCGAATGTGGTCGCCGGGGCCGGATCGGTCAAGTCATCGGCAGGCACGTAAATCGCCTGCACCGAGGTGACTGAGCCTTTCTTGGTCGACGTAATGCGCTCCTGCAGTTCGCCCATCTCGGTGGCGAGGTTCGGTTGGTAGCCTACGGCGCTGGGCATGCGGCCCAATAGTGCGGAGACTTCCGAACCGGCCTGCGTGAAACGGAAAATGTTGTCGATGAAGAGGAGCGTGTCGGCGCCCTCGGCATCACGGAAATATTCCGCGACCGTCAGACCGGTCAGGGCGACGCGGAGACGGGCCCCTGGAGGCTCCGTCATCTGGCCGTAAATCAGCGCGGCCTTGGACTCGGCTGGCTTGCCGGGCTTGATCACGCCCGACTCCGACATTTCGAGCCAGAGGTCGTTGCCTTCGCGCGTACGTTCGCCGACGCCGGCAAACACGGAGAAGCCGCCGTGGTTTTTGGCAACGTTGTTGATCAATTCCATGATGACGACGGTCTTGCCCACACCGGCGCCGCCGAACAATCCAATTTTGCCGCCCTTCAAGAAAGGCTGAATGAGATCGACAACCTTCACGCCGGTCTCAAACATCTCGGCGCTCGTCGCCTGCTCGTCAAACGCCGGTGCGAGACGGTGAATCGGCATTCGCTCTTTGTACTCGATCGGGCCGAGCTGATCGACGGGTTCGCCGATGACGTTCATCACACGGCCCAGAGTGCCGCGGCCTACGGGCACGGAGATCGGTCCGCCCTGGTCGATGGCCTTCATGCCGCGCACCATGCCATCGGTGGGCTGCATGGCGACGCAGCGCACGCGGCCCTCGCCGAGGTGCTGCTGCACCTCGAGAATCACGCTGATGGGGCTCGGCACGTTGAAACCGTCGCTTACGACCTTTACGGCTTCGTAAATAGGTGGAAGCTTCCCTTCGGGAAACTGCACGTCCACGGCGGGACCCGCGATTTGAATGACATGTCCTACGTTTTCAGGCATAAATTAGCTTCTAGCTCCTAGCTTGGATCAGTGCCGCATTGCGGCTCGACCTCGTTGAAATTCAGAATCTCCTCAAATTCGTCTTGCAAGAAGCTAGTAGCTAGAAGCTAGCAGCTTCTTTACATTGCCGCCGCGCCGCTGACGATCTCAATGATCTCTTTCGTGATCTTCGCCTGGCGGGCCCGGTTCATGACCAGCGTCAGCGAATCGATCATGTCAGTCGCGTTGTTGGTTGCCGAGTCCATGGCGGTCATGCGGGCGGCGTGCTCGGCCGCCACCGACTCCAGCAGCGCGCGGAAAATCTGGATGCTCACATACTTCGGCAAGAGCGCGCGGAACAGTTCTTCCGGAGCCTGCTCGTAAATATAGTCAACCTGAGCGGTGCCAAACTGCGAGGCCACTTCTTCCACCCGACGATCCGGGCCGCGCATGCCTACGCCCGCACTGATGGCGGCTTCCTTGGCTTTCTTCTTCTCTTCTTCCGTCATCTCTTCGACCAGGCGAACCGTTTGCTCGCCGATCTGTCCGATGGGAAGAACCTGCTCCACGATGAGGCGCTGCGCGATCACCGACTTGAATTCGTTGAAGACGATGTAGACGGCGTCGATCTCTTCGCGCTGGTATCGCTCAATGACACTGCGGGCCAGGGCCGAGGCCTGCGCGAACTCGACTTTGCCCAGAATGCCCACATGCTCGCCGGTGATTTCAACTGCGGCCGCTCGCTCAGCGGATTCCGTCGGGGACTCGATCGATTCCGCGAGATCCGCGAGACTCTTGGTCTGGACCTTGGCGGCAGGATAGCGGCGGCGCAGGAAGTCGCGTCCCTTGCGGCCGATGGCTTCGATGTCGACATTCTTTCCCGCCTTCGACTCGAGGAATCGTGAGGCGGCTTTCGTGATGTTCGCGTTGAACGCGCCTGCCAGGCCTTTATCGCCGGTCACCACGATCAGCAGAATATTCTTTTCTTCGCGCTGCGCCAGCAGCGGATGCTTTGGCTCGCCGGTTTCTGGATCGTAAATCTCGGCCCGCGACACCAGTGATTTCAGCACATTCGTCAGCATCTGTGCATAGGGTCGCGCCGATAGGGCACGCTCCTGCGCGCGACGCAACTTCGCGGCCGAGACCACCTTCATGGCCTTGGTGATCTGCCGCGTGTTGATCACGCTGCGAATGCGGCGCCGAATGTCGAGAATGTTAGGCATAAATCAGTTGTCAGTACCCAGTACTCGGTACTCAGTTAAAACACGGCGCTGGACACTCCCGCCTTCTGAGTACTGAGTACCGGGTACTGAGTACTATTTGGCTACTGCTTCCCTGCTCGCCACGAACTGCTGCTTTGCTTCTTTGATGATGTTCTGCAGTTGGCCTTTCAGTGCGTCGTCGAGAACCTTCTTCTCCATGATCGTGCGCAGTATGCCGGGGTTGGTGGAATCGACGTACTTGTACAACTCTGCCTCGAAGTCGCGGACCTGCGATACCGGCAGGTCATCAAGGAATCCGCCGGTGCCGGCCATGATGATCAGAATCTGCTTCGCAAAGGGCAGAGGAGAAAATTGATTTTGCTTCAGCAACTCGACCAGCCGTTGACCGCGATTCAACTGCGCCTGAGTCGCCTTGTCGAGATCGCTGCCGAAGGCGGCAAAGGCTGCCAGTTCGCGATACTGCGCAAGTTCCAGCTTCAAAGTGCCGGCTACCTGGCGCATGGCTTTGATCTGCGCGCTACCGCCGACACGACTTACGGACAAGCCGACGTTGACGGCAGGGCGGACGCCCTGATTGAACAAGTCCGTTTCCAGGTAAATCTGGCCGTCGGTAATCGAAATGACGTTGGTCGGAATGTAGGCCGAGACGTCGCCCGCTTGCGTCTCAATGATCGGTAGAGCGGTCAGCGATCCACCGCCCATTTTGTCGCTCAGTTTGGATGAGCGTTCCAGCAGCCGGGAGTGAAGATAGAAAACGTCTCCGGGATAGGCTTCGCGTCCCGGTGGGCGGCGCAGCAGCAACGAGATTTCGCGATATGACGCAGCGTGCTTCGAAAGATCGTCATATATGACAAGCGCGTGGCGCTTGCTGTCGCGGAAATATTCGCCCATCGCAGTGGCCGCGTACGGCGAGATGTATTGCATGGGGGCCGGCTCAGACGCTGACGCGGCAACGACAATGGTGTATTCCATCGCTCCCGCATCTTCGAGAATCTTTACGACCTGCGCGATCGACGAACGCTTTTGGCCGATCGCGTTATAGATGCAGATAAGATCGTTGCCCTTGCTGTTGATGATGGTATCGAGGGCCACGGCAGTCTTGCCGGTCTGGCGGTCGCCGATGATGAGTTCGCGCTGGCCGCGGCCGACGGGAATCATGCTGTCGATGGCCTTAAGTCCGGTGGCCATGGGCTCGCGCACGGGCTGGCGATCGATGACACCGGGAGCGATACGCTCCAATGCGATGAACTGATCGGTGGCAATGGGGCCCTTATCGTCGATGGGCTCGCCGAGCGAGTTGACGACGCGGCCGACCATGGCTTCGCCCACGGGGACGCTCATGATGCGGCCGGTCCGCTTGACCTCGTCGCCTTCTTTAATCTCGGTGTACTCGCCGAGCAGCACGACGCCGACCTGGTCTTCTTCCAGGTTCATGGCGATGCCGGCCACGCCGTGGGGAAAGGACAAGAGCTCGCCGGCCATGACCTTGTCGAGTCCATAGACGCGCGCAATGCCATCGCCGAGCGTGATAACGGTGCCGGTCTCGTCCACGGAGATCTGAGTTTCGTAGTTCTCGATCTGCTCGCGGATCAGTTTCGAAATTTCGTCTGCTTTGATTTGTGCCATAAAATCAGCTCTTAGCCTTCGTAGCTGCTAGCTGCTAGCTGCTAGCTTCTAGCCAAACCGAAAAAGGTTCCGGCTAGCAGCTAGGAGCTAATAGCTTCCCTTATCTTTTCCAACTGGCCTTTCACGGAACCGTCGTAAATCGTGCTGCCTACGCGGACGACTGCCCCACCCAGCAGGGATGCATCGAGGGCAAACTGCGGGCGGACTTTCTTGCCAGTCACTTTTTCGATCTGCAATGCGAGCGAGCGCTTCTCTCCATCACCCAGTTCACGGGCGCTGGTGATCTCGGCTTCGGCAAAACCCAAGCGCGCGTCGAGTTCCTTTTTGAGTTGCTCGACGATTCGTCCCAGGAAGTGCACGCGGCGATGGTCGATCAGCACTGCAACCAGGTTGCGAGCATGTTGTTCGATCCCTTCGCGCTGCACAATTGCGTCCAGAAGCCTGCGCTTCTGCTCCGCGGGCACTGCCGGATTCTCCCAAACACGCCGCAGATCCGCGCTTTCGTGCAGCAGTTCCACGATCTGAGTGAGTCCACCGACGGCCCGATTCGCGTCGAGATGCGCGCTGAGGACCACATCCGCGAAGGCCCGGGCGTAGGTGCTGGCGACAGAAGCCATGGCTTAGTTCCGGTCCTTTCCCGAGTCATCGGAGGATGCGCCGAGCTGTCCGGCGAAGTTACTCACCAGAGCCTGATCGGTGGCGGCATCGACGTGGATCTGTTTGCGCGCCAGGCCTACCGCAAGATCGGCGGCATAGGCGGTCAACTGGCGGCGGGCGGCTTTGGCCGCTGCCGCGATTTCTTGTTCGGCGGACGCGACGATCTTGCGCGCATCTTCCTCGGCGGCGGCTTTGAGGCGAGCTTCCTCTGCCGCGCCTTCTTTTTCGGCGGCATCACGCATCACGCCGATTTCCACGTCGAGCTTCATCAGGCGCGACTCGATATCCGAGAGTCTGCGGCGGGCTTCTTCGCTGGCCTTTTGCGCCTCTTGCATTGCCTTCTGGATAGCGGCGCTGCGGTCGCGGAACATACCCGGCAAGAACTTGCGCGCGGCCCAGATGATGGCGGCGGCAATCACCATAAAGTTCAGCGCCATGCACAACCAGTACGACTGCTGGAGGGTCAACCCCGTCAGCTTCGCAATCCCCCGGACTGAGGCGGACTGCTTGAACTCCGCAAACTCATCCTTTTCTTCGCCGGCGGCCTCGTTGCTCTCGTGTGCGAGTTGCCCACCAGGGCCTCGTCCTCGCTCTGCGGAGGCAGCGGATTCCTTTTTCTGTTCGGAAGTAACGGGTTGTTGCGGCCCCGGAGGTGCGGGCTGCGCGGACGGTTCCTGTGCATGGAGCGATGTGACGTTCGCGCAACCACTCACCAGCAACGCGAGAAAACACGTTCGGGCGATCCTGCTCGCTGCGGTTATGGACCTGGAACTCATCAGCGTGCCGCTCCTGCCGGCTGTAATACGCGGCGCACAATTTCCTGAGCGAGAGTCGCCGCGTCCGCTGGCAAGGCCGCCTCGGCTGCAACGCGATCAGCCTCGATCGCTTTCTTCGCGGCCTGCACCTGGGCCTGAGCTTTGTTGCGCGCTTCGTGTAACGCGGTGGTTCGGGCCTGGATCACCACCTGCCGCCGGGCTTCCTGCGCACGGAATACGGCGGCCCGGGCCTCGCGGAGTTTCTGCTCATACTCCGCAGTGCGGGCTTCGGCAGCGGCAATATCCGCTCGCGACTTCTCCACTGCGCCCTCGGTTTTGCTGTGCCGCTCTTCGAGCACGCGCCGCAAAGGCTTGTGGACAATCGCCGTGTAGAGCGCGTAAAGCAACGCCAGCAGAATTACTGTCGGTACTGATCCGAGCAGTAATTCCCCTAGTTGTTGAAGCGTCTGATCCATGTGGTGCTGATATAGACCGGAAAAATGAGGGCTATGAAAACTGTTAAGTCTAGCGTCCCTGTAGATTTATGTCAACGCGAAGCGGAGCGATTCCGGAAGACGGAAAGCATTTTGGAACGCCTCGGAATCGAAGCCAAGTTTGCCAAAAGATTACTAGACTGCGGGCCCGCGTGAGATGACTCTAGAGTCGTCCAAGCGACTGAAAACAGGCTGCTTATTGACGCAATGCGGCATGTCGAAGATATGTCGCAGATTCCTGCACATATCGCTTGACTTCAGCGAAAAGAGGATTAGCATTAAAGCATCACCTCCGATCCAATTCAGGATCGAATGGGCCGATAGCCAAGGAATGTCACCGCTTCTTGGTTGCCGGCCCATTTAAATTGTTTGGCGTCCGCGTTGACTTTCGTAACTCTCCCAACACTTTTCCAATGTATTCCGGTTCCGGCGTGCTCTGTACTCCCACGAGGTCTGCGCGGATGGGGGGCCAGAGAACTCCACTGGTTGGCGGAGTGACACTGCAAACCTACGGCGTAGTTGGGTCCAGGATAGGAATACCCTCGGCTTCAGCCGCTACTAATAAATCGCGATCTGCTGCGACAAAGGCAGGAACCTCTCTGCCGGCGGCAGCCTTGACGGAGAAATAGCCGGCTAACTGAAGGGCGTCGAAGGAAGTGAGTTTGTGTCGGTCTAGCAATTCGCACGCACGATCAAGGATCGCGTCCGTTAGCCCCTGTCGGACAAATCTACTCTCCAGATGCCGCTGGAAGGCGGCGAGCAATTCGTCAGCGAGTCGGTCTCCCATCTCACCAACTCGCTGACGTTTGCGGAACGCGGACCTGACTTCCACTTGGGCCAGCGAGAGAACGGTCAATTGATGGCCAGCCTTGCGCCCGGCAAGCGCGAGCATTTGCTCAGTACCCACCTCGCGAATGTAGAGCTTGACCAGGGCACTGCTGTCCAAGTAGTAGAGCACCTACTGTTGACGCCTCTCCCGGGTGATTGTGGCAGACATCGGCTCACCACGGATTTCCACAGGATGGAAGTCCATCTCTTCATCGTCCGGTTGACCGAGAATTGCCTTCACCTCCGGCATGAGCCGATTAAGCCGAACCGTAGTTACGGGAAACTGTGGAGCCTTGGGATTGGGAACTTTCCCGACCAGGACGAATCTCCTTTTGATCGCCAAGTCCAGCAAGGCATGGCGCTCATCCGGCGACTGAACATTGCCTGGAAGGATCTCATCCCGGAATTTTCGGAGAGGAACAAAATTCCACCCCGGAGTCGCTTCGGCACGATCTAGGGCGTCCAGTATTTGGGCCAGTTTTTCGTTGTTCTGGCGCAAGAGCCTCGCGGCGTCGGAGGCTAGAGACCCCACTTCCGTCGAGGCGCTCGCCGCAGCATTCTGCCCGCTTGAGGCCGAACGCTCTTCACTCTTCGCTGCCTCAACGTGAACCTGACTCGAATCCGCCGGCTCGAATCGTATGCGAATCTCGCCGGATTCAGGAGACCAGTTTTCAGGCGAGGCGCTGCACCGCTTCTTCCGGCCAGACTCATCGAGAAGAGAAATTGTCAAACGACGACCTTGAGGGTTTGGATAGTAGTGTTGGAGGAACTTGCGGACAGGAGCGTCCAGTTGTTGCGCACCTTGGCGCTCAATTTGCTCGATTGTGTCTTTCATTAGTTTTCCTTCTAATCTAAAATATTTAATATACGCAGCTTCGTTAGAAGCTGACCCTCATAGCATGCACTTGGAAGCCGCGCCTGTCAAGGCTCGTTAAGCACCCACTCCCTCACTCTTCGCACTACCGATGCGGGTGCCTCGACTTCCAACTCCACCGCGCCATCTTTATATTTTCGTGAATAAATGCGCGCTTTCGCTTCCAGCATGGCGAGGGTCTTTCCTTCTTTCTGTGGGACGCGGATCAGCACGCGGCTGACGGCGTCTTCCTCGATCATGGCGTCGATGCGCTGCAATAATTTGTCGAGGCCCGTCCCTTCAATGGCAGAAACGTAGACGGTTCTCGAATCTTCGCGCAGCGAGTTGGCCAGCAACGACTGTGCGACTTCGTCATCCAGCAGATCGACCTTGTTCATGACGCGCAGGCGAGGCTTTTTTTCGGCTTCAAGTTCTTTCAGGACGATTTCCACCTGCGCGTCTTGCTCGGCCGAGAGACGGCTGCTGGCATCCGAAACGTGCAGGATCAGCGAGGCCCGCTGCACCTCTTCCAACGTCGCGCGGAAAGCCGACACCAGCGTGTGCGGAAGGCTGCGAATGAAACCGACGGTATCGGACAGCAGGACTTTACGTTTCGAAGGCAACTCGACGCCGCGCAGCGTGGGATCGAGCGTCGCAAACATACGCGGCGATTCGAGCACCTTGGCATGCGTCAGCGCGTTGAACAACGTCGACTTGCCGGCATTCGTGTATCCCACGAGAGCGACGGTCGCCACGGGCGCGGACTCACGGCGCTGGCGCTGCTGGGCGCGAATGCGCCGGACATTTTCAATTTGACCCTCTACGTTCCGGACGCGGCGCGCAATTTTTCGCCGGTCAGTTTCCAGCTTGGTTTCGCCGGGACCGCGGGTGCCGATGCCGCCGCCGAGTTGCGACATCTCAATGCCGTGCCCAGCCAGCCGCGGCAGCATGTACTGCAGCTGAGCCAGTTCCACCTGCAACTGGCCTTCCCGCGTACGCGCGTGCTTCGCGAAAATATCGAGGATGAGCTGCGTGCGATCGATCACCCGCCGCTTGATGATTCGCTCAATATTGCGCTGCTGCGAGGGACTGAGATCGTGGTCGAAGAGAAGAACATCCGCGTCGGCCGAGGCAGCCGCGCCCGCGATTTCCTCGAGCTTGCCCGCGCCGATCAGCGTCGCGGGATCAGGACGATCGCGCCGCTGCAGGATTTCGCCAACCACTTTTGCCCCGGCGCTTTCGGCGAGTGTACGAAGCTCCGCCAGGGACTCGTCGGCGTCAAACTCAGGGATGCTCGGCTTTCCGTTGGATTTTGGCGCGGCTCCGGCCTTCGCCGGCTGCATGGCGGCAGCATCGCGCGCGACTGAAGCCTGCGCGGTTACGGTTCCCCTGGCGCTCCTGCGTCCGCGGGTGCGGACGTCGAGTCCGACCAGAAACGCACGCTCACGCTCCGGTTCCTGGCGAGCGACTTCCGTCCCAAGAGGCGCACGCCTGCCAGCACGCGCCACGCCGCGAGATTTCTTGCTGTGAGAACTTCCCAAACCGAAAACGCCTTATCCTTCGGTGCCCGAAGCGGTCGCCGCTGCCACCGGCGCAACCGTTCCGGACACTGACTTTTCCGGATGCGCCACGTGTGCAACATGCGTCGCCGCCACTCGCCCCATCACCACGGTGGAGATGGCGTGCTTGAAGATGAGCTGCTCCTGACCGTTCGCCTCCAGCACGACGGAGTACTTGTCAAAAGAGCGGATGCGGCCCGTCAACTTCACTCCACTCAGCAGATAAATGGTGATGCTGAGTCTCTCCTTGCGAGCCGTGTTGAGGAAGGAATCCTGGATGTTCTGTGCCGGCTTATTGCTGTCCATCGCCGATCTCCTTGATGTGTAGACTGCGAACTTGCCACCACCAGCCCACAGGCGCCCATGAGCAGGTCAACGCAACAGCATGTTCCCGGCGGCCTTCCCGCTGTCCCAGGAACAAGGGGGGACGACCCCGCAAGATGCGCGCCCTCATTGTGCAGGTTCGCGCCTTCCAGCGGGCAGATGTGAGTACCATACGGCGATCTTCGCCGCTTTTCAACTGGAACTTAGCGATTCCCGGCTCCGGGTTGACAGCGCCCTCTGCAAAGTGGAGACTTTCCTCGACCCAACGACATCGCTGCCGGGGATTCACGGAACGCGCTTCACAGCCTTGGCGCAATTAGCAATTAGAAACCAGCGCCTAAAGGCGCATTGATTTTACGGGCTTTACGGCACGCATGAATGCGTGCCCTGATACGATTCGCAGTTGCACTACGGGCTGTTAAGCGCACATTTCTGTTGCGGCGGCGCATCCGTTGACGGAGGAAATCCTCAATGCATCATTTCGTGGCAATGGCAGCATCTCTGGTTATGCCCACCATTACAGGCACAGAAGCCACTCAACTCATTCTGCGCTGGTTCCATTTCATCGCGGGGATCACCTGGGTTGGACTGTTGTATTTCTTCAACCTGATCAACGTTCCCTTCATGAAGCAGGTAGACGCGGCGGCGAAGCCGAAGATCTTTCAGAACCTGACTCTTCCCGCCTTGAACTGGTTTCGATGGAGTTCGCTGGCCACGGTCTTCTTCGGAATGTGGTACTGGGGACAGTTTCTGGTCGCTCCCGACGCGCAACGCCAAGGCGTTGGCCAAGGCAGCACATTCGGCCTCTTCCTACTGCTCTGGATCGGGGTCTGGCTCATCCTCTTCTTCGTGATTAAGAAAATGATTCCCAGTGGATATATCCTCGGCGCAATCACGGCGGTCCTGGTTTATGCGGCGGCCTGGGTTTTCGTGAACTACACGCCGGTCGGCGGAGACGACAACCACGTGCTCGCGATCGGCGTGGGCGGTGGAATGGGAGTCGTGATGCTGTTCAATGTCTGGGGAATTATCTGGCCCAACAATAAGAAGATCATCCGGGGAACGCTCGCGGGAACGCCTCCTGCCGACGCCGCGACCATGGCCCGCCAAGCATTTCTGGCGTCGCGGACAAACTTCTTCCTGTCAGTGCCTCTGCTGTTTTATATGGCGGCCGCGTCGCACTTCTCGAGCACGGTGATTTTCGGGAAGTAGAAGTCAGGAGGTCAGCTTCACTGGAAGAAAAATGGCGCGGCTGAGAGCCGCGCCATTGGATTTTGGGCCGCGCTTCTCAGATCAACCCAGGATGTCGACGCGTAAGATGATCCGAACTCCGCTGCCCAGCTTCACGTTCTTGCCTTTGGAGGTGAGAACGCCGTTGTCGAGTTGCAGATTATCCATCCCATGCACGCCGGTCGACTTCGGTCCATCGGCAGCCTGCCGCCTTGCTGTCGTATCCAGTGTTAGATCCGCTCTTGCTGTTCGTTACAACGCCACCGAAGCGCCTCCCGCACCCGCGGTCCGCGCCACCCGCGCTGCCACCAGCAGCGGTCGTCGCGGCTCCGGTGATGCTGGGATCCATCTGCTCATCGGGTGGCAGGAAATACTGCCTGCACCGTAGCCGTTGATGGAAAGCTGCTTCCCATTCGCGATGTTCAGCTTGTTGAAGGTCAGAGTCAATTGCGATTCTGGATCGCCCTTGGAGCGTGCTTTCGCTGCGGTCACGCGACCGGTCAACTTCGATCCCTTCGGTACCAGCGTGCCATCGGGCAGCTTGAACGCTGACGCCGTCTCTACTTCGACGGTGTCGTCTTCCTTCAGCTTGCTGGAATCCAGCGTCTTGATGACCTTCACCGGAAAAGATCCATGCCCAATCGCGGCAGGAGCCGCCTGCGCCGGAGCTGGCGTGGAGCCTTGTCCGTAGCAGAGCGATGCTGCCAGCGCCCCGCCCATAAGCACGATGACCATTCGATTCATGAGATCCACCTCAAATATTTAGATGCAGAAATTATAGATCGCTTCGTTCCGCCGATCACGTGATTTTTCGCGTGCCTAGTGAGCGCGATTTCGCGACAAAAAATGAGGCCGACCTTGCGGTCGGCCTCGATTTAGTTTCAGCTTCGCCGCTCGTCCGAAAAACCGGATGCACGGCCAAGTCCCGGATCTAGAACACGATCTTCGCGCTGATCTGCATCACGCGCGGAGACGAGTCGAAGCCCAGGAAGTTGCCGTACGGGCTGGTTGGCGTTCCTTGCATCGTGCTGATGGTTCCGAACGTCGGATCGGCGCTCGCAGCTCCTCCCGTGAAACTGCTGGAGAAGGTCCCGTTCGGGAGACCGAAGTTCGGATGGTTGAATGCATTGAAGGCCTGCGGCCAATCGCGAAGTTGAACCGTTCCCCGATCTTGAAGTTCTTGAACAGGTTCAGGTCCATGTCGAAGTAGTGCGGTCCGCGATACTGATTGCGACGCTGTGTCGAATAGAATTGCCCGACCCACGCTGGGCTCATTCGCGTCCACCAATCATTCGGGCTCAAGCATCCGGTGCTTCACCTAGCCGTGCGTCGAAGCTGGCATTGCCCCCGCCGCAACCGCCAGGCTGTGCGTTGCCAATGATAATCGCAGGAATCGTGTCTCCGCCATTACAACCGTGCCGCTCAAGTTGCCGTCGGCGATGGTGTATGGCAGTCCGGTGCGCCAGAACATCTTGCCCGAGAACTGCCAGCCATTCGACGACCCACTTCAACGCGCCGGTCTTGTGGAACGTCGGATTGACGACGAAGTCACCATTCACAAGGTGCCGGACGTCGTAATCAGAGTTGCCGTAGTTGTCCGTTCGCAGGCTGTTCGGGTAGATCTGACCAAGGATGGTATTGTTCCCCTCGAAACCATACTGGAACAGGCCACCGTTGGACGTCTCGTCGATATTGTGCGCCCAGGTGTAGTTCACGTGAGCCGACACCCAGTTGGTGAACTGCTTCCTCAAGCTGAAGGTCAGGCCGTTGTAGTTGGAGACTGCTCCCGGCTCGGTACTCCGTCACGGTGCCGTAGTTACCCGCGGCTGGAGGCGAGGCGGACACAGTGCCGCTGTAGAAACCCATAGGCATCGTAGGCATTCGGCCACGCGTTCGAGTACGAGATGCGGGCGCCATGGTTGCCGGCGTAGTTGATGATAAACACCGTGCTTCGGTTCAGTTGCTGTTGGACCGACAGGTTCCACTCCTGCCATTCCGGAGAGTGGATCGTGCCAATAATCCCGTTCCGCAGGGGGCTGTAAGAGTGCGCCCAACGCCGGCAGGGTCGTCTGGATCTGGTTGAACTTTCGTTGATGTTGAATGCAGCTGCCGACGCCGCCAAGCTAGCGGGTGCTCCGGCCGGGTCAAACGGCAACACACCGGTGACGAGATCGGGCTTCTGACCCGGAACGAGACGGAGGACGGCGGATTGAGCGAGCAAGTTGTCTACCAGACCGGCGGCCGGGTTGTCATAGAACAGCCCGAAGCCACCGCTGAGTACGGTCTTGCCGGTGCCTAGCAGATCCCAGCTGAAGCCTACGCGCGGAGACCAGACGAGATCAGTCCACCCCGGGATACGCCTGGTGTTGGCCGTAGTTGATGTCAGCAGCTGTAGGGAACGTCCAAGGAACCGACCGTTACCGGCCTGCGCAGACGGCTGTGGTCGCGAACGGGCCCGGGAAAGTTCGCGAAGCAGTTGGTCTGGCAAACCGGGTTGGAGTTGCGCTCCACACGCAAGTGCCAGCGTCAGCTTCAGGTTCTTGCGTCGCCTTCCATTCGTCCTGCCCATAGCACGTCCGATGCCCCAGAGGGCGACCGGAACGTTGCTCGACTGCGTTGAGGCTTCTGCGGTACTGGTAGGCCTCCCTTCTGCGCAATACTGCAGGAAGTTGTGGTACGTAGCCCCAGTACACGATGCGGCGAGTTGATAGAAGAAGTTGTGGTCGCTGACGTCGTAGCGACGGAAGTTCTCGCCAAACTTGAAGGTGTGGTTCCCGTGGGTCCACGAGAAGTCGTCGATAAACTGGTACTGGGTGATGTTGCGGCCTTGCGGGAAGCTGGCGGCATCGCGTTAGGACTCGTGAAGTTGTAAATGCCCGAGTCCATGCTGAACGCCTGTGCATAGTTGAACGTCGCGGCTGCGGTCGGAGCGACGAACTGCGCAACGTAGTGGCTGAGTGTCGCGGTGAACGAGTTGGTCTTGGTTGGCCCAAACACGTGGGTTTCCTGAACCTGCGAGTCCCAGCTCGGCTGCAACGAATTCGCATCGAACGCGAGAGTTGATCGGATCCAAGTGGGTCGGCTGCAATCCATGATCCAGCTTGTAGCGACCGAAGATGTTGTCGTTGTTGCCCAACTTCTGGTCAACGCGGAACGCTGAAAATGTATTCCCATGCCAGCGCTTTCGGAATGGCTGATGTAGGTCTGCGAACACGGGGTGCCGCTCGTCGAAGCCATTGACGGGTCGAAGCACCAGGCTGAGCAGGAATCCCCCAGTGGTGACGCGGTTGATCTTCGACGGGTTCACCGCCGCACTGCATAACCGGGCGCATTCTGCCACAGAGCTCAGCAACTTGTTGTAGGTCGGTTGACTCAGCCGGATGGAGTAATCGCCGACTTGAGCTTCCGCAGCAGCGATAAAGGCTGGAGTCGGCGACGTCACTTGATCCACGTTCGGCAGCAAGAACCGCATGCCTTCGTAGTCCACGAAGAAGAAGGTCTTGTTCTTGATGATGGGTCCGCCGAACGACGTCGCCCACTGGTTGGCATTCGAGAAAGGGCCGCTGGCAGACGCCGCAGTTACTGTTTTCGACATCCAGTCGTTGGCGTTCAGATAGCCGGCCATTCCACCAGTACATCGCGTTGCCGTGGTAACTGGTTGGTGCCCGACTTGGTCACGTAAGTGATCTGTGCGCCAGCGAGCTGTCCGTACTGGCCGCCGTAGGGATTCGTGATGACCGTGGCTTCGCCGATTTCGTTCTGGCCCAGCGTAAGGTTCGACGCGCCCGAGTTGTTGATGTTGAAGTACGGGTCCATGTCGTTCTCGCCGTTGACCGTGAACAGGTTCGACGTGGCCGGCATGCCGTTGACGGTAAAGTTTCCGTAACCGCCGGTGCCGTTGACGACTGCACCCGGAGCGGTATCGGCGATGTTGGTGATGTCGCCACCAGCGCTCGGCAACTGCGCCACTTCTTCCTGCGTGAACGCGGTGTTGTTGCTCGGCTCGGTGTTAATGAGCGGCGCGGTTCCGGAAACCTCGACGGTTTCGGTGCCCTTCGCCACTGTCAGATCGATATCCACCTTCGAGTTCTGGCCGACCTCGACCTGCACGGTTTGCGACACTTCCGCAAAACCGCCTTGCTTTACCGTGACCTGATACCGTCCCGGCTTCAAAAGACTGAAGCTATAACCACCGCTGGCGTTCGTGGTCGTCGACGCGGTCGAGCCTGTGTCCATGCCCTTCAGGCTCACCGGCGCGTTGGGAATCACGGCGTGACTTGGATCGGACACTGTGCCGGTGATGCTACCGGTGGTCAACGACTGACCAAACAGGGGGGCCGTCGCCAGCGACAGCGTCAACAATAGAGCTAAAACAATAGGAAAACGTTCAAAACGCATTTCCTGCCTCCTTCAAATTTTCACCACTCAAGATCGGATACAAGCGCTTTGGTCAGCCTTCCTGGGAACAATCGCGCGATCCGACGGATTGCAAACCTGCTAAACGCCTTAAAAGTTTGTAGAGCTGGACCTTCTAGGACCCGCCATATACCTCACCCATCTCACGTGGGTTTCGTCAAATCGTCGTACAGCCTCAAAACAAGCACACACTGGAACCCAATCGTTAATGCAACTAACGATCCAAACACCGACTAGAACAAACATTTTGTTTTCAATGCTTTAGTCCATGGATGTATCGTTGCGATACAGAAATCGGTATATCTAGCGAGGGAATAGTATGACATTTGGAAGAACATTGCGGAATACATCTGAGCGCGCTGGCCTATTTGCGGCTCTATCCTCGGCGTTTTTTCGTGGCTTTCGTGGGGACTTCCCCGGGTGCCAGAACGCGCCTCACAATCGGAGTGTTTAGTTTGTATTTACGTTCGCTGACGTTCCCTGCGTCGTCCTTCACGCGCAAGATAAAGACGGGCAGAGTTCCTTCTTTGTCGAAATCCCCTTTCGTGATCGTTACGGGCAAAACGCCGTCGAGACCATGCTCACGGTATGCGGTCTCGTAACGATGCTTCTTCGTGTTCCAGGTGAAGACGCGGACTTGATCGAAGTCGTAGGGCAGCCCGTCACGGGGCTCGGTCAGCACACATAAATATTGCGGAACCTGCTTTTTCACACCTTTATCGTTGTCGGACACTTCGTCCAACGCGAAGAATGCGACAAATCGCTGGCCCTCCGCGTACTGAGCAACTTCCAGTGGGACGTCGACGTCCACCATGCGAGCCAGCACCCATCCCACGCGCCCCTGGTCGTCGCGTACCAACCACCAGTCTTCGAGGACTGGACCCGCGGGAGACTTTCCACCGGGCTTTCCGGGCAGCTTGGGTGCATTCGCGGCACCGGGTTGTTTCTCAGCCGTGGCGCGCTTCAGCAGGGCGACTTTCGCGCCTGAGGCCAACTGGTAGAGGTGTTCTGTATCGCGACCGGGTGTGACGTGCAGGTTGGTCTCGTTCCGCAGCACGCCCGGAGCCTGCACGGGATCGTTCAAATTGTCCTGGGTCAGTTTCTGCAGAGCGTCGAAGGTCTTCTGATCGACCAGGAAGCGCTGTTCAATCCAGCCTTCGAGTCCGCCGGCGGTACGCACGCGCGCGAAGCGCTTCTCGCGGTCGAGCACTTCAACGCGCTCTCCATTTTTCACATTGCCGACGCGATTAAAGATGGCCGCGACCTGATCGCGCAGAGTTGCCTGCGGAGCCGAGACGTAGGCCACTTCGAGCACACGGTGCCGCCCGCGACCGCACGCAGGAAGCAGCAACAAGGCCGCCATCACCGCCGGAAACAGCCAGACAACTCGGAATGAGCCCAACCGTCTCACCAATGAAGTACGAGCCAAGAGGAGAACTTTCTACTATAGCGCGTTGCGGGCCGAAGGTCCGGCACGAAGGTTGATGTCTGATGCACCTGCTCGATGGGACTCTCCAAGACATGGGCAATTCGCCTCGGTTACCATAGAGACAGGACCTCCGCCCGGCAGATTCGAAGACACGGGTTGCCTGGGCGCCGTTTCTTGCGTCTAATAGTTGGACTGGTTCTTGCACCATACCCAAATACTCATGAAAAACAAATTCTCGAATCGCTTCGTTGTTTTGTTCGTGGTTGCGCTGATGTCCTTTGCTGGAGCTGCTTGCGCCTTCGCTCAGGACACGATGGAATCGGTGCTCCGTCCACCGAAGGGGTCGCAGGTGGCCATTGTCGTGTTTGAAGACTTGCAGTGTCCCATGTGCCGGCGGACGGCGCCGCTGGTGGAGCAGGCATCGAAGACCTACCACATTCCCGTCGTGCGGCACGATTTCCCGTTGCCCATGCACAACTGGTCTTATCAGGCAGCCGTGATGGCGCGCTACTTCGACACACATTCGAAGGAATTGGGCAACCAGTTCCGCGATTACATTTTCGAGAACCAGTTGGAGATCAATCCGCAGAACTTGCGCGCGTATGCCGAGAAATTCGGCGCGG
This sequence comes from uncultured Acidobacteriaceae bacterium, assembly GCA_963788555.1. Taxonomy (GTDB): domain Bacteria; phylum Acidobacteriota; class Terriglobia; order Terriglobales; family Acidobacteriaceae; genus Sulfotelmatobacter. The sequence continues at coordinate 625,846 of CAWBHM010000009.1, read as the reverse complement.
CGCATAAGGTGGACTTGCCATTCGTGCTTGATCCTAGCGGAAAGCTTGCGGCCGAGGTAAACGCGGACCGCGACTTGGGCAAGGCCATCAAACTGGATCACACGCCCACGGTCTATATCGTCACGAACCGCAATCCGAGTCGGCCGTATGTGGAAGTAAAGGACAACAACCAGCTCTACTCAACCATCGATGCGGTGATGAAGGAGTAGCTTTCTATTTCGCAAACCGGCGAACGCTGAAAGAAATCGGCAGCCCGATTACGACCATGTGCACCACCAGCCCGAGAATCAGATCACGAAGCTGGTAGGGCCCTCGGGCGTGAAGGGCGGACAGCGGCAACACGACGAGATTCATAACCTCTTCCACGGCAGCACCAAAGAACAAGCCGCAGATGAAAGGGTGCTCCGTCAGGAAGTCCAGCTTGCGACTCGCCGCATAGTAAACAGCCGCCGCGGAACATGCGATAAAGAAGTGCAGCAGAACGCCTAGCACATACGTACCGGCGCCTCCCTGAAAAGCCTGCTTTCCCAGCAAGCCAGCTGCAATGGCGAGCGGAATATCCCATCCGAACAGGATGCATGCCTGTGTGAGGTCCAACGCTCCGGCAACCAACCCGCCCACTCCGATTGCCAGTAAGGCGTTCCCTTTCCGCAGTGGTGAAAGCGCAGAGTGTGCAGTCATTCGGTGTCCTCTCTCCCCCTCTGACGTGCGCAATCCGCTAGGGTGAGCTTGAAAAGTGAGTTGGGCTCACAAGATAAGGATGCGAAGAGAGTGGGTCGATTGCTACTCCGGACGTCCGGTGTAGTGGACGGTTGAGTGAACGGCCTCATGATCTTCCAGCGACTCCAGGTGAGTGATGACTTCGGCGGGTTTGCCGAGTTCCACGGGCAGGCGTTCTTCGAGCGCAGTCGCCAGCCGGTGCGCTTCTCCCACTTCCGTTGCGTGCGGAAACAGCAGGTGCACTTCGACGATCTGGCGATACCCGGTGGTGCGGTAGCGAACGCCGTGGTAGTGCACGCCGAGTTCGTTGCAGATCACGTCTAACTTCTCGCGGATCTGCTTGCCGGTTTCCGGATCGGAATAGTCGAGCAGTCCGACTGCCGATTGCCAGGCCATACGCCCACCCGACCACAAAATATTGATGGCGACCGCGATTGCGACCAGAGGATCAAAGAGCTTCCATCCGGTCAGCATGACAAGGCCGAGTCCCGCCACCACGCCAAAGCTGGTGAAGCAATCGGTGAGAACGTGCTTGCCGTCGGCTTCGAGAATCAGCGAGTGACTCCGCTTCCCCACCCGCAACAAGTACCATCCCAGCCACGCATTCAGCAGACCGGCGCCAAGCAGAAGCAATGTTCCGGAACCGAGACGTTCCAGTGGTAATCCCGCAAGCCACTTTTCGACCACCTCCACGAGAATCCAGATCGCGGCCACTACGATCATGGCGCCTTCAAATCCAGCGGAGAAAAATGTGATGCGTTCGTAGCCGTAGAGGAACGTGGGAGCGGCGGGTTTCGTGCTGAGCCGCAGGCTAAAGGCGGCAAACGCCACTGCGATCACGTGCACCACAGATTCGGCGAAGTCCGACAGGATCGCTGCCGATCCTGTCATGTAATAGGCAGTCGTCTTGCCAAGCAACATCAGAACGCCAACCGCCAGCGACATGCGCATGGCGAATCGCGCCGCACGCAACTCCTGGTCGCGGGCAGCCGAATTCGGCATCGGAATGGAAATGGGATCCGGCACGGGATTCCCCTAGTGTCGGATTATGGTCCCATAAAGGGATCGTGGCAAAATGTGACTGGGATCACTCCGGGAGGGACGGAGCGACAAGCAAGGCAATCAGTCTGAAGTCCGAAATCCGATTCAATCTCCGAAGCCGATTCCGATGGCGCGGGCAGTGCGCACGAGTTCTCCATCGGAATGCACGGTCTTGAGCTTTCCGATTGCCTGGGATACGTCTACACCAACAATCGAGTCAGCGCGCAGCGCCACCATCTTCCCGTACTGTCCGGTAGCGATCAGGTCCACGGCCGCGACGCCGAAGCGAGTGGCCAGCACACGATCGTAGGGCGAAGGCGACCCACCGCGCTGGATGTGGCCCAGCACGCTGACTCGGACCTCCTTGTTGGCAATCAGGGAAATCGCCTCACCGACGAGGTTTCCCACGGGACCGCCGTGAGCGATCTGTTGCAACTCCGGAGGCAGTTTGATGCCTTCGGCGACAGCGACAATGGTGAATCGGCTGCCGCGGCTTTCCCGCTGCGTAATGAAGTCGCAGACGCCCTTCATGGTGAAAGGAATCTCCGGAATCAGAATGATGTGCGCGCCTCCGGCGATGCCGCCGGCGAGGGCGATCCAGCCGCAATCGCGGCCCATGACCTCAACCACCATCACGCGATGGTGCGACGACGCAGTGGTGTGAATCTTGTCGATGGCATCGCTCACGGTGTGGAGCGCGGTGTCGAAGCCGAAGGTAAAATCCGTGGCCGACAGATCGTTGTCGATGGTCTTGGGCACGCCGACGATCTTCACGCCTTTCTGGAAAAGCTCGTAGCCGATCTTCTGTGAGCCATCGCCGCCAATGGTGATGATGGCGTCGATGCCGAGCGTGTACGCGTTGGCAATGATCTTGTCGGAGATGTCGCGCACCACTTCCTGACCGTTCTCCTGGGTTTTGTAGCTGAAGGGATTGCCGCGATTGGTGGTACCGAGAATCGTGCCACCACGAGGCAAGATTCCGCTGACGCGGTCGAGCGTGAGCTCAAACGATTTCTCGGGCCAGATCAGGCCGTCGAAGCCATCGGGAATGCCGATGACCTTCCATTGGTGTGTGAGGATGGCAGCTTTGGTGGCGGCGCGAATGACAGCATTGAGGCCGGGAGCGTCTCCGCCTCCGGTGGCAATGCCGATACAACGTATGTCAGCCATGGGGTTGTTGTCGTTTCGTCGCTCGTCCGATGACGAGAGTTCCTAACCAGTAGGGATATCGACGAATCGCGAACCGATGATCATACGGTTTGCAGGCCGTAAGAGAAATGTCACCAATGGACGTGTCTCGAAGGGTCGGAAAGCCATTTGGGGGATATTACGATTTAGTACCCCCTCGCTTTCTGGAATCATCAACTTAGCAGGGTGCCCCATTTCTCGCGCCTTCTTGCGCGAGAAGTGGGGACTTTGCACGACATGGTTCAGCCGACTCCGACTCGAATCTTTTCTTCCCACCAGGACCAATCATTGATTCGTACGGGGCCATCCTCTTCGAACGCGTAGGATCTATAACTGCTCCATGGCCACTGGTCCGGTTCCTCGACAAGCCCACGCACCACCGGATTGCGATGCATGTATTTCAGCTTTTCGATCTCCTTGCGCTGGCTCCATAGGTTGAAATCGTAGAACCGGGTTTGCCAGATGTGATGTTTAATCCCGGAGCAAGCGCCAACGAGAGCCCTTCGCGCGAATCCGAGCTTTACGGCTTGCACCACGGTCGAAGGATTGCCAATCTGTGGTTCAGAAACGAGAAGGTGCACATGTTCCGGCATGACCACGTAGCCAATCACCGCGAAGCCGTATCGGTTGCGCATCTTCTCCAGCACGGCAAGAAACAGATCCCGCCGAGCGAGGTTGTTGAGCAGGGGCTGGCGACGATAGCAACTCCAGTGATGAAATGCAGCGAACCTGTGCCGTAGTAACGCTTCAAGATCCATGGCATGATGCAACGCTAATTTGGCGCACGAGACTATGTCTGTGACGAATGAACATTCACCTGTCCACTTTTCCCAGATCCGGACTCCCCTCAGCATAGAACGGGCCCGCGTGCCCCATTTCTCGCGCTCTTGGCGAGAAGTGGGGCTTTTTGCTCAAACCCAACGTCTGGGGAATAGATCGAAATCGACCAGCGAGGCCGTCGATCGTTAACTCGGGAACATGAAAGTCAAAAGCCCCACTTCTCGCAAAACACGCGAGAAATGGGGCACCCTACGAGTCCATATGATTAAGTGCAGCAGACCTGTGCCCTAGTAACGCTTCAAGCTCCAAGGCATGATGCAACACTAATTCGGCGCGGGAGACTGTGTCTGTGACGAATGAACATTCGACGCTTCACCATTGCCAAAGCCGGAATTCACTCAGCATACCAACCAACCCGGGTGCCCCATTTCTCGCGCTCCTGGCGAGAAGTGGGGACTTTTTGCTCAACCCCAACGCCCGGGGAATAGATCGAAATCGACCAGCGAGGCCGTCGATCGTTAACTCGGGAATACGAAAGTCAAAAGCCCCACTTCTCGCAAAAGACGTGAGAAATGGGGGCACCCGGCTCTCAGATCCTCACGGGCTGACCGTTAACGTTGCCCTCCCTGTCACAGTCGTACCAGGATAGCTCGCTACGACGCTATATGTTCCCGCTGGAGCGGTGCTGCTTGGCAAGATGGATTCGCCTTGGTTCGTGACGGTGCCGGGCACGTACACCACGGAGAATGTCGCCACGTCTGGTTCGTGTTGGTCGAGTCATAGATCGTCCATGTCGCGCCCTGGGTAATATCGATCGAGCCTGGGAAGGCGGTCGCCGGAAACACGCTGGCGTGGTACTGATGACGGCCGACGCGCTGCCTGGGGTGACCGTGACGAGGTGACGCCGGATCAGAACCACTGAAACGGATGTCGATCCGGTACAGGCCGAACATCCTCCGGACGAGGCGGTAATCGTGGCTGATCCAACGGCACGCCGGTCACGATGCCGAACTCGCGACGGACGCCGTACTGGCGTCACTGGTAGACCATACGAAACGCCGCTCTGTCAGCGTCTTCGACTGCCATCGTTGTAGGTACCGGTCGCGGTCATCTGCTGGGTCTGGAGCAACACCTGAGACTAAGTCCTGGGGGCCGACTGAAACGCCGGTCAAGGTAGGATTCACGAAGAATCCGGTGCAACTGACCGCCAGCGCCAGGGCGGCGAGCGCGGCAACGGCACCCACCACTCGAATTCTCTGTTTCACGGATGACATACTCGTCGACACTCCTTGGGCGCGCCTGCTAGTCGTTCTCTCGTATGTTTCGCCCGGTCGGTCTCCAAAAATTGTAACAGAGACGATTTCGAGCGGTCCGCACCCGGTAACTGGACTGCAGCGCGGAACCATCCCTGCTCTGCGAGGCACGTCCCCTTCCGGGTTAGAACGCCGTCCTGAACTGGCTTGCAGGAAAAAGCGGGCGTCAACAAGTCCTCGGGTGGACCGGTGTTGCCAGTGTAAGCGACGTCAAAGCCATCCAAGCGAGAAACTGCTGCGGAGCTTCGCTCCGCGGACAGCCGGGGGCGGCTGTCCCCACATGAATCTCGTCTAAAGAAGAATGGCCAGCGCTTTCGTTAGCCGCTGGCCATCTCGTCGCGAATCGATTCAGTGCTACCGGCTCTTATGGTGCTCTTCCTTGGGTGGGCCGGAGTGTTGGGGTGCACTCTGGTGCGGCTGAGGCGGATGGGATGTACTCGGCCTCGGCTGATTCGACTGGGGCGGCCGGGATGCCGGCTTGTCATACGTCGAGTTGCTGCCAGAGTTGCCATGCGGTTGGTACGAAGAACTGGATCCCCGATTGTTGTTCTGCGAACTGTTGTTGCTTGGCGAATGAGTCGAGTTGTTGGGCGGCGTGAACGACCGGAATCCCTCGCTCGAGCTGGGTCGGTTCGCGGGCGCTTTGTTCCCGGCAGAGGTCGGCGTTACCCGCGCCTCTTTCGGAGACATCGCCGGAGCATGATATTCGCCGCCGGCAGCGCGGGCTGGAACCGCGGAACGGTTGCTGAAATCGCCAGGCTTGGCGGTGGCAGCAATCGCGGGGCGTCCGTGATTCTCGGCGGCAAAGTTCTGGCGATTCTGGCTGGCGAGCTGCTGGTGCTGAGTCTGCGCCGCCAAAGGGGCCACGTGCTGCTCGCGAGCCGCGGTCTCTTCCTGCGGCGTGGGACGCGCTACAACACCGCCCTCTCCGCCGTTGAAGCTTGTGGTCCGCGTGTTGTTGACGACGACAGTTCGGTTATAGACGTTGGTCACGTTGGTGACGCTGACGTTGGTCACGGAGCGGTTGTAGTAGAACGCGCCTCCGCGCCATTCGCCACCGACGAATCCCACGCCGGTATAGCCGAACCCGTAGTTAATGCCGCCGTAGAAGCCGATGTGCGGCCCCCAGTATCCGCCGTGCCAGGCATAGAAGCCGCCGCCCCAGCCCCAATATCCGGGAGTCCAGAGCATGCCGACGGGCGCGATCACCCATGTGCCGGGCACCCAGTAGTATCCGCCGTCATCGTTCCAGGCCCAGTAGCCGGGAGTCCAGAAGTAGCCGGGGCCGGGGCAAATGGGCTGGGCGTAGACGGGCAAGGGTGGTGGGCCGACGCGTACCGAAATGCCCACCGCGATCTGCGAAAAGGACGCAGCGGAAAAAGACAAGACCACGACTGCCAGCAACATCCACCGCACGAATGCTGTCTTCCGAATCATTCCACTTCTCCCTGATTTTGGTTCCCCAAGGCCGACCCAATCCTGTGAATGCGTGAAACACTAGTGTGCCGTAAAAACCAAGGCTTGGCCGATTACGTTCCTCCCATGTAAACCCTGAACTCTGGAGTATGTTGCTGCGGGAGGAAACTATTTGGAATGAGGAAGTTGAAAAGTGGAACCAGCGTTGAGGGGCAAAGAAACTGACGACGTAGTGGGGCTAATTCGCCTTGCGGGCGCGGGCGATTCGCTCGTCGATGGGCTTGCGTCCGGCGAATCCTTCTTCGGTTCCGTGCCAGTGGGTGATGGATTTTTCTCCCATCTTCCAGCACAACAAAACAATCTGGCCTTCGACCTCGCAGGGAAAGTCGAGCAGTCCGATGTCGAGGTCTTTCACTTGCACGCCGATGGAGTCAATCTCCGCGAGGGCGTCCTTGGCGCGCTGTTCGGCTTTGATGCGTTCCGCTTTGCGGCGAGCGAGAGGGACGACGTCGACGAAGGTGCCGCCGTTCAGAAAAATTCTGTGAGCCAGAGCCTGTTGCTCAGCTTCGACTTCCTCCAGGATTTTCTTGGCGGAAATTGCGGTGCGCAGCAGCGACTCGAGCACCGGTAGTAGAGACTGCGCTTCGTCGAGAGTGAAGGTTCGGTCGGACATGGATGCTCTATTTTACCGCACGCCGCCTGCATTCGACGCTTGGACGCCCTCGTCAATCTCGCTGTTGTTCGGAGGCACGCGCGGAGGACTATGGCGTGTGGCATCGGCAGAAGAGGTCAGGCCCTGAACCTCCCGTACGATTCTATGGAGGTGGCGATGGGAGATGGGTATCACGAGCTTAGAACATTGGCCGCCCCTGCCGGTCGCAGCCCTGGAAATCTATTGACTTCCCCGCAATCCCAGACCACAATGACCGTCTCTTCCTCCCAATAACTCTGGGCCCCGCTTCGATTTTCATCACCGGAGTGCTTCCATGTCGAACCGCTATACGTATTCGGACCCCACTCTCTCGTTGTGGCAATCGGCCGTCGCGGAAGTGCAGCGCCGCCATGCCTCTGTACAGAACCGGATGGCGGTGGCGACCAGCAACCGGATGACGCAGCCCACCCTGCTCGCTGCAGATGACTTAATGGCGCCAGTGCACTTGCTGGGTATCCCCTTAACGGCTCGCCAGACCGACGTTCCGGCGAAAATCTTCGCGGGAGCGCCTGTCTCCCTGGCGGCACACGCCGAAATGGCGCTTCCCGTCGTCGACTGCGCGAAGACAGTTGCGGAGTTTCTGTGGGCCGAGATCACGGGCGATCATCAGCAATCTGAGATTCTCGAAGGCGAGTTGAAGGATTCGGAATGCGACATCTTATGGGGCGAGGTGCTGGCTACGTATCTTGCTTTTAAGGCCTCGGGAGGTGCTGTGCCGTATCGTCCTAATCTGAATCCGGTGGTCGATCTCGACACCAAAACCAGATTGGCCATCATCGGCGACTGGGGCACCGGGGACGAAGTTGCAATTAATCTGCTGCAGCAGGTGGCCAGTTTCAGTCCCGAAGTCTTGATTCATGTAGGCGACGTCTACTATTCCGGCACGCACAATGAAGAGCAGGAAAATTTTCTCGATATCTGCCAGCACATTTTCGGTCACAACGTTCCCCTCTTCAGCATGTGCGGCAATCACGACGTGTATTCAGGAGGAGAGGGCTATTACTGGCTGCTCGATCAGATCGGCCAACAAGCCAGCTACTTCTGCCTGCAAAATCCAAACTGGCAGTTTCTGGCCATGGATACCGGATACAACGACAATAATCCTCTGACCGTTGCGACGAACATGACGAGCCTGGTGGAAATCGGAAGTTGGGCGGAAGAGGATTGGCTGCTGGACAAAATCAATCTGGCTGGAACCCGCAAGACGGTGCTGCTCTCTCATCACCAGCTCTTTTCGCCCTTCGCATCCGTGGGAACCGAAGATGGTCAGCCCTACGCGTACAACAAACATTTGCGCGGCACGTTCCAGGCGGTGATGGCGAAGATCACCTGCTGGTTCTGGGGACATGAACATACTCTGGCGATTTTCGATCCTTACATGGACCTGCAGCGTGGACGGTGCCTTGGGGCATCGGCCGTGCCGGTTTTCAACGACCAACAGTCGTACCGCAACGGCGGCGGGCTTCAGACTTACGGCGGCTTGCCCTTGCCAACCTGGAATACCAAGGCGCAATTGGGAAGTAACGGAACGTCTTACAACAACTGCTTCGCCATCATGACGCTCAACGGTGCGTCGGCCAACGTGGACTACTACGAAGTTCCGATCCTTGGCACGGCGGTGCGGTTTCCGGTGGAGGACAAGATGTAGGCGGATCGTGATCCGTGTAAATCGATGGCACTGGAAGTTCGCTGGTTCAGCGAGCTCGCGCGTGGGAAGGATCTGCGGAAGTCGCGGAATTCACGTCGATGTGGAGCCCTTGTGAAGGACTGGTTCCGGGCGGATAACAATTCCCATCTTGACTGTAGTTGGTGCAGCGCCCGGCGACATCTTTGCGTTGCGGTGATTGCGCAAACTGCCAGACCTCTGCGAAGCGAACTCCACTCTGATCAGGGCCTGGAGGATGATTAGGGAACGCGCACCCTGGCGCTGGCGGGCAGCCGTCATTGATGGCCCAGTAAACGATGCTGCGTTTTCCGGCGCTCTGTCGAATGTCTTCGGCGGTGACGACGTTGCCGTCATCGGTCGAAGGAATGCCGGAGCAATAGATGCCCGCGCGAAATCCCGCGGCGGTGACGACGTCTACCCAGGCGTAGATGTAAGCCTTCTGCTCGGGCAGCATGCGTCCGCCCTGCTCCTGGTCGAGGAAAATGATGGTCGCGCGCGGAAAGCCTTCGCGGCGGGCAGCAGTGACGGCGGCGTGAGCGTCCGATTGGCCAAGGCGTTTTGCGTTGGCGACGGTTTTGAGCTGCGCGTAAAGACGGCCATTGAACAGGACGAGGAATCCGAATCCGGCGGACTCTACGGCGGCACGGTGTCCGCGCCAGCTATTCGACGTCGCTCCGGGAGGATTGTTGAGCCAATATCCGGTGTAGGAAAAAGTCTGGTGGAGAGTTTTGAGGTTGGCGTCGCCGGGGTAGTCGTTGCGATCGAAGCCCAAGTAGGTCGAAGCCTGGGCTGGGAGCATCACGCAACAGAGGATCAAAGCAGCAGCCGCTGTTATCCACCGCAAATTCATGGGAGCGATTCTAACGGAGCAAACCTCAGCGGCTAAAGCCGAGATCAAAGAGAAGGATTAATCGGCACGACTAAAAGTCGTGCCCTTCCCGGTTGTGTTCTCCCGTTGAATGCTGAAATCGCGGCATCGAATGCCTCGCCCGACAATCGACGGCTAAATGGCTAACAGCTAGCCGCCGATATGCACCATTGTCCGAGAGGCCGGGACGAAATCTGCTTCGCCGATATGGTGGCGTTCTTCTTTCTTCGCCACCACGCCACGGATGAAGTCTTCCAACTCTTCGTCGCTGGCACCGCGGCGCATTTGCGCGTGCAGATCGTGGTCCCAAATCGAAAACAGGCAGGTGCGGATCTTGCCGTCGCTGGTGATGCGGATGCGGCTGCAATGTCCGCAGAAGGGATGCGACACGGGAGCGATGATGCCGATCTCGCCGACTCCATCTTCAAAGCGGTAGCGCCGCGCCGTCTCCGAACGCGCGTGCGGGATTTCGACCAGAGGCCGGTACTCCGCCATGCGAGTCAGAATTTCGTCGAGCGTAACGACGGTCGAGGGCGCCCAGGTTCGTCCCTCTTCGAGCGGCATGAATTCGATAAAACGCACGGTCACGCCCTCTTCGCGCGCGAACATGCCGAAGGGGATGATCTGGTCTTCATTGAATCCGCGCATGAGCACGCAGTTCACTTTCAGTGGCCACAGGCCGGCGCGTCGCGCTGCGCGGATTCCTGCCAGCACGTGATCGTATCCGTTGGGCACGCGCGTGATGCGGGCGAAGCGGTCGGGATCGACCGCGTCCATCGAAACCGTGACGCGAGAGAGGCCCGCGTCTTTCAGTGGCTGCGCCAGTTCGGCTAGCATGTGGCCGTTGGTCGTGAGCGCAATATCCAGCGACTCGCAGTGGGCGGAGTCCCCGGACGTGGATGATTCGTGGAAGAGTACGGCTTCAACCGTCCCGTTGTGGAAGGGCACGGCTTTAGCCGTGCCGTTAGCGCCCGAAAACGCCGCGGGCTTTAGCCCCTGAGGCCGCAGCGTCGCTAGATCGCGCACAAACTCCACCACGCCTTTCCGCAGCAGCGGTTCTCCGCCGGTCAGACGAACCTTCGTAATCCCCATGCCGACGAGAACGCGCGCCATGCGCAGATAGTCGTCAAAGGGCAGGTCACCGTAGAGCGCGCCTTCGTTACCGGTGCGGCAGTAGACACACTTGTAGTTGCAGCGATCGGTGATAGAGATCCGCAGGTCGGTGATGGCGCGGCCGAATTTGTCGTGAAGAGGCACAGTCGTTGGTCGTTAGCTTGTCGTCAGTCGATCGTCGTCGGATAGTGCTCGCGGGCTTTCGCCAACGACCAATGACCATCGACTAACGACAGCTTCTGGAAAACAAACAGGCGGGAACATCCCGGCGGCTGTCTCCTTTCCAATGCGCTCCTCGCGGAGCGCGGGAGGCACTGGCGTTTCCACCAGCACCCTCGGGAAAGTGTGGCGCGGGCGCCCTCGCCCGCGAAACCCTCTCCCTCGCCGCCGCAGCCTGGGTATGCCCGAGGACCGGGGCGGTCGGAAACCTATTCTTTACATTATAAGACGCGCTGGAGATTCAAAGGGATTCATGGTTTTGAGCTGGGCAGCGCTTTTTCTATAGCAGCCTCCGCCATGGGCGCCATGATCTTGTATCCCGCGGCGTTGGGATGCAGGCCATCGTCGGCTAGTTCTTTCTTCATGAGCCCCTTCTCATCGACCATCGCGCTGAAATAGTCGAGATAGGTACAGGCGTGGGAGGGGACCGCACAATAACTCCGAAGCCAGTTATTCATCTGAATGATTTTCTGGGGCGAGCGTTGCGCGAAAAAGTCTTTGGATTTTTCCGTGTAGTTGTGGACCGGGAGCACAGACGAGTAGATCACCTTGATGTTATTCACGCGCGCCAGCTCGGCGAGGGAGGCGAAATCGGCCTCGATATCTTCAATCCGCATGGGCCCGGTATTGCCGGCGATGTCGTTGGTCCCGGCGAGGATGATGACGAGTTTGGGCTCGAGGTTGATAACGTCCTGGCGAAAGCGAACCAGCATCTGCGGCGTGGTCTGCCCGCCAATGCCGCGGTTGAGGTAGGGTTTGCCGGGGAAATATTCATCGAGATGCCAGATGTCGGTAATGGAGTCCCCGAAAAAGACGACGCGGTCCTCGCCGCGCTTCGGCTCTTTGAGCGCGGCGTTGGCGGCTCGATAGCGCGCCAGTTGGCCGTAATCGTCGGTGAACATGGCAATGCGCGACGCGCGGTACTCGTCGAGGCCGGCGAAGCCGGTAGGGGGGATGGCGGGGGGAGTTTGCGCTGGTTGCTGAGCGAAAGCAGAGAAACAAAGTATGGCGATCAGAAATGAGATTGTGATTACGCGGCGCAAGAGTCTATCTTCCATTGTTTGCCTCGGGAGACAGAATAGCGCAAGTCAAAGACTCGCGCGTGGAAGGATTGATGCCTCGTTTCGCAGTGTGCGCAGGGTATACTGTGCCACGGTGCGCCCGCTCTGCTCGGCTGGACGGGCGAAGGCGCCCGTCCCCACAGGAGCATTGATGGTCACATGCCGTCGTAGTTCGGGCCGCCGCCGCCTTCTGGCGGGACCCAGGTGATGATCTGGTACGGGTCGGCGATGTCGCAGGTTTTGCAGTGGACACAGTTTGACGGGTTCAGGCTGATGCGTTTGCCGTTGGGCTGGCTGGCATCGTCGACCATTTCGTAAACATTCGCGGGACAGAAACTCTGGCAGGGGCTGCCGAATTCCTTCACGCATCTCGTATTGCAGATGTTCGTGTCGTGAATGACCAGGTGCGCCGGCTGGTCTTCTTCATGCTTCGTGCCGGAGTGATAGAGATCGGTGAGCTTGTCGAACGTGAGCTTTCCGTCGCCTTTGGCTGGCCCGAGCATGTGCGCTTCGGGACCACCGTCGGCTGGGAGTTCGGTAAGCTTGCGCATGTGCTCGTATCCGGCCTTTGCGGGATAGCGATTGCGCAGGCCGCGTCCTCCGGTGATCATTTGCAGGCCGGTGTGGAACATGCCGGCAAACATTCCATGTTCGAATCCCTGGTGCAGGTTGCGCACTTTCCAGAGCTCTTCTTTGATCCAGCTGGATTCGACTTTCTTCTGGAATCCACTGAGCGTCGCCGCGGATGAATCGTCTTTAGTTAGCGCCTCGAACGCAGTCTCCGCGGCGAGCATTCCACTCTTGATGGCGAGATGAATTCCTTTGAGCCGCGCCGAATTCAGGAAGCCAGCGGAATCACCGAGGATCATCCAACCGTTGCCTGCCACCGGCGGAATCGCCCACCATCCGCCATACGGCATCGACTTCGCGCCGTAACGAATCATCTTGCCGCCTTCGAGCAGCTTGGCGACGAATGGATGTTGCTTGAAGTCCTGTAGCACGTGCTGCGGATCGAGCCGCGGATCGGCGTAGTCGAGTCCGGTTACGAAGCCGAGCGAGACGACGTTGTCTTTTGAGCCATAAATCCAGGCGCCACCATATTCTTTCGTGGTGAGCGGCCAGCCCATGGTGTAAATCACTTCTCCCGGTGCGATGCGGCCTGCGGGCACTTCCCAGAGTTCTTTGATTCCGACGCCGTAGGTTTGCGGGTTGGCGTCTTTGTCGAGATCGAATTTCTGAATGAGCTGTTTCGTCAGAGAGCCGCGCGGGCCTTCGGCCAGGATGACGACTTTGGCCTGCAGGTCGTAGCCGGGCTCAAAGTTGGATTTCTGGTGACCCTCTTTGTCGACGCCCTTGTCGTCGGTGCGGACGCCGGTGACGCGGTCGCCGTCGTACAGCAGTTCTGAACCGGCAAATCCGGTGAAAACCGTGATTCCGGTTTCTTCGACTTTGCTCCCCATCCACTTCACAAAACGGTTCAGCGAGATCACATAATTGCCGTGGTCCCGGAGGAACGGCGGCGTGATGGGGAGCTTGAACTTGCCTTTCTCGGTGAGGAAGTAGACGGCTTCCTTCTCAACTTTGGCGTCGAGAGGCGCTTCCTTTTCAAATCCCGGAAGCAATTCGTCCATCGAACGCGGATCGAGCAGCGCGCCGGACAGGCAGTGCTGGCCGACCTCGCGCGCCTTCTCGAGGACGTAGATATTCTCCTTGCTGAGTTGCGAGTCTGGATGGGAGGCGTTATGCGCATCAATCAACTGCGACAGGCGCAGCGCGCACGCCATACCAGCCGGCCCGCCACCGACGATGACCACATCAGCCGGCATCTGCGGGCGCTCAATGCCTTCGAGAGGTTTGCGAAAGATAAGCATTCTTAGCGGTTCGCCAGACTCTTGATTTCGCCCAGACCAAGCAATTTTTGATCTGCGGTTACTAATGTCAGTTTGAGCACTTTCGCAGTGGCCGCTAGAAAGCGATCGGCGGGGTCGGCATGCGACAAAGGGAGTGACAGACCAACGCTTACAATCTCTCGCGTCAAAGGCGCCTCGCGCAGCTGCTCGGCCGCGCGCTCCACCCAAGCGAAAGGATCTCCGACACGAATTCTGCCTTTTTGCATGAGCACGAGGGTTTCCCAGACGCTCACTGGAGACAGCCAAAGTTCATTGTGGCTGTTCGAAAGTTCCGCCGCTGCGCGCTTTCCTATCCGCTTCGGATCCAATTTGCTCCAGATCCAGATATGCGTGTCGAGAAGTAGGTTCAATCGCGGTAGACCTCGATGTCGTCCAGATCAATAATGGGCGAAACGATGTCGCCGACGATTTCAGCGGTTCCGATCATATCTCCAAGAAACTTCCGCTTGCGATCGGGTCCAGCCGGGATGACCTCTGCCACCGGACGCCCGTGACGCGTGATTCGCAACGGCTGCCGAGTCTTGTGGACCTGCTCAATCAGGCCCAGGCACTTGGCTTTGAATTCCGAGATAGAAACATCCTTCATGACCACTATTTTACCTATGGTCAATAAAATGGTCAATATCGGATTCTAACCTCCCGCCTTCACCTTCTTCACTTCTTCAATCAACGGCGGAACGATGTCGAACAGATTTCCGACAATGGCGTAATCCGCAATTTCGAAAATCGGGGCCTCCGAATCTTTATTCACCGCGATGATCGTACGCGAGCCTTTCATGCCGACAATGTGCTGAATGGCGCCGCTGATGCCGAGCGCCAGATAGAGCTTGGGAGCGACGGTCTGGCCCGACGATCCGATCTGGCGATCCATCGGCAGCCAACCTGAATCGCAGATGGGACGCGATGCGGCGAGATCTCCGCCGAGCGCATCGGCCAGTTGCTTCGCGATCTCGATATTTTTCTGCTCTTTGATGCCGCGCCCCACGGCCACAATGATTTCCGCCTGCGTGAGATCAACGGCCTGCTTGGCCTCTTTGAACACTTCCTGCGGCTTGTTGCGGATGACGCCGTCAGCAATCTCTACGCTGACCGTCTCGACCGGAGCCGCGCTCGCTCCCGCTTCCGCCTTGTCTCCCCGGAACGCGCCATTCTGGAACGTTGCGAACCACGGAGCGTCGCTGGTGAAGCTGACGTCGGCCGCCAGCTTGCCCTGGAACATCTGCCGCGTGAAGATCAGCTTGCCGCCTTCGTGTTTGAAACCGATGCAGTCGCTGATCACGGTGCGTCCCATGGCCGTGGCGAGCTTGGGCACGAAGTCGCGCACCTGGTACGTATGCGGCATCAGCACCAGCTTGGGCTGTTTGGAGCTCAGAAACTGTTTTAGCGCCGCGGCGAAAGCGTCGGGAGTATAAGGCTCGAGCTTCGGGGACTCGACCGCGTACACCTTCGCGACTTTCTTGGCCGCGACTTCGGCGGCGAGCGACGCGGCGCTGCCGCCAACGACAGCCGCTTCGAGAGCCCAGCCGGTAGCCGCGGCGATCGCTTGACCGGCAGTGATGGTTTCCCACGAGACGCGATTCAGTTTTCCTTCGCGTTGTTCGACGACTACGAGAATCGTATCTGGCATAAGGTCAGCTTCTAGCTGCTAGCTCCTGGCTTCTGGCGAAAACTGGCCGAGCTTCCACTCGGCATGGCCGGGTCAAAGACCCGGCCCCACACAAGCATTTACAGGACGCGCAATTCGTTTCTTAGCTTGTCCACCAGCTTCTTCGCGATTTCTCCGGCTGAGCCTTCGATGTGCTCGGTCTTCTTGGTCTTCTGCGGAATGTAGAGGCGCTCGATCTTCTGCAGATTCTCGCCAATGGCCGACTGCACTTCCGCCAGCGCCACTTTTCGCAGCGGTTTGTTCTTCGCCTGTTTGATGCCGATCAAGGTGGCGTAGCGCAGCTTGTTGATGCCCGACTGAATCGTCAGCACCGCCGGCGTGGGCATGTCGACGAACTGGAAGTATCCGGCTTCGAGCTCGCGCTTCACGCGGATCCCGGTATCGGTCTTTTCGATCTGCATGATGATGGTTGCGTGCGGCAATCCCAGCAACTCGGCCAGGATCACGCCGGTTTGCGCGTAGCCGTAATCGTCGGATTGCAGTCCGGTGAAGATGAGATCAAACTGTTCGTCTTTGATCGCAGCGGCGAAGGCCTTGGCGGTATTGAAGGCATCGAGTCCGACAAACTTGTCGTCTTCCAGATGAATGGCGCGATCGGCGCCCTTGGCCAGCGCCTCACGCAGTACCTGCTGGGCGCGTGCCGGGCCGCTTGTAATGACGACGACTTCGCCCTTGTGCTTTTCGCGCTGGCGCAGGGCCTCTTCCAGAGCATAGGCATCCGGCTCGTTCACTTCATACGACACGTCTTCGCGGATCCACTTCCCGCTTTCGTTGAGTTTGAGCGGTGCATCTTTCTGCGGCACCTGCTTCATGCAAACCAGGATTTTCAAGCCAGGACTCCTTGCCCCTATGCGCTTCGCGAGCCATCGAGGAAACTTGTCAGTATAAATGAGCACCCGTTGTGCGGGGAAATGTGACGCCGGTGGTCGCTTTGTGATTCTAATCACAGACTCCCGCCGGTCCGTCGGTCAGCATACGCCAGAGCCCTTATGCCAACGACAACTTTTCCGCGATGCGCCAAAGCATCATCGACGGCGCGCCCGACACCGCTTCCGGCCTGGCACAGCAGGCTGTTTCTGCCGGCGTTGCCCCGATTGACGCCATCAACCAGGGATACGTTCCCGGCATGCACGATGTGGGCGAGCAGTTCGCGCGCGGACAAATGTATCTGCCCGATATGATGGCCTCGGCCGAAGCGATGCGCGCGGCCATGGCCGTGCTCGATCCTGAGATGAAGAAACTCGGCACGGAGCGTCCCATGGCCGGGGTCGTGGTTCTGGGGACGACCAAGGGCGACATCCACGAAATTGGCAAGATCCTCGTCGGAACGCTGCTCACCGCGCACGGCTTCCGTGTGCATGACTTAGGGGTAGACGTTGCGGGCGAAAAATTCGCCGCCAAAGCGCAAGAACTTCACGCCGATATCGTTGGGGTTTCGGCACTTCTCACTACGACCATGCGCAACCAGAAAGGCGTCGTCGAAGCGATCGAGAAAGCGGGAATGCGCCCACAGGTGAAGATCATGGTAGGGGGAGCGCCGGTGACGCGGCGCTGGGCGGAAGAGATTGGCGCCGATGGCTACGCCAAAGATGCGATGAGCGCAGTTGAACTCGCTCGCCATTTGATGGAACAGAAGGCACAGCACATCGTGGCGGAGCCGGTATGAGACCGAAATTCCAACTACTCGACAAGCCGCTCATCGAACGCATTCTGGACGAAGCCTTCCAGCTCATTGAAGACCCCGGCGTCCGTGTCGCACCCTATGTGGTCGACCTGCTGCGGGCGGCGGGCATCACGGTAAAGGATGGCGTTGCCCATATTCCGGAGTCCCTCGCGCGATGCCTGCTCGATCTCGTCCCGCGCGGATTCTGTCTCTACGACCGCAATGGCAAGCCGGCTGTGCACTATGGAGGCGACGACGTCCACTTCGATCCAGGCTCGTCTTGCCTGAATATTCTCGATCCGGAAACGCAACAGGCGCGTCCGGCGTTATCAGCCGACCTGGTGCGACTGGTGCAGGTTGCGGAAATGCTGCCGCAGTTCGCGGCGCAATCCACCGCGATGGTCTGCAATGACGTACCGGCGGAGATCGGCGACTGGTACCGGCTGCTGGTCCTGCTGTGGTATTCGGAAAAGCCGGTCGTCACGGGAGCCTTTTCTGCTTCCAGCCTGCACACGCTGCTCGAGTTGCTGGCGATCGAAAGCGGAGGCCGCGGCGCGCTGCGCGATCATCCCCGGGCAATCTTCGATGTTTGCCCTTCGCCGCCGCTGAACTGGTCGGAGTTCGCCTCGCAGAATCTGGTCGATCTGGCGCGCGCAGGAGTGCCCGCGGAAATCGTCAGCATGCCACTGGCTGGGGCCACCGCGCCCGTAACGCTCGCGGGATCGGTTACGCAGCACGCCGCGGAATGCATCAGCGGAATTGTGATTCACCAACTGGCGCAGCCGGGATCTCCGATCGTCTGGGGAGGCGCGCCCGCCATCTTCGATATGCGGACGGGAAAGACTCCCATGGGCGCAATCGAGACGGCCATGCTCGACGTGGCCTGCGCGGAAGTTGGAAAATTTCTCGGCCTGCCGACGCACGCTTACATGGTGGCCGGAGACGGCCGAGTGATCGACGCTCAGGTCGAAATGGAAAGCGGCATGTCGACGGTGCTGGGAGCGCTTGCGGGAATCAACATGATTTCGGGTGCGGGCATGCTCGACTTTCTAGCCTGCCACAGCATCGAGAAGCTGGTGATCGATGCCGAAGCCATTGCATCGGCACAGCGACTGATCGAGGGCATTGACGCCCGCACCGATTCGCTGGCGGTGGCCGTGTTCGCGCAAACAGGATTGCAAGGCGATTTCCTGAAGCTAAAAGAAACGCGGTCGCTGTTTCGGAAAGAGCAGCACTTCCCTTCCAAGGTTATTGATCGCGGTCTTGCCCCGATGGACGGCGCCACGCCTGACATTTTGCAGCGCGCCCGACAGCGCGTGGAGGAACTGCTCTCCGCCTACGAACGCCACCCACTCCCACCGGATCGTGAGCAGGAGATGATCGCCTTTGCGCTTCGTGAAGCCAAAACGTCGGGACTGGAAGGTCTGCCGGAAATTCTCCGCCCGGAGTTCGCCCCAAGCTAGCCCTGAGATTGTGTGGGACCGGCTCTTTGACCCGGTCAGGCCGCGCGAGCGGCCCTGGCCCCCGTTTCTAGAAGCCGTCCAGAGGCTTTACGAAGACCCACACGGTATCGGTGATTCCGCTATAAAACAGAGTGACCGTGACCTCCCGCGGGTTCTGGCGGAAAGCGAAGTGGTAGCGGAAGTTTTCGTGCAGTTTTTTCTCGGCCACGCCCGCGCGAAATCTTCCATAAAACTCCTGCACGTCGGTGCACGGTGCGACTTCCTTGAAGAAGTTCTTGCCAATGACCCGTTTCTTTTCCAGGCTTGCAAGCTTCGATTCGTACGCGTTGAATTTCAGCACGATCCCGTCGGTGCTGAGTTGGATGGCTCCATGCGGCAACTGGTCAAGCTCGCTTTCCGTCATCGAGTCAATCACGTTGGCCAGGTTATGGCGGGCTGCAGCTGAAGCGGACATAAGGTTCCTCCGGAGATGGTTTGGAATGGCAATCTGCGATTGCGCCCAAAATCACTATCCGTGTTCTCACGATGGAGGGCAATGGCGCGAAAACTAGGCCGAAAACCTAGGTAATGGGAAATCGAACGTGAAGAAAAAAGTTGGAAGGATTTTTGAGGGGGAAGAAAATCGGGGATTTTCCGCCACTTGAAAAGTGCTCGCAGCGGATGCAGTGAAGAGCTCGGAGATGACTATTCTGTAATGACAGTCGACTGGCCGGAAATGTCGAACCGTTTTCGGCAGCGCATGTTCTTGCACGCCATCACGTCGTCTTTGCGCACCATGTAAGATCGGAATTTGGCGAAGCGAGCACGGTCGCGCTCGTCAGCCCGCCCGGGGAGTTGGCGCTTTTTTGTGCGGACAATCCAGGTGACTTCGTACTCCGCTGACTCACGACAGTGAGGACAATTGAGAGAGGCCGGTTTCTTTTCCTGCTTTTCGTCAAAAAAATCGCGTTCTTCCATAAGCTTCAAGATCGGGTCCGCGTGGTTCGGCGCCCAACCAAGTATGAATTATTGCACATTTCGACGGGTATCTGACTCTGAAACGCCTTCGCATGGGGCTCAGGTTACACTCGCATAGTCAACGTAAGCCGGACTCATTGGGATATTGAGATGGCCAGAAAGAAAAAGGCGAAGCGCTTTCGAGCCGTGACCGCGGTCAAAGAACTGGCCCGCGATCGCGTCGGAGCACCACCCGCGGGACGTATTGTGGTCGAGAAAAAGAAGAAGCCCGAGAAGCACAAGCCTACGCTCGGCAAATTACTTGGCAACACCGAGTAAGCAACACGCGACTTTTTGCCTTAACCTCGGTCCTCACTCCATACCAGATGCCCTAAGTTTTGTGGTTAGTTGGCACCGGATACTGCTATAATTTCGCCCTTGTCTTTTTCCCTCTTCCCCCAGAAGGTGGGCAACAAAATGAACGTACGAACCAGGTATTTGGCGACTCCGCTCTTCTATCTAACACTCTCGACTTTGCTTGTGGTGGGAAGTTGCAGCAGCAAACACCTCGTTTCCATCGCCATTACGCCGCAAGCTGCTAGCGTAGCCCAGATTGGGCAAACCACACAGTTCACCGCGATGGGAACGACAAATCATCCAAACGTTCCACCCGAAGACCTTACCTCCGGGGTAACTTGGACGTCCAGCACTCCCAGTGTCGCCACCATTAGCTCTACCGGCCTGGCAACTGCTGCCGGATGTGGCTCGACGACGATTTCGGCGCAAGACAGCGGGGTTACCGGTACTACCTCGCTCACCGTATCATGCACCAACGGAGGAACAGGAACCTTGCAGTCGATTAACCTGTCCCCGACTGGCCCAACGATCCCGATGCTAGGACAAACTACTCAATTTATCGCGCTCGGCCAATACGTGTCACCCTCAAGCACCGTCGACCTCACGAGCACTGCCACGTGGTCCTCGAGTAACGTGGCCATCGCATCGGTCACGAATTCTGGCCTCGCCGCTGCCATCGGTTGTGGAACAACGACAATCACCGCCGAGTATTTGGGCGTCCTCGCCCAGACGCAATTGACGGTCTCGTGTACGCAAACGAATCCGGTCTTGCAATCGATAAGTCTCTACCCCGCCAATCCGTCCCTACCACAGGTCGGACAGACAACTCAGTTCATCGCATTGGGGGCATATGCGCCAGCTTCAAGTAACAACGTCTTGACAAATATTGCCACATGGGCATCAAGCGACACGGCAATCGCCACGGTGAGCAGCGCAGGCCTAGCCACTGCGGTCGCCTGCGGAACAACTACGATCAGTGCGACGTACCAAGGGATTGTCGGCCAAACGCAGTTGACCGTTTCATGCTCGGTGGGGCAGACTCCAGTTCTGCAGTCCATCAACCTCTTCCCGAGCAATCCAACTATCTCCGCGCTCGGCCAGACCACGCAGTTCATCGCTTTAGCCGTATATTCGCCCCCATCGAGCAATAACGTCCTCACCGGCATTGCAACTTGGGCGTCGAGCAATACTTCCATTGCGACGGTCAGCAGCGGCGGTCTTGCGACTGCCGTCGCTTGCGGAACCACCACGATCACAGCGGAGTACCAGGGTGTCATCGGACAGATGCTGCTGACCGTCCAATGCACGGGAAACCAAACGTTGGAGTTGATGACGGTTCTTCCCGCCAATCCCAATATTCCTCAGATCGGGCAAACGACACAATTCCTAGCGTTGGGGACGCTCGTAGGAGGAGGTCAGGAAGACCTCACGAGCAGTGCGACTTGGGCTTCCAGCAATACTCAAGTAGCGACGATTAATAGCAGCGGAACCGCCGCAACGGTTAGTTGCGGCACAAGCACCATTTCCGCACAGTTCCAGCCGACCGGCGGCACACCGATCGTTGGCACGACGCTGCTTACCGTCTCGTGTAGCCCCATTACGTCAATCGAGTTGTTGATAACGAAGACCGGCAGCATAGCGGGAACTGTTACAAGCGTTCCTACGGGCATCAATTGCGGAACGGTCTGTGGAGGGCTGTTCAACGAGGGCACGGGCTTCGTGCTTACTGCAGCGCCTGCAGCAACTTGGACGGGTTGCGACCAAATCATCAACGGGCAGTGTTACTTCACGCTGGTGCCAGACGTGGCGGGAGGTACTCAAAAGGTAGTAACAGCGACGTTCTAGCACAGGCCTCGGTCTTAAATGAGGGCTAGAGAGGGCTCACTCGCCTTACGCTCTCTTTAGCTCTCAGGCCTTCACCGCCTCCGCCACCACCTTGGCAAACTGCTTCACATCGTCTTCGGTGGTGTCGAAAGAGCACATCCAGCGCACGATGCACTCTTCTTCGATCCAGGGATAAAAGAAGTATCGCTCTTTGATTTTGGCAATCGCATGCTGCGGAATCTGGGCAAAGACGCCATTGGCTTCGACCTCCCAGACAACACGAACCTGCGGTATTTTGTCCACTTCGGCTTTCAGCACCTGAGCCATGCGGTTGGCATGCTCGGCGCTGCGCCGCCATAAATCGTTCGTGAGCAGGGCCTCGAATTGAGCGGCGATGAAGCGCATCTTCGAAGCCAACTGCATACCTTGCTTTCGCAGGTAGAGGAAGTCCGTGCTGAGGGCACGATTGAAAAAGACGACTGCCTCGCCGCCCATGATTCCATTCTTCGTTCCGCCAAAAGAAAGCACGTCCACACCCAGATCGCGAGTTGCCTGGCGGAGGGTCTGGCCTAGGCTTGCAGCGGCGTTCGCGATCCGGGCGCCGTCCACGTGCAGAAACATATCGTGCTCGTGAGCGAAAGCGGCAAGCGCCTGGATCTCTTCTGGTTGGTAGACAGTCCCCATCTCGGTTGACTGCGTAATCGAAATGACCCGCGCCTGCACGTGATGCTGGTCGCCGATGCCGTGGTAGGCGTGGCGCACCGAGTCGAGGGTGATCTTCCCGTTCTGATGAGGTAACGGGATGAGTTTGCATCCCGTATGTTTTTCGGGAGCGCCGCACTCGTCCGTATAAATGTGGGCGAACTCGCTGCACAGCACGGCATGATACGGCCGGTTCAGCGACTGCAGGCTGAGCACATTCGCGCCCGTGCCATTGAAAGTAAAGAACACCTCGATCCCGTCGCCAAAGTGCTCTTTGAATTTGGCGATGGCGGAACGGGTAAAGGGATCGTCCCCGTAAGCAACCACGTGCCCTTGATTGACGCGCGTGATCGCTTCCAGAACTTCCGGATGGACCCCAGCATTGTTGTCGCTGGCGAAGTTGCGGGTAGGCTTGTCGGGAACCTGCGGCATAAGAAAACAATGTAGCAGAGCTGCCTCTATTGGGTGAGTTTTCAAGAATCTTTACCACGAAGGACACGAAGGATCACGAAGGTTTCCTTGACCGTTTTTCCTTCGTGTGACTTCGTGTCCTTCGTGGTTGATGCCTTTCCTCAACGCGTCAACTGGCCAGTCGACCCCGCAACCCCGCATTGGCGCGCCCAGCACCCAAGAATTACAATGCCTTTCCCTGATTTATGGAGGCGTGCTCGTGGGCCTAACGCTCGACCAGGTGATTCGTCGTTCTCTGATTTTCGTTCTCCTCTCCGCTCTCGCTACGGCGCAAACGGCCGAGCAGAAGACGGCGCGATATCTCGACTCCATCCGCCACCAGCCTTCGTTACTACTGGCCTTTCTGCACGAGGTACCCAAGGGCGGAGACTTGCACAATCACCTTGACGGCGCAATCTATGCCGAAGATCTTCTCGACTTCGCCGCGTCTGACAATTTTTGCGTGGATCGCACCACTTCGAAGCTGCTGGGCGCTCCCTGCGATTCCTGCGAGCACTACACTCCGAAGCCCAGTATTCGCTGCGCCTACGACGATCACATTCTGTACAACCAGATTATCGATGCCTGGTCGATGCGGAACTGGCGTGCCGGCGACGAATCCGGACACGATCATTTTTTCGCGACCTTCGACAAGTTTGGACTCACCTCCCACAATCATGTTGCCGAAGCGGTGGCCACTGTGATCAATCGCGCCGCCCGCGAGCACGTGCAGTACATCGAATTCATGCATACGGCCGACGGAGGCGCCGCTCCGCAACTCGGCATGCGTATAGGCTGGGATGATGACTTCGCCACAATGCGGGAAAAACTTTTAGCGGGTGGCCTGAAAGAAATCGCCGCTGCTACCAGCAAAACCTTGGCTGAAGACGACGCCCGCGCCCGCTCAGAATTGAAATGCGGCAAGCCCGACGCTGAACCGGGATGCCGTGTTACGGTCCGCTATCTTTATCAAGTGCTGCGCGGTCTGCCCCACGAAGCCGTTTTCGCCCAGATTCTGCTGGGCTTTGAGCTCGCTTCGTCCGATCCACGTTTTGTGGGATTAAATCTCGTCATGCCGGAGGACTGGTACGTCCCGATTCACGATTTCAACGAGCATATGGCCATGCTCGATTATCTTCACGGCGTCTATCCCAAAGTGCACATCAGCCTGCACGCCGGGGAACTTGCGGCCGGTCTGGTGAAGCCCGAGGATCTCACACATCACATTCGCGACTCAGTCGAGCGCGGCCATGCCGAACGGATTGGCCACGGTGTCAGCGTGATGCTGGAGAACGATCCCCTTGGCCTGATGAAGGAGATGGCGACTCGCAATGTGATGGTCGAGATCAACCTTACGTCGAACGATCAGATTCTGGGCGTGACTGGCGACGATCATCCGCTGCCGGTGTACATCAAGTACGGTGTGCCCGTTGCCATTTCATCGGACGACGAAGGCGTCGCCCGTTCCGACATGACCCATGAATATCTGCGCGCCGTGGAAGGCTATCATCTGTCTTACACTGATTTGAAGCGGATGACGCGCCAGAGCCTTGAGCACAGCTTCTTGCCCGGGGAGAGCCTGTGGGCAGAAACGAAAGGGAGCTTCCGTCCGGTAGCCGCGTGTGCGGCTGACAGCGCGACCGAAGAGAAGCCGACGTCCTCCTGCGAGAAATTTCTTGCCACTAGCGAGCGGGCCCGCGAACAATGGAAGCTCGAAACGGCCTTTGCCCGGTTCGAGAAAAAGTTTTAGAAGTAATGGAGCACCGGTCGGCAGATCTCTGGAGAGCCATGCCACGCAAACGAACTTTAATTCCGTCTCCTTTAGCGTGGTCTCCGACCGCAGTCCCAGTCCCTCCTCCGCTGCTCCCGGTAGTCGCCGAGCGCGGAGGCACCCAACTCCGCACTCCACTCCCTGTAGCGATCATCGACACCCGTGAACAAAACCCGCTGTCGTTCCGGCGTTTTCGGAAATGGTTTGCCGACATCGAAGAACGAGCTTTGCCGCTCGGCGACTATTCCGTCAGCGGCATGGAGAATTCCTGTGTGGTCGAGCGCAAAGATCTCGCCGACCTGATTCAATCGTTCACCACGAACCGCAAAGTTTTCATCGGCCGTCTGCGCCGCATGAGCGAGTGTCCTCATAGTCTCCTCGTGGTCACTGCGTCTCTGGCCGATATCAAATCTGAATATCCCTACCGCGCCGCGAATCCGAACCGCATCACGCAATCGCTGATCGCGGTGCTGGCCGGGCTAAGGGTGCCCTTCATCTGCACCGAGACGCACGAACTCGGCGAGGAAATCGTCGCCTCTTATCTCTACCAGACCTTTCTGTATGATTGGCTGGACCGAAACGGCTACGGCCGCCAGCTTTCCGACGACGATTTGTAACTCGCATCTACTCATGCCTGATTTCTATGCACTCGCCGATTCCGCCGCACAACTGATTCTGAAACGCACCGCTCTTCGCCCGAAGATTGCTCTCGTCCTTGGCTCGGGCCTCGGCGGATTTGCCGACTCGCTCCCCGACGCAACGCGTGTGCCCTACGCCGAGATTCCCGCTTTCCCTCGCTCGACGGCGATTGGCCACGCAGGACAGATGGTCCTTGGCAACGCGGGCGGCGTGGCCGTCGCCGCGATGCAGGGACGCGTGCATCTTTACGAGGGATATTCACCGCAGGAAGTTACGTTTCCCATGCGCGTCTTCGGGCGCATGGGCATTCGCGCTGTCATTCTCACCAACGCTGCGGGAGGCATCAATCTCAGCTACTCGCAAGGGGCACTGGTCGTGATCCGCGACCATATCAATTTGCAGGGAGTGAATCCTCTGGTCGGGCCCAACGACGATCGCTTTGGCGTGCGCTTTCCCGACATGACCCACGCCTACGCCAAAGATTATCGTCAGATCGCGCGCGAGGAGGCGGCCAAGCTAGAAATCCCGCAGCATGAGGGCGTCTACGCCGGGCTGCTGGGTCCGAGTTACGAAACACCAGCGGAAATTGAGCACCTGCGGAGAATCGGCGCGGATCTGGTTGGAATGTCGACGGTCGCTGAAGTGATCGCTGCGCGGCACATGGGAATTAAAGTGCTCGCAATTTCGTGCGTAACCAATATGGCAGCGGGAATTCTCGACCAACCGCTCTCGCACGCGGAAGTCATGGAAACGGGCGAGCGGGTCAAGACCACATTCGAATCGCTGCTGCGCTCCGTGTTGCCGCGCATCGCGAACGGTGTCGGCAACTGAGATCCAGGGTGCCTCATTTTGACGTCGCGTTGTTTGCGACGTCAGAGGGGGGATTTCGACCTTTTTCCTAAAACAGAACCTTCACTCCCAACTGCACCACGCGCGGCCCACCGCCGCCCAGGCCCGGATTCGTCTGCGCCACGTCTGGCGTCTGCGTGATCACACCGTCATAGCACTGCTGCGCCGGCGTGCATTGCAGATTGCCGAACTGATCGTAGCCCGGAGTGAGGTTGTGATTGGGCAGCGCAAAATTCGGATGATTGAGGAGGTTGAACAACTCCGCGCGGAATTGCAGGTTCACGCGTTCTCCCAACACCGTGCTTTTCGAAATCGAGAAATCCCAGTTGCGGTAGCCCGGTCCGAAGATCGCATTGCGCCCCAGATTGCCGAAGGTCCCATCGGCAGGCTGGCTGAACGCCAGCGGATTGAGATATCCCGTCGCCGGATTCCAATTGGGCAGAACGGGATTTACGCCGGGAACAACATTCGGACGCTGGTTGAAATAAAACCGTCCGCTATTATCGAACGAATTCGCAATCGGAATCGGACGCCCCGTCTGAATACCAATGATTGTGTTCAGCGCCCAGCCGGAACCGAGCCCGCGCAAAGCCTTCCACGCGGGCAGATCATAATTCAGCGCGACAGTAAAGCGCTGGCGCGTATCGAAACTCGACGGCCCGCGCTCGGCGGCCAGGTTGCTCGGGTCCTGCGGGAAAGCTGCGCCCGGCACGAAGTCGATGCCGTCGGATGCATCGTCGATCGACTTGGAATACACGTAGCTCGCAAAGCCGGAAAGATGATGCATGCCCTGAATGCGCACGATCGTTTGCAGCGCGTTATAGCTCGACGAACTGGAGGGCGTTAATTCGTCGATCGCGCTGAAGTTGGAGTTCGGACGATTGCCGTTCGCGTCCGGCTCGTTTAGATCCGTCAGCCGCACCAATTTCGTTCCCTTGCTGCCGACGTAACCGACCTCGAGAGATGCATTCTCTGCGAACCTTTGCTGAACATTCAGGTTCCAGTTCTGCGTGTACGGTGAATGAAAATTCTGCGGCGTCACAAACACGCTGTACGGACCACTGGTCGCCACACTCATGATGGGAGCATTCGGAGTGGGATTCGTGCCATTAAACGCAGTCAGATCGAAGTTCATTGGCAGCACCGCCTGCGGACCAATCGGATTCGTGGCCACGCCCGCGGAGGTGGTGAAGTTTGCGATAAATAAATCCTGCGGTACGTAGTCGTCGTAAATTCCGTACCCGGCACGGATCACGGTGTTCTTCAACGCGCTCCATGCGAACCCGATTCGCGGGCCAAAGTCGCGCAGATCGCGCTGGTACAAACCGTTCAGCCCATCGGTGCCCACCATGGCGAGATTTCCGTCTCGGCCAAGATTCGAGAGCAGATTATTTTTCTCGCTCAGTAGGCCGAAGTATTCCCATCGCAGGCCCAGGTTCACTGTGAGATTGGAGGAGAGGCGGTAGTCGTCCTGTCCGAAGAAGCTGAATCCGTTGTTGTAGGTCGTGCGCTGCGTATTGCCGGTGTTGACCGAAACGAAGGAACAGCAGAAATTCACATCTTGCGACCTCCGGTGTAAAAGTCCGCTAACGAGTCAACCACAGGATCTGGACTCAAGCCGACGCCTGCGGTGAACTGAAAAATGCCGCGCTCCAGGTTGTCATTGAAATTGGAAATATTGGCACGCCGGAACTCGCCACCAAACTTGAAGGTGTGCTTGCCATGCAGCCAGGTAACGTTGTCGAGAATCTGATAGGTTCCGCTGGTGCGTCCGCGCGGCACGCTGAACCCGGTGGCCCCAAGGTTTTCGATGTTGGTGAAATCGAATTCCGGCAGACCAAGTTTTCCCGTGCCCAGGTTCAGTCCGATGCTGGTCGGATCGAAGTTGGCGTCGAGCGAACTAAACGACGTCGTGTACCGGCTGTAGCCAAAGCGGACCTCGTTGATCCGCGAGCTGCTCAGCGTTGAAAGCAAACTGCCTGAGACCACCTGCACGCGCGTGGGGGATGTCTGCGCAAATTGAGGCAGGCGCGATCCTGCTCCGAAGCCGCCGGGCGAGCCGAAGGGAAAGACCTGCGAGCTGCGTGAAAAAGCATATCGAACGGTGAGCAGTTCCGTGTCAGTCAGATTGTGATCGACCTTTGCGATGAAGTTGTCGCCGTCATTCTTGTCGCGGACTGTGCCCGCAATCTGTCCCGTCGAACTCTGCGGATAAAACGCCAGAATCGCGTCGAGCGCGGGATTAATCACACCGCCATTGAGTGGCAACGCGATCGCGCGGGCCGATTGAATCTGGGCTTGCGTGGGAACCAGTAACAGGAAATCAGAGCCCACGCGCTCCCGCTGCCCCTCGTAGGCCCCGAAGAAGAACGTCCTGTTCTTGATGATGGGACCGCCCAGGGAACCTCCGAAGTTGTTGTTTTGAAAAACCGATTTGTGCGGCTGCGTATTGAAATAATTACGCGCATCGAGCGCACTGTTGCGGAAGAATTCGAATCCCGAGCCGTGGAGTTTGTTCGTGCCCGACTTGGTGATGATGTTGACCACCGACCCGCTGTTGCGCCCATATTCGGCGCCGAATCCGGATTGCAGGTTGAATTCCTGTATGGCATCAATCGGCAACAGCGACGCCGGAGCGCCTCCGATTCCAACCTGGTTCAACGCAGAATTATTGAAGAAAGGATCGTTATTGTCGGTGCCGTCAAGTGTGTAATTGTTCGAGCGATCGCGGTTGCCGTTGATATTGAATTGACCAAACCCGCCCTGCGTCCCCGCCACGCCAGACGGATCGACTGTGGTTCCCGGACTGAGTGCCACGAGTTTCCCGAAGTCTCGCCCGTTCAGCGGCAATTCCGAAACCAGTCGCTGGTCCACCACTTCGCCGAGGACATCCCGCGTAGCCTCCACCAGGGGCGCATTTTCGGTGACGGTGACGCTTTCCCGACGCTGCTCCACTTTGAGCATGCCGAAATCGGCGGTCGTGTCGAGGCCAACACTCACGACAACGTTCTGCGCAACCGGCGCGAATCCTGGAGAAGTCACCTTGAGGGTGTAGACGCCAGCAGGCAGTTCGGCCAGAACATACGTGCCTTCCTCGTTGGTAACGCCATCGCGCGTGAGGCCCGTATCGACGTTCTTCGCCGAAACCGTCGCGCCGGCGACCACGCTGCCGCTCGGATCGCTGACTCTTCCCCGGATCGACCCGCGATAGCTCTGCGCGAGAATCGTTCCTGGAAGCAGCAGAAAAACTACCAGGACGAGTCTCGTGAGTCCGATATTTCGAGATGAATGCGGAGTGGCGCACTTCATAAAGACAACTCCTTCGATACTAAGACGCTGCAAGGAACCAACGCTCCGGGCTCTACCCCTATTTACCCGATCGCGGAATAAATAGCGGTGTCGGCGGCTTGATCCCGTAGGTTGCTGCAAAACTGTTCTGATTCACAGCCAAGCCCAAATGCCCGCGTGAATCGATATACAACAACGGTTGGCCCACCGGCACGTCGCTGAAGGTCTTAACGAACTTCATCTTCAACTCTTTGTCGCCGACCTTGACGGGAACTTCCTGACCGCGCTGGTATCCCAGCTTCAGAAAATCTTCGCCATCGACATTGGTCACCAGATTGCCAAATGGCCCATCGGTCGCGATCACGGTTGCCATCAGTCCGCTCTCGTCTACTTTCGCGACCTTCCAATCTAAGCGGACGAGATCTTTCACGGCCATCTCCGGACCCACCTTGGTCCAGTCATCGCCGCGGGCCAAGTGCGCTCCTACTGGCGAGAAAATATCGCGTCCGTGAAAGGTGGAAGACAACTTGCTACCGATCATCCACTCGGGATTGGTAATTTCGTGAACCGCATCAATGCCATCGCGCTGCTCCACCAGCGTCAGCAGACCATTGTCGGGAAGTACAAAATATTGCCCGCGCTTGGAGCGCGCGACGATCGCCTTCCGTGTGCTGCCAACGGTTGGATCCACCACCACCACGAACACCGTGCCCGCAGGAAAGTACGGCGTGGATCCATGTAGGAATCGGGCGCCATCGAAAATGGAGAAGGGCGTCACCTGGTGCGTCAAATCGACAATGCGGACGTCGGGCATAATGCCGTACATCACGCCGCGGCAAATCGCCACCGAGTCATCGACCACGCCAAAGTCGGTCATGAAAACAATCGTTGGCGGATACTTCTGCGCCGTCTGAGCGACGGACAAAGGCGTCAGCAGCCCTGCGACTGCCAACAGCACAACGATCACTGCCACGATTGCCTTCCCGGACGAAAGCGGACAGCGGCGAAGTGAAGAAGTCATAGGTTTCAGCTCCTGTAAATGGAATGCTTGCAAGTCAACTAAATCACTGGAGTTTAAGGCGCTGGACCGCCGCGAGCGCAGAGCCCGCACTCACCCATGCTGGTGATTTTGAGTAGACCAATAATTCTAAACAAACACGGCAGAGAACGGGAGATGGCGGCGGTAGCCACGGCACGCGTCCAGCGTTCTATAATGCAACAGCATTCAATTTCCGGAGGCTCTTTATGTCGCAAGTCATCCCCGAGAAGTACCGCGATCTGTTTCAGAAGCGGGCCTTTGCCAGCCTGGGGACGTTAATGCCCGACGGCAGCCCGCAAGTCACGCCCGTATGGTGCGACTTCGATGGCGAGCACGTCATCTTCAACTCCGCTAAAGGACGCCAGAAGGACCGCAATGTCCGCCGCGATCCGCGCGTGTCGATGGCGATCATCGATCCCGAGAATCCGTACCGGTATCTCGAGATCCGCGGCCGCGTGGCCGAGATCACCGAAGATGGCGCCGATGAGCACATCAACAAGATGGCAAAGAAATATCTCGGTGTGGACAAGTATCCTTACGGACAGCCCAACGAAGTCCGCGTGCTCTACAAGATCAAAGTCGAGCACACCACGGTGATGGGATAGTCTTTTTGTGGGACCTAGCGCCAGCATGTGGAAGAGCGGCGCTTCAGCGCGGCATCAATCGTGGAAAGAGCGGCGCTTCAGCGCGGCATCAATCGTGGAAAGAGCGGCGCTTCAGCGCCGCGTTAGAGCCGTAGACAGAAAAGGGCTTTAGCCCCTGCGAGGTCCCATCCGCACCTATAACCTGTGCTTCCTCGGTTTCGGCAACGTCAACCGGACGCTAGTCCGCCTCCTCGAAGACCGTTCACGAGAACTGCGCGAGCGGCACGCCATCGCTTACCGCATCACCGGAATCGCCTCCCGAAGTCTAGGCTGGAATGCCGATCCGAGCGGATTGGATCGGAAGCGCCTTGGCCTCGATCGAACGAATGATGATGAATACGTTCTGAAGGGGCAAGTTTTGAAGGGCCAAGATTTGAGAGGCGAAGATTTGAAGGGGCGCGGCTTCAGCCGCGCCGATACCCGCTCTAATTCTGACGCGGCTTTAGCCGCTGAGGTTAATAATGTCCGCGACTGGCTCGCCGCCGCCCAAGCTGACATCCTCTTCGAAGCCACCTCGCTGAACGTGAAAGACGGCGAACCCGCGGTCACCCACATCCGCGCCGCCCTCGAGCACGGAGCCCACGCCATCACCGCCAACAAAGGCCCAATCGTACACGCCTACCGCGATCTGCGCGACCTGGCCGCGAAGCAAGGGAAACGATTCCTCTTCGAATCCACGGTCATGGACGGCGTCCCCATCTTCTCTCTGTTCGACCAACTCCCCGCGATCCACTTGCAAGGCTTCCACGGAATCCTCAACTCGACGACTAACGTAATCCTCAGCGAGATGGAGCAAGGCCTCACGTTTGACGAAGCACTAAAGAAAGCGCAAGCCTTGGGCATAGCCGAAACCGACGCCACTCACGACGTCGACGGCTGGGACGCCGCCGTCAAAACCGCCGCGCTGATCACGGTTCTGATGGATGTGCCAGTGCGCCTCGAAGACATTGAGCGCGAAGGCATCCGAAACCTCACGCCGCAAGCCCTCCGCTGCGGGAAGCGGGATGGTTGGCCCTTCAAGCTGGTCTGCCGCGCGCAGCGCGTAGGCGATGGCGTGAAGGCAAGCGTCGCACCGGAGAAAGTGCTAGCCGCTTCGCCAATGGCCAAGATCACCGGGACGTCGTCTTACATCTATTTCGAAACTGATATTTTCCCCGGGCTAGCGATCACTGAAGAGAATCCCGGCCTGTACGCGACCGCATACGGTCTGCTGGCCGATTTTGTGAGAGTCGCAACCTCTACAAAGTAGTGCTGGCGTCCCGCCGCCTGCGAGGGCACCCCGCCGTCGCACACGGCGAACATGATAAAAATACATTATCATCATGCCGACTACCGAACAGTCAACCGCCCTCGACCTCACCCACGTCCGTTCCCAATTCCCCTCGCTCTCCCAATCCGTCAACGGACATCCTGCCGCGTTCCTCGACGGCCCGGGCGGAACGCAAGTCCCGCAGCGCGTGATCGATGCCATCTCCGATTACCTGCGCCACAACAACGCCAACACCGGCGGAGCCTACGCGACCAGCCGCCGTACGGACGCCATGATCGCCGAAGCGCGCAGCGCCATGGCCGACTTCCTGCACTGTGGCGCCGACGAAGTCGCTTTCGGCCCCAACATGACCACGCTGACCTTCGCCATCTCGCGCGCGATTGGCCGCGAACTGAAGCCCGGCGACGAGATCGTCGTCACGCGCCTCGACCACGACGCAAATGTTTCTCCCTGGCTCGCCATGGCAGAAGATCGCGGCGTCACCGTTCGGTGGGCAGAGATCCACGACGAAAACTGCACCCTCGACATGGCCGACCTCGCGTCGAAAATCAATGCGAAGACCAAGCTGGTCGCCGTGGGCTTCGCCTCGAATGCCGTGGGGACGATCAATCCGGTAAAAGAAATTGTGAAGCTGGCGCACGCCGCGGGAGCTCTCGCCTACATCGACGCCGTCCA
This sequence comes from uncultured Acidobacteriaceae bacterium, assembly GCA_963788555.1. Lineage (GTDB taxonomy): Bacteria > Acidobacteriota > Terriglobia > Terriglobales > Acidobacteriaceae > Sulfotelmatobacter. The sequence goes on along the minus strand of CAWBHM010000009.1, from coordinate 592,603 downwards.
CTATGGCCCGCACGGACTCATCGACGTCGCCGCACTCGATTGCGATTTTCTGGTGTGCTCAACTTACAAATTCTTCGGACCGCACATGGGCGTGCTCTTCGGCAAGCGCGAGCATCTGAAGCGCCTACGTCCTTATAAGGTCCGGCCGAACACGAACGCGATTCCAAACTGCTGGGAATGGGGCACGCTCAATCACGAGTGCATCGCCGGAATCACGGCCTGCGTGGAATACATCGCTGACCTCGGCCGCCACGCTCGGCCGGAGGTGGCGAGCAGAAGAGCCGCCATCGAAGCTGCCTACGCAGCCATTCACGAACACGAGAGCGCGCTGCTGCATCGAATCATGACCGGGCTACTGAAGATCCTCGGCCTCAGAATCTATGGCGTCACCGATCCCGCGCGCTTTCATGAACGCTGCGCCACGCTCGCGATTCGCATACCAGGCCACACGCCGCTGGAGCTCTCCACCAAACTCGGCGACCGCGGCTTCTTCACCTGGGACGGCAACTACTACGCGCTGAACCTGACCGAGCATCTCGACGTCGAAAAATCCGGCGGCTTCCTGCGCATCGGCCTCGTACACTACAACACCGCCGAGGAAGTAGACCGTCTCCTCGCCGTCCTACGCGAGATTGCTGGAGCTTAGAAGCAGACTCCAGAAAACACAACGGCCCGGGACGCATCCCGGGCCGAAAGACTATGCCCCACGCCTCAGCGCGAGGGCAACCGCGACAGTTCTGGAGAATCTCCTATGGCCAGCGCTTGGCGGTATCTTCCCATCCGGCGGCGCGCACCGGTTGGGGCGCGGGAATCGATGGCGGCGCTGGTACCGTCATGCGAGGCGTGGCCTGCGGACCGTTCACGGCAGTCGCCAAGACCGGCTTAACCATGTCGGAATTCATTTCTTTTTCCTCGGAGAGCAACGGAGCCACCAGTCGCAGGGCCTCCACTTCTTTCTCCAGGCGCGTCAGTTCCATCTCTTTCTGCCGCAATACTTCGTAAACATTCTTCATGACCATGGCACCTGCCAATTGTGTCGAAGTTTGCAAACCTTTCTCCGCACTTTAGCAGAGTTCCCTGTGTTGTCAAGGGTTTCAGCGCCTCCGGTAGTGCAGAACTTGAGGGCCTCGCGTTGCTTTTGTTGCAGCAAAGCGCCGAGGTTCCTCACGCAAAGGCGCAATCGGACGAATGCAGCCACCGGCAAAAGTGTGCCCCGAAGAAGAACGGGTCAGCGCCGGGAGGAAATTTCAGACACTCTTGAAGGGGTTGCGAAACTTCTACCGCAACAGAAAAAAAGCACCGACTGCCGCCGCAACCACGAGCAACACTGCAATCACGTATTTATTCGACGAAATCCAGGACTGCGATGGCTCGAGTCCCGCACTCAAAACGAATTCCAGGGAAACGCCCTGCGCCAATGGCTCAGGCACTCTCGACTCCGGTATAGCGACCGCCGTGTCTTTCGGTTCGTTTGTCCACGGCTCCGGCATGTTGGAAACAGGCACCTTCGCTGATGCATGCTCCGCCGACACCGGAGCGGTCGAGGCAGCCGACTGCGCAGCCGCTGCGACGGCCCGTGCTTCCGGTTTAGAGGCAGGCGTCGCAATGCTGGTCGTGCTCGCTAAGCCAACCTTCTGGACCGGAGAACTTGCGACTGGAACAGCAACACGCCCGGGCTTCAATTGTCCTCGCCACTTCTTCTCCTCGCACTCCACACAGAGCGAGCGTCCCGCGGACACCGGAAAGCCGCAGGCGTCGCATTTCCGCAGGCTTCGTAGAATCGGTGGGACATGGCTCTGGTCGGCCTCTTCCTTCTCCGCATCCGCCACAGGGCTCAGAGCCGCCGACCAGAACAACGTCTTCTTCGGCGGTGCCGCACCCTGCGGAGGAGCTTGTGCGCGCGGCTTTTGCTCGACGGGAGCCGCGCCCGAGCTTGCCGTCTTTTGCGAAAGGGCCTGCCCTGTCACAGGCGCGGCGATATTGAGGGCATACGGTTTCGTGGCTGCGGTTTCGCGGTTCGTCGCATTCTTCGTCTCGATTGGAGACGTGGGTGCGCTCGAGGCTGGCGACACCACCTCGGAGGTAGGTGCAAGAAATGTAGCTGGAAGGACGGGCGCGGTTGTTTTTACGTTCGGCTTTTCAACAGCAGCCCCCGAAACTGGTTCTTCCTCCAGAACGAGATCTTCCAATACCCGCCCGTCTAAAACCTGATCCTTCGGAATGCCAGGCGCGTGAACCGCAGGCCCGGCGGTCTCCTGCATCTTCAGCCGTTCCGGCAACTTCTCGGAGGCATGCGCCAGCCGCACAGCGGTTTCGACCATTTCGCTCAGCCGCTGCACCGCCGAAACATCGCGCGCGCCAAAGGCATTCGCCTTCCCGGAAAAGAGCTCAAAGACGCCCAGAACTTCGTCGTCATTCACGACGGGCATCACGACCACCGAAGCGATTCCCAACTGGCGGCAGACCTCGCGGTTCACGCGGGAGTCGCGTTCGGCATCGTCGCAGCGCAGGGGCTGGCGCGTGCGCACACTTTCCCCTGACAGCCCAAACTCCGTGGAAAGGAGCGCGCCCAGCTCGGGTGCGTTCGATCCCGTGCTGGCCCGGCAGAGCATGTCGTTTTTGCCACTCCTCCGCAGTGCGATCGCCGCCCCGCTGGCGCCTGTAATGTATTGCGCGCGGTCCGCCAGCAATTGCAGCGCGGCATCGAGATCACGCTGCGCGACCTCTGCCAGCGAACGTCCGCCATCTTCTCCGGGAAAACGCACGCTGGAACTGAGCGCGCTGGCCTCGGCGCGCACCGCGCCGAGAGCCGCCGAAACGCTACCCTGTGAAATCCGAGTTGAATTGTTTTGCTGCAATGCCTGCTCCGGATGCAACTCCGCAGTCTTCAAAACCGGCCCCTTGCCGGCGTCTGGCGACTTGCCCTCGACAGACGAATAAGGTTCCATGGCGCGCGTGCGCACCCCATGAGTTGGACGGAACGAGGCGCAATCCGCCCCGCCACAGCTCGTCTAAGTTACAAGGATGCAGTAGTTTGAGTCTCGCTCGGAGGGCGCAAGGTGTCAAGAATTTCGGCGCGCAGAGGTGCTAAGCCAAAAGTTTCACATGGAAGAACAGCGCTTCCAGCGCCGTAGTGGAAGAGCGTCGCTTCAGCGCCGCGCGAGAGTCAGTAGAAGCGATTCGGGCTTCAGCCCGGTGGTTGCAATTCGTCTGAGGCCGGCCACGCGAGAATCAGAAGCTATGCACGAATCATCGAAGAGTCTGGTAATAGAATCTTGCATCTTCAGTCTTTGCGCCAGAACCAGGGTCGTACTCGGTAAGCCGCGTCACTCCACCGTGAGCGCCAAAATAGATATGGACCAAAGATAGGTCACCATTTTCATCAATCGCGAGGTCGAACGTGCCATCTTTATAGCTCAGAGACGCCCACTTGATGTTGGACAATCGCGAATAAACGGACAACGGAACGAAGATCTCTTCGCCGCCAACCGTTACCGAGAGATGCGGTACCACCGATCCTTCATCGGTGTCCCCAAATTTTTTCATGAAGTTAACCGGCGGGGATGCATCGAAGCATTCTCCCTTTATCTGGACCGTTTCGATGGTCACCTCGGCCTTGCCTTTTTGAGACATGACACTCAGGACCGTCTTCCCGGACTTAGGGATATTCGTCCGAGATGGAGAGACTGAGGCACTAGCTCCAATTGAAACGCCTGAGCTAGCCCATAATAGCGCTATGAGAAAGGGAGTACTTCTGAGTGTCTTCATGGTTGCAAATCGCTTTTGCTGGTTTGTCCGAGACTGGCGGCGGGACGCAGTGAGTCTTGAGTGCCGGATGCTGAATGCTCACTTCCTCCGCAAGGCTGCCTGCGCCAATCCGTTTGCTTCGGCGTTGCTTTCCCGCGGCACGTGGGAAATGGAAAACTTCAGCGAGCGCGCCAGCTTCCGGCAGGTCCAATGGAGAGAATAGAGCCGCGGGCTGCGGCAGATGTACTCGCCGGTCATTTGCCGCACGACGACTTCGGAATCGGAATACACATGGAGCTTTTGCGCCTTGCGCGATATCGCGTATTGCAGGGCTTCCATCAGCGCGGCGTACTCGGCGACGTTATTGTCCTGATGGCCAATCCACTTGGCGATGCGAACCGGGCCGCTGGCGCAGCCGCTGATCACCACTCCAATGCCCGACGGGCCCGGATTTCCCAGGCACCCGCCGTCCACGTAGGCCACCAATTCTGAGATCACTTCGATTGTGGTCGCTGTTCTTGTCTTCTAGCGCTCTTTCGCTCTTTGCGCCCTCTTTGAAAGATGCGCTCATCTCATTCTATCGTCAAGACGATTATTTGATTCCCTTTCATCGGTTTGCGGTTGGTTTTAAGCTTGTGCAAGGTTATGTGCAAAAGGGGGATCAAATGACTTCGTCTGTGAATAAGTTCCAATGCAGCAGCTATTTGCATTTTTCATTATCCACAGGTTTGCCGCGGGCTATTGCACCAATAGTTTGCGTTGACGTTTTTTAATTGTCTGTTAGTGTGAATTGCGTCGACGGTCGAAAGGGTTGGCACAATAAAACGAGCCGATCCGAATAGACTGGGTGATCAGCCGGGCGAGGCGACTTGCCAGGCGACCGGACCTGAAAAAACCGACGGCTCTGCGAGGGGCAGTTGGGGTTCGGAACTGCGAAAGCAGTGATCGCATCAAGGGGTCGTGACGGTACATGCCTCCACGCTGTTAGCTCCCTCGCAGGAGCGAGCGGCTAGAGCATAACCAATGTCACGGCCCTTTCAATTTTTTCCCGCCTTTTTTCCATCTTCCAAGCGCGTCCTACTGAGGCAAACCCCCAATCAGGCAGCCGGGTTCACTGTTTCGTCGATGGCCACCATAATTTTCCCGTCGACAACTTTCACAGGGTAGGCGGCCACTCCTTATTCCAGGCAGAGGGTGTAAGTGTTGTTGTCAGGCTTAGCACAAGCTTGCGCCGTCTGTTCGGTCTTCGTGGTCTTGACGGGGTATTTTAAAGCGAGTTTTCGCCAACTATGCCGCTCACCCGTACTGGTAGAAGTAGCAGTTGCGCATCGAACTAGCCCGAGAGAGCCTGTCGTAGGTGGGTTGTGTAACGCGCTGAATCGTCTGAGGAGATTCCCATGTCAGATCATGGTGCTAACCTTTCCAGAAGCATTCTTCCCATTCCGGACCGAACACATATCGGCCTCACAACCTATGATGCCAAAGACCCCGATTCGAAGTTTCCGCCGATCGAGCCTCTGCGCCCACCCAAAGGCGCACCCAATGTGCTGATCGTCCTGCTCGACGACGTGGGCTTCGCGGCATCCAGCGCTTTCGGTGGACCGTGTCAGACGCCGAACTTTGAGAAGCTCGCTTCCAATGGTCTGAAGTACAACCGCTTCCATACGACGGCTCTCTGCTCGCCGACGCGGCAGGCGATGCTTACGGGCCGCAACCATCATTCGGTCGAGATGGGTGGCATTACCGAACTGGCCACGTCCGCGCCCGGCTACAGCTCCGTGTTACCCAAGAACAAGGCGCCGCTGCCGATGACCCTTAAGCTGAACGGCTACTCGACGGCGCAGTTCGGGAAGTGTCACGAAGTGCCGGTGTGGCAGACCAGCCCGATGGGCCCTTTCGACCAGTGGCCGACCGGCGGAGGAGGGTTCGAGTATTTCTACGGATTTATCGGTGGGGAGACCAACCAGTGGGACCCCGGAATTTACGAGGGCACCACACCAATCGAGCCGCCGAAAACGGCCGAGGAGGGATACCACTTTACCGAAGACATGACGGACAAGGCCATCGCCTGGATGCGACAGCAGAAGGCGCTGATGGCCGACAAACCGTTCTTCGTGTATTTCGCGCCCGGCGCTTGCCATGCCCCCCACCACGTGCCGAAAGAGTGGGCGGATAAATACAAGGGCAAGTTCGATCAGGGATGGGACAAGTTGCGCGAGGAGAGTTTAGCGCGGCAGAAGAAGCTGGGCGTAGTTCCGCGAAATGCCGAGTTGACCAAGCGACCCGATGAAATTCAGGCGTGGGAGGAAGTCAACCCGAAAATGAAACCGGTGCTGGCGCGCGAGATGGAAGTGTACGCCGGGTTTCTGGAGCACACCGATCATCATGTTGGGCGGCTGATCGACACGCTCAAGGATCTCCAGATCCTCGACGACACCCTGATCTACGTCATCATTGGGGATAACGGCGCATCGGCCGAAGGCACTCCGAACGGCTCGTTTAACGAGACAATCATGGTCAACGGGGCCGCGGCCCTCGAGACCCCGGAGTTCATGATGGAGCGGATCGACAAGTTTGGCAGTCCGGAGGCCTACAACCATTATGCCGTGGGCTGGGCGCACGCCATGGACACGCCTTATCAATGGACCAAGCAGGTGGCTTCGCATTGGGGCGGAACGCGCAACGGGACCATCGTCCACTGGCCTAAGGGCATCAAGGCGAGAGGGGAAACTCGTTCGCAGTTCTGCCATGTGATCGACGTCGCGCCGACCGTGCTGGAAATCGCCGGTCTGCCTGAGCCGACGATCGTGAACAGCGTGCAGCAGGAGCCCATCGAAGGCGTCAGCATGGCATACTCGTTCGACGACGGAAAAGCTGCCGAGCGGCATGATCTGCAGTATTTTGAAATGTTCTGCAATCGGGGAATCTACCATAACGGATGGAGTGCAGTAACTCGGCACTCCACGCCTTGGGTGGTGACCGCGAACCTGCCTGCCTTTGAGGATGATGTGTGGGAACTCTACGACGGCAGCAAGGACTGGACCCAGTCGCACGATCTGGCGAAAGAAATGCCGGAGAAGCTGCACGAACTGCAGCGGCTGTGGTTGATCGAAGCCGTCAAGTACAACGTGTTGCCTCTGGACGACCGTAGGGTCGAACGCTTCAATGCTGATCTGGCCGGCCGACCACAGCTCGTGAAGGGCAACTCGCAACTGCTATTCAGCGGGATGGGAAGGTTGAGCGAGAACAGCGTCCTGGTCATGAAGAACAAATCATTTTCGCTCACCGCCGAGGTGGAGGTTCCCTCAAAAGGTGCGGAAGGCGTCATCATTCATCAGGGCGGCGCATTCGCTGGGATGAGTCTTTACGCCAAGGGCGGAAAAGCAAAGTTCGCCTACAACTTCCTCGCGCTCCAAACTTTTACCATCGAGGCGAGCCAGCCAATTCCAGTCGGCAAGCACCAGGTGAGAATGGAGTTTGGTTACGATGGCGGAGGCCTCGGCAAGGGCGGCAATGTCAGCCTTTATTACGACGGCAAGAAGGTCGGTGAAGGCCGGGTCGAGCACACGGTTCCGATGGTGTTTTCTGCCGATGAGACGACCGATGTTGGCCGCGATACCGCGACACCGGTCAGCTCAGACTACACCCGCCATACCAGCGTTTTTAACGGGAAGGTCAACTGGGTGCAGATCGACCTGGGCAAGGACGACCACGACAAGTTCATCAGTCCGGAGGATCGGCTGAACCTAGCCATGAGCAGGCAGTAAGCGCCATTCTTCCACCCTCAAGGAGCTCATCCGGAACTCAAACACAGGGGGTAGACGCTCTGGGTTTAGGGGTGTGTTCGTCACAAACTGCGGCACACGCGCCTATCCTTTTGCAAATCCCAACGTTTGGGTTGCGACATTTGCAAATTCAGGGCCAGGCGAAAACATTCTGCGCCTTCTTTCGATTCACTTCACATCATTTTCTGCAATGGATCCCGCGGTAGTGGCGAGGTATCGTCAGGCAGCCGGGTTCACTGTTTCGTCGATGGCCACCATAATTTTTCCGTCGACAACTTTCACAGGGTAGGCGGCCACTCCTATCCCGGGCACAGGGTATGTGCTTCCGGTGGTGACGTCATACTTCCAGCCGTGTCCACGGCAGGTGACGATGTTGCCCTCGAGCTTCGAAATCCCGAGCGACACTCCCTGGTGAAGACAAGCATCGTCCATCGCGTAGACCGTTCCATCCACGTTGAACAGTGCAATGTCTTTGCCTTCGATCGAGACAGTTGTGCCTCGTCCGGCGGGAAGTTGCTCCAGAGTCGCGACCTCGATATAGTTCGCCATACGTCACGCAGCCTTCTTGGAGGAATGGCGTTCGAGTTCCTCCGCCAGGATCGGCAGACCCAGATTGAAAGTCTGTACCCCTTGAACGACGCAGAGCTTCAGGACCTCCATGATCTCCTCCATGGTCGCGCCTGCCTTGAGCGCGTTTTGGATGTGGCGACGCGTGCCCGGCGCATACATGTGAGTGACCGAAGCATCAAGGGCGATGCTGAGGAGTTCGACTTCCTTGGGCGTCATCACCCCACTCTTATAGATGCCGCCTCCCATCGCCATGAATTCGTCGGTGAATACCGGATCGAGTGCGAAGAACGGATCCCACGCCGTGTTCCACTGTCCCATCTTCCGCATCGCATCGCAGGCCGGGGTTGGCTCGGTGTTGGCTCGCGGAGTCAACTGCACGTTGGCCGCTTTGGCTTCTTCAAAGACAATGGGAGCGGCCAAGCTGCAGGAATGAATAGACAGGACTGATCCACACTTGAGGGCGAATAAAATCTCGTCGCGAGTCGCGCCCGCTTGGAGTGCGGCGCGAATGTGGTGCCGAGTTCCCTCCGGATTAAGATTCGTGCAGGCGGCATTCAAGCTGACACTGACCAGTTCGATAAACTTGTGGGGCAGAACCGAGTGGGTCCATGGGTTGGTGCTCATCTTGAAGCAGAGCTCGGCCCATTTCGGATCCCAACCCCGCAGCGTGTCCAGAGCCGAATTCCAAGGACCCATGGGTGGATCGGTCACCACATCCGGTTCTTGCTTGTATCCCTTCGTTTCGCTCATGACGTTCTCTCCTGCGCCGCAGCGCACGGTTCACAAAATTTTGTTCACGATGGCCCCACCGCACACGAAGGGGGGACGTCACGGAGCTTCACGTGGGCTTCTTGAGCTGACAGCCTGGCAAAGCCGGGGTACCAAGAAAGGTTGAGTCCTGTCCTTGATCACCGGAGCAGGACCCGGCCTCTTAGGCGACCTTTACGGTGATCGGAACCTCCAGATCCTTCTCCCACTCTCCGGCATGGATGTGTCCGCATCCGCCTTGCGCTGCCGGGTGGTACATTCCATCCGTTTCATGCACCATGAACCCCATGTTGCCGGGTCGGCGATTGGGCGGCAGGCCGAGGTTAGCGAGCGTTTCGGCTGTGGATTTGTAGGTGATCCCGATCTTCAACATCTGGCGGGCCTGTTCGGCGGTAGCAATGGGGCGTCCCAGCTCGTTGGCCATTCGCACGTGCCGCTCGATCATTTGGATCGTCGTCATGCGCTTGCCCTTCGTCGTGTCCCACAGATTGTCTTCGATACCGGCGCGGGTGTGTTGTCCGAGAGCAATGCAAATCGCAGCAACTGGGTGGCTCAGACGGAATGTAGTCTGGTAGGTAAAGAAGGAGCCATGTGGTGTGCGACGGATCAACTCCATCAGATCGAAAGGATTGGCTCCGCACACGCCACCTCCGCCGATACTGAAGAAGCCGTTCACCGGTCCCATGTAGTAGCCCTTGCGAATGAGGCGCTCCACCAATTCGAGGCCATGCACGTGCGGTAAAGCGAAGTAAGGCTGAATCCCATGGGCGACCATGCGCTTGATGTTTTCGAGATAGAAGTCCGGCGTCGAGTCAGCCACGAGGTTGGCCATTGCGTGGAGCATGGCCGGATTGGCAACGCGGGTTCCCTCAAAGGCATCATCGACGGGATGGAGCGCAGTCAGGTCGTAGAGGGTGGTGCCACAGGCTACCGTAACCTGATCCGGCTTGGGATCGATTTCGGCAAGCTTATGGCGCGAGTCGTAGCTCTGGAACTTGGCTTCCTCGCCTGGCTCGGGGGCAAACGAGATTGACCCGCCGAGTTGGAGAACCATTTTCGGCACGGCATTGCGCAGACGCCCCACCTGGTCGTTGTATTGGTTGAAGTTCTTCGAGATGTGGCCGGTTTTTGGATCGCGCACATGGATGTGCAGCAGGGTTGCGCCGGCGTTGTAACAATCCACCGCCGCCTGAACCTGTTCGTCCCAAGTGACTGGAAGTTTTTGTTCGGGCGTGCAATCCCCGGGCAACCAGACCGGACCATAGGGGGCAGCGGTGATCATCAGCGGTGCCTGATTCTCAGGTAGCAGCGAGTCATCGGTGAAGTACATTAGACTTCCTCCTTTTTTGACCTCGTTTGACGGTCGGAGTATGCGACGTAGCCCACAGACATGTAACTGAGAAACGGTGAAAGCGGCTTTCCATTGAGGATAGGAGCGGGCCGGGACCTTGGGGTACTGTTAAAAAGTACAGTGACGAAAACAGAGATTGACGCTCACAGCAGGTCAGCCGGTGCTCCTTTCCCCGGGAGGTGGAGGACAGAGTTGGCTCGGATTGCTGCCTTCAAAGCTTCTAGAAAATCGTTTTACTAAATCCCCCGCATCTGGGATAATTCCTCCCCGTAATCCCTTTGTGCCGGCGCGCGCGCCGCTACAGATGCACTAAATTCAAAGACGGAGAATCTCATGGCTAAGTATCCCCTGTCCCGTCGTCAATTCATTCATCTCGGTTCCGGCGCTCTGGCCGCGACGACAGTCGGCAAAACGATCTTGCAGCCTCACATCCTTTCTGCGGCGGCGCGTCCTGTCGCTCCCAGCGACACCATTCGATTCGCATCCATCGGCACCGGCATTCGCGGATGCGAACACCTCGAAGCTTCTTTGGAAGTTCCCGGCATTCAGTGTGTCGCCGTGTGCGACTTGTATGACAGCCGCCATCTCGCCGCGCAGGAAGCCGTCAAGAATCCCAGCGTTCCCGCAACCCGCGACTATCGCACCATTCTCGATCGCAAAGACGTCGACTCGGTCCTCATCGCCACCATGGACCACAACCATCGCCAGATCTTTGAGGATGCATGCGCTGCCGGCAAAGACGTCTACTGCGAAAAGCCGATGTCGCATACCGTCGAAGATGGATTCGCCATGATGGCGACCGCGCAAAAAAATAAGCGCATGGTCGCCGTCGGCAGCCAGCGCGTGAGTTCTGTCCTCTACGCCAAAGCCAAGGAAATTTACGATTCCGGCAAACTCGGCGAAGTCTTCTCCATCAACGCCTACTGGGACCGCAACTCTCCCAGCGGCGCGTGGGTCTATCCCATTCCGCCCGACGCCAGCCCGCAGACGATCGACTGGAAGGCATTCCTCGGCCAGGCTCCCCAGGTTCCCTTCGATCCCGTCCGCTTCTTCCGCTGGCGCTGCTTCACCGATTACGGCGAGGGCCTCGGCGGAGATCTCTTCGTTCATTTGCTCTCCGGAATCATGTTCATTACCGGCATTAATGAACCCGCGCAGCGCGCCATGTCCTCGGGAGGTCTGTTCCACTTCAAGGACGGCCGCGCAGTTCCCCGACCTGATTGAGACTCTCTACGACTACCCCAACTGCCGCGTCACGCTGCGCTGCAACCTCAACAATAACGGCGGAGAATTCATCGGCTTCTACGGCACCAAGGGCACGATGATCATCAAGGATGCAACTCTCACCTACAAACCAGAAGACACGCGTCCGGAGCCAGAAGGCTATTCGATTTTCGGATGGCCCAAAGCGCTGCGGGATCAGTACCTGCAGAAGTGGCACGAAGAACATCCCGAGCCAGCTGCCCTCAAATGGAAGGTTGACGAGACCGGCGAGTCATACGCCAATCCTCCAGGCTACAGCGATACCGTCGACCACCAGGCCAATTTCTACAATGCCGTGCGCACCCGCAAACCGGTTGTCGAAAACGAAGTGTTCGGCAACAATGCCGCCATCGGATGCCACCTGGCCAACTTCTCGTACTTCAACAAGTCAATTGCAGTCTGGGATCCAGCCCAAAAGAAGATCGTAAAAAGTTAACCCCCCAAGTGCCCCGCCCTCGTCTCGGCATTTTTCGCAGAGACAGGGCGGGGATTCTTTTTTCCATGGATCGGGTTCAGATCCAATCGCTCGTTCTGCTCGGCCAAGTTGGATTTAGCCTGGACCTAGAAACGTCACGGGAGCAGGTGGAACCTTGTAAGCATTGAGCTGGGACGGTGGCGGAAAATATTGCGCCGAGAACATGCCCGGCTTTACGAGCGGGCAGACACTGCCGGGACGCTAGTCGCCGCTGGCGTGATTCTGGGTGGGAACCAGGACCAGGCGCGGCCGGGTCGGCTCAGCCTTCGAGACCGGTCTGAACGCCTTCAGGATGCAAATCACAGCCGCGTACGCGGCGAATACCCCCAAACTGACAGAGGCGATGACGGTCATAAAGAGAATCACGGGCATAATCAACGAAATCACGGTCTACCAACCTTCGCGAAGGGCTGTAATCAGATGCACGGCCCGGAAATCCGTATACCTACTTTTCTTGTCGGCGAAGCTGGGGGAATCTTCAATCTAACCCGCGTTGACGCTCCCCGCTGTTGACGACTAAGATACGGAGTAGAGCTGTGCAATCCCACTTTCCAACAAATCTGGTTACCTGTCGACGTTACGGAAGGGGCATGACCCCCGGCGAATGATGGCGATTACTAAAATTTCCGTCCGTGGCGCCCGGCAGCACAATCTCAAGAACATCGACGTTGAGATTCCTCGGAACACCCTGACCGTAGTCACCGGGCTGAGCGGGTCAGGCAAATCGTCACTGGCCTTCGACACCATCTACGCCGAGGGACAGCGCCGCTATGTCGAGACTTTGTCGGCCTATGCGCGGCAGTTCCTCGACCAGATGGAACGTCCGGATGTCGATGCAATTGATGGACTTAGCCCGTCGATCTCCATCGAGCAGAAGACTACAAGCCGAAGTCCGCGATCCACCGTTGGCACGATCACCGAGATTTACGACTATCTTCGCCTGCTATTCGCTTCGATCGGAGTGCCGCACTGTCCCAAGTGCTGGCGAGCTATCAGCCGGCAGTCGGCCGACCAGATCGTTCAGCGCGTGATGGCGCTCACGCCGGAAGACCGCGTCATGGTGATGGCGCCGATCGTCCGCGGCCGCAAAGGCGAATTCAAGAAAGAGATGGAGACACTCGTTAAGCACGGCTACACCCGCGCGCGCATCGACGGAGAGTTGGTCAGTCTGGACGATGAGGCCCTGATCAATCTCGACAAGCGGAAGAATCACACCATCGAGGTCGTCATCGATCGCCTGCTGGTGAAGCCGGGCATAGAGCATCGCCTGGAAATGTCGGTTGGCCTGGCGATGAAGCTGGCGGGCGGTCTGGTGCAGGTTGCCGTGGTCGGTGGCGAAGAGCAGCTTTACTCCGAAAAGCTTGCTTGTCCGGATTGCGGCATCAGCGTTCCACAACTCGAGCCGCGGTCCTTTTCATTCAACAGTCTGTACGGCGCATGTCCCGAGTGCCACGGTCTGGGCAGCAAGTACGATTTCGATCCTGCCAAGGTGATCAGCGACTGGTCGAAGCCTCTGCTCGATGGCGGCCTCGGTCCCGGATCGGCCTCGCAGAATCTGATTCACCAGTTGCAGATTGTGTCGTCGGCATACGGCATCGACTTGAGCACGCCATTTGAGAAGCTTCCCGAGAAGACGCAGGATTTTCTTTTGAACGGAGAGCCGGGACGCGGGGGCAAGACCGGCTTTCACGGAATCTTCGGATATCTGAAACAGAATCTCGAGGAGTCGACTTCAGAAGGCTACCGCGACTGGCTGATGGATCACATGTCGGCCACGCAGTGTCCGGCCTGCCACGGGAAGCGCCTGCGACCGGAGAGTCTGGCGGTCAAGGTCAATGGCATGTCGATAGCCGATTTCACCGCCATGCCGGTGGCTCGTGCACTCACCGTAGCGCAGGGCATCAAACTCGTCGGACGCGAATTGGCGATTGCGGGACGTGTCATGCACGAGGTTGTGGAGCGACTGCAGTTCTTGCACGCGGTGGGATTGGGATACATCTCGCTCGATCGTTCGGCCGCAACGTTGTCAGGCGGCGAAGGGCAGCGCATTCGTTTAGCGACGCAGATTGGATCGAAGTTGCGCGGTGTGTTGTACGTGCTCGACGAGCCATCGATCGGTTTGCATCATCGCGACAACGGCCGGCTGCTCACCGCGCTTGAGAATCTGCGCGATCTCGGCAATACCGTGCTGGTCGTCGAGCACGATGAAGAAACCATCCGCCGTGCGGACTATGTCGTCGATCTGGGTCCAGGCGCGGGGCGTCATGGCGGAAGCCTCGTGGCGCACGGTACTCCCGAAGAAATCATGCGCGATCCGGATTCCCTGACGGGTGCGTATATCTCGGGGCGGACGTCGATTGCAATGCGGCCCGAGCGTCGGCACGCGAATGGCACGGCTCTGACCATTCTGGGCGCGAAGGAAAACAATCTCAAGAATCTGGATGTGACCTTCCCCCTCGGTGTGATGACCGTGGTGACCGGAGTCTCCGGGTCGGGCAAATCGACTTTGGTGAACGACATTTTGTATCGCGCCCTGGCGCGGCAGCTCTATCGCTCACGCGAGAAATCGGGCGAGCACAAGGCGATTTCGGGCGCGGAGCACATCGACAAAGTCATCCGCATCGATCAATCGCCGATCGGACGCACGCCGCGCTCAAATCCGGCGACCTATACGGGAGTCTTCACGCAGATTCGGGACTTCTACGCCATGCTCCCCGAATCGCGCGAGCGCGGCTACAAGGCGGGCCGCTTCTCGTTCAACGTTTCCGGCGGACGCTGCGAGGCCTGCCAGGGCGAAGGCCAGCGCCGCATCGAGATGAATTTTCTCCCCGACGTGTACGTGCTGTGCGAAGTCTGCGGTGGGCGCCGCTACAACCATGAAACGCTGGCGGTGAAGTACAACGGGAACTCGATCGCCGACTTACTGGAGATGCCAGTTTCCGACGCGCTGCCGATTCTGGAGAACATTCCACAGGTCAAGCAGAAGTTGCAGACCCTGGTCGACGTGGGCTTGGGATACATTCATCTTGGACAGTCGGCAGTGACGCTTTCGGGCGGCGAAGCGCAGCGCATCAAGCTGGCCCGCGAACTGAGCAAGCGGCAGACCGGTAAGACGCTTTATCTGCTCGACGAGCCGACGACGGGCCTGCACTTTGACGACGTGAAGAAGTTGCTCGACGTGCTGCACCGGTTGACCGACCTGGGGAACTCGATCATCATCATCGAGCACAATCTGGACGTAATCCGCAACGCCGACTGGATCATTGATCTTGGACCCGAGGGCGGCGAAGAAGGCGGCCGCATCGTAGCCCAAGGCACGCCAGAGACAGTGGCCCGGGTGAAGAAGTCATACACGGGGCAGGCGCTCGCGGGATATTTTGGCAAGGCAGTTGTCAGTTCTCGGTTGCCAGTTGTCAGTTAATTTGCGCCACCGATATGATTCCCGTTGGATACATGGCGAAGCGCGTGTACGAGAAGCCTGATCGGTTTCAAGCTTCTCACGTCAAAGACGTCTATTCTGTTAGTAACTGCAATTGCGAAGACTTCGCCGATTACATTCAGTATTGGAAGCATAATGGCTACTGGTTCTTTGACTCGCCAGAAATCATAAAGATGGTAGCTACGGAGAACGCGATCCGGCTTGAAGGCACGTCGCTCTTCTACTACGAGGCGTATGAGATGGAGTTCAATGGCGAACGCTGGAATGCTTGGTTGCCAGAGTCGTCATTCCCCACAAACGTAGTGCAGCCCCCCACGAAACAACTTGCGGGCTTCGACGTGGTCAATTTCACCGCGAGAACATCGCCCGAGTGTTCCGGGCTTTCATGCAGCAGTCTGGCGACTACGCTTCGCACGAATTCGCATTGCCTATTTGACTCGTTCGAGCAGGCCCAGACAAATTTGAATAATGGAGCCTTCAATGAATCCGAGCCCGGTCCATACCGGATTTTCGCAGTGTATTCAGTAGACTGGTCATAGATCGAAAAGGACTTTTTCTGTCATCTTCCGACAATTCGCAGTTCGAGCCACAGCCACCTTTGAGCACCGAGTCGCACACGTCCTTGACGCCGGCACCCGCGTTCGACGCGTCAGACTTCGCACCCACGATCATCGCCCCTCTTCCGACCGCGCCGCCGCCCATCGAGAACCCAGTCTGGAGCGGTTGGGACGTCCTCCTGATCGCCGTCCTAACCTTTGTGACCATGCTGGTCTTGCAAGTCGTGGTCATTGTTGGTGCGCTCTGGCTGGTCTATCCTCACTCAACTTTTGGGGTGGTGGCGCAGAAGCCCATTCTCCTGCTCCTGTCGCAGTTTCTGATTTATATCGCCGTAGCCGTGTGCATGGCGATGCTGGTGGAGGGCAAGTATCACGCGCCGTTCTGGCAGGCGATCCGCTGGAACTGGCCTGGGTCGGAATGGAAGCTGCTAGGCCTGGGTGCGCTCATGATGATGGGATTGGCCATGGTTGAGAACCTGCTGCCCATGCCGAAGGACACGCCATTCGAGCACCTCTTCGACCGGCCGCTCGACGCCTACCTCCTGGCCATTATCGCCGTCACCGTAGGGCCGTTGATGGAAGAGCTGTTCTTCCGTGGTTTCTTCTATCCCGTGGTGGCACGCCGTTGGGGAATGGTTTGGGGAGTCTTGCTGACGGCGCTCCCCTTTGCTCTCATGCACCTGCCGCAATACGGCTGGGCGTGGGGCGCCATGCTGGTGATTTTAGTTGTGGGCATCGTCTGCGGAATCGTGCGGGCTGTGACTCGCTCCGTCGGCGCCAGTTTCCTGGTTCACGTGGGCTACAACGGAACCCAAATGTTGATTGCCGTAGTGGCGACTCAAGGGTTCCGGCACATGCCGAAGGCGCTGTCGTATCTTGTCCCGTTTTGATCCTCTCGGATTTGCAAATCTGTCCCCCACCGTACCGAACCACCTGTGATTGACGTATAGTATCCAGACCTGCTGAATGGGACGTAGATGACTGATCCTGTAGTGCCCAACCAGAACCGAGACTCAGGGCCAAAGACTGTGGCCGAGACGCTGCTTGCGCCCAGCATTCTGGAGGCGATCCCGGACGCGGTGGCAGCCGTGAACCAGCTGGGCGTCATCATCCAGGTCAATTCCCAGGCGGAGTCCCTGTTCGGCTACACGCGCGACGAACTGATCGGCCAGACGATCGAGATTCTGGTGCCGGAGCGCCAGCGGCCTCACCACGACCAGCATCGCGAGCAATTTCATCAAAAGCCGAAAATTCGCCGCATGGGATCCGGCCTGGATCTCTATGGACGCCGCCGCGACGGCACCGAAGTTCCGGTCGAAATTAGCCTGAGCCCGGTCGCAACCGGCAACGGAATGATTGTTCTGAGCGTGATCCGCGACATCAGCGATCGCAAGCGTATCGAAGATGAACTACGGCGTGCCAATGACGAACTCGACCGCAGAAAGACCCGCGAGCTGCGCGATTCTCAGAATCGGCTCGCCTTGATTGTCGATTCCTCGCAGGACGCGATTATCGGCAAGAACCTCGACGGCATCATCACCCACTGGAACAAAGGCGCGGAGCAGATCTACGGTTACACCGCGCAAGAGATGATCGGCCGTTCGATCTCGGTGCTCGCTCCCCAAGATCGAGCCGATGAGATCCCCGCGATCCTGGAAAAGATCCGCAAAGGCCAGCGCGTCGAATACTTTGAATCCGTCCGCGTCACCAAGGACAAGCGGCATTTGAGTGTCTCGATCTCGGTTTCGCCCATTCATGATTCCGATGGCAGGGTCGTCGGAGCCTCCACCATCGCTCGCAATATCACCGCGCAGAAAAAGATCGAGGATCAACTGCGGCAGTCGCAGAAGATGGAGGCGGTGGGCCGTCTCGCCGGAGGAGTGGCACACGACTTCAATAACCTGCTCGGAATTGTCACCGCCTGCTCCGAATTGCTGCGGACCCACGTGGATACCGACAGTGCCGAGTATATCGACAACATTCACGAGGCGGCCAAGCGCGGCGCGGCGTTAACCCGGCAACTTCTGGCCTTCAGCCGCCGCCAGCCGGTGCAGACTCAGTTGCTCGACCTGAACGACCGGCTCAAAGAAGTCAGCAAGTTGCTGCATCCGCTGATGGGAGACGACGTCGAGATCGTGATCCTCCCGCGAACGCCAGCGGCAATCATCGAA
Organism: uncultured Acidobacteriaceae bacterium; assembly: GCA_963788555.1. Taxonomy (GTDB): domain Bacteria; phylum Acidobacteriota; class Terriglobia; order Terriglobales; family Acidobacteriaceae; genus Sulfotelmatobacter. The sequence continues at coordinate 574,477 of CAWBHM010000009.1, read as the reverse complement.
GCCGATCCCGGGCAACTGGATCAGGTGGTCCTCAATCTGGCGGTGAACGCACGCGATGCGATGCCGCGAGGTGGAAAGCTGATTCTCGAGACCTCAGTGTTGGATTCCGATGAATCGTTTGCCCGGGAACATCCCGCGATGGTTCCGGGCCGCCATGTCATGCTGGCGGTTAGCGACAACGGAACTGGCATGGACGAGGCTACTCGCTCCCGCATCTTCGAACCTTTCTTCACCACCAAAGAAATCGGCAAAGGAAGCGGCCTCGGCCTGGCGACCGTCTACGGGATCGTCAAGCAGAGTGGCGGACATATATGGGTCTACAGCGAAGCGGGGCACGGAACCACATTCAAAATTTATCTTCCCAGCGCCGAACATAAGCTCGGTACGGCGCCCGTGCGTCCGACGGAGACGCTGCCTGCCAAGCGCGAGGGCGTGACGATTCTCCTGGCGGAAGATGATGGCATCATGCGCCGGTTGACCCGAAAAATGCTGGAGGAGTACGGCTATCAGGTGCTCGAGGCAGAAGACGGGCACAGCGCACTCAACGCGATTCGCTCGCATCCTGAACCGATCCAGATCATGCTAACGGATGTCGTCATGAAGGGAATGACCGGTCCGGAACTGGTATTGAAAGTCATCGACTCCCACCCCGAAATGAAAGTGGTCTATATGTCGGGATACACAGGAGAGTTGGTCGCGAATCAGGGAATCGATGCCGGCATCCGGCTCTTAGAAAAGCCCTTTACGCGAGCGGATTTGCTGAGGACGATTGATGCGGCATTGGCGTAGCGAACCTTCCGGGACAAAGTTCTTGCCAGACTTAGTCGTCTTAGATCTTCGTACGAGTCAGAATCCTCTTCTTGACTGAACTCGGGAGCGTTTCGCAGGCCGTTCGCAATACCAGTCGCGGAGCCCGTTCGCGGATATTCATCAGATACGGCACGGTGGGCTTGGGATCGTATTTTGCCGTTTCGCGGAGCAGCCAGCCCAATCCCTTCTGTACCATGTCGTCTTCATCGCCGAGTAGCGAGTCCGAAAGCTTCACGTTTTCCGGAAAGAACATTTTCACCCGCGCCCCCCGAATGAGCGCCACGCAGGCTGCGCGCCGATGCCAGCGGTCGGGAGATTTTGCCCAGCGGAATACTTCCTTCACCCGCCCTGGCTTTACCGCGACCATGGGCGCGATGAGAGAATGCACCAACCCATCGTGATCGGCCCAACTGCTGATGCGAGCCAGCCACGAGGTGAATAGCTTGAACTCGCGATCGCCACACTGCCCATCCATGTTCTCAAGAAGTAACACGGCGGCAACCTTCTCCTCGAGCACCGAGCCGGAGAAGAGTTGGTCAGCCACTCGCACCAGAAAAGCGAAGTCATGATCCCGCAAGATCTCCAGCCGCGCACTCCGAATTGCCCGACGCAAGTCGGCGGCGTACCAGCCGTGCGATTGGATCTCTTCTTTGAAGAACCACTGCACCCCCGAGGCATGCTCGGCTGACCCGCCGTCACGCAGAAAGTGGCGGATCTGCGCAGCAATTTCTGCAGCATTGCCGGAAAGAATGGGAGATCTTGCTTCGCCGCCTTTGGTCTTAGGACGTGCCATCTACTTCGGATCCACGGCTTCAACCCGGAACAAACGATCATAAATCCACAATAGCAACGTGGTAACAAGTCCTACGGCGATTACCGCCCACCAGACCATTTGCGGACGATGCAGTTCTTCGCCGTAGTGATGCATCAGCCAGCCGCTGAACGGCCCTGCTACAAACGATCCGATCCCCAGCGGCAGGAAGGCGAATCCCATGTACGTGCCTTGTTGATCCTTCGGCGCCAGCCGCGAGATGTAATCGTAGTATCGCGGCTGCTGCGTGATCTCACCGATCGCGACCACGACCAGCGTTGCCACCGCCATCCACACCGAGGGATGAATGATCAGCAGAATCCATGCCAGGCTCGATATCAGCGTCCCAAGCACAATCGCGTGAAAGGCGTGCAGGCGCTTGGTAAGGAAGCCAATGACCATCGTGAAGGCAATGACGATGATCGGGTCAGTCGCCAGAATGCGTGCTGTATTTGCATTCGGATCGATATAAGTCGAGATATAGAGCGGCAAGGCGATGAATTCCTGCCAGAACACGATCCAGTATCCCGTAAAGATGAGCAGGAAAAGCATGAACCGCGGGTTCGAAAGAACCGTAAGGAAGTTCCTTCCAACTTGGCTTAAGGTCGCAGCCGGTGCGTCGTCGGCCCGCCGCGGCTCTTTGAATAACAACAACACGAAGAAAAGCATCAGAAAGACGCTCAAGGCCGCGATACGGAACAGATGTTCGGCGCTGCGCACCCATCCCGCGAGCAACGGGCCCACGGTACTGCCCACGTTGACCAGCGTGTAATAGATGGAATACCCGACGGAACGGACGTTCTCCTTGGAAGAGCGTGCCGTGGTCCCAACCACGCACGGTTTCACCAATGAGACGCCAAGTGCCGGCAGCACGAGAATGATCCCGACCAATGTGGGCAACGGAAGTGAATTCCGCAATGGTGCAAACCAGTCCGCGCCGATAGAGCCTAGAGAAAAATAAGCAATGCTGAGAAATAGATAAGCAAGCGACAGAGCCCGCCGGAACCCGAGCCGGTCGGCGACCGCGCCCCCAAATACGGCCAGGAACCACACCCATCCGCCGAACATGCCAGTCAGGCTGCTGGCACGTTCCACGTCAAAGTGCAACCCCTCGTGCAAATAGCGTGCCAGCACAGCGAACACCGCGTAGTACGAAAGCCGCTCAAACAGTTCACTGATGTTGGCAATCCAGAAAGGCCGCTCGAATCCCGTGCGAATTTCGTGGAAACGTTCCGTGAAGGTCAAAGTGGCTCCTAGCATCGCGAGAGTCAGAAGTGAGAAGTCAGAAGTAAGAGCGCAAAATGACTCTGGTTTCCTGCTGTTACTTCTGCATTCTGACTTCTTCCTTCTGCATTCACCGTTCAGCCAAGCCGGTCGCGAACATACGCGGCCGTGACTCCCGCCACGCGAATCACTTTATTTCGGCTGGTCTGGCCGGAGGCAATGGTAACGGAAGAGCGCGGCACCTTCAAAAGTTTCGCGAAGAATTCGATGCAGGCCTCGTTGGCCCGCCCTTCAACTGGAGGTGTCGTAAGGGACACTTTCAGCGCGTCGCCCACTTCACCGGTGATAGCGTTCTTCTTGGCCCGCGGATGCACTTTGACTGCGAATGTTACTTCGCCTCCCGACTCCCGAAGGGGGATCATTCTTAATTCCTCTGTGGCCCCTGTGTCCTCTGTGGTTAAACTCTTGCTCGCTCCCCGAAGATCGCTGTCCCCACGCGAATGCAAGTAGACCCTTCCCCAATCGCCACTTCGAAATCATGCGACATGCCCATGGAAAGCACGTCCAGGGCGATCCCGGGAAGTCTGCGTGCGGAGATTGCGCTGCGCAATTCGCGCAGCTTGCGGAAATAAGGCCGTGCGCCTTCGGGATCGTCGGTGAACGGAGGTACCGTCATCAGTCCCCGAAACTCCAATGCCTCGAGCCGGGGAGCGGCCGTCAGCAACTCTTCCAGTTCTCCGGAATCCGATGCGACCCCACTCTTCGCAACTTCGCCACCGACGTTGATCTCGATCAGGACACCCAACTTTTTGCCCAGGCTTCGCGCAGCTGCGTCCAGTCTCTCCGCCAGCTTTACGGAGTCGACCGAATCCACCGCATTGAAAAGTTCTACTGCTTTGCCGGCTTTGTTGGTTTGTAGGTGTCCGATCATGTGCCACTGGGCTCCGGTCAGGTCAGCAAGCGCTGCCACCTTCCCAGCAAATTCCTGCACGCGGTTCTCTCCGAACAGCCGCAGTCCGACAGCATGGGCTTCCCGTATTCGCTCCGGAGGATGCGTCTTGCTTACTGCCATGAGTGCGATTTCTTCAGGATGGCGTCCAGCGCGTCGCGCGGCCGTCGCGATTCGTTCCTCAATAGCCGCTATGTTTTCGGGAATCGACATAAAACACTAAACCACAGAGGAGGACACAGGGTGCCTCGGTGGATTGGAAACTTACATGATCGCCGTGGGGGGCGCCGGTTCGCTTGGATCTCCGGCGGCCGACACCGGCAGAAAGATCATCAGCGCCGCCAGTCCAGCCAGCACGATCATTCCTCCCACCAGATACGACGGATCGCTGAAGATTTGTGGCGGGTGGTTTGGAGCTCCCCAGCTGGGGACAAACTGCAGTCCGGCCCAAACCAGCCCCAACAGGGCTTCGCCCGCGATCAGACCGGAGGCGACCAGCACTCCGGCGTTCTCTACCCGTGCCTTCTGGGCGCTGTTAAAGCCGCGGCGTTCCGCAACCCAGTCTCCGAGCGTCCGGAAGACTCCGCCGACGAAAATTGCGAATGTAGTCCCGAAGGGCAAATACATTCCTACCGCAACCAGCATCGGACTCTTCACCTGCATCATGATCATGGCGATCCCGAACAGTATCCCCACGACCACTAGCGACCAAGGCATGTCGTGGCCGACGATACCCGACGCCAACGTCGCCATCAGACCGGCTTGCGGCGCAGGCAGCTCCGGACCGCCAAATCCTACGCCGCCCGCTCGAATGCTGCCCTCATGCAGCAACATCAACGGCCAGTACATCACCAGGCTGGCGACGACCACCGCTATCAACTCTGCGGTCTGGATCAGCTTGGGGGTGCCTCCCAGGATGTACCCGACCTTGAAGTCCTGCAGGAGTTCGCCCGCCACCGCCGACGAAACGCAAACCACAGCGGCAACGCCGAGAACCGCTGCCACTCCGGAAGTGCCGGAGACTCCCAGAGCGACCATCAGGAGTGCGGCAATCAACAATGTGGACAAGGTTAAACCTGAAATCGGGTTGTTCGACGAGCCGATGAATCCAACAAGGTTGCCAGAGACCGTGGCGAAGAAAAATCCGACGAGGATCATTACGACAGCCGCCAGAATAGCGGGCCAGAACAGTCCTGAGATCTTGATATAGAGGCCGCACATCAGCAAGAACATGAGGGCGATCAGGCTGAAGACGATCTTTGAACTCATGTATCGCTCCGTGCGGGCCATCTTCGCCTGTTGGGCCGCGGTCTGGCGTAAGTCGGCGAAGGCCTTGCCGATTCCAGCGGTCAGGCTGGCCCGCATTCTGAATAATGTGTATGCGGCTCCAACAAGCATGCCGCCGACGGCAATGGGACGCACGATGTATCGCCAGACCGCATCCGCCATATTCGCCCAATTGTCCGGAGTATCCGCCGGCATGTAGGCCTTGAGTTGTGGGCCCAGAAAGAAAATGAGTAAAGGAACCATGAGTCCCCAGGCCAACACGCTGCCCGCAAACTGGATCGACGCCAGCCTGACGCCGATGATGTACCCCACGCCAAGGTACGCCGGGCTCACGCTCGGCGCCGCAAACACGGTGGTTCCTCCGGTGGCGATCACGTGCGTACTTCCCGCCGTGCCGAGGCGGACTTGGCTGTGCCCGAGACTGCCGACGCCAACGTGCAGATCCGTGTCAGCGGCGAACAGGCCAAACTTTCCGAGGATGTATACGATGCCACCGAGGCCGATATTCCAGAACAGGTATTTTGCAGCTTGCGCGCCGCGTTGCCCGGCCTTGTGAATCTCAGAAGCCGCCAGAGATTCCGGGAACGGTAATTCGGGATCTTCGACCATTCCTCGCCGCACCAGAGAAATGAATAAGACACCCAGAATGCTGCCCACCATGATGAGCGCGGTGGACTTCCAGTAGGCGTCACCCGGACGGAACGACGGCCACGCCTTCGACAGCAAAAATGCAGGGATCGTGAAGATTGCTCCGGCCGCCACGGATTCTCCAATGGAGCCCGCCGTTCGCGCGATATTTTCTTCCAGCAGCGATCCTTTCCACGCGCGCATGGCCGCCATGGCGATTACCGCCGCCGGGTACGTTGCCGCTATCGTGATGCCCGCTCGCAATCCGAGGTAAGCATTGGCCGCTCCGAGGACGATTGTCATGAAGAGTCCGAGCAAGATTGCCCGCAACGTGAACTCTTTCATCTCCATGGTTTCAGGCACGTAGGGCACGTGCTTTTTCTTGCCGGGCACGTCGGTCGCTGGACTACTCATAGATGGAATCCTTTTGGAGCGTGGGATAAAACCAGTTCAGATGCGTTCATTCAAGGAATTGACACGAAACCAGGGAACCGCGCACGTTAGCACGCGGCAAGGGCGCATGACAAGTGCGCGGCGCGAGCCAGCGTGGACCGCTAGTCTCGTAACACGTTACCCGCCCTCTGCCTGGCCTTTTTCGCATGGCGAGTGCACCTCTGATACCTGCCATCGGCTCGTGCATCAACGTATGCTCCCCACATCCCCCGAAGTGGAGAAAACCGATGGACTCCTCCCCACGGCACAACCGTCGCGACTTTCGCTACCCTCTACACCTTCCGGTCCTGGTCAGAATGGACCGGCGCAAGGAAATCAATGCCCGCTCCGAGAACATTAGTCTCGGCGGCATTCTGCTCTCCAGCGCTTTCTTGATTCCGGAAGGTTCTGCTGTAGAAGTATCGATTGGAGTCGCACACCTCCCCGACCCAGGCATCCTGTTAAGCGCTCACGGCAAAGTTCTTCGTGTACGGCCGAAGGATACGGGCGACTTTGCGGTTGCGATCAAACTGGACGAAGCGTTCAAGCTCCCGCTGCCTAAGCCTCGGCCACCTGCGAGTTCCCCCGCGAGTCCGCAAGACAAGAACCCTCGCAACCCGGGACCGCGGAAGGGCGCGGTCATCCTCCCCAAGATGAATCTTGTGCCGGCCTGGCACACTGAGACATAGTCATTTGCCGGCTGTCAAACTGGCCTGGGTCATGCCGTCAAGTTTGAAAGGGTACGTGCGCTTTCCACGTACCCTACCCCCTCCTGAGTCGCGTCCGCTTCGGATGACATATGGGGGAAGGCTCATCCGCGCGGACCGGAGTTAGAGCGCCCCGAATCATACAGGAGACTCGAAAATGCCCCGCTACCCGTCCGTGCCCAGGCATGGCACGGAAGTGCCATTCTCGACTTCCCCGTCACCATCTATGCTCTTTCTTGAGCAGCACTTGGGGGAGGGCTGATCAACATACGTCCCACGACTCAAACGAGTCTGGGGCGTTTTGTTTTACGCGTGAAAGTGTTGCGGAGAGTCAATCTCACCAAAGTCGCGCCTGGATCTCAGGGTTCGGAACTTCCAGCGCGCATTCCGGCACATCATTTTGTGGCTTGTTGACGAGCGTGCTCACCGCGTGCCGCCTCATGAAACTCGCGTCGAACGGTACCAATAGTTCCACCAGCCGTTCCGCTTCGGTCGCGGGCGCCGTCAGCCAGGTGCGGTAGTGCCTTTGCGGAAGAATCACCGGCATTCGGTCATGCACGTCGTTGAGCAATTCATTCGGGGAAGTCGTCAGGATTGAGCACGACTCCAACATTTGTCCATTCGGCGATTTCCAGCGATCCCAGACTCCGGCAAACGCAAACAAGGACCCATCCTTCATTCCGAAGTGAAATGGGTACCGTTCCTTGCCCGACTTTTTCCACTCATAAAAGCCGTCGGCCGGGATCAGGCACCGGCGCGCGCGAAAGGCATCGCGGAATGCCGGTTTCTCCAGAACCGTTTCGCTGCGTCCATTGATGAGTCGGCCGCTGATTGAGATGTCGGTCGCCCAGGAAGGCACCAGTCCCCACCTCATCGTGGAAAGAATGCGACTCGCCCCAGCTTGCCGCACCGCCGGCACAGGCTGTGTAGGAGCGATGTTGTAGCGTGGGGCCCAGGCCTCTTCCTCCGACGCACTCTCGAAATACTCTTCGACCAGTTGTTTTCTCCGCGAGAGTCGATATCGTCCGCACATGGAAGGATTATTTCAGATTCGCCGCTGGGAACGAGACGGCAAAAATGACGAAAGAAATAGTCGATAACCATTGGGAAACCGAAGAATTCTCCACCACCGGCGCGATAGAAGAGTTAAGACCTTTGACCCGGTCCAGTTGCCTGAAAGAGGCTCCACTTGACTGCAAGCCGCCGAGGCAAATCAGTTAAAATAAGGCCTTGATCTCATCCTTTTCGCATCTGAGACGCCGCCAGACGGCGTCTATCCTGGGGATTCTCCTGATGTGCCTGGTGCTTGTTGGCGTGACTCACGCCGACAACGCGGCATTTGACCTCATCGGTCCCAAGGTCGACGTCCGGGTACAACGGGCCGGAGTGACCCTACCCATTGCCCAAGTCCCTAATCTGCAACCCGGGGACCGTCTTTGGGTTCATCCCGATCTGCCCGACAGCCAATCGGTGCACTACCTGATGGTCGTGGTTTTCCTGCGGGGAGCTACCAATCCCCCGCCGGAATCCTGGTTCACCCGCGTCGAAACCTGGAACAGGCCCGTGCACGAGGAAGGCGTCTTCGTCATCGTGCCGGAAGAGGCCGAGGAAGCCCTCGTCTTTCTGGCTCCTGAAACCGGTGGTGCCTTCAGCACCCTCCGGGCTGCGGTGCGCGGCAAGCCTGGCGCTTTCGTGCGCGCCGCGCAGGATCTCGTGCAAGCCAGTCTGGACCGCGTCCGTCTGGAGAAATATCTCGATGCAGTCCGCGAGATTTCCACCAGCGATCCCGAGCAACTCAAGACGCGCACAACGTTGCTGGCGCGCAGTCTGAATATCCAGGTCGACAATCAGTGCTTCGACAAGCCCAGCGCGCAACAGGTCCCCTGCCTGACCCAGAATACCGATCAGCTAGTACTCGACGACGCGCACAGCCAAACGATGGTTGCGACCCTGACCTCCGGCCCCTCCAGCGATCTGCTTGCGCAAATCAGTTCCACACCAAACGCTCGTAGCGGCTACTACAGTCCCTACGTGGGAGCGGTCGTCGACGTCGCCCGCATTCTCAGCACTGCACACACCGCGCAGTACCAGTACATCCCTGCGTTGGCCTTGCCGAAAGAGGATCAACTCAATCTGCGCCTGAATAATCCTCCATCGTTTCGCAATCCCAAGTCGGTCATCGTGATTGGGCTTCCGCCGGTGCGACCGGCTCCGGTTCCGCCCTTGCGCGCGGTCGATGCGGCACAGGTATTTTGCGCGGGCAAGCCTTCCCTGCTGCTTCCCGCGGACGGCGCGCCGCTGGTTTTTGCCACCGAGCTCGCGCACAACTTCGTTCTTCATGTGGACGCCAAGTCCGGTCCCGGTGTCGACCTTCCCGCCAAGCCCGATCCCATGCGCGGCGGATTTCTGGTCGAGACCAAGTCTCTCCAATCCGGAGAGCTCGACGGAGAAATCACGGGCATTCTGCGCGGGATGTGGGGCTTCAACTCTTTCGACGGACCGCACTACCGCTTGCGCGCCTCACGGCCTGCGCAATGGATTGTCGCCTCGAAAGACGCCAGCGCGCTGATCGTCGGCCGCGAAGACACGCTCCACCTGCAGTCGCCCGATGCCTGCTGCGTGAGCGAAGTAAAACTCAAAGACGAGCAAGGGAAATCCCTTGATGCCGAATGGAAGACCACGAAGCCCGACGAGCTTGAAATAAAGGTTCCGCTGCAGAAAGCCAATGCGGGATCGGTCACCATGCAGATCAGCAAGTTCGGACTTGCACGATGCCGACGAGATTCCGCTTCACACCTACGCCGAGGCTGGCCGTCTCGACAGTTTCAGCATCCACGCCGGCGACGCCGATGGCATTCTGAAAGGCACACGCCTCGATCATGTCGAAAGCGTTGAGGTGGACGGCCTGCGCTTCACTCCAGATGCGCTGACCCGCGCCAACCAGCAGGACGAGCTGAAGCTGACTTCACACGATGACGCCGCCAGGAGCAAGCTCCATGCCGGCGACGTCGATTGTCGCTCCACGTCACGCTGAAAGATGCCCGCGTGCTTGATCTCAAGGCCGAAGTCGAGTCGCAGCGCCCGGCGGTCAGTGTGCTCACCAAGAGCGTACAAATGGATCCCACAACGCTCCGCGCCGACGGTTCGCCTGGGCAATGCCGAGGAATTGCCGCAGGACGGCCGTCTGAATTTTTCTCTCAAGGCACAAGTGCCAGAGACGTTTTCCGCTACAGAGAAGATCGAGGTCGCGACCGCCGATGAGTCCTACCGCGTCCTGCTGAGCTTCAAAGACGGCAACCTGACGCTGCAAGACTCGAAGACGGTATTCGCCGTTCTCGATCCTATGAAACACCTGGGCCCTTCCGCCTTCGGCCCCCTGAAGTTTCGCCCCGTCGCTCCCGACGGCACCGACGGCGACTGGCAGCCACTCGTGAACCTGGTTCGCGTCCCGATGCTTACGGGCATACGTTGCGTGCCTGCTCCGGAGAAGCAGTGCACTCTGAACGGCGACAAGCTGTTCCTGCTCGACTCGGTGAGCACCGACGCCGACTTCGCCAACTCCGTGACCGTGCCCGAAGGCTTTGTCGAAGACGCGCTGGCCATCCCTCCGACCAAAGCGAAGACCCTCTACATCAAGCTGCGCGACGACCCCAACACCGTCGACACGGTCACGCTGCCCATGCTGACTGCGCAGCAATAGGACGCCGGCCGCGTTATACTCGCCCTTCGATCTTCCATCCATGGCCAACATTCTCTACGGAGTCAACGGCGAAGGCGCAGGCCACTCCACCCGCGCCAAGGAAGTCCTCTCTCACCTCGTCGCGCAGGGACACAGCGTTCACGTCGCTTCTTTCGATCGCGGACTGCAAAATCTGAAGCCGCACTTCGACGTCACGGAGATCTACGGATTCCGCTTTGCTTACGTCAACAATCGCGTGCGCTACAAGCGCACCATCGCGAAGAATCTGATCACGGTCCCGCAAGCTGCCAAAAGCCTCCACCGCCTGAACGACCTCGTCGACGAATGGAAGACCGACCTGGTCATCACCGACTTCGAGCCCCTGACCTGTCACGTCGGACACAAGAAGAACCTCCCCATCATCTCCATCGATAACCAGCACTGCCTGACCAATGCCGTGGTGTCCTACCCGAGGCAGTATCGACGCGACGCGGCGGCCGCCAAACTCGTCACTCGCCTGATGACCCCGCGCGCCGATGCCTACCTCGTGATTTCGTTCTTCACCGCGCCCATCCGCAAGCGCAACACGTTCCTGTTTCCTCCGCTGCTGCGGCAGGAAATTCTCGACGCCAAGCCCACACAAGGCGACCATGTTCTCGTCTACGTAACTTCGCCCGCGCCCGCGCTGGCAAAGCTACTAGGATCCGTTCGTTGCCCCTTCATCGCCTACGGCTTCGGACGCGAGGGACAGGAAGGGAACATCCTTTATAAGAAGCCATCGATCGATGGTTTCTTCGCCGACCTGACCAGCGCCCGCGCCATCGTCGCCAACTCCGGATTCTCGCTGGTCACCGAAGCCCTGCATCTCGGCAAGCCCTATCTTGCCGTGCCGGTCAGCCACCAGTTCGAGCAGATCTTCAATGCCTACTGGCTGGAGAAATCCGGATACGGCGCTTACTGGGAAGAGTTGAACAAAGAGCGCGTGGAATCGTTCCTCTACAACTTGCCTCACTATCGCGAAGCCTTGGAGCGATATCCCCGACAAGGCAATCGCGCTCTCCTCGACAAACTGGACGCCCTGATCGCTCGCTATACGATCAGTTAGCGTCGGCGACTGCAAATGTCTATGGGTGGCGCAGCGCTTCAAGCGCTTCGATAAACTGTTCCGTCTTCGTCAGGGCTTTAAGCCGCTGAGGGATTTTGGAGAACTACCTCGCCATCTATAAGGCTGTCCGCGAGCGCCTGTACGAACGTAACCTCCGGCTCCCCGCCCTCGGCGATACCATATCTCGAGCACCCCGTCCCCTCAACGGATTGCTGCCGGAGGTTCTCCATGCGGATGCGGCGACTTTTCGTTTTACTGGCGGCCGGCGCGCTCACATGCGTCTTGATGGCCCACGCTCAGGATTCGCAATCCCTCGGCGACGTGGCTCGCCAATCGCGTCTGCAAAAGCAACAAAAGGACGGCCAGTCCAAGGATGCGTCCGCACCCAGCAACGACGGCAAGCGCAAACCAGCGTCGGGTACTGATTCCGCCGCCAAAGACGCGCCGCAACCCAAGACACCCCACGTCTTCACCAACGATGAGATTCCGGAGCACGTAGGGCCAACCACCACCCTACCATCGAGTTCCCAGCACGACGACATCCCCGAGATGCCAACGAACGCCGGCAACCGGGAGGCACGCGGGGAGCAGTGGAAACACCAGATTCAGTCGCTGAAGAACTCCATTGCTTCCATGGAGCGCGAGATTACCAGCCTCAGCGAGTCGATCCACTATGCCGGCGCAAACTGTGTCGCCAATTGCGCCCACTGGAACGAACGCCAGAAGGAAAAGCAGGATCGGGTCGAGACTATGAAGGCGCAACTGGAAGAGCAGAAGCGGCGTCTTGAGGAAATGCAGGAATCCGCCCGCAAACAAGGCTTCGGAAGCGCCGTCTACGATCCGTAGAGCGGCTCTAAAAACGGGTGCCCCATTTCTCGCGCGTTCTTTGCGCGAGAAGTGGGGATCTTCGACTGACCGGAGTCGCAGGGTGGGGCTTTTTCTTGCGCCGAAAATCCGCCCCTACTTCTTCTTCGCGTACGGATTCGCATACTTCAACACCGTCGACAAATCAATTCCGCGCACGATGCTGTCCGAGTGATAGAACAGTCCCCACGAATCGATCGTCGAATTGTCCGGAAACACACAGGCCTCGAGAATCTGGTCGATTCCTCCGACCGCGACCCATCCTCCGCCGGCAAGATCCGTGGCGCCGATCTCGGCCCCGCCCAACTGCGTGCAGTAATACGACGCCGGATTACCATTGCCCTGTCCGTTCCACGGCACCTGCGCGTAGTAAGCCAGAGCCGCCAAAGTCGGCTTCGTCGTGAACAGGGTCTGCAGCGACAGGTGAATGCGCGATCCGTCGGCCGCCAGCGTGTACTGGCAAAACGTCTCAACCCCTGCCAATGGCAGCCAGTCCTGCTGGGCATTATTGGTTCCGTACACCGCGTAGCGAACTTCCACCAATCCGCCGGTCGACGTGCAGTACGCGCCTTCCACACCCATCTTGCCCGGCTTCACGTTCTTCTTTGTCTGTGCAACCGCGTTGACCGCGGCGCCACACAGCACCAGAACCATCAACACTCCTGCCATTGCTCGAACTGCACGCATGGGACTCCCCCTCTGCTGCTGCAAGATTGAGCCTCGCAATCAGCCGCGAAAGTCTATCACGATGTCTGCGATCCGCGGCAATCCAGCGTCCCGCAAGCCTTTGGGCTCGCAAGATGTGACCATCGGCCATATCAAAAGCCTTTCTCCAAGTACCCCCCGGCCACGGGTCGCCAGAAAACGAATGAGCGGGCGCAATTTTTCACATTCCCCAAAACCGCTCGTCCATGCGAAATTAGTTCATGGCCTTAGTCGTCCGCCCTTCGCCCATTCATTCCGTCGGTGTCTACACCTCGAAGCCCATCCGCAAGGGAGCTCGCGTCGTCGAATACGACGGCGAGCGCATCACCGCCGAAGAAGCCGACCGCCGCTACGATGGCGTCTCCCGTACTTATTTATATGGACTCGACGACGGCAAGACCGTGATCGACGGCGAAGGTATGGGCGCGTACCTGAACCACTCCTGCGATCCCAACTGCGAAGTCGACGAGATCAAAGGCCGCGTCTGGATCTTCGCCCTGCGCGACATTGCCGCCGGCGAGGAACTGGTCTGGGACTACAACCTCTACGACGACGACGACCCTGCCCCCTGCCACTGCGGTTCCCGCAAATGCCGCGGCACGATGTATTCCCGAGAGTGGATGGCGAAAATGCGCCGCAGAGAAGCGCGCGAGAAGAAGCAGAAGTCTGCCGCCGTTCGAACGCGCCGCACGGTCACGAAGAAAAGACCAACGCTGCAGCAGCGGCATAGGAAGGCCGCGGCGGGCTGTGAGCGAACTATTCTGGAATGATCCGGAGTCTCCGGCACGCATGGCAACGGGCTACGATCCCGTTTCCGCAGATGCCTCAGCCCGAACCTGCTTCTTCCCGTGCTCCCGCCATCCCTCAATAATCAAATACAACACGGGAATGAAGAACAGATTCAGCACGGTCGACATGATCATCCCGCCAAACACCGTCGTGCCCACCGAATGCCGTCCATTCTCTCCCGCGCCGGTGGCGACCACCAGCGGCACCACGCCCAGAATGAACGCCAGCGATGTCATCAGAATCGGCCGCAGCCGAATCGTTGCCGCCTGCACCGCCGCTTCCACCAGCGGCATTCCGCGCTGGCGCAACTGCTCGGAGAATTCCACGATCAGAATCGCGTTCTTGCTCGACAGCCCGACCAGCATCACCAGTCCGACCTGGCAGAAGACGTCATTCTGCAATCCGCGTAACCACTGCGCGCCCAGCGCTCCCAGCAGCGCCATGGGCACGGCCAGCAACACAATGAACGGCAGCACGAAACTCTCATACTGCGCCGAGAGCGTCAGGTACACCACCAGCGTGCCCAGTCCAAACAGAATCAGCGACGTCCCGCCCGCCTGCAATTCCTCCAGCGACAATCCCGTCCAGCTGTAGGAAAATCCCTGCGGCATCTTCGTGGCCAGTTGTTCCATCGCCGCGATCGCCTGTCCGGAACTGTATCCCGGCGCCGGCGATCCGTCGATTTCCGCCGACCGGAACAGGTTGTAGTGGCTGATCACCTGCGGCGTGGTCGTCTGCGTGACGCTGATCAGGTTGTCCAGCGGCACCATCGCCCCGCTGTCGGAGCGCACGTAGAACTGCTTCATGTTCTCCGCCTGCGCCCGGAATTGCTTGTCCGCCTGCACGTACACGCGGTACGACCGGTTGTTGAAATCGAAATCGTTTACATAGGACGAGCCCATGTAAACGCCCAGCGTGTCGGTGATCTGCGACAGCGGCACATGCAGGCTCTTCGCCTTCTCGCGGTCGATCGTCACCAGATACTGCGGATCGTTCGCGGTGAACGACGTGAACAGCCGCGACCAGATCCTTGCGCTGCGCTGCCTGCTGCATCAATCCTTGCGTCGCACCGGCCAGTTCTTCGAGTTTGTGCGCAGCCTGATCCTGCACCACGAACTGAAATCCGCCGAACTGTCCCAGACCCTGAATCGGCGGCGGCAGCGTCGGAAACACGATCGCTCCCGAAACTCCAAACATCCGCGGACGAATGCGGTTCAGAATCGCCGACGCGGTATGCGCATCGCCTTTGCGCTGCGAATATGGCTTCAACGGAACGAAAATGATTCCCTGGTTGGCTGCCGGCTCCCGCGAAACTGAATCCAGCGACCGAGAACGTTCCTTCGGCCTCCGGCACGTCCGCCAGCAAAGCCGAAACCTGCTTCCCGATCGCCTTCGTATATTCCAGCGACGCCCCCGACGGCGCCTGGATCACGATGATGAAATATCCCTGATCTTCGTCCGGCACAAATCCCGTCGGCACGCGCGTGAACACAAAATAAGTGAGCCCCAGTCCGGCGAAAAACAGCATCGCCATCGCCAGCTTGTACTTCAGCACGTGATGCAGCAGGGCGCGGTACCCATCGAGTGACGGCGATAACGCCGTCGTCAAACTTTTGCAGCCACCACCACTTTTTGCCGGTGGGCGCCGCTCAGAAAAATCGCCGCCAGCACCGGAGCCAGCGTGAGCGCGTTGAACGCCGAAATGGCAATGGAAAACGCGATGGTCAGCGCAAACTGGCGAAACAGAATGCCGGTCGTCCCGGGAAAGAACGCAACCGGCACAAACACGGCAACCAGCACCAGCGAGGTGGCGATGACGGCGCTGGTAATCTCGGCCGTGGCCGCTGCCGCCGCTTTGTGGGAGTCGTGCTCGCCCTCCGCGATATGGCGCTCGATGTTTTCAATCACGACGATGGCGTCGTCGACGACCAGGCCCGTGGCGAGCGTGATGCCGAACAACGTCAGCGTGTTGACCGAGAAGCCGAGCAACTTCACGAAGACGAAAGTGCCGATCAGCGAAACCGGAGTGGCGATGAAGTGAATCATCGTCGTCCTCCAGTCGCCCAGGAAGATAAAGATCACCAGAATGACCAGCAGGATCGCCGACCCTACCGTGAAGATCACGTCGCGAATCGATTCGCCCACCGCGTCGGTGGTGTCGAACGCGACCTTGTAGTGCATGCCGGGAGGGAAGCTCTTCGAGAGCCGGTCCAGTTCGGCAATCGCTCTGCGGTCCACGTCGAGCGCGTTCGCAGTCGAGAGCTGCGTCACGCCCAGTCCCACCGCATCCTGCCCGTTGAATTGCAGATCGTTGGCGTAGCTCTCCGCGCCCAGTTCCGCGTGCCCAACATCTTTCAGCCGGACCAGCGTGCCGTCGGAGTTCGTCTTGAGAATGATGTTGTCGAACTGCGCCGGCTCGCTCAACCGTCCCACCGCCCGCACGCTGACCTGGTACTGCTGTCCCGGCGACGGCGGGCTGCTGTCCAACTTGCCCGGCCGCGACTTCCACGTTCTGCTCCGAGAGTGCGTTCACCACATCGGGTGCCGTGAGCGCGCGTCCCGCCATGCGCACCGGATCCAGCCACAGCCGCATCGAGTACTTGCGCTCGCCGAAGATGATCACATCCGCGACGCCCGGAATGCGCTTCAGCGAATCTCGCACATACACGTCGAGATAATTGCTCATGAACAGCGTGGAGTAATTCTGCTGTTTGTCGGAGAAGACGGCCGCGCCGAACACGAAGTTCTGCGAGGTCTTCTGCGTCGTGATGCCGACGGCCTTCACCGCGCCCGGAAGCCGTCCCTGTGCCGTGTTCACGCGGTTCTGAATATCGACCGTCGCCAGGTCCGGATCGCGATTCAGATCGAACGTAGCGACCACGCTGCTGGTTCCATCATTGCCGCTGGTGGAAGTGATGTACTTCATCCCCTCCGCGCCGTTGATCTGCTGCTCGAGGGGAATCGTGACCGCGCTTTCCACCGTCTGCGCGCTCGCCCCAATGTAGACGCTGGTGACGCCGACCTGCGGCGGCGCCAGATTCGGAAACTGCGCGATCGGCAGCGTCGGTATCACCGCCGCGCCCGCCAGAACAATCAGCAGAGCGCAAACCGTGGCAAACACCGGACGTTGAATGAAGAAGTTAACAAACATGAAGAATCCCGTGTGCAGCTCTTGCTGCTCAATGATGAACTACAACTGTGTTGGAAACGGCTTCCGGCTTCCGCGATCCGGCTTCCGGTTCAGAGCCTCGAGATGCAACCTAGCAACTGCGAATCAATATTCAAATCTCGTCGCCTGGCCGCCGGACGCCGTGAGCCGGACGCCCTAACTCAGCGGAATCACCGGCACCCCGTCCCGCAGAAACTGCGTCCCGGAAACAATGACCTTATCCCCGGGCTTGATGCCGTCACTCACCTCGTAGTCGTTGCCCACGGTCTGCCCGATGGTCAGCGGCTTTTGCCGCGCCACGAACGACGCCGCCATTCTGGGGTTCGGCCACGAATGCAAAATACTGGCCCGCCAGCCGCGACACTGCCAGGATCGGAACCTGCGGATTCTGATGTGTTCCCCACACCACGCGCGCCCGGATGAACTGCGACTGGCGCAGCGCATCGTTCCCGTTGGCAATGCGCGCCTTCACCAGCACGCGTCTGCGTCGTGTTATCCACCTGCGGAGAAATAAAGCTGATTCGCGAATCGGCCAGCACCTTGCCGTCGCTGTCGAGCACCTGCACCGGCAGATTCATCTTCAGCTGCGACGAATGTTCGATCGGCACATACACATAGGCTTCGAGGCTGCCCGGCTGATCGACCGTCGTCAGCTGGGTCGTGGTCGTCACCCGGTCTCCCACGTGCACCGGGATATCTCCCACAATCCCGCTGCGCGGCGCGACCACCTTGTAGTAATGCAGCTGCACCTGCTGTTCCCTGACCTGCGCATCGAGCGAGTCCATCTGGGCCTGGGCCGCATCCAACGTCGACTTCGCCTGATCCAGATCCTGTTTGCTCACCACCCCCGCGGCCGAGAGTCCCTGGGTGCGCTCATACTGCTTCTTCGCCCAGCTCAGTTGCGCCTGCTTGCGCGGCCCGCGCGCTCTCCTGGCTCTTCACCGTGGCCTGCTGCTTGAGTGGATCGATCTCGATCATCGGACTGCCCGCCTCCACCCGCTCGCCCGAGTGCACGAAAATCTGCGTGATCTGCCCCTCCACCTGCGGCATGATCACCGCCGACTCGCGCGACTTCAGCGTGGCCACGTACTCGGACGCATCGTTGACCGGGACTGCCTTCGCCTCGAGCACCTTGACTGGCATCGCCCCTGGCCCGCCCGCCTGAGCATTTTGTGCCGCTTTTCCAGAGCAGCCTAACCGTGATCGCGCTCGCCGCCAAACCTGCGACCAGCAAACCCTTCGCTACGAATCCTTGAACGTTGTTCTCCATAAGTCGAAGACCGAAATGTACCTACCTACTGTACCCGAACTGAGCCAAACTGGCGCGGTTCGACTCCCCGGGACGATCATTTCCTCCGTGTCCTCTGTGTCCCCTGTGGTTCAAGCTCTTGTTTGATTCATCCTCGAATGCTGCGCCAGAAGCCTCAACCCGCAATCATCTTCCCCAAAATCTCCCTGAGAATCTTCGCCGCTACGGTCGCGGTCACGCCCGCTACATCCTGTACCGGGTTGAACTCCACCAGATCGGCGCCCACGATCTCTCCTTCAATCGCGTGCAGATGCGCAATCGCTTCCCTCACCGACATTCCCCCGGGTTCGCGATGCGAAACGCCCGGCGCAAACGCCGGATCGAGCACATCCATATCAAAGGTGATATAAACCGGCCCGTCCGCCTTCAACTTCTCGTAAGCTGGCAGCGCTCGCATCTCGACAACCTCAACTCCAAATCTTTGCGCCTGCTCCCGCTGATGGCGATTGATCGTTCGAATCCCAATCTGCACCAACCGCTTCGCCAGCCCCGCTTCCATGATCCGCGCAAACGGACACGCGTGCGACAGCCGGTTCCCCTCGAACTCCTCATACAAATCCGGATGCGCGTCCAAATGAAAAATTGTCAGCTCTGGATATCGCCGTGCAAACGCCTTCACAATCGGGAACGTAATGGAATGATCCCCGCCCAGCAACACGGGCCGCTTGCCTCGGTCAAGCAACGCTCCTACGCCAGCCTCAATCGTAGCGAATGCATCTTTCTCCGCAAATTGCAGATCGCCCTCATCCTCGTAAACCCCAGCCGCGCCCAAATCCACTCCCAACTCGGTCCACGAGTTCGACGCATCACAACGCAGCGCCTCGCGAATCTTCTGCGGGAGCCTCTGCCGCCCCGCGCAAATAGGAAGAGTACGCATCAAACGGAATCCCCATAAGAGTTGGTACACCGGGTCTTGTCATTGTCCCTCACTCTGGCGCCTCTCATGCCGCGGCGCTCACAGGCCTCATAAGTTCTACAGGAATTACTCCAGAAAGTTTGGCATGCTGTGCAAATTTCGTAACCTTAGCTTTACGTTCACAATTGCTTCGCCAATCTTTTCAGCAGGATGTCTCTTTCATCGGCGCTCCCAATTCCCAGGCGCTGTGGATTGTTTTTAATCTGCAATTCATCCCGGCGTCACCTTCGCCGTAACTGCTTCCCGACTACCTTCGGTGCTGTAGTTCTCTCTCAGGAGGAAAAATCATGTCTGCACCAGGTTTCCTGGCGCAAGCCAGGCAGCACGCTGCCGTTGGCGACCAGCCTTGTTCGCGATCATCGCCAATCTCGGAGCGCCGCTTCCCGCCGCCGCTCAAGATCCCGCCCACGAATCCACCACCACCCCCATCAAGCACGTGATCGTGATCATTGGCGAAAACCGCACCTTTGATCACATTTTTGCAACCTACCAGCCGAAAGGCAGCGATACAGTTTCGAACCTGCTCTCCAAGGGCATCGTCAACTGCAGATGGAACCCCCGGCCCCAACTTCTCACTGGCCAGTCAGTCTGCCGCTACCGATACCAGTGCGGACGGCTACCAACTCAGCCCATCCGGCAACACCGCCTATCCCGTCCTGCCCCCGGTGCTCGCCGGCGGCTACACCACTCCGCCCTTTCCGGATGTAGCGACTGCCAAATTGTACGAATACGGGCTTGCCCGAAAGTTACTACGTCTACCTCACCACCGGCGGCACCGGACTCAACCATGGCGATGTCGACACGCGCATTCCGAACGCGACCACTCTCCCCTCCGGCCCGTTCCAGATCACTTCCTCCACCCATCCCTACGATGCCTACGACAACAGCCCGGTCCACCGCTTCTACCAGATGTGGCAGCAGATGGACTGCAACACCGCCAAAGCTACCTCCTCGAATCCCAGCGGATGCAGCGGCGATCTTTTCCCGTGGGTCGAAACCACCATCGGCGCAGGCTCCAACGGTCTGCCTCAGGTCTGCGAACTTCAACGACACCACCACCAAAGAAGGCTCAACCTCCATGGGCTTCTACAACATGCAGCAAGGTGATGCGCCTTACCTCAAGTACCTCGCCGACAACTACGCGATGAGCGATAACTACCATCAGGCGGTGATGGGCGGAACGGGCGCCAACCACGTCATGCTCGGCACGGGTGATGCGATCTGGTTCGCCGCTTCTAACGGAGATCCCGCTGAGCCGCCGCACAATCAACTCGTTGCCGCGGGAACGTCGAACGCTGGCATCGTCGACGAGATTGAAAATCCCGACCCGCAGGTCGGCACCAACAACTGGTACACCGAAGACGGCTACGGCGGTGGCTCCTACGGTTCAGCCTCCTACGGCGGTGGAACCTATACCGACTGTTCCGACCTGAGCCAGCCCGGCGTCTCTCAAATCGTCAGCTATCTGGGTGCACTCTCGCAGCCGATCGGCCCCAACTGCGATCCCGGACACTTCTATCTCCTGAACAACTACAATCCCGGATACTACGGCGACGGTACCAACGCCTATCTGGACATCGGCAACCCTGCGTCGACCGTGTTCACCATTCCACCCTCGCCCCTGCGCACGATCGGCGATGAATTGAACGAGAAGCACATCACCTGGGCGTACTTCGGCGACCAGTGGAACACTTACCTCGCCAACCCCTACAACAACTACGTCACTCCCGATAACACGTACTGCAACATCTGCAACCCCTTCCAGTACGCCACGCTCGATCATGACGAGTTCCACCCGCGCCCAGCACCTTCAGGACGAACTCAATCTCTATCAAGGCGATTCAGAAAGGGCAACTCCCGGCAGTTTCCTTCGTGAAACCTGACGGATGGCTCGACGGCCACCCGGCGTCTTCGAAGCTCAACCTGTTCGAAGGCTTCGTAAAGAAGATCGTCGATCGAGTCCAGGCCAACCAGGACCTGTGGGCCAGCACCGCGATCATCGTCACCTTCGACGAAGGCGGTGGCTACTATGACTCCGGCTACGTTCAGCCTCTTGACTACTTCGGCGATGGCACCCGAATTCCCGCTATCGTCATCTCTCCCTTCACCAAGGCCGGTCACATCTCGCACGTCTATGCCGATCACGTTTCGGTCCTGAAGTTCATCGAAGCGAACTGGGGCTTGGCCCCGGTCACAACCCGCAGCCGTGACAATTTCCCCAACCCCGTCACAGCCTCAACGAACCCCTACGTTCCATTGAATAGCCCCGCCATTGGCGACTTGATGGATCTGTTCAACTTCGGTGGCCACAAGAAGTAGTTAGCCCTTCGCAGGGTGCCCCATCTTCTCGCTTTGTTTGCGAGAGAGTGGGGCTTTTGACTTTGCAAGCGATCCATTTCCCCTGTGATCCTCTGTGCCCTCTGTGGTGAAGATCCTGCTGCCAGAATCCTGCACGCTCGACGCTGCATCCTTTATTCTAGTAACTGCACTCCTATGACCCCGAAAACCAAGACATCCAATGGCGGCTCCCGCACTGCTGTCGCCGAAACGAACAACGGCTCCAACCCCGAGCGCGAACGCGTCTTTAACGCCTACCGCCAGTGGGGATACCTCGAGGGCGACCTCGATCCCCTCGGCTTCCTCCGTCCCCGCGACACGCCCGAACTCGAACACGACGGCGAATACGCCCGCGAAGCCCGCGCGATTTACTCCAGCACCATCGGCGTCGAGATCAACCACATCTATTCCCCCGAACGCCGCCGCTGGATCTACGAGCGCATGGAATCCGGAGCTTACGAAGTGACAGAAGAAGACCAGCAGCGCATCCTCGACCTGCTCACGCGCGCCGACGTCTTCGAGCAGGTCATGCAGCAGCGCTATCTCGGCAGCAAGCGCTTCTCGCTCGAAGGTGTCACCGCCCTCATCCCGCTCGTCGACGAAGTTCTCGACACCGCTGCCCGTCTCGGCGCGATCGAGCTAGTCATGGGCATGAGCCATCGCGGACGTCTCAACGTCATCGCCCACGTCGCGCAGCGTCCCGCCGCAGGAAATTTTTGCCGGATTCGAAGACGTCGATCCGCGCAGCGTGCTCGGCTCCGGCGACGTGAAGTATCACATGGGCGCCACCGGCGAATACACACACGCGCAGCGGCGGAAAGGTTCACATCCACCTGGTCTCGAATCCCAGCCATCTCGAGGCCGTCGATCCCGTCACCGTCGGCCGCACCCGCGCCAAACAGGACCGCACCGGCGAAGGCGGACGCGAAAAATATCTCCCGCTCCTCGTTCACGGCGACGCCGCATTCGCCGGACAAGGCATCCTCGCCGAGACCATGAACTACGCCGACCTCCCCGGCTACACCGTCGGCGGCACCATCCACGTCGTCGTCAACAACCTTCTCGGCTTCACCACCAGCTACACCGAAGAGCACTCCACGCGCTTCGCCGCCTGCATCGCGCGCCGCCAGTCGATTCCCATCTTCCACGTCAACGGAGAAGACGTCGACGCCGTCGTGCGCGTCGCTCGCCTCGCCACCGAGTACCGCTACAAGTTCGGCACCGACGTCGTCATCGATCTCATCGGCTACCGCCGCCACGGCCACAGCGAAGTCGACGATCCCACCATCACGCAGCCGCTTCTCTACAAGAAGATCAAAGAGCACCCGCCGCTCTGGGAAATCTACGCCGACGACATCGGCGCCACCGACGCGCAGGCGCAAGCCGACGCCATCAAGGCCGAATTCGAAGCCGCGCAGAAAAAAGCCGGCAGCATCAAGCACAAGCCCCTGATGCGCGAACTCCCGAAATATTGGAACAACTACTTCGGCGGCCTCTATCGACCCGAATACGAAGTCGAAACCGGACTCGCGCCCGACGAGATCTCGGAACTCACCGCTCGCCTGACCACCTACCCCGAAGGCTTCCACATCCATCCGAAGGTGAAGAAGCTTCTCGAACAGCGCGCGGAAATGGGCGAAGGCAAGCGCCCCGTCGATTACGGCATGGCCGAAGCCCTGGCCTTCGCCAGCCTCGTGAAATCCGGCACCCACGTGCGCTTCAGCGGACAGGATTCCCGCCGCGGCACCTTCAACCAGCGCCACTCCGTCCTCATCGACATCGAAAACGAAAACGAATACGTGCCGCTCGAAAACATCGCGCCGGGCCAGGCCCGCTGCGAAATCTACAACTCCACGCTCTCCGAAGCCGGAGTCCTCGGCTTCGAATACGGCTACAGCCGCGACTATCCCGAATCGCTGGTCCTCTGGGAAGCTCAGTTCGGCGACTTCGTCAACGTCGCGCAGGCCATCATCGACCAGTTCATCAGCGCCGGAGAAGCCAAGTGGAACCTGCTCTCCGGCGTCGTCATGCTCTTGCCCCACGGCTACGAAGGCCAGGGCCCGGAACATTCCAGCGCCCGCATCGAGCGCTTCATCCAACTCGCCGCCAAGCACAACATCCAGATCGCGCAGCCGTCCAATGCCGCGCAGTATTTCCACCTGCTGCGTCGTCAAGCCCTGCGCCACTGGCGCAAGCCGTTGGTCGTCTTCACGCCCAAGAGCATGCTGCGCCATCCCGACGCCAGCTCGCCGATCGAAGACTTCACCCACAAGAATTTCCTGAACGTCATCCCCGACACCGAAGTCGGAGAAGCCGACCGCATCCTGATCTGCACCGGAAAAATCGGCCACGAACTCCACGCCGAGCGCAAGAAGAGAAAAGACACCACCACCGCGATCGTCTTCCTCGAACAGCTCTACCCGTTCCCCGAGCAGGAAGTCGTCGCCGAATTCGACCGCCACGGCAAGAACGCCGACATCGTCTGGGTGCAGGAAGAGCCGGCCAACATGGGAGCCTTGTTCAACATGCTCCCTCGCCTGAAACGCATCGCCGGAGATCGCCCGGTACTGAGCGTGAAACGCAGTTCCGGCGCCAGCCCCGCCACCGGCAGCGCGAAGGCTCACGAGGTAGAACAGAAAACGCTGCTGACCCTGGCCTTCACCACAAAGTAATCGGAAGAGGCTGAAGTGGATTATGTGGGGACAGCCGCCTTCGGCTGTCCCGCTAAGCGCAGCGAGGCGGAAGGATCTAGGTGGCGCGGGCGCCCCGCCCGCGTCCCGAAGCCAAAACAAAGCCGTCGCGAAAAAGTGAAGCTATCCCGGCCTCTCCGTAACCGCCTTCCCTGCCGCAACCGGCAAGACCGCCTTCGCCCCACCCGCCAGCGCCTCCTCCAAGCTCGCATACGAATAAATCGTCGGCGCATGATTCGCCATCAGCCCGCCCGTATCCGCCGTCGGTCCATAATTGCTGTGCACCTCGCGCCCCAACATCCTCAGCATCGCCATCAACTGCCCGCGATGATGCGACGTGTGCGTCATCCGCCGCACCATCACCCACGCCCGCGACCGTTGCACCTCAAAGAATTTCGTGTCCGTCTCCCACCAGCCCTCATCCTTCGACTGCAACGCTGCCAGTCGCTTCCCGCTGTCCTCTGCGTACTGCTTCATGAATTCCATCCGCGTCTCTGAAGCCGGAAGCGGCGGAGCCCCCACATCAATCCCCAGCATGCGAAACCACAAGTCCTCACTCACACACTGATGCACCATTTGCTCCAGCACGCTGCGCCCCCGAGGGTCACCATCCCGTGGACGCACCCGCAGATCCTCATCGCGGAACTCACTCCACACGCTGACCACCTTCACTCGCTCGGTGGCATACGTTTCCACTAGAAATTCATATCTCATAGCCGCACCTCACCATTGTCATCCTGAGCGAAGCGAAGGACCTATGTAACCTCCCGCCACCTAAACGAGCCGTTGGTAGCGATGACCACCGACGGTGCCCTATGTCTCGCGGGTACGCGCGAATGTTACCCTACCCTCTCATGCCCCGCCGCCCCCAACCCCTCCGCATCGCCATCGACACCGGCGGCACCTTCACCGACTGCGTCTGGATCGAATCCCGGACCGCCGTCTCAGCATGCTGAAAGTCTTCTCCACCCCCGCCGATCCCTCCCAAGCCATCGTCGAAGCTATCCGCAAAATTGCTCACGACGGTGAACTCATCCTCCTCCACGGCACCACCGTCGGCACCAACACGCTGCTCGAACGCAAAGGCGCCCGCACCGCGCTCGTCACCACCGCCGGCTTCGAAGATGCCATCGAAATCGGACGCCAGGCCCGCCCCAAACTCTACGACTTCTTCTTCGACCGCATCGAACCGCTGGTCCCCAAAGATCTCCGCTTCGGCATCAACGAACGCACCGCCAGCGACGGCGAAATCCTCACCGCGCCTACGTCCGCAAGAACTGCAGACTCTCGCGGAACAACTCGCCACCGCCAAGCCGCAGTCGATCGCGATCTCGCTCCTGTTCTCCTTCGCAAATCCAAGAAATGAAGAAGCCGTCGCGGAAGCGCTGAAGTCTCTCGCAGTCCCGCTCTCCATCTCGCACCAGATCCTCCCCGAATTCCGCGAATACGAACGCACCTCCACAGTAGTGATCAACGCCTACCTGCAACCAGTCATGCAGCGTTACCTGGAAAATCTGGAGGGCCGAGTCCAGGGAAACTTGTGGCAAGAGCGGCCCTTCAGGGCCGCGAAAAGCGCACAAAAAGATTCAGCGGCTTTAGCCACCGTGGCTGCGCGGCTTCTGCCGCGAAGCCGAAAGCCGGAAGCCGGAAGCCCCCGCCCCTCGCATCTTCGTCATGCAATCCTCCGGAGGCATCACCGCCCTCTCCACCGCCGCCCGCGAGCCCGTCCGCACCGTACTCTCCGGCCCCGCCGGAGGCGTCGTCGGCGCCGTCGCCACCGCCCGCGCCAGCGGCTTCGATCGCATCATCGCCTTCGACATGGGAGGCACTTCCACCGACGTCTCCCTCGTCGAAGGCGAAATCAAGACCGCCAACGACGCCCAGATCGCCGGCCTCCCCATCAGCGTCCCCATGCTCGACATCCACACCGTCGGTGCCGGCGGAGGCTCGCTCGCCCGCTTCGACGCCGCCGGAGTTCTCCGCGTCGGTCCCGAATCCGCCGGAGCCGATCCCGGTCCCATCTGCTACGGACGCGGCCTCAGCCCACCGTCACCGACGCAAATCTTCTCCTCGGACGCCTGCAACCCACGCGCTTTCTCGGTGGCGACTTCACGCTCGATCTCGACCGCACCCGCGACGTCACCAAAGAGTGGTTGAAGAAACAGAACGCCAACTCGACCCTGGAGAAATTCGCCGCCGGAGTCATCCGCGTCGTCAACGCCACCATGGAAAAAGCCATCCGCGTTGTCTCCATCGAGCGCGGCCGCGACCCCCGCCACTTCGCCCTCGTCGCCTTCGGCGGCGCTGGAGGCCTGCACGCCTGCGCCCTCGCCGAGGCCCTCAGCATTCCCCACGTCATCGTTCCTGCGCTTCCCGGCGCACTCTCCGCCCTCGGAATTCTCGCCAGCGACGTCGTGAAAGATTACTCGCGTACAGTGCTGTGGCGCGTCTCAGGAAAAGTTCCCGCGCGAGCAACTGAATCGTGAATTCGCAGCGTTGGAAAAATCCGCCGCTCAAGATTTTCGCCAGGAAGCACTGGCGAGGAAGTCCTCACTATCACCGCAGCATCGACGTCCGCTACCGCGGCCAGGGATACGAACTTAATCTCCCTTTCACAAAGAATCTCCTCCACGACTTCGAAAAAGAACACCACCGCCGCTACGGCTACACCCATCCCAATCGCGAAGTCGAACTGGTAACGCTCCGCCTCCGCGCAATTGTGAAATCCACCACAACCGGAGTAAGCAAGAAAGGCCATGTGGGAAGGACGGATCATGTGGGGACGGCCGCCCTCGGCGGTCCAGGCCGAGCAAAGCTCGGCAGGCTCTCCTCACTCAAAGCCCCCGTCCTGTTCGAAGGCAAGAAACAAGAAACGAAAATCTACTCCCGCGACGAACTCAATCCCGGCCAACAATACCCCGGCCCCGCCATCATCACCGAATACAGCGCCACCACGGTCATCCCCCCTGCCACGCGCTTTGCAATCGATAAGGCTCTCAACTTGGTCGTTACTCTGTAATCAACGAAAGCGGGTCTCCCCCGTGATCCCCTGTGCCCTCTGTGGTGAGGATTTTGCTTTCGTATTGTTACAATCCGATGAAATTCCACCCTCGCGGCGCCTCTCACGACTGACAACTGGCAACACGCAACTGCTTTCCATTTACAATAATCCCGTGAAACCAAGCCTGTTCGTCGTCGAAGACGATCCCGACATTTCCCGCCTGGTCCGTCATCACCTGGAAAACGAAGGCTTCACGGTCCGCGTGTATCCCACCGGCGCCAACGTCCTCGCCGACGCCGAACGCCAGCGTCCCGCGCTCTTCGTCCTCGACATCATGGTTCCCGGCAAAGACGGCCTGGAAATCTGCCGCAACATTCGCCAGACCCCTGGCTTGTCTGCCGTGCCGGTAATTTTCCTTACGGCAAAAAGCAGTGAAGCCGACCGCGTGCTCGGCCTCGAACTCGGAGCCGACGACTACATCGCCAAGCCCTTCAGCCCGCGCGAACTCGTTGCCCGGGTCAAAGCTGTTCTGCGCCGCTTCGAGCGCCCGCTGCCGCCCAGTCCGATGAAAGTCGGCGACATTGAGATCGATCCCTCGGCCATGACTCTCACCGTGCGCGGAGCTGTGGTTCCCACCACCGCGACGGAATTTCGCCTGCTCGATTACTTCGCCCGCCACAAAGGACGCGTCTTCAGCCGCGACCATCTTCTCGACTCCGTCTGGCGCGACACCGCCTACGTCACTCCGCGTTCCGTCGACGTCTACGTCCGCCGCATACGCGAAAAAATCGAGCCCGACCCAGAAAACCCGCGTTATCTGAAAACTGTCCGCGGCGCCGGCTACCGCTTCGAGGTCCCCAAATGATGAGCAGCATCCGGAGCATCCCAAGAACGTGAAGAACCGCATCTTCTTCAAGCTCCTCGCTGTCTTCCTCATCGTCATCGCCGCCACCGCTGCTATTCTCGACGTCATGCTCGGCGGCGCCTGGCAGGCCTCTCTGCGCACCGAGATCGAGCGCAACCTTACCCAGAAGACTCTTCTCTTCGCCCACCGTGTCGAAACCGACAAGATTCACACCTTAACCGAAATCGCCGCCCAGGAAGGCCTCGCCGCCGGAGCTCGCGCCACCATCATCGATGCTTCCGGCAAAGTTCTCGCCGACTCCGAATCCAATCCCGCGAACATGGAAAACCATGCCGCCCGCAAAGAGTTTGCCGCCGCCCTCGCCGGAAAGACCGGAGAGAACGAGCGCCGCAGCGCCACTCTCGGCATTCCATTTCTGTATGTCGCCGTCCCGGTTTCCGGTGGCGCCGTTCGGCTGGCCTATCCGCTTTCCGATGTGGAAGCGGTCCAGGCGCAGGTCAACCGCCGCCTCCTTTGGGGATCTACGATCGCCTTGTGCATCGCCTTGCTCATCGCGGCCACCGCATCCATCTTTACTTCCCGCCGCCTCGAGCGCATCGTGAAAGTGGCCTCTCGCATCGAGCAAGGTGATCTCCGTGCCCGCGTCGAAGACAAACCGCTAGACGAAATCGGCCGCGTCGCGGCAGCCATCGACAAAACTGCAGGACAAGTCGAACGCAGCTTCGCCGCCGTGCGCTCCAGCCAGCGCCAACTCGAGACTCTGCTCAACAGCATGCAAGACGCCGTCATCGCAATAAGTTCCGACGGCCTCGTGCAGTGGGCGAACCAGCCCTTGGATCGTCTCGTCCCGCAACACACGCGCCTCAATGCTCCGGTCGTCGAAACCATCCGCGATCCCGATTTCCTCGCCGCCGTCAAAGCCGCCACCGACACGAAACAGGTGAAGACCACGCGCGCCACATCGATCGTGCCCGGCCGAGCCTTCGATGTCACCGCCGCGCCTCTGCCCGATGGCGGCGCTGTCGCCGTCCTGCGCGACCTCACCGAGACCGAGCGCGTCGAAAAAACTCGCCGCGATTTCATCGCCAACGTTTCTCACGAACTCCGAACTCCGCTGACTTCCATTCAGGGATACTCCGAAACCCTGCTCGATCTCAGCTCCGAAAACTCCGGTCCCAATCGTGAATTCCTCGAAATCATCCGCAAGAACGCTGCCCGCATGGCGCGACTCACCGAAGATCTCCTGACTCTGGCGCGCGTTGAATCCGGCGAGACCCGCTTCGACACCGAAAGCGTTCCGCCCATCGAACTCCTGCACGACGCCGAAGAGAGTTTCCGGGAGATCGCCCGCGGCCAGGAAGTGGACTTGCACATCGTGGAGACAAATGCAGATCACGGCTCCATCGAAACCTTGCCCCCAGTGCGGGCCGACCGCGAAGCGATCCATCAGGTCTTTTCGAATCTCATCGACAACGCCATGAAATATGGCCGCTCCGGCGGACGCATCCTGCTCGGTGCGCGTCCCGCCAAGCGCGGCATTGAGTTTTATGTCCAGGATTTCGGCGCCGGCATCGCCTCCGAACATCTGCCTCGCCTCTTCGAGCGCTTCTACCGCGTCGACAAAGCCCGCTCCCGCGAATCCGGCGGCACCGGACTCGGCCTCGCCATCGCCAAACACATCATGCTGGCTCACAGCGGCTCCATCCGCGCCGAAAGCGAACTCGGCCACGGCAGCACCTTCCTTTTCACGCTTCCCACCGCTTCGTAGTCAGAACGGAGCGTCCGAGCGCCCTTGCCCGTAACGTACGTGACACATTCATGACAACTATCCCGAATGCTCTTCTATGATTATTGGTTCGTATATCAGCTGAGCGGGGGTCAGCGCCGATACCGCAAGAGAGCCCCGTTCGCTTCATAATTGTGCGCACGAGATGAATTCTCTCCGTGAAGTCGCCGTCGTCATCCCTTGTTACAATGCGGCCGCCTTCCTCGCGAGGGCGATCGACAGCGTTCTCGCCCAAACGCACCCCGATTATCTCGTCTACGCGATCGATGATGGTTCAACCGACGAAACAGGCGCAATCCTTCGCTCCTACGGCAGTCGTGTTTGCAGCGTTAGCCAGCCCCACGCCGGTCAAGCCTCTGCGCGCAACCGCGGCATTCGCCTCTCAAACAGCCCATACGTGGCTTTTCTCGATGCGGACGACGAATGGCTATGTGAAAAGCTGGAACGTCAAGTCGATCTCCTGCGGCGAAACTCCCAAGTGGGCATGGTCTATTCTGACTGCTCGACAGGCGGAACTGGTCCTTTCGCGGGATCACATTTCGCACGCGTCGGCACGCCAGCGGGCGGAAGGGTCTTCGCGCAGTTTCTCAACAACTGTCACGTCTTCACTCCCACCGTCGTTGTCCGTCGAGAATGCCTCCATGAGGTAGGCCTCTTTAATGAATCGCTGCCGGTCTGCGAAGACTTGAACCTCTGGCTCCGGATTGCTGCTCGTTGGGAGACCGCCGTTATTCCCGAAGTACTCGCCATCCGCCACACTCAACGAGGCGGCTTGTCCGAAACGACAAGCGTCGACCAGGCGGTGAGCAGTGGCATCGCCTCCTTCGAGCACGTGATGCGGTCCTGCCCATACTTGACTGCGCTCGAGTGTGACCTCCTGCGAAAGACCATCGCCAACCGGTATTACGACTACGGATCCTATCTCCTTCAAACGGGAAATCATGCGTCGTCCCGACATCAGATGTTCCAGAGCATGCGTTACGGTCGAATTGACTGGCGCGTGCTGGCCAAGACCGGTCTCAGTTTTCTTCCGCCCAGCGCTTACGAATCGTTGAGAAAAATACAGAAGATTGGAGGTTTCGGCTCAAGACCACCCGCACCTGCAGGAAAGAGCGTATGACCCGTTACATCCGGTACCAACAATCAAAGCCGTCGGCGAGGTGACCTTTGTCCTTCGGATTTGCTCGTCCATTGATTTTTGTGGCGCATCCCGACGATGAAACCCTAGCCTGCGGCGGTCTTCTCCAGCGTATGGCCGCGCCGATGGTTGTTTTTGCCACTGACGGCGCTGCCCCCTACTATGGCTTGGAGAGTAGGTTTCGCACCCTCAAAGACTATTCCGAGGCGCGCTTTCAGGAGGCTTTTCGCGCTCTCGCTCACGTTCCAGGATGCCGATTCCAGCGGCTGACCAAACCCGATGGGTCGTATTTTGTTGACCAGCATCTATTTCGCGAATTGCGCTCTGCGTTACGCTCCCTCTGCCAGATCGCCCGCGCATTCTCTCCTGATGCCTTGCTCTCGCATGCTTATGAGGGCGGCCATATCGACCACGATGCCTGCAGCTTTCTCGCAATGCACGCTGCTTCTGAGCTATCGCTCCCACGCTTCGAATTCCCCCTCTACTCGGTGAACAAAAACGGACATGGCATCTTTCAGCAGTTTCGCGATATTGGTTCAATCCCGATGGAGTGGCGCCTGACGGATACGGAAATTGATTGCAAAAAAGAGATGCTCGCTGAGTACAAAACCCAACCGGGGCTGGTCTCCGTATTTCAGTGCACCACCGAACGAATTCGCGCCACCTCTACTGAGGATTTCTCCGTCCCCCAGTGCCGCGATTACTCTTATCGGGACTGGCGGACACGCTTCAGCTTGGCAACCTTTTTTTCGAATCGACACACGCGCATAAGCTCAAGCGCCCTTCTAAAGGAATTCGCGGAATTCAAAATTTCACGGAATGTGAGGTAGTAGCCACTCTTCCGAACCGCACCGAGCCCGGGTCCCCTTGACAGAGAAAGTCAGCCTTGCTACGTTGTGTGCCCCTGCCGAATCTTGTGCCATTTCTGACCATAACGTAACTGCGCCTGAGCTTCTGAGCGTCGCCTGAAGGTCGCCGCCCATGATGCGCTCCCTACAACTCCTACTTGGCATATTCTTGGTTACTCTCCTGATCTGGGCGCAGAACTCGCTCAATCCCGTTCGGGCTGCGCTTTTGCGTTGGTATCCCGCAACCCAGGTGCAAACCTTTGATACTTGTGCCGATCCTCAGGGTGTGGCGTTCGACGGCTCCCATATTTGGGTAGCTTGCCACGGGGCCAACGCCCTTGAGGAATTCAACGTGAGTGACGGCTCCTCTGTGAGAACCATCACCGACAGCACGAGGTTACTCACTCCTCAATATCTGCTGTACGATGGCGCGAACATCTGGGTATCGAATACCAGCACCAGCTCTGGAATGCTCACCAAGGTACGTGCCCGCGACGGCACGATACTAAACACCTATCGTGTTGGGTCGGGTCCCGAGGGGATGGTGTTTGATGGCTCCGCTGTCTGGGTCGCGAACTATGCAAGCGGTAGCGTCAGCAAGTTGAATGTTGCGACTGACATTGCGACGAATTATCCGGCGCTGCCTAACTGCCGCCTTCCCAGTGCCCTTGGCTTCGACGGATCTCACATCTGGGTAAACTGCTACAACGGGCGTGGGAACGGCGCCGTCCAGGAACTGGATCTCAATGGAAACATCTTGCACAGGGTTACCGTCGGCGCTGCACCGTATAACTTCGCTTTTGATGGGACCAACATTTGGGTGGTGAATGTGCTGGGACATTCAGTGAGCAAGGTCGCCGCAGTCACCAACGAATCTTGTTCCGCTCCGCCGTGTTTTGTGGCCTCATACCCCGTGGGGAAACACCCTCAAGGGATAGCCTTCGACGGCAGGTTTATCTGGGTATCAAACGCCAATGACGTTACCCTTACCAAGTTGGTGGCGAGCACTGGAGAGATCGCAGGAACGATTGCCGCAGGATCCAGTCCGGGCTTCATAGCGCTCGACAGCAGCAACGCATGGGTCACGCAAGGACGTGCCAATACCGTGTCGAAGTTCTGAACCCTGCGCAGTTTCAAAATGAGGTCAGAATTCACACCCCTTTAACCCACGCACCAGAAAAGTGGCATATTGTGAATTAAATTGTCTGGCGATCACTATAATTTAGGAAAGCGACGTCAAGGATCGGGCAAGATCCGCAACCGCCGTTCCTTGCGCTCAACGGATGTCCCCATGAGTACCGCGATCAAAGCTCCCGATCCTGAACCGGCGCATCACTACATCGTGCGCCGCACCGTGGAAGCCTGCAACATGGCCAAGGAAGCCGCCGGTGCCGCTGCCGAAGGAATCGCCACCGGCTCTACCGCTCTGCTGAACTCCCTGCGCCAGCGCGAGCGCGAACTCGACACGCTCGACACCGAAATCGACAACGGCGTCACCACCGCCATCACCGAAGTCGGCCCCGCCGAGGCCCGCGAACTCCTCGCCTGCATGAAGTTCATGATCGGCCTCGAGCGCATCGGCGACCTGCTGCTCAGCTTTGCCAACAGCGCCCTCGTCGTCAGCGGACGCATCGACTCCGAAGATACCCGCGACCTCACCCAGATGGCCACCATCC
Source organism: uncultured Acidobacteriaceae bacterium (assembly GCA_963788555.1). GTDB lineage: Bacteria > Acidobacteriota > Terriglobia > Terriglobales > Acidobacteriaceae > Sulfotelmatobacter. The sequence goes on along the minus strand of CAWBHM010000009.1, from coordinate 540,753 downwards.
TCGAGAAAATGTTGACCGACTGCGGCGCCTCGTTTTCCTCTCGCGAAATCGGCAAGGCCATCGACGTTCTCCGCGCCGACGCCGAAATGGATCGCCTCCGCAACCTCATCTTCCTGCGCCACATCGAGAATCCTGAAAACGTTCACCGCCAGGCCAGCCTGCAAGTCATCTTCATGACCCAGTCTCTCGAACGCGCCGGCGATCACGCCAAGAACCTCGCCGAGGAAGTCTGCCACTTCGTTAGCGGACACACCGTCCGCCACGTCCTCATCGCCTACGACAAGCCCGTCGAACAAATGTTCATCGACTACCTCCGCCGCCGCGACCACAACCGCTAAAGCAGTATGTGGCTCAAGTGGGCCACCTGTCCCGATTGAAAAGTGGTTTCGCGGTTCCCCATGTTACTAACGGTCGCTCACTCCCATGAATGCAGGTGTACGATGTTGCATGAAACGAATCACCTCTCCCCTGCAGCCTCTCTGTACTTTGCTAATCGCCGTGCTTCTCCTGCAAGGCTGCAACGCGCTCAATCCCCTGTGCGGAAGTGCCCGTCCCGCCCCAACTATTTCCTCTCTCTCACCCACCACGATCACCTTTGCTCAAGCGCAACAGGGATTCTTGCTCACCGTAAATGGCAGTCACCTGGTCGCGTCCTCCGTCGTCATCATCAACGGGACAACTCTCGCCACGCAGGTCGTCAGCAGCACCCAGGCCACGGTCACGCTCACCGCCACGCTGATCACCGCTCCTGGCACAGCCAGCGTCACCATCAACACCCCCAGCGGAAACTCATCCTACGAAGGTTGTACCAGCGGTGGGACCAGCCAAGCTCTGGTTCTGACCATTACCTAGCCAAGAAACATTCGGATCCCGTTCGCGAGCCGAAGCGATTGCTCCTTCAAGCCCCAGCCTTCTCTTCTCTCGCCACATAAAATCCCATCCCGCGCCTGGCGTTTTTCGCAGAGACAGGACGGGGCTTTTGATTCTGATGAGTTTGGGCTTGAGTTCTACATCTTCGGCAAATGATGCACGGCGATCCTGGCGCCTGTTTGCAGGCGGGTGCCCCATTTCTCGCGCGTTCTTTGCGCGAGAAGTGGGGCTTTTCCCGACGAGAACCGCGTTATACCTTCGGCAGCACAATCATGGAATCCGGGACCGTGATGCTATGAGGAGATCCCGGAGCCTGCTTCACGCTCGTCCCCGTGACCGTAAACACCCACAGCTTCCCCGCCGTCCGGCCGAGCGCGTACAAGTGGTTGGAGTTGTCCCAGAAAACCTGGTCCACTTCTTCGGAGACCAGAAGGTTGGTGTATTTGGTGATGGGATTCGCGCCATTGAAGTGAAAAATCTGCAAGCCGAGATTGCCCGCGACTGCCAGAAATTTTCCGGAGGGGGACATCCAATAGTCCGTCAGACCCCAGCTTCCCGCCACTTCCGTACTGGGCATATTCGCGTAGGTGCTGGTCGTGGTCAGGTTGCCGGTGCTGTCGGCCGTGTAGGTCGCCAGCTCGTACGGACCTACAGTCGCCCAATTGCTATTCAACGGCTGCATCGCTACCGCAACGTGATTGGTTGGATCGGCGGCGGCCAGAAATGGACAGTAAAAACCCGGAATCTTCGTGGCCGGAATCGCCGGAGTGATGTTCAATTCCGTAATCGCCCCGTCGCTCGCGCGCTGCAGACCGTAGATTTCCGGAGTGAAGTGATAGCAACTGGACGAGTACGCGTACTCATTGTTTCCAACGAAACTGGCTACCGCTCCAATCGACGGCCCTCCCATCACGTTGTCCATATAGGTCAGCTTGCCGCTGGAGTTATCGATGCTGTATGCCATGTACTCGTTGTTCTCGGTGTAGTAATCGACATACAACGACGTTCCGGAGTGGTCGAGAAACAGATTTCCAAGTCCTCCGCTGGTCTCGACCTGCAGACTATCCACCTGCTTCAGCGAGCCATTCGCAGCAATCGAGAACGAATAGATGTTGTTGCCGTCGGTTGAGAAAAGCCACTCTCCGTTCAGGGCAATGTCACCGCCTGGCGTTGCAAAAGGCGTTCCTGGAATCGTTGTGAGTGAACCATTAGCAGCCGCGGCGTAACCGTTCATCTGGACGCTTCCGCTGCTTGGCGAACTCGTTAGGTAAACGTAAGCAACTGGCGAAGTACTTGCCTGAGTGGAGTTACTAACTTCAGTTGGTGACGATGTAGCCTGAGCGGATGCCAGAACTGTACTGGCGCAGGCCGAGACGAGGGCAAGCGAGAGCAAACGGGTGTTGAAAGACATACAACGTAGTCAACCCTTCTGCGGAGGAGGTTACTTTCTGACGAGCGCCCATTCAGATGCCCCTTTGCTGGTCACGGTTGTAATACCGTCCCTACAGCGTTTCGCGTAGATCGTCTCAAAGGTCGCCCATACTATCGAGCGTGCCCCATCCTAACCTGGGCCCTTTGCGACGTTGGGATGGGGATTTTGACTCTCGGTTTTTGGCTTTTGACTCTCGGCTCTCAGCTCGCGACTCTCATCTCACTTCTTCTTCGGCAAATACTTCTTCTCAATCGAAGCCACAACCACATAATTCGGATCCACCATCTCATTCAGATGAATCCTCGCCACCTTCGACAACAACTCGTAAGCATCCAACTCCGACAACCCATAATCCTTGTGGATCCAATGCACCAGCTCGGTGAATGCGATGCGCACCGCATCGTCCACCGGACGATACGCGCCCACCGTCATAATCGCATCGTCATTCTCAAACTGCGGCCAGCTGATCGTGCGTCCCTTGATCACGCTCAGTTGCACCCGTGCCTTCAGCGGAACCTCAATCGCCGTCCCCGCGACCTCGCCATCTCCCATCGCCGCATGCCCATCGCCGATGTAGAACAGACCGCCCTTCACATTCACCGGAAAATAAACCGTGTTCCCCACGCTGGCCTCAGGCGAATCCATATTCCCGCCAAACTCCGCCGGCACCACCGAACTGCGCGCCTCGCCATTCGCAGGAGCCACACCAATGCACCCAAAGAACGGATGCACCGGAATCTTCACCGAAAAATCAGAATCCAGCGCCTTGAACGTCGCCGTGCTCGCCGCGTGATCAATGTGATAAAACCAAACCTTCTCGGGAAGCGGAGCATGCAGCATCGGCGTGTAGTTCGTTTCGTTGATTGCCCCAAACCCCGGTGCGAACGCGCCGATCCCCGTATCTCCATCCACTTGTAAGTCAAGAATCTTCACTGCCAGCGTGTCCCCCGGCTCCGCTCCCTCTACATAAAACGGACCCGCCAGCGGATTGTCTCCCGTCGCCATGCTCAACGTGTCGCCCGGCTTCTTCAGGCCGTTGCCGAAACAGTCGAGCGTATTGGTGTCGAGAATGTCTCCCGACTTCAACCGCAACACCGGCTCCGCCGTCGCGAACAGATATTTCACATTGGCGGTCGTTGTGGTGTAATGCACCACGTTCTGCGCGACCGCCGAACCCAGCAGCATGAAGATAGCGAGAATGCGAGAAGTCACAATAGCCTCCGGAACCCAAAATCTGGGACAAAGTTTTCACAAACGAAACTGTCATTCTGAGCGAAGCGAAGAATCCCATGCAAGAAGGTATCACCAGCGGCCTCGACAGGAGTTTCCGCGACAAGCCCTTCCTCTCTGCATTGCGTCGCTGCAAGGTGAATAGACCTGCCCTGATGATGTCAAAGGACCTCGCACGGACGAACGCGGCAAAACTGCGCCGGCATCAAACAATTCGAAATCCTCTGTGCCCTCCGTGTCCTCTCGTGGTTAGCCGTTTTTCTTCTGCCGCGCATAAGAGTTAGCGCTTATGCTCCTCATCCCCCGCACACGCCTGTGAACAAATTTCCCCCACTCTGCTATCATCCCCACCCGGGCCCCGTCTTACTCTCAAAAAGGAGTACCCGCGATGCCATCCTCCGCTCACCGCCCGCTGATCGCTACGTTTCCTAAAACCGTTCTGGCCGCCCTTACCGTGCTGGCCACGTGCGCAATTCCGGCAGCTCTGCAAGCGCAATCCGGTCCCCCGCCCACGGAACGTCAAGACGTCACCGAAGTCTTCTTCGGCCAGTCCGTCACCGATCCCTATCGCTGGCTCGAGAACTGGCACGAGGCCAAGGCCGCCGATTGGCTCAAAGCGCAGGACACCTACACGCGCTCCGCCCTCACGGCCATCCCCGGCCGCGAGAAATTTCTCGCCCGGGTCAAATCGCTCGACACCGCCAGCACTCGTGTGCGTAACACGCAGATCTGGGGAGGAAAGCTCTTCTATCTCAAAGCCGATCCCGGCGCTGACAATGTGAAGCTCTATGTGAAGGAGGGTAGCGCACCCGAGCGCCTGCTGCTCGATCCCGAACTGCTCACCAAAGATGGGATCCATTTTTCCATCGACTACTTCCAGCCCTCCTTCGATGGCGGCCTCGTCGCCTACGGAATTTCCCCTGGAGGCTCGGAAGAAAGCGTGATCCACGTTCTCCAGACCGACACAGGAAAGCAGTTACCCGACTCCATCGATCGCGCCCGCTTTGGCGCTGTCGGCTGGCTCCCCGGAAACAAATCTTTCGTCTACAACCGCCTGCAAAAGCTCACGCCCGACATGCCTCGCACCGCATTCGAGCAGCGCAGCCGCGTCTACCTTCATGAACTCGGCCAGGATCCCGAACAGGATCGCTTCGTCTTTGGATACGGGTACTCCGACCTGAAGATGGACGATAGCGACATCAGCTTCGTTACTTACTCGCCGGCATCGCCCTATCTCCTCGGAATCCTGGCGCATGGCACGCAGAATGAGGCCACCGCCTACTACGCCCCGCTCGATCAACTCAACTCGAAGCCCATTCTATGGAAGAAGCTCTTCGACGTGGATGCCGCGGTAACGAACCTGTCGCTTCACAACGACGACGTCTACATGTTGACTCACAAGAACAAGCCGCGTTACGAAGTCACTCGGACCAGCCTCAAGAATCCCGACGTGGCTCACGCGACCGTCGTCGTGCCCGCCAGCCAAGTGGTCGTTCAGGAAGCGGACGTCGCCCTTGACGGCATCTATATTCGCGATCTCGATGGCGGCATCGGCCGCATGCGCCGCCTCTCCTTCGATGGCAAGATCGAAGCCATCCCAGTCGGCAAAGGCCAATCCGTCGGCGAGCTTTCCGTCATAGCCACTGAACCCGGCGCCCTCGTCCACGCAGTTTCCTGGACCACCTCCCCGCGCTGGCTGCAATACGATCCCAAGACCGGGAACATGCCCGACACCGGAATTCAGCCGCCTCTGCCCGTTGATACCTCAGCCTACGAAGCGGAAGAGGTCAAGGCCAAGAGTGCTGACGGAACCATGATTCCGCTTTCCATCATCCACTCCAAAAACTTCACGCTCGATGGTAATCACCCGACGCACCTCATCGGCTACGGTGCCTACGGCATTTCCTACGACGCTTTTTTTGATCCGGTCTGGCTGGCGTGGTTGGAGCGTGGCGGCGTGATCGCCTTCGCCCACGTGCGTGGTGGAGGAGAATACGGAGAAGAGTGGTACCGCGCCGGATACAAGCTCACCAAGCAGCACACCATCGATGACTTCATCGCCAGCGCGCAATATCTCATCGAACACAAGTACACCAGCGCGCAAAAACTTTCAGGCGAGGGCACCAGCGCAGGCGGCATTCTGATCGGAGGAGCGATCACGCAGCGTCCCGATCTGTTCGCGGGAGCGCTTATCCGCGTGGGTTGCTCCAATGCGCTCCGCATGGAATTCACTCCCAACGGCCCGCCGAACATCGCGGAGTTTGGCACTGTCACCGACGCCGATGGCTTCAAAGGACTCTACGCTATGGACGCGTATCAGCACGTCAAAGATGGCACGGCCTATCCAGGCATTCTGCTGACCGCTGGCATCAACGATCCGCGTGTCGATCCCTCGCAAGCCGCCAAGATGACCGCTCGCCTGCAGGCCGCCACCTCGAGCAAAAGGCCAGTCCTGTTGCGCGTCGACTACGACGCCGGCCATGGCATGGGTTCCACCCGTGCCCAGCACGACCTGGAATACGCCGACGAAATGTCCTTCCTCCTCTGGCAATTCGGCGACGCGGACTTCCAGCCTGCAAAATAGTTGAGTGCTCTTCGGGCATCAAAGACGCAAGAGAGTGCCCCAACCTCGCCGCGTTTTTTGCGAGAGTGCCTGCCCTGAGCGCAGTCGAAGGAGTGGGGAATTTGACTTTCAAGGATCGATGCTGTTATGGCGTCACTGACCGAGGCATTGCGTTAAGGACCGACGGATCTCGATTCCCTCGGTGTCCTCCGTGTCCTCTGTGGTTATCCGCCTTTCTTCTGCCGCGCATAGAAATTCCGCACCTTCGCCCGGTTCCCGCAGCGCGTCATGTCGCACCACCGCCGGTGATGGTTCTTGCTCGTATCCAGAAACATCCACTCGCACGTTTTAGAAAAGCACGCCCGCACATAAGGCAGTTGATCCGACGCGAGCAGATCCGCTGCCGCTCGCGCAATCGGCCACAACACACTGTCGAGATCGTTTAGGTCGTCGAATCTCCATTCGAAGCCGCTCTTCACCGGGACCAACTGCCTATGTGCCGCCGCAGTCTGCACATCAGCATTGAGCCGGGCAAGAGCCGCCGGTGGCACCGCACGCTTGTGCATGATCGCGAAGAACACTTCATGAATCGCCTCGCGCAATTCTCTGCCCCAAGTCAAGACTTGCTGTGCCTGCTCCGGATCCACCGCGCTCCGCTCGTAAAGCCGGTCGACTTGCCGTGAGTCCAGAATCCCAGTGTCTTCCGCGAACCGCGCGAGATCGACATAGGTCTCCAGCAGCTCTTTCGGCTTGATGTAGCGGTCGTCGAGTGTGTTTACGAAATCGAGACACACGTTCCCCGCAATCAGATCAAAGCGCGGCGCACGCCGCCTAACGATTTTTCGACTGTCCTTCGTTTCGCTCAGAGGTCAATTTCCTCAATTCCATTATCTAACCATCAAATGCTTCTTGACAAGTTAGTATTCGCGGACTAGGATTTACCTAACCGGTGATAAGTTATTTAGGGGTTACGGAATGATAAACCACCAGGCAGCGCAAATAATGGCCCTGATCCGCAGCGGCCGGTTGAAAAACGAAAAGATGTTTAACATTGGAGGCAGACCCGTGCTCGTGCCCAACTCACCCAAAAATCCGACCGGCCACAGCCGCGCTTACTCCATTCAACTCGCGCTGGCTTTCGCCGCGATCTATCTCGTGTGGGGCTCAACCTACCTCGCGATTCGCTATGCGGTCGAGACCATTCCGCCGCTCGTGACCGCAGGCATCCGGCACTCGATCGCTGGAACGGTTCTGCTCGCGTGGGCCTGGGCTCGCGGCTTTCGTCCCACGCGCGCCAACTGGATTGCTGGACTCATTGTAGGCGCGTTGTTCTTTCTGATTGGTCATGGCACGCTCCACTGGGCCGAGCAGTATGTGGGCTCAGGCCTCGCGGCTCTGCTCATCGCAACTGAACCGATGTTCATTCTGGTGCTCGCCTGGTCGATGGGCCAGCAGAAGATCAGCCGGCTTAGCGCGCTGGGCCTGGGTTTGGGCGTGCTCGGCGTCGGCATGCTGACTGGCGCGGAACTCACCGTGAAAGGGTCAAGCCTGGTGGGTCTGCTCGCTGTGCTCGTGGGTTCGCTATCGTGGTCAGCAGGCGTGGTGATCTCACCCAAATTAAAGCTTCCGACCGATGCGCTGGGACGCACGGCGCTTCCGACAATCTGTGGCGCATTGATGCTGCTCGCTGCCGCGGGAGTCACCGGCGAGTTTCATGCCACGCACTGGGCGAGCATTTCTTCCAAGTCGCTGTGGGGTTTGGCATACCTGATTGTCTTCGGTTCGATCGTTGCGTTCACTGCCTACACGTGGCTGCTGCAGCGGTGCCCGCCTGCTCTCGTGGCGACACACACTTATGCGAATCCTGTGGTGGCTGTATTTCTGGGATGGCTGCTTGCTTCCGAACCGCTGACCATGCGGGTCGTGCTGGCATCGATGGCGATCCTGGCCGCGATCGTGCTCATTCGCAAAGGCGAGCGCACTGCATCTGCCATCGCACCGCAGGAAATACGCACGCCTATCGATGGTGAGCTTCGCGGAGCGATCCGCAGGGTGTCGTGATCAGATAGTTATAGCGCGAACGCGTGGCCTGCGGCGTTCCGTTTCGCTGAGTGGATCGTTGCGTTAGTAGTTGCGATCGTCGCGGTGATTGTGATCGTCGTGGTCGTTGCGAGCGTCGCGGTCGTTGTGCTCGATCGCAGAGCAGACAATCCACAGGTGGTCCATGTATTCGCCACTCATGGAACGGAAACCAGTAACCACCATTCCAGGCGGACACTGCGCTTCGGCAGGATGTCCCCCAGCACGCGGGCGCTCTGCGGGCTCAGTCAGTTCAGTCCTAACCTCGTCGCGTCTCTCGGCAATGGCGCGGACGGAGCTGCATTCGCCGACAGCTATGTCGATCGACGCGCCGGTTCGTCCCTGCAACCCGCGTAGCGCGCGGCCTTCACCACACACGGCGTCATGGACTGGGCGTCCACCCGGACTGCCGGTCCTCCCCGTCATTCTCAAGTCATCTCCCAATGAGCCGTCGTGCCGCAAGCGAGCGCAGTCGAGCCATGCCTGGTTAAAGAACTCCCCGGTTTGCACGTGAAAGCCCACGGCGACAAAGCCGGGCTCACACATCGCATCCGGCGAAGGCCTTCCACCCGAACCGCCGCCAAAGTCGCGCGCGACGCGTTCGTCAGAAAGACGCATCGGATGGCGATCGTAATCACGATCATGATCGCGGTCGTGGTCGCGATCCTGAGGCGCGGCGAGCGCCCCCAGCGCGATCAGAAAAAGAATGGCGGAAACGATTGCAATTCGCATCGTTCCACGTTTGCGAGTAGGAAGTGAAAGATTGCTTTGAGAGATCGTCATAATCAGGTTCCGAAAGCAAATCGGTGCACTAGAAACGAGCGCGGACGTGCTTTGATCCGGATAGTAGAAGTCGGTGGGAGTGGTGTCAATGCAGACGCCGGTGCAATGGCTTACCTAAGTTACTTGATCTCGTTACCTCAGTGATGCAAAGCGACCATCGTGCTGTGAAGATCGGCGAAATTCTGCCGATAGCTCAACTATGGCTCTCCCTGCGGTTTTACAACGCAAGCTTCACAACATCATTCGAGGTGCTCATGCAAAGTAGAAGTTCTTATGCTCTGCTGCTCTTCGTGTTGTGTTCTTCGCTGGCAATGTGGTCCCAGCAAACCGCAGACCCGATAAGCGATCTCTCATCCGTTCGCCCAACGGATCGAGTTCTTGCGCCGATCGTAAACGATCAGCGGGTCGTTCTTTCCGGCCAGCGGCATCCGTTGGCCCGACCTGAGGTCTCTATCGGCAGAGTCGCGCCCGATCTTCAGATGAAAAGGATGGTGCTGGTTCTCGCGGCCGACCCGGCGCAAGATGCCGCGCTCGAGGAACTGATTCGGGCGCAGCACGATCCGGGTTCCTCGTATTACCACCAATGGATCACGCCGGCGGAATTCGGCAAGCGCTTTGGGATTTCGCAAAACGACCTCGCCCGCGTGACGCAATGGCTGCACGCCAACGGATTCGAAATCGATGAGATTCCCGCCGCGCATCGCACGCTGGTATTCAGCGGAACGGCCGCGCAGGTCGAGACCACCTTCCACACGAGCATCCACCGATATCTGGTGAACGGAACCAGGCACTATGCGAACGCGACTGATCCTGCAATCCCGCAAGCGCTCGCTTCGGTGGTGCGTGGAGTGGTTTCGCTGCATGATTTTCGCAGTGCACCCACGCATGTGGTGGCGCCGGAATATACGCTGGCGAATGGCGCTCACTTCCTGATGCCCCAGGATTGGGTGACGATTTACAACGTCGGCCCGCTGTATGCGCAGGGACTCGATGGTACCGGGCAGAGCATCGCGGTGCTCGGCCGCGTCGATGTCGCGCTGTCCGATGTGCGGACGTTCCGCACCAACGCCGGCCTGCCGCCCAACGATCCCCAGATGATTGTCAACGGCCCTGACCCGGGATTTGCATGGTGCGATGACGAACTGGAATCGGCCATGGACGTGGAATGGGCGGGTGCGATCGCCGACAACGCGGCCATCAAGTTCGTCACGACGAAGTCGACGGCGACGGATGGGATCAACCTGTCGGCGCAGTACGCAGTCAACCACAAGGTGGCGCCCATCGTGAGCTTGAGTTATGGCCTGTGCGAGGCGGCGTTGGGTTCGGCGGGCAACGCGTTCTGGAATACCACTTGGGCGCAGGCCGCGGCGCAAGGCATGTCTGTGTTTGTTTCTTCCGGCGATGCCGGTGCAGCAGGCTGCGATTCTCCGGCACTGAAAACGGCGACGAAAGGACGAGGAGTGAACGGGCTGTGCTCCAGTCCCTACAGTACTTGCGTAGGCGGCACGCAGTTCAATGACGGCTACAATCCGGGCCAGTACTGGTCCGCGACGAATGGCAACGGACAATCTTCAGCACTGAGCTACATTCCTGAACTTGCGTGGAATGAAAGTGGATGGAGCGGCGGCCTGTGGGCTGGCGGAGGCGGTGCGAGCATTGTCTACAGAAAGCCGGGATGGCAGGCTGCACCTGGAGTTCCGGCCGACGGCATGCGAGATGTTCCGGACATAGCGCTGCATGGCTCGATTCAGGATGCGTACGTGGTGCAGGTGCAGGGAAAAATCTTCTATGCGTCAGGCACGTCAGCGGCAACGCCTGCGCTCGCGAGCATGATGGCATTGGTGAACGAGCGAGCCGGAGCCGCGCAGGGAAATGCGAATCCGGTGTTCTATCGGTTGGCGAATCAGCAACTGTCGGCGAACGGCACGGCGGTTTTCCATGATGTCACGGGCGGCAATAACAATGTGCCAGGAGTGGCCGGGTTCAACGCGGGGCACGGGTACGATCAGGCGACCGGGCTGGGCTCAATTGAGGCCAGCCTGCTGGTCAACCACTGGAGCGATAACAGCAATGCAAACTTCACGCTGACCCCGAATGTTTCCAGCGTGTCGGTGGCAGCCGGGAGTTCCGCTACGGCAACGATCACACTGACGGCGCAAGGCGGATTCTCTTCGCCGGTTGCGCTCACCGCCAGCGGCGGCGCGTCGGGCATCACCGTGCGGTTTTCCCCATCGACTCTTATCGCAGCCGCGCCCGCGACTGCGACCGTCAGTGCTGCGACAGGCGCTGCCGCAGGCAACTCGGCGGTCACCATCAGTGGCACGGGTGGAGGACTTACGCGGACTGCCACGTTGGGCGTCACGCTGACGGTACCCAGCTTCACGATGACGCCAAGTGCGACGAGTGCGACAGTGGTTGCGGGAAGCCCGACAAGCATAACGGTCTCCACGTCCGCGCTCGGCGGGTTCAAGTCGGCCATCGCTCTATCGGTGAGCGGACAGCCGGCAGGAGTAACGGCAACGTTCGCGCCCACGAGCGTCGCGTCACCCGGCACTGGCAGCAGCAAACTGACGCTGAGCGCGGCGTCCGGCGCGGTGGGCGGAGTGTCTACGCTGACCTTGAAGGCCGTGGGTGCAGGACTAACGAGGACGCAGACGATCAGGGTGACGGTGATGGTTCCAACGTTCGCGCTGACACTCACAGCCACGAAGGTGGTCGTAGCGCGTGGGGGATCGATACCTCTGATCGTTACGACGTCAGGGATAAACGGATTTGCCGCACCAATTGCGTTGTCGGTGAGCGGGCTGCCGAGAGGGGTCACAGCCAGCTTTGCGCCAACGAGCATCGTCTTGCGGGGAGGTGGCAGCAGCACTCTCACGTTCAAAGCCGCATCGACTGCGACGACAGGCACGGTGAATCTTACGGTGACAGCGTCGGGCGGAGGGGTGACCAAAGCTCAGGTACTGGGATTGACGGTGCGGTAGAAACTAACTCTGAGGGCGAGGCTCCATGGCTCGCCCTTTGTTCATGCTCTGCAAGGAACATGGACCACAGGGGCTGAAGCCCGCATTGATCCCGCGCACCTTCACGCGGCCCCTCGAAGGGGCCGCTCTTCCACGATGATGCAAGTATTTGTTGTTTTCTGCAACCTCTGAAGCAATGCGTTTATACGAACCGCCACTGATTCTCAGGGATTCACTTTGAAAAGTTCATTGTAACGTGCTGGTAATAGGGGGCAATTGGGGGATGTGGAAACTCGTCCTTTAACAGCGTCGGTCGAACACAGGCAAACACATTGGTCTCGTGGTCCGTATAGAGTCGCAATACGCGACCGTCTGTTCCAATCGCCACAACGAACTCGAACGTCGATGCGTCCGGGTGTTCGGTCGACTTTAGGCAAGACTGAAAAACGGGGAAATATTTCTGTGTGTAGTAGTCCTTCAGATCGATCTCAGAATATATACGAGTTGCGCGATCCTTATCTTCTGTTTTTGCCAGCGCGACCGCTTCCTTGAATGAACGAGCGAGGTCCCCTGCCATGCTGCAAGTCGTCAACAAAAACATCAAGGCTATGGTATAGAGCTTCTTCATGAACACAATTGCAGCACCCAAGGGAAAGAGGCGCAAGTGACGTTGGTCTCTGTGTCTCAGTGAATGACCAGGGAACGACAAGGAACGCCAATGTTTGCGGCAGGGATTGGGTGCCCACTGCCATGAATCGTCACACGTTAGTTACGGAATCGGGACAGTGTGCGCAGCTAGTCAGGCAGCGCTAAGGAGCAAGCTGCTACTGTAGCGCACGCTCCCATGCGCTACTTAGCAGACTTTGGCGGGACCTGCGCGTCGTAGGTGGTCTGCATCTGCTTGAGTTTGAGGATGCCGTAAAGCACGGTGAAGGCCATGATCACCACCAGAATCGCCGACAATCTTTTTTCGATCCCGAACGCTTCCTCGCGATTGGCGATATAGCTGGCAATGATCAACCCGAGGATACAGAGGTTGATGGCCCAGTTCACCGGCTTCGAAACGATGTAGTCGAGGGTGCCGAAGCCGGCGAGTTGATAAATCATGAAGGGCAGGATCGCGACCATGGGCAACAGCTCGGATGCGCCGAGCGTGATGTCGATGCTGCCGGGAGCGACCGCGTGCAGCAGCCGGCTGTGGGCCAGTTGATGAAACAGCGACGGAATGGCACACATCAGCGGGACGACGGCGAGTAACTCGAGAACGAGGGAGCCGCACCACGTGCCGATCTTGGATGTCACGTCAGCGCCCTCTTTCGAGGCTTGCGTGCCAATGAATATGCCGCCGACGATGGCCGCCGCGCTGGACAACATGAGAAGTTCGACGGAAATGCCGAAGCCCTCGGGTTCGCCCGCTTTGAGCAAGAGCATGGCCAGAAAACCGGGCGTGTAGAACATCACGCGGACGAGTTTGGCCCAAACGCGTGCGTCGCGCTCCGGCGGCAGAATGGGGAGGGGGCGTCCGTCGATTCCAACGGTTGCTCTGGCTTTTGACATGCGAGGTCCTCAAGGGCAATGGCGTCGTCGTGGTTTTGGAGCGAGAAGGTCCGCGCCTGCAAACTGGTGAGTTCACCTTCTCGTAAGTCAGTGGACCAAAAAGGACAGACAACGCCAACTGTCACTTGTAACAGGGTGAAACTGATTCCGGGCGGACGCGATGCCAAGGAGTCGCAAACGCCGCCGACCCTGGAAGAGCGTTAAGCCATAAAACTTGACATACTTGTACGTACAAACGTTCCTGCAGGAACGTTTGTACGTACATTGGTATCCATACATGGCCAACATGCTGCACATTGGGCAACATGTTGGCCGAGGCGGCGATTATGACTTCGGAGGCTCAAGCGGCGTGACCACGCCGGTGCGCAGATCGTAGACGGCTCCCACGACCTTCAGCTTGTTGTCTTTGACGCGGGGTTCGAGGATCGGCTGCAGCTGTTGGAGTCGCTCGACGCCGAGCTCCACGTTTTTGCGGATAGCGTTTTCGAGAGCGTCGCCGGGGGTGCCCTTGCTCTGGGTGACGGCGGGCTTGATCAGTTCCACCATGCCATTGATCGCTCCCGGCAAAGAATCCTTGGCGTCGATATGCTGCTTGGCGGCTTTGACGGCGCCGCAGTTGCTGTGACCGAGGACCACGATGAGGGGGACATTCAATTCGGCGACCGCGTACTCGATACTGCCCTTGACCACCGCGCCAGCTCCACCGACAACATTGCCGGCGACCCGGACGACAAAGATGTCGCCGACACCGACATCGAACAGGATCTCAGGGGCCACGCGGGAATCGGCGCAACTGACGATCACGGCCTCAGGATATTGACCTTCGGCGAGGTTGCGGAAGTCCTCCGGACTGCGGCGTGGACCCGTAGTCTGTCCTTTGACGAAGCGGGAGTTGCCGTCGAGCAAGTCGTGCCACGCCTGATCGGCGTTGACGGGAGCGGGCGGCTTGGACGGAGCGGTCTTCTGTGCCCAGGCGAGAGCGCGTTTAGGAGCGGCTAGAGTCAATCCGGCAGCGGCCAGCAGTGCGAATTCGCGCCGGGAAAATTTCGACGTATGGTTCATGATCGACCCTCCTTTGTGGAGTCGCCAATTCAGGTTTTCACTCAGGTTTGCCGATGGTGATGAATGGGTGCCACGGTGATGTTAGCCCAGTTTAATTCACAGCGGCAGGCCCATTCGAACTTTGCGGAGTTGGCCACGTGGTTGCACGGTCGGACTGGGATGAGGGCGCCGCGTGGATGACGACCGGCGAGGCCTGCACGATATTCAAGAGCCGAGAATCATTGACGATCTTTGGACATCTACACGTTGGTACCGTTTACAGGGAAGAGTAATCTGAATTAGATTCTGCGGCAACATGTGGGGAAGTTTTCAGCATCGGATGATCACGAAGTAGGAAGTTGATTGCACCTGCCCGGGAGCGGGCAGAATCGAACTCAGGGACACGGGGGTGACGCGTGTTTATCGGGAAAAGGGATCTTGGTTGCGTAATGTTTCTGCCGTTGGTTTTAGTATTCGCAATTTCGTCATGGGGGCAGAGTACGACGCATGAACATGCTTACACACTGGCACCTTCAAGTGGGCTGAGTTCTGGCAACGATGAACTTTCGATGGTCAGCGTTCCCCAGGGTGGCCTGCAGCTGACTGCTGCGAACGGTATAACCGATAGCAAGGAATCGAATTCGTCGATTGCGGCGAGTCAACGACCTGACCGTACCGGACAAGATTGGGGTGCACGAGATTCCACCGTGTGGTGCCAAGAACGAAAGCATTCAGGTGGTCGCAAATCAATCTACGGAGAGCAACATTCCTACCACGCTGACGGTGAGAACCGCGGCGCTGTTGGAGTTGCACGCCATGCGACAGAACGCGGTGGATCTTTGCCTGCAGCTTCCGGCGAAATATCGAACGCAATTGCCGCAGTGCGCGGACATCTTCAAGCGGGAAATTCGGCTGGAGCAGCTCGCGAAGGAACAAAAACACGAATGATTGTCTAGCGTGTTACTTTGCTCTCGGAATGCGGGGAGAGCTCTGTATCGTCCCTAGCGGGACTCGGTTTCGTTGCCGTTGACACTTCCCCCCAGCGTTCACCCGGAGCAGACAGCGGAGTGTTCCGCGCAGATGCTCTCGTAGATCAGGCGCTCCTGCTCACCTGGTAAGGCACTCATCACATACCCGCACAGAATCTCGACTCCGTGTATTCTGGCAAACTCGTCCCAGAGGTGCTCGACGCGAATCGCCGCATCGGCATGGCCTTGCGCCCACAATGTGGGTGCGCACTCCCCGCAGGCCGCGATGCGCACAGGCTTGCCGCTCGCTGATCTGGAGGCTGCCTTCAGGAGGTCGCTAGCAGCTTTCTGGAATCGAACCGGGTCGGGAAGGTCATTCACCATGAAGGTGGCGAGCGTGTCGGCCACATCCAAGGGAATGTAGCTGCCACGTTCGATGGCGGCACCAACGTTCAAGCCATGTGCCTGCAATATCTCGACAAGCCTGTTCCGATGGGGCTCGGTCGCGATGGCGATGACGTTATTCCCGGCGTTGAGGGCAGCTTCGATGAAGCGAGCAAATCCACTTACCAAGGATTCGTCATCGGAACAGAATTGAACCTCGTGCTTGCGCGAAGAGTGCGGATTGCGAGGGACGGGCGAGAGGACAGCCTCGTTGTGCGGAGAGGGGGCGAAAAGGTCCGCTCGCACGCCGCTGCTGACAAACTGGGTGTCTTGAAGAACGGCCTGGACCGCAACCAATAGTTCGCGTCCGGCATGCATTTTCACCACATAGCCAAGCCCGCCAGAGCGGAGAGCTTCTTGTACCACATCGGCGGAGGACTCCTGGCTGACAAAGAGAATTCTGGAGTGGGGAGAGATTTGGCGGATTCGACGCGCGGCCTCGATTCCACTCATCGATGGCAGACCGATATCCAACAGAATCAAGTCGGGTTGGAATTCCTGCGCTTGGCGAACGGCTGCGAGTCCATCCGAAACTTCGCCGATGACCGCAAGGTTTGGGTTCTTCGCGAGGAGAGAGCAGATGAGTTGCCGAAACGGTGCGAAGTCCTCAACCACGAGAACCCGGACTAATTCCATGCAGCCTCCGCTTTCCAGAGCGTCAAAACCCAACCCGTCGAGTTTAGTTTCGGGAGTGCCGGGGAATTCGGCATGCAGGAATTCGAGCCGCCCCCTAGGTGATTATAGTGTGAGTTGGTGCAACGCTACGAAAGAAACGATTTAATGTCCAATATTCGAGGGACAGGATTTCGAGTCACCTCCTTGAATCGATTGCGGTCATCGTCGTCCTGAAACGACCCGCTCGTCTCTCGGACGAGCTACTGTTGATGCGTCGGAAATAGTGATAGATCAAGATAAATAGTGCGCGTCGATCCGCGATCCCTGGTGTCGGGCGAGGGGGGTCAAGGACTTAACCACAGAGGGCACAGAGGATCACCGGGAAACCGGGGACTTAGTCATGTCGATCTGTTGACGCACCCACATTAGTACGGATAGGGATAAATGTAGGCCGACGGCGGATAAGAGTAGCCCCACCACGGGCTATACCAATACGATGGCCAAGCCCAGAAGGGACCCCAGCCGACGCCAAAACCTACGCCCCAGCCCCATCCCCAACCTCCTCCGTATCCCCAACCGCAGCCCCAGCATCCTCCATGCCAGCCCCAGCCGGGATGTCCCCAATAGCCGCCGTGCCAGCCCGTTCCCCAGGCACCATGGAACGATGAACTCGCGACCGTGTGGGTCGTCGAAAACGAGTGCGCTGCGCCGTGGGCGCCACCGAAGCCATGCCACTGACCGTCGGCAACGGCTCGCGAGCCGCCACGTCCGCTGCTGCCCTCGAAAGACCAAGCGCGGCTTGCGGCGCCGCCGCGTGAAGATGAAGAGCCCATTCCGCCGTAGTGGCTGCCGCCACCGTACGTGCCGCGACTGCCGCCGCCGTAGGTGCCGTGACTGCCGCCGCGATAACCGCCGTAGGAGCCGCCATGAGATCCGCCACCGTAGCCGCCGTAGGAACCACCATGGTATCCGCCGCCGTAGCCGCCATAGCCTCCACCACCGTGGAAGCTACCACCACCGCCGTAGCCGCCACCTCCGCCGCCGTGGAAGCCGCCTCCACCTCCGCCGCCGCCATGACCTCCGTGTTGAGCGAACGCAGGAGTGACGCAAAGAAGTAACGCAGAAGCAATGATTGCAAGAAGAGAGTTGAACAAGGTGGGTCTGGTCATTTTCCTTCCCTCCACCCAAACGACGGTGAGGGCCCGGGAGGGCTTGCCGCCTGAATTAATCCTACTCTAGTTGGAACCCCGGTTCATAGGGGAAGTTGCTCGGTGTAGAACGGAAACGGGTCTCGGCGCGGGATCTGGGTGGCTAGATTCTGCGTGTTGACAGCACTTCTGACGGTACATGATACTTCGCGAATGGAAAGAAGGTCTATGAAATCGATTGTGATCACCCCGGAATCGACCTCGACGCCTCAGGCGAAGAAGGTTCGCAAACAATGGTTCCATCTAGCCTTCGTCATCACGCTGGGACTTTCGGCAGTCCATCCGGCGCGAGCGCAGACGCTGACGGTACTGTATTCGTTTGCAGGCGGTGCGGATGGATGGAGTCCGAGCGCGAACGTAGCGCTGGACGCAAGGGGCAACCTGTACGGCACGACGAGCCTTGGTGGCGATCTAACGTGCGACAGTGGAAGTGGTTGCGGAGCTATATTTAAGTTGGACTCGCACGGGCGCAAGACCATACTGCACACCTTTAGGGGAGGCGCAGACGGCGCTTACCCAGGCGGAGGTGTTTTGCGGGACGCTGCGGGCAATCTCTACGGCACGACAAAGGCGGCAGGCGACCTCACTTGCAACAGCGGAAACGGCTGTGGGACGGTTTTTAAGTTGGATGCACACGGCGGGTTTACCGTGCTTCACGCCTTCACTGGTGTGCCAGACGGACTAGAACCGGAGATAAGCCCTTTGCTTCGGGACTCGCAAGGCAACATCTATGGAACGACGGAGCAGGGTGGCGATGAAAATTGTGAAAATAGCGCTGGATGCGGGACAGTGTTCAAGGTGGATGGCAGCGGGAAGGAAACCGTGCTGCACGTCTTTCATGGGGGAACGGACGGGGCGTATCCACTCGGGGGCGTGATCCGCGATGCCGCCGGAAATATATTCGGTACAACCTCTGCGGGTGGAACCTTCCGGGGCGGGGTGGTCTACAAAGTAGATGCCATCGGCAATGAGACCGTGCTCTACAACTTCGCCGGCACACCCGACGGACTTGCTCCCTGGTCTACCCTGGTTGCTGTCGGAGAATACCTTTACGGCACCACCTCAACCGGCGGTTCTTTCGGCTTCGGAACGCTGTTCAAAGTGGATAAGGCCGCCCATGAGACCGTGGTCTACAACTTCGCCGGCCTCGACGGAAACTTTCCAGTCGAAGGTTTGACACGTGACGGTAATGGAATCCTCTACGGCACTACGCTCTATGGCGGAGGCTACGTTGGAAATGTGTTCAAGCTCGATACCAGCACTGGTGCCGAGAGCGTGGTATACGACTTCACCGGTGGAACTGACGGTGCGTATCCTGGGGGGTTCTTCAAGGACGCCGCTGGCAATCTCTACGGCGCAACTGAGTCCGGTGGCGCGTACGGCTTCGGCAGCATATTCAAAATTACCCCCTGAGTTCCAATCATGCTTGGCAATACGCGCTTCGAGCAATCCCAATATCCAAGCTAGACCTTGATCCCATTTGCGAGAATAAAAAAACGGGAAAATCCGGGGTCAGACGGTGATGCTGATGCGGTCTCGAACGCCGGAACTCACTCCACCGGACCCACCATCTTCATCTTGCTCTCTACGTGGGTGTGCTGAAAGCCTGAATTTTCCAGGGAGACCGACACTTCCCGATTGATAAAGAAGAGCGCGTGGATCCGGAACTCCGTACCGAACGTGACTGGGAACCAAACGCCATCCTCTTGCCGTTTGTAAACCACGTTGAAGCCCACGCCCGGCAGATCGGTGCCTAGGAAGGTCCGCACCGCGAACGGAATCCGTCGCGATAGTTTGGTGAAGACGCGCACCGGCTGAAACTCGACTGCGTCGATGTAGGCCTCACCGGCCCAGGAAATGTCGTTCTTGTCTTTGGGCCGAAAGCCAATGTGGTAGGCATTGCGGCCGTCCTGCATTTCAAGTCCGAGCAGGGTGAATTCGTAGTCTTTCTGTCCCTCGGTGGTCAGAGGAAACAGGTTCTTCGCCAGCCCGTCTTTGGATTTCTCATTCGACAAGTCTTCGCGGAAGCCGTGGATGAGGCTACCGTCGAGACTATCTGCCTCGGGCACAGGCTCGCCCTGGAACGTCTCGTATTTGCCTTTGTTCCAGTAGCGTCCAGTCAGCAGTTTGAGCTCTTTCTGGGTTCCATCCGGCGTGGGAAGCACGTCATAGTCGGCGGTCTCTTCGCGCAGCAGCCGCCCTTTGGGCTTGTGGGACAGGATATGCGTGTGCTGGCGGTAGACGTATTGCTTGCGCAGGGCCTCACTGCGGTCCTGATTTGCGGCCACGCGGGCCATGATCTCATCGGCCGTCAGGGGAGCGTTCGGGATGTCTTTCGCAGGTTCCGGCGCGTTCTGAGCGAACGAGATTAAGGCGGCCAGCAGAAATCCGACAACACGCAGTATCGGCATGGGGCACACCTCTCCCTCTGACACTACGCACAAGCTCTCGGGAAAGTTCCTTTCGGAGTCGGTACTCGCACCCACGGCGGAATGAGTCAGAACGCCGTGTGGCCACAAGGCCCCTTCACACGGCAACCCTCTTTGCCGGTTCAACATCCAAGGGTTGCTGAATTCTCAATACCGAAGTTTCAGTAGAAGGAGACGGCCATGCGCCGCAGGCTGTCTGGGCTATTGGTATCCGTTTCGTTCGCGGCACTCCTCACCGCGGTGGCGACACTAACTTCCTGTTCGGGCGTTTATTCCGGTGGAACTCCTGGAATGAAAGTGACTCCGGCCATCACATGGCCTGCGCCCGCGCCCATCACGAGCACAACCCCGCTTAACTCAACTCAGCTCGACGCAACGGCGAGCGTTGCAGGCACGTTTGCCTATAGTCCTTCAGCGGGCACCATGCTGGCCACGGGCACGCAGATGCTGTCGGTCACATTCACGCCGACGAACACGGCCGCGTATAACACCGCGAGCGCTTCGGTATCGATCACGGTCAGTGCGACCCCAGCGCCCACATATATTTATGTATCGACCCTTCCCAGCGCCAATAACACCATCGAAACCTACGGATACAGCGCGGGCTCCGATGGAACGCTGACTGCCATTAGCGGTTCGCCTGTCGCAACGGCAGGCGGAGTCGAGGCCACCAATGGAAAATTTGTGTTTGGCACAGACGGCGTCAGCATCTACACGTTCTCGGTCGCATCCGACGGGACGATTCAACAGGTAGCTTCGCTCAATGCGCAGCAGTACAACAGCAAGACCATGAGCGGCGGACCGTGCGGCGGACCGACCAACCTGTTTCTCGATCGCACGGGCTCGAACTTATATGATCTGGACTGGTACAGCGATTGTGCAAACAATGCTTACCAATCGTTCAATATCGATAGCACCACCGGGGATCTGAGTTATCTCGGAGTGACCAGCACGACGACCCCGATCTTCGAGACGCCTTTAAGCTTTCTCAGCAACGATCAGTTCGCGTATGGTGCGAGTTGCTATCACTGGCTGCAAACGATCTATGGAGCGGCGCGCAATAGTGACGGATCACTTACAGCACTCGCGCTGAATCCTGGGATCGATCCTGTCATGCCCATGGCGGCATCCGGACAAATCTATTGCCCGTATCTGACGGCCACCGACGTGGCCAACAATGTAGCGGTTGCGGTGCAGCCAGTCGACAATGGTTCCTTGCAACCGGTGGGCCCGTACCAGCTCGCAACTTACGCCGCCGACAGTTCGGGGAACCTGACAACGACCAGCACAGACTCGAATATGCCTGCGGCCGCGGTGACCAACAGTTCGAGTAATTCGTTGAACGCAATTGCAATATCGCCATCGGGAAGCCTTCTGGCCGTTGCTGGCACCGGCGGCCTGCAAGTGTTTCACTTCAACGGCGCGAATTCGATTACGACGTACACCAGCCCGCTTACCGCGGACGAGATTGATCAAATCTCGTGGGACAAGAGCAACCATCTCTATGCCATCAGCCAGTCGAAGGGAAGGCTGTACGTCTTTTCGGTGACCACGACGACCTACAGTCAGGCGTCGGGGTCTCCGTATGCAATCGCGAGCCCGGGGAATCTGGTGGTTTTGTCTCAGTAGAGATGGGTAAAACTCTTGCGGAAGAACTCGCCTTGTCCTTCCACATTGTGGGGGACAAGGCGAGTCTGGGTTTGGCACATTACGCCGGGCAGGTTACGACAGTGGCTCCGTGGTCGCAATTTTGGCGTAGCAAGCGTGGACGATTCCGTAAGATGGGTGAGCGTAGCTACGATCCAGCCGAACAGGAAGCCCATGCACGACGAACTTCTGCAGGAATTCAAGGACTTTGCCAAAACCGCACCGACGGCCCAGTCCCTCATGGAGCGCATCGCGCAACGTCTGCATGAAAAGATGGCGCGCTACAACTGGGTAGGGTTTTATTTGGTGGATCCCACAGATCCCGGCGTTCTGCTGGTCGGCGCATACGTCGGCAGCTTTACACCGACTGCCCGCATTCCTCTGCACAGCGGTCTGTGTGGCGCGGCGGCGCGAACCGGAGAAGTTGTCGTGGTGCACGATGTCACCAAAGATCCGCGGTATCTTGCGGGATCTCCGCTGGTGAAGGGAGAGATCGTCGTCCCGATTTTTGTGAAAAACAAACTCGCGGCGGAACTCGATATCGAGAGCTACTTCACCAACACGTTCAACGAGAGCGAACAGAAATTCGCGGAAGGCTGCGCGGAAGTGGTGGGGAAGTACTTGGGGAAATCGTAGTCCCGGATTCGGTCCTGAGGGCGGGTCCGCGCCACGCGTGGGACGAGTTCTCCAGCAGGAATCATCGGAGTTGGCAGATAATAGCTGAGTAATGTCATTCCGCCGCACCTGCGTTCGGCTCCTCTTGGCCCTTTCAACTGTTTTGTGCGCGGGCACTGCCAACGCTGCCGAGCCACCTTGGCTCGAAGTCCACTCCACGCACTTCACGGTGATTACCGACGCCGGCGAAAAGAGAGGCCGCGAGGTCGCCCTCCGCTTCGAGCAGATGCGCTCGGTCTTCGCACTCTTATTGGGGAAGGAGCGCCTCAACCAGTCCGTCCCGCTGACGATCCTCGCCTTCAAGAACGACAAGTCCTACTACCAGGTCGCGCCGCTGCGAGGAGGCCAGCCCATCGACGTCCCGGGATTCTTTCTCCCCGGCGAAGATCAGGACTTCATCGTTCTCAATCTCTCGGAAGACGGAACCCTGGCGTGCCGTGGCGCACGACTTCGCCGCCATGCTGCTCAATTACAACTACCCGCCGGCCCAGGGATGGTTCGACGAAGGGCTCGCGGAATATTTCAGCTCCATTCGCGTCGACAATAGGCAGGTGGAAATTGGCGGCGATCCCGAACTGGCTCCGTCTCTCAACGAAGATCTGGTTGGGAACCAGCGCGAGGCGCATCCGCCAAAGTCTCTGACGGAACTGCTGGGTGCGCAGGTATGGCTTCCTCTGCCCGACCTCTTCACCATGAAGCACGACACTTCGACGCGCAACCAAGGCACGCATCACACGCTCTATTACGCGGAGTCGTGGATCGTCATGCACTACCTGCTGCACGAAAAGAAGACTGCCGGAGACCGGAGTGTATTTCGACCTGGTGCTGAACCAGCACGTCCCGGTGGAAGACGCCATTCAGAAGGCCTACGGGATGAGTTCGGCGCAACTCGAACAGGCGGTGAAGGATTATTTTCACTCGCAGACTGCGCTGCTCACCGCGCTGGACGCCGCGCGGCAGACCAATCCCAACGCGGCTGCTCCTGCGGATGTCGCAGGCAACGGCCAGATGTACCGCTTCCCGACTCCGGTCGGGCCTGACGATAGCGCCATCACCACCAAGCCTCTGCCCGAGGCTGACGAGCGCGCCCTCTATGCTGAGGTAGCAATCCGCATCCCGGAACGCCGCGATGTTGGGCTGCAAGAATTGCATGCCTTGGCCACGGCGCCCACCACTGCTGACAAAAAACTCGAAGCCAAGCAAGAAAAGAAGGGACCCGACGAGGATCCCGACCAGCTGCCGACGAATGCGATCGGCAGTCCGCTGGCGCATCGCATCCTGGGCTGGGATGCCATTGAGCACGGCCAGTTCGAGGAAGCCGCGACGGAGCTGGCGGATGCCGCCGCACTCAATCAACGCGATATGTGGTTGCGCTATTACCTGTCGATCCTGAAGTACCGCGTGGCGCAGTCCAAGCACGTCGACATTCAGGGCCTGCCCAACATGATGATCGATCTGCGGGCGGTGCTCGACTGGTATCCGGAAATGGCGGGCGCCTATGATCTGCTGGCGGTTGCCCGCAACGAAGGCGGGAGTTCGGTGGCTGCGATGCAGTCCGAGCGCGCCGCGATTGGTCTGAGTCCTCGCAACGAACGGTATGTGTATCACCTCGCCCAGATTTATGTGGCGAGCAAAAAGTGGGACGCGGCACAGGTCCAACTCGAACGCCTGAAAGCTAGCAGCAATCCCGAGATTGTGGCGCTCGCCCGTGAACTGCAAGAGCGCGCTGGGACTGAACGCAAGTACGGAATCCCGGTGGGAACCGCAAGTGCTTCCCAACAGAAGCTTGCGCCGCAGAAATCTCCGTTTGATGTATTGGAAGAGGACGCCGCCAAACGCGCAGCCGCCGAGAACGGCGGCGAATCTGCCACGCCCGATGACTCGCGCTCCGCGAAGTTCGTGAAGGGCCGCCTGGTCATCGTGGACTGTTCGAGGGCACCCTCCGCCACCCTGACCGTGGCTGCAGCGGGGACCACCCTGAAGCTGTATGCGCCGGACTACAAGTCCCTGGTTCTGATCGGCGCCGATGGTTTCTCCTGCGACTGGCGGGACCGCCAGGTCACCGTCAACTACAAGCCGAGAGGTTCTTCCGGCGGCGAGGTGATTTCGCTGGAGATGCGGTGACCCTAAGGCATCGGATCGATGTTGGCGTGGGTCAGAACCGTCGTCGAGGAATCGGGAATTCCCTTGATATAGTTTTCTGCCTTAGACCAGGCTCTGCCAGCAACGATGCGCCCCAAGAGCCGGCCCGCAAGATCTGCCTCACGGAAATGGATTCCCCCGTAACGGCGAGAGATTCCGGCTTCATTCGCCGCGTCGGTGAAGGTATCCCAGCGCAAGACTACGGCGCTAGCGGGAGTCACTCCCGGCTCGATCTTTGAGCTGCCCGTAGGAAGCGTCACTGAGTACCCGAAGCTATCGCTGCCACTGACCAGCTTCAGAATCGTCGCCGCCGCCGCGCTGTACGTGCTGTGCCCGGAAACATAATCCGGAAAGGGCGGCGTGGGGAAGGTCGCCGCCTGATACGGAATCCATTGCGAACCATCCATCTCCACTGTGCCTTTGCCGGGACCACCCCACGCTCGGAGTGTTTTGCCTCGAAACAGGAACGGAATCGCGGTCACTGGACGGACTGAATCGAACGTACGCTTCGCATCCCAGGCGGCGATCCCGGCGTCGAAGATCGCATTGCTCAGGGCGAAGAACATTTTGACGTCATCGTCCAGGGTGTGATGGTCCCGCTCGGAGATCCACTGCGCGAAGAGAGCCCAGTGTCCCGGAGGCTGCTCGGAGTTGGGCCCGTCCGACCAATACTCGGCAATCATCTTCTGCTTGTCGGTGAGGCCGGCGCTCATGGCGACGAGTTCTTCGGCTTGCTGCTGATACTCTTTCGATCCGTACGTTGCTGGCCCGAAGCGGCCCATCAGCCAGACGTATTCGTCGCCGCTTTCGAGGGCGAACGGAGTCACATCACACCACTGCGCGCCGACGAATCGCTGCGTCATCAAGTCGCCTGTCGAATTCACATAGCTGAGCGGCTGCCAGTGATTGGGATCGGCAGGCCCGGCCCGCGCCGGAACTGGGCTGGGCGCGTTCACCGAACGATAGGCCGTCCAATCGGAATAGGGGCCTTGGGCAAGATCGCCGAGCTGGTTCGACTTGTCGTGATGGCGGAATTCAAGGACAGCGGCACAAGCCACATTGCCAATCCCGGTAAGCGTCTCGATGTCGGTAGAGTTGTCGTTCGGATCGTAGCCCAGTTGCTTCATCAGGGGGATGTAAACCGAATTGGTGTCGACGGGAAGAACGTCGACTAGCGCGCGGTAGGCGGCGTAACTGATGGCTTGTTCTTTGTTGGCTAGCGTTCGCTCGGAGGCAGGACGGCGCAGCGCCCCGCCGAGTTGCGTGCCAATGGCGTGTTCATCGTAGGCCGCCCAGGCGTCGAACATGCAGGTGTGGACGATGGCCAACGCCCTCGCCACTACTGGTGCGCCTAGCTTGGCGTCGCGGATGCCTTGTAGCGCAGCGCTATTCCAGCCGAGTATTGCATTGACTGCGTGCTCATCCCGATAACTGCTTTGCGAAAAAGCAGCACAAGTGACGAACACCAAGTAGCAGAGTATGCGCATCGTTCGTTACGGAGTGATAGTGATCGTGATCTTGTTCGATTTTACGATCTCAGCCCCCAGCTCGTCCGAAACCGGCTTTGAAAGCTGAATCATGTACTTTCCTTGGTTGCTGATCCCGCGCTCGCAATCCCCATCTTTCGAAAAGCGCGAAAGGTGCGGCGCCTCGCTTGAAACAGTTCTACAATCCTGGGCCAGCAATCACCCGCCAACTTTAGTCTGAGAACTGAATACCTGTGAATTTCGGATTTGAGCTGATTCTGCTTGTTAGAGCTGCAAATCCCCAAACAGCTACCCGCGCGTCTTCACTGCGTGACCTTAATACTCACAACGTTGGAGGTGAAGCGGCCAACCTGAGGAAACGTCCGATCGACTTGTACAGAGTATTGGCCGACAGCGGACATGTTGTATAACTCGGTGATCTCGATGCGCTCATCGTTGGATTCGCCGGGCTTCAGAGTCACCAGAATGTCTCTGCCGGTGATTCTAAGTTCACCACCGCCGCACATCATCTGTTTCTTGAAAGGTGTTTCTGGAACCGGCGCCCCAGTGCTGGTCAGAACTTTCACTGCGTAGTCGCATCGATTCGTATTGTGGTAGGTGATCGCGGAAGTGGATCCGTTAGTGGTGGTGACCTGGATCATGATTTTCGACCCGGCCTTTACCGTGGGATCGAGCGCAGTCACCTTCAGAGACAGCGCGCTCGTGCCAGCCACACCCACGTTGGATGCGATCAGCAAAGCGAGAATGACATATCGAATGATTCTCATAGTGTCCTCGTATTTATAGATCTAATGGCACGATAACTGCCCGTTATAGGGCACAAAGTCCCCCCAAATGGGATACGCACTACCGCCAGACCAAGTGGGGGTGGTTTTGTTACTTGCGGTCACCGACCAGTTCCCACCACTATAGGTCGCTGTACCGGAAAACCCCCAGCTCACAGACCCGAAGGGAACCGGTATCGAAGAGCAAGTGCTGCCCGGCGTGCATCCAACCGGTAAAGCCGGGTCCCACAAAAGATACATGCTGGCTGAAAAAGCCCTAGCTTCTTTGGTATAGCTCGCCGAGGAGAGTGGCAGACTTGGACTGTCTTGAGTGGATGTGCCTGTGACGTACGGGTAACCGGAATCAAGTCCTGTCCCGGCAGCATTCACGGGCTGGGTCACGTTAACGCACGTCTCAACGGTTCCACCCGTTGTGGTGAGCGTCTGAGTATCGTTTGTGATCAGCTGAACCCACTCGAATTGGCCGCTATCCCCAGATGGAGTAGTCAGGGTTGGACTGAACTTGATTCCAACTGGCCCGAAGCCTAAGACGGGTCCAGCGAAAATGCCTACCGAACCTGTCGTGGTGCTCATCGTAACCCCCGGACCGGCGACGTTAAACGTAGCCGTCGACTGCGGCCCGTTAACTGTGCTACTGCCGACCGACATTTTGTAGTTGTACGTCATCGTCACTGGGTTACCCGGGGAGACCCAATAAAAAGTGTAGGAAGAATTGGTGTTGGTCGGCAAGCCTTTAACAGTGTCGGAGATAGACGAGGCCGAGTATCCGCCGTTCGCGGTTCCTGGAGGCGTGGACCACTGCTGACTCGCCAAGCTCATACATGGCGGCAGCCCGGTGGTTGCAGCAAGAGCAATCTGCTGACCTACCACCACGGATTGCGTGCCGCTGATGCTCTTGCCGCCCAGAGTGAGAGTGGCGGCAGAGCCGGAAGGCAAGACTACGCCTTCGGTCCACGTGGTTCCGAATAGTCCACCATCGACGGAATCTCCCACGGTCAGGGTATAGGCTCCAACCAAGGCGCTACAGTTGACGGTATATGGGACCGTCATCGTGGTGTCGCTAACAACATGCGCAGTTCCAGTCGTAATCCCGGTACTGGCGTCGAAGGCTGCGGTCGGATACACCAGCGTACTGAAACCCGATCCACTGATCGTCATGGTTCCTGCAATCGTAGGCGGAACGCCGGTTCCAAGCACGAGATCGAATGGGGTCACTCCAGTGACCGACAGCACCGATCCTGTCGATGATCCGCCACCACCGTAGCCGACGGGACACGGATCATACCCTTGAGTGCATACGTTGGTCGCATAAACCGGCGCACTTTGCAAATCGGTAACCGGTCCACCGATATTGACCGACCCATGGCTTACCCCCGTTGTGGTACCGGTGCTGGACACCACGGTGGCAATGCTCGTATTGCCGCTGCTCCAGGTAGCAGCGAAATTGTATCGTGAGCCATTGTCGTACGCCGCACTGAGGCTCAGCGTATATTGCTTGCTCACACCGACCGCAAAGGGGCTGGCCTCGGCCGACCAGTCGCTGTATCCATCGCAGGTGTAGCAGGTTTGGCCGCAGGTAGCTTTGCGGACGTTATAGGTGCCGGAATCGATCGCCACAAAAATGATTTCGTTGTCGGCGTGACTGCCCGTGATCTTGGCGCTGCCTTCGTGGACCGAAGAAGGAATTGCATTTCCCTCGGCATCGGGGACGGCATTCTGGGTGATCTCGGAGACGTTGATCGTTCTGGTCGCCCGGGCCTCAAAATGAATGGGTACCGAATAATGGCCGCCCGAGAAAATCAATTTGAAAACCAGATCCTGGGGCTCATCGGCGGGATTCCAGAGGGTGATCATTGTGTCGTCGCCGTTGCCGGTACTCCAGTACTGCAATGACTTGGATGCGCTCTCGGCGACACCGCGGGGCTGTATCTCGAATACATAGGTCTTGGTCTGGTCTACGCTTCCGGCTGCGGCGATAAGCGAGCCTCGTTTCATGTCTCCATCAAATACGATATTAAAACTCCCGTTGAAATTTCCCAACCCGGCGAGGGCAAGCATAGACATCACGTCAATGTTCTGGCTCTGGTAGGCCTGAAGGCGCAACTGTTGCAGCTGCGCGGAATGCGCGGCTCCGTTCTGCATCCACCAGATCGTTGGAGTCACTGACAGCGCGGCGGCGGATACGTTCCGAAGAAGGGAGTAGGGCTTGAACGTCGTACCCGATGGGAAGTTCATCATGGGGTCAGCTGCACCGACCATCAGACCCAACTCCGCTAGACTCGTAAAGTCGCCTAGCTTCGCATAAGGCGGCAAATCCGACTGCTGAAGAGCCCGTGAAGAGAATGGCAGGACGGCAGAGTAACCAACGCTCGCGTCCTCTAATCCTCCGTTGACGATCAACGCGTCGGCCGGGCCGGTATAGGCGATCCGGATCCCGCCTTCAGAACCGGCGAGTTGCGGTAATTCGCTCAGGTTCACCCGCTTCGTACCGTGCGGAGACACAGTCACTGTGTGCTGCATCAAACCCTTTGCAGATTGATCGCTCACTTACACCGTTGCTTGCACCGGCTGCGAAGAGATATTGGCCAAGGCAACAAAGCCGGTTACATCGCTGACCTCTTTCCACCACATTCCTTCCATCGCCTGGGGCTCAGACTGGGCCGCCGGGATTTTTGCTTGGCCGTTCAACGGAGTCGTGGAACGCAGTCCATAGGTGAAGATCAAGCTGTGGGCCACGTCCACATCACGGATGGTTGCGCAAAGTGGATCCCACGGCCAACTGTATTGAAGCTCCACATAGCCGGTTAACGTCGACCACGAGGAGATGCCTTTGCTCTGAAGTCCTGCATTGATGTCAATGATCGCGATTCCTGCCGGTTCTAGCGTGACGTTAGGCAGAGTGTACTTTGTCCCGTTCGAGAGCCACAAGATCGGCGTGACGGTGATGGGATCGCTCTCGACGACGCTTCTCAAATAGATGGACGATTTGAAATTGGCGTCAGTCATCCACAGACCACCAACCATAGACCGCAAAGTCGACTTCTTTGACCAATCGATCTTCTTGTTCACTCGCTGCGGAATAGTCCGATGCGGAGCCGGCACCTTGTTTTGCTGGGCAGATAGGGAAGAGATGCAAGCGAGTAAGGCGACAAGAGCTACGAGATACCGGCGCATCAGAGTTTCCTCCACAGTCAGATCGTTTTGCTGCAGGGCCCCGGGGTCGAATCGAAACATTCCAGATGAGTGCGAGAAGCTATCGTGAAATCAGAACTGTTTAACAGGAAGATCGATTTTGTTCTGAAAACCAAACAGCGGGCGGAGCTTTGGTCCAGACATAGACGTGCTTCAACTGATTGAGTGGAAATCGATTGAGCGTTGGCCAGCGATGCAGGGATCGAGGGGCATTCCGTTTGGGAAAAAGAGGGAGACGAAGTGGAGTGTGCGTTACAAAATCCGAAACCCTGACAGCTTAACTCGAGCGGCTAGATGTCGGAGTGAGGGTTTTCGCTTCTAGAAGTCTGAGGACAATCCAGGCAGCTCCCAATAAAAAACCCTCCCGCTGGGACCGGGAGGGTTCTCAAGTTCTCAGATGGTTCGCAGTCTATGCGCGGACAACATTGGCCGCCTGAAAGCCCTTGGGGCCCTTCAGAAGATCAAACTCCACGGTCTCACCCTCGTTGAGCGTGCGGTAACCGTTCTCCTGGATGGCGGAGAAGTGCACGAATACGTCTTCGCCCGTGGAGCGCTGGATAAATCCATATCCCTTTGCTCCGTTAAACCACTTCACTGTACCTTTCTCTCTCACGGATAAAACTCCTTTCACAATCGCGATAAATTGTTCTCCAGCTTTCCCGATCGTCGCTCCGGTGGATTGAAGCCCCCCTCAAAGAAGCCGGTAGAACTTTCGGTTGCGTCTACGATGTGCGGAAGGAACTACTCCAAAAATAGGAAAAGACTCCTCAGTTCTCCGCTGCGGTTCTATATCCGCTGCGTGAACTTCGGAGCCCGACAATTTGGCGCGTTTCCAACTCACCCAACCAACGTCAACCATCTACTGGTCTCACCACCGGACCACTTCCCGATGATGAGCAACGAATAATAAGGCGTATTAAAACGATTCGCAAGAAGAATTAGAAGGGAATCGTAATATGACTGTTGGTCATTCTAGATAACTTTGACGTAGATAAAGGAATAGCTCGGTAACCGCCTGTGGAACTTCGGTTTATCCCAACCTCAGGCCATTCGCGGCCTTGGGCGACGCCTCTGCTACGATGGAGCGTCGCCATGGCCCAGCCTCCCATTCCGACGCTCCCCGCTCACGACACCGTACGACAGCGTACCGTGAAAGCCGCGCCCCGCCGCCCGCGAGGGCTGGTTCTCTCCACCGCGAAGTACCTGATGCGGACCGACGTTCACACCTTCGCGTTCTCGGTGGCAGCCAATTCGATTCTGTCGTTCTTCCCTTTCGTTGTGTTGCTGATGACGCTGATCCGCCGCGTGTTTCATTCGCGCGTGATGTACGAGGTGGTGCTGGAATTGCTGCGCGACTACCTGCCTGCTGGCCAGGACTTCGTCATCCGCAACCTGAACTCGATGGTCAACTCGCGGCAGCGGGTGCAGGCGGTGTCGCTCATCATCTTGCTAGTTACTTCGTCGGGAGTGTTCCTTCCGCTCGAAGTTGCGCTGAACCGGATCTGGCGCTTTGAGAACAACCGCTCGTACCTGGGCAACCAGGTGGTCTCGCTCGGTCTTGCGTTCGCGTGTGGTGTGCTGGCTTTGCTCTCGATCGCTCTGACTGCCGGGCCGGTTGCGTTTATGGAGTTCCTGCTGCGCGGCTACGGTACGGGATTCGTTCGGGTGGTGGGGTTTCTGATGATGAAGATGTTCGCTCTCGCCGCGAGCATTGCAATCTTCTTCCTGATTTACTGGCTGCTGCCGAATGGAAAAGTGCCGGCGCGCGCGGTGTTGCCGGCGGCGATCATCATGGGATTGCTCTCGGAGGCGTTGAAGTACGCTTACATCCTGGCGCTGCCGTGGCTGAACTTTCAGGAAGTCTACGGGCCCTTCGCGCTGTCGGTGAGCATGATGTTCTGGGCGTTCCTGTCGGGACTGCTGCTGCTGGCGGGAGCCAATCTTTCCGCCGAAGAGCACCTGCAACATGCTCTCTAGAACGGATCAGTGCGGAACCGGAACGCTGGAGAATGCGACTCCGCGCTTGCGGTTGATGCGACAGATGACGTTCTCCAAGACCTTGGGCAAGAGATTGATTCCCTGACCGGGCATAAGGGCATTCTTTTCCAGATACTCTTCGGCGCCGGCTTCCAGCAGCTTTTCCCGGTTCTTGTCGGAGAGACTGCTGAGCACTACGACGGGGATCTCGGCGGTGGAGCGGTCCTTCTTCAGGTGCCACAAGACGTCGGGTCCGCTCAGCTTGGGCAGGATCATATCGAGCAAGATCAGGTCGGGATGCTCGTCTCGCGCCAACCGTAAGGCAACTTCTCCATCTTCGGCACAGACCACTTCGTATCCTGCTTTGCGCAAGGCCGACTCATTCTCGTGGCGGATGGGCTTGCTGTCCTCGACTAAGAGAATTTTCACGTTGTACACCCTCGTCGCTAGAGTCACTATCGGCAGCGGGAGAGCGATGCTTTAGGACGGCCAGGACTGCACATGTCAGAGAGCGGGAACGCTCGCCAGAGAAACGAAGGCCGCCTGCGGAAGGCAGACGGCCTGTTGTATATCAGCGAACACTTTGATTAGCTTATCGATAATCGATGATCGCCTACTATTTGCTGTTACTACTTCTTTTGTTCTTCGATCTTCAGCAGTTCTACTTCGAAGATTAGGGTCTGGCCGGGGCCGATGTCGGGGCCTGCGCCACGGTCGCCGTAGGCCATGTCGGCGGGGATGAACAACTGCCACTTGGATCCGACGGGCATCAACTGCAGCGCTTCGGTCCAGCCCTTGATCACTCCGCTCACGGGGAACGAGACGGGCTTGCCGCCTTTGAAGGAGCTGTCGAATTCCTTGCCGTTGATCAGGGTGCCACGATAGTTGCAGGTGACGGTGTCATTGGGCGTGGGCTTCGGTCCATTGCCGGCGGTGAGGATCTTGTATTGCAGACCGCTGGGCAGAGTCACGACTCCTTCTTTAGTTTTGTTGGCGGCGAGGAAGGCTTCGCCTTCTTTGCGACCAGCGGAGCCGGCTTCGTGGGCCTTGGCTTCCATCTGTCCGCGGACCTCGGTCTGCAGTTGGGTGAGGGCGGCCTTCTCTTCGTCTTCGGTGAGCAAGGCTTTGCTTCCGGACAGAGCATCCTTCAGGCCGCGCGCAGTGAGCGCCGGATCGACCGACGCATTCACGCCCTGACGGCGGAGATCTCCGCCAATCTTCATGCCGAGGGCGTAGCTGGCTTTTTCCTTCTGAGTCTTGAGGGTCAGGGCAGTCGTGGTTTTCGCGGTCACGGGAGCCTTTTTGGCAGCTGTCGCCGAGGGCGTCTTGGCGGGAGCGGCAGGTTGGGTGGATTGAGGAGTCGTCGCTGCCGGAGTCTGCTGCGCCGGGGCATTGCCCAGCAGCATCATCCCGGCGGCCAATAGTTGGAACACAATGGAGAGCGGTTTATGCATATCTTTCTATTGTCCCATTGAGTGCGGAAGTGGGCAAACTATGGGAGCTTACTTTGGTTACTATAGGGTTAACAGGGGTGGCTTTCGGGCTTCCGG
Organism: uncultured Acidobacteriaceae bacterium; assembly: GCA_963788555.1. GTDB lineage: Bacteria > Acidobacteriota > Terriglobia > Terriglobales > Acidobacteriaceae > Sulfotelmatobacter. The sequence goes on along the minus strand of CAWBHM010000009.1, from coordinate 507,116 downwards.
CTGCCGGTTATCGGGCTTCCGGGTGGACTGCCGGTCGTTCGGGGGAGTGGCTGCCTTGGGCATGCTCCCAATTTGGACTATTGAGATTTCTCAGTAAAAGTTATGCGTCACAAGAAAAAAAATCTGTGGAAAACTTTGGGGGGGGGCGGAAAGTCAAAAATCCCCACTCAAATCTCGCTCAAAAGCGGCAAGATTAGAATGGGGCAGCCCGGCACCCGTCCTGAGGCTAGAGTTCGACAAAGCGTTCGATGAACTGGCGCGGCGTAACGATGAGGATGGAATTGTAATTCTGCAGGGCCAGAAGGTGTCGGTCGCCGGAGACTACGACTTGCACCCGAGCTTCGATGGCGCACTCGAGGATGCGATTGTCATCGGGATCGGCTGGGATGGCATTGAGAGTTGTGCGGGGCACGACGAGGGTCCCGGCGCTCCAAAGGACGGGGAAGACTTTGTCGATCATGGCTCGCGGCCAATCGAACTTTTCGGCGAGGACGCGACGGACCTCGGTTTGGATGGCCTCGGAGTAGAAGAGTTCGCATTGCCCGGATTGGGCGAGTTCGAGGACGCCTCGGGGGACACCGCCAAAGACGAGGGCCGACACGATCACGTTGGTGTCGAGAACGACGCGGATCACTTTTTGGCGGCGCGTTTGATGGCGCGGAGTTCGTGGACGAGGCGGTCGACATCTTGTTCGCGGATGCCCTGGCGATCGGCTTTGGAGCGGCCGTAGGCGTTGATGTCGTCCCACCAGGAGCGGCGTTCATAGTGGCGGAGGGCTTCGCGGATGAGTTCGCTCATGGTGCGGCTCTCGCGCTTAGCGATAGACTGGGCACGTTTCAGCATGTCCGGGGGCAGGGTTACGGAGAGCGTTCTCGTGTTCCTCATGGGAATATTATATAGCAGGACTTTGCGAGATTAAGCGTGATTCATCGGACTGGATCGAGATGGGGGCTGGCCCACCTTTGCACGGCCCGCTCCAGGACTTGGAGAAACAAGTCGCGATTCCCGGGCGTGCCGAGCAGAGGGCGACGCTGGTAACAGGTCGGGGTGATGAAGTGTAGATATCCGGCACCGTAGTAGCGATGGAGCCGGTCAGGCACTCAGGATTCGTAACATAGGGTACGGCCGCGTGTATGTGACGAGTGAACATGGGGTCGAGGTTTGTGGTGCCCACGCTTCGAACATCGCGAAGCGTGGGGCAGCCTCGGTTGTGGTAGGGCAAAGGTGGGCCAGCCCCCCATTCCCAACTCCCGCCCTTCGCAAAGTGCGCGAAGGACGGGCCACCCAGTGTGTTGGCGATGTCAGCGAGTTCAAAGGCCGGGGTACCCGCCCGAGATCAAAGGCTGGGCCAGCCACCCTTGCTTTTTCGAATAGTGATCCAAAAATAGCTCAGGCCAAGAGCGCCGAACAAAGCTCCCCACATAACCTGTGGTGGCTGGCGTTCGGGGCCAAATATCAGGCCCAAGCCCAAGAGGATCAGGTAGAAGGCGACGAATGCCCGAATTGCACCCGCCAACGGCGTCCTAGCAATCGGACCGAAAGCGAAGACGGCGACCAGGAGCAAAAGGCCCATGATGAGAACTGCAGAAAAGCCGACGCCACCAATCGCCTGAGCCATCACGGTACTCTACGCCCTCGCGAACCAGACTTCCATGGTTAACTGTTGCAACCAGCCATGACGCTCATCAAGAGAGAGGCAGTGGCTTGCATCCACGTTGCTCTTCATCGTCGCGAAGCCGCGATGCTCACCAGCGAACCTCTTCAGAGCCTCCCGCAACTGCGACCAGCTAGTCCTCGAGGTCATCGGGGTCGAATGGCGGCGCATCTTTTGGCGCCGAGGGACACGTGCGCTGGGACAAGATCAATGGCGGCAGTGGCGTTTGCGAATAGCTGAATGCATCCTGGAAGTCATTCGCAATCGTGTCGGCTCCGTGCAGGTTCGGCAGGCCGAAGGTCTCTTCCATAAATCGCAGCACGCCCGCAAACTCCACTTGCGTGTGATACACGCCCTGAATTGTCCATGGGCTGATGATCAGCATGGGGACTCGAATGCCCAACCCGAACTGATCGCGGAAGGGAGGGGCGACGTGATCGTAAAATCCACCAAAGTCATCCCAGGTTAGAAAGATCACAGTGTTGTTCCATTGTTCCTGTGGTCCCTGCATGATGGCGTTGATCTGCTGGACCGTCCAGTTTTCACCCACGCAGGCGCTGTCGCGGGGATGATCGGTGTCCACGCTTGGCGGGGTAACCCAGCTGAGTGCAGGCAAATTCCCCGCCAAGGCGTCGGGGATGAAATTTGATTCGCTGACGACCTTCGTCGTCCAATCGGTACCAGCAAAAACTCCGCTGAAGCTACGATACGGGTTATAGACGTAGCCGCTCTCTCCGGTTATCGAGGTGTAGGCCTTCCAAGACACTCCCGCGACATCCGCCAATTCTCCCAGTGTCTTCGCACTGAAACATGGAAATAAGGAGGACACGACATTATTGCTTTCAATCGTCGGGACGTTGGTGCCGGTGGTGGCGTCACATCCCCACTGCACCTTCTCCGAGCCGTGGGGATTGTCGATCACGGTCTGGTTACTGCCGGAGACCAACTCCAAGTGCTGCGGATAAGTTCCCGACTCGACACCGCTGAAGGTGGCATCCGCCAACGCGTAGTTCTGCGCGTACGCCCAGTAGTTTGGGATGTCCGATTGATAGAGCTGGGTCATGCACTGCAGATCTCCGTTTTCAGAACAGGTCAACTCGAGGTCGAAGCGGTCCATGCGGCCACCATCTACGTTGCTATGGCTGTCGGTCCATTCGTGACCCATGTCATGCGCCGGCGGATCGGGGGTATGGCCGAGAGTGATGACCTGGCCGGTGGAGAGTGTGCCGGTGGTAGCGCCGTTCGCTCCCGGATACGTTCCAAAGTACTCGTCGAAGCTGCGGTTCTCCTTGACGATGAAAACAATGTGCTCGATCTTTCCATGGGAAGTATTTCTGGGTGGAACGCGAATAAAAGTCGTGAGCTTGCTCCAGACCGTTCCATAGCCCAGCGTTTTCTGGTAGGTCGCGGAGATGAGAGCGGAACCGGTGCCTTTCATGGTCACCAATCCAGTACTGGACACGGTCGCGATCGACGGTTGTATGCTCGTCCAAGCTGCGCTGTTGGTTACGTCATCCGCGATTCCCGTCGACTCATACCAGTAGGCGTGCATCTGCACGTTCTGCGACTTGTGCAGGACGACTTGTGGCGGAGTGACGACCAGGAATTGCTGTGCGAGCGCCGTTTGAGCAACCACCAAGAGGGAGAGGAACAACATAGCAAGCGGATGTTTCATAAATTCTCCTCCTGGGGAGCGTCGCCGCGACTCAGTTGTGCAACTTGCCGTACACCGACAACATTCCGCCGCATATGGTGGGCGTCTTACTCGTAACCAATGCTGCTGCCGTGCAGTTGACGCCGGTTCCGCCGGCCGGACCGGGAGCATAGCCGGGAGCGCCACCTGGCACAAATACGAGACCACCGGCCACCGTGGGAACGGTGAACTTCACCGCTCCCGGACCGGCATTCTGCGTGCCCGTGGAACTTTCCCAAAGTTCCTGCAAGATGGGTTGGCTCGGTGGGCTAGGAATCGCATTGTAGGCCACGAGGATCGCGGGCGTTGCTGCCACCGCCGACTGCGTCGACTGCTTCCAGATTCCGTAACCGGCGGCATCAATCGCCCACAGCACGGCCGTGTTCGGGTTGCGGCCGTCCCATGACAGAGTCGGCACAGTACCCGGGTAGGGGTAGGTCTTCGGGACTTGCTCGGGCGCGCCCACTGGGTTGAAATATCCAGTGGCGGTGTTCATCTGAAAAGCGACGATCTGTCCATTCACGCCCGCGACGTAGAGATAGTTTTCCGGATGGGCGGAGGTGCCTGGCCAGAACACCTCGGTACCTCGGATTCCGATATTCGTTCCGTTCACTTCGTTCTTGCCCTGATTCGAACCCTGAAAGCACTGGGCAATGGATCCGCTGCCGGGAGTGGACGATTCGCTGCATGCGGTGGCCGACGGATTTGAAGCGCTGGTACAGTTGTACCCGCAGCCATCCAGTCCGCCCATCACGTTTTGCAAAGTCGATCCCGTCTGCGCGCTATAGCAAACGCCGTAGACGACTCCTTCTTTCCCGCCCGCAACCAATTCATGGTTCGACCCACACACTGGCGACGTCACTCCAGCCGGAGAGAGTAGCGTGACCCCGCCGGAGCCCAAATCAAAATCGCCGTTCGGCGCATTGACGACTAACTGATTCGCGAGCGGGCAGATGTCCGGTCCGTATCCGGTACACAGCGTAACCGTGACGGTGTCTGTGTTCAGTTCCGCATAGTCGTTGGGAGTGTAGTAGTCGGTCGCAACCAAGCCGGAATTGGTGGTGGCAAGCTTGACCACGCTCTCGCCAAAATGAGTGGTGCCGTTCCAGTCTCCATTGCCCACGGCAACGTAGACATTTCCAGCACTGTCCACGGCTGGAGCCGCGCCGGACATCCAGATGGCGCCGTCCTGACTGGTTTCACCGCCTTCCGCATCAAAGACCCAGTTACTCGCGGCTGCCTGGGAAAAGCGCTGGGTTGCGTAGTTATAGGTGAGTCCAGCCACATACCCACTGTACGGAGGAGTGTCGCAGAAGGAGCCAAAGCTAACGTACAAGTTCGCTCTTCCCACAGCAGGCTTGAACATAGCCAGTCCGGCGCGTTGTTGCTCCTGAATAGCCCCGAGGCCGGTCGGGAATACCGCCGCTAGGTCATAGGGGGCGTTGGTTCCGTTCAACACCTCGGTGCCGGAGTTGATCTTGATGGCGTGCAGCCGATAGGCGTAGGTGAGACTTGCCGTTTGATGTCCGGTGACCACATACATCACAGGAGGGGTTACCGAAGTATCGATCACAGGAGTGCCGGTAATACCGACTTCGGGCGTCGTGGAGTTGCACGGGCCCTCAGGGCTCGTTGGGAGAGCAGTAAATGGAATTGCAAACTCGCCCGACCGGTTCATGTTAAGCATCCAGCACTGGGTTAGTTTGAATGTGTATCCCGTACTCGTCAGGACATAATTCCACATGAAGGCATATACCGAATTGTTCTGAGTGGCGACCAGAACAATGTTTTGCGTACCCGGGCAAGCTGACGTAGAAGCCATGGCTACGCCGGACAGATAGAGTGGTTGGGCGTAGATCAATCCATCGACGGCTCCGGTGGCTCCGCCAGCCGCTGGGGTCAGGAGCCCGAAATTCGCGCTGCCGTGAACGGGGAAAAGTGAAGGGCTAAGGACCGACTCCTTGGAATTGACGCCGTCGCGCATCGAGTCATTGTGATAAGTCGCCACGCACGGACCGCTCGAGCACGCTCCGGCCTGCGAGTGCGCAATCGTAGTAGCGAGAGTGATCGTGACGACTAGGGCACAGAGTTGGAGACAGAGCCGATGATAGCGGGGTCCCATGCTTCCTCCTGGAAGGTCCGAAATTCGACCGGGAACCCGGCCATGACTGACAACACGCGAAAATCGGGGCACCAGCATGACGCCGGGCGGCGCAGGTGTCAAGATGAAGGATTCTGCACGGTTTCTCCACCACCTTCTGTTCTGGGAAACGAAGGAGGATCAGGAATTCTTGGTTCCGGTGGAATATTTCTCGGGTTTCGCAGTTTTCGCTTAATAAAGGTGGCGCCTGAAGCCTCGCTGGAACCTCCGCGACTTTTACCATGCGCGAGGGGTTACAGATCTAGTGCAACGTTTGGCCAACGTGAACATGCCTTGCTCAAAAGAGAAATAGGAGGAAAGATGAAGGCTCATTGGAGGGCAGTTTTTTGCGCATTTTTCATATTTGCTGGCTTAGGAATGTCCGGCGTGAGGGCGCAGGAGAGCGCCATGCAGCCGTCCGTTCTACACATCGTGCAATCGCAAACTACGTCGCAACTTAATTTCCCGACCTATCTCGCCATGTATCACGTCCTCGATGGCGCGAAGTCGCCAGCCGAATTGCTGGCGCTGACGGGGACTCTCTCGCTGACGAACTATGATCCGAGGTTCAGCGAAGTTCTATGGATATTGGCCTATTGGCAGGGGGTATGTCCTGCCCATGACTTCAGCTTGAGCAACGCCACGATTTTTTGGAGCGACATTCTGAAGAACCCATCCCAGTCGGACTCCACGTTCACGGTAAATCTCGTTTTTCCGCATCCCCTGCCGATAACTGGATGTGTGGGTCTTTATTATGGCGGCGGGCCGCTGGTTGAAGGCAAGGTCACGATGTCGGCCGACCTGAACCTGACGTATAAGCCGGTGACAAATTCAAATCCGGACACGGTACTGGATGTGTCAGGCGAATATTGTTTTGGCCAGGATTGGGGCTGCGAGAATGCGACGGCGATTGACGGAGAAGGCTTCGCGGTGCCGTACAAGATGCAAGCGGCTGGACATTTGCTGGAACTGCTGGGAAACATCAGCGACAGTACGTTTGACGGGACAAAGGACTTCGGACCACTTCCGACTGGAGAAGCGTGGGACGCGGACAATGACTTCTACCTGCTTCCAGGAGGGTGTGGGGTATTCGGGGAGAACCTCAACAGCCAAGGGTTTCCGAATCCGGCGCCGCTATCGACTCTACAGAGCTGGCTTCCTCACGATGCACTGCACCTGGCGAGCGTACCGCTGGTAGATAGGATCCCGTCCGGCGAAACGAGCAGGGCAACGCTTCAGGGCAAGGTCGAGAATATTTTCTCCGTTCCGGTGACGGTGAATGCCGGAGATTGCGTCGTCGTGATCTATGGCAGAAGCGGCAACGGAGCGACCGACAACGAAACCCAGGTGCATGCTCTGATGGCGCCATGAGGATTATTCCGAGGGCCGGCCCCGTGCGAACAGGTCGCAATTTTCACGAGAATAACAGGCACGACCGCTCATTGGCCCGGGGCAACCCAAACGTTGTCGGGGGCGGCTATCTCGGAGTTGGGGACTTCGGTGGTGAGGTTCACGCGCTGGAGTCCGCCTTTCCCTTTCGGAGTAGCTTGAAAAACCACGTAGTACTGATTCTCAAACATCCTTTGTAAACGATCGAGGTAAGGCTTGAAGCTGACCAGATTTGAGGTGCCGAGAGAAAAACAGTCTCCACCGGTTTCATCGGCGAGTTTGGTGAGGCTGGAGAGGCCAATTTGCAGGTCCCAGGAGCTGCGGGCTGCGCGTCCCATGCCGATGGCGTAAATCGAGTAGACAAGCACATTGTAGCGCTGGCTGATCTGGCTCGCGGAGTCAACGTCGGGGCTGATGTTGGGCATGCTGTGATACACGGGGCCAAAATTGGGGCCCAGTCGGGAAGGCTCGGGCTGCACTCCGCGAAGCCGGTCAAGGCCGTCGGAGACCATGAGAACTTCGCGCCGGACTTTTTGCTGAGGCCATCCCTTGACCAAACTGATCAGGGAAAGGTAGGGACTGTCCATCGTCGAAAGCCTGCCCAGAGGCAAGCGGAGAGCTTTGACCGCGAGGGCATGGTCCGAGGTGAAATTCTGGACGACATTGACGGCCGCGTTCGCCATGTAGCCGACGGCGATTACGGTGGATGGCGGCTGCGCATTGATGAAATCCCGAACGTCGTTGAGATTGTTTCCCACGGTCGAGTCGAGGGTATCGTCGATCAAGATGAAGAGTTGGAGGGCAGCGTTGTCCCCCCGGGCGGGGATCAACTGGCTCACTGGGAGAAAACTTTTTCCCTGCTTGACCTTCACATCTCCGGATTGAAGAGTCGGAACTTCTTTGTCACCTTTGACAGCCTCGTTGGTAATGACGAGGTGGACCTGAACTGTGCTGGCGCCGCTTTTTGCTTGCGCGTGTAGAACCGGCGCGGTGAGCGTCAGGGCGGACAAAGTTGCCAACGTTATAAAAATAGCTCTGAAGTTTTTCATTCTTTCTTTCCCTTCGTCGTTCTTGACGGAAGTTGATTCCAACAGACGATTGCGGGACCCCAGCCACATGCTCAGTGGCGTTAGGCGAAACATTAGCGGGAGAGGGTGGGGGGGACAACTGTAAGAATGAACAGTCCGCGGCCCGAGTCGTGCGTTCTGGAGCCTTTCTGGCGAACGGGGGGCTGGCCTTGTTCTCACTACTGCACGGTTTGCGTCACTGACGCCGAACTCGCGGCGACATTCGAGTTTCCATAGTACGTGGCTGTGACCTTGGTTGATCCCACGGCCAACGTGGAGGTGGTGAAGTTAGCTTTGCCGGCGGTGATCTGCGCTGTGCCCAGGACCGTCTTGCCTGCCGTGAAAGTTACAGGACCCGTTGGCTTGACCGTGGGTGAGGTGATGGTTGCGGTGAAGGTTACGAGTTGGCCTGCACTCGACGGGTTCGGAGACGAGGTGAGGGTGGCGGAGCTGGTGGCTTGCGTGATCACCTGGCTCACCACGTTGGACGTGCTGCCGAGGTTGCTTACATCGCCTACATAGACTGCTGTCAGCGGATAGGTGTCCGCGCTTAAGTTAGAGCGGGTCAGGGTAGCGACGCCATTGCTGTTTAACGTAGCCGAAGCGAGCGTGTGGATTCCCCACGTGAAGTTCACTCTTCCGGTCGGAGGGACTGAGCCCGATGTGGTGACGGTTGCCGTCCAGGTTACGAACTGACCGTAGATGGAAGGATTGAGGCTGGAGATCAGCGTTGTTGCTGTGGCTGACTTGGTTGTGGAATTGACTACCTGGCGAAGTCCGGGCGAAGTGCTGGCGGCGAAGTTCGCATCGCCGGGATAGCTGGCTGTGATGGTATAGATGCCGGCCGCCAATGATGAGGTAGTCAGCGAGGCTGTCCCGCCGCTGAGTGGTGATGTTCCAAGAACAGCTGAGCCGTTCTTGAAGGTGATGGTCTCGCCGTTTGGTGGAACACCCGAACTCGAACTCACTGTGGCGGTGAAGGTGACTGCTTGACCGACCACCGAAGGGTTGAGGGAAGAAACGATCGTAGTCGTGGTCGAGGCAATGATTACCTGACTCAGCGTAGAAGACGTGCTGGCTGAATTGTTGCCGTCCCCGTTGTATTTTGCGGAGATCGAGTAGGCTCCTGCCGAAGAAAACGAAGTGGTGAGAATCGCAGTGTTGCCGCTGAGGGAAGCGGTGCCCAGCGTTTGTGATCCGGAGGAGAAGGTCACAGAGCCGGTTACAGTGCCACCGAACTGGCTGGTGACTGTCGCGGTGAAGGTGACGGACTGAGTCGTGGCTGCCGGGTTGGGGGATGAAGCCAAGTTTGTCGTGGTGGTAGCCGCGGTCACGGTCTGAGTGAGTGGCACGGAAGTGCTTGGAGCGAAGGTTGCGCTTCCCTGATAAGCCGCGGTAATCGAGTCAGAGCCCGCAGGCAGCAAGGCGACCGAAATTCGAACTTTTCCACTGTTGAGCGTTCCGGTTCCTACAGCCGTCGAGCCATTGTTGAGGATTACGGTGCCCGTGGGTGTTCCCGAGTTGGATGTTACTTGAGCTGTGAAGGTAACGAGTTGGCCGTAGATCGAGGAATTCGTCGAGGAGCCAAGAGTGGTAGTTGTTGGAGCTCGAGAAGAATTACTATCGTTTATGAGGACACCGACGTTTCCGGTCTGACAGCCGAAACAAGTGGAGATGTTCGCAACAACGACGTCGGGTTTGCCATCGGAATTGAGGTCCGCAATGGCAACCGACCACGCGTCGGTGCCACCCGACGAGAAACTCAGAGGGGATTGGAAGGTTCCGTCACCATTGCCCAGAAGAACATTCACAAGACCGGTAGTGTTGTCGAAGCCGATTCGTTTGGCGCCGACCAAATCCACGATCCCGTCTCCATTCACATCACCGACCGCAATCGAGATGTACGGATACCCCCCCGCATCATATGCCACCGGGGATTGAAAGCTTCCGTCGCCATTTCCCAACAACACGTCAATACCTGCGTTGGGGCCGGCCACAATGATGTCCGGTTTCCCGTCCATATTCACATCAGCGACAGTCCCCCACACCGCGACTCCGTCTGGTGCCGGTAAGAAGCAGCAGATGACGGGCGGCGCAAATGTTCCGTTGCCATTGCCGTACAGGATCGCGACTGAGCTGACCGTGCAGGTGGCGTCGGTGCAGGGATTGAGGACGACAATATCGGAGAGAGTATCGCCGTTCACGTCCGCCACAGTAACAGATCCCGCATCCGTCCCGCCTGAGTCGTAGATTGAAACCGGACGGAAGGTACCGTCGCCGTTGCCCAGAAGAATTCCGACAGCGCCCCTCCCTAAACACGCCGTGCTTCCAGTCGAGGCGCAATTCCCTAGCACTATATCAGGGTGACCGTCACCATTCAGGTCCGCAACCGCAACCGATCTCACCTCATTGCCACCGGAATCGTAGGCCACGCCAGTTTGGAAGGTTCCGTCCCCGTTTCCGAGGAACACAAAGACAGCCCCCTCGCCGTTAGATCCCCCTCCTGAACTACCCTCCACGAGATCGGGAATACCGTCTCCATTGAGGTCAGCCACGATTACAGCATTGGCCGTATAGCCACCATCGTTGTACACGACCACCGGCTGAAACGTTCCGTCTCCATTGCCGAGTAGCACGCCGACCGCGTTTACAATGGCTACCACCAGGTCTAACTTGCCGTCTCGATTAAAATCCGCAACGGCTACCGACGCGGAGAAATACCCACCTGAGGGGTAAGTCACGGTCGGCAGAAAGAGGGGATTGACCGGAGCGTTCGCCTTAGGCCGAACCGCTGTGCGTGGCGCCCGGTTTGCAGTTGCGTCGCTCGTCGCAGATGGCGGGCGTAACACTGGCAGCGGCAGCTTTGACTGGGCGACTGCAGTCTCAGATGAATGAGCAGCATCGGTTTGCTGAGCCGGAGCGGAGAGAGCTACCAGAAACGCGAAGATTGCTATGAAGAATGCGACAAGGAACTGGGCTGTTTTAAAAGCGGTGCGGGTCATTGGATGACTCCTTCGGAATCAATCGTGCAGGTCCCTGGCGTGCTTCTGTGTCGTGCGTCATGGAGTTTGGAGAACACGTGTCTCGCATCGTCCTTACTACTGCACGGTCTGCGTGACTGATGCCGAACTCGCGGCGATATTCGAGTTTCCATAGTACGTGGCTGTGACCTTGGTTGATCCCACGGCCAACGTGGAGGTGGTGAACTTGGCTTTGCCTCCGCTGAGTTGAGCTGTCCCCAGGACTGTCTTGCCTACTGAGAAAGTTACAGGGCCCGTTGGCTTGACCGTGGGTGAGGTGATGGTTGCGGTGAAAGTTACGAGTTGGCCTGCACTCGACGGGTTGGGAGACGAGGTGAGCGTGGCGGAGCTGGTGGCTTGCGTGATCACCTGGGTTACAACGTTGGAAGTGCTGCCGAGGTTGTTGGCATCGCCTACATACACCGCGGTGAGCGGATACGTATACGCGTTTAAGTTGGATCGGGTCAGCGTGGCGACACCACTCGCATTCAGAGCGACTGTACCGAGGTTGCGGCCCCAGGTGAAACTTACGTTTCCGGTCGGAGGGACTGAGCCGGACGTTGTTACCGTTGCCGTCCAAGTTACGGACTGACCGTAGATGGAGGGATTGAGACTGGAGATCAGCGTCGTCGCGGTGGCGGACTTGGTTGTGGAATTCACCACCTGGCGAAGTCCGGGCGAAGTGCTGGCGGCGAAGTTCGCATCGCCGGGATAGCTGGCTGTGATGGTGTAGATGCCCGCCGCCAATGAAGAGGTAGTCAGCGAGGCCGTCCCGCCGCTGAGCGGAGACGTTCCCAGAATGGAGGATCCGTTCTTGAAGGTGATGGTTTCGCCGTTCGGAGGAACACCGGAACTCGAACTGACTGTGGCGGTGAAGGTGACTGCTTGACCGACCACCGAAGGATTCAGAGACGAAACCAGGGACGTCGTGGTCGAGGCAATGATTACCTGACTCAGAGTAGAAGACGTGCTGGCTGAATTGTTGCCGTCGCCGTTGTATTTGGCGGAGATCGAGTAAGTTCCTGCCGAAGAAAATGAGGTAGCGAGAACCGCAGTGTTGCCGCTGAGGGAAGCGGTGCCTAGCGTCTGAGATCCGGAGGAGAAGGTCACGGAGCCGGTTGCGGCGCCGCCGTATTGGCTTGTGACTGTCGCGGTGAAGGTGACGGACTGGTTCGTGCCTGCGGGGTTGAGGGATGACGTCAAGCTGGTGGCCGTGGTGGCGACGGTCACAATCTGGGAGAGTGGCGCCGAGGTGCTCGGAGCGAAAACTCCGCTCCCCTGGTACGCGGCGGTCATTGAGTGGGAGCCCGTCGACAGCGAGGAGACCGCGATCGACACAGTACCGTTTGAAAGTATTCCACTTCCAACCGTCGTTGCGCCATCGAGAATCTTCACAGTACCTGTCGGCGTACCAGAACTCGAGATTACTTTGGCGGTGAAGGTCACGACCTGTGCGAAGACAGATGGATTTAACGAGGAGATGAACGTCGTGGTGGTTGGATTCAGCGGGATGGTGCTGTTCAGTAACACACCAACTGTGCCTTCCTCATTCGTGCACTTAACAGCACACCAGTTTGCCGACAGGAGATCTGGCCTGCCGTCCCCGTTTATGTCGGCAACCATCGCCCATGAATACTGCGAGCCTCCCAAGGCGTAGGTTTGCATCTGCTGAAATGTTCCATCTCCGTTGCCTAGACCTGCATAGGCAGCATTAGACGTACCGCCGATGCCCAGAAAGTCGAGTTTGCCGTCATTATTCAAGTCAATCAGAAATACTGGAGATCCAAAGGAGTAGACGTTCATGAGCAAGAAGGTTCCATCGCCGCTTCCCAGCCACACCTGAGCCTGGTCGCTGGCGACAAGCAGGTCTAGATTGCCGTCGCCGTTTAAATCTCCAATGGCGATCGATGTGACGTTTTGCCGCCTCCCCACATCATAGATAACCGGTGCCTGGAATGTTCCGTCGCCGTTGCCCAGAAGCACCGCGAATGATCCATCCCCGGTGCAGTTGCCGGGGCAACCATTGCCAGCAATAAGGTCAGGTTTCCCATCGCGGTTCACGTCCGCTACGACGAGTGCTGGGAAAAGACCACCGCCTCCTCTGCTATATGTCTTGACCGGCTGAAAAGTGCCATCGCCGTTACTCAACAAGACTCCAACCGTTCCTTCGATCGAGGAACAGTCAGTCGATCCTATCGGTCCGCAGTTAAGCACGATGACGTCGGCTTTGCCGTCCCCGTTTACGTCAGTGAGCACGCTAACAAAGGGAGAAAAGCCGCCCGTGTCGTAGGTCACGACTGGTTTAAACGTTCCATCTCCATTTCCAAGCAAGACAGCCACCTGTCCGTCGCCGTAGCTCGTATTAGTTTCGTCTATCACTATCAGATCCGGCTTGCCGTCACCATTCACGTCAGCGATGATGATCGGAATGTATATGCCCTCACCACTAAACGCATCGCCGCCGCCATCGGCATAGGTTACCCCGGTCCGGAAGGTTCCATCGCCATTGCCGAGAAGGACTCCGACACTCCCGCCCAAACTTCCCCCCAACTCCACCACTGCGAGGTCCAGAATGCCATCTCCGTTTAAGTCTGCAACCGCGATACCGGCGGTACCTTGAGTACCGGAGACGTAGGTCTTTACTGGCTGAAACGTTCCGTCGCCGTTTCCCAGCAGAACTCCTACATTGCCCCCGGAGTTCACTACAGCCACGTCCGGAATGCCGTCGCGGTTAAAGTCTCCGACTGCGAGCAGCATAGCCAAATCCTGGCCAGAGTCATATGCCACTACCGGCATGAAGATCGAGGTTCCGGAGTCGGGCGCGGTGTAAGAGAATTTTGTGGCCTGCATTTTGGCTACAGAAACGCGCTTAGGCCCCGGCGGGCGAATTAGCGCTTGCCTGGGCGTGCTTGCTAGCACGGGTGCAGACGCTGCAGAGTGGTCCGCGGGCAGATGGTCTGTTCCCCTTTCCTGGGCTTGGGCAAGAGCGATGGAGAAGTCTAGAAATGAAACGAACAGAACAATGGCACCGAGAACCAAGACATTTGGAGTAGGCTGGCGGGTCATGCTGGACCTCCTTAGAGCTAGACGAACCATACGGGCCCTGGCGTGCGTCCCTGTCGTGCGTTACGGAGTCTTCTCGTGAATGGCATCCTGAGTGCCCAACGGGAGGGCGGGGAGGATTACAGCGGGGAAGGCTGACAGTCGAAACTTAGCACTGAACCTAGTGCGGGTCAACACGGACTTGTGACAGGTATCGTGGGCCCATCCGTAGCGATCGAGTGACGAGGCCTGGGAGGCTTCGCCACTGGATCGCCGGAAAACTACTTGTCAGGCTTAACCCGGAGGGGAAAGTGAAGTTGCGGAGGGCTGCAAAATTTCATCCTTATATTATGGGCCCCGTGGTGCGTGAGAACTGCTCTTTCGCCCCTTCGGGGCTGGCTCATTTCCCAGACCCTCCCACGGCTTTCGCCTTTAGCTGTATTCTTGCGCCGCTTCGCGGCTGAAAATCGCTGGTGTTGTGTCACTCCGAATCCACAAGACGAGTTCACACGCCCAAACTGAAGCCCACGCTGATTGCAGACGCTTTACGCGGACCCTTCAACAAGCTCAGGGCATGCTCTCGAAGGGCTGCTCTTCCACGGGCTGCACAGTTTTGGAGTTTTTCCGCAGCCTGTGAGGCGATGCCCCGATACGAATCGCTCGACCTCACTCGACTCTCAGAAGCCCGGCGGACGTTCGCCGACCACTGCAAAGGCTCGTTCGAGGGCCAAGCCCGCGTTCACCAAGGGGCCTTCTTCGAAGAGGCGTCCGATCAGGGTGACTCCGTGGGGGACGCGGCGCGGGGGGTTGAAGGTTGGGAGCGGATGAGCTGGGTCGGGGGCCCAATCGCTGCGGGCTTTCGCGACTTCAACGAAGCCGGCTCGGAGCACTAACGCGGGATGGCCGGTAAAGTTGGTGATGGTCAGCATTTCGTCGCGCACTGAGGGCACGAGCAGCAGGTCGACTTGCGAGAAGAGGCGCGCCATTTGTTCTGCTACTTTGCGGCGCAGACGGTCGGCTTGTACGAAGTCGACGGCGGAGAGAAATCTCGCCTGGCGGAAAATGTTGGGCCACGCGTCGGGGACCTGGGCTTTGAGTTCTCTGAGTCCGCCGCTGAGCGTCAGGTCTTCGAATGCTGCCGCGCCTTCCGCGAACAGAATAAGGTTAAGCGAATCGTAGGGCCAGTCGGGGATGGAGACCTCGACGGGAACCATTCCGACTTTCTTGACTACGTCGACCGCGGCGCGATCGACGGCGGTGGCGGGATTTTCGTTCATCCACTTGGGGAAGTAACCGACGCGCAGTCCGGCGACGCTGGCCGCGGCGTCGAAGTCGAGATGACTCGGAACGCTGTCGACATCGCCGGAGTCGGGACCGGTGATGGCGTGCAGAACGAGCATGGCGTCTTCGACGCTGCGAGTCATGGGTCCAAGTTTGTCGAGCGACCAGCAGAGGGTCATGGCACCGGTGCGCGCGACGCGTCCGTAGGTGGGACGCAGGCCGGTGATGCCGCACCGCATCGATGGACTAATGATGCTGCCACCGGTTTCGCTGCCGATGGCGAAGGCGACTAGTCCGGCGGCGGTGGCGGCGCCTGGCCCCGCGCTTGATCCGGAGGAAGCTTCCTCGAGCAGCCAGGGATTCATCGTCTGTCCGCCGAACCAGATGTCGTTCAGAGCGAGGGCTCCCATGCTGAGCTTGGCGATCAGCACGGCTCCGGCTTCGTGGAGGCGCTTCACCACGACGGCGTCGTCATGAGGGACGCGATTGCGGAAAGGCTGGGCGCCATAGGTGGTGGGAATTCCCGCGGTGTCGAGGAGATCTTTACCTCCCCACGGAATGCCGTGCAGCGGGCCGCGATATTTGCCAGAGGCGATTTCCAGATCGGCCTGTTTCGCCTGGTTCAAGGCCAAGTCGCGCGTCAGGGTGATTACGCAATGCAGCTTGGGATCGAATTGTTCAATCCGCTTCAGATAAATATTGGTGAGGCGCTCGGAGGTCAGTTTGCGGGACTCGATCCAGCGCGAGAGGAGGGTGACGGAGGCGAAGGCAATATCTTCGTCACGAGTGGGAAGCGGGCCGGGGTCGATCCTGGTGCGGACGAAGCGGTCGTGCTGCGGCCCTGCGCTTTGCCCAGGCAAAATCGGATCCCAACGTGAGGCCGGAGCGAGGGTCATTTCCAGCGCGAGTTTGCGCGGGCCGGTGCGGCGCTCGTAGAGGTATGCCATGGTCTTGCGCCAGCTTTCGGCGGCTATTGCGCGCTCGCCGGCGGTCATCTCAAACTGCACTAGCTTTTCTGCTTCGGCGAAGGTCGTGGGAGACACTTCCGGACCGACGGCCGGACCGGCTCCGAATGCGGGCGGAGCCCCAGGCGGCAGATCAGCCGGATTTTGCGGAGCCGGATTTTGGGCGTGACCGCGCAGCGCGGCCGCGGCTCCGAGAGCTCCTAATGAGGTCAGCGTGATGAATTGTCTGCGCGATTTCGCCATGAATCCTCCGCGGGGTATTTTAGCTGCAATCGCGAGACGGGTTGCCATCAGGGGCGGATACTCAAAGGCTTTAACCACTAAGGACACTAAGGTTCACGAAGGAAAACGAACCGTTGCGAAAGCCGCTGGGGTAGGAATCGCCGATGCGCACTGTCGCGGTGGAGTTCGGGTGCTCGGCATTCGGCGTGGACTTGAGGCAGCTAACCGGTTCCGGCAGGAATTCGGAATTCTTGTGAGTGAGAATCCGAATGCCTGCCGGAAGTTGGCTTGCTCCAAAGATGATATGACTTAGTTTTGCGTGGGCTCCGCCGGCTTCTCCGCATGGTCGATGACGAGAACCTGCATCGGGCTTTTTTGCGGTTCCAGTTTCAAGCCCAGCTGGTCCTGAATCGCAGCTAAGAGCGACGAGGCGGAAGCATCGGATACAGATGCGTTGAATGTGCCACCGCCGCTCGCATCCGACGTCCAATGCAAGCTGAAGTCGTAGTCGCCGGTGAGCCCGGTCTTATCTACTACGACGGTGCCCAGTTGGCGTGAGAAATGCGATGCCATGTCCGAGGTCGACATGCCGCGGGCTTCCAACCCAGCCTGGCCGCCACCGAGCTTGATGCGGAATGATTTATTCATGGGGATCCCGTCCGGGCCCTTCACCGGATCGGGATAGCTACTGGCGGGCTTTGTAGGCTGAAGCTTGGGGCCACCGTCGCCCACAACGAGAGCATAGGTCGACAGCTCTCTGGTTTCGGGATGCAGCGTCACCTTGAAGCGCTCTGCCAAAGCCCCTTGCAGGAGATGCTGGATTCGGATCCTGCTTTGCTCCAGGCTCTGCGCGATACTCATGCTACTGGGAGATTTGTCATCTTCGATACGCATGCTACTGGGCGATTTGTCATCGTTGGAACCGATTTCGAGATCGAATGGTGCGGTCTTGATCCAATCCGGACCTCCGATGATTTGGTTGGCCTGGACTCCGTAGGCCTCTTGAAGGAGCGCCTGCAAAGTCGTGTGCATCGCTTGGAATCCGGTGGGTGAGTACATCATTCCCACTCGATGGGCCCCGCCGCCAGCTCCCGACTTGACCATGAGTTCGACGTTGGACGTACTCGCGCCCGGAGTTGCGGCCTGGTCTTGATCCTGCGCGTGCATCTTCGGCGCGTTCACCAGGCCGAACACGATCGGCAACGTAAGCGCGAGAAAGCCGGCCGCCGTGAGCAACAGCTTTCTACCGAAATCGAGTTTCTGTGCAATATGCTCGGTCATGATGTACACCATCCTTCTTTTAAGGTCCGCACCGGTCACTCCAGAGACGCAGGGCAGAGGAGATCCCACGCAGAATTCACAGACTTTCAAAATGCTCTCGGCATAAACATGCCGTTCGCTGCCCAGGTTGAGGACTTCTTCGTCGCAGGCGCGTTCGCGTTCTTCGACCAAACGCGCGCCCAACCACCAAACCAAAGGGTGGAACCAGAACAGAGCTTCGACCACCATGTGGAGGGCGGCGGCGAGATTGTCGCGACGGCGTACGTGCCGCACTTCGTGGGCGAGAATGGCTTCCAGGTGAGCGGCGTCGAGGTGTTGAGAGATTCCTTCCGGCCAGATCAGAACAGGACGTGCAATGCCGAAGATGCCGGGTTCCAGAGAAGTCCGAGAAGACAGAATTGTGATCGGATTCCGGATTCCTGCGATGCGCTCCTGGCGCCGGAGAGCTTCGACTTCGGAGCCTTGCAGCAGCGGAGCTGCTGCTCGCACGGCGTCGGAGATTCTTCGCCAGCGGACGCACCATAAGAAAACAACTGCCGCGACGCCGCACAGCCACGCGCCGATTACAAACGCGGGCAGCAGATGAATCAGATTCGTGGGGACGGTCGACGAAGCAGCCTGCGCAGTCACGGGTGTGATTGCTGTCGACTGGGTAAAAGGCTGGCTGAGTTCGCCCATGGTGACATACAAGCCGGCCTGCGCAGCCGAAGAGGTGCGCGACCCTGACAGAAGGGTGCCGAATTTGACGAGGAGAGAGAACGGAATGAGGAATTTCACCGAGGCTGCGAGCCAGAGCCGATAACGGACGCGTGCGGTCTGCTTCCGCAAGATCAACGTGAGCAATGCCGCGGTGGCAGCGAATAGAGTCGACTGCCATAAGTGATTGCCCAAGGCGGGTGCGAGGTCTCTCCAAAGCGCGGACAAATGTGCTGGAGTCATTTCACTTTCTCCTTCTTCTCAAGCTGGCGGAGGGTCTTCTCAGCTTCTTTTACGTCTTCGAGCGTGAGTTGGCCGGATTCGATCAGGTGCGCCATGACAGGTTGGGTCCGTCCGCCGAAGAGCGCCAAGAGGTCGTCGATCAGCTTGCGCTGTGCGGAATCGCGGGAGACGGCGGCTTCGAAGATGTGAAAGTTCCCTACCTTCTTAATACGGCGCACGGCCTTTTTGGCCTCGAGGCGGTAGACCGTGGTCTGGATGGTGGTGTAGGCCGGTCTTCCCTTTTCTGGAAAGGCTTCCTGAATTTCGCGGATGGAGGCGCTGCCGCGCGTCCAGAGGGTCTCCATGATCTGCAGTTCGAGCTTGGCTAACTTCGGTCCGGGCATGTCATCTCCTACCGACGTATGCATTATTACTACACTTGTAGTTTTTATGTCAAGAGAGTTTGTGAAACCAAATCAAGACAGCCGTCCGTTCCTTATTTTTTGCGGAGAGCCAGCATGCTGGTCAGGAAGGTGACAAGCGCCGTAATAAGAGGAAGCAGCACTTTCAGGAGATCTCCGTATTTACTAAAGAGGGTGGTGGTGGCGTCGCTCTGAATGGCACGAACCTGACTCTCGTGCGCTCTTTCTTCGCCTTGCGCCTTTTCCAGGTTTTCGGTCGCGTTCAGGAATTCCTGCGCACGGGGACCGGCTGCGATCGCAGCTGGGCGGGAGTAGACCGCATAGGCGCCGGCGCAGGTGAAAACCACAGAAATTGCAAGGTTAACGCTAAGCAGTACAAGCATGAGTTGCAGCGGTATCTTCTCCAGATGAAGAAAGCTTCCGACCGGCCAGTTGGGATCCTGAAGAAAGTACAGCATGATGAAGAACGAGACGGGGAAAACCAGGCCAAACCCCCACCAGAAGACACTGGTGTGGATCCCCCAGAAGGCTTTGTAGATGAGATAAAGAGCCACGCACGGAACAAGAAAATAGATGAATACAACTACGGGAATTCGCAAGCTCCCGAAAATTTCGCCGGGATTATCTGGGCGCCGGAATACGACGAGGCAGCAATTCAACGCGTAAATACAGTAAATCACGAAGGCGGTGCGGATAAAGTCCTCCAAGTTCGACATGGTTGCTCCTTTCAGGGTCAAATGTAGTGGTTCCAAACGTATTGCATTAATGCCCGACAATGAACCAGGGGACTATGAGCCTTAAACCAGAGGACGGTTTCGTTTACCACATCGAATAATGGCCGCTGGGGAGTTGGATCGTACGATGTGACATCGACGTAGTTCGGACGACACAGCATTGTCGCTACGTAAGGGTCGAAGACCCGCCCGTGGGCAACCCCGCGTATGGCTCGTTGTGAAATCAGTTTCGGCACCTTAGCCCATCCGGTCGCGTGGTTGACCATTGATACATAGTCCTGCAACGAAATGTTTTCACCTACAACGGGATAACGCTCTCCGGTCTTGCCATTCTCAAGGGCCCAAACATGAGCCCGGGCGACATCGCGTGCACCCAAAACGTTGAACCCTCCAGGCGGAACGAATCCCACAGGACGAATGATCGCGAGTGGAACCCACAACCGAAAAGGCGACGGCGAGTAATCGAACGGGCCGACAAAGAAGGATGGATTTACGATTACCGCCGGCAGGCCGCGACTGAATCGAGAAACAACCACCTCCTCAGCGATTTGCTTGTTGAGAGAATTTCTTTGGCGTGCGGGGAGATTGGGATCCGGAGTCGTTGAGCTCGCCTTTGCCTTCAGGGCAGAGACAGTACTGGTAAAAACCAGCTTCTCGCACTGATGTCGTTCCATGGAATCGCAGATATGGCGCGTTCCTTCGACGTTGACCGCCCACATCTCTTCGGCGGGAAGGTTGTAGACATGCGTGGAACAAGCATGGATGACGTAGCGGCAACCGGTGACTGCGGCGTCTACATCTTCTGCGTTCCGGATATCGCCGACGACGACTTCTACGTTCTCGGGGAAGAGCGCTTCTCGCTTGGCTGCGCGGACCAGCACTCGAACGGGGTACCCACGTTGGCAGAGTTGATCGACGAGGTGTCGACCGAGGAGACCGGTTGCTCCTGTGACCAGCGTCTTTCGGTTGCCTGTTCGTTCAGGATTGATGGGGGCCCTCCTTTGGGACGCGACGTCACCGACAAGGGCTCACGTCGTGTCTGAGGTTGGTCACACTAGTTCGAACTACTCATCCATCCCGTCCGCAAATTGTTGGCATCAGGCTACCACTTGTCAGGAGTCCTGACTATCGTTGTGAGTAATGAATTAAAGAGGAAAGGCAGTTCGCGATTCAAAGCGCGGAGAATCTCTACCAAAACCACGGAACGAGCCGGCGGCGGGTGCGGTCGCAGTATTCCGGGTAGCCGGGGAGGCACCGGCGAAGGGCGCGTTCTTCATGAATGAGGCGGTACACGAGCAGGGGTAACAGGAGTGCGAATACCGGAAATGCGACATAGGATGCCAGTGCGAACGGGATGCCCAGAAAAGTCATCGCCATACCCAGGTACATGGGATGGCGGACGAGCGCGTAGGGACCACGATCGATGACGTTCTGTCCGGTCTCAACCTGAATGGTGCTCGCCGCGAAAGTGTTTGTCTTCATAACCCAGAAGACAAGGCAATACCCAGCGACCGTCAGAACCTGTCCGAGCGCCACCACACCGAGTGGGACGGGGCCCAGGGTGCGAGACCATCCAAAACGAAAATCCAAGCCCGCCACGATGAGTGCAGGAAACAGGATCAGCGGGAACAATTTCTGAAAGCGCCTCTGTTCAGGCTCGGTCTCGCGATGTTGCAGGCGGCGTTCCAGCAACTGCCGATCGTGTTTGAGGAAATCTGTAAGAAAGAAAGTCCAGAAGGCAGTCATCAGCCCCAAGAGCAGCCAGGCCTGCCAGAAGCGCCACGAGCCTGCAGCAATAAATAGGAGACCGGCCAGCATCAGGAGCGTCCTCAGAAGACGCCGGATGCTTCGTTGTTTCAGATTTTCGGTGCGCGGCATTTTCGGGCACGCCTGGAATATTCACGGTAATTCACAGGCCCATTGTGACATCTGTCACAGCTTTTATTCTTGCGATTCAGTTAGGCTGTCGAGTTTCCCCGGTATCCCTCCGAGCAGATGTCACATCTTGAGGTCTCCGCATGTATGGGAGAAGTTGCAGGAGTCTGCTCGCAGTGTCGGTTTTGATTCTGGCGCCCGTATTGCTGCGCGGGCAGTCGGGTCGTGTTCGCACGGCGCCGGATTCCAGTCTTGCATTTTCTCCCTTGGGTAAGCAGCCGCCGACGTCTGACTTACGGCGACACCTTTCCGTCACGCCACCGAGCTTTTCCCTGATGACTCAGGCCGCCGGCACTATATTTTCGGGCACCGTGATCTCGGTTGCGCGGCGTCTGACAACTCAAGGCCAGGCGGTGGAAACGGTCGCCATCACCTTTCACATTGAGAGCGCAATTCGCGGAGCGACTCCGGGCGAGGATTTGACCATCACGCAGTGGATCGGGCTGTGGTCGGGAGGCCAGCGTTACCGCGTCGGAGAGCGCGTTCTGCTTTTTCTGTATCCCCCGAGCAAGCTAGGGTTGACCAGCTGTGTGGCAGCGGGAATGGGACGCTTCACGATCGATCGGTGGGGGCGTGTGCTGCTGTCGGCACAACATCTTTCAGCGTTTCGAAAAGATCCCGTCCTTGGTGGGAAGTCGCGGGCACGTATGAGCGATTTCGCCTTGGCGGTGCGGCGGGCCAGTGAGGAGGAGTGAATGCGATCCGCAGAGGTGACCATGACAAACAGCATGGCGTTTACCGCTCGCTCATTTCTCCTCAGGCTGGCCCTGACGGTTGCGATTGTGTTCTGTTTCGTGCTGCTGTCGCGGGCAGGCGGCCCGAGGTGCGTGGCCGGGACCAACTTCTTCGATCCGTCGACAACCGGGCAGCCGCTGACTTGGCCGCTGGGGAATATCACTTATTACACGGATCAAGGGGATCTCAGTCCAATTCTGCCGAACACGTCGGCCAATAGCTTTGTTGCGGGCGCGTTCAGCCAGTGGACTGAGGTCTCGACCGCTGCTCTGGTTGCGGCGAGTGGCGGGCAGTTGGCAGAGGATGTGAATAGCAATAACCTGTTTCTGAACTCAGACGGCACGATCTCGATGCCTGCAGATGTGCAGCCCACGGCGACCGGCACGCCAATTGGAATCGTGTATGACTATGACGGATCTGTCACGGATGCCCTGATTGGAGCCGGTGCGGGTAGTTCCAGCCAGTGCTTCTACAACGCCGCGTTCGGAGGCGACGACAATTACGGATCGTTCGCGACCTATCAGCACGCGCTTATCGTGATCAACGGCCAGTGCGCGCAGCAGTCCTCGCAACTGACCGACGTGGAATATCGCCTGGTGCGCGTAATTGGGAGCGTGCTGGGGCTGGGATGGTCACAGGTTAATCCCAATGTGCTAACGCGGATACCGCTGCCAACGACGGATGATTACGCAGGATTCCCAGTGATGCACTCGACCGATCCGTTAAACTGCATTCCCATCACGATTTGTTATGCGAATCCGTACCAGCTCGCGATGGATGATGCCGCGGCGATTTCGCGACTCTATCCGGTAACGGCACAGAATCAGTCGAACTTTCCCGGGAAGCAGGTGTTTGCGACTGCGACGGCGCGGATTCATGGATCGGTCTGGTTCACGGACACGCACGGCAATCGCACACAGGCCATGCAAGGGGTAAACGTAGTGGCGCGATGGATCGATCCGGGCACAGGCCTGGCGTCGCGCAAGTATGCCGCGGCGTCGGTATCGGGTTTTCTGTTCAGCGGCAATCAAGGAAATCCGGTTACGGGCTCGGACGACGCGCTAGGTGACGCTTACGCGGAGTGGGGATCGAATAATCAATCCCTGGAAGGCTTCTTCGATCTTGCCGGGCTGCAACTCCCGAACGGAGGGAGCGCGCAATATCAGGTGAGCGTGGAATCGCTCGACCCGAAGTGGTCGGGCACCGTGGGGCCTTACGCGCCGGGTCCGGTCGCGCTGTCGGGAGGTGTCCAGTCTGTTGTTGTAACGGTGTCAGCGGGCAGCGATGTACAGCAAGACCTCCTGATGACAAGCAGTGCACAACCGCTGCCTCAGGTTGCATCCACGTGGTCTACACCGGCAGCATTGCCCGTTGCAGGAGATTGGGAAGGCACCCTTAGCGGGTACGGAAATGTCGCCTACGTCCTGCTGCCGGCGCAGTCGAACCGCACGTTATCCGTGGCGGTGACCGCGCTCGATGAGTCCGGCAATGGCAGTGAGGTCAAGGTCCAGCCGGTGATTGGGATATGGGCAGCGTCGGATCCACCGGGGACCGCGCCACCGGCCTTTACGCCGTCACCGTTTAATCAGCTCACAAATGGAATGACGCGGCTGGACGCAAACATCGCCACGTCCACCAACTTCCTGATTGGCATTTCCGATGTGCGCGGGGACGGCCGACCCGACTATCGTTATCACGCTTATGTCTTGTACGCGGACTCGATTTCGCCCGCGCGGGTCGCGGTGAATGGCGGGGTCGTGACCGTGCATGGGACAGGATTTTCCACGGCACTTACCGCTGCGGTTGGCAATACAGGGGCGGTTCCTCTCGCGGCGAGCGCGAGCCAGATGACGCTTTCTGCGCCGGCGCACAGTGACGGGCTCCAAAGCATTACCATCACAGATCCGATCAGCGGCGGCTCTTCCGTCATGACGCAGGCGCTGACGTACGGCGCCGCGGCCACCGACAACATCATCTTGCTGGGAGGAATTAACCCGTCGACTCCCGTGGGAACGCAGGCCACGAATCCGGTGAGCGTGCGTGTGCTTGCGGCCGATGGCGTTACACCCGTCAGCGGCGCAACCATTGGCTGGACGACAACGAACGGTCTGCAGCTTTCGGCCTGCGGCGGGCTCTCATCGTGCTCCGTCGCAAGCGATCAGGCTGGAAACGCTACAACGTGGTTGACGCCGGCGGCGGCGGGAGTTGCCACCGTCACGGCGACGCTCGCGCCTGGCGTTTACAGCCCGTCGAAATCGGTGAGCGAGAATCTGAGTGCAACGGAGTCAGCCTCCGACATAGGAGATGTGAACTCCTATCTGCGCATCGCTCAGGGAGCGACCCTAAGCATTCCACTTACCGCGCGGGTACTGAGCAACGGAGTTCCGCAGAATGGTGTCACCGTAAACTACAGTGTCGTCACTGGGTCGGGAACGTTGAGCGCCGCGAGCGCAAAGACCAGTTCCAGCGGTTATGCCACTGTGAATTTAACGTTGACACAATTCGCCGCGCTGGTGCAGGTCAGTGCCTGCGTAGCTCCGTCGAATGCACCTTGCCAGCCTTTTTATGCCAGTCCAATTCCGCTTGCTCAGCAAAATTTGCAACCCGTGGCGGGGGGTGGACAGGTCTCGACCGGGCAGTCGTTTCAGCCTGTGATCGTGCGGGTGACGGACTCCTCTTCGCCACCGAATGCGGTGATCGGAGCGACCGTAGTGTTTCAGACTACGGTCCTGCGGCCGGGCGGGACATCGTCGGCAGGTGGGGACGGCGAGACCAATCCCACGAATCCCGCGATGCCGGTCATCCTGAAGGTGAGCCAAAGCATCGTGGGAAGCGACATGAACGGACTGGCGAGCCTTGTGCCATCCGCCGCCGGATTCGGGCTTCCAGTGGAGGTGGACGTTACGGTCACCGCCGGGATCAGCGGCTGGCTCGATTACCCGTTGGAGGCTCTCCTTCCCTTTACCAGCAAGAACGCTTCCGAAGGTACCGACCCGCCGCAGAGTGCTCCGGTGCGCATTGCGCGGCCGGTGGAGTTCGAGGGGCGTTGAGAAGGCCGCGTCGGTCGAATTTGTTAAGGGGTGATGAACCGGGAAGAGCGTGGCGGAGAATTACGCGATCCCTTCGGGCCCTCCGCGCGGACCGTGCACGAGCGTGCGCAGGCCGCAAGCGAGAAGGATGAGGCAGGCCAGCGGGAAGCAGATCAGCATTCCTGCCAGGCCGATCAGTCCCAAGATACTGCTGGGTCCGCACGGTCCCCAAGAACCACCGCCGATCAGGGCAAGCAGACATGCCCCTCCAGCGGCGAGGAGCACGAGCGCGGATCGCATCCATTTCGACACGGCAGTAAGTCTAGCATCGGCGGCTAGTCTTCCCAACCCGCCAAAAGTAACCCGTGCCGCATGCACTGAGATCATTTTCGCGAAGCGCAAGATTGTCTGCCTGAAACGTTCATTTGCTATCGGGCCGCAATTGCGCTAATTTGGCCGCGATTATTCATGGCCGCTTCTGACCAGCTCGAACGGCAGCTCCGGCGATGGACCGAGGCCGGCATTCTCGACTCGGCCGCCGCGGAGCGCATACGGGATTTCGAGTCCACGCACGAATGTCCGAGAGCGCGGTGGCCGGTGATCTTCGCGATCACCTTCGGCGCGATCATGGTGGCTGCCGGGGTATTGCTGTTTGTGGCGGCCCACTGGGACAACCTCTCACCCACGCAACGCTTCCTTCTGGTGCTGGCGACAATCGCGGGGTTTCACATCGCCGGCGGCGCGCTCATGCTGCGCTTCCGAGCACTCGGACTGGCGCTGCATGCGATTGGCACCGTGGCCCTCGGCGGGGGAATTTACCTGGCCGGCCAGATCTTCAATCTTCAGGAACATTGGCCCGGTGGCATCTTGTTGTGGGCGATCGGCGCAGTGCTGTCGTGGCTGGTGCTGCGCGACTGGCCTCAGGCCACTCTCAGTGCATTGCTCGTCCCGGCTTGGATCGCCTCGGAATGGAGCGTGCGGGCCGGCCACTACAGGGACGTGGATCGCCTGCTCTTTCAGTTCCTCGTCTTGTTGTCGATTTCATACTTGAGCGCGCGGCGTCCGGGAGCGGACTCCTATTTTCGGCGCGCCCTGGTCTGGGTGGGAGGACTGGGAGTGCTTCCCATCTGCGCGGCTTTAGCAATGCTCCGCGAACCGTTTTTCGGTCGCACGTCGCGCTCGGTTCCGTTTTCTCTGAACGCCGCCGGACTTTTGATGGCTTTCGCCCTTCCCCTGCTGGCTGCTTATTTACTGCGCGGCAAGTCGGCGGTGTGGAACGTGGGCTACGCGGTGTGGGTATATGTGATCGGTCGCCTCGACGATCGCAATCACTTCGAGAACCTGACTCTCCATTTACTGTGCGCCCTCGCCTCCGTGGGGCTGGTAGTTTGGGGTCTGCAGGAAAACCGGCGCGAGCGGATCAACGTCGGCGTGGCGGGATTTGCCTTCACGATCATGGTCTTTTATTTCTCCGACGTGATGGGCAAACTGGACCGCTCGGCCGCTCTCGTCGCCTTCGGAGTTCTCTTCTTGCTCGGAGGATGGCAACTGGAGCGACTGCGCCGCAAACTGGTCGCGCGCACCAGAACATCGCCGACTGCGACGGGAGACGTGGCGTGAAACCCCTTGCCAAGGCGGCTGTCGTCGCGCTGATTCAAATCCTGATCGTTTCTTCACTCGGCGCCAAGTTGCTGTACGACCGGCGAACGTGCCCGCAGGCGTGGTTCTTGACGCAGAGATACGATCCAAACCTCCCCATTCGAGGACGCTACGTCAGCATGCAGATCACGGTGGGCGACCCGCGCTCGCAGGGGGAAATCTCCAGGCAGTGGATGGGCCAAACGCCAGCCGGCGGCCTGAACAGTTTTGAACAGTGGTGCGGCTCGATTGTGTTGCGCAACGGAGAGCCCACCGCGGAGTTAGACAACAGTCCGGCGTGGGATTGCGCAAACTTGAGTTTCGCTTACTGGCCAGGAAATGGCCCCAGCCGGCTGCGGCTCAACCAGCCGATTCTATTTTTCATCCCCGACACGGCGCAGGATCCGACCGCGCTTTCCCGGGGAGATGAGTTGTGGGTGCTGGCCACGATCCCGCGCAAGGGACCGCCGCGGCCGATCGCGCTGGGCGTGAAGAAGGCGGGCGAGACGGAGATCATGCCGCTTGCGCTTAACTAATGTTGTCATCCTGAGATCTGCGTTTTTGGCAGACCTAAGAATCTATACAGTGCCAGCCAGTTGCATAGATCCTTCGCGCAAAAGGCGCGCTCAGGATGACAAGAACGCTGCGTTGACGTTAGGAATGAAACGCCTCGCTCCTGGAACAAGGGATGTTAGGCTGAAGGCGAGCGAACTCGAAAACCGACCCTCCGCATCACCAAGTGGCTGCAAGGGTACCGAGGCCGGGACCGCGAATACCTCTGGAGGCTGAATGCACCGCGTGTGCCGATGCGCAGTTCAAAATCAAGCATGACAAACGTCTGCCGTTTGGCGCGGTCCATCAGCCTCGCTCCGATTGGTATGCGGAGATTTTGCAGCGTGCATTCGATGAGCACGTACAGCTCGTGCATCCTGACGAAACCGCAAAGACTTCATCGGAAGAGTAGCGATCCTGCCGAATTCAGGCCGAGCTTCGCTCGGCGGACAGCCGATGGCGGCTGTCCCCACATGAATTCTTGAGCCCTTCCAGAAGCCGAATGGCGGAAGCCGGAAGCCGGCTCTATTTCGTCCACTGATCGACCCAGTCGTTCACCGTCTTGTACCAGAGGCGCGAATTTTGCGGCTTCAGGACCCAGTGGCCTTCGTCGGGGAAGTAGAGCATCTTCGACGGGACGCCTTCCATCTGCAGCGTGGTGAAAAGCTGGAAGCCTTCGCTCACGTCGAGGCGGTAGTCGCGCTGGCCGTGGACGACCAGCGTCGGCGTCTTGAAATTCTTGGCGTACTGGTGCGGCGACCACTTCTCGTAGCTGGCGCGGTTGTCGTAGGGCGTGCCTTTGAACTCCCAGTTGTTGAACCAGAGTTCTTCGGTCGTCCCCCAGGCGGACTCGGCGTTGAACATGCCGTCGTGCGACACCAGGCACTTGAAGCGGTCGGTGTGGCCGAGGATCCAGTTGATGGCGTATCCGCCGTAGCTGGCGCCCAGCGCGCACTCGCGGTTTTTGTCGATGAACGGATACGTCTGCTCGGCGTAGTCGAGGCCCTTCATCAGGTCTTCATACGGAGCGCCGCCCCAGTCGCCGTTGATGGCGTCGATGAACTTCTGCCCGTATCCGGTCGAGCCGTGGAAGTTGATCATGATGACGACGTATCCGCTGGGTGTCGCAGAAGTTGGTGCCGCGAACAGTTCGGGATTCCAGCGATAGCTCCAGTCGTCTCCCCAGGCGCCCTGCGGGCCGCCGTGGATGAGGAACTTCACGGGATATTTCTTGGAGGCATCGAAGTTCGGCGGCTTGACGAGGAAGCCTTGGACCTTGTCGTCGTGAGCGCCGGTGAACCAGAAGGATTCGAGCGGGGACATGGCGACTTGCGAGAGAATCGCGTCGTTGAAATGAGTGAGTTAGTTGCGTTTGGGCGGGCGCGCATTCAGATCTGTGGACAGCGTTCCCTTTCCGGCGGACTTCCACAGTCCCGGTCTATGCATTCGCCATCGTTCGTTGACGAGCCGTAAATCTCGGTCGGCGAGCGAGCCGACATTCGCGTGAATAATATCGATTTACCGTCAGGTGTTAGAGGTCGACGTCATCGTTGCTGAACCGCATGATTATCGTACGTTTCGAGCTCCACCAGCAAGGGGCCATTCCGCCAGCGTTGCTGGAATCGCGACAGATCGATTTGCTCGATAAAGATGTGCGAGTCGCCCGCCTGTTCCGCGGCGAAGTAAATTGTTCGTTGGAGTCCGGTGCCCACGTGAATGTTCCGACCCAGAGATCAACATAGTCGTCCGTCAGATTCTTCTTCTCGCCCGTCTTGCGGTCATACAGCATCAGGCGGAAGCGGTCGCTCTCGTATCCGGGACGCTGCTGGGCGCGGTAGGCGATGTAGCGGCCATCGGGCGAATAGAGCGGCGACGTGTCGCTGGCGGGATTGTCGGCGGTGATGTTCTTGGTCTTCGCCAAAACCTGGGCGGGCGAGTCGCCCGCTCCTCCACTGACCGGGACGATCCACAGATCGTTGTTGGTCGAAGCCGCCGGATTCTTGTCGTGATTCGAGGCGTAGCAAATCTCCTGTCCGTCGGGCGAGAAGGCATAGTCATCCTGCCCGCCGAGTGAGAACACGGGCGCATCGTAGTCGCCGGGCGTGAGGTCGCGAGGGTGGTCGTCGATATGTGGGCCGCTATAGTCCTTTGAAAATTGGGGGCCTTGCGCAGGAATCACGAACAGATGACTACGTTTTCCTTCCTTGTATGCGTTCCAATGGCGATAGAGTAGATGATCAAAAATCATCGCCTTGACTTTCGACTGTTCGGCCTCCTTGAGTTTATGTTCGTTGCAATTCGCTTCTGCTTCGGGCGAATCGTCGCATGCCGGATAGACGTTCGAGGTGAAGAGTATGTGCTTGCCGTCCGGGGACCAGAGTTCACCATCCGCCTCGGTAGCCAAGGACGTAACTCTTCGCGGAAAAGAGTCACTGTGCCCTGGGCGGTATCGAATTCCGCAATCCACACCTGCGACCCACCTTCCTTGTTCGACAGAAACGCGAACCGCTTGCCGTCCGGCGCCCAGCGCGGGCGGTCGGCATCCTGATCGGCGATGATCTCTTTTTCTTGACCTCCCGCTGTGGGCACGATCCAGATGTGCGGGGTCTTGGTGTTGGCTTCGAGATCGACGTCGACGACGCTGAACATCACCCACTTGCCGTCGGGCGACACCTGCGGATCGCCGACGCGCTTCAGCTTCATCATGTCTTCGAAGGTGAAGGGATGCTTGGCCTGGGCCAGAGCGGGGAGGGTGAATGCAAGAACGAGAAGGGAGAGAAG
Source organism: uncultured Acidobacteriaceae bacterium (assembly GCA_963788555.1). Lineage (GTDB taxonomy): Bacteria > Acidobacteriota > Terriglobia > Terriglobales > Acidobacteriaceae > Sulfotelmatobacter. The sequence goes on along the minus strand of CAWBHM010000009.1, from coordinate 476,618 downwards.
AAGACGGCGCATGAAGGCCTCCTGCGGCAAACGGATGAGTGTAGCAGGGGGGAGGGGTGGGCTTCTAGCTGCTAGCTGGCTAGCTGCTAGCTTCTGGCTGCTGGCTTCTGGCTCCTAGCTGCTTGCTAACCTCCCGCTTTGTCATCCTGAGGCATGCGGGTTTTGCAGGCTGAAGGATCGATGCACTCCCGGCCAGTTGCATAGGTCCTTCGTCGGGCAAAAGGCGCCCTCCTCAGGATGACAAAGGTCTTTTGCACAGCAGCCATGTTCATTCGTCACTGACATGCTCTCGCACATCATGCCAAGCTCCTGATGGCAGAAAACAACATGTGCTCACCTAAGACTTATTTCGTCTACATCATGTCGAATCGCTCGAAGACTCTCTACACAGGAATTGACAAATAATCTCATTCGGCGCGTAAGGGAGCACAAAATCGGGATCGGCTCGGGATTTACCAGCAAGTACAAGCTCGATCGACTTGTGTATTTCGAACGGTTCGAGGATGTGCACAATGCGATCGAGCGCGAGAAGCGGATCAAGGGGTGGTTGCGGGTCAAGAAGATTGCGCTGATTGTTTCGGTCAACCCGGCGTGGAGGGACTTGAGTTTGGAATGGAACCTGCGTCATCCGTTTCAGCCAGACGCGGCTCTGATGGGTACTCAAACTCCCGCGAAATTGTCATTCTGAGCCGCGGGTTTGGCGGCGAAGGATCTGTGCACGCCCTGCTATTCGGGCGCCGCCGGCCAGTTGCATAGGTCCTTCGCTTTGCTCAGGAAGACAGAGCAAGGGGTTGACAAGGACTCGGGTGGTGGCCGGTGCTAAGGGGTCGTTCTGAGGTCCACGGCTAGTTTGAAACGGACGATTTCGAAACCAACCTCTTTTCTGAGAAGGCATCCAAGTAAGCGGCAGAACTGCAGCACCCTTCCCTCCGACCTCACTGAGCGGAGAGGGGTTGGGGGGTGGGGTCGCCGCGGTGTCTGCCCATGTAGGGCGTTCGCCCGATTTCGCGCGCCGCAACGGCTCGCGAAAAGACTTGTTGTGGGTGCAAGCAGGCTCCTTTCAGATTCGATAAACTAGATAGATGAGATCAGTACCCGGTCGCCTGCTTTTTTGTCTGACCTTGGCTTGCGCATTTGTGGCTATGCCAGCCTGGGCGCAGGAAGGTCCGCTCGAGAATACTCCCCCGGCCGGAACGACTCCTGAGGAAATCATTCAGCGCTTTGCCGCTAAGGAGACCGAATTTTCCAAGGCGCGCGACCAGTACACCTACCGCCAGGATGTGCTCGTGGAAACCCTCGACGGAGAGACGGTCGACGGGCAATATCACGAGGTGTTCGACGTGATTTTCGACGACAAGGGCCATCGCATTGAGAACGTCGTCTTCGCACCGGCGTCGAGCCTGACCAAGATTTATATGTCGGAAGAAGACATGCAGGACATCCGGCACCGGCTCCCATTTGTGCTGACCACGGAAGAACTGCCGGAATACAACATCCTTTATGTAGGGCAGCAGAAGGAAGATGAGTTGCATTGCTTCGTCTTTGACATCGCGCCCAAGAAGATTGAAGGTAAGAAGCGCTACTTTCAGGGACGCGTGTGGGTCGACAACCATGATTTCCAGATCGTGAAGACCTATGGCAAGACCGTACCCGACCTGTGCAATAACCGCCCGTGCTCAGAAGTGAAGAAGCGCGGCAACGAGGAGAATCTATTCCCCAAGTTCACGACTTGGCGGCAGCAGATCGACGGCCAATACTGGTTTCCGGTCTATACCAAGGCGGACGACGAACTGCACTTCAAGCTGGAAGACGTGCATATTAAAGAGATCGTGAAGTACCAAGACTACAAGCGGTTCGGATCGAAATCCACGATCCTTTACGAAGGCAAGGAAATACCGAAGGGCGACAAGCCGCCGGACCAGAAGAAGCCGGACGACAAGAACGCGAATCCTCCGCAAAAATAGCCGTGGGCGTGGCCTAACTCACTGAGTCTTCGGGGGATGGGGATACTATTTTCTGGCCAGCGACTCTCCGATTCCGTCGTACTCGGCGGCCACGCTGGCGAGCCACCTTCCCGCTGCCGCGACCGAGGATCTGCTGGAGTGGGGCCCGGCCTCCAACGCGGAAGATCAGTTCGAGAGCGTGTTGAAGCAGGAGCTCTCAATGGACGATCTCATTGGAAAAGCGCCGAACGTTCCGGCGCTGCAGGACGACCGCCCGGTGAACGAGTATTTCTTGATGCGGCGGCTGCAGAATCCGAAGTATATGGAGCGAGTGTGGAAGCGGCTTCTGGCGCACGTGGGGTAGACCAGTGCAAATAAGTTTTCTGGCTGATCTGTGCTAGCGATGAGTCGAGTTGGATGCAGGTACCTTTACCTCGCCCGCTGACGGTGTTCGGAGGCAGGCTCGGTAGTGCCGATGAGCGGGACAAGTTTTCCATCGTGGTTTTCAAACGACAAGAACTTTCCATCATGGACGCAAACGACGTCCGAGTCCGATTCCTTGTCACTCACCTGGAAGCGCCGCAGAACCGCGCCATTTTGTGGGTTCAACTCGTAGATGGATCCATAGTTGATGTCACGCACTCGCGCGAAGAGATTTTCGTCACTTGGAATGAGCGTGTCGATCTCTACGCCGTCGGGCAGTTTGGGTTTGATCTCGCGGATGGCTCCCGCCTCGTTCACTTCCAGCAGCGGAAATTTGGATCTGTTCTGGACGACGATGATGGAATTCCGATGGGGGACGAACTGCACCGGCTTAGCGAAGATTGCAGGGCCATCTCCCTTCCCATCTTGCGTTCCGAACATCGACGCAGGGGCAGCATTCTTCGGGATCTCCAAGAGTCGGAGAAGTGTTCCGTCCTCCTTTAGCATTGCCAACTTCGGCGAATGATCCTGCCGATCAAAGCCGAAGCAGAGGAGCGAGCCCGAAGGGAATACACCGATGCGTTGCACCGCGAAAGTATCGTCGATCTGTACTGACTTCTTGTAGTCGCCGGAGCGGTCAAAAACCACGACGTAGTCGTGATGTTCTGAAACATTCTGAACAACTTCGTGCTTTGTTCCGTCGGACGTAACGAATTCTACTTTCCCTCGCTTGTTCTCGGGTGCGGCGATTACAAGAAAAACAACATTCGACTCTGTGGCGTAATAGCTCTTCTGCTCGATGTCGTATAGATCTCTTATTTGATCGAGCCGGAACTCGTGAGCATCGCCGGACCGGGAAATAGAGACCAGCGATTCGAGCGGCGGGGAGAACTGCGTCGGCTGCATTACCTCCTTCACGAAAGCCGTACCGTGGGCTAGGCATTGGAGTGGCACGGCGATTGAACGTGACCCGGCGACGGCGGGAAAGGGCTCACCACGCTCAAAAGCAATACGGTACAACCTGCTACTTTCCGATTGCGCCGAAGAATTGTGAGTGTTCTGACTATTTGCTGGGACAAGCAGCGAAATCGATAACAACATACTGAGCAGGAATGGGCGCATAGGTTGCAGCCGCATGGGCTGCCCGGACTCAGTAGAACCAGAACTCAGTAGAACAGGTACTTTCTCCACTTATCGTCGGAACGGCCCATGAGCCGCATGATGTGGCGACTGGTGTGCAAGTTGAAGGCGCGGGGCTCGCGCATCAGCTTCATGTGGGCTTCGATGGGTGTCTGGTTACCCTTGCGGCGGTTGCAGGAGTGGCAGCAGGCAACAAGATTCTCCCAGGTGGACGAACCTCCGCGAGAGCGCGGAATCACGTGGTCGAGAGTCAGTTCGCTCGACGGCAGTACTGTGGCGCAATACTGGCAGGTGTTGCGGTCGCGCAGAAGAATGTTCTTGCGCGACAGGGCGCGGCTCTGGTGCGGGATGCGGCGATACTCCAGCAGGCGGATCACCGAAGGCAAGCGCATCGCCACGCGGGCCGAGTGCAGAAAGTGTCCGTTCTCTTCTTCGGTCATGGCCACGCCCTTGAGCACCAGGACCAGGGCACGGCGGGCGGCGCAAACATTGATGGGTTCGTAAGACGCGTTCAGCACGAGGACGGGAGCGAGCAGGGCGTGGCCGTCCCCGGGCCGGTGCAGGGCCGCCGGCGAGAACAAGCCGGCGGCGTGCCGGGATCCTGCATCGTGATCCATCCTCATGGACATAAAGTTTCGAGTTTCAGGTTTCGAAGTCACGTTTCGGCTTTTGCTGAAAACCGAAAACTGAAACTCGAAACTTGAACCTTTTTCTTCAGCTGCCTACTGCCGCCGTTAGTACTTCGTCGGCTCCTACCTCTTCGGGGCGGAATTCCCCAAAGTTAGATGCTAATTTCAGGGTGCGCGCCACGGTCGCAATCCATACCTGGCGGGCTCCGGCGCGGCGCAACACTCGCGCGCACTCGGTGGCCGTGGTGCCCGTGGTATAGACATCATCCACGAGAAGCACGTCGCGGCCAGTGACTTCTGCGGCCCGCGATACGGCAAAGGCTCCGCGGAGGTTCTCGCGGCGCTGATGGCTGGTCAAGCCGATCTGAGAGTGCGTGTCCCGGGTACGCTGGAGAAGATCTGGCGCAAGTTGGAAACGGTCTGGCGACGAACAGATCTTCAGAGCGGATCGTGCGATCAGTTCCGCCTGGTTGAATCCCCGCTGGTGGCGCTTAGCTTTGAAGAGCGGCACCGGAACAATGAGGATCGCTGCCCGGTCGAACATGTCGCGTTCGAGCCTCGCCTGTTTAAAGTCGGGGCCAAGGGCCGTCAACGCCTCCGCCAGCATGCGCCCAAGAACGGTGGCGGCCGGGCGCATTCCGTTAAATTTCAGCAGGTGAATCAGTTCACGCAATCCGCTTTCATAGCTGCCGTAGGCGACCGCCCTACTGAAGGGACGATCGACGCGTCGGCAGACCGGGCATCGGCGGAGGCCATCGTCGTCGAGATCCGCGTAGGAGGAAAGGACCCGCTCTCCGCAAATGGAGCAAATCTTTCCACGAACGGGATGGATATCAGCAATGCAGTCCGGACACACCGGGAGCCGCGAAATGTTCAGAAGAGGCTCGCCGCAGATGCGACAGTCGGATGGAAACAGGACAGAGAAGAGACTTGCAGCAATTTGATGAAGCCAGATTCGTCCATGGGCGGACGATGTTTCCCGCAACGATGTTTCCCGCAAAACAATAGGAGGCCCTGATTCTGCGAGAGTGGCCTGGCTAGCCCGGATTCGGTCCTCACTACTGCTGAAGACGGCCTCCTCATTCCCGCGCACACAAATCCTGCGCGGCCAAACTTACTCTACTACTTCTTCAGTATAGCGGCGATTGGCGCCGCTAGGCAACGTTGCGATTTGGTGCGGGGGGCCGCTTTCCGGGCATGACCCTGGGTGCTTCCGAGATTCGATCACGCACGGGGGTAAAGATGAGCCGGTAATCCCGCCGGAAACATTCTCCACAGCGCACGGGCTGCAAGAGGAAGAGCGGGAGGACAAAGCGTTCCGTCAATGTTCGGCGTCGCGAACGGAAGCCTACTTCACTACCACAATCGCGGCAACGATATGGCTGAGCAAAGGGACTATGGGGGGAGTCGTTCATAATGCTAAACCTCGAGAAGACTGACAACGAAGGGGCGGACGACCAATTGACCTTATTCTACACCAATAGAGGCAGGAAAAAGCTCTCCTGTACTTGTTGAAGGTTGACCAGAGATAGACAGGAGGCCAGGGGGAAAGGGCGAGCCGGTTCTCGTGCCTAATCGTCGGGCGGACCAGGGGTGTCCGGGGCCTGGTCGGGAGGCTTCGCGCCGAAATGGTCTGCCAATTCCTCACCACTGAAGCTGTCGGTGTAGCTTTCCTTGATCTCCGGCAACATCGAAGTGTTCCACGCGTACCAGTCCCGGATAAGCCGCTGATAGATGTCCTTGTGGCGCTCTTTGAGGTTTGCGCGCTCCAGCGGGTCGTCGACGACATTAAACAGAAACGTATTGTCCAGAATCTTGAGGAACTTGTAGTCTCCGTCGCGCGCCGCCCGCTGTGCGTTCGCTTTGTAACGCCAGAACAATTTTCGGGGAACAGCAGTTCCCTTCTGGAGAAGCATCGGCAAGAGATTCATGCCATCGCTCGGATAGGCGGGGTCAGGCGACGTGCCCGCCGCCGCGAGCAACGTTGGAACCCAGTCCATACTGATGGCGACTTGATCGGTCGATTCTCCCCGTGGAATGTGGCCGGGCCACGAGATGACTGCCGGAATCCGCAGCCCGCCTTCCAGCAACTCTGTCTTCTTTCCGGTGAAGGGCCAGGTGTCGGCGAATCGCTCTCCCCCATTGTCGCTGGTGAAGATCACAATCGTGTTCTCGGTGAGTCCGTTCGCATCGAGCGCTTGCAGGACGCGGCCGATCTGTTGATCCATGGCTTCGATCATCTGCTGATACGTCCTCTGCGATCCGCCATCGAAGTCGGTAATCCCTCCACTGCCAGGTTGGGCCAGACGCTGAGACTCAGCTTGGTCGCCGGGAGCCTCCCAGGGCCAGTGGGGAGCGTTGAAGTAGAGGCTAATCAAGAAAGGCTGGCGGGATTTCGCATAGCCGCGAATCACATCCACAGTGCGGTTTCCCAGCAACTTGGTTAGATAGCCAGTCTGGTGGATGGGGGCGTCGTCATCCCACAGATCATCTTTACTGCCTCCACGGTGCGAAAAATAGTCCACGGCTCCGCCGCGGAAGCCGTAGAAGTGATCGTAGCCACTCTGGAGCGGACCAAACTTCGGCAGCACGCCGAGATGCCATTTGCCGATGAGCGTCGAACTGTAGCCGACCTTCTTCAACATGGATGGCAGAGTGGGATGCTCGGGCGGCAGACCGACCTCCGGATTTCCAACCAGAGGTTCTTCCAAACCGATCGGCAACCGATATTGATAGCGGCCCGTGATGAGGGCTGTGCGCGTTGCCGTGCAGACCGCAGAGTTTGCGTAGGCCTGCAGGAAACGCGTTCCACGTGCGGCAAGGCCGTCGATGTTGGGCGTCTTGAGATCAGGACGGCCGTAACAGGACACGTCGGCAAAACCGAGATCATCCGCGAGAATGAAAACGATATTGGGAGGCTTAGAGGCGGGCTGTGCGGCCTTGGTATCGCTACCTACGGCGAGTGCAACCATCCCAGCGGCGGCCCCACGGAGCAAGTCGCGACGGGTGAGGGAATGCTTGTCTGATGGGAGCATAAGATCGTTCGATCTCGTATCTCTTATCTATGCGGATGATGGCTATAAAGCGTCGCACTGACTGTATAACGCTTCCCCCAAAAAATGAAGCGCCGCGGTTCCCCTCGGAGAACTCTCCAATGCGCGAAGGGCAATCTCCCCGTCTATAATTGCCCGACTCGCAGCCCGTTGAAAGGAGCAACTGTGTTCCGAAGAATTGCAGTCGCTTTCGTCCTAGTGAGTATCTGCGTGACGCAGAATAACGTTGCCCGCATGGAGCAGGTGGTTCGTTCCTAGGTGGACCAGAAGCAATTTATGGGAACAGTCCTGGTGGCTCGCGACGGGAAGATCATTCTAAGCAAGGGTTATGGGGCGGCAAACCTGGAATGGGATATTCCGAATTCACCCAATACCAGATTCCGATTGGGTTCGATCACAAAACAGCTCACCGCAGCGTGCGTCCTGTTGCCAGGGCGACAGGACATGAAGGGCATTAAGAAATAGAATTCGCGCTCGAGCCTGTGAGGCCAATCTACCTCGTGTTCACCGCCAGCACGATACTGCTCCGCCGGTGGGGCCAACCCGAAGTTGGCCCCACCTCAATTCTGTTGCGTCCGCGCCAGCGCGTTATTTGCCAGGCAACGTCAGCTGGAAGGCATTGATGCCGATGCTTCCGTACAAAGCGCCGCCGCGCCCGAAAATGAGCCCGACATAGGGGTTAGTTCCGACAGTATCGCTCGAGTGGAACATGTGCAGGGTCTGCTTGGTCCACCCGCTGCTGCTTGGCGAAATCTCGTAGATTATGCCGCAGCCCATCGACTCATACGAGCAGCCGGTCGTGGAGGAGGCATCTCCGCCAAAACGGGTCACACCGTAGAGGTTGCCTGTTTTGTCGAGGATGACGCCGCCACTCGGGATCGATCCATCGGCGTTACCCTGGAACGCATGGAGCGTCGTGAGAGTCCAAGTTTGTCCGCTGGCCGGGGGAGAAAGCTGATAGACCGTTCCGTTATTGCCGAGAAATCCCGTCGTAGTGATTCCGTACAGATTCCCGGCGAGGTCAATGGAGAGATCAGAATTCGGACTCGTGCCGTCGCTGCCCCCCGTAAAGCTGTAGAGAATGGTCTCGGTCCAGGCACCTCCTTTTTGAGAGGGAGGAGACAGACGGTACACCGTGCCACAGTTGCAAGCGCCACCACCCAGGTAGGTCGTGCCGTAGAGATTGCCCTTCGAGTCCCGCACGAGGCCGCCCGCCGGGCTCAAGCCATCGCCGCTGTTCTGTCCAAACTGATGGAGAACAGTCTCGGTCCAGGCGCCGCCACTCTGTACGGGTGGGCTGAGTTGGAAGACGAGGCCGGCGCCAGCCACTCCGTCAATTTCGGTGACGCCGTAAATATTACCGTCAGGGCCCTGTATCAGACGCCCGACAGGCCACTCGCCATCGCCAGTACCCTGAAATGCGTGCAGCACGGTCTCGGTCCACGAGCCATCGGATTGAGGCGAAAGGTCAAAGATTGTGCCGCATCCTTGGATCAATGCAAACGAACCGCACATGTTGTCCCCGCTGCCGGAGCCGTTTCCTCCGAGGTTGGTGCTGCCAAAAATGTTCCCATGGTCGTCGAGCAGAACCGGGGAGAGGCTGTTTTCGCCGTCGTTCGGAGCGCCCAGAAAGTTGTAGAGATCCGTCGCATTCCAGCTTGCACCAGTGGAAGTGGGCGGAGAAACGCGGTACACGGTGCCGCAGGGCACGGTACCGCCTCCCATATCCTGGCACACGCCGGTGCCACCACCGGCGACGGCGTATAGATTTCCATTTTTATCGACCGCGAATTTGGCGAAAGCGCCGGCTGGACTGGTGAAACTAGCTGTATTGATGACCTTCAGACGCGCACCGGAGGCAAAGGCCATCGTAGCCACGGCCAACGTAATCGGTAGGATTGATAGCCTGACAAGAAAAGAGTGACGTGGGTTCATGCGCAATACTTCCTTATAGGTGACGGTGAGAGATTCGAACCAGGGCCGGAGCGGGTGCTCGGGGAGAGCAGAAAGGACTATACCATAGGCCGGGTTGTTGGGAAACAGTTACACAAATAGATGTGTCATCCAGAGCAGAGCGAAGGCCTCGGCATGATAAGGCCCGGGGCGCGCAGGGGCGGTATACTGGCAACGGCGTACAGGACGCCGCCCGTCCGCGGACAGGACTGAGTCCACCTGAGCGAATTCCAGAATCCAAGGTTCTCGCGAACCTCCTTTTCGCCCGCTGTAGCGGACCCCGGGCATGGCTACGAAGGAGGTCCGTCATGGCAAAGCAGTTTCACGATCGCCACTTTCCGGTTCGTCCCAACCTCGATCAACTCAAACATCAAGCCAAGGATTTGCTGCGCGCGATACGCCAGGGAAACTCGGCTGCTATCGCGGAACTGCACAAGCATCACCCCAAGCAGACCGGCAAACCAATCGATCCCGTGGATGCCAAGCTCGCCGATGTGCAGGCCGCCCTGGCGCGAAGCTACGGCCTGGCAAGTTGGGCGCGGCTCGTCACCGCGTGCCGCATGACCGATGCGATCTGGCGTGGCGATGCGGATGGTGTTCGCGGGTTGATTCTGAAAAACCCGCGACTCCTGCGTGAGAGCGCGCGTGGCGTGCCCGACAGCAACTGGGGTCCACCGATGTCGTACGCAGCCAATGTCGGGCAGGATGGAATCATCGCGATGCTGCGCGAGATGGGTGCGGAGGATCTGCAACACGCCTTCGACCGGGCGTGCCTGCAGGGTCAGATCGAGACTGCCCGCCGTCTGCATGCGATGGGCGCGCGCGTGCTACCAGGCATGGTGATGGGACCGTGTGAAACATTGAATGCTGAGGGATTGGCATTGTTGTTCGAACTCGGCGCCGAGCTTGCGGACGAGCATGGCGACCGCCTAGCTCCCGTCGCCCTGCTTCTGGAAACGTATTGCCGCAGCCCTGAGGGAAAGCATCGCTGTCTCGAACTGGTGGCTCAGCACGAGATTACTCTTCCCGACACGCCGACGATGGCCATGCATCGGGGACGCATCGATCTGCTTCGGGCCCACCTAGGTCGCGATCCGCATCTGCTGAATCGAACGTTCTCGCATGAAGAGATTTATCCGCCCGCGCTGGGATGCCACGCCGACCATTCCTTGGCGCTACACGGCACGCCGCTGGCCGGCGCCACCTTGCTGCACATGTGTGTCGATTTCGACGAGATCGAGATGGCGCGCTGGCTGATTGAGCAGGGCGCGGACGTGAATGCCAAAGCAGAGATTGACTCCGATGGCTTCGGCGGGCACACCGCGCTTTTTGGTTGTGTCGTCTCGCAATCGTTTCTCTGCGGGCGACAACGGGACGCCGCCTTCGCCCGTCTGCTGCTGGATCACGGCGCTGACCTCAACGCCCGCGCGTCGTTGCGCAAGCGGCTGCGTTTTGTCCCAGACGAGTCCATGCATGAATACCGCGATGTCACGCCGCTGTCCTGGGGCGAGCGATTCCACGGCCCCGGCTCTCCTGGTCACACCTGGGTGAGCAAGCCGGCAATGCAATTGATTGCGGAACGCGGAGGGCGTCCGTAGCGCGATCTCGTAGATGCGCACGCTGACGACGCTCAGGCCCTCTCCTTGACTGGCGAAGACATCCAACTTAGCATGGCGATCTATTCACCTACAGGAGCAGCACATGAGCGAGTCTTCACGTATCAATCGCCGAGCATTTTTGAGCAACTCCGCTGCACTCATCGCCGGCGGAGCGGTGCTGCCGCATACAGCGCTGTCGTATGAAAACATTGTTGGCGCCAATGATCGCATTGCGCTCGGACACGTCGGCATTGGAAGCCGCGGCGAAGATCTCGACCTGATCGCGTCCAAGCTGAAGTCCAGCCATAACGTAGAGATGATTGTCGTGTGCGATCTCTGGAAGGTAAATCGCGAGAAGGCGGCGGCGACGAATGCGGGATATTACGGCCGAGCCCCGCGGAGCGTGCAATACGTCGAAGAACTGCTCGCGATGAAAGACGTGGATGGCGTTCTGATTTCCACGCCGGAACATTCGCACTCGCCGATCCTGAAAATGACAGCCGAGGCTGGGAAAGATGCTTACGTCGAAAAACCGATGGGAAATGTGCTGTCAGAAGTAAAAGCGGCACGCGAGGCTGTGTTGCAGGCGAAGACCGTCGTTCAAGTCGGCACGCAGCATCGAAGCGAGCCCTATCCCCAAGCGGCACAGAAAGTGGCGCAGAGTGGAGCGCTTGGAGATGTGAGCAAAGTGGAAGTCGTGTGGAACTATCACGGTCCGCGGTGGCGCGGCCGTCCACAGGTGAAGCAGATCCGCGAGCAGGACACCGACTGGAACAAATGGCTGATGACGAAGCCCGGACGACCGTTTGATCCGCAGGTTTATTTTGAGTTTCGTCTTTATCGAGAATTCTCCAGCGGGATTCCGGACCAGTGGATGAGCCATGCGATCGACCTTGTCCACTGGTTCATGGATGACCATTTTCCGAAGTCGGTCGTATCCCACGGAGGGGTATTCGCCTGGCGCGATGGCCGAGAGACGGCCGATACGTTTGAAACTTTGCTCGAGTATCCGAAGGGTTTTCTGGTCAGTTATTCGACCAGCTTCGGCAATGACGCGCCCAGTTTCACGCGCTACATGGGGAAGAAGGCGAGTTTAATCAACCACGGCGGCGAAGGTAGCCCGCGCTATCAGGTGGTCGAAGAGAAAGGGACGCATGAAGACGACGCGGACATTGACCAGAAGCGAAAATCAAATTTAATATTGCTGCCGGGAGAGACCAAGCTTCCACCTTTGGGGATTGACGATTTGAGCACGGAGCACATGGCGAACTGGTTCGAGTGCATGCGATCGCGGCAGCAGCCCCATGCAACCGTGCAGGATGGATTTGCGCACTCCGTTGCCTGCATGATGGCCGCGGAATCGTACTGGACCGGCAAGAAGATATTCTGGGACGCGAAGACGGAAACGATCCTGGATAGCACGCCGAGCGAGGCCTAGTGCGGGTTCGCCAAGGAATCGTAGCCTCTGTGTCTAGGTGACTCCGCAGGCGTGCGCGTCGCCCAGGCACTGTCCCACGACGCGCGCATAGTCGGCGATCGCAATCTCGGGATCATCGATATCCGGATGCCAGAGCTTTTCCCATTCGAAGCAGTAGAACCCTTTGTATTTAATCGATTGCAGGGCTTCGATCTGGCGCTGGATGGGAACGTTGCCACGTCCGGTGAGCACATACTTGCGGCTGTCGCCTGTTCCGATCGAATCTTTCAGGTGTGTGTGACGGATCCATGAGCCCAATTGGTGAACCGTGAATTCTGGATCTTCGTTCGCGGTGGCAAAGGTGTGATGCGCGTCCCAGAGCAGACCGACATGCTCGGAATCCGCAGCGCGCAATACATCTTTTAGAGTTGCCGATGCGGTGAAGTGGTCGTGCGACTCGATAATGACGGTCACGTTCTTCGGACCGGCGTATTTCCCGAGTTCCCGCAAACCTGCGGCTACGCGCGCTTTTGTTTCGTCATCGGGCGCCGGGCTCTTATCGGATTCCGCCTTGCCGCCGAAGACCCGCACATATGGTGCTCCAAGGGAAGAGGCCAAGTCGATGAAACGGCGGGCATCGGCCAACTGCTTCGCGCGACTGGCTGCTTCTTCCACATATAGCTGTGCGGAACTGCTCACGCACGCAATTTTCAAACTGCTGACAAGAATTTCTTTCTTGGTTTGCTCAATTCGGTCGGCGGCGAAAAGAGGAAGCGCTGGTAAATCAAGGTTCCCCCCAATCCCACGCAGTTCGATAGCCGCGAATCCGTGCTGCGCCGCGAAGTCCGAAATCTTCTTCCACTCCCATGCGGGACATCCCAGCGTCGAGAACGCCAGCGGGATGCGACTGGGCTTCGCATCGGCTGCTTTCATCTCGCCAAAGAAGAACGGCGCCAGCATCGCGGATGAAAGAGTTTTCAGAAATTCACGGCGGCTTCGCATGCGGAGTTCACAACGCTCCATTTCTTCCGGCAAATTCGTCAATCCAAATTCGTCAATCAATGGACCAGTCCCGCGGAACCTGAACGTAGGAGCGATCGAGAGCCGAAAGCGACGGACATCCCAGCAGTCGAACCGTGCGCTCAACGTCGGCCCGCAAGATTTCCAGCGCGCGAGCGACCCCCGCCGGTCCCGCGGCCGCGAGCCCGTAAGCATAAGCTCGACCGACGAGAACCGCACGCGCTCCGAGGCAGAGCGCCTTCACGATGTCACTCCCGCGGCGCACTCCTCCATCCATCAGAACTTCGGCTTGGCCCTTTACGGCCGCGACGACTTCCGGTAGTGCGCGAAGCGTGGGAAAGACAGAATCGAGCTGACGGCCTCCATGGTTCGAAACGACCACCGCAGCGGCGCCTTCATCGACCGCGCGTCTGCCGTCGTCACCGGTTAATAAGCCTTTTACGACGATCGGTCCCGACCAGACTTCGCGAATCCAACGGAGGTCTTCCCAAGTTACCGTTGCACTCGCGAGAGCAGCCCCAACATCGACGAGCGCCATTGGACCTTTGCCCGGAGTCACTACATTCTCCAGTTTGGGCACGCCACCATCGAGCAGAAACGACGCAAGCCAACCGGGATGAGCCAGAATGTTGGGAAGATAGGGAATTCTCGCGAACCAGGAAGTTCCTAGGAGTTCCTTCATCCCGTTACGCGGATCGCGCTCTCTCAGTCCAGCCACGGGCGTATCCACGGTGATCACCAATGCAGAAAATCCGGCACGGCGGGCACGGTCAATGCTCGCTTCGGCCGCCTCGCGTCCGCCCATCAAATAGAGCTGATACCAGACCGGACCCCTGGAGCCAGCTTTCACGTTCTCCAATTTGTGGCCGGAGATCGTGGAGAGAATGTAACCGGTACCGGCTTCGCCAGCAGCACGAGCCGCTGCGATTTCGCCCTCAGGATGCATCAGGCGGCTGTAGCCGACCGGGGCAAGCATGGCAGGGAAAGAAAGTTCGTGGCTGAGCACGCGAGTCTTCACGTCGCAATGGCCGATGGCCACCGCTCCCCGAGGACGAAACAGGACATCTCGAAACGCGCGGCAATTTTCCGCTAACGTGAGTTCGCCTTCGGCGCCTCCGTCAAGATAGTCAAACACCGACCTGGGAAGCCGGCGCTGCGCCATGCGGCGCAAATCTTCGATATTCACCACACGTGAAATATTCACAGCGTGCTGACGATAATAATGCTGCGCACGCGGAAGGTCCAACTGGAAACGAGAGGGCAGCCGGCTTATTTTGCCTTGCGAAAGATCATTTGAATCAGGCGTCTGCCAATGCGATCCACATATTTGCCGTCACTGCACCACAACCTTGCCGGTCATTTTCGGATGCACCGAGCAGAAGTAGGAATAAGTTCCTGCCTTGGTAAACGTGTAGGAGAACTTCTCGTCGGTATCGCGGACCTTGGACTTGAACGCTCCATCTGTGCTGACCACGGTGTGCGGAATATCGTCGCGATTGATCCATGTCACGGTCGCTCCGAGAGGAACGGTGATCATCGGGGGCGTAAAACTGAAGTTGTCGATCTTTACTTCCGCGTTCGACGTGGAGTTATCGTCGCTCGCATGAAGGCGCGGTGAGCCCGGAAAGAAAAGCAGTATCGCGATCAGCAGTGCCGCCGGCAAACTTGCCATCCAGAGAGTCCTCTTCGTCATTGTTCTATCCCTTGTCGTTAATGTAGTCAGTATTGTGACTGCGCGTTTGGTGCGACTGCATGGCCAGAGTTTCCCAGTGGCGAATCGACGACGGCCAGACTTCGGCCGCTGACGACATAGTTCACATCGGTGATCCCCAAAACCTGCTGCAGTTGATCGGCCGGCACTTTCATCGGTCCGGCTGACGGTGCGGAACCAGGGGCAGGCTGAGGGAAGGCTGTGGACATTGCGGTGTGAAACGAAACTTTTCCTTCGACCTTCTGCATGATTTGATGGATATGGCCGTTCAACACGGTCACGGAACCGAAACGCTTGACGTACGACAAGGCCTGCTCGCTGTCGTCAGTGCCCCAACCCCAGTCGGGATAGATGGTCCAGAGGGGAATGTGAGCAAAGAGTACGATGGGAGCGCTGGCGGAGCGGCCCTTCAGATCGTTCTCGAGCCACTCCAGTTGTTCGTGGCCAAGCGACCCCATGCCTCCTGCTTTGAGATTGGCAACATTCACGAGTCCCACAAAGTGAACGCCCTTCTGATCGAAGCTGTACCATCCGCTGCCCTTCGTGCCTTTTCCATAGCGCTGCAGAAATTGGTCGCCGTTGTCGGAAAGCATGTCATGCTCTCCCGGCACAAAGTAGACCTGCTTCGCGGTCGCACCCTTCAGGACTTGGTCCAAGGTATCGAACTCACTGGGCTTCGAAAGCTGGCTGAGATCACCGGTGTGAATGATGAAATCCGGTTTGTGCGGCAGGACGTTGATCTTGTTGATTGCGGCCTGCAACGTGGCGGTCACGTCAGGATTGGCTGGTTTGTTAAAGCCGATGTGACTGTCACTAATCTGCACAAAGGTGAAGTCGGCGCCCTTGCCAGCATTTTGATGCGCGGTCCTGGCAAATGCCTGAGACGATGGGATGCCGCCGTGGATCGTCCAGACAAGGCCTGTCCCTGCCCATGCCATGCACTTCAGGAATCCGCGACGATCGATGTCGTCATTATTCAGGTCTTGCAGCCTCTGATCGATCAGATATTTGTTCGTGTCAGTCATCTTGCCCTCCGAAGGTTTGTGGCATTCAGAGTGGATAACTGGACTTCATCGTTTTTATTCCCGTTGGCATATGAGCGGAAAAAGCGTCTGGCGAGGACGGAGGCTTGGACGCTTGAAATCGCGGTTGCTAAGGCGTGATCGGAAGGTATTTCAGAAGCCGCATGAATACAGGGGAAAACAAATGGTAGGCACGAGGAGACTCGAACTCCTGACCTCTACCGTGTCAAGGTAGCGCTCTAACCAACTGAGCTACGCGCCTACTTCTAAGCACTCCGCCATGACGATGCGGAATTGGACCGTGCGATCCAGTACAGATTTTATCACGTGACGGATGCACTCAAAAAACCGCCCGCTAGGCGGGGGTAGCCGATGCTGCGGTCTTGGCTCGGCGAAGCAGGTTGGGGGCGTTCATTTTCAGGCAGTATTCTTCGAAGGATGCGCGCGGTTCCTTCCAGCGGAGGTCCTCGACTGTCTCAAAGACTGGGGCATCACGCCGCAGGCTCGCGAGAGTACGAAACAGTACAGCTTCGTCCCATCGGCTGAACAGCGTTTCGGACAGAGCACGCGCCCGGCGGATGGATGGATTCCATACCCGCCAATCCTGCGGGATATCCTCAAGATGCGGATACTGAGATAAGACAGAGGAGGCCGCCTTTTCGCCCCATCCGGTCATACCCGGGAAACCGTCGGCGGTATCTCCCACGAGCGCCAGATAGTCGGGGATGGATTGTGGACCTACCCCGAACCTCGCGACAACGCCCGCTTCATCGCGAACGATGTCTTTTCTTCGATCAAACTGGACAACCCTCGAACCGACGACGCACTGGCTCAGATCCTTGTCCGGAGTACAGATGAAAACTTGTTTTACATGGTCGTGGAGCGCGGCCTTCGCGGCGGCCGAGGCGAGGGCGTCATCGGCCTCGAATTCGACCATTGGCCACACCACTATTCCCATGGCATCGAGCGCTTCTTCAAGAATGGGGAACTGCGAGAGCAACTCAGGAGGGACTCCTTCGCTGGTCTTATATCCAGCATACAAATAATTGCGAAAGGACTCCACCACATGATCCGTCGCGACTCCAAGATGTGTCGTGCCACGCTCGATCATCGATAGAACCGAGGCCAGGACGCCACGAACTGCGCCAATCTCCTGTCCATTCGAATCTTTAGCTGATGGCACGGCAAAAAAGTGCCGGAACAATTCGTAGGTTCCGTCAATCAGGTAGATATCCATACTGGTCCGTGCGTCTCGCTTGTCACGCCTACAAATCTATTGTGATGGGTCTAAGAACTGCTGTCCATGGCCATGAACAGGTTGTTCAGGGACTCCGCCAGAGTCGGGTGGGCGAAGGTGCCGTCGCGCAGGGCCGTGTACGGCAACTTCCCCATCATGGCAATTTCGACGGCAGACATAATTTCTCCGCCTTCGATGCCGAGGATGGCGGCGCCGAGGATATGGTTGGTCTCGGCGTCGACGATAGCCTTCATGAAACCCCGGGTCTCGTCGACTTCGAGAGCCCGTGCCACGTGCGACATGGGCAACTTCGCGACGCGAATATTGCGGCCCTGATGCCGCGCTTCGGTTTCAGTCATGCCGACGCGTCCCAGCTGTGGATCGATGAAGAGTGTGTATGGCACCTGGCGATCTTTGGTGGAGGCAGACTTGCCTTCAAGGAGGTTGGCGCGGATGATGCGGAAGTCGTCATACGAGATGTGGGTGAAGGCGGGACCGCCCTTGATATCGCCGAGAGAGTAGATTCCATCAGCGGTCGTTTCCAGACGATCGTTGACGCGGATGATGCCGTGATCGTCCGTTTGGACTCCGGCGGATGGAAGATTGAGCGTGTCTGAATTTGGTACGCGGCCGGTTGCAACCAGCAAATGAGATCCGGGGAGCGGAGTCGAATTGCCCGACGACTGAATTTCCAGTTGGATGATCGCTCCCGACTTACTGACGCCAGTCGCCTTTGCATTCAGAACGACGTCAACGCCATCCTCCCGCAGAATATTCGTAACTTCTTCGGCGACATCCGCGTCTTCGTGAGCGAGCAGTTGGGCCCCGAATTGTATGACTGTCACTCGGCTGCCCAGCCGTCGAAATAGTTGGCCGAACTCCAGGCCGATGTAACCTCCGCCCAGGATCAGCAAGTGGTCCGGAACGGCATCTAGTTCCATGATGGAGATATTGTCGAGAAAGGGCACGTTGTCCAGGCCATCCAACTTGGGCCGCGACGCGCGTGTACCGGCATTGATGAAGATGTGCTTCGCAGAAAGTGTGCGCTGATCGCCATTCTGCAGGCGAACCAAGACTGTCTTGGGGCCGGTGAAGCTCGCCTCTCCGAAGATCAATTCCAGGTTGGCGGTCTTTTCGATGCGCGTCTGACTTCCATTGCGAAAGCTGTCGACGATGTTGCGCTTACGTTGGCGGATCTTCGCCATGTCTATGCTGATCGGACCGACTTTTACACCGTAGTCGGCTGCGCGATGGGCCAGGTATGCGACCCGCCCGCTTGCCACCATCGTCTTCGTGGGAGTGCATCCCTCGTTGATGCAGGTTCCACCGACATGTTTTCGTTCGATGAGAGCGGTCTGCATTCCCGCGGTCGCGAGAGCCATGGAAAGTGGCGTGCCACCCTGACCGGATCCAATCACGATGGCATCGTATTGTTGTGGCGTACTCATAGGGCCACCTAGAATCGAGATGCCAGAAATAGGCCGAGTCCAATTGCGACCAGATCCTCTGGGATGGCAATGACGAAGTCGGAAACGCGAAGCGCTCGGACCAAGCCCACGCGCGCATGATATCCGCCGAAAGCACCTGCTATTCCGCCGAGGGCACCGGCGAGCGCTCCCGTCCAAAGCGCTGCGTTCCCGGCAACGGCCAGGCACGCGCCGCTCAGGGCGCCCGTGACAACTCGAGCAGAAAGCCCTACAGGCGCGGTCCGCGAAGGCGTGCCGGGAAGCTGATCCGTGACAAATTCAACCAAGGCCAGCACCGTGAAGGCGCCTACCGCCCACACAGATCCCATAAATGCCAAGGGAGAACCGTGAAGATTGAGCCAGCCAATGTGCGCCGCCCAGGCCACGACCGCAGGCGCCGTCAGAGAACGCAGCCCCCCGACGACTCCGATCCCAAACGCTAGCAATAATGCAGGTCCGACATTCACAGTGGTCCTCCGTCACAACCACATCGAATCAGTTGGCGCTTTCAGCCAACGGCAGCCATACTTGAAAG
Source organism: uncultured Acidobacteriaceae bacterium (assembly GCA_963788555.1). GTDB lineage: Bacteria > Acidobacteriota > Terriglobia > Terriglobales > Acidobacteriaceae > Sulfotelmatobacter. The sequence goes on along the minus strand of CAWBHM010000009.1, from coordinate 457,471 downwards.
CGTGTATCTCCAGGTTTCGAGAGGACCTGAATTGTGCCGCGGTGCTTCTTCACAATCCGTTGCACGGTGTCCAGTCCAAGCCCCGTTCCTTCTCCTACGCCCTTGGTGGTGAAAAAGGGTTCGAAGATATGGGGTTGAACCTCCGTTGAAATTCCCGGACCGTTGTCGCCAATTTCCACAACGACGGAATCATCTTCGCGGTAAGTACGAAGTCGCAGCTCGCCTTTTCCGCCCATTGAATCAATGGCGTTGTCGATGATGTTGGTCCAAACCTGGTTGAGTTCGCTCCCAAAGGAATTCACCAGAAGCGGAACTTTCTGATAGTCGCGTTGCACTGAAACTCCGCGTTTCAGCTTGTGATTCAAGATGGTGAGCGTGGTCTCCAGGGTCTTGATGATGTCGACGTTCTGCACCGGCGATTGATCCATGAAGGTGTATTCCTTGATCGCCCCGACCAAGTCGGAGATTCGCGCGGTGCTGCTCTCAATCTCGTTCAAGAGTCCCGCGATTTCGACCGAAGCGGAAATCCTCACTAGGGCTGCCCGCGCCGTATCAGAATCGAGGGTTGCGAAGAGTTGCTCTAGCGCTTCCGGCTTAAAGTTCCGGTGTGCAAGATCGGCGGCGAGTTGCCACAGATCGTTTTGTCCGTGGCTCCGGAGCAACGAATCAAGCTTCTCTTCTAAATCGCTGACCGCGAGTGCGTCGAGCGGATGCCCGTCCGTTTGAGTCAGCGAAGCTTCCAGCCTTTCAATCTCTGACTTTTGTGCCGGGGTCAGGTCGCGCCTGCCGAGCTCATGACTTGCATCTTTCACTCGCTTCAGAATGTCGCGCAGTTGGCTGGCGGAACGTCTTGCCGCAGAGGCGGGATTGTTGAGTTCGTGAGCAAGACCCGCCGAAAGCTTGCCAAGCGCGGCAAGGCGGTCGCGTTGCTGCTCGAAGCGGGTGGCTTCGCGGATCCGGTCTGACATCAGACCGACGAGACGAGTGGCCAGTTCCGGCATCTTCTGTACCAAGTCCGGAAAAAGCGATGCGGGGAAGCGCAAGACACGGGCCGGCGTGACGGCGCGACCGGTCAGGGTGAACTGCTTCATTCGCGAGAACGGGAGTGTTCCGGTAACCTCGCCAGCCTTGATCGCGAGCGCAAAGCTCTGGCCTGCAAGTTCACCGCGCCACTGAAATTCTCCTTCCAGCAGCACAAACATGGCGTCCGCCGGCTCGCCTTGTCGCGCATAGGTATCGCTAGCGTTGAGTTTTAGTTCTTGCGATTGGCTGAGAAACCAAGCCATCTGATCGTCGGGCAAGCCTTCGAAGGCCGGGACGCGCCTCAGCAGATCCGATATGTCGGACGATGTGTCGGACATTTATACCTTGCTCAAGTACTGATGGATGAACTGCACCGCCACCGATCCTTCGCCAACTCCGGACGCCACCCGCTTGACTGAACCGTGCCGCACATCTCCTACGGCAAACACACCGGGAACATTTGTCTCCAGCAGGAAGGGATCGCGATCAGGCTGCCACCCCTTGGGACGCTGACCGCCCTGCATGAGATCAGAACCGGTGAGAATGAATCCGCGCTCGTCGCGCTCAATTGTGCCGGAGAGCCAGTCCGTGCGCGGCAACGCACCGATAAAGATGAACATCGCGCTGGCGGGCACTCGCTCCACCTTATTCGTGTCCGAACATAGGACCGAGACCTCTTCCAGATGCGTTTCACCGTGCACTTCGGAAACGCTGGCGTGAGTCCATAGCTGAATGTTCGGAGTTTCATTGATCTGATCAATCAGGTATTGCGACATCGTGCTGGAAAGCGAGTCTCCGCGAACGAGGATTACGACTCGTTCGGCATATCTGGAAAAGTTCATCGCGGCCTGTCCGGCAGAATTTGCGCCGCCCACTACATAGACCTTTTCGCCTTTGCACGACAGAGCCTCAGTGGCGCCGCCGCCATAGTAGACTCCGGCACCCTGCAAGCGGTCAATTCCGGGAGCTTCCAAACGGCGCCACTGTACACCGCTGGCAATCATTAAAGCATGACAGGAAATCTCGCTGCCATCGGCCAACTTGATGATCCGATATGGCCCCTCGATTCTTACGGCGACGGCTTCCTGCGGCGCCAGAATTTCGACTCCAAAACGCTTCGCCTGAACCACGGCGCGGCGCGCCAGATCTCCTCCACTGAGCCCGGCCGGGAAGCCCAGATAGTTCTCGATCCGCGAACTCATTCCTGCCTGTCCACCCGGGGCTTCCTTCTCGACCATCACCGTGTGCAATCCTTCGGAAGCGCCGTAGACTGCCGCCGCCAGTCCGGCGGGGCCTCCTCCGACAATCGCCAGATCGTAGAAGCTGGTTTCGGCGCGGGTGCGCAATCCGACCTTCTGTGCCACCTCAGCCGGCACGCTGTTCAGCAATTTCGTACCATCCGAAAACAGCACGACCGGAAGGTCGCTGGCGTCTGGGCCCAGGGCTTCGAGAAGACGCTTGGTTTCGGGATCGTTTGCCGACCCCTCAACGTCGATCCACTGATAGGGAACGTGACTGCGCGCCAGAAAATCACGCAGCTCGTAAGATTTGGGGGACCAACGCGTGCCCAACACCCGAATCCCCTGGAACGGAGGACGGTAGGACGCCTGCCAATCGTCGAGCAGATCATCCAGTTGTGGGTAGAGATGTTCGGTGGGCGGGTCCCACGGCTTCATGAAGAAGTAGTCGAGATTGGCCTGGTTGATCGCGCTGATCGCGGCACCTGTGTCGGCGTATGCGGTAAGCAGAGCCCGCTTCGCGTCGGGAAATATTTGCCGCGCCGCCTGTAGAAATCCGACACCATCCATGCGCGGCATGCGCTGATCGGCGAGCAAAAGGGCCACGCCATCGTTGCGAACCTTGAGGCCCTTCAGAATATCGAGCGCGCCTTCCGGAGAATCGCTGCTGATGATGCGATATGCACCGCCGTACTGCGATCGCAAATCGCGTTCGATCGCCCGTAACACATCGGGATCATCGTCAACAGTCAGTAAAATTGGCTTTGGCATAAGCGCTTCCAGACTGAGACGGCGCGGGTCGTCCTAAAGACAGCTGTTTGACTAGATGATTAGATACAGGAATCGTCATTCGGTCGCTCGATTATCGTTCTAAGCCTGAGCCCGCTCAGACCTCACAGTTCCCCCGCCTCGATTTCGTCGACATAGCACCAGACCCACGACTCCCCCGGCTCATTAGAACGGATCAGCGGATGCTGCGTCTTGTGAAAGTGCTTGGTGGCATGTTTGTTCTTCGACGAATCGCAACAACCCACGTGCCCGCAAATCAGACACAGACGTAAATGTACCCAGGTATCGCCAGTCTTTACGCAGTCTTCACAAACATGTTTGTTGGTTTCTTTGATCTTGATCTGGTTCAGATGCGTGCACTGCTGGGGCATTCGTTCCTCCGAAAGAAAGATCTCAATTTCTGGTCAAGTGACGACGGTCACGTGACGAAGGGGCATAATCACAGTCAAGAGCCGCGTCCATCACTCACAATGTTCCTGGAGGTCTTCATTTGTGTTGCGGCTCGATTACTTATCTTGCATCTTAACCGTCACTTCCACAATTCTGGTCGGGCGGCGCTGTTGGGAGGGTTGGGCGTTGGCTGGCGTCAATGGCGTTGTAGTGTGCATTATCGGATTCAGAACCGATCAAATGGGATTCATTCCCGCCAACGTGTTCTGCATCGTGATGAGCGCAATCAATCTGCGCGCGTGGCGCAAGTCGGGAGCAACGCAACTTTAAACACGCGCCGAGACGATCGCGTTCATTCGGCGATGAGCAGGTTTTCGGCAAAAGGCCACTGCTCATCGATCCATTGCGCTTCGCACCGAAAACCCGCATCGCGCGCCGTCTCGATAACTTCCTCCGCAGAGTACTTGTGACTGCTTTCGGTCCAGATAGTCTCTCCCTCCTGAAATTCGACTTCAATCTCTGCCGCCGGAATGGTCACGACCTGCCTCCGCTGCGACTCCAGGTGCATCTCAACACTGCGCGCTTCGTAATTGATCTTGGCGACATGAGCGAATTGACGTAGATCGAAATCGGCGCCAAGTTCTCGATTCGTTCGTGCCAGCAGATTCAAATTGAACGCCGCCGTTACGCCAAGCTCGTCGTCATAGGCTCCGATCAGTTGCGCAGCCGGTTTCTCGAGATCGGTACCGAGCAAGAGGGCGTCGCCAGGCTGAAGGATGCTTCGCACTGAACCCAAAAACGTGATGCCTGCCGGACGATCGAAGTTTCCAATCGTGCTTCCCAGGAACAGCACGCAAAGACGCTGGCCGCTTTTGCGGTAGGAGGCGACCTCGAGCAGTCCGTCGAGATATTCGCGTTCAAAGCCGACAATGCTGATCGCATCAATGTCGCTGAGTTCCCGTTCGCACATCACTAGGGCGGAGTGAGATATCTCCACGGGATAATACGAGGTTCGCTGCCGCCGGCAAAAAGCTTCCAGCAGCCAGCGTGTCTTCTTCCCACTTCCGCTGCCCAACTCGGCCACGGCGACCGATCCGGAAATGCGGTCGACAATTTCGCGGGCGTGGTGCCGCAAAAGGCGTTCGTCGGCACGAGTCAGCCCGTACTCGGGTAAATGACTGATCACTTCAAAAAGCGCGGAACCCACGTCGTCGTAGAGATACTTTGACGGGAGTTCTTTCTGTCCCGCGCGAGTGAGGCCATCGCGAACATCGGCAGCAAAATCGTAGGTAACACCGCTGGGGATTGCATGAACAAGCATGGGCCGACTCCTTTTGAAAAGAATTCGATCAGGGATTCACGCAGCGAAATCCTGCGTACACGTATTGGTAATGTGTCTGGAACCAGTTGCGAAATGTGGACCGCAGCATGCAGGCCGCTGTTCGCGGCGATCCACCCTTCATCACGAAGTGCTTGCCATCGAAGAAATCGGCTGAATAACCGCGATAGAAAGGAAAGGGTTCAAATCCAGGGAACGGCGAAAAGACGGTTGAGGTCCACTCCCACCCGTTGCCCAGCATGTCGTCAACGCCAAACGCACTGTGGCCGGCTGGAAAGGCATTCACCGGCGTGGGGTTCCACGAATTGAAATCAAAATTGCCCAACTGAGAATTGGGCGCTTCGTTTCCCCATGGATAGTCGCGTTGCGCTCCGTCTGTAGTGCCGTACGCAGCCCGATGCCACTGTTCTTCGGTGGGCAGCGTCTTCCCTGCCCAGCGCGCATACGCCATAGCTTCGGCATGGCTCGCGTAAACCGGCCAATCCAGGGGCAACGAAACGGCGCCAAACATCGTGCGGTAGAGCCATGCATTGCCCGCCCTTGTCCAAAACACGGGATGAGAAACTGAGTGTGAGCTTTTCCAGTTCCAGTCTTCTTCGCTCCAGAAAGCACGGGTCTCATATCCACCGGCAGCCATAAAATCGAGGTACTGGCGATTGGTCACCTCGTATCGATCGATCTCAAATGCCGGTACGTGCTTCGAGTGCTTCTCGAATTCGTTGTCCCAGCCAAACGTTTCGCCGTTGCGTGGCAGACCTAATGTCGCCTCGCCAGGTGGGATCTGAATCATTTGATGGATCACGGGCGGCGGGGTAACCGGAAGAACGCTTGTCTGGGGAATTTTTCGAGCGGTGGGCAACTGGTGCAGCATGTAAGCGAGGGTTTCGACGTGCATCAAGCGATGCTCGATCGAGACGTTCAAGAGAGTGTCGAGGGGGAAACCGTCTCGGGTCCGGCTCGACGACTCCAAACTCCCGTCAGCCAGTTTCTCATCCAGAGCGCCGCGAATGCGGGCTACATACTCGTGCACAGCTTCGAGAGAGGGCCAGTCCGACGGCTGGTCCGAGGGTAAGCCACCCCCCACCGGATCGATACCGAATGCGAACAAGCGATCAAACTCCGGATGAAAGCTCTTTAGACCGAGGACGTTCTCATGAAGCAGGTTCCAGTCGAAAGCCTCGAGATGCCCGACGTAGAAAATAATGCGGTGACGCTCGGGAATTGGCCTTTCATACATCGAATCGGGCCGCACGATGCTGAAGAGGGCATCACTACGACGGCGAGCATCGGAGATCCGCTCGAGTAATTGGTTCCGGACCGCGACTTCCCCTTGAGTTGCGAGCATTGGTCCTCCCGGGTACGTTATGGATGAAGCAAGGAAGCACTAAGTTGCAACGCGTGACAAAATTGCGGTGGGCCCACCCTAACGCGCGAAAGCGAAATCCTCCAATTACCGCGCCAGACCGGCATTTCGCCCTTAGACGAAGAGGTTTCAGAGATTACCACTAGTGCGTTATGGCTGGCAACCGATGTCAAATGCAACCAACCCGGTGGCCAGTTCACCCCCATTACAATTAAGGTCGATGCGCATTCCTCTGTTTCACGTTGACGCATTCACGCAGCAACCATTCACTGGCAATCCGGCCGCGGTCTGCCTTCTTCAAGGGTGGTTAGATGACGAGATGCTGCGGAAGGTCGCTGCCGAAAACAATTTTTCCGAGACTGCATTTTTGGTACCCAAAGGCGATCACTACGACCTCCGATGGTTCACATCCTGTGGCGAGGTGAGATTGTGCGGACATGCCACCCTGGCTTCGGGGTACGTAGTATTTAACGTGTTGCAGCCGGGCGTGCAAAGCGTGCAATTCGATACACGCTTTAGCGGGAGTCTTACCGTATGCTACGAGGGCGAAATGCTCTCTCTGGACCTTCCAGCGATATTCCCGAAAGCTTGCGCGAACCCGCCTGACACCCTTATCTCTGCTCTCGGAGATGACTCTCACTCGCTGCGCGTCCTGGAAGGGAACGACACCTATTTAGTCGTGTATGACGACGAAAGCAAAATTAGGGATATGCGGCCCGATTTTGCTTTTCTGGAAAGGCTGCATCCCTACACAGTCACGATTACGGCGCCGGGCCAGGATGTCGATTTCGTGTCGCGGTATTTCAAGCCCAGCTATGGCATGTTGGAAGATCCGGTCACCGGATCGGCCCACTGCTTGCTAACGCCTTATTGGTCCAAACGCCTCGGTACATTGAAACTGCATGCCCGGCAGCTGTCGGAACGCGGTGGCGAACTTTGGTGCGAACTGGCGGAGAAACGAGTCATCATCAAGGGCCATGCGGTACTCACGATGGGCGGAACATTGATTCTCTGAGTGCTAAGGGAACTTGTTTCGATCAAGGCACGAGCCCTTTGCTCCTCAGGAATTCGCGAACGACCTCGGTCGCATCGCGGTGCTGACCGTCGACTGCATAATTCAGCTGCTGCATCTCCGCATCGGAAATTCTGCCGTCCAACGCGGAAAGAGCTTTGCCCACCTCCGGGTGCTGCTGAAGCGTCTCGCCGCGTATCACCGGCACAGCTTCATACGGCGGAAAATAATGGCGGTCATCCTCAAGCACGAACAATCCAAGAGCCGGGATCAGCCCATCGGTCGCATTGCCCCCGGCCAGATCGATCTGGTGATCTTTCAGCGCCCGTGCGAGCAGGCCTAGATCCATGATGCGCGGTTGCCCGGCGAAATGCAGACCGTAGGTTGAGACCAATCCTTGATATCCGTCTGGCCGCTCCATAAATTCGTATCCGAACCCGGCACGCCATTGTGGCGCAAACGCTGCCGCCTCAGACAAGGTCTTCACATTGAACTTGCGCGCATCCTCGCCGCGAATCTCCATAGCAAACGTATCGTTGAAACCGAAAGCCGGCCCCAGCGTCAGTCCGAAACGACGCTCATACTCGTTTTTGACCCGCTCGTACACCTCCTGCTTATCGCTACTGGCGTTCTGTTTGAGAATTGCGGTGAGCGCAGTGCCCGTATATTCCGGATACACATCGATACGTCCCGCCAGGATTGCCTGCTGGCAGATGTAGGTCCCGGCTAGATAGAAACGCCGCTCCACTTTCAGGTTCGTGTGGGCTTCGATTTGCTGCGCAATGAGTTCGCCCAGAATGAATGATTCGGTGAAAGTTCTTAGAACCAACAACGATGCGATTTTGATGCGAAGGCGTACACGAGGACAGCAGCACGATGACCGCTGCAAGAATCGCAATGCAGAAACTCGATCGGCGAAACGTCATCGCGGCTGCAGTCGCCTCTCCAGCCATCCCACCCCAAAGTCGGCCAGCAGCGCCAGGACTGCGGCAGGAATGGCTCCAGCCAAAATGACCCGGTCGTCAACCATAGCCAAGCCGCGAAAAATGAACTCCCCAAGGCCCCCAGCTCCAATCGCCGCGGCGATCGTTGCCAGGCCAACCGAAATCACCACAGCCACGCGTACGCCCGACAGGATCACACTTGCTGCTAGCGGTAGTTCCACCTGGAGCAAGAGCTGAGATTCCGTCAGCCCCATTCCGCGCCCCGCTTCCACCACAGCGGAATCGACTCCGCGAATGCCAGTGAACGTGTTCCGGATAATCGGCAGCAGCGCATAAAGTGTGAGCGCCAATATCGCCAGCCGATCCGATCGTTCGCCAAGCCACGGCACCGGCAGCAAGAATCCGAACAGCGCGAGACTGGGAATCGTCTGAATAATATTGGCGCTCGCCAGCACGGGCTTATTGAAACGCGGCCGATGAGCGATCACGATCCCCAGCGGAATTCCGATCAGCATTGCAAACATCGTAGAGAACCCAACCAGCCGAAGATGCTCCAAGGTGAGTTCCAACACTTGACCGTGGTTCTGCCACATGAATCGGAAGACGTTCATGCTGTACCTCGATTCGCCGCCGACTCCAGACCCTCGCCAAAGGCCCTGACGTAGGCGGATGCCAAGGGATCGGTCGACCGCAAGAATTCCGTCGGCGAGAGTACGGTGACCAGTCGCCCCGCTTCCATCAACGCGATCCGCGAGCCGAGGCGCAGCGCTTCGCGCAGATCGTGGGTCACGAACACGACTGTCTTGTGCAGCCGCTGCTGCAGCAAAAGGAATTCCCGCTGCAATTCGTCTCGCGTGAGTGGATCGAGCGCGCCGAAAGGCTCGTCCATGAGAAGGATCTCTGGATCCGCAGCCAACGCTCGCGCGACACCCACCCGCTGCCGCTGCCCACCCGATAACTGATGCGGATAGCGCGAAGCCGTTTCTGGCGCGAGCCCCACCGTCTGCAATAACTCTTGCACCCGCGCCTGCACCCGATCCGCGGACCACCCTTCGATTCTCGGAACCAGGCCTATGTTGCGCTCTACCGTAAAGTGAGGAAAGAGCCCAACGTCCTGAATCACGTAGCCGATGCTGCGACGCAGGCGAATCACGTCAACTTCCGCGTTAGACACTCCCTTCACGCGAACTTCTCCGGACGTGGGAGACAGAAGGCGATTCACGAGTTTAAGCGATGTCGTCTTGCCCGAACCGCTGCGTCCGAGCAAAACGAGCGTCTCGCCGCTCTGCACCTGTAGATTGAATCCGGAGAGTACTTGCGTGTCGGCGACGCGGTAGGAGACATCACGGAATTCAATCGCAGGACTTGTCGCCGAAGATTGCATGTCCGCCAAGGATACCGGAGTTCGCTCTCGAAGTGACCGAGATTTGCATACCTATAAGCTCGCGCGGATTTGCAATACGCCCCTCGCCCGGCGACAATCTTATCGTGGAAAACCGCTCGTCCAAGGTGACGTCAGCCGCATCGGCCAATATTCGCGGACCCTTTTTACCCGGGGCGGTCGTGATCGCGACCCTATGCAATCCGCGGGAGAAGTTCTGGGGGATGGTCCTCGCGCTCGCCTCCGAGGGTCTCAGCCTTAGCGGAGCCGAACTGGCTTCTTTCGAGGATCTCGCCGTCATGGTTCGGGACGGTGAGCCGTTTACTCCTGCCGTCGTCTTCTTTCCTATGCACCGCATTGAGCGCGTCGAACTCGACCTTCCCGACGGAAATTTGCCCTCCTTGTCGCAGCGGTTTTTCTCCAAGACCGGGCTTGAGCCGTCCGCCGCGCTCACTCCTACCATCGCGGATTCACAACCCTCGAGGGCCGACCTTCATGGCCCCGAATCGCATGCTTCGAAGGAGCGTGCGTGAAGCTCTCGCAGATTTTCACTGCTCCCAACCAACTGACCCTGCTGCGGATGATTTTTGTTCCGTTCATCGTGATTCATCTGGTTGAGGGACGCTACCTCTGGGCTTTGGTCGTCTTTGTAGTCGCAGGGTTCAGCGACGGTCTGGACGGCCTGTTGGCACGAACTCTTCGCCAGCAGACGTTGCTCGGACAGTACCTCGACCCAATCGCCGACAAGCTTCTGTTGAGCACAATGTTTCTTGTCCTCTCCATCCTGCACAAGATCCCGTGGAAGTTCACCGTTCTGGTCTTCAGCCGGGACATTTCGATTCTCGCGGCCAGTGCGGTTCTGTTCGCGATTGCCGGGCTGCGGAATTTTCGCCCCAGCATTTTCGGCAAGGCCAATACCTTTTCCCAGATCAGCGCCATCTTCTTCGTGCTTCTGTCTCAAATTCGTCCGCTGCGCTGGATCTTGATCGCACGCACGGAGTTTCTACGCGCCACTTTCATCTTCACCATTGTCTCCGCGCTACACTATGTCATTCTCGTGCAGCAGCGTCTTCGCGAGCATACGCACGCATTACCACCGGCCCGCAACCCCGCGGTCTGAGGCGATTTGACCCACTTCCCTGCCGACCCTAGAATCTTAAGTTCGCTGCCGTGCCCGAATTCGAATATGGCCCTTCGTCTTTTTAATACCATGTCGTCGCAGATTGAGGACTTCCGTCCCCTTCGCGACAGCGAGGTCCGCATGTACGCATGCGGACCCACCGTCTACGACTACGGACACATTGGAAATTTCCGCACCTTTGTCGCAGTCGATCTGCTGCGCAGATTTCTACGGCAGAGCGGATATACGGTGCGGCACGTGATGAACATCACGGACGTGGACGATAAGATCATCCGCAACTCCGCGCGCGACGGGGTCAGCGTGCAACAATACACCGCGAAATACGAGAAAGCTTTTCTCGAAGATGCCGCGATGATCGGCATCGAGGAACCCGTTCTGGTGCGCGCCACTGAACATATTCCTGAGATGGCAGACTTCGTCGCTAAACTGGTGGAAAGGGGATTTGCGTATCGCACCGACGACGGCTCCTATTACTTTCGCATCGCGAAGTTTCCGCAGTACGGCAAGCTCTCGAAAAAAGATTTCGGCAGCATGCTGGATGGCGCTACGGTCGATGTGGATGAGTACGATAAAGACAGCGCCCGCGACTTCGCTCTCTGGAAGGCGCCCAAGCCAGGCGAAGCCTTTTGGGACACCGTCATCGGACCGGGACGGCCGGGTTGGCACCTCGAGTGCTCGGTCATGTCCATGGGCGAGCTAGGCGAGAGCTTTGACCTGCATGCTGGAGGGGAAGATCTGATCTTTCCTCATCATGAAAACGAAATCGCGCAGTCGGAGTCCTTTACCGGAAAACCCTTCGCGCATTTCTGGTTTCATGCACGATTCCTATTGGTCGAAGGCGAGAAAATGTCGAAGAGCCTGGGGAATTTCTTCACGCTCCGCGATCTCGTTCTCAAGGGACATAAGCCTTCCTCGATCCGCTACCTGCTTACTTCGGTTCCCTACCGCAACCAACTGAACTTCACCTTCGATGGACTTAAGCAGGCCGCCGTCTCGGTCGAGCGCCTTCGGAACTTTCGCCTGCGCTTGACCGCAGCCACTCTGCCGGAAGGCGCGAGTCCCGAGATGCAGGACCTGGCAAGGAAATCCGTCGAGCGCATGATTGCGGCCCTCGACGATGATCTCAACACCGCCCAAGCCCAGGCCGCAATTTTCGAGATGGTGCGGCAGGCGAATGCCGCGTTCGACAGCGGCGGAATCAGGAAAGATGATGTTGCTCCGTTGCTGGCGGCTTTGACTAAGTTCGATGAGGTATTTGCCGTCCTCGATGACGACGATGGTCCGAAGATGAAGCGGGTTCTCGATTGGGCACAGGCGGAAGGCCGTGGGAAAGAGATCAGCGGGGAGTTGTGCGAGGCCATTCAGTCCGGCCAACTCTCAGACGCCGACATCGAAAAAAAGATCGAGGAGATGAAATCGGCCCGCACGAAGCGCGACTTTAAAGCCTCCGATGGGATCCGCGCAGAGCTCGGCGATGCCGGCATCTTGGTAGAAATCACTAAAGACGGCGTCCGCTGGAGAAGGAAATAACGGGCCCACTGCGGCACCGTCGGGTGAGATGTTAAGCTGAAGGCTGAGCGCTGACAGCTAACAGCTCCTCCTGTGAAATCTCTCGACGAATACCTCCACGATGCTGCACAGGCTCACGGACACCTTTGTGCCGGGCAAGTCCTCGGCGTCCGTCTGGCAATGCTCGGCTTGCAGAAACTCGGTATTGACGATCCGCAGGGGAAAGACAGAAAGCGTCTGGTTACCTTCGTCGAGATCGACCGTTGCGCCACGGATGCCGTCGCCGTCGTGACTGGGTGCAGGCTTGGGAAACGCGCGCTGAAGTTCCGCGACTGGGGCAAAGTTGCAGCAACATTCGTGGACGTAAACACCGGCAAAGCGATCCGCATTGCAGCGAAAGAGTCTTCGAAGTCTTTAGCCCGCGAACTGCATCCTGAGATCGCCGACAAGAACCAGCAGCAGATGCTTGCCTACCGCGAGATCTCCGACGGTGATTTGTTCACCTCGCAGTGGGTTCGGGTCGAGTTGGCGCCGGAAGAGTTTCCTGGATACAAGGGCCAGCGCGTGGTGTGCGCGGAATGTGGCGAGGGGATCAATTTCCGCCGGGAAGTACAACGTGACGGAAGGGTTTTGTGCCGGGCGTGCGCCGGAGAATCCTACTACGAACCGCTCTGAGAATTTATCAAGGCAAACCGCTGCGGTAGTGACCTTTTTCGTAATCGCCTTCGGCGTTCCCTGGGGCACGTGGATCGTCCTTAAAACCAAGCACGCGGACTTTTCCCATGGCACGACACTCGCCTTCATGATCGGCGCGGCTTTCTGCAGTATAGGAGGCGTGGTAGCAACCTACGTGGAGAGCGGACTCACCGGCGTGAGGGACCTTGCACGGCGGTGCTTACTCTACCGCGTGCCTATCCGTTGGTGGGTCTATGCTCTCTGCCTGGCATTCGGTGTGCACGTGGTTGCCACTCTCATTTACGGCGCGGTGCGCGGCGGAGTTGGGCCGGTCAGGCCGATGGAGTTGTTCCACCAGTGGTGGTTGTTTTACATCTTCTTCTTCGGCATGTTCCAGGGTCCGTTGGCGGAGGAGCTCGGATGGCGCGGATTCCTGCTGCCGCGCCTCTTGAACAAATACTCCCCGCTCGTGGCCAGCTTGATCTTAGGAATCGCTTGGGCAGCCTGGCACATCGACGCCCTTTTCTCGCCTCTAACCACGTTCGCGTTATTCACGGCAAGCGCAGTCGCGCTCAGTATCCTGATGACTGTACTGTTCATGCACACGCGCGGAAGCGTGCTCCTTGCGATTGTGATGCATGGGAGTGTTCTTCCCGGGAGAGACATCGCAAGGATTTCGTTCCCGGCTGCCCATGAGCCGCCAGACTGGCTCAGGGCCGTCGTCGCTATCGTCCTGGCCTTTATCGTGGTCGCTATAATGGGGAAGAAGCTCACCCGCGGCAGCGCGCAGCGCAACGGAACTGATACTATTGCCGTCGGTTACTGAACCGCGTTCTCAAAGGCATGCGCCACGCGCAGAATTGTCGCCTCATCAAAATGCTTGCCGAGAACCTGTAACCCGATCGGCAACTTCTCGTTCGTCTCGCCGCACGGCACTGAAATTCCTGGAATCCCTGCCAGATCCGCAGTCACCGTATAGATATCGGCCAGGTACATCGCCAGCGGAGCATTCGACTTCTCTCCCAGTCGGAAGGCGGCAGTCGGACTGGTTGGCGTGACAATCGCATCCACCTTGCGGAAAGCCTCATCGAAATCTCGCGTCAAAAGCGTCCGCACTTTTTGCGCTTTGAGATAGTAGGCGTCGTAGTATCCGGCGCTCAGCGCGTAGGTGCCCAGCATAATGCGCCGCTTCACCTCGGCCCCGAAGCCCTCGTCACGGCTGCGGCGATACATTTCCGACAACGTTTTCACGCCGCGGGCCCGGTGGCTGTAGCGAACGCCGTCGTAGCGCGCCAGATTTGACGAGGCCTCAGCCGTCGCAATCAAGTAATACGTCGGAATGGCGTACGGCGTGTGCGGAAGTGATACTGGAACGATTTCGCAGCCTAAACCCTTTAGCCTATCGATCGCGGATTCAACCGCTTGCCGAACTTCGTCATCGAGTCCTTCGCCGAAATATTCTTTGGCAACACCGAGTTTCATTCCCCGAACAGGCTTGTCGAGTTCCGCTAGGTAATCAGGCACGGGAACGTCTGCGGATGTGGAATCCATGGGATCGCGCCCGGCGATCGTGTGCAGCACAGTCGCTGCATCTTTCACCGTCTTGGTCAATGGTCCGATGTGATCCAGCGACGAAGCAAAAGCGATCAGCCCGTAGCGTGAGACGCGGCCGTAGGTCGGCATCAATCCCACGACGCCGCAGAATGACGCCGGTTGCCGGATCGATCCGCCCGTGTCCGACCCTAGAGTGACAACGGCCATGTCGGCGGCCACGGCCGCGGCAGAACCGCCCGAGGAGCCTCCGGGTACGCGGCTCAGATCGCATGGATTGCGCACCGGCTGATACGCAGAGTTTTCGTTCGACGAGCCCATGGCAAACTCATCGCAGTTCATTTTCCCCAACACAACCGCGCCCGCCGCCTCCATCCGCGCGACCGCCGTGCAGTCATAAGGAGGAATGTAGTTTTCCAGAATCTTTGATCCCGCGGTTGTACGCACGCCGCGCGTGCTCATCACATCCTTGATACCGACTGGCACTCCGCCCAAAGGAGGCAGCGTTTTTCCTTCCGCCGCCATGCGGTCAATGCGATCCGCCTGCTCGAGCGCGCGCTCTTTCGAGAGTGTCAGGAAGGCGCCGATCTGGCCGTCTTCCTGCTTGATGCGGGCGTAGTGTGCCTCTGCCAGAGCGAGCGCTGTCGTCTTACGCTCCTGTACAGCAGAGCGGGCCGCGTCGATGGTGAGGGAAGTTAAGTCCATGATCTGATCGCGAGCCGCCGCCCTTATCGTTCAATCACTTTCGGGACGCGAAAGAAATCTTCATCCGCATCGGGCGCGTTCGCGAGCGCTTCGGAGTGGGGCAACGACTTTCTCAGGCCTTCGAGGATGTCTTCGCGATTCGCGTACTCAAATCGCGCGCTTCCCCGCTTCGATTCGTCGACTCCGTAGCGATCGGAAACTTGTGCCATCGGCAGCACATCCGACGTGTCCAGTTCGTTGAGGCGGTCGACGTATTCGAGAATGGAGTTCAAATCGCGCAGCATCGCCGCGCGCTCTTCCTCGGTGAGTTCCAGGTTAGCCAGGTCGGCGACGTAAGCTACGTCTTTATCGGTAACTTTCATGGAATTCGCTTTAAGGGCTAGCGCAGTTGCTTTTCCGAGCGCTCCGAGGGAGCCACTACGAATTCGATTCTGCGAACTGCGTCCGTCGTGTACCGATTGATCATGGCCAGGTACCGCGGGGCCAGCGCCTGCAGTTCGGCCTTCCATCCCGCGCCGGCAACCTGGACGCGCAACACTCCATCTTCGAAAGCCAACGCACGCGTGCGCTCCGCGACCGCAGAACCGCAAACCACCGGCCACGCCATCAGCGGAGCTTCAGAGCGCGGCGCCAACCGCAAAGATTGCGCGACGATTTTTTCCAGCCCGGATCCCGCCTGTTCCAATTCCATCCCTCGTGAAGCAACTCGTCTGAGCTAACGATTTTAGCATTGCCGTTGCGCCGATCGCGAAGACCTAGACGGGAAATTCGCGACGCACAAATTCGAGTGCTGCGTCCCGCGAAGGCAATCTCCCCTCAAGCTGAGCATCTTCCACGGCATTGAGGATCTCGCGGAACCTGGGGCCGGGCCGATGCCCTTGAGCAATAAGATCGTCCCCCCGTACTAACGGCGCAGGACGCATCTTTTCGGGAGGAATTTCCATCCTCTTTTGCTGAACAAACTCATAGGTAGCCAGGTTGCGATGGCTGGCCAGGCAATCCGCACGGTGCAATCCAAGGTGCTCGTCGAACGCCGGCAGGCGCAGAAACTTCTTCAGAGTGGATTCCTTCATGCGCGTGGCGTGACCAAAGCGCATGTGGTTGTCGACGAGCGCCAGAATCTGCTCGGTTTCATCGTTCGAAAAGCGCAACCGGCGGCAGATCTCTTCCGCCATCTTCACGCCGACTTCGACATGCCCGTCGAACCGAATGCGATCTGGAGCCACGCGGAACGTTGGTGGCTTCCCGACATCATGCAGCAGTGCGCCCCAGGCCAGCGTCAGTGGGCAAGAACTTGGCAGGTTGTCCAGCAGCAGCAGCGTGTGCACAAATACGTCGCCCTCCGGATGGAACTCGGGCGGCTGTTCAACCCCCTTCATTGCCGAGATCTCCGGCAGCACCGGCCTCAGCAGTCCGCTCTCGTCGAGCAGGAGAAATGCGCGCCGCGCATGGCCTTCCGTCAACATGCGGGTCAGTTCATCGCGCACCCGCTCTCGCGATACGACCAGGATCTGCTCTGCGAGTTTTCGCATCTCCGCAAACGTCGCTGGGTCGATCGTGTATTCGAAACGCGAGGCAAAACGAACCGCTCGCAGCATTCGCAACTTATCTTCGCTGAAGCGTTGCTCGGGATCGCCGATCGTGCGAATGATTCCCGCTTCCAGATCCTTGCGCCCGCCCACGAAGTCGAACACTTCGCCGCTCACGGGATCGAGCAGCATGCCATTGATCGTGAAGTCGCGTCGAGCCACATCTTCGCGCGGATCGCTGCTGAATCGGACTTCGTCGGGATGCCGGCCATCGGAATATCCGACGTCGCTGCGAAACGTAGCCACCTCGACCGCATGAGACTTTGACGAAACGTCCCCGGACACGCCTGCGTCGCTGTCAGGAACCGGTACTAGCACAACACCGAACTGCGCGCCTACCGCGTATGTTTCCGGGAAAATATCCATCACTTGCGTGGGCGTCGCATTGGTCGCCGCGTCGTAGTCTTTCGGTTCGCGTCCCAGCAAAAGATCACGCACGCATCCGCCCACCAGATAGGCCTGGAAGCCCCGCTGTCGCAGGGCGATCACAATTGAAGTCGCGAAGTCTTTCAAAACATGGCCTCCAAAGTACCTACAGCGCAGAGTTTCCATGATACCGCTCGCCCTGACAAGAAATCCCTTGACACGAATGTAAAGCGTGCTTTACATTGCATTGTGTCAAGCATGCTTTACACAGCATGACAGTTGTCAGGTCCGGAAGGTGACGCCCTGTACTGGTGGCTGCAATCGCGATGCAGCATCATCATCAGCACACTGAGAGTACCAAGATCGGCTGCAGGGAGCCGTGTTGCGAAAATTGAGTCTTGATGGATGGAGATGAATATGAAATCCAAGAAATTTGCCCCAACTCTGAGAGTTCTTGGCTGGATGGCCTTCTATCTGTTGCTGTCCGCGCCAGCGATCATTTTGGCCGGTCCAGAAAATCAAAATGGTTTCGTGGTCCGCGGCGCGCGGGTCTTCGACGGCCACAAAGTGCTTGATCAGGCGGACGTCTGGGTCGCGGATGGCAAGATCAAAGCGGTCGGCAAAAGCTTGAAAGTCCCGTCAGGGGTGAAGACGATTGACGCAGCCGGCGACACGCTTCTGCCCGGCCTGATCGATTCGCACACTCACGCCTGGGGCACCGCTCTCAAGGAGGCGGAAATCTTTGGGGTCACCACCGAATTAGACATGTTCACCGGCGTGAAGTACATGCAGCAAACAAAGAAAGAACAGGCTGAGGGGAAAGATCTCGACCAGGCCGACTTGCGATCCGCGGGCTCCCTGGCAACTGCTCCCGGAGGCCACGGTACCGAGTATGGCATTCAGATCCCAACACTCTCCGCGCCGTCCGAGGCGCAAGCTTGGGTCGACGCGCGCATTGCCGAGGGTTCGGACTACATCAAGATCGTGATCGACGACGGCCACGCCTATGGCAGCCATCGTCGCCCCACTCTAAGTCAGGAAACTCTGCAGGCGCTGATTGACGCTGCTCACAAGCGCGGCAAGCTTGCGGTGGTTCACATTGGCACGCAGCAGGACGCTCACAACGCGATCGAAGCGGGTGCCGACGGGCTGGCGCATCTGTTTGCGGACAGCGCTCCTGCGCCTGATTTCGCTACGTACGTCGCCGCCCATCACGCCTTTGTCGTGCCCACGCTGAGCGTACTCGAGAGTGTGAGCGGAGCTCCTAGTGGCGAGTCTTTGGCCTCCGACCCGCGGCTGGAAAAGTATCTGACTGCTGAGGATATCGGCAACCTGAAGCGATCGTTTCCGAAATTCTCGACTTCCCTGAGCGAGAAATACGCCGAGCAGACCGTGGCCCAACTGCAGGCGGCTCACGTTCCAATCCTGGCGGGAACCGACGCGCCCAATCCCGGTACATCGCATGGCCTAAGCATCCATCGAGAACTGGAACTGCTGGTTCGCTCTGGCCTTACGCCCACCGAAGCGCTGGCCGCCGCGACTTCAGTTCCGGCCACGCGGTTTCATCTCGACGATAGGGGCTCGATCGCGGCAGGCAAGCGGGCTGATCTGCTGCTCGTGAAGGGCGATCCCACGAACGACATCACTGCCACTCGCGACATCGTGTCGGTCTGGAAACTGGGAGTGGAAGATGATCGATTGAGCTATGCCGCATCGATCGAGAAGGCGAAGCAGGAAACAGCGAAGGCTGCCCACGCGGCACCGCCCTCTGACGCGGCCCTAGGTTTGATCAGCGACTTCGACGACGGCTCCGCCGCCACGAAATTCGGCGCAGGATGGATGTACTCCACCGACAGCATTGCGGGCGGCAAATCCACCGGTGACATGAAGATCGTCGATGGCGGAGCGAACGGAGATAAGCATGCCCTGGATGTCTCCGGGACAATCGATGGCGGTCTGCCTTACGCATGGTCCGGCGTCATGTTCTCGCCTGGAGCGCAACCGTTCGTTCCTGTAAATCTGTCGGCGAAGAAAAGCATCTCGTTCTTCGCTAAGGGCGACGGGCAGACATATCGTGTGCTCGTCTTCACGGCCAGTGGCGGCCGCATCCCCGCGCAACAGAGGTTCACTGCCGGTACCGAATGGAAGCAGACCAGCCTTCCCTTCTCCGCCTTCAATGGGACCGACGGGCATGATATTTCAGCCATTCTCTTTGTCGGAGGCCCAGCCGCAGGAAAATTCGACTTTCAGATCGATGAAATCAAGCTCGAGTAACGAACGTGGTCGAGCATGGGATGCTGGCGGAAATGTTAAGCAGCGTCCCATGCTTTTCGATACGCATCCGTCAGGAGTTAACCAACTGGAATGGCCCCCGTCCATCGCCGCTGCATTCAAGCCGTCCCGCGTTTAGTAGTTACTTCGCTAGTTACCCGTGCACCAAAATTGATGCATCTTTCATCAAGCCGTAACATTCGGCTGCTAGAACAGGGGCATGGATCTGCACGTGTACAACACGCTGATCCTTTCCGACCTGCACCTGGGTGCAGAGACGAGTCATGCGCGTGAGGCGACGCGGGTGCTCAAGGAGAACCGCTTCGAGCGGCTGATTCTGCTGGGCGACATTTTTGCCGACCTCAACTTTGCCCGCCTGACCAAAGAGCACTGGAAGTTTCTCGGATATATCCGCAAGCTTTCGAATCCGAAGCGAAACATCGAAGTCGTGTGGGTGGAAGGCAATCACGATCACGGGCTGACGAACATCATGTCGCACCTGGTCGGCGTCCGCGTGTATCAGGATTACACGTGGGAGTTCGGCGGACTGCGGCACGTGGCGATTCACGGTCATCAGTTCGACGGATTTCAGGTGAACCGCGTGCGGCTCAGCCGGTGGGGAACGTCGCTTTATCTGCAACTGCAGAAGCTGGATTTCAAGAGCAAGCCGATGGCGCGGCTGATTGACCGGCTGAATACCCGCTGGCTGCGCATGTCGCCGAAAGTGGCGTCGGGAGCGCTGAACTATGCGCGGCAGCACGAGGCGGAGCGCATCTTCTGCGGACATACGCATGAGGCGATTCATGTGGAGCAGGATGGCGCTGCACTACTACAACTCCGGTGGGTGGGTCGATTCGCGGCTGACATATTTGACGATCGACGAACAGGGGGTACAAATCCATGACTTCAACGAGCATGACTGAGCATGAATCCGGCGAACGAGCTGACGATCGTGATTCCGGCGAAGAACGAAGCGAAGCTGATTCCGCGCTTGCTGACTTCGCTGACGAATCAGGACTACTCGAAGATGTCGAGTACGAGAGTGTTGGTCGCTGACGCGAACTCGACGGACGGAACGCCGGAGATCGTGATGAGTTTCCGCGACCGCCTGAACGTCAGCGTGATTCGCGGCGGGATGCCGTCGGTGGGCCGCAATCAGGGCGCGGCGCAGGCGGATACGCCGTACATTCTGTTTCTGGATGCGGACATTGAGTTGGCGGACCGGTCGCTGGTGCGGCGCTGCGTGGAGAAGGCGCAGAGCCAGCAATTGCACTGCGTGACGACGAACATTTTGTGCAACGACGGCAAGCTGGCTCGACAAGGCGTTCTATGCGGGGAACGACTTCTTTCAATACCTGTCGTACCTGCATCGTCCGTTTGCGACGGGGATGTTCATGTTCTTTGACCGGAAGAAATTCTGGGAACTGGGCGGATTTCACGAGCAGATTCTGTTTGCCGAAGACTACCGGCTGAGCCAGCAGGTGGAGCGCAAGCGCTTCGCGATCGTGCGCGGCGGGGTCTACACGACGAATCGGCGGTTCAAGAAAATGGGTCATCTGCGCGTGGGGTGGCTGTTCCTGTGGACGGTGATGAACTTACTGGAACGAGAAGTATTTTCTGCGCGATCACAAGTATTGGGCGGCTGAGGCCGATAGCGTGCCGCGGGCGTAGAGTGTTCAGGCCGAGCGTCCAATGAAATGTTGGCCGCGATCAGTTTGGGTCTTAGTCCGCGCTAGACCGTATTGACTCCGCCGGAAAAACGGCTTTGCTAAGCGATGACGGATCACTCAACAGAGTTTTGCCGGCCGTAAAAGACAGGATTCAGCCAACCAGCTGAATCCTGTTTTGTTTGATTGCAGAGTGATCCGGTTAGAAGCGAATGACAGCGCCGACTCCGAGGCGAAAATTGTTCTGAGTCGTGCTGAAGAAGCTTGTCCGCACGTAGTCGCCTTCGACGCGCAACGCGAGGGGACGAATGAGGCGGTAGTCAATGCCACCGCCGTAGGCCGACGCAAAGGAGGTGTTGGAAGGGGTCGGCAATGTCCCCCCGTAATGGATATGAGCAGCTCCAACAAACACTTCAGCAAAAGGCGTGAACTTGCCGACCGGCACCGAGAACCGGGGACCGACAAGATATTCCTGCTCGTGTCCAGTAACGTTCACAGTCACCAGACCGTTTGGGGTCGGCTCGGCAAAGGTCTCCGAACCGTAATGCCCGGCGACGTCACCCACAATGCCAATCCAGGGCAGGACCTTTCCCTCGAACGATGCTTCCCAGCCGTTGAGGTTGGGCCGGCTCACGGTCGACGTGATCAGAGTTGAACCGAATGCGCTGGCATTGGTGCTCTCGTAGGAGTATCCGAAGAAGACGTTTCCCGACGGAACCTGTGCGTTTGCCAATCCGGCGAAAAGGAACAGCACAGCGGTAATGCACGCAGCTTTCAACATGAGACGACTCTCCCTTCCTGGCATCCGTCAAACCCTCATGAAGCAATAAAGTTTTGGATGTATGCAGAAGAGATTCGAATCTCAGCCAATGGGTTGATGAGGAAATACGTCGGACGACTCAGAAGCGCCAGACAATTCCGGTGGTCGCGCGGTAGTCGTTCTGGTTGGCATTGCCATAGTTGCTGTGCTTGTAGTCGCCTTGCACGCGCCAGGAGAAATTCTTGAAAGGAAGTTTGTAGTCAGCGCCGCCGCCAACGTCGATCGCGATCGGGTTGTAGACGAAGCTGCTGGAGTTCACGTGGCGGATGCCGGCCATGGCATGGACGAAGGGGCGCCATTTTCCATAATTGACGGAAAAGCGTGGGCCGCCGAAGAAGTTGTATTGCGTGACTCCCTTGCGGTAAAAACCGCTGGCATCGCCGACCAGACCGAGATGGGGATAGCGGGTGAAGGGAATCGCTTCGAAAGAGCCGTTCCAACCGCGATAGCTCTGCTTATTAATGACATCGGTGAGTTGAGCGTAGGAGACGCCGGCGTAGACGTTGCCATTGGGAAGAAGTCCGTTGAATTGTGCCGACATCGGGATCGAAAACAACATCAGTCCAACAAACGCCAGCACAGCGGTAGCAGTCTTCGACACGAATTATTCCTCCCCGGCGGTTCGCGCCGGCAAAAAGTGCAATTTAATCAACGAAATCCGTTAGATGCAGTGTACCGGATGCCTAAGATGTCCCAGTTTACAAAATTTGTCCGGGCCAAAGCCGGGACCGGGGCTCGCAGGATCGACGAAAATTTACCAGATTTTCATGGTGCCAAAACCAACGCACCCGCGTCTATCTACTAGCATGCAACCAATGGACATGAATTGGCAAATAGGCGAGCAGCCGGGAATTGTGGCTGCCTTTGAGTCATACAAGGAGTTGAAGTTGAAACTCAGTCTGGAAACGCGCAATCACGGCGATGTGATCATCGTGCACTGCGAGGGACGCATCGTGTATCGCGACGAGGCGGCCGCGCTGTCGCGGGTCGTGGGGGAAGTCCTGCAACACGCGCGCAAGCTGGTGCTCGATCTGAGTGGGGTAAGTTCAATGGACAGCGCCGGCATTGGCGAGTTGGCGCTTCTGCAAACCTGGGCACAGGGAAAGAATGCCAGCCTGAAGTGCGCGGGGGCGAATCCGCTGGTAACGGCACTGCTGGATCTGACCAATCTGGATTCGGTGTTGGAGGTCCATCCTTCTGTGGATGCGGCTCTGGCGTCGTTCCGCGAAGAGCAGGTCTGCGCGGACTGTTGAAGCGGGAAGTTCTTAAACGGTGAGGAGCAAGGTTCGCCTTGCTCCTTTTGCTTTTGTGGCAGAGGCGCGGCCGCCCGAAATAATACGCCTTCGTCACAACGACTAATTTTCGCGTTGGAAACGGTAGCGGCCTTTGCGGTCGGCGGCTACGGCTTCGGCGACTTTTAGGAATGCGGGAGCCGCATGGGAGAGGTTCGCGTCTTTGCGGTAGATAAGGCGCAACTTGCGCTTCAGTTGCAGTTCGCGAACAGGGATGCCCACGAGTTCCCCTCTCGCCAGTTCGGTTTCGACGCTGATCTCGGGGACCAAGGCGACTCCGTGTCCCATGGCAACGAATTGCTTGATTGCCTGGAGTGTGGGGAGTTCGAGATCCATGTGCAGCGGTGTTTTGTGCGTCTTGAAGAGCTGGATGACTTTCTCGCGGTAGGGTGAGGAGACGATGTGGGCCACAAAGGATTCGGCACCCAGCTGGCGAATGCTCACCTGTGACGCAGAGGCCAGCGGATGTTTCGGCGGAACTACCAAGACCAGTTCGTCGAGATAGACGACCACCGAATGCAGGCTCGCCTCCTGCGGTTCGTAGGACAGCACACCGAATTCAGCGCTGTAGCGCAAGACGTCGTCGGGGATGTGGCTGCCCAAAGCGCGTTCGACGGTGATCTTGATCATGGGATGCAGGCGGCGGAATTCGGCCAGGAGCGGCAGCAGATAAAGAACCGTGAATTCATTGGCCGCGATGACCAGTTTGCCTTTTTGCAGTTCCCGGAGTTCGGTGAGAGATTCCGTCGCTTCACTGCGGAGATTGATCAGCTTTTCAGCGTACTCAAGCAGGACCTTGCCGGCATCGGTAAGGACGCCTTCGCGGGACGAGCGGTCAAATAGGGCTTCGCCGAGTTCGTCCTCGAGTTTGCGGATGGTCTGGCTGACAGCCGACTGGGTGCGATAGAGTTTTTCAGCAGCGCGCGAGAAACGCCGCTCTCGGGCCACGGCCAGGAAGACTTCGAGTTGAGAAAGCTCCATCCGTTGACTCCTTAATCAAACTGCGACGATCCATTAGCAATACTTATTATACAAGTAAAACTAATGATTCGTGAAGAATTATAAGTTTTGCTTCTAAGGCTGGCGCACGTACCATAGAAGATCAGTTTTGTTTTGAGGGAGATCCATGACCGCAGAGCGAGCCCGCATCACGGTTTTCGACACCACTCTTCGAGACGGCGAGCAATCGCCAGGTTGCAGCATGAACCAGCAGGAAAAGCTGCGTCTGGCTCACCAACTCGACCGTCTCGGCGTGGACGTGATCGAGGCCGGGTTCCCGATTGCCTCGGATGGCGACTTTGAATCGGTGAAGGCGATTGCTTCGGTCGTGCGGCGTCCCATTATTGCGGGCTTGGCGCGCGCCTGCCGTCCTGACATTGAGCGCGCGTGGGAGGCCTTGCAACACGCGGCGCGGCCGCGGATCCACGTGTTTCTGGCGACTTCCGATATTCACCTGCAATACAAGCTGCGGATTACGCGCGATCAGTGCGTGGAACAGGCGCGCGAAGCGATTCGCTTTGCCAAGTCGCTCTGCGACGATGTGGAATTTTCGCCGGAAGATGCGACGCGCACCGACCCCGATTTTCTGTGTCGGGTGCTGGATGCGGTTGTCGAAGCGGGAGCCACGACACTGAATATTCCGGACACCGTGGGCTATACCATCCCGTCCGAATTTGGAGCGTTGATCACAACGATCCGGCAGACGCGTGAAGGGGATCGAAAACGTGGTGATCTCCGCGCACTGCCACAACGATCTGGGCATGGCTGTGGCCAATGCGCTGGCAGCGGTGTCCGCCGGAGCGCGGCAGGTCGAGTGTACGATCAATGGAATCGGAGAGCGCGCGGGGAATGCGTCGCTCGAAGAGATTGTGATGGCGATGCGGGTTCGCCCGGACCGCTATCCCTACGAAACCGGCGTGGTGGGCGAGCAGATTTTCGCTTCCAGCCAGATCCTGAGCGAGATCACCGGTGTGCCGGTGCAACCGAACAAGGCGATCACGGGGCGCAATGCGTTTGCGCACGAGGCGGGCATTCATCAGGATGGAGTTTTGAAGAATCCGCTGACATACGAAATTATGACGCCGAAGTCCGTGGGTGTGCCGGATTCGAAGCTGGTGCTCGGCAAGCATTCGGGACGTCACGCGCTCAGCATACGATGTGAACAGCTGGGCTACCAGTTTGATCGGCGGGCGCTGGATGATATCTACCGGCGCTTTGTCCGCTTGGCGGACAAGATTAAGCATGTGGAAGATCATCATCTGCTGGAATTGATTCGCGACACGCACAAGCCTTCGGGCTCGGCGACGCCGCTGATTGAGAAGATCGTTCCGCCGCAAGCGGCGGTCGTGAATGCACCCGCGCTCGACACTGCGCCCGAACCAACCCCGGAACCAGTGAAGCCGTTTCCGGTGGGGCCGCAGACGAACGCGTTTGGAGTGCCGCTGCCGGTTCACGGCGATTCCCACCACGAGCAAACGCAGCAGGAAGACTATCTATGGGGCGTGTAGAAGATTTAGTGATCTTGTAGTTGACGAGTTGGAACAGCACGCCCTTCAGCCAGCAATCTTCCCGCCCACCAGATAGAATTGTCAGGTTTCCAATTACCCAAGCTCCAAATTTCCTGACTACTCCTTAACCTCGCATGCTTCTCAAACTTACGATTCTCCCTGGCGACGGCATTGGTCCGGAAGTTACGGAACAGGCCGTTCTCGTGTTGCGGGCCGTGGCCGATGGGTTCGGCCATCAGCTTCAACTACAAAGCAAACTGATTGGCGGAGCCGCCCTAACTGTAGCGAACGATCCTCTGCCCGCTGAGACGGTGCAGGCTTGCCTGGCTTCCGGTGCAGTGCTGCTGGGAGCGGTGGGAAGTCCGGCGTTCGATCACAATCCGGGGCACCTGCGTCCGGAGGCGGGATTGTTGCGCATCCGGCGTGAATTGGGTGCGTACGCCAATTTGCGTCCCGCGGTGTTTTTTCCTGCACTGGAGGATACTTCTCCACTGCGGGCAGAAATTGTTCGCGGGACCGACATCATGATCGTGCGCGAACTGCTGGGCGGAGCTTATTTTGGTTCGCCACGCTCGATCGAAGGCGAGCCGGGATCGCGCGTTGCGCTAAACACCATGCGTTACGGAGAGCCGGAGATCGAGCGCATTGCGCGCGTGGCGTTCGAGTTGGCAATGAAACGGCGGCGCAAGGTTCTGTCGGTCGACAAGGCCAACGTGCTGGAATGCTCGCGGCTGTGGCGTGATGTGGTGACGCGCGTGGGCAAAGATTATCCCGAGGTGAAGCTGGGACATCAGTATGTCGATTCCGCGGCGATGTTGCTGGTGCAGCGGCCGACGGATTTTGACGTCCTGCTCACGGAAAACATGTTTGGGGATATTCTCTCGGATCAGGCCGGGGGCGTTGTGGGTTCGCTTGGACTATTGGCGTCGGCGAGTGTCGGAGGACCGGTTGGGCTGTATGAGCCAGTGCATGGATCGGCTCCGGATATTGCAGGGAAAGGAATTGCGAATCCTCTGGGAGCGATCTTGTCGGTGGCGATGTTGCTAAGACATTCGTTTCAGTTGGAGAAGGAAGCCGCGTGTGTGGAGAAGGCAGTTTCGGCGGTGCTTTCGCAGGGAGCGCGTACGGCAGATTTAGCGGGGAAGTCGCATGCGGCGATTTCGACCGAGGAGATGGGGACTCGAGTCGTGGAGGCGGTGAAGGCCGTGCCACGTTAATTTGGCTAGTCTCGCGAATACGAGACCGACTTAGCCTTGAGGGCCGCGGTGGGTGGGTAGCGGCTTCGCGGGCTGGCGGCTTGCTATTTGATCTGTGCTGTACTTTCCGATCAGGTCGTACCAGCGGATTCGAAACATTTCCATCACCATGCGGGAACCATCGACCAGCGGGTTGATGCGGGTACCGCCGCTGTGTCCCCAGGCGACGGGGACTTCCTGTACCTTGAATTTCAGTTTTCGCGCCAGGAAGAGAATTTCGGGATCAAATCCCCAGCGCTCGATTTTCTGCAGAGGGAAGATCGCTTGTACGGCGGCCTGTTTGAAAGCTTTGAACCCGCATTGCGTGTCCGCGAACTGCAGACCGAGCGTGAGGCGCAGGACCAGGTTGTAGATGCGTCCGAAGAGTTGTCGGTGAAGCGGTTGGCGTTGGGTCTGGGTTTCGGCGCGCAGCCAGCGGGAACCGATCGCGATGTCGGCGCCGTTTGCCAGAGCCGCGAAAAGCTTGGGCGCTTCCTCGATCGGTGAGGAAAGGTCGGCGTCGCTGAAGAGAACGATTTGACCGCGGGCATTGAGCATGCCGTTGCGGACGCTGTATCCCTTGCCGCGATTGCCGGGATTTTCCACCAAGCGAAGCGCGGGATCTTTCGCTGCGAACGTGCGAACGATGTCGGCGGTGTTGTCGCGGGATCCGTCGTTGACGATGATGACTTCAGCATCCCACTTCTGAGCATGGATGTAGCCCAGCACCATCTCGAGAGTTGCGCCGAGGCGTGCGCTCTCGTTGTAAGCCGGAATCACGATACTGTACGTGGGATCCAAAAGCAGTTCTCAGTTCTCAGTTTTCGGTTCTCAGTTTCGCAGTCGGAGCGACGGGCGGCTGGAAGCTGGTCCGGTGTGACAAGCAGCATCGTTATTGTACGTGGTGGTTTTAGGATTTCGGAAATCGGAATTCGCGCGTTGCGCTGTTGCGGCGCTGTCCAGCGGCTGAAGCCGCAATCGTTTGTGACGCTACGTACGGCATCGCTAAAGCGACGCCCTGATACGAATCGTGAGTCTTGGGTGGCAGAAGCGACTACGAGGAAGGCTGAGTACTGAGTACTGAGTACTGAGTACTGAGTACTGAGTACTGAGTACTGAGTACTGAGTACAGTTCTACGCTACCTGGCGTTGCTGCTCGAGCATGGAGAAGTATTCCCCGACTAACTCGGCATCCCAGAGGCCGCGAGCGGCTTCTTCACGCATGGTTTGCTCAGCCGCTTCGTGAGTGAGAGGAGCCTTGTAAGAGCGAGCGGTGCGGAGCGCGTCGTAGACGTCGACGACTTGCAGGACGCGAGGGAGTACAGGAATCTCGGAGCCAATCAGGCCATCGGGATAGCCGGAGCCGTCCGAATGTTCGTGATGGTT
Organism: uncultured Acidobacteriaceae bacterium; assembly: GCA_963788555.1. Taxonomy (GTDB): domain Bacteria; phylum Acidobacteriota; class Terriglobia; order Terriglobales; family Acidobacteriaceae; genus Sulfotelmatobacter. The sequence goes on along the minus strand of CAWBHM010000009.1, from coordinate 429,278 downwards.
GCGGATGATGGGCAGCACGAGCCGGAGGGAATGCAGGGGCTTGCAGATGTTTTCGCCCGTAATGGGATGGAGCTTCATGACCGCCCATTCCGCCGGGGTGAGGTCGCTGCCTTTCTTCAGAATCTCGTCGGGCACGGCGATCTTGCCGAGATCGTGAAGGTATCCGCCGCGCTTCAGGGCAATGATGGAATCTTCGTCCATGCCGAGATGGCGGCCCAGATCGGCGGCGCGCACCGAGAGTCGTTCGCAATGACCTTCAGTATACGGATCGCGGCCTTCGACGATCAGACCCAGAGTGCACAATACCGAATCGGCAGTCTCGAGTTCGTCGGTAAACTCTTTCAGGCGGAGAAGCGATTTCACACGCGCGATGAGTTCTTCGGCGAGCACCGGTTTGTTGAGGAAGTCGTCGGCACCGGCTTCAATGCCGCGCACTTTGTCGCTGCTATCGCTGAGCCCGGTGATGAGAACGAATGGGATTAAGCGCGTCGCCGGATTTTCTTTCAGGCCGCGGCAGAATTCGTATCCGGACTTACCCGGCATCATCACGTCGGAGAGGATCAGATCCGGCAGTTGGCGATGAACCTCGGCCTCGGCCTGTTCTGCGTTAGCGGCGGTAGCCACGTCATAGCCGCGCATCGAGAGCAACTGGCTCATCAGGCCGGCGATGCTGGGCTGGTCGTCGACGACCAGAATTCGCGGCGCCCGCCGTCGTGGTAGAAGATCACCCATCTCGTGATAAGAAGCGGATTCACCCTTCGAAGTTGTCCGCCCATCCGGCCCGGTACTGGTGCGAGAGGGAGGCGCGACACTCATGGTAAAAATCCCTGAACTGACCCCCTGATTCTAACGCCATTTCCTGAATTTCGCAGGGCGCAGGTCAAGTTTCTGAACAGTATCACCGTTTGCGGAACTCGGCTATTCCCTTTTTGGCACGTGGATTTAAGGAATGTGACCGAGAGCCTTGCCGGACTTAGAACCGATGCCTACCCTCGCCTTATGCGATATCGGCCAATCTGGATATTACGTTTGATCGTTTTTATTGGGCTGCTGACGGGCGCGGCGATGGCAGCGACGAAAGTCCATGTCATCACGTTCGGAAAGTGGACGACGGTGCAGTGGTTCCCAGGGGCAGCGGATGACAAGCCTTTGACGATCAAGATACGCGCCCTGATCGTGGATGGACGCGTCAAAGAATATGTACTCAGCGCGCCACATGAAGTGACTGACCGGCTGTTCGTGGTGCGGCGCGTGTTTCGGATGAATGACAGTCTTCCCGAAGATGCAGCACCGCGATGGCAGTGGCAACGCGGAGGTTGGCTGCTTGTCGACCGGCTGACGGGCCACATTTCGCCGATTAATCTGCCCGAGTTCGACGCCTATTATTCCTCCGCCAGTTGGTACCGGGACTTCGTCGCTTATTGTGGCGTGACGGACGATGGAAAGAAAACGTATGCGATGGTGGCGCAACTCAGCCGCCGCAAGCCGGTGCTAAAGAAGGAGCTATCGAGCGCCGGCGTGGGAGAGGATGCGGCGCCGGATTCAGCGTGTCCAACACCGTTGTGGCAGCGAGGACCAGTGCGGGTGAGCTTTGAACCGGAGGTTGGAACGAAGCAGACGTTCGCAATTCGCGGGCATGTCGTGGACTTGGTGAATGATGCAGAGGAGGAAGAAGGAGGCTCGAAGTAAGATTGCGGAAGTCAGATTGCAGAAGTCAGAATTGAAGACGAGTCTGCGTTTGACTTCTTACTTTTGACTTTTGACTTCTGACTTCTTTTTTCTAGTCCCCCGCCGCTTCCACCGCGGGTAGTTCTTGCGCGACGGTCTTTTCTTTTACCTTTGCGCTGGTAACGAGGATGACCGAGAGCACGACGATTGCACTTCCGGCGAGGATGAAGCGGTCTACACGCTCATGCAAGATCAACCAGCCGAGAAACACCGCTACGACCGGATTCACGTACGCGTAGGTTGAGACCTTGGACGTGGGGACGTGCTCAAGTAGCCAGATGTAGGCCGTGTAGCCGATCCACGAACCGCAGACCACCAGATAGAACACGGCGCTGAGGCTGCGCGGGGTCCATCGAACATGCGCGAGATCGCCGGCGAATAAGGCAAAGATGAAATTGCCCGCGCCGGCGGCGGTGACTTGCCATCCGGTGGCGCTGAAGACGTCCATGCCGGACTGCCAGCGCTTGGAGAGCACCGAGCCCAAGCGCCCAGGTGAACGATCCGGCGATAAGGCTGATGGAGGCCCAGAACTCGCGATGTCCCATGCGTGCCGGACTGCAGTTGAGGCCAGACGAGGACGAATAATCCGAGAATGCCCAATGCGAGGCCCGCTTTGCCGCGTCTGGAGATGTGATGATCGCCGAGCAAAAGCGAATCGAGAACGAGAAACCAAAGCGGGGTGATGGCGATGATCAGCGCGGCGAGTCCTGACGAGACAGAGAGTTCCGCGTACGACAACGTAAGGTTGCCGCCCATCAGCAAGAGCAGACCTACGACTGCAGCCAGCGCAATTTGCTTGGGAGAATAAAAGATCCGGCGTCCGGTAGCGGCACAGACCGCCAGCATGATTATGCCGGCGATCGAAAATCGCACAGCGCACATGAGGGCCGGAGGGATGGTCTGCACGGCGATGTCGATGGCGAGATACGTCGAGCCCCAGAACAAGTAGACGAGTCCGAAGGCAAGAATCACCATCCACCGGCTTGGGCGCTGAGCAGAATGCATTGGCGTGAGAAACAGGGGAAGCTAAAAGATATCAGACGAGGTTGGGGCAGCGTTGGATTCTAAAGTTGAGGAGGGGCAGCGAGTGATATGAAGAGGAGAAGGAGCACCGCTGACTCCGTGAGGGAGCTTTGATGAAACGGTCCCGCAACGGAAAAGCCGCCCCCAAAGGAAGCGGCTTTGTTGTAGGGTTGCATTCGCTCAATATGAATTTCAGGATCACGAGGGGCGCGGACATGCCGAACGAACTGGCTACGGCGTTATCTCGAACACACCACCTGTTGCCGTATCACTGTAGTTCGCCGTCCCGTATAGATTGCCCGCAGAGTCGCGGATTAAGGAAAAGGGAAAGGACAGTGGAGCATTGTCGAAGTCATACAACTCACTATAGGTCCAACCGAGGTCCGCGTTTGGCACCAGCTTGAATACCACGCCCCAACCATAAGTGCCGCCTGTAATGGCGGTGCCGTACAGATTTCCAGCTTCGTCAATGATTACGCCGCCCACTGGGTGATACATGTTCGCTGTACCGAAGGCGTGAACAACTGACAGCTTCCAGGGGCCAGAGGAGCTAGGTGTAAGCTTGAAAACTGTACCTCCACCGAAATTGGGGAGCCAGAAACTAGTTCCGTAGAGGTTACCTGCGCTGTCAAAAACCAGTCCCGTCTGGGTCATGAGCCAGTAGCCCTCGTTGTCGACCGGGAAATCGTACAGGATTTTTTCCTTCCAGGTTCCATCTGGGTTCGGAGACAGTTTGAAAGCGACACCCACACCACTCGTCCCACCATTGCTGATGGTGCCGTACAGATTTCCCACCGCATCGAAGATGAGGGGACTTGGATTACCGGCTCCGTCACGAGAACCGGTGAATTGGTGAATCACTGTTTCCGTCCAACTTCCGTTTGAGTTCGGCGTGAGCTTAAAAATCAGAGCGCAGCCGGTATCGAAGCCGCCGTTAAAGGCGGGGCACCGGAGTCGCCCTCCCGCCACAGTTGAGCCGTAGAGATTTCCTTGCGTGTCGAAGGTCAAACGGGCCTCGGGTTGCGCTCCATCGCCAGTGTGACCAAATGTGTGAATCACAGTTTCGGTCCAACTTCCATCCAGATTTGGGGTCAGTTTAAAGACGACACCGCATCGCTGCGTGTACCAAGTGCTGCAGCGGCCCGCACCGCCGCCGCTGGTTGTGCCATAGAGAGCCCCGGCTCCATCGAAAATCAATCCTCCAAAGGGGAAAGCGCCGTCGGCACCTCCCGTGAAATCGTGGATCACGGTCTCTGTCCAGCTTGCATCCGGGTTCTGGGTCAACTTAAAGGCAACGCCATTCCCGAAAGCACCTCCGCCGGCCGCAACCCCGTACAGATTTCCAGAACTGTCGAGGACCAGGCCTGAAGAGTACCAGTTGCTCGCCCCCGTGACCCACATGTAATCATTTCCATCCCAACCGCCGGTGAACTCGTGGAGTGTTTGGTACGTTTGTGCCCAGGTATGGGGCGCCCACATCACAGTCACGATTAGCGCGGCCGTCAATATCCTGCACAGGAAGAACCAGAATTTATTGCTTGTCATAACAATCTTCCTTTCAAAATGAGTTGTGGATAAGGCCCAATTTGAGGATGAATCTTCTCGCGGCTCCCACAGGCGAAGGTCAGCCCCCAGTCGATCTTTTCCTCGAGCCACATGGCGTGGCGCGTCACTACTCGTTACTGTTTGGGTTTCGCGGCGGCCAAGAGAGCGATGAAGAGTGCGACTAGGGCCAGGAGAAACGCGATACTTTGCGAGTTGCCTTGAATTGAACCGGGCGCTTACGTGGAAGGACTCGCAACCTCAGTTAAGATATGCCTGCTTTGGCAATGCTCTCCAATGACCAGGATCACGCTCCTGTGTGACAGAAATCCGCGCAGCTGGTCAGACGCGATCCCATAGCGCACATTAACCCCAACAACTGAGCTGTGGCTGCGTGGTGGTTCGGCTATTTCAGCTTTTCGTATTCGGCTTTGGCGGTCTTGAGGAGAGGGACATCGGGATCGGCATCTTTCCACAGCGCGAAGAAATCCTGATAGGCCGTCTTGGCTTTTGCCGTGTCGCCTTGTAGCGCGTCGGCGCGGCCGAGTCCGAGCTTCGCCAAGGAAATAAACACGCTTGTGGGCTGAATCCCACGGTGGTCGAGAATTTTCTGATACTCGAGGGCCGCATTCGTGCCGTCGTGGGAGTGTAGGTACGCTTCGCCGCGGACGTAGATCGCCTGGTAGGTGCCGATCGACCGCCGGTCTGCAGCCAGGTCGTAGGGCTTGGCGGGCTCAAGCGCCGCTAGCGCCTGGGCAGGCTGGTTACGTTGCAGATCGAGAATGGCTCGGGCGGTGGGCAGCTTCATCTGGTTCAGCAGCGTGTCAAACGGTTGTTCCTTAGCCAGGTCGGCAATGAACTTCTCCGCGCGGGCCGTATCGCCCGTGCGGGCAAAGATGCGGGCGGCATCGGCTTCTGTCTCCGGTGTGTCGGCGGCAGCCAAGGCGGCGTTCATCACCTGTCGCGCCTCTGGAAAGAAGCCGGTCTCGGCATCGCAGTACGCCTCGGCGGCCAGGCTCAGCGCAGCCCATTCCTTGATCCCGTGAGTTTGGGCGGCGGCGCCGGCACGGGCGAAGCTTTCGCGCGCTTTCTTGATCTTTCCCTGCGCGCACTCCCCCTGGGCGGCGAGTAGAACGATGATCGTCTCCTGCACCTTGCCGCTGGACTGCGCGATTTCCTGCTGCATGGCGGCATCGTCGCCCCGAGTAAAGGCCGTCCAATACAGCACCATGTGGACGGACCACGGGTCGATCTTTTGCGCGACCGCCTGGTCCGCAACTGCCTTCGCTTCGTCGTAACGACCGAGATATTGATAGGACGCTGCCAGGTTCTGATAAGCGTAGTGGTCCTTGGGACTCAGCTTCATTGCCTCACTAGCGTAGGCGAGAGCCTTGTCCAACTGGCCGGTGTCTTGCTCCGCGAGGGACAGATTATCGAGGGGAACGGCATCGCGGGGATAGGCTTGAGCCCACTGCTGCAGAGTCTCGATCTGTTTGTCTTGCTGTCCGCGGAATGTGCCGTAGTAATGGGCAGAGATGTAGAACTTCTCGCGCTCGCTCGCGCGGTCTTTCACGTCGAAGGCTTTCTGCAGAGACTCAAACGCGTGTGCGGTGTCGCCAGTATTGTTGTAACAAATGCCAAGTACGGCCCACGCCATGGCGAACGTTGGATCGAGTTCCACGGCGCGTTTCAAGTGGGGGATCGCACCATCATCGTCGAACTTGGAGTGCAGGTCCTGGCCGATACTGAACTCTTTCAGGGCTTCGAGGGAGGAAGTAGTCGCGGCTTCAAGAGGCGTCGTGAACTTCTGCACCGAGCCGATCGACTCGCCCAGTTTTTCGCGCAAGTTGGAAGCGGCCTTGTCGAGTGATTTGAGAACTTGCTCCTTGCTCTCGGCTTCGATTTGCTCGCGGTCGAGCGAGTCTCCTGTCTGCGCGTTCACAGCCTCGAGGGTGATGACGTAATGGCTACCCAGGCTTGAGATGGAGCCAATCAGCATCGCCTTGACGCCTTCGCGCAGACAGATCTCGTGAGCGACGTCTTTGGTGACACGCTCGCCAGCGGGGCGGCCCATGAACTTCAGCGCTTCCTGGATTCGAGACTCGGGAAAGATATTCAGATACGGCGACTGTTCCAGTTGAACCGCCAGCGCCTGTTTCAGGGTGCCGTCAAAAACCGCGTCGCCGGTGGTGTTGACGAAGTCGGCCAGCAGGACGCTATCTTTCTCGGTGAGCTTCGCCGACTGGCGCGAGCGGAAGTAGAAGACAGCAGCAGCGAGGAGTACGAGTATGACCGCCACAGCGGATACGATTGCCTTCCATGGCTTCTTCGGCGGAGGCACGACTGCGCCGACTGCGGGGGACGATGGCGCAACCGTGTGCGAGGAAGCCGAAGGCGTTGCCACCGGAACAGCCACTGCGGACCGGCCCGAGTCTGTCGAGTCCGAACTATGAGCGACGGCGCGGCCGCTGTCGGTGTCGCGCTTCAGTCGCTGCAGGTCGGCTCGAATGTCGGCGGCGCTCTGGTAGCGCAGATTGCGGTCTTTTTCCAGCGACTTATTGATGATGTCTTCGAGCTTTGGCGGCAGGTCAGGATTCAGGCGGATGGGTGAAACCGGGGCGCGGTCGAGAATGGATTGAAAAATGAGCGCCGAAGTTTCTCCGCGGAACGGCAGGGTCCCGGTAGCCATCTCATAGAGAACCACGCCAAAGGAAAACAGATCCGTGCGCGGATCGAGTTCCTTTCCCTTGGCCTGCTCGGGAGACATGTAGGCAACTGTGCCGAGCGTGGAGCCCGGGCTGGTGAGATGTTCTTCGACCACGACTGCAGTGGGGGCGGTGACATCAGCGATCTGTCCGATCGAGGAGGGACTCGCTTTCACTTTTGCCAGACCGAAATCCAGGATCTTGGCGTGCTCGCGCTTGGTGACGAAGATGTTGGCGGGCTTGATGTCGCGATGCACGATGCCGCCAGCGTGGGCTGCGTCGAGGGCGTCGGCGATCTCGATTCCCAGCGAGAGAATCGTCTCCAGTTCCATGGCGCGGTTGCCGATCAGGTGCTTCAGCGTGGAGCCGTCGAGGAACTCCATCACGAGAAAAGTCTTGCCGTCGTCCTCGCCGATGTCGTAAATCGTGCAGATGTTGGGATGGTTCAGGGCCGAGGCGGCCTTGGCTTCGCGGCGGAAACGCTCGAGGGCCTGACGATCTTGCGCGAGATCGTCGGGAAGAAACTTCAGGGCGACGAAGCGGCCGAGACGGGTGTCTTCAGCCTTATAGACGACGCCCATGCCGCCACCACCGAGCTTTTCGACGATCCGGTAATGAGAGATGGTCTGTTCGAGCAAAGAGATGGCCCCGGCGCTTGGGTCCAGTCATGCTACGGGGTGGAAGGGCGGAAGTCAAAGAATGTTGACCTCGATTGGTTTGTCTTGGAGGACCGGTCGAACTTCGCTCGACGGACAGCCTCTTCGACTTCGCTCACGCAGGCTGGGGGGCTGTCCCCATAAGCGCTAACTTAGAGTGGTCTTAGAGACTCTGAGTGAGATGGAGATTTTTCGCCAACGATCAAAACGCCGGCGGATGGGTAGTGTCGTAGGACACCACCGGCGGGTTGCGGGGACTGGGTCGAATGGTAGGCGGAAAACTTTGTTGCCGTCCCCCGCCGACAGCCTCTGCGGGGAGTGCTTCTTTCCCCGATACCCGTACCGGCCAAACCTGCCCTCCGGGCTACGGTTCGTACTTCCATAAATCGTTTAGGAACCCGTTTGCACTTGTGGAATCGAGGCCCTGGCCTCCGAACAGCCAGAGGTTGCCCGACATATCCGTCCAGACAGCGGCAGACACCCGTGCCCCGGGAACGTTGCCTGGCGCAGCCTCGCCTTCGGTCCCGTAGGTTCCAGGCTGATTACTTACGTTCGAACCGCTTACCCACGTCCATTCACCGTTGCTGTACTTCCACAGGTCGTCGAGTCCGTCGCCGCTGAAGAGCCAGAGATTGCCGCTCGCGTCGGTCCAGGAAACGGCCATTGTTCGCCCTCCGGGAACGTTGCTCGAGGCAGCTACTCCCCTGGTTCCCCACGAAGCTGGCGCGAATTGAACGTTTGATCCGCTCATCCACGTCCATTCACCGTTGCTATACTTCCATAAGTCGTTGAAGTCGTTGCCGCCTCCGAAAAGCCAGAGACTGCCGCTTGCGTCGGTCCAGGAAACGGCCAATGCTCGCGCGCCAGGAACGTTGCTCAAAGAAGCCGTTCCCTTGGTTCCGTAAATTCCAACCTGATTTCCTAAGTTGGACCCGCTCATCCACGTCCACTCGCCGTTGCTGAACTTCCACAGGTCGTTCAGGCCCATCGGTGTTCCCGTGGAATCATAACCATAGCCGCCAAAGAGCCAGAAATTACCGTTCGTATCCGTCCAGGATACAGCGCCATCGCGTGCCCCTGGAGTGTTGCTTGGCGCAGCCGCTCCTTCGGTCCCGTAGGTTCCAGCCTGGTTGATGGTGTTCGCGCCACTCATCCACGTCCACTCGCCATTGCTGCACTTCCACAAGTCGTTGAGTTGGCTAAAGTTCCCCGCGGAATCGTAGCCTTGGCCTCCGAAAAGCCAGAAATTGCCGCTGGTGTCGGTCCAGGAAAGGGCCAACGCTCGCGCCCCGGGAACGTTGCTCGCAGCAGCCGCGCCCTTGGTTCCGTATGCTCCAGCCTGATTATTTCGATTCGACCCGCTCATCCATGTCCACTCGCCGTCACTGTACTTCCACAGGTCGTTGAGGTAGCAGCAGTTGTCCGCGTAGCCAGTGCCGCCAAAAAGCCAGAAATTGCCGCTCGCGTCGATCCAGGAAGCGGAACCCCAGCGCGCTCCGGGAACGTTGCCCGGCGCCGCCGTTCCCTCGGATCCGTACATCCCTGGCTGAAACACAACGTTCGACCCGCTCATCCACGCCCATTCGTTGTATCCGCAGACCACTGCCACGCTCGTTACATTGGAAGTCGCTGTTCCAGTGCCGCTGGTTACGCCACAGGTTTGGGCCGGCGACGTGGGCTGCATCGAGATGCTGACGTTGTAACTTGCTCCGCTCACCAGTTGGCTAGCAAAGCTGAACGAGCCGTTGGCGGTTACGACCAGCGTGTCGCCGCCGTTATCCTGCAACTGCACACTGTTGCCTGCGGCCAGGTTGGTTACCGTGCCGCCAATAGTGTAGTTAACCGGCGGAGGAGTTGTGCCTCCGCCGCTCCCACCGCAGCCGACCAGAACGAGCGCAGGGCCAGCGAGGCACAGCAGCATTAACATTGCGAACGATTTTGTTTTCATGGTTCTGTACCGGCGCGGACCTGTCGCGCCCTTCAAGGGCGATTGTATCTATCAAATATCGATATGCACCTGTTGTGCCACGTGGTTGGGTTACTTCCGTTTCCTGCGCGTCGGCAGTAAGCCCTTTGTTTTCGTTTGTAGTGGAAGCTTCTAGATTCAGGTCGGCTATGACTTTCGCCTTTGCTGCCAAGATTTGTTTCTCTGCTGACAAATCCCGGCCACCGGAGCGTGAGCTGTGACAGGAAAATTCAACGTCGTCATTTGGCGTGAGCACATATCGCTCATTGTCGGGTTTTGGAGCGTTATCGCGATTTCTCGTCAACTGAGCGCGCATTCGCAAGCTTCCGATCTTGAACGACGACCGAAACCCTTTGTGTGGCGATGTGCTAATTCAATGCGAAGAGAGGCCACTGTGCTCCGTAGTTGATTGTTACGGTGGGTGCAGCGTGCCCCGTTGCGGTGGGAACATATCCGTAGATCGCCGATGTTGCATCCGAAGGTGTAGCAATTAGCACCGCCGCGAAAATGTTGGCGGCGGCATCAAGGCGCACGAAGCCGTCACCCTCAGTAGCGCCTGCAGGTAACGGGGGCAGGTTGATGGTGTTGATAGGGGAGGCAAGCCCTTCTGCTCCAGAAGCGAACTCCTCAATCGCCCAATTGCCATGACAGTCGCTCTCAATCGCGAAGATGTCGCCGCTTGCATCGACCGCCAACCCAACGGGCTGCTGCCCGTTCTCAAAGGCTATCGTGCGAGCGGGCGCGTCGGAGCCGGTCGCGGCGGGGCCATAAACGTTAATGACACCGTTACAGCCGGAACCTTCAACAGCAACAAAGATATTCTCGCTGGCATCGGCGCCGATGTCGCCCCAGTATTCCGTCCCCTGGAGGGTGCGTACTGGGACTGGCGTCCCACTCGCTGCAACAGGATACACAGAGATGGTTTTCGGGGTATCGATTGACGATGGCGTCTTAACGTATAAGAACTGACCGGCAGGGTCTACAGCGAGCACCAGTATGTCGGATACGTTTCCACCGCAACTCCCAATCTCGATCGTGCTCGAAGGAGCCGCGGCTCCAATGGAGTTGGGGGGATAGACAAACACTTCCCCGACTGTGTTTGTGGGGCTGCAGGCGGCGACGTAAAGTTGGCCGCTGAGGTCGGTGATGAATTGCTGGGCATCGTACGGTGTAGGGAGCGTCAGCGTGCCGACAAGAGAGCCGTTGTCTGCGGGCACAGTGGAGTACTCATTGATTGACCCAGACGGGCTGAACGCATAGGCTACCGTGGCCGGGACTGGGTTGGGGAGAATCGAATGCGAGCCGGACGGCGCAGCGGCGCACCCTGAAAGGCAAATTGAGCCCTCGATGATAACCAAGACCCCGAATGCTGCCCGCCAATTCCTTTTCATAGTTCCCCCTTATTGCCCGTCGCCCCAAGCGCGATGATATCCACCATCCATTCAAGGTGCACCTCTCGTGCCACCATGGAAGGTTACGTTCGTTTCCTGCGGCTGGCTGCAAGTCTTTTGTTGAGGTCCAGAAAGGAGGATTTCACGTCGGCGGCGATACGCAGAACTCCGCGAAGATGCCCACGAAATGTTGGCCATGACAAATTCCGTCGACAGAGAACGCTGCGACTCGAAGCTCGATTGACGAAACCAGCGATAGCACTCAGAACCCCGAGCGACCGGTTTTGGATTCGGGTGGGTAGCGGGCAAAACGGAAAGAATTCTTAGGTTAGCGCTTATGGGGGCCGTCCCCACATGACCCGCCTATCGCGACTGTGCACACATGACCCGCCTGGCGCGGCAGCGACCGTCCATTCGTTACTAAAGGGGGTTACGCCACTCACACCTTCCAGCTATAATCAATTAGTGATGTCGACGGTAAGCGATGCTGCAGAAGACTTCCAATTCGCGTCTTTCTCAATCCCATCGGCCCGAGTGCTGGCTGCACTGCCTGGTGTGTCCGCGACGCTACCGCGCGAATCTGCCGTCACGTCTACGTCCCAGCCTCTTCGGTAGCGATTAATTCCTTCATCCTCCATCTGATTCGCTTTGGCCTGCGTGCGTCCGAACCGGGATTCATTGCGCCAAGGCTGCCTTTCCTGATAGCCAGCAGCTGACTACTGACGGCTGCTAACGGAGGATTCCATGACGACAAAGACTATGACTGCGCCGGCCGTTTCTTCGACGATCGGTCCCAAGATCAAGACCGCCCTGCCCGGGCCCAACGCCAAGCGCGTGCTCGAGGGCGACGAGAAATATATTTCGCCGTCCTATACCCGTTCTTACCCGATGGTAGCCAAGAGCGGGCGCGGCATCGTCGTGACCGATGTCGACGGCAACGAGTTTTTTGATTTTTCCGCGGGCATCGCCGTGACGTCGACCGGCCACTGCCATCCTGACGTGGTTGCTGCCATTCAGAAGCAGGCGGGCGAACTCATCCACATGTCGGGCACCGATTTCTATTACGAGAACATGGTGGACTTGGCGGCGCGGCTGTCGAAGATTGCGCCGATGGCCGGACCGCACCGCATTTACTACGGCAACTCCGGGGCGGAGGCGATCGAGTGCGCGCTGAAGCTGGCGCGCTACCACACCAAGCGGCAGAACGTGATCGCGTTCTTCGGAGCGTTCCATGGACGGACGATGGGCGCGCTGTCGCTAACGGCGTCGAAGCCGCAGCAGCGGCGCCGGTTTGCTCCGCTGGTACCGGGCGTGACGCACGTGCGGTATCCCGATGTCTATCGCGGTTGCGTCGGCGGCACGCAGGAAGCGGACAACTTCGCCCTGGGCTGTGCGCGCTTCATCGAAGAAAAACTCTTCAAGACGACTCTGGCTCCGGAAGAAGTTGCGGCGATCTTCGTCGAACCGGTGCAGGGCGAAGGCGGATATGTCGTCGCGCCGAAGATCTTCATGCAGGAACTGCGGCGCATTTGCGATCGCCACGGCATCATGCTGGTCGTCGACGAAGTGCAGAGCGGCATTGGACGCACGGGCAAGTGGTTCGCCGTCGAGCACACTGGCGTTGAGCCCGACATGGTCTGCATGGCGAAGGGGATTGCGTCGGGCATGCCGCTCGGCGTCACCATGACACGCGCGGAAGTGATGGACTGGGTACCGGGTTCGCATGCGTCCACCTTCGGCGGCAATCCCGTGGCGGTGGCAGCCGCTCTGGCGACACTCGATGTGATCGAGAAGGAGCATCTCCTCGAGAACTCCGCCAAGGTGGGCGAACACATGATGAAGCGCATGGCGGACTGGCCGAAGAAGCTGAAGCTGGTGGGCGATGTGCGCGGCCGCGGCTTGATGATCGGCGTCGACATCGTGAAGGACAAGGTCACCAAGGAATACGGCAACGCTGAGCGCGACCGCATCGTGGAGAGGGCGTTCGAGCACGGAGTCCTGTTCCTGGGCTGCGGGCCCAGCACGGTCCGGATCTGCCCGCCACTGATTGTGACCAAGGAAGAAGCCGACGTCGCCGTGGATGTGCTGGAAGAGTGCATCTCGGCGGTGGGTCAAGGCGTTTAACTTACCGTGATTCACCACGGAGACACAGAGAAACTCATTTCTTGATTCAACTTCTCTGGGATTCTATGTCTCCGTGGTGAAGACAACTACTTTCCTGCCGGAAATCCTAACCGGGCCACCAGATCCTTGTAGCCGGGTTCGTCGCGGAGATTATTGAACGCCACATCGCCTTCCAGGCGGACCACGGCGTCGTCGTGTTTGTCGTAGGCGATCTTCAGGTACTGAAGAGCTTCCTCTTTATTCCCCAGCATTGAATCGGTCTCGGCCAAGAGGTAGGGCGATTGCAGGCCGCGATCATAGAGTCTCTTTTGGGCAGCCCGAATATTCTGCAGCATGCCCGGTGCGCCCGCGTCGGCAAAGCCTTTTTCGGCGGTCTCGATAAGCTTGAGGCTTGGCTTATCCCGCATCAGCAGGGCTTCCTTCTTCCACTCGGCGAGGTAGTTCGGGTAGTCTGCTGCGGCGAAATAGACGGTCTTCAGGTACCGGTGAGGAGAGACGAAATCCGGCTCCGCGGCCTCCAACTGCTTTAAGAGCGCGATACCCTTCATCGTGCCGGCCCGCCAACCACAGGAGATCTCCTTTATCGGCCAGCACGGATTTCGATGAAGGCACAAGGCTTTGAGCGCGCTCAATCTCCGCCAAGGCCTGGGAATGGTGGCCCATCGTCGACAGGTAGGTAGCGTACCAGTGGTGGGCGACGGAGTCATTGGGATTCAGATCGATGGCGCGGCGGAATTCCTGCTCGGCGCTTGAGGCGTTCCACGTGCCCCAGAACAATGCGAACGCCAGCGAAGCATGCGCTTCGGAAGACTGGTCGTCCAGTTCCACGGCTCGCTGAGCTGCGGCCAAAGCGCGCGGGTAGGCTTCGCCGGCTGGCATAAGAGTGTACTCTCGAAGCAAGTTGTAACAGTCGGCCAGGCCCACGTAGGCTGGAGCGTAGTTGGGATCATGGACGATGGCCTGCGTGAAGTAGTCGAGAGCCTTGTTGAGTCCGTCCGGCGTGCGCTTTTCCCAGTAGAAGCGGCCCTTGAGATAAAACTGCTCGGCTTCCGGGTTGGGTGAGTGGCGAGAAGCATTGGAGGTCCCGGCAGAGTTCGACGTCTTGGTGGTGCCTGCGCTGGCGGCACGATGGCTTGGCCAGAAACTCCACACTGCCAGAAGAAGTGCCCCAGCCGGAAACACAAGGGACCATCTCCAGCCACGAGATGCACGATGACTTCCATCAGTAGCGATCGCGGGCTCCGACTGGACGAGCACGGGGCCAGGCGCTTCCGGAGGCGCTGATGGGACGTGGGTAGGGGCAATCCAGCGGTAGCCGCGGCGCTCCACCGTCTCAATGAAAACAGGATTGTCAGCAGAGTCCCCGAGGGCGTCGCGAAGGCGGTTGATGGCGCTGCTAATGCCATGGTCGAAGTCGACGAAGACGCCCTCCGGCCACAGCGCTTGGCGGAACTGGTCCCGGCTGAGAACTTCGTCCGGCCGGCTGAGTAGAAGTTTCAGAGCCCGAAAAGGAAGGTCTTGAATCTTGACCTTCACGCCATTCTTTCGCAGTTCGCCGGCGCACACGTCGGCCTCGAAAACACCAAAGCGAATCACGTCACTCGATTGTTGGGCTGGCTGCATACCTACGGCTCAGGGGAGCTAAAGTCTAGCATCGCTGATTTCGGCTTGAGAATTGCCGCTTCGTGCCATCCTACCGGCACCTTTGTCCGAGTGAGTTCCCTTGGTATTGCTTTGAAAGAACGACACTTATCGCGTGAACCACATTTGTAAGAGCCGTGAATTGACGCCGCGAGACCAGTGGGACAGAGTTGACCAGGGCGAAAGGGACCATGGCACGCGCCGTGGATCGCCCACCTCTCGCCTTGACGATGCTGCGTCATCGATCAGCGTAAAAAGGGTGCGGTGAATTTCGCGGCTTCAGAACCGTGGGACGCTCGCGGAGCGCACGAGAGGGTCGCGCTTCGCGAGTTTAGAAATTCTCGATTTTGTTGCTGCCTTCTTTGGGGGGAGGATAGCGACCGGGCTCGCGGCGATGTCCGCGGGCTTGTTTTTTTGTGGAATGCATCCTGCTCGCCCGCCTTCCCTGTCTGGGAAAGGTGCGACGTCAAATATGCGGGTCTGTGATTTTGCTCACATCTCGCACCGCGTCACCCGACTACATTAAAACTGACCCAGCTATGTTGCCGTCCGCAGTTACTCGAACAATCATTCACGGTCTGGATTGGGCTGCTGGGCATTTACTGGCGGCCGATCCTCGACCGAGCCATCAGCGCACCGGAAGCCAAGGCGAAGACGACGCCTACTTCTACCTGAGAAAACAAGGTTACGTGATAGTGGCGCGTAACTTTCGTACACCGCGGAGCCGGGGCGAAATTGACTTGATCGGCTGGGACAAAGATGTTCTTTGTTTTATTGAGGTTAAAACGCGAACGTCGCACGATGTAAAGACCGCCGAGGCAGCGGTCGACCGCCACAAACGCCGTGAGATCGCGCAAGTGGCACGGGAATATCTGCGGCGGCAGCCACCAACGTGCCAGTGGAGATTCGATATTGTGAGCGTATACTACGAGCATCTTAGTTCCCGCCCGCAGATCGAAGTGTTTCGAAATGCTTCCTTGTCGGGATAAAATATGAGATTTGTGTAGCCCTACTGAAAGGATTCCGTAATTGCCTGAACTAAGAAAAGATCCGATTGTTGGTCGTTGGGTGATTATTTCGACAGACCGGGCGAAGCGCCCTACCGATTTTGTCCGTGAAAACATGAAGATCAAGGGCGGATTCTGCCCCTTCTGTTATGGGAACGAGACGAAGACTCCGCCTGAAATCCAGGCCTATCGTCCCAACCCGAATGGCGGCCCGGCGCCACAGCGGGATACCCCCGGATGGACCGTGCGGGTTGTGCCGAATAAATTCCCGGCGCTGGGTATTGAAGGTACGCTAAACCGCCAAGCGGAAGGGATGTTCGATCGCATGAACGGGATCGGAGCGCACGAAGTCATCATTGAGACGCCCGACCACACGGCCAGCCTCGCGACCCTGCCTCCCAAGCGAATCGAAGACGTACTGTGGACCTTCCGGGACCGCATTCTGGATCTGAAGAAAGATCGTCGCTTCAAGTACATCCTCATTTTCAAGAATCACGGCGAGGCGGCAGGAGCGTCATTAGAGCATGCGCACTCCCAACTCATAGCGCTGCCCATTCTTCCCATCAACGTGACGCAGGAACTGGAAGGCGCCAAGCAGTATTTCCTTTATAAGGAGCGCTGCGTATTCTGCGATATTATCCGTCAGGAGATGGACAGCGGCATCCGTGTAGTGGCGGAGAACGAGAACTTTCTGACTCTGGCGCCGTATGCCCCGCGCTTTCCGTTTGAAACCTGGATTCTACCCAAGCAGCACGAGTCCGCGTTTGAGAATTCGTCGTCGCACATGTTCGAGAACCTGGCACGAGCGCTGAAAGATCTGTTGGGCCGGGCGGACCGGGTGCTCGATAATCCTCCTTACAATCTGGTCATTCATAGCTCGCCGGCGCAGGATCCGACAAACGATCACTATCACTGGCACATTGAATTCATGCCCAAGCTGACCAAGACTGCCGGATTCGAGTGGGGCACAGGCTTCTACATCAATCCCACTCCGCCGGAAGAAGCGGCAAAGTTCCTGCGCGAGGCGAATGTGGAGGAGCCTGCGCCCGTAACCGTTGGCTGAGTCCGTAATTGAGCGAACGAAAAATTAGGGCACGGCATTGGCCGTGCCCTTTCAATTGGGCCGTAGAGAGAGAGTAAAGGGCTTAAGGGTTTCCCGAGGCCCTTCATTGAAGGCAGGATAGAATTCACTGCACCTTTGTTTGTCACAGAGTTGTAAAACATTTGCGAGATTGAATGGTTCGCGCGCGGAGCGCTTCCATTTGACGGCTGTTCGTCCGGATGAATAGCATGAGCGCCTTGAGGTCATACATGAAACGCTGCTTGATTGTTCTGTTTCTAGCCGGATGGGCCTATGCCAGCCCTACTCCGTCGACTCTGATTGCGAACGTGTCCGGCAGGACCACCGTGAACCTGAACGGCGCGTGGCACGCGATTGTAGATCCGTTCGACAACGGCCAGCAGCGGGCATTTTTTCGCGATGCTAAGCCGAAGGATAAGAGCGAACTTGTGGAGTACAGCTTCGACGCTTCTCCAGTCCTGAATGTTCCGGGAGACTGGAACACGCAGCGCGAGCAGTTGATGTTCTATGAGGGACCAGTGTGGTACCGGCGCGAGTTCCGTTATCAAAAGCGCGCGAACACGCGCGTGTTTGTCTACTTCGGCGCGGCCAACTACCAGGCTTCGGTTTATCTGAATGGAGAAAAGCTCGGAGAGCATGAAGGCGGCTTTACCGCATTCAATTTCGAAGCGACTGCGGTTTTGAAAGACGGAGAGAATTCCCTGATCGTCGAGGTGAGAAACGTCCGCCGCGCCGACGCGGTACCGGCATTGAAGTTTGACTGGTGGAACTATGGCGGAATTACTCGCGATGTGATGCTGGTCGAAGTGCCACCAGCCTTTATTCAGGACTACTGGGTGCAACTGGCGCGTGGCTCGCAAAGCGAGATTGCGGGCTGGGTCCAGTTGTACGGCACGCGCTCGTCGCAGAAGGTTTCGCTGGAGATTCCGGAGGCCGGCATTCACCAGACAGTTACGCCCGACTCAACCGGACGAGCGACTTTTCGTTTCCCGGCGAAACTGGAATTGTGGTCGCCGGAGCATCCCAAGCTTTACGACGTCACCATTACCAGCGGCGCAGACACGATTCACGATCAGATCGGATTTCGCACGATCGAAGTGCAGGGCGCCAAGATCCTGTTGAACGGCAAGCCGATCTTCCTGCGCGGCATCTCGATGCACGAGGAGGCTCCGTTTCGCGAGGGCCGCGCTTTCAGCCCGGAGGACGCGCAGACTCTGCTGGGATGGGTGAAAGATTTGGGATGCAACTTTGTCCGCTTCGCCCACTATCCGCACAACGAAAATGAAATTCGGCTCGCGGATCGCATGGGATTGTTGGTTTGGTCGGAGATTCCCGTCTATTGGGATATCGATTGGTCGAATCCGGAAACTCTGGCCAACGCCGAAGCGCAATTGCGCGATGAGATTGCGCGCGACCACAACCGTGCGGCCGTAATTCTCTGGTCGCTCTCCAACGAAACTCCGGTGAAGCCGGAGCGAGTGACGTTCCTGAAACAGCTCGCGCAAGATGCTCGCGAACTCGACTCGACGAGGCTGATTACTTCGGCTCTAAACCACACGGATAACACAGACGCCGATGAACGCACACTCAGCGACCCTTTAGGAGAAGTGCTGGACGTGCTCGGCCTGAACGAATACCTAGGCTGGTACGAGAAGCGTCCAGAGGACACCGACAAGATGCAGTGGAAGTTGACATGGAACAAGCCGCTCATCGTCAGCGAATTCGGAGGCGGCGCGCCGTACGGACGTCACGGCGATGTGGATGAGAGATGGACTGAGGAATATCAGGATAACTTGTACCAGCATCAGCTCGCCATGATCGAACGCATGCCGAACCTGGCGGGGATCACTCCGTGGGTGCTGATGGATTTTCGCTCTCCGGCGCGGATGCTTCCAGGAGTGCAGGATTATCACAATCGCAAGGGAGTGATTTCGAATCGGGGAGAGCGCAAGATGGCGTTCTACACGCTGCAAAAGCTTTATAAGAAGCTTGCGGCAGAGCGGAAGTAGCAAGACGTCGTCAGTCATTCGACGCTTGTCGTTAGGCCTCTCGGCTAACGATGGCTGACGAGTGACGAGAGACCGCTTTGAACTCAGCCCTGCGTGCGATCCTGGACTTCCTCGTGCCAGGCCATTTGGATGGCTTCCAGCTTGCCTTCGTTCGAGGCTTTGGGATCACCGGCGAAATCGGGCAACTCGGTGACATAGCGATGCAGATCGGTGAAACGCACGGCGAGCGGATCGAGCGTGGGATGCGTCTCGGAAAGCAGGATGCCGATGTCTTCGGCATCGTCCCAGGTCAGTTGCTTTGCCATCCTCAGTGCTCCTCAGAGACGTAATTACGATTCCATGCGGGAATCTCGATCACGACTTTGCCGGGCTTGGTGATCTGCGCCTGGCAGCCGAGTCGAGAGTTTAACTGGAGATCGGCGGCCATGTCCAACCGGTCGGCTTCGTCGTCGTCCATCGGTGAGAGATTCTCTGCGCCTTCTTTCACCCAGATATGGCAAGTTGTGCAGGCGCAATTGCCGCCGCAGGCGTGGTCCAGCGGGATCCCGAAATTCAGAGCGATGTCGAGCAGGGATTGCTCCTTGCCATGATCCTCGTAGGGCAACTTGCCGTTTTCGAACTGAACGGTTTTCCCTTCAGGCAGGAACGTGACCTGCACTGTGTTTTCGCCGGGCGCTTCTTCGGTCAACGTGCCAGCTCCTTGGGTCTTTTCTTCTGCCATTTTCAACCTTCAATCCATTGTCATCCTGAGCGAAGCGAAGGATCTATGTACTTCTAGCCAGTTGCACAGGTCCTTCGCGGCAAAGAACACCGCTCAGGATGACAATACGAAAATTCACTCAAATTCTGCTTTCGCCATGGGATGCGGGGCGGTCGGGCCTTCGCCCATGTCCGCCTCGTCCATGTTTTTGCCTTTGAGCGCTGACGACACCGCAGTATCCATCATCAGCTCCGCCAGGCGCATTGTGCCTTGATTCAGCGCGTCGATGGCCTTGCGGATCGCCTGATAATCTTCTTCGGCATTCACCGCGGCCAGAGCCTTCTCCATCTTCGCGATCTGCTTCTTTTCGTCAGTGGTGAGTTGTCCCCAAGCCGCGCTCTTCTTGCCTTTTTCGAGAGCCGCAAGAATCGTTTGGGTTTCGGCCCGGGCCTCGATCAATTGGCGTTGCCGGAAATCCTCTTCGGCATTGTCGAACGAGTCGAGAATCATGCCCTCGACCTGCTCGTCAGTCAGACCGTAGCTTGGTTGAACTTGAATCTCAGCTTCTTTGCCGCTGCGCTGCTCGCGCGCGGAGACATGCAGAATGCCGTTGGCGTCGATCAGGAACTTAACTTCGACGCGCGGGATACCGGCCGCCATGGGTGGAATCCCTTTGAGATCGAAACGAGCCAGCGAACGGCAGTCTTTCGCCAGTTCGCGCTCGCCTTGCAACACATGAATCGCTACGTTGGCCTGGCCGTCGATCTGCGTGGTATAGAACTGCGTGGCCGATGCCGGGATCGTCGAGTTGCGCAGGATGATCTTGTCGGTTACTCCGCCAGCAACTTCGATGCCGAGCGACAGCGGCGTCACATCGAGCAACAGCATGTTTTCGGTCGCTGCCGAGCCGCCGCCGAGAATGTTGGCTTGCACCGCGGCGCCCAAGGCGACCACTTCGTCGGGATTCAGATCGATGTGCGGTTCGCGCTGAAACAGTTCCTTCACCAGAGCGCGAACTTTGGGGATGCGCGTCGAACCCCCCACCAGAACCACTTCATCAATCTGTTCAGGCTTCAGGCCTGCATCTTTCAGCGCCTGCTTGCAGGGGCCAATCGTGCGGTCAATGATCGGCTGTATCAGCGCTTCAAACTGACTTCGGTTGATCGCACGTCGGTAGGGCTGACCACCTGGAAGAGGCAGGTCGAGAACGACGGCCTCTCTCGACGACAATGCGATCTTGGCTTCGATGACGGCTTTACGGATGGCCTGCACGGCCTCGGCATTACGGCGAAGATCAATGCCTAAGTCGCCGCGAATATCATCGAGAGCGATCGTGATGAGCAGATTATCGATGTCATCGCCGCCAAGGTGCGTGTCGCCGTTCGTGGCGATGACCTCGAAGATCCCGTCATGCAATTTAAGAATCGAAATGTCGAACGTGCCCCCGCCGAGGTCATAGACCGCGACGATGCCGTTCTGCTTTTTGTCGAGGCCGTAGGCAAGTGAGGCGGCCGTCGGCTCGTTGACCAGGCGGAGCACTTCCAGACCGGCGATACGGCCTGCGTCTTTCGTGGCTTGCCGCTGTGCATCATTAAAATACGCGGGAACGGTGATGACTGCCTTCGTAACCGAACCGCCAAAGAAACGTTCTGCGCTCCGCTTGAGCTGACGAAGAATGAGCGCGGAGATTTCTGGAGGAGTGAACGTCTTGTCTCCCAGCTTGATGCGAAGAACTTCGCCCGGCTGCAGATCTTCAGCGAGACGAAAGGGGAAGAGCTTCAATTCTTCCTGAATGTCTTCCATGCCGCGCCCCATCAGGCGCTTGATCGAGTAGACGGCACGCTCCGGAGTTTCGATCAGAGAGTTGCGGGCGGCATTGCCAATGACTGGCTGATTGTTAGCATCAAGCGCAACCACCGACGGAAGCAGGTTCAAACCGTCGTCACCGGGGATCACGACAGGGGTTTCCCCTTCCATGAACGCCACCAGAGAGTTGGTGGTGCCGAGGTCAATGCCGACGATGCGATCCGATGCCATCTGTTCTTCCCTACTCCTCTAGCGCTGCATTTACATCTCGAACCAGGTTGCGGATGTAATTGCGGCGGTTCAGCACATCTACCATTTTCGCGGTAGCCTGCGCGCGCTCTGCGGATGCAGCATCGCCACGGTCGACCAGGCTATCCCAAGTCTTCCAGCCGGATTGCAACTCCTGCAGCAACGCCTGGTGCTTGGCTTCGAGTGACAGTTTCTGCTTTCCAATTTCCGCGATGAGGGCCGGGTCGTCATCGCCCATTTTCTTATTCATGCGTAGTTCTTCAAGTTGCATGTTCAGCTCGAAGACCTCCTCGAGCAAATCTGGCGGGACGATCTGCTTCTTGATCTCTCCGCTTACCCGGGCCTGCTCTGTCGCGCTTTTGGATTGCTCCTCCAGCACAACGCCTTCGAGGTGCAGCAAATATTCTGTACGCTTGATCGGATCGCGCAACGTGCGGTACGCATCGTTCAGCAGCGAGCTTTGCTCCAGGCTCCATTCCTGCTCCCGGCTGCCGGCGCGCGCATTTAAATCCGGATGAAGCTTGCGGCTGAGTTCGTAGAAGCTCTTCTCCAGCGCCGGGACGTCAACATTCAACTTGGGCGGCAAGGCGAA
Source organism: uncultured Acidobacteriaceae bacterium (assembly GCA_963788555.1). GTDB lineage: Bacteria > Acidobacteriota > Terriglobia > Terriglobales > Acidobacteriaceae > Sulfotelmatobacter. The sequence continues at coordinate 407,058 of CAWBHM010000009.1, read as the reverse complement.
AAACGTGAAGTAGTCGACCGGGACCGGAGGCTGCACTTTGCCGCAAGATTCGCAGAAATGCGCGGCCCTCATGGATCCGCACGACCAGCAGGAGTGCGTATCCTCCGTCAGAGGCCTGGCGCCGATCGCGGTAAGGGCAGACTTGGTCATTACGTTTCCTCAACAACAGATTAAAGACCGCTCAGAGACATGGCGCTTGATCTGGCAGGCGATCCCGCGTTAGCGGCCGCGCGGGAGTGGAAGCCCACGCTACACGAGCATCAGGCGGAGAATGAAGTCCCACAGCCGCACGACTTCGATGCCTGGGGATTCACGAATACGAAGCCCTGTTGCATCAGAGTTTCCTGATAGTCCAGGGTCATGCCGTTCAGATAGATGAACGACTTCGGGTCGACGAACACCCGGATATCGCTGAACTGGAAGATGCGGTCCCGCTCGCGCGGCTGCGTGTCGAAGCGGACGTTGTAGCTCAACCCTGAACATCCGCCGCCCTGCACGCCAAGGCGCAGGCCGCCCTGCTCGGCGGAGATGCCTTCCTTGGCCATGGCACTACGCACTTTGGCCAGAGCTTTCTCAGTGACGAGAATGCCTTTGGCTGGTGCGACGGGCTTGGTCTTCTCTTCGATTGCAGTCGTCATAGGTCAGCCATGAGCCAGGAGCTTCGAACTGCGAGCCAACACTCGTAGCCCGTTGCTCGAAGCTCGCCAGCTATTTCGCTTCGGCAGCGACCGGACTGGTCTGTTCCTGCTTTTTCTTCCAGTCGCCGATCGCGGCGCGGATCGCGTCTTCCGCCAGCACCGAGCAATGGATCTTCACCGGAGGAAGCGAAAGCTCCTTCACGATGTCCATGTTCTTGATGGCGAGGGCTTCGTCCACCGTTTTGCCCTTGACCCACTCAGTGGCCAGCGAGGACGATGCGATCGCCGAGCCGCAACCGAAGGTCTTGAACTTCGCGTCTTCAATCACGTTGGTTTCGCGATTGACCTTGATCTGCAGCTTCATCACGTCGCCGCACTCGGGCGCGCCGACCAGGCCGGTGCCCACGTCGGTGCTCTGCTTGTCCATCGATCCGACGTTGCGTGGATTGTTGTAGTGATCAATAACCTTGTCGCTATATGACATTTGTTCCTCTCCAGATTCTTGATTCGATCTCTTTACCAGTTACTGCATCTAGTGCGACGCTTCTCCCGCCCACTTTACATCTTTCAGATTGATGCCTTCTTTGGCCATTTCGTAGAGCGGAGAAAGTTCGCGCAGGCGCTCAACGGTTTCGATGACGCGGTCGGCAACATAATCGACTTCAGCCTCAGTGTTGAAACGTCCGATCCCGAAGCGGATCGAGCTGTGCGCCAGGTCGTCACCGGTACCGAGAGCCTTCAATACATAAGATGGCTCCAGCGTTGCCGAGGTGCAGGCCGAACCACTGGACACAGCGATGTCGTTGATGCCCATCAGGAGCGACTCGCCCTCCACGTAGGCGAAGCTGATGTTCAGGTTGCCCGGCAGACGATGCTCGGTCGAACCGTTGATGTAGGCCTCGTCCAGGCGGTTCATGATGCGGTCGCGCAAGCGGTTGCGCAGACCCGCCAGACGGCAGGATTCTTGTGCCATTTCTTCCTGTGCGATGGCGCAGGCTTTGCCCAGGCCCACGATTCCGGGTACATTCAGCGTTCCGGAACGCATGCCGCGCTCGTGTCCGCCGCCATCGATGCTGGCAGAAATCTGCACGCGCGGATTCTTGCGCCGTACGTACAGCGCACCAACGCCCTTCGGTCCGTACATTTTATGGCCCGAGATCGACATCACATCGATGTTCTGCTTGATCACGTCCACCGGAACTTTGCCGATGGCCTGAGTCGCGTCAGTATGGAAAATTACCCCGCGCTCGTGACACAATTTACCGATTTCCACTACCGGCTGTAACACCCCGATCTCGTTGTTCGCATACATGATCGAGACAAGGATTGTCTTCTCGTCCATGGCGCGCTTCAGATCGTCGAGATCGATCAAGCCGTCCTTTTGAACAGGCAGGTAGGTGACGCGGTAACCATACTTCTCAAGGCGCTTGCAGGTATCGAGCACGGCCTTGTGCTCGGTGACCGCGGTGATGATGTGGTTGCCTTTCTCGCGATACATCTCCGCCACGCCCTTGATAGCGAGGTTGTCGCTCTCGGTGGCGCCGGAAGTAAATATGATTTCTTTCGTGGTCGCGCCAACGAGTTTAGCGATGCGCTCCCGCGCCGTCTCGACGCCTTCTTCAGCCGCCCAGCCAAAGGAGTGGTTGCGGCTCGCCGAGTTGCCGAACTTCTCCATGAAGTAGGGCAGCATTTCTTCCAGCACCCGGGGATCCATCTGGGTGGTGGCGTGGTTATCCATGTAGATTGGCAGCTTCACGCCCTTGGCGTCGGATTGGTGCGACTGAGTCAGTGCCTGGGGGATTTTTACGTCCGTGCTCATTGATTACTCTCCTGCTTCGTTAATCTTTTTGATGAATCTTTAGTCTTCAACGGTTCAGCTGATCGTCACCAATTCGGCTACCTTCGGTTTGCTGCTCGTCGCCTCTTCTGGTTCTTCCCGCATGTGCGAAATCTTGATGCGTTTCAATACCGCTTCAATACTCTCGTTCACTTTGCGCAGCGGTTCGCGGATATTGCAGCGATCGCTCTGGTCGCACTCGCCCCGGACGGTAATGCACGACGTAATGAACAGCGGTCCATCGATCGCCTGAATCACTTCGAAAGCTGAAATCGTGTGCGCCGCCCGTCCCAGCGTGTAGCCACCATTCGTCCCGTGCTGCGACTGCAACAGACCTGCTTTCGTCAGCCGCTGCAGGATCTTGGCCAAAGCCTCAGGCGGAATGCCATAAGCATCGGCGACATCCTTGGCGCTTCGCGAGCCCTCGGTGGAGTGCTCGGCGAGATGTTTCATCGCCATCAGAGCGTAATCGGCCTTTTTGGTCAGCTTGAGCACTCAGATCCTGTGCAAAACATCATTAAACCGGGTCCGGTCGAATTCCGACCTTTTCCGTCGTAGTTCATTCTACTTCACTTTCTCGAAGCAGGGCAAGCCCGCCCATGCAACAGCAGAAACTTGCATTTAACGGTAAGTATCAATAATTGAATGGCTTATCGCTATACGATGATTTTGGTCGGAATTTGTGCAGAGGGCGGTACATGGGTTCCTGACTGTCTCCATATCCCTGTTACAAATTCACGACAGAGTAACAGGTAAGGACTTGACAATGCGCCAAGCGGGTCTAAAATACCGGGAAATTCCGGTAAAAACCAGCCTTCCGCCTCGGATTGCGCGGAAATCTTCCGGATTTATGACCTCAAAGTCGACCTCTCCTTCCGCAAGCCGCGACATGAAGCAGCCCTGCAAGCACCCGCGCGTTCAAATCGTCAGCCGAGACGAAGAGTCTGAATTCGTCGAATGCAAAGAATGTGGCGAGATCTTCGAGTCCAGTGAATTCAAGGACATGAATATCGAAGAGAGCACTCAGGAAAGCGAATTGTAAGGAGCTTTTCCCGCGGCTCCGTGACCGACGTAATCCGAGACGCAGTTTCGGCTTGTGGCGTGCGAAAGCCCTTGCTACTGTCCGACCGGGGGGCGTATGTGTCGAGTCGGACCCCCATCCTTATATGTCCATGGTCGCCCTCGTCGTCGACGATTCCATGCTGATCCGCTATACCATCTGCTGCTTTCTTGAGCAGCGCGGGTTTGCCGTCGAGGTCGCGACCAACGGCGCGGAAGCGCTCGAAGTCCTGGCCCGCGTCCGGCCGGATCTGATCGTAACCGACATGCAGATGCCGAGGATGTCTGGAATGGAATTGATCTCCGCGTTAAAGAGCAAGACGGAGACGGCGAGCATTCCGATCATCATCGTAGCGGCCCGGGCGAGTGGACTTGCTCAGGCTGAGAAGCGGGCCAACTTCGCGATCTACAAAGACATTGATATCGAAGAACAGCTCTGCGAACGCTCTCCGCGCTGTATTCGGCAAAGAGAATACTCAGGCAGCCGGGAAGTAGATCCCGTTTGGATCATTCTTATCGTAAGATCAGACTTGCTTCCGCGGAAAAATCCATCGCGGCAAAATCGTTCAGCAGAAATTTAGGATAGGCCGCCGCAGCGATCATTGCTGCATTGTCCGTAGACATCGGCCGCGATGGGAAATAGACGGGCAGCCCTTGCTTGGCTCCCTCGCGTTCGAAAGTTTGCCGCAACTCCTGATTCGCGGCAACTCCTCCGGTTACAAAAAGCGTAGCTACATCGTAGGCACGAGCTGCCGTCAGAGTCTTTCCTACCAGGTCTTCCACAATGGCGCGCTGAAAAGAAGCTACCAAGTCGAGAGTGAGCTTGTCACAATTTGCGAGGTAGTCCTCCAGCTTGGGTTTCGCAATGCTCGCCAGAGCGCGACGGCGAGTTTCGACGGACTCGCGCATATTGTGGGCGTCAACATAACGCAGGATCGCCGTCTTGATTCCGCTATACGAAAAATCGAAGCGCGGACGCTCGCCCTCGCTTTCGACTGCTTTGCCATCATTGCGACCTCGGCGGTCCCGATGTTTGATTTGCGCGGGTGGAAATTTCACCGCCCTTGGATCTCCGTGCGGCGCCAAACGATCAATGGCCGGGCCTCCGGGATATCCCAAGCCTAATAACTTGGCAACTTTGTCGAAGGCTTCCCCGGCGGCATCGTCTCGGGTATGGCCGATGTTGTCGTACGTCCAGGAATTCCCCTTCTGCGCCGCCAGATAAAGATGTGTGTGTCCGCCGGAGACCACGAGGGCGAGCACCGGAAATTGCATCTCACGGTTCCCCTTCTGCCGCTCCTCAAGCAGCACCGCATGGATGTGGCCTTCCAGGTGGTTCACGGCAATGAGCGGTTTGTCGAGGGCGAATGCCAACGCTTTCGCGTAGCTGATCCCTACCAGCAACGCACCGGCGAGTCCGGGACCCTGCGTGACCGCGATGGCATCGACCGACTCGTAGGTGTGGTTCGCTTCGGCCAGCGCCTGGCGCACCACGGGAACAATTGCGCGCAGGTGTTCTCGCGAAGCCAGCTCCGGCACCACTCCTCCATACGGCTGGTGAGTCGCGATCTGCGACGCAACGACATTTGAGATCAGCTGTTCCCCCGAGCGGACCACGGCCGCCGCGGTCTCGTCGCACGAGCTTTCGATCCCGAGAATGTATGCCGAAGACATATCTCCAGTTTCAAACATAACGCGCTTGGTCCGCAAGGTCGGGCCGAGCTTCTCAATGTCTCTGATGAGACGGAGACCCGAGCAGGGCCGCTCGCGATCGCCTGCCTCGCCAGACTTCACAACCTTCACCGCAGCGCCGCGAACTCCGCGCACTGCTCGGCCGCTGGCGGCGTCGTGCTCCCTCCGGAATTCAAATCCGCGCGGATCACATTCTTGTCCGTCGAACAGAACATGCGCTTTCCCGTTCGATCAAACACCTCCGGCGCTGCCCCCACCACGTAGCTAGTATTCTCTCCGCCCGACGGATTCCCGCCCACCGCCACAAACCGGTACCCCGACTTCACGCCGCCGGCCAGACTCTGATCCAGCAAACACGCCGTCTCCGCCGACTTGTGGCATGGCTCCACTCCACCCAAATTTGCCAGAGATGGTGCGTACCCTCCGTAAGTCGCCTGATACGAAACCCCCGCCGTATTGATTGCCCGAATCGATCCCACGGCCGAAACTTCGTTGGCATGAATCTGCGCCTCCTTCATGCTCGGAATCGCAATCGCCGCAATAATCAGAATCAGCGCCACCACAATCATCAACTCCATCAAAGTGAATCCCAGTTGATGTTTCATATCGCCGCCTCCGCCGAAACCAGCACCAACAAGACAGAGAACGACCCGCAGGAATCGGCTTGCGGAAAAGAAATTTGAAGGATTGTGTGGGTCCAGGTCTCAGACCCGGACGAGCCGAGCAACGCTCGGCTCGGCTCGGCTCGGCTCTCGACCACTTCGCCATGCGGGAACCCACTGGAAAAGCCGCCCGGGCCCTTGTACCTTCGTAACTTTCCCTCTCAATATAGGATTCCTATACTCCAAACATAGGAATCCTGCATTGCAGATTCCTCGCACCCATGACCAAACGTATTCGCTCCAAAATCGCCCGCGGCAGCGGAGAACTCGCCATTCTTTCCCTGCTTGCCGAGCAGCCACTCTACGGCTTCGAAATCGCCAAACAGATCGGCGAACGAACCGCAGGCGCCCTGAAATTCACACTTGCCTCGCTCTACCCTCTGCTGTACGAAATGGAGAAACGCGGCTGGGTCAAAGGCCATTGGCAGGCAAACCACGCCGGACGCGATCGCCGCTACTACAAACTCACGCCCGCAGGCCGCCGCCAACTCGCGCCGCTGCGCCAAGAGTGGCGCACCTTCTTCGAAGCTCTCGACACCCTTGCCGGAGTCAGCCATGCCTGATTGGAAAAAGCTGGTGTGCGAGCATCTTGCGTCGACAGGACTGCCAGCGGCAAGTCAAGAGGAAGTTGTATCGGAACTAGCCGCGCACCTCGAAGAGATCTACGAAGCCGCACTCTCGCAAAACCTGCCCGAAGACGCAGCGATCGAACTCGCTCTGGAAGAAGTCCGCGATTGGCGCGTTCTAGCCAAAGAAATCTCTCGAGCGAAATCGGAAGCGACCCTTATGAATGATCGCACTCGCAGCCTGTGGCTTCCCGCGACGGCCAATGTGATTGTGGCGTCCGGTCTGCTCATGATCCTCCAGAAGCTCGCCGTCCAACCGCGCGTCCTCTGGATCGGAGATATGGCGATAGTCCTTTATCTGCCGTGGCTGATCGCTCTCCCCATTTTCGGCGCATTCGGAGCTTTCCTGGCGAAGCGCGCTCATGCTCGCTTCGTGAATCGCTTAGTTGTGGGGTTGTCTCCCGCGCTTGCTGTATTAGGAGCATTCGCGCTAATCCTGCCGGTCAGTCTGCTCGTCGACAGGCATCAGGTGTCAGATTTCCCGTTCGCCTACTTTGCGCTCACCATCTGCAATTGGGTGGTGCTCCCGGCCATCGCCCTGCTAACAGGAACTTTGCCACTTCTACGCGAGCCAAACAAGATCGCACGCACTGAAGCATAACCCGGAAGACGAGAGCCCGAAGCCGGGAGCCGCTCTTACCTACTTCGCCGGCGGCACATACTCCTTCGGCTTGGCCGATCCGTCGCCGAAGAAAAACTGATCCATCTGCTTCACGATAACTTCCTGATCTTCGCGCCGCGCCGGATTCAACCGGTACTCGTTCAGCAGCATCTTGCAGTGCTCCATCCACATCTTCCACGCTTCCTGGGACACGTTGTCATACACTTTCTTTCCCAGATCGTTGTCGAACGGAGGCTCGTCCAGCCCTGGCATCTCTCTCTGAAACTTCACGCAATGAACCATGTGCGCCATAACTTCCCTCAGTAATGAATTAAGTCCGAATCCCAAAGCTTCAAACGAAGCTCCAGTTTTCCTTCGTGTACCTTAGTGTCCTTAGTGGTAAAGGTTCTTCAGCCTTCAGGCAAGACCCGAATCTCCATGCCCTGAATCAGCCCACCTCGAAATTCGTAAACGTGCTGCACCATCTGGTCTACCACCAGCTTTCCACTCTTGTCATGAACCACCTGATGCACATCAATGGCGATCCGCCCGTCGGACTCACGTGTGAACTTCTTCGGCTCGACGATGGAATCCAGCACTTCGAACTGCCGCTTCCAGTAGTCGCGCACTGCGGCCTTCCCCGCTACGCGGCCGCCTTCCCACCCGTTTGGCCAATCGATGCTGTCTTGCATCTTGGCCAGCACACGTCTCAAAATCCCGCCGGTTAAACGCTGCATAAACTCCCTGCAGCAACTCAATCTCGGGCGATACCGTCTGCACTTCCGCCATAAAGCACCTGAGAGATTATCTTACACGGGGACCACAGACTCCGTAGAGACGCCTAGACTCACGCTACAATCCCACTTCGTCGTTCCATCCGCCACCAAACCATCGTCGCGACTCCCCAAATCGCAAACAACGGAATCAAACTCGCAAGTCCGTGCAGCCCGACCAACTCCCCAAGATTGAACGCCCCAAAACATCCACCCGCTTCCGCAGCCGTCAACATCGATTCCCGATTCATCGCCATCTGCCCCGACCAGAATGCCGGCCACGTCGAATGCACCACCGGGCACCTATCCTGCATGGCCAACTGCGAAGTCGTCGAAACCACCATCAGCGTCAGCAACACGCTGCCCACAGCCAGCGCGACCAACATCCACCGCCAAGCCGGAGTCGTGCGCTCCCACGCCACTGCCAACCCAATGCACAACAATGGAATACACGCCCCCGCGTACCGCGGCCCAAACGACAGCCCCGCCTTCCACCAATAAAAGGACGCGTTGAACAGAAAGTAATACGCGGCAATGCCTGTCGCCACCAGCGCCGCCGCACGATGAGATTTCTCGTTCGACAGCCACCACAATCCGACTGCAGCCCCAATCAACACCGGCGAGGCAAACAACAATCCCGCGCGAGCATCCAAACAGCAACTTCAGCAGCCGGTCCGGATGCGGATACGTAAGCCCCAAATACCCTTGCTGCTGCATAAACGAAAACGAATTCGGATCGTAATACGAATAACTCGGACGAAACGCTCCAAATGCGGCGTGCAGATACGCCATTAGCACGATCACGCAAATCCCCGCTCCCAAACCCACGCCCGCCACCACTCGCCAGCGCACCGCGCGTCCTCTGCGGCCACGCCTGCGATAACGCCAGAAATGCCAGCATCGCCGAAGCCGGAGCTGCAGGATATTCCGTCACCGTGGCCCATCCCGCGGCCAACCCGACCGCGAGCGCCCAAAGAAAATCTCCCCGCGCACTCGAGGCATCCCGCAACTTCAACGCCGCCGCAAACGCAAACACAGGCAAGCGCCCACCATTGCATGCGCCCAGAACAATCTCGCATACGCCCACATCGGAGTTCCCAGACACATCACCAGCGTCGCAAATGCGGCCGCGCTCGAATCCGCCTCCGAATCGCAGCGCCAGAAAAAACAAGCACACGCCAGCCAACGCAGTCGGAAGCGCCACCGCTCCCGCACTCACCAAATACGAAAGCGCGACTTCTCCTCGCGGCGATTCCGGATCAACTCCCATCAAGCGCAGCACCGGCCGAGCCGCCAGCGCAAACGGCACCGCCAGAAACACCAGTCCCGGCGCCTTGTCGGAGTAGTAATGTCCGCGGAAGTGCGCCTTATCCTGCGTGTTCTCGTGGTAGGCATCGATCTGCAGCGTGTGCCGCTCGACTATCGCGCGCAGCAAATCGAAGCGCGAGTTCTGATTCCACCCGCCGCCTTCATAGAAGTAAATGAAAGAAAGAAATGCGACGAGCCCCAGCAAGATTGCAGCTTTGCGGTGGGAGGAAGAACTTTCTGGGAGGGGGCTCATCGAGTGTTTAGGGCATGGATTTTCTGGGCCCAGACTATGTGAGCTTACAACAATCGACCTTCAACCAGCGGAGCCGTGCCCGGCTGGACCCGGCTCCCAGGCAGAAACGCACTCACGGCTTGCTGGACGCCACAAGAGCCGCCACGATCTTCTTCGTTTCTACGTCCATCGCAGTGGTCGCCCCCGCCGTCCCATTCGATGCAGCGAGCTTTCCCTTGATCCCCACGTAAACTGCGTCGTACGGAGTGTCACCCAGATTCTCCACCCTATGTTTGAACGGAGGATACCAGCGCGCTTCGCCCGGCTTGGAAAAAATCTCCCGCACCTTTCCGTTCTCGTCGGTGAAGCGCAAGTGCGCTTCGGTAAGGATCACAACCACCCCACCAGGATGATCGTGCAGTCCCGACTTCTCATGCGGACCGTAGTGCACCGACACGACTTGCACCCGGTCATTCTCAAAGTCCAACTTGTAATGCTTCGGCTCTGCCTTCACCGGATCCTGCCCCAAAGCGAAAGCCGTGGCCAGACACACCAATGCGCCCGCCCCGCATAGCTTCAATCGCATGCCCGCCTCCCGCGAATTTCTATGTTGTCGAGTGAGTAACCTACGCAACTCTAATTCTCGTGTAGGACAGGTGTCAACGACCGGGACCACAAGCATGAACGGATCGGACCATGAACCAGCGGACTACAGGTCTGCTGGTATAACCACACTCTTTAGGATTCAATTCCGGGTCAGCGAGTCTGGAGTGGTGGGCCCACCAGGATTTGAACCTGGAACCAACAGATTATGAGTCTGCTGCTCTAACCGTTGAGCTATAGGCCCGCGAACCCCAATCTAGCATATTCGCGGACTCACAGTTCACAGCCGGGTGCCCCATTTCTCGCGCGCCCTTTGCGCGAGAAAGCCTGCCCTGAGCTTGTCGAAGGGTGGGGCTTTCTCCAAACCGTGAGCAGAATATCGAGGTCGGAAGCCGGAAAGCGGCTGCCAGAAGCCGGCCCTAATGCGCCGTAGCCTTCTCCGCTCCCAGCCCCGTGTTCGACCGCACCAGCAACTCGTTGAACTTATGCTGCGAAGTCGGTTCGTGACTGATCAGTGTCCCCACGATTGCCGCGATGAATCCCAGCGGGATGCTCAGAATCCCGGGATTCTCCAGCGGGAACCACGCTTTGGCCTGAATCAAATGCCGCGCCGTTCCCACTACTGTCGCCGGATCCACTGCCATCAAACTCGGACTGACCAGAATCAGCCCAATCGACGCCAGCAATCCCACCGTCAGTCCTGACACGGCACCCATCGTATTGAACCTGCGCCAGAAGATCGACAGCACAATCACCGGCAAATTCGCTGACGCCGCCACCGCAAACGCCAGCGCCACCAGGAACGCGACATTCGCCGTCGGACCGAGCACGATCGCAATCCCAATCGCCACCCCGCCCACCACGAACGCCGAGATTCGCGCCACCATCACCTCTTCTCCCGGTTTTCGCTCGACTCCGTTATGAATCACGTTGGTCCAGAAATCGTGCGAGAACGAAGTCGTCGCGCTGATCGTCAACCCGGCCACCACCGCCAGAATCGTCGCGAACGCAATCGCCGAAATAAACGCGAAGAAGATCGACCCCGCCAGCGCATTCGCCAGCAGCGGCGCGCTCATGTTTGTTCCCCCGTGCGTCTTGATGAAATCCGGACCCACGATCGTCGCCGCTCCGAATCCCAGGAACGTCGTCATGATGTAGAAGCTGCCAATCAGCACCATCGCCCACACCACGCTATGACGTGCCGTCTTCGCATCCGGCACCGTATAGAACCGCACCAGAATGTGCGGCAATCCCGCCGTGCCAAAAATCAACGCCAGCCCCAGCGAGATCAAGTCCAGAGGCCCGTACGGCGGCTTGTAACGCAGCCCGGGTTGCAGGAAGTCCTTAACCACCTCGGCGCCCTTCGCATCGTGATACGTCACATGCGCAATCGCTCCGAAGAATTCGCCGAAGCTGAAATGAAAGTGCGCCATCACCAGTATGCTCAGCAGGAACGTCCCCGCCATCAACAGCACGGCCTTCACAATCTGTACCCACGTCGTCGCCAGCATGCCGCCAAACACGACATACACAATCATCAAAATGCCGACGCCAATCACCGCCTTGTTATACGTCACCATTCCCCCGAGCAACAGCTTCACCAGCGCGCCCGCGCCCACCATCTGCGCGATCATGTAAAACGTGCTGACCGTCAGCGTGCTCAGCGACGCCATCGCCCGCACCGGACGCGGCTTCAACCGGTACGCGAGCACATCCGCCATCGTGTACTTCCCCGCATTTCGCAGCGGTTCCGCAATCACCAGCAACACCGTCAAATAAGCAACCAGCCAGCCCACCGAAAACAAGAATCCGTCATACCCTTGAAACGCGATGATGCCCGCAATCCCCAGGAACGACGCCGCACTCATGTAATCGCCCGCCACCGCAATTCCGTTCTGCCACCCCTTGATCTGCCGGCTCGCCGCAAAATACGCGCTCGCTCCCGCCGACCGTCTCGAGGCCCAATATGTAATTCCCAGCGTGATTGCGATGAACACGAGAAACATAACCAGTGGAATATTCATGGATTACTTGCCTCCCTTGGCATCTTCGGCTTTGTCGAGAATATCTTTCGCGAGCCGGTCAAAATCGTTCGCCGCTCTCACGTACAGCCCGGCGATAATCCATGCCACAAAGAATTGCGACAGCGCGAATAAGTACGCGAGATTGACCTCGCCAATCACCTTCGTGGACATAAATTGTGGCGCATACCCAACTAGGATCGGCAATGCAAAGTAGTAGACAACGAAGAATATGAAGGCGGGCACAATAAAAATCTTCTTCGTCGCCATCAAATCCTTGAATGCTTTGCTCTCTGCAATTTCGTCCCAGGTCGATTGCGATGCTTGATACTGCTTGGATTGCACGACTTCCAAATTTTTTGTGGCATCTGCCATAGATTCTCCTCGTGCCTTGGCTCGAACGAGCCATATTCTGGATGCTGATTCGGACGGGCGACAACTGACGGGGGACAGCTTACTCTCGTTTCAACATTTTTGGGAGCAATCCGTCCCCGCCAGTCTCTGGCGCATGCCGCCGCACACGCCATCGAGCGCCTCTTACTACAAAGTAAAGATCCTAGAAAGTAAAGATCGGCCCAATCTCTGTGCGGATATCCTGCCACTGTCGTGAAGGCACACCGCGGTAGATGGGGAATGGAGTCACGCCCGTGGGATCGCCCACCGCCCGCGTGCGGTAGTAGGACTGCTCCCACGCAAACGAAACCATATTGTTCATTTTCCAATTCAAGGTGACCGCGGCCAGGTCGTTCTTCTGCCGCGTGTTGCCGATTTTCCTCACGTCGGTCGCGAACGTGTCGTCGAACGCGTAGTACATGTAAAGCACCCATCCCGCATTCCGTCCCGCTGGCTCCGCGCCGAAGATCCGGCCCAATGGCAATCCGAGGTTCACGAATCCACCCTGCGCGCGCACTGGTCGCTGCGGTGCCACGATAGCAACCCCGTTGCGCAGGCCGAACAGCACGGTCGACGACTGATCGTTGGAGAATCCCTCCACCACTGGCGAACCCGTCTCGAAGACTCCCTTATCGTTGAAGTTTGAAAGCAAGCTTCCTACGAAATACCAGCGCAAGTCGCCGCCTCGCCAATACTTGGTCGTCAGAGTCGCCCAGCGCGTCGGCAACTGTAACTCCACCGTGTAGCCCCAGCGCTGGCTGCTGACCTGGGTTCCCGTCGGGAAAGCTTCCTGAAAGATTTTCGAATCCGTCGGACAACCGGTAGTCGTCGCCGGACACAGCGGCACATCCGCCGCCCGCACGAGCGCCGTACGTTGCCCGTGCACTCCGCTGACGATCAACTGCGCCGGAACCACTCCCGGAGCCTTATCAAGCTGCCATTGCGTAACAATCCGGCTTTGGATTTCTGGCTGTGCCGAGTCCGCCCCTTGACGCTCGCCGTATCCCAACTGGTTATCAATCGCCTTCGGATCGTTGCCGTAGGCTGGCATCACCACCGCAAATTCCGGCTGGAAGAATACGTTCCGCGATCCCCCGATTTTGTGTCCTACCCCAAACCGGAATTGCGGCGCCCGCTCATACAACGTTCCGAATCCCAAGCCGAGGCCTGTCGTCTCATAGAGCGCCGGCAGGCTCGACGAACCGAACGGCGTCCAATCCTGCCCGAACAACGCGAACATGCTCGTGTCGTCGTTGAAGCGGTGGTCAATTCGTCCGTACGCCAGACGAATCGACGCCGTGCTCGACCGGATCGTCGAAATGTTCCGGTTCAATGCCCGTGTGTAATTTCCTTCGAAGTCAAACTCGAACTTGCCGGTGATCGAATTGTTCTTGCTGACATCCGGCCACTCGAAGTTCGTTCCCACCCGGAAGAAGCGCGCCTTCGTGTGAAATTCCGGAGCCCCGTTCGGGCCCGGATCAAACGGAGTGACCCCCACCGCCGTGGTGGTATTGATAAAGCCCGGCAGAGGCATGTCTGTCCCATAGGGGGCTGAGCTGTCATAGATCGCGCTGGCCTTCACCATCCCATACACCTTGACCTTCGCGCCGCTTCCCAGCTTGATGTCAGGAATCATTCCATCCACCGGCGACGGTTCCAACTGCAACACCCGAATCGGAGCCACCGCCGGAACTACTTTGGGAGCCGGTGGTTTCGCTGACTCCGCTGAAGCTTGGGTGGTTTCCACCAAGGGTGCCACCGCCGGTATCGCGGCAGCCGCGACAGCCGGACTCGCTTCCACCGTCAGATCTGCTGCACTCACCACTCCCTTCCGCGCCAGAGCGTCCAGCAACAGTTGGAACTCCGCGTCAGGCGCCGCCGTCCGAATGGCATTCGCCTCACCGGGTGCAAGCACGCCCTTCATCACCAGCACTCCCAACAACGCCGTAACATTGGCGTTGCCTGCGACCGGAGCGATGTTCAGGTTGGCAGCAGGTGCCGGCTGCGCGCCTGGGTTGCCTGAGGCCGGCTTGCCCAAGTTTGGGTTGGCGGTGATCTCTGTGGATGCTTTTGCAGCGGCGGAGTCCTTCGCCCCCGCCAGGGCGGGTGCGACCGATACGACGACCAGCAGTGAGCTAAGAATCCATGGCTTCAACTTCGACATGAGTGTTATTTCCTCCTTCGCGGGAGCAGTTCCATTTACATCTGCCATCACGGGCACTTCGTCCTATTCCTGCCTTGCACTCGCGGCCCGTGGCTTGCATTTTCCTGCTGACGCGCAACCTGAGTCCCGTTTTGGGACCCTGCGACTTGCGCCGAGACTGTTTTTTCTCGGCTGTAATGGGAAGTGACACTAGGGCAGAAACATTTCCGTGGATGTGCGGATACTCACCGGTTGTTGTGATTCGCATCACCGGGAAATCCCGCGCGGGATTCGCGAGACTTCTCTCCCGGTTCATTTTCGCGAGAACGAAAACCCATAAGGCGCCGATTCTCGCGGGTTCCTGCGGCGGTCGCCTTGGGACAACGATGTTCCTGGTGTGACTCGCTCCCGGTGCTCGCTGTTTTTCCCGCCTGCGCAAGAACACGCCAGCCTGTGATCCTAATCACTGCTCGCGAATCGGGGTCGCTTCAGAATCCTCTTCGTCCCCAAGTCGTGACCCTTCGCTCTCGGAGGTTTTTGCATGAGCGCGCTTCCCCTCACCAAGCCAGAAAACATCTCTAACCTGCTGAACCTCGATCAGGAATACGCGGCGCCCGCCATCGTCGCCGACTACGTTCTACAAAAGAATTGGAGGGCAGAGCAGGAGCGCTCCCTGAACAATCCCGACGAATTCTGGGGTGACTACGCCCGACGCTTTGAGTGGTCGCAACCGTGGAGCAAGGTCCTCGACTGGGACGGCGTCCATCATCAATGGTTCACCGGCGCGAAAACCAACATCACCATCAACGCCCTCGACCGGCACGCCAACTCTGACCGCTGCAACCGCGCCGCGTTCATCTGGCTCGGCGAGGATGGCTCCGAACGCATCGTCACCTACGGCCAGCTCTATCGCATGGTCTGTCGCTTCGCTAACGGTCTGAAATCATTGGGAGTGGTAAAAGGCGACCGTGTCATCATCTACATGCCGCTCACCATCGAAGGCACCGTCGCGATGCTGGCCTGCGCGCGCATCGGCGCGATTCACTCTGTCGTTTACGCCGGACTCGGACACACCGCGCTCCGCGAGCGCATCACCGACGCTCAGGCGAAAATTGTGATCGCAGGCGATGTCGGCTACCGCCGCGGCAAAACCATCGCGCTGAAAGCCATCGTCGACGAAGCCATCGAATCGCTCGACTGCGTAGAAAAAGTGATCGTCTACTCGCGCGCCAAAACCGAAATCGGCGCTCCTCGCGAAATCGATTTCAACGATCTGCTGAAATTCTCCCCACAGTGTCCCGCTGAAGAAATGGACGCCGAAGATCCTCTCTTCCTCCTCTACACCTCAGGCTCCACCGGAAAACCAAAAGGCGTGGTGCACGTTCACGGCGGATACATGGTCGGCACTACGTACCACTTGGAAAGTTTCTTCGACGTCGGCGAGCGCGACGTCTTCTGGTGCACTTCCGACATCGGATGGGTCGTCGGTCACTCCTACATCGTCTACGCCCCGCTCTGCGCCGGCGTCACTACGCTCTTCCGCGAAGGCGCCATCGACTATCCCAATCCCGGCACCGCGTGGGAAATCGTCGAACGCTATGGCGTCACAAAAATGTTCACCGCTCCCACCGCCCTTCGCATGTTTATGCGCTATGGCGAAAGCTATCCCGCAGCGCATGACCTCACCACGCTTCGTGTCATCGCCTGCGCCGGAGAACCGTTAAATCCCGAAGCGTGGCGCTGGGCACAGACTCATCTCGCCGGCGATGGCAAGTGGGGATACGTCATCGACAACTGGTGGCAAACAGAATTAGGTGGCCCCGCGCTCGGAACGCCGCCTTCGATGGCGATGCGTCCCGGTAAGGTAGGAGTCGCCGTCCCCGGCGCCGAAGCCGATGTCCTCGATGAAGATGGCAAGCCCGTTCCGCCCGGAGTTGGCGGACGTCTCGTGCTGAAGCGTCCCTTCCCCTGCATGCTGCGCACTGTCTGGGGAGACCCCGCTAGATATGAGCGCGACTGGAAATTCTTTCCCGGCTGCTACGTCACCGGTGACGTAGCCATGAAAGATAAAGACGGATACATCGCCGTCCTCGGCCGCTCCGACGACGTGCTCAACGTCGCTGGACACCGCATCGGCACCGCCGAAGTCGAGAGCGCCCTCGTCTCGCATCCTGCAGTCGCCGAAGCCGCAGCCATCGGCGTTCCCGATCCATTGAAGGGAGAAACGATCAAGGCTTTCGTTCAGGTCCGCGCCGATCACGGCCCCTCAGAGGCGCTGTCCGCAGCCCTCATCGAACACGTCCGCCGCGAACTAGGCCCGATCGCGACCCCGAGTTCGCTGGAGTTTGTCACCTCTCTGCCCAAGACGCGCTCCGGAAAGATTCTGCGCCGCTTCCTGAAAGCCAAAGAAGCCGGCGTCGACGCCGGAGATGTGTCAACGATGGAAGGCTAACGAAAACACGTAGGGACGGACGCATTCGTCCGTCCTGCGAAGGCGAAGGCAAGCGGACCGCAGATCAAACTCAAACGATCAAACTCAACATTCTTACTGTTGCCCGACGACGAGAATCATAAACGTCCCGGGCTTAGCCGCCGGGCGAGTTCCCGGCTTCGCTTCTTCAAACTCGGCTGTGGGCAAATAGATCTTGTGCCTCTCCGCATCAACGTCCATGGTCTTGGCGCCGACCGCAGTAGTCACGACCTGCTGGATCTCGAACTTGCCAGGCGCAGTCTCGCCCGCAACGTGAAGCTTGCCGTCCCGGCAGCTCGCGAACGCCTGATGCCCGTCGAACTTCGTCGCATCGACGCCGGCCGTGATCGGCAGGTCCCCGAGCACCTTGCCGTCTTCCGTGCTCATCACAATCATCTTCTGCGGCTTCCGACACCCAATAAATAGACGATGCTTCTCGGTGTCAATCGATAGTCCCACGGGGGATCCACCCGGAGCGACCGGCCAGTGCGCCAATACCTTCCTCGCTTTGAGATCGACGACCGCGATCTGGTCCTTGTCCTCCAAATTGATATAGACCTTCCCAGCGCCGTCGGCAGCAAGGAACTCGGGCTTGCCGCCCAAATCAATGGGAGCATCAATGGACCCAGTCTTCGGATCGACGTCGGGCTTGATCGTCATCAGCACTCCATCGTCGCCCGAAACGACCAGCACAAGCCCGCTCGCTTTGTCGAAGATAATCCCGTCCGCATCGGGATGCGCTTTGAGCGATCCCAGCACAGCATTCGTCTTGAGATCGAAGATCACGACCGCGCCCTCGCCGTCGCTGATGAAGCCTCGTCCAGCCTCAGGAACTAAAGCTACCCCATGGTTATGCTTCTGCCCGGGAATATCCGCGACCACTTTGCCGGAGTCCGCGTCGATGACCATCGTGTGCGTGCTCCGGGGAACGTAGAGTCGGTGATTCTTGGAGTCCATGGTGATATAGTCCATGCCGCCCTCACCACCGATGTGAAACGTCTTTTCGACCGCCCACGTGCCCTGCGCAGCCATCCGCCCGCCCAGCGTAAACGAGACGGCAGCAATCAGAACACCAGCAAATAAAGTCCGAGAGTTCATTGATATCCTCCAGCAGATATTCCGAAAAATGTTCAGGATAACCCTAGGGGTTGAACATGAAAACTACCTGAAGGGAAAGACGAAATCCGGTCCGCCAAAGGTGCGACTCTATGATACTGCCTGTGCAGCTTCTGCTTGCTAACCCCTGATTTCACCAGCTCGATGTTCCAGGAGGCCCTAGCTGTTGAGAAGTCCCCATTACGCTCAGAACTCTCAATGCGTGTAATGTGCTTGCTTTCGTGAACTATAAGTCCGTTGCTTCTGCCTGCTCAACCCTGGTCACCTGAAAGAGCGCCCTTCCTGCACCTTTGAGCGAATAGTTGATATCCTCACACCACCTGGGTGTGCTCATCATCTATCCTCCCCGCCTGGCAATGAACGCCGCATCAAGTCATCGGGAACCACCCAATTCCCGGAAGAATCTTTGAAACAACCGTTTCCGCGCCACTGTTCTTCCATCGCTTCTCGCTTGGCTTTCTCAGCTTTTTCTTTTTCCGTCTCCTCAAACTTCTCTTTTTCCATCGTCGGGGGGATCTGCGGAGACGGTCGAAGTCTCCGCCGCCGCTTGGTCTGAGTATTGAAACTGGATTTCAGTAGGGCTAGGCCAAGCCGACCGATGAGTTTGATGAGCCAGTCCTTCACGGATTCTTCTTTCTGGATCAAGTTGAGACGACCCTTTGACCCGTGAGACGGTTTAATGAGACGACTCTGAGGCATAAATGGCCGTGATTCTACTCAAATGGTCGGAAGGACATAACGAAGGTAATTGGCTATCTCGAAGTGAGATCGGTTGAAAAACGTCGACCGTACACAAGAAATTGCTGCGCTGTTGAAAACATCCCCATAGCGCTCATCTACCCCACGGGGCCTCCTGAGTGGTTCACTGAGAGAATTGACAGGTTCTAACCGACCCTCAAGGCGCGAAAATCGCTTGGGGATGTCTGGGTGTCACACCTGCGGGTGTATGTTCCTTGCCGCGACGAATCCCACAGCAGAACGATGGAGGTCCAATGCAAACGAGACGTGTCATTTTCTATCTCGTGGTTCTCTTCCTGAGCCTGATCACGCTCTGTGGCTGTCAAGACCTCGTTCCACACGACACGCCGAGCTTACTCGACCCCAAGTTTCACCGGTCAGATATCGTCGGCATTGTGGCGGGGTTTGGAACAACCTTTGCCGCTGTGCCGGACTTGGTGGCGATGCTCCGGCGACGGTCAAGTGCTGGCATGAACCCAAGGATGACGGCAATCATGGGTGCCTTTCAGGTTCTATGGGTTTACTACGGCTTGTTGATTCTTTCGCGACCGGTGATCGCATGGAACGTGGTCGCGGTGTTGATCAATTTCCTAAGTGTCGGCGCATACCTTCATTTCGTCCGCAAGGAAAAAGCCGAACCGAAGAGAGTGCTTGGGAGTTGACCGGCGGGAAAGCCAATGGGCGTAAACCGTGACAGTTTCTCGCAAGGCCGCCGCTCTGGAGGATGTCAACTTTGCTATAGCTGACGATAAATCCCGATATCGCTCAACCCGTTTTTGTAAGGGCGGCGTCCCTCTGTGACAAGAAGCTCTCCACTATCGTGCTCGGTCGCAACTCAATACGGGATTGCGAAGTCTCACAGCAGTAAAGATTGCGGCTCTATTGTCGACGAAGACTCGCAAATGTTTCGTTGTGCAATGCCAACCTTTCTGCTGATTGTGGTCGTCCGTTATTCAAAACGTTTGATTACTACATGGGCCTGAGTCGACCGTTAAAACTGCCCTCTGAGATAAACGCAAGAAATCGCAGGTTTTCAATCGGCGCAACATCTCCTCAAGCGCGAGCTGCGCTTTCCTTTCGTCTGTCTGGCGAACAAAAGACGCAAGCTTGTGCGAATGCCTGATAGATGACAGAGGCTGAGTCCTGTCCACCCTGCAAATCCCTTCACACTAGTCCGCCGTATCCGACGGGATGTACAATCCCCCGCAATCTCGGCTCAGCCTTCCTTCCGAGCGCGGCCGTTGCTGGCTCAGCGTCCGAGACAGGTCGAGGATAGCCTTCGACTCGTTGGTTCAGGCGTCCGCTGAATTCGGTATAAGGAGATCTCGGTGCGAAACCGTATCCTGTTGATCACTTCGCTGCTCACCCTGGCCACTCTGGCTTCCGCACAGAATTTTGTCGCGCCCAGGATCTTCAGCCTCGGCAACGTATACCGTACACAAATTGCGGTCGGCGACTTCAACGGCGACGGCAAACCCGACGTCGTCTTCTTCAGTTACACCACCACATACCAGGTGTCAGTCTCGCTCAACAACGGCGACGGAACTTTCAAGGCTCCGGTCGCTACCAATGTCGCGGGCACCGGACTCATAGGCATGGCAGTCGGCGACTTCAATGGTGACGGCAAGCTCGACGTAGTCATCGGCCAGTATCCCGACAAAAATGGTTTCGGCGCAGTCAGGATCATGCTCGGCAATGGCGATGGCACGTTCCAGCAAGGCAAGACGGTCTCTGTGGCGGGCACTCCATCCACGATTGTCGTCGGCGACTTCAATAGTGACGGCAACCTCGATGTCGCCCTGTCGTTCTCGAATGCTCCACGCCCGACGTCAACGTCCTTCTCGGCAACGGCGACGGAACCCTTCAAGCGCCGACCACCTTATCTCTAGGCGGTGGCGCCACCAGCTTCGCCACCGCCGATTTCAACGGCGATGGCAAGCTCGACCTCATCGTCGCCACATCCTCAAACGGCAATGTTACGGTCGCTCTAGGAAATGGTGACGGAACCTTTCAGGCCGGCAAGACCACCTATTTCGGCATCTCCATGACTGGTCTGGCTGTGGGCGACCTCAACCACGACGGCCATCTCGATCTCGTCATTCTTCATCGCATTCCAGTAGGAACCAATGTGTACGTTTCTCTGGGCAACGGCGACGGCACTTTTCAATCGTCAAAACCGTTCCTGCAGCATCGGCGATCGAGGGTGTCACTCTCGCCGACGTCAACCACGACGGCAATCTCGACCTCGTCATCGCAAATAGAGTTTCACCCGCTCTGGCCGTGCTGCTCGGTAACGGAGATGGCACTTTTCAAACGAGCGTGAACTTCTATGTTTCCGCCGGGCTGCAACAACCGCTCATCGCCGATTTCAATGGCGACGGTTTTCTCGACGTCGTTGGATTGCTCTATCAAGTCCCGTCCATTGCGGTGACTTTCGGCAAAGGCGACGGAACCTTCCTCGAAGCTCCTGTCTACAGCGATGGTGGCGGCCCCGGCCTTTCCGCCGACTTCAACAACGACGGCATCCCCGATCTGGCTTTCGCGGAAACCGCGGTTTTACTGGGCGATGGCGACGGAACCTTTCATGCGGAACCCGGTTTGCGGCGGAGGTTTACTCCCTCGCCGCGGGAGATTTCAATCACGATGGAAAGCTTGATCTGGTCTACCTCCCGGATGCCGAACAGTCACTATCGGTCGCCCTCGGAAATGGTGATGGAACCTTCGGCGTAGGTGTCAACTACAACGCGGACTCTAGACCTGATTTCGTCGCCGCCGGCGATCTGAACGGAGATGGCATCCTCGACCTGGTGGCTGCCAACCAAAACAGTAACGACATCAGCGTGTTATTGGGAAAAGGCGACGGAACCTTCGGCACTGCCACAGATACCCCAGTTGGCCAAAGCGAGCCGGACGCGCTCGTGCTCGCCGATTTCAATGGCGACGAGCAAACTTGATGTCGTTGTGGCCAGCGTCGGCAGCGGTGGTGTAAGGGGCGGACTCACTGTCATGCTCGGCAACGGCGATGGAACCTTCGGCGCCCCCCAACTCTATGCTAAGGACGACTTCCAAACGGTCACCGTCGCCGACGTCAATGGCGACGGCAAGCTGGACCTGATCGCGTCCGGCTCCGACCCATCTACCAAAGCCGTTTTTATGACGATCTCCCTCGGTAACGGCGATGGAACTTTTCAGAAGGCCATCACGACCACAACGACGGTATCTTATTACAGCTTGATCGTCGCCGACTTCAATGGCGACGGCCTCATGGACATTGCCGGGGGCAACTATAACGGCGCCGTCGACCTCTACCTTGGCAAGGGCAACGGAACCCTGCAGGCTCCCGTAAGCTTTGCAGCTGCCAGTGACCCCGCATATCTGGTTGGCGGCGACTTCAACGCCGATGGCGCTCCCGACATTGCGGCCGGCAAGCTACATTGGCGGCAGCACCGTCAGCATCCTCCTCAATACCGCCGGAACTTTCATCACTACCACCAGTTCCCCCAATCCCTCAGCCCCCGGCCAGTCCGTCACATTCACCGCCAAGATCAAAGGCAGCATCAACACCACAATCACTCCCAGCGGCTCGGTCACTTTCTACGACGGCAGCACTTCGCTCGGGAAAGTAACTATGACCGCCGGCTCGGCCAACCTGTCGACCTCCACACTCTCCGTCGGCAGCCATACGATCACCGCCTCGTATTCTGGTGACACCAACTTCGTCCCGCACACCGGCGCACCCCTTACTCAGAGCGTGCAGAGCGGCCCGCTGGTTACGCTCAACCCCACCAGCCTGACGTTCGCCAGCCAAACCGTCGGCACCGTGAGCCCCCCGCAGACGATCATTCTGACCAACTCCGGGGTGTCAACGCTCACGATCAACACCATCGTTGCCAGCGGCGATTACGCGGTCACCAGCACCTGTACCACTACAATCGCGGCTGGGAAAAAATGCTCTATCACCGTGACCTTTGCTCCCACCGCGGCCGGGACGCGAACCGGCACAGTCAGTGTCACCGACAACGCTCCGGACAGCCCGCAAGCCGTCAGCCTGACCGGAACCGGGATCGCTCCGGTCGTAACTCTCTCGCCGACGACCTTGACCTTTGCCACACAGCTCGTCAGCTCTACCAGCCCGCCGCAAACCGTTACGCTCTCCAACACCGGAACTGCTGTTCTAACCATCTCGAAGATCACAATTACGGGCACCGACCCTCTCGACTACCTTGAGAGCAACAACTGTGGCGCGACCGTCGCCGTGGGATCCAGTTGCACATTCAGCGTCGTGTTCAGACCGAAGGCACGGGGCTCGCGACCGGCCGCGCTCAGTGTCTTCGACAACGCGACGGGCAGTCCCCAAAACGTAACCCTCTCAGGAACGGGTACCGTGGTATCACTTTCCGCGAGCAGCATTAACTTTGGAACCGAAACCGTAGGCAAGACGAGCGCTCCGAACACGCTGACCCTCACCAACACGGCGCAAACCACCCTCAGCGTGCAGTCGATCACGATCACCGGAGCGAACTCCGGAGACTTTGCCCAGACCAACACCTGCGGATCAGCGGTCGCCGGCGGGGCCACCTGCACCATAAGTGTGACGTTTACGCCAACGAAGAAGGGCAGCCGCAGCGCACTGGTTTCAATCGCGGACACGGGAGGCGGCAGCCCCCAGACCGTGAGCCTGGCGGGAACTGGGCAGTGATCGGCACCCCGGTGAATGCAAGATTATTTGAGGGCGGTTCGGTGAGGTTGGGTGTGCGACACCGTTGCAAAGGCCCCATCTCACGAATTCAGGCATCGCACCAAATTGTGGTGGTTACGCATTTGGAAGCGAAACTAGGGGAGGAGTTGGCCGGGGATGCTTGTTCTCAGCTTCTGCGGCCTCAGTTTCTCTGGCAAATCTTGTCGATGACAGCTTGCATGGCACGGTGCTCTTCACTCCCGGTCTTGACTGACCAGCGAGCATTGCGTTTGTGCCAGTCGAAGTTTGCATCGCGTAGAACTTCGTTAAACAATTTTGGGTCTATTTGGGCCTTCTGCGCCATCTCTGCGGCGGTTATCTTCGCCGTCTCCCCCGAGGTACTCCGACGGAGCAGGCTGCGGTCTTGTGCTTTTCGAGACGTAGCATTCCTCGTGGATCGCTTGCCCGTCTTCATCGGTCTTCGCACTCTCCAGTTCTACAGGCTGGTCGCACTGCGAGCATCGTAGCTCTGCGGAACTTGGCATCAGAAAATTCTCGGTGGGAGTCTAGTATGCCGATGCCCGTTTGTCGGTCCTCTGGCGTACAAAACACACACACAATAAGTTGGTCGGCGCAAAATCTCCTCTTGACAGCAATTGCTTCATGTTTGCCCGTCATCGCGGACTGGTTTAGCCTTGGGAGCGAAAGGCAGGAACCATGGCGGACAACAAAACCAAGCCCACCAAATTCAGTGTGACGGCGTTTATCGATGCCCTCACGGACCCGGTCCAGCGCTCAGACGCCAAGGCTCTGATCAAGTTGATGCAAAGCGCGGCCGCAGAAAAGCCGCGCATGTGGGGACCATCCATCATTGGCTTCGGCAGCTGCCACTACAAGTATGAGAGCGGCCGCGAGGGCGATGCGCCGGTGATCGCTTTTTCGCCGCGTAAGGCCGCAACTGTTTTATATGGGGTGACTGGCTTTGATGAGGCTAAGGCGCTGCTCGCAAAACTTGGCAAGCATTCGACTGGCAAGGGCTGCCTCTATATCAAGAAGCTGGCGGATGTGGACCAGGAGATAGTGAAGATCCTGATCGTCAAATCTCTGGCGGCCAAACGCGCGAGCCCTCCGACAAAGAGCAGCAAAGCAGCAATCACAAATAGCGTTTGACTCGCTCCTCTGAGCAGGGCCTTCATGGCCAAACAATTCTGACCCTCACTGACCTCGTCAAGTTGGAGTCAGTGCATTCGTCGCCCAGGCAAGCAGATAGGCTCGACGGCAATCCAGGCTAAGAAGGACTGCTCAAGGACTACTAGCGAAGACGGCCTTACAATCGACGAGCGCGATTATCATCCGCTCAAAGCTGTGTCGGGGCGGGCCCAGCTTTTCTCGTGCTGAAGCTGCGTTTACCCTGTCCTGGGCGGTTTTCGAGCGACATGCTCGGAGCGGGACACGGCGCGAGCCTCATGACTCTCAGTTGTTGGCCGGTAGCTCGCGAAACCCGCTCGAAGCTCAAGCAGCCGTCGAGCGGCGAAGCGCGGCGTTGCGACCGTCCGCTGTTCCGGCTGAGGCATCATCTTTCGCAGAACACATTGCAAGAAGTGCCAATTCGTCATGCGGCGTGGTAAACCACGAAAAGCCGCAGTCCAAACAGACCAAAAGTTGCGGGAATACCAGAACACCGGGGCGATCAATATTTCTGAGGCCGGTGAAATGGATGTTGATCTCAGCAGTGAGTTCCGTCTGAGTGTCAGACGCGCAGTGCGGGCAATGCATATTCGCCTCCCGAAGATATTCATCTTCCTGGCGCGATCATTGAAGCCACTGTACGCCGGCGTACCAAACGTTGTCCAGCAGCATCTTTATCCCCAGCTTCCTGCCTCGAATCGCTCGAAAGTGGATCTCTCCCTGTAACGATTTCGGAATCGGCCGCACTATCCTAAAGCGGAACCATTTCAGTTTGTGGTTGTATGCCCGCCGACCAGCCTGGTCTTAGAAGACCTGGTGTCCCGGCGGGTTCATCCGCCAAGCAGCATTCTCAGGGCCCTCAAGAACAACAAGGAATCGAGGTCATCAGCCCGGCCGGACGAGCCCGCCTGACGATCTTTTCTTCCGGATCCGCGCGACCGCTTTGCTCGGGTGAGCGGGGCGCACGAACCTTATTAAAGGAGCAGACTATGAGACTCAGGAAGTGGGGGCTCGTATGGAGCCTGGTGGCAGTAGTGTGCAGCATGACGTTCTCCAGCCTGGCGCAGGACAGTGCGTCCGTCGGCGCGGCATCGGCATCGACCGTTGGCGATGCGGTACCCGGTCTGGTCAACTACAGCGGCGTTCTAAAAGATTCCACCGGCAAACCCGTCACCGGCGTGACCGGCGTGACGTTCTTGCTCTACAAAGAGGAGCAAGGCGGCTCTCCGCTCTGGATCGAAACGCAGAACATCACGCCCGACAAGAGTGGGCACTACACGGCGACACTGGGCTCCACCAAACTCGACGCATCGCTCGCCGATTCGTTCGCCAGCGGCGAGCCTCGCTGGTTGGCTGTGCAGATCTCAGGACAAACAGAGCAAGCACGCGTTCTTCTCGTGGCCGTACCGTACGCCCTGAAAGCCGGGGACGCGCAAACCATCGGTGGTCTGCCAGCGTCCGCGTTCGTGCTGGCCAACGGAAGCAAAACCGCTTCCACCAGTTCCGCCGCTGCGAACACCTCCACGTCCGCCACTGCCACTTCTAAGACTTCGGCGCCGCCCGCCAATCCTGCTGTCACCGGCAAAGGTGTGTTGGATTTCATCCCCATGTGGGATACCGCCAGCGACATCGTGGATTCCGTGATCTTCCAGAAGAGCAGCCAGATTGGTATCAACACGACGGCCCCGGCCGCCACACTCGACGTCAGCGGCAAGAGCGACATTCGCGACACACTGACGCTCTTCCCCAAGAGTACCGACAACACGGTGGCGATCAGCGGAACAACCTTCAAGATCGATTCGACCGGCAAAGTGACTTTCATCTCGGGCCAGACTTTTCCCGGGGCCGGCACCATCACAGGCATCACGACGGCCAGCGGCAGCGGCCTGTCGGGCGGAGGCACGAGTGGCACTCTGAGTCTCAAAGTTCCGTCTGCCGGTATCACCAATGCCATGCTGCAGAATTCGAAAGTCACGTTGAATTCGAGCACCGCCGGAGGTCTGACGGTACCCGGAGCCATGTCTTTCGGCGGCACCTACACCATCGGACTCAAGACGTGCACCACGAACCAAGTCCTGCAATATAGCGGCACAGCGTGGGTGTGCAAAACGCTGGCCGGCACAGGCACCGTAACCAGCGTCGGCAGCGGCGCAGGTCTTACTGGAGGTCCAATCACCACCAGCGGAACTCTGAGCATCGCCACCGGCGGTGTGACCAACACCATGCTGCAGCATTCGTCATTGACGGTGGCACCAGGCACTGGCCTGACTGGCGGCGGCTCCGTGGCATTGGGGTCGACGACAACGCTGAACTTGGACACCACGAAAGTGCCGCAATTGAACACCGCCAATACCTTCACTGGAAATCAGGCGGTAATCGGCAACCTGTCGGCGACCAACGAAGTCTCCGCTGGCACCACGCCGACTGGCAATGTCGCTTCAGGCACGGTTGAAGTCGACGCGGCTGCGATCAATAACGGCAGTTGGTCTCCGGCGCTGAACTTTGGCGGCGGCGGCGAAGTCATCGCTTCTGACCGCGCCGGCTCCAACAACCAATATGGCCTCGACTTCTTCACCGCCTACACCCCGCGGTTGTCCATCACGAACTTCGGACTCGTTGGAATTGGAGTTCAGAGTCCAGGCTGGATGCTGGAGGTAGATCCTCCCAATGACACGCGGATTTTCGGCAGCGCGATCTTCGGGTCGAACGACACGGGATCGGGAGAAGGAGCGTCCTACGCTCTCTACGCAGCCGGCGGCTATGACATCACCAACATCAGTTTCAACAGTGCCGGGCTCGGCGGTTTCCTCGTAGGGGGCAGCTCGAATGTTGGTTTCGGTGGCGATGGCTTGGATGCCTGGGCCGGAAGCGGCGCTTTGGCGAATGGCTACGCTGGATACTTCAGCGGTGATGTCTTCGTTGGCGGAAATCTCAGCAAGAGCAGCGGCTCGTTCAAGATCGATCATCCGCTCGATCCTGCCAACAAGTACCTCTACCACTCCTTTGTCGAATCACCCGACATGATGAACATCTACAATGGCAACGCCATGCTCGACGCCAACGGTGAGGCGGTCATCGCCCTGCCCGAGTGGTTCGGGACGCTCAATCGCGACTACCGCTACCAGCTCACTTGCATTGGCGGCTTCGCTCCGGTGTATGTCGCCGAGGAAATCTCGAACAACCAGTTCAAGATCGCCGGCGGCAAGTCCGGAATGAAAGTCTCCTGGCAGGTGACCGGCGTTCGCCAGGATGCCTGGGCCAACGCTCATCGCATTCCGGTGGAAGTGGAAAAGCCTGAGCGTGAGCGCGGCTACTACCTGCACCCCGAGCTGTATGGAGCGCCGGACGAAAAGAACATCGAGTGGGCGCGCCATCCCGAGGTAATGCAGAAGATGAAAGAGAGGCAGGCCAAGCTGGCAACGCAGGCGCAGGCGAAGCATCGGTAGAGGATGCACACTCTGTCCGATGTGTGCTGACAAAGCGTTGTGACCATCAATGTGGCGTGAGCGGAAGAAGATTCCAGAAGCTCACGCCACAATAACCGTCGTGGCTGTTGGAAGATCGTCGTCTCTGACGATGTCGGCGTCGTTACCCCTACGGCAACAGCCCGTAAATATCCAGCTCCGAGCCGGTCGGAACGAACACTCTCCCGTTGGCGATCGTGGGCACCGTGAACTTAAGCGCCAGCCCGGCCTGATCCCTGCTGCCCGCCTGCGCGCTGTTATAGAGTTCGGTGGCGACATTCGTAGCGTTGTATGCATGGAGAACCGCCGGACCGCTAGCGATGGGATTCGTGTTGACGTAAGCCGAATTGTCGATGTCCCAGATAATGCCGTTGTTGTTCCCATTCGCCGAAAGCGATGGCGTGGCGCCATGCTGCCCGAAGACTGCGGTCGCGCTCGAGACCGGGCTCGAGGAAAGCTGCTGGCCCGAACCTGCTCCGGCGGTCCAACTGAATGCCCGCAACACGTCTCCGTTGGCGTGGAAATATATCATTCCGTTCCAGTACACGGGCGTATCAAAAATATTGTTGTACTGTGACGTGCCGGTGTGCACGCTCTGCAAAACGTTGTTTGAGGTATCGTTGTAGCCGCCCATGCCGTCGCGGTTAACGACGAAGATGTTCCCATCCTTGCCGCCTCCCAGAACGATGTGCGGAACAGAAGTAGAACCGGGAACAATGATATTTCCGCCGCTCCCGAGATCCGCGTCGCTGGTGGCCAGCGCAATATTGTTGTCCGGCGCAAAATAGTCCAGGACCGACAAATTGCTCGCCGCCAGCCGCAAGAACGAATTGTTATAGCCGACCATGGAGTTGGCCGAGATCCACGCCTGATCCCCGGCATCGGCGCCGTCCATCACATAAAGATCGCCGGTCACGTCGTCAATCGCAGGCGCCGTACCACTTCCCCAGAAACCTCCGCCCGCCGCTCCATTGGTCGATTCAAAAACCGTCTTCTGTTGCAGGGTCGTTTTGTCGTAGGCAAAGATCCAGCCGTTGGGACAACTTCCGAACGGAACATAAATCTCGTTCGTCACCGGATCCAGCACCAGCCCCATGCGCTGATAGCAGCCGAAACCAAGGTAGTCGCTTCCCACCGAACCGGAGAGCCCCACCGCACTCACTTTGTCCTTGCCTGTCGTGATGTCGAGCGCGTGCAGCCAATACTCCGGAGTTCCGCTGGCGAGGTGAGTGACCACATAGATCGTTTTGGTCGTCGAGTCGATCACCGGGGTAGAGAGAACTCCAACAACCGGCCATGGCCCGGCATCGTCGTAGGCGCCTTTCGGCGCGCCCAGATTGACTTGCCAAAAAGTACTAGGGTTGCTCGATGTAGCGTCGGCATCGAAAGCGTACACGCTGTTGTTCTGTGTCGCTACGAACACAACATCGTGCTTGGCGCCATTGATCGTCAGCTGCGGGACGTAGAGCGGCTGTCCGTAGATCTGGCCATCGACAGGATAAGAAACCAGCTTGCCGAACTGAGTTGAATTCACATTCGATGGCATCAGTGTGGTTTCTTGCGTGTAGGCTCCGTCGCGCGCGTCGTCGTTGTGATACGTCAACACCGCAAGTGGCGCCTCGTTAATGACGGTCAACGGCGCGTTGACCACGTCCGCTGGATAAGCCACGCTCGCTGCCGTAACTGTGTGCGCGCCCAACCCACTCGGTGCCGTATAGAGTCCACTCGTGCTGATGGTGCCAACAGAACTATTCCCGCCCGTGACGCCATCCACCAACCACGTCACGCCCGTATTGGTGATGCCGCTTACCGTCGCGGCGAATTGCTGGGTCGTACTGGGTCCAATTGCGGATTGGCTCGGAGTGATTGTGAAAGAGAATATCGTGAGCTGTGCGCTCGCATTGTCACCGGAACTGGTTCCATCGCTGGCTGTAACGGTGTGGGCTCCCGCCAGCGCCGGTGCGGTGTACAGCCCGCTACTGCTGATCGTCCCCACGGTCTCGTTACCCCCAGTCACTCCATCCACCAACCATGAGATCGTCGGATTCGTGATTCCGGTAACCGTGGCGGTAAATTGCTGCGTCATACTGGTCACCAGGGTTGCCGTAGTCGGGCTGATCAAAATCGGACCGGCCACATTCAATGTCGCACTGACGCTGGCCGCTGTATCGGCCACGCTGGTCGCCGCAACGGTGTGCGTTCCCTGTTGAGACGGAGCAGTGTACAACCCTGTCGTACTCACCGTTCCGCTACTCGCATTCCCTCCCGCGACTCCATCGACCGACCACGTCACGCTCGTGTTCGTAAGTCCCTGGATGGTCGTCGTAAACTGCTGCGTCGCCGCTTGTCCAACCGCAGCGCTCGTAGGAGAAATCGCGAACGAGAATACTGTGATTGGCGCAGTCGCACTGTCGGCGGTATTCGTTCCGCTCGCCGCGGTAATCGTATGGCTCCCCGCTAGCGCCGGAGCAGTATAAAGACCGTTGCTGCTGATCGTGCCAACACTCGCGTTGCCCCCAGCCACCCCATCCACCGACCATGAGATCGTCGCATTCGTTTGTCCTGTCACGGTAGCGGTGAATTGCTGCGTCGCACTGGTGACTAGGGTCGCCGTATTCGGGCTAATCGAAATCGTGCCCGAGACACTCACCGTCGTACTGACGATGGCTGCTGTATCCGCCACGCTGGTGGCTGCAATGGTGTGCGTTCCCGCCTGAGATGGAGCGGTGTACATGCCCGTCGTACTAATCGTCCCGCTATTCGGATTTCCTCCCGCGACTCCATCGACAGTCCACGTCACTCCGGTGTTGGTTATACCGTTGATCGTCGCGGTGAATTGCTGTGTTCCGGATTGTGCAACGGTGGCGCCGGTTGGAGCAATGACGAATGAAAATACTGTGACAGCCGCCGTCGCGCTGTCGGCCGCGTTCGTGGCGCTTGCGGCGCCAATGCTATGGTTTCCGGGCTGAGATGGAGCCGTGTAAAGTCCGCCGCTATTAATCGTGCCCAAGGTGCTGTTGCCACCGCTTATCCCATCCACCGACCACACGACACTGGAACTCGATTGTCCACTCACCGTGGCCTGGAATTGCTGGATCGCACCCGTCAACAGAGTTTCGGTTCCGGGCGTGATCGCTACGTTTCCTTGTACCGTCACGGTGGCACTTGCCGACTTGGTGGTATCGGCCACGCTGGTCGCTGTGACCACGTGCGTGCTCGCCTGCTGCGGCGCGGTGTAGAGGCCGTTGCTAACCGTCCCCTTGGAGGAGTTCCCTCCGCTGACGGTATCTACGGTCCAGGTGACAGCCGTATTGCTTGTGCCGCTGATTTGCGCCGTGAACTGTACCGTCGCTCCGGGAACGACCGTGGCACTGGATTGATTCAGCTGAATGCTGACTTGTGTCGGGGGAGGCGTGCTGGATCCCGTTCCGCCGCAGCCTACAAAGGAAAGCAGAAGACACAGGCCAAGGCACTGTAAGGGAGGACATTTGCTGAATGACAATTCTGGGTCGGCCATAACTACGAGAGGTAGCCCTGTTGGGCCCGTCCTTCGCCGTTACATGGATGACATTTCGCTCAAGGAGGTTGCCGTCGGCCGACTCGGGCTAACACGCCCGATCGCTACCTTCTTGGCTCGTATCGCATCGCCACCGCCCCCGACCCGAACTCCAACCGGCTCACTAGCCTCAAGTCGACACGCTTCGAGAGCCCCGCGAACAACGTCGGCCCATGGCCCACCAGCCTGGGCTGCACCATGAACTCGTACTCATCGATCAATCCCAGCTCCGCCAGCGCCAGCGGGAGCTTCACGCCTCCCACGAGCACTCCGTTCCCCGACTCCCGCTTGAGCTGCACAACGGCCTTCCCCAGATCTCCGCGCACGAGCTCCGCGTTCCAATCGACCCGGTCCAGGGTGCTCGACACGACGTACTTCTTCGCCGCGTCGATCATCCGGGCGAAGGGTTCCATCCAAGCAGGCCTCGCTCCTGTCGGCGCCGGCGGCCGCCACGCTGCTTCCATCATTTCGTAAGTCAACCGGCCAAACAGGAGAGCATCGGCCTGGTCGAGCTTTTCCGCCGCGTGACGATGTAAGTTTTCGTCTGCGAACATTTCACGATGATCGCAGCATCCGTCCAACGTGACGTTGATGTAATACCGAAGGGGGTCGCATTACGTAAGCGTACCCCCGATCAAGGTTAGATTAGAAGTTTTCTCAGAAACCTTCACGGTCGACCCGTCGTACAGGACGGCCATGGACCTGACCGACCAGCGTCGACCGCCGCAGTCTTCCTCTCGCCGTGCACGTGGCTTGTGGACTTTTCAGACGCCAGCAGAATGGCGCTTACCGCTCACTGACGCACTCAACTCCGCCAGCGACGGCACCGACTCCGGATCCGTCACCTTTCGCTCCGGCAATTGCGCGCCGCTCTTGATGGTCTCCACCAACATCTCAATCGCCAGGTCCGTGTTCGGACGAATATAGATCGTCGCCGCCAGCGTCCCGTTCCGCACCCACGCCTGCCCGGTCTTCGGCATTCCATCGCAGCCGGTAATCGGAATCTTCATCCACCGCGCTCGCTCCGATTCCGCGATCTCGTTGAACGCTTTTCTCGCACCCATCGCCATGCTGTCATCCTGCGCTCCCACCAGATCGACATGGCTCTCCTGCGAGGTCCGCAACCGCAGCCACGAACTCACGGTCTTATGCGCGCTCTCCTCCGTCCAGTTCGCCCGCATCGACTTCACCATAATGTTCGCCGGCTTCGTCAGGTTCATCCCCATGGTTCGCTCTTTCGCCGCGGAACTGTTGGCCGGTCCCTCAACGTACAGAATCGATCCACCCTTCGGTAGCAACGCCGCAAACTGCCTCCCCTGGATCTTCCCAACCTCCACATGATCGGAACTGATCGCGAATACAGGAACCTTATAAGTACGGCGCAGGTCCAAGAGGTAATCCACCTCGTGATTCAGCACAACCCATCCAATGCCCGCCGCCGCAGCGGCCCGCGCCACCTGCGGAAATGCCGTCCCGCCGGCCGGTTCAAACATGATTGCGTCCGGACGCGCCACCGATGAATCCTGCACGTAATGCAGCAACTGCTGGCTTTGCGCCAGCGCATCATTGTTCGCGTGAATGATCTTCACATCTACGCCCAGCCGCCGCGCAGCCTTCTCCGCCGCCGCAGCCTGTTCCTGCTGGTAGTCGTTGTCGTCATTGGTAAGTGAGACCAGAAAGCTAAGACGTTTCATTGAATAAGACCTATGTTCGGATGATAGTCCCTGCACCCCAACCACCCATGTAACTACGGTAACCTTAAACTCGATTCGTCATTCTGCGCGTAGACGACTGGCTCGCGAAAGCGGACCAATTTCGGAGTCGAAGGGCGGTCCCTGAGCGAAGCCGAAGGGATCCCCTACCCTCAATCGCGACCCATCCGGGGTCCGGGATTTTTACGTCGCGCTCTTGCTTGGTGATCTGGAACTTGGTTGTACTTGGAGAGACTGTCGCCGGACATTACCTCACGACTTGGACGACAACAAGTCGTGTTACGCCCCGGCAGCGGCGCTCTTCGCCACTTGGCCCAGCAACGATTTCAGATTCTGATCCAACGTCTCCCGATTGGCATCGGAAAGTTCCACGAAGCGAAACGGCTGCATCCATCCTTGCGTCGCCCACATCGGAAACAGCATCTGCGCCTTGCCCCGAATCGTCGTCTTCTGAAGATGGAAAATCAACTCAACTTCCAGCTTCTCATCCAACGGTGTTTCGAAATGAATCACTCCGCCCGACGTCGACAGCTGGTGGATCGCCGCTCGCACCGACCGCTTGTTCGGCAACCGCACCAATACCAGCACCGATCCGCGCAGCTTCACGCGAAATGGCCGCTCGGCCAACTTCTCGCTGGCTCGCACTGCCGGGACCGCCGCATCACTCTGTTCGGACATAGGCTTACTCAGAGTATGGCAGCGTGCAGAGAGTTGAAGAAGTTACGAAAGAACAAGACCGGCTCGCTTCTGTCGGAAAGGAGCGCCTTTTGCCCCAGCGGGCAGGAATACGCGCTTAGAGAAGCCTAATTACTTGCGCCCCGGATGCAACTCGGCGCCTTCGGAGAACAGATTGTAAGGCCACACCTTCTTGTTCACGGTCAGCTTGCCAGAAGAGGTCGAGGGCGCGGCCGCGCCTGCTGCCTTGGCTGCCGCGCTTGGCTTCGGATCGTTTTGCGCCACGACACTCCAATCTTCCGGAGCATCGGCAATTCCCCAAACATTCCCGTGCGTATACAGCGAAGCTCCAATCAGAAAGTACTTGCCGTCGTTTCCCAGGGGCAAACAGTTCGCGACCCGCGCCGTCACGCTTCCGCCTCCCGGCAGATCGTTCAGAATGATGGGAGTCTCCATCTGCAGCGCGCGGGAACTTCGGAAGCCGCATCCCTGCGCACTCACCACGAGCACGATGCAGCGCTCGGCAAACGGCCGCATCCGGTCGAGACTGGTGACACTAACCGGAATCTCCACCCGGAGCCGCGTGCTGCGTCGAGTCGCTTTCGGAGTCAGAACTTCCATGGCAAATGCCGCTCGCAGCCCGGCTTTTCACGGGCGCGTCGGACTCCTTAATTGTGGCAGATTCGACTTTCGCCGGTTGGTGACAAAAGTAACCCGCATCCCCAATCTTTCGCCCGCACAGCCACTCACCGCATGGCATTCCGCCGCGCCTGCCGGACTCCCGCACGAATTCCCTTCTTCACCACTCGTCCGTACCCACCCGCATCCATCGCCGACATCGTGGCCGCCGCAATCCCTCCCGGCGTCACCGCTTCCTCCAACAATTCCTCCAGACTCTGTCCACTCTGCCGCCAATACACAATCCCATCACTCAACGCATGGGCCGCAGCCGTCAGCGCGGTCGCGCGATCCAGCCCGGCGTCTTGTGCAGCCTTAGCCAAAGTTGCAAGCGCATGATATCCATGCGTCGGAGAGTGCGTCGCCGTAATCGGATCCATCTGCGCTTCCGTCAACTCCGGCACCGGCCCAACTTGTTCAAAGAATTTCCGCACCCGGAGCCGCTCGTTCTTCGTAACACTCCGATCAAAGCAGACCGGCGTCAACCCTCGTCCGATGCGGCACACCGGACTCGGCATCGCCCGCACCCAGCGCGCCGGAGATCCCAGCCATGCCCGCAGATTCCGCAGCGGAATCCCCGCCGCCAGACTCACACACAGCTTCGGCACCGTCGCACCGCAGGCCTTAACTTCGGCAAGCGCCTCCCTCACCGACCCCGGCCGCACTGCGACAATCAACATCTCCGCCCGCTCAATGGCTGATCTCAGATCGTGCGCCATCTCCACCCGCGATTCGCGCCGCAGCGCCCGCAACTTCTCCGGATGCCGGTCATACACCACAATCGACCGATTGTCGCCCGCCAGCCGCAATCCCGCGATGAGCGCCCCGGTAATCCGCCCTCCGCCAAGAAACACAGTCGCTTTCATGGATCTCCGTTCCCAACCCTTCGCAATTATTTCCCAGAAGCATCCTCGATCGAGATGCTCCGCTTCACCTGGCCCTTTTCGTCCAACAGCGCGATCACCGGATTCCCATCGTCTCCAACTTTTAATTGCAGCCGCACCCGCCCGTCTTTGTCTTTCAACTCCAATCCCACGGACCCATCAACGTCTCGCGCCAACGAAGCGCGCTCCTGTCCGAACGGATGCTTCTTCTGATACGCAGCCCATGCAGCGGCGCGCGCATCCCCATGCGGCATGGCCTTAATTCGCTCCACCTCGTCCATCAGCGCCGGAGTCAGCGATTCGTCCGGCACATCGTGCAGCGAAACACCGGCCATCCTGCTTCCATCCGGATGGAGCGCAGTCCCCAGCACCACCGTCTGATCCTGCTCGTACTGATCGAAACTGAGATGACTGAAGCTCGCGCGCTTGCCGTCGGTCGTCGCACCACCATAAATAAGACCACCATCCTCGGTGCCCTCATCGTTGATGAACAACATGCCTGCCGAATCTCTGCGGTCCGGCCGGTCAATCTCGCGTCCATGATAGAAACTGCCCGGATACTCCGCCCGATCGGCGATGATCAGGCGCGGTGTTCCGTCGGGCTCGACCACATCAATCCGGTGAACGCGGACGCGGTCGAACTCCGCAATCTTCCCCGAGCCTCGTGCACTCCCGACAAAGCTCATCGCCACCGTGACCGCGAACGCCAACGTCACCAACGACGAGTAGACAACCAGAAACCTCGGGTGCGAGAACATGCGTACCAACATCAAACCTCCTCCAACGCTGAATGCTTTCGGGTGATGCTTTTGAGTGATGCTTTTGGGGGACCACTTTGGGTGATGCTCCTAGGATGATGCTTTTGGGGTAGCACTTTCATGTGACATTCTTGGGTTATGCTTTTGCGTGATGCTTTTGGGTGGCGCAGCGCTTTAAGCGCTGCGATCACTCGCCACTCCTGAATGACGGCTTTAGCCGCTGAGGTCACTTCATCGGCTCGCCAACCCTCCCGCAGTCTCTCCCCCGTCCATCGTGAACACGTGGCCGGTCGCAAACGCCGCATCATCCGACGCCAGATACGCGAACAGCCCCGCAATCTCCTCCGGCGTGGCATGCCGCCGCAGCGGAATCTTCTGGTTCACTTCTTCCAGCATCGCGTCGGAATACTCCGCGCGCTGCATCGGTGTCAGCACGTATCCCGGAGCCACGGCGCACACCCGCACCTTCGGCGCCAGCTCCAGCGCCATCGAGCGCGTCAGCTCAATCACTCCCGCCTTGGTCGCGTTGTAGTCCGCGTAATACGGATATCCCATCACCCCGTTGGTCGACGCGGTCTGCAGGATCACGCCACTTCCCTGCTCCCACATGTGCCGCGCCGCGGTCTGCGCCACGTAGAACACGCCGGTCAGGTTCACCGCGATCACGCGGTCCCAATCTTCCGGAGTGATGTCGAGAAACTTGTGCCGGATGCTGATCCCCGCATTGTTGATGAGCACATCGACGCCGTCCATCAGCCGGATCGCCTCGGCGAACGCCGCCTCCACCTGCATCAAGTCCGTAACGTCTGAGATTATCGCTTCGCCCAATCCCGGCTGCTCGTGGCGGATGCGCTCGCAGGCCTTGGCGTCACGATCGATCACGCATACCCGTGATCCTTCTTCCAGAAACCGGGCCGCCGTGGCCGCGCCAATGCCGCTGGCGCCGCCGGTGATGAGCACGCGCTTGTCTTTTAGTCCTCGCATGCTCCGCATTATCTCAAACGGACGCGCAGAGGAAGAGTGTCATGGCGAGCGAAGCGGAACGGACTTAGCGCAGCAGGCCGAGGACGTTGCAGGTGCGCTCGATCAGTTCCTGCTGATCGCGCGTCGGGCTGACGAATTCGACGCCGTGCGTGTATCCGCTGCGGTTCCGGACCACGCCTCGCATTTCGAGTTGCGCGGAGGAATACGGCAGCGGGAACTCCAGCAGCAGGCTCGTCCCCGGATCGAGCTCGCGCGTCAGGAACAGACGCAAGCCGCCAATGCTGATATCGCATCCCTGCCCGCTGAAGTTGGTGCGCTCGCCGTTCACCACCGTCGCGATCGAGATCGGGATCGTGATGTCATAGCGCTCCCAGCGGCGGCGCTGCCGTCCCGGCGGCAGTTTGGGCTCTTCGGGGATGTTGGCTTTCTGAGAGGAATCCATACCAAGCCAGTCTTTCGCAGTTCCCGCGCACCGTCAATCGCAACGCTCATGACTTTCGTGCAATGACCGTTGAGTTGTTATGCCGTGTCGGGGACGGAATCAGGCTAGATCGGGCGGCCTTTGAAGAAGTAGATCAGCTCGATGATCAGGATGACCACCACCATCAGTTCGAGGACGAAGGCGCGGGACTGGTTGAATTGCTCGACCATGAAGCGGTAGAGGTCTTCGGCGGTCTGGAGTTTTTCTTTGACCAGGTCTTTGTAGTCGGGGACTCCGACTTTCTGGGCGCAGAGTTTGTAGAGGCGCGCGGAGAACATGTCGCTGAGGAACTTGATGGCGTTGTCGGCGCGTTCGGTGAGTTCGTTCACGTCGAGCAGACGGTGTGCAGCTTGGAGGCGGCACGGGCGGTGCGCCAGCGCGACCACCAGTCCGTGGCCTCCGGCTTCGAGGAAGTCGTAGACGTTTTCGAGTTCTTTGGTGAGAAGTTCGTCGTAGTGGCGGAACTCCAGCAGCTGGGAGTTGGCGTACTGCAGAAGCTGGATGGCGGTCTCGGCGCCGGCGTCGGTGTCGTAGATGAAGGCGGCGTTCCATCCGATGACGGCGAGGTCGTTGGGATAGTAGGAAATGCGGGACTGGAGAATTTCCTGGCGCTCGCCTTCGGAGAGCGTGGACATTTCGCCGCGAACGACCTGCGCGATCTGATCTCCGTGAGTGGCGAGCAGGGCGTTGGCGGAGGGCGAGCCTTCGATCTCGCGTACGTGGAAGATGAAGTAGTCCTCTTGCAGCCACTCGCCGGCTTTCGGGTCGTAGGGCTTGACGAGGGCGGGGGCGGCGCGTTCCAGCTTCTGCTTGACGATGCGCGTGGCGAGAGTCTCGAAGTTGGTGTCGGAGGTCCAGCGGCAGGAGAGTTGGACGAGCGTGTCCCAGTCGCCGGAGAAGGGCAGCTCGAAGACGAGGCTGACGACGCCGTAATCGTAGTACTTGATCTGGCCTTCGAGGCGCTCGCCGCTTTCGAGGACGAGGGGATCGAGCGTCTCCTCGACGGGAGGACGCTGGTAGCGGACGTAGCCGGGAGCCTTCTGCTTGAAGCTGGCGTCGGCGGTGCGGGCGCCGAAGATCTTGCGGAGTTCGTCGAGGTGGATCTCTTCGCAGACGTCGAACTGGATCAGGACGAGGACGGAGCCGCGCAGAGGAGCGGGAGCAGACGGCTTGCGACGTGACGGAGCTGGAGCCGCGGTGAGCGTCGCGGGCTGGCGAGACTCGCCAGGCCGGTTCCGAGTTCGGTTGTGAGTTCGCGATCCATAGGCTAGTACTCGGTACTTGCAGTACTCGGTTCTGCTGAGTAGCGAACATCGACGAGCGAGGACGTACTTGCTCTCATCTATTGTCCCAGAAACTGGGGCGATTGGGCTAGGTCGGGCCGAGTGTTGGATCGGAGCTTCGACTCGATGGACAGGCCGAGGGCAGCTCGATCCGAGCATTGGTGTAACCTTGCGTGACTGGGTCGGTTGACGCTTTGACGCAGGGAGTCGCGAAGGAGCAGACGTAGCCGGCGGCCAGGGCCCGCTGGCCCAGTGTCCAGAGGAGCAGGCCGCCGGCGGCGAGGGCTCCGAGGCCGAGTCCGGCGCGGGTCATGGACGACCGGACCTCGGAGTCTGCGCTCGCGGATCGCGGGCTGATTCGGGATAGGGATCGTTGGACTCGCGCGATGGAGTCGAGCGCCATTTGCAGGACTTCGGCCAGGTGCAGGGCGCGGCGGTCGGTGCCTTGGGCGATCTGCTCGCGGCAGCTGAATC
The DNA here is from genome assembly GCA_963788555.1 of uncultured Acidobacteriaceae bacterium. Taxonomy (GTDB): domain Bacteria; phylum Acidobacteriota; class Terriglobia; order Terriglobales; family Acidobacteriaceae; genus Sulfotelmatobacter. The sequence continues at coordinate 367,331 of CAWBHM010000009.1, read as the reverse complement.
CGTCGGCGATGATGAGCCAGTCGGCGGGGGCTTTGCGGACGGCGGGGAGGAGTTCGAGTTCGCCGATGGCCTGGGAGATGTCGTACTTGTCGATCCGCTCGAAGCCGAAGGATCCGGCCATGCCGCAGCATCCGGGGGCGGGAGACTGGAAGTCGATGCCGAGGCGGTGGAGGAGCGACTCTTCGGCGGTCATCTTCATGATCGACTTGTGATGGCAGTGTCCGTGGAGCAGGGCTTTGCGGCGGAGTTGCGGGAGCGGGGCGTTGCCGGAGTTGTGGTCGAGGAATTCGCTGAGCAGGAATGTTTGTTTGCTCAGGGCTTGGGCGCGCTGGTCGTGCGGGAAGAGGTTGAGGAGTTCGTCGCGGAAGACGGCGACGCAGCTGGGTTCGAGTCCGATGACGGGGATGCCGGCTTCGATCTCGGGCTCGAGTTGGTCGAGGATGTCGAGGAGCAGGGCTCTCGGCGCGGTCGAGCATGCCGAAGTCGTAGAGCGGGCGTCCGCAGCAGAGGTGGGCGCGCGGGATGGTGACGCGGTATCCGGCGGCTTCGAGGACTTCGACGGCGGCGCGGGCGGTCGCGGGGCTGGAAGTAGTTGTTGAAAGTGTCGGGCCAGAGGAGAACCTCAGGGGCTGAAGCTCCGATCGCTTCTGGCGCGACGTCGGCGATGAAGTTCCGGTCGCAGTTTCGGAGCTCGCTCGCGGCTTCGCAAGCGCAGCGCTCCGTTCCACCCAGTCGTTTCGTGCGGCTGGAACCACTGCTTTGAATGTTTCGGGGGCGAAGGCGGGGATGGTGCGCTGGTGCGGGATTCCGGCTACGAGTTTTGCGATGTCGCGGAGGAATGGGAGTTGCGTTGTTAGATTTACCAGGCCGGGGGCGTTCGATGCCAGGCGCGCCCAGAGGTCGATGTTGCCGAAGGCGTAGGCGCTGCGGGGGCGGATGCGGCCTTCGTAATAGTGAGAGAGGAATTCGGCTTTGTAGGTGGCGACGTCGACGCTGACGGGGCAGTCGCTCTTGCAGCCTTTGCAGGCGAGGCAGAGGTCGAGCGAGTGCTTTGACTTCTTCGCTGCGCCAGCCGTCGCGGATGACTGCGTCTTCCCGGCTTGCCTTGCGTCATCTCCCAGAGCAGGTGGGCGCGGCCGCGGGTGGAGTGTTCTTCTTCGTGCGTGGCGCGATAGCTGGGGCACATCACGCCGCCTTCTTCGCGGCGGCACTTGCCGACTCCGACGCAGCGCAGCGTGGCGCTGCGAGAGGCTGCCGTGATCGGCGGGAAACTGGAAGCGCGTCGCGGGCTCCCACGGGGCGTAGTTGGGGCCGAGGCGGAGATTGCGCGTCGAGTTTGTAGGGCGTCTTTCCAGGCAAACCAATGAGCTTGCCGGGATTCATCTTCCAGTCGGGATCCCATGCGGACTTGAATTCGCGGAAGGCCTGCATGAGTTCGGGGCCGAACATTTTGGGGAGGAGTTCGGCGCGGGCCTGTCCGTCGCCGTGCTCGCCGGAGAGCGATCCGCCGTAGCTGACGACGAGGTCGGCGGCTTCTTCGACGAACTTGCGGAACTTGGCGATTCCCTCTTTCGATTGCAGATCGAAGTTCAGGCGCGTGTGCACGCAGGCGTGGCCGAAGTGTCCGTAGAGCGAGCCTTTGTAGTGGAAGGCGGCCATCATCTTGCGGAGGTCGCGAAGATAGGCGCCGAGTTTTTCGGGAGCGACGGCGGCGTCTTCCCAGCCTTCCCAGTTGAGCGGCTCGCCGGGGACGTGCGAGGTGACGCCGAGGCTGGCTTCGCGAATCTCCCAGATGCGCTTGGCTTGCGGGCCGGAGTAGAGGCGCGACGTTGGGCGGTGTGGCGCTGCGGTTGAGCGCGTCGATGAGGCGCGGGCTTGCGATTCGGCTTCGGGCGAGGTTTGGCCGCCGAACTCGACCATGAGCCATCCGCCGCCTTCGGGGAGCAGAGCGAGTCCTTCGGGATTGATGCCTTTCGTGCGCGTGTAGTAGACGAGGAGGTCGTCGAAGCCTTCGAGGCCGATGGGCTTGTGCGCCATGATTTCGGGGATGTGATCGGCGCATTGATAAGATGTCGGGATAGGCGACGACGAGGAGCACGCGCTGCGGAGGACTTTCGACGAGGCGGCAGGTGGCTTCGAGGACTGTGGCGCAGGTTCCTTCGGAGCCGACGAGGGCGCGGGCGATGTGGAAACCGTTTTCGGGGAGGAGGTAGTTGAGGTTGTAGCCGGAAACGCGGCGGGGGATGTTGGGGAACTTCTGGCGGATGAGATCGGCGTACTGATCGGCAGATTTGTTTTAGGGCAATCGTGGATTTGATCGCGGCGGTCGCGCTGCGGCCCGATACTTCCGGGCCGCTGGACGGCCGAGGGCGTCCGTCACTCACATGGCCTCTGACCAGGACCTGGCCTACTTCAGGCGGGTGCCGTCGTAGGTGACGACTTCCAGTTCTTCGATGTTGTCGTCGGTTTTGCCGGCCATGACGGAGTGGACGCCGCAGGAGTTGTTGCCGATCATGCCGCCGATGGTGCAGCGGTCGTGGCTGGCGGGATCGGGGGCGAAGGTGAGGTGATGTTTTTCGGCGGCGTTGCGGAGAGTGTCGAGGACGACTCCGGGCTGCACGCGGGCGATGCGGCGCGCGGGATCGATCTCGAGGATGCGCGACATGTACTTGGAGAAATCGAGAACGACGGCGACGTTGCAGCACTGTCCGGCGAGCGAGGTGCCGCCGCCGCGGCAGAGCAGGGGCGCGCCGAATTCGCGGCAGACGGAGATTGCGGCGAGTACGTCGTCGGTATCGTGGGGAAGAACTACGCCGATGGGGACCTGGCGGTAGTTGGAGCCGTCGGTGGCGTAGAGGGCGCGGGCGCTGTGGTCGAAGCGGACTTCTCCGCGAATCCGCTTCGCGAGCGCAGGAGCCCGGCGAGTCCCGCGGCGTCGAGTTGCGAGGAGTGCGGGGCTGGTACGGAATCTGCCACTCTGTCGGGCATTAGTTAGACGACGACGTCAGTTTCTTGCTCACGCTGGTGATCTGGAACTTTGTAGTATCGCCGCTGGCCTCGACGTTGATTGTGATCATGTTCTTCTGATCGGTGGAGACGATGGTGCAGTGATTTTGATCGGAAGTGTTGACCGTGGAATTGGGGAATTTGGATTTGTAGAAGCCGCAGACTTTGTCGACCGAGTCGCTGCTCTCGAAATTGGCGGTGATGGTGTGCATACTGCCGAAGCTCACCGAAGCGGCGCCGTTTTTCTGCGCTTGCGCTCCGGGATAAATCTCGACACCGATGTCTTTGGCGGCCTGTTCGGGGTCCTTGGAGGATTCGACGGTGCCAAAGGGACTCTCGACTTTTACGTGATCGCCTTCCTGAGTGACGTGAGCGCGCTTGGCGAAGTGATAACCGATGATGCCGATCGTGGTCGACGCCCAGAACTGCCGATGCACGACGAATACGGCGACGACGATCAGGACGATCTTGAGGGCGCTGCTGCCGCCTTTCTGCGGTGAAGGAGAAGGAACGGGCGACGTGGTCACTCCGGGAGCGACCGGGCCCGCGGCGACGGCGACGCCGCATTTGTTGCAGAACTTTGTGTCGGGATTCAGGACCGCGCCGCAGGAATTGCAGAATGCCATAGGTCACCTCGTGGGCTGCAATGTTTCACCTTGACGCGCGAGTATATCGCAGATTGGGTGGGCAACGGAGAAGGTTCATCCTTAGGATACCGGCACTGTATACTTGGCAACCAGAGTTGCGCATGAACCGCTTTCTCTACAGACAGATGGTAGGCATCACGGCTTGCGCCCTCGTAGCGTATAGCGCGACGAATTTCCGCCCTCTCACGGCAGGGATCGGCGTCTTCATCAGACTTGTCGGATGCGCGTTGTGTGGCTGTCTTCTGGCGTATGTCGTTGTACAGTCACCGAAGATATGCCGACTTGTTGCGGCTTGCTTCGACAAAGCTTCAACCACGCTATTTCCTGCTCCCTTTCTAAATCGGCGATACTGTGCCCGATCCCAAGAGGACAACGCTGTCGCTGACGAGCCAACGCGGCCTTTCCTATTGCAGCGTCCGCCACCGATCTTCCTTTCCTAAATCTGTCCAAGCCAAAGCACGCGCCGACTTCTGAACAGAGTCGCGCACAGGCATTAGCTCGAACCACTGCCGGGCTTTCGCGCCCGGAAAGAGATGCGCATTCATGGAAAATCCTGCATCGGTACAATACCGTGACCATGTGCCCTCAGATTGGACCCACCCTCGACAGATTCCGGAAACTGAATATCTCCGACGTTCAAATCAGCGGGAAGGGCAACTGGCTGGCATCCGAGTCCTGCACCGGCGTCTTTGGAGCTACCTCCTCATAGCCGTTCTGGCCGGGTTGGTGCTTGCGTATGAAGCACATGCCTCGGAGCCGCGTTTTGCGCCTTGGATCGTGGTGCCTTCTGTGTGCGCGCTGTTCATTGTTCAAGCGCTCGCCAAGAATGCACGCAGGCATTGCCGCGTCGAGAAGATTGTTCGCTTTTACGATCATGGTTTGGCGAGGCTGCGCTGGCAGTGGCAAGGGCGAGGCATTGGCGGCGAAGAGTTTCGGCCGAATGAGCATCCCTACGCTTCGGATCTGGACTTGTTTGGCGCAGGGTCTCTTTTCGAACTGTTGTGTACGGCTCGGACCGGAGTGGGCCGATCAACGTTGGCGCGCTGGTTGCTGAGCGCCGGGGAGTGCGGCGCAGTCAGCGAGAGGCAAATTGCCATCGCCGAGCTTCGAAACATGCTTGATCTTCGTGAGGATTGGGCATGTGCCGGAGACGACGCACCGGAGCAATCGAATTCGTCAGCGATTCACGCTTGGGCAAACGCTCCTGGGATCGAATTTCGACCGCTCGAACGGGCTCTTGCGATCACTCTTCCCATGGGTTTCATCGCCTTGTCGATGCTTGGGTTCGCCGGTCTCTTTGGGCACCATTGGGCTGTGATGATTACTGGACAAGTCGCGCTGTCAGGATTGCTCGCGATATTTCTCCTGAAGAAGGTCAGGGCCGTTGCCGCGAACCTGACCATGCCTTCCTCCGAACTCGCGCTTATGGCTCCGCTTTTATCTCGAGTGGAAAGGGAAAGCTTCAACTGCACATTGCTGAAATCGCTGCAGGCGCAGCTGATGGAGCCTCCCCGCAAGGCTTCCGAACGGATCCGGAAACTAATTTCGTTGACGTGGCTGCTGGATTTGAGACGGTTCGAACATTTTTCCGTAATGGCCGCGTTCGTCTTGTGGGGCACGAACCTTGCGATCTTGATCGAGCGCTGGCGGCATCGGAACAGCGTGAGGCTGACGGCATGGCTGGATTCACTTGGTCAGTTTGAGGCGCTACTGTGTCTCGCTCGCTATTCGTACGAGAATCCGAATTATCCATTCGCTATCCTGAAGCCCGAATCCCCCGCCCTGTTTCAGGCCGAGGGACTCGGTCATCCACTGCTGGATAGCAGCTGCGTTCTGTGCGACATCAGTCTTACGCTGGAAACACCGTTCATCATGGTGAGTGGTTCGAATATGTCGGGGAAGAGTACGCTGCTGCGATCGGTCGGCGTAAACGCTGTTTTGGCCAATGCCGGCGCCCCGGTGCGTGCCACTCGATTGGTGATCTCTCCGTTCCAGGTAGGCTGCTCGATTTCGGTTCATGATTCGCTGTCGCAAGCAAAGTCGCGTTTTCAAGCGGAGGTGGAGCGGTTGAGGTGGATCCTTGATCTTGCCGCCAGAGGGAGCGTGCTCTTCTTGCTGGACGAAATGCTTGGCGGGACCAATTCTCATGACCGCTTTTTGGGAGCGAGGGCAGTGGTCGAACGATTGATACGGAGCGGCGCAATGGGCTTTATCACAACGCATGATCTTTCCCTTACCGAGATCGTACGCGGCCTCGGCGTGAGGGCGATCAATGTTCATTTTGAAGAACATTATGAGGAGGGAGAAATGCGGTTTGACTATAGAATGCGGGCCGGTGTTTTGCCGCGAACAAACGGGCTACACGTTATGGCTGCGTTGGGAATACTGGACCGGTCCGAATCCGAGTGAGAGTAGGGCGCGGCCGGACTGCGCCCGGCGGACAGCCGAGGTAGCCCATCCCCACATAAACCCTAGCTCGAGCCAATTACAACACCAGTGTTGCACGCGGAGAAATTGCAGGTCCCTCCACTGCGCTTCCCATTCCTTATCGGACTGGGAAGCTCCGGTCGGGATGACAGTACATCGTAAGGGAGTGGCAAGCCACACTAGCTCCAGGGGCGGGTACCGTAGTCGGCCATGGAGAGAGCTAGCAGGATGAAGAGGAAGAATATTGTCGAGATGACTACCAGTTTCAGGAGTCGTTCGTGGGCGCCTTTGATGTGCATGAAGAAGAGGGCGACCAGCAGGGCCTTCACGGTCGCGATGGTGAGGGCGACAGCGGCGTTGAAGCGCCCGAGTTCGATGTACGCAGCCTTGTAGGTGATGAAAGTGCCAACGAGCAGCGCGCCCCAGACGGCGAAGTAGGTTTTCAACGGCGACGATTTGGAGTGGTCAGACATGCGGTGCCTCGGTCATCAACGTTCTTACGGGTGCCGGTCGATCAGGTAAAGCAACGGGAACAGATAGATCCACACAATGTCGACGAAGTGCCAGTAGAGACCGCCCATTTCGAGGGGCGTGTAATATTCGGGCGTGAACCGGCGACGCCACGCCATGATCAAGAGCCAGGTGAAGAGACCGAGTCCGATGATCATGTGCAGGGCGTGCAGGCCGGTCATGATGAAGTAGAGCGAGAAGAAAATCTGGGCGTGACGTGGGTTGGCGTACTGATCCGGATGTCCGGGGATTTTCTCGTGATCGAAGCTGAAGGATGCTCCGGGAACGTGATGCTCTTCGAATTTGTCTTTATACTCCACGCCTTTGATGCCTAGGAAGGTGACACCGAAGAGCATGGTGAGCACGAGCATGGCGATCAAAAGGAACCGACGGGAAGTCTGCGCGGCCCAGATGGCGAGCACGACGGTCAAGCTGCTGCAGATGAGGACTGCCGTGTTGGCAGCGCCGAGCGTGGCGTTGATGGATTTGCTGGCGGCGCCGAAGTCGCCGAAGTACCATCCGCGGTAAATCAGGTAGGCGCAGAACAGGCCGCCGAAGAACATGACTTCGGTGGCGAGGAAGATCCACATGCCGAGGCTGGCGGAGTCGCGCTGCTGCTCTTCGGTGGCGAAGTGGTGCAACAGTTCCGGGCGGTGCTGTCTTCGTGGTGAAGGCCAACGACTGTGCTATCCGACAACTTTGACCTCCTCCTTGTGTCCTGCATCGATTTCGTCGTAGTTATAAGCTTCCCAGGTCACGACCGGCTCTTCCTCAAAGTTGAAAGTAGTGGGCGGCGATTGCGTCTTCCATTCGAGACCAGCGGCGTTCCACGGATTGTCAGGCGCGGGCTTGCCGTAACGCATCGACCAGAGGAAGTAGATCATAGGCAGCAGGTAGCCGACGCCGAGAACCGTTGCGCCCGCGGTGGAGAGCACATTCAGCACCTGAAATTCCGGCGGGTACTGGTAGTAGCGGCGCGGCATGCCGACGTAACCCAGGATGAATTGCGGGAAGAATGTCAGATTGAATCCGATGAAGACGATCAAGGCCGCGAGGCGAGCCCAGCCTTCGGGATAGAGGCGGCCGGAAATTTTAGGCCACCAGAAATGCATGCCGCCGAGATACCCCATGAGCGCGCCGCCGACCATGATGTAGTGGAAGTGGGCGATGACGAAATAGGTGTCGGTGACGTGCATGTCGATGCCGAGACAGGCGAGGAAGAGACCGGTCAATCCGCCGATGGTGAACAGGCCGAGAAAGCCGAAGGCATAGAGCATCGGCGCGTCGTAGCGGATCGAACCTTTGTAGAGAGTGGCCGTCCAGTTGAAGACCTTGACGGCGGAGGGCACGGCGACCGCATAGCTCAGCAGCGAGAAAACGAGCGCGGCGTAGACGGAAATTCCGGCGACGAACATGTGGTGCGCCCAGACCAGGAAGCCGAAGACGGCGATGGCGATCGAGGAGAAGGCGACGAAGCTGTATCCGAAGATGCGCTTGCGCGAGAAGCAGGCGATGATTTCGGTGACGACGCCCATCGAGGGCAGAATCATGATGTAGACGGCGGGATGCGAGTAGAACCAGAACAGATGCTGGAAGAGCAGCGGATCTCCGCCGAGTTTGGGATCGAAGATGCCGAGGTGCAAGGCGCGTTCGGCGACGACCAGCACGAGAGTGATGGCGATGACCGGCGTCCCGAGAACCTGGATGATGCTGGTGGCGTAGTGTGCCCAGATGAACAGAGGCAGTCGCGACCATGTCATGCCGGGCGCGCGCATGCGGTGGATGGTAACGATGAAGTTGAGTCCGGTGAGAATGGACGAGAATCCGGCGACAAAGATGGCGAGTCCGGCTTCGATCACTTTGGTGTTGCTGAAGGCGGTGCTGAAGGGTACGTAGAAGGTCCAGCCGGTATCGACGCCGCCGGTCAGCATGCAGTGCAACATCATGACGCCGCCGATGATGTAGAGATACCAGCTCAGCAGGTTGATGCGCGGGAAGGCGAGGTCCTTGGCGCCGATCATCATCGGGACGAGGAAGTTGCCGAGCACGGCGGGGATCGACGGGATAAGGAAGAAGAAGACCATCACCTGGCCGTGCATGGTGAAGAGCTTGTTGTAGGTGTCGGCCTGAACGAGGTCGCCGGCGGGCGTGAGCAATTCGAGGCGAATGAGCAGCGCGAAGAAGCCGCCGATGAAAGAAGAAGAAGGTGATCGAGAGGAGATAGAGCAGCGCGATGCGCTTGTGGTCGGTGGTAAAGAGCCACGAGCCGACGCCGTAGTGCTTGTTCAGATAATTTTCGCGCTCGATCGGCTGAGCGGGGGGTTGAGCAGTACCGGTAGCCATACTCATTGCACCTGACTTCCTGTAGCGGGGGCCTGGGGTGAAGCTGGTTGCGGCTCGGCCGTAGCGGTTCTGGCCCCAGCTGCGGCGGGTTGCGCCATTGATTTCACGTACGCGACCAGCGCGTTCACTTGTTCTTCACTTACCAATCCCTGAAACGTAGGCATGATCGGCTGGAATCCCTTGACACGTTTGGAGCCCGGATCGAGGATGCACTCGCGGATGTAATTTTCATCCGCCGTTACGGTGCGGCCGTCCTCGAGCTGCACGGGCTTGCCGAAGACTCCCTGCAAGTTGGGACCGCGGCCCTGGGTGTCGGAGCGATGGCAGGTGACGCAGCCGAGTTCGGCGAAGATTTTTTCTCCGGTAGCGGAGAGCGGGCCGGTGGTGCCGCCGCTCATCCAGGCTTCGTATTGCGCAGGTTCCTGCACGATGATGGAGCCGATCATGCCCGAGTGCTGCGTGCCGCAATATTGGGCGCAGAAAAGATGATAGGTGCCGGGCTTGGTGGCGCGGAACCACGCGACCGTGTAGCGGCCTGGGACGCACGTCTTGCTTCATGCGGAACGCGGGGACGAAGAAGCTGTGGATGACGTCCTGCGAAGTCATGATCAGCTTGACGTCGCGGCCGACTGGAACGTGCAGCTCATTGATCTCGCGCTGACCTTCGACGTGTTCGAGCTTCCACATCCATTGTTTCGCGACGACGTAAACTTCGGTGGAGTCGCGGGGTGGCGTCCGGCTTTTGAAGTAGACGACCGCGCCCCAGGCGAAGATCGCCATGAAGACGAACAGCGGGATAATCGACCAGGTCAATTCGAGCGGCGTGGAACCTTCGATCTGCTCGGCGAGCACACCGCGACGGCGGCGGTAGCGCGCGGCGAAGTAGACGACCGCGGTGAAGATGAGCGCCGTCATCAAACCTGAGACGATGATCAGGAAGATGAAGAGGGCGTCCACGTTGCCTGCGGCCGTGGAGGCCCGATCCGGCCATAATGGAAAGTTATCGAACATAATTTCTAAAATGCAAAAGTCAGAACTAAGAATGAAGAAGTAAGTCGGTTCGTCTTCGCCTTACTTTCTTCATTCTGACTTCTTACTTCTGACTTCCTAACACATGACTCCAGTCTCTGCGCCGCGGGGCGGCTTTATCGAGCCGCCACAGGATCAGCAGAAGCCCTCCCAACAGCAAAATAGTGAGTGCGGCTCCGAGGCGCAGGATGTTGCTCACGATGGCGCCGTATTTTCCGGTCGCGGGATCGTAGTGATAGCAGTACAGCAGCACCTGGTCGACAGCGTTGCCGATTTTGTTCTGCGAGGCTTCGACTAATCCCATGCGCAGGTCTTTCGGCGGATAATCCACGCCGTAGAAATAGCGCGAGATGCGGCCTTGCGGCGTGAGCACCATGATGGCGGTGGCATGCGCGTACTGCTTGCTTTTCGGATCGTACTGATATTGGAAGCCGACGGCCTTGGTGAGCGCGTTGATTGACTCGGCCGGGCCGGTCAGGAAATGCCAGCCGGCGGCGGCGCCGGGGCGTCCGTAGCGCTTGAGGTAATCCTGCTTTTTGGCGGCGGCAATTTCCGGAGTCTCTTGCGGGTTGAAGCTGACCGTGATCACGTCGAATTCGTCGCCGACGTTGAACTTCACCATTTTCATGGAACCGCTGAGTCCGGCGAGGGCTTCACCGCAGAGCATGGTGCAGTTGTAGTACACGAGGTTCAGGATCAGCGGCTTGGTGCCGAAGTAGTCGCCGAGTTTGACGGCGCGGCCAGTGTCGTCGACGAAGGGGAGATCGGGTGGGACTTGTCCGTCGAGATGCTGCTCGATGCCGACGTTCTGCAGATACGGCGGGCGGACGTTCGCGGGCGGGGACATGATGCCTTTGGTCATGCCTTGCCCGAAGGCGGTGGGGGCGACGAGCACAAGCAACACTAGGACGAAAAAGCCATTCAGTCTATGTTTCAGTCCGCGCGAGATCCTTCGCTTCGCCTGAAAAACGGCTCCGCTCAGGATGACGCCCCGAACGCTTAGTGCCGAATTCGACTTTTGATTCTTACGGCTCACTTCTTTGATCCCTTCTTCTCGTCTTTCGGCATGTTTGCCGGCATTGGCTTCGACTGTGCTGCGGTCGCTTGGGAGCGCACGGGGAGTCCGCGTTGCGCAATTATGTCCATGGCGCGGTCGATGGGAATGCGGACGGTGCCGGCATTCTTGTCGATGTAGTCGTAGCTGCTCAGAGTTTGCGCTTCGTCGGTGCGGATTTTGTCGAGTTGACCGCGTTCGTCGATTTCTAGTTGCGGGTTGGGAAAGTTCTGCTTCAGATACTCTTTGTAATCCACCGTAAGTTTGCGCGTGTCGGCGGGGGCGTTGGTGACCAATGGATTCACCGGGGCTTGCTCGGCCTCAGAGCGCTTTTCGAGATACGAATAGATACCCACTACGACGAAATAGATGATCAATCCAGCGGCGGCGAGGCCGGCGAGAAAATAGAGGACCCCGGCGACGCCGATGTCCCGACGCTCGTAGCCGCCGTTGCCAGGCTGATTCTCGGAATGGGCTTGGTTACTCATATCGTCAGTACTCAGTACTCGGTACTCAGTTCGTAACTCTCAGTTGCTAACTCGTAGCTAACAGCTCCGGCTCATGCGCCGCCGTGATGATGCTCAGGTTGCAAAACTTCAATGGCTGACGGATCGTAAACCGGCAGCAGCGGAAGCGCACCCAGATTGCGGAAGAAGTAGGCCAGCCAGAAACCGCCGATGGCTATGGGCACGACTATGTCCGCAAGCGTTACCGTGAAAGTCTTCGAGAAATTTGGTTCGATGATCCAGAACAAATCGACGTAGCGCATCAGCATGAGCCACACGGCGAGCCAGACTAGTTTGCGGATGTTTCGCTTGAATGGGCGCGACAGCAAGATGCCGAATGGAACGGCGAAGTGGAAGATAACGATGAACAGACCGACGCCACCCCAGCCACCGTTTAAGCGGCGCATGTAGTAGGTGATTTCCCAGGGCAGGTTGCCGGCCCAGATGATGAGCCACTGCGAGTAGTTGAAGTAGGCCCAGACCATGGTGAAGGCGAGCATCCACTTGCCGTGGTCGTGGACGAAGTCGGGCTTCAACATCTCAGACATGGGTTTGTAGTTGAAGAGGATGCGCTCGACGACGACCGCGAAACACATCGCGGAGAGAACTTCGCCGATGAGAATGACCAGGCCGAAGATGGTGGAGATCCAACTCGGGTCGAGCGACATGACCCAATCGATGGCGGCGAAGGAGATGGTGAATCCGTACAGGATGAGCCCGGGTCCGGCGACGGCTTTGAATTTCTGCGTGTTGTCAGGAGCGCCGGGGCCGTCGGTTTGCTTCGACCAGTGCGAGAGCAGGAACGAGAGCAGGTTCCAGATAGCAAAGTAGAAGATGGCGCGCATCCAGAAGCCATTTATCGTGAGATACGTCTTAGTGATGTCTTGCAGATGCTCGCGCAGATGCTTGTCGGCGATTTGGTCGAGCGGCTGAGCCCAGATATAGAGCCGGTGCTGCAAGACCGCGACGATTAAAGGGATGAATAATGCCGCGAGCAGCGGCAGGGTGCGCATGGCGGCGCCGAGGATGCGGCGGATGACCATGCCCCATCCACCGCCGGTGAGGTGGCGGATCATGAGGATGGCCATCGATCCGAGCGCAACACCCAGCCATGCCATGAAGCCGAGCAGGTAGGCGCGGAAGAACTGGTCAGGACTCTTGAGCGCGAGGATGACGGCGACAACGCTGAACACGACGCCGACGATCAACGACCGCTGCCCAATGGTCTTCACCACTGGGGGGGCGGTCAGATCGAGTTGTTTCACGGGCGCCGTGCTCATTTCTGTTCCTCTGTTTTCGAATTCGACGCTGGGAGAGGCATGGGTAGCGTTGCACCCGTGCCGGTGTCACGGAATTTCGGTGGCTCGGAAGGAATCTTCTGCCCCGACGGAACGTCGGCCATGGTCGCGTTCTGACTGAGTTGGAGAGCGCGGACGTAAGCGACGATGTCCCAGCGATCTTGCGGCGGAATCTGCGAGGCGTAGTCGGGCATGATGCCGAAGCCTTCGGTGATCACGTCGAAGAAATATCCGACCGGGGCCTTTTGCAGGCGCTGGATGTGGAACGACGGGGGCTTACGCGAGAATCCGCGCGAGGGCACGAAGCCGTTGCCGTCTCCGAGACGCGAGTGGCACGGGGCGCAGAAGATGTTGAAGCGCTCGCGGCCGCGTTCGAGAATTTCTTTGGTTACGGGGAAAGGCATAACATCGCCGGGATTGTTGCCAATCTTGCCGGTATAGAAATAGGCGTCTTCGTGTAGCTGTCCGCGGGCGACGGTGCCTTCGACCAGAGGTCGCGCGGAGCGCTGGTCGGTATAGAAGTCGCTGCGCGAGAGGGGATTCTCACGGGGCTGGACGTGCATGTCGATGCGGCAGGCGGAGGTTAGGGTGATCGCGGTGATCGCGGCGAAAACCTTGAACCACGAAGGACACGAAGGCGCACGAAGGGAAAACCGGGGTGTAGGCGTTCGTAAGCATCCGACAGTTGTGGTGCTACACGCGAGATCCTTCGCTCCGCCTGAAAGGCGGCTCCGCTCAGGATGACGCCGAGATTGGTTGAGGTGCGGCATCTAGCTGGGCACCTCCGAGACTGAGCGCGGGTTAAAGCTTTCAAGGAACTTTCGCGTGGCGACGGGATCGTATTTTTTGTCGGACGAGAAGACGATCAGGAAGAAACGATCTTTCGAGGCCGATGAGAAACGCGGGACGTTGAACACCGGGTGATAGGGCATGGGCAGGCCGTTGAGGGCGAGCATGCCGAAGACTGCGGAGATTCCGGCGAAGAGAATCGTCATCTCAAAGGTAATCACGATGAATGCGGGCCATGAATGGTAAGGCTTGCCGCCGATGTTCAGCGGATAGTCGACGGCCGACATCCAATACTGCATGAGGTAGCCGGTGCAACCGCCGATGATGCCGCCGATCAGCGTGACCAGCGGAACTTCGTCGTGATGGAATCCGATTTCTTCCGCCAGGCCTTCGACGGGAAACGGGCTGTAGGCGTCGATCTTTTTGTAGCCGGCCTGATGCGTGGTGCGGGCGGCGTCGACCAGCGCCTGCGCGGAATCGAACTCGGCCATGACGCCGTAGATGGGATCGCGCTTCATCTTCCGAACCTCAACCTCGGGTCACCCTCAGCGGCTAAAGCCGCGATCCTGGGTGCCTGTGGCGGCACGACTGAAGTCGTGCCCTTCCCGGTCTTGCCGGCCGACAGCGCGCGCGCCGTCATTCTTCTAGCAATCATTCCTTCACCTCCGCTTCGGGCAGGAGGGTGCGCATCTCGAAGATCGAGATGGCGGGCAGGATGCGCAGGAACAGGAACATGAGCATGAGGAACATGCCGATGGTACCGATGAAGGTCATCCAGTCCCAGCGTGTAGGGTAGTACATGCCCCACGAGGAGTTGAGGAAGTCGCGACTCAGGCTGACGACGACGATGATGAACCGCTCGAGCCACATGCCGACAAGAATCACGCCTGAGATGAAGAACAGCGCGACTGGACTGGTGCGCAGTTTACGGATCCAGAGCACCTGTGGGATGAAAATGTTGCAAATCAGAAGCATCCAATAAGGAACAGCGTAGGGGCCGTGCAGGCGGTTCCAGAGGGTAAAGGCGTCGTAGCGATCGCCGCTGTACCAGCCCATGAAGGCTTCGATACCGTAGCCGTAGGCCACGATCAGTCCGGTAGCGAGCATGACTTTGGCGGAGTTCTGCAGGTGGCGCTCGGTGATGAAATCTTCGAGGCCGTAAATTTTGCGGATCGGAATGGCCAGCATCAGCACCATGGCGAAGCCGGAGTAAATGGCGCCGGCGACGAAGTAGGGCGGGAAGATGGTGGTGTGCCATCCGGGGACGATGCCGACGGCGAAGTCGAAGCTCACGACGGTGTGAACCGAGAGCACGAGGGGCGTGGCTAATCCGGCAAGCAGCAGATACATCGTCTCGTAGCGGTGCCAGTGGCGGGCGGATCCACGCCATCCGAGCGAGAGCATACCGTAGACAATTTTCAGGATTGGATTTTCAGTGCGGTCGCGAAGCGTAGCCAGATCAGGGATGAGCCCGACGAACCAGAACAGCGCCGAGATGGTGGCGTAGGTGGAGACGGCGAAGACATCCCACATGAGCGGACTGCGGAATTGCGGCCACACCCGCATGGTGTTGGGATAGGGAAAGAGCCAGTAGGCGACCCAGGGACGGCCGACGTGGATGCCGGGGAAGATTCCGGCGCAGGCGACGGCGAACAGCGTCATGGCTTCGGCGAAACGATTGATGGAGTTGCGCCAGCTTTGGCGCAGTAATAAGAGGATGGCGGAGATCAGGGTGCCGGCGTGGCCGATACCGATCCACCAGACGAAGTTGACGATGGCGAAGCCCCATCCGATGGGGATGGTGACGCCCCAAATGCCGACGCCCTTGAGGAAGAGGTATCCGATCGCATAGAGCATCATCATGGTGAGCATGAAGGCGATGCCGAAGCCGAGGAACCATCCGTTGGAGGCGGGACGGGTCAGCACGATGGCGCTGATTTTTTCCGTGACCGTGCCGAAGGTGTGTCCGGGTTCGATGACGGGAGCGCGATCGAGGTCGGTGGCCGATTTGTATTGCTCAGGCATGCGGATTCAGCTTCTAGCTCCTAGCTTCTAGCTCCTAGCTTCTAGCTTTTTCCTTCCAGCTCTGGGTTCGGGTTGCGGATTTCTGCAAGGTACGTTGTTCTTGGACGCGTGTTCAGCTCGCCTAGCAGGCTGTAGTTTCTGGACTGCGCTTTTAGCTTTGACACTTTGCTGTTTGGGTCGTTGATGTTTCCGAAGACAATGGCGCCTGCGGGACAGGACTGCTGGCAGGCGGTCTGTAGTTCGGCGTCGTTTATTTTGCGGTCTTCTTTTTCAGCGTCGATGCGGTGCTCGTTGATGCGCTGGACGCAGTAGGTGCACTTTTCCATGACGCCGCGGCTGCGCACGCTGACGTCGGGATTGCGCATCATCTTGTATTGCGGCGTCTCCCAATCCTGGAAGAGCAGGAAGTTGAAGCGGCGCACTTTGTACGGACAGTTGTTCGAGCAGTAGCGCGTGCCCACACAGCGGTTGTAGACCATGTCGTTCAGGCCTTCGGTCGAGTGGTTGGTGGCGCCGACCGGGCAGACGACTTCGCAGGGCGCGTTCTCGCACTGCATGCAGGGGACGGGCTGGAAGAAAGCTTTGGGATTGTCGCGGTCGCCCTGATAGTAGGCGTCGACGCGGATCCAGTGCATGTGGCGTCCGATGACGACCTGTTCTTTGCCGACGACGGCGATGTTGTTCTCCGACTGGCAGGCGAGCATGCAGTTGTTGCAGCCTACGCAGGAGTTGAGATCGATCGTCATGCCCCACGCGTAGTCTTCCTTGTCGTAGGGATACGGCTCGTAGAGCGTGAGGTCTTTCGGTACTTCTTCTTCCTGCGCGAAGTTGGGTTCTTTCTTGTATTCCTCGAGAGTGGTTTCGCGGACGAGCGGGCGATGGGCGCCGTCGGGCGTGTCCATCTCTGCATGCCCTGGGTGGAGGCGAGTTTGTAGGTGGCGCCGGTCTTTTTTATCGTGACGCCGGAAGCGATCCACGGGGTGGCGGTGGTGCGCAGGGCGTAGGCGTCGAAACCTTGCGCAGTTCCAACACGTCCGGCGCGCTTGCGTCCGTAGCCGAGCGTGATGGTGACGGAATTATCGGGATGTCCGGCTTGGATCCAGACCGGGCCGGTGACTTTCTTGCCGTTCAGTTCGAGTTCGACAACGTCTTCGGTGGCGATGTTCAGACGCTTCGCCATCGCGGGACCGATTTGGATGGCGTTGTCCCAGGTGAGCTTGTTCATCGGCTTGGGGAGTTCCTGGAGCCAGCCGTTGTTGGAGAATTGTCCGTCGTAGATGGTGGAGTCGCGGCGGATGTTGAGCTCGATGGCGTTGGCATCCAACATGACCGGATTCATCGAGCCCGGCGCTTTGGCCTCTACGGATTTTGCTCCGAACTCGGTCCCTTCGATCCATCCATTGTGCAGCGACTTGCGCCAGAACTGCTCGAAGTCGGCGCCAGTGTGTTGTTTCTGCCAATACGCACGAACGAGATCGTAGCCCGTCGCGTCCGCTTGTCCAGCAAGCAATGCGACGAATTCCAGCGCGCTCTTGCCGTTGTAGAGCGGAGCAATCAAAGGTTGGATGATGCTGACGGTGCCGTCGTAGGCGCGGGCATCACCCCAGGCTTCGAGTTCGTGATCAGCGCCGACGTGCCACTGGCAGAGTTCGGCGGTTTCGTTCTGGTAGAGACCGTGGTGGACGCGGAGAGGGACTTTGCCGTTCTTGAGCACGTCGGCGAAGTTCAGATCGGCGGGGGCGTCGTAAGCTGGATTGCCGCCGAGGATGATTAGTAGATCGACTTTGCCGGCGTTCATGTCGGCTACGAGATCTTTGATCGACTCAGTCTGGTTGACCGGATTCGCATCGACTGGGTCGGAGTAGAAGACCGTCTTGCCGACGTTACCGAGCCTCTCATTGACGTAATGCGCAAGTGAATGAACAACTGGCGGCTGATGATCGCCCGCTAGCACAAGACTCGCACCCGAGTGTTTCTTCAACTCTGCTACAAGCGCCGTCGCGCAGTTCGAGCACCCGCTTATCCAGATTTGCGGCTATGTCTTGCGCTCCTTCAACAACAGGCACAATAGCTTTGGTGAACTCGCGAATCGCCTCCGCTCCTACTGGTATCCGATGATCCGCCTTCGCTCCCGTTGAACTGGGCGTGCTCTCGATGACGTACAGCCGGTTCATGTTGCCGCTGTCGGGATTGCGGCGGCTGGCGAAGTCGCGGATGTAGCGGGTGTTGCCGGGGAATCCGGCGTAGAGGAAGTCGGCGTCGAGCGAGACGATGACGTCGGCTTTCGAGAAATCGTAGCGCGTTTCGACGGGCTGTCCGAAGGCGAGCTTCGCGCCTTCGAGGACGTTGTCGCGATTGATCGGCTCGTAGACGTGCCACTTGGCCTGCGGATAAATCTTCAGGAAATTGCGCAGCTGGTCGGCGAGCGTGGGCGAAGAAATGGTCGGCGTGAGAATGCGGATGCCTGCGCCCTGCAATGCTTTCTGCGCGCTGAGCGGGCCGCGGATCGCGCTCGAGAAACGCACCCCACGAGCGGACGTCGCCCATCGACATGACGGTCTGCGAGCGGTCGGGATCGTAGAGGCCGAGGAGCGACGCTTGCGCAAAGATGTCGGTGCCGCCGAGCGAGGCCGGGTGCAGGTCGTTGCCTTCCACTTTTGTGGGACGTCCGAGATGGCTTTCGACGAGCAGCGGGCTGGCGTATCCGCCGAGCGTGGAGGCGGTCGCGTAGTACATGGGGCGGCCGGGGATGACGCCTTCCGGCTGGCGCACGTAGGGGACGATGGGCTCGAGCGGGAGACGGACGCATCCGGTCATGCCAGCGAGGCCGAGCGAGGCGCCCATGACCTTGAGGAATCCGCGGCGCGAGACGGAGTCGACCCATTCGGAGGCACCCTTGGGGAATTCGCGGTGCAGGGCGTCTTTGAAGGCGTCGGAGCCGGCAAGTTCTTCGAGGCTGCGCCAATATTCAGGACCCGTTTTTTCGGCGGCGTCGTGGACCGTGGCGACGTCGATACGTTCGCGGACGTAGGTCAGGTCCAGTGTCTTCGAAGGACAGACGTCCTCGCGTTTCTTGATCTGGATCAGACCGCCGTTATTTTTTTCGTCGTTCGTCATGCCCACTTCTTTGGATCCCAAATCCTTTGGGTGGCGCGCGCCTCGCGCTGCGATCCACCGACTTCCAAGCAGCGGCTTTAGCCGCCGGTACCTCAGGGGCTAAAGCCCCTCTATATTGCCTTCGCAATCGCAGGCCTTGAAGGCCTGCGCCACCCAAACTCCGAGCTCTACCTATGGCAGGTGCTGCAGGTCGTGATGTCTTTCACGCTGCGGACGTTGTACTTTTTCACCAAGGCTGCGCCTAAGTCTGCCTGGTCGGTGTAGCTTTGGCCATCGACTGTGACCGGGTTCGACCCGGTCGGCTGTTGGTAACGCATGTTGAATACCTGATCGCGCGGGCGGAGATTGTTCTGGGGGGCACGATGGCAGCCCAGGCACCACTCCATCTGCAAACTCTCCTGCTGGTACATCAGCGGCATCTGGTCGACTGGTCCGTGACAGGTGTTGCAGCCGACTCCTTTATTAATGTGAATGCTGTGATTGAAATAGACGAAGTCGGGGAGCTGGTTGACGCGCGTCCACTGCAGCGACTCGCCGGATTTATAACTCGCTCGGACGGGCTCCAAAAGTTGGGCGTTGGTCCAGATCTGCGAATGGCAGTTCATGCAGGTTTTCGTCGGGGGAATGCCGGCAAAGCTGGAGGTCTCGACCGAGGTATGGCAGTAGCGGCAGTCGATTCCGAGTCCGGTAACGTGATGTTGATGGCTGAAGGGCACCGGTTGCGGTTTGCGCACTCCGGCATAGGTGACGTAGGGAGATCCCTGTATCTCGTAGATGATTCCGCCCAATGCAGCAACGATAAAGACTGCGCCAAAGATAGTGGCGCGAGCCAATGTATTCGTACTGCGATGAAAGATCTGAGGCATTCCCGTATGAGATCTGGCTTAAGAGACCCGGCGGATCGTCCGCATGATGTTCAGCACTGCGTGGTACAGCGAAAGAGAAAACCACCCACTGGTTTTCAGAGTTGTCTGTGAAACTGGAAATTATAAATAACTTTGTTGGAATTTGTCGCGGATTTTTGAGTTTTGCAGAAGAAAAAAAATTCGATTGGAACGTTGCTAGAAAAATGTTGAGTATTTCAACGACGCGTCAAAGCTTTCACCACTAAGGACACTACGGTTCACGAAAAAACAACTCTTACCTGAGGTTCATTACCATCAGTTTCGGTTCCGTCATTTCTTCGATGGCGTAGCGCAGACCTTCGCGACCGAGGCCGGAGTCTTTGACGCCGCCGTAGGGCATTTGATCGATGCGGAAAGAGGGGACGTCTCCGGCTATGACGCCGCCGACTTCGAGTTCTTCGAAGGCTTGGAACAACAGTTTCGCATCGCGAGTGAAGACGCCGGCCTGCATGCCGTAGGCGGAGTTGTTCACCTGGCGCAGGGCCTGATCGAAATTCTTGTAAGGCTCGACTGTGACGACAGGGCCAAAAACTTCCTGGCAATTCACTTTCATGTCGGGTTTGGTGCCGGTCAAAACTGTCGGCTCGACGAGTGGTCCCTTTCGTCCGCCACCGCACAATAGGCGCGCGCCTGCGCGAACCGCGTCTTCCACCCACGCGATCGTGCGCACGGCATCGCTGTTGCGGATGAGCGGGCCGACGTCAGTGGATTCGTCGAGCGGATCGCCGGTCTTCAGTTTCTTCACTTCGTCGACGAACAGGTCGGTGAATTTTCCGTAGACCGAATGCTCAACCAGAATGCGCTGCACGGAGATGCAGGTCTGTCCGGCATAGCCGAAACCTCCAGCAACACAGCGCTGGGCGGCGTATTCGAGGTCGGCGTCGTTGTGGACGACGACGGCGGCGTTGCCGCCGAGTTCGAGAACGACTTTCTTTTTTCCGGCGCGGCGCTTGATGTCCCAACCAACGGGGACGCTGCCGGTGAAGCTGATGAGCTTGATGCGGTCGTCGGTGATGAGAAGTCCGGCGTCTTCGTTGGAGAGGGGGAGCACGTTGAGTCCGCCGTCTGGCCACCCGGCCTGTTGCACGCACTCCGCGAGAAGGAGCGAGCAGAGCGGCGTTTGGGGCGCGGGCTTCAGGACCATGGAACATCCGGCGGCGATGGCGGGCGCAACTTTGTGGGCGACGAGGTTGATGGGAAAGTTAAATGGAGTGATGCCGGCGATGGGGCCGAGCGGGAAACGGCGCACGATGCCCCAGCGTCCGGCGGTGGATTCCTGCCAGTCGAGGGGAAGATATTCGCCGTAGATGCGGGTGCTCTCTTCCGCGGCGATATTGAAGGTGAAGATGGCGCGTTCGACTTCAATGCGTGCGGCCTTGATCGGCTTGCCGGCTTCCTGCGCAAGAGTGCGGGCGAATTCCTCCTTGCGCTGCAGCATGAAAGCGGAGATCTGTCGGAGGACGCGCTGGCGTTCGAAGGCCGGCAGTCGGCGAGTGGTACCGAAAGCCTTAACGGCAGCGGCGATGGCGGCCTCGGCGTGCTCGTGGCGGCCTTGCACGACGCGGGCTATAAGGGCGCCATCGTAGGGGGCGTGGATCTCGACGACGTCGCCATCGTCCCGCCACCGGCCATCGACAAAGAAACCGTGCGTCGCAACGGGCGCGATCGTCATCTCGGACATGATTTTTCTTTGGCCCCCAGTATTACTGCTTGGATGATTATAGGACTTTTGTACGTCCGCGATTCGGAGGGGGGTTGAAAAAAATCATCACCACAGAGGCCACAGGGGACACACAGAGAAAATCCCGCGGCTTTACAATTGGCTCGGCTTTATGACTGACATCACGTCCATTTCTGAGTTGGCACCGCGGTTGCGCCGGCGGGAGATCTCTCCGGTGGAGATCACAAGGGATTGCCTGGCGCGTATCGAGAAGCTGAACCCTTCGCTCAACGCATTCGTCACAGTCACGGCGGAGCCCGCGCTCGCTGAGGCCCAGAAGGCGGAGGCTGAGATTGGGCGGGGAGAGTGGCGTGGGGCGCTGCATGGAGTGCCGGTGGCGCTGAAAGATTTG
This sequence comes from uncultured Acidobacteriaceae bacterium, assembly GCA_963788555.1. Classification (GTDB taxonomy): domain Bacteria; phylum Acidobacteriota; class Terriglobia; order Terriglobales; family Acidobacteriaceae; genus Sulfotelmatobacter. The sequence goes on along the minus strand of CAWBHM010000009.1, from coordinate 345,603 downwards.
ATCGATACCGCTGGGGTTCGGACGACGGCAGGGAGCGCGATATATAAAGACCGGGTTCCGGCGCAGGATGCGGAAGTGGTGCGACGGCTGCGGCAGGCAGGGGCCGTCATCGTGGGGAAGAATAATTTGCATGAGTTCGCGTATGGCGGGAGTTCGTTGCTCAGCTATTTCGGCGACGTGCACAACCCGTGGGATGTGGAGCGGGTTGCCGGGGGATCGTCGGGAGGGTCGGCGGCGGCGGTTGCGGCGGGGCTGGCGTATGCAGCGATTGGCACGGATACGGCGGGCTCGATTCGCGAACCGGCGGCGCTGTGCGGGTGCGTGGGGCTGAAGGCAACGTATGGGCGGGTTTCGAGCCGGGGAGTGGTTCCGCTTGCGCCGTCGCTGGATCATGTGGGGCCACTGGCGGGGACGGTAGCGGATGTGGCTGTCGTGCTGCAGGCAGTTGCGGGGTACGATTCGGCGGACGTGACTTCTGCAGATGTGCGTGTGCCGGATTACGTTTCGGCGCTGGGCGAGAATTTGAAATCTCTGCGGGTGGGCGTGCCTCGTGCGTATTTTTTTGATGACCTCGATGCAGAAGTGGCTTCGGCGATGGAGCATGCGCTGCGAGGGCTTCAGAGTCTGGGTGCGGAGTTGCGAGACGTGACGCTCGATGTGCCAACCGATCGGACGCTGCAGGCGGCGGAATCATGGGCGGTTCACGCGGAGAAGGTGGCGAAGAGTCCTGAGTTGTATTTGCCGGAGACGTTGCGGCGCATTCGGACGGGAGAGAAGGTCTCTGCCGCGGAATACATTCAGCGCGCGGCGCGAGTTGGAGGAGACGCGGCGCGGCATTCGTGCGGTCTTTGCGGATGTGGATGTGATGGTGACACCGACGACGCCGATGCCGGCTCCGGCGATTGCGGAGTTGAAGGCGAATGCGGAAGCGCTGCGTCCGGCGGAATTAAGGCTGCTGCGCAATACGCGGCCGTTCAATGTGTGGGGATTGCCGGCGATTTCGGTGCCCTGCGGATTTACCGAGAGTGGGTTACCGATCGGACTACAGATTGCGGGGCCGCATTGGAGGGAGGATCTGGTGTTGCGTGTGGCGCACGCGTATGAGCAGGCTACGGCGTGGCATAGGCGGGGGTGCGGAGAATAGACGCCGAAGCTTCGTGCCGCTTGTCGACCGCGACTTGAGCCCACTCAGACAAGGGCTGGTTTCAACCATTTGCGATAAGAATTGAGGACAGCCCGCTGGACCTAGCAACTCTAGGCCGTGTTTTCTCGACCGTACTTTACTTTCATTCGCAGAAGACCGAAGGCTCTTGCAGAGGTCCCGGATGCCGTTATTAAGCCAGAATGGGCATATAATCGGGCCATGGACGGGGCCCGGTCGGAACTGGAGAAGCGAGTAGAGGAGCGATTCGGGGTTCTTCCCAATTTCTTCCGTCTTGCACCTGAAACTCCCGAGATCATTGAGAAGCTGTGGGGATTCGCACAAGCTGCCTATCTCGACAATCCTCTGCCCTCCGTTTTTAAGGAGCGACTTTTCGTCCATCTCTCGCGCTTTTGCGCAGTCCGATACTGCATTGCCCGGCATGTTGGTTTCCTGGTGGGACTTGGATGTCCCGCGGGCGATCCGACTGTGCGTGCGCAGAGTGTTTCAGACGCTGTGAAACTTCTTCGACAGCCCTTTCCTCGCGGACCAGATCTTCAGTCTCGCCTTTCCATCTGCGCAGAGTGCCCGGCACCCATCATTGAAATGCCGATGGCCAACACCCAGATGGAAGATGCGATCTTTGTGTTGGCGGGGCATGTGTTCCTGAAGACTTCTGACTACTTGCCGTGTCTTAACACACTGGCGCGACTGCTTGGTCCGATTCGCTTGCAGTACTTGTTGTTGTTCTTAGCGTTTGTGAGAGCAGCGCACTCTTGGACTGAAACACATCCTGAAATCGCCTTTGAAGAGGACGTTGACAAACTACTGGCCACACACGAAGCGCTTGCAGATTGCATCCTCAATGACCCGGAGGCCCGGGACAAAGTCAGCCAGTCGCTCTTGGATGAGTTGCCAGCGCTCCGCCTAAAAGCTGATAAAGCCGGTGGTTTGCTCGCCGCAATCGTGGATTCATCGGAAGACGCGATCGTCAGCAAAACGTTGGAAGGCATCATCACTAGTTGGAACGCGAGTGCGGAGCGGTTGTTTGGCTACACTGCAAGCGAAGCGGTAGGCCAGCACATTTCATTGGTCATTCCAATCGATCGTAGGGGCGAAGAGACGGTCATTATCGAACGGATCAAGCGAGGCGAACGAATCGAACACTTCGATACCGTTCGCATCCGTAAGGACAAGACACTGCTCGATATCTCACTCACCATTTCGCCGGTTCGTGACGCCAGCGGAAAGATTATCGGAGCGTCGAAAATTGCCCGTGATGTCACCCAACGGAAACGAATTGAGCAAGAGTTGCGTGAAAGCGAAGTACGTTATCGAACACTGGCGGATGCACTCGACACCCAAGTGCAGTTCCGTACTCAGGAACTTCGGAAAAGAAACTCGGAACTGCGTGCGCTGTCGGGGCGGCTTATGGAGTCTCAGGATGTGGAGCGACGGCACATCGCACGGGAACTGCACGATAGCGCGGGGCAGACCTTGGCCGCGCTGAGCATGCAACTGGCACAAATCAGGGAAGACGCAAAGAACGATCCTGTTCAGTTTGCCAAAGACGTGCAGAGCGCCGAAGAGTTGGTCGAACATTTGACACAAGAAATTCGCACAACCTCGTATCTTTTACATCCACCGATGCTGGATGAAGCTGGTATTTCGTCAGCACTGAGTTGGTACGTGCAAGGCCTTGCGGAGCGCAGCAGTTTAGCGATCGACCTGAAGATTTCCGAGAACTTCGGAAGACTTCCGTCCGAAATGGAACTTCTCATATTCCGACTTGTTCAGGAAGGCTTAACGAACATCCATCGTCACTCGGGAAGCAAAACCGCGCTGATTCGAATTGAGCGTGAAGAAAACACTGTCCACGTAGCGGTTGAAGACCAAGGAACGGGAATGTCGCCGGAACGACTGGCTGAGATTCAGTCCTACGGCACAGGAGTTGGAATCAGGGGAATGCGCGAGCGCGTGCGCCATTTTAACGGCGATTTGGTAATTGAATCCAACGGTTCCGGCACGAAAGTTTACGCGACCCTCCCATTGAAGACACCGCTTTCAGCGGACGAGACTAAGACACAGCTAGAAGTAGCATGAACCGAGCGGACAAAGATGCTTTGCCGGTAACTTCTGAAAATGCGATTGCGCTCGCGGACTCTGCTCAGAGCGCGCCTTAGTCCACCGTAGTCACGTCATCCGGCAGCGTCAGGACGAACTCGCATTTGCCGGTGGCGACGGCGCAGGAAAGCGTTCCGCGGCGGAAGACCTTGACCGGGGTGTCGTCGGGGAAGGTGAGATGGTAGTCGGCGGTTTTGAGCGCTTCGGTGAACGACTTCAGCTTTTCGTCTCCGCTGACGAACTTTACGGCGTCGACCTTGTGCGGTGGAGCCTCCGCCGCCGCTCGAGCAGAATGAAGAAGTCGGCGTTGCCGGTTTGCGTGGCTTTGCCGAGGTCGATGGTGCTGAGGTGCTGCAGTTCATCTTTGTAGCGTGCGACGGCCGCGTCGGCTTTGGCGTCGCCTCCGGCGAGCGAGGCGAGGCGGCCGCGGGTTTCAGGAGCGGGACGCAGTCCGTTCATCGACAGCGCGTAGGTGCGCAGCGCGAGATCTTTTTCGCCGCGCTTCTGGTAGATCTGTCCGAGATGGTCGCCGACTTCGCCGTGATGACCGAGTTCCCAGGCGGCGGCGACATATTTCTCCGCCTTGCTGAGATCGCCTTCGCCGAAGTGAACCCAGCCGAGCGTGTCCCAGTAGGCGATCAGCGATCGAACCAGCGGCAACTCTTTGTTCGAGAGGCGGTCGAGCGAGACGTTGCGCAATGCAGCGGCCGTCGCCGACACGGCGGACTCGGCGTACTGCTGGGCGCGGTCGAGATGAGAATCCTTCAGCGAAAGCTGGTAGGCGATGTTGTTCCAGACCAGCGGCGTGGCGGAGAGTTCGACCGCATGATCGAAGGCGGCGAGCGCCTTGTCGTCCTGGCCGAGATTCAGGTAGGCGTCGCCGAGGCTGACCTGCAACTCGCCGCTGTCGGGAGTGCAGCGTGACTGCGGCCTTTTCCAATTCCGCGACAGCCAGATCGTACTTGTGCCACTCGGCGTACATCTGCCCGAGATTGGCGTGGGCAAACTTGTCGAGCGGATTGTTCTCCAGTTGCTTGTTGAAGGCCTTCACCGCTTCGTCGTACTTGCGGTCGTTCCAATAGACGCGGCCGAGATTGTTGTAGGCGAACTCGTCGTAGGGATTGACTTCGATCTGCTTCTGGAAGGCGGCGATGGCCTGATCGTCCTCGCGCATGGCGAAGTAGACGAGGCCGAGATTGTTCCAGGCGACTTTGTTCTTGGGATCGACTTCGGTGGCGCGCTTCAAGAGCACGAGGGCGACCGGGAAGTTGCCGTTGTCGGCGGCAGCGCGGGCGCTCTCGACGAGATCGTCGGCCTTCATGTCGGCGGGAGGAACGGTGCGCTCCGGCAACCGCGCTTTCGACCGAGAGCTGCTGCGCAAGGTCGGCGCCGACGGCGCGGCGGAAGGATTCGTAGTCCGAGGCACGGGCTACGGGAAGTTCGTCCTGGTGCAGGATGAGTTTGCGGCCGGCGGTGAAGATGTCCGCCCTCGAGTTTGTAGGTGGCCTGGTAGTCCGCGTAGTCGCGCTTCAGCGAAAAAGCCAGCGGAGCGTGCGCAGTGTATTTGGCGGGCAATTCGAGGGTGATCTTGTAGGACGTACTCCGCCTTCGGACCGAGCTTCATGGGCTCGGCATCGGCGTCGGCATCGCCGTCGTCATCGTTGACGTCGGGCAGATTGAACTGCACCAGCGGCAGAACAATGTCCGTCTTCTTCTTGGACCAGTCGAGAAAGTTCGGCTTGGAGACGTCGTAGGAGAGTGTGAACGATTCGCGCGTGGCGGCCGGATCGCTGACCTTGAGATTGGTGATTTCGCCGCCGAGACCCGCGTTCACATTTTCCACGACGCGCTGCCAGTTGGCTTGAGGGACGCGGCGGAAGACGGAACGCAGCAGCAGCTCTTCGTCGCCGCGAAACTCGTAGTGCACGTGGGCTTCGAGCTTGCCGATGTCGTTGATCTTGCCGTCGATCTGGGAAGACTCCAGGTCGGGCATGGGCGTGTCGGCGGGAGTTTCCTGGAGATGCGGCGCGACGGAAGACTTCGGCTCGGCGGGAGGAATCACCAGCGCCTGTTTCTTGCGCAGCGAATACGCCAGCAAGCGGAAGGGCGCGACCTCGGCGGTGGTGTCCATCCAGACTTCTTCTTTCTTGTCGCCGTGGCCCATGGGAAGCATGGTGATGACGTGGTCGAACTGCGAGGGCGAGGGCACGTCGGGATCGAGCTTGCGGCTGGAATTGATCAGCACCGAGGAAGCGTGCATGCCTTCGGCTTCGAGCAGCGAAGCGAGCAGCGTGTGCTTGTCTTTGCAGTCGCCGTACTGATCGTGAAGCACGTCAGAGGCGGCGTGCGGCTGGTAGCGTCCGACCCCGAGCGAGAGGCTGACGTAGCGGAAATTTTTCGCAACGAAATCGTACAGGGCTTCCACTTTTTCGAGATCGGTGTTCAGGCCCTTGGTCAGCTCCTGGGCCTTGGCGCGAACTTCAGGCGTGGGGGCCCGGCGGTCTTTCTCAAGGCTGGCGTACCAGCGGCCAATTTGCTCCCAGCTTTCGAAAGTGGTGAGCTGAATGTCGGGGCGCTCGTCGTCGGACGATGTTTCTTTTTCTTCTTGTCTTTTTCCTTGGCCTTGGCGGATCGTCGTCGCGCTCGAGATGGGAACTCGGACCAGTGATAGATGCGGCGGCCGTCTGCTTCGGTGATCTTGGGATCCATGCCGGGCTTGCACTTCAGTTTCAGAGTGCGGCCGGCAGGAACATCGACGTCGAGGGTTTCGTCGAGCGTGATGTTGCTCTTGTCGAAATCGTAATCGGCCCAGAACTGCCGCGCGGCCAGCGGCGTGTGAATCACCGTGACCATGTCATATTCCAGCACTTCGCCGGGACGCAGGCCGGGAACCGTGATGTGCTTCTGGCGGTAGTCGGTGTAGACGGGAGCTTCGTGCTCGATGGGAGCACTGAGATCCTGCACCGCGTCGTCGCCGGCCTTCACTACGGTGCCGTCTTCTTTCAGCACGCGCACGTAGGGAATTTCGACGCGCTCGTTGGCGGAGTTGTAGCCCTCCTGCAGTTGTCCCCACTGCTGCACGCCGGCTTCGCTCTGCACGCGAATGCGGGCCGTGGTCTCTTTGCGTCCGGTGCCGTCGGCCTCGAAGCGGTAGTAGGAATGCATCTGCTCGATGACGAAGGACTCCTGCGGGTAGTCTGGGGCCTTGTTTTCTTTCGTCGCGGCCTCGGCTGCTTTTTCGGCGGCAGAGGTGGCAGAAGTTTTGTCGGCCTGCTTCGACTGATCCGTGGGGGTGGGTTGCTGCTTGGCAGGATCTTCGGTTTTGGAGGGAGTTTGTCCGGACTGCTGGGAGCTTGCGCTCACGGCGAGCAGGCAGGAAAAGAGAAGGGCGAAGCAACGATTACGCATAGGTTGGAAGAAGGGACTCTCGTTATTATCCCACGCCAGCGTCGACACGCGGGGTGCCATAGAGTTGGGTGGAATCTGAAGTGGCGGGGCGATCCGGTGAGCTGCGCTCGATGGACAGCCCGTCGATTTGCATATTGTGATAATTATTTTGCTCATAGATACTGTGATTCTAATCACATTTTTCTCTGCCGTCCGCATGGATCCGGGAGTAAAATCCTGCCCAGATAGTCCTGCCTCGCCACGACGCGAAGCAGGCGTGACGCATAACGTACTTGCGCCACGATCTTTCCGCTGGAGGTTTTTGCATGGAAGATCGGGCCCCTGTCGTTCCTTCTACCGAGCAGTCCTCTACTACAACTTCCGCGATCCGGCACCATGAAGGCCGTGGAGCTTGGGTTCTGACAGCCTACGGCATTTCCGGGCTGGCGTTGTTCGGGGTTCTAGCCTACTTTTTCTCGGACTTCATCTCTCATTAGTCCGGGCCCGCGCTGGCGAACGGGCGTGCGCGTCCGCGGAACCCGCTGAATGTGTATCGGAACGCGTCGTTGTCCCCGCGTGAAAATTGGAAGTCCTATCTAAGCGCTCCGGAAAGAGTCCCAACTGAACGTGCTACAATGAGCGGCCTTCGGTTGTCGCTTCGGCACCCGGCACTAACCCCACGCAAGGATTACGAAACACACGGAAAAATCTGTGGCCAAAACTCCTCCAACCAGCCCGACGCCCATCACCTACGCCGATGCCGGAGTAGATATCACCCGCGCGAACCGCACCAAGCAACGCATCAAGTATCTGGCGCATAAGACGTTTACCCGGGGCGTGTTGAGCGAGATTGGCGGATTTGGCGGGCTGTTTGCCGTGGACAAGACGAAGTACACCGACCCAGTGCTGGTATCGAGCGTCGACGGCGTGGGAACCAAGCTGAAGATTGCCTTTGAGATGGACCTCCACTCCACGGTGGGTGGCGACCTGGTGAATCACTGCGTGAACGATATTGCGGTGCAGGGAGCGGCGCCGCTGTTCTTCATGGATTACCTGGCCACGGGGACGCTCGATCCGTCGGTCGCGGAGAAGGTGGTCGAGGGCATTGCGGATGCGTGCAAGCACAATGGTTGCGCCCTGATCGGCGGCGAGACGGCCGAGATGCCGGGCTTTTATCCCGATGGAGAGTACGATCTGGCGGGCTTCATCGTCGGCGTGGTGGATCGCGAGAAGATCATCACCGGCAAAGATGTACAGATTGGCGACATCATTTTGGGGCTGCCGTCGAATGGACTGCACACGAATGGATATTCACTCGCGCGCAAGCTGCTGTTTGAAGTGGCGCATTACTCGGCCGAGACCTATGTAAATGAGATCAAGAACAAGGTCGGCAACGAACTGATGCGCACGCACAAGAGTTACTGGCCTTCCCTTCGAAAGTTGATTGACGGGCAGTGCGTTTCAGCGCTGGCGCACATTACGGGTGGTGGCATCACGGAGAATCTTCCCCGGGTCTTGCCGCGCGGCACGGCGGCGGTGATCGAACTGGGGACGTGGCCGGTGCTTCCGATTTTTGAGCACCTGCAGCATCTGGGGAATGTGACGCAAGACGAAATGCTGCGGACGTTCAACATGGGACTCGGAATGCTGCTGGTGGTTCCCTCGGCAAAGTTCAAGAAGGCACAGTCGGTGCTGGAGCGCGTGGGCGAGAAGGCCTACACGATCGGACGGATCGTGAAGGGCGAGCGCAAGGTCACGTATAGCTGAGCGTTATCCGCGTTCCGACAAATCTCTGATGGTGCGGAGCATCTTCTGCTCCATGACGAAGTGCATCGGCTCCCAGAATAATCTTCCAACGGCGCGTGAGACGAGGCTGGGAGGAGTTCCTCCCCGTACGCGGGCGATCAGACGGCTTTGGCCGTCAGGCGTAGGTTCGAGCGTAAAGCTCCAAAACGCTTCCTGGGCTGGTCTTCCGGCCCGCAGATCCTCCCAATCTTTGGGAGTAACCATTACAAAGGATCGCTGCGGTTGGACTACTGCGGCAATCATGCGGCCTTGGCCACCGAATCGCTTGGGTGTCGCGAACCATACCGTTTCGCCCACCGTGCGCGGCTTCCAATCTGCAACGAGGCGCTCCACCTTCGGCATGTCAGCGCCGATTGAGTTTTCGAGCGAGGTATAGCTGTAGAATCCGCTGCGATCCTGGCCGATCTGCATGAGCCAGGGCCAGACTTGCTGCGGCGACGCGTGAATCGTGATGGCATGCGTGGCTTGTCCCGTATAAACGGGAAACAAATCGTCACCGGGCAGGGTGGCGCGGGCCTCCGCGGGCGTGGTGCCCCATCGCGTGCACCAGTTGCGTAGACCGAGGTGATAGGCGAGGCCAGAGGCTACGAAGATTACTAGAAGTGCGAGCGCGGAACGGCGAAGCCATTTTCTCACGGCAGAAACCTCGCTACAAAATAGCGCCGGCACCCGTAGATGTCTGTGATGTCGGTTACAGAGTATGGCTTTATTGTTCGTCCGAGACTCTGTGACTGTACGGTGAATTATGATGTTGCCTGAATGAAATCACTGGGCATACTTCTTTCCGGGCGCGGGTCGAACTTTGTTGCCATTGCAGACAGCATTGCTGCGGGACGGATTCCTGATGCGCAGATCTCCGTCGTTATTTCGAACAAGTCGGATGCGCCGGGGATCGCGACTGCGCGCGCGCGAGGGCTCACGGCGCTGGTAATGCCTTCCAAGGGTCGGCCGCGCGAGGAGCATGACCGCGAAGTGGTGGCGGCGCTCCAGCAGCATGGCGTCGATCTGGTGTGCCTTGCTGGATATATGCGGCTGCTCTCGCCGTGGTTCGTGCAGCAGTTCCCGCACAAGATTCTGAATATGCATCCATCGTTGTTGCCGGCGTTTCCGGGGCTTGAGGCTCAGGAACAGGCCTTCGCGTACGGCGTGAAAGTTTCCGGGTGCACGGTGCATTTTGTGGATGAGGAGCTTGATCACGGGGCGATCATCGTGCAGAAGACCGTGGCGGTGCTCGATGGCGATGACGAACACAGTTTGGCGGCACGCATTCTCGAGCAGGAACACACCGCTTACACGGAGGCGATCAATGTCATCCTGCGTGGAAATTTTAGGGTGGCTGGACGGCGGCTCGTAACAAGTTAGAAGGCAGAAGTCAGAATGCAGAAGTAAGAAACAAACTTCAGAAGTCAGAAGTCGAAATGCCGAAATGGGAATTCTGAAGAGGGAAAGTAGAGGTTTGTGTCATTCGTCACAGCATTGTTTGGCCTTCCAGTCGATGACCTCGTTCATGAGTCGCGGCAACGATCTGAAGGAGCGAACAAAGCAGTTTGCGTTGCGCGTATTGCGGCTGTATAGAGCTCTTCCGCGTCACGACGATGCCAGAGTCATAGGACGACAACTTCTGCGCTCAGGCACTTCGGTTGGAGCTAACTATCGAGCAGCTTGTCGCGCTCGCTCAAGGGCTGAATTCGTGGCCAAGCTCGGGATCGTTCTTGAGGAGGCCGACGAAACCGTATTCTGGCTTGAATTGCTGCAAGAATCGGCCATTGTCAGTACCCGGCAGTGGGCGCCACTGGTCCAAGAAGCGCAGGAACTCACATCTATCTTCGTTGCGTCCATTTGTACGACGAAGGGAATTGCATCGTAGACCTCTGCAATGTGACCTTTCCGGCGCAGCGAAGGTTTTAACTTCTGCATTCTGACTTCTGCCTTCTGCATTCCTTATAATGTCCTTTCTCATGTCAAACTTCGCACCGGTCGACGAACAGCTGACGTATCTCAAGAAGGGTTCCGCGGAAATCATTCGCGAGGCCGATTTGCGCGCAAAGCTGGAGAAGTCACGGGCTACGGGCAAGCCTCTGCGCGTGAAGTTGGGGATGGATCCGACGGCTCCCGACCTGCACCTGGGACACACCGTGGTGTTGCGCAAGCTCAAACACTTTCAGGATCTCGGGCATACGGCAATTTTTCTGATCGGCGACTTCACGGGCATGATCGGCGACCCGACAGGGCGATCGGCAACGCGGCCACCGCTCAGCCGCGACCAGGTCGAGCAGAATGCGGAGACTTATAAAACGCAGGTATTCAAGATTCTCGATCCTAAAAAGACGGTGATCGATTTCAACCGGCGCTGGATGGGCGCGTTCACGTCCGACGATTTCGTGCGGCTGATGGCGAAGTACACCGTGTCGCAACTGCTGGAGCGCGAGGACTTCCATAAGCGTTTTCAGGAGGAGAAGCCGATCTCGGTGCACGAGTTGCTGTATCCCCTGGTGCAGGGATATGACTCGGTCGCTCTCGAAGCCGATGTTGAGTTAGGCGGAACGGACCAGAAATTCAACTTGCTGGTGGGCCGCGAACTGCAGCGCGCGTACGGGCAGGAGTCGCAGGTGGTACTGACCACGCCGATTCTCGAGGGACTCGACGGCGTGCAGAAGATGTCGAAGTCGCTGGGGAATGCGATCGGGATCCACGAGCCGCCGCTGGAGATGTACGGCAAAGTGATGAGCATCTCCGACGAAATGATGTGGAGATACTACGAACTGCTGACGGATGTGCAGGTCGCGGACATCGAGAAGATGAAGACGGCGACGCATCCGATGGCGGCGAAGAAGGATCTGGCACGGCGGATCGTGGCCGACTTTCACTCGCCCGAGGCGGCGACGAAAGCAGGGGAGGATTGGGCTAAGCAGTTTCAGAAGAATGAGGTGCCGGAGGATATAGAAGAGGTTGCAGTGGATGCTCACGAAAACCGGCTCCGAATTGACAAACTACTGGCCCGCGCGGGATTCGCAGGTTCGGTAAGCGACGGCGGTCGAATGGTGAAGCAGGGTGCGGTGAGAATCAACGGCGCGGTCGTCAACGATCCCACCACCTTGTTGGACATTTCCTCCGGGATCACATTGCAGGTTGGGCGCAAGATAAAGAAAGTAAGGCCGGGAATCCCTGGCACTGGGATCGTTACGGAAACCTTGTCCCGCTGAGATTCCCTCAGCTACGCCGTGTACAGCGCGCAATTCCTACTTGGATGCGAAAAAAGTCTCCTGTGCTCTCCGTAATGAATTCTGCTACTCTCTCCCCGCGGCATGCGCGCGGCGGCCATTCTCGGGCTGGGATGTTCTCCGAAGAACCTGAAGCCTTTTCAGATTGATACCCGTATCGAATGGCGGATGGGTATGCCCGTCTCGGGAAGCGACGCCGACGTTGTTCTGCTGTTTGGCGGCGATGGGACGATTCACCGGCATCTAGGGCAGTTGGTCCGACTGGGGCTGCCGGTGTTGATTGTGGCGGCGGGAAGTGGGAATGATTTTGCGCGGGCTCTCGGGCTGCGGCGGGTGCGGGATTCGCTGGCAGCGTGGCGGAAATTCTGTGGTGGTGCGTGCAATGTGAGCGCCATTGATTTGGGAGTGATTGCTCCACTCGAGAGCGTGGGCGGGACCCACTTCGACAAGCTCAGTGCAGGCTCTTCGACTATCGCGGAGGGCAGGTCCGCGCCACATAACCCGGCGACCCATACTTCTGGGTACTTTTGTTGTGTGGCGGGGGTTGGCCTTGATGGCGAGGTGGCACGACGTGCCAACGGGTTTCCGCGCTGGCTCCGCGGGAACGGAGGATATCTTCTCAGCCTGGCTCCGGCGATTTTCACGTTTGCACCGCTGCCCATGAAAATCCTCACGCATGAAGGCAAAGAGGCAGACAACAACGGCTGGGCCATTCGCAGCGATCGTCCTACTCTGCTGGCCGCGTTCGCCAATACTCCTTTGTATGGTGGGGGGATGAAGATTGCGCCTCGCGCCAAAATGGATGACGGGTTGCTCGATGTGTGCATCGTCGGTGCGGTCGATCGGTTTCGGCTCTTGCGTCTGGCTCCGACCGTCTACAGCGGGAATCATCTGAGCGTGCCGGAGGTCGAATACTTTCAGGCGGTCCGGGCGCGCGTCGAGACGGAATACCCGCTGGACGTGTATGCCGATGGAGAATATGTGTGCCGGACGCCGGTGGAGTTAGGGGTGCACCCGGCGGCTCTGAAGGTTGTTACCGCGGGGGGGTGATTGCGGACAGTCGATCGTCTTCGCCCTCGCGAGACGGACGAATGCGCCCGTCGCCACATGGGTCTTGCCGCAGGACGGCTGCCATTTCGGCCTGAATCCCGCCAGGTGCTAAACTTTCTTTTATGCCTGAAGGACGCTCGCGCACACTGCTCTGGGTTTTGATTGGCGGAGGAGCCTTTTTCCTCTTCGTGCTGGCCGTATTTACCCTGGTCTATATGACGCTGCACGCGGGCGGAGCCGACACCGGCATTACCAGCTTCGGCGACCGCATTGGCGTGGTCGATCTGGACGGCGTGATCCTGTCTCCGCAACCAGTGGTGGGACAGCTGAAGAAGTTTGCGGATGATTCGTCGATCAAGGCGATCATTCTGCATGTGAATTCGCCGGGCGGCGGCGTGGCTGCGTCCGAGGAGATTTATCGCGAGGTCAAACGCATTCGCGCGGAGAAGAAGAAAAAGATTGTGGTTTCGATTGAAACCGTGGGCGCCAGCGGAGCATATTACGTGGCTTCGGCGTCGGACAAGATTTACGCCGACTCCGGCAGCATCGTCGGCTCGATTGGCGTGATCGCCCAGTGGGTCAATTACGGCGATCTGCTGAAGTGGGCCAAGCTGAAAGATGTCGTGCTGAAGACCGGCGAATTCAAAGATACCGGCAACCCAGCGCGCGACCTGACTCCCGCCGAGCAGGCTTACATGCAGGCGCTGATCGATAACATGTTTGGGCAATTTGTGAAGGCGGTCAGCGAAGGCCGCGGCATGAAGTTTGACGATGTGAAGTCAATCGCCAACGGCAAGGTCTGGACCGGCGAGCAGGCGATGTCGATGAAGCTGATCGATGGAGTTGGCGACTTCGAGACGGCGGTGGCCGATACCGCGAAATCGGTGGGCATTAAGGGTGAGCCGACACTGGTCCGGCCGGAGCGCGACCGCAAGACGCTGATGGATCTTCTACTCGGTGACGTTTCTCAATTTTTGCCGGGACGGGAGAAGATGTTGGAACAGCAGGTGGGATTCTATTACCTCTGGAAATAGTCCCGTCACAAGCTGATTTTCCGGGATTTGGGCGGCGCATCAGCACCGTAACTTGCAATAAACCCTTGAAATTTGAGAAGGTTATGCAGGATGCTGCTGCGGGACTCCAAAGCGGAGTAGGGCGCGCGCATCCAGATTTCCGGTATCTCAGCGGCAGGTCGTCTGTGTAAGGCGAGCACTGGCCAGGATAGAAGAGGGGCGTATGACCAAAGCCGATTTGATTGACGAAGTGTCGCGTTTGGCGGAACTTACGCGGAAAGACAGTGAAGTCATCGTGGAAACGATCTTTGATAGTGTGGTGCGTTCGCTGCGGGCCGGCGACAAGATCGAGATCCGCGGCTTTGGGAGCTTCCGTACCCGGCAACGGAAGCCGCGCGTGGGACGCAACCCCAAGACGGGGGAACGCGTGGAAGTGCCGGCGAAAAAGATTCCCTTCTTCAAGCCGAGTAAAGAATTGAAGGATCTGGTGAACGATTCGGCGTCGAGTGCGGTAGCCACTCCAGTAACTTCCGCGCCGCCAACGACTTCGGCGCCTCCGTCAGCTTAACGTACTTTCGGGCGGGACATTGCCGCGACGTGAATTCACTCGGCCCCGAAGGTTCGGAACAGAAATGTGCTCCGGGCTTTGGGGACCAACGGTTTTCCGTTGAAGGTGGCGGTGCCTTTTTCGTATCCGCCCATCACATATTTCCAGCCAAAGAGCAGTCCTCCTGTCAACTGAATCCGATAAGTCTCTCCGGGCTTTACGTCGACACCGTCTTTCGAGATCACAAACAGCGCGTGATCGCAGTCGGATGCCGGGACCATCTGGGTCACGTTTGCTACGAGCTGACCCGCTGAATCGAAAACGGTAAGCGTCAACTCATCGTCGGTCTGTCCGGCATTGCCGACGATCAGATCCACCTCGACGGCTGTCAATTTTGGCAGCGAGGGAATGAAGGACTGCTCGGCGTCGTTGACGAGATTGGTCCAGGCTTTGTCCCATCGGGCTGGGTTGGCCTGATCTGGCTTCAGCGATATTCCTGGGACCGCGAGGGCGATCGAGGGAAGCAACAACGCGATTCCGACCGCCACGAGAAGCTGGTTCTGTTTGGAGTACATTCCGGCCTCCGTACGATGTGCTGTTTCTTCAGCGCCTGCTTTGGGAACGATCCAGGGGGATCAAACTTGCGGCCGTCTTCCAGCGAATCATGGCACGATTCATCCGTGTCGGCAATGCTCATGGTTTGGTTCCCAGGTAAAGATCGGCGGCTTTCAGGGCGAGAGCCTCAGGATTGATATCAGTGCGGTTGGCCAGCACGATGATCGTCAGTTGATCGTCGTAAAAGCGCTGGATGGTCGTGAGAAATCCGATCGTTTCGCCGTTGTGTAACATGCGCTTGTGGCCATGATACGGATTGAGGAACCAGCCGAAGCCGTAGCTCACGGTCTGACCTTCAGAGAGCGCCGGGCCGCCCGTGGGCTGCACTGGGGTAAGAGCCGTCTTCATTTCTTCTTCACTCAGCAACGTGTGCTCGCGCAGAGCACGGTCCCATTTCTCAAGGTCGTCGATCGAGGAATAGATTCCACCGTCGCCGAGGACCGCTGAAGTCGGACTCTGGTCGGTTTCGCGCCAGCCGTCTTTGTCGGATTGGCCAAGCTTGGTGTGGCCGTAGGCGCGGTGCGGGACTTCGTTCTTACCCTTCTGGTAGGCCAGTGTGTTCGTCATCTTCAAAGGGGTGAAGATTCTGTCGTGCAAGAACTGGCCGAAGCTTTCGCCTGAGACTTTTTCTACGATCATCGCAAGAACCGCATACCCCGAGTTGCTGTATTCCCACTTCGTCCCGGGAGCGAACTTGCCCTTGGTTTGTTGCGCCAGCAACTTCAACACGCCCGCGTCGAGAATCTGCGGGATTTTGTCCTCCGGAGTATTGGGATACTGTTTCATCAGCAGGTCCTCATAGTCGGGCAGTCCGGAAGTGTGGTTCAGCAAGTTTCGAACGGTGATGGATTTTCCGTAGGCGGGAAATTCAGGGAAGAAATCGGTGAGGTGGTCATCGTAGTGCAGTTTGCCGTCATGGGCCAGCAGCATGATGCAAGTCGCGGTGAACTGCTTGGTGAACGACGCCAGGCGGAAATTTGTTTTCGCATCGATGGGATGAAGGGTACGGAGGTCGGTGACGCCATAGCCGTGGCGGAACACGGGCTCGCCATTGCGGATGACGAGGACCGCAGCGCCGGGTGCGGTGGTGGCGTTCAGAGGGGCGAAGATGGTGTCGATCTGGGTGGGGGAGACCTGGGCTGAGGCGGAAACAACATACAGGCTGCACGTCAACAGCGCGACACCTAGCGGTCTGCGATTCAACGTTGCCTCCGACGCGGGCGGGGCGCCCGCGTCACATACGTCCCATCACTTGCGGATTCCGACGACTCCCATCATCCTTCCTGTCTTGCCTTTTTCCGCGCGGTAGGAGAACAGCAGTTCTGGGTGGCAGTTTGTGCAAAGTGCGGACGTCTCGATGCTCTTCTTGGGCACGCCTGCGGCCAGGAGTTGCTGACGGTTGGCTTCGACTAGATCCAGAAAAATCTTCTTGGGCAACTCGCTGTGGCCAGGGGCACGGGCAGTCAGGAAAAGAAGAGGATATTTTTCGCGGACTGGGTCGGAGTCTTTGACCTCGCGAAAGAGGCTGAAGCCGTATTCGAATTGCGATTCAAATTTGGTGCGGACTTCTTCTCCGACCTCGTAGCAGCAGCCGCCAATGCCGGGGCCGATCGCAGCTTTGAGATCGCGAGCGTTCGTGCCGAAGCAGCGATGCATTTCTCCGACACCTTTTTCGACGATGCGGCTCACCGTACCGCGCCAGCCAGCGTGAAACACTCCCACCACGTGGCGCCTAGTGTCGACCAGAATCACCGGCAGGCAATCGGCGGTCTGGATCGCGAGGAGCAGGCCGGGAGTTGCGGTGATCAGGCCGTCGCCGCTCAGGGGCTCTGCTTGAATCGAGTCGATGCAGCGGATGATGTCGGAGTGAATCTGGCGGACGGTGACGAGCGGCCAGAGAGCGGTGCCGTCGACCTTCGCTCGACCGGACAGCCGAGGGCGGCTGCCCCCACACGCGCCGATCTCGCGGAGGAAGGCGGCGCGGTTTCGTTCAATGGCGGCACGGGCGTCGTCCTTAGTGAAGCCGAGGTTGAGATCTCCCTTGCCGTAAGCGCGGGAGGATCCGCCGCCGCGGGTGGAGAAGCCGTGGACGAGCCAGGGAAGTTCGCTCAGATGTTTGGCGCGAAGAACGGTGAGTTTCGATCGCTCGCGGAGTTTAGGGGCCCGAGTTGTCACTATTCTATGTTACAGCAAGGATTTTCTGGCCCTCAGGGGCGAAAGCTCGCATCTATTCCAGACGCCCGACGCGGCCCTCGAAGGTCCGCTCTTCCACGGTTCGCAGGCGTTGATCGTTCTTCTGCAACTTCGGTCCGATCCTACGCTCGTCCCGATCGAGTCTTTCCCAACGTCCTCCCGATCCAATATCTCCTACCTGATTTAGTATTTCCAGCTTTTGAGATCTGCTCCGGCCGGGGCGGTTTGTTCCATGTGTTTCACCATCTCGGGCCAGTAGTGCTGATTGAGTCCTACGGCGGGATCGAATTCTCCGGGATAGCAATGCGGCTTGCGCACGCCGAAGTCGAAGGTGCCGTGGTAGTACGGGTCGGTGGTTGATTCCAGGAAGTCTTTCAGCAGGTGCACGGCGCGATCGAGGTAGAAGGTGTCAGCTTCACCCACATATAAATGCAGTTTGCCGGCGAGTTTGGGGCCCAGAGTTTTCCAGTCGCGCTGCATGATTGCGCTCAGGTCGAAGTGTTCCTTCCAGTACTTTGCGACTTCGTGGTCGATCTCTCCGGTGCGCTTGTTGAAGATGGGCTTGGGATATCCATCGTCTCCGACGGTGCTGAAGACCGCTTGCCAGGTATCGAGTTGCTCGCCCGATCGGCTGTGCGTTCCCTGTACGAGTTCGTAGCGATTCATCTGCTCCATGGTCGAGAGGATGAGGCCGTCCGGTTGCCGCACGGAGGGCCGAGGCACGCGCGCGTAGGGACTCTCGATCCAGAAGGCGTTCTTGTCGTCGTAAAGATTCATCGTCATGTAGGCGCGGAAATCGACGACATCGGGACAGAAGACCCAGGCCCCGTTGTAGAAGTCGGGATAGAAACACTTGTGAGGCAAGACTCTCCCAGCCGCCGGTCGAGCCGCCATAGACGGAACGGGCCCAGCCCTCGCCGATCCCGCGGAATTTCTTTTCGATAAAGGGAATCAATTCCTGGGTGATTGCGTCGCCGTAGGGGCCAACGTTTTCCGAGTTCACGGCGTAGGAGTCGTCGAAGTAAGGTGTGGCGTGCTGAATGCTGAGGACGATGACGCGCGGGAGACGGCCCGCGGTCCAGTCCTGGTAGAGTTTGTAGCCGTTCTTCGCGGCTCTGAGCTCGTCCCCCTTTCAAGTTGTCGCTGGGCGGCTGCGTGCGGAAGGCGAGGACGCCGGGAAGATCGCGAGCGAAATGGTCCTGCTCGACGATGAGCGGATAGTGCGCGTCGGGATGATCTTCCCATCCATCGGGAAGCAGGACGACCGCGCCGAGGTACGTCGGCCTTCCCCAGAACTTGGTGAGCAGATCGCTTTGCATGCGAATGTGCTTGACCCATTTGTTGTCGACGATGGCATGCTCATCGTTGGCGGCGCTCCATCCGACGACCGAGTCGACGACCTTGGGTTCGTCTTCCACGGAAGGAACTTTTTCGGTGAGAGCGATGCGGACGGTCATCCCGGACTTGGGATCGAGGTGCATCTTCACGGGCTTGCTGTAGAGGTTGCCGGGCTTCACGGACCAATGCTGGCCTTCGCCCTTATCGGGCGGGAGTTTGAGGATGCGGCCGTTGCCGAGATGAAAAGTCTCGTAGATGTTCAACACTGCCTGCACCCAGTAATCGCCGGCGGGGACATCGTTCAAACTTTCGGCGGGATAGCCCAGCGTTGCGTTGTCAAATATTGCGGGCGCACCAGGGGCTAGTGCGTCGACGTCCACACCGAAAACCTGTTGCGAGTCCGGCGTCATGAAGCTGATCTGGAAGCGCGGTTCTTTTTCATCGTTGTTGGAGATCAGCAGCAGAACGTGGCCGTCGAGCGGCGTGCCGCTCATTTCTTTGGAGAACGAAACTTCGATGCGCTGGGTGGCCGGCTGGGCTGTGGGCTTGGCGGTTGTGGCTTGGGTGGCGGCTCCGCAAAGGAGAAGAAGAACAATCCAGAGCAAGTTTCTCTTGAACATTAACAAGTTCCTCGGGGCGAACGCAGACATTAGCAGCGAGCACTGTATGGGGTCAAGGCAGGGAGACCGGGAAACCACGAAGGACATCCTTCGACTTCGCTCGGGACAGGGTCCGGTTCACGAAGAAGAGATCGGAGCCCGAGTTCGGTTTGCTCCAGCTGCGAAGTCTCCGCTATAGTTTTATGCATGTTTGGAGACTTCACCGCCACCGATCGATGGACGAAAAAGCAGGTTCATTGTGTGTATCAAGCCATGATCGTCGCCATTGCCACGCGGCACGCGGATGCCGTCGACATTAAGTTTCTGGTGGATGGACGAAAGGTTTGGGTGGCGCTGCCACATCCGGCGTGGGTGGAATATAAGAAGCGCACTGGCAAACAGATCACCGATTCGCTGGCGCAGGAGATCGCGGGGCATTATCTGAAGAGTGCGCTCGAGTCAGGTGAAGGCGGGGGACGCGAGATGTATTCGCTGACAGTCGAAGAGACGCTGGCTCATCTGGACGCGGTCGTGGCGGAGATGCAGGCGGAGCCGGCGTAGGCCGCGCTAGAAGTCTTAACCACGAAGGACACGAAGGTCCACCAAGGGAAACCTGAGATTCCCTAAATTACGACCGCTTCTTTGTACTCACCGAACACTCGTCGCATGGCGTCGGAAATCTCTCCCACAGTCGCATAGGCTTCGACCGCAGCCAGGATTCGCGGCATGACATTCGCGCCGGACCGGGCAGCGTCTTCCACGCCCGCTAACGCCGCCTTCCACGGGCCAGAGTCGCGCTTCGCCCGCAGCGCGCGGAGGCGCTCGATCTGCTTCGGTTCCAGCGCGGGATCGATGCGCTGAATCGGGATCGGCTTTTCTTCTTCGACTTCGAAGCGGTTCACGCCGACCACGATCGCCTGCTCCTGATCGACGGCCTGCTGATATTCGTAGGCTGCGTTTTGAATTTCCTGCTGCACGAAGCCGCGCTCGATAGCCTTCAGCATTCCGCCGAGCACTTCGATCTTGCCGAGATACTCCGCTGCACGCTTCTCAATTTCGTTGGTGAGCGATTCCACGTAGTACGATCCGGCGAGCGGATCGATAGTCTGCGGAGCCCCTGACTCGTAGGCGATCACCTGCTGCGTGCGCAAAGCGATGCGCGCCGCCTGCTCCGTGGGCAGTGCCAATGCTTCGTCGTAAGAATTGGTGTGGAGCGATTGCGTGCCGCCCAGCACGGCGGCCATCGCCTGAATCGCCGTGCGGACGATATTGTTCTCCGGTTGCTGAGCCGTCAGGGTTGATCCGGCCGTCTGCGTGTGGAAGCGCAGCATCCACGACTTGGGGTTGCTGCGCCTTGAAATGTTCGCGCATGATGCGCGCCCACATGCGGCGCGCGGCGCGGAACTTTGCGACTTCTTCCAGAAAATTGTTGTGCGCGTTGAAGAAGAAAGAAAGTCGCGGAGCGAACTTGTCGACATCGAGCCCGGCCTTGATCGCGGCTTCCACATAGGCCATGCCATTTCCGAGCGTGAAGGCGACTTCCTGCACGGCGGTCGATCCGGCTTCGCGCATGTGGTAGCCGGAAATCGAAATCGTGTTCCAGTCAGGCACGTTCTCGTTGGCCCAGGCAAACATGTCGGTGATGACGCGCATGGCCTGGTGCGGCGGATAAATATAGGTCCCGCGCGCGATGTACTCCTTGAGGACGTCGTTCTGCACCGTGCCCGAGAGCTTGCGGGGATCGCCGCCCTGGCGGCGCGCCACGGCTACATACAACGCGAGGAGAATGGATGCGGTCGCGTTGATCGTCATCGACGTGGAAATCTTGGTCAGTTCGATGCCGTCGAACAGGCGCTGCATGTCTTCGATGGAATCGATCGCGACGCCGACCTTGCCGACTTCGCCAGCGGCCAGCGGATGATCGGAGTCCAATCCGATCTGTGTCGGCAGATCAAAAGCGACGGAGAGTCCCGTCGTTCCATTGGCAAGCAGATACTTGTAGCGCTTGTTCGATTCCTCGGCATCGCCCATGCCAGCGTACTGGCGCATAGTCCACAGGCGGCCGCGGTACATGGTGGCCTGGACGCCGCGCGTGAAGGGATATTCGCCGGGATATCCAACTTCGCTTTCGTAGTCGGAGCCTTTGAGATCAGCCGGGGTATAGAGGGGATTTACTGGAATGTGGGAGGAAGTTTCAATCTCTGTGTGGCTCGGGCGGGACTTCAGCTTCTGCGTCATCGTGCCACCTGACTACGCTCTCCTCAAGAACGCGTTGGCCAACTTCAAGGACGCTGGCCTTTCCGGCGCGCTCTCCAAAAAGAACTCAGGCCGAACCAGGCAAATGTGAGGGTGAAGCAAACGGCAATCGCCAGACGACCGCTGCCGCCGCCCCCGGCATGAAATTTTTCGTACTCCTTCACCGTGGCGCCGGCAAAACTGAGCGCCATGATGAGGAAGATCACGCCCGTAACCTCGAGCCATAGCTGGTGCGCGGCCCGTCCGAAGGATCGACCCGTAGTGCGGACCCCGCTCATCAGCGCGCGGGTCACGCGATTGCGTTCGGCCTGCTGCCCCGCAACCCGGGCTGCAATCCCTAGCTTTCGTAATGCAGAAACCTTGCTCACGGCCTCGATTTTAACAGCCTTCGGCGCTACAATGGCGCAGCGAGACAGGACAGCGAACCGTTCGGCTTTCGATGGCATCTAATTGTGTAGGCTGGCGATTTCGTCCAGGGGGACAAAGTGGATCCACAACTGAAGCAACTCATGAAAGAGCTCGGCGACGCTATCAACGAATCCCTGTCGGATTCCGAGCAAATCTCTGAAGTTGTCTCCCGCATCAAGGAAGGTGGATACGATATCTTCCTGGTTCTGGAAGCCACGATTGGCGTTAGCAAGCAGGGAGAGAAGTCGCCGGACAAGACGTCGCTCGTCACCACGTTGTCTACGAATCCTGAGTTCAAGATTAACGATCAGGATCTCAAATTCCTGAAGTCGCTCCGCATCAAAATCGACGAAGAAAAGCTGGATAAAGATCACGACAAGGGTAAGTAACGACCGTCGGTCTTCGTTCTATCGAGGTACTCCCAGGGCTGAAGCCTGTCGTGAGAATTAAAGTATGCGCAGGGTTCGTTGCCACGCTGCGTCTTCTTTCTTTTCAATTGCACCACCAATCCCCGCCGTCACCGCACAGAATTATACGGAGTAACGAATCCGGGCGAAGCACAGCAACCCACGCAACCTGTGCTAACATCTACTGTTTTCTTCCCGAATCTGCCGTGCGGAAGGCAAGATTCCGGTGTGGTGGGAGCCGGAACGGAATCTGAGGGGATAGCATGAAAGATACTCTCGGGGTTCTTTTGGCAGGAGGCGCCGGTGAGCGTCTCTATCCTCTCACTCGCGACCGCGCCAAGCCCGCGGTCACCTTCGGCGGCATCTACCGCATCATCGACATCACACTTTCCAATTGCCTGAACTCTGACCTGCGTCGGGTTTACATCCTTACGCAGTACAAGGCGCTTTCGCTGAACCGGCACATCCGCGAAGGCTGGAACATTTTAGGACGCGAAGTTGGCGAGTTCGTGGAAGTCCTGCCCCCGATGAAGCGCGTGAGCGACCAGTGGTATCAGGGCACGGCCGACGCGGTGTATCAAAACATTTATTCGATTGGGTCGGAGCAGCCCAAGCATGTCCTGATTCTTTCCGGAGATCACATTTACAAGATGGACTACGGAAAGATGATGAAGCAGCACCAGGACTCGGCCGCCGATATCACGTTGGCTACGATTCAGATCGATCTGGAAGAGACGTATCGCTTCGGCGTCGTTGATGTCGACAAAGACGGGCGCATCAATGGCTTCGAGGAGAAGCCGAAGACAACGGCGCTGCGGTCTCCGCTGAATCCCAACAAAGTCGCGGGATCGATGGGCATCTATCTATTCAATGCAGATGTGCTGATTCCGGTTCTGCTCAAGGACGCGGAGAACTCGACTTCCAGCCACGACTTCGGCAAAGACATTCTGCCCAAGATGGTCGACGATTATCGTGTCTTCGCCTACGACTTCGTCGATGAAAACAAAAAGGAGGCGCTCTACTGGCGCGATGTGGGCACGCTCGAAGCCTATTACGAAGCCAACATGGACATTGTCTCGGTCTCGCCGATCTTCAATTTGTACGACGAAGAGTGGCCGATCCGCACCCACCAGCGGCAGTATCCTCCGGCAAAATTCGTGTTTGCGGAAACCGGGCGCACCGGCACCGCGCTTGATTCCATCGTCTCCAACGGAAGCATCGTCTCCGGCGGCATCGTGAGGAACTCGATTCTTTCTCCGGACGT
Source organism: uncultured Acidobacteriaceae bacterium (assembly GCA_963788555.1). Lineage (GTDB taxonomy): Bacteria > Acidobacteriota > Terriglobia > Terriglobales > Acidobacteriaceae > Sulfotelmatobacter. The sequence goes on along the minus strand of CAWBHM010000009.1, from coordinate 322,234 downwards.
GCGCGTTAATTCCTATTCGGAAGTCGACGATTGCATCCTGTTCTCGCATGTGAGCGTCGGCCGCCGCTGCCGGATTCGCAAAGCGATTCTCGACCGCGACGTACACATTCCAGAAGGCACCACGATTGGCTACGACGCCGAGGCTGACCGCCAGCGCTATTTCGTCACCGAAAGCGGCATCACGGTGGTCACCCGCGACTACTCGCTGTTTGAGAATCCGGTCACGGTGGATTACTTCACCAGCGAGTAGCGTCTGCCTACGATCCGCTGATTTGAGCGCTCGGCATCTCATGCAACCCGCAAATCATCCATTAAGACACGAGGAGAAGGCAGAGGCCACATGCAACGGGTATTCATCACAGGCTCATCGGATGGTCTCGGCAGAATGGCGGCACAACTCCTGGTCGAGCAAGGGCACGGAGTCGTGTTGCACGCTCGCAACGAGCAGCGTGGGCAGGAGGCGGTCGCCGCGGTTCCTGGAGCAGAGACGGTCATCATTGGAGATCTCACCAGCATTGCCCAAACGCGCCGGGTCGGTGAACAAGTCAATGCACTCGGCTCGTTCGATGCGGTGATCCACAATGCAGGCGTTGGCTATCGGGAGCGGCACCGTATTGCGACTGAGGATGGGTTGCCTCATGTCTTCGCCGTCAACACGCTCGCACCGTATATCTTGACTGCGCTCATTCACCGGCCGAAACGGCTTGTGTACTTGAGTTCCGGGCTTCACCAGAGCGGGGATGCCAGCCTGAAAGATCTCGCGTGGGAACATCGCCCGTGGCAGGGTCAACAGGCTTATTCCGATACAAAATTCCATGATGTTCTGCTGGCCTTTGCGATTGCACGGCGCTGGCCCAGCGTTCTCTCGAATGCTCTCGAGCCCGGGTGGGTGGCCACCAAGATGGGAGGTTCGGGAGCGCCCGACGATCTCGACGCCGGGCACCGCACGCAAGTGTGGCTTGCGGTGAGCGATGATCCGGCAGCGACTATCACAGGCGAGTACTTTTATCACATGAAGTTGCGTACGCCGAAAGCGGCCACTCGCGATGTGGAACTGCAGGAAAAGCTGATCGAGGTGTGCGCGGCGTTTTCCGGAGTGCAACTGCCGAATGGATAACGGAGATGCGACACGCTGATCCGGGCGAGATCCCTTCGACCCCGTTCAGGGTGGCACCCCGAAGAGTACCCCCCTCCGTTAGACGTGATATGAAAGCGTCCTTCCCACTTGCGAAGGCGCGCCTTCTGGGCTAGCATCTTGCCCTGTCCGCTGGAGAGTGGCTTATGTCCAACCGGGCCCCGCGCATCGCACTGTTCATCCTGCTTTCCGTCACAACGACTTTCTCGCAATCTGCTCCCAAGGTCGCACCACTGCCTTACGATCCGCTGGAACTTGCGACTGGGCCCACGGTAGTTCCGGACACTCCGGAAAAACGTGCCGCGATTCTGAGCCTGCTCGAACGTGCGCGGCAGAATAGTGCGATGCATGCGCCGGGAATGCGCTCCGTTTGCCATCAAAGTTTCGTTCAACTCCACGGGAGGAGATTCGCATAGTCAGGGATACGGCGAGCTCGAAGAAACATGGCTCAATGGCCAGACCTGGCGCTGGTCGGCGCGTCTCGGGGATTATTCGCAGCTTAGGATTTGGTATCAAGGCGCGGCGTACGACGACAAGCCTCACGGCCACATGCCACTTCGGCTGCAGATGGTGCGGAACGCAGTCTTCTGGCCGGTCGTCGGCAACTTCGCTCCATCGTTGATCCGCATGGCAACCGCCAAGTGGGAGGGCACCGACGTTGCTTGCATTCTGATTTCACGCGGCGGCAATGACACCGCGGCTACACCGGGACGACGCTGGGAAGAAAATGAATTCTGCATCGACCCGAAGACGGGCTTGCTGCGGATTCATTCGGAGGCTCCCGGAATTTATTCGGTCTATGACTACAACGGAGGCGTGGATTTTCACGGACGCATTGTGCCGCGGCAAACGACCATTGTCGAAGGCGGCACGAGCGTGCTGCAGATTCATCTTGAAGACATCCAAGATGCGAATAGCGATCCCAACCAATTTGTCCCCACGAAGAAAATGCTTTCGCATGGACCTGGAGCGATTATGGTCGGGCCGTTCCGCTTCCCGGAATTCGTGCCTACGCCTGCTGGCTACAATGGCGTGATCCAGCCCGTCATCGTGCACGCGATTCTCGATAAGAAGGGCAAAGTCCTCGACGCGGAGGTCGTGCAAACCTCAGACCCGGCGCTCGCCGCCGCAGCGCTCGACGTTGTATGGCACTCTTCCTATTTGCCGGCGCAGCAGCAGGATCGTCCACTGCAGCGCGAGGCATTTATCAACGTGAAGTTCACCCCGAGATCTTGAGCGAAAATAATGGCAACTCAGGGTGTCGAAGTTCCGCTAACGAGACGCTATGACGCAGCGATCGCAGCGACCACCGATGCAGACGCGGCGTCCTCTTCGACCTGCAATATCCGATACCAGGTGAACATGATCAGCATCGCCAACTGGTCATCTGGCGCGGTCGTCGCGCGCGGCAATTCGATTGTCTTCTCGCGCCTGTGCAAGCGAAACTGTGTTTCGCCACTTCCGCCAATCACATTCCAGACCGGACGCCACCAGCCCTTGCACTCCAACTGAATCGTCTGGCCATCCGAGAAGGTGAGGGTGCCTCCGCGACCGCCCCACGCGGATTTGAACGTTGCGATTGACTGTTGGGAAGACGACTCCAGAATCTGGGAGCCGCTGCAAAGGAAACCGCTGCGGCGAAATGTCCAGCGCCCGCTCGCTGTGTCTGCCTGATAACTCGTCGACCAAAAACTGGGCCGCTGGAGCGTGCCAATCACTTCGCCATTCCGTTTGAGCTCGAAGCCACGACAGGAGATTTTCGACCAGGTAAGTCCGCCGGAAATCGCGGAAGAGATGGGAATCATAAACACCTCCGTAAAGGCATTTCCGATCCAGCTCCATGCTAGCAGGGGATTGTTAACAACGTGTTAAGCGCGTTTCGCTTTGGGTTCTTGCTGGGCGCTGAGCAAATCCCGCGCCTGGTTTGCCACTAGGAAGGCTCCCTGGGCTCTGGCGTCTTTCTCGAGCGCAGTCAGATGCGCTTGCGCTGACGGCGAACCCGACCACAATTCAATTTCGCCGATCGCGAGGCGAGCCTGATATTCGTAGAGACGGTAGCCAAACTTGCGCGCGGAAGAGAGCGTCGCATCCAGTTCCTTGAGGGCGTCCGCGGTCTTGCCGGACTTAGCTTTCACCCGGGCATCGGCAAAAGCAACTTCATACCGAAAAAGCTCGCCGGTGGACTTCCGGACAAGGGTCGCAGCTTTGGACGCAGCGCCCTGCGCCTCCGCCAATTTGCCGGCGCCGAGCAGATTCCGCGCCAGGATCGCCTGAGACCATGCACCGTTTCCCGCAGAATTTCCCTTCTCATATCCCGCCACTGCGAGTCGGGCCAGCGCTTCTCCGTCGGAATACCGCTTCTCGGCCAAGGCAATCGATGCCAGAGAAACGTTGATTTGCGCCGAAAAATCCTCGTCGTCCAATTCTTTGCACAGGGCAAGGGCTTGCTCGTATTGTTTTCGCGCGCCTGCTAAGTCTCCCTGGGCGACGAGAGCATCGCCGAGTCCAGTCATGGGATAGGGCTCACCCCGCCGATAGGAAATCTCCCGAGCCAGTACGAGCGCCTGCGAAAAATATTTCTTCGCCTCTTCCAGATTACCCATCTCCACGTACAGGTTACCGAAATTGTTCAAGGTCGCCGAACTCCCGCGACGGTCGCCGACTTTGTTGAAGACAGTCAGCGACTCCTGTTGCATCTTTAGCGCGCCCGTCAGGTCGCCCAGACCATCAAGAGCATTCGCGAGATTGCCGTAATCGCTGCCCAGACCATAGGGATCGTCGATCTCGCGATCGAATGTAAGGGCCTGCTCGTAATAGTTTTTCGCCTCGCTCATGTTTCCCTGGGAGTAGTACACATTGCCAATGCGTTCGAGCGTCGCGCGAATGCTTTTCTGAGCTCCGATTTCGCGAAACACTGCAAGAGCGCTGTCAAACTGCTTCTTGGCGCCCTCGTAGTCCCCCTGATCGAAAAGCACATCGCCGACCGTTAGAACGATCCGCGCAGCCGCTCGACGGTCTCCGGCCGCAACGTAGAGTTCTCTTGCCTGATTCGAGAGGTTGATCGTCTTCTGCGAGTCGCCCATGTGTTCCCAGGCACCTGCTTCCAGTTGCAGGGCCGATGCTGCCAGCAGATTCGCGCCCACTGCGCGCCCCCGGCTGACGGCACTCGCCGCCAGCGCCTGCTCGCGCTTGAAGTCGCTCAGGGACGCGGCAATGCTGCTTTCGGCAAGGTCCACGCGAGCCGCATCCGCATCGGAGACGCTCAGCTTGCGCAGGTCTGCCAGAGTTTTCTCTGCGTCACTCCCGTGTCCTCCTGCGACCTGGGCCCGAATCAAGAGCAATCCATATTCAATGTTGTCAGGAAAGAACTCCCACAGGGCGCGATAGCTTTCGATAGCCTGCGGCCTCTGGTCGAGAATTTCATGCGCCCGGCCTTCGATGAGAAGCCGTTCTTCGCGCGAAGATCGCGCGGAGAGTTCCAGCGCGCGCTTCGCCTGCTCCTTCGCCTTTGATTCATAGCCCAAGAACGACCAGGCTTCCGCCAGCGCCGAGTGCGTTGGCGCATGATTGGGGTCCAGAGCCGCAGCCTGCTCCAACGAGTCACGAGACGCACGCATATCGAGCAGACGCAACTTCTGCAGGCCGAGAGAGTACAGGCGGGCTGCCTCGGGACTCGACGGCAGAGTCGCGCGCACCAACTCGGATTGCGCGTCGGACAACGCGCCGACTCCCAGCTTGGCACGCAACTCGGCGCCTGCTTTGCTCACCAGGCTGTCGATTTCTGACTCGTTTCCTTTCTCGGATACTGACGCGAGGGTCTCGCCCGCTACAGCATCCTGCAGCCGGACATCCAGACGAAGGAGTCCATTCCCCAGCGGAAGATAGGAACCCAGGACAACGTCATCGCTTCCCAGATTCTGCCGGATGCGCGTCAGCGTTTGCTGGCTGAAGCTGTCGGCATCAGGTAGCGCGAGGCTCATCTTCATTTGCGCGACGCTTTCGCCGGGAATCGCGCGGAGTTGGTCCCCCTGACTCAGCTCGGTCGTCAGCATTTCGGAGATCGCGGTGGAAAGCCAAGCCTTCTCCGCACTCGCGGACAGATTTTTGAAACCCAAGCACGGCAACCGACCGGCGCCGATTCACCGCGGATGTCGAGGGATTGGAAGCGGAGGAATTTGTCCGGTGGTTGCGCGCCGCAAAGAATAGATATCCGCCAGTCGCGATTACCAGAGCCGCCGCCACGGCGACATACATCCAGCCGTGCGACTCTCGAGGCGGCTGAATGGGAACCGTCGCCGTAAGTGCCATCGGCTTGCCCAGATCGGACACCAATTCTTCAGCAGTCTGGTAGCGGTGCAAACGATCGTGCGCGAGCGCCTTCAGAATCACATCGTTCAAAGCGACGGGAATTGCAGGGTTAAACCGGTTTGGCGGCTCGGGCCTTTGATTCAGAATCGCGCTGATCAGAAGCGCCGGCACTGCCTGCGGGAAGGGTCTCTTTCCCGTCGACATTTCGTACAGCACCGCGCCCGCCGCCCAGATGTCGCTGCGTGCGTCCGCTACCTCGCCACTCAACTGCTCGGGGGACATATAAGGCAGCGTTCCGCTGGTCTCTTGCGGTTGCGTGCGGGTCGCAGTCAGACCAAGCTCACTGGCGTGCGGCATGAGCTGCGCCAGACCAAAGTCCAAAATCTTCAACCGGCCGTCGGGCGTGAGACGCAGATTGGCAGGTTTCAAATCGCGATGCACCACTCCCTGCTGGTGCGCCGCCGCGAGTCCTTCCGCGAGTTGCACTCCGAGACGCCCCACCTCCGCCGGCGAAAGCGGTCCTTTCGCTATTTTCGCATCCAGCGTGATACCCGCGATGTATTCGGTGACCAGGAAGTCGATGCCTCCCTGGCTGCCAAACTCGTGCACCGTTGCGATATTGGGATGGTTGAGACGCGCGAGCGACAACGCCTCTTTGCGGAACTGTTTGTGCGCGGACTCGTCGGCTAGCGAACCGGATGGCAGGACCTTGATGGCAACGTCGCGATCCAGGTGCTCATCGTGCGCGCGATAAACGACACCCATCCCGCCCGCACCAATCCGCTCGATGATCTGGTAATGCGAAAGCCTCTCGCCGATCATTTCCGTCCCGCAAGTGGAAGAAGCATAACAGCTTATCCGATAGTGAGAGAGAGTAGTACAACGTTACATCGACTTCCACCGGAGATTACTCTTGATGGCCGGATAGGGGTGACGAAGTCGCAACTTTTGTTTATTACTCTTCGTAGCCCCACTGTGAAACCGGTTGACAGCCGCTTGGATAACTCCCAGGTCACCAGCCGGTAACGTGAACGTGTATGAGAGTGGGCCTTTCACCTGCGCGGTCCTCTTCTCGCACAGTCGCGAACTGAACAGTTCAATCTCGTCTGTCCCAGGCAGAGTTTCCCAATCAGGTCCTCACTCTCATCTTCGCCCCCAATCCGCGAGCCCTTCCCATATCCTCCGCTGCTACAATGCCGTGTTCTGATCCATGAACCTGTAAACGGCGAACTTCAACGCCCTCAATCACGTACTGTCTTGTGGGTGGGCCTGGAGAAAGTCTCTCAAGCAGTTGGATCGTCCAGGCCAAAAGTCTCAGTAACTCAGCAGATTTCCGGGGAGTGCAAGTGGAAGACGTCCAGGTCGTCGCGATGCTGGTCCGGCGCTGTATCGCCGGCGATGCCGCCGCCTGGGAGGAAATCGTGCAAACCTACAACCGGCGTATCTATAACATTTGCTATCGCTTCGCGGGCGGGGCCGACGACGCGCAGGACCTCACCCAAGAGGTCTTCATCAAGATGTACCGCACCCTTTCGAGCTACGACCACACCAAGGGAGCGTTTGTCACTTGGGTCACGACCATCACTCGCAACCTGCTGGTCGACCATTTCCGCAAGTCCAAGCAGGATCGGATGACCGACTCCATGGACACCGCGGCCTCCGACCATGAGGACGCTCAGCCGCTCAGTGAGCAAATTCCGGACCAATCTGCTCCCCCGGACGCCCACGTACGCAGCCGGGAGGTCTCAGAGACCGTCCACGCAGCCCTGGCCAAGCTTTCTCCCGAGCTTCGTGAAGCAGTGATTCTAAGGGACTTACAAGATATGGACTACCGTGAAATTGCCACCGTTTTGAAGGTTCCGGAGGGTACCGTGAAATCGCGAATAAATCGAGGGCGGGCGGAACTTGCCAGGCTCTTACAACGTACCTATAGGCAGGTGATGTGATGCCAGATCGACCAATAAACGATCACACCAGGAACGGAATCGAGTGCAGCGAGTTCGATCTGCTGCTCACGGACGCCCTTGACGGCGTCCTGACCGGCGCCGGACTCGACCGCTTCCAGGCCCACGCCCGCTCGTGCAAGGCGTGTGGTCCGCTGCTCGCTGAAGCTGAGGCGGGCCGCAACTGGCTGAAAGGTCTCACGGAGGTGGAGCCTCCAGCCAGCCTGGTGAACAACATTCTGGCATCCACGACGGGCGTTGACACCCAACGTCTGCGAGTGACTGTCCGTGCTGCCCAACCCCACGTCTCGTGGTGGGAACACGTGCAGGCCTCGCTGCTGGAGCCGATCTGGGCCGTGGTCCGCCAGCCGCGCTTTGCCATGTCGTTTGGCATGGCGTTCTTCGCGCTGTCGGTGGGCCTAACCGTGGCCGGCGTGAAACCCGCCGACTTGAGCCAGATCAGCTTGAGGCCTTCTGCCATCCGCCGTACGTACTACGCCACTCAATCGCGAGTGGCGCACTACTACAACAACATCCGGGTCGTGTACGAATACCAGGCGGCCATGCAGAGGCTGAAACGGAACACTGAGGCCGCCGAACCTGGACGGAAGCAGTCTCGTCCGGCCAAGCAGCAGAACGACAAGAACGACACAACACAACAGCCCGAGCAGAAGCAGGAACGCAACTACAGCCAGACGGACAGCCATCTGGTTCTGGCCAGCGCTCCTCTGGGTCCATCTCTTCGCGATCTGCCTGTAGTGTCGGTGACCACTGACAGGAGGTTCGTATGAACTGCGCCACTCACAGCGATACAGCTGCAGTGGCCTTCTGCCGCACTTGCGGAAAGCCACTTTGTAACCAATGCACCCGCGACGTCCGCGGCGTGATCTACTGCGAGGCGTGCCTGGCCGCACGCATGGAAGGAGCCGCTCCGGCCGCTGGATTTATTCCCCCGGCCCAAAACGCTTATCCGCCATACACCGCACCGGCCGTTCCCGGCCTTCGTCCGCCCGTCAGTTCTGGCCCGAATCCAACCGTTGCCGGAATTCTCGCCGGATTTTTTCCTATCGGCGTGGGAGCGGTTTATACCGGGCAATACGCCAAGGGACTCTCACACCTGGTCATCATGGTGCTGTTGATCCTCGGAGTGAGCTCTGAACTTCCGTGGTATGTGACCACGGTCCTTGGGATCGCAATCGGATTCTTCTACATCTACCAGATCATCGACTCGGTTCGAACCGCCAAGGCAATTCAGACGGGCGAACCCGCTCCGGACCCATTTGGCTTGGCGCAAATGTTTGGCGCGGGGGAGAAGTTCGAGGGAACCAAAGTTCCAGCCGGAGCCGCAGTTCTGATCGGCCTGGGCATTCTCTTCTTGCTGCACACCGCGGGATTATTTGAGTTCGGACTGGATCGCTTCTGGCCACTCATTCTGATCTTCCTCGGCGTGTGGCTGTTCGCCAAGCACTGGGGATTGATCGGCGGCAGAACCGCTGGATGTCAGTGCGAACAGTGCCGTACTCGCAAGCTCATGGGCCCAGCAATACTCGTCACGTTAGGCGTGCTGTTCCTGCTCGATAGTGTTTCGCGTGTTGGATTTGGCCGAACCTGGCCCGCCATTCTGCTCGTGATTGGAGTTGTAAAGCTGATGCAAAGCAATGCCTCTTCCAGCGGACATATCGGGCATCTGCCTCCGGGACAGCCCCTGGTCGGGCCGCCCGGAGTTTCACAGAATCCCCCGCCACCCCCGGCACCGCAGAACCCGGAGCAGGCGCCTTCTTCCGGCGAGGTGAAAAATGTCTAGCCCAGTCACAACGCCACAATTCTCGCCGGTTCCCCCTTTGCCGCCACGGCCGCACCGCTCGTTCGCCGGGCCCTTCGTTCTGATCGTGTTGGGGGTCGTCTTCCTGATGGGCACGATGCGAGTGCTGTCGATCGGACGGCTGGCGCACTTGTTTGCCAACTACTGGCCGGTGCTGCTGATTTTCTGGGGCGTCATCAAGCTGCTCGAACACCAGCGGGCACAACGCGAGGGCACTCGCACATCCGGAATCGGCGCTGGCGGCGTCTTCCTCGTGATCATGATCGTCGTGTTCGGTCTGATCGCCACCCAGTTGGAACACGTGAACTGGTCCGGCCTGCAGAATAACTTCAACTTCGACGACAACGACTTCAACGGCATCTTCGGGCAGAGCTACAACTTCGACGACCATCTCGAGCAGGACTTCCCCGCGGGAGCCAGCCTGAAAGTCATCGACGCTCACGGTGCGATCAGCGTTCATGCCTCCGACGACAACAAGATTACCGTGATCGTCCGCAAGCGCGTGGGTGCCGACAACCAGAACGACGCCGACAAATACAACAGCGAAACCAAGCCCACAATCACGGTCATCGGTGGACTGGTGACGGTTGACGCCAAGGCTGAGGGAGCCGGCGATCATCCTGTCGAAACCGATCTCGATATTTCCCTGCCGCGCAAAGTGGCAGTCACCGTCAGTTCCCGGCGCGGTGATGTGAACGTGGTGGGCCGCGATGGCAATATCGACATTTCCGCGCAGCACTCCGACACCAGCGTCGAAGATGTAAACGGCAACGTGAAAGTGAGTCAGGAAAAAGGCTCGGTGAAGATCGAGCAAATCGTCGGCGACGTGCACGTGGAAGGCCGGGTCAACGAAGTCTCGGTGGCCGACGTCAAGGGCGCAGTGCAACTCGACGGTGAGTTCCAGGAGAGCGTAAAGCTGGCGCGGATCACGAAAACTGTGACCTTCAAGTCTTCGCGCACCGATATGGAATTCTCGCGGATCGAGGGTTCGCTGGATCTTGACTCCGACGAACTCCACGCCGAGCAGATCACGGGCCCGTTGCACCTGACGACGCGTTCCAAGAATATTCGGCTCGAAGAGGTTTCCGGTGATGTCCGCCTGCAGAACGATAACGGCACGATTGAAGTTGGAATGCGCACGCTCGGCAACGTGCAGATTGACAGCCGTAACGGCGACCTTCAGTTGAGCTTGCCCGACAAGGCCGGGTTCCGCCTGGACGCACGCACGCGCGATGGCGAGATTCAGTCCGACTTTCCGGAACTGAAGGTGGATAACGGCGAGCACGAGGCCAAGGCCACCGGCAGCGTGGGAAACGCCTCGTCACATATCGTCCTCAATAACGAGCACGATGGCATTTCGATTCGAAAGGCCAGCGCCCTAGCCGCCAAAACCGCCGGAACCTCCGGCCCCTGGCAAGGCGGGCAAAGCATTGCCGGCTCCCAAGGTGAAGGTCGAGCCGACGGAGAACTGAGGGACGGCAGGTTTCAAGGTTTCAGAGTTTCAAGGTTTCGAAGAGCGCTCATTCTGCGCGGTCACCTTGAAACTTTGAAACGTGAAACCTTGAAACCTTATTCTAGCTTTTCTTCTTCACCAACCCCTCAACCTGCGCCAGCACTTCGTCCTCACTCAATGCGGTCGAGTTGATCACCACGGCGTCCGCAGCGGCGACCAGCGGAGACGCCGCGCGCGTGCGATCGCGGCGGTCCCGCTCGCGCAGGTCTGCTGCCACGTTCGCTGCGACTTCCCCTTTGATCTTGTGCTGCTCCATGCGTCGCTGTTCGCGCACCACCGGATCGGCGTCCAGGAAAACTTTCAGGTCGGCATGCGGGAAAACGTGAGTTCCAATATCGCGCCCTTCCATCACCACTCCGCCGCCGGCGCCCATTTCGCGTTGGCGAGCCACCATCCACTCTCGCACCTTGGGATGAATCGAGACGCGAGACGCGGCCTCGCTCACATCGCGCTCGCGGATGCGATTCGACACGTCCTTGCCATCGAGCAGCGTGCGGTTTCCGCCAATCGTCGGCTCCAGTTGAATGCGGGACTGCTGGGCGAGCTTCACCAGCGCATCTTCGTCGTCAAAGGATGCATCGCGATCGATGGCCTTCAGCGCCAGCGCCCGATACATCGCACCACTCTCCAGGTTCACGTATCCCAACTTCCGAGCCAGCCGCGAGGCGATCGTGCTCTTCCCCGCTCCCGCCGGCCCGTCAATGGCAATAATCAATTTGCGAGGCCCCTGTCCGTCTTTTCCCGTGTCAGTCATGCGAAGCTAAAGATTGTACACGCTGGTTGTGAACGTTCTTTGGGTGGGACGGGTCATAGAGTGTGGGACCGGGTCTCAGACCCGGTCAGGCGGAGCGAAGCTCCGCTGCAGTCCTCGCCATGATTCGCTTGCGAAGTTCTCTCATGAACCCGCAACCTCTCCGGTCCTCACCTGTTCCGCAGTCCAACCCAATTCCCGGAGCTTCCGGATGCTCAACGAATCATGCCGCTTAGCCAGCCGCACACCGGCCTCATCTCGAATCAGGTCGCAGTGATAATAATCCGGCACGGCCAGCGCCAGCGCCCGAAACAAAAGAATCTGTCGCGCCGTCGACTTCAACAGATCCGCCCCGCGCACAACCTCGGTGATTCCCATGGCAGCATCATCCACGACGACAGCTAACTGGTAAGCCGGCACGTCATCGCGACGCCACACAATAAAATCCCCAAAATCGCGCCCAGCAATCGTGCGCTGTTTTCCAAGATGCAAATCGGTAAAACAAATCTCTTCTCCATCAGGCACACGAAACCGCCAATTCACTCCCGCGGGCTCGTCGTTCTTTTGTGGGACCGAGTCGGAGCCTGCCCTGAGCGAAGTCGAAGGGATCCGGTCAGGCGAAGCGGCACCCCGCTGCTCTTTCTGCGGCCGACATTTCCCCGGATACACCGGCTCGTCATCCAACTCATTCGGCGCCCCCGCAGCCAGCGCGACATCCTTCCGCGAACAGGTGCACGGATAAATCATCCCCAGATCGCGCAGCTTTCTCCACGCCGCCAGATGAAATCCGCGCCGCTCGCTCTGCGTGTACGGACCGACGGGCCCGCCGCGGTCCGGCCCCTCGACCCATTCGATTCCGAGCCAACGCAAATCCTCCAGCATCGCCTGCACGAACTCAGGCCGGCATCGTTGCGAATCCAAGTCTTCATTGCGAAAGATCAGCGGTCCGCGATGATCAGCAGCCCGTTGCGCCGCGATCCAGAACGTACGCGCATGCCCCACGTGCAGCAGCCCGGTGGGAGAGGGGGCAAGGCGCCCGCGATAAAGATTGAGATGGGAATCACGAAGCATGATCGCGATGACAAGCGCGTTGCGGAAATACCATGAACGCCTGCGCCGCCGTGGAAGAGCGGCGCTTTCAGCGCCGCGTAAAGCGTATGAGATCAGTGGGGGCTTCAGCCCCTATGGTCGTCTCCTCCCCGGGAAGAATACGCTTTCTCACAGCGTCACGCGATTGCCAACTCCAGCGGTTTCGCAATCGCCTCTGACGCCGCGTATTCGATGTGCAGGACTCTTCGTGGCAGATCCGTCTGCGATTTCGATGATGCATGGACGATCAATGGCCGCATCGCAAGCACGCCACCCTTGGGGACAACGCAATCTACGGGCGCGATTCGCGTCGCCAGTTGGTGGATGCTGTCATCACTGAGAACACCGAGCGTGTGTGTCCGTGGCAAAACACGGAGAGGCCCGTTTTCAGCAGTCGAATCGTCGCAACTCACGCGTAACGCAAGCACCTGGCTCAGAGCATGTGACGGCGCGTGCGCATAGTCGACATTTTCCTTCACCGACCACGGTCCCCATCCCGGTACTTCGATCCGCTCCCTCAGTGGAAGCGCCGTATCCTGGTGCCACACCACCAACCAGTTTGCGGACGGTGATTTGTCGAAAAGGGTTGCTCGAAACGGATACGCATCAGGACCCAGGACGCCTCGAGCCAGTTCAATCATCTGCGGTTGTTGACTCAACTCGGCAACTGGAGCAAGCCCAAGAGCATGCCGCACACCCGCACGACTCCGTCGCGGTGCTGATTCGTTGATCGCCTGTAGAAGGCAATCGAGATATTCTTGCGAGAAGAGTCCAGGCATAATTGCGAATCCATTCTCTTCGATGGTCTTATCCCAGCTCACTTTATTCACCGTACTCATGAGCGCTCGACGGAGAACCGCAAACGTCAGCGCTGCCGTAGAAGAACGGCGCTTTCAGCGCCGCGTAAAGCGAGAGTTTGTACCGGGCTTCAGCCCCCGTGGTCGTCGTTCGTTTACCGCACGACTTACCGGTGCTGGAGCAACGACCTCAGGCGGTGCCACCGGCACTGTCGCCACTTTCTCTGGCGTAATCTGCAGCATCGACCGTCCACTTACATGCACAAAGCTCACCTCGCGCGCAGCCAGGAGGGCGTTGACAGCATCCTTTACCTTCGAGCGCGCAATGAAATTTCCAAAGAAGATTTCGAGTTCGGCTTGCTCATCGGCGATCACGCAACCCAGGTACTTCGACAGCAATGCAGTCAGCGCTTCCTGCACCGACAATCCTATGCCCTCTTTCACCGCATCGGGCGCCCAGCGCGTCAGCAAATCCCAGTACGAGCCCTCACTGGCTTTGTAATCGACTCGCGTGATGCGCAGCTTCGACCACAATTCTCCGAGCGCGCCGTCGAGTGCCGGCAGCGACACGCTGCCGCCCAGAACCTCCTGCATCTTTTGCTTCGAGATGGGACCTTCGCGCCGGATTAACTCGAACGCATCGCAAGCCAGCGCGGAATATGGAGACCGCGATCCGGCCTTGGGCGCCTGCTTGGGATTGCGCTCGCCCATCAACGCATAGAAATATGGGAAGACCGACGCGGCCACGAGAAACCCATTATTTTCGCCGAACAGGTTGGCTTCAAAGGCGGTCTTTTCGCGGAGCAGTCGTACCATCAACTCGGTCGCCTCGGCGGCCCGCGGATCCTTGAACGCATGCTGCCATTCCGGCAAGCGCTCGTCGGATCCGACAAATGCGCCGATAAACGTCGGCACCTGCAACGCCGGACGCTTGGGATACATCAGGCAAAATCCTACCTCTTCGAGAAACGCGCGCGCCTGCTCAATCGTCCGGATGGACTTGCCATCGAGCCGCCATTTCTCCCGCCGCAGTTGTTGCAGTTCCAGTTCAGTCATCGTTGAGTCGTGAGCTACGAGTTATGAGCGACGAGCAACAGCCGGAATATTCATAACTCATGGCCCTCAGCTCGTAGCTAGATTCTCTTAAACGCCTTCTGAATATCCTTTATAGAGTACCGCAATACCACCGGCCTGCCGTGTGGGCAAGACATTGGGTGATCCGTTTTGGCTAGTTCTGTCAGGAGCCATTCCATTTTGTTCTGTTCCAGCGGCATGTTGACTTTGATTGCGGCGTGGCACGCGATCGAGGCGGCGATGCGGGCGCGGATCTTTTCCAGGTTCAGGGATTGCTCTTCGCGGGAAAATTGGTCGAGCAACTCGTGCAGCATGTGCTCGACGGCCGACGCGTCTACGCCCGCGGGAGCGACCTTCACGGCCACGCTGCGCGCGCCGAAGGGCTCGGCCTCGAATCCGTTGTGCTGTAGTTCGTCGGAGATCTCGGAGAACACCGCCTGCTGTGCGGGAGATAGCTCTAAGACGATCGGCATGAGCAGGCGCTGGCTCTCGACCTCCTGCGCCGCGCGCTGCTTCAGTACTCGTTCGAACAACACGCGTTCGTGGGCGACGTGCTGGTCGACAATCCACAGACCATCTTCGTTCACGGCCAGGATGAAAGAATTTCGAATTTGCCCCAGCGGCTTCAGCGATCCGAGAGAGGACAGCGTCGGCTCCTCTTCGCCGACATCCAACGCAGGAGCGCAACCGTTGTCGGGAATCGCTTCCAGCCCGCGAGCGACAGGGATCGCGGCATTCGCCTCCACCGCGATTCCACCTTCGAATTGGAAGCGCTGAGATAGCGGAGGCAGCGTCGGTGCTTGCAACGCGAATCCTCCAGTTGCCGCAGAGTCGTAGCGCATGCCATGTTGCGTGTCCGACGCTGGACGTTGCGGTTCTGACGCAACATCCACGGAGTGCGTCTCTGCCGCTGGATCCCACGATGGAGCGCCGGGCGTCAGTGAGCCCGGTGTAAGCGATTGACTTGCGGTCGCGTGCGCATGCATCTCGGTGACGAATTGCGGCACGGGCCGCGCCTTCATCAGCGCTGCCCGAACCGAGTCGCGCACGAAATCATGCATCACGCTCTGCTGGCGGAAGCGCACTTCGGTCTTTGAAGGATGCACATTCACATCGACCTCGGCAGCGGGCATCTCCAGAAACAGCAACACCACTGGATAAACGCTGGGCGGAATGATGTTCCGGTAAGCCTCAGTCAACGCGTGCTGCACCAGGCGGTCGCGGATCAGGCGTCCGTTCACGAAGACAAAGATCGAGTTGCGATTCAGCTTTTGGATTTCGGGCTTCGATACAAAGCCGTGGATGCGCATCTCGCCGGGATCTTGCGGAGCAATCTCTTCGCCATCGTCATCGACTTCTTTGCGGCGCCAGGGAGGAGGCTGCGGCAATCCCATGCGCTCCAGCGGTTGCCGCGCTGCTATAGGAATCAACTGGTCCAGCGTCTCTTTGCCGAAAACTTGGTAGACGCGCTCGCTGTACCCTGCGACGGGAGGCGCAACCAGCATGGCATTGGTCGCCGAGTGCAACTCGAAATGTTTCTCAGGATGCGCCAGCGCATAATGCGTGACCAAGGACGCGATGTGCGACAACTCGGTCGACTCCGCCTTGAGAAATTTCTTGCGCGCGGGAACGTTGAAGAAGAGATCGCGGACAGTAATCGAAGTCCCAAGCGGCAAACCTGCTTCCTCGACGCGGGCAATCTTGCCACCATTAATCTCGACGACAGTTCCAGCGGCTTCTTCTTCGGCCCGCGTCTCCAGCCGCAGGCGCGACACGGACGCGATCGAGGGCAGGGCCTCTCCACGAAATCCCAGGGTGGCGATGCCGAGGAGATCTTCGGCGTTCTTGATCTTCGAAGTAGCATGTCGCTCGAAGGCCAACATAGCGTCGTCGCGCACCATGCCGCATCCGTTGTCGGTGATCTGGATGAGCTTCTTTCCACCGGCCTCGACGCTGATCTTGATGCGCGTTGCACCGGCGTCGAGCGAGTTCTCGAGCATCTCCTTGACGACTGAAGCCGGGCGCTCCACGACCTCACCAGCCGCGATCTGGTTGGCAACGGTTTCGGAAAGTACGTGGATCTTACCCATGTTTCAGGATCCCTCGCTGCTCTCGGGATTTCGGATGCGGTCTCCCACCTTCGCGTCGCTCAGGCTCACGCCCGCAAAACGCCTCAACCTCACCAGCTGCGATCTGGTTGGCGACGGTTTCGGAAAGTACGTGGATGCGGCCCATGGGCGTGGTGAGGAGCTAGTGGTCAGTTTCGCAGATGGGGTGGGAAAAGCAAAGGAGGCGCGGAACGTCGCGAAGAACCATTTGCAATCGAGTTCCTTCAAAAAGCCGAAGCCTAATCCTTTGGCCCCCGCGTGCACCTGGAGACTTTTCCCCGTACTGTTCCCGCGAGAGGTGCCGTTTGCTGGTTAGCTTTCTGTTGCCGACTCATCTCCCCATCTATCTTGGATGTTCTCGATCAGGTCAGACACTAGGCTCTCCAATTGGTCGATCCGTTTGTGGGCTTGCTCCAAAGTTTCGTGATTATCCCTCCGCTGGAAGCAGGCGAGTTCCGCGGTGTCCTTCAGATGTCTTATGAGCTTCACAGTAGACCCTCCTATTTCGTGACAATCGCCCGGCAAATGTCTCGGGCTGCTGCTGATACTCGCATCGTCTCCCCCGAGCCGACGACCTTCCCGTCCAACGTGTACACGACCCAATCGTTTCGGTTCTCCTTCTCGTTTATGCCCCAGCTGACGATGAAGTCAGCCTTCTCCTGAATCCACGTGACTGCGATGGCTGGGCATTCCTTGACCATGTTGTACGCAAACTCCGCCTGACCGAGAGGAACAACGAGCACCGGTTTCTTCTGCGCCGACGCACTCAGCGACCAGATGCACAGTAGCGCTGTGAGGGCGATCTTCCTCATTTGTCTGTCTCCTTCTTCATGTTTCGTATTTCAAGTGCACATCGTCTTCCGGTGATTCTTCGAAAAAGGGAGAGCATTGTCAGTACCTGAGCATATCCTTTGGCGCACGCGAGATCTCCGCCGGACAAGAAAACGTTGTCCGGTTCAATCCATGCCACGATTTTTGAGTACGGCGCTTTCGTGGTAAAAGCCCATCCGGCCTTTGAGAGCTTGGCTCTTGCGTACTCGATGTTGCCGCCACGGCTATCGACTACGAGGACATAGACTTCCTTATCGTAATCGGGTAAGCGGTAGCACGTATTTACCCAATGAAAATCAAAGGGCTTCAGGCTCATTTGCTCGCATGCTGGAAGTATCCGCGCGGGTGATTCGGTGTGTCGGTGACCAGCGTCACGAAGCACGAGTGGTCCGGATGTTCCCCCGTGACTCACTCGTACCGATAAGAGCCTGTTAGCAAGGGCGGATTGAGGCGTGTAGCGTGCTGTTTCGAAGCGACCTCAGCGGCTAAAGCCACGATCTTTTGGCAACTCGTTATGGCACGACTGGAAGGCGTGCCCTTCCCGGTTTGGCTTTGCCCTCTCGCGAAACACGAGTGCGGGTTGGGTCCGCGTTCAAGAGCAAAATCAAAAGCAGCGGACAGGAGTGTCTGCTCCACACTAGCAAGAGCAGATCCCTCCACTGCGCTCGCATTCGCTCGCTCCGGTCGGGATGACAATCTTTAGAGAGGCCTTACGCGGCCCTTGAAGGGCCGCTCTTCCACGATGCTGCCTGCGTTTATGGATTGCTTCCATTTGCGAAGCAAGCCTCAGATCGATCTGAGATGGATTCCCAAAATGGGAATGATCATTCGAAAATCTCATGATTTTTGTGGAAACTGCTTGACGTGGATGACAGAATAAAATTGACCAAAACTCGATGACCACTGGCGCGGCCTTCACGGGCCGCGCCCGTCGTTATGGGCAAAATTCGGTCGGCAAACAAATAGGGCGTTGGGAGGGTGTTTCGATGGTTTGTTTGGGAGCACGAATCAAGAATCACAAGTTGCGGGGAGAGTGGGCGGAGTTGGTATTCATGGCGCGAGTCAAGGAGATGGGATTCGGGCTGGTGCGGCCGTGGGGCGAGTCGTCGCGGTATGACGTCGGCGTGGAGTGGGAAGGGCGGTACATGCGGGTGCAGGTGAAGTCGACGATTTATAAAGTCGGGCATGCATATGTGTGCAATACGCGGCCGGACAATGATCGGCGGCCATATACGGTCCGGCAGATTGATTTTCTGGCGGCATACGTGATTCCGGCGGATGTCTGGTACATCGTTCCGGCGCGGGTGGCGACGCGGTTGAAGGGGAATATCTGGCTGTCTCCGCATAAGAAGGGACATAAGTACGAGCCGTTCATGGAGGCTTGGGAGTTACTCAAGGGATTGCCCGCTCGTAGATAGACGACGGGAATAAATCGACACTCAGATTAACGGGACATCCCTGCGTGCAAGGAGCTAACCTCAGCGGCTGAAGCCGGAAATCTGTGACGGGCAGTTACGCTATGCCTGAAGGCATAGCCTGATACGAATCCGGTTTACGAATCAAGCTTATGAATCAAGCTCACGACTCAAGCTTACGACTGAAGCTTACGAATCCAGTTTACGAAACTAGCTTGCGAATCTTTAAATCTTTTCCGTAGCACTGCGGGCGTTTTATTCGGGATTCGTCCGGTAGTTCCAGAGATCGGTATTTTGCTTCTGCAATTGCACGAAGGATGAGGAGGAGGCGGGTTGGGCGACGGATGCGCCGGAGTTTGCTTCGTGGACGGCGGATTCGACTATGGCGTGCGAGGGGGCTAGCGAGCAGGCTGGATCGGTTACGGTGGCGTCTCCGGCGAGCAGAAAGGCCTGGCAGCGGCAGCCTCCGAAATCTTCGGTGCGGCGATCGCAGGTGCGGCAGGGCTCGGGCATCCAGTCTTCGCCGCGGAAGCGGCGGAACGACGACGATTCCTGCCAGATCCACTGCAGCGTTTTATCCCGGACGTTCTCGAATGACAGGCCTGGCAGCACTTCCGCAGCGTGGCATGGAAGCACTTTGCCGGCGGGATTGATCAGCATCAATCTTCGTCCCCAGCCTCCCATGCAGGCCTTGGGATACTTTGCGTAGTAGTCGGGGACGACGGAATCGAGGCGAATCTTTCCGGCGAGTCGCTTCTCGGCTTCGCCAATGATTGCGACCGCCTGCTCCAATTGGGCGCGGGTCGGCAGCAGGGCGGCGCGGTTGGCGAGCGCCCATCCGTAGTATTGGGTGTGGGCGATTTCGACGCGCTCCGGGTTGAGCTGCTCGATGAAGGCGATCATCTCTTCCAGGTGATCGAGGTTCTGGCGGTGCACGACCAAGTTGACCGTGAAGGCGATCTTGTATTGGCGGATCACACGCGACAGTTCGATCTTGTGGGCGTGGGCCTTGGCTCCGGCAATCCAGTTCGCGGCGTCTTCGCGCGAATCCTGAAAGCTGATCTGGATGTGGTCGAGTCCGGCGTTCACGAGAGCGTGCAGCCGCTGATCGCTGAGGCCGATGCCAGAGGTGATGAGGTTGGTGTAGAGTCCGGCGGCGCGTGCGGCAGAAATCAGTTCCGTAAGATCGGTGCGAGCCAGCGGTTCACCGCCCGTGAAATGCGCGTGCAGCATGCCGAGCTTTCCACACTGCTGGAAGACGTTCGTCCACTCTTCGGTGGAGAGTTCCTCCTTCGTGCCCGCAAGCTGCATCGGGTTCGAGCAATAGACGCAGTGCAGCGGGCAACGATGTGTGACTTCGGCAATGAGGGCTAGAGGGTTGGAAAGCATGATTGGGTCAATTGGGTAATTTATTCGTTCAGATTGCTTGCTAATTAATCTCAATTACACAATCGCAAGATTCCTAGTAATCCACGATTCGCTTGCGCTGCAACTGCTCCAGAAACACGCTGATGTCACTGCGGATCTTCGCTGGATCGGCGGTGCCGAACTCTTTCTGCAGTTCCGCGACGATCTCGCCGAACGTGCGCTGGCCGTCGCAACGTTCCAGCACCTGCAGCCCAGTGCCCTGTAGATTGATCTTGCCTTCAGGAAAGAGGATCACGCGATTCTCTTCGCTTCCGCCCCAGCGGCATCCGGCGGCGAGGCGTGGCTGGCTGGCATCGGTGGGAGGCGTCATGCGAGTGTCCCTGGCCACGACGCGTGCATCCTGCGAGTGCCATTTGCTGCAGACAACAGCAGGTTCCTCCACTGCGCTCGCTTCGCTTCGCTCCGGTCGGAATGACAGAGTTTTTTAATCGGCGTCTGACTCTTCATCCTAGCTCGCCTCCATCATGAATGCGCCGGGCGGAGGCCAACCGGGCTGGACGTAGGCGAAGTACAGCGCGTCGAGTTGGGCCCACAGAATGTCGCACTTGTCGCGCAGGGCTTGAATCGCGAGTTCCTGCTCGGCGCGCGTCTTGGCATTCTCGTAGACATAGTTGATGGCGAACTTGGCGTCTTCGGGGGCCTGCGTCAGGCGCGCCTCGAAGTAGGCCAGACCACCGGAGAGCCAGGGATAATGCTCGCGCAGCTTTTCCATGCGCAGGGAGATCAGATCGCGGGAAAACAACTCGGTCAGCGACGAAGCGACTGCTTCCAGCAGAGTGCGGCTGCGCACGATGTTCAGGTATTCGTTTACGGCGAAGCGCGTGGCGGGAAGGATTCCGGTTCCGGCGCGCACTTGATCGGCGCTGAGTCCAGTGGCCTCTGCGAGTTTCAGCCAGCGCTTGATGCCGCCTTCGCTGGTGGCGTCGCCATCGTGATCGACGACGCGCTTGCGCCAGGCGCGGCGAAAGACGGGATCGGGGCCGCGGGAGAGGATGATGGAATCCTTGATCGGGATGATGCTCTGGTAGTAATAGCGGTTCAAGGCCCAAGCCTGGAGCTGTCCGCGATTGAGGCGGCCATCGTGCATCATCAGGTGAAAGGGATGCTGGTGGTGATAGCGTTCTTCGCCCACGCTGCGCATCTGCGCGCGCAATCCTTCGAACGAGAGCAGTTCTGTGTCGGGCGCGCTGGCGTCTAAAGGTCGAACTGACATCCATCCTCCGCGATCTCCCAGCCCGAGTCGCGCACCTGGCGGTATTCCGGACCAGCCTCGTTCAGCATGGGATTCGTGTTGTTGATATGTAGGTAGATTTTACGTGGACGGTGCAGTCCCGCCAACTTCGCGAGGCTGCCTTCCGGGGAGGAGACGGGAACGTGTCCCATTTGGCGGGCGGTTTGGCCGCTGCCTTGGATGCGGATCAGTTCGTCGTCGGTCCAGAACGTGCCGTCAAACAGAAGGACGTCGGCGGAATCGAATTCCTTCAAGAGAGCGTCGTCGAGTTGCGGGACTGCGGGCATATAGGCGAGGCGCTTGCCTGTGGTCGATTCGACGATCAGCCCCAACGACGCTTCCTGGGACGAGAGTTGGGATTGGCGTTGCGGGGAGACGTATGCGGGAAAGTGGGCGCCGAGCGAAAGGGCGCGGCAACGCAATCCGGAGTCTTCGTTGGAGGGAGTCGCGAGGGGGAATGTTGTTCCGAGAAGGAAGTTGGTCCATGAGGCCTGCTTCGGAATTCGGTTCAGCATGGCAAACATGGAGTTGTCTTCGGTGAGAATCTGACGGATGGAATCGGTGGCGTAGATGCGGAGCGGCTGCAGCTCGCGGAGCAGTAGCAGGCCGAGAACGTGATCGATGTCGGCGTTGGTGAGAACAGCTCCGGCGATCGGGGACTGACGCATGCCTTCTCGGGGATGGAGCTCGGGAGTGGCTTCGATTTGCGCGCGCAGATCGGGAGAGGCTCCGAGCAGGAACCAGGAAACGATTGTCGGCACTGAGGGCGACTTGGGTTTGAGTGCGGGCTTTGCCGTGGAAGGTTCCAGCGCGCAGTGCGCGGCAGTTGGGGCAGGAGCAATTCCACTGGGGGAAGGCTCCACCTGCGGCCGAGCCGAGAATCTTGACGCGCATGATTAGGGAGTGTAGCAGCCGCGCGGCGGGCGTTCCGAATTCTGGGAAAGGTTACTGGTTGATAACCCCACTTCTTGCAGAGAGCGCGGAAAATGGGGCACCCGCACGGGTGTGATCAGGATTTGCAAGGTTTGTGCGGGATCGGTGCACGAAAAGTGAAAAAGGCGTGCGCGGCGATCGTATAAGTAGCGTTTTTTGTTGCGTTAACGGTGCATTCGCGACATACTCAAATTGCCCGGTTGGTGAGGGCTTGAGCCCTCCCCCGCCCTCCCCGGTTTTTCCTTCCTGTATCATCCCAACTCCTGAGCAGAAGAGAGTTTTCAGGCGTCCGTTCGAATGACTAGCTTCGGCCGGCGGTGGCCGCGCAGCGCAGCGGATCGACGTCCCAGAATTGGACGTCTTTAGAGAGATTCTCGACGCCGACTTCGCCGTGCATGCCGGTGCCAGGATTGCCGAGCCAGACGATGCGGAACGGCGCCTTGATGCCCTGGTATTGGACGTCGACCACATCGCCGCGTTTGAGTTGCACGCTGACGCCCTGCAACGTGGCCCCACGGCCGCTGATGGTCCTTAGGCTGACGGGCTGGGTGAAGGGGCGGGCGTAGGCATCCACGCCCCAGATCGTTACCGGAAGCTCGACAGAAACTCGCTGCTGGCGGCGACGGTCCATAGGTGGCGGCCTCGGTAAGCTTCGAGGATGGTAGAGGGCGGGGTGGGGGAAGCACAGGTAACTGTGGTTACCGGGGAGAGGTTCCGGAAGTTTGGGTGTGAACGAACCGTGCGTTTGTCGGGATATCTCGACAAGCGTCGGGTACGCGACCTTAAAAAGCCATGGGGACGTTTTGCGAAGAAAATTTCGACCACTGGGGTTAAAAGAGTGCGTGAAAACGGCTCTTTCGCCCCTACGAGGCAGTACATAGGAGATCCATTCGACTGCGCACTTTTAAAGCTATCGGATCTCACCCACTGTTAAACCATGCGCAAGCTCAAATTTCGGCACGACAACGCTAGGCTCTGACCTGAACCGACTCCAACTCCGGAATGCATCGGGAGGTTTGCAGAGATTTAATGGCGTCTTCGGCGGTGAATTTGCCCATGACGAGCGCCAGCTTGCGGTTGGTGGTCAGATGCATGGGAGTCGAATCGACTCGCTGCACGTACTTGGGAGCGCGAGAGCCGCCTTGGTTCACCTTCACAACAAATTTGATATTTTTCATTTTTGTCCTCAGCAGGTTATCGCCTGTTTGTCTTCCTTTACGGTTTTGAGACGCTGGTCACACCGCACTCCAAGCATCGTGGATTGAGTCGGGATGTAATCAATCCGCAATACGGGCACATTCTTTGTGATCGAAATCCAGTCCCGTGTGGCTTCAGCTTGCGCATCCAGCGGATCAGCAGAATCGTGAACAGCACGATCAGCAGGCCGCTGAAGATAGCAATAGAACTCATAGAAGCGACTCTTCCTGGCGAGTTCTGCATTCCGCACAACCAGTTGTTCAAGCCGCGTTCATGTCCGTCTTGCAGAGTGAATCGAGCTGTGCGAATCGAACTTTGCTAGTCGAGCTTTGCTAATCGAACTTCGCGCAAGATCACCGCAAGCGGCATGGCACCGCTCACTCGCCAAATAATCCTAAGGTGGAAGAACTTCAGGATGAGCTGGCTTAGGTCAGAAGACCTGAAAGAGGAGAAAGAGGTAATCGCCCCAATGGCTATTATAGCAGGCGGAGTGGCTGGCCTTGGATGTTGCCCCTAACCCCGGTTCAGACGTCGAGTCGATGCATGCAGCTATAGCAGTCCACCCGTCTGTATGGCGAGAGCGTTGAGAGCCATCTCGAGCTTCGTGATGGCCGCGCCGATTTCTGGATGCTCTCCGATTTTGTCCTGGAGCGTCTTGAGGATCTGCTTAGCGCTTGCGATGTGCGCTCCCGCTTCGGTTGGATTTGGTTTGGGATTGGCTTTGCTTGGTGATTCCATGGCAGATGGGTCTCCCGATCCGTAAATGCTTCTATTCTTAATTCTACGCATCGGAAGACAACGGAGCGCGTATTTTCAATCGAGCAAGACTCTAACGCATGATTTTCGAACACTGGGCCCGCTGGTAAACTCACCGGCGTTGGTGTCACCCAAGGCAGTTGTTCCCGAGAGGTTTCCAGAGCACCCCTTGGTAACTCTCCGGAACCATACATCCCGTTGGAGCCGTTGCCGAAGTTATGGGGTATGGTTTCGGTCCAAGTGTTCGCATTTGAGCTGATCCGGGGCGCGAGTGTAATCTCGATCGTGGACCTGTACTTGAGCGGACGGGAGGAACGGATCAAAATCAAGACTGTGCAATTTTGAACAGACACTCCTTGGCTGGGATTAGTAAGCTGCTTTGCAATACGCGTGAAGTGAAGAAACGGTGCGATAGCCCACGAACCCCATCGGCGTTTCTTCCTCCCCAAGTGGCGCAGCTCTCTCTACTCCTGCTGCGCCACATCTAGGTTCGAGGGGCGCGGCCGTTCTGAAAGTCTTACGAGAGCACAGCCTCATTGCCCGCGATAACCCGGTTGCGTCCTTCTCTCTTGGCTTGAAACATCCGTTCATCGGCGAGTGCGAACAATTCCGCCGAGTGCTCTCCATCCTGGGGAAAGCTGGCAAGTCCGGCGCTGACCGTTACCTGGACTTCGTGTTTGTGCGTGCCGAAGACAATCGGAGCACTGGCGACGGACTCGCGCAGGGATTCCAGCTTCTGCTGAGCGGTGACGATGTCGGTCTCGGGGAGGATCACGACAAATTCTTCTCCGCCGTAGCGACCGGCGGTATCGCTTTGGCGGAACGTATCGTGGAGGAGTGCGCCGATTTTCCGCAGTGCAAGGTCTCCGGCAAGATGGCCGTGAGTGTCGTTCAGCGACTTGAAGCGATCGGCGTCGATGACGGCGATGGTGAGGGCGGTGCCATAGCGGCGGGCGCGGCTGAGTTCGACGGCGAAGCGATCGTCGACGTAGCCGCGTGTGAAGAGACCGGTTAGAGGATCCTTGGTCGCGAGCTGAAGAAGTTTTTGGCTGCGCGCGACCAGAGAGAAGCTGAGCATCGACGCGGTCATCATGATGATGAGGCGCGAGACCTGGTTCGACCAGCTGAACACACCGTAGCTAAACGGTGCATATTTCGGGTTGTTGAGATCCCAGTGGTGTGCGGCAAAAGCCACGATCGCAAAATATTCGGTGAAGGCGAGCAATCCCGCGGTGATGCAGACGCGCTTGTCGTAGCGCAGGCTGGTGCTGGCGATGGCGAGGAAGTATCCCTCAAAGACAACTTTGCTGTTCACCGCGGTGTGCGGTTCATTGAGCACGAGGAAAAGGGCGAGCGCACTGCTCACCAGCGTGACGTCGAAACTGCTACTGGCAAAGCTGAGCCAGGAGGGATTGTATTCGCGGGAAATCAAAAGGTAGACGATGAGTGAAAGGATAAAAGTCCCGCCGGTGAGGCTCAGGCCGACGATGGCCTCCTTGGGATCATCGGGGAAGAATAAAGAATCGATGAGCGGGATCGAAAGAAGAACGGACGCCAAGCCAAGGCGAATCTTCGCGACAAGTAGTTCGCCGGCAACGGCAGCGTGCGCGAGAACCGGGTCAGGGCGCGACCATAGTGATGCGACGAAATCCTGGGAGGCTGACTTCATAAGGAGTTGGAAAAACGCGGCCTGCGCCTGTCTCGACCGGGGCGTCTGGGGAAGAGCCCGGAACGAGGTTCAGACTCGAACGTGGGGACAAGGATAGACGCAGAAGGGCGTGCTGGCAATGAGAAATACGCTTCGGCGTACCAAGAAAGCAAAGCGCGCCGGAGTTGGAAGCTGCGCGGGTGGTTCCCTACCTTGAGACGGGGAGGTCCATATAAATGTATTGGCCGGGCTCCAGTCGCAAAGGAGCAACCGGGAGTTGCGAGCGAACGGATGTCGCCTCCACCAACGTCACCATTAAGGTCACATCCTTTCCCGGCGGCACGAGAATGCGGTAGTTGCCGTCGACCAAAACGGAATGGCCATGACCGTCGCTATCCTCGAACCCGAGGCGTGCCTTCAAAGCAGCGCCTGTTGAAGCGTCAATGACCCGTCCCGAAATTACGCCGGCTCTTTGGCCCAGCTTCACGGCGACGGTGGCTGAAGGATGGCTCTGGGTGAGGTCGACACTTGGGACTTCGGCTTTCGCATCGGCGTAGAAGCTGTCGAGCGGATCCGGGTAGGCGTCGGCATCTTTGCGGGCGTAGAGCTTGTAGGCTTCGAACCGGAAGCCTCCGCGAAAATCGAATGCGCCGTTGCGGTCGGTCTTGACGGACCTGGGAATGGCGTCATCGATCGCGAGGCCTTGCGGGACCGCATAGACGGTAGCGGCAGAGATGGGAGTACCGTTGCGGTCGGTGACAATTCCTTTGATTTCGCCGGTGACTGACTGCTGCTGTGTTTGCGAATGGGCAAGGAGACTTCCGGCGGCCACGACCAGGACGACAAGAGATTTCATAGCGGCTCCCAAACGGTTCCCTGACCGGTACGATGCAGGCCCCGGGTGGAGGTTGCCCGCGGAGCTAGTTCATGTCGCCGAGGGAGCACGCGCCGGGGCCACGGGGATCGCCGCAGGATCCGCAAGCGCCGCGAGTTGGGGAAGCGGAAGGAGACGATCCTTTGGTGGAGACGGCGAAGACCGAGAGCTGTGGCTCCAATTTCTTGGTGTGGCATTTCGGGCACTCGGCTCTTTCTTTTCCGTAGACGAGGGCTTCGAACTGGTGGTGACATTCTTTGCAGATGTACTCGAAGATGGGCATGAAGCGATACCTCTTTCCAACCGATTTCAAATAGTGTAGGCCTTCAGGGGCTAAACGCCCGCACTAATTCCGCTGTACCTCGTCCGCAACTTCCCAGCAAAAGTGTCCCCCTGAACCGTCTCTATTAGAATCAATTTGTGGGAAGTTCGCAAATATCAGATTCTGACAAGCGGATGGCGTGGACGGGGCGGGCTCCGTTTCGGGCGCGACGGTGGCTGGGCGGCGGGCATGTGCAGACGATTGCCAGCTTTCTGATGCCGCGCAGGATTCACTTGCCTGCGGCGGAAGAGCGGCTGGTGGAGGTTGAGCCGGGCATCAAGATTCGGTGCTGGTGTCACTGGCACGGAGAAGATCGCACGAAGCCGCTGACGCTGATCGTGGTCCACGGGCTTGAGGGATCGTCGGAATCGCAGTACATGCTGGGAGTGGCGCGGTATGGGCTGGCGGCGGGGATGAACGTCGTCATGGTGAACCAGAGGAATTGCGGCGGGATGGATCATTTTGCGCCGACGCTTTACAACTCGAGTTTGTCGGGAGATATCGCCGCGGTGGTGCGAAGCGTACGTGAGAACGATGGTGTTTCGCAATTTGCGCTGATTGGGTTTTCGATGGGCGGGAACCTCGTGCTGAAGTTGGCGGGAGAGTGGGGAGCCGAGGGGCCAGCGGAATTTCGGGCTGTGGCCGCGGTGTGTCCGGCGATGGATCTGGCGGCGTCGGCCGACGCACTGCATGAGCCGCAAAACCGGATTTATGAGTATTACTTCCTGATGCAACTGTTCAAGCGGCTGCGGCGCAAGGCGCGGCTGTTTCCGGACAAGTTCGACGTGAGGCGGTTGCGCGGGATTTCCAGCTTGCGAATGTTCGACGACCGCATTACCGCGTATTACTGCGGATTTACGGGTGCGGACGACTACTATGCGCGGGCAGCGGCAGCCAATGTGGTGGATCGGATTGCTGTGCCGGCATTGATCATTCATTCGGCCAATGATCCGTTTATCAGGGTGCAGCCGGAAACTCTGCGGAGGATAGCAGCGAATCCGAATATCACCTACGTCGAAACGCAGGATGGTGGACATTGCGCGTTTGTGGGCGAATGCGACGGAGATCCGGCGGACGATGGGCGCTGGGCGGAGAGAGAAGTGGTGGAGTTTGTTGGGGCCCAGTAGTTGCGATTGCGGTGTGGCCGCTGCGTTGTACTATTCTCTCCGCAGCAAGTAATCGTGCCGCGTCGCCGAGTCGCTTAGCTGTTGTTGACTATCTAAAATCTGGTTCGGGAAATGCCGCTCAACTTTCAGACTTGCTTCGGCGGCCATTCGAACGAATTCGTCTGGTTCAGCCCAGAAGGCTTGTGAGGTTCTGAGTACGGGGCCTTGCTGAGCGCCACTCAGCAACCGGCGGCACATTCCAAGGAAAGTCCTCAACCCCCGCTTTCGAAGTAACCACCACAGCATTTGGGGAACGCTTTCGAAGGTACGGATGCTCGCGGGCTCGCGAAAGCGAGGAAGTTCGCCGATCCAGATTCTGGCTTCGGGCTCGGCAATTCTGGCGATCTCGCGTAAACTAGCCGGAATTTTTTCCGGTGGTACGATGTGCAGCACACTGTGGCAAACAATCGCGGAAGCGCTTTTGTCGGGGAGGGGTAGCGCGTCGGTCCAGCCCTGGAGGACTTCTAATCCCAAAGCTCTCAATCGTTCCGCCTCTTCCTCGGTGCCACTTAATCCGATTGCGTTGGTTACCCCACTTCGCTGCGCTGACTGGAGCAGGGTTCCGTCGCCGCAGCCTATATCCACCAAACGGTCCTCCGGCTTGATCCTGAGTTCCGTCAAAATCTTCTGGGTTAAAAACTCGGTCTGCGCGTGGTCGGGTCTGCCGGACAGTTCGTGGATATCTCTCACTTGCCGCAGCATATCATTGGCACATGCGCGGGGAACAGGGCGTGGTTGACGCCAGTGGATCTTCTTTCGTTGCAGATCGAAAATTTTTCCGGGAACACAACCATTCCCGGATTTCAAGCGCGGGCAGGTGCGCGGTGCAGCCACGGCATGAGGTCCACACCGCGACCTTTCATCCTGGTGCGCAGATAGGCCAGAGCCAGCATCGCGAGTGAAATTACCAGCAGGCCGATCGATGCGCCGCCGATTCCCATTTTGTGTTTCGGCAGGATTGACACGCGGCCATAAACGAATTCGATGTGCACCCAGTAGACGAGTAGAGAGGCCTGGCCCAGTTGGATGAGCGGGCTGAATCCCCATTGCGCGGCGCCCCAGCGGCACCAGGTGTAGCTCGCGATCAGAATCACGAGCAACATTCCAACGCGGATCAGGAAGAAGCTGGGACTGGTGTGCCAGTAATCGTTGACGGCATAAAACTGATGCGGTTGTGCATCGAGCCAGCGGGCGAATCCAATGAGAACGGCGCCCGCGAGTCCCATCACGAAGAAAGCTCGCGGCTCATGCGAGCGCGCCCACTGGCTCTGGAGGATGAATCCCACGGCCAGGCCGACGAAGGCGAAGGCAGTCCACGGAAAAACGGGAAACAGTCCGGCTTGGGGAACGCCGAGATTGTGCACGCCGTCGACGTAGGATTCGAGCGGCCAAGGGAGCCAAGTAGGACGCCAGGTCGTCCACAGGGGCGGGCTTAGGAGGGAAATGAGGAGAGCCGTGCCGGCGGCAGCGAGGACAAGAGCGAGACGTGGATATGAGTTGACGTCTCCCCGCATATTCACCAGCAAAACTAGCCAACAGACGATGCCCATCAGCATCATGGAGAGGCCGATGGTGTTGAGGACGTCGACCCTCAGCAGGTCGCTTTTCGGGGCCCAGCCCCAGGCAACGAGGTATTCCTGGAGTCGGAACAGCAGGCCGTAGCCAAAAATTTCGGCGCCGCGAAGGATGGTGGTGCGGGCGATCTGGGCGGGCGGGAGATTTTTTTGGAGAAGCTTCTCGGTAACTAACGCGAAGGAGATTCCGGCCAGAAACAAGAAGAGCGGCGCGGGAAAGGTGCCGCCGAGTTGCGAGTACATGAAAAATCGGCTTTGGCGGGCTTGGGGAGTAAGCCAGGAATCGTAGCAATGGGTCTGGAACATCAAGAGGCAGGCCAGGCCGCGCATCCAATCGATGTAGGCGAGGCGGGATTTGGCGGCGGGGGACGGCATGCGGAGCTGGATTGCAGGGGCAGTATACGGCAGAGAGGCGAAAATTCCGTGTTTCTCAGCCTGCAAACGCAACAAAACCGTGAATCGGGGGTTTGAATAACGCGCTAGGCGCGGAACGGCCGAAGTGTCGAGGTTAACGTCGAAACTGGTGTTAACTTTCGTGGGGCATACAACCTTGGTCGTAAGTGTCTTGATCCAATAAGCATTACCCGTTATAAGCTTAAACACAGCTAGTACTTTGAGAACCGTCCCGGAGCTTCCATGCGAATGAAGTTGTTCTTAGCAGCAATGCTGATTGCCAGCCTTTTCTCCAGCCTGAGTTATGCCGTCGTCCCAGATCGTATCCCCGGTGCATTGACCGGCGGCGCGACCGTACCGTTGAAGGGAAACGTCCACCACAAGGCGTTGCCGCAGTTCGATCAGGGGCCGGCGGATCCGTCGTTGCATTTGGGCTACATGACGCTATTGACGATACCCACTCCGGCGCAGCAGAAAGCGCTTACGCAGCTTCTGGCGGATCAACAGAATCGCAAGTCGCCGAACTACCATAAGTGGCTGACGGCGGACCAGTGGGCCGATCGTTTTGGCTTGAGCCGCGGCGACGTGGCGAAGATCACTTCCTGGCTGAAGTCGCAGGGATTCACCGTCAACAGCGTGGCGCGACGGCCGCAACTGGATTACGTTCGGCGGCATCCGCGGCGCAGGTGCAAAAAGCGTTTGGAACCCAGATGCACCGCTACAACGTGGATGGCGAGATGCATGTGGCCAATGCGACGGAGCCTAAAATTCCGGCGGCGCTGGCGGGCATCGTGACGGGTCTGCGTGGCCTGCATGATTTCCATCTGAAGCCCCATGCTGCCAAGAACATCCGGGCGGCGATGGCGGCGCGCGGAAATTACTACGATCCGATTTTCCAGAGTCCGTCACCGCAGAATTTCCTGGCGCCGGGCGACATCGCGACGATGTACGACATTAATGCTCTTTACACTGCTTCGATCGATGGCACGGGACAGAAGCTTGTGGTCGCCGGACAAACTGACATTTATCTGGGAGACATCAACGCGTTCCGTGGAGGGTTCGGTCTGTCGCAGATCACGGGTTGCTCGAGCGACCCGACAAGCGGTGTGGTCATCGCCCCTTGCACCGCAACCAACTTTCAATATGTTCTGGTGCTGCCAAGCGGCTTCACCGATCCGTTGGCTCCGTCCCCGAACGGCGATTTGACGGAGGCTGATCTGGACATCGAGTGGTCGGGCGCAGTTGCCAAGAATGCACAAATCATCTATGTAAACGCGCCTGCGTTTTATAGCGGGAGCACGTATTTGGCCGGCGGGGTCTGGGACGCGTGGTATTACGCCGTGGACAATCAGAGCACCCTTGGCGAAACCGTCATCAGCCTGAGCTACGGCAACTGCGAGTTCAATGACAACAACGTTCTGACGTCGAGCGGAGCACCCGGGCCGGATGAAGTTGAACTCATGAAGGCGAACACGGAAGGGATTACATTCCTGAACTCCACGGGCGACAGCGGTGCGGCGGAGTGCGATGGGCCCACGAATAGCGCCACCACTCCAGCGAATCTCGCGCTTGGCGGCTTGGCGGCAGGTTATCCGGCCAGCAGTCCGGAAGTAACGGGAGTGGGTGGCACGGCGCTCACCTTTCCTGCGGGTCTTTTAAGCCCCTATTGGGGTACTAGCAACGGAACCGACGGAGGATCGGCGCAGAGTGCGCCAATTCCCGAAACCGCGTGGAATGATGACGAAGAACTGGTTCTGGCTTATCCGAACAGCTTTTCATCCGCAGCGAATGTTCAGGAAACCTACGCCATTGTGTCGACAGGTGGCGGACCCAGCAACTGCGCACAACAGACTGCCGACAACTCGAATTGCGTCTCCGGTTTCGGCCAGCCAGGCTGGCAAACGGTGACGATTTCTGGTCAGGCCGCCACACGATTCAGTCCGGATGTTTCACTGGCGGGCTCGCCGAACTTCCCTGGATATATTTTCTGCACGCCACAGAACCAGTGGGTTAGCGGGTCGACGAGCACTGCAAGCACGTGTGCTTCGGGGATCGCGGCTGCCCTTGCGCTGACTGATAACGCGAACCCTCCGAATCCTACCCCGTCTCTCGTCGGTGGCACTTCTGCCTCGACGCCAGTGATGGCCGGCATTGTGGCCCTACTCAATCAGTCCTTGGGCGCCAACGGTCTGGGAAATATCAATCCGACGCTCTACGGGTTGGCATCGACTCCGTCGAATGGAGTCTTTCACCCGGTTACGACAGGAAACAACAATGTTTACTGTCAGGTTGGGCAACCGGTCGCGCCGTGGCCTACCGCGCTACAGTGCCCGTCCGCTGGAGTGTTTGGGTACAGCGCATCTACGTTTGACGCGACGAACAATTACAACGTTGTAACGGGTCTGGGCTCGGTGGACGCCAACCAACTTGCGCTGCAATGGAACTCGGCGCCAGCGGCGGCTGATTTCACGCTGACCCCGACAGTGGCGACCTTCCTTGTGACGCAGGGGGCGAAGGTTACCGCAACGGTGAATGTGGCTGTGGCGAGTGGTTTTACGGGAACGATTACATTCGCCTGCCCTGACCCGCCCACGGCGGCAACCTGCACTGCTCCACCGTCCACCAACGCAACCGGGCAGGTTAGCTTTGCCATCCAGACTGCGGCTCCAACAGCCAAATTGCAACGCCCCCTCGAGCGCGGCTCGCGAATCTTCTATGCGGCGCTGCTGCCAGGGCTGCTCGGCATTATGTTTACCGCCGGGTCGCGACGGCGATCGCTGCGTGAAATACGATTCTTGGGGCTGATCGTGGTTCTGGGCTTCTCGACCTTGTGGCTGGCATCCTGCGGTGGCAGCAGCAGTAGCAGCGGTGGTGGCGGCGGCGGTAACCCGGGAACGCCCACGGGCTCGTACACGGTTAGCGTGACGGGAACCTCGGGGAGTTCAACCGCCACGACCAGTTTCACGATTGTCGTGCAGTAAAGGTCAACAATGCAAAAAGACAGAGGCGCTCCGGTCGAACCGGGGCGCCTTTTCTTTGCTGCAATTGCACCTCAGAGGCTAAAGCCCTCACCAGAACACAGGTTTATCGCAGCGCTTAAAGCGCTGCGCCACCCAAAAGCGAGGTTGCCTCAACGCGCCTGCTCTGTTTTCCCTGGCTCTCCCACCCTCAAGGGCTGCTCCTCCACTAAGGACACTTTCGCGGCCCCGAAGCGCTGCTGCTCCAGAGGGAGTCGCATCACGAATATGTCGAGTTTGGAGATTCGGCGAGATTCACCAGCGGACGCCGACGGTGATGGGACGGAAGTCGGTGGTGGTAAGGCCGCGCTTGGCGTGCACCAGGCGCCATTCGGCGTAAAACTGGATATTGGGGCGAATTGCGCGGGTAATGCCCCCGCCGAAGTTCTCGCCGAATTCATTCTCGCCGGCATTCAGAAAATTTCCGTTCAAAGGGATGCTCGCATTGAAGCACGATCCCCACCATTGGAAGAAAGGGGTGCAGGCCGAACCTGGAATTGCGGTGGAAGATTGCAGTTTGCCGGACCGATAAAGATAAGTGAAACCGCCAAGGACGTACCCGCCCCAGTTCCTGGTCACTGGGATGTTGACGATGGGATCGAACATGAAAGTGTAAGAGTGACTCGTTGCACTGGGCGCTTGCGCGTGGGCCAGCGCGGTTTGGCGCAAAGGCAAGTTGTCCCACTGGAAATCAAAGCGGAGTCCGAAATAGCGGTTGTAATTGCGAGCCACGCCAGCAGCCGCGATGCCACCGCCGCTACGGACAAAGGTGCTGGTGGTGCCACCCGTCATATTCGCGCCGCCCCCAACGTTGAACACCCAGTTCTTGTAGTCTTTCACCTTCAGCTTACGTCCGGGCATTTCTTCAGCCGCAGTGTCCTGACTGCTGCTGGACTGCGGGTTCTCGGGCTGCGGTTGAGTCGAGGGCTGTTGGGACGACGGCGGCTGCGCCGGAGGTTGTTGCGCCGAGTCTTGTTGGGCGTGGACGGCTGTAGCTCCCGCCATGATCGTCGCCAAAATTAATGCCGGAACGATGTTGGCTCGTGGAGCCGTCGCGAACTTTCGAATCATTCATTCTCCTCCCGCTGCCGGGTGTGATGGCGGACCGAAAACGCTTGGGCCATACTTCTCCCATAAATTTCGGCCTCATTACTTCGAGAAAGACGTTGCTTTCTGGAAAGGCTGGTCCGCGATGCTCCCGCCGGGATTGCACTCGCAGCAGGCAGGCACCATATTACCAACTTTGATGCTGATTCCGCCTGCGATGCCGCCCCGAGGCACGCTGCCTCTCGGTACGAATCAATTCTTGAGATTCATATGCTGTGCGAGGCTGCGGAACATGATCGGGAGCCACGCATTCCACTGATTCCAGTCGTGGGTGCCGGGAACAGTGTGAAACTCGAACTGAAAATGGCGCGCCTTGAGCAACGCGGCGAATTCGCGGTTTGCGGGGAGCAAGCCCTCTTGTTCGCCGCAGGTCAGAAAGAAGTATGGAGCGGTTTCGGGATTTGAAGTCCGGATGAGAACAAAGGGATCATTGTCGCGGCGCGTCTGGCTTCCGGCGGAGCCGAAGATCGAACGGTAGTGGCGCGATTGCTGCCAACGCCTCATGGAAAATGCGCGGCGAGGGACATCGATGGCCGAGCTCATTCCTCCCGCGAAACTGAAGAGCTCGGGATGATGCAGAGCAAGCTTGATCGCCCCGAAGCCGCCCATGGAGATTCCTACGATCGCACGGTTGGAACGGCCAGTTGCTACGGGAAACTTGCTCTCCACGTCGGAGATTAAGTCGCTCACGATGTAATCTTCGTAGCGATCCTGCGGCGGGTCGACCGCATTTGTGTAATAAGAGTTAGCGGCCTCGGGCATCACAAGAAGCAGGCCAGCCTCGGCGAAACGCGCGACATCGGAATCGTTCGTCCAATCCCGGAAGCCGCCACCTCCGCCATGCAAGAGAAAGACCACTGGCAGTTTCTGTCCTGGCGGAATTGCGGAGGGCAAGATGACGCGATACTGCATGTCGCGGTTGAGAGCCGCGCTTCGGAAGGTAACGTCGTGCAGCACAACATTTGGAGTGAGGCGGGGATGGTCAGACTGCGGCGATGCCTCCTTCTCTCTGCAGCCTGTGGAGAGTAAGAGGATGAGCGAGAGAAGAATTCGGCTAGTAAGGTCGATGACTGTCATTCCGCATCGAGGCAGCGATCATAGCCGAAAATCCGGCGCTCGGAGACTGCCTGTAGCAGGTGGGTTCTCTGTGCGTCAACATCAGGACTGCGAGAGATCTTCGTTCTTCGCATTGCGGTTTGCAGTTTCGGAGAAGCGCCGGTGGCACGTATGATAGGGGATTCCATTTCAGCGAGAGTCTTTTGCCTAAGCGAAATTCAAAAGCGGCGAAGCCGGCGACGAACCCGGTGACGGGACGCAACTCCGTCCCGGTTGCACTCATCGGCTTTGGCACGGTGGGGCGAGCGGTGGCGAAGATCCTGTGCGAGAACAGCGGCGGCTCGTTACGCCTGACGCACATTTGTAACCGCAACGTCGAAAAGAAGAAGCAGCCGTGGGTGCCGAGCGATGTGATCTGGACCAATGACGTACAGCTCGTGCTGGATTCGGATGTCCAGATTGTGATCGAACTGATCGGAGGGTTGAATCCTGCGGAGCAGATCGTGCGCGGCGCGCTCGGGTTGGGGAAGTCGGTGGTTACGGCGAACAAGCAACTGATTGCACGGCATGGTCCGGACCTGCTCCAGTTGGCCAGCAGCAAGGGATGCCGGCTGGAGTTCGGCGCCTCGGTGGCGGGAGGGGTTCCGGTTCTTCCGGCGCTGCGTACAGGGTTGTGCGGGGACCGGCTGCACGGCATTGCGGGAATTCTGAACGGGACGTGCAACTACATTCTGAGCCGGATCGAGAACGCGAGGATTCCTTTCAGCGAAGCACTGGAAGAGGCGCAGGCGCGAGGATATGCAGAGGCCGACGCGTCAGAAGATCTGGATGGGGGCGATGCCCGCGCCAAACTGGCGATCCTGGCGTTGGCGGGATTGCAGACGCGGGTTGCGCCGGAGTCGGTGCGGGCCCGCACCATTCGCGCCATCGACGCGGTCGACTTCGATTATGCGGCTGAATTGGGCTGCACGATCCGGCAGATTTCGCGAGCTGACCTGAAAGACAACACGCTGTTCGCGGACGTGGGGCCGTGCGTGGTGCCTACGGACTCTCCGTTTGGACGCGTGCAGAGAAATCTGAATCTGGTGTTAACTTCCGGACAGTACGGCGGAGACATGGTGTTTCTGGGCGCCGGAGCGGGCGGCGATCCGACGGCGGTGGCCGTGGTTTCCGACTTGATGTTCGTGGCGCAAAGTTTGTCGGCAGGTGGGGGCAAGCGAGACGATGCAGGCCAGGTCTCTGCGCCGGAGATCTCTACGCCAAAAATTCTTACACCCGAGATCAGCAGCGATTTCGAGACGCCATGGTATTTACGCTTCTTTGTGCGGGATCAGCCGGGGATTGTGGCGCGGCTGGCGCAGATTCTGGCTGCGCATCACTTGAACATCGATTCTCTGCTGCAGAAGCCGGGCTTTGACAAGTCGTCGCTGCCCTTTGTGATTACGCTGGAGCCCTGCCGCGATTCGCTGCTGCATCCGGCGCTGGAAGAGATGGCGGGGCTGGAATTCTCGATCCGGCCATGCCTGTGCCTGCCCATATTGCGATAAGCGATTTCTTGTAGTGAGAATCAGCGCCGGTCGTCGTGGGACATCTGCGCTACGACGAGCCGGCGCCAGCCGAGAATTAATTCCAGAAAGGATTCTTGAGACCCGCCGGCGCGAGAGCGCTGTCGGACTTCGTCTCCGTGCCCGATTCGTCC
Source organism: uncultured Acidobacteriaceae bacterium (assembly GCA_963788555.1). Taxonomy (GTDB): domain Bacteria; phylum Acidobacteriota; class Terriglobia; order Terriglobales; family Acidobacteriaceae; genus Sulfotelmatobacter. Next base: position 285,047 of record CAWBHM010000009.1, on the reverse strand, counting down.
GAGATTTTCTCGTCGATGAAGCGGGACGGCGGCGGAGCAATCCGTTCGTCTTGCCTGCCGGGCGTTGGATTATAAGGATATTCAGATTTCATTGGGGAGTCACCTCCGTATTGATTATCTAGGTTCATTAAACACCCCCGAGGACTCGACGAGCAGCGAAAGTTTGGATGGGTTGAATCGAAAAATCTGCGGGCTGGAGGCTTAGGTCATGGTCGCAGCATCTTCAGGTGCATAGAGGGGCCAGGGCCCCGCGATCTCAGGTTGGAGTTATGATACTCAGCGAGTTTTTGCCCTAGACCTCATACAAACTGAAAACCAAACGAACTCCTAGAAAGGCCATTCATGAAATACCGAAAGCTCGGCCGTACCGAATTTGAAGTCAGCGACATTGCGCACGGATTGTGGGGAATGAGCGGGTGGAGTGGCTCCGACGATCGGGAGTCGTTGGCGGCGATGCAGTTGGGCATCGACCGGGGCTGCAATTTCTTTGACACGGCCTGGGCTTACGGGGCCGGCAACAGCGATGGACTGCTGGGCGATATCATGGCCCGCAATTCGGGGAAGAGGATTTATGCGGCGTCGAAAATTCCTCCGGCGAATGATCGGTGGCCGGCGCTGCCCGAGTACAAATACGGCGACGTTTTTTCGGCAGAGCATGTTTTCAAGTATGCGGACCTGATCCGCAAGCAGTTGCGCGTAGATACCATCGATCTGCTGCAGTTTCATGTGTGGGACGACAGTTGGACGAACGAGCCGGAGTTTCGCGCGACGGTCGAAAAGTTGAAGCGCGAGAAGTGGATCCGCTTTTTCGGCCTGAGCATCAACCGCTGGCAACCGGAGAACGGGATCAAGGCGCTGCGTACGGGACTGGTGGATGCGGTGCAGGTGATCTACAACATCTTTGACCAGTCGCCGGAGGATGAATTGTTTCCAGTCTGCCAGGAACTCAACGTAGGCGTGATTGCACGGGTGCCGCTCGATGAGGGCAGCCTCGGCGGCAAGATGACTCTGGAAACTCGCTTCCCGAAAGGTGATTGGCGGGCGGGATATTTCGGTCCGGAAAACCTTGCGAAGACGATCAAGCGGGTGGACAAGCTGAAAGAAATTGTTCCGCCGGGGATGACGCTGCCGGAGATGGCGTTGCGATTCATCCTGTCGCACCCGGCGGTGAGTACGACGATTGCCGGCATGCGGAAGCCGGAGCATGTGAAGCAGAACATTGCGGCGAGTGATGCCGGACCTTTGGACAAGGCCCTGCTCGCGGAACTGAAGAAGCACCGGTGGGACCGGACGCCGCAGAAGTGGTCGGACTAAGGGCCGATTCACCATGGCGATCCACTGAGCTGTGCACCGTTTTCCCCTGCGACATTTCTACGACTGCTGGTAGTAGGCCGCTGCCTCAGGCTACCCTCCGTTTCTGCGCTGGCTGAGCCAGTCCTATCGGAAGGATGCGCTTGTTCTGGAAATTTGCAGCTATCTTGGTATCAGTGACTCTACTGGCGACCGTTCTTCGGGCGCAGAACCCGCGAGGATCGCTGCGCGGGACGGTGCAGGACGCGACAGGCGCGCGCATTCCGTCGGCCAGGATTGTGGTGCAATCGGCGGATTCGTCGCTGCAACGCGAGGCCTTCAGTGAAGACCGCGGCGAGTTTCGACTGGATGATCTGCTTCCCGGCGCCTATCGAATTACGGTGAGCGCTGCCGGATTCGCGCCGGCGGAGGCAGATGTTTCCGTCGCCGTCAGTTCAGTACGGGAGGTGACGGTCTCGTTGAAGGCGGCTGCTCCGGCGGAAACCGTTAAGGTACAGGGACAGAACTCGTCGATCACAACGCAGCCGATCGATCTGGTGAGTGTCGTGCATCAGGGCGTGGTAAGCGGTCAGGACTTGGAGACTCTTCCTCTCGCAGCGCGCAGTTTCGCGAACATCGCGTATCTGGCACCGGGCACCGAGCCAGTGGAACCTTCCGATCCGACCAAGGCGCGTATTACCGCTGTTTCGACCGGCGGAAGTTCCGGACTGAATAACGATCTGTCGGTGGATGGCGGGGATAACTCCGACGATTGGATTGGCGGATTTCTACAGAATTTTTCGCCGGATGCGATCCAGGAATTCGCAATGCGCACGGCGAACGAAGACGCCGATACCGGTGGAACAACAGCTGGGTCCGTGGTGATCACGACCAAGCGGGGAACGAATGACTGGCACGGGAGTGGGGCGTTCTATGAGCGGGCAGCGGCTCTGAATGCGCGCTTTCCGATTGAGAATCCGGCACCGAATCCCAAGCAGCCGTTCTCACGGCAGAATTATGTTGCGACTCTGGGCGGGCCGATCGCAAAAGACAAACTCTGGTTTTTCTCATCTTTCGAGTATGTGCGCGAGAATGCCAGCATCGCTTACAGCCCGAACAGCCTAGCGGAATTCAACGCGCTGGCGCAGATTGCCACGGACGGTCTGATTCCGGGTGTGCCGTCGATCACGGTTCCAGCAAACGTTCGCGATTCCGTTCCGCGACTACATCGGGTCGGTGCGGTTTGACTGGACGCAGTCGACGAAATCGCAGTGGTTCCTGCGTGTCTCGGAAGACAGTTATCTGACGCGCAATAATCTGGTGGCACAGGCTACGCTGCCATCGACCGGGCTGACCACGCACGACAATTACTGGAACAGCGTGATCAGCAATACGTACGCGTTCAGCCCAACCTGGCTGGGGACGTTCGTGTTTGACGCGAGTTTGCTGCATCTGACGCAGACCAGGAATTCTTCGCTGGGATTCGCGCTGGCGTTTCCGTTTAGTGCGACGACGCTGACGGTATCGGGTTTTGAGACTTATGGCGACAACCAGTTCGCCACGCCGATCACGTTGTTTCCGTCGCTGCGCAATCAGCAGAAATATCAGTTTCGCTACGACGTGAGCCATGCTACGGGAGATCATTCGTTCAAGTTCGGAGTGAACTTCATCCACGAACCGGTGCTGGGCGGGGCGTTCCCGGGGAATCAGGAGACGCTGTACTCGTTCCCGAATGACCCAACGTTCTACACATTGAACTCGACGAATCTCTCGCAGTTCCCTCTTGATTATGCGGACGGAGCTGCGACGACTCCCGCGAGCGATGGGAATTTTTCGCAGAGCGTGCAGCGACTGGGTCTTTACGCGCAGGATTCGTGGCGGGTATCACGACATCTCACGATCAACTACGGACTGCGCTGGCAGACGACGTTCGGGCTCTTCATCGCCTCCGGGCACAGCCAGACGGTGAATCCGTCATTCCCATTGCTTCCATCGTTTGGACTCCCAGAACAAGCGCCGCAGGATGATCGCAAGCAATTCGGGCCACGGGTGGGGCTCGCCTACTCGCCGGGAAACAGCGGACGCACGGTGTTCCGCGCGGGTTTTGGACTCTTCTACAACGACCTCGCGCAGAACGGATGGGCCGCTGCGTTTCAGGCGGTGAATGGAGGACCGAATCCTCCGGCGGCGCTAATCGATCCTGGGTACAAGACTCCGTATGCGCTGCACGCGACTGGCGGCGTGCAGCATGCGTTTAACTCGAACTGGACCGTGAGCGCGGACTACACGCACGAAGAAGGAAATCATTCATACAGTGCTTATCCCTTTGCGGCCACGGTCTTCAAGTCCGACAACCGGTCGAGTTACAACGCGCTGATGCTGCATTTGCAAGGGAACGTGTCGAAGCGTTTCAACCTGGTGGCAAACTACACTTTGGCGAAGGCGCAGACGTGGGGATGCGTGCTGGGCGAGTTGTTTGATTATGTGAATGGAGTTTGCGATCCGCTCCATCCCTTTGGGCCGGGTGATTACGGGCCTTCGGGAGAAGATGTCCGGCACCGCTTCGTGCTGGCGGGGACGATCTACGTTCCCGGCGGTTTTGAACTGACTACGTTGTTTCAAGCCGAGTCTGCCCGGCCCTTCACCATCACTACGGCGGATAATAGCCAGCGGATCTCGGTGAATGGCAAGCCCACGGCACTCGACGCCTTTCGGGGAACGCCTTATGTCCAGATGGATCTGCGGGTGACGCGCCCGTTCAGGATTAACGAGCGGGTGGAAATTCGTCCGTTCGCAGAATTCTTTAATCTCTTCAACCGCAATAATCCGGGCGCGAATTTTGTGGGTACGATCGCGGCGCTGCCGGTTCCGGCGGGGGACATTGCATCCGGCAACGCCACCAACATTTGCCTGGATTTCCCTACTTGTGGACAGCTACAGCCCATCACCAGCTTCAAGCAATTGGAAATCCCCGCGGGTGGCCTGGGCGATTTCTTCGGGCCGGGGACAACAGTTGGAATTCCGTTTGCGACGCAGTTGGGGGTGCGAGTGAATTTCTGAATCGAACTCTAGTCGTGCTGGTGGTTAGTTGTGCGACAGGCATCGCAACCGTCTATCTGCTAAAGAAAAAGCCACGCCCGTTTGATGAGTCAATCGCAAAAAGCCAAACGGTTGTAGTAACAGATGTCGCAGGCCTCTCTGCCAAGTAGAGGTCGAAGCCCTCATTGTGAATCTTCTTCACATCCAGATTCCCCACAAGAATACGAGGCCACCACGGAACTCCCGGACTGGAAATACGTTTGATTGATGATGGCAGCACATCTACTCTCTTAAGATTTCTGAGAAGGTCCGGCAAGTCCTGGGGAAGAAACTCAAAAGCGCACCATTCTGTTGAAGGCGAAAGATCGTGAATTTCGTGGATGGAGCGCGAACTACGAGGCAGGAACTCGGCCGGCACCCAGCCGCGAGTAATTGCGCCGTCCTTGTCTGCTTCCGCAAGCGATGGGTAGAAAGATTCGAAACGGTCGCTAACGCTCGTGCCAATCCTTGCAACAACGACCACAACCACAACGGATAAAAGTATGATCCCAACTGCAAGCGCTAGCGGCTTACTGGGGCGTCCAAAACACTCGAACCAGGGCATGATGGGGCGAACTACCGAACCAACCACTCTGTCGCCGTATGGACGTGCGTGAGCAATGGGCCGTAGGTGACGGCGAATACAGCGACGGTAGCGAGCGCAGCGGCCACTCCGTACCACGGAGAGAAACTTCGGCGACGAGAGAGACGGTCGTCGCTCCAGGCGATCAGGCGCTCGACGCGCGCGTTCATGACAGCCGCAGGGCTGTGAACCAAAGCCGCAGTCAAATCGGCGGGAGGGTCGACCGGGCCCAGGCTCGAGAGCTTAATCAAGGCTGCGGCCAGATCAAGTGCTTCTCCGGCGTTGGAGACTGCAGCGTCATCGGCTGCCATCTCGGTGGCCTCGAGCCAGGCGGCTTCGAGGCCCGACATTCCAGGAAAGGCGACGAAGCGCAGCAGAAGTTTCTTCAGATTGTCGCGGCGGCGAACGTGCGCGACTTCATGATTCAGGGCTGTCTGCAGTTCGTTCGCACTCAACATCGACTCGGCAGCGCCCGACAGCAGGACTTTCGGGTGCACGATACCGGCTGCGGTCATTGCCGGAACGGCGGGAGAAATTCGCAGGACCGGAATCGGCGCACACGATGCAACGGGCTGCGCCGCGTTCGTCCAGGCAGAGAGCGTACGAGCAGTCCTGCGGATTGCGATCCCGGCATTCACGATCCCGAAGATTCCGAGTAAAGCACCGCTCACGCCGAGTGCAAGAGGGATGCCGCCCATGGGTTCATCGATGGTGCGCGGCTCAAGCAGAAGAAAAGATGGGACGGTGAAGGCGGCCGTGATGATGGCTGCGGCGATCAGCGGGAACATTCGCAGGGCAAATAGCAAGTCGGCGATGCGGCGAACCGGTTGGTGCTGGGTCTGCAGTTGAATCCTGCGCCAGACCAGGCAAACGGCAAGCGACAGGACGCAATAAACCATCACGAACACAGAGAAGGAGACGGCGATGCCGCGCGCGGCAAACATCAGGCTTTGTCCTTGGATTTGGGTTCGTTCCGCGGTTCGCTAGTGCGCAGTTCACGGCGCTTGGCATCAACGACCTTGCGAAGATCATCGAGTAGTTGGGCGTCGCGCTGCGACAGAATCTCCACCAGATAAGAAAGCGGCAAGGATGCAGCCGGGCTCGCGTCCAGCAATTGGCGGAACGCCTCGCCAGCGACCTCGCGATGCAGTTCTTCGCGGCTGAAACGCGGCTGGTAGCGGAATGCGCGGCCTTCGGCCTCGCGTGACAGCAAATTCTTTTTGAAGAGACGGTCTAGGGTGGTCATCACCGTCGTGTAGGCGAGATCCTGGCAGGGTCCGTCGACCACATCACGGACCGTGGCATTGCCGCGCTCCCACAGGACTTCAAGCAGGCGTTCTTCCAGCGGACCCAGCTGGGAAGAAGAGGCGCGGAAATGGAAGATGCGATTCATGAGCCGAGGCAGAATTCTACCTCAGGTGGAAGGCTTGCGCCACAGGGGTTTTGGGGCTAGTTTGAGGACTCAAGGGCATTTACCACGAAGGACACGAAGTCACACGAAGGAACCACCTGCAAGCGAAGTCCTTCGTGGTTGATGGTTTTCGAGTCCAACATCAAATGGCGGCCCCGGAGGGGCTCGAACCCCCAACCCTCAGTTCCGAAGACTGATGCTCTATCCAATTGAGCTACAGGGCCGTGATTAGGAGACAAGCCTGGAGTCGAGCTTCGCTCGACGGACAGCCGAGGGCGGCTGTCCCTACAAAACACCTACTTCAGGCGAAAAAACTTGGGGTGGGAAACGGGAATCGAACCCGCAACCGTCGGAGCCACAGTCCGGTGCTCTGCCAGTTGAGCTATTCCCACCACCTGACTGATTATAGCAACTGCGGTGGGGGGATTGGCAGAGGCGCGAAAGGCGGCCAGGGGGCGGCGAGTTTCGTGAACGGGTGCGCCAGTCTTCGCCCGGGCTTGGACGGCCGAGAGCCTGCCCTGAGCGCAGTCGAAGGACGGCCGTCTCCCCATATGGGGCTAGATGCGGCCGACGCCTACGTATTCGAATCCGAGGGCGCGGAGGCGCGTGGAGTCGAGCAGGTTCTTGGTGTCGACGATGACTGGCTTCTTCAGGAGGTGCTTGATGCGGTCGAAATCGAGGGCGCGGAACTCAGGCCAGCCGGTGCCGACCACCAGCGCATCGGAGCCTTCGGCAACCGCGTACGCGGAGTCGCAATAGCGAACCGTTCCGTTGAGCCTCGTTTTGGCTTCGGGAATGGCAACGGGATCGTAGGCGCGCACGTGCGCACCCTTTGAGACCAGCGTTTCGGCCAGGCGAACGGAAGAGGATCCGGCGACGGAATTCGTGTTCGGCTTGAAAGCAAGTCCGAGAATGCCGACTTCTTTGTTCTCGACGGAATTCAGCGCGAGAGCAATCTTTTCGACCAGGCGATCGGCCAGGTAGTGATTCACGTCGCGGGCAGCGCTGAGGACTTTCAGCGGCACGCCGTGCGCCTGCGCCAACTGCGCCAGAGAATCCATGTCGGACTCGGCGAATACACCGCCCATGCCGGCTCCGGGCTGCAGGCAGCGCGGAGCGATTTTCTTGTCGAGACCCGAGCGCGAGTGCCAGATTCACCGCGTCGGCGTTGACGCGTTCGCAGAGCGCAGCCACTTCGTTGATGAAGGAAATCTTCGTGGCCACGAAAGCAGTCGCGGCTTCGCGAACCAGTTCCGCGGTCGACTGGTTGGTCACGATCACCGGCACACCGCGCATGACCAGCGGGTGAAAAATCTGCTTCAGCACCTGCACGGCTTCGGTCGAGGTCGATCCCAGGATCAGGCGATCGGGCCAGTTGAAATCTTCGACGGCGCAGCCATCGGTGAAGAACATCGGCTGCGAGACGATCGTGGCCTGCAGTCCAGCGTCTTTAAGGCTTTTTTCCAGCGCGTTCGCAGTGCCGACCGGAGCCGGAGTCACGATGGTCAGGATCGGAGGCTTGGCGGCCAGACGCGCAATGCGCATGGCGACATCGTTCAGAGTGTCCGCTTTGTCTTCGGCCAGGAAAATCACCTGCGTCTTGCGGGCAAACGATTCGATGTCGGTGGAGTAAGCCAGACGTCCCGCGCGCACATTGCGGCGGATGATCTCTTTCAGATTCTTTTCGAAAAAGGGGATGTTGCCCTGGGCCATCTCGACCATGCGCGAGCGGTCAGGATGACAACAGGAGACCGGAGTTCCAAAATCCGCCAGGCAGGCCGAAATCACTGTTCCCAGGTACCCCGAACCGTAAACTCCGATCTGCATGGTGTCTCTCCCCGTTCCGATCCGGAAACCCGCGTCAGAAGTGGCCTTTGGCGGGATCGCCGGATGCTTGCCCTACTCTTTATCTACAGCCGTGGAAGGGGCTTTTCAACGCACGGGAGGGAGATGTACCTAGGGCCATGCAACGACCGACGGGAGTAACTGGACGGAGTAATCGGCGGAAGATTACGAGCGGTTAACGCGAAACCAGGCGACGGCCGAGGGGCACGGGAGCGAGATCGACCCAGTGATTTTGCGCGTCTTCGCGGACAAAGGTCAGCCTTTCCAACAGGATGCGGCGGCTCCCGGAGTAGTGGGCCCAGCGCTCGCGGGCGATCCGAAAGGCGTTCTCAGCGGCCGCTTCAGCAGCTCATCTTCACAATCGTGAGGTGCGGAATGTAAGGCCACTCTTCCTGATATGCCAGCGTTTCGGTATTCAGCTTGCTGTGCAATGCGCTCATGCTGCGCCGCCGCGGCGTCGACCCGGATGTAGACCGTCGGGGTGACCGGGACGAAGGTTTCCACATCGCCGAGGGTCACTTCGAAGGGCTCCTCGTCACCGCAAATTCGTTCCAGAATCCGTATGGCAGAGCTTTCCGATCCCTGCAGAGGACGCGGAGGCAGAATGCTGAGATGGGCCGCAAGGTGAGGCATGGTCGGGATGCAACTCGCGCCGGAGGTTCTCGACGAACTCTCCTGCGGGATTGTTAAGGTACGCCACCAAGGCGTAACGCGGCTTCTGCATACTGGATTACGAAATTATACGCTGACGGTGAGAGTAGAGAGACCCTATTTCAGACCGAGGACAAATTAACGGAAGCAGCTTGGGCTCTTATTTCAGTGCGGTTTCGGCGGCTGGGGAGGTTCTTCGGTGCTCGCTTCCTGCAGCCCTCCGCAAGAATCGATTCATCGGCTCGGAGTACAAACCGGAAACCGCAGCGCCCAGCAACCCGGCAACCAGAATGGTGGCGACGAATAACACGGGCACGAGACGCATCCGCCCGCCGCCCGAGAGAAACAGGCCGAAGAATCCGAAAACCACGAACATGTGCGTTAGATAGACCTCATAGCTGTACTGGCCGATCTTCAGCAACGGCGCGAGAAGGCGTGGACTTCGCCATCGCGTCTGCGCCGTCGCGGCGATGAACATGCAAGTGCCCACTCCAAGAATGGTCATGTTCAGGCCCGTCCGGCCCGGCCAGCCTCTGTAAGCCTGCCACGAAAAAATCAGGCTGCAGGCCACAATCGCCGCCCCTCCGCCCCCCAGAACCCATATTGCTGTACGGGAGAAGCGAATCCGCGAAATTATCAGCGCGGTAAGACATCCCAAAGCGATGCCTTCCATTCCACCCAGATAGGAATATTCCTCCCAGATCTCATTTCCATGTGCGAACACAGTGCGCGCGAATGGACCGAGCGCGACCAGGCCGAACAAAACCACGAACAATAATCTGCTTCGTCCCAATACCCGGCAAACGATGGGAAAGAAGAGATAGAAAATCTCTTCCACTGAAAGCGACCAGAGAATGTCCCAATTCCCCGGCAGATATCCCCGGTGCGCTTCCAGAACGTTGACATGAAACGTGAGCGCGGCCAGCAACGCGCGCCCCAGTCCGCCCTTGTCCGTGGGCACCACGAAATGATGGATGCCCGCGAAGTGCAGGCCACTGAGAACCGCTAGCAGCAAAAGAAGAAGCGGCGCGATCCGGGCAAAACGCAGCCGGTAAAAACCCCGCAGGCTAACTTGGGCGAGCGATCCCCAGCGCCGCAGCGTGATCGACGTAATCAGAAACCCGGAGACGGCAAAGAACATCTGCACGCCGAGCTGGCCATTCCAGACGAGCAGGTGCACGAGCTGATTGGGAAGAAACCGCGTGTAGAGCACATCCGCGCCCAGTAGGCGAATGTTGATATGGTTCATCAACACGAAAAAGATCGCCAACCCACGCAGCAAATCGATTCCGTCCAGCCTGTTCCGGTCGCCGGATGGAATTATGGATTCTCCCAGGGCCACGCTTCATTGTGCATCAGGATGGTTGCCGGCAGTCGCTCCCTTCGTCTACGTTTCTCGAATTGGGTTGACCATTCGGATGCCGCAGCCCCGGCACAGTTCTCATTTATAATTAAGCAGTCGGGGCGTAGCGCAGCCTGGTAGCGCACCTGCCTTGGGCGCAGGGGGTCCGCGGTTCAAATCCGCGCGCCCCGACCAGAAATACCCCCTGCATTCGCGATCCGGCGCCTGCCAACCCGACAATTTTCGAGAATTAGGAATGCGGAGCCCGGCTGTGCTAGGATCGAAGATGGGCTTAATTCCACGCTTTCTGTTGAACTTGCCACGCTAGACAGCCAGTTCCCTTCTCTCCATATAGAGGCAGCCCATACAGAGGCACCCGAAGAGGCTTTCACTTGGCGATAGACGACTCTAAGAACCGCACGATGCTGTTAACCACGAAAACGGACGTCCCAGACGACGAGGTGAACGATTTGCTGCCACAAGATGTGAGCTCCCCGCAGGAAGTAGACGATTTGCTCGGCTCGATTGGTACGCGGGGCCTGGATGTCGTAGAGGAGACGCATTCGCCATACTCCGCCTTGGAGCGGAGGATTGCGCAGGACAGCGAAGAAGTGGAACTCGACCTGACTCCGGGTGCTCCCGACTCGGCGAGCGATCCGGTGCGGGTTTACCTGCGCGAGATGGGCGCGTCGCCGCTGCTCACCCGCGAGGAGGAAGTGGAGATTGCCAAGCGCATCGAGCGCGGACAACTTACTGCGCTGAAAGCGCTCTCGCGTTCCCCGATTGTGATCCAGCAGGTGCTGGCGCTGGGCGAAGACTTGAAACACGGACTGCGCTCCATCAAAGAGATGGTGGTCTTCGACGAAGAAGAGATCACCGACGAGGTCTTGCAGAAGCGCGTTGACGACATTACCGGCCGCATCGACAAACTGAACAAGCATTACAAGACGGCCAACCGGCTGGCAGAGAAGTTGGCGACGATTTCGGCGAAGAAGAAGCCGCGCGAATATCGCCGCTGCCGCGGGCAGTTAGGGCGCGAGATGGTCCAGATTTCGCTGATCATCCGCAAGCTGGGATTGAACCATGCGGAGCGCAAGCGTCTGATCGAACGCGTCAACAAGACCATCGAAGCCATGCGCGCGCTGGATCGCGAGGTTGTTAACCTGGAAGCGAAGATCACCGGCACGCGCAGCGAGGAACTCAAGAAGAATTACCGCGCGGCTCAGAAGCAGCATCGGGTCGAGATCAAAAGGCTGGAGGACGAGGCCGGGATGACGTTTCCGGACCTGCAGCGGACCCAGCGCAAAATGATCCAGGGCGACATGAACGCGGAGCAGGCCAAGCGCGAACTCATTGAAGCGAACCTGCGTCTCGTGGTTTCGATTGCGAAGAAATACGGAAATCGCGGGCTGCAGTTTCTGGACCTGATCCAAGAAGGCAACGTCGGCCTGATGAAAGCGGTCGACAAGTTCGAATACCGGCGCGGCTACAAGTTCTCCACGTATGCGACGTGGTGGATCCGGCAGGCCATTAGCCGGGCGATTGCCGACCAGGCGCGTACGATCCGGCTGCCGGTACACATGATCGAAGTGGTGAACAAGCTGATTCGCACCACGCGTCAACTGGTGCAGGCGTCGGGGCATGAACCGACGTCAGCGGAGATCGCGAAGCAGATGGATATCCCCGAGGCGATGGTGCGCAAGGTGAAGAAGATCATGCGCGTGCCGATTTCGCTGGAGACGCCCATTGGCGAAGAGGGAGATTCGCATCTCGGGGATTTGATCGAAGACCGCACCAAGATGTCTCCCGCCGAGGCTGTGCTGAACGTGAACTTGAAGGAACGCACGGCGCACGTGCTGCGCACCTTGAGCCCACGCGAAGAGAAGATCATCCGCATGCGTTTTGGCATGGACGATGGTTCAGAGCACACGCTGGAGGAAGTGGGCCAGTCGTTCGACGTGACGCGCGAACGGATTCGTCAGATCGAGGCCAAGGCTCTGCGGAAACTGCGACACCCATCGCGCTCGGGGAAGCTACGGTCGCTGCTCGACGACGTACAGGAGTAGCTCAGAAGGTTAGGCTGCGTCTGCGGCGTGAGCATCCGGCAAATCGAACTCTTCTCCACAATCGAAGCAGACCTTGTAGGTCCGCCCTTTGATCGTGAACACCCGGCTCAAGTGACGATGCCGGCAGCCGAACGCGAACTGAAAAATCCAACGCACTGGGTTCATTGGTCTCATCCAACTAGCTTAGAAGTGGAAGTGTAGCGCGGTCTCTGAGGCATTTATCCATCAGATGCACCCCAAAGACTGTTCAAAACTGAACAGAATCGCCATCCAGCAATAACCTATAGTCGAATTGTAGCTCTTGGCCGCGACGAATCGGGTGTGAGATCCGATTTCCCGGTACTACAGAGTCTTCAAAATTCCGCATTTCGGAGAGGTTCCCATGATGGCACCAGAGGTTGGCCCTAATCGGATGAACATGAAATTCACCAATGGCGGCAGAACGGTGGTCATCCACCTGGTACGCGGTCTTCCCCCCAAGCTCAGCATGGACAAAAAGACCATTACGATCACATTTGCCGAGCGAGCAGCGATTCGAAACAAGCAGCACAAAGGGTAAACCGCTCCAAGAAGCAACTCGTAGCTCTTTACCGGCGCAAGAACGTGAGATCCTGCGCCGCCATTCTTCCATCGTTTGTTGTTATTAGATCGTTGTTGGCGCCGCGTTTCTCAACACGGAGCCATTTAATTTTGAACGTCCCACCCAAAAATCCCTTCGGGCATAGCCCATCCCTGATGAACATCTCTTCTACGCATGACTGATATCACGTCGACCTGTGATCTGCGTCACTGATGCCAACTCCGGAATGAAGGATAAACACTGCATTCGACTCGATTGGACTGACCAGCGGACCGAATAGGTCGGCCCACAAGAGGGAGATGCGGGAGGAGCCGGGATCCAGAACACGCACTGGTAAATCTATTTCATCCTTTCTTATTGACTTCCTACCAGACAATCCCGGATCAGCCATCCTCCCTCACCGCAGTCGAATACGGAACACTGAGAACGCAATGCGGGTTGGGGCGCGTAACTCTCAAGCGCCGCGACCTTGGCAATTCCCGTTTTCGTGACCGGCCAGGGCTCGATTCACTGAAGGCGAACGTTGCCAAGGGAGACTGTCCATGAAGACAGGCGAGAGAGAGACCATTGCGGAACATCTGAAGAAGAGTGGTGTTTCGCGGCGCAGTTTTCTGCAACTTTGTTCCACGCTGATCGTGGCCGCGCCGGTAGGACTGAGCCTGACCAGCAAAGCCACCGCGGCGCAGGTGGCGAAAATTGTGGGCAAGGCACATCGGCCCTCGGTGATCTGGCTGCACTTTCAGGACTGCACCGGATGCACTGAGACGCTGCTGCGGACCTCAGCTCCCGACGTTGCTCATCTGATCCTCGACGTAATCTCGCTCGACTATCACGAGACGCTGATGGCGGCTTCGGGTGCGCAGGCCGAAGCGGCGCTGCGCTCCGCCATGGAAGACAACGCGGGCAAATATGTTCTGGTCGTCGAAGGATCCATCCCCACTCGCGACGACGGCGTGTACATGCAACTGGCGGGCAAGCCTGCCATTCAGGTCGTAAAAGAAGTCGCCGCGCAGGCGGCGGCGGTGATCGCCATCGGATCGTGCGCATCCTGGGGCGGAGTGCCGTCCGCCGATCCGAATCCAACGGGCGCGGTCGGCGTGGACTCCGTGATCTCCGGAAAGCCGATCATCAACCTGCCGGGGTGTCCACCGAATCCCTACAACCTGCTGGCCGTGGTTCTGGAGTACGTCACCATGGGCCGGCTGCCAGAGTTGGACAAATTCAGCCGTCCGAGATTCGCGTATGAGCGGGTCATCCACGAGAACTGCCCACGGCGCGCGCACTTTGATGCGGGACGATTCGCGGCTGCGTTCGGCGATGAAGGACATCGCATGGGCTGGTGCCTGTACAAGCTCGGTTGCAAGGGACCAGTGACCCATGCCGCCTGCGCGACCCGGCACTTCAATGAGATCCCGGGCGTGTGGCCGATCGGGACCGGAGTGCCCTGCATGGGCTGCACGGAAAAAGGCGTGATCTGGAAGATGGGAACATTCGAGACAGTTCCAATCCATCTGGCGACGCCTCCCGACACGTATCCCCCAATTTTCAGTTCCGCGGGACAACTCAAAGTCGGCGCGGCCGCCCTGGTCGGCGCGATCGGAGGAGCGGTCGGAGGAGCTGCCTGGGTGGCCTCGCAGCGATTCCACAGCAGCATGGAGGCCGGCGTGACGCGAATCGCGGCAGACCGTGCTCACGCCGAGAAAGCAAAAATGCCAACCGAGAAGCCAGCCGGCAAGAAAGAGGACTGACGTGTCCATCACTCGGCGACAACTCTTCAGTGGCATTGCCAAGGCGGGTGTACCGGCGGCCGTGGCCATCACGGTTGGCACCGACGTGCTGCAGGCCGGAGAGCACATTCCCGTTCCCAACGCCGCCGTGGGATTGCTGTATGACGCCAGCGTCTGCATCGGTTGCAAGGCCTGCGTTGCGGCCTGCGCCGAAGCGAATGACACCGCTCCTGACACGCGCGGCGACGAACTGCACCAGGCGCCGTCGGACTTGAACGATCTGACGCGCAACGTGATCAAGCTCTACAAGCCGGAAGATGGCTCCGCGTTCTCCTTCGTGAAACGGCAGTGCATGCACTGTCTCGATCCGGCGTGCGCAGCGGGCTGTCCATTTCAAGCCCTGCACAAGGATCCGGAAAGCGGCGTCGTGAGCTGGACCGCAGAGAAGTGCATCGGTTGCCGCTACTGCACCATCACGTGCCCGTATCACATTCCGCGCTTCCAGTGGATGGGATTCAACCCCCGCGTCACCAAGTGTGAGTTGTGCAAAGACCGTCTGGAAAAAGGACTGAAACCAGGATGCACCAGCGTATGTCCGACGGGAGCTGTCATCTTCGGGCCGCGTTCAGTATTGCTGCTCGAAGCGAAACAGCGCATCAAGAACAGCCCCGGCCGCTACTACCAGAATCGCGTCTACGGGGAGACGGATAACGGCGGCACGCAGGCTTTGTATCTGTCGAAGGTGCCCTTCGAAAAACTCGGCCTGCCGGAACTCGGACCGGAGTCAGTTCCTGCCCGAACGCTGCGCTGGCAGCGACGTTTTTACCAGTACTTCGCACTGCCGGCACTCTTGTATGCAGGATTGGTGCAGGTAATTCGCAAGAACCTTAAAGGCCACGAGCAGGAAGCCCATGAGCACGAGAAAGAAACCGGATTGAGGGCGCAATTATGAGTGCCACAATTACGACCGCGACAGCGAACGCGTCGCCCGCGCAGTCCCCCACGGCAAGCATCGATCGCCGTCCCAGCAATCGCTGGGAACGAAATGTTCCGGTATACGGATTTCCGGTGGTGAATGGGTTCTTCTTCGTTGCTGTCCGCGCTGGTATTGATTGCATTCATTCTCAGCGGGTACCGCGAATTGGCAGGACTGGGCCCCGTCAGCGGCATGAATGACGCTTACGGCTGGGGCATCTGGAAAACCTTCAACCTGATGGTGCTGACCGCGTTGGGCTCGGGTGCGTTCGCGGTGGGCATTGCAGCGTGGGTCTTCCGGCGCAAGCGCATGCACTCGCTGATGCGGATGGCGTTGCTGACCAGCTTCCTGGCATACGCCTGTGGGCTACTGCTGCTGGGCATTGATGCCGGACGTCCCTGGAATTTTTATTGGATCGTGTTCCCGTGGCGATGGAACATGCACTCGCCGCTGGCCGAAGTCGCGATCTGCATGTCGATCTACGCGATGATCCCGCTGGCGGTCGAGAACATTCCGCCGGTGCTCGAGCGGCTGTGGTACTTCGACTCGCGCTTGCGTCCCGGGGTGGAGAGCATCGAGAAACGACTTCACTATTTTTACCCGTGGATTATTGCAGCGGCGTACCTGCTTCCGGGAATGCACCAGTCATCGCTGGGCGCACTGATGTTGCTGGCGGGGGAACGAGTGCATCCGCTCTGGCAGACTCCGTGGCTGCCGGTGCTTTATCTGGGTGCGGCGACCTTCATGTCGTTCGGATGCGTGGCGGGAACGACGATGCTGTGCTGCCTGGTGTGGAAGCGCGCGATGGACATGGAAGTGCTCGACGAAGCCGCACGCATTACCTCGTGGCTGATTTTCGGATGGCTTGGGCTCAGACTCCTCGACATCATCTTTCGTGGTGCGCTGGGAACCGCGTTCCACTTCGACCGTTTTGCCGGCGTGTTCTGGCTGGAGATCGTGCTGGTTTCAGTGGGCGGATGTGCTGCTCCGCCGCGCCGCGCGCGATCACGCTCCGCAGCCCATGTTCATCGGCTACATCCTGAGTTCGTTGGGAGGCATGATCTACCGCTTCAGCCCGACGACACTGGCGTTCCGTCCCAATCCTCAGGCTCTTTATTTTCCAGCCACCATTGAAGTCCTGGTCTCGCTGGGGTTTATTTCCCTGGGCATCGTGGGTTTTTTGATCGCGGTGAAACGGCTGGCGATCCTTCCCGCTCCTCTGGGCGAGTGGCACGACATGGCGAGTTACTTCCGCTTCCGGCGGCCTTACATCCGGTGGACGGGCTACTTCAAGTACGGACATTTTGGCGAAGACGAAACGACAGAGACTTCCGGCGACTAACAGCAGGCTCTTATGGCGAAACGAATCACAATTGATCCTATTACCAGAATTGAAGGCCACCTCCGCATCGACGTGGAGGTTGAGAATAACGCGGTCAGCAATGCATGGGCTTCGTGCACCATGTGGCGAGGCATCGAAAAGATTCTTCGCGGCCGCGATCCACGGGATGCATGGCTCTTTACGCAGCGCTTTTGCGGAGTCTGCACGACGGTGCACGCGATGGCCAGCGTGCGCTCGGTGGAAGATGCGCTGAAGCTCGAGATTCCGCTGAATGCGCAATATATCCGCAACCTGATTCTGATCGCGCATGCGCTGCACGACCACATCGTGCATTTCTATCAGCTCTCGGCGCTGGACTGGGTCGATGTGCTGCAGATTCCCAAGGCGGATCCGGCCTCGACGTCAAAGCTCGCGGAGACTTTATCCCCCTGGACACGGAACTCGCGCAACGAACTGAAAGCCGCGCAGGATCGCGTGAACGCCGTGGCGAGCAGCGGGCAGCTTGGAATTTTCGCCAACGGGTACTGGGGACATCCCGCGATGCGTTTGTCGCCGGATGTGAATCTGCTCGCGTTCTCGCACTATGTACAGGCGCTTGAGTACCAGCGCAAGGCATTGCAGGTGGTTGGCATACTCGGATCGAAGACGCCACACATTCAGAATCTGACCGTGGGTGGCGTCGCTAACGCGATTGACCTGGACAGCCCGTCCGCTCTCGGCATGAGCCAGTTGGCGATGATCGGGACGTTGCTGAAAGAAGTTGTCGAATTCGTGCAGCAGGTCTACTTCGTGGACGTGTGCGCCGTGGCCGCGATGTATCCCGAGTGGTTCAAGATTGGCAGCGGCGTGCGCAATTATCTTGCGGTGCCGGATTTGCCGTTGGATAGCGCCGGCTCTTCGTACGATCTGCCGGGTGGATACATTCGGAATGGCGATCTTGCCGGTGTAAAGGGATTCAAGACCGCGTCCGACCCGATCTTCCGGCAGTCGGTGACTGAAGATGTGATGCATGCGTACTATCAGGGCGAGAAGCCGTTGCATCCGTGGTCGGGTGAGACTGAACCGGCTTTCACCGGTTGGGACGGAGAGCAGAAATATTCCTGGGTGAAGGCACCACGCTTCAACGGGGAGCCGATGCAGGTTGGCCCGCTGGCGCAGGTGTTGATCGGCTATGCCCAAGGGCATCCGCTGACTCGCAAATATACGGATATGGCCATCGAAAAGATTGCGGCCATCGGTGGCGTTCGGGCCACACCTGCGGCTCTGCATTCAACGCTCGGCCGCCACGCCGCCCGCGCCATCCGCGCCTGCATGCTGGCGGAACTGGCGCAGAAGCATCTGCAGTTGCTCACGGACAACATCGCGAAGGGCGACTACACAGTGCACAACCAGCCCGTGCTGCCGACACATGAAGTCGAAGGTGTAGGCACGCACGAAGCGCCGCGCGGAACGCTTTCGCACTGGATCGTCATCAAGGACGAGAAGATCAAGAACTACCAGGCCGTCGTTCCCTCTACGTGGAACGCGAGCCCGCGCGACAAGAACGGAGCGCACGGCCCGTACGAAGCGTCATTGCTGCACACGCCTTTGGCTCGACCGGAAGAACCTCTGGAAGTTTTGCGGACGGTGCACTCATTCGACCCATGTATGGCGTGCGCGTGTCACGCGTTCGATCCAACGGGCCGGAAGATTGGCGTGGCAAAAATCCTGTGAGGAAAGTGCTGATTGGCGGGATCGGGAACGTCCTGCTCGGGGACGATGGGGTTGGGCCGTACGCGGTCCGCATCCTCGAGTCGACCTATGCCTTCGACGGCAGCGTGGAGACCGCTGATCTGGGCACGCCGGCGCTGGACCTCACGCATCAGATTGTGGGATTGGACTCGCTCATCCTCATCGATTCAGTGGCCAGCGACGAGCCTGCGGGAACGCTGGTGCTCTACAGGAAAGAAGAGATCCTTCGCGAGATTCCGGCGCAGCGGCTTGATCCGCATTCGCCCGCACTTTCAGAATGCCTGATGACCGCAGCCATGCTTGGAGCGATGCCGAAGCACGTGCTGCTGGTTGGGATTGCCGGCAAATGCTATGAGCCGGGACATCCGTTGAGCGCTGCGGTGCGGCAGTCGGTGGGGTCAGCAATCGACGTAGTTCTCGGCGAGTTGCAGCGGTTAGGTTTTGCCTATTTCAAGAAAGCGACGCCTGATGAGCCGGGCATCTGGTGGAGCGACCACGAGCATTCAGGCCCAGTGGAGACGCTCCGATAACGATCGCTAATCGCTCGGATCCTTACCCGAAGCCACTTCCAATTGCCCATATGCGAGCTGGTAGTTGTAGCGCGCGGTCACAACCTGGGCTCCCGACGTGGCAGCCAATAATTCCGCATCGGTCAATTCAATGATGTTCCCCACTCCCGCGGAGTAGCGGCCCTCAGCAAAAGCCAAATTTTCCTGGGCCTCTGAATCTGCCTTCGTGGCGAGATCGATCTGCTGCTGCGAGACTGTCGTGTTCGCGTAATCTGTGTAGACTTCACGATCGACTTGCAGCTGGGCTGATTTCAGGTTCGATTCGGCAGCGCTCTTTGCCTGTTGAGTCTCGTTGAGATAGGCGCGGTTGTAGCCTCCGGTGAGCAGAGGCTGCAGCAGGCTCTCGCCGAATCCCACGTTCCAGATCAACGGGAACTTCAGGTTCTGGAAGTCGGCAAAGCTGCTGAAGTTCAGCCGGGGCTTGAAGTTGGAGCGCGCGATCACAATGTCCCCCTGTGCGGCGTTGACCGCCTGACGCAGAGCTTGTAAATCGGGGCGTAGCGTCCGCGCCTGAGAAAGATAACCATCCACGGGATCGAGCGTCTGAGCCGCTCCTAGAACATTCACCAGCGTAAATGTACTTTTTACGGGCAGCCCCATGGCAGTCGCCAACGCGCCCTGGGCAACGGTCAGGTCGGATTCTGCCTGCACCAGGTCGAGCTGCGCATTGGCCAGTTGCACTTCTTGCCGCGTCACGTCGATCTTCGGCACTCGTCCGACTTCAAAAAATGCCTGGATCTGATCCAGATGCCTGGTCTGATCGCGAACGGCTGTCTGCCGCACCTGAACCAGCGCCTGCGCCGCAAGCACACTGAAGTAAGCATTGCGAACGTCCAGCAGCGTTTGCTGGTGAACTCGATCCCGGTTTTCCTGTGACTGCGCGAGTTCCGCCTTTCCGCGTTCGACTGAGCCGCGGGTCAGGCCGAAGTCATAGATGTTCTGGTTGAAGTTCAAACCGGTGTAGTAATAAGGAGAATTGGACCAGTGTTCTCCGTTAAACAGAGCGTGGGCCACGGTGGGTGAAGTGCCAACGGTTGGAGCGTAGTTATAGGTCTGCTGGTTGTGCGTGGCGCCAAAGCTGAGATGAGGATAATACGGCGAACGCCGCTCCTTGAGATGAGCTTCGGCAACGTGAACCTCAGCCTCTGCAGTGACGAAGTCAGGCTGATTCTGCTCGGCGAGGCGGTAGCAATCCGCGAGCGACAGAGGCTTGTCCTGGGCGGTAGCGAGAGGGCTCGCGATCATGAGAGCCACTGTGACCAACGCGGCAAGTCCACTTCGATGACGGCGCTTCTCTTTTTCCATGGAAGGACACTCTAGATTTAGCTGCCGGGCCGCGCGACCGGCTGTATCTTGCCACCCTCAGGAACACGTTCTCCAATGCTACGCGCGACGCGCTCGCCTTCATCCAGTCCGCTGAACAAGCGCGCGGTCTCGCCGGTCTGTTCGGCAACCGCCACCTGTGTGAATTTGATTGTGTTGTCGGGCGTCACGACTGCCACGAACGTCTGACTTCCCCGAACGATCAACGCGTCGGAGGGCACTTCAACATACCTCGGCGTCTGCACCTTCACCTCAACTTGCACGAAGCTGCCGGCCAGGATGCGGTTGTGCGGATTGTCCACATCAATCTCGACTAGCAGTGTGCGGGTCTTGGGATCAATCTCGCCACTGGTGCGAGTGACGCGGGCTGTCACCTTCAGACTCTGGTTGGCCTGATCACTGATCGCAACCGGATCGCCGTTGCGTACGTACGGAGCGTGCGCCTGATCGACATACACATAAATGCGCAGCCGCGAAGTCTCCGAGACCTCGACTAACGGCAGCGCACTGGTCTGAGAGGTAGCCGCGTTCTGAATCAAGGCGCCAGGATCAGAATAGCGGGCGGTCACGGTTCCGGCGAAGGGGGCACGCAACTCTTCGTACGACTTCAACGTCCCGATCTGCTCCAGGTTGGCCTTGGATACAGCAGCGTCCGCGAGAGCCTGATCTGCGTCCTGTTGCGAGATCATCTCCTTCTTAACCAAGGTTGCGGCGCGGTTGGCGATCAGTTCTTTGTTATGGGCATCCGCAACGGCGGCCTGATATTGTTTGTCGGTTTCCGGTGATTCGATTACCGCGATGATCTGATTTGCGCGAACGGTGTCGCCCTTGTCCACGCTGATGCTGCGCATGTAACCGCTTACCTTGGCATAAAGGACCGCCGACTGGTAAGGGTGCGCTTCGCCAATCAGGCGGATTGTGTTCGAGCCTGCGACTTTGCGGGCGATCGCGATTTCAACCGTCGGTCCTTTCTGTCCCTCGGCCGCAAGCTGCTGGGTCGCCGCCTCCACATGAGTTCGCTGGCGAGTGAACAAGAGGAAAGCCATGACCGCCGCGGCCAGAATGACGACAATGCCGGCAAGATAGAGCCAGACAGATCCGCGGCGTCGCCCTTGCGATTCAGCCATCAGTGCTCCTCCGGCTTGAACTCTTCGCCACGCGCTTCCGCGATGAATTTGGCGTCCAGCAAATGCCGTGTGGGGAAATCTTTTCGCAACAGAGTGTAGACCACCGGCACAACGAAAAGAGTGACTATGGTCGCCACTACTAATCCTCCAATCACGGCGCGGCCCAGGGGAGCATTCTGCTCTCCGGCCTCGCCCAGTGCCAGTGCCATAGGAATCATACCGATGATCATAGCGAGCGCCGTCATCAGAACCGGCCGCAGGCGTGTCTTTCCAGCTTCCAGAGCCGCCTCGAGGGGAGACATGCCTCGTTCGACGCGGGCGTCGTTGGCGTAGCTCACGAGCAAGATCGAGTTCGAAGTCGCGATTCCCACCGCCATAATCGAACCCATCAGCGACTCGACATTGATCGTCGATCCGGTCACGGCCAGCATCCACAGAATTCCCACCAGCGCTCCAGGCACCGCGATCATGATAATAAATGGATCCATCCACGACTGGAACAACACTACGATCAGCAGGTATACCAGTACGATCGCGAGAATTAATCCCATCAGCAAGCTGCGGAACGAGGAGTTCATCACTTCATACTGGCCGTGAACGGTGATGCGCATCCCTAGTGGAAGCTTTCCCATGCCATCGATTTTCTTCTGAATTCCAGCCACAACCGAGCCCAGATCGCGGCCCTGCAGATTCGCGTTGATGTCGAGCACACGCTGCACGGTGTAGTGGCTGACTTCGGCAGGAACGGAATCAGGAACGATGCGCGAGACGTTGGCCAGCGTTTCGTACTGCGGCTGCGGAACAGGCTGCGTCTGCGGGCCGCTCGCGGCTTGCAGGGGAGCCGCCGATCCGGGCAGGCTCAGCGGAGTGTTCATCAGCGTATCGACGGAATCGAAATGCTCCGGCGGAATGCGCACGGCGACGATGTAGTTGACGTTGTTTGCGGGATTAAGAAAATAGGATGGCGCGATTAACTGGCTCGACGACAGTGAGATCAACATGCTGTTGGCGACGCCCTGCTCGGTTAGACCTAGTTGCGCCGCCTTTTCGCGATCTACATTGATTCGCAATGCGGGATACCGGATCGCCTGCTTGATATGCACGTCAACCGCTCCCGGAACCGTGCTGATTTCATCTTTCAGTTGACGGGCGATCTGATACGACTGGTCGAGATTCGGTCCTTCTACCTGAACATCTACCGGAGACGGTACGCCGAAGTTCAGCACCTGGCTCACGATGTCCGCCGATTGGAAATAGAAACTTGATCCCGGGAATTCATGGGGCAACTGTTCGCGGATCTTCTGCATGTAGCCCTCGGTGGGATGATGCAAGGGCTTCAGCGCGATCAGAATTTCCGAATCCATGTCGCCGACATTGTCCGTGGGCACAAAGGCGAGATTGTACGAAGTCGGCAATCCCTGCATGTCGTTGATGGTGTCGATTTCGTCCGGAGGAATAATGTCGCGGATTCGATTCTCGACTCTCATCAGCATCTCTTCGGCGTCTTCGATCCGCGTGCCGACGGGAGCGCGAACGTGGAGTTTCATCAATCCGGCATCAACGCTGGGAAAGAAGTCGGTGCCGATGATGAATGGCAAGACTGCCGTGACCGCGAACAGCAGGCCGAACATGCAGAGCGTGAATACCCGATGATGCAACACCAGATCGAGCATTCCTCCGTAGGCATTTTGCAGCCGCGTGAAGGTGTGCTCGCGCTTGCGGTTCAACCTGCCGAGAAGTCCGGGATTTTCTTCTTTTGCTTCATCTGATTCGCGGTGACCTTCGAACAAAATTCGCGAAAGTGTCGGAACCAGAGTCCGAGACAAGATATAGGAGGCCAGCATCGCCAGAACAACGGCTAATGCCATCGGCGTAAAGAGATACTTCGAAGCGCCCGAAAGCAGCACGACCGGGAAGAACACGATGCAGATCGCCAGCGTCGCAACGATGGCGGGTACGGCAATCTGGCTGGCGCCGTCGAGAATTGCCACCGTGATTGCCTTGCCCATGTCGAAATTGCGGTTGATGTTCTCGATTTCGACGGTCGCATCATCGACGAGCATGCCGATGGCGAGCGCCAGTCCGCCCAGCGTCATGATGTTGATCGTGTCGCCACTCAGATTCAAACCGATAATGGCGGTGAAGATGGCCAGCGGGATCGACGTGCAGACGACAACGACGCTCCGCCAGCTTCCCAGAAACGCCAGAATCATCAGCGAAACCAGGATCGAAGAGAGCACCGCTTCGCGCACGACTCCCGTGATCGCGGCTCGCACGAACACGGACTGATCGAAGTCGATTTTCAGGTCCATGCCCTGAGGCGCGGAGGCCTTGATGACGGGCAACGTGTCGCGCGTCGCCTCCACCACGGCCAGGGTCGATGCATCGGAGTGTTTAAGGATGGCGAGGTAGGTCGCGCGCTTGCCATTGACGTGCACGATGCACCGTTGCTCGGCGAAACTGTCGGCGACCTTGGCCACGTCGCCCAGCAGAACCGTCGCTGAACCTACGACTTTGATCGGGATGCGCGCGAACTGCGCAACTGTGTCGGGACTGGAATTCAGTTGAACGCTGTAGTCGGTGTTTCCGATGCGGGCATCGCCTGCCGGCAGAATCACGTTTGAAGTCTGGAGCGCACTGACGACATCCCCGGCCGACAGTCCCTTCGCCGCGAGCGCCTGCGGGTTGATATCGATGATGATCTGGCGCTCCTTCCCGCCGAACGGCGCGGGGGTCGAAAGGCCGGGAATCGTGAACAGGCGTACGCGAATGAAGTTCAGGCTGTAATCGTAGAGTTGTTGCTCAGGCAGAGTCTTGCTCGAGATGGTCAACTGCGCTACGGGGACGTTCGTGGCATTGAACTGGATGACGCTTGGCGGCGTGATCCCCGGAGGCGCGATGCGGAGAATCGTGCTCGACACAGAGGAGATTTGCGCGATGGCGGCGCCAATCTCAGTGCCCGGCTGAAAATAAATTCGCAGCAGCCCAATTCCCGGAATCGACTGCGATTCAATTCGCGAAATTCCGTTGACCGTGGTGGAGTACCCGCGTTCACTGATGAGAACGACGCGGCGCTCCATGTCTTGCGCAGAAAGTCCGGGATAGGTCCACACCACGGCGACAACCGGGATGTCGATCACCGGAAAGATGTCCACCGTCATGCGCGTCACCGACAAGACGCCGAGGATCATGATCAGCAGGCATGCGACGGCAATCGTATAGGGGCGCCGCAGCGCCAATCGAACTAACCACATAACCTGACCGTTGACCTAGCTGGAACCGAGGACAGGCCTGGAACGATGCCTGTTCTGCGACCTTAGATTCCGTTGCTCCCAAGAAGTCGTAGAAAAATACAGGGTACCACTATGCCCCTGATTTGGCTGATACGTCCAATACATTGGAAGGTGCCAGTAATACCAATTCGGCATTAGAATGAAAACGATGGATTTGCGCCAAATGCGTTATTTCGTGGCGGTCGCCGAGGAACTGCATTTTGGCCGTGCCGCCCAGCGGTTGCGCATCGCCCAGCCCGCTCTCAGCCGTCAGATTCAGGCTCTGGAAAAGGACCTGCTGGTACAACTGCTGTTCCGCAACCGGCGACGGGTTCAGATCACTCCCGCCGGACAAGTATTCCTCGAGCGGGCGCGCCTGATTCTGGCGCGAAGTGATGAGGCGGTGCTGGCGGCACAACGGGCCGGTGGCGGCGTGAGCGGGGCTCTCAATCTCGGATTCGTGGGCTCAGCAACGTATGACGTCCTGCCGGGAGTGTTGCGCGACTTTCTTCGAGCCGCTCCGCATGTGGACCTCACTCTCTCAGAGATGACAGTGCATGCGCAGATTGAAGCGCTCACCGAAAAGCGGATTGACATCGGTTTGCTTCGGCTGCCTCCAAAGACCGAGGGACTCGTATTTCGCACGATCGCGCGTGAACCTTTATATGTGGCTTTGCCCAGTTCGCACCATCTTTCGAAGTTCCCCGCTCTGAAGCTGGCCGGCGCTGGCTGGCGAGCCCTTCGTTCTGTATCCGGACCATCCTCGTCCCAGCTGGACGGAATTTGTGATTGGCCTGTGTCAGCAGGCGGGGTTTCGTCCCCTCGTCGTTCAGCGGACAGTAGAAATTCAGACCACGCTCAGCCTGGTTGCCGCGGGCATTGGTGTATCGATCGTGCCGAAATGTATTGGCAACCTGCAACGCAAGGACGTTGTATTCCGCCGGATGACGGGAGTGCGGGCGCGCACCGAATTGCTCGCAGCCTATCGGGAGAGGGATCCGTCGCCTGTGGTGCAGACCTTCCTGAAAGTTTTGCGGCGGAGGGTGAAGGAAACGAAAGGCGGAGCGTCATCGGGAAAGAACAGGACCGCATCACGGGATGCGGTTGAGCTTTCGGGAAATTAGGAGACCGCTGTATCGCACATCCGGAGTCGTTCGAGAACTACTTCACGACCTTCGCGGGTTCCTGAATTGCTGCCGCGAGATCCCCCAGAAACAGCGCGGCGCGGGCGCCATCGGCGACGCGATGATCGCATGAAATCGTCAGTGTCATCATCGGCCGAACCGCCGGCTTGCCCTTGAACCGCAACGACACGGTCGGCGATGCCGCCCACTGCGAGAATGGCGGCTTGCGGCGGCGTAATAATCGCGCTGAATTGATCGACCTGATACATGCCGAGATTGCTGATGGTGAACGTAGCGTCGGAGATGTCGGCGGGCCGCAGCTTCCCTGCTCGTGCGCGATCGGCGACGTCCCGCCGCTGAATTGCGATTTCGGCCAAGCTCGCGGTATGGGCGTTGCGGACTACCGCTGCGACCACACCGTCGTTCACCGCGATGGCGATGCCCATGTTCACATGATCGTGCAGGAGAATTCCGTCGGCACGTCCAACTGGCATTCAGGCGCGGATGCTTCAGCAGAACGCGAGCCACCAGCGCAACCAGCAAATCCGTATGCGTGATGCGCACCTGATGTGAGGTTTCGATTGCAGCGACGATGCGTTCGCGATATTCGTTCAGGGCCGTGGCCTCGATCTCGCGACTCACGAAGAAGTGAGGGACCGTCGTCCAGCTCTGGGTGGTGCGTTCGGCCATGATGCGGCCGAGCGAAGTAGGAACTTCGAGGTTGGCTGATTTCTTTTCGGTTGCGGCCGGGGCGGAAGCCGCCGCTTGCACGTCTGAAGCAAGAATTTCCCCACCCGGACCTGAGGCGCGCACCTTCGCCAGGTCGACACCCAATTCCTTGGCGAGGCGACGCGCTTTGGGAGAAATCTTCGCGGTCGATGACGCTTGCGTCGGGCTCGCCGTGGATGCGGGCGCAACCGGAGAGGGCTCCGTTTTCGCGTGCGATGCTGCCCGCGCGGCGGGTGCGGCTGATTCCGTTTCTACCGGAGGTGCTTCGCCCGGAGCGACGATCCACGCGATCGTCTGACCGACCGGAATGTCGGCCCCAGCTACAGCCTTGATTCCCGCGAGTATGCCGTCGGCAGGCGCTTCGACTTCAACGACTGCTTTGTCGGTTTCTATTTCGAGAAGCGGCTCGCCCTTGCGTGACGCGATCGCCTTCCTTCTTCCGCCAGGCAATGAGCTTGCCGGTTTCCTGCGCCATCTCGAGTGCGGGCATTACCACGCTGAAGGCCATAGTTTTATTGGGGAGGGCCGTCTCTTTCGAAACTATGGCCTTCAGCCCGAAACTCCTACCCGCTCCGTCTTGGCGCTGGTCTCGATCATCTCGAGCACGCGCTCGCTGGGCGCTGCTTCGCTTTCTCGTGTTGTCGGCAGCGGCCCGTTCACCGTGTAGTAGTGCGCGCCCGCGACCAGAAGTTGTTCCGCCGGGAACCGCGTGATGACTTCGTGCCCGGTCGGCGTAACCACGATTTCTTCTTCAATGCGCGCCGCGCTCCAGCCGTCGGTCGAAGGCCAGAAGGTTTCAAGCGCGAACACCATGCCCGGCTTGATTTCCACCGGGTGCTCGAACGAAACCAGGCGACTGATGACCGGCTTTTCCCAGATTGCGAGGCCGATGCCGTGGCCGTACTGCAGAGCGAACGCCGCTTCTTCGTTGGGGAATCCGAAATCGGTTGCCTTCGGCCACACCGCCGCAATCTCGGCGGTGGTGCGCCCGGGACGAACCAGTTCAATCGCGGCGTCGAGATAATCGCGGCAGCGCTTGTAGGCGTCGACCATCGCGTGCGAAGCGTAGCCGATGGTGAAACAGCGGTAGTAGCAGGTGCGGTATCCCATGTAGGAATGCAGGATGTCGTAGTACACGGGATCGCCCGGGCGCAGCACGCGATCGGAAAACACATGCGGATGCGGATTGCAGCGCTCGCCGGAAATCGCGTTCACAGCCTCCACATATTCCGAGCCGAGGTCGTAGAGAACCTTGCTGACAAGGCCGACGGCTTCGTTCTCGCGCAGGCCCGGCTTCATGGCGCGGTAGAGTTCGTCGTAGGCCGCGTCGACCATCATGGCCGAAGTGTTGAGCAGCGCAGATTTCATCCTGCGTCTTGATGACGCGAGCTTCGGACATCAGTTGCTGCCCGTCGACCACTTCGAGGCCTTCGCGCTGCAGCGCAAACAGAACCGGCAGTTCGATGATGTCGATGCCGACCGGCTCTTTGTGCAGGCCGCGCATTTCGAGTTCAAGGCGAATCTTTTTCGCGACGTCTTCGGCGCGGCCCATCTCCGGCGTCATTGCGCCGCGCAGCATTGAAATACCTGGACGCGAGCGTTCCGGCCCGAGCCAGGGGCAATTCAGTGCATGGTGCTTGGCGGCCGATCCGAAATCCCACAGGATCGGCTCGTCATTCTGCGGTAGTAGGGTGAAGCGGTTGGCCTTGTCCTGCGCCCACGTGCCAATGTGCGTCGCCGTCAGATAGCGCACGTTGTTCATGTCGAAGCAGAGCAACGAGCCCATCGACGACTTGGCGAGCAGATCTTTGGCTTTCTGCAGACGTTCGCGGCGCAACCGGTCGAAATCGATCCGATTCTCCCAGTCCACCGCCATCGTTCCGTGAGTTTTGAGTCCCATAAATCAGCTCCTAGCTGCTAGCTTTTAGCCGCTAGCTTGAAAAGAGGGCGAGAGGCCCTCGGGACAGCGGCGCTACGTTTTCTTGCACATTTGTCGCGCCGCTTCTGAAACGGTTTCTTCCGTCGGGCACCGTCACATCTTCCAGCGGAGGAGAGAACGGGATGGGGACATGCATCGCTCCCATGCGTTTCACCGGCGCGTCGAGATCGTAGAAGGCGCCTTCGGCGATCACTGCTGCCAGTTCGGCCGTCACTCCGTAGCGTCCGTAACCTTCATCCAGCACAATCACGCGCGACGTCTTCTTCGCCGAGTCAATGATAGTCTTTTCGTCCAGCGGCCACGTCGTGCGCGGATCGACGACCTCCGCGCTGATGCCCTCTTTTTCCAGTATGTTCGCCGCGCCCAGCGCGACCTGCACCATGCTGCTGGTCGCGACCAGAGTGATGTCGTCGCCTTTGCGCTTCACGTCGGCCACGCCCAGCGGGATCGTGTAGTCCTCCGCGGGGACCGGGCCTTTCAGCTTGTACATCATCTTGTCTTCGAAGAAGACGACGGGATTTTCATCGCGAATCGCGGTCTTCAACAAGCCTTTCGCGTCGTAGGGCGTCGAAGGCAGAACGACTTTCAGTCCCGGCACGTGGCTGAACCACGCATGCAGGGATTGCGAATGCTGCGCCGCCGAGCGCCGGGTCGCGCCCAGCGTAGTGCGCATCACCATGGGAACGCGCCAGTGCCCGCCTGACATGTAGTGCGCTTTCGCCGCCTGGTTCACCATCTGATCCATGGTCAGCGTCAGAAAATCGCCGAACATAATGTCGACCACGGGGCGCAGGCCCGTCATGGCCGCGCCGACGCCTACGCCGGTAAAGCCAGCTTCGGAGATCGGAGTGTCGACGACGCGCTCGGCGCCGAATTCTTCCACGAGTCCGGAGAGCACCTTGAACGGAGTTCCCGCTTCGGCCACGTCCTCTCCGAAGATGCATACGCGCGAGTCGCGGCGCATTTCTTCGGCGAGAGCTTCGCGCACCGCCTGCGCAAATGTGAGTTCACGTTCTGGCATAAATAAAGTTCAGGCGTAGACGTCCTGTACCACTTGATCGACACTTGGATAGGGAGAGGCGATGGCGAACTTCACCGCAGCCTCCATCTCCGTGCGGCCTTCCGCCGCAATCTGATCGAGCACCGCCGCGTCGGCGTGCCCCTGCGCCAGCAGCCAGTTCGCATGCAGCTTGATGGGATCGCGTTCGGTCTTCCACATGCTGCTCTTCCTGCTTCGAGCGGTAGTATTCGCGATTGACGTCGCCGACGTGATGGCCGCTGTAGCGGTACGTATCCGCTTGCAGGAATGCAGGTCCGTCGCCCGCTCGCGCCCGCTTCACCAGTCGGGTTGCGACTTCGTTCACGGCGCGCACATCCTGCCCGTCGACTAGAGCAGATTCGAGGCCGAATGCACCGGCACGCCCAAGAATCGTTCCTGCGGTGGTCTCCGAGAAATGGGTGTACTCGTTGTAGAGATTGTTTTCGCAGACGTAGATGACCGGCAACTTCCAGAGCTGCGACAGATTCATCACTTCGTAGAGCGATCCCTGGCCGAGCGCGCCCTCCCCGAAAAAGCAGACTGCCACTCGTCCGTTGCCCAAGCGCTTCGCGGCAAATGCCGCGCCGGTGGCGATGCCGACGCTACCACCCACAATCGCGTTCGCGCCGAGATTGCCGGTCGCCGGATCGGCAATGTGCATCGATCCGCCTTTGCCCCGGCAGTAACCGGCTTCTTTCCCTAGCAACTCCGCAAACATACGATCGGGTGAAGCGCCTTTCGCGAGGCAGTGTCCGTGGCCCCGGTGTGTGCTGGTGATGTAATCGTCGATACGCAGCGCTTCGCAGATGCCGACCGCGACAGCTTCTTCGCCGCTGTAGAGATGCGCCAACCCGGGCATCAGGGCGCGAGTATAGAGTTCATTCACCTGCTCTTCAAACAGGCGGATTCTCACCATCTGGCGGTACGCGCGCAGCCATTTGTCTTTCTCGGTTTCACTTGCCGATCCGGCTGTGGGCTTGGAGGTAGCGGTGCTCACTTTCTTACCTCCTGCGGTCACCGGCGTGGTCACGCCTGACATGGCGGCCAGCACATCGAACATGCAGGCAAAATCGTATTTCGTCCAGCCCATGCCGCGCGCCGCCGTCAGAAATTCGTTGCTGACCGCCGTGGTCGGCAGGGGCACGTCGAGTTGCCGGCCCAGATCCATCGCCAGCACCATATCTTTCTGCATCATGTTCACGTCGAACCAGGCTTCTTCCGGCTGCTGCAGAACGAATGGCCCGCGATACTGAATCATTGGCGAAGCTACCGCGCTATGGACCAGCACATCCACTGCAACTTCGCGTGAGATGCCGCTCTTCTCGGCCAGCAGCACGCCTTCGGAGAAGGCCAGCATCTGCACCGCAAGGCTCAGGTTGATGGCGATCTTCATCGAGAGGGCCAGGCCGTTGTCGCCGACATAAGTCACCTTCGGACCGATGTCGAGCAGCAGTGGCTTAATTTTTTCGAACGTCTCTTTGCGCCCGCCCACCATGACCGATAGCTTGCCTTGCTGCAAGGTGATCACACTACCCGACACTGGCGAGTCCACCATATCGGCGCCGAGCGCGCGCACCTTCGCCGCAAGCGCGCGACTCACGGTAGGACTCACCGTGCTCATATCAATGAAGATCTTTCCAGCGCTCAACCCGGCCAGCAGACCGTCTGGACCTTCGGTGATCGCCTGGATCGCGGCAGAGTTGGTGACCATGGCGAACGTATAATCCGAAGCGGCCGCCACCGCACGTGGAGAGTCGGCCCACTGCATTCCCTTTTTCACCAGCCACTCGGCCTTGGTGCGAGTACGGTTGTATCCAGTGACCGTATGCCCTTTGCTCAACAGCCGGTCGACCATCTGGCTGCCCATCACACCCAAGCCGACAAAACCTACTTTCGCCATCCGCTATCCTTGGCGGCTAAAGCCGCTACTGATTTTGTTTCCATTCACGGCCCGGCCTGAAGCCGCGCCCTTGCAAAGCACCCGGAACTTTTCAGCCATCTGCTACTGTGTGCTCGATTTGCCGGGAGCACGTTTCCCGACCGGCGCCTGACTGTCTTCGCGCACCTGCGACAAATGTGCCCGCATGCCCTGGCGGGCCTTCTCCGCGTCATGCCGCTCCACGGCATCGAGAATACGCTTGTGATGAATCTGCCCGCGTTCCGGCCCGCCCGGAACTTTAAAGATTCGCAGCCGCTGCTCGCGCAACAGGCCGACAATGGAATCGAGCAACGAGAGAATCAGCGGATTGGCCGCGCCTTCCGCTAATGCAAGATGAAAATCCAGGTCCGCCTCGATATA
Organism: uncultured Acidobacteriaceae bacterium; assembly: GCA_963788555.1. Taxonomy (GTDB): domain Bacteria; phylum Acidobacteriota; class Terriglobia; order Terriglobales; family Acidobacteriaceae; genus Sulfotelmatobacter. Next base: position 253,004 of record CAWBHM010000009.1, on the reverse strand, counting down.
CGCTTCCGGATCCTGTCCCGCACGATCCATCGTGGCAACAGCCTCGCGCATCGTTGACAATTCCGGTTCCTGAATGCGGACCGCGGCGAGCGCCGCGATCTCCGGCTCCAGGATTTGTCGAACCTCTGCCAGATGAGTCGAGCCTTCTGGCTGACCGATCTTCACCATCAAATCGAGCGACTGGCGCACGGCCTGCGTGGTGCCATCCGTAATAAAAGTTCCCCGGCCGGAATACGCTTCGACCAAACCTTTTTCGCGGAGAGCTTTGACCGCTTCGCGCACGGCAGTGCGACTCACGCCGAAACGCTGGGCCAACTCGCGTTCGGCCGGGAGCTGGTCTCCCGCCTTCAGATCACCCTTGACGATGGAATCTTCGATCTGCTGAACAATTTGTTCGTAGAGTCGCGACGTCCGAACGAGCTTATACACGGCCTTTTCCCCCGCACGCGGTGAGGCGTAGCCAAGCCAGAGCTTGGCGATGGTCTGGCTACTATACCGCATATCCACGGAGTGACGGCGCGTTTGTTCGGTGAGCGACAAAGCCTTGGTATAAAGGTCTGGTGGTATGACCACATGCATAGTACTATACGCCAAGTGGTTTGCGCAAGCCCTCTTGGGAATCATAAGACAAAAGAATGGGTTCCCTATTGAGAACTATTCTGAAACAGGTCGGTGCGGTACGCTCGCTAAGATTCCATCCACAATCCAAAAACTGAATTTGCTTGACACTGTTTCGCCGATAGTGGTATGGCTGTCGGACCAGACTTGGAGGGGTTCTATGCTATCGCGCTCTGTCAGCGCCGCCGCGTCCCACGACGGACGGATGACTGTCGCTTCTCGCTTGTTATTCACCGCCACCCTGCTGCTGTTTTCCGTTTCCGCTCTGGCCCAGACCACAGGCGGCCGGATCTTGGGCACGTTGACGGATCAGAGCGGTGCCGCTGTTGCGGGAGCGACTGTTGTCATCACTGACCAAAATCGCGGTACTTCGCGAACCATCACCACCGACCAGGATGGCGCCTATACTGCCCCCGACCTTCAGCCGGGCACCTACAAGATCCACGTTGAGTCCGCGGGCTTCAAGAGCGTGGACCGTCCCAACGTTCAGATTGAAGTCGCAACCGACGTGCGCGCCGACTTCGCCCTCCAACCTGGACAAGTGACCGAAACCGTGACGATCACGGAAGAAGTCCCATTGCTGAATACCACTTCCGCGACGCTGGGCGGAACGCTCAGTAATAAAGAGATTAACGACCTGCCGCTGAACGGCCGCAACTACGAAAACCTGCTGCAACTGCGGCCTGGCGTCATGCGGTATCCCGGCGGTGGCTTCTCCACCACCAGCACCAACGGTCTGCGCGCCGAGGACAACGCCTACTTCATCGAAGGTCTATTCAACAGCGAACCATTTTCCGGCCAAGGCATCATCAATGGCGCGGGCATTGCTGGAGATTCGGCGACGATCCTGCCGATCGATGCGATTCAGGAGTTCAACGTTCAGGAAAATCCTCCGGCAGAGTACGGATGGAAGCCAGGCGCGATCGTGAACGTTGGATTGAAGTCGGGAACCAATTCCCTGCACGGCACCGCATTCGCGTTTGGCCGCGACGGCGCGATGGATGCGCGCAACTACTTCAACGCGGTGCCCGCCCCCAAAACGCCCAGAACACTGGAGCAGTATGGTGGCAGTTTTGGCGGCGCCATTGTGAAAGACAAAGCGTTCTTTTTCGGCGCGTACGAAGGCCAAATGCTACAACGTCGGCAACTCGTACAGCGTCACCACTCCTTCGATGGCGTCACTGCCGGACGCCGGGAACTGCATTTTGGTTACCGGCGACTGCGGCGACAGCATTCCGAATGCGATTGCCGATCTAGTCGCGAACCACGTTCCGATCAGCGCGGCCAGTCAACAGATCTCGGGCTGCACGGTCTCCGGATCCTCCGTCACTTGTAACGGCACGGGCTTTCCCATCAACAACACGCAGAGCATCAACGTGGTGCAGGGATTCCCCAACGACGTGCAAGTGCAAAACGCCCTGGGCAAAGTGGATTTCAATGTCAACCAGCGCAACAGCATCAGCGGCATGTATTTCTACGGAAACAACAACGGGACGGTGGAAGACTTTCCGGAGCTGCAATCCAACTGGCGCTCGAAGATTCACACCCGCGCGCAGGTAGTAGGAGGAAACTGGATCTGGACGCCGGGCTCACGCTGGGTGAACGAAGCCCGCGCCGGATACAACCGGCTGTATCAGCCCACACTCCCCGGGGACCTTAACATACCGGCGTCCGGCTACGGCCTCAACACCGGCGTCAGCGGTCCGTACACCGGAGGACTACCTCGCATCGGCTTTGCCGGCGCGTTTGTGCCCGGTCTCGGCGCCTTCAAATGGCCCAAGTTTCAGGGACCGGACGCCAGAACTCAGTTCATCGACCATGTTTCCTATACGGCAGGCAAACACTCTCTGAAATTCGGCGGCGAACTTCATCACAATGCCTTCAACGGTGGCGCATTCGGTAACGCCCGTGGCAGCATCACGTTCCTGGGCGGCGTCGCGATTGGATCTGGAGCGGGTTCAACCGCGCTGGAAGATTTCTTTGCCGGAGACCCGTTCAAGGCTTCGGTCCAGGTGGGCGATCCCACGCTGCATATTCACAACTGGGCCTACGGCCTGTTCCTGCAGGATGATTGGCGCGTCACCAGAAATGTAACGCTGAACTTGGGTGTGCGCTATGAGTACAGTTCCGTCATCAAAGAACAGCACAACCTGCTGGGAAATTTCGATCCCAACTCCGCCACCGGATTGATTCAAGCCGGACAGAACGGCGTCAGCGGCCCGTACAATCCCGATCGCACGAACTTCGCACCCCGGGCTGGCTTTGCGTGGGACCTGAATGGAAAAGGAACCACGGTGATCAGAGGCGGAGCTGGCTTGGTCTACGAAACGGTTAACTGGGAGGCGATGCTCGCCTTCAATAATGCCTTTGGCCTCGGCAACGTTCCCACGGGAGCCATTATCGATGCCGGGGGAGACACGGCAGGCGGCACGATCACAGCTGGCAATCTTTCGATCCCGCCCGTCCTTCCGCAATGGGATAGCGGAGTACCAATCTTTGGAGCCAACGTCAGCACGACCACCCTGAATTGCTTCGACAATCCCTGCCCCATCATGAGCGTCGCCCGCAACCTGACGACTCCCTACGTTTGGCACTGGACCGTCGGCATGCAGCACTCGTTTACGCCGAATCTCTCTTTGGAAATGTCGTACGTCGGAAATCACGGTTCGCATCTGGTCGGAATTCGGGATATCAACCAGCCGCCCGTGGGGTCAGGCTGGGGAACGGGACCGACCGGTGAACTCACTCAATGTCTAGCGAGTGCGTCCACTGGGTACAACAACTGCAACGTCGACGCCAATGGCGGCGAAGAAGCAAACCGCCCCTACGCCAATAAGTTCCCGTACCTGAGCAACATTTTCCAGATGGGAAACGTGTATGGGTCTAACTACAACGCTCTACAGGTTACGTTGAACTCCCGCAATTTCCACGGCCTGAGCATGGTGGCTGGATACACCTACGGTCACTCGCTCGACGCGGTCGGGGCCAATTGGGACTTCGGCTATGGCGCCGGTCTCCCGCAGAATTCCTACGGCCTGTCCTCAGAATATGGGAACAGCGACTTTGACATTCGTCACCGCTTCACTCTCTCGTTCACCTATGCGGTCCCTGGACGCAAGAGCTTCGCGCAGATGCTCGAGGGTTGGGAACTTAATTCCATTGTGACGCTGCAAAGCGCACAACCTTGGGGTCCGATTGATATGCAGACGGATGCCTCGGGCACAGGACCCCTGCCGGTAAGCCCGCCGGCGAACGCCCCCATCCGGTGGAGCTTCTACGGAAAGCCGTCCGACTTCAAGTCGACTCCGACGGGAATTCCGTATTTCTCCGGCGCGAGCAACTCAGCCTGCGCGACCCAGGCCCTGGCTGTGGATGGCGGCACCGCCGGCGCAGCGACTGCGGCTCTGAATCTGTACGGCTGCTACGCCCAGGGCGCCTCCGTGATGATTCCACCGCCATTGGGACAATTTGGAAATATGGCACGCAACACCTTCCGCGATACTGGCTTCCGGGGGTTCGATTTCTCGGTTGCCAAGAATTGGCACCTGGGGGAAAAGGTTCGGGCCCAATTCCGAGCCGAATTCTTTAATATTCTGAACCATCCCAACTTTGCGAATCCGTACGGCGGGCAGAATGGATACGGGTTGAATGATCCTGGAGCGCCGCCGTTCGGTTGCGGATGCGCCACACCTGACGTCGCTGCAGCCAATCCGGTCATCGGATCCGGCGGAAGCCGCGCCATTCAGTTGGGATTGAAGTTTACGTTCTAAGAACAAGTGCCGTATCTGAGTTGCGTTACGAGGGCCGGACTAATTTCCGTCCGGCCTTTTCTTCATAAACATCAGCATCGTCGCTTCCGTGCGACGACCGAACCACCTGGGGACCACAAATCATGAGAGGCAGAATTTCGTCCATTTTCTTAAACCTGTTGTCGGTATGCGCTGTATTGTCCGGACTCACTGTCGCCCAAAAGGAAGAGCGCCGCGAGCGCACCATCGATGAAGTCAAGATCGAGGCCATTCGCCGCGCCGAAGTCGGTCAGTATCCTCTGATCGGTCTCGACCCCGCGGATGTCAAGGAAGCATTCGAAACCATTCACACCGCCGACAAGGACGAATGGGCCGCCGGGTTCATGCGCGTCGGCGATCGTTACTTCAACGAGGCCAAGTCCCTCGAGAAGACTGATCCCGAGAAAGCTAACGCTGACTACATCCGCGCCTGGCGAATTTATTCCTTCGGACGCTGGCCGATTCCGGCGTCGCCCGGCAAGCAGCGCTCGTACGAAAAGGCCTTGGAAGCATTCCTGGCGCATGCGAAGTTTTTCGATCCGCCGCTCGAAGTCGTGAAAATTCCCTTCGAGGGCAAAGAGATCATCGGCTACCTGCGGCTCCCGAAAAACGCGAAAGGCCCCGTGCCGCTGGTGATCGCGGTCAACGGACTCGACAGCCGCAAAGAAGACCTCACCGAAAGCTTCAGCGCGATTCTTCCGTTCGGCATCGGATACCTCGCCGTCGATGGACCCGGCACCGGACAGGCGCCCATCAAGGTCAGCGAAACCGCCGACCGTATGTTGTCGAAGGTCATCGACTACGCGCAGTCCCGTCCTGAGGTCGACAAGAACCGCATCGCCCTACACGGCGTGAGTTGGGGAGCCTACTGGGCCACCAAGATGGCGATCGTCGAGCGCGGCCGACTGCGCGGTTGCAGCGCGCAGTCGCCTCCGGTCGATATGTTCTTTCAGAAAGAGTTCCTGATGAATAAGCTGATGGGCAATCGCGAATATCTTTTCGATCAAGTGCCCGCGCTGATGAGCATTCTCGAAGGCGTTCATACCATCGACGAGATGGGCGAGTTCCTGCCCAAACTCTCGCTGGTTCATGAGGGACTGCTGGGCAAGCCGATGGCTCCGATGCTCATCATCGCGGGTGTTCTGGACACGCAGGTCCCCATCGAGGATGAATACCTGCTCCTGAGTAAAGGAGATGTCCCCAAAGAAGCATGGATCAATCCGCGCGGCGGACATCTGGGAAGGCAAGTGGGCGTGTGGCCCGATCCCAAAATTTTCAAAGAGGTCATCATTCCATGGTTGGTGAAAACGTTGCAGGCGCCCGCGAGCTAGTTGAGCCGCGAGCGCGTGATTAGCAACACTCGCAGGCGCCACGTCTAATTCATACAAAAGCAGAAAGCGACTTTCGCCGAGGCCTGAGTCGTCGTAACGAGGGCGGTTGGACCACCATACCAAGTGGTTATAACTTATATGTCCACTCAAATTCCGAATTTTCAGACCGCCTCACCCCCGCCACGCCCCAAACGCATCTACACGTCGCTATGGGTGCAGGTCAGCGTCGCCATCCTGATCGCGGTCCTCTTCGGCTACCTCAGTCCGACTCGCGCTATCGCCATGAAGCCGCTGGGCGACGCTTTCATCCGGATGATCACGATGATCATCACCGTGATGATCTTCTGCACCGTGGTCACAGGCATCGCCGGTATGCAGGATCTTCGTAAGGTTGGCCGCGTCGGTGGCAAAGCTCTTCTCTACTTCGAAATCGTTTCGACGCTGGCGTTGGCCGTCGGATTTCTGGTCGGCAACGTCGTGCATCCTGGCAGCGGCTTCAACGTGGATCCTTCCACACTTGATACACATGCCGTCGCTGAATATGCGGGTCAGGCGAAGACACAGACGGTCACCGACTTCCTGATGCACATCATCCCGACGACTATGGTGGACGCCTTTGCCAAAGGCGATATCCTGGAAGTCGTTTTCGTTTCGATCCTGTTCGGTTTTGCGATGTCTGCGGCGGGGGAGCATGCCAAGCCGCTCGTCACCTTGCTGGAGTCGCTGACCAAGGTCGTATTCCGCATGGTGAATCTCGTCATGCGATTCGCTCCGATTGGCGCCTTCGGCGCCATGGCATTCACCATCGGCAAATATGGGCTGTCTTCTCTGGGCCCGCTACTCCGGCTGATCGCGTCGTTCTGGGTCACTTCGATTCTGTTCGTGTTTATCGTATTCGGCGCGGTCTCGTGGCTTGCTGGCTTCAGCCTGCTGAAATTTCTGTTTCGCATTAAAGAGGAGATCCTTCTGGTGCTCGCCACCAGTTCGTCAGAGACGGCCATCCCCACGCTCATGGAAAAGCTGGAAGAACTGGGCTGCTCGCGTTCGCTGGTTGGTCTGGTCGTGCCCACCGGCTATACGTTCAACACGGACGGCAGCGCCCTGTACATGACCATCGCCGCCCTGTTCGTCGCGCAGGCCACCAATACCCATCTGACCTTCCTGCAGCAGATGTCGCTCTTCGCCGTCGCCGTCCTGACCTCAAAGGGCGCGAGCGGAGTGCAGGGAGCGTCTTTCATCGCCTTGGTCGGAACGCTGAGCGTGATCCCCACGATTCCGGTGGCAGGTATGGCGCTCATTCTAGGGATCGACCGCTTCATGAGCATGTTCCGCGCTCTGGTCAACATGATCGGCAACGGAGTGGCCACGCTGGTCGTCGCGCGCTGGGAAAATGAGCTGGGGCGGGAGACGCTGCAGCGGAATCTGGCGTGAACTTTGTGGCGACGCCCGCCTTGGCCGTCTAGCGGTATACTCGCGATTCGTGACCATTAACGCACAAAGACTCGTTGTCGAGATATTTCCCGCACTGGCGAGGGAACTTCAGGAACTCCTTGCTGCACAAAGTGAACCGCAGTTGGCAGCTCAGGTGCCAGGTTTAGCCGTCATCGAGCGATGCCGTTGCGGCGACGATTTCTGCGGAATGTTCTACGTATTGCCCAAACCAGATGGAGCATACGGACCGGGCCACCGCAACGTTGCTCTTACTCCAAAAGAAGGAATGCTGATACTTGACGTTGTCGCAGATAAGATTGCGGCAATTGAAGTGCTCTATAGGGATGAGATTCGAAAAAAGCTCTTAACGGAATTTCCCTAAGGAACCGACGCTTATGCCACCAAGAACCGCCCTAGTCACCGGAGCCAATGGCGGCCTCGGAACTCACGTCACGAAAGCCCTGCTGGACGCGGGCTTCGCCGTCATCGGACTCGCGCCCAAGATTCAGCAGTCCGACTTCAATCACCCGAACTTCACTGCGCTTCCCGCGTCGCTCGACAGCCTCGCCGCCGCGAAGAAGGCAGCCGACTCCGTCATCACTCGCTTTGGAAGGATCGACGTGCTGGCGCATCTGGTCGGCGGCTTCGCCGGAGGCACGACGATCGCTGACACCGACGACGCCACCTTCCAACGCATGTTCGACATGAACCTGAACAGCGCGTTCCACACGTTGCGCGCGGTCCTGCCACACATGCGCAAGGCGGAATCCGGACGCATCATCGCGATCGGCAGCCGTGCCGCCGAGGCTCCTGGAGCTACGGTGGGCGCCTACAGCGCATCGAAGGCCGCGCTGGTTTCGTTGATTCGCACGGTCGCAATCGAAAATAAGGATGCCGGTATCACCGCAAACGTCATCCTACCCGGTACGATGGACACTCCCACCAACCGCAAAGATATGCCCGGCGCCGACACCTCGCAGTGGGTGCAACCGGCGTCGGTCGCCAGTCTGATCGTGTGGCTCGCGGGCGATGCGGGAAAAGACGTAACCGGCGCCGCGATTCCGGTGTATGGGCGCGGGTTGTAGTGTGACGTCCCGTAGAATCGCTTGCGTCAAATATGCACTGTCATCCTGAGCGAAGCGAAGGACCTATGCAACTTGCTTGCAGCGAGGCACCGCCAGCGAATTGCATGCGTCCTTCGCATGCGCTCGGGATGACAAGTCTGAAGATGGCCTGATTCCCGAAAGGGTACGTAACCCTTTCGTAACCCTCTTCGGTGCACAATTTTTGTTGCACTTTAATACTGGTGAAATATCTTGCATGTAGCCTTATCTCAGGAGGTGCTCATGGGTTCAGCCCGCATCGCGAAGTCCTTGCCGCTGCAGGTGGCTGCGATCTGTTATCGCAGGCGCGGCACGGCCATTGAGTTCCTTCTGGTTAATACCAACGGCGGCAATAAGTGGACCTTCCCCAAGGGATCGACCGACGCCCGTCTCTCGCACAGCCAGGCCGCCGAGCGTGAAGCCTCCGAAGAAGCGGGCGCACTGGGCACGATCGAGCCGCGCCACTTCCATCTCTACATTCATTCCAAGGGCGTCTTCTGGCAGCCCGGTGGCGTGCAGGAATTCGTAGTCAAAGCCTTCCTGATGGAAATCCACCAGATGCGCCGCCCCGATGAAGAGCAACCGCCGTCCAACGTGGTTCAGCCCGGAAGAAGCCAAGCGCCGCCTGGCCAAGGGCCGCGAAGTCAAATATCTTCACGAACTCGAAGCGGTGATCGACCGCGCCCTCGAACGAATCCAGTTTCACAGCGAACTCTGGGGAGCCTATCCCGGCCCCCGCAACGCCCGTCCCGCCGCAAAAGATCCCATCGCGAACGTAGTCTGGCCGTAACTTCTCGTCCATTCTGTCATCCTGACTAGGGCGGCAGCCCTCGGAGGGACCCTACGAACCGCAGAAACCAGCACGGCAGCCGACGAGGACCGCCCACCCAGCCCGCAGTGATATTTTTCGCGGTCACCGCGCTGCATGTCGCCGCGCCCCATAAGGTCCCTCACGTCGGCTTCGCCGTCGTTCAGGATGACAAGCTACTTCAAATTTATGAGACGATAACTCCAGACCCATGATTCAGCTTTCCGGCGCCGGAAAACGTTTCGGCCACAAACTCCTCTTCGAAAACGCGGACTGGCTCATCACGAACCATGACCGCATCGGTCTGGTCGGTGGCAACGGCACCGGCAAGTCCACGCTGATGAAGGTCCTCGCCGGCATGGACACGTTCGACTACGGCAGCCTGGTCGTCGCGAAGGGCACCTCCGCCGGATATCTTCCCCAGGACGGCCTCACGCTCTCTGGCCGCAGCGTCTTCGCCGAGTGCATGTCGGTCTTCGACGATCTGCGCGCCATGGAGACGGAACTCGAATCGCTGACGCACAGCATGGCGGAACTCGACCACACGAGCCCGGAATATGCTGCCGTCGCCGACCGCTACCACCGTGTCGAGCATGAGTTCCGCACGCGCGACGGCTACTCGATCGAATCCGAAGTCGGACGAGTCCTGATGGGCCTGGGCTTCACCAAGGAAGACTGGCCGCGCCTGACCGACGAATTCTCCGGCGGATGGCAGATGCGTCTCGCCCTCGCAAAACTTCTTCTGCAACAGCCCAACCTGCTGCTGCTCGACGAGCCCACGAACCATCTCGATCTCGAAGCCCGCAACTGGCTGGAAGAATATCTGCAGAACTATCCGCACGCGTTCGTGCTGATCTCGCATGACCGCTACTTCCTCGACGTCACGGTCAACAAGATCGCCGAGATCTGGAACAAGCGCTTCTGGTTCTACACCGGCAACTACGACAAGTTCCTGTCCCAGAAGACGCAGCGCAACGAGCAACTGACCGCCGCCTACCGCAACCAGCGCGACCGCATCGAGCAGTTAGAAGTCTTCATCAACCGCTTCCGCTACCAGGCGACGAAGGCCAAGCAGGTGCAGAGCCGCATCAAGGAACTGGAAAAGATCGAGCGCATCGAGATTCCGCCGGAAGAAAAGACGATCCACTTCTCGTTCCCACAGCCCAAGCCCAGCGGACGAATCGTGGCCGAGTTCGAGGGCGTGGCCAAGAGCTATCCGGGAAAGAATGGCGGGCCGCAAAAAGAAGTCTTCCGCAACGTTGACTTCATGATCGAGCGCGGAGACCGCATCGCGCTGGTCGGCGTCAACGGCGCGGGCAAGTCCACGCTGATCAAGCTGCTCGCCGGAACCGAAAAGGTCACGCAGGGCGAATACCGCCTCGGCCACAACGTGGAAGCCGACTACTTCGCGCAGGACCAGTACAAGGAACTCGATCCCGACGCCCGCATCCTCGACGACCTTGGAGATGCTGCGCCCGGCCGCGGCGAGACCGAACTGCGCAGCCTGCTCGGATGTTTCCTGTTCTCCGACGAAGACGTGTTCAAGAAGATCGGCGTGCTCTCCGGTGGCGAGCGCGGACGCTACGCCCTGCTGCGCCTGCTGCTGCATCCCGCCAACTTCCTGCTGCTCGACGAGCCGACGAACCACCTCGACCTGCGCGCCAAAGACGTGTTGCTCGACGCGCTGGTGAAATACACCGGCACAGTCGTCTTCGTCTCGCACGACCGCTACTTCATCGACAAGCTGGCCACGCGCGTCTTCGAAGTCGGCGGCGGCAAGGTCGAAGTCTTCCCCGGCAACTACGAAGACTATCTCTGGCGCAAGCAGGGCGGACAGCACGTCGCGCCCACGCTCGATGATGTTCCTGGAGTGAAAGCTCCGCGACAATGAACCGGCGTCCGCGCCAAAGCCCGCCGCCGCAACAGCGCCAGCGAATGGAAATGGGTCTGGCGAACCGACTGAAGCGAAGAAGCGCCTGAATCCCATCAAGCGCAAGCAAATGGAAGACCGCGTCCACGACCTGGAAGAAGAGATCAGCCAGACCGAGGACGCTATCGCGCGCCTGGAAACCGCGCTGCAGAATTTCGTCAGCTCCGAAGAAAGCCAGCGCCAGTCCCAGGAACTCGAGCAGCACAAAGCGGCTCATGCCGCGCTGCTCAAGGAGTGGGAGGACATGGCGGAAGCCCTGTGATCAGCGATGTCATCCTGAAACCCAGCGCAGTTGGGTTGAGGGACCCTACGACGGATGAAATTCCGATGCCGTGAATGGGAATGCCCATGCCACGTGCACCAACTACTCTCGCCGACGGCATAGTCGGCCGCGACGCATCGTAAGGTCCCTCGGAGAGCTATCGCTCTCCTCAGGATGACATCGCAAAAGTGACTCCCGGCGTTGAAAACGCCGGGCTATTTTCGGATGTCCCTGCGGGACAAACACGCCTCCGCACCCGGACACCACCTTCCGTAATCTCTCTCCCGCGCTTACGCCTGTGCGATATTCGAATTGGCCAAGTGGCCAGCAACTGCCGCAGGCCACAAATTTCAAGACCAACCGCATGGAGCGGGGCCCAAGGGCACACCGCGCGGGAACCCAAGGAAGGTCGCATGCTTCAGTCGTCGGAGAACTCGTTTAACCCCAAGGCCGGCACGCCGGTCCCCAACGCCAACCCTTACAACCCCGTCAAAACCGTCACCGCTCCCGTGGATCAGGCCACCATCGGCCGCACTTTGGTCATCAAGGGCGAAATCAGCGGCTCCGAAGCTCTCTACATTGATGGCCGCATCGAAGGCAAGATCATCATGCCGGAAAGCCGTGTCACCATCGGCCGCAACGGCAAAGTGGATGCCAGCATCGAGGCCCGCGAAGTTGTTGTCATGGGCAAGGTGACGGGCAACATCGATTGCAGCGACCGTGTCGACATCCGCGCAGAAGGTTCGGTTGCCGGCGACATCTCCACCGTGCGCATCAGCGTCGAAGACGGCGCCTCGCTCAAGGGTGGAATTCAGGTCCGCAACGAAGGCAAGGGAAACCAGCAGCAGAATCAAAAATCAGAGGCTCCGAAGGCCATGGCTGCCACAGCCAGCGCGTAATCGGCAGGAAATTTGTCGAGTAGAAAACAGGGGCACGCGGGCGCGTGCCCCTTGCCGTTTCCCTTTTTTCCTTGCAAGCTCTTCCGCATTCAGCACTTACCTCACTTGTACATACATTTTCGCACGTACTTTCATTGAGTGGCGCATAGTTTAGCAATCATTCCGCCTCACCCCAAAAGCCATCCGGATGCTCTAACAGGATGCCCTTTGCGAGCCCGGAAACGGCCCTTGCTGCGACGATCGATCCTGTGGACGAGGTAATTATCAGACGCCACAAAAAGAAGAGCCCTGCGGCTTGCCAGGGCCCTTCTACGACTTTTCAATCACTTACACGAAGACTCAACCACTTACGAAAATCGGGCGGTGAAAATTTGCAAAACCGGCAAAGCTTTTATTTTTTTTCCGCCGGCCGCAAAGTCCAGCGCGGCTGAATTCATGCAATACCGCAGCCCGGTCGGCGCCGGACCATCCTCGAACACGTGTCCCAGATGCGCGTCGCACTTGGCGCAGCGCACTTCGGTCCGCACCATGCCGTATTTCGTATCCCGATGCTCGACCACTCCGCCGCCTTCAGCGGGCTTCGTGAAACTCGGCCAGCCCGTGCCGGAATTAAATTTCGTCTGCGAATCGAACAGCGGCGAGCCGCAGCACACGCAGTGATACATCCCGGGATCCTTCGTGTCCCAGTACTTGCCGGTAAATGCACACTCGGTGCCGGCCTCGCGCGTCACGTGATACTGCTCGTCGCTCAGTTGCTTCTTCCACTCAGATTCCGTCTTCATAACTTTCTCTGCCGTCTTTTCGGCCATGAGCCAACTCCATTCCAATGATTTATGCGCGTGATTATCAGATGTCTCGGCACGCGAAAAGTGACAAAAGCCCACTTTCACCCGGTTCGACTTTTATTGGTTTCGGTCAAATGGAGGAGATCCGAGAGAGTCCGCACCGTTTCCTCAACGGAATCGGTCGTGAAGCGCGCATCCGTCTCATATGTCTCGATCAGGAACGGGCACATCCCAGTCGAAGATTCGATCTGTACCTGAAATGGGCTCTCGGGCTGGTCGAAGAACCACAGCCCATCGTCATCGGCTCCCGGGTGTGAGACTTTGAGTTGCTCAACTCTTACCGCAGGGTGCATTGCGCGGACCAACTCAATGATTCTATCGACATCACGCATGGGTTATTACTCCACGATCTGATCCTACTTCTCCACGTCCTCCCCGACCTTCCGATACTTTCCCCGAAAGAACAGCAGCGGCTCTCCCTCCCGCACCACCACGTCCTCGACTTCAGCAATAAAGATCGTATGATCCCCGGCCACTTCCGCGGAATGAAGCCGGCACTCCAGATAGGCCAGCGACCCATGCAGCACCGGAGTTCCGTGCCGAGTCCGGTCAAAGCGCGCTCCGGCCTCGGCCTCGGCGTTCTCGTGTCGTGCGCTCGGGCCGCGCGTAGTACTCCGAAATCGCCCGCTGATCCTCGCATAGCACATTGATCCCGAAGCGCTTCTTCGGCGTGCAGATGGGCATGGGTCCGCGTGGTATGATCGACGCAAACCAGCACCAGCATCGGATCGAGCGACACGGAGGCAAAGGCATTGGCCGTCATGCCGTGGACTTCGCCGTCGAGGTCCACGGTGATGATCGTCACCCCGGTGGCGAAGCATCCCATCGCTTTTCGGAATTCGCAGAGAATTCAAGCTCATCGCTGCTTCTGTGCTTCTGTTTCTGTGTGGCGGCCGGGTGCTTTAACCCGGCCGCGGCCCGCAGGGCCGCATTTCTTCTACCACAAATCAAGCTTCATGCAGACCCCAGCGGCGCTACGCGCCGCGACCGGGTCAAAGACCCGGTCCCACACGAACCATCGCACACAGTCCGTCCCGCACGAACCGCCTACATTACCACGACATGCGTTGTATCATTCGATTCAAGTGGCCGTCACCTCCATCGCGCCCGCCGCACCTATTTCTCGCGGAGATGCGCTGCGCCTGATTCGCTGCTCCGACGACGATCTTCCCGAACTGCTCGCCGCCGCCCGCGCCGCCAAAGAGCGCTTCAAGCCCGGCGTCATCACATACTCGCGCAAAGTGTTCCTGCCGCTGACCAACCTCTGCCGCGACTATTGCGGATACTGCACCTTCCGCCGCGATCCCGGCGATCCCGGCGCGCACACCATGACTCCCGACGAAGTTCTCGTCCGTCGCCCGCGCCGGCGAAAAACTCGGATGCACCGAAGCCCTCTTCAGCCTCGGCGACAAGCCCGAACTGCTCTTCCCCGAGATGCGCGAGACGCTGCGCCATCTCGGCTACAAGTCGACGCTGCACTATCTCGAAGCCATGTGCGAACTCGTGCTGCGCGAGACCAGCCTGCTGCCGCATCCCAATCCCGGCCTGCTCAGCGCCGAATGGATCGCCCGTCTCGCCGCCGTCTCCCCCAGCATGGGACTGATGCTCGAAACCACGAACGCCTCCCTGCTGGCGCCCGGCGCGGCGCACGACAACGCTCCCGACAAGCTCCCGGCCAAGCGCCTGCGCACCATCGAAGACGCGGGCAAGCAGAATGTTCCGTTCACCACCGGCCTGCTGATCGGCATCGGCGAATCGCTCGAAGACCGCGTCGACACGCTGCTCGCGATTCGCGATCTGCACGAGCGCTACGGTCACATCCAGGAAGTCATCGTGCAGAACTTCCGCGTGAAGCCCGCGATCCCCATGGCGCAACTGGCCCGAGCCCACGCGTGGCGAGATGCTGCGCGCCGTGGCGGTAGCTCGCTTGTTACTCCCCGACGTCAATATTCAGGCTCCGCCCAACCTCTCCGCGCCTTACTATGATGATTTGGTGGACGCCGGCATCAACGATTGGGGAGGAATTTCGCCGCTGACGCCTGACTTCATCAATCCGGAAAAGCCCTGGCCGCATCTGGAGCAACTGCGCCTGCGCACCGAAGCCAAAGGATTCGCGCTGCGCCAGCGTCTGCCGGTATATCCAGAATTTCTTTCCGCCGTGATCGCCAAGCCCGGCCTGCTGTCCGAAAAATTGCGAGCCGCCACCGATGAACACGGCCTGGCACGAGCCCAGAGGGCCGCTGATGGGCGAAGAGATGATGGAGCCGAAACGATGATCTGCGTCCTCAGCGGCGGCACCGGTGGCGCGAAGTTCGTCGACGGCCTGCGCCAGGTCATGCCCGCCGAAGACATCACGCTGGTCGTCAACACCGGCGACGACCTGCTGTGGTGGGGACTCTACGTCTCGCCCGACATCGACTCGATCACCTACGTGCTCTCCGGCATGCTCAGCCGCGAGCGCGGATGGGGCGTCAAGGGCGACACCTTCCTCTGCCTGCAGGCCATGGGACAACTCGGCGAGCCCACATGGTTCCACACCGGCGACCGCGACCTTGCCATGCACCTGCTGCGCTCGCGTCTGCTGGCCGAAGGCAAGACTCTTTCGGAAGCCACGGCCGTCATCTCCGAAAAACTCGGCGTCAAGGCGCGCGTTCTGCCCATGAGCGATTCGCGCGTCGAAACCCGCGTCGACACGCCCGTCGGCGAATTGAGCTTCGAAGAATATTTCGTGCAGCGCTGGTATCAGGATCCGGTCAACTCCGTGCGCTTCGCCGGAGCCTCCGATGCCGAGCCCGCGCCCGGAGTCATCGACGCCATCGTCTCCGCCGACGCCGTTCTGATCGCGCCCAGCAATCCCGTCACCAGCATTGGGCCGATTCTGGCCGTGCCCGGCATTCGCGAGGCTCTGCAGCGCGCGCGCGGAAAGATTGCCGCCGTCAGTCCCATCGTCGGCAACGCCCCGGTCGCAGGGCCGGCAGGGATCCTCATGGCCGCGCAAGGACTGCCTTGCTCGATCGCCGGCGTGGCGCAGGCGTACGAAGATTTTCTCGACGTCCTGATCTGCGACACGCGCGACGCCCGCGCCGCCGAAGCTCTCCGCACCAACGGGCTTGCGCGTGCAGTGCACGCAAACCATCATGCGCAGCGCCGAAGACAAAGCTGCGCTTGCCCGCGAAGTGCTTTCGTTCGTTGCCGCCGCTCCTCTAGCGGGCACCGGGCCGCAGCACCACGGCGCCGCCTTCCGGCGTTTGGACGGCCAGCCGTGATTCTCGTTCCCATCAAAAATACGGCCTCGGCAAAGCAGCGTCTGGCCGATGTGCTCGATCAACCATCCCGCACGGCGCTGGCGCAGGCCATGCTGCATGACGTGCTCACGACTTTGCACAACTGGAAAGATCGCCCGCCCGTCGCCGTCGTCACCAGCGATCCTTATGCGATGAAGCTGGCGAACGAATATGAATTCGAAGTCATCCCCGACCCCGACAATCCTGGAGAAACCGGCGCCATCGAGATGGCCACCCGCATCTGCGTCGAGCGTGGCGTCGAAAGTACACTGGTGATCCCGGCGGACATTCCGCTGATTGAGGCGTGGGAACTGGAAGAAATTCTGAAGCACGCGCCCGCCGAAGGCAGCGTGCTGGTTCCCGCCGCTGACGGACGCGGCACCAACGCTGCCTTCCGGCGCCCGGCAAATCTGTTTCCGCTGCGCTTCGGCAACGACAGCTTCAAACCGCACCACGCCGCCGCACAAGCGACCGGCAAGCCGTGCGTCGTTCTGAACTTCGCGGGGATCGCCGTCGACGTCGACAATCCCGCAGACCTGCAACAACTGATAGAGCTACCCGGCGAGACCCGCGCCCAGCGCCTGGCCCGCGAATATGCGCGGGAGGGACGGGCGCACTCCAGTCCCTCCAGCCGCGAAGCGGCGCAGAACACAAGTAGGCCACTGAACGGGTAATATTGCGCCATGAGTAAGTCCGAGTCGGCCGTAATAAATCAGCCGCGAAGCGGCGCAAGAATGCAGCCCACGGCGCAAGCCGTGGGACAGCGGCCTGAGGATACGCCAGCCCCAAAGGGGCGAAAGAAAACCAACTCTGTTCCGCCTGCTGAACTCCGCCTGATCCCGATCTCACTCGCCGACGAAATCCGCCCCGGCGATTCACTCGCCGACAAACTGCTCGACGCTCTGCGGCACGCCGCGCCTGCGCTTCCAATCCGGCGACATCCTCGTCGTGAAACACAAAATCGTTTCCAAATCAGAAGGCCGCATCGTCGATCTGGATACGATCAGCCCTCGGCCGAATCCATCGCGTGGGCGAAACAATATGCCCTCGATGCCCGCGTCATCGAACTAGCCCTGCGCGAGAGCCGGGCCGTCATCCGCCGCAAGAACGGCGTGCTGATCACCGAGACGCATCACGGCTTTCTTTGCGCCAACAGCGGCGTCGACGTCTCCAACGTCGACGGAGGCAGCCACGCGCTCCTGCTTCCGGAAGATCCCGACCGTTCCGCCGCCAACCTCCGTCGCGCCCTTAAACGCGGCACCGGCCTTGCGATCCCTGTCATCATCACCGACAGCTTCGGCCGTCCCTGGCGCGAAGGCCTGACAGAATTCGCCATCGGCATCGCCGGGATGAAACCGCTGCGCGACGACCGCGGCCGCGACGACTCCCACGGCTACAAGCTGAAAGCCAGCGTCGAAGCCGTCGCCGACGAACTCGCCTGCGCCGCCGGACTCGTCTGCGGCAAGCTCAACCGCGCCCCCGCCTGCATCGTGCGCGGATTCCGCTACGAACCCGGCCCGGGCAGCGTCCGCGATCTGCTTCGCCCTGCATCCACCGACCTATTCCGCTGACCCGCCCCCAGAGTCTTATGGCCAAGAATGTCATCCTGAGGAGAGCGAGAGCTCTCTGAGGGACCTTACGATGCGCGGCGGACCATCATGCTGCCGGTGAGAGCACCTGGTGCATGCGAGCATGGGCATTCCCATCCACGGCATCGACAATTTCAACTGTCGTAGGGTCCCTCAACCCAGCTGCGCTGGGTTTCAGGATGACATCGCTTATCACATTGCTGATGACGGCACTTTTGTGGCTCCCCGCGGATAGAGCTACTGACCCGTCTGCCCAGGAGCTTCGCTGTCATGCATGTCATTCAGAGAAGGGGGATGTCATCCTGAGGAGAGCGAGAGCTCTCCGAGGCCCTGACGATGCCCGGCAGACGATTATGCTGTCGGCGAGAGCACCCGGTGCATGTGGCATGGGCATTCCCATCCTCGGCATCGACAATTTCAACTGTCGTAGGGTCCCTCAACCCAGCTGCGCTGGGTTTCAGGATGACATCGCTGATCACGTCGCCATCACATCGCTGATGACGGCGCTTTTGTGGCTCCCCGCGGATCGAGATACACTGTACCGACGGAGAACATCGTGCATCGCAAACCTTCTGACTCAGAACTGGAATCCTTCCCCTCGCTCGACTGGTCCGATATCGCCCCGCGCTTGACTCCGGAGGTTCGCGCGTCGCTGGAAAAAATCCTCGAAACGCAAAATGGCGCCGACCTGTCGCTGGAAGAGTCCTACGCGTTAGCCAACGCTGAAGGCGACGATCTCCTAGGTCTGCTAGTCGCCGCAAATCTTCTGCGCGCCGAACTCGCCGGCAACATCGTCACCTACGTCGTCAACCGCAACATCAATTTCACGAACATCTGCTTCGTCGGGATGCAAATTCTGCGCCTTCAGCCGCGGCCCGCGCGAGGCGGACACCTATTTCCACTCTCTGGACGATATGGCTCAGAAGGCTGTCGAAGCCTGGCAACTCGGCGCCACCGAAGTCTGCATACAGGGCGGTCTGCCGCGCGATCTTCCCAAGTTCCACTATCGCGACATTCTCCGCGCCGTAAAGAATGCCGTACCGCGCATGCACATTCACGCCTTCTCGCCGATGGAAATCGTCTACGGCGTCGAACTCACCGGCATGCCGCTGGCGGACTATCTTTCCATGCTGCGCGACAATGGACTCGGCACGCTGCCCGGCACCGCCGCAGAAATTCTCGACGACGAGATCCGCCACATCCTCTCGGCCAACAAGCTTTCGACCGCGCAATGGATCGAGGTCATCCGCACCGCACACCGTTGCGGCATCCGCATCGACGTCAACGCTGATGTACGGACACGCCGAAACTCCCGCGCACTGGGTCCGCCAGATGCGGCTGTTGCGCGACATTCAATCGGAGACGGGAGGCTTCACCGAGTTCGTGCCTCTTGGCTTCGTGCATCAAAACACGCTGCTCTTTCACCAAGGCCTGGCGCGCACCGGGCCGACGCTCGCCGAGCATCTCAAGGTTCACGCGCTGGCGCGTCTCCTGCTCGCCGGATCGATCAACAACATTCAGGTTTCGTGGGTGAAGCTGAACCGCCAGCCTGTCGCAACTCTGCCTGCACGCCGGAGCGAACGACTACGGCGGCACGCTTGATGGAAGAAAATATTTCGCGCGAAGCCGGAGCGACCGCCGGCCAGTACACCAGCCCGGAAGATTTTCAGTCGCTGATTCTGGAGATGGGCCGCATCCCCGCCGAGCGCAACACGACGTACTCGCGAATCAATATCAAACTTCCGCTGAATGAAGACGAGTTCACCGCCGAACAGGCGCTTGAGGCTGAGTTCGCATGAGCGACGCCCCAGCTGCGCAACCGCCCGATCGCGGTCATCGGAGGCACCGGGCCCGCAGGCATGGGACTCGCCCTACGCTGGGCGCGCGCCGGAGAGACCATCATCATCGGCTCGCGCGACGAACAGCGCGCGCAGAAAGCTGCCGCAGGCAATTCAGGAGAAAGCCGGAGGCCAGGCGCAACGTCTCCGGCATGGAAAACAGCGCCGCCTGCGCCGCCGCCGACATTCTGATGCTGACCGTTCCCTTCGAAGGTCAAGCGGCGCTTCTCAAGCAACTCAAGCCCGCGATGACCGAGGGCAGCATCCTCATCGATGCCACCGTTCCTCTCGCCGCCAGCGTTGGTGGACGCGCCTCGCGCACTCTCGGCGTCTGGCAAGGATCCGCGGCGCAGCAGGCCGCCGAACTCGTGCCGAAGGAAGTCAGCGTGGTCGCCGCCTTCCACAATGTTTCCGCCGAACTGCTGAATACCGACGCTCCGCTCGACTGCGACGTGATCGTCTGCAGCGACGATCCCGACGCCGCGCAACTCACCCGTGAACTTGCGGCCAAGATTCCCGGCGTCCGCGCCCTCGATGGCGGCAAACTCGAAAACGCCCGCATCGTCGAGCAGATCACCGCATTGCTCATTGGCATGAACATCCGCCACAAAGGCCACGCCGGAATCCGCATCACCGGCCTGCCGCCGAGCGCGTACCGCTAATCCCTGTCATGGAGTCTCTCCGTTGAGCCAGAACAACCATCTCGACGCGGCGTGGCAGTATCACAGCGGCACGAAGCATTCTCAAGTCAGCGTACGGATGAGCCCGCATTTTCTGGACTGGGACAACAAGCCGCTGCTGTTCAAGATTTATCCCACGCTCGAGGTGATGCGCCTGCCCAAGGACTTCCGCGAAACGGCGCGCCCCGCACTCGTCAGCGATCGCGGCAGTCCCGCGACAAACGAACACGGACTCCGTTCCCAATCTCGAAACTTTGGCGCAACTCCTCTTCTTCTCCGCCGGAGTGGTTCGCAGCAAGAAGCATGAGCAGGGCGAAACTTTCTTTCGCGCCGCCGCCTGCACGGGCGCGCTCTACGAAATCGAACTCTACGTCGTCTGCACCGATCTGCCAGGGGAAACGCTGCCCGGCTCGAATTCTGCCGGTCTCCCGGCGGGCGTCTACCATTTCGGCGTCGCCGAATTCGGCCTGCGCCAGCTGCGCGCCGGCGACTTCCGCCAGTTACTGGTCGAAGCTACCGCTGGGCGATCCATCGATTGCGCACGCTCCGGTCACCATCATCTGTACCGGAACGTATTGGCGCAATGCGTGGAAATATCGCTCGCGCACTTATCGCCACTTCGGCTGGGACAACGGCACGATCCTTGCCAATCTTCTGGCGATGTCCGACGCTTCGAATCTTCCTGCCAAGATCGTGACCGGCTTCGTCGACTCGCAGATCAACGACCTGCTCAGCCTCGACACCAAGCGCGAGGTCGCTTTTTCTCTCGTTCCCATTGGGCACCAGCAAATCGCTCTGTCCCCGGCGCCCCAAATCTCTCCTCTCGATCTTCCGATCGTTCCCTACTCGAAAGAAGAGATCGACTATCCCGCGATGCGTAAAATGCACGAAGCCTCGTCGCTGGATTCCGCCAGCGAGGTCGCCGCCGTGCGCGGACCGACGCCGCCGCACGCCGTTCCTCCTGTCAAAGGTACGACCACACCTCTGCAGCTGCCCGACGATTCCGTTCCGCCGACACGATCGAGAAAGTGATCGCGCGCCGTGGTTCCACGCGCCAGTTCTCGCGCCAATCGATTACGCTGGCGCAACTGTCTCTCATACTCGATCGGGCCACCCGTGGAATTCCCGCCGACTTTCTCGATCCCTTTGGAAGTCACCTGAATGATCTCTATTTGATCGTCAACAACGTGGACGGGCTGGCCGCGGGAGCCTATGTCTATCACTGGGAGCAAAAGACTCTCGAACTACTCAAGCTCGGGGATTTCCGCGACAAAGCCGGCTACCTCGGCCTCGAGCAACAGCTCCCCGCCGACGCCGCGGTGGACGTGTTCTTTCTTGCCGACTTGAAGACAATTCTGGAGCGCTACGGAAACCGCGGATATCGCGCCGCACAACTGGAAGCCGGCATTCTGGGTGGCAAACTCTATCTTGCCGCCTACGCCCAGCGCCTCGGCGCGAGCGGCTTAACTTTTTTTGACGACGACGTGGTCAATTTCTTTTCGCCGCACGCTCGGGGCAAGAGCGCGATTTTTCTCGTCGCCCTCGGGAAAAGCGCGCTTCGCAAGTAGACCATTGCGGCCGCTCGATGCTGCACTACCCGAGCCGAGACAAATGACGGTATCCGACGTCGACACTCACCCTCGGAAATCGATGAATTCCCGCAGGAGGATCGCGCAAGGATGAAGGGTAAGAGCTCGATCGGCATCGACTTTGGGACGACGAACAGTTCCATCGCCTGTTCCAACCGCTCCGGAGAGGTTCAGCTTGCCAAGTTCCCATACCTGGGTGGCCTGACGGATGCGTATCGGTCACTGCTATATCTGCAGCGGATGAAGGAAGGCGGTGTGAATACTCTGAAGTCGTGGACAGGCCCTGAGGCCATTGAGCAATATCTTTCCGCCGACGTGAAGGGTCGTTTGATCCAATCACTCAAGTCATTCCTAACGAGTCGCAGCCTTCACAGTACAGAGGTTTTTGGTCGAAGACACACGCTGGAAGATCTGATTGCGAGGATTCTCATGGACCTGCGCAAAAAAGCGGAAGATCAGTTTGGGATCAACATCAGCTCGGCGGTCGTTGGAAGGCCAGTTCATTTTGTGGGCGCAGAGAACCCGGAAGATGACGAGTTTGCGGAGGGCCGACTTCGATCAGCCTTCGGCTCGGCTGGCTACGAATCCGTAGAGTTCGAGATGGAGCCGATCGCGGCCGCACACTATTACGAGTCCACGCTCGATCACGACGAACTCATCCTGATTGGGGATTTCGGGGGCGGCACGAGCGACTTCTCGTTGGTTCACGTGGGCCCCACCGTTCGAAGGGATGGAGCCTCGGGCAACATCGTCGGGAATGCCGGAGTGGGCATCGCGGGAGATGCCTTCGATGCGAAGATCATCCGGCATCTCGTGTCTCCAGCTCTGGGAGCGGGATCGCAGTTGCGTTCCCTGGGCAAGATTCTGACGGTTCCAAACTGGGTTTACATTAAGCTGGAGCGTTGGCACCACCTGTCGCTGTTGCGGGGCAGAGACGTGCTGGAGATGCTGCGAGGCGTTCACGCGCAATCGCTTGAACCGGAGAAGATCGCGGCGCTGATGCACTTCATCAAAGAAGATCTCGGATTTCACCTGCACCGCGCCGTGCAGAAAGTGAAGAGCGACTTGTCGAACGCCCCTCAGGCCACATTCCAGTTTTCGGACGGGTTTGTGGATCTGGCTGCAACCGTGGAACGGCGCAACCTTCGAGGAGTGGATTTCCGAGGAACTCGGGCAGATCGCCAGGTGCGTCGATTCTCTGCTTACATCTTCGGGTGTTCTGCCCAAAGAAGTCGAAATGGTTTTCCTGACGGGTGGCTCTTCCTTTGTTCCAGCGGTAAGAAAAATCTTCGAAACGCGATTCGGAAAGAAGCGAATTCGGGGCGGAAACGAATTCACCTCAGTAGCTCGCGGCTTGGCCTTGAAAGCGAGGACCTCGCGTTAGTAGAACGTCGATGAGTGAAATGGGATGTTTCGAGTGTTCGCTTTCGGACGCTTTCATCTGCGATTGGACATCATGATCTGTCTCTGCTCAGATGTTGACCTGTGGGCTCAATCGCTTACAGACTTCTGTTCTGGTAGCGGAAGTGCTTAGAAACGCATCGAGAGGCGTGTATGCATGCGCTCGCCTACGACTTACGGTACGCCGTGCGCTCGTTGCGGAAGTCGCCCGGGTTTACCGCTGTGGTTGTTTTGACATTGGCAGTCGGTATCGGGGCCAACACAGCGATCTTCTCCCTCGTCAGCAGCGTCTTGCTCAAGCCGCTCAATTTTGAGGATTCGAAGCAACTCTATGTGATCCACGAAATCATTCCGCAATGGGCAAATTCAGCCCCCGTGCTCGATGCCAATCTCCCGGACTTTCAAATCTGGCGAAGAGAATCTCGTTCATTCGATGACATCGCCATCCTGGAATCTACGTCGATGATTCTTGCTGGAGTTGGGGAAACGGAGCACGTACGGGGCACGCGCGCCTCTGCGAACCTCCTGCAGATGCTTGGGGTGCATCCTGCAATCGGACGTTCATTCCTTCAGGACGAAGATGAGACGGATCAAGGATACGCAGTGATCCTGACGGATTCATGTTGGCGCACACGCTTCAAGGCTGACCCTGCGATCATCGGGCGATCTGTAATGCTCGACGAACATCCTTACACAGTGGTGGGAGTTCTCTCCCAATCGTTTCAAATGCCGGGAGTGGTGAATGGACTCTCGAGTCGCTCACAGTTTTTTGTCCCTCTAAACGGACCCAAATCCTTCGAGCGGGATCTGATCGGCGAATTCGACTTCACCGCGATCGGTCGGCTCAGAAGAGATGTGACCAGCGCTCAGGCACTCGCCGAGCTCAACGTAATTCAGACGAGAATCGCTAAAGACGCTCACGCTGACCTTGAGCTGCGAGCTGATATTGTTCCGTTGCAGTCGCAAGTCGTCGCATCCTCGCAACGCGGATTGATTCTGATATTCGCGGCCGTCGGAGCCGTGCTGCTCATGATCTGCGCGAATCTAGCTAACCTAATGTTTGCCCGGCTGCCCGGCCGCTTGCGGGAAGCTGGCGTGCGCAAAGCCTTGGGCGCAAGTGAACGACGCTTGTTCCAGCAGATGCTGACCGAGAGCCTGGTGCTTGCAACGATCGGCGGAGCCATGGGCTGCGTGTTTGCCGAAATCGGTGTGCTTTGGCTCGCACACTTCGGACCCGCCGGAATTCCTCGCTTAGTGGAAATCCGGCTCGATGACCGGGGGCTCGCTTTCGTCGTGCTCGCGACTCTGGGGACGGCCACTCTGTTCGGAGTATTGCCTGCATGGCTGGCGTCGCGTACCGACTGGCACGAGACGGCGAACTCTGGGGGAAGGAGTGTCTCCGAAAATCGCCGGACACGTAAATTGCGCGCGACACTGGTGGGTGCTGAGGCTGCCATCTGTACGGCGCTGCTGATCGTCGCCGGTCTGCTCGGCCGTAGCTGGCTGCGTCTGACCAACCTCGATCCGGGTTTTAATGTCTTGCATGTCCTTACAGCGAACGTTGACCTTCCTCCTGTGGCGTACGCCGATAACATCAAGCGCGCAGGGTTCTATAGAAATGTACTCGATGGAATCCACAGCATTCCTGGAGTTCAATCGGTGGCTTGGACGCACATGTTACCGCTCGAAGGAGAGGGCTCAGTCAGCGGTGTGAACCTGCCGGGGAATCAGCTTCCAGAGGACCAAGCTCCGATGGCGAATTATCGTGCGGTGAGTGAGGACTATTTCCAAACGATGAGCATTCCCATATTGGCTGGACGCGCATTTGACCAGCATGATCGTGGCCAAAGAAGGATTATCGTGTCGCAAAGCCTAGCTCGGCGCTTGTGGCACGATCAAAATCCGATTGGCGAACAGTGCCTTGCCGAATGGGGAGCGCTGCAGCAGAGCGAAGTGATTGGAGTCGCGGGCGACATTCGCACCTATCTGGATCAACCTCCCCTCTTTATGGTGTACGTTGCCGACTCTTGGGCGCAGACTCCACCCGGTGATCCCGGTTCCACTTCCTTTGTTGTGCGAACAATTGGAGATCCAGCCAGCGTTGCGGCCGCGGTTCGACGCCTGATACACGCCACCGATCCAACCGTGCCCATCGTGGCACTTCGGCCCATGTCGAATGTGGTCGGGGAGAACTTACAAGATCGCCGGTTCCAAACATTGTTGACCGGGTTGTTTGCCATTTCGGCCTTGCTGCTGGCATCAATCGCGATCTTCGGAGTGCTTGCCTACTCCGTAGAACAGCGACGGCGCGAATTTGGCATCCGGACAGCACTTGGGGCGCAGCGTGCCCAGTTGTTGGCGATGATCATGAGCCAGGGACTCACGCCGGTCGGACTGGGCCTTGCGGTGGGATTGGTGGCGGCCCTGATGGGTGGCAGGCTTCTGCAGGGTTTCGTGTTTGGCATTAGCCCATTCGATCCACTGACCTTCGTTGCGGTGATCGCGGTTGTTATGTCGTCTGCGACTCTCGCCTGTTACATTCCGCGCACCGCGCAGCGAAGACCGACCCTGCAGTGGTCTTGCGCTGTGAGTAAATAACCATGGGTGCAACAGCGCAAGAATTGAGAGAAACCCTCGTCAATTGTTGTTACCAAGACCTTGCACTCATTGACTTCCGAGATCATTGACTTCTGAGATCTGCCGCGGCGCTGTTTTGCTACTCCTCCGCCACCGGCGCTGACATCTCCTCCGACGGCTCTCCGCCGGCCATGGATTGTGCAATGATCAACTGGCGGGCTTCGACTCGAATCTTCGGCAGCTGTAACGCAAACCACCACGCTCCCATCACGGAAGCAAACCCACCGATCGCCACGGTCAGCGATGCGCCCAGTCGGTCCGACAGGGCGCCACCCAGCAGGGCCCCGATAGGCGCCATCCCCATGAACATCATCGAGTACACTGCCATGGTTCGCCCGCGCAGCGCATCCGGCACCATCACCTGGATCAGCGTGTTCGACGATGCCATCTGCAGCATGATGAAGTATCCCACCGGCATGCAGCAGCAGCACCGACAGCCAGAACGATTTCGAGAACGAAAACAGCATCAGGCTCACGCCAAAGCCGGCGCAGCACACCGAGATCCACGTTCCGAGTCCCTTCACACCGGACCGGACCGCGAGCGTAAGCGCGCCCAGCAGCGCTCCAACGCCGGCTGCGCCCATCAGGATTCCCAGCCGCACGGCACCCAGATCATGGGAGCCGATCAGCGAGGCAAACTCCTGCCCGCCGCCATGCAGTATCTTGTCCGCAAAGATCGGCATGAGCACCACGTATGGCATGCCGGTCACGCTCACCAGACCGAGCAGGATCATCAGCGCTCGAATCGGCGCCGTCCGGTTCACGAATTGAAATCCCTCGAGCATGTGTTCCCATGGGGACGTCTTCGCCGAAACTCGAGCCGGAGCATGCACATTCATCAGCATCAATCCGGCAATCACCGCGATGTAGCTCACCGCATTCGCGAAGAAACACCAGCCTTCCCCTAGCCGCGCCACCAACACGCCCGCCACCGCCGGACCGATCACGCGCGCCCCGTTGAACATGGAAGAATTCAGGGCGATGGCGTTCATCAGGTCTTCTTTGCCCACCATGTCCACCAGGAACGACTGACGGCCTGGAATGTCGAACGCATTCACCACCCCAAGCAGCGCGGCCAGGACGAAGACGTGCCACACCTGCACTCGATTCGTTAGTGTGAGCGCAGCCAGCACGAACGCCAGCAGCATGGACGCAACTTGCGTCCCAATGACCACGTGCTTGCGATTGCTGCGATCCGCCACGATGCCGCCGAGCGGTGCGAACAAAAAGACAGGAATCTGGCTGGCAAATCCAACGGCACCCAGTTTCAGACCCGAGCCGGTCAGCCGGTAGACCAGCCACGACTGCGCCACCGTCTGCATCCAGGTGCCGATCAGAGAAATCAGTTGCCCGCTGAAAAATAGCTGGAAATTGCGGTGCTTTAGGGCGCGTCCAGCCGCCTGCCAGCGCAGCCTTGGGCTCTCGGGCGCTGGCGCGGACCCACTTTCAGGCGCGTTCTCTGGGATGGAAGTGTTCGATTCGGCCACGATCAGAGCATTGGATGACGCTTCGCCATCGTGAGCACCACTATATCGCGCTCGACCACGTGCCAGAGACCTAGCCTCTCAATGCCTAGGCACGTTTTCCACAGACCGAAGTAGCCTGTTGGGCAATGTCCCCTGCCTGCCACACCTCCAAGCCTAAGCCCGTAAACGGGTTGGAATCGCTGCCGCCTTTGCCAAATTGGAACTTTCCTTATTGTCCGCCGTGAGCTAAAGTAACCCCTGCGCTTTCGACGGTTCGGCTAAGGAAGTCAAGCTGCTATGACCACTCCGCCAGTTGGAATTGAACGCCGTGTCGGACAGCGGTTCCCTTATCTTCTCCCGCTCTCCCTTCGCCAGCCCGGAACGTCGATTGAAGGCGTCGGCTTTACCCAGGACCTCAGCTCGCGTGGAGTTTTCTTCTTCACCAACGCCCCGCTGACCGAGGGGTCCGAAATCGAACTCACGCTTCGCATGCCCTCTGAGATCACGCTGGGCGAGAGTATGCCGGTACGGTGCCGGGGCCGCATATTGCGAATCGTCCGGCCGGCCGCCTCCGACTCGGCTCCCACCGAACCCAAGATCGGAGTGGCCGTTCGACTCGAAGGTTACGAATACCTGGCGGAAACCGAGTCCGCCACGGCCTTCCCGCGGGTCAAAAATATCCATCCCCAGCATGACGAGGAAGCAGCGCCAGCTCATGCTGCCGCCCGTCCGGTCCTAGGCTAGACTGCCTTCGAACGCTGGGATCCACCGGGTAGTTTTTTTTATTTAACCCCCAACCACTTTTCAACTTTCCATTCTTGGCTTAGAATGTCGTGTAATCAGGGCCAGTCGCCCCAGAAGCTTCTACGTTGTGCGGTCCCCCCAAAGATATTCATCAGGTGGTTGCGTTGTGAATCTCGCGTTGTTTTGGCGCGCGAGCACGATTGTCCGTTACCTAGGTCACTTGGCGGAGAGTGCGTTCTCTTTCTAACATGCAGACACCGAGAGAAATCAGCGAGAACCGCGCTATGCATGGCATCGCCGTCGCCCTCCTGACTGAGGACGAGGATCACTTATCCGCGCTGCAGCATCGGCTCGAAGCGACGCGCCTGGGGCAGGCGGTTTTCAGCCATGTTGGTTATCCTGCCGGACCCACCGATACTATTCTTCGTCAACTTCAGGATTCACGCGCCGAGGTCGTCATCGTCGATGTTCCTGCGCAGGACTCGCAGCGCGCCATTCGCACCATTGAACTGATCCGCGCTACCACCCAACAGATCGGCATCTTCGCCAACGGCGAAATGACGAATCCCGTCAACATTGTCGCCAGCATGCGTGCCGGGGCGGGCGAATATCTTGATCACTCTGCCGGCTCCGACCCTCTGCTCGAAGCGCTCACCCGCTTCAGTTCCTCGCGTACCCGAAGTCTTGGAGGCGCGGGTAAGGCCCGCGTATTTACCTTCCTCAGCGCCAAGGGAGGCGCCGGCTGCACCACGGCAGCCGTCAATACTGCCGTCGCTCTGCAGCAGTCGCATGGCGATGTTGTGCTCGTGGACTTCGCACCGATCGGCCACGCTTCTCTTCATTTGAACTTGCGTCCGCAGTTCGGCGTGCTCGATGCTCTGCAGAATCTGCACCGCCTCGACGTCTCTCTGCTCGACGGCCTAATGACCCCGACTAAGGAAGGACTGCATCTTCTGGCGGGACCGCAGCAGCCCTACCCGAGCGAGCCCACGCCGGGTGAACTCGCCCGCTTGTTCGATCTCCTGGTGAATCACTATCGTTTTGTCGTCGTCGACGCGTCCAGCCGTCTCGACCCAACGACGCGCCTGCTTTCCGACCTTTCGAACGCCGTGCTCGTAGTCGCTCAGACCGATGTCGTCTCGCTGTGGAGCGCCGGACGCATTCACGGCTTCCTCGAAGAAGGGAGCGGACGCGACCGGTTGCGCGTGGTTCTGAACCGCTATAAGAAGATTCCGGGATTCACCGAAGAGGATGTCGAGCAGGTCACCAACTGCAAGGTCTTATGGAAAGTGCCGAACGCGTACCAGGCGGTCTCGCCGTCCATCGATCACGGAACGCCGGTGGTCTTGCAGGAAGGCCCCGAAATCAGCCGCTCCTACCGCGCTTTGGCGGCAACGCTGGCTGAAGCGTCGTCCAATTCTGACGGCAGTCCAGACCTGGTCTATAGCCAGGAAGGCGCTCGCAAGAAAGCTCCGGGACGCCTGAGCCTGTCCCCAATCCGCGCAGGACAATAGAGGCAGTACTCGGTACCTAGTACTCAGTACTCAGTGTTTGCTCTGGTTATTTCCTGACGCTCGGAACCGGCGTCGCAGCCTGCGGGAACATCTTGAACAAGACTTCCCGCGAGTGCGAGGTTGTCTTCTTGTTCACATCGCTCGCGTTTTCCGTCAGCGTGCCCTTCAACACAAAATAAGCTTCGTCCCCTGGATTCTTTCCTTCTCCGCGATCGATCGTCCCTTTGAAGTCGAACGAAACTCCGTGAACCACTTCCGTTGTGAAGGTCAACTTGTTGCCATCGAGTTTGCCGCTCTTGAAGAACTGATCCAGAAAAGCGCCCTTGTCACTCTCGCCATCCCCGAAGCGCGAAACGAATCCGGTGACGCGCCCGGCGTCCTCCACCGTTACCTGCACGAACTCGCCCTCTTTCAGGAAGGTATACATTCCCGAATACGATGTTGAGCTCTTTGCCCCCGCATCCATAGGTGGTTTTGCGTCCTGGGCTCGCAACCCGGAACCGGTTAGAACTCCCAATCCAATCACCACCGCGAAAACCAAGATGAAGCCGATTCTTCTCATGACGCACCACCCGCCTCAATCGTACTCCGAGCGCTTCGCGGTACCAAGTCGAGGGCTCGCAACGTTCGACCGGACCGCGGCCCAGTTGATATGAGCGGAGCCCAAACGAAAAAGGCTTCAGCCCTGAGGCGGAAGCCTTCGATCGCAAAGATGAATCACTACTATTTCCTGGTCGCCTTCCCGTCCATAAATGTCATCCAGTTCGTCCCATCCATCGATATTTCAAACTTCAAACTGTAGCTCGCGGGAGTCAGCACCTTGATCGTCATCTTCTGCTTGACTTCCTGGCCGCTGTAGGTCTGGGAACTGGTCCACGTCCAAGTGTCCCCACTGACCGTGCCCTTCGAGACCTCGCGCCTGCCCTGGCTGTTGAACTCGTCATAGGTATACACGTTCTCGTCCGTGTCATATCCCATGTAGGAAATTGCTTTGCCGTCTCCGCCCACTTCCGGAGGCATCTTGAAGTCAGAGTGCCCCTCCACGAAGAAACTGCCCGGCATCCATTCGGTCGTGTCGGTCGTGGTGAACTTTCCGCCCGCACCCCATGGACCCTGCGCAATGGTTCCTTCCACCGACCATGTTCCTACGAAGTAGTCGAGTTTCTTCACTTCCGGACCGGGCTTGGGAGCCATTTGCGCCCACACGGAGGCCGATACCAGGATCAGGGTCGAAAGCAGAATTGTTTTGAGATTCATGTGGTGCTCCTTGGTTCGTAGCGCTTAGCCGTTGGCTCTTGGCTTTTAAGCTTACCGGATCGTAGCGGTCTGAAACGTAGATGCCCAGTGCCAATCATCATCTGTGCGCCATGACAAATGTCACGCGATCACTTTGCCTTGGTTGCCTTGCCGTCCATGATGGTCGTCCACTTGGTTCCATCCTGCGAGATCTCTGATGTGAAGGTGTAGGACGTGGGCGAAGCTATCTTCATCGTGAACCGCCCCTTCATCGTGACCCCATTCATCTTCTCTTCGCCGGTCCAGATCCAGGTGTCGCCTTCGGCGGAACCCTTCGATTCCATGAACTCTCCGAAACTGTTGAACTCGCGGTAGGTGTAGGCCTTGTCGTCGCTGGAATATCCCATGACAGAAAGGCCCGAGCCGTTCCCCATCGCGCTCTTAAAGTCCGCACGGCAGAGGAGGAAGAATCCGCCTTCCATCCATTCGCACTTCTCGGTTTCATTCACGCTGCCGCCCGGACCCATCGCGCCCGCCTTCATGTCGCCGTCCAGCGTCCACGAGCCTGCGAACATATCGAGTTTTTTGTGCTCCGGCCCCGGCTTGGGCATCTCAGTCTGCGCCAATGCTGATGCCACCAACACCCACGCCACCAAAAATGCTCCTAGAGTTCTTCATCGCGCGCCTCGTCTGTGTTCCTGATTTCTGATGGAAAGCGCCTTTCGGACTGCGCCGAGATAGTATGCCCAGGCGAAAGGCGCGTCAACTGTACTCTTCCGCAAGTCCCTCAAACCACAACCGGAAATCAAACAATCAACAATTGTTCTTCCTACCAGTCTCCCCAATGCGACGCGGTCATCTGCTGAAACTTCATCTTCCACGCGTCGCCCTGCTTCACCCAGACGGTGCTGAAGTGCTGATAGCGCGGAGGCGGCCCCTGATCTTCAGCGGCCGGAACGCGCAGGACTACGTTGTAAGTCACGATCGCGACGCCATCTCCCGCCGTTACCACCTTCATGTCGTACGGCTGCAAATCGAGGCCGCCGTCCCCAAACTGATCCAGCATGTCCTGGCGGTCATACAATTGCCCGTCGAACTGGACGAAGGAGAAATCGTCGGTGAGGGTGCGCTTGAAGATATGCGACGTCTCCCTTTTTTGCCGCCTCCACAAAACTCTTCTCGGCAGCCATCAGCGTCTGTTCGAGGGGACTTAAGCGGCTTCTCCGGCGCATTCGCCTGACCCGTCCTCGCGACACTGACTGCACAACAAAGCAGAATCATGAAAACCACAAGTCCGTATTTCATTCTGTCTCCTTATTCAGACTCTCGAGGAAGCAATTTGTCATTTTGAGCGGCACCGCGGCGGCTGAAGCCGGTGCTAATAACGTGCGTCTTTCGGCAATCGGTGAAGCGATGCCCTGATACGAATCGTTGAATTGTTCGGCAACGCGAGTTTTCTAGTAAAGTGCCTGGTTCCGCGCCAGTCAAGCTATTCCGCCAGACCTGGCAATCCATCGACGCTGCGCCGGTTCTTTTCGCGGCGGTAAGATTCCAAACCATCCGCGCCTTTCTTGCGCGCCCAAGCGAACAACTGCGGCCGCTCGCCTTCATACTTCATCAAGGGCACGCCGTATCCGCAGGAGTCTGCAATGCGCGTAAGCTCGACGACAATGATCGACCGTGTGCTGTCGTAGGCAGGGAATTTCGCCGCCAGCGACTCGAACTCCGGACGGTGGGGCTCGACCACCCGTCCGCGGCCATGCAGTCGCAAAATATTGGGCGGTCCCTGGAACGCGCAGAACATCAACACTACGCGGCCGTTCTCTTTTATATGGGCAATTGTCTCAACGCCGCTACCGGTCAGGTCGAGATATGCAACGGTTCCTGGCCCGAGAATGCGAAACGAATCCAAGCCTTTGGGCGACACGTTGACGTGGCCGTTCGCATCGAGCGGAGCCGAGGCGACAAAGAACATGGGCTGCGCCTGAATGAAGCGCACCGCCGCATCGTCGAGCGTCGTCCGAACCTTGCCCATAGCTATCCCTGAATCTTCTGCGCCAATTCTGCACGCGCCACCTGGATCTGCTCTCCGGTCGCGAGGTTCTTCAGGGCAAACGCATCCGCCTTCACTTCATTCTCGCCGACGATCAGGATGTACTTCGCCCCTGCCTTGGTCGCGGCCTCGAACGATTTCTTCAGGCGGAAGGTGTCGTCGCCCAACTCGATGACCAGGTCGTGCCGGCGTAACTCGCGGGCCAGCCGGGCGGCCTCGGCGTTCATCCCCGCCATGGGTGCGATATAGACGTCCGGCTTGCGCAAGACGCCTTCGGCCGTTTCCTTTAATGACATGACCAGACGGTCTTCGCCGATTGCAAATCCAATGCCGGGAGCCGCCGGACCGCCGAGCGCTTCGGACAGCCCGTCATATCGACCGCCGCCGAGGATCGCGTTCTGCGCTCCGAGTGCGCCATGCGTGAACTCGAACGCGGTGCGAGTGTAGTAGTCGAGGCCGCGCACCAGACGATCGTTGATGTGTAAAAGGAACGTCTACGGCACGTAAGAATCTCCTGCACCTGCAGAAAATGTTGCGCGAATCTTCGTCGAGAAACTGAGCTGATGCGCGGCAAATTGTTAATGATTGGCTGATCCTCGGGAACCTTACAGTCAAACACCCGCAAAGGATTTGTCACGGCACGTCGTTGGCAGTCGACGCACATCTGGTGGCGACCGACCAATGCTGCGCAAAGCGTCGTTGAAGCTCGGAAATGATCGGGTCGACAGTTAGCACAACCAACTGAATTCAGCTCGCAGATTCCAGTCGTCGATGCCGACGCGGTCGAGCAGCGTCGCCAGCATCTCCAATATTTCCGCATCGCGCGCCGGCGACTCACTCCCCGCCGATGCGGGACCAATCACTTCCGCCCCGATCTGATAGAACTGTCGGTAACGCCCCTTCTGCGGCCGCTCGCGGCGAAACTGCGGTCCGATGTAGTAGAGCTTGTTCAGTCCGCGGTTCTCGAGGTTGTGCTCAATGTAGGCGCGAACGACTCCGGCGGTGTTTTCGGGCCGGAGGGTGAGGGACTGGGAGGATTTGAAGACAGGAGTTCGATTCTGGAATTGTTCCACCTCGACTCCTCGAGTGTCGATCCACGAGGCTGAATCAGCCGTGCCTGAAGGAACGACGATACGCAATCCAATTTCGAACCTTCTCACGTACTCTGCATCTTGAGAGTATCGCCGCAGAAATTCGGGAGATTTAACATCGGAGCGAGCCTTCAGCAATAAGTCGACTGCTTCCAGCGTCGCTTTCGATCTAAAGCATACGAACTCTGGCCGGTCCGGAATATGGTTTATGAAACGGATACGCAAAGGACTCAAATAGGAGTTCAATGGAGTGGCACTTTCCACAAAGAACCTCTTCTCCTCCACTCCCTTTGCGATCCATTCGGTAGCAAGAGCCTCTTCGTCGAACCGCTCGCCATCAGACCACGTGAACATCTCCTTCGAGACCATGTCGGTCTCTTCGCCCACGCCACGCGCGAATAACTCGGTGGACTCGAAAATCGGCGTGCGGATCTCCTGGAAGTTGTAGGCGCGAAAGACATCGCGCACCGCCGTCTCAACAAAGTTCCATAGCGCCGTATCCGGCGGCAGAAGGTCTCGCGTTCCTCGTACGGCTTTGATCATTCAGTTTCCAATCTTCCATTCCTCAAGAGTCTGTCGTCCTGAGCGGAGCGCGCTCGAATGAGCGCGCGCAGTCGAAGAGCCTGCCCTGAGCGAAGTCGAAGGGATCCCTACCACTTCAAGCGTATCAGGGAGTTCTCTCGACAAAACTTAGCGTCATCGGCGTAACGGTGCGAACACCCTGGGACATCCCACACATCACCGGCCTGATAGGGATCCTTCGACTCCGCATGCTGGTTCGCGTTGCTCACCAGCCTGCTCCGCTCAGGATGACAGTCGAAACTAACTACTACTTCTCCCGCAGGTAATCATCCTTATAGCCGAGATAATTCCTTGCGTACCGCATGATCATCTCCTCCTCGCCAGGTCCTAACATCCGCCGGAACTTTCCGGGGGAGCCCATCCACAACGACCCGGGCTCGACCACCGTCTTCTCCGGAATCAAGGTTCCCGCGGCGATGATCGATCCGGCGCCAATCCTCGCGCCATTCAAAATGATCGATCCCATCCCGATCAGACAGCGGTCCTCAATGACGCAGCCGTGCAGCGTGACCGAGTGGCCCACCGTGACGTACTCGCCGAGATAGACGCCCCACTGCTGTTTCATGCCGTGGAGCACGCTGTTGTCCTGCACGTTGGAGTGCGCTCCGATGCGGATCTCGTGGACGTCGCCGCGGACGACTGCGTTCATCCACACCGACGCATGCTCGCCCAACACCACGTCCCCAATGATCTGCGCAGATTCGTCGACGTAACAGGTCGCTGGAATCGTGGGCCGCACACCTTTATAAGATCGAATCATAATTTCGCAAGAAGACTGAAAATATCACGAGAGCCGCATCCAACGTAAGAGAGCGAGTCACAGCTTTCTTCGTGCACCTTCGTGTCCGGAGCCTGCCGTGAGCGGAGTCGGAGGGTGGTGAAGGCCTTCCCAGTCCGGGAACGCGTCCCAAAAAGTATCTGCAATCACAGAACTCGTCTCCCGAGGCATGCTATACCACAGTTGGTTTCTCCATAAACCGCGGAGAAGCTTCCCGGCCGTGCGCTACTAGAGCGCTCCTTCCGGTTCTTTTCCGCGGATTTCCCGCCTCAGCGTCCGGTAAACGCCGTCGGGTCGTCCCTCCGAGTTCATCCCGCATGCAGGGGCGACTGGAATGTCCTGGACACGCGTTTTCTTTGTGATACCTCTCATCCTATTTGTATGTATGATCTCTGCTTCCCTGCCTGCGCAGGACTCGCGAGCGGCGCAATCCATGGAACCGTTTTCGATTCCACGGGAGGCCGCATCGCGCAAGCTTCGATCGTATTGGTGAGCACCGCGACGGCCCTGCGGTTCACCGCGACCAGCGATGCCGAAGGAGCGTTTGCGTTCGAGCTACTGACGCCCGGCGACTACTACCGCGCGCGCCACGGCGCAGGGGATGTCTCCCCAGATAACGCCTTCCTTGCACATCGATGTCGGAGCCGCCACCAACCTGGAATTTCATCTCACGATCGCCGGTGCCCAGGAGAATGTCACGGTCTCGGCCGCTCCCTCGCTGGTCGAACCGCAGACCAGTTCCGTTTCCACGCTTCTCGACGAACGCGCGCTGAACGATTTCCCCCTGAACGGTCGGCGCTTTTCCGATCTCGCGCTGTTCTCTCCGGGCGTCACGCAGGATCCTCGCAGCCTGACGTCGTCGACCAACGGCGATCTCTCGTTCGGCGGCATTCGCGGATTTCAGAACACCACCCTGGTCGACGGACTCGACTACAACAACGCGTTCTTCGCTCAGGCTCGCGGACGCTATCGCGCTCCCTACCAGTTCTCGACCGAGGTCGTGCAGGAGTTCCGCGTCTCCACCAACGCGTACGGCGCTGAGCAGGGACGTTCCGGCGGCGCCGTCGTTAATGTCGTGACCAAGTCCGGCTCGAATCATGTGCACGGCACCGGCGTTCTATTATCTGCGTGACAGTTCCTTTGGGGCGACGAATCCCTTTCTCGCGTTCAAGCCGCACAACCGCCAGCAGCAATTTGGAGGCACGATCGGCGGCCCGATCAAGCGCAATAAGATCTTCTTCTTCGCAGGATTCGACCAGCACATCTTCCATGTTCCGAACGTCGTGGAATTTCTGGACGGCAGTTCCAAGGTCGTGCCCGCGGCCGGGACCGGGCCCTACACGCCCGGAGACTACGAAGCTACCGATCAAGCGCTCGTGTTCGCCGCCGCAGCACAACTCACTTCGCTCGCCGGAGAATATCCCGCAGGACAAATCGGCAACACCGCGTACGCCAAACTCGACATCAATCTGACGCCGCGTCATCAACTCTCACTGCGCGCTCAACACGACGCGGTACTGGGGAGCGAACAATGTCTTCCTCGATCCGGCCAGCCCGGTCACCTACGATTCCATCAGCAACAACGGCGAGGAACTCGTTTCTACCGAAACCGCGTCGATGTCGCTTACTTCGGCCCTATCGCAGCGCTGGATCAGCCATTTCCGCGCCCAGTTCTCGCGCGACCTGCAGCAGTCCTACAGCAACACGAGCCACGTGTTGGTGAAGATTCCGACGATCCTCGACGGCATGGGACGCTCGAATATGCTGCCGCGGCAGACTCGCGAGCATCGGCTGCATCTGGCAGAAACCGTGAGCCACGAGGGGTCGCGCAATACGTGGAAGTTCGGCGGCGACGCTCTTCTCACGTCGATCTACGATTTCTTTCCCCAGCCAGCAGAGCGGTGAATATCTTTTCTATCCCATCAAGGTGAATCCGTTTACCTTCGAGCCGATGCAGGCCGGGCTTCCACTCAGCCCGCTGCGCGCCTATGCCCACGAAGTGCCGCACTACTATCTGCAAAACTTCGGCAGCGCCACGTCGCATCCAGATACAAAGGAATATGCTGCGTTTGCGCAGGACACGATCCGGGTCACGAACCGGCTGGCGGTGAATCTCGGCGTGCGCTGGGATTTGCAAACATTCACCAGCGCCGGACTGGTCTCCAATCCTTTATTCCCGCCCTCGGGCAAGGTTCCGTTTCAGCCTTACAACTTCGCACCGCGCGCCGGGCTCGCGTATTCGTTCGGGAACACGCGTCCATTGGTTGTCCGCGCCGGATACGGCATTTTCTATGTGCGCATTCCGCAGATCTACAACTCCGTGGTGCAAACGGAAAACGGCATCACGGACTCGAGCCTCTTCCTCAACAACAACAATTACTACGATCACCAGGTGTTTCCGTCCTATCCAAACCCGCTTGTCAGCTGCCCGCTGTATTCGGCGAACTGCGCGCTGCCCGATGGATTTACGGAGGGCGTGACCCACCCGTTGTCGGCCTTCGCACCCAACTTCGTCACGCCGCGCGTGCAGCAGGCAAACCTCACGCTGGAAAAAGAAGTTGCGAGCCGCACGACCGTGGCTCTGTCGCTGCTCACCGTTCACGGAGAACACTTGATTCGGGCTCTCGATGTGAACCTGCCGCAACCGGTCGCAACTACCTATCCAATTTTTGATTCCACTGGCTCAATCTTCACGGGAGGCTACTACACTCTCGATTCGTTCGCGACCTGGCAATTTACGAAGTCTCTGACGTGCCCATGGCCTCCGTGCATTAATCCTCTGGGCCGGCCTATTGCGGAACTCGGAGCCATCAACGAATTTCAGAGCGCCGCGTCGAGTTACTACAATGGCGGCACGCTCTCGATCAATCGCCGCGTCGCGCGCGGATCGTATCTACGCTTGTCCTACACTTATGCTCGAGCTATCGACGATGGTCAGGATGCCCTCGTCGCGGGACAACCCGCCACGGTTCAGAATTCCTATCAGCCCAGCGCCGAGCGCGGACCCAGCGTCACCGACCAGCGACAGCGTTTGGTCGTAGCCTTCTCCGCCGATCTGCATCCTTTTCATCGTGGACACGAATTTCTAGGGCACGTGTTCAACGACTGGAAGGTTTCCACCGTCATCAACTACGGCAGCGGACGGCCGTTCAACGCAACTGTCTCCGGCGATCCCAACCAGGACTCGAACGATCTCAACGACCGGCTCCCCGGCTACAGCCGCAACGCGTTCACCGGACCCGACTATTCGACCACCGATCTCCGTCTCACCCGAACCTTGCGCTTCGGCGAACGCTATAAACTCAACCTTGTTGCCGAGTCTTTCAATCTCTTCAACCGGGACAACCAGCGGGTCGCGATCACGTCGAATGGCATGGTCGCGTCCGCCACAACATTCGTACAAAACTCGGTCACTGCCAATATCGCTCCGTACCCTGGGTATTACCAGTTGCCGAACAATTTCATGAAACCAAATGCGTCGTATGCCCCGAGGCAAGTGCAGGTCTCGTTGAAGTTTATTTTCTGAGGGAGGAACCCCTGCAGGTCAGGCCTTGGCTGAAACCGACCAATTTTGGGCACGTTAGGGCATCGCCGAAGCGGTTGCGGAAAAAACGCGGCATTGCAAGAAAACATCGACCACGGAGGCTGAAGCACACATTGATTTCACATGCTTTACGCGGCTCTCGAAGGGCCGCTCTTCCACGGTGCTGCACGCATTTGGAGTTTTCCGCAATTGCTGAAGCGATGCCCTGATACGAATCGCTGACTTTTCAGTGAACTCTGGAGCCCTCTGGGGTCGGCGGGGCCTTCACACCGCTCTCAGCTTCGGCACAAAACTTATCCACGAACGATCTCTCGCATCCACATCAACCTGCGCACCCGGACGGTCGAAGCGATAGCGCCTGCCCGTGATCGGGCTGACCACCGTCAGTCCTGTATTCCCGGCATAGACGAACTTCAGCTGCCGCACTTGGGAAGCGGTCCCCTTCACTGAGGCAGCCACCGGTTTGGGAGCAGGCGGCAGGGGTACTACCTTTGTGGGAGGCATCTGAGTTTGCATAAAAGACTTGGGTAGCCTGTTTTTACCGCAGCACATGACTTTCCTCCGGGTCTTGCACCGAATCTTCTGTGTAGAAATCTTGTAACCTCGGCCGCCGTTCCTCGGTGATTCGTTCCAGCAGAATGGCTCCCGCCGACAGCGCAGGCCACAGCAGCAGCCGATCTTTCCAAACACCGCCCAGTTCGAAGGCGATTGGCGCCGCCACATACAAACTCAAGCAATAGAAACATCCGATCAGCTGTCCCCAGAATCCCGCACCGAAAGTGGACCGCAGCCGAACGAGCAGCAGCCACGGACCATCCTCCGCATTCAGCAGATGCGTAATCCGCCAAACGCAAAGAATGCCCAGCAGGATCTTCAACCAGTCCATGGGTTTTTCCAGCTCGCTGCCAACAAAGCACCAGCGGCGGGAAACGTTCCCGCCGCCGGCCTCGGGTTGATAGTTAAACGACCGCGATTGCGAACGACGCCTCGGTATACAAATCGTACGACGAGATGTGCGAGGAGCCGTCCGTGTGCTTGCAGATGACGGCAAGATTCACCGTGAATGCGCAAGCTTGCGGTGCCGGAGGTGGTCCCAGCAGCGAGGCGAAGCTCACCGGCAGCGTCTTCACGTTTGCTCCCGTGAACATCGTCGACGGCTGGTTGACATCGCCTGCAGTGCAGGGTGGTGGCGTCGGCGGAACGCTGCAGAGCGTTCCCGATGGCCCTCCGAGTCCCTCATGCCAGGTGATGGAGTAGTCCTGCATGAACGTCGCTGGAGGTATCGGGTCCGGCGATGGATCTCCCATTACCGTATGAAACGCCCGGAACCCGACCTGGAATTGCGACGTACCCGGCCCACTCAGGAACTGGCACTCCGCGGAACTGGCGACGCCATCGACATCCAGATCTTCGATCGCTCCATAGACGGGCCGATTGTCGATCCAGAACAGGTGCGTCAACGCTGCGTACGGAACGGTCGACGTGCTTCCCGTCCCGGAAGCGGTAAGCCATCGCAGGAATTCGAAATTCGTTGCGATATCGCCCGCGTCGGCAGGCGCCCCGGCCGGAATCAACCGGTTCCCGTTCTTGTCGAACAACTCCATCACCAGCAGGTAACGCCCGTTGGCGAATTTCGTGGTGTCAAGGTATTGGTGGAACTGCCCTCCCAACCACAAAGCATCCGCCGCATAGGGGATCTGGAACAGCCCGTTCTGCGAGCCCTTGCTGACTGGCCCCAGACCTTGTGCCTGAGGCACCCAGTTTCCGTGGATATCGAGGACCCACTCCGACCACGAG
Organism: uncultured Acidobacteriaceae bacterium; assembly: GCA_963788555.1. Taxonomy (GTDB): domain Bacteria; phylum Acidobacteriota; class Terriglobia; order Terriglobales; family Acidobacteriaceae; genus Sulfotelmatobacter. The sequence goes on along the minus strand of CAWBHM010000009.1, from coordinate 212,166 downwards.
ACCGAGTTCATGATGGGGGCGGGTGGTGCTCCGCCCTGGGGATTCCCGGTCGCATCCGCGGCTACAATGCTCAGCCGGTAATAGAAGACGCCCAGCGCTTCCAGCCCGGGATGGAAATAGAGCAGGAAGTTGAGCGTCTGCGCCCACGGAGCGTTGGTATACCCGCCAAAATCCACAAGGCCGCCGCTCGCCGGAGGAGTACTGAGTCCGAATTCGCTGGTCTGCGTCAGATCGACATCAGAGCCGTCGGCGCCATTCCAGTTGCTGTGCAACAGGTAGGACGACGTACCTCCGATCTGCTGCAGCATGGCAAAGTCCGTCCCTGGCGGCGGAGGAGCTTGCCCGCAGGATTCGCCAAGAAGGGTTTGCAGATTCGCGAATTGATCGGCATTAAAATACTGGTAAGCTGCCGCTCCGTCATAGATGTACGTCCAGCTCACGCCGTTCCACTGCTTCACTTTGTAGAAATAACTGCGCCGGCAGTTGATCAACAGAAAGGGAAACTGCTCCCAGCAGAAATTAAACGTGCCGTCGGGATTCACCGTAGTCTCACCCACCATGTACGAACTACATTCGCACCAGAAACGCCAAAGCGGTGGATTGACCTCGATGTAGCGGATCGCTTCTTCTGCAGGCAGGCTCTTCAGGGTTTGCACGTGCCGCGCCAGATCGGTATTCGGGGCAAACTTGGAAGCCGTTTTGCCCTGCGCCAGCGCGCGCTGCACATTGTTCACCGCGACGCGATCGATGGGCCCCGGGTCGGGCGGATTTGGGATCGGCGGGAACTGAATCGGATACCGCTCCAGCCAGCGCTCCAACTTTGCGATGATGGGTGGCACATCGATGAGCAAAATCGGCCAGCAACAGCACGTGTCTTCCCACACTTCCACGACTGCGTTGCAGATGGGCACGCAGAATTCAGGAAAGTGCAGAATCGAAGAGTTCCGCAGCAGCGCCTTCGCCCGTATTGTGGTCGCGTCGAAAATCCATGGCCAGCACTTACTGACCTTTCCCGAGGCGCAGATCGTAAAGAAAATCCACTGCCGCCACCACAGACTCGGAATGGTGAGTTCGTTGTTCTTCTCCCATGCTGGCAGCTGATCCGACACACGAAGTTGAATCAGCGATTTCGGATCGAGCTTGCTGGTGTCATCGCCATCCGGTCCCACCGCCACCACTGCGTTCTTCTTTTTCAGCAGTTCCCCGCTGACTTCCAGTTCGCCATCGCGCACGGCGCTAATTTTGCGCGCCACCTGCCCGCTCGCGTCCATCAGGTACAACGCAACATTGGGCGTTTGCTCGTTCGGCTCGGCCCCGACATATTTCACTGCGAGTTTCATACTTTCTCCTTTAGGAATGTTGTTCGGAGAGAAGCCGGGATGTTCCTTGACTCGCGTTGGCGCTACTGCCGGGGGGCGTTTGCTCAGATCGCGAACACAGCCAACTGGGACTCGCACAGAGGAGGAGCCAACCCGGCGTCTGATGCAAGCGCTTTCCGCTTGCCGCCGTGGTTGCCCGACCGCCTTCGACTTTCCTCGTCAGAATGGTGCACTGGCAGGCGCAATCGTTTCTTCGCAAGCCAAAGTAATATCCCAGGCCCGCCGCCCAGTCTTGACAGGTTCATGCCTGCGGCAGGCGGTCCGGCGGCGGCAGGGGGCAGAAATAGCGCGAACCCGTCTCAAAATGAATCACTTGGAGGAGGAGGTTCCGTTCAGAAATTTCGACCTCCCTACTTGACTTGCAGTCAAATCCTTGTAATAACTATTCGGTCCATCCGGACGGGTTTGGGGGTGTGTCAGTTTGGCAGAAGTACGGCTTCAAGAGGGTGAATCCCTCGAGAACGCACTGCGTCGTTTCAAGCGCAAAGTGCAACAGGAAGACATTATCAAGGAGGTCAAGCGCCACTCCTTCTACCTGAAGCCCGGCGAGAAAAAGCGTGTGAAGGCAGCTCTCGCCCGCAAGCGTGCTCGTAAGAAGACGCGCAAAGAACAGGACTAACGCAGCAGAGGGCCGCTCCTTCCCGGGGCGGCTCTGCTCAATCTGGCCCCCACCATGTTGAGCTGCAGCAGGGATCCTTCATACTCATCATTCTTCCGGCATCGATAGCACGATAGTTAGTACCCACGACCCTCCTGGGTGCGTGGTGGGCCGAGTCCAAGGGGCGGTAAAGAGGGGGAGCAGTACACAACCTGTATTTTCGGTGAACCACCGCAGTTCTTTCCCCGCGGGTGGGCGCGCGGAAACGGGCTGAAGGGAGCCATCCTCAAATGGAATTTCAGGACAAGGTGCTGAAGTGTATCGACTGTGGGAGTGATTTTATTTTCACGGCTGGGGAACAGCTATTCTTCCACGACAAACAGTTCAAGAACGAACCCAAGCGCTGCAAAGCTTGCAAGACCAAGCGCGTCTCCGTACTCGGCGCCCCCCCGGCGCCCGGACAAACCTACCGCTACACCAAGGTCGAAACCCAGGCCACGTGCTCGGGCTGCGGAAAGCAAACTACGGTGCCTTTCCGCCCCACGCAGGGTCGGCCCGTCTTTTGCCGGGAATGCTTTCAGTCGCGCAGGACTGCAGCTTCGGCTTGAGGCGTAACGCGGGCATTGTGCCTGCGGGTTCCGATCTCGGGATCCCTCGGTGATGCGGTGCGTACGTTACCATAGGGATGTGGCTGGATACTTTGTAGAAAATTTTGGCTGCCGTGCCACTCAGGCTGACGGCGCCGCTCTCGAACGCCAGTTCGAAGAGCGCGGGATGGCTCGCGCCTCTACTCCCGCTCAAGCTTCCGTGGTTGTGATGAATACGTGCACCGTCACTGCCGGTGCCGATCAGGATGCGCGGGCTGCGATCCGGCGGGTGCGGCGCCAGAATCCTGAAGCACAGATTGTGGTTACCGGCTGTTATGCGCAGCGCGCCCCTGAAGAAATCGCAGCGCTCCCCGGCGTCAGTCTAGTGATCGGCAACTCCCACAAGCATGAACTGGCGAAGATCGTCGCCCAAGATTTTGGGTGGCGCAGCGCGTTAAGCGCTGCGATGGATGACTCGGCCCCTGAGAGGGCTTTAGCCCCTGAGGGACTCGCGTTCGTCCCTCTCACTTCCCTCACTGCCCCTCGTCCTCGATCTTCGTCTCCGATATTTTCGCGCACACCGAACTCCTCGCTGCCCCAGTCTTCGACGCCGCCAACGAACGCACGCGCCCGAATCTCAAGGTTCAGGATGGCTGCGACAATCGTTGTTCGTTCTGCGTGATTCCTTTCGTCCGAGGCCAAAGCCGCTCGCTGCAGGTCGATCGAATTCTCCGCGAAGTGAATGGTCTGGTGGAATCCGGCTATCGCGAGGTTGTGATCAGCGGAATCAATCTGGGCCGATGGGGACGGGATCTTGAAGGCTTCCGGCTTTCGGCTTCCGGCTTCCGGACGGCACTTCCTGATTCAGACGACGACTTCCGGACGCCGAGCGCCGAGACCCGACAGCCAACTCTCGAAAATCTTATTCGCGCCATCCTCTCCGAGACCGCGCTCGAGAAACTGCGCATCTCTTCCGTCGAGCCGATGGACTGGAGCGACGAACTAATCTCGCTCATGTCTGAGTCGCCGCGCATCGCCAAGCATGCGCATGTGCCCATGCAATCGGGCAGCGACGCTGTGTTGCGGCGTATGCATCGCAAATATCGTCCGTGGCACTACCGCGAGAAGATCGAGAAGATTCGCAGCGCCATGCCTACCGCCGCGATTGGCGCCGACGTGATGGTCGGGATTCCCCGGCGAAACCGATGCCGAGTTCGAAGCCACGCGCCGGATGATTGAAGACTTGCCATTCACCTACTTGCACGTTTTCACGTACTCCGCGCGCCCCGGAACTCCAGCGGCGGCGATGACGAATCAGGTTCCGGTGCACCTGGCTCGCGAGCGCAACCGCATCCTGCGCGAATTGGCGGCAGAAAAGAAGTTGGCGTTCATGCGCAGCTTCATCGGCAAAGAACTCGACGCGATCACACTGAATGTCACAGGTAGCGACGCAACGGGCGAATTCACTGAGGCGCTTACGGACAATTATCTGAAGCTGCGTCTGCGCGGACGGCACGAGGCAAACTGCTGGCTGCGCGCGCGGGTTGACGACGTGGTGGACGGAGCGCTGGCTGGGGTAGAGGCTTCTTCGAACCCGCAGGGCGCGAAAGCCTGAGTATTTTCAGCTAGTCAATGTGCGGTCCAAGGAACCTAGCACCATTGAAGTGGATAAGGTGCGTGGGCGCCTCGGAGACCCAGACCTCCGTCTCCCAAGCAATGTCACCTAGATAACGCGTCATTACGGTTCTTGACGGAAACGCGGTGACATAAACCAAGCCGGCTGAGGAATGCTCAAAGAGTTTCGCCAACTCAGCATGACGTTTTCCGTCTACGGGCCCGTGGCTTGTGACTGCCTCAATTAGAATCAACCAATTCTTTTTGGGGTGATACAAAACCACATCTGGCATCTTCCCGTGCGGATCAACGTTGACGCCCAATTTCGACAGCAGTCCGCTGTCGGACTGACCCCACTTCGTGCCGGTGTCGCCCGCGTACACCAGAACTGATCCCGGGAACAAACCTGGATGCAAATTCCTCAATGATGGACTTGATGAGTGTGCTGTGCATACCTCCGCTCAATATCAACTCTTTACCGTCAGGGGTGCGCACAGGAATGCGGGTCATCGTGCGCTCTTTTGCATACTTTTGAGCGAGGGTTTCCCGCATTGACAAATAAGTTTTCACAGCTGTTCCCCACCCGGACGAACCGTAAGTTTTCAGAACCTTCAGTAGCTCAGGCTCGATCTGGTAAACGGCCTTAGGGCTGTTTACCGGGCGTTCCGGTTTATCCGGGTTGTAAAGGGCAATACCCGCCGCAACGAATTGATGCATAGTCTGCCGTCTGAACGTCTCCCGCGTGTTCGGCGCATACTCTTTTTGGTAATGAGTACGGCTGAAAGTCATCATGGGGGTGATGCCGACAAGTGGGGCTTTACCCCTTCTCCAAGGCGTATTTGGGGTCAAGTCAAGAAGTGCGAGCAAACACAGCGCAGAGCGCTCATTTAATTGCGCCCTTGGCATTCCAAGTTGCTTCAGGATGTCGAAGGCTTGGGAAATTTCTTTGCGTTCACTCATAGAAGCGAGGAGATGCGTTGGTCGATGTCCTCCTGAGAAAGTGATCGCTGCTCCTTGGCCCACTTTCCAATTGAGATCAAAATGTCGGCGCTGGGATACTTCATCAACCGCAGGTCCGTAGCGTTGACCTGAGTGTGTCCATTGAAGGAACGGAAGGCCCCATCAACAACTGTGGAATTCAGGAACACCGCTAATCCATAGGCCAAGTGTTCGGACAAACCATGCCTGCCGAAGTGAAACACGTTCAGATGGTTCTCAAAACCAAGCAGGTCGCTGTCGAACATGGAAGGCTGAACAACCGCAGCTACGATTCTCCGGCGTTCCTCTTTGGATGAGAATCTGCGCACAACGGTATAAAAGCCATTAGGGAATAACCACTTCCTAGTCTCCGGGTGCAACAGCAGCGCATTCGGTTTCTTGCTTTTCTTCGGCCATTCAATTCCGTGACCGGCAAAGTGCGCAGGGTAGAGCAGCGGCACGGTGTCCTTGCCCGGTTCAGCCCGCAGGTAATCTCTCAGTCTGAAGTCCACAACCGGCCCGGTCGAAATCTCCACGCCAATCTCTTCTGGTGAATGCTTGGCTGTGGCGGAGAGCTCCAAACCGTCTTGCTTTGGATTGCTGGGAATATGTAGAAAACGCTGAGAATCACCCGGCTTGACTATCTGTTCAAATTGGTAGGTATGGCTCTTATAGTTATGCAGGTCGTGATCGGTCGAGGTCGAAATGGTGACATCATCCTGTGTTGCAGACCGGACAAGATAAATGATGATGTTCTCTTGTAGTACCGCGTCCTCCTGAAATGCACGATCACGTGCTTCAAACAAGTGAATGTGCCGGATTGCAGTTTTCTGAAATAGCCAGTCGCGAAAGGGCTTGTAATAAGGGCCGTTGCAGAAGCTGCGTGGGATGATTGCAACTATTTCTCCACCGTCCTCAACCGCTTCTATGGTCAGCGCAAGAAATGCTGTATACAGGTTGACGGTTTCAATCCCAACCTCCCGCAACAGGGCGCGGTGTTCTGAGTCGCTGTTGATCTTCTTGTAGGGAGGGTTCAAGATTGCGTGGGTGAAACGAGGTTGCCTGGTTCTGAACAGAGGCCTGCAAAATGCGCCGATGAAATCGGCGGCTATTACGGAGCTGTCCAGTTCAACTTCCGATGCCTGAGCTGCGGTGTGATATTCGGTCAGCACTCCGCTCAGAAACGGCCGCATCACCTCATCAATTTCATATGCTGTCACCTGAATTTGCTTCACGCCATGTTGTGTCATGAACCGCTGCAAGAAGGCGGCGGTCAATGAGCCAACTCCCGCACCGGGGTCAAGCAGGCGGATTGTGTCACTAGGCGTAACCGCGAAAAGAGACGCCATGTATCTTGCAACGATCGAAGGCGTCATGAATTGGCCCAGCGCCGACTTACGCTTTGGGTCAAGCTGCCGGTTCGCTTCCTGACGAACCAAGTCAATCGTCTGGAGTGCCGATGCCATTGGGGTGGTAGAAGTCACCATAGAGTACCAGTTCCTTTTGAGCGCTTGTCTGTGGATATTGATAGCAGATTAGCTTGGTGGATAAAAGGCGAAGCGGCATCCTTTTGGACGTGCCTGTCGCGACTACGATCAGGCGCGTTTTGCGGCTCGTCTCCCGGAGTGCTTTCGTGGGCTTTCCTCGGGCGAAGACGCGGCGCGGAATGCGGGCTTGAGGAGGTGCCAGGCTTCTTTGTACGGTTCGTATTTTTGGTGGGGGCGGCGCGGATTGAGGAGGAAGTTGCTGCGGAGGATGGTGATGATTTTGGCGGGGAGGATATACCAGACGTCTTCGGGGATGACGTAGACGGCGAAGAAGTCGACTTGGCGGCTGGTGTAATAGTGGTAGCCGGACTTGATCGTGACGACGTAGCCGCCGTCCTGGCGGGCGATGGTGGATTTCACCTGCACGCGGAGAAAACGTCCGCTGCGCTCGACAGCAACGTCGTAGCGGGCGGAGTCTCCCCAGGGCTTGGAGACGTTGAATCCGCGCTCGGTGACGCGAGACATGAAATTGAGTTCGGTCCACTCGCCGCGATGTTTGGCGTCTTTGATGATGATGCAGCGACGGCGGTGGGGTGGAAGGATATTGTTGGTGATGAGTTTGCTGGCGCTGTGACTGCTTCCCGTTTTCCTGGTACCCGTTTTCTTGATACTGGTTTTCGTGCAACTCGTTTCCGTAGAACTTGTTTCCCTGCTACCCATTGGTTCGGCCTAAAAACACAAAAGGCGCACGCCTGGAGGCTGCGCCTTTGGTTCCCTTCAAGAATTTTGCTCTATATTTCTATTTTATCAATTTGGATAGGTTGAAGTGGACATTTTGCTAGGAATCTATTTGCTTTGCAGTCAAAGGGATGGGGTGAATCGGGTGCGTTTGGGGTATTGACAAGAATTTCGATTCTTGACGGTTTTGGCAGGGAATTGAACTTCAAGGGTTCAGCGGATTGATTCTTTTGGAGCACTCCGCCAGGCGAGAGAGGAAACTCCTCAGTGCATGGGAGACGTCCCTGAAATGTCGGCAGAGTGCGCTCCGGGATTAAGACAAAAAAACGCGCCCCAGAAACCTGGGGCGCATGGACTGGTCTAAGACCCGTCCCCAGACGGGCGGATCGCTATTCTGAAATCACGTGAACCACACTTCCACCGGACGCGCTGGCATATACCAGCCGCGTTGCCGGATTCACGTCGAGGTAGGTACTCGACGCCGCCACGGTGCCGATGACCATATTCCTCCTTCCGTCAACCACAGCCACCGTCCCGTTCACCACCGACACGAAGACCAGGTTGGAAAGGTAATCCAGACATACGCCGAACTGCGCGCTTCCCATCGGAACACTCGCCGCCAACTTGTCGTGCACCAGGTTGACGACGCCCAAATTCGACCCCGCATTGTCGGTGATATAGGCGACACTCGTGTATGGGTTGACTGCGACTTCCTGATTGATGGTTCCCACCATGACGTAATTGATGGCATCTGTCGACCCGTTGATGATGTCCATCACGCCGCCGCTCGGTGCTCCTACAATCTGATTAGTGGCAATGTCCACCGACAATCCCAGCATTTCCGTCTTCTTGGTATAGATGTACGAAGCGGTATTCGTGTTTCCGTCAATCACCTCGACGGAATAGTTCATATCGTCCGCGACGTAAATCTGATTGGTCACCGGGTTCACGGTGATCGCCTGCACTCCCACGCCACCGGTGCCCTTGACCGGAACCGTCGTGATGACTTGATCGGTCGTGCCGTCGATCACTGTCACCGCGCATTCCGTATTCTGGCTGAAATCGCAACCGCCGGCGTACACGCGGTCGGTCACCAGATTTGCCGCCACCACTTCCGATCCCAGGGGCGTCGAGATGGTATCAATCACTGTATTGGTATTGCCGTCAATCACGCCGACTGCCGGTCCAGTCGAGGTGCTGAGGCTTACGTAGATGCGATTGTTGTGTGGATTCACCGCAATGCCAAACGGATTCCCGGGAACGGTGATGTCAGTGACTAGTGTCTGGGCGCTCAATGGCAGCGCGCAGGCACACGACAGGAGAGCGAGCAATAACCCGAAGCGAGACAACATACAGCGACCTTCCTTAAGCTTTGAATTAGCACCTCAGGGCGGGCTGAAGCGGCCCGTTTTAGACGGCTGCGGATTCCGAAAAGGTTGCACCTTTGCGATCCGCCTGCAGCGAGGACTGCGGATGGCACGTTTGCGGGAACATTATTTCGACCTTAGAACTGCCGGCCTTTTGTGCACCCGCAGGGGAAGATCTACTGCTTGGGTTCGGTCTTGAGCCCGAAAATTTCCAATTCGCCGTAGCTCGCCACGAAGACCTCGCCATTCGCGACGACCGGCACCGCGTAGGCTTGGCCTGATCCGGCTTCGGTCATAAGGATTTGCTGCATAGTTCCACCGACGACCGATTCGGGATTGAAGGCATACAGGTAAATCGCAGTCGAAGTGGAACTGGCAGGATGCGACACAGCCCAGATGATGGGGTGGGCAGTTCCGTTGGACGAAATGCTGGTGAAGAAGCCGGGATAGTTGTGCGTGCCGACGATCGCGGGAGAGGTGGCCACTTTGAACAGCGCGGGCGTGGGCGCGGTGCGGATCTTGTAGACCTGGACCGTGTAGCCTCCACTGGTAACCACGCGGCCGACTCCGTCCGAAGAATCGACAAAATAGGACTCGCCGCACCAGCAATCGCCAATGCTGTAGGTGCCGAGCACGTTGTTTTTTGTGGTCGAGAATCCACCGAGCTTGTCTTCGTTCATCAGGAAGAGACTTCCCACTTTGCCGGCGGCGACGGCTAAATGTGGGACCGGACCGGGCTGATCGGGCAGGACCATGACTCCTCCAGCGCCGAAGTCGGAATCAGATTGATCGAGATGCGCCTGGTTGGACGGTGTAAACAGGTCGAGCACCGTGGATAAGTTCGGCGACACTTTCACGACACTTTCCTGAATGTCGGTTACGCCGTCGTAGGAGGTGCCGGAGGGATCGGAATTTCCTGTAACAAACAAGATGTTGCCGGAGTCGTCGGTGCTGGGGCCGTAGCCCGACATCCAGATGGAAGCGAGAAAATAGTTGTTCGCCGACGTGGCCTGGCTGTCGACGATCAGATTCGTTGGGAGTGGGGTTAGAGAGGCTGTCGACCAGCCGAGGAGTACCCCGCGGGAGATCGTGACATCATCGTCGCAAAAACTTCCAAAGGCAGCGTATACATTGCCGTTGGCCAGTAACAGCGCGGGGCGCTGGCGCTGGTAGGCCGCATTGAAATTGAAAGTAGTGCCGTCAGTTAATGTGTGTGACGCCGTCACCAGTTGCGGAGTAACCTTGTCCGTGAGACTGCCAAGATCGAGGGCGTGAATGCGGTACGCCGGTCCCGTGGAGTCTCTTGTATAAATCACGACATAAAGAGTACCTCTGGCTACGTCGATGACCGGGGTGGAGGTGATGCCGACCTTCACGGTTTTACCGCTGCACGTCGCCGGAAGGCCGGCCGGCGCTCCGAAGTTGGGGCTGAGGAGCACAGTGCCGGCTTCCGCGTCGATGGCGTAGATCGTATTGTTTTCCGTGGCCACGTACACCACGTCATGCAGGCCCTGATTCTTTCCGGCGGTGATGAGCACGCCGGGGACGAACAGCGGCTGGCCGTCGACCTTACTATCGAGCGTGACGGTCTTCAACAAACCGAACGAGGAACTGCCGACGTTCGCCGGTGTCAACACGGTCTCGTGGGAGTTCCATCCGGTGCGGTGGTTGTCGACGTGATACGTGGTAATGGCGGTCTGACTGGTCGCTAGCGATACTGCGAAAATAGTCAGGGTCAGCAGTGCTACGGTGGCGCGAATCAATACACTCTTCTGACGAAGGGGCACGGCCAGTACCTCTTTCGAACGATGATTTTTTGGGGGAAACCCGTTCTCCGCCGAGTGGGGGAACCAGAGTCGGGCTAGAAGAGCTTACGACTGTCGGGGGCGGCGTGTAAACCGGAAAATGGTTGCGTTTGGGGAGTTAAAACGCTACGGCGGACTCGTTCGCAAACGGGATTGTGCTCGCCGGGAACCTGCTTTCCGCGACCAACGGCGCCTGTTGCAGTCTCTTTGTGTTGTGCCCGGCCCGGCAATCTCCCATTCTCTCGAAACGAAAATAAGGCTCCCAGGCACGTCTACGGCTACTTTTCGACTTGGAAGCATCCACCGAAGGTGACGACCGTTAGTTGGAGGTAGGTTGCAGTTGCACAGCGATTTTCTCCAGCAGGGCTGACGCGGCTTCGCCCGCTTCGAGGGTGGAGAACTCGGTTCCCAGTTCAATGCACGGCAGGGCCGCGCAGGCATCGCGGAAGGATTTCTCGGTTGCAGGTGCTGCAGTCATTTCCGCGCCGAGCAGGAGCATGTCGAAGCGGGTGACGCGCATCAGGAGCAATCCATCGCGCAGGTTGTTGGAGGAGTGGACATCGTATCCGGCGCGACGCAAGAGCTCTCGAATGTAGGTAACAACGTCGAGATTGCGATCAATACACAGGACGCTTCGCCCTGTGGAGACCGACTTTTCGTCATGGACGGGTGCGCGATAGAACGCCGCCACAGCGTTGTCTTCCGATTCGTGGGAGTCAAACAACTTGTGGAGATGAGAGAGTTGCAGCACTTTGCGGACGTGCTCGGGCACATCACAAAGCTTCAGATCGCCGCGCAACTGGCGCGTGCTGGTCAGAGTACGGACCATGGTTCCCAGTCCACTGCTGTCAATGAACACCACCTCGCCGAGATGCAGAATGATCGCGCGCCGGTCGCGCAACAGATGGGCCACGTGGGCGCGCAAGGCTTCAGTTTCGCCTCCAGCAACAATGCGGCCCTTGCAGCGCACAATGGTGACTCGTCCCACGTCCCGTGTTTCCAGTAACAGCCTCAATGGGCCTCCAATCGGACAGCGACTGTTTCCTTGGCAATCGTTCGCGAGATTACAAGGGCATTGGCTGTGCGTCAAGCGAATGGGAGAGTCGGGAAGGGACTTTTTGCAAGAGATCGTTTTTTCTGGGGCTATAATTGGGCGCATCCATGCCCTTGGCCGTTGGTACCCGTCTGAGTCAATACGAAATTCTCGCGCCATTGGGGGCGGGAAGCATGGGCGAGGTGTATCGCGCGCGCGATTCGCGACTGGAGCGCGACGTAGCGATCAAGGTACTGCCGGAACTGGTCTCGTCGGAACCGGAGCGCCTGCAGCGCTTTGAGACGGAAGCGAAAGCCGCTGCGGCGCTGAATCATCCCAACATTCTTGCGGTTTATCAGATGGGCACGTATGCGGGCGTGCCCTATCTCGTTTCCGAATTGCTGGAAGGCAAGACGCTGGCTGAGAGCCTGCGGCGCGGGCCTCTGCCGTTGCGCAAGGCGATCGACTACGGCGTGCAGATCGCGCACGGCCTGGCGGCAGCGCACGCGAAAGGGATCATCCATCGCGATCTGAAGCCCGACAATCTGTTCGTCACCAAGGACGGACGCATCAAGATTCTCGATTTTGGCCTCGCCAAGATCAGTCCACCCAGGGATTCGGTCATGAGCCAAGCGCCCACGGTCACGATGCACGGCGTCGCGATGGGAACGGTGGGCTACATGTCTCCGGAGCAAGTGCGGGGGCTGGCGACGGATCATCGCACCGACATCTTCGCGTTTGGCGCGATCCTATACGAGATGGTGATGGGCAGGCGCTCGTTCAAGAAATCGACGGACGCCGATACGATCAGCGCAATTCTGAACGAAGAGCCTACGCCAATTTCCGATCTCGCGCCGGACACGCCACTGGCACTGGATCGCCTGATCCGGCGGTGCCTGGAGAAGAATCCCGAGCAGCGATTTCATTCGGCTTCCGATCTGGCGTTTGCGTTGGAGGCGGTGGCGGATCCATCCGTATCAACGCCGACCGGAGCGCACCCGATTCCAAAAGTTGAGCCGAGTTTTCGACGACCTCGCTGGCTCGTATGGGTGCTGCTGGTTGTGATTGGACTGATGGGGCTGACTTACTTCTTAATGCAGCCCCCGGCGATTCCCAAGGTTACGAATTACGTTCAGCTGACGCACGATGGCCAGCCCAAGTCGTTGATCGGAACGGACGGTGCGCGTCTGTACCTGAATCTTGGCAGCGGAGGCGCGGGGAACTTCACCTCCCAAGGGATTGCCGAGATGTCCGTCAGCGGGGGTGAACCGAAGAAGATCGCCGCGATGCCTTCCGCGGAGATGCTTCCCGTAGATTTGTCGCCTGACGGGTCTGAACTGCTGTTTGTCGACGGGCAGGGCGCGCCGCCCAAAGGGCCTTTGCGGACGTTTCCGATTCTGGGAGGTTCGTCGCGCAGGATCGGGGACATCGTCGCAGAAACTGCCGCATGGTCTCCTGACGGCAAAATGCTGGCCTACACGATTCTGGGCGACTTGTCGGTGGCGAAGGCGGACGGGTCGGATGCGCGCAAATTGCTATCGGTGAAAGGCGACATCCGGAACATTGCGTGGTCCCCGGACGGAGGGCATTTGCGATTCGACTCTTCTGAGACCGCGGGAACTCTGGGCCAGCAACTGGAGTGGGAAGTGGGGCCGGACGGAACCGGGCTCCACCGACTGCTCGAAGGCTGGCACGATTCGCCCAACGAGTGCTGCGGCAAGTGGACGCCAGACGGGAAATATTTCGCCTTCCAGTCGAGCGGCCAAATCTGGGCCCTGCCCAGGAGCGGAGGCTTGTTGCGGTCCGATCCCAAACCGATCCAATTGACCTCCAGCCCGATGTCTTTGTCGAATCCGCTTCCCAGCAAAGACGGGAAAAAGCTCTTCGTGATTGGCCAGACATATCGTGGCGAACTGATGCGCTACGATTCGAAAACGGCGCAGTTCACAACTTTTGTAGGCGGGATTTCCGCCGAGTACATCGCCTTTTCGAAAGATGGCCAGTGGATCACTTATGTTTCCTATCCTGATGGCGCGTTGTGGCGAAGCAGACTCGACGGCAGCGAGCGCTTGCAACTGACTTATCCGCCAATGTATCCGGTGTTGCCGCGCTGGTCTCCCGACGGCAAGACGATCGTATTTTTCGAATTTGCCTTGGGCGCTGACAAGCCCGCAAGAATTTACGAGATTTCGCCCGAGGGCGGAAGTCCGCGGCAGCTCTTGCCCGACGATCACACGCAGCAATTGGATCCGAACTTTTCGCCGGATGGAACGAAGATCATTTATGCAAATGAGTCTAATGATCCTGCGTCGGCGGTTCACATTCTGGATTTGGCGACTCATAAGACATCTGACGTTCCCGGTTCGCAAGGGTTGTACTCGCCGCGCTGGTCGCCGGACGGGCGCTATATCTCCGCGTTCTCCGCCGATTCAAAAACCCTCATGCTGTTCGACTCGCGGGCGCAGAAATGGACGGAGCTCGCCAGCGGTTCGCTGGCCTGGCTGAACTGGTCGCACGGTGGACAGTACGTATACGTCCTGGACTATCGGGGAAAGGATGCTGTGGTGAGGATTCGCGTCAGCGACCACGTGATCGAGCAAGTGGTCAACGTGAAGAACTTCGCATCCGCAGGGCGATATGGGCGAGCGCTCGCTCTGGCACCCGACGACTCCCCGATATTGCTGCGGGATACGGGCACACAGGATGTTTATTCTGTGGATTGGGAAAAACCGTAGGAAGTGGGGCATTCCTTCAGTCAGACTGCGATCATGGAGATCCGCAGAGTCGCGATCCGCAACGAAGTCCCTAAGATTTACTGGCGCGATCTTCTAACCTGTTTTCTTTGCGATCGAGGAGATCGTTGAGTTCCTGAACCAGTTTCACGAACTCGTCGTGATCTTGTTCTTTGGCGATTAACTCGCAGAGAAGGTTCATGCGCTCGCGTTCGTCAGGGGTCATATTCTTTCTTTCTTTGAAACGGCGGGGAGACAATAACTGAGATCAAAAGCGATCGTCAACCGAAACCAGATTGAAGTTTCGTAGGGAAGGCTACAGAAGTACCGCAAGGCGCTGACCCTTTTAGGGGATGGACGCGCTGTAAAACTTTGCAGCTGTTATAACGTTCGCGTTCAGGAAGCCTCGGACGGCACGGCGCGTCGTTCCTCGGCTGGCTGGCCCAACAAAAATCGCTGGGCAGCGCGAATCCGCAGACGCTCGAGTTTTTCGTGAATAGCGGCCAATAGTTCTTGAAGAATTGCTTCCAACTCCCCATTGCTCGCCTCCATCATCTGGGTGGACAGGTGACGGATTCGGTCGTCAAGTCGGCGCGCTGGCATCGGGAGGGTGGGGCGCAAAGCGCAGGCGCCACCAAAATAATGCCCTATTTCGAGGGATGGTTCGATACCGTACACACCTTAGGGATTACCCTGTAAGGCGGTTCGGCCCCTCCATGGCTTGCAAAGAATCCGAATGAGGGCACGTACCTCATTCCAACGATGTTGGACAGCAACTGCTTTGCGAGTAACCTCAATCGCCAAAGCGCTCGGCGGCGCGGGCTTTCGCCTTCGCGGCCTCTTCGTCCCGGTTTTTCGGCGGGGCGGTTGTTTCTAACGAGCGCAGCAGACGCATCGAGATGGCAGCAACTTCGTCGATCGCAGCGAGGAACGAGGCTTCATTGGCTTTCGACGGTTTGTTGAATCCGGTAATTTTGCGGACGAACTGAAGTGAGGCTGCATGTACTTCATCTTCTGTAACGGGAGGATCGAAGTTATAGAGAGTTTTGATATTTCTGCACATGGAATAAGACCTCGGTTAGCAGTTGCTCCTACCAGTGGCGCGCCAGTCTTCCATTTTCGCCCAAACGGGCTGGGGGATGGAATAGCAGTCCCTGAAGAAAGCAGTGGGCCGCCCGCAATCAGACCGGTTGAGCATGAACCGTTTGACCAAGTCGATGGGGGACCACAAGACGATGAGAGGTTGTGATGCGAGGGAGCGGTGGGCTGATTACAAAGAACAGATAAGTGCGGGGCCAGCGCAAACCGGCCCCGCTCTTGCGGCCAAGATCCGCAGTTCAGGTTCGCTGCTTACTCAGCAAGGCATGCACTTCTCCGAGTACATCTCTTTCCCTGGCTCCGAACAGGTCACGGTAGTGGACAGGCTCCATTACTTCCGGCCCGATTCGGCGAATGGCAAGCCGGTCTGCCGCAATCCGTTCGGCCAGGCGGAGTTCCGGGTAGACCTCGTCGATGGCCGAGATCACGACCGCGTCTTCAATTGCGATCGCGATGCCCGGATCGAACCAGTGTGCAGGCTCGCGCACTTCTGGTCTAACCAAGGAAGACGCCGCCACGCCTGCTCCTTTCTGTGCGGCAATGGACCCGAGCAAGCCCTGAATCACGTGAACGGGCTCGAGCCAATCGCGACGGAGTTTGAGCTTTAAGGCGTCATACCAGATGAGATAAAAGCGATACGATCCCGCGGGAACGCCGGTGAAGGGTTTACGGGTTAGATCCTGAAGGAAGCCGGAGAGTTCCTTGTCAAAAAGAGTGCCGCGCAGGGCTTCGCCGTCAAAGTGGCATTTTTTGATGGCGCCCTCCTCAGCGACTTCCACACGTACGGGCAGGGTTGTGGTTACGACAAAACCGATATGCGATGCCACACGGTCGAAGGCGGCATCGATTTGGTCCTGGCGCTCGCGCATGACTCGATATACCTGGATGAGATCATCGTAAAGGCGAATGACTGCAGGATGGGCTGGTTCAGTCCAGTCCCTTAGCCGCGCAAAGGATGTCTCGCTCATATTTCACCTCGCTCGGGTACGGACCCTAGCCGGGTCCGTGGTGGAGCCGGAACCGCGACTGCTTACCGGCTAGGCGCAAACAGTTTCTTCACGGGTTCGGCCTTCTTCCGCCAAACGGGCGCGGAAGACGTGGTAGGGAACGGGAGCTCGAGCAACTCCGAAGAGGTCCACGGCTTCCCAGCCGGAACCGGGACGGGTGAACTCGAGCCCTGGAACAACGGGGAGTGGGGCCTGCTCCTCCGCCACGTCCAGCGAAAGCCCGCCGACAACCGCAGGTGTGCGACCGGGGACGGAGGAACCTTTTCGAGAGTACGCGTCTTCGAGGCAATTCAAAATGCGTTCCCCTCGCAAGAGCAAAGTTCGGCTTTGCCGGTCGACGCGCACACGCAGATCACGAGCGAATCCGCGGATCGCGACCTCATCCGCGGGGTCGCAGGCAGCGACAAAATCGTAGATCTCGCAGCAGCGCTCGTAGGTGTCAAGGTTGGTCTGCTTGATGAAGTTGCGGACGGACGCCCGCAGGGTCTGGCTGAGCAATTCAGGATGGAATCGCCGCATGAGCTGGAAGTAAAAATCGA
Source organism: uncultured Acidobacteriaceae bacterium (assembly GCA_963788555.1). Taxonomy (GTDB): domain Bacteria; phylum Acidobacteriota; class Terriglobia; order Terriglobales; family Acidobacteriaceae; genus Sulfotelmatobacter. Next base: position 195,204 of record CAWBHM010000009.1, on the reverse strand, counting down.
CCTGCATGTTGAAATAATGCAGGCCGAAATCGCTGAAGTTTCGGTCAAAGAAAGCGTAGTTGGCGATCTGGTGAAAGGCTTCGGAACGCTGGTCCTTAAGCCGGTAATCATAGCCAAATGCGTCACCCAGAAGTCGCCCTTCGCTCAGCAGCTTGGTTTCAAGACCGGTACCTGGATAGGCCTCGGCACGGCAGAAGTTGAAGGGATTCTCGTTGTGGCGTTCCATGAACCGGAGGTTGACGAGAATCTCGTCGAGGATCGTATCTGGCTCGAACATGAGCAGGTTGTAGGCGACATGAATGTCGAAATCGTTCAGAATTCTCAATGCGTTGAGGATCTGTCCGACGGTTTGTTTTCGGTTCAGGTTGCGAAGACCGTTCTCGGAAGCGTTCTCCACGCCGAGGAAAACCCGGAAGAGACCCAACTCATCCAGAATACGTATCGATTCTTGCGTAATACTGTCGGGCCGCGCCTTGACAGCGATCGCAATCTGACCGACACCATTGCGGCGAAGTTCGTCATGAATGAGCGAGAAGCGCTCAGCAGCCTTAACCGGATTGGGTAAGAAGAAGTTGTCGTCCTGGAAATTGAAGATGCGGATACCGTGGCGGTGATAAAGATCGCTCACTTCGGCGACGATGCTCTCGACACTGCGGATGCGAAACTTCTTGCCTCCGCCCCGCTCGTACCAGGCGTTGATGCTGCAGAAGGCGCAGTCCCGCCAACAGCCGCGACTGGTGAGAACGCTTGCAATCGGTTTGTCGAAGTAGGAATGGAAGGTTGTGCGTTTTGGCCAAGGCAACTGGTCGAGTTTGTCGGGATTCCCGATCGCGGGATTCGTCAGGGCCCGCCCCGAATCATCCCGATAGCAAAGACCAGGCACACGTTCAGGGTGGTCGAGATTTTCGGCGAGGCAGCACATGAGTTCCTCGCCTTCTCCGAGGGCGACCGAATTGAAGGCGGGAAACTCCGTGACCAGGCGCTCGCAATTGAAGGAGGCGAACGGGCCGCCTGCGATTACGTGCCCGTGGAAGCCTGCTTCCCGTATGCGTTCAGACAGGCGACAGAATTCGCGGGCGCGCGATGTGAATACCATCGACAGTCCCGCAATCTGCGGTTCGAAAGCCAGAGTCTGCCGTACGGCAGATTCCTGATCTTGTGGTGAATTGAAGGGAACGATTGCAACGCTGTGACCGCGGACTTCGAGGGAAGAAGCGATGTAACGCAACCCGAGGTTTTCTTCCAACTCCGCGCCGATGAGAACTACTTTCATGGCGGCACCTTCGGCGGTTGAATATCGTCACTTTGTTCTCTTTTCCATGTTTATTGCAGTGCTCGCCCACACTGGTCACTGTGATGCCGATCACCGTTGTATCTGTACGGCTCACGCGACGGTGATGGAGTGGACGGACTCTTCCGGAATCCTCGTGCTATAATTCTTTATTCTCAGTCGCTTAGAGCACGGAGGACTGTATCGATAAACGTTTTATCCGCACGAACGATCGTATCCGGGCGCGCGAAATCCGCGTGATTGATGACGAAGGGCAGCAGCTTGGCATCATGCCGCCTTACGAAGCGATCAAAAAAGCCCGCGAAAAGAATCTGGACCTGGTTGAGATTTCGCCCACCGCGCAGCCTCCCGTGTGCCGCATCATGGACTACGGGAAGTATCTTTACCAGCAGGAAAAGAAAGAGCGCGAAGCCAAGAAGCACCAGAAGACGATCACCGTAAAAGAGGTCAAGTTCCGCATCAATGTGGATGACCACGATTACGAGACGAAGAAGAATCACGTCTTGCGTTTTCTGGATGAGGGCGACAAGGTGAAGGCGACCATTTTCTTCCGCGGACGCGAGATGACGCGGACCGGACTGGGCCGCCAGATTCTGGAGCGGCTGATTAAAGACGTAGAGCCGCACAGCATCGTGGAGTTCCGTCCCCGGCAGGAAGGCAATACGCTGCACGCGATCCTGGCGCCGAAGAAGACGGAGAAGGAACGAGAGAAAGACAAGCAGCGGGAAGAAAAACATAAGGCTGCGGCACAGAGTGCGCCCAGCCCGAGTGTTCCTCCGGCGCAGGTCGCCAAGCCCGCGTCGTAGCGGGTGCAGCTTTCGCGGTCGATTACAAATCAATCGCAATTGGCACTTAGCACCTGGCATTTCGCAAGCCGAGAAAATGCCTGGGTGGGCTTCTGTTTTCGCTAAGTGCAAATTGCTAAATGCTAATAGCTGAGGGTTTATGCCGAAATTGAAAACGCACAAGGGCGCTGCCAAGCGCTTCAAATTAACCGGGACGGGGAAGGTGAAGCGGGGGCGATCGCACCTGCGTCACATTCTGACGTCGAAGAGCAAGAAACGGAAACGGAATCTGGGATCGCCGGCGCTGGTGAGCGAGGGCGATAAGCGCAAAGTCAAGCGCATGATTCCGTATCAGTGAAGCAATTCGCTTCGATTGTACTGATTGCCGATTGTGGATTGAATCAGAGCGTTCATCACGAAGTCTTCAATCGAACAATGCGGGCCGATCTGCAATCGGCCTTCGGGGCGTGTGAAGAGGCCAGAGATCGCCGCCATGGCGAATCGTCCTTGCCTCCAGCCGCCAGTACGTTGAAATAAAAAAAGGAGAACAACCATGCCTCGTGTAAAACGCGGAACCAAACGCCGCGCCAAACGCAAAAAGATATTAGACCGCGCAAGCGGGTATTTCCTTACCAAGTCGAAGCTGTACCGCTCGGCAAAAGAAGCGGTAGAGCGTGGGCTGAAGTTTGCCTACTCCGGCCGCAAGCAACGCAAGCGGCAGTATCGCTCGCTGTGGATCGTGCGCATCGGCGCGGCCGCCAAGCTGAACGGGATGAGCTACAACCAGTTCATTCATGGATTGAAGCTGGCGGGGATCGAGCTGGACCGCAAGATTCTGGCGGACCTGGCGGTGAAAGATCCGGCGGGATTTGCGAATCTGACGACGCAGGCCAAGGGCGCGATCGGGGCGGCGTAGGCGGCTTCCGGCTCTCGGCTTCCGGCTTCCGGAGCAGCAAGCTTTCTCATCTGTTCAATCAGCTTTAGCTTTGTCATTCTGAGCGAAGCGAAGAACCTATGCAGTCCGCAGGCAGTTGCATAGGTCCTTCGCGCAAAATACGCGCTCAGGATGACAAGGCGTTTTGCTTAGACTCATCGTGGCATATACCGTTCCCAAACTGACTGACTATTCGGCGGCGGCGCTGGAGAAGGCTGCGGGCGAATGCATTGATGCGTGCACGGCCGAGGCGGCCGAGGTTCGCAATGATGCGGAACTGAAAGCGTTTCGCGACCGGTGGATGGCGCGGAAGAATGGGATCCTGACACAGATTAACGATCTGTGGCTGAAGGGCGCGCCGAAGGAAGCGAAGCGCGAGGCCGGAATTCGTGTCAACGAACTGAAGGCACGGATTACGGAACTCGTCGAAGGCGCGCACATCGCCGGATCTGGCGGGGATTCGCTTGCGGCGCGAGAGCGTCGACATTTCTCTTCCGGGCGTGCGGCGTCCGATTGGGGCGGAGCATCCCGTCATGCAAACCTGGCGCGAGATTGTTGGCGTCTTCCAGAAGCTGGGATATTCCGTCGCTGAAGGGCCGGTCGTCGAGACGGATTACTACAACTTCGAGGCGCTGAATTTTCCTCCGAACCATCCGGCGCGGGATACGCAGGACACGCTGTTCATCGCGGGGCAGCAGTCGAAGCCGCAGCGCGAGCGGTTGCTGCTGCGCACGCATACTTCTCCGGTGCAGATTCGGACGATGGAGAAGATGCGGCCGCCGATTCGCATTGTGATTCCGGGGACGGTGCATCGCAACGATCCTCCGGATGCGAGCCACTCGCCGATGTTTCATCAGATCGAAGGGCTCGCGGTCGACACCAACATTACCTTCGGAGATTTGAAGGGGACGCTCGATCACGCCATGAAGGCGCTGTTCGGGTCGTCGGTGAAGACGCATTTCCGGCCGTCGTTCTTCCCGTTCACCGAACCGAGCGCGGAGTTGTATGTCACCTGCTTCATCTGCGGCGGAAGCGGGAAGCGCGGCGCGGATAACGCCCCGTGCCGTCCGTGCAAGCAGACGGGATGGATTGAAGTGCTGGGGTGCGGCATGGTCGATCCGAATGTGTTTGAGTTCGTGAAGGACAACGGGTATGACCCGAAGAAGGTTTCGGGATTCGCCTTCGGGATGGGCGTGGACCGGCTGGCGCTGCTGAAGTATGGGGTCGATGATCTGCAGTATTTCTTTCAAGGCGATGTGAGATTTTTACAGCAATTTGGGTAGGGCAGATGACTCTGGCAGAACTCGAAAAAACACTACCCAGCGGCTTCCACGATTCTGCGCTCAAGAATCTATCGATTGATTACGAGCACCGAATCATTCGTTTGGCACTGTCGCTATCGGTGGGCGATCCAGATGGCCCTCGCGAACAGCGGGACGATATTCGCGACGCTGAGGTCGAGATTTCAGGCGTTGCCTTCGTCGTGATCGATCCGCCGAGTCCAAGTGAAGGCTATGACTTCAATTCGCCTGGAGAAATCTGGATCGTCGATACCTACGAGACCCGCTCCATTCCAGGGTACACGAAGAACATTGACCCCAAACTTCTGGATAGAATTCCGGCAGGTGCCTTCGCCCACAGTTTTTTCGTGATCAATTGGAACTCGTACATACACTTCGCTGCCAGAGACTGCGCCATCACGTGGGTCGGAAGTTCTAAGCACTACGAAGGCCCACGACAGCATTTTTATCCGGGTGAAAGCATCGATAAATGAAATTATCTCCACAATGGATTCGCGACTTTGTCGATCTCGCGGTCGACGACCGGCGTCTGGCTGAGGACTTGACCAATGTTGGGATTTCGGTCGAGGGAATCAGCGGGAGCGGGGCCGACACCGTGTTTGAGATGGAGATTGGGACGAATCGTCCCGATGCGATGAATCATTATGGGGTGGCGCGGGAGGCGGCGGCGATCTATGATCTGCCGCTGAAAGCAGCTTGCAGCCGAATCTGCCCTCAGCGGCTAAAGCCGCGACTTCTAATGGACCTGACGCGGCCCTGAAGGGCCGCTCTTCCACGGTTGCGTGACGGTCGACGACCACCCTTCCCCATCACCGTCGAGGAGCCTGCGCTTTGTCCTCGATTCTCGGCGCGGGTGATTCGCAATACTCACATCAAGCCATCGCCTCAGAAGATTGCGCACCGGCTGCAATTGCTCGATCAGCGGCCGATCTCGAATGCCGTCGATGCGACCAACTATGTTCTGTGGGAGATCGGCAAGCCTACGCACGTGTTCGACATGGACCTGCTCGAGGGCGGGAAGATTATCGTGCGGAAGGCGCGGGACGGCGAGACGCTGAAGACGCTCGACGGAGTCGAGCGCAAGCTGACTGCCGAAGACCTCGTGGTGTGCGATGCGAGGAAACCCGTGGGACTGGCCGGAGTGATGGGCGGATACGACACGATGATCACGGAAAAGACTCGGAACATCGTGATCGAGTCGGCATGGTGGGATCCGGGAATCGTGCGGGAGATGTCGCGGCGGCATGGAATCCACACCGATGCTTCACACCGCTTCGAGCGCGGAGCGGATTTTGAATCGACCGTTTTGTCGTGCGATCTGGTCGCGCAGATGATTCTGGAGTCGGGCGGCGGCGAACTGGTTGGCGATGTCGTCGACGTGGTGTCGAAGAAGATGGATCAGGCTCCGGTCGTACTTCACGTGGCGGACGTGAAGCGCATTCTGGGCGGAGGTCTGGACGCGGCACTCATTTACCAACTCCTGAAGCGGCTCGGGTTTGCTCTGATTCCTGAGGGGCAAGGCGATGCGCGATTCCGCGTACATATCCCGAGCTGGCGGCTGGATGTGGAACGCGAGATCGACGTGATCGAAGAGATTGCGCGTCTACATGGCTACGACAAGTTTGAGAACACGCTGCCGGCGTACAGCGGGGCCGTGGTCGAACTGCCGCACGCAGCCATGGATGCGACTTTGCGCGAGCGAGCGCTGGCGCTGGGATACAACGAAGCCGTGTCGCTGACCTTCATTTCGCACGCCGACGCGGAGAAGTTTTCGTCGGCAAAAGTACTCGAGTTGGAGAATCCACTGAGCGAAGAGGCGTCAGTGATGCGGACATCGCTGGCGCCGGGCATGCTCGATATGTTGTCGTGGAATCTGAATCGCGATGTCGCGGAAGCACGGCTGTTTGAGATTGGCAGCGTGTACGAGTTATCGAGCACGTCGTCGGGCGAACCGCGCGTCGAACCGAGACGGGCCTGTCTGGGTGCAACGGCAGCGGCGGTGCGGGCTTCGTTGCCCATGGGAGCCGCTCTGGACGTGAGCAAGGGCGAGCATGCCGCGGCATCAGAAACGTTTCGCGGCTTCAAGGGCGATGTTGAGAATCTGCTGGCGGCGTTTGCCGGAGAGGTGAGCTACGACCGGGAGACGGCGGAATATTTTCATCCCGGACGCTCGGCGCGGGCGCGCGTGAATGGCGCGACCGTAGCGCAGTTTGGACAGATCCATCCCGAAGTAGCGGCAGCGCGCAAGCTGCGTCAGGATGTATTTCTGGCGGAATTTGATCTGGAGCAGTTGTATAAGAATGGGCTGCGTACAGTAAAGTTCGTTCCGCTGGGAAAGTATCCAGCAGTCGAACGAGATTTTTCGTTTGTGTTCTCCGACGAAATTTCGTTTGAGGAGATGCGGAAGGCGGTCGCGGGGCTGAGCCTCGCGGAGTTGCAGGAGTTTCGCCCGGTCGAGATTTTCCGCGGCGGGTCGATCACGGCGGGGAAATATTCTGTCTTGCTGCGGGTGCGGTTTCAATCCGCAGATCGGACACTGCGCGAGGATGAGGTGGCGCAGTGGTCCCAAAAGATCGTGACGACGCTTGCCTCACTGGGCGGAGTGCAGCGGGTTTAGTAACTCATCCGGTTCGCCGAAGAAACTCAAGTCAAGATCCCCACCCTCTTTTCGCAAAAGACGCGAAAAGAAGGATGGGGCACCCACTTCTGTTCTCCACGCATCAATCTCTCAATGTCCTTCTACCCTTCCTTGGCGAGGATCGATGAGTTCAGTTCCTTAGAGTGAGGTTGCATCGACGGTCTGGCTAGAAAGCCTTTCAACCCAGAGACAAGAAGACAACAGAAGAATAGCGACTTCCGCAAAAACCGAATCCAGGACGGGTGGTTGGCGCATCCTCTCTCCCCTTCAGGTTTTCCAATCCGCTGCCGATAGTGAATTAGGGTGGAAAACATGTCTGCTGGACAAGGCGTGGCCCGGGCAGAGGTAAAGCCGCTGCGATATGTGGCGCGGCAGCCGATCTTCGATCGGGAAGAGAAAGTTTTCGGATACGAACTGCTGTTTCGGGATGGGTTGGAGAACGCGTTTCACGGTGATTCGGATGAGGCGTCGCGGGCCACGCTGGACCGGACGCTGCTGATGGGATTGGACGTTTTGTGCGACGGGCGCCGCGCCTTTGTGAATTGCACGCGGGATACGCTGATCAAGGGACTGGTGAGGCTATTGCCCTCGACGACGACCGTGGTGGAGGTTCTGGAATCGGTTCCGGCGGATCCGGACGTGGTCGCGGCCTGCCAGAGATTGAAAGAGGCGGGATACATGATCGCCCTGGACGACTATGTAGCCAACGATCCGCGCGAAGCCCTGGCGGAGATGGCGGACATCCTCAAGGTCGAGATGCTGTTGACGACGGAAGAGCAGCGCGCGGTGATCGTCAAGCGGTTCGGGCGGGGACGCTGTCGCATGCTGGCGGAGAAAGTGGAGACCCACGCGGAGTTCGTGCGGGCGCGGGATCAAGGATTCGTGTATTTCCAGGGCTATTTCTTCCGGCGTCCGGAGATGATGAACACGCGCGACATGCCGGCGAACCGGATGAATTATCTGCGCATGCTCCAGGAAGTATCGCGTCCAGACTTGGATGTGGGAGGACTGGAGAAGCTGATCAAGGCGGAGGCATCGGTATGCTACCGCCTGCTGCGGTATTTGAATTCGGCCATGTTCGGATTTCAGAACGAAATTCACTCGGTGCGGCATGCCCTGTCGATTCTAGGTGAGCGAGACGTGCGGCGGTGGGTACGGCTGGTCGCTGCGGTAGGAGCGGGGCAGGAAAAGACCAGCGACCTGGTGCTGTCGGCGCTGGTGCGCGGACGGTTTGGCGAACTGATCGCGCCTCGGGTTCAGCATGGGGAATCAGATCTATTCCTGCTCGGGTTGTTGTCGCTCATCGATGCCATGCTGGAAATGCCCATGGCCGAAGTGCTGGAAAAAATTCCGCTGGATCACGCCACCAAGACGGTGCTGCTCGGGAAGGCGAGTCCTCTTCGTCCGGTGTACCAGTTGATGCTGGCGCACGAGAGCGGAGAGTGGGAGGCTGCGGCAGAGTTGAGCAGGACTCTCCGACTGGATTCCGAGGAGGTTGCCGCGTTCTTCTGGCAGGCCCAGCAGTGGGCACGGGAAGTCTCGAGCGGGGAGTAGCGGCTTGCCGCTTTGAGCTTGCGGCTTCCGCGGCATGGCGATGGGACGCCCAGCGAATCCTGAGAGTCATGTCCTCCTGTGCAAAACGCGGGTGAGTGGGGCCTTGCGCGGTTGAGCAAGGACGAGTACCATTGAGTTGTTCTCATTTTAGGCCTCGTTCCCGCGCAGGCCTTCCGCGCCAGCCGATCCGAGGCGGCGCCAGACGGATCCGATAAAACGGAAAATCGATACTGAGTTACGAATTAGAGTTTTCATTCGCGAAGAGCAGTTCGTTTCTAGAGTTGGGGTTCGTTCCATAGTGTGTCCAGTCGCTACCCGCAACTGCGTCGATTCGATTCTGTATAAGGGGCGGAGCTTTGTCTTCAGCAGCGGGAACCGCGCGACTGGCGGGGCCTTTGGGATTCTGTAAAATTTTGCATTCAATGCGCAAAAGCTTGAGAGGACTATGAACGCAGGACCAGGAAGACCCTCCGGCGGTGGCGGAGGCGGCGGCAGAAGAAGGCGGCGCGGACGCCGTCCCCACAACCAGCGCGGACAACGGCCCGGACAGGGTCTGAGCCGGGAAAACAAAGATGGCATCTATACGGCGCCGATGGATCACAGCTATCGTGCGGCGTTGGCCGGAGGCAACAACGGTCACAAAGGCGGCGGGCGGCAGCGTCCCGGCTTTGCGACGCAATATCCTCAGCCCGAACCGGAGCCGTTGCCGGCGAGCAGCGAAGATGCGAACTCGCGCATCTTTGCCTTCATCGAAGATCTGTTCTTCATGGCAAAGATCCAGGAAACGGCGCGCAAGCTCAACGTGAAAGTTGAGTTCGTGAAGTCCGACAAGGATCTGATGGAGAAGATGTCGCAAAACGGCGAAGAAAAACCGTCGCTGATTATTTTCGATCTGAACAATGCCAGCGTGAAACCGCTCACCCTGATTCCGAAGCTGAAGAGCAAGCTGAAGAAGGGGACGTCGATCATCGGATTCCTGTCTCACGTGCAGGGAGACCTGAAACAAAAAGCCCACGAAGTCGGCTGTGACATGGTATTGCCGCGGTCGGCGTTCTCGCAGAATCTGCCGCAGTTGTTGCGGCGGCATGGTGCGCCGGAGGATGCGGAGCCCACGGTGCAGTAACTTCGGCCTGCATGGAGTTGGAAACGACCCACCGCTGCGGCGGTGGGTTTTCCTTGCGCGTACGCGCGACCACTTATCCCGGGGGCCAACTGAGCGGACGTCCGCCCAGCAGGTGAACATGGAGATGGAAGACGGACTGTCCGGCGCCGGGGCCGACATTCAAGACCGTGCGGTACCCCTGCTCGATGTTATGCTGGCGCGCGATTTCAGCGGCAGCGAGGTGGCAACGACCGATGATTTCCGCGTCGGCGACATCGGCTTCTTTCAACCCGGCGAAATGTTTCTTGGGAATGATGAGAGCGTGCGTGGGCGCTTGCGGATTGATGTCTTCGAAGGCGAAGACGTGGTCGTCCTCATAAATCTTTTTGGCGGGGATCTCGCCGCGGATGATGCGGCAGAACAGGCAATTGGAATCTGTCATGACTGGCACCTGGCGGAAACGATAGCACCCTGTCATCGAACTTGTCAGCCCGGGTAGAATGGCCTGCGGTTTGCTGATGGCTAGACCGGTCCTCCCCGGGCACGCAGCCGCTATCGCGAGATCTCAGGTAGAATCTTGGGTTCTCCAAGCGTGGCATCTGCTGAAGAAAATGTTCAAGAAGATTCTCATCGCGAACCGCGGAGAAATTGCTGTACGCGTCATCCGCGCCTGCCACGAGATGGGAATTGCCGCCGTAGCGGTCTACTCCGACGTCGACCGCGCCTCGCTCCATGTCCGCAAGGCCGATGAAGCGTATCCCATCGGTGCCCCCGCCGCATCCGAATCGTATCTCAACATTCAGAAAATCCTCGATGTCGCGGCCCGCTCTGGCGCTGACGCGATTCATCCTGGATACGGTTTTCTTTCCGAGAACGCGAAGTTTGCCCGAGCGTGCGTGGACGCAGGAGTCAAGTTCATTGGTCCGACTGCCGCTGCCATGGACGCGATGGGTTCGAAGACGCGCGCCCGGCAGGCCATGGAGCGTGCTGGCGTTCCCTTCGTTCCAGGAACTTCCCGCGGCCTCGAGTCTCTCGAGCAGGCTGAGCAGGTTGCCGCGCGCATCGGATATCCCGTAATGCTGAAAGCTGCCGCCGGAGGCGGAGGAAAAGGCATGCGCCTCGTGCACGCGCCCGAAGAATTGAAGACGTCTCTGGAAGGAGCGCGGAGCGAGGCCGAACGATCGTTCGGCGACAGCGAAGTCTACATCGAGAAAGCCATCATCAATCCGCGTCATATCGAGATGCAGGTGCTCGCCGATGAGCACGGCAACACGGTGTATCTCGGCGAACGTGAGTGCTCGCTGCAGCGCCGCCATCAGAAAGTGGTTGAAGAAGCGCCTTCCCCCATCGTCGATCCCGACATGCGGAAAAGAATGGGCGAGGTCGCCGTTCGAGTCGCCCAAGCCGCGGGATATACAAATGCGGGCACTGTCGAATTCCTGGTCGACCAGCAGAAGAATTTCTACTTCCTCGAGATGAACACGCGCTTGCAGGTCGAGCACCCCGTAACCGAGCTTATTACCGGGCTCGATCTGGTGCATCTGCAGATTCGCATTGCGGCTGGCGAGCGGCTGCCCTTCACGCAGAACGAAGTGACCCTGCGCGGGCACGCCATCGAATGCCGCATTTATGCCGAAGACCCCGACAATAACTATTTCCCCAGTCCGGGCAAGATCACACTTCTGCTGCTGCCTTCAGGACCGGGAATCCGCCGCGACAGCGGTATGTACGAAGGCTGGACGGTTCCGATGGACTACGATCCGCTGCTGGCGAAACTGATCGGTTACGGCACTGACCGCGAACAGGCGATCAGCCGATTGACGCGCGCCTTGAATGAATACTTTGTAGGAGGGATCAAGACGAATATCTCGCTCTTCCGGCGAATTCTGAGCGATCCCGATTTTCGCGCCGCCAAGATGGACACCGGCTTTCTCGATCGTCTCTTGAAGCAGAAAAAAACTGAAGCGCCGGCAGATCCCCAGGCGATCGAAGTCGCAGCCATTGCCGCCGGAATTTTTGCCGCCCTCGGTTCCACCGCCGCTGGAGCCGGAGAGCGCTCGAATGGAAACGAGTCCCCGATTACCAAGCCGAACCCGGTTTCGAACTGGAAGCTGGCGGCCCACAAAGAGGCAACGCGATGAAGCGCAATCGTGTTACTGGCAAGGGGCAACCGGCGAGCGACAACTGTCATTCATGACGTACGACATCGCCATCGACGGCAAACATCATCGGCTCGACCTCACTCAGGCCAAAGGGCGCTGGTTGGCCCGTCTTGATGGGCACCACGTTGAGGTTGACGCCATTCTCGCGCGGCCCGACGTCCTTTCGCTCCGCATCGGTAATCAGGCGTATGAGGTCAAGTGCGAACGTGTCGGCGGTGAGATGCATCTATGGGTCGGCAGCGCACGCTTTGCCGCGGAAGTCCGCGATCCTCGCTCGTTGCGCGGCCGGGTGCGTGCCGTCGATGATCAAGGGCCCAAGAAGCTGACCGCTCCCATGCCTGGCAAGATCGTCCGTGTACTGGTGACGCAGGGAGCTGAAGTCGAGGCAGGTGCCGGTGTCCTCGTAGTCGAAGCCATGAAGATGCAGAACGAAATCAAATCGCCGAAGAAGGGGACGATTCAGAAGATTCTGGTCAGTGAGGGCGCCGCGGTCAACGCCGGAGATGTCCTGGCGATCGTCGAGTAATGCGGTCGATCACTCGCGCGACTATTTCTCCATCCCATTGCTGTCGAGCACCTTCTTCGCATAAAAGTTCTCGACCTTCGCGGAATCCCGCAAGACCTCGTAGTACGCCGCCTTTAGCAACTGTTCGCGGCGGTCATGCAGTTGCGAGCGGATTGCTTGCTGCACCCGCGGATCGGACAACTCGCGCTGTCCCGCCGGTTCCTTCGACACCAGCTTGACGATACGGTATCCCACGGCCTGCCTGGTCGCGGGGTTCACCACAGCAACGACAGCGCTATACTGCCCCGGCTTGAGCTTCATTACGGCATCGCGGGTTGCCGGATCCGTGCCTTTCAGCCCCGATTCAGGCACCGTGCCGAGATCGCCGCCATTCCCGGAGGTCTCCGGGTCTTCGGAATACTTCATGGCGAGGGACGCGAAGTCATCACCACTGTCCAGCCGGTTCGCGATCATCTGAACTTTCTTGCGGGCTTCGGCTTCGTTCTGTGCCTTGTCGTTCTGATTGTGAGCCTGCGGATTCGGCGCTGGAGTCACCATAATCTGCGCCAGATGGTACTGCGGCTCAATCAGGTTGAACTCGCCCTTGTGCGCTTTGTAGTAGTCCGTAATGTCCTGATCTGTCACATTGATCTTGGACGAGACTTCCTTGTTCATCACTTTTTCGAGGGTGATCGAGCGGCGAATATCACGCTTGAAATCGGGCAGCGTGATCTTCTTTTCCTGCAACCGCTTTTGGAATTCTTCTTCCGAGGACGGCGACTTGATCTCGTTATATTTGCGGTCGACTTCTTCGTCTGTGGCCAGCAGGCCGAGCTTCTCGGCGCGGCGCATGACGATTTCGTCCTCGATGAGCTGGTGCAGAATATTCAGGCGCAACGCTGTCGCCTGTTCGCCGGTGGGTGCTTGCTGGGCCGAAGCGACCTGGTTCTCGTAATAACTGTCGACGTCGGACTTCAGGATCTTTCTGCCGTCCACGGTGGCCATCACATCGCCACCGGTCTTCGCATTGCAAGCGGCTAGAGCTGCCAGCAGTACAGCAGCGGCAAGCGCCGCGGCGGACCGGGCAAAGAATGAGTTTGTTTTCAAGGATGTTTCTCCGTTCCTGCCTGCAAACAAACAAAACTCCAGACCGAGAAAGCAGCCGCTCTGCGTTCCTTAGCTACAAGTTACCGGGATACTGGCGCGGGAGCTGATGGAGCGTGCTGCGGCACGGGTTCCCCCGCGTCTCGTAAAGCGGCGTCCAGCGCGGCACGCACTTCGCCGATGGGAACCGCCCCGTCAATCTTCTGGCCGTTGATGAAAAGGGCCGGCGTTCCGCTGACGCCAAGTCCATCGGCTTCTTTCATGGATGCTCTTACGGCATCTTCGTTCTGCGCTTTCACGCAGGATTGAAGCTTCGTTACGTCCACGTTGTGTTTCTGCCCCTGCAGCATCGTCATCTTGTCAATCGCGTCGAAGCGCGCCGTCGGAGTCTTTTCTGTATCCACTTCACGCTTGTTGGCGTGGATGTAGTCCGCGAAATCCCAGTAGGCATCGCCGTTTTGGGACGCGAGACAGTTCGCGTCAACCGCCGCATGCAGCGCCCACGGATGGATCTCCGTCAGCGGGTCGTCTTTGTAGATGAACGTAACCCGGTCGCCATACTCTTTGAAGATCTCGGGAAACAGCGTCTGGTGCATGCGTGAGCAGAATGGACACTCGAAGTCGTCAAAATTAACCACCACAACCTTGGCCGATTTAGCTCCGCGCGAAGGTCGCCCCGTCACGTCGATCTTGCTCATCAGTTCGCTGAACGGATCTTTGGTCAGGTCGAACTTGGTCACGCGCAGCATGGTGCCGCGGTCTTTGGACAGCAGGAGCTTCAAATCCTTCTGCTTGCCATCGCCGCCGTCAATGTTTACCGTCACGCCGTCGTATCCAGTCATGTCGGTGCTGGGAGTAATTGGGCCCACCGTCACTTTAACCTCGGAGGGAATGGAGTAGTACGAGCGCACCTGATGCTCGATTTTGCGAGCCACATCAGGAGGCGCAGACTGGGCGACACAACCCAGACAAACCAGAAGCAGAATGAGCAGCGAACGTCGAATTAGGATCACCAAAAACCGCCTCAACATTAACAGGTATCTCTCGATTATCTCACAGCGAATGCGGGCTCGCCCCCGAACACCGCGGCCCGCGACGCTTCTAGCCGGTGCGGCGGAGTTGTTCCGCAGGAAGCAAGGTATTCATCGATCCTGATCGGAACCCTTCCAGGTCGAGAGTCACAAACTTGAATCCCAGCGCCTTAAAGATCGCGGTGAACTCGGCTGCCATCGCGGGATTCAAAGCACGTGCGAGTTCCTCGCGCGCGATCTCGATGCGGACGATGTCGCCATGATGGCGCACTCGGAACTGCCGGAATCCGAGGGTTCGAATGGCGTCCTCACCGCGCTCGACCACATCGAGCGCCTCGCGGGTGACCGGTCGGCCATACTCGATGCGCGAGGACAGACAGGCCGATGCGGGCTTGTCCCAGATACGCAGTCCAGCCTGACGTGCCAACTCCCGAATCTCCTGCTTGGTGAGCCCGGCCTTCAGCAGTGGAGCCGCGACGTGGTGCTGTCGTGCAGCCTGTTGCCCCGGCCGGAAGTCTCCCTGATCGTCGAGATTCACTCCGTAGGCAATTGCGTCGAAGCCCCGTGCCTCCCGAAGCTTCTCCATCACAGCAAAAAGTTCGTCCTTGCACTGAAAGCAGCGCTGCCCGTCGTTGCGCACATACTCGGGACGATCGAGTTCAGAGGTCGTGATCACTTCGACCGGAATCCCCTGCTCATTGGCGAAGGCAACGGCGTCGCTCAGATGAGTGCGCGCGAGGCTCGGAGAGTCGGCGATCACTGCCAGCATGCCGTTGCCCAGGACCCGGTGAGCCACCCACGCGAGATAGGCGGAGTCGACGCCGCCAGAATAGGCGACGAGCACGCGTCCCAGTTGGCGCAGGTCTTCCTGCAACCGTGAATCCTTCTCGCCGGTGGTAGTTTCAGGGTCCTGCATGGCTTCTATGGTATCAGCCTCCGCCCTTAGGCGAAGCCTAGTACAGCCGTTCCTGCCGCCTCAGATTTCCAAATGATCCTATGTTCGCCAGGCTGAACGTGAAGCGGTAAAGATTCTCGTTGCGGACATTCGCGATCGCATAGCGGCGATATTCCAGCGTGATGCCACAGCAATTCCAGTTGTAGGTGGTCTGGGCCGAGGCGAACTGCAATTGGCGCGCCTCCGCATCGAACCCGACGGCCGCGGCGGCGCTGAACCCATGGCGAGCGAGTCCGCCATAGCCCAGTGCCACCCGGAACTGGTTAAACTTGCAGACTGGTTGTGACGTAGGGTTCGTCGAGGGAGTACACGTGCCCTCAGCTGGCGCAAGAGTTGACGTTGTGTTGGGCTGAGGAATCTGCAAAAAAGCATCGCCGCCGCCTACCGTAAACGATCCCAGGTTGTAGTTAACCATCAGCGTATTCGCGTTTACGCGTCCCAGTTGGAAATCGTAGTCGAGGTCCCACTCGGTGTCGGTGTGGCTGCTGGTCGCAACCCGCAGTCGCGACACCAGCGGCGAAAGGTGCCGTGGTTCGGTGGCGAAGGCGATGCCCGTCAAATCTTCCGTCGTGGTAAAGACGTTGCGTTGTCCAGGTACGAGCGCTCCTCCGAAGGTTGGATCGAGGAAGTATTTTTGGGCAATTTCCAGACTAACGATCTCCTTGGTTTCAGGACCAACGGCGCATAGCTGGCTATCCAGACTGATCATGCGCTGCCACGGGACGGTCTGTTCGGGCGCTGCGGCGCCAACTGCGAGGCCCGTCATGGGAGTATCGCAGTTCTGAATGGAGGAGATTCGCTTCGAGTACAGACGGGTCACGAATCCGTACTCGACTTCGTGGGTATCGCTGAGGATGTCGCGTTCGTCAAAGTGAAGCACCTGCGCGAAATCGTTCACCCCAGTCACGTAACGATAGACGATCCGCGGTTCGATGACGTGCTTCCACTTTTTACCCAGAAATTCCTTGGCGAAGATCTTCTCCAGGACTGGGGGCCTGACTTCGACGGACGTTTCCAGGGCCTGCCGGTTCGTAGGATCCGGGACTGAAACTCCGTTCACGAAGCGCTCGGTGTAGTAAGTTTCATGGAGGGCGAGAGCTGGGCGTAGGGACCATCCGCGGAATTGCACTGGCAACGAGATTTCTGGATTGAAATCGAAGCGACCCAGCAAACTGCTGGTATGAAAGCCGGGCTCGCTGCGCGAAAGGCCTGCGACCGAGGCATCGAAAGACCAGAAGAACGGGGAGCGGCCGATCGCGCGGTCGACGCTGGACGCATCCACACTTGGCGTATGCAAAACGCGGATTGAATCAAAAGAAGGTGGATTCGAGAGCGAGCCGTCTGGTTGGGTGGTCTGAAAGAAATTCTGGTAGCGCTCCACCATGCCGCCGTAGGAGAATCCGTTGTCGGTCTTTGAGAGAAAGACCTGTGATTTCACTTCGGAGTTGATGGCCTGGGTAAAAACCTCGTTGAAAGCCAGCCGAAAAAGAAACGAACTCAGATAGTCGATATTGGAAACTGCACGAAAGCCGTAAAAGTTGCCCTCGGCTGGCAGGCGCACCTCCTCGCCACCTTCCTTCAACGGGGGCGTCGCCACGCAGACGGGGGGCGTCCCGGTGCACGTCGGGGGCTCGCTGAGCCCGCGGTCGATCACGCCGAAGTAACTCAGATCTACGTACGAAGTATCGCTGGGGCGCACCCGGAATTCGCCTCGTTGCGACCATCCCCGCAGCGAGAAGTATTCCGCGCCCACAGTGGCGTCCATGCTGCGGTTGATTGCCCAGTAGAAGGAGTCGCCGACAATATTGCCCTTGGTGGACGAGCGGCCGATGGTCGGAATCAGGAATCCGGTTCCGCGCACTTCGCGAGCTACCGGATGGGTTGCGTAGGGGAAGTAGAAAACGGGAAACCCATGCAGCACGAATTTGCTGTGGTAGATGCTGGCATTGCCCCCTACATCGACTACAACTTTGCGCGCTTGAAACATCCAGTTCGGACGGGGAAGTTCGCAGGTGGTAATCATTCCGTCATAAACCAGGTAGTGGTCAGGGCTGTCCTTCTCCACGCGCTTGCCGGAGAATGCAAAGGGCGCGGTTGAGGTTAGCACCACGCGATTGCCGCGGAACTGCAGACCGGTCGTCGCGGTGACGTCGTAGAAGTGCCCGGTCTCGGCGGTCAGATTGTAGGTCCCGTGACTGGCTTTGATGTGGTCGTCGTTCGGGCCGCCGTCGACACTGAAGTGCCCCGTGGCTGTCGCATCGCCGCTATTCGAATCGTAGGTGACCTCATCCGCGCGGAGAATGTAGGTGCGATAGCGGATTTCGGCATGGCCATGCAATTTGTAGACGTCGCCGTCCATTTCCTGCTGGTCGGCGCAGATGGTGGCCGAATCCGAATCCTGAGCTGCGGCGAGTCTTGCGCACAGAGAACTCGAACTCTGCGCTGTGGGTCCTGCGGTCGGACTGGATTTTTGTGGAGAAGAATTCGCTGTTTGAAGGGAATTCTCAACAAGCAACTGGCTGGTTACTAGCGCGAGGGCGGGAAGGTGATGACAAAGAAACAGCGCCGTGATAAGGAATCTAGTGCGAAGAGTCATCGGAAGAAAATCAACGGAAGAAGATCGTCCATCGAAGACGTGCCTGCCCTTTCCGCGATCTGCCGTCGGCATCGTGAACTTAGCACGGCGCTGGCCGCCCGGCAAAGTGGCGAAAGAGGCTAGGATTCCCGTTGCCTTACTTCCGGTTGTACGTTTGGCACCAATGAGTACGATTTCAAAAGACTGGCTTTCATGAATTGTCTGCTGTGTGGAGAAGTTTGCCGTTGCCCCTCGGAGCCCCTTCCCTCTGCGTTGTTGCAGGGCAGGCCTGTTTCCGAGGCGGGACTCGGGTCATCGTTCGATGAAGTTTCTGAATCGGAAGCGGTGGGCACGGAAATCGCGCCGATGCTCGCCGCCGGCGATGCGTCTGCTTGGCGTGACGAGCTTTCCGACCGGCTGAGCCGTTATCGTGCGCGCCGCAAAGTGCGTCCGCCACGGTACCCATCACTTAGGCTGCGGTTCGAAGCCTCCGAGCCGGGAAGCCCCAGCGCGGCTGTCGAATCTTCGCCTCTCCCCACATTCGAGCCGGTCTCGACCCATGCCCTTGCGCTCGATGCAACCAGGCACGAGCCTGCCCCCGCGAGAGAAGCGGAAGTTCGGCAGGCGCATCCCGCCGAAACTGCACCATCGCCAACGAACCAGCCCGCACGTCCAGGAGTTGCGCACACCACGGCGAAGATTATCGAGTTTCCGAGATTTGCCTGGGGACCGCCGACGCCGCCACCGGATCAGCTCGCAGATTCTGTTAGCGATCGCCCGCGAATTCTGGATGTCCCCGACGTTACGCCGCCACCTCCGGCGCTGGGTGGGATCACCATCGAGGCCGTCGAGCAAAAGGAAGCGGAGAAGCGGCCCGGCATCGACATCCCCCTGCAGTCTGCGCCGCTCGGGCTGCGTCTCGTCGCCGCGCTGGTTGACGGGCTGATCATCGCCACAGCGTCGGCTCTGTTCGGTCTCATTTTCTGGAAGGTTGCCGGAGTGCGTCCGCCGCGGGTACAGATTCTCGGGCTCGCCGCTGGAATCTCCTGCTTGTTCTGGGCGGCGTACCAGTATCTGCTTATCGTTTACTCCGCCAACACTCCAGGGTTGCGCGCCGCCGGTCTCGAATTGACCCGATTTGACGGCACATCGGCCAGCCGATCGCTGCGCCGCTGGCGGGTACTGGCAGCCTGCCTTTCCGCAGTCTCCGCCGGTATGGGATACGCCTGGGTCTTTCTCGACGAGGATTCGCTCTGCTGGCACGACCGGATCACGCACACCTACCTCGCGCCGAAGAAGTGAAGGGTCGGCGAAACCTTGGCACACCGAAGGCTGCGAAGCACAGAAGACGCTTCCTCGCCTCGCTGTGCTATCTTCAATGGGTTCAACCTTAATCATATTTTTCGCCATTCATACGAAGCATGGCCACAGCCCCTGAGGGAACCAAACCGGCAGTAAAGGTCTTCGTCGCCACCACGGTGATGCTGACCTTCATCTCGTTCTGGCGCGCCTCTGCCATCGTTCTGTCGGATCTAGCCTCTTCCGCTTATTACGCAGGCGGCGACGCCGAGAAGGTGATCGGCAAGAGTGCGCCCTGGTTCATCCTCGCGGTCATGCTGTTCAGCTATGCCGTCCGCGCGCTCTACATTGAGTCCAGCAGCATGTTCGTCCGCGGCGGCGTCTATCGCGTCGTCAAAGAGGCGATGGGCGGAACTCTGGCCAAGTTTTCGGTCTCGGCGCTTCTGTTCGACTACGTCTTGACTGGTCCGATCAGCGCGGTTTCTGCAGGGCAATACCTGGCGGGATTCATTAAGGACCTTGGCCGGCAATACCTGCATCGGGATCTCGCCTTTTCCGACAACTACTTTGCCGCAGGCGTGGCGGTGATCGTGGTCGTTTACTTCTGGTGGAAGAACACTCAAGGCATCCACGAATCCAGCCAGAAGGCGTTGCAGATTATGGCCATTACCACGGTCATGGTGGTGATTCTGATCCTCTGGTGCACGATCACGGTTTTGCGTGCGCCGATTCAGTTGCCTCCCAACCCGCTGCACCCCGGCGTGGTTCCGCTGAACAAAGAGTCGCTAGGCTGGCTTAACGGAACCTGGTTCAGCCACTGGATCTGGATCATTGCGTTCGTTGGCTTCGGGCACTCCGTGCTCGCCATGAGCGGCGAAGAGACTCTTGCCCAGGTCAACCGTGAAATCGAACATCCCAAGTTGAAGAACCTGGAGAAAACCGGGCTGGTGATTTTCATCTACAGCCTGTTATTCACCTCACTGGTCTCGTTCTTCGCGGTGATGATCATTCCGGACAATGTCCGCCCCGATTATTTCGCGAACCTCATTGGCGGCATCTCGATGTACCTGGTGGGGCCGACCACTCTAAAGCTCTTGTTCCACGGCTTCGTCGTTCTGGTGGGCGTGCTGATCCTGGCGGGCGCGCAAAATACCTCCATCGTGGGCGCGAACGGGGTCCTGAACCGCGTGGCGGAAGATGGCGTGCTGACCAGCTGGTTTCAGCGGCCGCACCACCGCTACGGCACCAGCTACCGCATTATCAACCTCATCGTCGGCATGCAATTACTCACGATCATCCTCAGCCGTGGAGACGTCTACCAGTTGGCCGCGCTTTACGCTTTTGGAGTGATCTGGAGCTTCACCATGAAGTCGCTGGCGGTGCTGGTATTGCGTTTCACCGAGCCAGGCAACCGCGAGTGGAAAGTTCCGGGGAATTTGCACATCGGAAAGATGGAAGTTCCCATTGGCCTCATTTGCATCTCTGCGGTGCTCTTCATGACCGCAATTGTGAATCTGTTTACCAAGTATGAGGCTACGATCGCGGGCATTGTCTTCAGCGTGGTCTTCTTTACGATCTTTACGATCTCCGAGCATCACGTTGCGAAGGAGCGCCACGGCAAGCCCGAGCAACTCGACCAGTTCCGCGTCTATGGCAATCAGGAACTCGGCAGCGGCGCCATGGGAGTGCGGGCCGGCAATGTCCTGGTCGCCGTTCGCGACCCCCGCAATCTCTACTACTTGCGGCATGTGCTCAGTCATACCAACACCTCCAAGCAAGACGTCGTGGTCATGAGCGCCCGCTTATACCATCGCGAGCACAGTTTCAGCGGCAGTTCGGTCTTTGAAGCGAGCCAGGTATTCGACCACTACGAGCAGGAGCTCTTCACCGCCGCCGTCGCCGTAGCGGAAAAAGAAGGCAAGCCGATCCACCTGCTGGTTGTGCCCGCGACCGACGTTTTCGAAGCCATCATGGTGACCGCGCAGCGGCTTGATTCCAATCGCGTGATCTGCGGGCTTTCCAACAAGCTCACTGCCGACGAACAGGCCAAACTTACCGGCGATGCCTGGGAGCGTCTGCCCGAGCCGCGTCCGCGTCTGACTCTGGAAGTGTGCGCTCCGGACGGCACCGTCCGTGAATACTCGCTGGGACCGCACACTCCCCGTATGCGCCCGCAGGATGTCGAACTCATGCACCAGCTCTGGCTCAACATTACTGCGGACCCCAAGTACGCCGGCGCTCATCACTACCACATCATGGCTCTGGCTCTGGAGGAACTGCAGCGGGAGTTGAGCACGGAACAACGTGCACAGCTGCTTCAAAAGCTGCACGACGAGATGAACGCCTCAGGCCGGACTGATTTAAATTCGTGAGGAGGTCCTCATGGCCCGTATTCCTGGCGCTCCGCGCAATCAGGGCGGCCCGATCCGAAGGCTGTTTGTCGGGATCGTCTACTCTCTGACGCAGCGCCGCCTTGGCCGCCTCATCATGCCCATTCAGGTGACGGCGCATCATCCCAAGATTTTCTGGGGATACCTTCAGATGGAGCAGTCGCAGATGGGAGCGAAGCTCATCGATCCCAAACTCAAAGGCCTCGCAGAGCTTCGCGTTGCTACCCTGGTCGGATGTCCATTTTGAATTGACATTGGCTCTGCCGTGGGCAGAGCGAGCGGAATTTCAGCCGAGCAAATCGCCAATCTGAACAGTTACAGAACGAATTTCAACTTCTCCGACCTGGAGAGGCTCGTCCTGGAATACGCCGACGCCATGACGCGAACTCCAGTGGAAGTGACGGATGCCTTGTTTGCCCGACTGCGGGAAAAGTTCAATGAACGAGAACTCGTGGAACTCACGTCCGGAATCGCATGGGAGAACTACCGCGCGCGCTTCGACCACGCCTTCGGAATCGAAGCAGAAAATTTCACGGAAGGAGCAGTCTGCGCGTTACCGGTCCGGCAATCGTAGCGTCGGCGTCCCGCCGCCGTAGCGAGCGCAACTTGCCCTCGCATGTGCAGGCGGGACGCCCACCACTCTAGCTGTGCAGTTCTTTCGTGCAGCAACTCTTGGCTGTCTTGTCTGACTTCATCCCCGCGCAGCAACCTTTCCCACCGTCCTTGCCGCACTTCTCGCCGCAGCACGCAGATGCGGTCTTATCTTTATTTTTTCCGCAGCTGTCTTTACTGCAGCCGTCTTTGCAGCAAGAGGCCGTGGCCTTGTCCTTGTCGCCCTTCATGCACGCCATGGCATCCTTGCCGTCGCTCGACTTCGCGTCCTTCCCCGCGCAGCATGAAGCCATTTCTTTACCGTCCTTCATGGCGGCCATGTCGCTCTTCATGTCATGATGCGCGCAGCAGGCATGTGCGTCTTTGGAATCGGCAGCGGCCGTTTTGTCGCAGCAGGCGCACTTCGCCTTCTCCGCTGGAACGGTGCTCTGCGGCGGAGTAGCGGGCGTGGTTTGGGTTGCGGTTTGGGCCCAGGACGCGACGGTCAGGGCCAGTATCAGGGCTAGCATCTTGTATTTCATGATTGAAAGTCTCCGTATTCTGTCTGAAGTTCTCTTTCCGGCTCACGCCAGATCCGAAAGCCGACAGGCATCGATGACTGTGCCTATCTGCTTCTTCGAAGGGATTGCGCCTCAGGCGCGGGAGGAGAACTCAGATGCGAAGGACGGTGCTTCGTATGGAAGAGATCTGAAACGGGCTGCTGCTGGTTATTTCGGCTAATGTGCGGGTTCGAACGCCGAGTTTATGCTCCGCAACGGTCACCGGGAGGCCGTCTGGACCGGGCCGTAGAGTCCTGCTTGCCGCCGGCAGTGCGGGCGGATTCTGCGGCGCTTGTTTGGCGCAGCAGGGATGCTGATCGCAAGGTAGGTCGGCGGGGGAGGGCGTCACGAACGCAGGAGGGACAAATCGCGAATGTATGCCCGGGCAGCAAGCATGATCGTGCGCACCGGATGCGGGCTGCGCAGCCGATTTCTGCGCCATCACGGAGATCTGCCCCGACGACGCCAACACCACCGGCACACTCCAGCCAGCCAGCGAAGCCAGCACAAGCGCGGCGATGAGTCTTTTCGTCATTTCCAGCCTGCTACAGCCTGACAGTAGCCGAGGCCCGTAGTCTGTGACGGGCATCACAACCGGGCGTGAGCAGGCGGGCTAGGCTTTGACAATGTTTTCCAGCGATGCGCGCAATGTGCTGAAGCGAAACGGATATCCACTCATCACCAACTGCGTCGGTTCCACGCGCTGGCTTCCTAATAAAACTGTTTCTCCCATTTCTCCGAAGGCTGTTTTTACCACGAAGGCCGGCACGGGAAAAATTGCAGGCCGGGACAGCACGCTGGCCAGCGTCTTGGTGAATTCCGTATTCGTAACAGGCCTCGGCGCAACCATGTTGACCGGCCCTTGCAACAGATCGCTCTTCAGGATGTGATGAATCGCGCCCACCATATCCTGCACATCGATCCAACTCATCCACTGCCGCCCGTCACCGATCTTGCCGCCCACGCCCAACTTGAAAGGCAGCAACATCTTTCCCAGCGCGCCGCCCTTTGGACTGAGCACGATGCCGGTCCGCATCTGCACCGTGCGGATGCCCGCTTCCGCCGCCGCTCGCGTCGACGCTTCCCACTCCTGGCAAACATCAGGAAGGAACCCAACCCCGGGTGCGCTCTCCTCGTTCAACACTTCGCTGCCGCGATCGCCGTAATACCCAATCGCCGAACTACACGCAAAAACATGCGGCTTGTCTTTCGCCTGCGCCAAAGCTTCTGCCAGCGCGCTGGTCCCCGCGATGCGGCTGTTGCGAATCTTCCGTTTCTTCTCGTCGGTCCAGCGCCCGACAATGCTCTCGCCTGCCATATGAATGACGGCATCGAATCCAGAAACGGATTCCGGCGCGATGGGCTGTCCTGGATCCCATGAGATTTGGTTCTCACCACTAGCCGCTCCACGCACCAGGCGTGTGATTTCGTATCCACGAGTTTTGAGAGGAGGAAGAAGCGCGGCCCCGATCGGACCGGAAACACCGCTGACGAGAATTCGGGAAATCATGGCTGACAGTTCGTTCACTCTACCAGCTTGGCGTGTGATCAACCAAACCTGCGGCCGATTCGCCCGATTCAACGTGGATGAAAAATCAATTTCCCGCTTGATGTCCCGGCTGCTCGATTACGACGCTGTTTTCCGCCTTCTGCCGTGCTTCTTTTTCGACGGTTGGCCAGCGATTGTGATGCTTGCCGTTCGGCTTGAGTTCCGCAGCGGTTAGTCCGGTCCGGGCGAGGTCTTCACCATAGATGATCATCAGTTCTTTGCGCTTCGCGTCGAAAAGATGGACCAAGCGCACGTAGGTCATCCCATCCGGCATCACATATCCTTTGTCGCGCACGAGAGCAAAGATGTGCTCGAGATCCGAGCCCCGTCGCGCCTCTTCGCCTGTCGCACGTACCCACGTATCCACGTAAAAATCCATGCCACCGATATCCGCGTGCGTTGGCGAATCGTAGGTATGTTGTAGTTCCGGTCGTGTCGGAAGGTAGCCTTCGAACTGCACCCAGTAGAGACGCTGGACGTGTTTCTGCGCGTCGGCATCGACAAATGCGTGAAGCTCGCAGTCGGCTATGTCATAAAGCACCCACCGGTCTGCGCCGACGTATTGCGCTGATTTCGGCAAGCGGACCCGCACCTTTGGATCGCGTTCCGAGTCCACTACGTTGCCCTCGACCTTGCGCTCAGGGACCGCTGTTTGGGCTGCAACGAATAAGCAGGAAAGAACGACCACCATGATTGGTTTGAGCACCGTCACCTCTTCGAAATTCGAAAAAAGATTGGCTCATTCAGATGAGAGCGGCGGCCAAATAGATGGCGGAAATCCTGAATCACGCCACTCGGTTCCGCGATTGCTCACGCCCGCGGACGGGAGGCCTCGACGGCGCAAGGTATAATAGACACCGCATCCGCTGTGCCCTCCGCTCGGAGCCCCCTTCCTCGCGGGCTATAATCCTACATGGCGAGCTTGCGCCAACAGATCGCTACCACTGCCCTCACGCTGACCAAGTTTCGCGACTTGATGAAGCGGATGCAGGAGAACCGTCCGCAGGACGATCTCACCATCATCAAGAAGGCCTACGATTACTCCCTGAAACATCACGAGGGCCAGACCCGGGCCTCGGGCGAGCCTTACCTGGTTCATCCCCTGGAAGTTGCTCTCGTGCTGGCGGAAATGAAGATGGACCCGGTCGCCGTTGCAGCCGGACTGCTGCACGATTCGGTCGAAGACACCTCGGTCACCATCTTCGACATCCGCAAGGAATTCGGCGAGCAGGTTGCCCACATCGTCGAAGGCGTCACCAAGATCAGCAAAATTGATTTCGCCACGCGCGAAGAACAGCAAGCCGAAAACCTGCGCAAGATGATGCTCGCCATGGTCGATGACATCCGTGTGGTGCTCATCAAACTCGCCGACCGCCTCCACAACATGCGGACTCTCGAGCACCTGCAGCCTGAACGTCAACACAAGATCGCGGAAGAGACGCTGGAAATCTACGCGCCCATCGCGCACCGCCTCGGCATGGGCAAGATCCGCGGTGAGTTAGAAGACCTCGGATTCCGTTTCCTCGATCCCCTCGGTTATGAGCAGGTCGAGAAATCAGTCAATGCGCGCCGCAAGCAAGGCGAGGCCTTCCTCGCCAAGATGCAGACCACGATTACCGACAAGCTGAAAGAGGCTGGCATCCAGGCCCGCGTTGAGAGCCGCATCAAGCGCCTTTACAGCATCCACAAGAAGTTGCAAAAGCAGCGTATTTCCGTGGATCAGGTCTACGACTTGTGCGCTATGCGCGTGATCACCCGCTCGCTGCAGGACTGCTACGCGGTTCTCGGTATCATCCACAACTTGTGGCGGCCCGTCCCCGGACGAATCAAGGATTTCATTGCCATGCCCCGGCCGAATTTCTACCAGTCCCTGCACACCTCGGTGATTACCGACGATGGCACGCCGTTTGAAATTCAGATTCGCACCGAGGAAATGCACAAGATGGCGGAGGAAGGCATCGCCGCCCACTGGAAATACAAAGACGGACCAGTTTCCGCGCAGGACGAGCAGCGTCTCGCGTGGTTGCGGCAGGTCGTCGAATGGCAGCGCGATGTCAGTGATCCCAACGAATTTCTATCCACGCTGAAAGTCGATCTCTATCCCGAAGAGGTCTACACTTTTACGCCGAAAGGGAAAGTCGTCGTGTTGCCCCGGGACGCCACTCCGGTCGATTTCGCATACAGCGTTCACACCGAAGTCGGCCACACCTGCATCGGCGCCAAAGTGAACGGACGCATGGTGCCGCTGCGCCACAAGCTGCATTCCGGCGACATCGTTGAGATTCTCACTCAGCCCGGACACAAGCCCAGCCGCGACTGGCTCGGCCTGGTCAAGTCATCCCGCTCGCGCAACAAGATCAAGCACTGGCTCAACGTGCACCAGCGCGAGCGCGCGATCGAAATTGGGCGCAAGCTGATCGAAAAAGAGGCGCGTAAATATCGCATCGCGCTGAAAGAAATCAAAGACGACGCACTGCAAAAAGTTGCTTCCGGATACGGCCTCGGCAAGGCCGATGACCTGATGTCGGGCATCGGCTATGGGAAATATTCCGCGCGGCAAGTGCTGGCTCGATTGCTGCCTGCAGGCGCGACGCACTCCATTGCCGGCGACATCGAATCCGAGGGACTGACTTCGCAGCCCGGCGGCATCTCGAGCGTGGTGCGGCGTGTGTTCGGTGATCACAATGCGATCACCGTCCGCGGCCAGGGTGACATGATGGTCTACCGCGCCCGCTGTTGTAATCCCATCCGCGGAGAAAGCATTGTCGGCTACATCACCCGAGGTAAAGGCGTGGCCGTGCACTCGATCCACTGTCCTAACGTGACCAACCTGATGTACGAGCCGGAACGCAAGATCGACGTCGAATGGGCCCGCGACGAGAGCACGCCTACTGCGTATCCCGTAAAGCTCACGGTCTTCTGCGATGACCGCTTCGGAATGTTGAAAAGCATCACCGGCGTGATCGGCGACGCTAAGAGCAACATCAAGAACATCACCGCACATACTTCCAACAGCCAGGCGAGCGTGGAAGTCGTCCTCGACATCGCAGACCTCAAGCACCTTGAACAAATCATCGCCGGCCTGCGCAAGATTCCCGGCGTGCACGAAGTGCAGAGGCTGCAGAAGATCTAGAGGCAGCGCGCCAGAGCAGCAGGTGTCATCCTGAGCGAAGCGAAGGACCTACGTAATCCCAGCCACCTGCATAGATCCTTCGCGGCAAAGAACGCCGCTCACGATGACAACGATCGGATTTCCTCTGTGATACCCTGTGCCCTCTGTGGTTAATCGTTTTGAAAGCTGACCACGGAGAACAGCCTTATGCGTGAAATTATTGCCACCAAAGACGCCCCCCAAGCCATCGGGCCATATTCCCAAGCCATCAAAGCCAACGGATTCATTTTCAGTTCCGGACAGATAGCGATCGATCCCGCGACCCAGGAAGTGATCACAGGCGATGTTGCCGCGCAGACAGATCGCGTGCTTCGCAATCTGTCGGAGATTCTGGAAGCGGCAGGCAGCGGTCTGGGAAAGGTCGTCCGCTCGACCGTGTTCCTGAAGAACATGAGCGACTTCGCAGCCATGAACGCTGTTTATGGCAAGTATTTCAGCAGCGTTCCACCAGCCCGCTCGACCGTCGAGGTCGCACGTCTGCCGAAAGATGTGCTGGTAGAAATCGATGTAATCGCGCTCGAGTGAAGAAAGCCGAACCACAGAGGACACAGAGAGTCACAGAGGAGAACTAATGTCTCTGTGTTCCTCCGTGTCCTCTGTGGTTAAGATTTGTGGTTAAGGAGTGACGATGATGAAGCAGAGAATTGCCGGAGTCGCCGCTGTCATCCTAACGGCCATCGTAGTTTTCGCACAAACGCCAACCAATAAGCCTAAGGTTCAGGTGGTTCGCCCCAACCCCAACGCTCCCACCAAGGTTACCGGCGACGGCGTCAAAACCGAATCCGGCCTGCAATACTGGGACATCAAACTCGGCCTCGGCCCCATTGCCAAAGCCGGCGACCACGTTAAGGTCCACTACACTGGATGGCTCACCACAGGCAAGAAATTCGACAGCTCAGTCGACGCCAACCAACCCTATGAGTTCGCGCTGGGACAGAGTGAAGTCATCAAAGGATGGGATGAAGGCGTGGCCGGCATGAAGGTCGGCGGCAAGCGCCAGCTGCGCATCCCGCCCGAGCTGGCGTATGGCGAGGCGGGACATCCACCCCAGATTCCGCAGAATGCCACGCTCGTCTTCGACGTGCAGTTGCTGGCGATAAAGTAGAAGCTTAATCACAAAAGACAGATGACCCCGGAGGAATGAAATCCCCTGTGGAACTCTGTGTCCTGTGTGGTGAAGGTTTTACGCCTTGACGACTTTACCGCTGCGCAGGCAGGACGTGCAGACGCGCATACGCTTGGTGGCCGCGCCCACGCGGGCGTGCACCGGACGCAGGTTGATGTTCCAGCGCCGCTTGGTGACGTTGTGTGCGTGGCTGATGCGGTTTCCCGCTTGCGGCTTCTTGCCGCAGATATCGCATTGTTGTGCCATGACGACTCCCAGAAAATTCAATACTTGTAGGGCAAACCTAGATTTTACAGGAACTTGCTTGCATTCGGCAATGCCGGCAGCTCCGGTTGCTGCGTGGTCACAAGATCCGCCGTCCCTCCGCCTCCGTTGCGATGAAGCGTTCCAGCGCCCGCCTTCCTCGATCGCGATCTCCCGTAACCAAGTAGACGAGCATAGCCCCCTGGTACAACTGCAGCAGAGTTTCTACAGCCCCCGGATCGGGCAGGAATTCCCGCAGCATTTCCGCCCACAGTCGCTGCTGTTCCTCGAAGAATTTTCGGGCCCGCTTCGATCCGCTCCAACTTCGCCTCGTCAGATCCATTGCCAATAGAACGACTCCCCGGGACTCGGCGCTGGTCGTCTGTTCCCACAATGCCACGATTAGAGATCGAAGCGTCGCGCCCACGGGGAATGCGCTAGCTCGAAATCGCGCCCGCAGCCTGTCTTCGAGGAGCGACATGGTCATTTCCTCGATGGCATCCCTGCCCCCGAAGTAGTGGACCAGCATCCGTTTGCTGATTCCGACTGCCTTGGCCAAAGTATCCAGGCTCAGATCGAGGGTCCCCGCGCGGATGAAAGCCGCCAGGCAACCCTCCAAAAGCTGTTCCCGATTTCGGTTCTGCTTTTTCTTTCGCGGCATCTTGCATCTTTAATGTACCATGTGGTACATCTATGAAATGTACCGCTTGGTACATCAACCTCGAATGGAAAGACTAGGAGTAACTATGACATCGTTCGACAAACTCTTCTTCGCGCTTTTCGGCGTAACCTTCTGGGTCGCGGGAACGATCTGGTACGAGTTCCGCGGTCCCCATGTGTTTGAGACCAGCGATCTGCGCTACTGGATCAACTTCATTGTGACCCCGATTCTGACGGCAGGAATATGCATCGTCATCCTCAAGTGGCGCCACGTCCCGGGCCCGGACTGGGCCTCCGCCGCGTTGCTGATTGCTCTCCCCGGAATGTTCGGCGAGGCGATTCTGCTTTCCCGGTTTTCCGCCTTCATGCCCCGAATGCATCCTCAGACCGCGGGGAAATATGGCGCCTTCCTGTTCGCCAGCTACGCCTTGTTTCTGACGATTGCCGAGATCATCTCGGTTCGAGCGAACGGATCCATTCAACGCTAGCCCACCGGCTGCTGTGCGATACTGATGCCATGCAGTCCCCGCTCCAGACACCCACGTCGGCGACCGATCCCAAATCGGTGAAGGTGAACCTTACGACTGGAACCGGCGTCGACATCGAATGGAACGACGGTCACGCCTCGCACTACAATTTCGCTTATCTGCGCGATGCCTGTCCCTGCGCCATGTGCGAGGACGAGCGCGGCAAGACTGGCCGCCGCCCCGGCGACCCAGTGACAGCCGCTCCCGGCGCGCTGCTGATGTTTAAGCCTCATGCCAAGCCGGTCTCCGCCGAAGGCGTGGGCAAGTATGCCATCAAGTTCTCCTGGAACGACAACCACGATCTCGGTCTATACTCGTGGAAATTCTTGCGTGAGATCTGCCCCTGCGATCAGTGCAAGACGGCTCGGGCAGCGGGATAACGACAGCCGCCGCGCTTTTTTTCGGCCAAACACGGTTCGACGAAACATGCTCGGCCTAACATGAGTTCGACAGACCAAATCGCCGCCGTGCAATCCGTCGTCAACGAATTGCTGTTGGATCTTCACGCCAAGTCCGGCTGCGACAAAATCGGACTTCCCCGCGAGTCCTTCTGCGAGATCCTCTGCGAAGTAGGCTCGAAGTACGCAACAGCCGCGACTACCGAAACCGAGATCCGCACATTCTACCTCAGCCTCCGCGTCGATGAACTCGCCCTGGCCCGCGCCTGCGCCGCCGGCAGCAATGCCGCCTGGGAAATCTTCCTCACCCGCTTTCGAGAAAAGCTATATCTCTCCGCTCTCCGCATCGCGCGCGAAGACTCCTCCGCCCGGGAACTGGCCGACACGCTCTACGCCGATCTTTACGGCACCACGACCCGCGACGGCCGCCGCATCTCCAAACTCGCGTCCTACACCGGCCGCGGATCGCTTGAAGGTTGGCTGCGCACCGTGCTGGCCCAGGAATACGTCAATCGCTACCGCCGCACGAAGCGCCTGGTGAGTCTCGACGAGGAGTCGGAAGAAGGCGTTCAATTTCGCGCCCCCGATCCCGAACCGCTCCCCGCTGCCGACCAGCGTTTGGCACAAGCGACCGACGAGGCCCTAGCTCTGCTTTCCGCCGAGGATCGCACGGTGCTGAGCGCCTATTACCTCGATGGCCGCACGTTGGCCGACATCGCCCGCATGCTGGGCGTGCATGAATCGACCATCAGTCGCAAACTCGACAAGCTGGCGAAATCCCTACGTAAGCAGATCGTTGCCGCTCTAGTACGGCGTGGGATGTCCCGACGCCAGGCCGAAGAAGCCCTGGAAACTGACGTTCGTGACCTGCAGGTAGATATTCGCCGCAGTTTGACGCAAGATTCGGCTTCTCCCGCGTTCTCTGACAAGAGAGTGGAAGCAAGGGTTCGGGAAGGCGAGGGATGAGGAAAGTCTGACCCCAAGGTTCAGAAAACAAGGAGCTTAACCGCGTAAGTATTAACTGGAAGCTGAAATGGAAAACGTCCCCCAAATCGTGAGCCAGCGCCTGAAGGCTGCGCCACCTGCGATCAACCATCCCGATGCGGACGTGCTGACGGCCTTTACCGAACAGGCGCTGCCCGAACGCGAACGCGCCCAAGTGCTTGATCACCTGGCCCGCTGCGTCGACTGCCGGGACGTCGTGGCGTTAGCCTTGCCTGCCTCCGAGTCGGTGGAACCAATCGTCAGTCCAAGCCGCAGCGGATGGCTGACTTGGCCCACTCTGCGCTGGGGATTTGCAGCCGCCGGTGTCATCGTCATTGCCTCGCTCGGAATTCTGCAATATCAGCGGCATTTGCAACCGGGAATGATGGCCTATAAGGAATCAGCCCCTCAAGCCACGGTCAAAGTTGCGAAGAATGAGCCTGTCCCTGCGACGGGCGCGGGCGCAGTTTCAGAGGAAAAAGGGAGCAAACTCCAAGTCCCCGTGGCTCCCGCCTTTACCGACGCACTCGACACAAACGTAGCCAACGAAAAGAAATCCATGGCCCGCGCCGAAACACAACAGCCCCGCGAGCTACCGGCTGCAGCGGGCGCCAGTCCCCAGACATCGCAGCACCTTGTAGCCGGTTCCTTGCCTCACGGTCCTCGGTTGGCAAATCAGTGGCAGCAAACAAGTGCCCTCCAGAATCAAGCTCCGGTTCCCGCCGCGCCGCAGGCCTTCAGGAAGCAACAAGCCGCCGGTGATCTCTCCGCGAACGTAACGTCTCCAGCGATTTCTCAAAACATGGGAACTGCCGCCTCGGCGCCTCAACTCGAGGCGCAAACGCAGGACGCCCAGCTTCGCAATCTGCCGTCCCCAACTCCTGCGTCAAACCAAAATTACGCGTACCCCGGGGTCGCGAGAGCCAAGCCCCCGGTGCCGCAGGCCGTTGCCGGGCAACTCGGTGGCTATGTAGTCGATCCTAGCGGAGCTGTGATTCCCAATGCGCGGATCACCATCATTCCCTCCATGACGGGAGGCGCCACCACAGCCGTGACCGATTCAAAAGGCGAATGGTTGATCGCGGGCCTCCCCACGGGAAGCTATAAAGCACAAGCGGCTGCCACAGGCTTCAAGACCACCGTGCTCGATCTCAACTACGACGCCAATCAGCCCTCGTCGTACAGCTTCACGCTGAGTCCGGGGAGCGTCTCAGAGACGGTCGAAGTCTCGTCTGCACAAGCGCAGATTCAGAGCGCGACCGTTGGCGGCCCAATAACGAATCCTCAGGCGGTTCCGCTCAATGGTCAGACAGGAGGGCAGTTGGCTGCTCGCCTGTCTAAGCCTCTGCCGCGCTGGTCTATCGACGCAGCCGGTTCCCTGCAGCGTTCCCTCGACCAGGGCAACTCTTGGCAGGCGGTTGATGTGGCCGCGAATTCCGGCTACTCCCAGGGCGCGACAAGTCTTGAGGTAACCACCAAGCCTTCGCGTGCAAAGGCCAAGGACGAGAACAAAGCTCTGAAGCGCGAGGCTGCTTCCATCACCTTCCGCGCACTTGCGGCATCCGGATCCGAAGTCTGGGCCGGAGGTTCCGCTGCCGCGCTGTATCACTCCACCGACGGCGGGAATCACTGGAGCCGCGTGCTTCCTGCGGCATCTGGATCCGTCCTGACCGGCGACATCCTGAGTCTGGACTTCCCTGATGTCCAGCACGGAAGAATCTCCACCTCGAATGGCGAGGTCTGGACCACGAACGACGACGGCCAAACCTGGCAGAAGCAGTAGTATCTTTTCCCTTGACGATTCCCTCAGTTACTTCGGTCAGCCCACCGATTAGCTCTCCGCTAACAAAGTTACCGAAGTGACGTTTACACAAAATGGGGTCGAATCTAATATCCATCTCGTGGTTTGGCAGTTCTGGGGGAGGGCTGCTCGAGCCGAGGCGTCCTGGACTGAAAAGTCGAGGGCGCTTTTTCTTTTTCTTCGCATTCTGCCAGCTTCCCTGTCGAGCGCTATCCTGCCCTCTCCGCCCCGTCGATTTGCCCTACGGACGCGCCTCCGCCCCCTTTTGCGACTTTCGCACCTCCCCAGGCATCCAATAGCGGTGTTAAGATAGTAGGTTCGATCTCCCTACGGGGAAGCACTTATACGAATCGCAGGCCCGGCAACGCCGCCCCATGAGCGTCCGCCGATAGCGCGACGTTTACAACCAGGAGAAAGCAAATGGCAGGTAACGGAATCGTCGAAGTCACCGATGCAAACTTCGACCAGGATGTTTTGAAATCAGATACGCCCGTGCTCGTGGACTTCTGGGCAACTTGGTGCGGCCCCTGCCGCGCGATCGCCCCGATCGTCGAG
Source organism: uncultured Acidobacteriaceae bacterium (assembly GCA_963788555.1). Classification (GTDB taxonomy): domain Bacteria; phylum Acidobacteriota; class Terriglobia; order Terriglobales; family Acidobacteriaceae; genus Sulfotelmatobacter. The sequence goes on along the minus strand of CAWBHM010000009.1, from coordinate 161,412 downwards.
GAACTGGCGACTGAGTTCCAGGGCAAGGTAAAAATCGGCAAAATGGATGTCGACTCCAACAGCTCAACCCCGATGCGCTACAAAGTTACCGGCATCCCCACGCTGTTGGTCTTCAAGGGAGGTCAGGTCGTTGAGCAACTCGTCGGCTACCGTCCCAAGGACGCCATCGCCCAGGCTCTGAACAAGCATATTGGGTAATTGGAGAATCTAGATTCTCTGTAGGAAAACGCCCGGAAGCTTCCGGGCGTTTTTGTCTACTGCGGTATCTGGTTCGCGGATGCGATTTCCGCAACAATGTATCGTCGACGACCCCGCCTCGCGGGACTGAGTACTGCTAATACTTCCGCAGCACCCCAATTACTCGCCCCTGCACATCCACCGACGCTGCCGGCACAATGATCGGCTTCATCGTGACATTTGAAGGCTGCAAGCGGATATTGTCTCCCTCACGGTAAAACCGCTTCAATGTCGCATCGCTCGAGTCCACCAGGGCGACGACAATATCTCCGTTGTGCGCCGTCCGCGCTTTCTCCACCAGCACATAATCTCCGTTGAGGATGGCCTCATCCTGCATCGAGTCCCCGCGCACTTCCAGCACAAACACTTCTTTGGAGCGCACAAAGTCTGCCAGAGAAATCGTCTCGTTGGTCTGCACCGCCTCGATCGGTTGCCCTGCCGCGATACGTCCCAACAGGGGCAACACCAAGCCGGTGTTCACGCTCATCGCCTGCTTCAAGCGTCCCTTGGGAGGCAGCAGATCGATCGAGCGGCTGCGGTTGTAATCCCGCGTCAGCAATCCCTTCTTCTCCAGGTTCGTGACGTGTTTATGCACTGTCGCCAGAGAGGTCAGCTGCAAGCCGTTGCCAATCTCTTCAAACGACGGAGAATATCCGTGCTCCGCCACAAACCGCGAAATGAAGTCATACACTTCCCGCTGCCTGCGTGTGATGGCCATGCCGCCATTATTGGCGAACATAAGGCGAAAAAGCAAGCACGAAGTGAGGTCGTGGAGCTGGTGTGGGGGCGGACGCATTCGTCCGTCCAATCGGTCCAGGTGTATCGGACCGATGGTTGCTGCGATAGCTCTAGCCAGCGCTGAAACTTTTTCCACGCCCGCAACTCCAATCCACCAGGCCAGATGTTTCGTACTTTAGGAAGGAAGCCGAACATGTCATCTTCCATTCGCTTTTCCGCAATTCTCTTCGCCGCGCTCCTAGCGACGACGGCCTGCAACGCCAAGGCGAGCCCCGCCGCTGCTCCTGTACCCGCGCCCGTGCAAGACGCGACGCGGGCGACCACTCCGGGCCAGCAGACCGCAGTCCTTTCTGGCGGATGCTTCTGGGGAATCCAGTCCGTCTTCCAGCACGTGAAAGGCGTGATCAGCGCGACCTCCGGCTACTCCGGAGGTTCCGCCAAAACCGCCGAATACGAAATCGTGAGCACCGGTGAAACCGGACACGCCGAGTCCGTCGAGATCGTCTACGATCCCTCGCAGATCACATACGGCGAACTGTTGCGTGTCTTTTTCTCGGTCGCGCACGATCCCACGCAACTCAACCGTCAGGGTCCCGACGAGGGCACGCAATATCGCTCGTCAATCTTCTACAGGAACGACGAGCAGAAGCGCATCGCCGAGGCCTACATCGCACAGCTCGACAAGGCCAAAGTTTTTTCCAGCCCCGATCGTGACTAAGGTCGTGCCGCTGCAAGCGTTCTATCCGGCCGAGGCCTATCACCAGAACTACGCGACCCTGCATCCGAATCAGCCTTACATCCTGTTCAACGACGCGCCCAAAGTCGAGCACCTGCGCCAGGAGTTTCCTGACCTGTACACGGGAAAGTAGAGATCAGCCGCGAAGCGGCGCAAGAATGCAGCTCACGGCGCAAGCCGTGGGTGCATTCGAGCAGAAGATGACCAGCCCCAGAAGGGCGAAAGAAAAGACTCCATCCAGAATGATGATGTTCGATTCCGATCTAGATCGCGAACCAACAGCTAAACCGACGAACCTCCGGCGCCGTGCATTCTTGGCGAGCGCTGCAGTCGCTATTGGAGGCCTTACCCTCTGGCAATGGAAACGTCCCGCTGTTCTGAACGCCGCAGCCGCGCTCCCCGAACCCAAAGACGTCACCGTCGTTCTCTTTTCCGATTCCGGACAGCGCTTAAAGACAGTTCGTATTCCTAAAGTGATCAAGACTCCCGATCGAATGGCGCAACCAACTCGGCGCCGGAGTCTTCGACATCACCCGCAACGCCGACACCGAAATCGCCTTCACCGGAAAATATTGGAACCTGCACGACAACGGCATCTATCGCTGCATCTGTTGCGACAACGCGCTCTTCGATTCAGCGACCAAATTCGAGTCCGGCACCGGATGGCCCAGTTTCTGGGCGCCCATCGCCCGCGAGAACGTAACCGAAATCCGCGACACCACTCTCGGCATGGCCCGCACCGCCATCGCCTGCACCGAATGCGACGCTCACCTCGGCCACGTCTTCGACGACGGCCCCGAGCCCACCGGTCTTCGCTACTGCATGAACTCAGCCTCGCTGCGCTTTGTGAAGCAAACGTGATGGGCCCTTGATCGCTCTCCAATCCCTGTCGTCCTGAGTGAAGCGAAGAACTGATGCGCTCGACAGCGACGCACGCACGCAGACGCAGAAGGTCCCAGCCGCGTCGCTATAATCAAAGCCATGGACCCCTCCCTCCCCGCTTTCCGCGAACCGACCGCGGTCGAAAGAGTCTTCAATCGCGTCTTTGGATTTCTCGTCGGCCTCGGCCTGGGCTTCTCCTACATCTACCTGCTCGAAGTTCGCGGACGGAAATCCGGCAAACTCTATCTCCACGCCAATCGATCTCCTAGAACTCAACGGAAAAAAGTACCTGGTCGCCCCGCGCGGACGAACACAATGGGTCCGCAACGCCGAAGCCGCCGGAGAAATCACGCTGAAGAGGGGAAGCACACGACAGAAATTTCGTCTCCGCACAATTTCCGGCGCCGAGAAGTTGCCGATTCTGAAAACCTATCTCGATGCGTTCGAACGCGAAGTCCAGCGTTACTTTTCGATCCCGGCCGGTTCCTCTCCAGAATCGTTCGCCGCGATCGCCGACAGTTATCCAGTTTTCGAGCTGGTAAGTGTTTGATTCCTGTGGCTTCGCGACGAGGCATAAAATCTTCTCAGAAAAATTGGTTTTCCCTCTTGCGCAAAACTAAAAGTTATGGCATCTTCAATCATCCTCTAAGGAAAGGACGCCCAAATTTGTCAGATTCTACGCACAAATCGCTTAGCGGGCTGTATCGGCCAATAACCGGCCGAGTCAGTTTTAGGGCGTCGTCCGATTGCGCTAATTAATCCTCGGCGCGCCTTAACGCAAAGCTAACAAAACAAAAACACGCTGGGTGGCGCAGGCTGCGGTTCCTTCGCCTTGACACGGACACGTCCGCGGTCGCTCATTCCCCCAGCAAAGGATTCCTTGCGAAGGAACGGATGCATTCATCCGTTTCCTGAGCGCAAATCAACCGCAGTCCGAAGAGTGCGTTCAAGACGGTCAGTGGTGAAAGGTTACGGATACTTCTCCTGGTGCAGAACGGCCTTTGGGCTGTTGAGGTTCGACTCCTCATGGGCGCAAGCCCTCTCCGTGGCCGCACGTTCCCTGACCAATTTGCTGGGAGTAAATGCGCGCGGAAAATGCGCAAATCAAGTTCAGTCAGTGGTGATGTTCACGGCAACTTCGTGGCGTGCCCGTTCCTAGGCCGGGGTTCGAGCCCTCAACCGTGATCGCAGTTCCCTGGCTGCAATGCGAAGTGTGGCGCGGGCGCTGTCGCCCGCGCTGCCCGAAGCAAGAATCTTCATCGGGCCAAAGAAAGAAGCGTTGCCAACGGGCTTTGTCGCTGATTTCCAGGCTCCTTGGCTCAACAACAACTCCGGCATGTGCCGGTTAGAAGACAGACAATGCTGCAATTTCTAAAAACGATGCTGACCGGCCCGAATCAGTTTGCTTCTGGTGGTTTGCTGCTCATGATCATCGGCGGACTCAGCGTCTACCTGCGCGCGGTGCCGGAGAACTTGTGGTACTGGATCGTCGGCCAGACCACGATGATGATCACCGTGAAGGACGACGACGCAGCCTTTGTCTGGGTTAAGGAATGGTTCCTGGAGCAGCAGTTTCTGAAACGCGTGCGTCGCATCGATCTCGACACGACGCTGCGTTCCGAACGTATTTCGTTGATTCCGGCTCCGGGCCTTCATTGGTTCTGGTATGCCGGAAGGCCGTTTCAGGTGTGGTTCACACGCGCCGAGAATACGCGAGAACGAACGGCAAAGCGGCTGGAGTCGTTGACGTTTCGCACGATTGGCAGGAAGCAGGTGTTCCTGCAGAGTTTCGTGGATGACGTTGTGCGCTGTCACACGAAGCGCATGGGAGTGCGCTCGTGGCTATACACCTACAACGATGGCTGGGAATACTCGGAGAATTACACGCCGCGCTCGCTCGACTCCGTCGTTCTGGAAGGCGGCGATAAGGAGCAGTTGGTAGAAGACGTAACCCGATTCCGCAATGCAAAGCAGCGGTACTCGCGTTTGGGAGTTCCTTACCATCGCGGTTACCTGCTCTACGGTCCTCCGGGAACTGGAAAGACTTCGTTGGTCTCGGCACTCGCGGCCCACTTCGCGCTGTCGGTGTACTGCCTGAACTTGACCGAATTTAACGATCGCAGCCTGATGGCCGCGGTCAGTCAAATTCCGAAGAACACAGTCCTGCTCTTCGAGGACATTGACTGCATGAAGAGCGGCCAGGCACGCGAAACTACGACGGTGAGTTCACTGGAATCGCAAGTTGCAACAAAACCGAAGGAAGGCGCCACCACCAACAGTGTCACGCTTTCTGGCCTGCTCAACGTGCTCGACGGATTCTTCGCGCCAACAGGAGTGCTGTTCATGTTGACGACAAACCGAATTGAAGCGCTGGACTCGGCACTGCTTCGGCCGGGACGGATTGATTACAAGCTCTACCTCGGCAACGCGTCCGACGCGCAGAAGATCGAACTCTATCAGCGATTCTTTCCGCAAGCATCACACCAGGAGGCACGCGAGTTCGTCCACCGTTGCGGATCGGCAGAAACAATGGCTGAGTTTCAGGGCTTGCTGTTGAGCTTGGCGGAAATTCCCGCAAGGCGACATCGTCCGCAAGCGGGTTCGACAATGGAAGACGAGCAAGCCGAGACAGTGCTCGCCTAGTACCTACCGTTTCGCCGGTGGTGAAGGGAACGGTTCCTTCGAAGGGTCGCAGGTTCGAGTCCTGCCATGTCGTTTCACGGGGCATGTAGCTCAGTTGGCAGGGCATTACCGTTGCCGCGAATTCCCCGGCGATTGATTTGAATTGTCCAGAGCGGGTGTGCGGCTCAGGCCTTGTGAACCTTTAGTGCCTTGCGTGGGCTCTTTGCTGAGGCAGATGGCGTTTCGAATCCGATGCGGCGAGTGCTCGGTGGCAGCGGAGCCATCAACTCACGAATCGCTTCAACGAGGTCAGAGATCTCGTCGTCGTGGGTGTCGAGTCTAGCTTCGAGTTCGGATAGCTTTGACACGATGTGTTGATTGATCGCTAGTGCCTGGCGCATCCCCACGAACGCCCGCACCACGAAGATGCTCATTTCGATGGCGCGCTTCGAGTTCAAGACCGTCGCGGCCATGATGGCGCCATGCTCGGTGAAGGCGTATGGCAAGTAGCGGCGTCCACCGCGGCTGCTATTTGAGGTCACAAATTGTGACCTCAAACTTTGGCTCTCCGCTTTGGTCAGAGTGAAAAGAAAGTCTGACGGGAAACGGTGGCTGTTGCGCTTCACCTGCTGATTGAGGTGTTTGACAGGCACACCGTAAAGCTCAGCCAGGTCCGTATCAAGAATGACTTTCTGATTGCGCAGAACCAAAATCTTCGAGCTGACTCTCTTGGCCAGGATGATCGTGGTCTTGTTCATGAGCGGTTACCAAACTTGAGGTCACAAATTGTGACCTCAAAAACAACCAGGAGAACGGTTCATCATAGCAATCCACGTGGGCGGCATGGCCGAAGAACGCGAATGTTCTGAGGCTGTTGTGCCAAAACAGGAAGACTTAAAGCAGCGCAGCGGATTCGCACTTTGCAATGACAACACGAGTTTAGCTAGACGCCAGCAGTTCGTGGCTGAAAGCTGACAGGCGATCGCTCACAGCTGAACAAAGGAGGCCACACATGGCTCGACTGAATCTACTCAACCTGAACCTTCCCCGCACGCATGAAGGCGCGCCGGCGCGCAACATCTCGACGGAACTGCAACTGCGGCGCTCGGTGCTGGCCTGCCTGCTTTGGGAGAGCCAGTTCTACGAGGATGGAGTCGAGATCGCCGGCCGCATCGCGGAACTCGTTCCTAAGGTTGCAGCCGAGAAGGTGGCATGCCCTTGCCGTAGAGGCGCGCGAGAAGATGAAGCTGCGTCACGCGCCGCTGTTGCTCGTGCGCGAGATGGCGCGTCACGCCACGCATCGGAAGCTTGTGTCCGAGACGCTTGCGCAAGTCATCCAGCGTGCCGATGAACTCGCCGAATTCGTCGCCATCTACTGGAAGGACGGGCGCGTGCCTCTTTCGGCGCAGGTGAAGAAGGGGCTGGCTGCGGCTTTCCCCAAGTTCGATGAGTACGCTCTGGCGAAGTACGATCGCGGCGGACCAATCAAGCTTCGCGACGTTCTGTTCCTCGCTCATGCCAAGCCCCGTGACGAGGCGCAGGCCGAAGTGTGGAAGCGCCTGATCGCCGGCGAACTCACCGCTCCTGATACATGGGAGGTTGCACTCTCGTCTGGCGCCGACAAGCGCGCGGCGTGGGAGCGGCTGCTCCGCGAGCAGAAGCTGGGCGCTCTCGCTCTGCTCCGCAACCTGCGCAACATGCGGGAGGCCGGAGTGGACGAGTCGCTCGTGCTCGCAGCGCTCGCATCGATGAGCACGGCGCGTGTGCTTCCGTTCCGCTTCCTGGCTGCGGCGCGTTACGCTCCGCAGTGGGAAGAGGCGCTGGAGCAGGCCATGCTGAAGTGCGTGGGCTCTCGGAGAAGACGCGGGAGAAGTTGACTGGCAGGACGATTGTGCTGGTCGACGTTTCCGGCTCGATGACGGCTCCGCTCTCTCAGCGTTCCGAGATGCAGCGCACGGACGCAGCTTACGGGCTCGCGGTATTGCTGCGCGAGATCGGCGAGAAGGTGGCTGTGTTCAGCTTCTCTGACTCGCTGGTCGAAGTGCCGGCGCGTCGCGGATTCGCTTTGCGCGATGCGATCGACAATTCGCAGCGTCACAATGGAACACAACTCGGCAAGGCTGTTACCGAGTTGAATCAGAAGCATGGCTATGATCGCCTGATAGTCATCACCGACGAGCAGGCGCACGACACGGTGCCTGCGCCTCGCGGCAAGGGCTATGTGATCAACGTAGCCAGCTACAAGAACGGCGTCGGCTACGGGAAGTGGACGCACATCGACGGCTGGAGCGAGTCGGTTGTCGAGTACATCCGCACGCTGGAGCAGACGGCGGAGTGAAGGAGACCGCGGAGGCGAGGAGTTTCCGCGGCTTTTCAAGTTCCATTTCCAAAGGAATTGACGGGGGTTTCGTGCCCTGGATTGTCTACGTCATCGTGATCTCGGTGCTGCGCGGCCTGTTTCGCGCGGTGAAGGAGATTCGTGTGCGGCGAAGACAGCGCGGATTGTGCCCTGGATGCGCGTTCGTCCACATGCAGTATGGCTCGACCGGACGGAACGCAGTGTTCTGCACGTTCCGTGGCGGGGTGCGTGCAGTGAAGCTGGATGTGCGGTACTGCACGGACTACCGTGACCGCACCGCCCGGCCACGCCTGGTGCGCGTCGGATTCGTGCCAGAAGTTCAGGACGCCGAAGCCGAGACTCGGGTTGTGACGAGTTAAGAATCCCACCCCTGTCGCAGAAGATGCGACAAGGGTGGGGCACACCCCGGAAGCTCTTTCGCCTCTCCGCGGCTACTTGGTGTCGGGCTGGCCAGCGCTCTTGAGCGTGACCTGATCTTCAGAGAGTTCGCCGCTCTTGGGCACTGGCGGAGTCTCCGCATGAGGATCGGGCTTCGGTTCCGCAGGCGGATGTGCGACTTGGTGGACGTCGGCCGGATGAACGCTGTGGATTGGAGTGATCATGGTTTGGTCCTCTGAGGGACAGGATCGGCAGCGGGCAGGGAAACTTTAGTGGGTTGGGGCGGGGTCCTGGTTCTTTAGTAAGAGTTACCTAAAGAGGATTGAAAGCGTGAATGTCATGTGGAAACTACTTTCGGTGTTCGCAGCCCTGATCTATCGTCAGCGCAACTCTCATGCCAGGCTCCGATTGCCGCTCTAGGGGCGATGCCCGCATAAGCACTAACTTAAGAGGGTTCCTTCCGGTAGCCCGTTAATCAGGAGTGGTCCGGGATCCGGCCCGGACAAGCCCCAGCAAGGCTCTTAGCATAGGCTATGAATTTAGCGGTTTCCTGCAGCAGCCTCGTATGAGCGCGCTGACGAATCTTTTCGCCAAAGCGGACACCCATTCGTTCTGTCCATGCCTTCCGAATCAGCTCACACCATACGGGGTCGAGGAATTGCTCGGCCCATTTCACGGCAGAAAGCTTCGATTGCACGGTGCCGGTTTTACATGTGTAAAGCATCCGGCAACAAGTCAGCACGGCGAATGACTGACCGAATCGCGTGTTGAACCATCCGAGCGGCCGATCGATCTCAGAGACAAAACGGCTCTTGAGCTCTTGAATCGCAGCGACGGCCTCGGAGCGCAAGGCTCCAGTTCGTACCGGGTGCAGGAGAGTTTTCGGATCAGGCCCGATGATGGTGATGCCCCGTTCGCGAAGAATCCACCGAACGTGCCATCGATTGTCGTGAATAGAACGCTCCAACGATGTGCTTCCGTTGTCTACGAACCAGAACGGTTCTATTCCAACCAGATCGGTCCGCTTCAGCAAATCCGTACTTATATAAGACCCCTCCAGATGCTCGGCTGGATAGCTTCCGAGAGCATGGATGTCGATATGTGTTTGTTGTAATGATCGCACTTCTGCATCGCTTAACTCCGCGTTGGTGAGGATCAGGAAATCAACATCACTGTCGAGATCAAAGTCTCCCGTTGCGAGCGAGCCGACAAGATAGGCGCCGAGAAAGTTATTTCCCAGAGCATTCTGAACGCCGGCGACGAATCGTTGCAAGACTGAAGCCATCTCAGGGTAAGCTTCGCTGTGCATGTTCCTCTGTCGATCTCTTTAAGGCTTGGGCTTCTCTGTCGCGGGAGGCGTTGCCCCGCTCAGGTTGCCATGCATCTCCGCGTGCGGGCCCTGCAAGTATTGATCGAGTTTTTGCTTCTGGTCATCGCTCAGGATTTCGCGCATCTTCTTGTCGGCATTCATGCGCAAAGGCCTGACCTTACTCAGGAGCTCTTCGTGCGACGTGCTTTCGCCCTGCATGAGCTTCAGCGAGGCATCATGCAGTTCCTGCAGGATGGTTTTGACTTTGGGCTGCTGATCGACGGAGAGATCAAGTTTCTGGGTCAGCACCTTCAACTGATCTCCGACGTCTGGCAGGACGACGCCTTGGACGGCGCCTTTTGGGGGCGCGGCGGTCAGTGCGGTTTGTTGCGCCGCCATGCCTGGCGCAATCAACAACATACTGCCGATTGCAAGTAAGAGAATTCGATTCATGTTCCTCTCCTTTTTTGTTAGTGCACTCGAGAGCTGCCGTACTATGTGCACTGTAGCGATGCAACAACGTGGAGTCGATAGCAGTGAGTGAAGTTGGTCGAGTTGCTGAACAAAAAGGTGGCCGATGTCCATCAAGGAGCGCTCTCCGTTACCCATAGGGCTTGCCAAGCATAGGAAAAATGGCGGCCAACGACGCCAGCCAGACCTACGCATCCGGCGTACGCGCAGCCTGCTGAGTAATGCGCTGGTCGCGTTGATGCAGGAGAAGTCGATCGACAAAATCACGGTCCAGGAAGTGCTGGACCGCGCGGCAGTCGGCCGGTCCACTTTCTATCTCCATTATCGCGACAAGGACGACCTCTTTCTCTGCGTGCTGGAGGACGGCTTGGAAATGTGGAACACTGCTCTTCTCAGGAAGCAGGAGAAATCCTGCCGCGTTGCACCCGTGGCAGAATTTTTTATGCATGTCGGTGACGCGAAGAAGCTCTATCGCGCTCTGGTCGATTCCGGACGTATCCACCTGTTTTTCGAACTTGCGCAGGGCTATTTCGCTCGCGGGATCGCCCGACGCCTGAAGGACATGAGCCTGAAGAATCTGGTTCCAAGCGAACTGGATGCTCGCTCGCATGCGCTCGCCGGAAACCTGCTGTCACTTCTGAAATGGTGGCTCGATCGCGGCACCAAAGAGTCGCCAGAGGCAATGGACGACCTGTTCCACCGGATGGCGTGGAACGGACTGCAATCCAAGTCCAAATTACGGTAGACAATCTTGGTGGGCGGCTAACCAATTCGACATTGCTGTTGTAATTTATTTGCCTTTTCGGAGTTGTATCGTGCGAACCTTGACTGCCTTGCCACTTGCCTCCGCCGGCGCCTCGAACCCGATGCGGGTGCGGGTTGGCTCTTCCGGGCTCATGAGTTCGCGGATCGCGTCCATCAAGGCCTGGATCTCGGAGTCATGCGTCTCCAGACGCCGTTCCAGTTCCCCCAGCTTCGTAAGGATATGGCGGTTCCCGGCGATGGCGCGGCGCATGCGCACAAAAGCGAGAACCACAAACACGCTCATTTCGATCGCGCGTTCGGAGTTCAGCACGGTGGCCGCCATGATGGCGCCGTGCTCGGTAAACGCGTAAGGAAGATAGCGGCTGCCGCCGTGTCCTTCACTTGAGATCACATTTTGTGATCTCAAGACTTTGAGTTCATGCGGCGACACTTGAAAGCGGAAGGCGGCAGGAAATCGCTTCGCGTTGCGCTTGGCCTGCTGATTGAGATGGCGGACTTGGACGCCGTAAAGTTCGGCGAGGTCGGTGTCGAGGATGACACGCTGTCCGCGGAGAACGAAGATTTTAGAATCTACTTTTTTTGCGACCACGATTGCGCTTTTCGCCATAGAGGAAAGCTCGCTTCGTTTCGAACCACAGATTCCTCACCGGCAAACGCCGCTGGTTCGGAATGACAAGTGACGTTCATACTTGAGATCACAAATTGTGATCTCAAGTTGCCGAGAAGATAGCAGCAGAATAGCAGCCCGGCAGTAGGTTCGAGCACCGCGAAGGTGCATTCGTAGGCGGCTGGCGCCGAAAGGCAGCCGAGCTTTGCTCACCTGGACGGGTCAAAGACCCGTCCACACAAACAAAATCGGTCAGGCTCCGGTCACAAAGAAGCTTTCGTCCGGCTTGGTGTTGACCTGTTCTGGAGCGATGCCAGCGGTTACGTCCTGTACGAACTCGCGGCGGCGTTCGGGGCCTTTGCGCTCGACCACGCGGACGCGGCGGGCGGGCATATTGCTGGGCTCGAGGCTGACGATGCGGCCGTCGCGCACCACGATCTGCGAGCGAAACCAGTCGGTGCGGAACATGCGTCCGGCGGCGTAGAAGGTCATTGAAGCAGCGATGGGCCCTTCGAATTCAGATCCGGTGCAGGCCAGGATGCGCTTGCCCATTTCCTGGTTCCAGGTGAGACCTCCCACCAGAGGGTCGTTCAGGCGGCAGCGCTCGAAGGGCGTGGCGTGCGATAGCTTTCGCAACTGCAAGAGTTGCAGCAGGACCGACGTCTTCGCCAGGTTGGTGACGATGACTTTGGCTTCGGTCGCGGAGACGCGCTCCATCTTGATGTGCAAGTCGGGCGACCACTCACGCTCGAATTCTTCGCGGGCGAGGGCCAGGCCTTTGTCAGTGGCCTCGACGTAGCGCAGCGTGGCGCGGGCCAGAATCACGCTGAACAGGGTGGTGACGATGGTGGCGATGATCGGGATATAGCTGATCAGCGTAGAGAATGGGATGCGGTACGAGTTCATCAACTGCATGTGCATGGGCTCGAGTGGCTCCTGCGGACGCGGTTTCGAGAACGGGTAACGATCCGGATGAGAATAGCGGGAGACGGGAAGAGGATGTAGATGCGGTTGGTGCGGGTGCGGTAACGTGCGCAGGGCTTGGACTTTGGTAACTGCAGGGATTGGCGATCTGGCAAGAAAAGCGCGGGTGCCGCGCCACATAGCGCTACTCGAGCACGCTGTCGTCGAGTTTCTTTTTGCCCCAATCGGCGGCGGCCTGGACGAAGGCCAGGACGATGGGGTGGGGCTTCTTTTCGGTAGAAGACAGTTGCGGCTGGAAGAGAGTGGCCAGGTAGAAGCGGTGCGCGGGAGATTCGATGGCGCGGATTTCGCCGTCCGCGCCGCGGGCGACTACCGGGAATCCGGCCTCCATGGTGGTCCATTCGAAGTCGGGATTAATTTCGAAGTTACAGAAGAATTCTTCGGTCGCAGTTTCTTGATCCTTGCCGTAGAACGACTGCAGGTACGAGCCGGGGCGCAAGCGAATCTCGGGAACTTTTCCCGACAGCTTCGGTGCATCACCTTTGCGGTCGGGAACGGCGCAGGCCACGGGATAAATGATGATGTTCTTCGAGCCGGAATTGTTTTCGGCGCTGTCGGCGTCCTGGATGTTGAGGACGTTGCGGGCGAATTCGATAAAGGCGTACTGGAATCCGCCGCAGGTGCCAAGGAAGGGCCAGTCGCGGCGGCGCGCAAACTCAATGCCTTTGAGCATGCCGTCGAAACTCTTGTAGGGGCTGCCGGGCGAGGCCCAGAGGCCATCGAATGTCTCGAGAGTTTTCTCAGCGGTGGCGGCGGTCAGGGACGAGGTCGGGATCCATTCGGATTCGACCTTCATGTTGAGCTTGCGGGCGGCGTGCTGCAGGGCGTCGTTGGTAGCCTGGTGCGAGCGAAAATCGGCATTGAAGTCGCCCAGGATTCCGATACGGACGGCGTCGCTCACGGGTTGATTGTACTAGAGGGATTGCCGCGGACCGCGCGCGAAGGTGTGGGTCAAGGTTAGAACCGTGGTGCGTGGAGGGCACGTTACTCGATCGATGAAAGCTTGCGGATGAGATAGCTCAGCGGCTAAAGCCTCACCGAAACAGGCATCTCATCGCAGCGCTGGAAGCGCTGCGCCACCCAAAAGCATAATGTCGATCGCGAACCTTTAGAACAAGTTCCTGATGCCGAGGAAGAAGTAGAGGCTGAGCAGGGCGAGTAAGGGGCCGCCCCAAATCATCAGAGTGCATTTCCAGCCGAGGGAGCGGGCGAGTTGCTGCTGGCTGCGCCAGGAGATCAGAAAGGTCTTGTTGTTCGTCCCTTTCCTCAGGACGACGGGTGGATGCAGATCGAAATCGTCTTCCGGCGCTGATGGACTTTGGTCGGCGTTGTTGCCGTTTTCGTTGAGCGCCGTCGGAACTGTGATGACTCGGACGCCGCTGGAGGACGGGGCTGCAACGGACACTCCTGCTGCCGACCATGCGATTGGGTTCGAGATTCCGGCTTTCAAGAGTGCGGCAGCAATCTTCTGTTGCTGCGTCATGTCGGCGCTTTTTGTGGGGGCCGGTGGGGACGACAGACGAATCACTTCGTGCTCGCGAAGGTTGGTTTGCACCATCACCTGGTCTGTGGAGCCAGTGTTGAACTGAATTCCGCGACGAAGAATCTGAAACGACAGCGAGAAGCCTTGCGGCATAAACGAGTTGATCGCTTCCGCGTCGGCGATTGGCTGCGAGGTGACTGCAATCCCCGGGTTTTCTCCGAGAGTGCCCAGGATGAAGAGCGCGTTCTTGGGCTTGATGCAGTACTCTTCGACCTTAATTTTGTTGGTGGTCGCGACGCCGTGGCGGGACAGAAAGAGATTGACATTGCCAGGAGCGGCGTCCTGGTTAGAGAAGAACGAACCGCTAAATTCCTGTTCGAAATCGCGGTGCAGGTCGAGATCGGCGCCATGCGGATCGACGAGTACCTTGCCGGTATTGTCGTCGACAAAAAATGGAACGTGTATGCATTCGCCCGCGACCTTGACCCAGGTTTTGTTCTTGCCGTTTTGCTTCCATTCCCAGATCACCGTTCGATGGTAGTAGCAGGGCCGGCCCGTTATTGGTGCGACGATGGTGTAGGGACCGACGGCGAGTCCGCTGACTTCGACCATACCCATGGACGCGCTGCGGATCTTGGAAAACGGAGTGTCGAGAATCAGCCGGCGGCGTTGCAGCAGTCGGAATCCGTAGAGGAAGAGAGCGATCCCTGCAGCGAATCCCAGGACGCAATAGAGCAGGAGGCCGCTGGGATCTGGAGACCGCTGCGTGAGGATCGAAAGGGGCACGATGGAATCCGCGGGCGGCGAGTACACACCTCCCTGAGATCAGGCTAGCGAAGGGTGCGTGCAGACGCAGCTTACGTTGGTAACGGGCGCGAGATAGGAGTTGCGGGCAATGCGGACTCCGGGGCTAACAGCCCTTCGACAAGCTCAGGGCAGGCTTCCGGGGACAGTCGGGCGGGACGCCAGCGCCACTTATAGCGGCGCTGCTAACTCACCACACGTCGCAGCGTTTATCTGCTGGGCGCACCATCGGAGCGTCGGCTTTGCAGTTCCATGCTTTCTGGAATTCCGGGAGATTCGAGAGTGGGCCGATGACGCGGTACTTTGCGATGGGATGGGGATCGCCTTGCACCATCAGGCGCTGGGCCTCGGGGCGGATTTCGTCGCCGCGAAACTGTCCCCAGGCGATGAAGAATTGCTGCTCTGGGGTGAAGCCGTCGATGTCGGCGGGACGGGGTTTTCCCTGAAGCGATTTCTCGTAGGCGAGGTAGGCGATTTTGGCTCCGCCGAGGTCGCCGATGCTTTCGCCGAGTACGAGCTTCCCGTTGTGGTGGATGTCCTTCTCGATGTAGTAGTGATCGAACTGATCGGCCACGCAGGCGGCGCGCGATTGAAAATCTTTGAGGTCAGCCTCGGTCCACCAGTTGCGCAGGCGTCCGAGAAAGTCATATTGTGCGCCTTCATCATCGAAGCCGTGGGAGATCTCGTGCCCAATCACGACGCCGATGGCGCCATAGTTCACGGCGTCGACGGCGTTGATGTCGAAAGCCGGGGGCTGCAGAATTCCAGCGGGAAACTCGATCGAGTTCAGCAGCGGACTATATTCGGCATCGGAGGTGGGCGGCGTCATGCCCCAGCGTCCGCGATCGACAGGCTTGCCGATTTGAGCGCGGTCGTCTGCATCCACGAATTTTCTTCCCGCAATCATGTCTTCGAAGTAGGCGTCGCGACGAATCTCGACGCGGCTGTAATCTTTCCACTTGTCGGGATAGCCGATCCTCGGATTAAAGGTGGCGATCTTGGCCATGGCTTTTTCTTTGGTGTCGTCACTCATCCACGGACGGCTGAGAATGTCGTCGCGCATGGCCGCGAGCAGATTGCGAACCATCTCCTGCATGCGGGCTTTGGCTTCGGGCGGGAAATACTTCTCCACATATTTTTGGCCCAGGGCGTCGCCGAATAATTGATCGGTGGATTCGGCACAGCGCTTCCAGCGCGGCTTCATCTCGGTAGTGCCGGCCAGATATTTTCCATTGAAGGCGAAGTTCTCTTCGACGAAGGGCGCGGAAAGCGAACTGGCGACGGAGTCTAACAGCTGCCACTTCAAATAGATCTTCCAGTCGGCCAGTGGAGTCTGCTGAATCTGCCGGTCCACTTCCTGCATGAACTTGGGTTGGTCGACGTTCATGTCGACGTCGGTCGGGATTTGCTTGTGCTTGAAATACGCGGCCCAGTCCACGTGAGGCACCAGCGCCTGCAGTTGTGCGAACGTCGTGTTGTGATCGGTAGCCGCGGGATCGCGCAGGGCGACGTTGTCGAGCGAAGCCTCAGCGAGTTTGGTCTCCATGCCCATGATGGTTTGCGCAGCGGCTGCGGCGGATTTCTGGTCCCAGCCGGCGAGTTTGAACATAGCAGTGACGTGCTCCACGTATTTCTCGCGCGCTTCTTTGAAGCGCGGTTCCGTCTTGAGGTAGTAGTCGCGATCGGGGAGGCCCAGACCACTGGCGCCCAGGTCGGCCAGCACCCAGGAAGGTTTGTGCGGATCCTGCTGGCTGCCGAGGGCGAAGGGAACGGTGACAAGGATGTCGTGCAGGTCAGCCATGACCAACTGAAGGGCGGCCATATCGCGCGCCGCGTCGATCTGGGCGAATAAGGGCTTGATGGGATCCATGCCGCGGGCGTTTACGCGGGACTCGTCCATGCAAGCGCCGTAGTAGTCGCCGATAATTTGTTCGGTGCTGCCCTTCGGGGCGCTCTTGTCGGCGGATGCGGCCTCGAGGATGTCGTGCAGCCGATCCTTCGCGGATTCACCCGCCTGCCAGCGTCTGCTCCAGCGGGCCATGGAAGCGGGGATCGGATTGTTGGCGCGCCAGGTTCCGTTGGCGAATTCGTAGAAGTCATCGCAGGGGGCGGCCTTGCGGTCGAGATCGTTGACGTCAATGCTGTGCAAGCTTTGGGATCGTGCGAAAGGCGCACACGAAATCAACAGAACGAGCAGAGCGCAGAACGAGTCTCGCACAGGGCGCATGAATTCTCTCCAAGTTAAGGCGGAATTAGCGGACAGCCATTGTAGATCAGGCATGGGGGAAGGTGCTGCGACGTTAGACGGAGGCCGGGGGATTTAGAGAGCGCGATTGATCGATTCGGGAACGTGATGTCAGGATTGGCGGTATGATTCGGTCAATGAGTACGATCGAGATATTTCGGCACTTATGCGGCTGTGTGTATCTGCGGTGCTGACGGTTCTCGCGGAGCCAACACAATGAGAGATACACCGATGACGACTAAAACACCCGAGCCGATCAGAAATCCCACACATTCGGTCGGGATCTTGAGTCCCAGAGCGGACATCACCGCAGCATGTGCAAAGCTCGACCAGGCTGTGAAGGCGATCAGACTACGATGAGCCCGAGGGTTCCGCACCGCGATGAGCAGGAAAATACCCAAGGTGGCGTAAATCGCCATCTGCATAGTATCCCCGGTGTCGGAATGTGCCGGGTCTAATATGCCGCCGATGGCCGGATAAATGGCAGCAGAAAATAGAAGTCCCACCAACACCAACACAAGCTTCAGCGCCCGTTCTCGAAGCATTCCCTCCTCCTTCACACGGCGAAACGATCCCCACGATGAGTGCTATCGCGATGTTCGCACAACTGTAGTGCAATCGGGATGTTACGGCGGTTGAACAAACAAGACGAAGCCTAAATCGGCAATCACTTGCGCGCGTCTGCTGGAAATGCAGCCTTCAGCTATATATAGGCTGCAATGGAAAGCCGTTCTATGCTCGGGGCAGCGTAAGGATGCGGTACACCGGACCGCAGAGTATGAACATGGCGATCACTAGCAGTCCAACCCGCACACCACGAGTCTTGAACCGTTGGCTGATCGCCATCAGTAGCAGTACAGTTGCCAGCGTCACGGTTACTCGCACGTAGTCGTCGGAGTGTTGCCGGTCTCCAGTGCCTTGTTCGAAGACTTCTGTGGCTTGGTTACTCAACTTGGCAGCCTCTTCCGTCTTGGCGCTTCTGTATTCCGCCATCAACTGAGGACCGGGGGGAGCGTTGGGATTGTTGAGTGGATCAGTTTTCTTCCAAGCTTCAAAGGCCGGACGAAACTCGGGAAGAAAACGTCGTTCAAAAAACTCTGCGAGTTTCTTGTCGCTGTGGGCTTCGGCCTTCAGCCACTCAACCACGGTCGAAGCGTTGTACAAACGCTCCTGATTGGCATAACTGGCGGTTCCCTCGGCTTCAATACGCAGTTTGCTCGCTTGGCCGTACAGTTCGGCCTGATGTCCAGTCCAAAGAGCTGCCTGATAGCCGCTCCAGGCGGTGGCGATAGCGACCACGGCTAGCACCACGGCCTCCGCGATCTCCAATATTTCGTGCCCCAAAGACTGCGACGACTCTTTGTGCTCGCTGAGATGCTGAGCGATTTCGATGTTGGAACCTCCAGCTTCGGACATTCAGAAGACCTCCTAGGCGATCAGAAGAGAAGTTGCGTGACAAGAACTTGCTCTTTACTTCCGGGCGTTCAGTAATTGTCCCCTTGCCCGATACCGACCGCAATGGTTCCATCACACCCGCCAGTGCCAGTCTGGGGTGTGTTTGGTTTACGGGGAACTGTCAAAAGCTACAGCCGCAACGGGAAGGATTGAGGTTTTTCTCTCGAGATCCAGCCCAATCTGTTTCGTTACCCTGAGGATGTTTGGCTTGTGGTCCCATTCTCATCAGCTTTTTGTGCCGATGCTGGTAAAGTTCGAGTGTGAAAGAAGCAAGCCGGACGATGTCAACCATGGTTCTATCCGAGACCCGTGGCGTATCGCCATTTCTGGTTATCCGAGGGCGTGCTTCGTACGGATCTCAGCTGGGTCGCCAATCCACAAATATTCTGAGCGCCTGCGGCTTCCAGGCCTTTCGCCACTGTCCGAGATATGATCCGCACCAATCTAGACTTGCCCTCGCGCGTGGTTGTTGCCTGACTGGCAATTGTGACAGTTCCCACGGGTGTGACACTATGTTGAGTTCTAGGTTCGTTCAGTAGCGGGGAGAAGTTGAGCTGCAAAGGGGCCATGACTGCAAACGTGAGCACGCCCGCAAAACAACGATTCCACACATCCTTCTTCGTGCTCGCCCTCTTTCTGTTTTGTGTTGGATGTAGCCGCCCGGCCGACGACAGGCTTGCGACGCCTTCCGTCATAACGTTCATAGGCTGGGGCCCGGCGACGCAGCGCGAACTCTCGATGGATCGGGGCGTGTTTGATCAATTCACCCGGGAGACCGGAATCCACGTGGACTTCATTCCGGGGCCAGAATCAATGACCGAGCGCCTCGAACTCTATCACCGCTATCTCGCAGCGCAATCCTCGACCCCTGATGTTTACTACATTGATGTCGTTTGGCCCGCGGTGTTAGCCGACCAGATGATCGATCTGAACCAGTATCTTGCTAAGGAATCTGCGGACGAACTCGAAACTGAATTGCGGAACGATACCGTCAAAGGGCGATTGATCGGCATGCCCTTCAACACGGAATTTGGAGTGCTGTACTATCGCGCGGACCTGCTCCGAAAATACGGCTATCGCAACCCGCCTGCGACATGGGACGAACTGGAGAAGATGGCGGCCCGTATCCAGGCCGGAGAGCGCGCTGGCGGGAACAAGGATTTCTGGGGCTATGTATTTCAAGGAGCAGCCTACGAAGGCCTTACCTGCAACGCGTTGGAGTGGCAGGCATCGTACGGCGGCGGCAGCGTAATCGAACCGGACGGCTCGATCAGCGTCAATAACCCGCGAACCATTGAGGCGATGAAGAGGGCGCGGCGCTGGATCGGCACAATCTCGCCGCCCAGCGTAATTGCATTCAAAGAACAGGATTCAAGAAACTTGTTGCATGCGGGCAATGCGGCTTTCGAGCGCGACTGGCTGTGGAGACAGTTCAGCGAGGAATCGTTGGTCCCAAATCCGCAGGCCACGATCGCGATTGCGCTGCTGCCCGGCGGTCCCGCTGGCAGGGCGTCGACTCTCGGAGGGCAGTCACTGGCAATTTCAAAGTATTCGCATCATCCTCAGGAGGCTGCGGCACTGGTTCGATACCTGACGAGCCACGATGAACAATTGACTCTGTGGAAGAAGCACGCCATGCTGCCCACACGCCGGGAGTTCTACACCAGCCACGAGTTTTTGCAGGATCGCCCCGGAATTGCTCAGCTGAGGAAGGACCTGCGGAGCGTGACGGTGGCGCGCCCATCGACGGTGGCAGGGCAGCATTACGATGAGGTTTCAAGGGCATATTTTTCGACGGTGCACTCGATTCTCGCGGGCGAAGTGGAGGCCGAGACGGCTATTTCTCAGCTGCAGGCGAAGTTAGAGAAGATCACAGGAGGAAAGCCGAGTTCACCGGCTGGTGGTGGCGCAGTTCACTAACCCTGTTTCGTGGAGCCACAAGCAATTGAATTCAAGCCCGGATCTGGGCAAGTCCGAACCCGAGGATGAGCACAACAGCACTGGCCGGTTGCTCCGGCAAGCGTTTGTACTGCTCAGCGGACTGATTGTGCTCGGCACAGCGTTGGCAGGGTGGCAAATCAGTGTCATGCGTCAGCGGGCGCAACGCTTGTACGACCTGGAACAGCCCGCCCTTGCCGTGCTCATGGCACACAACCACTTTCAGAGATTTCAAGCCGAACTCCAATTGTTGTCGGAGACGCACGATGCTCAACAGTTTATCGCCCTGGCAAAAGAACTGCGGGGCGTCTTCAATCAGGACGTCGACCATGCGATCCAAGCACTCCAAGGTCTGCGTCAGGGCCCAGAGCGCGAGCGTCAGTTCACCGGCCTTGAGGCGATCCGAACGATGTTCTCCTCCCAGATGGACGACTTGATGGAACTGGCGCGGCTGGGCGATTGGCGCGTGGTGGAATTGCGTTCTCAGAGCCGCGACCCGGTGCTCTCCGCCCTCTCTGAGTCGCTGGTGCGCGACATCGACGAATTGGTCGCCGAACAAAAGAGGCAAGAACTCGAAGAAATTGAGCGCGCCGCCAACCGGGCTACGGTGACGCTGTTGTCGATTGGGCTCGCGATACTTCTGATCACCGCATTCCTGGGCTGGCGCGTCACCCGAACGATTGGCGGCCGCCTCCAGCAACTGGATGCCGCTGTCCGTGCCTTAGGCCGGGGAGAGTTTCACCAACGCGTCAACGTGGGAGGCCGCGACGAGATCGGCCGGCTTGCTCAGGTCTTCAACGATATGTCGGACCGGGTCAGCGAACTGTACGAGACGCTACAACACAGCGAGGCCCAATTCCGCTCTCTGATCGAGAATGTTTCCGATTTCATCGTGGTACTGCATGCAGATGGGACGGTTCGATACGCGAGCCCGTCGTTCGAACGCGAGGCCGGCGAAGGCACTCCGGTCGAGGGACAAAACATACTGAATCTGGCCACGGAGGAGGACCGTATTGAGGTTGAGAAGTTGCTGGCCGCGGTCCAGGCGGGAGGCATTCGCGCAGACGCAGAGACGACTCCGATTGAATCAGAATTCCGAATTCGGCAACGTGGCGGCGGGGTAAGAATCCTGGAAGTGTCTGCCACGAACCTGCTGAAGCATCCAGCAGTCAACGGAATCGTGGTAAACGCGCGCGACGTTACCGAGCGCCGCAAACTGGAAGAACAATTGATGCGGGCGCAGAGGATGGAGGCGATCGGAACCTTGTCCGGCGGCGTCGCCCACGATTTCAATAACATTCTCACCGTAATCCTCGGACATACCGAGGTCCTGCTGCAGGCATTGCAGTCGTCACCGGCTGAGTACGACCACCTGAAGAGTATCGATGAAGCCAGCCGCCGCGCCAGCGCCCTGACTCGCCAGTTGCTGGCCTTCAGCCGCAAACAGGTCATGCAGCCCAAGGTCCTCAACCTGAATTCGCTCATTGAAGATCTGGACAAGATGTTGCGCCGCCTGATCAGCGAAGATATCGAGTTTCAAACGGTTACCGATCCGCAACTCGGGGCCACCAAGGCTGATCCCGGACAGATCGAGCAGGTGGTGATGAACTTGGTGGTGAACGCGCGCGACGCGATAAAGAGTGGCGGAAGGATCACAATCGAGACCGCGAACGTCACCTTGGACGAGGACTACGTGCGGGTCCATGCCGGCGCTCGTCCCGGCCCACACGTCATGCTTGCCGTGAGCGATACGGGAGAAGGCATCAGCCCGGAGATCTTACCGCACATCTTTGAGCCCTTCTTCACCACCAAGGAGGTGGGAAAAGGCACCGGACTTGGCCTATCGACGGTCTACGGTATCGTCAGACAAAGCGGCGGAAATGTCTGGGTCTACAGCCAGCCGGGACGGGGAACCACCTTCAAGATCTACCTTCCGAGGGTCGACGAGCTGGCATCAGCCACGGCCGAAGCGCCGCTGAGTGCGATCACGTCGGGGGCTGAGACCGTGCTGTTGGTAGAGGACGAACCGGCCCTACGCGATCTCATCAAGTTCGCCTTGATCGGGAATGGATTCACCGTATTGGACGTGCCCAGTCCTGCGGCGGCACTCGCCCTGTCTAGAAGATATGCAGGTCCACTCCATCTGCTGTTGACCGATGTGATTATGCCGGGAATGGATGGGCCGGCACTGGCGAAACAGGTTCTGAAAGAGCGTCCTGACGTCAAGGTGCTCTACATGTCAGGGTACGCGGCGAATTTCATCATGCACGACGGCGCGGTGGATCCCGGAACCAATTTTCTCGAGAAACCTTTTCACCCGCGTACCCTTCTGAGCAAAGTCCGGGAAGTGCTGGAGAGCGGCCCTCGCCGTTGACCGATCTGAGAGCACAGTCAGTGATCGAGCGCGCACGATCGGATTTCTAGTCGGCCTCTCACGCGCCCGCCTTTTGTTGCGAGCCTAACCGCCGGCTTTGAGTTCTGTCAGGACTTGCTTGGCGATTTCTTTCAGGGTTTCGAAGACACCGACGCCCTGAAACGCGACGGCTTCTACGATGGGTTCATTTTTCTTGCGCAGTTCGGTGGAGAGCAGGTCGATGGGGAGGATGTTGGGCAGGTCACGCTTGTTCAACTGGAGCACGTAGGGAATTTTGTTGAAGTCGTAGCCGTGCTCTTTCAGATTGGACATCAGATTTTCGAGCGCTTCGACGTTGGCGTCCATACGCTGTTCCTGGGAGTCGGCGACGAAGACGATGCCATCGACGCCGCGCAGAATCAGTTTGCGGCTGGCGTCGTAAAAGACCTGTCCGGGCACGGTGTAGAGGTGGATGCGCGTCTTGAAACCGCGAACGGAGCCGAGGTCGAGCGGGAGAAAGTCGAAGAACAACGTACGCTCAGTTTCGGTGGCCAGCGAGATCATTTTGCCCTTCTGCTGGTCCGCAGTTTTCTGGTAGATCACCTGGAGATTCGTGGTCTTGCCGCCTAATCCGGCGCCATAGTACACGATCTTGCAATTGATCTCACGGGCTGCGAAGTTGATGAAACTCAAAGGCTTTCCTCAAAAAATGCAGGCATACCCTAGAGGGTTGCCGCGCACACCAATACCTTATGGAGGCTCGGGGTCTTTATATCATACGGAAGGTACTGTACGCAGGTTACTCAGGTGACCCCCGGTCGACCAAGCGGGCCATTTGCTGAAAAAACGGAGAACCCATCCTGCTTCAATGCGCCGTGGGGACGGCATAATAGCCGGCCTTGGCGTAAATTTTGAGGTCCTTTCCATGGCCACCCACCCGGACATCAATGTCGCGGTAGGCCGAGCTGCCCGTTGTAGCTTGGGGGACATAGCCTAGAGTGTATTGATTCCGAGCATCGCTGGTGACCTGAGCGTAGGCGTTTTCCATTGCATTGCGCGAGAGCTCGGCTGAGATGTTTCCACCGCCCGTCGCCGAGACGTACTTTGGAAGGATGTCGGCGAAACCCTGACCCTTCAGGTGAAGCTTGTTGACCTGGCGATAAACGGGTAACGCGCCGCTATCGACCACAACCGCTCGTACCTGGATACCTTGCGTTTCGAGCACTCGCAGAACATCCCGATAGCTGGCGTTGCTGCCCAACTCACGGCCATTGCTGATGACGAAGATCACTTTGCGGCGGGTGCGTTCGCGCTTGCTTAGATCGAGGGCGGCGCGCAGGATGGCGTCATTCAGAACGTGCGCCTCGCGTGGCGGCGTATTCACCGGCTGCACGGGGGGGCCACCGACGGGGAATCCATTCACGGTCGGGCCGGACGCGAGTGGGCCGTCGAGGACAGGAGGCCCGTTATAGTTTCCGCGCACGAGTTTCATCTGGTTGAGCGTGGCGGTGAGTCTTTCGGGCTTGCCCGTAAAGTCTGCCAACTTGCTGACAGTGCTGCTATAGGTGTAGACGGCCACTTCGTCGTAGGGGCTGAAGGCGCCGACCAGCGCGGAGTAGGTCTGATTTACCTTCTGGACGGCGACGTCGGGCATACCAATGTCGAGGAGGACCGCCACGGAAAGCGGGAAGGGATCGCTGGTGAAGAAGGTCAGAGTCTGTTTCTTGCCGTTTTCGAGGACTGAAAAATCCTTTGATAGCAGGCCTTCGACGGGGCGCCCGTCAGAATATTTCACCGACACGGGAATCTGTACGAAGTTGGCGGAAACCGAAATTGTGTAAAGGTCTTCCTTGGGATTGATTTGATTCCTCGGCCCAGTCCCGGCCGGGATGGTTTGCACCGGAGGCATCGGCGGCGGAGCTTCCTGATCCGGGTTTGATTGGGGACCGGCCTGGTCCTTGCTCGATGACGGAGAGCTGGCGCCGGGCGCGGGGGCCGGTTCGTCGCCCTTGGTTGCGCCCGGGGGCGGTGCCTCAGGTAACTCAGGCTTCGGCGCGGGGGGCTGGACGGTCGAGGGCGCGTCAGGGATCTCTTGCGCGGGTTTGGGGCTGGCGGGTTGCTGCGAGTGGGGCTGGCTTCCACCGGTCTGCGCCTGCACGGCCGGGATCGCCAGGATTCCGAAGATAGCGAGCGACATCAGAGTCGTTTTCAAGGGGCTACGCCTCGTTCCATTCCAGTATGCCGGCGCCATAGGCCTCCTTGTCCCCGACAAAAAATCTCAGTTGACCCAGTAAGATGCCCAATCCGCCCCGTTTGGTGCATCTAAGGATTAGACTACCACTAACACGAACAAAGTTTTCGAGAGAGTCCCGGATGCCTAAGTTTCCCATTTATTGGTTTCGAGTCTTGATCCTGATGTCCCTGGCTGCAGGGTTCGTTGCCGCCCCTGTCACTGGCGCCCAGTCGGCTGGTCAGAAGCCGGCGGCCCCGCAATCCGGGCCGGGACAGCAATCGTCCCCTAATCAGAAAACCGAGGAATCTCAGGAGCCCACCGAGACGCTGAAGGTGAACGTCAATGTGGTCCAGCTTTTCTTTAACGTGAAGGACAAGCACGGCGCGTTAATTCCGAACCTGACGAAAGAAGATTTTGAAATCCAGGAAGACAAAACGCCGCAGACCATCAAATATTTCACCGCCGAAACGAATCTCCCCCTGACTCTCGGGATGATGATCGACGCCAGCGGCAGCCAGCGCAACGTCATCGAAATGGAGAAGGAAGTGGGAGGAGCTTTTCTGAAGCAGATTCTGACCGACAAGGACGAAGCGTTTGTGATCAGCTTCGACATTTCGGTGGATTTGCTGCAGGACTTCACGCGCGACATCCACCGGCTGCAGGCGGCGCTGAATAAGGCGAAGGTGAACGTGGATTACACGAGCGGCATTCCTGGGATCGGCGGCGGGCCGGTGCCGCAGCAGAATTCGCCGGGAACCCTGCTTTACGACGCTGTGTATCTTTCCGCGCACGACATGCTGGCCAAGGAAGTTGGGCGGAAGGCGATGATCTTGCTCACGGACGGTCAGGACGAAGGCAGCCGGCTGAAGATTCAGGATGCGATTGAGGCGTCGCAGAAGGCGGATGCGATCGTCTACGTGCTGCTGTGCGCGGATCGCGGATTTTACGGCGGGTTCGGCTATTCGGGCGAATCCGAGATGCGAAGGCTCACTGAGCAAACTGGCGGGCGCGTGATTAACGTGGGCAATAAGTTCGACAAGCTGCGGGAAGCCTTTGACCAAATCGCGGCCGAGTTGCGCAGCCAGTACAACATTGGATATACGCCGACCAATACCAAGCTCGACGGAAGCTACCGTAAGCTGGAAATCAAGAATAAGCAGAACTACAAGATCCAGGCGCGGGCGGGGTATTACGCGGGGCGAAAGCAGGACTAGGCTCCTCGATCAAAGATTCACCACAGGGGACACAGAGGAACACGGGGGTTTTGGGGCTTTTGTCGTATCTGGTTAAAATGTTGTTCTTCGCGACTCTCCGTCGTTGATACACTCCCTGCGGGGGTTCCTATGGCACGTTTTTCCCGGCGTTCCTTTTTGCACCTTTCGGCGGCTGCGTCCGCGGCTGCTGCTTTCCACGGGATGTCAGAGTCCATGCTGGCCGCCGTTTCCCGGCGCAAGCCGCATGCGTCGGATGCGGTGCTGATCGATTCAAACGAGAATCCGCTAGGCCCGTGCCAGGCGGCGCGTGACGCGCTCTCAGCCATCATTCCGCAAGGTGGGCGCTACTCCGACAATCTGACCGACGATCTTGCCACGACTTTCGCGCAACTCGAAGGCCTCAGCACGGACTATGTCCGCGTGTTTCCCGGCTCGACGCCTCCGCTGCGCTTTGGAGTCGTTGCGTTCACCTCGCCCCAGAAAAGTTATGTGACGGCCGATCCGGGATATGAAGCTGGGATGTTCGCCGCAGAGTCTGTTCAGGCTCGCGTGGTCAAGGTGCCGCTGACCAGGACTTACGCGCACGACGTCAAGGCGATGATCGCGGCCGCGCCCGATGCGGGGCTCTTTTACGTTTGCTCGCCGAACAATCCGACGGGGACGATTACGCCGCATGCCGACGTCGAGTATCTCGTCGAGAACAAGCCCAAGGGTTCGGTGGTGATGGTGGACGAGGCATACATCCATTTCAGCGGCGCGCCTTCGACCATCGATCTGGTGAAGGCGGGCAAAGATGTGGTGGTGCTGCGCACGTTCTCCAAAACCTATGGCATGGCGGGACTGCGTTGCGGCTTCGCGATTGCGCGTCCCGACCTGCTGGAGAAAATCGTGAACCGGTCTGGCTGGAACTTCATGCCTGTCACTGCTGTGGTCGCGGCTTCGGCGAGTTTGAAGGATGCGCAACTGGTGCCGGAGCGGCGACGCATCAATGCCGAGATTCGCCAACAGACATTTCAGTGGCTGGATCGCAACGGGTATTCGTATATTCCTTCCGAGTCGAACTGCTTCGTGCTCGACACCAAGCGGCCGGGGCAGGAAGTGCGAGATGCGATGGCAAAGGAGAACGTGCTGGTGGGCCGCGTGTGGCCGGTGATGCCCACCTATGTGCGCATCACGGTTGGCACGCAGGAAGAGATGGAACGCTTCCAGGCTGCGTTTCAAAAAGTAATGAAGGGTTAGTCGCGCGGACTCTTCCCGGCTGACCGCGGGCGCCCAGCCCGCGGAACCTGCGACACGGTAGCGTTACTGCGGAGTCAGCAGATACGCATGTTCCTGTCCGTTGTGTGTGCCCATCCCCACAATTTGTCCGGCGGCGTTGATGGCGTTGGCTTCGGTCAGCACCCATCCTGATCCGGTAGGAATCATGCCGTTGAGATCTTTGATTTTTCCGCTGCTGTAGACGAAGGCATGGTAGGTTCCGGCGAATGTGGACTGACCGACTACGACGCCGGAATCGTTAATCCCAAATCCCCAGACAGTGCTGGTGCTTCCGGCGAACGTCCCGAGGTCTCGCAGTTTGCAGGTGGCGCAGTTGGTAACGAATCCATGAGCCGATCCGGTTTTCGTATACGCCAATCCGGTGATCTGGTTCTTATTGTTGATGGCATACGCCTGGCTCCAAAAGCCGCCGAGCGTGCCCATCTTCGTCATCTTGCCGCTTTTCCAGACGAAGCCGAAGAAGTTTCCCTGAGCGTCATAGGACGTTCCAGTCACGACGCCGGAATTGTTAATGCCCTGCGCGCTGTTCCACCAGTCGTTGTTGCTCGATCCCAGCGTGCCGAGGTCGATCATCTTTCCGGCGCTGTACAGGAACGGATGGTTCTCGCCCTTCGCCGTGACCGCCGACCCAACCACCTGACCGGCATCGTTCAGCGCATACGCGACCGCGGAGCCGCCTCCAAGATCGCCAATGTCAGTCAACGTGCTGCCGCTCGAGAGAAATGCGCGATAGGTTTGGCTCGCGTTCTGCGAATAGCCCGCCACTTGTCCGGAAGCGTTGATGCCATTACCAATGCCCGAGGTTCCACCCAATGTGCCGAGATTGGTCATCGTGCCGCTGCTATAGAAGAAAATGTCGCTGAGATTACTGTTGTTGTTGCCAGCGGCGCCGGTGACCTCAGCGGTTGCGTTGACAGCGCGCGCAACGCTGTACCCATTGCTGCTGAGCGTGCCGAGGTCGGTGATGGTGTACGAACTTTGAGCGGAGCAAAGTGATGCGGAGGTGGACAGGAACAGAATGCAGACGAACTGGGACAGGCTGGATGGCGCTTTCATCGCGTGCTCCTTGGTGCATGAGATCCGACAGGAAATCTTTCCACGGCGTTAGATCTCAGTTGTCAAAGGATTGTCAAAACAGCGAGTTGCTGCGACTACTCCGGTGCTTCGGTCCAGCGGACCCTGCGGCCTTCACGGCTGCTCTTGTGGGCTAGCAAGAGTCCGCGCATAGTGCGCAGCGCTTGGTCTGGCGTGACATCCAGCGGAACACCTTTCTCGATGGCATCTCGCACGTTGGCGTAGTAGCCGCGGTAATCGCCGCGGTCGGTCTTTATCTTTCGAGGTTGGCCGCCGACCGGGCTGAGCGTTCCCCAGCGATCTTCCGACTCAACGCCCCAGTCGGGGCCCCAATCCTTGCCGTCGGGACACTTCGGGCTCCGAAGAATCTCTTCTTGCGGATCCATCCCGTACTTGATAAAGGATCCGGCGGTCCCATGAATCAGCAGGTGAGGGCCGGGAGCGTAAGCGATGATGCGCGCGCGCAGGGTGGCGCGCAGGTGGGGATACTCCATGTGCACGTCGAACGAGTCATCGATCTGCGACGTCTGACGCTGGCAGAATGCCGAAGCCCAAATCGTTTCCGGCGTGCCAAACAGAACCAGTGCCTGATCGATCAGGTGTGGACCGAGATCCCACAGAACCCCGGCCGCAGGATGGTCGGGACGCTCGCGCCATGCGCCCGGTTTGGACTCGAGGCGAAAGCGGTCGAAGCGAGATTCGTACTCGGCAACTGATCCCAGCGTGCCGGCTTTGATGAGTTGCTTCACGGTGTGGAACTCTCCGTCCCAGCGGCGATCCTGATAGACGGTGATGAGGCGGCCGCGATCGGCGCGCGAGGCGCACCAGTTGCTCGGCTTCCGCCATGGTTGGCGTGAACGGCTTGTCGACGACCACGTCGCGTCCAGCTTCGAGGCAGGCTTTGGTGTAGGAATAGTGCGAATCGTTGGGGGTGGCGACGACGCACAGATTGATGGTCTTGTCGGACAGCATTTCGTCGAGCGTCCGCGCTACGCGGACTTCGGGATACCTCTGCTTGGCATTCGAACCGTGGCGTTCGAGAATGCAGGCCAGTTCCATGCCCTGAACGCCGCGAATGACGGGCGCATGAAAGGCCTGGCCCGCCAGTCCAAATCCGATGAAGCCCACTCGAACCATTTCTTCTTTTCGTCCGACCCTTCAGCGGTCCTTCACGCGCCGCACAAATTTCAATCCCGACCAGACCTCGGTTACCGCGCAAACTTTCACGTCGACGAGTCCGGCGGCCAGCCCAATCTCGCGAACGATATTCTCATCCAGATCCGTCGCGACGCCGGAACTTTTCTTGGGCCAGCTGACCCAAAACATTCCGGCCGGTGTGAGTCGCTTGCTGATTCGTTTGAATTCTTTTGCCAGTTCGGTCTTCGATTTCGTAAACACCATTGCGAAGTCGAGGGGAGTTTTGTTCTCCTCAATGAGTTTGCAGGCGGCAAGATCGGAGCTCAATTCCGCTCGGACCTCGGCGGGAGCATCCACCAGACACAGGCGAAATCCCGCCTTGATTCCCAGCTTTTTCGGAAGCGGCGTTCCTGAATATCCTGGCATAAGACCATTCACCACGAAGGACACTAGGCTCACGAAGGAAAACCTTTGGACTTGCTGCCTTCGTGAAACTTCGTGTCCTTTGTGGCCGAGGAGTCTCGCTACTGGGCCGGCGCGTAGTATCCGCGGCGCGCCCGCACCCGGAAATTCTTGCGGTCGTTGGCCTCGATCTCGATGGTGCGATAGTGGCCGTCGGCTTTGAAGTCCGCAGGCTTATAGGAAATGGCGTACTGGCTGCGGAGTTCGTCCTGAATTTCGGCGAAGGCGTTGGCCACATCGCGAATCTGGAACGGGAAGAATGGCCGTCCACCGGTGGCGTCGGCGATGCGCTCGAGCACCTTGTCGCCTGGGCCCTTGGTGCCGCTCACGTTGGTGCTGATCGTGTAGACGATGGCATCGGCGCGCTGCGCCATTTCAATCGCCTCTTCGCGGGTGACGTGGCTCTGGTTGTCGTCGCCGTCGCTCAGCAAAATGATGGCGCGCCGCACGGTAACGGAATTCGGCGCTTTCATCAGCTTGTCGCGGCAGGCAAAATAGAGCGCGTCGTACAGCGCCGTGCCGCCGCCGGGACGCAGTTCGTGCACCCCATGTGCCAGCAATTCGCTGTTGTCGGTGAAATCCTGCGTGACTTCAGGAGTGACATCAAAGCCGACAACGAACGCCCGATCGTAGCGGGGATGGATGGTCTGATTCAGAAACTCGATGGCGGATTCCTGCTCGAACTTGAAGCGGTCGCGCACGGAATTGCTGGCATCGATCAGCAAGCCGACCTGGAGCGGAAGGTTGGCTTCGGCGTGGAAGCTGCGAATCTCTTCTGGCGGCTTGTTGTCGTCGACCACGCGAAAGTCGCTCTGCTTCATGTCGGTGATGCGGCGTCCGTGCTTGTCGGTCACCGTGAAAACCACACTCACTTCGTTGGTTCTGGTGCGGATGGTCGTGACCGCCTCGTCGGCAGTGAGAGGGGTCGGATCGGCAGGCTTCTGCTCTTGCGTGGACGCCCCAGCGGGCGCGGGCGCATTGGCAGATGACTGTTGTGGCGCGGCTGCGGTCGCGGAAGCTGGAGCGCTGGAGGTTGGAGCGGCCGTACTCGGAGCCGCCGATTGAGCTGTTGCTGCTGCGGCCAAAAGGGCGAGCAGAGCCAGTCTGGAACCGGTAGTCAGTTTCCCCATATTTCCCATCTAAGCTGACATTATAATCCGCCGACCCCGCAGGCGGTTCAAACGGCACGAACCCGTCATTTCGTAGCGACTTTGCTGGCGACGTCTTTCTCTAGCCTCTCCAGGAACGCGCTGAAGCTCCGGTGGCAGAGGGCTCTTGAGCGCGATCGGCTGCGCCAGTTCGCGGATGAGCTAATTCCAGTTGCGCCGCGTGCAGAAAATTGCGCGGAAGAGAGATTGCTGCTCCCTCGTCGGTCGAGCGGCCGTGACGCGCCCGCATCTCGCGCGGGGCGCCGTAAAGCGCGTCCCCGACAATGGGATGTCCGAGTGACGACATGTGGACGCGGATCTGATGAGTGCGGCCGGTATCGATCTTCACATCGACCAGCGTGAACTTGCCATAAGGCGTGTCTAGGCGCCGGACCACGTTGTAGTGCGAGACGGCGTCGCGTCCGCCGGAGCCGCGGGTGGTCATGCGGATGCGACGAATGCGGTCGCGGCTGATGCTGGCGGAGATGGTTCCGCGATCCTTTTTCGGCCAGCCGTGCACGAGCGCGATGTAAGTCTTTTTCACCTCGCGCTGGGCAAACTGCGCGGCAAGTTTGCGGTGCGCTTCGTCGTTTTTCGCGACGACGATGAGTCCGCTGGTTTCTTTGTCGAGCCGGTGCACGATGCCGGGCCGCATCTCGCCACCCACAGCCGAGAGAGTCGCGAAATGATGCAGCAGTGCGTTCACCAATGTGCCGCGATTGCGCTGGTCTTCGGTCGCGCCCGCGCCGGCGTGCACCATCATTCCGGCGGGCTTGTTGATGATTGCCAGATCGCTGTCTTCGTAGACGATGTCGAGAGGAATCTCCTCGGCAATGGCGCGCAACGGAGGCCGCTCGGCTGATCCTAGGACGGTGATGCGCTCGCCGCCGCGCAGCTTCAGCGAAGCTTTGGCGCGAGGCATCGTTGACCAGAACTTTTTCGTCGGAGATCAGTTGCTGCACGCGAGCGCGGCTGACATCGAGGTGCGCGGCCAGAAGCTGGTCGAGACGCTTGCCAGCGTCGTCGGGCGCAACAGAAATGTGGATTGGGAATGCTTCCGGCACCTGGAGGGAAGGATACATCAACCGGTTAGTGATGGTGCCAGAGGGCCGATAGCTAATGTCGGGCTAGCAGGAAGACACTCCTCTTGTCAGGGTGGATGCTGTAAATTCGGTGGTTAGGTGGTGGAGTTCGTTTCATAACGGCGTAGAGCGGCACAGGCTCGGACGAATACGAAGAAGCTGACCATTCCCAGGTACATCGTGACGCGAGCGATGGCCATAATCAAATGCTCACGAGTGGCTCGGTGACTGAAGAGACTAACAGTTTCGACAATAAGAGTATTGGACCCATACCAGCACATCGCAAATACCAAACAATGTCGAAAGGGTCGAGGGCCGAAAGGCGGCCGGTTACAGAATGAGATGGCGAAAACGGTCAGCCAGGGAATCAAAAACGGGAGGAGCAGGATCGTTGTGCCAATCCGACCCAAAGAAATTGGAAACAGGCATCGGAAGAAAAGCGCCTGCCCCATTGCTCCAATGAACAATCCCCAGCTCGCAATACTCAATTTGCTCATCATGCTCTGACTCTACAGGAGCACTTCGAATTGGTTGACCGGGCCATGTTGAAGAAAAACGGCCAACCCGCTGTTAGAACGGGTGTGATTGAGAACCCTGCACCTGCGGGCCGATTTCAGTGGAAGGCCCGGTTAGGCTCGCCTATTCCGACGTTTGAAACTCCATATCCTGATCCACCGAAAGCTGAGCGGGGGTGCCTCCGAAGTTCTCCCCCGAACGCGTGGCGACGACGTGAAAACCGCTGCCGCTGACGTCGACGTTGTAGCTATATGGAGGACGCTGGCGGGCGACGGTGATCGTTTTCGAGGAGATGAGTTCGTCGAGGGAGGCATACTTTCCTTCAGTGGCGAAGTAGCGGCGCTCGGCGGAGGCGATGCTGATCAGGTCGGCCTTCACGCCGGTAATGTCGATGGCGGCTCGCGGGTTGCTGGCTCCGGCTGCAGCCGATGAGCTCTGCATCTGCTTAGAATAGATGTACATGCCAATCGCCATCACAATGACGAGGCTGAGAAAGCCAAAAAGGCGGCTCATGGGACCCTCCGAATGTACATTGCAGCGCGAAACGACATCGCCAGCAAGTAACCAGAGTGCAGCGCCCGCCGCGGCGGGTCGCCAGTCTTACTCGTGTGCCTACAACCTCCTCAAACAGTGGACCTTGCGATAAGCGTTCACGATGCGATAATTGCTGCCTCTATGGGGATGAGGCGAATTGTTTTGCGGCTGGCCGTGCTGGTTCTTTTGACCTGTGTGTGTTCGTTGTTGAACGGGCAGAGCGTGCATCCAGCCTCGGCTGGTGCGACGCCCGAGTACACATTCACTGTCATTCACGTGTTTCCCCATGACACCTCCGCCTACACGCAGGGCCTCGCCTTTCGTGACGGATTTCTCTATGAAGGCACAGGGCGGAATAGCCATTCGTCGCTGCGCAAGGTGCGCCTCGAAACTGGAGAGGTCCTCCAGCAGATCAACCTTGGGTCGGAGTTCTTCGGGGAGGGCATCACTATCCTCAAGGACAAGGTGTTCCAACTCACATGGCAGTCGGGCGTGGGCTTCGTCTATGACGTGAACTCGTTCGATCTGCTGAAGAAATTCTCCTATTCCGGAGAGGGATGGGGTCTCGCGACCGATGGCCGGGAACTGTTCTTGAGCGATGGAACGTCAGAGATTCGCGTTCTCGATCCCGAGAGTTTAAAAGAGAAACGCCGGCTTAAAGTCCACGACGGATCGGCTCCCATCGATCAACTGAATGAACTGGAGTTCGTCGAAGGACAGATCTTTGCCAACGTCTGGCACGCCAACCGCATTGCCCGAATTTCGCCGCAGACCGGCGAGATTGTCGGATGGATCGATCTCAACGGACTTCTGAGTTCCGTCTATCGCCTGGAAGCGGAAGCGGTGCTCAATGGCATTGCGTACGATTCCGCGCGCAAGCGGCTGTTTGTCACGGGCAAGCTTTGGCCCAGCGTGTTTGAGATCAAGATCTCACCGAAACCTCGCCGGTAATCGCGTTTACGGCAACAGCGTCGCCGCGAGCAGCGCAACTTTCGAATTGTTCGGCAACGCAATGCTCTGCACGGTCTTTGCCGGATTCAATGCCAGCTTGTATGTGTACAGATTGAAGGTGCGCTGATCTTTCGTGCCGTTATCAAAGTCGCGGTACGCCATGGCAACTCCTTCAAACTCGCGCGGATATTTCTGTGGCGTGAACCAGTCGCTGAAGCTTTGCACGAATTTCGTGCTGGTTCCGTCGGTGTAGTTGACCGTGAGCGTCTGGGATGCTTGATTTCCCTCTACGCCGGTCGCGAACAACATCAGGCTGGAATATTGGCCTTGCGGCAGCGAAACGGTCTGTCCGCTGCAGCCGACGGCGTCCAGTTGATTCGCGGCTCCGAAATTGAACAGCGTGCTGTTGTAAACCCGCGAAGGAGTCAGCAAGTTCGCGGAGTAGGAGTAGCCCACGCCGTCGAGCCCTCCCGTCGTATAGGTCGTACCGTCCGAGTAGATTCCGTTGAGATTGAATTGGGAGGATAGATCGACGGGCGTGCCGGTTCCCGTTTTGCCCACGCCAGCGCTCACGGCCAGGGTGAATGTTGCGGTTTCTTTGATGGTGCCCGAGGTGCCGGTCACGGTGACAGTCGTAAATCCCGTGCTGGCGGTAGCGCTCGCTTTCAAAGCCACGGTGCGCTTGTTTCCCGTTCCGCCAATCGTTGCTTTCACACCTTTGGGCAGAGCCGAGAGAGTCAGCGTCACTTTACCGTTGAAGCCGTTGATGTCGGTAATGGTGATTGCGGCATTGGCGCCTGCGTTTTGGTTTAAGAAGACGTTCGTGGGACCGGAGAGCGTGAAGCCGCTGCTGGCGACCGCCGTGTTGATCGCGCTGGCGTATTGCGCCGCGAGGCCGTTGCCGACGAAGTCGTCATAGAGCCACATGAATCCGCCAGTGATGCCACACTGGCTGTGCCAGCCGGTCATGGTCGTCTGAACCTGGCTAGGGGTATCGTTTGCATCCCACAGGCCCGGCCACACGGGAACGGTGCCGAAATTCCATCCCACGCAAGGATTGTTCCCGCTGCCACCCGCGTAGGCTTGCAGGTGTACGCCGTCGACGGTGCCCGGGGCTTGACTATTAATTTGTGAAACGACATTCGTCCAGTAACTGCTTTGGTCGAAGGCGTCGGGGGCCACGTGATAACCCAATTGGCCCAGCATCACGCCAAACGAAATTGTTGTCGGCGTGTTGAAGCTGTTCTCATCATCGAAGTCAATCGCGTCGAGAGCCGGGATGGCTGCTTTCAGAGCCTGAAAATCTTTATAAAGGATGCTTGTCGGGCCAGTGCCTTGCGTGTTCACCAGGTTGGTGATGTCCTGCCAATCGCCGAAGTTGGAAGAACCGATGCTGAACGTGACCCGCTTTACCGTCCCTTGTTTCAGTAACGCCATGTTCGAGGCGAAATCGGGATGCGTTTGATCGCCAACGTAAACTCCGCCGGACGTCAAAGGAAACTCTCCATTGAAATTCAGGTCGCCGGTGCTGTTGACCTCGACGCTCCAGACGATGGCTTCGGTGAAGCCGGAGTTCTCGATCTCCGTGATGTTCGCGGCCGCGTTCTTGTAGAACGGCCCGCCGCCGAAGATGCCTGTGTATCCAGTTTGAGCCGACGCTGCCTCGCCCGAGAATGCGGCTGCGAGAAAAACGAAAAGAAGAATTACCACGGCGCGAACGGCAAGCTGGGAATTCGAGAATACGATCGGCGATTGGAATGAGTGCTTCACATCATCTCCTGGTCGGTGCTGGATTACGTATTCGCCTTGCCGGGCGCGGGTTCTGCCGCAGGTCCGCTTCCGCGATCGCGACGGCGGGGTCGCATGAAAGTTCAGAGATTATACACGTTTATAGCTCGCGACCGGCTGTTGGCGCGGCTTTTGCCGATGTTGAGCGCCACGGGTTTTCGCCCTCAAGTAGACAAACTCGTGAGGGCCCTCAACCGCTAGAGAACGTACGAGGGATCCGATGGTCGGGGAGGAGGGTCACCTTTACCGCGTCGCGCTCACCGTCCGCGCCGGAGCCACCTTGGAGCCGGGGCGCAGCCACCAGATCAATCCTCCGGCGAGCACTAGTCCTATCGCAATCAGCTGCGTGCCTGTCATCGCGCCGCCGAAGACGGAGCCGCGGCCGGGATCGTCGCGCAGATATTCGAGGAAGAATCGGGCGATGCCGTAGATGAACAGGAACGCGCCGAAGACCTGGCCGTCGAATTTTCTATGCTTGAGCAGCCACATCAGGAAGAAGAAATTCGCCAATTCCACCGCCGACTCGAACAACTGGGTTGGCTCGAGTGGCATATTCAGCGGAGTGCCGGTGATTGAGTTCGCCAGAGGATTGTGAAAGGTCACGCCCCACCAGTGATGCGTCTCTTTACCGTAGCAGCATCCGGCGGCAAAGCAACCGATGCGGCCGATGGAGTGTCCTAAGGCGAGGCCGGGTGCGAATGCGTCGCAGGTCCCCAGCGCCGGCATGTGATGTTTCCAGACGTACCAGGCGGCCGCCAGGAAGGCGGCCAGCAGGCCCCCGGAGAACACGCCTCCGGCCTGCAGCGTATTGATGCTGAAGATTTCGCTGGGATGAGCCGAGTAGTAGCTCCACTCGTTGATGACGTAGAGGACCTTGGCTCCGACAATGCCGCAGAGCACGACGAGAATGCCGAGATTCCATGCACTTATCGCCATTAATTCCGATGCGCTCGGAGTTGCGGACGCTGATCCACAGTCCGATCAGGACGCCCATGGAAACCAGGAATCCATATGTCGGCAGGAAGAACTTTCCCAAATGAAAGAGTTGTGGAAACACAGTTTAATTAGATGCGCGGAATAACGAATTTGCTACGAGAACCAGTTTAGCAGGTACGGGAAACGAAGCAGGTAGAGGGGAAGGACGGCCGGGATTGAAACTTGGCGGACAAAGCCTGCCCTGAGCGGAGTCGAAGGGAGTGTCCGCCCCGCACGAGAAGAAGAAAGCAAGCCGACCCACTGTGCCGTGTGACGGGCCGAGAATGAACCCGTCGGTAGACGTTGGGAACCCGCCGAGACCCTTTAGGCATCTCCGCATGGCGGAGCGCTGCTCACCGGATCCTAGTTCGAGTCGAGTCCCCGTTCATTCAGCATTGGTTCAAAAATCGGTTACCGCCATCACCAACCCGGCAGGCCGGCTTTCAATCTGGATGCTAGGCAAAAGCCGCTCACTTGGCAAGTGGAAGACTGCAAAAAGTTGGCAGGCCGCTTGCAACCAAAGTAATGAGTTGTTCCCAAATGGGCTTGCCATCAGTGGGGATCGCTACAGTCTCATCGCGGTTGCCCGCAGACCGCAAAGAAACGCAACACAGAACGCGCTGCCCGTCCCTACCCTGAACCGGACCACGGAAGTACTTGATTCCGTTGACTAGTTATGAGTTCATACTTAGTACGCAAACAACGGGCCCAGAGCGTTGTCGCAGGTGGGTTGGCGCCACGCTGGAGAAGTCTGAGTGAAGTCCAAACTGCGCACCACCGCACTCGCGGCGGCGGCTATCCTCATGCTCGTGCATGGGGCGGTGCTGACACTCCGTTATGGCACCGATACGGCATCGCTTTGGGGCGACTGGATTGACACTGCGGCACCGCTGGTCGCAGCAGTCGTCTGTTGGATGGTTTCACGCCAGGCTGGCCCGTTCGGGAAAAGGGTCTGGCGACTGGTGGCTTTCTCTGCCCTGCTGACCGCCGTCGGCCAAGGTCTCTACACCGACTACTACGATTACTTGCATGCACCGCTCGCGACCATATGGCCGAGCGACTTCCTCGTTTTTTTCTGGGTCGTACCCGCCATGATGACGCTGTTCCTCAGTCCCCGGGACCCGGGCAGCGGATATGGATGGTTGCGGGTCTTCGATTTTGTGCAGGTATGCACGCTCGCGCTGGCAGTTGAATTGTCGCAAATCTATGTCCCATCGCGCTGGCTGATTGCGGGCCCCACGATGCAGATCCGGGCGCTGCATGCGGGAATGTTCTTCTTTGGCCTGCTCACCTTAAGTTTCCTGATTCGCGGCTTGTTGAGTTTCAATCGCACCGAGAAAGCATTCTTTCTGCGGGTGGGTGGGTTTCTGGCGGTCCACGCAATCGTTTTGAATACCACGCTTTACTCTCAATCCTCCGGGCACTATCAACAGGGAACATGGACCGATCTTCCCTGGACTTTGAGTTACTGCTTGCTGATCGTGATTGCGGGAACCTGGAATGACCCCGAGCAGGAGATCGCGATTGAGCCATACTCCCGCGGGTTGCAACTGCTCGCTCAATTTTCCCCCTTGCTGATCCCGGCGATCGTGTTTCCACTGGTGCTAAGTATTGCGCAGGAACAATTCTATTGGTCCGTCCTGCTTGTGTTGGTTTCCTTTGCGGCCGCGAGCGGGCGCTTGTTTGTGGTGCAAAACCAGTTGCTCATCAGTTCGCGTGAGTTACAGAAGAATCTAGCACTGCTGCAGGGCATTACCGAAGGGACGACGGACGCGATTTTCGTCAAAGACCTTGAAGGCCGCTATCTGATGATGAACTCGGCGGGTGCCCGGGTTCTCGGCCGGACCGTCGAAGATGTGATTGGTAAGGACGATGTCGAATTGTTCAATCCAGAAGTGGGACGCGCAATCATGGAGCGCGACCAGGCAGTCCTGCAGTCGGGCGAGGCTCAAACCTACGAAGAACCCACGACACCCGGAGGCGTGACGCGGATGTACCTTGCGACCAAGGGGCCCTATCGCGATCCCAACGGCCGCGTGATAGGACTGCTGGGCATTTGCCGCGATATCACCGACCGTAAACTTGCGGAAGAGGAGATGCGCCAGTCGCAGCAGAAGCTTCGCATCCACTTCGAACACACTCCGCTGGCGGTCGTGGAATGGGATCTGCAGTTTCGCGTGGCCGCGTGGAACCCTGTCCGCCGAGGCGCATCTTCGGATATTCCCGCGAGGAGGCGATTGGGCAGCACGGCAGCTTTATCGTTCCTTCGCCTTTCCGCCAACAGGTGGACAAGGTCTGGCAGGAACTGATCAGGCAACGAGGCGGAAGTCGAAACGCCAACGACAACATCACCAAAGATGGCCGCACGATTTCGTGTGAGTGGTACAACACTCCGCTGGTTGACGATTCTGGACGCGTGCTCGGTGTGGCGTCGCTGGTGCACGATGTGACCGAGCGCGTGGCTCTCGAAGAAAGACTGCGGCAATCCCAAAAGATGGAAGCCGTGGGACGGCTCGCGGGCGGCGTGGCTCACGACTTCAACAATCTGCTCACCGTCATCCTCGGATACTCCCAGATCCTGGCGGACGGCGTTCCCGCGGGCAGCCGTCTCGCGGAGAGCACTGGCGCAGATCAAGTCGGCGGCCGACAAAGCTTCCGGCATCACCCGACAGTTGCTGGCGTTCAGCCGCAAGCAAGTGCTGTCTCCGCGGGTCGTCAACCTGAACGACATCATGCTCAACCTCGATTCCCTGCTCCGCCGGCTGATCGGCGAGGATATCGAGGTGCTGACCGTGCCTGCGAACGACCTGGGTTCCGTGAAGGCGGATCCCGGCCAAATCGAGCAGGTGCATCATGAACCTGGCGCTCAACGCTCGCGACGCCATGCCGCGCGGAGGGAAACTCACTCTGGAGACGGCGAACGCTCAGCTCGACGAATCGTACGTGCGCGCGCACCAGCCGGCGGAACCCGGACGCTACGTCATGCTGGCGGTGAGCGATACGGGACTGGGAATGACTCCGGAAACACAAGCGCGGATTTTCGAGCCGTTCTACACCACGAAAGAAGTCGGCAAGGGTACCGGCCTCGGGCTCTCCATGGTGTACGGAATCGTCAAGCAGAGCGGGGGCTACATCTGGGTTTACAGCGAACCGGAGCGGGGCACGACCTTCAAGATTTATCTGCCCCGTGTCGACCAGCCCGCGGAAACGTCAGGCGCAGAGCGGCGTTCCAGAGATTTGCAACGCGGGACTGAGACAATCCTGCTGGTGGAGGATGATCCCCAGCTGCGGCAACTCAGTTCTTCGGTCCTGGCTCATTGCGGATACAAAATGCTGGTGGCCGGCAGTCCGGAGGAAGGACTCGCCATCTGCAAGGCGAATCATAGCGACATACACTTGCTGGTCACCGACGTGGTCATGCCCCGCATGAACGGACGTCAGCTCGCCGATCAAGTGACGCAGATCGCTCCGAAGATCAAGGTCCTGTATATCTCCGGATACACCAACAATGCCATTGTCCACTACGGAGTGCTCGATCCCGGCCTGTGGTTTCTGCCCAAGCCGTTTACGTTGTCGGCCTTGATGGCCAAAGTCCGAGAAGTGCTGGATTCCCCTGCCTCTACCTCTGAACCGCAAGGCTGAGGGGTCACTGCTTCGTTCCTTCCGCCCAATAACTGGTGCGCGCGAGTACTGTGCTGTCAGCAGGATCCTTTAGCCGTACTCGAATCTGGTGCAGACCGGGGTGCGGACTCTTGGGCGCGAAACTCAGCAGATAACGATTGTGCAGGTGATTGGTGAAGTCGATCATGCGCACTTCGAATTTCTTGCGAGTCGCGAATAGTTCGTACTCGCCGCCGGTCATGGAAGCAATGGTACTCGGAACGTTCTTGCGCATGGCCTGCACGGTTCTATACCCCAGGTCGATGAAGTCGACGCCATTGTGCATCTCATTCTTGTTGGTGCCGCGCTCGGTGTCGAGAATGTTGGAGAGCGCGGGCGAAAATGCGAGCGCGTACATAACGGCATTGCTTTGCCCGATGGCGGCGACCGCATCGTCGATCTTTACGTGGCTGCCGTGGTCGCGGGTTTCGCTGATCAGCAGGAGCACTCGGAGTCGCCCGTCAGGTTCCTTCTTAAGCAGGTCCACCGAGTAATCGACCGCATCCAGGATGGTGGCTCCTCCGTCTCCGGCCTGCAGATTTCTGAGATCGTCTTCGACCAGGGTTGCGTCTTTCGTGAAGTTCCGGGTGAGGACAACCTGGCTGTCGAACTCCACGACGGCGACTCGGGCGGTTCCGAGGCTGAACAGCGGGTCGAGCATCGATTTCAGGCCTTGAATACGAGGAAATTCGGCGTAAGCCCGGCGTCCGCGCTGAATTGCTACGACAAGCGAGATGGGCTGCCCCTCGGGCGTTTCGTCGAGGCGGATGGCTTGCTGGACGCCGTCATCTTCCACGATAAAGTCTTTCTCCTGCAGACCGTAGACGATGCCGCCCAGATGGTCTTTCACCAGCGCAGGAACGAGCACCACATTGGCTTGGGAGCGGAGGGTTGTTTCTTGCGGATGGGCGATGCCGGCGAGCATCGCAAGAACGAGGACGGTTCGAATGACGTGCCGCAGAGTGGCGTACCTCGGGCTATCCGGCCTTGCGGTTTTCGCCCAGCACTTCATCCAGCGCATCTGGCTAATAGATGCGCGCGCTTCTGATAATCGGTTGCCCCAGCAGTCCTGTTTTTTCTTGAGCAGGTGGTATTCATCGGCAATATTCAGGGCCGCGAGCACGGCCAGCCGTACCGTATCGATCGTGTTGGTCGCCTCGGCTACCGCGCGCATCTTGGAATCGACATACTCCGCCAGTTTGAGGATGTACTCCGGATCGGAGCCGCGCAGGTTATACGCCTGGTCAAAGATTTCCACCCGCACGCTGGCGTTCTGCGCGTCCTTTACAATCTGATCCTTCGTCGCGGTAGCCATAGGTGTGTCTCCGTGGGGATGTGACTTCCTATCTCGTGCGCAAGACGCCGACTTTAGCTCGCTTCGGCGATCGTCT
The DNA here is from genome assembly GCA_963788555.1 of uncultured Acidobacteriaceae bacterium. Classification (GTDB taxonomy): domain Bacteria; phylum Acidobacteriota; class Terriglobia; order Terriglobales; family Acidobacteriaceae; genus Sulfotelmatobacter. Next base: position 119,603 of record CAWBHM010000009.1, on the reverse strand, counting down.
CGATCTGCTGCAGCATCTTCTCAACCCGGCCGCGAATCTCTTCCCGCTCCTTCTTGAGTTGCACTGATTCCCGCCGCAGCCGGACCAGTTCCTCCTCGCGATCTTCCATCTGCTGCCGCAGTCGCTGCGCATCGCGTTCTGCCGTGGCCTGCGCCTGCCGTGCTGCCTTGTACATCTCTATGGTGCGATAAATCTTCTCTTCGAGCGCCTGAAAATCGTCCGCCGGAACCTGCTCTGCCACCTGCTCCACCGCGTTCAAAGCCATGATTGCACTCTTCCCCAGAAAGATTTCTGGAACTTCCTCGCAGTATACTCCACATCTTTGTGGACAAGGGAGCAGATCAATTGATCCGCCGCGGACAAATTGGCATCAAGAATTGGCTATAATGCCTGCTGCCAAAAGGCTCGATCAGGAGGTCAGATCTATGAAACGCCTAGCCTGTCTCACCCTGGGATTGTTCCTTGCGCTGGTTGCTTTGCCCTCGCGGAGCGCGGCCAAGACCAAAGTCGAAGTCAAAGACGCTCAGGGAAAATCCGTTGGAGATGTTTATCATCTGGGATCAGGGACCGGGAGTCGCTCTCGAACTCAAACTCCACGATCTGACTCCCGGAGAGCACGCCATCCACTTCCATGCGGTTCCGAAATGTGAGGGGCCGGACTTCAAATCGGCGGGCGGACACTTCAATCCCGAGAGCAAGAAGCACGGCTTCGATAGTCCTGACGGCCATCACGCGGGGGACATGAAGAACTTCACGGTTGCGGCTGACGGCAAAGCTTCCGTCCGTCTCGAAGACGCCGATGTCACGCTGAAAGACGGTCCCCACTCGCTGCTCACGAACGGTGCCGCCATCGTGGTCCACGCCAAAGCTGATGACTACAAGACCGATCCATCCGGCAATTCAGGGGACCGCGTGGCGTGCGGCGTGATCACGAAGTAGCTCCATGTAGCGGCAGCCGCCTCGGCGGTCGGGTTTTGCCTGCCTCTCGGCCGACGTTAAGCAGTCGATGCGGCACGTAGCTTCGCCAGCCTGCGTGCCGCTTCGTCCAGCGTTTCCGGCTTCTTGCAGAACGCGAAGCGCACCTGCTTCGCCCCATCGCGCGGATCGCGATAGAAACTCGATCCCGGCACGCAGGCCACGCCGATTTCCTGCACCAGGTATTTCGCGAACGATACGTCGTCCTTGTATCCGAACGCGGAAATGTCGGTCATGACGTAGTACGCGCCGCGCGGCCGGAAGCACTGGAAGCCGGCGGCCGTCAGAGCGGGCATGAGATGATCGCGCCGCACGCGGTATCCTTCCGCTAATCTCGCGTAATAATCCGCCGGCAAGCTTAGCGCGACAGCCCCGGCTTCCTGCAGCGGCGCGGGCGCACCCACGGTCAGAAAATCGTGCACCTTGCGGATCGCGTTCGTGATCTTCTCGGGTGCAACCGCCCATCCCACGCGCCATCCGGTGACGCTGTAGGTTTTCGACATGCCGTTGATCGTCACGGTACGCTCGCGCATTCCGTCGAGCGAGACCATCGAAATGTGTTCGGTCCCCTCGTACAGAATGTGTTCGTAAATTTCGTCCGTAATGGCCAGCACATCGAACTCGACGCAAAGATCGCGGATCAACTCCAGTTCGCGGCGGGTGAAAACCTTGCCGGTTGGATTGTTGGGCGTGTTCACGATGATCGCCTTGGTGTGCTTGTCGAAGGCGCGGCGCAATTCCTTTTCGTCAAACGTCCACTCGCCGCCGTCGATCGAAGGCGGGCGCAGTTTCACAAACCTCGGCTTCGCTCCGCTCAGAACAGAATCCGGCCCGTAGTTTTCGTAAAACGGCTCGAAGATCACGACCTCATCGCCCGCATTGCAAACGGCCAGCAGTGTCGAAATCATCGCTTCGGTCGATCCGCAGCAGACCGTGACTTCTTTCTCGGGATCGACCGTGATGCCTTGCCAGACCCCCATCTGACGCGCGATCGCATTCCGCAGATTCTTGGCGCCCCAAGTGATCGCGTATTGATTCACGTCCGCGGCAACGGCTTGCTGCGCGGCTTGCTTGATCTCTGCGGGGGCAGAGAAGTCAGGGAATCCCTGCGCCAGGTTCACGGCGCCGTGCAGCATTGCCTGCCGGGTCATCTCCCGGATGACCGATTCGGTGAAGTGTCCGACCTTGTCGCTGAGAAAGTGTTTGCCCGGCGAAGAGGCGGGTACGCCATTACTCGCGTTCTTGTTGACGAGCGGGGGCTTCGGATTCCTTCGGGCGGAAGATTTTCCGGAGTTCTGCGCGGCAGGCCTCTTGGCCTTCTTCAGTTTGGTAGAAGTACGGTTCGCCATAGCAGGCAGACTAGCATAGCCGCAACGGACGGCACCATGCCGCCATCACGGTTTGAACCCTACACTCTGCCACAGTTCCGCCGCGTGGAACATCGTCCCGTTGGTGATCACGTACTCGACGTTGCGGATGTTGTGAATGTCGTCCAGAGGATTGCCGTTGACCAGGATCAGGTCGCCGCGCTTTCCTTTCTCCACTGTGCCCGATTCCTTCTCGAGTCCCATCGCCCTGGCGGACACAATCGTGGCCGCCTGAATCGCTTCCATGGGCGTGAATCCCGCCTGCACATACAGTTCGATTTCGCGATGAAGACTGTGTCCGGGGACGGTCTGGTCGGTGCCAGCCACGACCGGAATACCTGCGCGATGCAGCGCTCCGACGATGGCCAATTCCTTTTCGTACACCTTCTCGCCGATCTCCGAACGATCGTTCGGAGGCGCCACGTCGGTGAGTTGCTCGGCGAGTTCAGGAGCAACTTTGTTAACCCCGGGTTCAAAGCTGGCCGGCGGTTTTGCAGTCGTCGCGGTGAAGAATTCCATCAGCGCCATCGTCGGATCGACCACCGTGTGATGCTCTTTCAGAAACGTCAGTGCCTTCTGAGCCTCCGGCGAATCGAGATCGAGGTTGGCGATCGCCTTGCGCTTGTCGGCGCGGCTCATGTCCGAGGGAAAGGGTGCGTGCATGATGTCGGCGACGTATTGGATGTGATTGATCTGGTCTTGCCCGGCCTCAATCGCCTGATAGGCGTTCAATCCTTCAGGAATGTGCCCGGTCACCGTCATGCCGAGATGATGGGCTTCGTCGGCGACGGCTTTCAGTTCTTCGAGCTTCACGGAACTGTAAATCTTCATCTGCTGGAAGCCTGCGGCGTGGTAGCGGTCGGTCCACTCGCGAGCCTGTTCCGGGGTGTCGACGCGCTCCACGCCGAGCGTATACGTTCCCGTGCCATCGACGATGCCCGCCAGCAGCAGGCGTGGACCAAGGCCGTGTCCCTGCGCGACAGCATCGCGAACCGCCGTAATGAATTCAAATTCGTTGCCGCAATCGCGCACCGTGGTCACGCCCGCCGCCAGATAAATCGGTCCCCACTCAACTTGCTCGAAGTGCGCGTGCATGTCCCAGAGGCCGGGCAGAATTGTTTTGCCGTGGGCGTCGACGACGTTGGCATGTTTGGGAATTTTCACTTTGGAGCGTGGACCCGCGGCGACGATGCGTCCTTTGTGAATCACGACAGCGGCGTCTGGTACGGGGGCGGCGCCGGTTCCATCGATCAACGTGCCGCCCACGATCGCGATCGTCGATGCGCGGCTGCCCGAGATCCCTTTGGAAATCTCAGCAAGAGCGCTCATGCCGTCGGCGCCGGCGCGTCCTACGAAATCTCCGAGAGCGCTCTCGTAGCCGTCGCGAATGGCCTCGAAGTGATCGAACTCCGCGTCGGTGGAGATGGCGGCGACCAGGTTGCGACTCGCGTCAAACCACAGAGTCTCGCGTCCCCAGATCAGGCCTTCGATGGTGTAGCGATCAAGTTTTTCGTCTTTGTTGTTCACGCGAATCGTGTCCTGGCCGCGTGGTTCGATTTTCACCGTGCCCGTCGGAAGCGTGGCGAGTTGTGCCGGGGAGCCGTGCGTGGCCCAGTAGCGGACCATGAGCATCTGCATGGTTGCGGGAGCATATCCGGCAATGGTGAAGAATGGACCGGGCGGCGCATCGAGTTCACTCTGCTTGTCGCGAGTGCGGAAGTGAACCTTGCCCGCGTCGATAGTCAAAGCCTCGTCAATCGAAACGCTGCGCGCGGTTTGCCCTTTGATTTCGAACGCCTGCGGCGTCAGATCCTGCGCGCCGCGAAACGTCGCTGAGAGAGGGACCGGAGATCCACGGTCGGTGAACTTGAAATCAATTTTCACTGCGAGAGAGTCGCCGTCGCGGCGGATCTCGTAAGTCTCCTGGCCGATCGGTTGCTCGAACTTGTGCAGGGTGAACTTGCCCTGTTCGACGACGGGCGATGTGTCGGCTGCGGGCTGTTGAACTGGGATTGCATTTTGGGCCGCCGTCGAAACAGCGCACGCCAACAGGACGATTAATACGGAAGCAGGAAATTGTTTTCTCATGTTCTGGACAGAATAGCTAAGGCAGTCGCTTTCGATCACTGAAGCGCAGCACAGAAAAGTGCTGCGCCATTCCATCGCTTGCAACCTACTTCTTAATCGAGATCCCCAACTCCTTCAACTGACGCTCGCTGACCGGCGTCGGCGCGTCGCACATCAGGTCCACCGCTCTCGCGGTCTTCGGGAAGGGAATCACTTCGCGCAGGCTCTCAGCGCCGGCCAGAATCATCACGATGCGGTCGAGGCCGAGCGCAATTCCTCCATGCGGAGGCGTGCCATATTCCAGCGCTTCGAGGAAGAATCCGAAGCGCGACTTCGCCTCTTCTTCCGTCATTCCCAGCGCGCGGAAGATTTTGCTCTGAATATCCTGCCGGTGAATACGAATCGATCCGGAGCCCAACTCCGTGCCATTCAGCACGACGTCGTAGGCCAGCGCGCGCACCGCGCTCAGCGGTGACTGCGGATCGTTCACCGACTCCACGCCCGCTTCGAGCAGGCTCATGTCCTGCTCGTGCGGCGAGGTAAACGGATGATGCGCCGCCATCCACTGCTTCTCGCCCTCGTCCCACTCGAACATGGGGAAGTTCGTGACCCACAGAAAACGGTAGTCTTTCGACGCGTCGCCGGTCTTCTTGAAGATGCCATGCTTCTCGGCATATTTTTGCGCCAGCGCCAGACGCAGCAATCCAGCCGACGCATAGATCGCCAGTTCCGCGGGCGTAACCTTGCGGTTGCGCCGGCATCGCGGTTTGCGGTCCGGCCTGCGCCGAACCAGCGACCAGCACGATCAGGTCGCCCTCTTCCATTCCAGATTTCTTCGCGATCGCCGCCGCCGCTTCCGGAAACTTGTTGCCGATCCGCTTGAAGTCCTCGTAAACTCTCGCGCCACCCTTGGCGTGGAACATGGGCTTGATGTCGTCGCGTTCTTTCCGCGACAACTCGCCGACCTTGGGCGTGCGAATCGCAATCACCGGCAGATTGGCATTGATCGCCAGCTCCTGCAGATTCTCCGGCGTAAAGCACTCGCGCACATCGGTAAATGCGGGCAGGCGCAAATCCGGCTTGTCGATGCCGTACAGCCGGATCGCCTCGTCATAGTCCATCCGCGGAAACGGCGTCTTGATCTCATTGCCCGCAGCCTGGAATGCCGCGGTCAGAAATCCCTCGACCACTTCCCACACGCGCTCGGCCTGCGGATACGACATCTCCAGATCGATCTGGGTGAACTCCGGCTGGCGGTCGGCGCGCAAGTCTTCGTCGCGGAAGCAGCGCACGATCTGAAAATACTTGATCGAATCCCGAGATCATCAGGATCTGCTTGAACAGCTGCGGCGACTGCGGCAGCGCATAAAACGTCCCCGGCTGCACGCGGCTCGGCACCAGATAATCGCGCGCGCCTTCCGGCGTCGAGCGCGTCATGAAGGGCGTTTCGATCTCGAAAAATCCCTGCCCCGAAAGATAATCGCGGATCGCCTTGGCCACCTTGTGCCGCAGTTCGATGTTGAACTGCATGACGTCGCGACGCAGGTCGATGTAGCGATACTTCAGCCGCGTTTCTTCATTGGTCAGCGCAGTGTCCGACGGCAGGAACGGCGGCAGCTTCGACTCGTTCAGAATGCGCAACTCATCGACCACCAGTTCCACTTCGCCCGTTGGCATGTTCGGGTTGATGGTGTTGGCATCGCGCAGCTTCACTGTGCCGGTTACCGCGATGACGTATTCGTTGCGCAGAGCTTCCAGCTTTTTCGTGGATCGCAGCGTCGCGGTCGGCGTTGACCACAACCTGCGTCACGCCCGTGCGGTCGCGCAGATCAATGAAGAGCAGGCTCCCATGGTCGCGTCGCTTGTTCACCCATCCCATGAGCACGGCTTTTTTGCCGGCGTCCGACGCGCGCAGCGTCCCGCACATATGAGTTCGTCGTAAATCTCCTAAAAAATCGAGCAAAGTGTGTCCTTAACAGTGAAAATGCGGCAGAATGCCGAAACACAAGATTATAAACGTTCTTTCTTGTCAGGGACTTGCGTGCACCCGCGGTCGGATCGCGCCGAGTCCCAGATTGGACGCGAAAATCGGCAGCAATCATGCCCTTTCGGCTATCCCAAGTTCCATCCGCGCATCTAGTATAAGTACGATGAGCGCGGTTGAGACTCTCGACGCAATCCCGCAGCCCGCGCCCGATTTGCGGCTTTTGGTCGAACTGCCGTCGTGGCCTCGCGTCTTCTTCGGTAATCTGCGTGACTTGGTTTTTCCTCCGCGGCTTCCACCGCTTGAGCTTCGCTCTGCGCCCGCGCCCTTCTGGTCCGACGTATTCGTGAAGCGTCCGCTTCCCTGGACCCGTTTCGTTCAATCTGGCGGTTTTCATGTAATCGCGTTTGCACTGTTGATCGGATTCACGCGCTTCTTTGCGCTTCAGCCTCAAGTCGTTGCCAAGCCGATGTTCGACCACTCCGAGGTAGTCTATTACCAGCCGTCGGAATATCTTCCTCCTCTCGATACTCGTAGTGAGGAAGCATCGGCTCCCCAAAAGGCCGATCCTGAATCTGCTCCGCAGCCTATCATTTCTCTTCCGCGGGAAGCGGATAACCGCTCGCAGACGATCGTGACCCCACCCAACGTGAAGCTGAAGCACGATGTTGCGCTGCCCAACATTGTGGCTTGGTCGGACAACACGCAGAAACCGCGGCTTGCGATTCCTGATGTTCCGCTGACACCCGCCGCCGACATTTCTCGCATCGCGCCGCAGATGGAGAATGCCGTTGCCGCCCCGCCTCCCGATGCAACTCATCTCACGCATCGCCGGAGTTCGCCTGCTCTGCAGACTTCCGTAGTCGCGCCGCCTCCCGATGTGCAGGCGTCGAACGCAACTTTCCAGGCGCCAGCACCTGCAGTAGTAGCGCCGCCGCCAGCTTTCGAGAACGCATCGACTCGGCCTTTGGGTGAATTGAACATTGGTCCAAGTTCCGTGATCGCGCCTGCTCCCGAACTGTCGGTCGCGGAGCAACGAAGTGTTGCCGGATCTCGATCCTCCAAGGCGGGCCTAGGCGCGCCTCAAATCGTTGCCCCTCCACCGTCGCTGTCGGCTTCAGGATCTTCCGGGGCGTCCCTCGGCGCACCGGGGCGCGTCATTGCACTGAATCTGCATCCCACGGTGGGAGCGCCGCCTGATCCGCCCGCAGGCAATCGCCGCGGAGCCTTCGCGGCCACGCCCGATGGCCATCCCGGAGCGTCGGGGTCTCCAGGAGCAGTTTCCGCGGGCGCTGGTTCTGGAGCCGGCACCAACGGCAGCGGCAAAGACGCCGGAAGTGGATCGACGCGGAAGGGAAACGGAGACGTGCCCTCGGGTCTTTACGTGGGAAGCACGCCGGCCAAAACCTCGCCCGTGGCTGGCGATCCCGGCAAGGCCTCCACCAATTCCGTGAACCCGAATCTCCTGGCCAGCGTGCGCCCATCGCGTGTGACCAGCGCACCGCGCCCGATGCAACCGGCGAGCGCGACGAATCTTTCCGAACCCGAGCGCGAAGTTTTCGGCAACCGCCGGTTTTATTCGGTGACGCTCAACATGCCAAATCTGAATTCCGCCGGCGGCAGTTGGGTGATTCGTTTCGCGGAACTCAATCACGACTCCAATCCTCGCAACGCAGACACGCCCGCAGCCGATCTTTCTCAGCCCGCAGCGACGCGCAAAGTCGATCCCGCGTATCCGCTGCAGCTCATGCGCGAGAACGTTGCCGGCACAGTGATCCTCTACGCGGTCATTCACGCCGATGGGACGGTTGGCAACGTGCGCGTCCTGCGCGGTGTCGACGAGCGTCTGGACCGGTTTGCCAGTGAGGCGATCGCCCAGTGGCAATTCCAGCCCGCCACAAAGAACGGCACACCGGTGGACGTCGAAGCGACCTTCCAGATTCCATTCCGGCCAGCGCGGATCGGGACGAACTTCTGAACCTTACATAACAGAGATCACTGTGTCAGTGGATCTTGCGCACCCGGTACGATGCCTGATCGATAACGTATACCGCGCCGTTTCGGACCACGAGACCGCTGGGAAACAGGTTCGCCTGTTTCGCCGGGAGGCCGTCGCCGTTGTAGCCAAAGCGACCGGACCCGGCGAAGGTTTCAATGGTGCCCGAACGATTGACCAGACGAACCCTGAAATTCAGCCAATCTGCGACGTAGAAGTCGCCTTGATTGTCCACGGCGACATCCATTGGGAGGGACAGCATCGCCGAGGTTGCGGGGCCGCCATCGCCGCTGAAACCGGGAGTGCCGTCCCCTGCAACCGTTGAGATGATGCCATTTGTGTCCACCTTCCGAATTCGGTTGTTGAGCCAGTCCGCTATGTAGAGATTCCCCATGCTGTCAATCGCAATCCCGGTCGGTTCTCCGAGCGAAGCCTGGGTTGCTGGAATCTCATCGCCGTTGTAGCCGATTTCGTAGAGCACTCCCGCCACAACGGTTGCGGAACCAGAAGGAAGGATTTTCCAAATTTCGTATAGCCCGTCTGACGCATAGAGATTGCCGCTTGCATCAATGGCGAGTGCGCCTTGCCAGTAGATAGTCACGCTAGAAAAGGTCGTAATCGTGCCAGAACTGTCCACCTTCCGGATCACTCCATTCCCGGTGTCTGCGATAAAGATATTTCCGTTTCTGTCAGCGACGACCGCTGTTGGATTGCTTAGGGTCGCCGCAGTCGCTAGTCCACCATCGCCCGAGTAGCCAGTGATTCCTGTGCCGGCGAAAGTGGTGATGACGCCGGAGGAAGAAACCCTGCGTATCCGATTGTTGCGGCCGTCCGCGATATACAAATTGCCTGCCGTGTCAAAAGCGGCATGTTCGAGCTGATTGAAATTCAGACTGGCCGCGTTAGCTTTTCCTCCATCGCCGATGAAACCGCCGGCAGTTGTCGAAACCGTCTGGGTTGAGCCAGCGATGTGGCGAAGGCGGTTGTTACCCGAGTCTGTCACGAAGATACCGCCCGCACCATCGGAGACCATTCCCCATGGCGATAAGAAACTTGCGGCCGTCGCAGAATTGCCGTCACCACTGAATCCAGTCGAACCGCCCGCATTTCCGGCGATGATTTTAATGATCTGTGTCGACTGGTTTACCGCCCAAATGTTTCCTGCCGTACTAATATAGAGGTTGCCTTCGGTCAGCAGAAGCCCGCCGGGGTTCCCAATTGCAGCAGATGTTGCCAAGCCGCCGCTCCCGCTATTTCCATTGGAGCCATTCCCGGCGTAGGTTGTGATGGTTCCGGCCGAGTCGACCTTGCGAACTCGGCTGTTTCCGAGGTCTGCGATGTAGAAGTTTCCGTTGTGGTCTGACTGCACAGCATAGACGTAAGCGATCTGGGCTGAAGTAGCCGGACCTCCATCGCCACTGAATCCCAGCGTATGATTTCCCGCAACCGTACGGATGTTCCCGGCCGTATCCACCAGTCGAATCAAGAAGTTGCCCGAATCTCCGATGTATAGGTTTCCGGTCTGATCAACGGCAATCGCGAGAGGGCCGTTGAGGCTTGCCTGAACCGCGGGGCCACCATCACCCGAGTAACCCGAAGTGCCGTTGCCAGCGATCGTCGTGATGATTCCCGCCGAGGAGATCTTTCGGATGCGATTGTTCCCCTGATCTGCGAGGAGCAGGTTCCCCTTGCTATCAAACGCGATTCCAGCCGGGGACGACATCGTGGCGGATAACGCCGGCCCGCCATCACCGCTGTAGCCGCAGATCCCCGTACCCGCGATGGTGCTGATGATGCCGGCGGGGTTGATCTTGCGGATTCGGCAGTGGTAGCTATCACTGACATACAGATTGCCTTTGGTGTCGCGGGCAACCGAAATCGGATAGGCGAAGCTGGCGGATGTTGCCGGTTTTCCGTCTCCTAAGTACCCCCCGGCAAACGTTTGTACCGTGGGCGTTGTGGCGCTCGCCAGAACCCAGGCAACTGTCATCAGAACCAACGATCGCAAGATGTAACTCGCACACTCTTTTACCGGCATCGCATTCTCCCTAAATCAGTCTGGAATCTGGAGCAAGACACATCGATCCCTGATGATTCGGCAGGGACACCGATCACGACGCTGGGGCTAATTGCTCTGACGGGCCGCCTGCAAAGGGGAAAGGGAATCACGCAGCCGAAGTCAGGATTGACATTGTGCGCTGCGCCGAAACCCGCGTCAAGTCCGGAGTTTGAGCCCGCGATAGGAATGGAATGCCGGTCACAACCAGGCATTCATCGGATAGACAGGCGTTGGTAGAGCTGGAAAACAGAGGTGGGAAAGGAGCCCTAAATCATTAGCCGCCGCTCGCGCCTTTGCGCCTTTCCAGCGCCGCATAAATCGCAGGATCGGTGCAGACTTCGTAGTACTTGCGCTCGGTCCATCCCTTCACCGAGAAGTCTGCAGGATCGATGCGCGGGATCCGGCTCTCGCGGATGACAATCTTGCGGAAGATATCGCGATCGACTGGGACCGTGGCGCTGAAGAGGCGGTACTCGCCCTTATCCGACGAGGCCAGCGATGCCGGCAGCTTTACCTTCAAAGGCTCAAGCGTGATCTCCTTCTCCAACTTGCGGAAGGCCATTTCATTCATGCGGATGCCGCCGAGATTGAAGCTCAGAATCACGTCTTCAGGATTTCCGTCCTCGTCCAGTTCCGCCGCCTGAAACGCATACACGTGAAACGGGCCAGCCTGAGGCTCCATGACCTTGCGCGCCCGCTTATTGCACGACGAGAGACGGTCGCTCTCGTTCAGCGCTTCGGAAATCATGATCTGATGCTCGCCGTCCATCAGATAGAGCGGCGCCGATTCCTGTGCCGTGATGCCCACGCCTAACTCGAGTCCCGGCATCCCCGAGCGCTGCATCAGTTCGTTGTACCCGCGCACGATCTCGATGATCTCGCGCGCCAGCACGCACATGCGGCTCACCGCCAGCCCAGGCTCACCTTCGCGCTCGAGAATCGCGAGAATGATGGCGTCGCCTTCCAGAAAAACCTTCTGCGCGCCGTATTTCTCCAGCAGTTTGTTGACCGGATCGTAGAAATTCAGGCTGAAGTACGATGCCGGATTCAGTCCCTTCTCCATCATCGTTCCGCGTCAGCCGCGTCGAGTCGCGCACATCGGCTTTTAGTACCACGTGACGAAGCACCTTTTCCGAATCCGTCTCGCCCTGTTCCTCTGGCAGCAGAAACTCATAGAGTGTCCCGTTGACCCGGGACAATTCCTGCAGCCGCTCGTTGCTGACGAGATTTACGGAATCGAGAGCCGCGTTCAGAATCTCCAGCCGGCGCAAATCGCGGTGGTAGTGGAAGAAGTCTCCCAGGAACCGTGCCGCCACCTTGGCCCGCTCCGCCCCGCGGCAACTCGCGACTTTGGCTACCGCCGCATACAAACTGTTCGGCGACAGCTTGCCATGCTCCTGAATCATGCGCTCCACGCGGTCGCACTCGGTGCGGTCGATCAGGGCATTCTTCAACTGCTGCGGATTGATGCGCGGAGCATACTCACCCAGCAACGGCACCACGTGATACGAGGCGATCACGTTTTCCATAACGCGCTCGTCTTCCAGCAGCCGTACCCAGTCCGCCAGGCGCTCCTGCTGGGCCATGCCTTCCTCGGAGTCTTCCGGAGTTCCTGTACCTACCAACTCGCGGGCATTCTCGGGCACGTTCATCCACGAGTCGAGCGTTTCCGCACTCGCTTCTTCGCCATACTGCGAGCGCAGAAAGCCTGAGACGATTTCCCGCATCCGGCCGTAACGGTCCGGATCGCGGTCCCAATTGCCCAGCATCACGTAGTGCTCAGCGCACAGATAGTCGTCGCGGCCGTCTTCGGAAAACAGCAGCCGGTTCAGAAATAAGCGGATACGTGAAGTAGCTTCCGCCGCTAGTCTCTTCGCCAAACAGTGACCGCCGCGTGCGCGCCAGCGTGCTCTTCTCGACCTCGCGCAGCGTCTCGAAGATTTCCTGTCCGGTTTTGCGCAGGATGATTCGCTTGCGCACCTGGAACGTAGCCAGCTTCTCGCGATACTCGTGCGCCTTTTGCTGCCGCATGTTGTCGTAGCTCTTGAGGAGCACGCGGCACCGTTCCAGCACCTGAGAAAACTGCTGGTTCATCTCGAAGCGCACAAACTTCGTGACTGCCAGCCGCGCCAGCAGATCGACCGACAGCTTGAACTCTTTTTTGGCGCGATTGAGAGACCCAACCTGCAACTCGGTCAGCGCTTCTCTCCATCCTCCGGGATCGTTCTTCGGCTCGGGCCGGTGGCCGTCCAGCCTGATTTCTCATCCACGAAGGTCCTTGCGAGGGCTGCGGAGCTTCTGCCGATAGCAGGCCTTCGAGCTCACCGTGGCGCGCGATCAAGCGCGCAATCTGTGCCCGTCCCAACTCGACGAACTTGGGGCTCAGGACCACATCGTGCCGCAGATTATCCACGCCGACCGACAGTCCCTCGAGCGAAACAAAGGGTGTGGAGGCAGCCAGATTCGGCGGCGCCGGTCTATCCGGCGCTCCGCCCAGTCGAAAGATTGGAATTCTCGGCATTCGAAGATTAGGAGTATTCGGAAGTTGCTGATTTCAAACGGACATGTCGAGGTTAGCACGCGAAAGTCGAAGGCTAAAGTTACCTAGGTTACTGGTTTAACCCGCTGATTCTGTTGGTCCGGAGCCGATTCGAATCAAGATACCTATATTAGGGACCGTGGCCTCGGATGTCTGGCCAGGAGAAGCGCGGAGAGAGATTTTGTGAAGGAAGGGATCACGGCACGAAATAGCGTCTGGTCGTCTCGCTAAACGCGACTCAGTACTCGCTACTGGCTCTTCACTCGCGCCGCCTCGAACTCATCGCCCTTCTGCCACCCAATCAGGTTGGGCAGACTTGCGGCTTCCCATCCCAGGGCAAATCCAAAGCGCGCCATCGCCGAGTCGCCTACGAAATCCATCTCGGGATGGTACTCGTCGCTGGGTTGGTGATAGTGCTTCTCGACGTACTCGCGCTCTTGCTCGAGTCCCCATGCCTCAGAGTGACCCTTGTACTTCATGCCTTCATTGATCGAAAACGATGGAATCCCAACCCGCGCCAGGCTGAAGTGATCAGAGCGATAGAAGTGTCCCGCCTCAGGCCGCGCATCCGGACGGATCGCCAGCCGGAACTCCTTCGCGGTTGCTTCCACCGACGGATAGAATGTCGTTCGCTCCGCCCCCGAGACTTCCACTTCTTCCGGCGCGCCCAGCGGCTTTACGTCGTCATAATTCAAATCGAGGGCGATCTTTCCCGCCGGAATCGGCGGATGCTTTCCCAGATATTCCGACCCCAGCAGACCCTGTTCTTCAGCGGTGACCGCGGCGAACAGAATCGAGCGGCGCGGTTTCTGCGCCGCGGTTCCGAAGGCACGTGCCAGCTCCAGCAGAATGCCGCATCCCGTGGCATTGTCGTCGGCGCCGTTGAAAATGTTGTCCCCCGGCATCTCGGGACGAATGCCGAAATGATCGTAGTGCGCCGTGTAGATCACGGCTTCGTCGGCCATCTTGTGGTCCGCACCCGGCAGAATCGCCACCACGTTATTCGATTCGAAATTGCGAACCTTGCTTACCATGTGCGCCTTGAGCTTTGCCCCCAGACTCACCGGACGAAACTCCCGTGATTGCGCATCCTTCATCATCTTGTCCAGATTCATCCCCGAAGCCGAAGCCAGTCGCGTCGCCACATCCAGATGCACCCATGACGCGACCTTCAGCGCCGGACCTTCGAGTTTCAAATACGACTTCTCGCCCGAGTTCGAATTCCGCACCACTTCCCACGGATAGCTCGCCATCTGCGTCTGGTGGACCAGAATCACTCCCACCGCGCCCTTGCGCGCCGCCTCTTCATATTTGTAAGTCCAGCGCCCGTAGTAGGTGAGAGCCTTGCCCTTGAAGAATTTGGGATCGTCCGACGACGGCTCGTTCACCAGCATCAGCAGAACTTTCCCGCGCACGTCGAGTCCTTTGTAGTCATCCCAGTTGTATTCCGGAGCTTCAATCCCGTAGCCCACGAAGACGATGTCGGCGTCCACGTCCGACTGTGCCTGCTGCGTCTGGTCGTAAGCGACGTATTCGTCGAGCGGCTTCAGATTCATCGCCTCGCCCTGCTTCGGGACGAGCGAAAATGTTGTCTCCGGGAGAGTCGTGATCCCTACCAGCGGCACCTTCTGCATGTAGGTGCCATGATCGCCGGCGGGCTTCAGGCCATATTCGGCAAACTGCGTGGCGATGTATTCCGCCGCAATATCGCCGCCGCGCTGCCCCGTGCCGCGTCCTTCCAGCAGATCGTGCGACAGATAGCGCACATGCCAGCGAATGTGCTCGGGCGTAATCGTCTCCAGCGCTACAAAAGCCGGACCGGGTAACTTGACCGAAGGCGATCTTCGCGCCCTTCGAACCGCCAGCTCCAGCTCCGCCATCGGCCCAAGAAAGCATGCTCGCACACACGAGCAGACAGGCCGAAATAATCCTCAGCATTCCTCGCATAAACAGGTCTCTCCCCCAACAAAGCGGCGCAGCAGCTGGAAGACTTTTATTTTTAAGGTCTAACGGAATTGTAAAGGACGCCCCATCCGCGGTTGTATTGAGAAGTAGCCCCGGGCCAGCACGAGAGTGCACCTACTCCCGGCACATGGACACCCGCAGAAGCGTCCCAACGCCTCTTCCTCTGTGTTCCTCAGTGCCCTCTGTGGTTATTTCTTGGTTTTTGTCAGCCACCGAACCGGCGGCTAGTTCTTCGACCCTCAACCAGCCCGGAAGTCCCGAACATCCTCTCCCGGCTTGAACACCAGCGTGGGTGTGGCCTTGCCAGCCTCCGCCATCCTGCGATTGATCTCTTCAAAATCCGCCTTGAGCCACCCCACGCTCGAAACCTCAATCTCCCCATCCTGCGCGATCCAGAAAATCGACGGCACATTGGTCAGCCCGAATGCATTCGAGGCCGGGTAAGAGCGCGTGTCATCCAGCAGCACCGGCAACGTAATGCCAAATTCCTTGTTGAAGGCCGCCGTCTCCTTGGCGTCGTTCTGCGAAATCCCAACCAGAGTGACACCTTTATGCCCGTAGGCCTTATACAGCCTCTCGTAGAATGGAAGCGCGTATTGGCATGTCGGACACGACACCTTGAAGAACACGAGCACGACTGGCCCGCGCGCCAGTTGGTCGCTCAGCGAGAAGCGCTTTCCGTCCAGAGTTTTCAAATCAAATGCGGGCGCCTTCGCCCCGGTCGCCAATGCGGTCATTCATTTCTCCTTTGGATGTTCCTCCAAAGCCTCCAAACCTCACCTTTCAATTCGATGACCCAAGAGCTAAGGTTGATTCACTAGCGCTTTGCGTTTCAACGCACACGGTCGATACAAGAATGATCACGTGGCCGTGGGATTCCGTCATTTCCGTCGGACGACTGTCAGGGCACTGCCAACTGGTTGTGCGCTTAATCCCACACTTCCATAGGAACAGACACTTGGCTGAGAGCGCTGGCTTCTCCGTGACAACTTCTTTGGATTTGCCGTCGTCAAGAAATCCGAATGTATAGGTCATCGGATATGGACTGGCGTCATCGCTGCAACCTCGGCATTCAAACTGAGATTTCCGCGCACTCTCAAGTGCTGTTGGAGCAAGCATCGGGTGTCCACTGAACAATTCCACGGACTCGACGCTGCCATCCTTTCTGACGTGAACGTACACCCTAACGTCGCCCATGATTCGCGCTTGACGCGCCAGGGGTGGATACAAAGGCGGCGACAGCTTAACCAGGATAACCTCAGCCTGCTGTGGCGTCTGCGAGCTCCCTGCGTCTTGAGCAGACCCGCACTGCGAACTGAGTACGCAGAGGGAGATTAACGCGGGAAGCATCGATAGTGGCCTCATAGAAATACTCTAGGGGATCGTGCGACCCGCTGCACGTTACTCGCGGTCATCAGGCCGGCGCGGTGGAGAATCTTGCGAGTGAGACCGGTCATCGCCAGCCTGGGCAAGCGGGAAAGAGTGATCATCTTGCCCGGTAGCTCCTCTGCTTGGTTATGCCTCCAAACGCGTACGGTATAGTCCGTAGTCGTGATCGAATGGCGGACCGTGAACGCAAGCGTGCCCTTCTTTTGCAGACCATTCGCCTCCGGCAACTCCCACATTCCCGCCATCAGCCGCGCGTCCAGCGCTCTCTGCACCAGAAGCACTGCCCCATCGCGACACGCCAACGCGTAATGAATTTCGCGCTTCGACTGTCGCGACTTCTTTGCCATTCCCGCCATCTCCCCGCGCGTTCCGCACAAGTCCACCACGGGACAAGTCAGGCACGCTGGAGCGCGCGGCGTACACACCGTTGCCCCGAGTTCCATCATCGCCTGATTAAAGTCTCCTGGGTGTGCACTATCTAGCAGAGCCTCCGCCGTCAACCAGAATTCTTCACCCGAAAGCGGCCGCCCCAGAAACCGTTGCAGCACCCGCTCCACGTTCCCATCCACCACCGCGACCGCTTCACCGAATGCAATGCTGGCAATCGCCGCCGCCGTGTACCGCCCCACGCCGGGCAATTCCCTCAGGCCTTCAGACGTTGACGGAAATTTCCCTTCCAGTTCGCGCACAACCATCTTCGCGGCCGCGTGCAGCATGCGCGCCCGCCGGTAATATCCCAGCCCGCTCCAGGCAGCCAGCACCGAAGCCTCCCGCGCCCGCGCCAGCTTCTCGACGGTCGGAAATCGCCGCAAGAATTCGTGATAATGCGCAATCACTGCCGCCACCCGCGTCTGCTGCAGCATGATCTCCGACAGCCACACGCGGTAGGCATCATCGCTCTCGCGCCAAGGCAAGTCGCGTGCGTGCGCGTCATACCACGCCAGCAACTGCGAGCGAAAGATCTTCGCCCGCTCGGGATGGGATTCAATCATTGTGAGATCCATCGCTCGGAGCCCGCATTTTACAGCAGGGAACAGCTTGATCGGCCGGTGACGCTTCTTCCGCGAACCACCGAATTCCAGCACTCGCCATTGACCCCGCCTTCCAGGCACGAAATAATAGCGCTGCCTGGCAATCCGCAACCCAAGCGTGAATCCATTCACGCGCAGTCATCGCGAGGAGCACCATGAACGACTTCAACCGCAAGGTGGAAGACGCCTCGGCCCGTGTCAGCCAAACCATCGGCCAAGCCGCCGAGCGCCTCGAAAAAGAGATTCCGGAATTCATCAAGTATCTCAACGACGAAGTGGTGCCGGCGGTTCGCACCCACTCCACCAAGGCTCTGCGCGTGGCTTCTCAGAAGCTGAACGAATTCGCCGACTACATGGAGCAGCAGCACCACCCGCCGAAATAGCGCACTTCGGGCACTCGATCACCTGGCGCGCCCAGTCGCTGGTCCACGTTCGTCAGCCTCGCCATGCTCCTGATCCTTCTCCTCACGATTCTTTTGCTAAGTGGTTGTGGTCATCCCAAACAGACGCACGTGAACGTTCCGCCACCTCCGCCCCCGGCGTCGACGACCGAGCCCACTGGGAGTCAACCCTCCGCCAAGGCTCCGGCTTCGACAGAAAAACCAGCCACCAATTCCAAGGACAAAGCAGAAGCCGAATCGGACGCCGACCTCGCTGAGCCCACGATTCCTGCCGGCACCAAGCCTCTCGCCACGGAAACGTGGACTCGCCAGCTGGTACGGTCCGCCCTATCACAACCGTCGCGGATCCAATGGCGAAGTCTACAACATGCACGCCATGACGGCCGCACACCGCACCTACGCGCTCGGCTCGATCGTGCGCGTGACCAATGTGAAGACAGGCGCCACCGCCCTGGTCCGCATCACCGACCGCGGTCCGTTCATTCCCGGACGCATCCTCGATCTCTCCCTCGCCGCCGCCCGCAGGCTCGATGTCTGGCAGCCCGGCGTTGCCGAAGTGAAAGTCGAGTTGATGCAGTCTGCCGCCGCTGCTGACTCACCGGGAAAATGGGCAGTACAAATCGGCGGATTCCCCCACGAGCCCGCCGCCACAAAGCTCGCCGACCATCTCAAACGCCGCTATCAAACAGCGAAAGTATTGTGCTTTGCGAGTCCGGCAGGAGACTGGTGGGTCCGCGTCCGTGTCCTCGACGACGACCACGAACGTGCGCAAAAACTCGCCGCCGAAACGAATACCCCAGAAGGAGCTGTATTCCTGGTGCGACTAGACTAGGAGCCGATGCGCGCTATTTGATGGCGCCGGAATTAATACTCTGGACATCCGCCTGAAAATATTCCACGCGCGAGATCTGCTGATCGTCAGTCGGATGGGAGTCGAGAGAAGCTTACGGCGAACGGGGCTTGCGGAGTTTCGTGGCCTTGACGCCACCAGCGACTGCGCGGGGTGAAGCGGTAGCGGATCAGGGTCCAGATGGCCTGCCATCCGTCGGAGTGGCGGATCTTTTTCCCTTCCACCGCCGAGCGTGGATGGTACTTGATGGGAACTTCTTCAATCCTCTCGCCGATGCGGCAGAGTTTTGCGGTCACTTCTGGGCAGAACTCGAAGCGATGACATTGCAGATGTAATTGAGAGAGGAGTGAGCGGCGAACGACTTTGTAGCAGGTAGCTTCGTCGTGGATGCCTGCGCGGTAAAGAAAATTCGTGAGGTGCGTCAGCAGTTTGGCTCCGAGAAAGAACCGGAGACCACGCTCGGGGCGATCGGGGCGCACGCCGTAGACGACGTTGCAAGAGCCTGCTTCGAGCGGACGCAGCAATGCAGGATAATCCTGCGGATCGTACTCCAGATCGGAATCCTGAATGAGCACATACTCGCCGCGGGTGTAAGCAAGGGCGGTACGAATGGCAGCGCCTTTGCCGCAGTTTTTTTCGTGGAAGACGACGGTGACGTCGTCCATCGGCGGCAAGGCGCGGAGTTTTTCGCGGGTGCCATCAGTGGAGCCGTCGTCGACGATAATGATTTCCTTTTTCACCGGCGAGGCGTGGATCGCCTGCAACAATTCGTCCACGTGCGAGGCTTCGTTGTAGACCGGCACGATGACGGACACGCATCCCTTCCAGCGATCGGCGATCGCGGCGGAGGGCCAGGATGCGGTTGCCAAGGAGTTCACAGAACCGTCTCGTTCCGAAAATACGCGCAGGGTTCAGTATTTTCTAGCGCATTTCGTGCCGCATGTGCCCAAACAGCAGGTCCCTCCACTCCGCTTGCCCTTCCTTGCAGGAAGGGCACATTCCGGTCGGGACGACACTGGCAGGGGACCGGCAATGGAAACTGTTTTAGCATAGTATCATCTGGCACCGAACGGACTTCCAATCCCCAGCATGCAGCCTCCTCAAGCCGCGGTCGAGCAAACGACGGGCCCCTCGCCGCTTCCACCTGACTCTGTGGGCGTGACTTACTGGCTGACCCTGCTCGTGCTGATCGCCGCTGGGACGACCGTACGGTTCCTTTATCTGGCACACAAGCCCTTTTGGTTTGATGAGTGTTTCAGCGTAGAAGTCGCGCGGATTGGCTTCGGAAACTTTCTTCACCTGTTGTGGTGGCGCGAAGCCAACATGTCGCTGTACTACCTGCTGCTGAGGATCTGGCTGCAGTTGGGGCAAAGCGAATTCTTCATCCGCAGCCTTTCGGTGCTGATTTCCGCGGCGACGATACCGGCCATCTACTGGCTGGCCCGGCAACTCTATGACCGACGGGTGGGCCTGATGGCGGCTGCCCTCGCAACGTTCAATGCCTACAGCGTTCGTTATGCACAGGAAGCGCGGAGCTACGCGCTCTTTCTGCTGTTGGCGACACTTTCGTCGGGCTTTCTGATTGCCTTCGCGCGTGCGCCATCGAGGCGCCAATGGCGAGGATATGTCATCGTCAGCGTGCTGGCGGTCTACGCTCACCTCTATGCGCTGCTGTTGCTGGCGGTGCACTGGCTGGTGGTGCGCTATCTGGGAGTTGGCAGGCTGAATCCTCACGAACCCGGCACGGAAATATTCGCGCAACTGCGTCGGGCGTGGATTGCGATTGGCGTGGCGGTGCTCCCGCTGCTGGTGTTCGTGGCGAAAACCGGGGCAGGGCCGATTCGGTGGATCCAGCGGCCCGGCTTTCGCGACGTGATGGAGTTCTACCAGAACTTGGCCGGCGGGCGTAATTGGATTCTTCCGGCAATTTGCGCGGGGGCGTGCCTGGTGGCGGTCGTCCCTTACAGGAAGGATCTACTGGCGCGCCATCAGGGTTGGGACACGTGGCGAGTCCAATTCCTGGTGATGTGGCTCATGTTCCCAGTGGCGTTGACGGTTCCGCTTTCGTTCGCTCGTCCGGTATTTCTTGGGCGGTACATGATTTTCTGTCTGCCAGCGTTGGTCATTCTGGTGGCCGCGGGCTTGGCGCGTCTGCGGCCGTCATGGCTGCGTGCGGCCGTGCTCGCAGGGATGTTGCTGCTTGGTTGGCAAGCGACTCTCTTCGTTTACGGACACGACTTCGACAATGAACGGGACGCCTCTGTCGCGGCGGCCGGCTTTATTCTCGATCACGCTCAGCCGGGCGACGCCATCATCTTCCACATTGCCGAGACCCGCATTCCCTACGAATTTGTGCGCTCCCAGCGCAGCGGGACGAATACGGCAATGGCTGGCGCTACGACTCAACTCGGGCCGGAGATTCTTTTCCCCCAGCACGCGACGGGGCTGGACTATCGCGACTTTACGGGGAAGCCGACGGCGGACTTTCTACGAGCAGTTGTGCCGGGGCATCCTCGCGTGTGGGTGATGTTGATGAATAACGGGCCGGCGGGGAAAGCGGATCCGACTACCGGAATGCTAACGCAGATTCTTCCGGAATCGTTTCCCAGGGTGATGCGGTGGCAGTTCTCGAAGGTTGAAGTGCGGTTGTACAGCAAGCGTTAGCAAGCCCCTTGTAGCATCACCGGATACTGGAAAGGCCAAAGGCTTGAGCCACAGAGGTCACGGAGTACGCAGAGGAACACACTTGGGCCGTTAAGACACTCTTCGCCGATGTCGCGAACGTGGCAGACCGCTGGACCGAAATGAAAAAGCCTCCTTCGCTCGGGCTCAGGAGGCTTTCAGTAGTGCTTGACTTGATTTCTACTTCGGCTGATCGACTGTGATTCCGCCACCAGCACTCTGCGCAGCCTTCTCGGCTTTTGCTTTCTTGACGCGCAGGGTTTCGTCAACCCAGTGGTCGGCGGTTTTCAGGTCTTCCGCGCGGGCGGCGAGATCGTCGCATTCGACGTCGCCTTTTTCGCGGTACATCAGGTTGAGGTAGGCCATCGCGTCATCGTAGTCCGGGCGAATCTGGATTGCCTTGTTGAGGCTGTCGATGCCTTCCTGGATGGCAGCCGAATTCTGGGCCTTCAATTCGGTGCAAGCTTTCATCTGATCCTTGTTCTTCGGATTCAGATTCTCTTCCGGCTTCATACCCAGAGCGGCGCGTTTTTCCATGCGCGGCTGGTAGCAAGCGGTCCAATCGATCACGCCCACGGAATAGTACGGCTCCGGATCGTTCGGGTCCAGGTCAGACGCCATGCGGTAATACTTCTTGGCATCGTCCCACTTCTTTTCGTTCAGGTAGAGGTAAGCGATGCCTTTCGCGCTGTTGACCTTTTGATCGCGCGAAGGATTGGCATCGATCACCCTCTGATATTCGTCGATGGCTTGCTGGGCGGTGCGGAGATTGTCCGGCGAATCGACGCCGGGAATGTATTGCGATACGAAGGCAGTCGCCAGATACATGCGAGCGTTGATCAGGGTCGGATCCAGTTGAACGGCCTGCTGGAAGTGATCGATCGCCTGCTCGTAGTGATTGTTTTTGTACGATTCAACGCCCTTGTTGAGCTGATCGCGTGCGCGCAGCTTGTTGCATCCCACAGAGGAGAAGAGCGCCAGCGCAACCGCGGCCAGCGTGATTAGTTTTAGCTTGCTATTCATTGCGGTATAAGTCTCCCTCGACAGAGCATCCTAGGCCCAGAGACCTCGGTTTGACAAGCGCGGTTCGACAAGCGCGGGCCGCGGCAGCACGGAAGCGTACGCTTCCGTGCAGTGGGCCAGGTACGAATAAAGCACTCCGGGCTTGCCGGACGGGCGGTTTAGTTGCCCGCTTCAATCTTCGCGGTAATCAGGCCGACCTTGTCCACGCCGGCAGCGTGAGCCAGATCGATGACATTGGCGACGTTGGCAAAGGGGATGGCATCATCACCCTTCACAAACATAACCTTCTCCGCGCGTTGCTTGTAAATGTCAGTCAGACGGCCCTGGAGATTATCCCAGGTGGCGTCTTCGTTGTTGATCTTCACGCCCGGCTCCGAGCCAGCGCCACGGTCGATCAACTGCACGACGATGGTACGGTCGGGGGTATTGTTCTTGGGCGCATTGGGCGGAGGCGGCTGAGGAACCAGCGCATCCAGACCCTTGGGGGTAACCGGTGAGATCACCATGAAGATGATCAGCAGCACCAGCAAGACGTCAATGAGCGGCGTGACGTTGATGTTTGCACTTTGGCCTCCGCTCGGGCCAACTGCCATTCCCATGGTCGTTCTCCTCTATTGCCCTGGCGCAGCCGGAGCTGGCGGGGCATTTGGACCAGTTTTCCTCTGATCGGTGAGCAAACCAAGATCATCGACCCCAGCGGCACGAACGCTATCCACGACCTGTACAACGCCACCAAAACGGGTGCGCATGTCAGCCTTCACGTATACGCGCTTGTCCTGTTTGTTGGCGAGGCGATCCTTCACCTTGGTGGTCAAGTTGTCGGTCGTAATTTGGTCGGTGCCGAAGTAGACCTTGCCGTCTCGCGTGATGGAGACCAGCAGGGCGTCCTCTTTGTCCGCATCTTCCATGGGCGTCGGGTTGTCGACCTTTGCCATGTCGACGCTGACGCCTTTCTGCAACATCGGCGTGACCACCATGAAGATGATCAGCAGAACCAGCATCACGTCGACCATCGGGGTGACGTTGATGTCGGAACTGACCTTGGCGCCTTCGTTTCGTTTTGCTAGTGCCATAACGAGATGTCTCCTGTACTTCCGCCGTTGCGTCCTCGCGATCAGGCCGTCCGCGTCAAGTTGGGAAGGCCCGGCGCTGGAACGGTCCAGCGCCGGACAAGCAACTCACTGCGGAAACCAATCCGCCGACGTTACCGGCGAATGTCGCCGCGCTTCTTCAGGAAGTAATCGATCAGTTCGCTGGAGGAGTTGTCCATTTCGACGTCGAACGCTTCCACGCGACCGGTCAGATAGTTGAACATCATGACGGCCGGGATGGCGACGAGCAGCCCGATGGCCGTCGTAACCAGCGCTTCCGCGATACCGCCGGCGACTGCAGCCAGACCGGTGGCCTTCGAGTTGTTGATGCCGATGAAGGCGTTCAGAATGCCCATCACGGTTCCGAACAGTCCCACGAAGGGAGCGGTCGAGCCGATGGTGGCGAGTCCGCCGAGTCCGCGCTTCAATTCGGCGTGGACGATGGCTTCGGTGCGTTCCAGAGCGCGCTTGGAGGCTTCAATGGTTTCGCCAGGGATTGCGCCCGGGGAATCCTGGTGAGCCTTGAATTCCATCAGGCCAGCGGTGACAACCTTGGCGAGATGGCTCTTCTTGTTGCGCTCGGCAACTTTGATGGCTTCATCGATACGGCCATCGCGGAGGGCGCCCGCGACGGCGGGAGCGAAGGCGCGAGACTGCTTGCGGGCGGCGCTATAGGCCATCCAGCGGTCGATCATCACGCCGATGGACCAGCCCGACATGATGAAGAGAATGATGACTACGGTGCGCGCAACCCATCCCATTGCTTTCCACAAGCCCAATGGATCGGTCGCCATGGCGCCGCCGCCTTCCTGGACGATCCAGGTAGCTGCGACGGAAACGTGACTGAGAACGGCTCCTGCTACGTGAGTTGCAAACATGAGTTGCTTTCCCTCCTCGGAACTCTTTGCTTCATCTATTTACTTGGACACTATGATGCGCTTTAAGGTGCCAACCGCTGGTAATAAACCAGAAATCGAGCGCCAGCGGTCCGGCTTTCGCCGCATTCCCCGAACCGGGCTGAACGTACCTCGAGGAAACTAAGAGGTACGGCGGCCGTTCCGGGCTTTTGAAAAGCCCCTCCCTGCCACCATGATTTTGGGTGGGAAGGGGAGGGCCATGCACACTACTACGCACAACTTAGAACTGCGTCCGCGCGGGGAAGTTTAGCCCCCGGCGAGGGTGAAGTTAACCTGCACCTGAGTCTCGACTTCGACCGGTTCTCCGTTCAGCAGGTACGGCTTGTACTTCCACTGCTTCACGGCTTCGATCGCGGCCGGAGCCAGCATTGGATGCCCGCTGATGAGCTGCAGGTTTTCGATATTGCCATCCTTGCTGATCTGGGCCTGGAGAACCACGGTGCCCTGAATACGCGCCTGACGAGCCAGCGGCGGGTAGGTCGGGCTCACGCGATGGACCAAGAGTCCAGAGGTGACACCGGCCGAAACGCGCACGCGCTGCGGGGTTGCGATCTTGGGAACAGCGACCGGCGTACTGCTGAGAACGCTGCCGATCACGCCGCCCATGGATCCGCCCGGAACGCCGCCCGGAACGCCGCCGACAACGCCCACGGCTGCCATTTGCGGCGGGGCTTCGTCTTCCTTCAGATTTTCAAGGACTTTCTTGGGAATCTTGGTAGGCGTGCGCAACTCGCCATTCACGATGTCGCTCTGGATTTGCTTTACGACGTGTACCGGAGCTGCTGCTGGCGGTGGAGGCGGTGGAGGCGGCGGGGGTGCCACCAGGAGGAACATCATCTGCCCCTTCGGCAGAGCCTCGGTGAAAATCAGCGGGATCAGGACCATCACGCCGATAATCATGAACTCGATCATGAACGCGACCACCGACGTCCGGCCCCGTTTCGTCTTCAGCTTGCCGCCGGATTCGATCAGGCTATCTTCAAACATTGGAATTCTCCCCTAATTCATCAGACCCCTACGGACACTTTAGACACCGACTGCTTCCCGTTTGCTCCCACTTTCTTTCGTATATTTTCAGGGCAATTCAGCCCTGAATGGTGCTGGGGAGCAACCCCTTTAAACCCTACATAAGAAGGCGTAACGCAATCGTTCCAAGACCACCATCGGGTAACTTACCTAGCTCGACCCGGCATGGCGACAGGCTTTTTGCCCTTTGCGATCCGCCAATCCTGATAAGCGACGAGGATGGGAGCGGCGATCGCAATCGATGAATACGTTCCGATTAAGATTCCAATTACGAGTGCGAGGCTGAAGCCACGAAGCACCTCGCCACCGAACAAAAAGAGTGCGAGTACGGTAAGGAAGGTAAGGCCTGCTGTCAAGATCGTTCTGCTAAGGGTCTGATTGATGCTGCGGTTGACGATATCCGCCAGTTTCTCCCGCCGCATGAGTTTAATGTTTTCCCGGATGCGATCAAATACCACGATCGTGTCGTTATTAGAGTAACCAATCAAGGTGAGGAGAGCCGCGATTACGGTCAGCGTGATTTCCTGATTTTTCAAGGAAAAGAAGCCTACGGTGATCAGGGTATCGTGGAACACGGTGACGACTGCGGCAATGCCGTAAATCCATTCAAACCGGAAGCCAAGGTAAACCAGCATCCCCAATAGCGAGTAGAGGGTGGCCAAACCGGCGTCCCGGCGCAGTTCGGCGCCCACCTGAGGACCGATGACGACCGCATTGCGGATGCCGAAGTCGGAGAGGACGAAACCGTCTGGGAGCGCGGCGATGACCGCCGGATCGACGCCAGACGCACTCTTCAACTGGTCGATGGAATTCAACACGCCACCCTGGACTTTCTCGCGATAATCAACGATGGCCTGCGCCTGGGCCGCGTACTTTTTGTCAGCGTCGGAACCGGCGCGCAGAGGGTCTTTGTCCATCAGGTAGCCTTTGACGGTCAAAACGCTGGCGTTATTCAGATCGATCTTGTTTCCGGGAGCGTTGGCTTCCAGCGCTTTGATGATCGTCAATTTGCCCGCATCGAGCGCTTGCTCGCTGGTTTCGCGCACGTCGAGGTCGATTAGCTCTTCATTGTTCGAAGCAACGCCGTAGCGCTGCAGCTTGAAATTGCGCAAGCCCGCGCGATCGAGTTCAGCGCGGATCGCGTTTTCGTCGGGGGTATGCGAGAACTTCACATACACGAGCGTTCCTCCGCGGAAGTCGACGCCCCACGGAATGTGGTGCCAGAACAGCATCGAAAAGACGCCCGCCACGCTGAAGATCAGTGAAAAGGCGAGAAAATACCACTTCTTGCCCAGAAAATCTATGTTGGTGTTGCGAAAGAACTCCACGGGTTGTTTAGCCCCTTCTCTATCTATCTATGACATAGCGCAATTTTCGCAGCGCATGTTTCGTCTTAAATTCCAAGATTGCGTATCCGCCGAAAAGTCCAGCGGCTAAAGCCAGTCGCCTATCTCTCTCTAGCGGCTTCGCTAAAGCGATGCCCTGATACGAACCACCCTCAACCAGAGGCGCAGGGCACTAAATGCTGAGCGCTTCGCCGCGTTGATGCCGGCTGAGCACCCAATCGAAGATGAAACGCGACACAAAAACTGCGGTAAACAGGTTCGCCAACAAGCCAAACGTAAGGGTGGTGGCGAAGCCCTTCACCGGTCCGGTGCCGAAAATGAACAGAATGGCAGCGGAAAGAATCGTGGTCACGTGGGTATCGACGATGGTGATCCAGGCGTGACTGAAGCCTTGATCCACGGCCGAGGGCGGCGTCTTGCCGTTACGCAACTCCTCGCGGATGCGCTCGAAAATCAGGACGTTGGAATCGACGCCCATGCCGACCGTCAGAATCACGCCGGCGATGCCGGGCAAGGTGAGAGCAACGTTCACCCCCGCAATGGTCGACCATCCGAGGAACCCCAGCAAAATGATGAGATTCATGATCAGGGCGAGGTCGGCATTGACACCCGCGCCGCGGTAGTAGACCAGCATGAAAATGAGGACAGCGACCATGCCGATGACGGTCGCCTCCACGCCGGAGCGAATGGAGTCCGCGCCCAGCGAGGGCCCGACGGTTTCCTCTTGCAGGTACTTGATACTGGCCGGCAAGGCGCCGGAGCGCAGGATCATGGAAAGATCCTTCGCCTGCTGCTCACTCATGCGGCCACCGCTGATTTCGCCGCGATCGCGAATGGGCTCTTTGATATTGGCAACTTCCTGCACTTTCTTATCAAGCACCACTGCCAGGCTGTCGCCGACGTGCGCCGAAGTAAAGCTGTAGAATCGCTGCCCGCCCTCGCCGGTGAGGCTGAAACTCACGCTGGGCGAGCCATTTTGATCACGGCTGGGCTGGGCATCGCGCAAGTCTTTTCCACTGACCGCCGAAATGCGCGACACCAGATACCAAGCCTGTCCCTCGGCCTCGGCCCCAGGCATGCTGTGTCCCGGAAGCAGAATGGCATCCGGAGGCAGAACCCCGCCTTTATCCTGCATGGCGGCTTGTTCGCTAGGATAGGGTCCGCCGAGAGACTGCTTAATCTCCAGCATCGCGGTGGACTGAATGAGATCCTTCACTCGACCGAAATCGTCCACACCCGGCAGTTGCACCAGGATCTGATATTGCCCCAACCCATGTTCCTCAATGGTGGGCTCGCTGACGCCGAGAGCGTCAATGCGGTTGCGGATGGTTTCGATGGCTTGGGAGACCGCCTTGGTCTTTAAGTCACCTAGCGCCGTCGGCTTCATCGACAGATTCCAGGTATTGTCGGGACCGCCGTTTACGTCGTATTCCGGCAGCTTGTCTTGCACGATGCTCAGCAAGTCCGAACGCGCCGCAGGCTGCAACCCTTTCACAACAACATGATCAGGATTGTTCTGCTGGTCGGGCTGAGTGATATCGGAATAGTCGATCTTGCGGTTGCGCAGCTGATCCTTCAGGACTTCCATCGCGTTCTGGGCGACGACGTTCACCGCATCGTTGACCTGAACCTGCAAGATAAGGTGCGTGCCGCCGCTTAAATCGAGGCCGAGGTGGATGTGGTCACTCACCGCCGCGATCAGTCCCTGACGGGAGAAACTCTTTGGAATCCCAAAGATTCCGAAGAGGAAAAACAGCGTGATGCCAACGATGATCGCGAACTTCCAGAGAAAATTCTTATTCATATCAATACTTAGTTTCGAGTTTCTGGTTTCGAGTTTCGAGTTCGAACTTGCAGTCTCCAGCTCGGGGAATCCACGAAACTGGAAACTTGGACCCGAAACTATTTAGTCTTCACTTCTTCCTCGGGGGTCGTGACCTGGGTTACGGAGGCCTTGGTCACTTCCACCACAAGATTATTGGGAGGCACGCGCAGATGAATGGAATCATCCTTGAGTGCCATGATCGTTCCCCGCAATCCACCACTGGTGGTGACCTTGTCACCGGTTTTGAGCTGGTCCAGCATGGCCTGCCATTTCTTCTGGCGCCGCTGCTGAGGCATGATCAAGAGAAAATAGAAAATGGCGAAAATAAAGATGAGGGGAGCCATGCCGAGCCACCCCATGCCGCCACCGCCGGTCTGCACTGCCAGTAAGAATTGCATATTAGGATCTGAGCGCAACTATCCGCGTAACTAGCCAAGACACTATCCACGAAAAACCGCCCGCGCCCATGTTAGCGCCGCGGGAGCTGTTATTTCACCACGGGGTTTGGATCGACTTCGGCCGGGGTTCCTTCAGCTTTCAGGCTTGAATCCGGGGAGGCCGTCCGTGGCGGTCATGGTTTCGGTCGTGACCATACACTGGAAAGAAAACGGGACTCTTCCCCAAGTGAACTAGAATGCCGTACCCGCCGCATAGTGTCAAGGTAGAAACTGAGGTTGTGGATCGTATTCAGGACCTGCGCCAACACTTCGTTGGATGCATAAAGGTGACGCAAATAGGCCCGGGAGTAGCGCTGACAGACCCGGCAGGGGCAGTTGGGGTCGAGCGGGCCGGGATCCTGGGCATAACGCGCCTGCTTGATCGACACCTTGCCTTCGGAGGTAAAAAGGAGCCCGTGGCGCGCTGCGCGGGTGGGGAGGACGCAATCCATCATGTCGACGCCCAGGCCGGCGTACTCGACAATTTCCTCGGGAGTGCCCACACCCATGAGGTAGCGCGGCTGATCTTTGGGAAGGTGCTCCAGGGTGGACTCGACGATCTCACGGGTCAGTTCGCGTGGCTCGCCCACGCTGAGGCCGCCGATGGCATAGCCGGGGAAACCGATTTCAATGGTGCGTTCGGCAGACTCTTTTCTAAGGGCGCGGTCCATGCCGCCCTGGATGATGCCAAATAAAGACTGTGTAGGGCAGTACTCGGTACTCGGTAGGCGGCCAGACGTCGCGCTATCGATGTTTTCTGAAGGCAGGCTCGCGGCACTCCTCTCGGGCGCTGAGTACTGAGTACTGGGTACTGAGTACTGCTTCCAAGGCACCTCGTGTTTGTGCTCCTCGAAGTACTGCTTGCTGCGCGCGGCCCAGCGGGCGGTCATTTCCATTGAGGCGCGGGCACGGGCAGCATCGGCTGGGTATTCGGTGCATTCGTCGAACGCCATGATGATATCGGCGCCCAGTCCGATCTGCGCCTCCATGGCGCTCTCGGGGCTGAAGAAGTGGGAAGAACCGTCCAAATGAGAGCGGAAGGTCACGCCGTCTTCGGTGACCTTGCGCAGTTCGTTCAAGCTGAAGACCTGGAATCCGCCCGAGTCGGTGAGGATCGCCCGCCGCCACGACATGAAGCCGTGCAGACCACCCATCTTTCTTACGGTGCTGACGCCAGGCCGCAGGTAGAGGTGATAGGTATTGCCAAGGATGATCTGTGCGCCCAAGTCCTCGAGAATGTCCTGGGGAACGGCTTTGACCGACGCCACTGTGCCCACGGGCATGAATACGGGGGTTTCGATTTCGGCATGCGGGGTCTGCAGGCGCCCGGTACGGGACTTGCCGCTGGTAGCGTCGATGTGGAAGGACAGGGACATTCATTCGGATTGTAGCAACGGGAGATTTACCTTCCCCAACATCTCCACTTTTGCCGCAAAAAAGCGCGGCAAAAATGGGCACCCTCTGGATCTTGAAATCTGCGATGTGAAGTCTTCAATCTAAGATCGGGATGATTTCGGCGCGAACATTTCTGGCATCGATGATCAGGCGGCCGATGGTTACAGGCAATTTGAAGCGGCGGGGGCCGGCGCTGCCGGGATTGAAATAGAGCACGCCGTCGCGTGTCTCCTGTCTGGGGACGTGGCTGTGGCCGGAGATCACGACTTGCAATCCCGCGGCTTGCGGCTTCAGGTCGAGCTTCGCCAGATCGTGGAGCATGTAGATCGAGATGCCGCCGATCTCAAGGACTTCGGTCTCCGGCAACTTGCGCGCCCATGGCGCCTTGTCGACATTCCCACGAATGGCGGTTACGGGCGCGATGATCGCGAGTTTCTGAAGGATCTCGGGAGCTCCGACGTCACCAGCGTGGAGGACGTGGTGCGATCCCTGCAAAGCTGCCAAGGCTTCGGGACGAAGCAGTCCGTGAGTGTCGGAGATGACGCCGATTACGATGGGAGTCTCAGTTCTCTAGTCTCAGCTCTGAAGCTTTCGACTGGAATTCATGAGAGCGTTCATTTCGGTATAGGATGGCGCACCATCCATCGCCTTGTAGGTTCCTGTCGTTTTCAATTCGTTCGCGAGGCGGCGAAGCTGACCCAGTGCGGCTCGCATGGGTCCGGAGCCCAGACTGATCCTGGCCACGCCCAGCTTGCTCAACTCCGGAACTGGTGGCGTATTCGGCCCCGCCAGGATATTCACCGGGCAGCGCAGGTCGGTAATCAGACGGCCAATCGTCGGGGCATCGTTCAGATCAGGAACAAACACGCAGTCTGCACCCGCGTCGCGAAAGGCTTTTAGCCGGCGCACGGCTTCGTCATAACGCTTCTCGGGATCGCCGACTTCCAGCAGATAAACATCGGTGCGGGCGTTGAGAACCAGCGGCACGTTCAGGCTGCTCGCCGCCTCGCGCACGGCCCGAATTTTCTCCAACTGCAGCGACAGATCGGCGAGCGGGTAACCGTCGGGTCCAGGAGCATCTTCAAGGTTCATTCCGACGGCGCCGGCTGCGATCACGGCACGAGCGGTGAGTGCGGCGTCCTCGGGACGGAGTCCGTAACCCGACTCAACATCCGCTGTAACTGGCACCGTCACCGCTCACGCGATGCGAGCGACAGCCGCGAACATTTCCTCCTTCGGGATCTTCTGGCCGTCGGGATACCCGAGAGAAAAGGCGACACCGGCGCTGCTGGTCGCGATTGCCGGATAACCACAGTCTTCGACAAGGCGCGCGCTCGCGCAGTCCCAGACGTTGGGAAGCACGAGGACTTCCTTTGCAGAGTGGAGGGCACGAAATAGCTCTGCTTTCGTTTTTGGTGGCGGATTCGTCATACGTCGGAATTGGATGCGCTCACGGGTTCGCGGTCTTCATGTTTATCTTTTCGGCGACATCTTTTGCACGAATTTGGAGACTCGAACCACCGCGCGGCCGACAGTGCCGCGTCCAATCTCCTGGGAGTCGTCGCGGGCGGTTACACGCAACGTGTAGAAACGGCCGTCGAAGGATTCGAGCACGGCTTCGGCCTTGATGCGCGCTCCGATGCCGCTGGCAGCGCGATGTTCAATGTTGATCGAAGTCCCCACCGTGATCTCGTCGCCTTCGCAATACGACTGGAGGGCGTGAAACGCCGCAGTTTCCATGAGGCGGATCATGTCGGGAGTCGAATAGACGGGTGGTAATTCCGGATGGTGAGACGTGAGCGTGTGGTTGAACTCGACTGTCTCTTCGGCTTCGCCATGAGTGCCGATTGGGGTGGGTCTTGCCATATGAGACTCTCCAAGTTGTGGGGATAAACATCTGGGTTTAAGAAGAAGGGGTGTCCTGCATTTCAGCGAATACTTTCTTGGGATCAAGTTTCTGATCCCACAGTGTTCGTTCAACCCGCTTAAGCTCAGATTTGTCCATCTGTCCTAAGAGCTGGCTTGCCTTCTTTTTGGCGTCGCTAATGCCCATCGCGTACGCCCGAAGCAACAATACAAAAGCGGCAGGGCGATCCACTTTTGTACCTTCGCCGACAGAATACATCTCAGCCAGCGCAAGCATGGATGCCGGATTTGAAGCTGCTACTCCCTTTTGATACCACTTCACTGCCTCGGCCGAGTCTTGAGTAACTCCCAAACCTTTGCGGTGAATATAGCCCACGCAAGAAAAACCTGGAGAATAGTCCTTAGCCGCCGCCTTGCAAAGATCGAGCGCCTGCCCGTAATACTGGGGTGCATCAGGTCGGCTCAAAAGGTGGACCGCCAACCGGACCTTGGCCGGGGAATTGATCTCCGCGGCCTCACGCAACCAACGGAGCATTTGCTCTTCGCTCTTGGGTAGTTGGTCGCCTTTTTCATACATCGTCGCGATCTGCATCAGGGCGCCGGCTTTGTCGGTTGGTGACAGCGTCGCGGCGCTTCTTTGAACTGCATCTCTGGCCATCGAATCGCCGGCATCCTGAGCAAGCAAGAACCAGGCATACGCCGTAAATTCATTTGAGGCGACACCGTCGCCGTTGTAATACGAAGCTCCAAGATTGAACATCGCTTCAGCACAGCCGTGCTTCGCGCCTTTAGCGTACCAGCGTGCTGCTTCCACTTTGTCGCGCGGGACCGCCTCGCCAAAGCGGTACATGTTGCCGATGTTGTTCTCAGCCGCAGCATCGCCCTGATCCGCCGCTTTACGGAACCACATTAAAGCCAGCGAATCGCTTTGAGGAATTCCGTTGCCGTTCTTATAGGCTCTACCCAGTGTGAATTGTGCTGTCGCGTCGCCAGCCTCGGCCCTGTTCTGCAGTTGGGACACTTCGGGCGGGCTCAGTGGGGATTGTTTGGCTGTCTCCTGCTGAGGTTGCGCGGTAGAAGGCGGAGCTTGAGCGATCGCAATCGTAACGGCAAGCAGGAGATACGAGACGAGTGAAATCATGGGGCGCAGCGCCTCTGCGGAACTTAGCGAGCCCCGCAGAGACTTGGATATGAGAGCTGCTAGAAACCTCGCCGAGCTGAGTGTCTTTGTAATCCTATGCCACCGCCATCGCAGTACGGCGCGCCTCGATTCCGTCCAGCGCCTTCCACAACATTCGCGCTGCATTTTCGGCCGCTTCCAAGGCCGTATCGGCAGCTTCGGGATGGGCGGCGATGCGCTTCTCGAGTTGCTTGCGCCAGACCTGAGAATGGTAGACGTCGGCCGTAGCGTGCAGGGCGAAGTAGCCGCAGGTCTTGTCGTCGGCGCCGTACATCTCGCGCAGGCCACGCTCTTTCTCTTTGGCGATGCGGGGAACCTGGGACTCGTAGGTGTAGAACGCCGCGAGCGCGTCCTCGGCGGAGCCTTCGCCGGCGACCTGATGAAAGTGGTGGATGAGTTGCCGAATCTCCGGCACCGGACTGTGCCATTCCAGGTTGCGGCTCGAACCCATGCCTTCGGCGAAGTCGAGCCAAAGATCAGAGTGGGGAACGGATTCGCGTCCTGGCCGTCCCTCGACGCCCTTCTCGTCGCACATGTTGGCCAGCACGGCTCGGCGCAGTTCGCCTTCGTCCAGGCGCATCCCGAGAGCGGCAAGGTAAGAGGGAAAGGCTTCGACGTGGTGGTAATAATCCTGCGCATATTCGCGAAGATCGTTGCGGGTCAACTGGCCCGCCGACCATGCCTTGTAAAAGGGATGGCAAAGCAGGTCATATTTTGCGATGCGCGCGTCCAGTTGCTGAAAGAATTCCGAAGTATTCATGAAGCCCCCTCAGACGTTTGGGTAGGACAGGCCAATATACGAGCGAGCAGGTCGAGTCAGCAAGTGATTGAGATCACAAAACGGGGCAAGTTGCTAGAATGAAAGAGGAAACTCCGCTGCTAGCTTTTCGGGAATTCCGCTTTAATTTTCCTCATGCAGTTCACTGAACAATTCGACGTGGTCGTCGTTGGCGCCGGTCATGCCGGCTGCGAGGCTGCCATGGCGTCGGCGCGCATGGGCCTGAAGACCGCCCTTTACACGCTGAACGTCGACTTGATCGCGCAAATGTCGTGCAATCCCGCCATCGGAGGCATTGCCAAGGGACACCTGGTGCGCGAGGTCGACGCCCTCGGTGGCATTATGGGCGAGATCACCGATGCCGTTGGCATTCAGTTTCGGCTGCTCAATACTTCGCGCGGGCCGGCGGTGTGGTCTCCGCGAGCACAGTGCGACAAGCAGGCGTATCGCTTGAAGATGCGCGAAGTGCTGGAGTCGCAACCGAATTTAAAGATCAAGCAGGCGGAAGTGGCGGATCTGATCCTAGATACGGCTTCCGGCTTCCGGCTTCCGGCTCCCGGAGAACAGAGCAGTCAGCAGTCAGCACCCAATATTCAGCCAGAGGAGACCGGAAGCCGGAAGCCGGACGCCGGAAGCCGAGTTCTTGGAATCCGTTTGCGTGACGGACGCACGGTGGAAGCGGCGGCTGTAATCATCACCACTGGGACGTTCCTCAATGGGCTGATTCATTGCGGCGAGCAGCAGTATCCTGCGGGACGGTCGGGCGAGCCGAACGCCGTTCTGTTGGGCGAGTCTTTGAAGAAGCTGGGGCTGCGCGGTTGCCGTCTGAAGACAGGAACTCCGCCGCGCCTGGATGGACGCAGCATCGACTGGTCGCGTTTTCAGGAGCAGCCGGGCGACATCGATCCCACACCGTTCAGCTTCCGCACCCGGCGGGTCGCGCATCACGACTCGCAGGTGCCCTGCTACATTGCGTGGACCACCGCGGAGACGCACCGCATCATCCGTGAAAATGTTCACCGCTCTCCGATGTACAGCGGCCAGATCCAGTCGATCGGACCGCGTTACTGCCCGTCGATTGAAGACAAGATTGTGAAGTTTCCCGACAAGGAGATGCACCAGCTCTTTCTTGAGCCCGAGGGGCTGAACACGCACGAGATTTACGTCAACGGCATGAGCACATCATTGCCGGTAGAGGTGCAGTTGGAGATTTTGAAGTCGATCCCGGGGCTTGAGAACGCGGAGATGCTGCGGCCGGGCTACGCGATCGAGTACGACTCCATCGATCCCACGGAGCTGGAACGCACGCTCGAGACTCGCAAGATTGCGGGATTGTTCCTGGGCGGCCAGATCAATGGCACATCGGGATACGAAGAAGCGGCGTGCCAGGGATTGATGGCCGGGATTAACGCCGCGCTGCAGGTGAAGAAGCAACTGCCGCTGATCCTCGACCGTACCGAGGCCTACACGGCGATCCTGATCGACGACCTGATCTCGAAGGGCACGAACGAGCCGTACCGCATGTTCACGTCGCGAGCCGAGTTCCGTCTGCACCTGCGCATCGACAACGCCGACCGCCGACTGACACCGCACGGCCGCCGTGTGGGCCTGATCTCCGATGCACCGTGGCAGGATTTTCAGGCCAAGCAAGACCGGCTTCAAAAGATGAAGAAGCTGTTGGAAAGTACAAGAATCACGACGGACATGTTGGAGCGTTGTAATGCCGCGGAGAGAGGCGACCATGAATCTGCTATCGCCGACGGTGCCACGGTAGCCGGTCAAACCTGTGCGCAGATTTTGAAGCGCCCCGAAGTAAAGGTTGAGCAACTCGTACCGATCTTGAGGGAAATGGCGCCAGAGTTCTTTGCCCGGGGTTCCTCTGTATCCTCCGTGTCCCCTGTGGTGAAGATTTCTTCCGAAGTAAGGAGCGAACTCAAGTCCATCGAGACGGAGATCAAGTACGAAGGCTACCTGCTGCAGCAACAGCGCGCCATGGAACGGCTGAAGAAGTCCGAGCAGCACTCAATCCCCGAGTGGTTCGACTATCACTCGGTGAGCGGACTCTCGCGCGAGATGCAGGAGAAGCTCACTCACGTACGCCCGCGCACCATCGGGCAAGCGTCGCGCATTCCGGGAGTGACGCCGGCAGCGGTGTCGCTGGTGCATGTCTACATTGAGATTCAGGCACGACGCCGGAGCAGGCCGCCGCGCTTAATATCAGGGCCTGTTTTATTGCACCTACGGCATCGCTGAAGCGATGCCCTGATACGAAGCTGTCTGCAAAGGCTAGTTCTGCTTGTTCTGTAATTCTTCCGCAAGCTTCAGTTCGCTTTCTGCTTCTTGCTTCTTCCCCATGTCGCGGTAAGTCATGCCCAGCAGATGATGGGTCATGGCGCTGTTCGGGTCCATACTGGCCGCACGCTGCAGGGCGCGAATGGCGAGATCGAATTCGCCTTTCTTCTCCAGAACCTTTCCCATCAGGATGTAAGGTCCTGTGGAGGTCGCGTCGAGCCAGATCGACCGCTGCAGTAATCGCTCGGCGTCTTCATATTTCTGAATTCGGGAATAGGCGTCAGCGAGTTTGTAATATGTGGCGGCATTCGCGGGATTGATGGCCAGTTCCTTTTGAAATTCCGCAATCGCTTCGGGGATCCGCGATTTGTAGATGTAGAGTTCACCCAGCAGAAAGTGAGCCAGCGGCAGTTTGGGAGCGAGGGTCACCGCCTTGAGAGCGTACTCTTCGGCGATCGGATCGTATTCCTGGCGAAAAAGCATGCGCGCCGTGAACAGATAACTTGCGGCCGAGTCGGGCGGCACATCGAACATTTTGCCGAAGGCCTTGCGCGCCTGCGCGTAGTCCTTGGTCTGGATGTAGCAAATGCCGAGAATGTACGCGGCATCCACATTGGCCCGCGAATACCAGCCCTGGACTTTTTCGAGCAGGGGAATGGCATCCGCCGGATGTCCACCCAGATAGTAGGAAAGGCCGAGCAATTGAGTTGCTTCGCCATTCGCGGGATCGGCCGCGACCGCCTTCTTGAGATATTCAATCGCCTTCAGGAAGTCGCTCTTCTTGTAGTAGGCGGTGCCCAGTTCCAGGTCCAGGCCTTTCGGGGCAGGATCGCGAGTTTCCAGAGCTTGCAACTGCGCGATGGCCTCGTCGACTTTCCCCTGCTGCATCAACTTCCGGGCCTCGGCAAACTCAGGCTGCGCGCCAGACGATGCTTGCGGCGGGGGAGCGGATGGCTCGGCAGGGGGCGACTGCTGGGCCAGTCCTGACGCAGAAAGCGTCCATAGGAGCGCGGCGAGGAAAGCAAATCGAGATCCGAGCAAAAGATGCTTCGCTTTCATACGAAGATTACAGCACAGAATCTACGCCTCCGGCGGGCGCTACAATGGCCGGAGCATGATTGCTCATTTACGCGGAACGCTTGCTGGCCAAGCATCCCAACCAGGCCATCGTCGAAACGGCCGGCGTCGGCTACGACGTCGTGATCTACCGTGCCGACGTTCTCCGACCTTCCGGCGCTGGGCGCGGAGGTGGCGCTGCATATCCACACGCATGTGCGCGAAGACCAGATTGCGCTCTACGGATTTCTGCGCCCGTCGGAGAAATTGCTGTTCGAGAAGCTGATCACCGTCAGCGGGATCGGTCCCAAGTTGGCGATCACGATCCTGAGCGGGATGGCCGCGGACGAGATGGTCGGAGCGATTCGCGGCAACGATGTGGCGCGGCTGACGCGCATCCCCGGCATTGGGAAGAAGACGGCGGAACGCATGGTGCTGGAACTGCGCGACAAATTGCCGGAAGTCGGACCGGCGT
Source organism: uncultured Acidobacteriaceae bacterium (assembly GCA_963788555.1). Lineage (GTDB taxonomy): Bacteria > Acidobacteriota > Terriglobia > Terriglobales > Acidobacteriaceae > Sulfotelmatobacter. The sequence continues at coordinate 81,591 of CAWBHM010000009.1, read as the reverse complement.
CGGCGCCTGCTATTCCTGTCATGAGCGCGACTGAAGAAGATGTGCTGTCGGCATTGCTGAATCTGGGGTATCAGCGTGCTGCTGCGGAAAAGGCTCTGGCCGTGATTGCGAAGAACGGCAAAGGTGGCTCGTTCGAGGCGATGTTTCGCGACGCGCTCGCGGCGCTGTCGAAGTAGCTGATTTTCCCGTAGACAACCCATCCGGCTTGCGATTTAATGCTGCACCATGCAAACGCTTGGCCTCTCTGATTCCTCTACTCGCAGCGAGAGCCGCCTCAAAAGCCTGTTCTGGCCATCGATCCAGAGTGGCGCAGACGTCGACTATCTCGCGGTGCAGGGTTTCTGGGTATGCACGATTGTGGGAGTAATATCGCTCGTTCTCCTGTCGTTTGGGGCCCGCGCGCCCATCACTGGACTACTGGTATTTTTCTTATTTCATCTGGGCGGCGTTGGGGTTCGTGAGCACAACCCATTTGCGGCGGCGGTCATGCTGGTCTATTACCTGGTCGACTTCCTGGCATCGTTTATTTTCACGGTGCTAAATTCGCCCGGCATTGGAGTTGTGAGGATCATCGTGATCGCGTTGCTGCTGTCCAATCTCCGTGCCACCTGGATCGCGGGCAACTGGAAGCCCGACTCCGAAGAAGCTGCCTTGCCTCCACGGTTCGGCGACACGTTCTTCGACAAGTTCGCCGACAAGTGGCCTGCCTTTATTTGGCCGAAAGTGAAAATTCTCTACTACATCTACTCGGTCGGATACCTCGCGCTCGTCGTTGCCGGGATGATCGTGATGGCTCTTCGCGCACATCTTCCCTAATGAGGATGGAATCCTATCGCGCGTCTTACTTTCCGATGCAGAACGTGCTGAAGATCAGATTCAGGATGTCGTCGGTGGTGGTCGCGCCGGTGATCGCAGTCCAGCGGGCGCAGCGCGTTGTAGAGATCAAGCAGCAGCATCTCGTGCGGGACTTTCCCGGAGACGGCCTTCTTCGCCGCGTCGAGCGCGGTCAGATGAATCCTGAATCAATCCCTGATGGCGAACGTTGGTCAAGAAGCCAGACTCGGCCTGAATTCCACCTTCTCCGCCAATGTGCCGCAGGATTTCTCCGCGCAACTCGGCGATGCCCTCCCCGGTGACTGCAGAGGTAAGAATCTTGGGACCACTAGCCACTAACCACTGACCGCTGCTCCCAAGGTCGCTCTTGTTTCCAACCACAATCACCGGTCGGTTCTCCGCCTGTCGGAGAAGCTCTGCGTCTTCGTCGGTCTCTCCCTGCGACGCATCGAGCACCACTAGCACCAGGTCGGCGTCGGCCAGTGCTTCCATCGATTTACGAATGCCGATTGACTCCGCCTCGTCGAGCGCCTGTCGAATTCCGGCGGTATCCACCAGTTTGACCGGGATTCCTCCGATGGCCACCGTCTCGCTGACCAGATCGCGCGTTGTGCCCGGAGTGGCGGTGACGATGGCGCGCTCGCGCTCTACAAGACGGTTGAAGAGGCTCGACTTGCCCACGTTTGGCCGGCCCACGATCGCCAGCGTCAATCCTTCATGGACGATCTTTCCATAAGCAAAGGTTGCGCTGAGCTGTTCGAGCGGCGCTCGCACCGTAAGGATGTGGTCGAGAATCGCGGAGTCCGGCATCACCGACACATCGTCTTCGGCAAAATCGATGCCCGCTTCGAGTGCCGCGATCAGTTCCACCAGCTTCTGCTTAATCGGCTGCAGTCGTCGCGACAACGCACCGTCCAGTTGCTGCGCTGCGACCTTGGCTTGATACAGCGTTTGCGAGTCGATCAGATCGCGGACGGCTTCGGCCTGCGTGAGGTCGATGCGTCCGTTGAGGAAGGCGCGCATGGTGAACTCGCCGGGCTCCGCCAGACGCGCTCCGGCAACAACGCAAAGCTCGACGATGTGCCGCAGCACCACTGGAGATCCATGTGCGGAAATTTCAATGATGTCGTCGGTGGTGTAAGAGTGCGGCTTGGCAAAGTAAGTGACGACGACTTCGTCGATGCGCTCAGAAGTCGAGCCTTGCTCGGTCGGACAGCCGGGGGCGGCTGGCCCCACATGCAGTTTGGCGGCTCCCGGGTTCTCGCGGGCGGGGGCGCACGCGCCACATGGCTCGATCAATTCCCCAAATACGGCGCGTCCCGGCTCCAACTCGTGTTTCAGCCGCAACATCGGCGTCGCGATCTCAAGCGATTTCGGTCCCGCCAGGCGAACTACGCCGATCCCGCCGCGGCCGGGTGGCGTAGCGATCGCGACGATGGTGTCGTCCAGATTCATACCGACATTCACGCGGCGATTGTAACGGGTAAACTAGATCGGTCGTTAGTCGCGCGTCGTTCGTCGTTTGGCAAACCAGCGATCGCATTTCTCGAACGGCCAACGGCAAACGACCGACGACCGCCAGGAGCATATCCATTGTCCGTCGCTGACGAATTACTGAAAGCCAACGAAGAATTTGCGCGCAACTTCAAGCTGGGAGATCTGGCCGTGCGCCCGAGGCGGCACGTAGCGGTGCTGGCTTGTATGGACTCCCGAATCTTGTTCGAACATTGCCTGGGCCTGCATCCCGGAGACGCACACATGATCCGCAATGCGGGAGGCATCGCCACGGAAGATGCGCTTGCGCTCGCTGATCGTGTCGCATCATCTGCTCGACACGCAGGAGTTCATCATCATCAACCACACCGACTGCGGCCTGCTGAAGGTGCGCGAGGACGAACTCAGAGCACGTCTGACCGAGAAGATGGGAACCAGCTGCGGATGAGCCCTCGCACTTTCACGCCTTCGACGATCTTGAAGCGAACGTCCGGCTGCAGATGCAGCGCGTGAAGTCGCACCCGTGGATTCCGAAACACATCCCGGTGCGTGGGTTTGTCTATGACGTGAAAACCGGAAAGCTGAAAGAAGTTGAAGACGGAAGATGAAACCAGCATGGCAAGGACTCACCTGAGGTAAGCAATCCTCGCCACACGGGAGCCGATGTCTTGGGCCTACTTGCCCGCCACGTCATTTGGCAGCTGATGGATTTCGCTGATTTCGATGGCATGCGTGCCGTTCCTCAGAAACACTTTCCCAGTGGCCTTCACGTGCTCGCCAACGAACGGCTTGAGTGCATTCTGCCCGGTATCTGGCATCGATTCTGTGACCGGAACATACACGGCGCCGTCACTGGTCAGAATTCCCAACGGGGAGCCTGACTTCAGGCACGTCGTGATGCACTCCTTGCTGTAGCTGGTCGAAGTTGACTTCTTGTTTTGAAGAGGGCAGGCGATGTCGCGCACCAATCCCTCCACAGTGAGTGTTCCAATTGCGGTGGAGTCCGCGTCGTCGACCGCCAGAATCAACATGGGCGCAGCTAGGCAGATGAGCACCGCAATGAGCGTCAGTTTAGATCGTGTGCTGCTCTTCGAAACCAACAAGAGCCCGCTTCGGAACCGCTGCGAATTGCGAACGACCGTGTCCTTCTTCATGACCGTATCCTCCTGAGATCGACCAATCCCAGTCTAAGGACTTGCGGAGTTTGCGCGCTTTCGATATTGTGCCAATGAATGTCGAGAACACGCCAACCCAGAAGTTCGGGTGGTTCCGGAGATCTCCACGCCCAGATCACGACTCTCTCCCGCGACTATCCCGCCGGGCACGTCATCCCCACGCATTTTCATGATCGCGACCAACTCGTCTATGCTTCCCGCGGAGTGATGACAGTTCGTACCGCGCACGGCGCTTGGGTCGTGCCCACGCACCGGGCGGTTTGGATACCGGCAACGGTCCCGCACAGCATCACGATGTCGGGAATGGTTGCGATGCGGACCTTGTATCTCAAACCGGGGATGGCGAGGATCTTGCCGCGAAGCTGTTGCGTTGTGCACGTGTCCCCGCTACTCAAGGAACTTATTCTGCATGCTTGCGCTCTAGGAGCCTTGGATAAGGCGATTCCGTGGCAGGGCCACCTGATTCACGTGATTGTCGACCAGTTGGGAGCCATTCGGGTGGTTCCTTTGCTGCTCCCGAATCCGTCTGATCCGAGAGCGCTCCGCGTCGCCAGGGCAGTCATGGATGACCCGAGTGAACGACGCCCGCTCACGACCCTCTGCAGAGCCGCGGGCACCAGCAAGAGGACCGTGGAGAGACTATTTCAGAAAGACATCGGCATGACGTTCAGTAAGTGGCGACAACAACTTCGTCTCATGCAGGCGATGAGGCTCCTGGCCGAAGGAGCGAAGGTCACTCACGCAGCGCTGGAATCGGGTTATAGCACCCCCAGTGCTTTCATTTCTATGTTCAGAAAAACTTTGGGGACAACGCCGACGCTATATTTCAAAGCCGAGGTAAAAGATAAGTAGTGCTCAGCGTGTTTACCGCGTCACGACCTTCTCAATCTCCGCCCGCAACTCGTTGTAGCGCAGCGCCCCCGGATGGTACATGGCGACTTTCCCTGTGCGATCCAGCAGGACCAGCGTTGGCGTGGTCGACGCCCCGTAGGTTTCGAAGTTGTACTTGCTGATGGGCACGGGCATGTCGAGCAGCCCGGAATAGAAGCGGTGCCGGACCGCATCTATGTACCGTAGTTCGTCACTGGGCGAGGCATGCTCGACCTGTGCGGTGTAGCCGTAGAGGCGAGTGGGCCCGATCACCTGCAATCCTTTGCTGGCAAACTCTGAACGCAGTTGCGTGATGATGGGCGCTTCGGCCTTGCAGTCCGCCGCACCAGTGCGCCCAGAAGAACAGCAGCACAGGCGATCCCTTGAGTTGCGCAGGCAGCGGTAGTTTCGCTCCCAGGAATTCGTCGGCCTTCAGAGCCGGCGCGATCTTTCCCTGAAAAGAAAGCAGGTTGAGATTCTTCTGTAGGCGGTCGTGAATGGATGTATTTCCGTACGTTCGTAGCGCCGACTGCAGCAGGGCGACCGCCGCAGTGCGTTGCCCCTGCTCGGCCAGGACCTGGGAACGGACTTCGAGCGCGGCGCCCAGCGCGATCGGAAGATGCGGATCGGCATCGAGCGAACGCGTTTTCAGTTGCTCCACAACCAGCGTTTGAGTCTGCTTCGCGTAAACGGCGGCCTTGTCGTACTGGCCCTGGTCGAAGGCGGCTCGAGCCATCCACGAATACGCTTCCAGATATTCTGACGTCACTCCTTGCTGGCTGCGATAGGAATTCAGCGCCGACTCTGCCGCGGAGAAACTGTTCTGTGCCAGGGCGAAACGGACTTCATCGACAATCCCAGCCCAAGCGGAGGCCGAGAGCAAGAATGAAAGCAGAAGGACACGCAAACGCATATCTAGATGATGAAGGGTTTGCCCAAAGGTCGCAAGGTCTGCATAAGTTTTGCACAGGCCGATCCGACCATAACATCATTAACATCAGCTGTTTAGGGGTAGTTCGCAGCAAAATATGTAGCTATTTGGGGGCACTTTCTTTACAATTTAGATGCGTTTGACTTAAGAGTTTCTTCGCAGTACAAGCATCTCCGCTTAACCCAGCGCGTGACCTGCCTGCAGAAGACCCTGAAAGTTTCAGCGCTACATCAACAACAAAGGAACAAGCACCATCATGGAAACAGGAACAGTGAAGTGGTTCAACGACGCCAAGGGCTACGGTTTCATCAGCCGCCAGAACGGCGAGGATGTCTTCGTGCATTTCTCCGCCATTCAGGCCAGCGGATTCCGAAGTCTGCAGGAAGGTCAGCAAGTACAATTTGACGTGGTCAAAGGCCCCAAGGGCTGGCAAGCTGAGAACGTCAAGGGCGCCTAACACCGCTTTGCAAGCCACAATTCGCAATGAGGGCGGCCAGCAATGGCCGCCCTTAGTTTTTTGGGGAAAAGGGTTTGTACTTGACTCTGGTAGTACGCAGCGTTATAGTACGTTACGTACTATCGGGAGATCTGAAATGGATCGCTTCGCACGTACCTTGCAGGCCCTGTCAGTTAGCATCCTATGCGCATTTTTGGCTCCGGCGTTCTCATCCGCTCAATCATCCCCTACTACAACCTCGACTCCGGTCGCGGCAATCCAGAGTCCCTTAGCCCGGCACTACACCGATGGCGAGAAGCTGACCTACCACATGAAGGGCGACAACGAAGGCTGGACCTATGAAGTCCAGGCCAACGGCGTCGTGAAGAAAGACGCGAGCGGACATTTCATCGAGGACTACGGCTGGTCTGACTTCAAGTCGAATGCGCCGATGACGCTGTCGGCTACGAGCCTGAACTTCCGCCAAACGCTTTCTCTCGATCCCGCGCTTCCGCCGTCGGTGCCGAACCTCAGCCAAGTCCAACCGTTCCTGATTGGCCCGATCACCGACATGCTCACCTTCTACGCCGATCTGTGGTTGGCTATCCAGCAGAACGACCTGAAACGGCCGGGGGATCATGCTTATGTCAAAGTTGGCACGCCCGCGTCATGGGCCGACGGGAACTACGTGACTGTGGGCGAAGACTCGATCGATTTCGATCTCACGCTCAAGGAACTGAATACGTCGGACCAGATCGCAACCTTGTCGGTGCGGCACGTTCCTCCGGCGCAGCCGAAAGTGAAGTTGCCGGCCGCATGGATGCAAGCTCCCGTGGCGGACACTCCGAACAACTGGGTTCAAGTCAGCAAGAATCCGTCCGGCAAATACGACGCTGGGATAGGCAAGGAAACCTTCGATGTCGAAATCAAGGTGAGTTTGAAAGACGGGAAGATTCTGTCCGCCACTTTGGACAATCTGGTGAAGACTCACCGTCGCGAATGCTCCGACGCGGCCCTTCTGGATTGTGGGGAGCCCTCCGACCACACGATTCACCGGCAGATTGAGTTGCACCTGGTGCCCTAATGAATTCGCCGAAAATTCCGTCGCTGGGATACGCCCTGCTAGGGCTGCTGCAGAAGCCGTCTTCGGGATACGATCTGCGCAAGGTCTTCTCATCGACGTCAATGAAGACATATAGCGATAGTCCGGGCGCGATCTATCCCGCACTAGGCAGGCTGGAAAAGTTGGGCCTGATCCGGGGCACCATCGAAGAAGGCTCCGGCCTTCGTCGCCGGCAAGTCTTCCGGCTGACTCCGAAAGGTCTTTCTGAACTCAAAGAATGGATTACGCGCCCCGTAACTCGTGAAGACATGGTTCGAGGCCAGCAGGAAATCATGCTGCGCTTCGCTTTTTGTGAAACTGCAGTCGGCCAAGAGGCCGCAGTAGAACTGCTGCGCTCGCTCCAGGCTGCGCTGCAAGCTCACATAGCGGACCTGCACCAGGAACTGCAGGCATTCCCGCCCGCGATGCCGATGTCCGCGAGATTGGCTTTCGAATCCGGTATTCGTGGTACCCAGTGTTTTCTCGATTGGACTCACTACGCTCTTGCTACATACGAAAAAGAAGGAAAGAAAAAAGGAGGCACATTATGAAATTAAACAGTGCAATTTGGCGCGCCCTCGTGGTTTTCATCGCTTTCTCGATCATCCAAGCCGTTGCGGGCATGTTGCTGCTGTCCCAAGTTAAGGCTCCGACGTCCCCGCACGCGCTGCAGTGGATGTTTCTGTCCAACTCGCTGGTCGTGGCAACGCTCGCCTTCGTCGCTTTTCGCTCCGACTTGCGGGGCTGGCAACTGGGAGCCGCGATCGCCGGCGTTCCTCTGGCGATCGGCTGTGTAAATGCCATTGAAGGTGCTTTCTTCCTGACGAATTCTCCGATTCCGTGGCCCAGACTGTTCGCCTTCCTGATCCTCTCCGCGGCTCTCATTCTTCCTGTGTGGGCGCTGCTGTTTGGCAGGCGGACGGATACTCCGCATGCTTCCTACCATCCCATCACGTCCAAAACGCTGGGCGAAAGGATTTGGAAGTTTGCCGTCTCTGACCTCGCGTACTCGTTCCTCTATCTCGCAGCGGGCTTCATCGTTTTTCCGTACGTAAAGGACTTTTACGCCACACAGCACATTCCTCCGATGACGGCGATCCTTGCAATGCAATTGCTGGTGCGCGGGCCGATCTTCATTCTGCTCTGTCTCGCCCTGGTGCGATTAATGGGCCTGCCGCGTTTCGCCGGAGCGCTCGCCGTGGGATTGGTATTCACGATCATCAGCGGGGTGGCGCCATTGTTGACGCCGAATCCCGTTTTTCCAGATGCGGTTCGCTGGGCCCACTTCTGTGAGGTGACCAGTTCTAACTTTGTTTTCGGCGCGCTCGTGGGATGGCTGTGGGGACAACCTGGGATTATCCCAAAGCAAGCTCTGACCCACGCCGCGTAACGAAGAGAAGGAAACCGCAGAGGGATCCCGCCGGGCGGGATTCCTCTTAACTTACTGTTGCTGCATGTCGCGCATCAGGACGACGTCAGAGTCGGTGTGCCCGCGGACCATGGCGAGTTTGCTCCCATTCGGGGACCAGTGATAATCCCAGATGTGCTCCGCTTTGAACGACGTCAGTTGTTTACCCGGAGAACCGTCGAGTGGCTGTTGCCACAAGTTGTCCACGCCATTCTCACGAATCGGGTACACCACTGACTTACCGTCATGGAAGAAACGGATGAATACTCCCGCTCGCTCGCGCTCGAATTTCATCACATTGCGAACCTGTCGGGTATTCACATCGAGCAGCACCAGTTTCTCCTCGTGACCGCTGGCGTGGTCGACAGTCGCAAACACTGCCGTGGTGCCGTCTGGAGAAATATCAAAAATCCCGTCGAGCACCGTGTCGGTCATCCTCTCCGCGGGGCCGCCGTCGATCGGAACCTTCATGATCCCTCCCGCACTGTCATCCATGTAATAGACCCAACGAGAGTCGGGAGAACAAACCGGGTAGTTGTCCTGCTTGCCATTCGACAGTTGCTTCAGGTTTCCACCGGAAGCATCGGCGCGCCAGATGTTCTGGCCGCCCTTGGCGCCAATCACGCTCAGAATGAAGACCAGGTATCGGCCATCCGAGCACTCCCACGGATCGCCGGTTATCGATTCCGCCGCGGTGGCAAACCCTCCCTTGGCTCCCGTATCAGGATTCACCCAATGCAGGCTGTTGTCCGTGTCGTTTATTAAGCGACCGTCGTGTGTCCAGGTAAAGTTGGTAAAGTTGACGACCGGACTAATCTGCCTTACATCTGCTCCGCCACCGTTTGCTGCCATGACCGACAGATTCCACCGCCCTTCGCTGAGCACCGTGGCCAGCACTTGACCATTCGCCGCCAGGCTGAGATCGGAATAGTTGTTCGTGTCACGGGTGACCGGAGTGATTTTGCCGTCGGGATAAGAGACAAAGACGATCTGTGCCCGCGTGAAGTTGGAGGCGCGATCGCTATCCAGCGCTAGCAGGCCTTTACCATCGGGCATCCAGATGGGTACACCTAAAGCATCGGTGGAACTCAGAACTGGCTGCTGTTTTCCAGTGGTTGTGTCCACGGCAACCAATCCCGTCAACGCACCCGATGGCTGGTTGATAACGCACAGAATCGTCTTGCCATCGGGCGACCACGCCGGGCTAAGCAGTCGCTGGCCGGTGGGACCACTCGTGAGTGCAGTTTCCGCGCCTTGATCGAGCGAGTGCACAATCAACTGATACTTGCCCGACTCGGGATTGTCGTAGCGCATGAAGGCGACCTTGCGGCCGTCGGGAGAGATCGTGATATTCGTGTCAACGTCTGTGGCCAGCTTTTCGGGAGTGCCTCCCAGCAACGGCGCTCGGTATAAAAACTGAAGGTCGGAAACTCCGGCATCGCTGCGCACGAAATAGAAGTAGTTCCCGTCCGGCGAGAAACGCACTCCATGGTAGTAAAGGTCCGCTGGCGGCTGCACCTGGGTGATGCTGTTGGTAGGAACATTGCGGAGCAGCAGACTGGCCAGGCCGTTGTCCCGAACAAGGCTAAGAATATATTTGCCGTCTGGGGAAAGTGCTGCCCACACTACATTGCCCTCCTCCGTAACTCGCGTGACAGAGAAGTTGTGGAAGGGCATCACCTGGCGCCGCGTCAGCAGCGAATAGATTCCGTATCCGGCGGCGATCAGCACAACAAGTCCGAGGAGGAGCGTGACGCCGGTTCCCAGTTTGTGCTGGCCTGCTGCGGCAACGACTGCAGAAGAGGAAGTCCGTGCAACAGGCGGTAAAGACTCGGGCGGCGACGGTGCGGAACTGATCGCAGCAGGAACTGATGCTGACGTTGAAACCGCTGCGCTCTTTCGTCCAGATTCCACGTCACGCTTGAGCCGCTTCAAATCTCCGCGCAGATCGGCGGCCGATTGGTAGCGGAGGTCACGATCCTTTTCCAGGAGTTTCTCGATGATCTCCTGCAGTTTGGGCGGCAGCGTTGCATTGAACTGCAGCGGAGAGACCGGATCGAGTTCCAGAATGGCGTGAAACACCACGGCCGAGGTCGCTCCCGAAAACGGCAACTTCCCGGTCGCCATCTGGTAGATGACCGTGCCCAGCGAAAATAAATCGGTGCGGGTGTCGAGATCTTCTCCGCGCGCCTGCTCCGGCGACATATAGGAAATCGTTCCCACCGTCGCACCCGGACTGGTCAGATTGGCGGGGCTCGGTGAATCTTGCGTGGAGCCGATCGTGGTCATCTGCATTTCAGGGCGGCTCAGCTTGGCCAGACCGAAATCGAGAACCTTCACCTGGCCACGCGGCGTCAAGAAGATATTCGCCGGCTTGATGTCGCGGTGGATGATGCCTTTGGCATGCGCAGCGTCGAGGGCATCAGCCAGTTGTATGGCGATGTCCAGCAGCGGACCGACGGGTAGCGCCCCTGAATAGAGCTTCTGGTCGAGGTTCTGGCCTTCGAGCAATTCCATCGCGATGAAGGATTGCGCGTCCGCTCCCTCACCCGCCTTTTCGACCGCATAGATCGTGCAGATGTTTGGATGATTCAGCGCGGATGCGGTGCGAGCCTCAAGCAGAAAACGGTCGAGCGCATTCTGATCGCGCGAGAGTTGCGGCGGGAGAAATTTCAGCGCCACCTTGCGGCCCAGATTCAGATCTTCCGCTTCGTACACCACACCCATCCCGCCGCTGCCCAATTGGCCGGTGATGCGATAGTGCGAGATGGTCTGGTTGATCATCGTCTACTTGATCATCGTCTGATGAATCATGAACAAAGGAGCGGAGTTCCATCTTAGGGTGGATGAGGGGAACCGTCAACGCGGCTTCTGAACAGGATGTTCGTAACCAATGGTCTTCGCGACAATTCGCACTGTTGCGGTTAACATACGACGATATCCCATGAAGAAGCTCCTCTGCTGTGCGCTTCTAGTACTGAGCATCGCGCTATGCAATCTTTGCGCCGCGCAGTCGCCCGCCACCTCTGGCAAGAAGCAACTGCTGGTCATCGGCGAAGAAAAGGGATACCGGCATGAGGCGGTCTCGCACGCGATGGCTACACTTGAGCGTTTGGGCAAGGAGACTGGACTCTGGGACACCACCCTGCGCACCGACACCGAAGCGCTGACCAAGAAGAAGCTGGAATACAACGCCAAGAATCTGAACAATTTCGATGCCGTACTTTTCTTTACCGGTGGCGACCTCGAGATGGATGCTCGGCAAAAGGCCGATTTTATTTCGTTCATCCACGACGATGGCAAGGGATTCATCGGAGTGCACAGTGCCGCCATCACCTTTGTGAACTGGCCGGAGTACGGAGACATGATCGGTGGTTATTATGACGAGCATCCCTGGTTAACTTTCGATGCGCCGATCATTGTAGAAGACCCGAGTTTCCCAGGCATGCAGCAGTTTCCGCCTTCCTTTGTGCTGCGCGACGAGATTTATCAGATGACCAATTACTCGCGGGATAAAGTCCGAGTCCTGATGCGTCTCGACGTGAGCAAGCTGGACATGAGAAACAAGAACGTCCACCGCACCGACGGCGACTTCGCCGTCACCTGGGCCAAGATGTACGGCAAGGGGCGTGTCTTTTACACGTCGCTGGGCCACGTAGAAGAGAACTGGGACAAACCGGAATTTCAGCAGATGATCACCGCTGCCATTCAATGGGCCATGAAGCTGAGGGATGCGGACGTCACGTCGCGTCCGCTGCCGAGAAACTAGGAATCGATGAACTCGAATTCGATCACCAGACGCAGCTTCGTCAAGACTCTCGCCGTCGGCATTGCCGCAACGGCGATTCCTTCGCGGGCGTCCACCAAGCTCAACATCGGCATCGGCACCTACAGCTATCACAATCTTTCGCTGGACGAAATGATCGTCCAGTTGAAGGCGCTGAAGGTCGATGCGATCGAAATGTCGCGCGGAGAGTTCATGTTGATGAATCATCCGACCGAGGAACTGTGTCGTTCAGCCCGCAGCCAGTTTGATCAGGCGGGGATACGCTGCGTCTCCTACTACAGCGCGACAGTCAAGGAAGATGCAGACCTCGAAAACGCTATCCGGTTCGCCCAGATCCTGGGTGCACGCAACGTCACCGGCGATGCAACAGGGGCCATCTTAAATCGCATCGATCAGCGGTTCACGCAGGAACATTTGACCTTCGGAATCCACAATCATTATTTCAAGGGTGAGAAGTTTGCGTACGAGAGTCCCGAGGACGTCTTGCATGTTCTCAAAGGACTATCGAACACGATGGGGGCGACGGCCGATGTGGGACATTTCGTATCCTGCGGCCATGATCCCGTGGAGGCGCTCCGCAAACTGGGACCGAGACTAAAGTTGGTGCATCTCAAAGACATTCAGGCCGCGGGCGGAGATGTTAACGTGCTGCTTGGGCAGGGGATCGCAAAGGTCCCTGCAGTCATGAAGGAGTTGCGGCGCCAAAACTTCCCGCGACTCGTCGCAGTGGAATACGAAAACGAAGGCGACGTGATCCAAGACATGCGGAAGGACATGGAATTCGCGCGCAGCTTAGCGTGAGTGAGCGGCTACCAGACTTCACTTCACGGCCGCCAGCGGCTGATTCTGCTCTTTTTCCAAACGCTCCACCATATCTTTCGGCAGACCGTGCAGCAGTTCCAGGAACGCGGCATTGGTCCAGCCAAAACCAACGACATTCATTTCATAGCCGAGTTCCACGTGCGCTTCCGAAGAGCGTGTGACCACGTTGTACTTTTCCTTGATCGTTCCATCGCGGCGGAAGTTTTCGGCGACCGTGGAAAGGAACTCGTAGGAAACGCGATCGGCGTCAGCGTTGTATCCATAGCGCCGCAGACCATCGATGGCCACCATTTCGATATTTCCCCAGCCGTAGGGCAAATCCCATTGGGCGCCTGTCTCATCGGTGCTCATTGGAAGTCCGCCCGGGCGCTCGAAGGTCTTCAAGTTACCAACCACGGCCTTCGCCTGCTCCGGTGTTGCCAAGCCCGCCCAAAGCGGGTAGAACGTCGACGCGTACCAGTAATTCGACATTCGTTTCGTCTGAAAGTTGAAATCGAAAAAAAGACCCTGCTGGTCGTTCCACAGATAGTGCGCGATCAGCTTCTTGCGCTCCTCCGCGCGCTTGTCCCATTTCTTCGCATCGTCACCGTGGCCCAGCCAGAGGCTGATTTGCTCCAGATCCTTCTCTGTCTTGAAGAGCAGGCTGTTCAGACACACGGGCGCGTAGTGGTGCGTGGCGGAACCAAAGGGCCCGAAGCGGAAGCTCACGTCGAATCCGGACTCGCGCATGGAGCGGTCGCCCTTGTAGTAGTCCGCGCTGAGTTTGAATTGCTTCGTCTTCTCGCACTCGGGGCGCGCCATGGTCAGCGGAGCATCGCAAACCTGCAGAGAATAGGGTGATCCCGCCACTGGCGTTGAAGGCTGGGTTGAAGCAGGCTTGGTCTCGACGACATAGTCATCAGCCTCGGCTGGATGTAAGAAGAAGTATTGCGCCACCTTCCGGTAGAAGCCGCTTTCGTCTTGCACCGCCTCGGCCGGAGGGCCTTCGCCGAAATCGTAGTAGCGCGACAGGCCGGTCTCTCCGGCCAAGTGCGGGTCACGCGTCCACATTTCGTAGTCTTTGTCGAGGTCGGTGTAAGCCCGCTCGAGCCACGCCTTATCAGGAGGGCCGTCGTTCCTTGTCGCTTGCTGCGTGGCCCGATACACATCGACGAACATGGAACTCAAGAATGGCGGCTGCGAACGCGTCAGATAGTAAGTGCGATTCGCGTTCAGCATCGCGCCGTAATGTTCAATCTCAAAGAAGAAGTTATCGACCATGCCCCGTGCAAGTTCCACGCGGCCCGCACGCAAAAGCCCTCGAATAATGAAGTAGCTATCCCAGCCATACATTTCGTTGAAACGGCCGCCGGGCACAACGTATTTCTCTGGGAGATACAGTAGTCCGTGCGGCTGGATCCTGGAGGTGTCAATTTCTCCAAGGCGGTGAATCTCGATCGGCAAAGGTTCGACGGTCACGTTGCAGTCCGCCGCCAACTTCTGCACCGGTGCCGGCTCGGGCACCTCTTTCGGGAGGTAGAGCACGGGGGCAACCTTGATCTTGGGGTCGACGACGCTGGCGCAGTCGGTCATGGAGCGGGTCAACGTGTCCCAAGCGGAGGAGATGTACTCGAGAATTGGCTTGAGTCCCTGGTTTGTCGTAGCGCCTGCCGGCGCAGCCTGGGCGGTCGCCACTACGCCCAGGACGAAAAGACAAATGACGGGCCGAATGGAGGCGGAAAGAAAGCCGCGGGTTTCTTGCCTGCAATGAATGCTCATGATGAGTGGAAGCCTCGTCATCATAAATGCGTGGCGACAGCGTCACCAAACTTATTTGACAGGCTCCCCTGCCAAACAGGCTGGCCCGTCCATTCGGAGCCGGTCACCCCGAATACAGCGCTTTTGGTTTAATCTAGCTAGTTTGCCGTTCGTTCATTGAGGGGGCTCAAGTGAACCGATCTCAGGTCGTCCTTCGTCTGTCGTTATGCTTCGTGATTCTGCTGTCCGCAACCGCCGGCTGGACACAAGTTCCCGAGAGCACGTATCAGGATTTGCATTGGCGCATGATCGGGCCATTTCGTGGCGGGCGCACTCGCGCAGCAGCCGGCGTTCCCAGCCAGCCCAATGTTTTTTACGTCGGACAAGTCAACGGCGGCGTTTGGAAGTCGGACGACTACGGCCGCACCTGGAACCCCATCTTCGACCAGGAACCGACACAGTCCATCGGCGCGATCGCGGTGGCGCCTTCCGATCCCAACATCATCTACGTGGGTAGCGGCGAAGGATTACATCGACCGGACCTCTCGGTTGGCAACGGAATCTATAAATCTACCGATGCCGGCAAAACCTGGGCGCATCTCGGGCTGGTCGATGGGCAACAGATTCCTGCCCTCGCCGTTGATCCTCGCGATCCCAACCGGGTGTTCGCCGCCGTACTTGGCCACCCTTACGGGCCCAGCGAAGAGCGTGGAATTTATCGTTCAACCGATGGCGGGCAAAACTGGCAGAGAGTGATCTCCAAGGACGAAAACACCGGAGGCTCTGACGTCGTGATCGATCCGTCGAATCCAGATGTCGTGTATGCCTCGATGTGGGAAGTGCGCGAAGGCCCGTGGGAGGACGGCAACGAGGTGAACGGAACCGGTGGCGGGCTTTTCAAATCTACTGACGGCGGCAGCACCTGGCATCCTTTAACTACCGGCCTTCCTAAGGATCTCTCGCAAATCTACGTGGCGATCGCGCCCAGCAATCCGCGCCGCCTCTACGCGACTCTCTCGACCGCGTCGGGAAAGCTGGGCGTCTACCGCTCCGACGACGCCGGGGATTTATGGTCGCAGATCACCGACGATCCTCGCCCGGCGGGACGGATCGGCGGTGGCGATCTTCCGATTCCGAAGGTTGATCCGAAAAATCCAGACCTTGTCTACGTTGTTAGCACTGTGACGATGCGCTCCGCCGATGGTGGCAAAACGTGGTCGGGATTTCGCGGCGCGCCCGGCGGCGACGACTATCAGAATCTGTGGATCAACCCCAACAACGGCAACATCATTCTGATTGTCAGCGATCAGGGAGCCATCATTACGGTGAACGGCGGGACCAGTTGGAGTTCCTGGTACAACCAGCCAACAGCGCAGTTCTATCACGCAATCGCCGACAATTCCTTCCCTTACCGAGTCTGCGGAGCGCAACAGGAGAGCGGCTCGGTTTGTACTCTAAGCCGTGGCAACGACGGAGCCATCACCTACCGCGAATGGCGCCCTGTGGGTGTGATTGAGTACGGATACGTCGCGCCAGATCCTCTTGACTCTGATGTGATTTACGGTGGCGGACGAACCGAGGTCTCTAAATTCCACTTTTCTACGGGACAGGTGCAGGACGTCACTCCGATTCCGTTGCGCGATCCGAAGTACCGCGCCAACCGCACCGAGCCGCTGATGTTCTCCCCGGTAGACCCGCACACTCTTTATTACGCAGCGAATGTACTGTTCAAAACGACGGATGGCGGCAATTCCTGGCAGACTATCAGCCCCGACTTGACCCGTGAAAATCCGGGAGTTCCCTCGAGTGTCGGCTCCCTCATTCCGAAGGGCGCGGAGAAACAGCGAGGAGTCATCTACGCACTCGCTCCTTCTTTCAAGAACGCAAGCACTTTGTGGGCCGGAACCGATGATGGGCAACTTTGGATCACTCACGATGGCGGTAAGAATTGGGCCAACATCACTCCCAAGGAACTCACTGCATGGAGCAAGGTCACACAAATTTCGGCGTCGCACTTCGATGAACAGACCGCCTTTGCATCGGTGAGCCGCTTCCGTATTAGCGATCTTCATCCCTATATCTATCGCACGCGCGACGGCGGCAAGACCTGGAACCTGATTACCGCCGGATTGCCTGATTTCGGACCCGTGGATACGGTGCGGGAAGACCCAGTGCGCAAGGGACTGCTCTTCGCGGGTACTGAGAATGCAGTTTGGGTTTCGTTCGATGATGGCGATCACTGGCAGTCGCTGCAGCTGAATTTGCCGCACACCTCCATGCGCGATCTGTGGATTCACGAAAATGATCTAATCGTGGCGACGCACGGCCGCTCGTTCTGGATTCTCGACGACATTGCACCCTTGCGCGAGGCCTCGGCATCGATTGCTAACTCAGCGCATCTGTTCGCACCGGCACCCGTCTATCGCGTCCAGCGCGATACCTACACAGACACGCCGCTTCCTCCCGACGAACCGATGGCAGCGAATCCTCCCGACGGAGCGATCCTTGATTACTATCTGTCCGCTTCCGCATCGACGGTCACGCTTGAGATCCTGGATGCGCAGGGCCATGTAGTGCGCCGCTTTTCGAACACCGACAAACCCGAAATCACCGAGGAGGAATTGCGGAAGCAACTGATCCCTTTGTATTGGGTTCGCAAGCCGCGACAGCTCTCAGCGGCAGCCGGCATGCACCGTTTCGTCTGGGGCCTGCACTATGCGGCGCCGGCTTCCACGCGTCATGAATATCCCATCGCGGCAATTCCCCACGACACGCCACGTCTACCTCTCGGGCCGACGGCTTTGCCGGGAATCTACACGGTTCGGCTCACCGTGGATGGAAAGCCTTTCAACGCGCCGCTGACCATCAAGATGGACCCGCGCGTTAAGACTCCCGCGGCAGGTCTAGAAAAGAAATTCCAGGCAGAAGAGCGCATGGCGGGCATCATGACTGATTCGACGCACGCGCTGTTGCAGGGCGGATCCATTCGCTCGCAATTGGAAAAGCTGAATGCGCAGGCGAATGCCTCGACCAAGGAGGCGATCGAAGCGCTCCAGAAGAAACTCGCCGCTTTGCTCGGCGCGGCAGGCGGATTCTTCGCTCCGCCTTCGCAGGAAGTCACCCTCAATCGCATCAACGGACAAGCCGGCACGCTGTACCAGCAAATATGGCAAGTCGATGCGGAACCGACGACATCGCAAATGCAGGCTCTGTCGGCGACAGAGCACGACAGCACTGATGTGTTGAAACGCTGGAACGATTTTAAGAGTGCAGACTTGCCAGCTCTGAATCGCATGCTGCGCGAATCAAAAATTCCGGAAGTCCAATTGGAGGCGGACCTGCATCAGGAAGAACCCCAAGTGGACGAAGAATAGAGCACAATGGCTCGACGTGAAACAAAACAACGATGAGCCTTTCGACCCTGAGTAGTCCGTCACCACGTTGAGACGTCCGCCCGGGAAAGTTTGCAAGAACTTGCAAACTTTCTGCACTCGGGCAGGCAATTTTCTGCGACATTCGCCTCTTCCGCCAAAATCTTTGTAATTTTCTCGTGACAATTGTTTCCGATTGCGACGCCTCGGGGTATAATCCACCGACTTTAGGACTTCGGTTTGGACTGCCTAGGGGACTGTTTTCTGTCTGTGGTAGGTAATCGATCGAAGCCCGCGTCTGAAGCCACGTTTCGAATAACCCTAAAAATGCGAGGTCACTACTCTATGAAGGTCTTCCGAACATTCGGAATTGCTCTGCTTGCGTTGCTGGCTTGGTGCAGCATCGCGAGCGCCCAGGAACCCTTTACTGCAGGAACATGGACCAAAACAACCAACCCTCCTGCATCGGCAGTCGCGCATGCTTTGTTGCTTACCGACGGATCCGTGCTGGTGAATAGCATGTTCTTCTCCAACCATTCTGATCCGTGGTACCGGCTGATCCCTGACTCCACCGGCAGCTACATCAACGGAACCTGGGTGAATGCCGGCACACTACCGAGCGGCTATAACCCTCTGTACTTCGGCTCGTCGGTGCTTCCCAGCGGACAAGTCGTGATCATGGGCGGCGAGTACAACAATGGCAGCGCGGTCTGGACCACCAAAGGCGCGGTGTTCCTCCCCGGATCGAGCACCTGGGCGAGCCTGACGGCGCCCAGCGGCTGGACCACGGTGGGTGACGCGCAGAGCATCATTCTGCCGAACGGACACTTGATGCAGGCCAATTGCTGCACCACGCAAGAAGCGATCCTGACCCTAACTGGAACCACCGCAACGTGGGCCACGACCGGCACCGGCAAATTCGACGACAACGACGAAGAAGGCTGGACCATGCTGCCCGGCGGCAAGATTCTCACCGTCGACGCCTACGTACCCAGCGGCTGCTGCAAGATGGGCTATCAGATCTATGACCCCGCGACGGGTGCATGGACGACTCCCACCAACAACACGGTTGTAAACCTGGTCGATCCTGGATCGCTCGAACTGGGGCCGATGCCCTTGCTTCCGAGCGGACTGGTATTTGCCGCTGGAGCAACCACCAACAACGCCATCTACGATCCGTCGACCGGCACGTGGACTTCGGCTGCGAAGTTCGGCGGCACGCTCGACATCGCCGATGGACCGGCAGCTGTCCTGCCCAACGGCAACGCCCTATTCGATGCCAGCCCGGGAGTGTTCAACACCGGCAGCAAGTTCTTCGAATGGGATGGAACCACGATGAACGCAACGTCAGCTCCGCCGAACGCCGCAGTGGACTCGTCCTATGTGGGAGGCTTCGTTGTTCTTCCCACCGGCCAGATTCTCTTCACAGACTTCTCGTCTGACGTCGAGATCTACACCCCGTCATCGCTAACCGCGTGCGCAGGCTGCGCTCCCGCAATCAAGAACGTGCTCTCCTCGCTGAAGCGCGGATCCAAGAACAACAAAATTGCCGGAACCCAGTTCAACGGGTTGACGCAAGGCTCGTATTACGGCGATGACAACCAGAGCTCCACGAACTTCCCGCTGGTTCGCATCGTAGATTCAACCGGCGTCGTGACGTATTGCAGGACGCACGGCTGGTTGGGTGGCGTCGCGCAAGGCACGACAGTTACGACCGCAACGTTCGACATTCCGGCCAGTGTCCATACTGGTACCGCCAGTCTGTACGTTGTGACCAACGGAATTGCGTCCGCCGCGAAGACTGTAACCATTAACTAACGCCACCTCGCAGTGGCTTCGACGACCAAGCAGTCAGTTTCCCAGGCGCTGGGTTCTTCGTGACTCACGAAGAATTCGGCGCCTGGTCCGTTTTAGTTGGGATTTGAGCAGGAAATGAAGTTGGTCTTGGCCCGATGACAACGCACTCGTCACATGCTACTTGGAGCAGGTTGCGCAATATCCCCCGATCTCCAGGCGCGACACGACGATCCGAAACCGGCAATCTTTTTCCACCTGCCCTTTTAACTTCTCGAAAATATCGCTGACGAATTCCATGATCTTGCCGCAACGCAGGCAGGCCATGTGGATGTGATCCCGGTTCAGCTTGCGTTCGTAATAGTGCCCTTCGCCGTGGATATGCATCAGGTCGAGTTCGTCAATCAGGCCGTGGCGCTTCAGGAGTTGGAGTGTCCGGTAAACCGTGCTGCGATCGACGCTGGCATCCAATTTCTTTGCGCGGCGCAAGAGTTGCGCCGCATCCAGATGTTTCTTGGCCGTCTCCATCACGCGCAAGATCGCTCGGCGCTGCTCGGTCATGCGAATGCCACGTTCCGCAAAGTGCGCTTGCAGGCGTCCGGGCATCTCCGTTTCGGGCAAGGGCATATCAACTGCTCCTCTTCTGTCGCAACTGGTTGCAACTGCGCTGCGACGGAATGTTCACCGGATTGTTGACGGCAGATGACACGTTTCCGGCAACATCTTAAATGTATTTCAGATGCGACTCGAGTTGCAACTAGCGCCGATAGTTCATGATCAATGCCCTAACCTCACAACTGACCGGAAGGATGACCCAGGCCTTCCTGAAGCTGCACATCCTGTTTCTGCCTGGGTGGCCTCTGGCTCTTCTCGCGATCGCGCTGGCTACTGCTACGTCAGCGAGCGCACAGGAGAGTCCCTACATCGTCACCTACGATCACTATCTGGAGGAGCCCCGCAGCCTCGAGGTCGAATACTTTTCCACGTTCGGTACGCAACGACAGGGCAACGACTTCCTCGCTTATTGGATGGAACTCGAATACGGCGCGACCGCCTGGTGGACTACCGAGATTTACCTCGACGGTCAAACGACCTTCAACGACAGCACCGTCTTCACTGGCTTCCGCTGGGAGAACCGATTCCGGCTGCTGCAGCGCGAACACGTCGTCAACCCCGTTCTCTACATGGAATACGAGCAGATCAGTGGAGCGGACAAAATCCTGAAAGAAATCGAAGGCCATGACGTCGAAGCAGACAATGGAGTGCCCAACGCCGTCGCCAGCTTGGAGCACAATCGCGAATTCGAGTTCAAGCTACTGCTGTCCTCAACTTTTAAAGGTTGGAACATTGCCGAGAATACGCTCGCTGCCAAAAACGTAACGGGAGCCAATCCCTGGGAGTTTGGTTACGCGATGGGCGCCAGCCGCCCCTTGGCCCTGAAGGCTTCCGCCAACAGGTGTAATTTTTGCCGGGAAAATTTTGTGGCCGGAATTGAAATGTACGGGGGCCTCGGAGATCGCCACAGCTTCGGCTTGCACGAGACATCCCAATACCTCGCGCCGGTCGTTGCCTGGAATCTACCGTCTGACTGGACGCTGCGAGTCTCGCCGGGATTTGGCCTCAACGATAACAGCCATCGTTTCCTGCTGCGGTGGGGCATCTCCCGTGAGTTCTCAGGCTTCGGCGAAATGATAAGCCGGCTGTTCGGGGGGGCCTAAGTCATGACGCTCACGAGGATAACGGCTCGCTCGAATCCACGAGGGAGTGTTGCTCCCCAACGTGCCCTTCTGTCCTTGATTGCAGCGTCCTTGGTAATGGTGATGGCGAGTTCCCTCGCAGCTGCTCAAGCGGAGGACTCGATGCCGGCGAGCAAGGAAGACGCCGTGTACGCGGCGATGTCGAAAGTTCCTCAGAAAGCGGCCGCCCGGAGCAATCCAATGGAGAACGATCGCGACGCGGTGGCGGCAGGCAAGAAGCTTTTTGGGCTCCACTGTGCACAGTGTCACGGCGAAATGGCCCAAGGAGGCCGGTGGGCGCCGAACCTGCTGAGCGAGCAAGTACAACGGGTAACTCCGGGCACGCTCTTCTGGATCCTCACCAATGGAGTCGTCCGCCGAGGCATGCCGGTATGGTCGAAGTTGCCGGAACCCCAACGGTGGCAACTCGTCAGCTATCTCAAATCGCTAACTCCGACGGGAAGAGGTCGCTAGGGATGGAGCGGGACGTAGGTCTTTTTAGTCGCTGGATCGTAAATAGCACACAGGCAATGGGATAAGCGAGAGCGTCACCTCAGTGAAGAGCGAGATCGGAAGAACCGATAGGTTGCAAGTTCTTGCATATTGCAGACCGGTCGGCTTCAAGATAGCCTAGTCTTACGTGAGACGACGCTATCCGCGCCCCTACTCTCACTGACGTTTCTGATTCACTCATCCCCTGATGGAATTCACGATCTTTAGGAGTTAACCCGAAGTCGTGACTGCCCGATCAACAACGAATTTCCAATTGGCACTAAAAGGAATATGGCCATGAAGTTCCTACGGTTCCTGTTTACCCTGGTTTTGTGCGTGCAATGGGCCGTCGTTGCCCAGGCAGGCGGGCCTGCGTCGAAACCAGCGATACCTTCCTACCTGATTACCAATGACGACCTACCTCCCAAGATCGCCTTCGGGGCAACATTCTTTACGTTCGCCGCCGATGGAACTCCGCAAAACCCCTACAAGGTGAACCTCGGAGGGGTCGGAGCAGGAGGCGGATACTTCTCCGCCAATCGCGTCAGCGTCCTCCAGAGCACCGCCGACGCGTGTGCATTCTTGTCGCTCGGCGGCAGCGGCGAAGTGGGTGGAGTGGATATTCAGGCGTTGCAGGACATTGGGAACTTTTCTGCCGCTTCCACTGACAGCGGGATCGACAACGGCATAGGACTGGCCAACAATGGAACTTACCTCTTCGCGAGTTTCACAACCTCCAATACTCTGGCCGCCTTCGCGATCCTGCCGGGATGCAGTCTGAATTATCTCGGCGAGATCTCGCCTCTCGGTAAGAACTCCGGCAATGTGAAGGGCATGACGGTTCACGGCAACGTGCTGGTGGTTGCGTACGGAGACGGCTCGATTGAATCGTTCAATGTTGCCGCAGGCATTCCCGTGTCGAACGGGGATCTGCAATTCGCCACCGGGTATTTCACCAGTCGGTATCCCACAGCAGTCGACATCACGCAGGACGGGCACTTCGCCATCTTTGGCGATCAGTCGAACACCACAACCGTTGAGG
This sequence comes from uncultured Acidobacteriaceae bacterium, assembly GCA_963788555.1. Lineage (GTDB taxonomy): Bacteria > Acidobacteriota > Terriglobia > Terriglobales > Acidobacteriaceae > Sulfotelmatobacter. Next base: position 58,560 of record CAWBHM010000009.1, on the reverse strand, counting down.
TGTCCGACATCTCTTCCGGCAAACTAGTCAAGACCGTCCTTTACAACGTTGCCGCCGCAGGGGACGCCGCCAGCATCTTTCTCAGCCCTGACGAAACGCTACTCTACGTCGCCAATACCAGCGTAGGAAAGGTCACGGCTGCGTTCTTCAACCCAGCCACCGGCAAGGTTTCTCCGGGATGCACCTCCGCTACCTTGAAGGGCTTCGATACGGATTGGGTTTTTCTCTCCAGCCCGGTCACCCAACTGAACACCGGCACAGGTTCAATCCTCTACCTCGCGGAATACGGCGCATCGTCGGGAGTGGCGGTATTGAATGTGAGTTCCAGCGGTGGAAAATGCAGTTTGAAGGAAACCAAGACGTCCCCAGTGGTCGATCCCAACAGCACAACGCTGTTGTCGATCGGAGTCTATCCGGCACGGCAGTTTTAGCGCAGCAGCGATTTATCGACCGCAGCACAAGGAGTGGGGTATGTGCAGATTTCTCAAGTGGGCCTTCGCAGTGCAACTCGTCGGATGGACGTTCCTCACCGCGTCTGCGCAATTGCCGCAGTGCCCCCTCCGCCCAGATCCAGGGAATGTCGTGCTCGACCAGCTAAGTCTCAGCAGCCAGAACGGCTCGCTCTCGCTAGGAGTGACGATTCAGAACGCCGCAGACGCTTTCGGCTACATGCACTATTGCCTGAACTATGCGACCAGCACGGGCACCGTCGAAGCACCGACTCTGCGGCTGAACCCGGGTGACACCCTTACCATGGACCTGACCGACCAGCTCAATGTGGTCGTTCCCGGCAGCGCCTACGTTAAATATCCAATGTCGCGCATGGAGCATTCTGCCCCCGCGCCTACCACCGACCCTTGTCACAGTCAGATCATGGACTTCAACACCACGAATATGCATTTCCACGGGTTGAACATTCCTCCGGTCTGTCACCAGGACGACGTCGTGAACACACTGCTTCAGCCCAGCACCACGCCCTTCCGCTACCAGATTCAGATTCCCGCGAACGAGCCGCCGGGGCTCTACTGGTACCATCCCCATCCACACGGCTTCACGGCACTGCAGGTCAACGGCGGCGCGGCCGGGGCGATCATCATCAACGGCATCGAGAAAATTAAGCCGCAAGTTACGGGCCTGACAGAGCGTGTTTTCGTCATTCGCCAGCAATTTCTGGATCCGCTCTCCTGGATTCCCGGCCCTTATCAGCTGACGCTGAATTTTCAGCCCGCGACGTATCCGTTGTATGCCTCACCCATCATTCAAATGAAACCCGGCGAGAAACAGTTCTGGCGCGTGGCGAATGCGTCCACACAGGCGTTTCTGTCGCTGCAAGTTTTGTTTGGGACCGCCGCGCAAACGCTCGAGGTAATCTCGCTCGACGGTGTCCCCGTGACCGGTGACCCGATGGTCACGTCGATCAACGTTCCGCCGGCGGGGCGCGCAGAATTCATCGTGACTGGTCCTCCGACGGGTACCGCCGCAACCTTCATCACCAACGGATTCAATACGGGCCCGGTTGGTAATGCCAACCCGTCGCAATTGCTGGCAAATATTGTTCCCACGCCAAGTGCAATTCAGCAACCTAAGTCCGTAGTGCCAGCCACGTCCACAGCCGCGGTTACGCAACGCTTTTCTGGCTTGGCCGCGATGAAGCCCACGACACAGAGGAAGCTGTATTTCTCGGAAGCCGCCTTGGGAACCAATCCTCCCGTCAACTTCTTCATCACCGTCCAAGGGCAGCAACCCGAACTCTTCACCAAGAACCAGGCGCCCAACATCGTCACCAAAGTCGGCGCGGTGGAAGACTGGACCATCGAGAACCACACTTCCGAAGAGCACGCCTTCCACATGCACCAGATTCATTTTCTGGTCACGGCCATCAATGGAGTCGCCGTGGCCAATCCGACGATGCAGGATACCTTCAGCGTGCCCTACTGGACCGGCAGCGGACCGTATCCCAGCATCACCGTGCGCATGGACTTTCGCGACCCGAATATCGCCGGGACCTTCGTCTACCACTGTCACATCCTCGATCACGAAGATGCCGGCATGATGGGCAAGATTCTGGTCAAACGGTAGTGCACGATGTGGCGCGGGTACCAAGCCCGCGTCTGTTCGCTCAGATAGTCTCCGCGCGAAAGCTGCTAGAGCTGTTTGACGGCTCTCTGCAACTCCGCCGTAATCTCTTGCGGGTCCCTTCCAGGAGAAAACCGCATCGGCTCGCCGATCCGCACGCTGATCTTCCACGGAGGCGCAAACCGTTTGCCCGCGTGTTTCACTTCAAACAATCCGTCAATGCGCATGGGCAGAACCGGAACGCCGAGCTTTTCTGCGAGCAACCCCATCCCCGAGCGAAACGGATTCATCTTCCCATCGGTGGTGTGACGTCCCTCAGGAAAGACGAGGACGCTATATCCACGGTCCACGGCCTCCCCGGCATAAGAGAAGCTACGCCGGAAGCCAGCCTCGCGCGGCAGCGGAAATAGGTTCAGCAGAGAAACGCCCAAGAACCACTGCAAGCGGTCGTACATGCGGCCGAAGAGGCCACGGTTGGGCGCGGGCGATCGCAATGCTTCGAGCGCTTCGCCACCCGTCGCGGTGGCCAGCTGATGCCGGAAGCGCGCCGGCAACGCGGTGAGAATAAATCCTGGGTCGACATCGCCCACATGATTCGAAACGACGAGCAGCGGGCCCTTCACGCCTCGCAGATGCTCGCGGCCCTCGATCCGCGGCCACCCTAACAACAAGATCGCAGGGCGCATCAGGAGATAGTGGGCCAAAAGCCTCACCCAGCGCACCGGCCAGCTCAGGACCCAACTTGGATAGTGGTAGACGGCGCCCGGAGTCGCATCTCCGTGAAGCATGCGCTCCAGGTCTCCGACGAGTCTGTACCGCGCTGAAGCGGGTTTCGCTTAAGTCGACCTGATAGCGGTCTTCCAGCGTGCTCATCAATTCCACCCGATCCAGGGAGCTCAGTCCCAGGTCGGAATCCAGGCTCGCATCTTCTCGCAATGCGCCAACGGACCTTCCCGTCACTCGTGCGATTAATTCTGCCAGCGGACGGTTCGCGCAAGTGTTCTCACTTTTCTGAAACAACTGCGCCTGCGCGATCTCGCGGATCACGTTCCGCCGCGGCTTCTGTGTGTTCGTGCGCGGAAAATCTTCCTCGGGCCACTCCACCCACATGCGCATGCGCTGGTAATCCGCCAGCGACTGATTCGCCCTTTGCACCACATCGTCCAGCCGCGCATCGCCGCGCAAAATCACCGCCGCGCAGGGCTCCGCATTCCCGCCACGTTCGACTCCGACCACCACACAATCTTTCACCTCGGGCTGCCGGCGCAGCGCCGCCTCCAAGTCTTCGGGATAAACATTCGTTCCCCCCGGAGTGACGATCACCTCCTTCTTGCGTCCCTTGAAATACAGATTGCCGGACGCGTCGAGTGCGCCGATATCGCCCGTTCGATACCACCCTTGCTCATCGCGAATTCCCTGATCTCGTACGCTACCTTCGCCAGACCTGTCCCAGTACCCGGAGGCCACGCCTCCGCCCCGCACGAGGATCTCGCCGTCATCGGCCAGCTTCACCTCACGCCCCGGCAGCACCTTTCCGATCGATCCCTTTCCCAGCCGGAAGGGATGGTTCACGCTGATCAGAGAAGTAGTCTCCGTCAGTCCGTATCCCTGGATCACGGCGTATCCCAACCGGCCCCAGAACTCTTCGGTCTCGCTGTCGAGCGACGCGCCGCCTGAAATAAATGCCCAGAACTTCCAGCCGAACTGCCGCCGAATTTTGCGGAAAGTCCACCACCGCCGCAGGAAATGCTGTTCTTCGGAGGTCCGGAACCGCTGCCGGAATGCTTCACTCTCTCCGCGCTCTTCCAGATCGCGCTCGACCTTCTGCTGCAACGACTGCAGCACACGCGGCACGCTTACCAGCACCGACACGCGCTCGCGCCGGATCGTATTCATCACTTCAGACGGTTTCAGCTCTTCCTGAAAGATGACCGTCGCTCCGAGCAGCGGCGGCAAGAACATTCCTAAGAACTGGCCAAAGACGTGACTGAGCGGCAGCAGGTTCAAGAACCGCAGGGGATGCGCGAACCTCTCGTACTTCAAGTACCCCAGCATCTCCCGCTGGAGCGGCTCGATATTCGCAAGAACATTGCCATGAGTAATGACCACGCCCCTAGGTTCGGCCGTCGTTCCGGACGTGAAAACAATCTGCAGAACGTCGTCGCGCCCCAGTGCCGTTTCCGCTGACGGCCCGGATTGACTCCCGATCGACTGCGCGAGGTCCTCCAGAGCCAGTGTTGCAACGGGAGCCTCGGCAGCCGCACACTCGTGCACGTGACGGCGTGACGCGATCAACAACTTCGCCGACACATTCTCGAAAACGCGCATGGCGAAATCGTGCGCGGACCCGTCATCCATGGGCACGACGGCGACTCCGCGCCACGCGCATCCGAAGAACACGGCTGCCCACTCAGCACAGTTCTCACCCCACAGCATGATGCGATCGCCCTTGACGATGCCGCGCTCTTCCAGCTTGCGGGCGAAGCCGAAGGCCATCTCCAAGACCTGACCGTAGGTAAACGATTCTGTCCGGTATCCACGGCGCTGCCGGTAGGCGCACTCGCGCTGGTGCGCTTGAAAATGTTCCAAGAGGAATTCGGCAATCGATTCGGCCATAGCTGGCAAGAAGTTGGAGCCTTCCAAGCTCAGTTTAGTGGAATGGCCAGCGCGAAGTGCGGGTGCAAGTACAGTTTCCAAACCGCCCCAACTTCCCGCGGCTGGTATATTTCAGCGAGCGCGCATTCGGGGCTTGACGATGGGTCACGGAAGGAACTTGCCGTATCCGCCGGATTGTGCGAAATAGAAGCATGCACTCCTCGAAAACCTGCGCTCTGGTCTTGTGTCTGCTGGCGGCACTGGCGATCCGGTTGCCCGCACAGGAGAAATCGGACGCTGCGACTATCCGGGCCCTTGAACTGAAGTGGACGGAATCATACAAGCAGCACAGCATCGATATCCTGTCGGGCCTGCTGGCCGAAGATTTCGTCATCACCATCGAAGATGGCAGCGTCTTCAGCAAGGCGGGGTACATCAGCCACAGCGCAGACGCCGCGACCAAGGTGCAGGTCGCGGAACTCTCCGATCTGAAGGTTCGGATGCATGGCGAAACGGCCGTCGTGACGGGCGCCTATCATGAAAAAGGCGAGTCGAATGGCAAGCCTTACGAATATCACGACCGCATGACCGACGTCTGGATGAAAGTCGGCGGCAAATGGCAAGTCCTGGCATCCCACTACAGCGTGCCGCTCAAACAGTAACCCATCCCGCGGCCTTAACGGTTCGGCCTGCCGCCAAGTTTTGACAAATCTCTGACATCTTCCCAGCGCGAAAGAGTGTAGCCTTGGCGGGCTTGTCCACCGAGGAGAACTAGCATGCTGCCCGTGAGAAACTATGTTCGCCGGAGTCTGATCGCCGCCGCGTTATTCTTTGCCGTATCCACCTTCTTAAGCTTCGGGCAGAACGCGGCGACCGCCGCGAGCCACGTTACCGTGCACAGCAAGTTTGGTGGCCAAATCTTTGGATTCGATATCGATCAGAACGGGACGGAAGGCGTCCTGAGCGAAGCGACAACGTTGTCGGGAGGCAAAGTCCTCGCCGCCGTCGAGACCTTCGACCAAACCACCGGCAAGATTCTCGGTGTCATCACCAAGACGCAAACTCAGGACGACTTCGTCACACTGGGAGTCGTCGGCAGCTCCGTGGGGCTCGTCGAGCACGAACACGTGGTCAGCTTCCTGAATGTGCAGCGCACATTTCAAGTGATCAATCCCCTGAGCGGGAACAAGATTACCGGGAAGTGGACGCCACCCATCGGCACGAAGCATCTCCTGAATCAGGTAAGCCGCACGCAAGGAACGCCCAATTCCGCGGTATTTGCGCAAGACAACAGCGGCAATTTCATTCCCTGGGTTTTCAGCTCCAGCGTCGCCGCCAACACCTTTGGCCCGATCGTCAAGATTCAGGACTCCTTCAACTTCGGCAGCGCGCCGCCGCCCATGGCCTACAACACCGTGACGAACATTGCAGTTCTGGGCGGAGGCGATGGATGCTTCGGCTGTCTTCCCGTGATAGGGCTGGCTGATCTCGGCAAAGGATCGTTCACCGAGTTCACCGGCATCGGATTCGGCTTCGTGAACGGCATCGCCGTCGATTCGGCCGACAATATCGCGTGCACGACAACTGAAGACGACGCCAATGTGGAGTTTTACGATCTTGCCACGCAGAGCGGATTCACCGTGGTCCTGCCGAACTCTGGCCAACAGCAGTTCTTCAGCGGCGCCGATGTCGAGTTTGATCCTATCCACAAACTGTTCTTCGTAGCGCAGCCCAATTCAAGTTCGTCCACGGGCAGTTCGATCTACGTGTACGACACCAACGGGATTCTGCAAGAGACGCTGAACGGGTTCAGTTTCTCCAACGCGTTTAGTGTAATCGCCATGCATATCGCGCTGAATCCAGGTACGCGCACGGGGTTCGTGGATGGCCCATCGACGGGAGAACTCCAGGGGTTCTCATACTAGGCGAGCTGTGGTGACAGCTCGGTAGTGACAGGTCGAGACGAACGATTCGTATCAGGGCATCGCTTTAGCGATGTCGGCAATCAGCCCGAAACCCTGACGGCTTTAGCCGCTGGGATTTTCCATGCCGTCGCTGCAGTGGCTAAAGCCAGACGAGAGGTTGCCCCCAAGATGCGGCATGCCTGAAGGCATGCCCTGATACAAATTCTCCTCCCATTGGCACCATGACCGGACAATGGGCATGCTCGCGATTGAGAGTTTGGACTCACTCCCGCCCCACGCCCAACGCATCCGCCACGCGATTAATGTAGTTAAACCACGACGCGATCAGCGTAATCTGCAGAATGCCGCGATCATCAAACCCCGCGACCCGCAGCCCGTCGATGTCATTCTTCCAGACCTTGGTCGCATCCTTGGTCAGCTTGACCACATAATCGAGCATCACGCGGTCCTGAGCCGAAATCGGCGCGGTCGTGTAATCCTTCGCCAGCGCCTCCACCAATTCTTTATCCAACGTCACCCGACGCAGAAACTCTGCGTGTGACTCGATTCAATACACGCACCGATTGGTCACCGAGACCATGGTGGCGATCATCTCGTGTTGCCGCCGGTCCAGCGGCAACTGCGGCGACATCAGCGCCCCAAACGTGCTGAACGCGTGATACAGCGCCTCGGGAATCAACGTATGCGACCCCACAATCGACGATGCCCCAGAAGGATCCGGATGCACCGGCTCGGCATACTCCTTGGGATAAAACAGCTTCTCGCCCTCAATCGCCTGCCGCAGTTGCTCGTCGGCCTCAATGAGTGAAACAGTTCGAATCCAGGTCATGTTGTCCTTGTCCGTCTGGTTGCGAATTTCAATCTCGAAAAAATACACCGTCGCGCGACGTCCCCAAATAGCACATTCATATTAGAGCCAACGCTCCTCCGAACCGGTTGAACGAATATCTTGACACACGGAGTCATTACAATCACAATGTATGACTAATTATGCTCGGTGAATTCGAATACCTGCTGCTCACCGCGGCCACGCGCCTGGGAGAAAAAGCCTACGGAGCCACGATCCGGAAAGAGATCGAGGATGCGACGGGACGTCCATGCTCCATCGGAGCACTTTACACAACCTTGGACCGTCTGGAATTGAAAGGCTTTCTCAAGACACAAATGGGGAATGCCACCTCGCAGCGAGGAGGACGCCGCAAGCGTATGGTCCGGGTCACCGGAAAAGGTGCCCAAGCAGCGAGCGATTTTTATGAGGCAGTGAAGCGTGTAAGCCGAGGCGTTTCCTGGGAGACGAATCGCGCCACGGTCCGATCATGACGCACATACGGTGGTGGATGGTCGACGTTTTCTCGCGGCTGCTGGAGCCCGACGAACGCGAGGTCGTTCTCGGAGACTTCGCCGAGTCCCGAGAGACCAGCGGCCGCGCCCTGCGTGGAGTGCTTGGCTTAGTCGCCCGGCGACAGGCTGCATTGTGGGCGGGTTGGCGGCCATGGCTGACAGTGGTGGGTCTGATCGTCCCACTCGGAATGTTGCTTTCGATCGTATCGAGGAGAACCGCCGATGGGAGCGCCGTCTACCTCTGGCTCTACGCGAACAACTGGGACTGGGCCCTGACGACGAATCCCGGCTTCTGGCGCCTGCTGGCTGAGACGGGTGTTTTTCTGCTCGTCTGGTACTTAACGCTAGCCTGCTTTTCATGGACGAGCGGGTTTGTGCTCGGGTCCGCCTCACGCAGCATGAATCGGATCAACGGCGTGCTTTTGTGCTTGATGCTGTTGTTCGGTGCACTGGTCGGAGCGCCGCGCTATTTTGCATTCTGCGAGGACTACCTTCACCGCACATTCCGTGTACCCGCCCTGCCCGACTATAACGCCGCAGTTTTTGATCTTCCGTTTTACCGAGTGCTATTTCCGCTAATCGTGCAAGGAGTCCTGGTTGCAGTCCCCGCACTGTGGGGACTGCGTCAGGGCCTTGAAGACGTCCGATTCCGGCTCCCACTCCGCATCTCCTTATGGATCGCGGCAGTCGCAACCTTGGCATCGATGGTCATTCAGGATCAGGCATTTTGGCTTTTCCTGAACACTCATATCGTGCGCGCATACACAGCAGCCGGGAAATTGGCTGGGCTGGGGAATGCGGCTGCTGCAGCCTGTCGTGTTCTGGCCGGTCGCGTATTTAGTCGCGAGTGAGATCGGTCGCCGCTGGCAGCGCAGAATCGCATAAGGCTTCGATGCATCAACCAGGAGAATTCCCATGTACGTCACATTAAGTCGCATTCATCTGCTGCGTACGGCAGCCTTACTCTTGACGCTAACCGGCCTCACCACCGCAATTGATGAAACGACCGTTCGCGCCGCCGTGCAACCCGCAGACCGACGCAATCCCGCGCCCGAGTTTGCGCTGAGAGACGGTTCCGGCAAAACCGTAAACCTGAAGGACTATCACGGGAAAGTCGTCCTTCTCGATTTCTGGGCCACTTGGTGCCACGGATGCCTGAAAGAGATACCGTGGTTCTCCGAGTTCCATCGCAAGTACGCCACGAAAGGCCTCGTCGTGATCGGTGTTTCCCTGGATTCGGATGGTTGGAAAGTAGTAACTCCATTTATCAAACAAACAGGAGTGCCCTACCAGATCGTTCTCGGCGACGACGCAACCGCCAAAACATACGGCATCGAGAACATGCCAGATACCTTTCTGATCGACCGTCAGGGACGAATCGCCGCCGCCTATTCCGGCTTGGTAGACCGGGACAACGTCGAGGCCAATATCCGCGACCTGCTCTCCCAGCCATAGCGCCTGTGCGAAATCATTAAGAACGGCAAGGATCGCGAGTCACCTCCCCCCATCCGTAGTTCGCCCCGATGGTGGCAAGATGCACGCGCACGCTTCCCTTCCACATAGCACATTCATACTAGAGGGCACGTCGCAGCTTTGGGACGGATCAGAAGGGCAAAATGCAGAGGAAATCGCGAGCCGACCCCAAATCGGCTCGCGACACGGCGCACATCTATGCTGGGTTCTAGAAAAGTGGCTGGATCCCTGCAAAAATGTGGCTGACATCGGTGGTGACATTCGCCAGATTCGGATTGATGTTCTGGTGACAACTGAAGCAATTCGAACCTTGTGCGTATGTCTCCAGAGTAGAGTTGGAGAGCTGGTTTGTGCCCACCCCGTTATTACCGCCTCCAGGATTGCTTCCGAACGGGGTCCACGTTGCCCCGGTCATGAAGTAATTCCCGCGAAGGTCTCCTTGCGGCATCATCTGCAGCACGTGGTTGTCGATGGAGATGACCTCGGTATTTTCGAATTGATCGGAACTCCCGAACGCAAACATGCGAAGCGTGTCGCTGGGGCTGACCGTGAACGTCGGCTCCGACTGAATGCTGTTGGCGGGGGATCCATTGGGCCCCGTGAATGCCATATGCGCGACATTGAACGGGCCGTTTGATCCGCTGGCAGTGAACAGCCAGGTGCCTGACGTGTTCTGCGTGACCGTATTCGTTGTGCCGTCGTTCTTGGTGTAGGAGTAAGTGCCGAGCGGCGTGTTGTTCGTGTGCTCAAACGTCGCCCAAACCATCTCAGGGTGTCCGGCGGTGCTTCCGACCACATGAATTCCCACTAAGGCAAGCTGAACGGTTTGCTGCCCGGTCGGCGTCCATAGGTTGGGATTGCCTTGGTTATAGGTGGGAACTGTGGCGGTCATGGTGATGTAACTGCTCGCGTTGGGCAGTCCCGCCGCCAGTACCCAGGAAGACTTCACTTCGATGGCCAGCGCATTGGGATCAGGGAACGGAGGATTCGGTTTTCCGTTCGCCATCGCGAAGTTGACGATGTTGTTCAAATCGGTCGGAGTCGTTGGGAATTGGTTCGGCGTGACCGTAGTGATCGCGCCCTTTTTTGCGCCGGTAAGGAAGTAAGCATAAACGTCGTTCACCATGGTCGCGTAGTACACCAGCGAGCCATTGGCCGTGGTCTGCGCTTCCAGCACGCTGCCATCCCCAGCCTGGCCTTGTTCAACGTCTACGACAGCCAGTGAAGGATCGATGAACAACGCAATATTATCGACCAGGAATTTCTGAACGACGGGCGAGGCATTCTTCTGATCGGCATTTGCCATCGGACTGGCCAGGCGCTGAGTCTGAATGACCTTCCCTTCCTGATCCAGCAAGATGGTTCGTCCATTTTCCAGCCGGGCATGCGCGATCTCGATCACCTTGCCCGAGATGTCGCGAACCATGGGCTTCAGATTCGGATCGACCGGCTTGGCCTCAATCAATCGTCCCGAGCGATCAATCACGATCGGCAAGCGATGCGCACCCAGCTTCGCTGCCCGCAAAGGAAAGGCATGGATGAAGCTCGGCGTATGCGCGAGCAGCGTGCGATTGCCGCTCCCGTCCGGGGGAGAAACGTCATAAAACGCAGGCGAATCGAAGATATGCGCTCCTCCGCCGTAAGCCGAGGGCGCCGGCGAGGTCAGCCACATAAACATCTGCTGCGACCACTGATAAAAGCCGCAATCTGGAGCCAGACTATTGAGGCTGTTAGCAGGATTGACTACCCCGTTCAGAGAAGCCGTTCCCGACTGGAACCAGCCATTGAACGTTGCAGAATCGAGCGGGCACGAGTCTTGTGCATCGCTGGGTACCGGCGAAGACTGGCAGCCAGCCAAAAACAGAATTAGCATCATCGCTATGACAGTGCATAGCGACAGCCCCGGCACACGCTGCGAATCCCCTCTGGTCCAACTGACGTCCGATCGTCGCATGGTTTACTCCTTCTACTCAGGACTTCCTGCAACCATGGTGGTGGTTCGCATCATTTCGTTTCAGACTGCTTCCTCCCAAGACCTCGTTTTGAAGACCTGGGACGCACGGCCGAGCGCGTTTTACAACTGCGGTAGAAGCGATGAATCTACCGTCACACCCCCGAGATTCCCTTGGTAACCCGTTCGTACACTCCCTTTCGGTAACCCTTGGTAACCATGCGGTTCGTGACTGCCCGACGTACAATTGGCCTTGTTGGGTCGGTCCATCTGCCGATAAGTGACATGACCCTCGGGACAGTACCCGGGAGCAGTTTCCCGAACGCTCATCGGGTTTTGTATCGAGACGTTGGATTGAAGACCAGGCTCTGGAGCTCGCACTCTTATGGCGTTGTTCGGGTTCAACAAGCAAAAGGTTCTCAGCAGCGCGGAGAAGTATGTCCAGCAGGGCAAACTTCAGAACGCTATCGCTGAGTACGAAAAGATCCTGAAGAACGATGCCAAGGATCTTACGGTTACCAACACCGTCGGCGACCTCTACTCCCGCCTGGGCGAGACCGATAAAGCCACCGGATGTTTCAAGACTGTAGGCGATGCCTATGCCAGCCAGGGTTTCACGGTCAAGGCCATCGCGATGTACAAGAAGATCTGCAAGCTCCAGCCTTCGCTCGAAAGCTTGCTGAAGCTGGCGGAACTCTACAGCCAGCAGGGCCTGTTCAATGACGCCCGCGCGCAATATCTGCAGGTTGCGGAAGAATTCCTGAAAGCCGGAGAACTCGAGAACGCGGTTCGTATCTTCACAAAAATTGTCGAGATGGACCCGGAAAACAGCACCATGCGGGTTCGTCTGGCGGAAGTCTATATCCGCCTCGGCAAGAAGAGCGAAGCCTGGCAGATTTTCTCTTCTGCCGCCGAGAGCTTGCGTTCGAAAGGTTCGCTCAGCGGCGCTGAAGAAGTACTGCAGCGCATGCTGACGCTCGATCCCGGCAACACGTACGCGCTGCTGATGCAGGGCAAGAACATGCTGGAGTCCGGCGACGCTTCCGGAGCCGTTGCCACTCTGCAAAAAATCGGCGACATCGATTCCAATCCCGACGGTCTCCGCGATCTGCTCAAAGCTTACTTGCAGGCCGGACAACTGTCCGACGCCGGAACTGTCGCCAATAAACTGCTGACCGTACACAACGATCTGGCGGCGATCTCCAGCTTCGCCGACGCACTGATGCAGGCCGGACAGTACGAGACCGCGCTGCAGGTCTTCGACCAGCACGCCGAGCGTTTGCTGGCCGAGAACTCCGACAAAGTTCTTGAGAGCCTGCACACCATCATCGGGCACGTGCGCGACAATCCCGACTCTCTGCAGAAATTGCTCGACCTGTTCCACAAAGCCGGCGAGAACACCCACGTCAGTGAAGTCCTGGAGTTGCTGGCCCACGCCAGCGTGCAGTCGGGAGATTTGCCTAAGGCCCGCGATCTTTACCAGAAGCTGGCCACCGTCGAACCGCAGAACACCCTGCACATGCAGAATTACCAGCAGGTGGTCAGCCAGCTGGGCGGCACTTCCGGAAGCAAAATGATTACGCCGGAAGAAGCCGTCGTCCTGATCGACGATCTGGAAGCGACTGCACCCTCGGTTCACCAGCACTATTCGGACGAGACTTCGCTCGCCATCCGCTCGGCCCTGACCGATGCGGAGCTCTTCATTTCATACAACATGCCCGCCAAGGCCCTCGGGCCCCTGGTCGGAGCATTGCCGCTGGCGCCCACGGACCTTCGCATCAATCAGCGTCTCGCTGCGTTGCACACCCGCGCGGGCCGCTTCGCCGAAGCGGGAATTTGCTGCCGCACCCTGGAAAGGGTCTATTCCGAAGCCGAATATCCGGAAGAAGCTTCCCGATATGCTGAACTCGCGGAGCGCTACGAAGAACGTTCCTCGACTGCAGCCCCCGGCGCACCAACCGAAGAAGAGCACATTTTCCTGGACGCTGCTCCTCAGGTTCACGAAGAAACTCAAGAGTCCGAGAGTGCGGTACCCGAGTTCTCCATCGACGAAGCACCCGCGGAAGAAGTGGCAATTCACGAGGAGCCCGCCACCGAAGAAGAAGCGGCCCCGGTCGCGCCAGCAGCTTCGCCCTGGCCCGCGGCTGCCCAGCCCGCCGAGGAAATCAGCGTTGAAGCCGTCGAGCCCGAGTTTGCTGTAGTGGATGAATCCGCAACCGAACCCGCTGCTGCATCCGCAGAGATCGATCTGTCCTCCGAATGGGATGACTCACTCACTGTCGAGACGGACGCCCCCGCAGCGGAAACGACCGAGGTAGCAGAAGTCGAGGTTGCCCCGGCCGCCAAACCAGAAGCCCCAGAGTCCGGCAAAGTCGAAGAGACCATCGAAGAGATTCGCTTCTACCTCGCCCATCGCATGCCCGAGCAGGCCATGGCGGCCTTGGCGAAGCTTCAGACTCTCACCAACGATCGCGCCAAGCTTGCCCAGCTTCGCGCTGAAGTCGACGCCGCCACTCAGCCCGCCGAAGAAGAGGCTTCGGTCGTCGAACCCGTAGTGGAAGAGCTGACAGCCGACGATATCCCAACCCTCGAAGTTACGGTCGAGGAAGCTCCAGTCGAGGAAGCCGTTGCCGTCGCAGAGCCCGCGGTCGAAGAGCCTGTGCCTTCGGCTCCCGAACCGCCAGCTGTCGAGGAAATTCCTGTTGTCGCCGAAGCGTCTGTCGAGCCCGAACCTGCACCCGTCGCTCGGAAACCCGTTCACGAGCCTGTTCCGGAGCCGGAGCCGGAACCAGAACCAAGCGTTCTCAAGGAATTCGTCTCCGACCTCGAAACTTCGTTGGGCGACGGCTTCCTGCCCGGCACTGTTTCTAAGCCAGCTGCACCGGCTGCGGCGACCATTCCCGCCAAGCCCGCCGCGGCTCCGGTCCCGGAACCCATGGTGGCTGCCGCATCGACTGCACCGGTTCTCGGCGAATTCGTCGCCGACATCGAAGCGTCTCTCGGCGAAGACTTCCTGAAAGCTGCGCCTGTGCCCGAACCTCGGCCTGCCCCTCCGGTCGCGAAGGCCAAGCCAGTTCCGCCTGTTCCCGCGCCCGCAACTGCCGCTCCCGTCGTTCCTGTGGCAGTCGTTTCTGCGCCAGCGCCGGCCGCAAAGATCATTCCGCCGATGGCCGCGAGCGCCGCCGCATCGGCCTCAGCAACAAATATTTCTGCACCGGCCACGCCAACCGCGACGGCATCCGTCGCCTGGCAAGCGCCGATGGTTCAACCAGGCAAGCCCCAGCCCGCGATTCCTGTTTCGCACGCACCTGCCGCATCGTCTGCGCCCAGCGCCGGCAAAGCTTCTCCTTTTGGGGATGATGCCGGAGTCGACCTCGCCGAGATGTTCGGCGAACTGAAACAAGATCTCGAAGCCGACGTCGCTTCCACAGATGAAGATCCCGAGACGCATTACAACCTCGGCATCGCCTTCCGCGAAATGGGCCTGCTCGACGAGGCTATTGGAGAGCTTCAAAAGGCGTGCCAGTCTTTTGATCACGGCAAGCCCTTCGAGCAGATCATGCAGGCCTATACCTGGCTCGCGCAGTGCTTCCTCGAAAAAGGCGTGCCCGAGGCCGCTGTCCGCTGGTACGACAAGGCACTCAAGGTTCCCGGCATCGATGGCGAGACCCGCGTTGCACTGCACTACGAACTGGCTTCCGCCTACGAGGTCGCTGGAGACAAAACTGCCGCCCTGCAACACTTTATGGACGTCTATGGCAGCAACATCGATTACCGCGATGTCGCCGAGCGCATTAAGGCCCTGAAGTCGTAGAATAGCCCGATGGCTTTCGTGCCCAAATTCCTCCACCCGGGGTCCAGTGCAGGCCGCAGTGATTTCCCAATTCTCTCTCCGCGGCGCTGGAGCGTCCCCGAATGACCGATCCGACTCCGTTTTCCAGCAGTCCGGGCGACGTTCCAGAGAGTGCTCCTCCGCGGATTGAGTCGAGCACCGCGCTTCTGAATCCGCCGCCCGAACCCGAGATCCGCCCGGCCCATGGCCCCGTGCAAGTCTGGATGCATCGCATCTCCGTCTTTCTATTTGTCTTGATCAGTGCGGTGGCGGGAGTGCTGCTCATCATTCTTCCCTGGACTCCGGAGTGGACCGACAACTACCTGCTGCTCTCGTTTCCCACTCTGCGCTCGGTCGTTTCCAACGGCTTTTTCCGCGGCATCTGCAGCGGGCTGGGCCTGCTCGATATCTGGATCGGTTTCTGGGAGGCGCTCCACTACCACGAGCAGCAATAGCCTGTCGTAACTCCGCAAGCTATTCCACTCCGGTATCCTGATACCCTGCGCATCGCACAAGAAGTTTGGATTGCGAGTTTCACCTTGCGAGTTTCTGACACGAGTTTTTGACTATGACTGACCATCTCAAATCCGCGCCGGTTGCCTACAAGAACGAAGCGTTCCTCAACAGCCCCGACGGGCGCATTCTCCGCATCCTGGCCGAATATCAGGAGCCTCTCGCTCGCTTCCGCCGCGAGCAGATTCAGGACACGGTCGTATTCTTCGGCTCCGCCCGCTTTCAGGGACACCAGGATGCGACGAAGGCCCTCGACGCGATGGAACAGCATCACGCTGCAGCTCCAGCTGGGCACTTGGAACGAGAACTGAAAGTCGCTCAAGCGGCGGTCAACATGGCCCGCTACTACGAAGACGCGCGCCGCCTGGCATACATGCTGACCAAATGGTCGATGCAGATCCCCGCCCGCCGCCGCCGTTTCGTCGTCACCACCGGTGGAGGACCCGGCATCATGGAAGCTGCCAATCTCGGGGCCCACGAGGCCGGAGGGAAGACCATCGGCCTGAACATTCAGCTTCCGTTTGAACAGAGTCCGAACCAGTACATCACCCCCGCGCTGAACTTTCAGTTCCACTACTTCTTCATGCGCAAATTCTGGTTTGCCTATCTCGCCAAGGCTCTTGTCATCTTCCCGGGCGGCTTCGGCACCATGGACGAACTCTTCGAAATCCTTACCCTGGCGCAAACCGACAAGCTAGCCAAGAAGATTCTTGTCGTCATCTACGGCAGCGAATACTGGAACCGCATCCTCAACTTCCAGGCCTTCGCCGACGCGGGCACGATCTCTCCCGAAGATGTCAACCAGTTCAAGATCGTCGACACTCCGGAAGACGCCTTCGAATTCCTGCGGGACGGCCTGACAAAATACCACCTCGGCGGAACGCCCAAAAAAGAAGGCGAAGTCTTGCCGGAGATCGCGAAGACCAGGCCGTGAGTTTCCTTCGTGTACCTTCGTGCCCTTGGTGGTTATAGTTCTTGACGTGATGGCGAAACGCTGCCTCCTCTACTACATCACCGACCGCACCGCATTTCTGGGGGACGAACTCTCCCGCCGTCGACGCCTCTTGGAAAAGATTGCCGAAGCCGCCCACGCCGGCGTTGACTACATCCAAATCCGCGAAAAGGACCTCTCAACCCGAGATCTGGAATCCCTGGCGCGTGAAGCCGTAAGCGTGGTGCGAGAAGCCGGAAAACTGGCAACTGGCAACCAACCACTGGCAACTGCTCTTCTCATCAACTCCCGCTCAGATGTCGCCCTGGCAGTCGGCGCCGACGGCGTCCACCTGCGCTCCAATGACGTGTCCCCAGAAGTCGTAGGAACGGTGTGGCGGAATGAACGTGGCGTGGGCGCCCCCACCCGCGCGAACTCACCACGAGAACCCCTGATCGCCGTCTCCTGCCACTCTCCAGAAGAAGTAGCCCAAGCCGCAGCCAACAAGGCGACGTTCGCCGTCTTCGCTCCTGTGTTTGAAAAGAAAGACGCGAACCCCGCGGGACTAGCCGCCCTGAAGCAAGCGTGCCAAGCGAACATTCCAGTCCTAGCCCTTGGAGGGGTCACTCTGAAAAATGCTCACTCCTGCCTCGATGCGGGAGCATCCGGAATTGCCGCCATCCGGCTCTTCCAGGACAACGATATGGCCGAGGTGGTGCAGCAGCTTTGCAATACCTAAGCTCAGAGGTTGCTCCACCCTTCTCGCGCTTTTTGCGAGAGGGCGGGGACGTTGAATTCCTGGATCGTTCAAAAATGTCTGCGCGAGTCGCGTTATCCCGTCCACTTTGCTCCCGTCCTCAGCACTCGCATCACCTTCTCCAGCCGCCGTTTTTTCGTATCCAGCTGCTTGGCACCCGAAATCGCTAGAGCCATCTCCTTCTTGTGTGTGAACGCCAACTCTTCCCACCGCGCTCGCGCTGTCTTATTCTTCGCCAATTCTTTCTTCAGCTCCGGCGGAGCCTCCACCGTCCGCGCTTCCGCGTCACGTTCCATTACGACATCGACAATATCTCCCGGCTGCACGCCCGCGCCCTGACACAGTGTTTTGTTCACCGGCATCATGTGGCAACCGCCCATGGGCATTAGCGAAGAGCGAAATGGAAACCCATTGATCATCCCCCGAATCGGGACACGGGCGCGCGTCCCAAACCACTCGATTACATCCACCGGCGGGGTAATCGCCGCCACCACCCCCGCCTCTTTCCCATTAATCTTCACTTTGAACCGCAGCTTCTTCTCCGCCATCGCAGTCCTCCGGCCGTCCGCGCTGGTAAACTTTACCTCTGTAGAAATCGCTCCGCAACCATCATGAAGGTCGCTCCCGCCAATTCAGAAACTCCGGCACTCGCTCTGGAACCTGCGCTGGTTCAGATCCCAGCCGCCTGGTTTCTCATGGGCTCCAATACTGGACAAGATTGCGAACGCCCCATCCACCGCGTCTGGATCGACACCTTCCGGTTGGCCGCCACCCAAGTCACCAACGCCGAATACGCTCGCTTCCTGAGAGCAACGGGTCGGCCGTCACCTCCATTCTGGCAAGATCCGAACTTTAATCATCCGCAGCAGCCCGTGGCCGGAGTTTCGTGGCACGAGGCCGTTCAGTACTGCGAGTGGCTGAGTTCGCAAACATCCCGCCCCTACCGCTTGCCCACAGAAGCCGAGTGGGAACACGCTGCACGCGGCGGCCTCGAACAGAAAACTTTCCCTTGGGGAGACGATCCCCCACAATCTCTTCCCGACTATGCCACGCGCTGGCAGGCCGGCCCGGAGAGGGTCGCTCGATATGCCCCGAATGCCTTCGGCCTATATGACATTTGCGACAACGTCCACGAATGGTGCACTGACTGGTACGACCCGAACTACTACGCCGTGTCGCCCGAACGCAACCCACGCGGCCCCGAAGAAAGCCCAATGAAGCCGTCACGCAAATCCTCCCGCGGAGGATCCTGGCGCCACCACATCAAAGTAGCCCGCTGCAGCGCCCGCTCCAGCATCCCTCCAGACTTCCAATACGCTGACTACGGCTTTCGCGTAGCATTTGGTTCGTCGAACCCATTGCACACAGATTAGGATTGCTTGTGGCAGAGTGGATTGTTTGTGGCAGCGTGAATTGTTTGTGCCAGCGTGGATTGCTTGTAGCAGCGTGGAAGAGCGGCGCTTCAGCGCCGCGTACGGAGTCGAAGATGATTGGGCTTTAGCCCCCGAGAGGCAATGCATTCATGTTCCGCACCGACCTTCTCAAAGACAAGCGCATCCTAATTACCGGCGGAGGCACAGGCCTCGGCAAAGGCATGGCCGCCCGCTTCCTCCAACTCGGAGCAACCGTCCACATCTGCGGCCGCCGCGAAGAGGTTCTGGAAGAAACTGCCTCTGAACTGGGTTCGAAGGGAACCATTCACGCCATCCCCTGCGACATTCGCAATCTCGACGCCGTCGAAGCAATGATCGATTCCATCTGGAGCGAAGGGCCGCTCGACATCCTAGTCAACAACGCCGCCGGAAATTTCATCGCCCGCACCGAGGAACTCTCTCCCGGTGCATGGAATTCCGTCATCGGCATCGTCCTGATGGGGACGCTCAACTGCACTATGGCCTGCGGACGCCGTTGGCTTGCCTCTCAGCACAAAGGCACAGTACTCAGCATCTCTGCGACGTACGCCCCGGTCGGCTCGGCCTATGTCGTTCCCTCTGCAGTTTCGAAAGCCGGAGTCGAGGCCCTCACCCGCAGTCTGGCCGTGGAATGGGGAAACCGTGGCATACGCATGAACGCCATCGCCCCGGGCCCGATTCCCACGCAAGGCGCATTCTCCCGCGTCCTCCCGCATCCCAGCCTCGAGAAGATTGCCCTGGACCGCAACCCGCTTCACCGCTTTGGCACTGTCGAAGAGTTAGCCAACCTCGCAGCGTTTCTAGTGAGCGACGGCTCCAGCTACATCAACGGCGAAGTCATCCGCATGGACGGCGGCGAATTCCTGCAAGGCGCCGGCGAATTCAGCAACCTGGGGAGAGTCCTAAAGGAAGAAGACTGGCAGGCAATCAAGCCAAAGAAATCAGGCACACAAAATTAAAGATCATCCGCAGCCAGGATTCCTCTGTGCTCCTCCGTGTCCTCTGTGGTGGAATCGTTTTGCCGTTAGCTCTTGTCGTTTGCCGGCATCACAATCGCCTTCAGCAACAGGTTGACCAGGCTCAACACGATCGCTCCGACGAACGCAGCAAAGAAGCCGCGCACCTGAAATCCCGGCACCACTGCCGACGCTAACTCCAGCATCAGCGCATTGATCACGAACCAGAACAGTCCCAATGTCAGAAGCGTCAGAGGAAATGTGAGAATTTTGAGCAGGAAACCGATCGTCGCGTTGATGAACCCGATCGCCAGCGCCGCAATCAGCGCCGCAGCCGCCCCGTTGACATGAATGCCCGGTACAAGCTGCGCCATAATCCAAACCGCCAATGCGCTTAACACCCAATTCAGAAGCAGTCGCATTGCAACCCTCCTCGACGTTAAGGAACTATAGGCCCTCAGTTTCCATATGGCAATACGACTTCAGACGTCCCCACCCTCTTCACCGCGGCGGCTCAGCCCCGGGCTTGCTGAAAGGGTAGGGGTTTTGAGGGCGGTCAAATCACGATCTGTCCCCCGGTCATAGCATCCACGAAAAATTCATCGCCGATTCGCCGTCCTCATCGCCGCATACGGTACACTTTTCAATTCGACTACAAGGAGGACTTTCCATGCCTGACGCCGCACTCAGCGGATCCGAATTCAAGAAGCAACTCCGTGCCGGAGCGCCCAAGATGGGCCTGTTCCTCAATGCCCACAGCCCCACTGTCGCCGAGCAACTCGCGCACAGCGGATACGACTGGCTGCTCGTGGATACTCAGCACGGGCCCATGGGCTACGAAAAGCTTTCCGCCATGTTGAGCGGCATCGCCAACGGCGGCGCCAAGTCGCTGGTCCGCGTCGGCAGTTACGCTGACCGCCCCGGCATTCAGCAGGCACTCGACATGGGGGCCGACGGCGTGCTCATCCCCTACATCAACACCGCCGCCGAAGCCCGCGAGGCTGTCAGTTGCGCGAAATATCCCACAGTCGGCACACGCTCCGTCTACTTCCCGCAGCGCAGCATGAACAAAGGCGGACTCCTTGGCTACGCCGGCAACTGGAACAACGAAGGCATCGTCGCCCTGCAGGTTGAGACCGCGTCTTGTATCGAGAACATCGCCGAAATCGCCGCCGTCCCCGGAGTCGACATTCTCTTCCTTGGCCAGAACGATCTCTGCATGTCGATGGGCCTGTACAACAAATACGAGTTCCCCCACATGTACACGTCGCCCGAGCTTGACGCCGCCACCAAGAAGCTGATCGAACACGCCCGCAAGAACAACGTCATCCTCGGCCTCTTCCTTTTCGGCACGGCTCGCGTCGGAGAATTCCTCGAAAAAGGATTCACCTTCATCAGCATCGGCAACGACCTGCACCACGTCCTCACGCAAGCCGGAGCCTACGTCGCTGACATGGAGAACATTGCGAAAGAGAAGGGGAAATCGTGGAAGCGCCGCTCCACCGCATTGTTCTAAGAAACAAGAGGGTCGCCCCACCCTTCTCGCGGAGTTTGCGGGAGGGTGGGAATTTTGATTTCCCCTGTGGCCTCTGTGGTAGAGCTCTTTCCTTCGATCTTCCCTCCACCGAACTCCCATGAATTAAAATCACAACTCGGACATCTCTGTGATCCTCACCGAAATCGAAACCCGTGTCTTGGGCGCCTTGATCGAAAAAGACATCACCACGCCCGACTACTACCCGCTCTCCCTCAACGCCCTGGTAAACGCCAGCAACCAAAAGAACAACCGCGACCCGGTGATGACGCTGGACGAAGCCGCAGTGCGTGACGCCCTCGCCAGCCTGCAAGAAAAGCGCATGGCCGGCCCGGCCAGCGGCGCCGATAGTCGCGTCACCAAGTTCGAACACCGCCTGCAGGAAGTCTTCAATTTCGATCGCCGTGAAATCGCCGTCGTCTGCGTGCTCCTTCTGCGCGGACCGCAAACTCCCGGCGAACTGCGCAGCCGCACCGACCGCATGTACCACTTCGAAGCGCTCGAGGACGTTGTTTCCACTCTCGACCGCCTCGCCCAGCGCGAGTTTCCTCTGACCCGAGTGCTCCCCCGCCAGCCCGGCACGAAAGAATCCCGCTACACCCACCTGTTCTCTGGCGAACCGCCCGCGTCCGCAGAAGATGTTTATGTGTCGCGGGCGCCCTCGCCCGCGACTGCCGGCGCAAATTCCACACCTGACCGTCTAGCAGCCCTGGAAGAGGACGTCTCACGCCTGCGCCAAGAACTCTCCGAAGTCCAGCAGCAACTGGCCACCTTCCGCAAGCAATTCGAATAGCCCTCGCTTTCAACCGCCGCACGGAACTTTCTTCCGCTCCTCCGCGTACAATATCTAGAAGGAGGTCTCCGCCATGTTCACGCTCATACTCTGGTGCCTTCTGTTCGTGCTCTGCTGGCCTCTGGCCATCGTTGCTCTCATTGCCTACCCGTTCATTTGGCTTCTCCTGCTCCCGTTTCGCATCGTGGGCGTCGCCGTCCACGGAGTCCTGGAGGTGATCTACCTCGCCATCACTCTCCCCTTCCGCTTGCTGGCCGCCCCCTTCCGGATTTAATGGGTTTTGTCATTTTGAGCGAAGATTTTGCTTCGCAACAGCAACCAGCATACGAAGAAACACGCTCACCTAGATAAAACATCGGTCACGAAGTCCTTCGTGATCCTTCGTGGTTGACGATCTTGTTCCCCCAGATCACCTAACTCTCCATCACCCTCAGCCCCGGACTCACAATCAGCCGCGCCTCGGTCGCCCGCTGCACATCCTCCGCGGTCAATCCGGGCGCAACTTCCTCCAACACCAACCCGTCCTTCGTTACGCGAATATAAGCCATCTCCGTGGCGATCGTGTCCACGACATTCACGCCCGTCAGCGGCAGCGTGCACTTCTTCAAAATCTTCGGAGCCCCCTCGCGCGTCGTATGCTCCATCGCCACCACCACGCGCCGCGCCCCCGCCACCAGATCCATCGCTCCGCCCATCCCCTTCACCATCTTTCCGGGGATCATCCAGTTCGCGATGCTGCCCGATTCATCCACTTCCATTGCGCCCAGCACGCTCAAATCAATATGCCCGCCGCGAATCATCGCAAACGAATCCGCACTAGAAAAATAAGAAGTCCCAGGCATCTCGCTCACCGTCTCTTTTCCTGCATTAATCAGATCCGGATCCTCCGTCCCCTCCACCGGATACGGCCCAATCCCCAGCATCCCATTCTCCGACTGCAACGTGACCTCCATCCCCGCAGGTACATAATTCGCGATCAACGTCGGCATGCCAATCCCCAGGTTCACATAAAACCCATCGCGCAACTCGCGCGCAATCCGCTTCACAATCCGCTCACGCTTATCGACGTCTTTCCCTGGTTTCGTCATCTTCTCAACCTGTCATCCACAGCACTGTCATCCTGAGCAGTCGAAGGATCCTACCCAATCACAACCGCGTCCCCACTGAGTACTGAGTACTGAGTACCGAGTACCGAGTACTAGGTACTACCCCTTCCTCACCGTCCTCCGCTCAATCCTCCGCTCGTACAACTCTCCCTGAAAAATCCTCTTCACATAAATCGAAGGCGTATGAATCGCGTCGCCATCCATTTCCCCGACCTCGACCAGATGCTCCACTTCAGCAATCGTGATCTTCGCTGCCGTCGCCATCATGGGATTAAAATTCCGCGCCGTCTTCCGATAAATCAGATTCCCCTCGCGGTCGCCCTTCCACGCCTTGACAAACGCAAAGTCTGCCGTCAGCCCGCGCTCCATCACGTAGGTGCGCCCATCAAACTCGCGCGTCTCCTTGCCCTCAGCGACAATCGTCCCTACGCCAGTCGGAGTATAAAACGCAGGAATGCCTGCGCCGCCAGCACGAATCCGCTCCGAAAACGTACCCTGCGGAACAAGATCCAGCCGGATCGTTCCCTTCAGCACCATCTCTTCCAGCAGTCGGTTCTCCCCGACATACGTCCCAATGTGATGCACGATCTGCCCTGCGGCCAGCAACAATCCGTTCCCCACGCCGTCGACGCCGACGTTGTTGCTGATGGTCCGCAGATTCTTCGTGCCCTTGCGCACCAGCGCGCGGATCAGGTTCTCCGGCATCCCGCACAATCCGAACCCGCCAATCATGACGGTCGCGCCATCAAACACGTCGCGGATGGCCTCATCCGCATTGGCCACAACTTTATTCATAGCGTCCGCATTCTAAATGAATTCAGTCTGCTGCAGCACTGCTTTCCGAGTCTCCAAAGACAAGGGCAGGACGATCATTTGACAATCTGATGACAGCCCCGGCGCATCCAAACCATGCAGACGACGTCAAATATCCAAGACAAGAGAACGAACTTCGAGCGTTGTTTGCTCTGGTTCCTAACAAGGCGTCGGGAAACGCCAACTCGCAGAGCACACGGGAGCGAACCTTCTCCCGTGCAATGCGGCAGGCCGGTTGCAAGCCCGGACAATTCGCTTACACTATGTCTCCACTCGTCGAATACGATCACAGGATGGAACAGATGATCCGCGCATTCGCGCTGCGCATCCTCGTTCCCCGCTGGGCTGAATTCGACACTGTGTGGCAGGCGGCCAACAGAATCTGTGACCGCTACGAACTCGGAGAAGTGCTTTCGGAAACGTGATTGGCAGATCTGCGTAGCTCGACAATTGTGCTACGCCACGTGTTGGCCTACTTTTTCTTCAGCGGGCTCTTCCGTAGCGCATGCGCCTGTTCAAACTCATCCGCCAGTTGCCGCGTCGCCAGATTCTCCCGGATATGCGCCAGCCGCTGTTCCACCTTCCACAGCGCCTTTTCCAGATTCGGCTTGTTCGTGATCGCGATATCCCGCCACATCGAATACGGACTCGCTGAAATCCGCGTCATCTCCTGCAGCGCTCGCCCGCCGGCCGTCAGCAGTGGAGCCTCATCTCCAAACTCTTCCACCAGCGCCGCCGCCAGTGCCGTCGAAATCATCTGCGGAACGTGGCTGATCCACGCGCACAGCCGGTCGTGATCCTCCGCCGGCAGCACCGCAATGCGCGACCCGATGGCATCAATCCATCCCGCAAACTCTGCGAACAATCCTTCATTCAAATTCTGCCCCGGCAGCGGAGACAAGAACCACACGGCCTTCTGAAATAAATCGGCATCCGCGTAATCCACTCCGCTCATTTCCTTTCCCGCCATCGGATGCCCCGCCAGAAACCGCTTCCCCGCACTCTTCCCAAAAACCTTGGCTGCCCGTTCGACAACTGTAGTCTTTGTACTGCCCACATCTGTGAGCAACGCTTTAGCCGGAAGCGCAGGCCCGATGCGCTCAATGAGATCGACAATCGCCAGCACCGGAGTCGCCAGAACCACCACCTGACTCCCTCGCACCGCGTCGCCGGGATTCGCGGTCCCGTCGTCGATCGCGCCTCGCATCCGCGCGCGTTCCAGCGTCCCCTCGCGGTCGCACCCAACAATGCGTCCGGCAAACTTGTTCTTCCTCAGCGCAAGCGCCAGTGACCCGCCAATCAGCCCCGTCCCAATAATCGTGATTTGCCGAATCGCCATAAGGAGTAAAGATGATAACCACAAGAGGACACGAAGGACACAAAGGCAAACCAGAAATGAGAAACTCAAACACGGGAAGATTAGCTGCAAGTCGGCAGGGTTTTTCCCTTTCCCCCTCCGCGTCCTCTGTGTCCTCTGTGGTTGTAATTGTGTTCTGTTCGCGCTTTAGTTACCCGATCTTCCGCCCCACAGCCGGCGCAATCATCCTCAATTCATCCATCAACTTCGAGAACTGCTCCGGAAACAGCGACTGTGCCCCGTCCGACCAAGCTTTGTTTGGATCGCAATGCACTTCAATCAGCAGCGCGTCCGCTCCCGCCGCCACCGACGCCCGCGCCATCGGCGCCACCTTGTCCCGCCGTCCCGTTCCATGCGACGGATCTGCCGTCATCGGCAAATGCGACAACTTGTGGATAATCGGAATCGCCGAAATATCCATTGTGTTCCGCGTGTAGGTCTCAAACGTCCTGATCCCGCGCTCACACAGAATCACGTCGTAGTTCCCACCGGACATGATGTACTCCGCCGACAGTAGCAACTCTTCGAACGTGGCCGCAATCCCCCGCTTCAGGAGCACGGGTTTCCGCACCTTCGACAATTCGCGCAGCAAATTAAAATTTTGCATGTTGCGCGCGCCCACTTGAAGGATGTCCACGTAAGGAAGCATCATCGGAATCTGCGAGATCTCCATCACTTCGCTGATCACTAGCAAGTTGAATTTCTCTCCGGCCTCCCGCAGTAACTTCAGCGCGTCCTCTCCGTGTCCCTGAAACGAATACGGAGAACTCCGCGGCTTGAATGCCCCGCCCCGCAGCACCTTCGCCCCGGCTTTGGCCACAGCCTCTGCCGTGGCAAAAATCTGCTCGCGCGTCTCCACCGAACACGGCCCCGCCATCACAACGATTTCATTCCCGCCAACATCGATCCCGTTCGCGAGTTTGACGATCGTCCCCTCCGGACGAAATGTTCGCCCCGCCAGCTTGTACGGCGAACTGATTCGATGGACCTCCTGCACTCCTGGCAGCAACTCGAGGATGCGGATATCGAAATCAATCCCCGACCCGACGGCTCCCAGCACGGTCATCCGCGCCCCCGTCGAGCGGTGCACTTCAAACCCCATCTTCACCAGGTGCTCAATCACCTGCTGAATCAGCCCCTCATCCGCGCCTTCCTGCATCGCCACAATCATAGAAAACCAGCTCCTAGCTCTTAGCTATTGGCTCTTAGCTATTGAATCTTTTCAGTCCCCACCGACGCACCGGACGGCAAGCGGTTTAGCTAAAGGCTAAGAGCTAATAGCTAAGAGCTGCCTCAATCATTCACATCCGAATCCAACTCTGTCTCCGCCTCGGCCGGCTCGGTCTTCGGCGCAATCTCTTCCTTCTGTACATTCCGCATCACGTCGATAATGCGCTCATAAATTCTCACTAGGTCCCGCCCCGCCAACGGCCCTCGATTCGCCGCCTGCACATTTTCAAATACAATCCGTTCCCGGTCTGGTTCATAAATTGGCAGGGAAGTGTCGCGCTTCAGCTTCCCAATCGCCACCGCAGCCCGAGCCCGCTCGCTGATCAGCTCCACCAGCTTCTGGTCCAGCTCATCGATTTTCTTACGCCAATCCTCGATATCCATAAGAGCCCTAGACCTATCCCTGCACGGGGTGCGCCATTTCCCCGCGTGTTTATGCGTAAGAAGTGCGGATTCTTCCAAGCACAAAGCATTCCTACGAAACGGTCAACGAACTCTGCGCGCTGACGTTCGACAGCTTCTTTACAAACTCCCCGACGGCTGCCGCTTCGCGCCCGCGATTTCGCTCAATCGTCTCCATGATCGCGCTGCCCACCACCACTGCGTCTGCGAATTCTCCGACTTCCGCAAACTGCTCGGGAGTAGAAATCCCAAATCCCAGCGCCACTGGCAACTTCGTTACGCGGCGCAACCGCCTCACCAATTTCTGCGCATCCGCCGCCAATTCCTGCCGTGCCCCCGTCACTCCCGTCCGCGAAACCGCGTACACAAATCCTCTTGAAGCTTCCGCAATCCGCCTCAATCGCTCATCCGGGCTCGTCGGGGCTGCCAGAAATACCGGAGACAAATCATACCTGCGCATCGCCTGCAAATACTCTCCCGCCTCTTCCACCGGCAGATCCGTGACCAGCGCGCCATCCACGCCTGCAGCCCGTGCCACCTTGCAAAACTTCTCCATCCCCATCCGCAAAATCGGATTCAGATAGGAAAAAATGATGATCCCGGTCGACTGCGCGTGCACCCGCACCTCCGCCGCCAACGTGAGCACCTGCGCCAGCGACGTCCCATGCTTCAGCGCCCGCTCGCTGGCCCGCTGAATCACCGGCCCATCCGCCACCGGATCGCTGAACGGCACCCCCAACTCAATCACATCCGCCCCAGCCGTAATGGCCGCGAGAACAATCTCCCGCGTCGTCGAGAGATCTGGGTCCCCGCAAGTTACATAAGCCACCAGCGCCGGCTTCTTATGAAAAGTAAGAGGCATAAGAGAAATTGCTGATTGTTGATTGCTGATTGACAGTAACTACGCCCTGCCGTGAGGTTTTTCAATCAGCAATCAAAAATCATCAATCCTCAATCGAGTTTCAGGTTCTCCCGCATAATCCCAATGTCTTTGTCGCCGCGCCCCGAAACATTCACAATGACGATCTCCGATTTCTTCATCCGAGGCGCCCGCTTCACCACCTCGGCCACCGCATGCGCCGACTCCAGAGCCGGAATAATCCCCTCAGTCCGCGCCAAAAGAGTAGTAGCCGCCAGCGCTTCCGCATCCGAAGCCGGCACGTACTCCGCCCGCCCCGCATCCCGCAACGCCGCATGCTCCGGCCCAATCGACGGATAATCCAGCCCCGCGGACACCGAATGGGTCAAAGCAATCTGCCCTCCCGAATCCTGCAGCACATATGAGTACGTCCCCTGCAGCACGCCCGGAGATCCTCCGCGAAACCGCGCTGCATGATCGCCAAGCTTTTCGCTGCGTCCGCCGGCCTCCACGCCAATCAACCGAACTTTCTTGTCGTTCAGAAAATCGTAAAAAGCCCCGATCGCATTCGATCCCCCACCCACGCAAGCAATAATCGCGGCTGGCAACTTGCCCTCAGCCTTCAGAATCTGCGCCCGCGCCTCGCGCCCGATCACCCGATGAAAATCCCTCACCATCGTCGGATACGGATGCGCCCCCAGTACGCTTCCCAACAAATAATGCGTTGTTCGTACGTTCGTGACCCAGTCGCGCATCGCCTCGTTGATCGCGTCCTTCAGCGTGCGCGATCCCGAGGACACTCCGCGCACCTCCGCGCCCAGCAACCGCATGCGGAACACATTCAACTCCTGCCGCCGCATGTCCTCGGTCCCCATGTACACGACGCATTCAAATCCCAGAAGGGCGCAAACAGTCGCAGTCGCCACGCCGTGCTGTCCCGCACCGGTCTCGGCAATCACGCGATGCTTCCCCATCCGCTCCACGAGCAACCCCTGCCCGAGGCAGTTGTTGATCTTGTGCGCCCCCGTGTGCAGCAGATCTTCGCGCTTCAGATAAATCTTCGCCCCACCCAATTTCTGTGTAAGCCGCCGCGCAAAAAACAAAGGCGTCGGACGCCCCGCATAAGTCCGCAACAACTCGTCCAGCCGCGCCTTAAACTTGGGATCGCGCTTGGCCTTCTCATACGCGCGCTCGAGTTCCTCAAGCGCAGCCATCAAGGTCTCGGGAACATACCTCCCGCCATAAACCCCAAACCGCCCCGGCTCATTCACACTGGCAGCAACGCGCGAAGAATAACCGCGAGCAGGCGAAGAAACCCGAGGGTGCCCCGTTCTAAATGTCGCGTCTTTGGCGATGTTTAGAGCGGGGACTTTGACTTTCGTCGTTCGCGGAACCGTAGCCATCGCTTATCCAACCTTCCGATCCATCTCACGCACCGCCTTCACAAACGCCCGCACCTTCTCCGGATCCTTCTTCCCGGGCCGCGCCTCAACGCCGGAGACGACATCGACTCCCCAAGGATGAAGGATCTCGATGGCCTCGCAAACATTCTGCGGACTTAGACCGCCCGCGACCACGAAATCAAATCCGTCGATCGCGGAAAGCACAACCTTTGCTTTCCTCCAATCAAACAACTGCCCCGTTCCACCGGCTCGCGTTGAGGTACCCGAATCCAAGAGAATCGCCCTCACCTTTCCCTTCGCTTCGGCGCGCCACTTGAATCCACCGAACCGCCCTTTGAACACTCGATCCGCCGGCCAGGCGACGAACAATCTCCTGTCCAGGGAAATCCACTCTTTCAAAGTGCGAAGGCTCGGCGGGCTGTACGTGTACGGCTGAATTGCCGTCAGCCCTGCTTCATGCGCGATTCTTCGCTTCGCGGCAATCCCTCCAACACGATCCCCGACGAATATCCCAACTCTTTCTATTTTCTCCGGCAATCGGGACACAATCTTTTCGACAACTGCGGGACTCACATTTCTCGGACTCTCGGGATGAAACACAAACCCCACCGCATCCGCCCCCGCATCCACCGCGACGAGTGCGTCCTCCAAATTCGTCATTCCGCAGATCTTCACCCAAGTCATAACGCATCGGCCAGGTGCCAGTTGTCACTCACCCGTAAAATCCAAAAATGTCATCCTGAACGAAGTGGCGGCGAGCGGAGCGCAGCCACACGCAGTCGAAGGATCCCTACCCCCCACTGGGTACTGAGTACTGAGTACTGGGTACGAGCAATCTGCGCAACGCCTCTCCTGGCGACGCCGCCCGCATCAGCGACTCCCCCACCAGAAACGCGTCATACCCTGCCCCACGCAACCGCGTAACATCCTCCGCCGAATGTATCCCGCTCTCCGCCACCCGCACCACGTGGGCAGGGAACCTGGCCGCCAAAGCAAACGCCGTCTCCAGATCGACCTTAAACGTCCGCAGATCCCGCGTATTCACTCCAATCAAATCAAACCCCGCATCCAGCGCCCGCTGCAATTCCTCGCCATCGTGCACTTCGCACAAGACATCGAGCCCATGCCGTCGCGCTCCCGCCGCCAGCGAACTCAACTCCTGAGCCGACAGCGCCGCCACGATCAGCAGCACCGCATCCGCGCAATTCGCCCGCGCCTCCACCAACTGAAACTCATCGACGATGAAGTCCTTGCGCAAGCAGGGAATGGCAACCGTCGCGGAAGCCTCGCGCAAATTCCCCAGCGATCCCTGAAAGAACTCCTCATCGGTCAGCACCGACAGCGCCGCCGCTCCAGCCGCTTCCAACTCCCGTGCCAACTCCGCCGGATGAAACTCCGCCCGAATCAATCCCTTCGACGGCGAAGCCTTCTTCAACTCCGCAATCACCGCCACACCCTCGCGACTCTTCGCCTGCAGCGCCCGCCGAAAGCCGCGCGGCACGTGTGATTCGGCGCGTTGCTCGAGCAAACGCACGTCCGCCCCGCGCCTGGTTTCCGCGACCCGCGCCCGTGTAGCCGCAACAATCCGGTCAAGAATGGCCGCCATAAAGAATCTTTTGATTATAAGGGACGCAGAGAATTCCGCCCCTTTTCGAGGAAGCAGGGACCCCACGCTTCCCATGCATTTTGCCAGAGGGTGATAGGGATTTTCACTTTTGACTTCTGACTTTTGACTTCTGATTTCGGCTTTCTAATTCCTGTTCAGCCTCTTCCCTACTCCATCCCCAACGAAGCCCGCACCGACTTCCCATACTCCCGCGCCTTCTCCAACACCGCCGCCTCATCCACCGTCAGCAGTTTCCGCGCCCGCATCACCACCCGCCCACCAATCACGACGGTCTCCACATCACTACCCTTCAGCGAATAAGCAATCTGCGCGTAGACGTCATACATCGGCACCGCATTCGGCTCATCCAGACTGATCAGAATCAGATCCGCCTTCTTCCCTGCCTCCAGCGATCCAATCTCTTTCTCCATATGCAAGGCTCGCGCACCATCAATCGTCGCCATCTCCACCACGGCCTTCGCATTCAACGCCAGCGGATCCATCTTCGAAATCTTCGCCAGCTTCGCCGCCAGGTCAATCTCCTCCATCAAATCCAAATCGTTATTACTTCCCGCCGGACCATCCGTCCCCAATCCCACCGCCACGCCCGCCGCCCGCATCTCCGGCACCGGAGACACTCCACTCGCAATCATCATGTTGCTCGACGGATTATGCACGCACCCCACCTGCCGCTCCGCCAGCAGCTTCCGGTCCGCCTCGTCCACAAAAATGCAATGCGCCGCCACCAGGTCCGGTCCCAGCACTCCGATCTTCTCCAGATACTGCACCGGAGACATCCCGTTCGCCTTCTCGCTGTCCTCCCACTCCTTCTTCATCTCCGACACATGCATCAACAGCGGCGCATGATATTTCTTCGCCAGCGCCGCCGCATCCTGAATCGTCTTCTTCGAGCACGTATAAATCGAATGCGGAGCCGGAGCCGCATGAATCAGCGCATCCCCCTGCCACCGCTTCAGAAACTTCTCGGTATACGCCATCATCTCGGCATTCGACTTGTTATCCGGCGCCGGAAAATCAATGAACGTCTCTCCCAGCACCCCGCGCATCCCCGCCGCCTTGGTCTCCTCGGCCACCGCGTCCTCGAAGTAATACATGTCGGCAAAGGTAGTCACGCCCGCGCGAATCTGTTCCGCCGCCGCCAGCCGCGTTCCCCAGCGCACGAACTCCTCATTCACATTCTTCGCTTCCGCCGGAAAGATGTACTTGTACAGCCAGTCATTCAGCGTGACGTCGTCATGCAGCCCGCGAAACAGCGTCATCGGCACATGCGTATGCCCGTTGATGAACCCCGGCAGCACCAGCCGCCCGCGCGCATCGATCGTCTGCGCGCCCTTGTATTCGACTCTCGATCTCCGCCCGCGGTCCGACCGCAGCAATCGAATCGCCCCGAATCGCGACGCTCCCGTCGTGAACAATCGTCCGCCCGGAATCCATCGTCACCACGATCCCGCCGCTAACGATCAGATCGACACTCTGCTTCTGCGCATACGACAACTCGCTCCATAGCAGCATGACCGCAAAGCACACTACATTGATTTTTCTCATCGATCCTCTGTTTTCATCTCGGGGTGCCCCGTTTCTCGCGCGCTCTTTGCGCGAGAAGTGGGGATTTTGACGTCCCCTTCGTGAACCTTCGTGCCCTTCGCGGTTCATGATTCTTTTGGCGCGCCGCAAACTGCTCGACTGCGTACCGCTCTAGATCTCCTGATTCTCCACCTCGCCCAGCACCGTATCGGGCACTGGCTTACTCCGAAACACACTGAAGTCCCGCACTTGCTTCAACGAGAACGTCGGCACACCCGCATTCACCGGCGTCTTGATCCGTCCAAACTCCGCGCCATCCACATCCTCCAGCGCAAACGCCGGCCGCAGAGTCCTCATTCGCGTGCTCGATCTTGACCCCATTCATCTCCAGCCCTTTCACATGCCGGATAAAGAATCCATGCGAAGGAGTCATCCCAAACATGTTCGGCTCTGGATAATCCTTCTCTTTCTCCGGCAGCTGCCGCTCCGCATCGCTCTTTCGTTCCCGCCTCCGATAAGCGAGAGCATGATGTCGCTGATCTTTACATCCTCAATCGGATGTCCAGGAATTCCAGACAGAATCGAACTGATCGGCTCCGAACCCCGCGCGTTCTCGCACGTGATATTGCTCAGAATGACTCGGCGAATCCTACCCGCCGAAACGCCTGCTGGTCCCCGCATCCGGCCGCCGAGGCGCATGAAAAATCGGCGCCTCTATCACATCTCTCATCGTGATGTTCGTACACGCTCACGTCCTCAATGACCGCTCCATCGACGCTCTCAATCGCCAGGCCACGGCACCCGTCAAACACGCAATTCGAAACGGTGATGTTCTTGAATCCCCCATTCGATTCCGTCCCAAACTTGATCCGTCCCGTGCGCGGCACCTTCGCGTCCTCGGCGAATCGCTTGAACGTCCCATCGAGCAGCGCCCCTTCTTCATAGCTCCCCGCGACCAGGCAATTCGCTGATCGTCACCATCTCGGTCGCGCGCGCATACCCCAACGCATACGAACTCTTCAGGCAGATCGCCGTCGTCCCACGGCGAGTTCACGGAGCAATTCGAAATGCGCACATTCCGGCAGCAATCAACGTCCATGCCGTCGCGATTCGTATCGATCTTCAAATTGTCGATCGTCAGGTTATCGACGCCGGTCGCCAGAATTCCAAAATGTCCGCCGTGCAAAATCGAAAAATCCCGCAGCAACACATTGCGACAATTCTTCAGCGCGATCGCTTTGTTGGCCACTCCCGGATCCTCGGCCTTGGGCCCCGCTCCCCACCCGCGGCTCAGGCCTTTGCCCCAAATTAACCCCGGCCCGCAAATCGATACCCCCTCGAGCCCCTCGCCCCAAATCAAACTGTTGTGCCAATGGTTGTGGCCATAGTCCTGATACGCTTCCCACGGCTGGTTCGATTCTGCGAGATCGTACCCATTTGCCGGATCAGCAGCGGGATCTGCCGCCACAATCGTTGCACCCTGCTCCAGATAAATCGCAACCTTGCTCTTAAGATGGATCGAGTAACACAAATAACTCCCCGCACGAAAAAAAATCGTTCCCCCTCCTGCCAATGCCGCCGCGTCAATCGCCCGATTGATCGCAGCACTATCAACGGTCTTGCCATCCCCAGTCGCGCCAAACGCTCGAACGTCATAAACCGCCGTCGCAGCGCTCTGCTCCGGGAGCCCCCTTTCTTCCGCGCCCTTTGCGGCAGCAGTCGGCACTTCATTCGCGAGCGCCAGGCCCGGAACGACGAGCCCCGCTCTCTTCAAGAATCCCCGTCTCCCACCTTCGTCAATTCGCATGTTCTCTCCAACGACTCCCAAGTACCTCAAACCTTCCTCGCGCATTTTGCGAGAGGGTGGGGATTCTGACTTCTGACTTCTGACTTCTGACTTCTGACTTCTGACTTTTGACTTCTGAATTTTCACTTCTGACTTTAATCCCTCACCGCACCCTCTCTCCCGCCCACCTTCTTCAAATAAAACCGAAAGAAATCTTCCGCATTCGAATCCAGACAAACCTGCGCATTCACCGCCCCCGGCTCCTCCCGCGTGAACCCCTTCTCGTCCACGCGAATATGCATCCCAGTCACCGGACACAATTCCGGCCGCAGCACAAACACCAGCGTCATCGGATCAAACAACGTCGGCGTCTCCTGTCCCCACAAGTGATACAGCACCGCCAGCTGATCGGTCACAGCTGTCCCCTGGCTGAACAAAAACGCTCGCTTCACCTCGTCCAGCTTCAGCTGCGTAGAATCCAGCGGCATCACATAAAGTGGAACTCCCGCCGTAAACAATTTCTGCGCCGATCGCCACGTCGTTCAAAATATTCCACTCCGGCATCGGAGGCACGGGAGCCGTATATCCCAAATCCCCATAGCCGCGCCGCACCGATCCGCCCATCAGCACCACCCGCTTCAACTTCCGAAACGTCGCCGCATCCTTATCGATTGCCGCCCCCACATTCATCAGCGGACCAATCGCAATCAGCGTAATCTCCCCCGGATACTTCCGGATCTGCTCCAGCAAGAACTCGACCGCATCTCCGTGCGACGCTTTCGCGAAATGTCCGCCTTCCCCATACTTCCGCTGCGACATCGGATTCTTCGTCGCCGTCGCCTTCTCCCGCCAACACCGGAATATCCCCGCGCCCCACTTCACCCAGAAACCGGTCAGTAATCTTCGCCCGCACCTCGGTATCGCCAAACGTCGTCGTCACGCCCAGCACCTGCAACTCCGGACTCTTCACTGCCAGCGCCAGCGCAAACGCATCATCCACGTCGTCGCCGATATCGGTATCAATAATGATCTTCTCTGGTGAGTGAGCCGAGGATTGCGCCCAACCCGCTACGGAAGACATGCATACGGCAAACCCAACTACCCACCACAACAGATCTCGAAAAGTCATCCCACCACCTCTGCACCTCACCAAGCCGACCACGATAACTGAAATCAGCCCGCGACGAAAGCACGAGAACCCGGCCCTTCTTGCGTACTTTGCGAGAAGAGTGAGATTTGGATTCCGTATCCTTGGTCGAAGGCTTCTATAAACATGACCCGGGTGCCCCATTTCTCGCGCTCTTTGCGAGAAGTGGGGATTTCGACCGGACCCCGCGTGTTCTCCCACCCACACCGTGTCCGGCGCCCCACGCGCCTTTTCAGCGGTAACGTGCCTAACTCCCGCTAAATCAATGCCTCGCAAACGGCTTCTTCTGTGCATGACTCAAGTCGCCGCGACCCGGCAGGAGGCAACCACCATGAACCGCATCAACGTGATTCGCACCACCGCAGAGAACCGTTCCGTAGCCTGGGGCAAGAACACCGGCGCGCTGATTTTCGCCGCTGTCCTGATCGTCTGCTCCGTAACCGTCGGCTGCTCCAACGACAAGCCGAAACCAGTCAGCAACAACAACCAGATTCCCGTCACGCAGCCCGTGAGCCAGTTCACGCCTGCCCGCGCGGTCGCGATGCAAGCCGAGACCAAGCCGGCTCCGAAGAAAGTCGTCCACAAGAAGCCCGCAACGGTGAACTATACCGACAAGACCTACGGCGTGACCTTCGAATATCCGCGCCGCTACGCCATTGAGACCGGTAACGCCGCCACCGAACTCTCTGGCCGAGAATCCGATCGCCATGAACTTCGTGCAGCCCGGCGGAGTCGCGCTCGCCGCCGTCGAACTGCCCGAAACCAACTATGCCAACACCGACTTCTCGTCCGCATTCTTCAACGTGAGCGTCCACAAGAGTCTCACCGCCGATCAATGCACCGAGTTCGCCGTGCCACAGCCCAAGACGGTAGCCATGACGGAGCCCGCACCTGCGATCGCCGGCGTCCTCAACCGACGTTGCGAAACAGGACTCCACGCCCGCTCCGAAGTCGGATTCTCCGTCCGCCTCCGCGCCGACCGTGCCCGTTTCAGATTCGGTGAACGTGGCGAAATCGTCGTCCGCTCCGTCAACTGACTCGCCCTCGAACTCCAAGCTGATGCTCGGGGACCTCGAGCTCCGCGCCACCGAAGCCGTCTCCGGAGAAGGCACGCGCCAGAGCGACTCCAAGTACTTCCATGTCTTTCAGAATGGATCCTGCTACGAGTTCGCGCTGAACGTCACCACCGTAGCCTCGGAAGATGGACTGACCAAGCACGTCGACCGCGACAAAGTCTTCGACCGCCTGGAACAAATCCTCGCGACCGTAAAGATCAATCCAGTCGCCGCTCCGGAAGTAACCGCCGAAGTCCCGGCCCCGACCCCCGCCGCGACTCCAGCGCAGTAAGCGCCACAGCGCCCCACCCTTCTCGCCGCTCTTTGGCGGGAGGGTGGGGATTTTGACTTGAAGCTCTTTCACCAGCCGAATGCCGAGAGGTTTGCCGTGTCGCCGACTCGTCCGTACCTCGCCACTTCCGTCGAAGCCCTGACCCGCTCTCTCCTGTTCTCCCTTGGCCTCGATCACGCCCTCATCGATTTCCTCGCACGCATTGCCATCGGAGCCCTTGCCGTACTGCTCGCGATTCTCTTTCTCGCCATCCGCATTCCGCGACGTCAACCCTCCGGGCCAGCAATGCAAACGTCACATCCCGAAATTCCTGAATAAGACGAATCCCAAATCGACCTTCACTCCGACCTCCACTCCAGCCTCGTCGCACGCACCTGAAGCGCACTCCGTTTCCAGCCGATCTACTTCTCTAGAGGACACCCACGCCTTGAACCCGATAGCGCTCCTCCCTGAAACCAATACCGATCTGCAACACGAGACTCTCCCTTGCGGCCGCATCTGCGAGGAGCACATTCGCGAAGCGCGTCTTATCCAATCTTCGCTGATTCCGATCGCGCCCCTTCGCGACTACTCCGTCGAAATCGCGTTCCGCTTCACTCCCTTCTTCGACGTTGGCGGAGACTTCCTCGACTTCTTTCATCTGCCCGACGGACTCATTGGCCTCTATGTCGGTGATGTCGTCGGCAAAGGACTCCCCGCCACGATGTACGGGGCCCTCGTGATGGGCACTCTGCGCGGCATTCACAAAACCGGCATCGATACCTCCACCATTCTCTCGCTGCTGAACCAGCGTCTATCTGCAACGTCCGTCTGCATAATCGCTTTTGTTCCACATGTACGCCGTCTTCGATCCCTCCGACCCGTACGCTCGCCTTTTCCAACGCGGGCCTTCCATTCCCCCTTCATGCCGGCCCTTCCGTCTGCCAATCGCTCGGCCAAGGCGGACTCCCTTCCGGCTTGCTTTCTTGTGCTACCTATGACCAGCACGTCATTCAACTTTCTCCCGGAGACACGGTCCTGTTCGCCACCGACGGCCTCCACGAATCTCTTGAATCCCGAAGGCGATGAGTTCTGCGACGGATCGCATGACCGAACTATGGTCCCAATGCCAATCCAAATCTGCCGCCGAATCCCTTGATCACCTGTTCGATGGCCTCCAGTCTTTTTCGGACGGCACCCCCCCGCACGACGACATCACCGCCGTCGTCTTGAAAGTGCTCTCCTAAGCTGTTCAGATGGACGGACACTCCTCCGCCCTGCCGGGCGCGGAATCCATGTATTCTTGTTAAGCTTTGCCTCCCGAAGAAGACTCACACAAGCGCCTTGACGATTCGCCTATGGCGGCACTCGAACCCGTCGACAACCGCAAGATCTCCCACTTACTGGGTGCGATCGCAATTCTCAGTTGCCTCCTGCAGTTTGCGTGGTTTGCTTCGCGGTGTTTCAATCAGATTAACTTCGACGGCACGGCGTACACGGGAATCGCGCGTCACATTCGCAACCGCGAATTCTATGCAGCGATTGACGGCTTCCGCAGTCCACTGATCTCCTGGTTGATCGCAGCCGTCTCCTTTGTCAGCTCAGACTTCCTGCATATCGGCAAACTCATCACTCTCGGCAGCTTTCTCCTGTGCCTGGCAGGGCTCTATGCGTTCGCCATGAGCTTGTGGCATTCGAGAGTGGTAGCGTCGCTGGCTGTCTTGTTGTTCACACTGGGTCGCGGCCTGGCCGTTGAAGCCGTTGCCGCGATCACTCCCGATTTCCTCTTTGCCGCGCTCGTACTTGCCTACTTCCTCGTCCTCTTACGTTGCCTGCGCAACGACCGCTGGCAGGACTGGTTCTTTCTCGGACTCATCCACGGGTTGGCATTTCTAGCCAAGGCGTTCGCCCTTCCCTGGCTCGCACTCTGCACCCTTGTTGCTTTGGTCGTCTCCGGCAAGCGCTGGAAGACAAGATTGCAGCGGCTCGTCCTCGCCGGGCTTATTCCGCTCATCGTGGCCGCAGGATGGGCTACGGTGCTTCACTCAAAGTACGGAGTCTATACAACCGGCACTCAATTCAAGACCAATCTCCTGCAATGGACGCTGCATGCATTCCGCCAGCCGCACGACTTCACATACGCACTCCTGCGGGACACCACGAAAGAGTTGGACGAATATACTGTGCACGACCCGATGCCTCCTGGCTCGTGGCCATGGACCTACCACGTCACGATCAGACAAGCCCTGCCGAAGATCATGCTCGCCGAAGTACACAATGTCCCTCTGGTGTTGAAGGAACTGACGATTGTTGTAACGCCTGGCGTGCTCATCGCGTTTGTCCTCATGCTCGCGATTCTCGCTCGCCGGAGACATCGATATCCTCTGGAATGGCGCGTCGCGGCGGTCATCGCGGCAGGTACGCTGAGCCTGATCGTGGCGTACTCCATGCTGGTGTTCGACCCGCGCTATCTATATCCGTTGATCCCTCTGATCCTCGCCATTGCTGCGCGTTTCCTGGTTCCCGACGCCCAGTTGAATCACAGCGGTTGGCGAAGAATCGCCGTCGCTCTGGTTGTTCTGGGGACGATCATATCCTTCGTCTATCCATCCTCGCCTTTTCGACTCTTGACCAGAGACTTTCAAGTGATGAGTTATCAGGCCGGCGACATATTAAGAAGACACTCGCGGCAATCGCGGATCGTCAGCATCGGTAGCGGACCAATTCCCGAGCACGGCGTGGGATGGGAAGCGGGTTACCAGGCGGCATACTTCGGCGACCAACGTCTCATCGCCACCTTGGAAGCTCTTCCAACTCCAACGGAACTAAAACCGTTGGCCGCAGACCTTCAGAAGGCATCTCCTGATGCAGTTGTCGTGTGGGGAAGACCGAACGACAGTCGATACACAGAGCTAGTGCAGAACCTTGATTCTCTATATCCGCACCACTTTCTGAAGAGGGTCTTCGATCCTGTTCTCGGCGAAGTTGGAGCTATCGTGTTTACTGCGCGATGATGTTCTGTTCCTCCTTTTGCAGAGGAGCGCGAGATCTTATGAACTCAGGAAGAAATACAGAGCGTCGCGGCCTAACCGACGCGCAGCGTGACCAGTTTCTTCACGAGGGATTCGTGAAGCTGGGGAACGCTTTCTCCCCGGAGATCGCCGCCGATGCACGTGCGATCCTCTGGCGCGAGACTGGTTGCGATCCCCACGATCCGACGACCTGGACGCGCCCCGTCATCCGCCTCGGCAACTTAGCCCAGGAGCCGTTTCGCAAAGCCGCAAACACTCCAACCCTGCATGCGGCCTTCGACGACTTGGTCGGCGTCGGTCGATGGATTCGCAGAGACAGTCTCGGAGGATTTCCCATCCGCTTTCCCCATTCAGACGATCCCGGCGATACCGGCTGGCATGTGGACGCGAGTTTTGCTCCGCCCCATCCAGTCGATTCCTATCTTCATTGGCGCATCAATCTGCGGTCGAAGGGCCGCGCGCTGCTGATGCTCTTTCTGTTCTCCGACGTTGGAGACAACGACGCGCCCACACGCATTCGCTGCGGATCGCATCTGCTCGTTCCTCGCTTGCTGGCGCCGGCGGGAGAAGACGGTATGTCGACCATGGAACTGGGAGCCGCCGCCGCGCGCGTGACCAACGGAATGCCCGAGGCACTGGCGACCGGAACGGCCGGAACCGTCTATCTCTGTCATCCGTTCCTGGTGCACGCCGCACAACCGCATCATGGCGAGACCCCGCGTTTCATGGCGCAGCCGCCGCTTTCTCCCAAAGTCCCGTTCGAACTTGAGCGCCGCGACGGAAACTACTCGCTGGTTGAAAAAGCGATCCGCCTCGGCCTCAGCGAGCCGACGGGCCGGTAATCTTCTCTAAGATGAGTCAGGGCTGAATGAACATCCGCAGCCTGTGGATTCAAGACGTATATCGTTTTGAGGACCGTCCTGATAGCCTGCGTTAGAATACGTGAGAGAGGTCTTCATGGCTCAGATGACGCCGGAGGTTTCCAAGTTGCTGGAGCGAGCGCTCTCGCTTTCCATTGAAGAGCAAGAGGCTTTGGCGGACTCCTTGATCTCGAACT
Source organism: uncultured Acidobacteriaceae bacterium (assembly GCA_963788555.1). Lineage (GTDB taxonomy): Bacteria > Acidobacteriota > Terriglobia > Terriglobales > Acidobacteriaceae > Sulfotelmatobacter. The sequence goes on along the minus strand of CAWBHM010000009.1, from coordinate 17,802 downwards.
TAGGAGGCCAAGTGGACGCAGGAGTCATTGCCGCATGGGAGTCGGAAATCGGCAAGCGCATCGCGGAACTGGATTCAGGCCGAGCAAAGACCACATCATGGGGAGAGGTACGCAAACGGAATTTGGCAAAACTACCCCGTGCCCACTGAATCAGTGAAATTTCATCCCGAGGCCAGCGCCGAATACGACGCGGCTTTCGACTGGTACTTGAAGCAAAGCCCTGACGCCGCTCTGAGATTCGATGCTGAAGTTGATCGCGCCTTAGCACAGATCATAGCCGCACCTCGACGTTGGGCCGAAGGCCCACACTCCACTCGCCGCTTTCTGCTCCAACGTTTTCCTTTCACTCTCATCTATCGCGAACGAACCGACGAACTGCAGATCGTCGCCGTTGCCCACACCAGCCGTAGACCCGGATATTGGAAGCAACGTCTTTAGATTCCATATGCGTGACGCCAGTCACTGATGCTTGTACTCTCCCGCCTATATGCTTCCAGCGAGCCCTCCTGAAGCATGAAAGGAACTTGTCACGTTCAAGGGAGAAAATAAATCGTGAACCCTTCTTATTCGCGCAGAAATTTCATTCACACCTCGGTCATGGCGGGAGCCGTACTCGCCGCTGAACAAAATCTCATTGCATCCACGCCATCCGCTACCTCCACTCCTGCCGCCAAGCCCGCCTTCGCGGTCGCGGACTATCACGTCCACCTGAGCCCCACCTTATCGATCGAGCAAGCGCTCCAACTCGGGAAAGAGCGCCGGGTGCAGATCGGCATCGTCGAGCACCCCGGCCCCGGATATCCCATCAATACCGACGCAGACCTCCGGAAGTACATCGATGGCCTGCGCAAGTATCCTGTCCGCATCGGTCTGCAGCCCGTGTATCCCGGCTGGTCGAAAAGCTTTTCGAAGAGTCTCTTGGACGAATTGGACTACGTTCTGATGGACGCGCTCACTCTGCCGAACCCGGACGGCACCTGGCTGGCGATCTGGCAAATTGACACCCACGTCGACGACGAAGACTCGTTCATGACGCGCTACATGCAGTTCATCGAGCAGGTGATGACCACCGAGCCTATCGACATCTTTGCCTGGCCGACCTTTCTCCCGGTGCCGATCGCCCGCCAGTACAGCCAGCTCTGGACGAAGCCGCGCGTCAATCGCATGATCGACCTCGCCACGGCCAGAAAGCTCGCCATCGAAATCAACGAAGTAGCCCACGTCCCGGACGAAACTTTCATTACCGCCGCCAAACGAGCCGGCCTGAAATTCACTTTCGGCACCGATTCCCGCAACCAAAACGCCGCGCACTTTTACTACTGCTACCAGATGGCGCAGAGATGCGGCCTGAAGGAAACAGATATGTTCGTGCCGAAGAAGAGACTGGAGCCGGGCCCACACAATCCGTGAGGAAACACATAGCGGCCCACGCAGTCGCCGCAAATCCGAGAGTCGTAGAGAATTCACTTCCGACGAATGCGTTCCGAGCAGCGTGAACGCCGAGTCCAACTCTCCGCCTCCCGCATCCAACCCACCCATGGAGGTAAGTTTATGTATGTAGTACTGGGAGCAAGCGGAAATACGGGACATATCGTGGCGAACAATCTTCTTGCCGGCGGGCAGAAGGTTCGGGTCGTCGGTAGAAACGCAGCCCATTTGCAGACTCTCGCGGCGAAAGGTGCCGAGACTTTCATCGCCGATGTCACCGACGCCGGGGCTCTCGCCAAAGCGTTTCAACAGGCGGAGTCGGCCTACGTCATGATTCCGCCCAACGTCACCAGCAACGATCCACTCGGCTATGCGAACCGGGTGAGCGATGCCATCGCCGCCGCTGTGCAAAATGCGGGGACCAAGAACGTGGTCGCGCTCAGCAGCATTGGAGCCGACAGGGCCAGCGGTACGGGCCCAGTCGTCGGCCTGCACAATCTCGAAGAAAAGCTCAACCAGATCAACCGCGCGAACGTGCTCCACCTGCGCGCCGGTTACTTCATGGAAAACACGCTTCCCCAGACGGCCGCGATCCGCAAGATGGGCGTCGTTGCCACACCTCTGCGCGGAGATCTCAAACTACCCATGATTGCCACGAGCGACATCGGCGCCGTAGCGGCCGATGCCCTCTTGCACTCGACCGTAAGCGGTAAACAAACCCGTGAACTGCTCGGACAGCGCGATCTCACTTACACGGAGGTAACCACGATCATTGGCCAGGCCATCGGCATGTCGGGTTTAAAGTACGTCCAATTGCCCGACGATCAGTTTCGAGGCGTCCTGGTGCAGATGGGAATGTCGGAGCAATTCGTCCGACTCCTTCTCGAAATGATCGGCGCACTGAACTCCGGACAGATGCGCGCCCTTGAACCTCGCACACCGCAGAACACCACGCCGACGAGTTACGAGACTTTCGTAGCCGAGTCATTCGTTCCGGCATATCACCAACAAGCCGCAGCCTAACGAACATGCGGCGGACGCAGCTTGCCCTGAGCAAGGCCGAAGGGTCCGCCTCACGAGCGAAGCGAACGCCCCGGACGAATGTCCGGCGCGGGTGCCCCATTTCTGCCGCGCTTTTTGCGGCAGAAGTGGGGATTTTTAAAATCGTCGAAGGGTGCGGTTTTTGGACTTGTGGAAGGGCACGGCTTCAGTTCGGAACCTGCCCTGAGCGAGCAAAGCGAGTCGAAGGCCCCCCACGCACCAAACAAAATTCGGTCTTCACAGTTTGCTGAAAAACTCACGATTCGTATCAGGCCATCGCTTCACAGGCTGCGGAAAAACTCCAAAGGCATGCAGCACCGTAGAAGAGCGGCCCTTCGAGGGCCGCGTAAAGGGTCTGCAATCAATGTGGGCTTCAGCCCCTGTGGTCGATGTTTCTTGCGGTGCCGCGTTTTTCCGCAACCTCTTCAGCGATGCCGTGAGTCGCGCAAAACAAGTATCGGCTTCAGCCGCGGCGCAGTTCCAGCCTGGCAGGGCGTTTTTCAAAATGTTCAGCGCCTGAGGACACGAACTCGCACAAGCGAATGCACGCGAAAAGAGAAGGCCGTCAAGATTTTCCTCGACGGCCTTTATCGTTCCATTAATTGCTATTCCATCAAGCGACGTTTCACTGCCTCCCGCAAGGACACAAGCCGTACACGTCGAGTTCTGTCGACGTCCCCACATAGACCTTCCCGTTGGCGACCGTCGGAACCTGAAACTTGACGGCAGGCCCCGTGGTGTCGCGTCCGGAGGCGGCTTGCGCGGAGTTGTACAGCTCCGCAAGCGTGTTGGCGTCGAAGGCATGCAGCACGAATGGCTTCAAGGCAGGCTGATGGTCGGGATCGTCCAGATACTCCAGAGCCCACACAATCCCGGCCGAGGTTCCATTGGAGGAAACCACGGGCGAGGTTCCTTCCTCAAAAACCATGTTGGTCTGCATCACCCCGGAGTTGCTCACCCCCGCGGACGAGACCGTAAACGCACGCAGATTGTCCCCATTTCCTCCACTGTAGATGTACTGCTTTGTCCCGTTCGCCCAGTAGGCCGGAGATTGTTCCGCTCCGCCGTTCGGAGCCGTGGGCAGTGAGACCTGACCTCCAACGTGTCCCATGTTGTCCCGGTTGATCACGTATCCCGTGAAGGTCGCTTCGCAGGTCTTCACCGATTTGCCCATCGTGAAGATAAGATTCGGAGTGGCGCCGCCCTGTGGTGGAAGAATCAACGGCCCCGCCGATCCGTAGTCGAGACCGTGGGCATAGCGGCACGCCTGATCGTCGGTCGTGAAGTAATCCGCGGGTACAAGCGTGTAGGTGCCTGTCGAAGTATTTTTGGTCAGGACCAACTTCACCAGGCTGTCGCCCCAGTTCTTCACACCGTCCCACAATCCATCGCCGGTGATCGCATAAATATTGCCGGTTGTATCCGCGACAACTGCGGCGCCTGCGCCCCATATTCCCCCGTGCCCTTCGCCCGGAATGCCCGGAGTCTTGGGGGCAACGTGGCCCTGACTGTCGGTATAGAACGCGGCCAACAGCGCCAGACTCGTGGGATCGTAGGCCAACACCCAGCCGGAATCTCCCGAGAAGCCAATCACAAGAACTCCCTGCGGAAACCCTGCCTGAGGCACCAGCAGCAGGCCGGGACGGCTCTGTTGATGATGCGGTCCAAAGATCACGGAATCCCCAGCTAATGGGCACCCCGCATTTCCGGTGGCCGAGCAGATCGTTGCCGGACTTCCCGGTTTCTCCGCGCCGCTAGTGATGTCGAGCGCGTGGATCCGCATCACCCAGTTCACCGTGGTGCCCGAAGTCTCCTGCGTGCGCACGACTGCGTAGATCGTATTCGTTGCCAGGTTGATCACCGGCGTGGAAGTGATCCCGACAACTGGAAACAACTGGCAGATGCCCGCTCCCTGCGCGCATGGCACAGGCGCGACGCTGGGAGGATTTAAGAAGTTCGTATGCCAGAGTGGCTTCGGATTCAAGGCCGCGCTGTCGGCATCAAACGCGTAGACGCTGTCATATTCGGTGGCCACGAAGACCACGTTGTGAACGCCGCCCTGTGCCATAGTCAGATTTTGCACGTAGAGCGGCTCCGCATAAATCTGGCCGTCCACAAAATAGCTGAAGAGCTTCCCGAACGAACCGGAGTTCACATTCGTCGGGGTCAAAATGGTTTCCTGCAGATTTTGACCGGTATGCTGGTTGTCATTTTGACGAGTCACGACATTCACGTTTCCGGTTGGCGCCTTCTGCGCGAAGGCAATGGTCGACAAGAGCATGAGTGCAAAGGTAAGCGCACGATACATCGGAACCTCCTATGGATTTTTGGTTTTTGGGGGAGGTGAAGTACTGCATTCAACAACGGGTGAGTTCCGCGAACGATGGAGTATGGCAGCTAATAACGCACACGGCTCAGCTGCCGGTCGTTACGCGGAACTTCAATAAGCGATTCGGGATTACTTCAGATCAGGAAGGTACAAAGAAGATCTTGCAGGGAATGTTGACGGCTCTGCCAGGGCACCGCCGCGGATTCCAGCACCACACCGTCAACTACGCAGTTGGCGCAGTGCAACGGCAACGTCGGCAAAACAGCAATGGGATCGACCGCCGGAGGAACAACGCGGATACTAGGCCGTACCGGAGGAGCCAGATTCACCGGCGCATCTGATTCGTTGAAAGCGGTCTCCGGCAAGTCCACTCGGGGCAGGGCGAATGCACACACCGATGCCCCCAACAAAAAGAGCACGATTATCGCGCGAAGTCGCTTCACGAACCCCACCCCACTTGACCATCAAAATAGTGCGGCAAATGACCATTGTCAATGAGGCTTTAGTTTTGCAACTTTCTGCACGTATCTCATCGGAGACTAGGTTGCAAGAACTTGCAGTACTGTCGCGCAAAGGAACAAGATCCTTGTACCCTGACTCTCGCGCTCGACTTCAGGTTCCTTTCATCTTGTGCCTGTACTGTCGTAACCAGAGGGTTTGGGACAATTTTACGAACCTCGCTATTCGTCCCGCTATAATGTCGGTTATCCCAATAATGTCGCTATCCCACGGAGCCTACAATCTAAATGCGCCTACTTCCCCGGAAGTATTCCCCTGTCTCGACCCTGGGTATCACACTATTTTTCACCGCAGTTTTATTCCTTTTCTCTAGCCACGCAGCGGCACAGTCGGCCGCGGCCACGGGACGCCTCGAAGGAACCGTAACCGATTCTTCCGACGCGGCCGTCGCAGGCGCCGACATCACCGTACGAAATCAGAACACGGGAGTCACCACCACCGTACAGTCCACACCGGAAGGTGATTTCACAGTCCTCTACCTGGAGCCCGGCACCTACGAAGTCTCGATCCAGAAAGCCGGCTTCGGCAAGCGCGTGCTGAAAGATATCAACATCACGGTCGGCACCAGAGCGGTGCTTCATCCGCAACTGTCGGTCGGCAAGATTGACACCGAGATCTCCGTCAACGCCGACACTCCGCTGGTCGATACCGCCCAGTCTTCGCTCGGCACCGTCGTGGCCCAGCGCAGCATCGAGTCGCTTCCCCTGAACGGACGAAACTTCACCGACTTCGCGCTGCTGACTCCAGGCGCAACCACCGATGGCGACTTCGGGATGATCAGCTTCAACGGGGTCGCAGGCAACTTCAATAACTACACTGTCGATGGCGGAAACAACAACAACGCGTTCTTCGCCCAGCAGATTGGGCGCACCAGCATTCCTTACCAGTTCAGCGAAGACGTAATTCGCGAATTCCAGGTCACCAGCACCGGCTTCGAAGCCGAGTTCGGTCAGGCCGGCGGCGGAGTGGTGAATACCGTCACCAAGAGCGGAACGAACCAGGTGCACGGAGACGGCTACTACTACATCGTCGATTCGGCGACCAGCGCCAACGACGCGATCAACGAACAGAACGGGATCCCAAAGCCCCACGATCGCCGGCAACAATTCGGCGGGACCCTCGGCGGCCCGCTCGTCCACGACAAACTCTTCTATCTTGGAAACTATGAAGGCCAGATACGCAACGAGCCTTTGACGGTCAACGATGGTCCGGCCGTGAACAATTTGCCACCCGGCTTTCTGGCCGCCAATCCGGCTCTGGCCGCAGAGGTCAATGCGGCGGCCGGCTCGTTTCCCCGGAGCTTCAACCAAAACGCGGCGTTTGGCAAAATCAACGGTCTTCTGAACGACCGGAACAGTCTCAGTGTCACCTATAACTACCAGCGCTTTCGCAGCCCGCACGGCTATTTCAATACGCCAACCTCGACCGGCGACGGTCTCTCGCTGACCGACGGAGCCACCAGCCAGTTCTTCCAGATTTCGCTGCAGACCACTCTCAACGCCACCAACATCAACGAACTCCGCTTTCACTTTGGCAGCGACTATCACTACGATCTGCCCGCAACTCCCGCCACATCTCCGGCGGTCACGATTCAAAATCCGGACACGGGCTTCGTCTTCGGCGGAAACCGCTTTCAACTCGCTAACACCGACAAGCGCTACGAATTCACCGACAACTTCACGCGGATTGTTGGCAAGCACACTTTGAAGGCTGGCGTAGACGTCAACATCAGCCACAACGCAGATTCGTTCACCTACGGTCCCAAGGGGGAGTACCGCTTCTCCGACCTCACGCAGGTTCCCAGCGGAAACTTTGAGCTCTACCTGCAATCGTTTGGGCAGTCGACAATTGTCCAGACATCGCCGACGTACTCGTTCTTCATCCAGGATCAGTTCCGCGCGACGCCGCGCCTGACACTAAACTACGGTGTGCGCTACGACCTGCAAGTGCTTGCGCAGCCCAAGCAGTGCAATCCAGGGTTCGACCTCACCTGCCACATTCCCTACAGTAAGAACAACGTCGGGCCCCGGGCGGGCTTTGCGTACTCAGTCGATGGCAAGGGCAACACCGTCGTCCGCGGATCCTTCGGCTTGTTCTACATGCAAGAAGATTTGCTCGACGTATCCCAGGCCTTCGCCTCGAACGGTGTCACGCGTCCGTTCCTCGTAGTCGTGGGACCGGCCTTCGGAAATTCGAATCCTCTGGTCACCTATCCCAACAGCCTGACTTCGTTTCCAACCGGAGCAGGTGGCACTCCGTCCATCGTTGTTTTTGCTCCGACGTTCCGCAGTCCCTACGTCGAGCAGGGCAATCTCGCAGTCGAACATCAGTTCGGCGCCCAGACCGCGTTGAGCGTGGGATACGTTTATAGCCACGGTCTTCGCTTGCTGGGAAATTCCAACGGCGTCACTCGCCAGGCCAACGGCAACTTTGGCTACGACATGAACCTCGTCCCGCCCGACCAGCAGCCGATCTTTTCACCCGGATCCTTCGCCACGGCGACCGTGACCTTGCCCAACGGAAAGACGTACACCACGCCGGACTTCAGCGCCGTCGACGGCTTCATCAACCCAAACTTCGGAACCATCAACGCGATCGACAATTCCGGCTTGTCGATCTACAACGGACTTCTGGTTTCGCTTCGCCACCAGTCGCGCCAGTTCCTGACCTCGATCGCATACACGTACTCGCACACCACCGACCAAGGCACGGGATACTACAACCAGTTCGACCAGGCAGCGCAGCGTGGCCCATCGCAACTCGATCAGCCCAACCGCTTCGTAGCCACGGGAGTTTGGGTGCCTCAGTTTCACGCGATGAAGGGCTTCGAGTTCAGCGGCATCCTGACCTTGGCCAGCGGACGCCCCTATACTGCGGTCTTCGACAGTCCGGAACTCAACTTTTCCCTCGTGCCCGGCGAGGGTTACAACTCCTTCCGCGGTCCCACGTTCAGGGATGTCGATGTCAGCGTGGTGAAAAACTTCACGTTCGGAGAGCGCTACCAATTGAGTTTTAGGGCGGAATCGTTCAACTTATTTAACCATCCTAACTACCAGCAGAACGTCGTCAACAACGTGCAGTACACCACGAGCGGCCCGAACCCGGACCCCAGCAATCCCACCAACGGACTCTGGACCGCAACGGCAAACCCATTCTTCGGACAGCCCGGCGCGATCGTTCCAAAGTTCGGATCGCGCAGCTTCCAGTTCTCCACACACTTCAGCTTCTAAGAGGTGAAAAGCAGTAAGTTGGAGACTTAAGGATGGTGCCCCACTCTTCTCGCGCATTTTGCGAGAGGGTGGGGTTTTTGATTTCGCGGTACCCAGCAGTCGCAGCCAGCGTTATCTCTTCTTCATAAAAACGTGAGTCGCATTCTCTCCCGCGACGGTACGCACCACCGCGAACCCAAGCTGATGAAGATTGATTCCGGCGAATAAATGTTCCCCTTCGCCCAGCAGAACCGGCGAAACGGCCACATGCATTTCGTCGATCTGCCCAGCAGTCAGGTACTGGCGAATCACCGACACGCCGCCGCCAATGCGCACATCCTTCCCGCGCGCTGCTTCTTTCGCCTGCTTCAGCGCCGACTCCAATCCGTCGCTGACGAAATAGAACGTCGTGCCGCCCTCCATCACCAGCGGAGCCCGCGCGTGATGCGTCAGCACAAACACCGGCGTATGGTATGGAGGATTCGCGCCCCACCATCCATTCCACGGCTCGCCCGTCGTTGCCCACGGCCCCCGCACCGGCCCAAACATGTTCCGCCCCAGGATCCACGCGCCCACATTCTCGAACGACAGCGAAGCTATCTCGTTATCGATACCCGCGGCCCCCACGCCCTCCCCGTGCATCTTCTGGAAAATGTCAGTTTGAAAGAACCACCCGTGGAGCTCGGTTCCGCGCACTCCAAGCGGATTCTGCAAATCCTGCCGCACTCCAGCCCCGAACCCATCGATAGAAATCGAAAACGCCGCCACTCGAACTTTGCTCATCAAGCCCTCGCCGATCTTGTAATTGTATTCAATCCCAAAGTGCGCGGGTTCCCCATCGGATGGCCTTTATGAATTGGTACCTTCGTAATCCCTCCCTCGCGAATTCGCTAGAGTACGCGAACTGACCCAGCAAATACTTCTAATATGAGGAACCTTTCCTTTCTTGCCGCACTGCTGTTCTGCGCCTTCGCCGCAAACTCGTATGCACAAAATCGCGTTTACTGGAGTGCTACCAACAGCGAGACGATCCCTTTGGAGCCCGCCAGCCTCCACGCCGGCCGCGTCTACAGTCCCGCTGTCGGGGGCGGAGACATGCATGTACAGATCGACTCCCGATATCCGGTCACCGTTGCCATGACCTGGGCGGACGAATGGAACGCCGCCCAGCAGCCCGGAGCCCCTGGGAACTTCAGCTTCCTCTGCGTGAAGGAGCATGTCACCAGCACGATTTACGAGTGTCATCTTCCCTCCGAACGCCCGATGATCATCACCTTTCACGATGAGCGTCGGCCCGAGAAGCCCGTCGTCACCACTATTGGCGCCATCCTCGGACCCGGCGTGCGGCAATTCATTTCGCCCAACGATCTTCACATCCAGTACTACAATTGCATTCAGCCGGAGTTCCACTGGCGCCGCATCCTCGACGAAAAATACCAGATCACCGCGGCACCCAAGGTCTACAGCCTGATGACTCCCGACCATGACGGCCAGGAACTCAGCGTGAAGATCAAGTCGCCGATCCCCCTGACGGTCGCTCTGCTGCCATCGCACCTTGCCGACCAGGTCTACGACAAGTCCATCCCCCTCACCGCCGCCCTCGACCAAACCGGCTGCAAGGAACGTGGCGTGCAGTCGATGAGTTTCAATTGCACCTTTAACGTCGCCAATGGAACGCAGACGCTGCTGATCCTCCCCGACATCGATTTTTCCGGCCACAAGAAAGCCACCGTCGAGGCCAACACGGTAGAGTGCGTCGACCATTGTGAGCTGTTGAACCCTCCCACGAATCCATAGAGTTGAGGCGCTTCTAGCCGCAAAGCGCGCGGCTAGAATGGGGCACCCGCATTCTCTCGTCCGTTTTTGAGATGGGCGGCCCGCCCCCCAAGTATCAGGATGAGGCATCGGACGATTCCTTGAAATTGCGCGAAAGCAGGCTTGGGTTGGCAGCGAGGAGTTCAGGTGCGGCATCGAGGACCTGCTGGCGAATCTGCTCGCGGACCTCGGCAGTGCTCAACTCGGGCGCGGCCGCTTTTCTTGTTCGGCCTTGAGTGCCGATTTCGGTCATTGGGTCAGTCGCATTCTTTTCTGCGGCGCTCACGGCTGGGGTTGGACTCGTTTTGGGCGCGAAACCGTCTTTTCCGCCGCGCTCACGGTCGAGCTGGTAGAGGAATTCGGCGGCCTTCATGATGCCTTGGCGGCGGGCCGGATCTACTTCCGGATTATCGTCCAGTTCGTCTTCGTCGCGGAAGTCGGAATCTTCCCAGACGCGCATGCCGAGCGAAGTCTCGTCGACGTCGCGCGGATCGAGGACAACATCGTGCATGCGCGGTTCGAACGAGGTACGCGGCAGGTTGGCGCTGGCGGTTTGCAGAGCATAGAGAAGAAGGCCAGCGGTTTTTCCGTCGATATGTCCGGAGACGACCAGGCGCATGATCTGCATGAGCGAGACCTGAATGGAATTGGCGTCTTCGAGAACAGGAAGATCGACCAGGATGCGGCGGCGACGTCGGTCGTCTTTGGCGCGGTCTCCCTTGGCCTGATCGATATGCAGGGCGACGCGCTCGTCGTGATGGCGCTTGTGGAAGTAGCAGAAACGGTTGCGGCGCAGGGCGGGCGATCCGCACTGCGTGCCGTTAGTCTTGATGTGCTGGCAACGGTTTGGGTAGTTGGGCATTTTTTCTTCTCCGGGGCTTTGCGCTATCAGCTGTCAGCTGTCACTTTCAGCTTCGAGCTGTGAGCCATGAGCAATGAGCTAAACCATTTTTGCGACTTAAGTACCGAGCTTTGTTGTTGGTCTTTTTTGAACCTTTTCACCTTCGACTGGTGTATCCCCCCTCCCCCTCGATCTATTGGAATCTGTGGGTTAGGGTAAAAATGCAAATTGATCCTTGGGCTGCAGTAAGTTAGGGGCAAAATCTTGAGCGCCCGGGACTTACGTGCCAATGATGCGGGGTCTGACGATTTATGGACCGCGATCACACGCGCAGTATGGAAGGAATGGAAATCTCAGTCACGGTTGAATGAACATTGGGAGAAATAAATCTGTGGAAAACGTTGGGGGGGGCGGTCTGGTGGATTGGTACAAGAACGTTTCGGAGGCGTAGTCAAAATCCCCACCCTAGCCGCAAAGAAGGCGGCTAGGATGGGGCACCCATTCTTAGGTAGGCCACCCGCCGTTGATTTACTGCCGCTAGCTTCTCACTTCGAGCTTCAATCCCAAAACCTCTGAGTGCATCCAGCATCGGTTCCCACCTTTCGAAACCCGCGAAAGGCGGGGCAGCCTGCTACTGCTTGTCGTACGTCACAGTAGTTTCAATCTTGTTGCCATTCGGATCGGTCCCACTTACCGTGGCTGTGCGACTCTTGCCGTCGGGAGAAACGACAATGTGCCCGCTCAGCGTGACCTTTCCATCCTTCTTGGCGGTTAATTCGAGGGTGCAGAAGTTCAGCTTGGCGCAGTTAGAAGAATTGTCAATCCTCTTGTAGGCTCGGGTGTCTGAGGTGGCATCACCCGTGACCGGATAGTCTTCGCCATCAAACTTGCCGCTCCATTCATTGTGGATCGGTTTTCCATCGGCGTCCGTACCGTCAACAGTGACCTTTATGTCGTGTCCCGCTTTTTTGCAGACCACCGTCTGGTTCTTCGGCGCTCCCGGACTCCATCTGGAGTTGGATTCATTCAGCTTCCAAGTGCCGAGATTCGCGTCCTTCGCCAGGCATGCAACTGACCCGGCAAAGCCCAGTACCAATACCAGGGCTGCAGTTTTAGTTTTCATCGAGCCTCCTGTTTGAGGGGCAAAGGCGGCCTCAGCTAAAAGAAATGCGGGACGCGGACTACGCCAGTCCAAGAAGGCTAGGCTTGACCCCGTCCCTGCACAACTGGGGAAATCCCTAATGGGCGGTTGCCCGTCTCAGCCTAAGAGGAGCAGGGTGCCCATTTCTCGCGCGGTTGTGCGCGAGAAGTGGGGATTTTGACCTTATCCATCAGGGAGTAACAGAATTCGAAACTCCCACGCGGGTTGAGCGAGTGCATTAGTGCGGCTCTGAGTGAAGTCGAAGGGGATGAGGGTTTGACTCACGATAGGTAACCAGCGGGAGTTCGCGGTCGCTAGCTATGTTATCGCCTATTGCCGGCACGTTACGAAAATGGAACTGTGAGCCGGGTGCCCCACCCTTCGCGCGTATTTTGCGAGAGGGTGGGATTCTGATTTCGCCGCCCCCAGCAACACAATGGGTGCCCCATCCTTCGCGCACTTTGCGAAGGGTGGGAATTCAGAATGCTCGTATCAAACGGGAACGGATCTTGTGCCCGCGACATCGTCGCCCGCCCTTGCAAGATGCGCAAGGACGGGGCACCCTCTGTTGTGGTAGTTACTAACGAATAGGGCCGAAGGCTGGGCCACCCGTCCGAATGCCGAAGGACTCCCACACACTTTCGCGCGCAGTACAATCGGCTCAGCGAGGCCTAACTTCCGTGTTCGAGAGGGAAGCGGGAAGCTTCACGCTCCTCCCCATAAATATGGTAATATGGGAGAGTGAAAACAACCCTTGAGATCCCCGATTTCTTGTTCCGCCGCGCCAAGTCAGCCGCCGCCCAACGCGGAATTCCCCTGCGCCAGCTCGTCACCGAGGCGGTCCAGGAGAAATTGAAAACTACCTCCCAGGAAAAGCCCTGGATGAAACATCTGGGAAAACTCAAACACCTGCATAAGGAGAGAAAGCAAATCGAAAAGCGGGTGGAAGAAGCGTTCGAGCAGATCGATCGGGAAGTCTGGCAGTGATCCTTGATACCAACGCCTTGTCTGCCGCGGCGGATGATGACCCTGGAGCGATTGCCGTTCTCGCCCGCGCCGAACAGATGGTGCTCCCAGTGATTGTGCTCGGCGAGTATCGCCATGGCATCGCCCAATCGCGCAATCGGGCCACCTACGAAAACTGGCTGGCGGGGCTGCTCCATGACTGCATGGTGTTGGACGTTCAGGAGCCGACCACACATTATTATGCGGAAATCACTCTCGAACTAAAGCGCAAGGGTAAGCCAATTCCAACCAATGACATCTGGATTGCCGCACTGTGCCGGCAGCATTCTCTTCCCCTCTTGAGCCGCGATCGCCATTTTGATTTAGTGGCCGGAACCCAGCGGATCGACTGGTAATCACGGATGGCGCAGACCTGCCCTGTTTTGCCGAAGCCTTGAGCGCAGCCGAAGGGGAAGGCGAATGGGGTCCCGCGACCGCGAGAGCTCCGAAGGTGCGAAATATTGGAGCGCGTAAGCGCCGGGTTAGCCTGCGAAGCGTCGTCGCCGCCGATGCGGCGAAACCCGCTCGGCGACGGCCTATGCTTCCCGGCTTTAGAACGGGACCAGCAGCTTGTCCGGGCCTTCGATTTCGTCTTTGGCCTCCAGAAATTCTTCGCTCCATAGTTTGCCCGCGCACTCGGGACACTCGTCAATCGAGCCGCCAATTGCGAAGCAGTGATAGCAGGTTCCCTCAGAACTGGTGCCGGGGAACTTGTTACATGTCTCGCACGGCTTAAAGAACTCGCGTTCGAGCGCGCGGTGCTCGCCCCATAGTTCGCGCTCACAAATGATACACATATTCTTCTCCTGACCACCCATCTTCTGCGTTCGAGCAGATTCCTGCAGCCGGGGATATCTTTCCCTAGTCGTTAAATATAATTCCATCGCCTTTCCCACGTTCTGCAAATGGGGGGCAATCTAGCTCTATTGCGGTCCTCTGTCCCAAAAGCGGAAAAGGCCGCGCTCTGTTAAGAACGTGGCCTTTATTAATGCCGGCAGCTAGTCACTCGCTCACACACAGCGGGAGCCTTCTGCCGAAATCCTGAGCGCTCTTGCGAAGGATCTCGTGCGGTCAATTCACACTGATCGGGAACGAGGCCGCATTCGTTTTCGCATAGACCTCAAGATCGGCCCAGACCCTTCCGTCGCCACAAACCTCGTCTCCCAATTCAAAAAACTCGCTATCCTCGTCCAGCGTTTCCATGAAACTCAGCCTCTGATCCTGGTACCGGTGAGGGTTTTCGAAGGGAAACATTGCCACCGCTTTCTCCAACCGTTCAGCCGCCGAATTGGCCCCAATGCGGCGATACGCCTCCACGAATCGTGCATAGTCAGGGTCGTGTGGAAAGTCATTCTCGAATAGATATTGAAAGCCGCCATTGTCAATGATCGCCTGCACCGAGTACAGAATGGCGACGGTTTGTTGCGGAAGGTCGAGCTTCGATGGATCTCCGCCCACACGCTCAAGCTCCCTGTATGCGTACTCTGCGGCGCGATCAAGAAATGACTTTTCAGCCATGAGAGAACTTCTCCGGTTTCCGGCAAGACACCTTATCGGACTTCGTTCCCGGACTCAAGCCCAAAGGAAAAGGCCATCCAGATTTCTCAGACTGGCCTTTATTAATGCCGGCAACTACCTACTCTCCCACACACTTTCGCGTGCAGTACAATCGGCCCAGCGGGGCCAAACTTGAGGCGATTAGAGGGCGTAAGCGCGCGTCCTTTGCGCACGGGAACCTTCTTCCGAATCCTGAGCGTTCTCTGCGAGGGATCTCTGAGCTCAACCGAGACCCCAAAGGACTAACTTCCGTGTTCGTCCTCTTTGCTGCCGTCTTGCCCCGGCCCAGAAGGGAAGTCGATCTGAGTATAGCTGCCGGGTGTTACAGATTGGATCGCCTCCGCCACGAGCCGAACATGAGGACGAAGGCTTGGCCATTGCTGTAGGCCAAGAACCACGATCCCGATTCTCCGGTTTGAAAGATTCTGCTGATGGAGCAGGTTCTTGTCGGTGGTCAGCAGCACGTCGAAGCCGTCGGCTTCCGCGACCGCGAGCAGTTCGCCGTTCTTGAGGGCGTCCCAACCTTGTTGCGCGGCGGTGCGCACTTCGTGTTCCGCGAGGTGGACCCGGAGGGGTACCGGTGTCCCTTGGTCGAACAAGATGCGCATGTCAGCATCTTAATCTTACGCGAACCTAGGGCGCGAGGGCAGGCGCCTTGTCGAGGCTGCGAGCCGCAAACTCAAGCACGGATTTAACCTGTTCGCGATTGAGACCGTCATACCATTGCAGGATGTCATCCAGACTCGCTCCGGCCTCCAGGTTTTCGAAAATGGCGGAGACCGGCATCCGCGTGCCCTTCAGAACCCACGCACCGCTCACCTTGCCGGGAACGCTCTCCACCGCCGAACACTGCGACCAATCAAGGTTTGCCATTACGAAACTCCCTCCACCAGAATAACGCCCCACCGGAAAAAGGAAAAGGCCGGCAACTACCTCTCCCCACACTTTCGCGTGCAGTACAATCAGCCCAGCGGCGCTTAACTTGAGGCGCTTTGCGGGCGTGAGCGAAGCGGGAGTCCGCAGCCGAAATCCTGAGCGCTCTTCGCGAAGGATCTCAGATTCTCCGTTCGATCTGACTGGAGAGTATTTTCTATGAGCCACCTCTTAGCACTCGCTCGAGTCGTTTCACCTAGAGCGATCTTGCCTTCTCGACTGCCCTGATATTTGTAGGCGACATCTTCGGCCCCGGTTTTCGTGTCGAAATGCTCGATATGGACAACGAGGGCAGGGCCGCTGAGGCTGTTGTCATCTAGCAATTCCGTTGCGTAGGTGCAGCAGGCGATCGCTCGCCATTCCGCCTTCGCGGCCGCAGCCCCAATCTCGCGCTTCCAGTAAGACACCAATTCTTCCCACACAACATTTGCTTTCATGCTCTTTGGCATGAGCACCTGCACATCTCGCTTCGATCCAAGGACCGTGCCGAAATGCATCAATCCACCGGATTCCAGCATCTTCTGTGCGACTTGCGAAGTCACACGAAGCAGCAGGTCAATTTCGTCGCGTGCAGTCATAGCCATATCCTATGGGCTTTGGATCGCAGTATGCGAGGTTCCGAAAGTAATTAAGCTACGGGGGTAAAAAGGAAAAGGCTACCAACATTTCTGTTGATAGCCTTTATTAATGCCGGCAACTACCTACTCTCCCACACACTTTCGCGTGCAGTACAATCGGCCCAGCGGGGCTTAACTTCCGTGTTCGGGATGGGAACGGGTGGATCCCCCGCGGTATGATTACCGACAACTTGACGCAGCTTCTAGCTATTAGCTTCTGGCTACTAGCTCTGCCATGCCGGGAGAGGAGCTACCGCTCCACTCAGGGGCACAGCCGCTGCTAACTTGTAAAAGATCCTGAGAACGATCTCTCACAACTGAATAGATTGGGTGTAACTTACTTTCTTCTTGCTTAGTTCCGATTTCAGTTACGTATTACTTCGGCATTTGCGTCGGCGCGAAGCTCTTGTCGCGCTCCTTGGTATTGCTCAGGTTCTAGCTAACAGCTAGGAGCTAACAGCTAAGAGCTTCTTCTGCACCGAGTAAATTTTATGGTCAAGCCGAACGGGCGATTAGTACTGGTAAGCTACACGCATCACTGCGCTTCCACCTCCAGCCTATCAACCAGGTAGTCTTCCTGGGCCCTTCTTATCCCTTACGGGTTGGGAGATCTCATCTTGAGGAGTGCTTCCCGCTTATATGCATTCAGCGGTTATCACAACCGAACTTCGCTACCGAGCGGTGCCATTGGCATGACAGCTCGAACACAAGAGGTTCGTCCATCCCGGTCCTCTCGTACTAAGGACAGGTCCTCTCAAATCTCCTGCGCCCACAACAGATAGGGACCGAACTGTCTCGCGACGTTCTGAACCCAGCTCACGTACCGCTTTAATAGGCGAACAGCCTAACCCTTGGAACCTTCTACAGCTCCAGGATGCGATGAGCCGACATCGAGGTGCCAAACCGGAGCGTCGATATGAACTCTTGGCTCCGATCAGCCTGTTATCCCCGGCGTACCTTTTATCCGTTGAGCGATGGCCCTTCCATGCAGAACCACCGGATCACTAAAGCCTACTTTCGTACCTGCTCGTCTTGTAGGACTCGCAGTCAACCACGCTTATGCTTTTGCACTCGTCGGCTGATTTCCAAACAGCCTGAGCGTAGCTTCGCGCGCCTCCGTTACCGTTTAGGAGGCGACCGCCCCAGTCAAACTACCCGCCTTACCATGTCCCTCTCCCGGTTTACGGGAGTAAGTTAGAACCACAGATCTCGCAGGGTGGTATCTCACCGTTGGCTCCTCCAAGCCCGAGAGCCTGGAATCAAAGCCTCCCACCTATCCTGCGCAGCAAGGGCCATAGTTCATGGTAAAGGTATAGTAAAGGTGCACGGGGTCTTTCCGTCTAGTTGCGGGCAACCGGCATCTTCAC
>CAWBHM010000008.1:0-1884778 GCA_963788555.1 uncultured Acidobacteriaceae bacterium | reverse complement strand
AAAATTTACAATAACTTCGCAAATCTAGATGTCGCGGCGCGACGCTCAACCTGTCTTATGGGACGAAGATGCCTGCCGGGCGGCGATAGGCTGCAATCCTAATTTCCGAGCAGCCAGTGTCGATACGCCATGGGGCCGACGCTGGTGATGCCTCGCAGTAATATCCCTCAGCATTTGTCTGATTGAGTCTTCATACTGATGCAGGTCGAACACAGAATCGATTCGAACTGTCGGGCAACGACGTTGTACGTTTTCTCTGCGGGAAACTCAAACCTTAGCCGACAGTCACGGCATTCGAGGTAGCGCCCCGTTGGAGCCATCAAGATGCCGATGCGATGGAGTGGATGCTGCGGAGAAGTATGAGCGGACATGCTGCCTCCACGAGACTAAGGTGTTTGTAACTTCTGCCGCAAGAGTAGGCGGTGGCCGTCAATCTGTCGGTCCGGTAGCGTACTAAACGGAAAGCCCACTGGGATTCTAAGATCGACGCTCAGTTTTCAGTCGAGTCTCTTTTTCTTCCAGCACGGCGTTGATTTGCTGAACAAGTTGAAGGAGTCGCTCCGGGTCCGGCTCGTTCGAAGCTTGTTCGCAGAGTTCCATCCAATGCTCTTTGTCTTCCACGGCAGATCTCCAGTGGCCAGAGAGCCAGAGGTGCATAGACGGTCTATCGTTTTCAACCCGGAAGGTTGCGGGAAGTTGCGTTCCGGGCAAAATAGTCGTCACGGCGCATCGGCATTCACAGTGATGCCCCAAGTCTTTAGCAGCCATTCTGGGATGTAGCATTTGTTCCGGTTTGCGTGGCACCACCGATGCAGTTCTTGAGATTCCACGTAGGTGGGGGCGGTGAGTCCCAACTCACTGGCGCGCGTCTCGAACGCAGAGGGCATATCGGGTGGAACCGCAGCAGGCCGCCCGCTGGACCAACCTGTGTTTCCATGTTTACCACTCATTTGTAGTCCTCGCCTTTCGCACAGACGTTCAACACTACCGTCTGTGCCGATGTGTTTGAGTTTGTCTACGGAACGGATGCGCGGAATTCTCAACGAGATGACGCAGCCTGTCACTGGCACATTGGTTGAACTGCTGGCACGTTGGTGTGGTTGCCAGCGCGATTGGACGAGTGGAGGAGCGATGACTATGGCAGGGCGTTACGGGAGTACTCTAGCAACCTTTTGCGCGTCCGATAGATTCGTAGAGGTAGTGACGTGGAGGCCGATGATCGCAAACGTCATCGTCGTAGTTTTGACTCTACTCATCGTCGTCCGCTTCTTCATGAAGTACGGCCACTGAGTTCCGCGCGCCATTCCTCGTTCATTGAGGTCCGGTGCCGCTGGCGATCGTATTCCGCGCGAGATTATTCCCGCTTGAACGTCAACATAAGCAATAGTGCAGGTACGCGCTCGAACGCAGTTTTCAATGGTGGAGAAGTCGCGCACGATGCTATTCTTATGGGTGACTCTTCTCAGGCTCGATCATCTTAGGCTTGATCTTCGCCGTTATGTCTGTGAACGGCTCGCTCCTTCAGGGCTCTAGTGCCCGTGTCTGCACTCTCTCAGGGAGCGATTGATTTGCGGCTCGCTTCCTCCACTTAAAAAACGACAGAGCTTCCGAGATTGGACCATGGTGTGTCCACGCGACTCGCCTTCGTGTCTCGGAGTCTGCGAACAAATTCTTCGAAAGGGATTTCTATGAAACTTCTAGTGATTGGTTCCGGCATGATGGGCTCAGCAGCGGCGTTCGATATGGCTCGGACGGCGCAGGTGGATTCGGTGACGCTTGCGGATAGCGACTCCAAGCGTGTGCGCGAGGTGGCGGCGCGGGTGAATCGCATTACCGGCGGCAGGAAAGTTCGAGCGGCGGTGCTCGATGCAAGCAATGAAAAGGCCGCCGCGAAGTTGATGCGCGGACATGATGCTGCGCTTTCGGCTGTGCCGTACTTTCTGAATCTGGGACTGGCGCGGGCGGCCGTCGAGGCGCGCTGCCATTTTGCCGATCTGGGAGGAAACAACACGGTGGTGCGGCAGGAACTGGCGCTTTCAAAAAAAGCCGAGAGCCGGGAAGTAGCGATTGCGCCGGATTGCGGGCTGTCTCCGGGAATGGCGTCCATTCTGGGCGGGGAACTGGTGCGGCGGCTGGGCGGCCGGGCTGACGCGCTGCGGCTTTACGTGGGAGGCTTGCCCGAACAGCCGACGCCGCCTTTCCACTATCAACTTGTTTTCTCGGTCGAGGGATTGATCAACGAGTATGTAGAACCGGCGCGCATTCTGCGCAAAGGCAAGCTGACGACCATCGATCCGCTGACCGAGCCGGAAGATTTTCATATTGCGGGATTCTCGCCGCTGGTGGCCTTCCACACATCCGGTGGGACGTCGACGTTGCCCGAGACGTTTGAAGGGCGGGTGGGCGAGTGCTTCGAGAAGACGCTGCGCTATCCGGGCCATTATGACTTGTTGTGTGAACTGAAGGAACTGGGCTTGTTCTCGGGCGATAAGATGAAATTTGGGAAGGCGGAGATTGCGCCTCGGGCGATGATGTCGAAAATCTTCGCTGGGAAATTTGCGTCCAAGGGCCCGGATGTCTGCCTGATGCGACTGGAGGCGCACGAGTCGGTGAATCGAGCCGGGGTGCGCGGATTGCTGGGCGGACGGCTCAAGGGGCGCGTGGCCTCGTTCACCATGGTGGATCATTACGATCCGAAGACCGATATGAGCGCGATGATGCGGACCACGGCGTTTCCGGCGTCGATCGTCGTGCAGATGCTCGCGTCGGGGGCGATAGGCAAGCGGGGAGGAGTTCTGCAGGAGCGCGATGTTCCGGCGGATTTGTTCCTTGATGAGGTAGAGGCGCGCGGAATCAAGATTGACTACGCGATCGAGTGAAGCGGATCGAGTGCTGCGGTAAGGAGTCGATGCAAAAAAAGGCCGCACAGCAGTGAGCTGTGCGGCAGGAGTGAGATGCGTCCAGAAGGGTGATCCGAACGAAACTGAATCTTACGCTTTCGCGAACTTGCGGCGAACTGCGCCAGCGAGGCCGATCAGTCCGGTCCCAAGCAGAGTCAAGGTGCCGGGCTCAGGAACAGCGGGGCAATAGCCAATGAACTCCTGCGGTCCGACGCCGGGCTTGGCGCCGAGAGGAGTGTAGAGCAGCAGTCCACTGTAGGCGCTGTTGGAGGCGGTTCCAGCGAGAGTCAGATAAGTAGCATCCGTGGCAGCGCCGCCATAGGTCTGGAAGAGCGAGTTATTCTGCGCGTTGGTGGAGAACAGTCCCCATACCGCCCATTGCGCCTGCAAGGTGGAAAGATTGCCGGCCAGCATGCTCTTGTAGATGAGACCCGCGGCCTTGTAGTCGAGGGTCATCGAAGATCCGAACATGCTATTGGCAATGCCCTGCAGAAACGGAGAGACGGTGGCGGTCCAGGTCTCATTGCGGTAGATGCTGTTGTCGAAGCTATCGCACATCAGGGTGGTGAAGTGGCTGCTGCCGTTGATCGAGAAATAGTAAGCCTGATTCTGGTACTCGTAAGTTAGGGTCACTGATTTGGCAACAGCAGAATTGGTGATAACCAGCGCTATCAGCGCTACGAACAGGGCCAGAGCAGTACGCTTGAAACGCATTCTTTGCCTCCCAGCAAACGAAAGTGGCTGCCTCCCTAGAGGTGCGACAGCTTACTGGTGCTTGTTCTACCGGGGGAATCTGCTGAAGACCTTAGGGGTAGGTCCAGCTTTGGTAGCGCCGCTTAGGGGACGGCGAAAAACTCGATGTACGGGAGAACTGACTCCCGTAACCAAAGGCATAGTACCAACGGTCGGATTTGCGGGGAATGGCCCATCAGTGGCGTTACCAAAGTCACCGGGTCTTTCGTATGCTGAATGCGGCGATCGGAGCGGCTGGTCGGCTCGGCCGCAGCGAGATTTCCCGTTTTGAGCCTGACGGCCCAAATGATTTCTCAGATGCAAACATATTTTGTGCAAAGCACTGCGCGCTCTGGTAGCATGTTCGCCATCAGAACTCATATCCCCTGCGTTTTGTTGAGGATTGTGCGTTTCGAAGTGGCCTCGAAACTGCACTCTGAGGTGCAGAATTGTGTCCATTTTTTGGTCCGAACCCAGGGCCGGCTGTGAAGGTAGGTAGAAGTGCAAAGTGAACCGGAAGCAGGGAGAGTTGTGACGGTTGTCCGGCGCCGCCCAACTCGCCGCCATCGCCGAAATCGGAAAATTCGTCGCGTTCTGTTGGCTGTCTTCTTTATGGGGCTTGCCGTTGGCTTTGCTTTGGTTGCGATTCCACATACGTCCTTATTCCATGGCGCTCGCTTGGTAGTGCCGGCCCGCCAGTCTCAAGCCGACCGAAACATCCTCTTATTGACGGAGCAGGAATCGCTGCGGCAAATGGAGAACCGCCCGGTGTATCCGTATTCTGTTGTGGCGGGTGGTGTGAAAGATGCGCGCGAGTTGAAGTGGGCTGCGGATCATGATCCGGTGGTTCGGGCTCACTATGCGGGCTTCGACTACGATCACGCTCGCGTGGTGCAGTTGGTTCTGGCGCGAACGGCGTACGTTTCGTATCGCATCGGCAACAAGGTGTATTGGACGCGCCATCGAGTCACGCTCAAAAAAGGCGAGACCGTAATCACCGACGGCAAGATGATCGCGCGATCTCGTTGCGCGAATCGCGTGGAGGAAGTTCCGCAGCAGGCGACCTCGTCGTCGGAGCCTCCGGCGGCCAAGTTTGAAGAGCCGGTGCAGCCGTCGATGGGGACTGCGGTGAACAATCCGCCGCCGCCGTTTGAATCCTCGTTGCTGACTCGTCTGGGCCCGCCGGGATTGGGACCGGCTCCGCCGTTGACGATGGTTGATCCGTTCGGAGGGGGAACGTGGCCACCGATTTCGCCGCCGCCGCTGCCCAGCGTATGCGGCGTGGGAAAGAAACCTACTACGCCCGTGCGGGCGGAGGGCGCGGCCCAAGCCAAGAAAAAGGGAGATCCTTGCGGCCCTGGTGTCGGTGCTCATGGGGGAGGGGAAGTTCCCGAGCCCGGCACATGGCTGCTGCTCGCATCGGGATTGGCCGCGATCTACTGGAAGACTCGCCAGCGGTTTGCCAGAAGCTGAGCGGACCGAAACGTGAGGTCGTTTCCGGTTGCCCCGTTCTGTTGTATCGATTCGTCTCCTCTCATCGTCTCTCCTCGCATCTTGCGCTCGCACATCAGTTTGAGTAGCCTTCTGACTTTGCATTGAAAGGGGAGGGTTCTCGTGGATTCTGCTCGCGTGCGATGGTGTCGTTGGAGTTTGCTGCTGTGGTTCGTCGCTGCCTTCTGCGGGAGTGCCTCCGCCCAGACCATTCGGCTCCACGTTGATTTAACGGATGCTCCTCGCAACATTTATCACGCGCACATGCAGGTTCCCGCGCACGCTGGAGAAATGGCGCTGGTGTTTCCGAAGTGGATTCCTGGGAATCACCGTCCCAGTGGTCCGATTGGCGCGCTGACCGGAATTCGCATGGAGGCTGCTGGCCATCCGTTGTCGTGGCAACGCGATGCAATTGATATGTACCAGTTCCACGTCAGCGTGCCCGCGGGAGTGGATGCGCTGGAGGTTTCTCTGGATGCGATTACAACGCAGGACAGTGCGGGGGGCGGTGGGCCCGCGGCGTCCAGCAACATTCTGGATTTGAACTGGAACTCGGTGGTTCTCTACCCGCAGGGAGCACGGTCGGATGACGTGAGTTTCAAGGCTTCGGTGACGCTGCCTGTGGGGTGGAAATTTGGCACCGCGCTGCCGGTGGCGAGTGAGACTGGGGACACCGTGGAATTCGCTCCGGTCTCGCTCACGACTCTTATTGATTCTCCGATGATCGCCGGATCTCATTACCGGCAGGTCGAGTTGACGAAATCCGGCGAGAGGCCGCTCCACGTGATGGATGTGGTGGCTGATGCCGAGCCCGACTTGGCGATGACACCACAGGACGTTGCCGCGTACCAGAAGTTGGTTGCGGAGACGGGAGCGCTTTTCGGTGCGCGCCACTATCGCGAGTATCACTTTCTTCTGACGCTGAGCGATCAGGTAGGCGGACACGGACTGGAACACCACGAATCCAACGACAGCGTTGAGGCGGAGCGAGCGCTGCTCGAACCGGATCTCCACATGTTATATGCAGACCTGGTGCCACATGAGTTCACGCACTCGTGGAATGGCAAGTACCGCCGTCCTGCGGGACTTGCCACACCCAACTATCAGGAGCCGATGATCGGCGACCTGCTTTGGGTCTATGAGGGGCTGACACAATATCTGGGCACGGTGCTGGCGGCACGGAGCGGGTTATGGACGGACGAGCAGTATCGGGAAGCGCTGGCGGGAACGGCCGCTGCGCTGGACCATCGTGCCGGTCGTGCGTGGAGACCTCTGGAAGATACGGCGCGCTCGGTGCAGACGCTGCGCATGATGGGATCGCAGTGGCAGAACTGGCGGCGCGGTCTCGACTACTATCCCGAAGGCGAACTGATTTGGCTGGAGGTCGACTCGATCATCCGGCAACAAAGTCACGGGCAGCGGTCGCTGAACGATTTTTGCAGGCGCTTTCACGGAGGGGAGAGCGGTCCGCCGAAGGTGGTGCCGTATACCTTCGAAGATGTGGTGCGCACGCTGAACGAAGTTGCGCCGTATGACTGGGCGCGTCTGCTGCGCGAGCGAGTGGGGGCGACCAGTACCCACGCACCTCTGGGCGGCATTGAGCGCGGAGGATGGAAGCTGGTCTACAACGACAAGCCGAATTTGTTTACTGCTGCCGAGGAGAAACTGAGCAAGTTTGGCGACTTTTCGTATTCGCTGGGATTCTTGGTGGGGGAAGATGGCAAGCTCGATGATGTGGTTGTGGGATCGCCCGCGTACCAGTCGGGACTCGGTCCGGGGATGAAGCTGCTTGCGGTCAATGGGCGGAAGTGGTCGCCCACCCTGTTGAGTGCGGCGCTGAAATCTGCGAAGGGAAGCGATCAGCCGATCGAATTGCTCGTCGAGAATGCGCAATTTTTCAAGACGTATGCAGTGGCGTATCACGAGGGAGAGAAGAATCCTCACCTGGAGCGAGTCGCGGGACAGGCGGACATTTTGGGAGACATTCTGAAGCCGTTGGTGCATTGAGAGGAACCTGTAGTTCTAATACCAACGTAAGTCCTGACCCGAAAAATCGCTGCTACAATCGCGCTAGAACACCCAGATAATTCAAAGACGACCGCCCTGGCGCAGGCATTCATGCACAATCTGTCGCGAGTCATTTCGAGCCGGCTGCTTCCAGCCGGACTGTGCGCGCTGCTCTCGTTGCCATCGCTGTGGTCGCAGGCGTCGGTTCGCACCGTGAAGGTGCTGGGCAGCAGGGATGCGGTCGAGATTGAAGTCGAGGCCAGCGACCGGATCGTCCCGGAGACTCGCGTTTTGAGTGGACCGGACCGGCTGGTGGTGGACTTTCCCAACGCCGTTCCCAGCAGCCAGTTGCGCAGTCAATCGGTGGATCGCGGGGAAGTGAAAGATCTGCGGGTGGGGCTGTTCCAGTCCAAGCCGCCAGTCACGCGAATCGTGCTCGATTTGAAGTCGGCGCAGTCGTATCAGGTATTTCCTTCCGGCCGCACGGTCATCATTAAAGTCCTGGGTGGCGGAGCCGGGGTTTCGGCGGGAGTTGACGATTCGGCGTCGGGACCGGCGAGGCGTCCGGGCCTGGTGGTGGCCAATTACACGACGCGAGCTGAACCGGTTAGCGTGGTGGCAGCTCCGGAGCTGGCGCTCGACGTCACGTATCGCAATGGATTGCTGGGGATTCACGCCAACAAGGCCACGCTGTCGGAGGTCTTGTTCGCAGTACAGCAGCGCACGGGCGCAGAAGTTTCGATCGCCGCCGGAGCCGAGCAGGAGAGAGTCGTGGCTGAGATCGCGCCTGGACCCGCTCCGGAAGTATCTGGCGCGGCTGCTGAATGGGTCCAAGTTTAATTTTCTGATTATGAACGCGGTCGACGATCCAACGCGATTGGACCGCGTCATCCTGAGCACGCGTCCCGAAGGCGGCTATTCGGCGCCACCTCTTCACCAAGTTCAAAGCGATGACACCGACGATCGGGAACCCGCCACCATGAACATTCAACCGGGAAACCGGCAGCCTGCGCCGGTACAGGTTCCTCCGCAAGGAGAAGGAAAGCCGCCGGCGGACGAGAATACGCCGGATCAGTAGTGCCTATCGCGTTGAGTCCGCCCGCGATCACTGAGGCGTGATCAAGCGGATCGGAACGGGAGAAGATCCAAACACAGGAACGCCAGGCGGAGTCCCAGAACCATTGCCGCACCCCGCGACGTTCAGGACCGTGACATCGACGTTTCCATCTTGGTCGACCGCATTAATAAAAACCTGCAGGAAGCCCACGATCGTGATGGGGGTTGTTCCAGTCGTGTTAATGATCGTTGCCGAATCATCGTAAATCGGGAGGGAGACAATCGAGGGACTACTGGTGATAGGGCTGCCACTGCTGAGACCGGTCCCGACGAGAGGATTACTGGTTCCGGCAAGAATTTGAAACGGATACGATGAGGGACTCCCGTAGGGGCTCAACGTGTCTTGACCGTCAGGCTGTGTAGCTCCGGCATCGCCTTCATTAATCAGACATTGCACTCCGTTCATCGTATCTCCCGAGCCTGCTGGATTCTCGCTGAGATCGATCATATTGGGAGTCGCAGCCGAGGCGCTTTGCACGCCACATTGGTAGGCGGTCGATTGGTCGCAGCCCGCGATCGCGCCTTCGAAGTTCGACGATCCGGCAGAGCATGCGGGTACTGCCACGGAAGAGTAAAGAGTTTGTCCAGGGGCGAACTCCAGATTTGGCGGGGCTGCGGTGTGCGCATGCTTTGGATAGTTCGCCTGAATCTGAGGGAGGGGACTGAGTCCGCGAAGGGAACAGTTTGCGCCATTGTAAAAGCAGTCAGTGACGAGCCAGAATCTTTCTCCAATTACGCCCGTTGTGCTCACGCCGTTAAGCGATATGCCGGGATGAGCTATGCTTCCAGTAGTGCTGCTGACAAACGGATTGCATGGTGTACCGGGCGTGCACAGGGGTGGATTCAAGGGGTCCTTGTTCGGGACAATCCAGGGTTTCACACAACTCGGTTGAACGGGAATGATGATGCCGGTGGGATTATTGCCCACGGTCGCTGAATACGAAGGGTTAAAAGCTTCAGCGGTCGCCGTAGCACTCACTGAGTTTCCAGGGTTTCCCCAGATGCGCGAAAAGAAAGTGGGAAGGCTGGCACGGTTGAGTTGAACCGTGACCATGGGATTTACGCTGAAAGGTCCTCCCGGGGCGAAGGTTCCGCAGTCGGGCGAACTGAGAGCAGCGGTGGAATATGTTACGGTAACGGTTGCTGCGGCGTTCCCTACGGCGCTCTGAGTTGCTACTGCGGTCGCTGCTTGAGTAGCAGCGCTCGACGATCCACCACAAACCAGATGCCACAAAGAAGGAGTCACCGAGTCGTTGGGATCGCCCGTCAGGCCCGAAAGCGAAATCACTCGTGCGGCCGCCAGCGCAGCCGCATCGGCGGATCGCTGCGCTTCCTCCCGTGCCAGATACAGCGTAATGATATCGATCGAGAGAGCGGCCATCGCAATGATGGCGACCATCGCCAGCGCGACCAGCACCATCGTGACGCCGCGCTCACCTTGGCTTGAGCGAAGCATGCGCGATCTGCGAATCAGGGGCGCTCTCATCGGGGCTTAGTTCTCATTCATCGCTACGGCCGCGGCCGTGATCTGAGTGGGCAGAGTGGCGGTTGATCCGAGGATGCTGGCCACGCGGCCGATATCTCCACGGGTATGGCATATTGAATGCTTACACAAGTGCCGATGACCGCAGTCTGCACTCCCGGATTCTGTGAGGTACAATTGGTGGACGGTGGGGTCGCCGCCAAGGCTTGCGGGAAATAGTAGCCGCGGTTGATCGTGATGATCAGGCCTCCGGTAGGACAATTCGTGGTCGCTGTGTAAGTCCAGGTCAATCCCGAGGAGGAGGGAACGCTGCTGCTGGCGCCGCAGTCGGTGATGTTGTTGGCGACAAGATAGTTGTCGATGTCCTGAAATGCGTCCACGACGGAAGCTGGAACTCCCGACGGAAGGTGCAAGTCATTTGCCGGATCGGCAGCGGCAGCGCGGGCAGCATCGCGTGCAATGTTGGTGAGCTTCTGCTTGAGCGTAAACGCATTGCTGAAGTCAAAGATGCCGACCACAAACAAAACAAGCAACGGAAGTGAAACGGCAAACTCCACCAACTGGGCGCCCCGGTCGCTCCGCCATCCCGATACTGGCGTCGTTTTTGAACCAACGTCGAAGATGAGCCAAAAGGATCAGTGGGTCTCCATGCGGACGCGGGCCGACGCTACGATCCAGATTCGTTGCTTGTTCAAAGAGGTGAAGGGCAGCCAGAACTGGAACGGGTATTGGAAGGAAACCGAAATGCCACAAACTCCAGGCGCGCGCTAGTGCTGGTCGGGAAGAATTGAACTGGAGCCTGCACGCAAAAGTTTGCGCTGCCACCGGCGGAACAGGTCACCGCCGCGTTAGTGCTGCAAGAATTGAAGTTTGGCGGATTCGAGGGATACTGGGCGAGTAAGGGATCCAATTTTGACGCGATCAGGGCGGCGGTTGTCGCGTTAACGGCGTTGGTCGCATACTGCGTCAGAAGGTTCGTACCGTTGCAGGTCGCGCAATAAGGTGCGGCCCCGGCGCGGGCGCCCTCTTGCGCGGCGCGGGTGATGGCGCCGTAGATGCTGAAGGCTTGTCCGAACCAGAAGATGCCCAGCAGCATCATGAACATCAGGGGCAGGACGGCGGCGGCTTCGGCGATTTCGGCGCCGCGCGTTTCGGTCAGCAGATGGCGCAATGTTTTGCGGGCAAAGTTAGTCATACTAGGCCACGACCTAAGCCACGACTCCAAATTTCCAGAAAATCCCATAGAGCACCACCGTCAGTGCGAGCGCCACTCCGTACGGCACCTTCAGGGCATCGGGATTATCGAGGGAGACCCGCGATCCTGGCAACCGGAATGTGACGAGCGAAATCAGGATGTGTCCGATGTTGCGCAATCGTCTGGAGCACGCGTCCAGTGTAGATCACCAAAGCCACTGCCATCACTCCGGCGACGAAGACCGAACCGAGCAACAGATCCACCAGACATGCTGGGACCCGCGAACGCTCCCAAAGCTCCGGCGAGCTTCCAGTCGCCGGCGCCCAGGCTGCGCAACAGCACGAACGGCAGCAACAACGCCAAGCCGACGCGCCACACCCAGCAGGGAAGTCTTCAGCCCGCTCCATCCCCCGAGAACCGTGTTCGCCGCCATTCCGACCAGCAATCCCGGTACCGTCAGCCAATTCGGAATCCGGCGGCTGCGCAGGTCGGTCCATCCCGCGATCAAAGAGAGAAGCACAGCGCCCGCCAGAATCAGCGGGTTTCAAACGAGCCTCAGGCCGGCCCGGCTCGCAAGCCACGGTCCCGCGCTTCTTCCATGATATTGAAAAAGAGCCATGTCCGTGACTGTGCAGAAATCGCCCGCGCCGAGGGACCGCCGGCTGCCGCTCATTGCCCCCGCAAAAGCGGCCTCTCGCGCGGATTCTCACATAGCAGGAAGGCGAAGTCAATGAATGCTCTGGATGCTCGTGCTTAAAGCCGTCGCACACTCCGCGCCGGGGGGTTCGCGATCAAAATAAAAGGCCCGGAACGCGTCCGGGCCTTCGGAAAAGCTAGCGCATTATTGCCGGTTGAAGGCCGGAGCCGCGTTGTGCTCGGCGACGATCTTCTTGGCATTGTCCGCCAGAGCCTTTGCCTGGGGCAGAAGCTCGAGGCCCTTGACCACTTCCGGATCGGATTCGGCACGGACCTTCATGCCTTCATCCTGCCCGAAGGCGTCGACGAAGATTTCCGACTTGATGCTCGACTTGATCCAGTCGTTGTTGTCGAGCAGGTCGGCCTGCGTGTAGGCAATGCTGGCTTCGTCGAGAGACTTGCGGAACTCCTGCATGGTCGCGTCGTCAACTTCGAAAGTCTTCGTGGGATGATGCGTCGACCACGTAGCGCTTGGCGAAGTTGAAGAAGGCATAGTGCTGCAGCAGCGTGTCCTGGAAGTGATTGCCCTTGACCGGAGCAATGTTCACGTCGGGAGTAATGCCGCCTCCGCCGTAAACCGTGCGTCCGCTGTCAGTGAGTTTCACTTCGCGATTCGCCGTGTTGGAGCTCTCGGCGCTGTCGCGGTTGTAGTAGTAGTCGTAGAGAGAAATGTTGCTGTAGTCGCGCTGAATCAGGCGTCCGCTAGGCGTGTAGTAGTGCGCCGTGGTCAGAGCGAGTCCAGTGTTTTCCGACAGCGGATAGACCGTCTGTACCAGACCTTTGCCGAAGGTGACTTCACCGGCGATCAGACCGCGGTCGTGATCCTGAATGGCGCCAGAAACAATCTCCGCCGCCGAGGCTGTAAGCCGGTTGACCAGGACGACGATGGGATAGTCCTTGCCACCGTTGCCATGCTGCGCGATGTAGCGCTTCTCGGCGGAGGCGCGGCCGTGGTGAGAGACGATGAGCTGTCCCTTCTTGAGGAACTTGTCAGCAACGCCAACGCCCTCACTGAGCAGGCCGCCAGGATTGCCGCGCAGGTCGAGGATCAAGCCCTTCAGATCGCCGAAGGAATCGAGCGCGTCGGAGACTTCATGCTCGGTCGTCTCGTTGAAGCCGTTGACATGCATGTATCCGATGCCGGGCTTGATCAGGAAATGGACGTCGACGCTGTAGCGTGGAATCTCGTCGCGGATCAAGGTGAATTCCATCGGCTTCTCGACGGCTTCGCGCGCGATGCTGATGTGAACCGTGGTGCCCTTGGGTCCTTTGAGCAGATCGGCGACGTCGCCGGTGCTCATGTTCTCGGTCGACTTGCCGTCGACGGCAATGATCACGTCCCCGGGATGAATGCCGGCCTTGTAGGCGGGCGTGCCCGTGAACGGGTAGATCACGATGACTTTGTTGTTGCGCGGACCGACGGTCATGCCCACGCCGTAGTACTTGCCGCGCTGGTCTTCGCGCATCAGTGCGTACGACTTGGGATCAAAGAAATTGGAGTGCGGATCGAGCGCGTGGAGCATGCCGGGGATCGCGCCGTTGTAGATGGCTTTGTCCGCATTCACCGGCTCGGCGTAGTTATCCTCGACGAGCGCATAAACATCGGTGAATTGCTTGAGGCTGTCTTTGACCTCAGAGTCGCCGGTCATCGACGACTGCTGGCCGGAACGCTGGGCAAACAGAATGCCCAGGAAGCCGCAGGCGAGCAGGAAAAAAACTACGAGGAAGAGTGATCGGCGTGAACTACGGGCCATCTTGAAATTTCCTTCGTTGAGGGCGATCCTTCCACCCCAGCTATCGCGCTGAATATCAGACAGTATATCACCAGGTTAGACGCGGCCGAACCGGGATCGTCACCAATGGTAACCGGGCCGGAATTGGGCCCTCTCATGAGATGCGGCGCGGGGCCTTGGGGGTTCCTCATCAGCTTGAAAATGGACGATTTCTAGCGAGCCGCAGGGGGAGGTCGCAGGCGTTTCCTCAAGGCTCGCCTGCGATTGGGACGGCTCGGCCCGCAGCGCCGGCCGCGGGAAGAGCACGATTCATGACATTAGAAAGTCAGGAGCTCAGGACGGATTTCGCGATCCGGATCATGGCCGCAGCGCTACGCTCGACATCTTCGTCGGTGGTAGCCCAGCACGAAACGGAGATTCGCATGGCTGTGTGTCCGTGCCAGAGCGTGCCACCACACCAGCAGGTGCCGTCCGCTTGAATCTCGGCAATCACGCGGCGGGTCTGCTCGGGGCTTCCAAAGGAGATCAGAACCTGATTCAAGACGACGTCGTTGAGCACGCTGAAACCGGCTGCGCTCAAGCGATCGGCGAAGAGGCTGGCCTGGTGACAATTGCGCTCGATCATTCTCGCAGAGTCCGCTACGGCCCAGCGAACGCATCGCGGCCCATAGTTCGATTCCGCGAGCGCGTCGGGAAGAATCCGGCGTGTATTGCCAAGGCTCGCGTCCGGCGCTTTGCGTGAGATAGGCGGCGCTGCCGGCGGAGAGCGCCCTGCGCAGATGCTCGGCTTCGCGCACGACGACCATGCCTGAATCGTAGGGAACGTTGAGCCACTTGTGGCAATCGATCGCCCAAGAGTCGGCGGTATTGACGCCTTCGAGCAGCGGCGCGTAGACCGGCGAAACGGCTGCCCACAACCCGAACGCACCGTCGACGTGCACCCATGCGCCTGCATCTCGCGCCTTCGCGCAGATTTCCTTCGCGGGATCGAAGGCGCCGGTGTTGACGTTGCCCGCCTGCATGCAGACGATGGTGTGCTCATCGAGTGCGGGCAGGGCATCGGCACGCATGCGTCCTTGGCCATCGGCCGGAACGGTGATCACGCGGGAGCGGCCGAGGCCCAGCATGTTGAGTGCTTTGAGCACGGAGACGTGAACTTCCTCGCCGACGACGACGCGAATCGGAGGAGCTCCGAACATGCCGTCTTCTTCGACATTCCAGCCGACCCGCTGAAGCAGGGCCGAGCGCGCTGCGGCCAGGCCTGAGAAGTTCGCCATCGTGGTGCAGGTGACGAAGCCGACACCGCTGGTCGCAGGCAAGTCCCAAGCAGGTCCAAAGTCCACTGGCTTACGATGTCTTCGACTTTCGCAGCTACCGGCGACATGACCTGCATCGCCGCATTCTGGTCCCACGCACTCGCGAGCCAGTTCGCTGCCAATGCCGCGGGCAGAGTGCCGCCGATCACGAATCCAAAATAGCGGCCGCCTGAGGTGGCGACGGTCGCGGGTGAGCCGAGGTCGTCGAGCAAAGCCAGAACTTCGCCGGGGGCGCAAGGATTCTCCGGCAAAGGTCCGCCGAGCGCATCCAGTCGCGCGATCTGCTCGGCGTTGGGCGACACCTTTCGATCGCCAATTGCGGCCACGTAGCGTGCGGCTCGAACTGCCGTTTCAGCGAGCAATTCCTTCACGAGCGTCTCCTTTTGCGAGATTTACGAGTCCATTGGCTGGCGGATGAATTCTTCGTAACGTTTCAGTTCGGCGATGGAAGATTCCGATACTAGAGAGAAGGGAATCGCCCGGCAGCCGGCTGGAAGTTCGGCCGCCGTGAGCAGATCGCAAACGACAGCGGCCGTCTGCTTCAGGCCGCGTTGCCAGTGGGGCTGGCGTGCGTCGCGAAAGACGAGGCTGTCGGGGTGAAATCCAGCGGCGGTGAGCACGGCGCGTGCAACCTTGAGAAATTCCGGCCAGCGAGAGGCCACGCCGACCAACGCGCCCGAGGGTGCAGGTAAGTATGCGGCGAGCGAAGCGGGCACAGACCTAATCTGCAGCGCGATCACGTCAGTATCGGGAGGCAGCAACTTCCGCGCCGTGTCGATGCGATTGGGCAGCACGACGGGAACGCCGCCGACTGGCGGCTTTGGGCAATCCTGCGGAGCACAGGACTCGACGGGGAAGGTGACGGCGCGGGCAATCTCAGCCGCCAAAATTCGGCGCAACTCTTCGTCGGGTTCAATCAACAGGAAATGATCGGGAGGTTGCATCTCCAGCCATTGCCGCAGGCGCGAACGAAGCACAGGCAAGGTCACGCCCAACTTTCGGGCGGAACGGAACAGGCGCACGATCATTTGATCGAGGGCGAGGGCTGGAGTGGTGGACATCTCCGGCTTGCTGGCGCGGACGTAGACTCCGCTGCCGCGGCGGAACTGCACCCATCGTCCCCGTTCGAGTTGGCGGTATCCCGCGCTGATCGTGTTGGGGTGCAGGTGAAATCGACGCGCGAGGTCCCGGGTGCTGGGCAAGCGTTGGCCGGGAGCGAGATCGTCACTCAAAATGCCAAGGACGATCTGCGTCACCAGTTGTTCGCGGATGGAGACCTCGCTGCCGCGGGCAAACCAGAATTGCATGGCGGCAATATCATAAACCGCAACTTGGACTACGCGTTGAGCGAAAGACTGCTCGAGGCTGTCGTTGAGGCTGCGGTCGGCTCGTTGCTTTGGCTGGCCTGCTGGAGGCCTTGCAGCAACGATTGGTGAGCCGTCTGCGCGGATGATAGATCGCCGGATTGCAGCGCCTGGCCCAGTTGGTCCATGAGTTGGCTGATCGCGTTTTCTCCGTTTTCGCCGCCGCCGGAATGATGGTGGTGACCGTTGGTTCGCGATGCCTGGTGCTGGAAGGCCTGTTGGATCTTGGCGTAGTCCTGCTGCGCGGCTGAAATATTGCCCGACGCCAGATCCTGGGAGAGTTTGTTGAACGCCTGCGAAAGCGGATTGCCGCTTTGAATGGTTGGGTCGGAAATGCCCTTCGGCCCTAACTGCTGCAGAGTCACGAAATCAGCCTGGGCGGCCGACAGATTTCCCGACTGCAGATCCTGGCCCAGTTGCTGGAACTCTTGCTTGAATTGTTGCATGTTGTTCTGCACGGTCTGATTACTGGAATCGAAAAGGGAGCTAGCAATTCCGGATACGGACATAGAATTCCTTTCGGCGAAACGATTCGCGTCATCGACATTTCTCTGTCAGAACTTGAATGACAGTGCGGTGAACGTCCCTATCGATGGTGCATGCGTGATGCCACACTCCTCCGGGGAACCCAAATGGAGAAGCTGAACGGCTGCCGGTGTTTAGCGAGTTGATTCCGGAATGGCCCTCTCGCACCGCGACGCAACTGGGCAAACCGTTCCTCCGGAACCCGGCAAAGTGAGCCTAGATCCCGGATTGATCTTTTTGCTGGCGGCGCATAATTGTGCCCTAGCCCTCCCAAAGCTGCGGAGGTGAGCGAAGAAAGTTGTCACCGTGAAGTCTCGCGATGATTGCCGCTTTTCCGGCTCCGGCTATATGATGAACCGCATGAGCTTTTCGGAGACGATCTTCCTGTTCTTTTTGGCCCTTATTATCTTTGGGCCCAAGAAGTTGCCGGAGATCGCGCGCACGGTGGGCAAGGCCCTCAACGAATTTAAGCGCGCTTCGAACGAGTTCAAGGCGCAAATCGAGCAGGAGATCTCGAACCTGGAGGTTGAGAAACGGCAGACGATTCTGCCGCCCAGCCCGCCCGTCGAAGGCACCACGAGCCGGGCTCTCACTAGCTCGTCGGCCAGCGAAGGCAGTCCCACAGTCGCTACAGCGACCGACGTTCCCAAGACCGAAGTTCCTGCTGCTACTGTGCCCGCTTCCGAAGATGAGCCACTGTTTGCCTCGGGCAGCGGCACGGAGTCGCCTGCGACGACGCCACTCGCTACAGAAGCAGTCGCTTCCTCGGATGATGGGACTTCAAGAAATGTGACATCCTCCCGCTCGCAGGAATCGCATGTTTGAATTCAGAGCCGCGGAAAGCAGCGGCGATGCTGAAAAAGAGCCCATGCCCACAATGGGTTTCCTGGATCACCTCGAGGAACTGCGCAAGCGGATCGTCTACTCGATTATCGCGGTTGCGTTCGGATTTGGCGCCTGTTGGTGGAAGGTAGAACGGATTTACGATGTCATGCAGCGGCCGATCATGGACGCGCTGCGCGCCAACGGCTTATCCGAGAAACTCGTTTATCTGAACCCTACCGAACCCTTCAACCTTTACTTGAAGATTGCCGCGCTGGCAGGCTTGTTTTTGACGTCGCCATTTGTCCTCTACCAAGTGTGGATGTTTATCTCTCCCGGCCTGTACCGCAATGAGAAGCGCTACGCCGTTCCGTTCATGATTTCGACGATTGCGCTGTTCACCTGCGGAGGATACTTCGGCTACAAGATCGTCTACCCGCGGGCGCTGGATTTCCTGATTCACTTCGGCCGGCAGTTTCAACCGATGATCACCATCGGCGAATATACCCAGCTCTTCCTGAGCATTGTGCTGGGGATGGGGCTGATTTTCGAGATGCCGATTCTAATCTTCTTCCTTGCGCTGATGGGTATCGTGAGCGCAGGCTTCATGTGGAAGAACTTCCGCTACGCGATCTTGATCATCTTCATCATTGCAGCCATCGTCACGCCGACTCCTGACATCGTAAACATGTGCGTTTTCGCAGCGCCCATGCTTGCGCTTTATGCGATCAGCATCAGCATCGCGTGGCTGGTGCATCCCAAGCAGCGCGCGGCCCGGAAGGAAAAGCAGGCGTAATGAGAGCGACCGACGTTTTTGAAGTGGATTGGGCTTGCCTGTCTTCTGCTGGTGCTGGCGTGTGATCGTGACAAGAGCACGGCGGAAGGCCAGATTCAGCAGATTCCTGCATCCCCGGACACCGCCCGACTGCCACTGTCGTTTCCTCCCGACAACGGACCGCCGCCCACGATTGACGCCGATCGTGCCATGCAGTACGTGAAGGAGATTGTGAAGTTCGGTCCGCGTCCGATCGGCAGTGCTAATCACAAGAAGGTGGAAGATTACCTTGATTCACACCTGAAGGGCGACCAGGTTGAGGACGATATCTTCACCGCCGACACGCCAGCGGGAAAGTTTCCGGTGCACAACATCATCGCCAAATATCCAGGAACGAAAGACGGCATCATCGTAATTGCCAGCCATTACGATACGAACTATCCGTTGAAGGACACATCGTATGTGGGAGCCAACGATGGCGCATCTTCCAGCGCGCTGCTGCTTGAATTGGCCAATCAACTCCGCGGCAAAACGCGCGATGGCTACAGCGTCTGGCTGGTTTGGGATGACGCGGAAGAAGCGATTAAAGATTGGAGCGACGCCGACAGCTTGTATGGCATTCGCCACGTAGCAGAAAAGTGGGAGGCCGACGGCACGCTGAAAAAGATCAAGGCCTTCCTGCTGGCCGACATGATTGGCGACTCTGATCTCAATATCGATCGCGACAAGAACTCGACGCCCTGGCTGGAAGACGTGGTCGGTGAGGCGTCGAAGCGTTTGGGATATCAGTCGCACTTTTTTGCGCGCAACAACCAGGTGAGCGACGATCACCTGCCCTTTGTGAAGAGAGGCGTGCCTAGCGCCGACCTGATTGATTTCTCGTACGGCTACAACAATGTCTTCTGGCATACGCCGCAGGACACGGTCGACAAGTTGAGCCCGCAGAGTCTGCAAATAGTCGGCAGCGTGATTCTCGAAACAGTGCGCATTCTTGATCGGATGGAGCCACTGCCTCCGAAGTAAAGTCTTCATCTGCAGAGAACCTGCGCGCCAATCTCGTTTTGCGATTTTCCAGAATTTCATTTCTAATGCAACCCACATATGAGAACTGTGAAGACCCTGTTCTTTGCCTGCGCGTTTAGCGTTACATGCCTCGCCGCAACTCCTCCTGCTGAAAACAACGAAGCGAATCAGGTCATCCAAACGGCCCTTCAACCCTCACCGCTCGAGACGAATCTTCGTCGTTTGACGGATGAGGTCGGTGGACGCGTGCCCGGGACTCCTGCCATGCAGCATGCTGTGGCGTGGGGAGTGCAAGCTTTTACAGCCGCAGGCGCTGACAGCGTTCATACCGAGGGATTCACGATTCAAGCCTCGTGGTCGGAAGGCGCCACCGAGATGACTGCAACCACCGCTTACCAGGTCGACGCTTCGAAGGTTGGCGGAGGAACCGTGCTCTCGTCGTTTCGCGTCCGTGCAGTTTCGGTGGCATGGGCACCCGCACTTGCGCCGGTGAAGCATGTTCCGATCGTCGATGTGGGCGAAGGCACAGAAGCCGATTTCAAAAAAGCCGGCGAGATTTCCGGCAAGATCGTTCTTGTCCACACGGCTGTTCTCAAGACCTGGGACGACCTTTTTGCCGAATATTCGAAGGCTCCGCCTGTCATCAATCTCGCCGTGAAGGGAAAGGCAGCGGCGGTGGCCTTCATGGCCACGCGAGAGCACGACATTCTCTACCGGCACACCAATTCCGGCTTTGGAGAAATCGATCGGCTGCCGATGGTGCTGGTGGCGCGCGAGGATGGAGAGCGAATAGCGCGCCTGCTGGCTTCCGGAAATCTGGTTTGGGGGGATCTATCGATTCCGAATCAGATTGGGGGCCCAATCAAATCGTCCAATGTGATTGCGGAGATTCGTGGAAGCGAGAAGCCGGAGGAGTTCGTAATCCTGGGTGCACATCTGGATTCCTGGGAACTGGGTACGGGTGCTCTGGACAACGGCTGCAACGCCGCATTGGTGGTGGATGCACTGCGAGCCATCAAGGCATCAGGCGTGAAGCCCCGGCGCACGATTCGCTTCATTCTCTTCTCCGGGGAAGAGCTGGGGCTGATTGGTTCGCGGGCCTATGCCTTCAACCATCGCGCCGAACTTGACAAGGCTGCGGGAGTCGTCATCTACGACTCGGGCACGGGGAAGACGACTGGCTTCTCCGTCGGCGGCCGCAAGGACGTTCTCTATACAGCTAAGGAGTTAATCGCTCCGCTCGCGCAATTTGACGTGAAAGAACTCAAGGCGGACATGGAATGGGGAACCGATCACTTCGATTTCATGCTAGAGGGCGTGCCCACGTTCGTCGCCGATCAAGAGGAAGCTAACTATCTTGAGAACTACCATGCTGTTTCCGACACGTACGACAAGGTTGATTTTGCCCAGTTGAAGAAGCACGTGGCGGAGGCAGCGACCCTTAGTGTCGAACTGGCTGACCTGCCAGAGAGAATTGGAGCGCGGCTGACTCACGATCAGATTGAGCAGACGATGCGGGAGACGAATAGCGTGGACCTGCTCAAGGCCTTTGGGATTTGGAATGATTGGGCGAGCGGCCAGAGGGGTAGGCTGAAATAATCAATGATCGATGATTTCTGATGGTTGATTGCATACCGTCATGCTGATTCTTGCGATCGGCAAATAAAATTCAACAAGTGTTTAGGCCGCCAGGAACTTCGCATTGCTCTATTTTTGGATTCTCTTCAACCTTTTCGCGCTGGGCATGCTGGTGCTGGACCTTCGCGTCTTTCACCGCCCAGGCCACGTCGTCGGCTTCCGCGAATCGCTGGGTTGGAGCGCCATGTACGTGGTGTTGGCCGCCGCGTTCATGGTGATCTTGTACTTCTGGCAAGGCCAGCAGGTGGCTCTGGAATTCGTCACCGGTTACGTGCTGGAGCTGTCGCTCAGCGTCGACAACCTGTTCGTTTTTCTTTTGATCTTCAACTATTTCGCGGTCCCGGACACGGAGCAGCATCGCGTTCTATTCTGGGGCGTTTTGGGTGCGCTCGCCATGCGAGGCCTTTTTGTTGGTGCGGGAGTTGGCTTGATCTCGCATTTCCACTGGGTGCTTTATATCTTCGGCGGTCTGCTCATCTATAGCGGAATCCGCGTCTGCATCATGGGAGATCACCGGATCAACCCTTCCGCCAACCCGGTGGTGAAAGCGTTACGCCACTGGATTCCGGTGACCAACGAGTATCAGGCAGGACGATTCTTTATCCGCAACCCGAAAGATAACATGCGCCTTTACGCTACGCCGCTCCTGGCGGTTCTTGTGGTGATCGAGACGACCGACATTCTTTTTGCGGTCGACTCCATTCCTGCAATTCTGGCGATCACATTGAATGCCTTCGTGGTCTACACGTCGAATGTGTTCGCGATTCTGGGGCTGCGCTCTCTGTACTTCGCAGTCTCCCGGCTGATGAAGATTTTTCGCTTCCTGCATTATGGGCTGGCGGTAGTTCTGATTCTGGTGGGATTGAAGATGATGACGGCCCAATATTACCGAGTTTCAATTCCGGTGACGCTAGGAACGGTGGCCGGAGTCATTCTGATATCCGTCGCGGTTTCGGCGGTCTTTCCCAAGGATAGCAACAGCTAGAACCTGTCGTCACACTCGTGCAGTTGCCTATGCGGCGAAGAGTACCTTGTCGCCTCGGATCACCGAGTGCTTCAGGAACTTCTTGTCGTCGTGATCGGGATAGTCCATGCGGTAATGCGCGCCCCTGCTTTCTTCGCGCGCCAGCGCCGACCGCGCCAGCAACAGCGCTGCCAAATGCAGGTTCGCGGCTTCGTGAGTGCGCCGCGTCTTAGGGTGGGCCAGTTTCGGAGCCATTTCTTCCAGGAGCTTGATCACCTTTTGCATTCCCATACGTGAGCGCACGATCCCCACTTCCGATTCCATCAGAGTCTGAATCTGTCCGATTAGTTCTTCGACGCCAGAATCCACCGGACCATTCGAATACGCCGCCTTCGGTTGCGCGCCGGGACGGGACTGCGGCTTCGGTTCCTCGCGCATGGCCTTTCCGGCGCGCTCTCCGTACACCAGGCTCTCTAGCAGGGAATTGCTCGGCAAACGGTTTGCGCCGTGTACTCCCGTTGCCGCGACCTCGCCGGCGGCGTAAAGTCCGGCAGTGTTCGTCTTGCCGTCGAGATTGGTGCGTACGCCCCCGATCGCGCAATGTTCTGCTGGCCGCACCGGAATCATATCCTCGGTAATATCCACGTTGTGGCGCATGCAAGTGGCGTAGATTCGGGGAAAGCGTTTCTGTACCTTGGCGGCATTGAGATTGGTCAGGTCCAGATATACGAACGGATCTTTCGCCCGGCTTACTTCCATCTCATGCACAATGGCGCGCGCTAGAACGTCACGCGGAGCGAGTTCTCCCAACGAGTGGTATTTCGCCATGAACCGGTTCATTTCGAAGTTGCGCAAATGCGCCCCTTCCGCGAGCAGCGCTTCCGACAGAAGGAACCGAGGCACCTTCTTCATGTAAAGAGCCGTCGGATGAAACTGAACGAACTCCATGTCGCTGAGTTCCGCTCCAGCACGATAGGCCATGGCAATGCCGTCGGCAGTGGCGGTCTCAGAGTTGGTGGTGTGGCGATAGACTTGGCC
This sequence comes from uncultured Acidobacteriaceae bacterium, assembly GCA_963788555.1. Taxonomy (GTDB): domain Bacteria; phylum Acidobacteriota; class Terriglobia; order Terriglobales; family Acidobacteriaceae; genus Sulfotelmatobacter. The sequence goes on along the minus strand of CAWBHM010000008.1, from coordinate 1,861,960 downwards.
GCTTCCGCCGGTCGCCAACAACACGGCCGTGCACGCAATCTCCTGGGGAACGCTTTTGTCGTCGATGAGCGAAATCCCGGTGATGCGTCCGGCGTCGGTGAGCAGGCCGGTGGAAAATGAAAATGGGGCGAATGAAATGTGCTTCAGCGACGCCGCTTTGGCGTGGAGCGTACGCAGGACCTCGCTGGGAGTGGACTCACCCTCCGCGTGCAGGCTGCGGTGGCGGCTATGCGCGCTTTCCAGTCCAAAGACCAGTTTGCCGGAGTAGTGTTTGCCCCAGGCAATCAACTCGTCAATGCGCTGCGGGGCTTCTTCCAGCAGAATCTTGACTGCCTCGGGATTGCACAGTCCGTCTCCCGCGCCGAGCGTGTCTTGCAGGTGCAGGACGATTTCTTCTTCGTCGCTCAGGGTCGCAGCCGGAGGAGATTGCGGCTTCGCACCGACGACGTCCTTTTTCTCGAGTACAAGAACGCGGCCTGCCGCTGCCAGTTCAATCGCGGCACGCAGGCCGGCAACACCCGCGCCCATCACAACGAAGTCGGTCTCGAGAGGTAGACCCTTCATAAACGGGGAATGGTACCACTTTGCGAGGCGGGGCAGTCACTCGCGTGCTTACGCTATCATGGAACGGCATGTCGCAAGTGACTATTCACGTGCTCCCGCGGCCTTACCAGGCCTTGATTGAGAATGGCCTGCTCACTCGATCTGGCTCGGTGTTGAGCGAACTGCTGCCGCAGGCCAGCCGTATTTTTGTGGTGACTGTTCCGCCGGTACGCAAGCGGTGGGGCTCGAAACTTCTGAGTTCCCTCAAAGCGGCGGGGTTCACTCCGCAAGTCATTCCAATGCCGGATGGCGAGCCGACCAAACGCCTGGCGACGGTGGAAGCGATGGCGGAAAAACTGGCGCGACTGGGCGCGGATCGCAAGGCTGTGATTGTCGCTCTCGGCGGAGGCATCACGGGAGACATGGGCGGCCTGCTGGCCTCGCTCTATATGCGTGGCATTGAGCTCGTTCAAATTCCCACGACCGTGCTGGCCCAGGTGGATGCGTCGATCGGCGGCAAAACGGGGGTCAATCTCGTAGCCGGGAAGAATCTGGTGGGAACGTTCTACCATCCCCGCGTGGTTCTGATCGATCCCACGGTATTGAAGACGCTGCCCGAACGCGAGTTTCGCGCCGGGCTTTACGAAGCGCTGAAGTGCGGGATCATTGGAAACATCGAGTTGTTTCTGCGTTTTGAGCAGAACCGTGCGCGCATCTTGAAGCGCGATCCCGTCGAACTCGAGTGGCTGATTGCGCAATCGGTGAAACTGAAAGCGGAAGTCGTGTCGGCGGACGAGCGCGAGGGAGGCTTGCGCCGCGTTCTGAATCTGGGACATACGATCGGGCATGCGCTGGAAGCCGAAACCGGCTACCGGCGACTGCTGCACGGCGAAGCCGTGGCGTGGGGGATGATAGCCGCAACCAATATCGCGCTCAGTGTGGGCCGCACCGACAGCGTAACGGCTGGGCGTATTGCCGACGCCGTGCTGAGCCTGGGGCGCTTGCCCGAAGTGAACGTCAGCTCGCGCAAGATTCTGGCTCGGCTGCAGTCCGACAAGAAGACTCAGAACGGAGTCGTACATTTCATCCTGCCGCGTGAGATCGGGAAGGTGGAAGTTGCCAGCGACGTGCCCGAGAGCGCCGTGATCGATGCGGTTGAAGAGTTGCGTCGGCTCTCGCGCGGCGGATGGGTCTGGGGAAGGTAATTCAATTAAGCGAGAAGAAAATATGCCGGAGACAGCGCAGCAGTATATCCAACGAATCTTGAGCCACGTGGAAGGCCAGGACGCGATCAAACTACAGCGGGCTACCGCGGGGCAACTGAAGAAACATATGCAAGGTCTGACTCCGAAGGAACTGAAGTGGAAACCGGAGCCAGGGAAGTGGTCGATCGCGGAAATTGTTGCCCATCTGGCAGACGCTGAAATCGTCGCCAGTTGGCGAATGCGCTCCGTGCTCGGCGCCAATGGGACGCCGATCCAGGCGTTCGATCAGGACGCGTGGGCCTCGGTGTTTCAATACGGCAAACGCGATGCCAAGCAGTCGCTGGAAGTCTTCCGGGTGCTGCGTGAGAACAACCTGGCAATGTTGAAGGCGCTTCCGCGCGAGAGTTGGGACAATTACGGCATGCATGCCGAGCGCGGCAAAGAGACGATCGCGCACTTGGCGCGCATGTTCGCCGGCCACGATCGGAACCATGTCTTGCAGGTGGAGATGATCTCTGAGCAAGTGAAAAGCGCCCGGCAGAAGAACCGATTGAAAAAGAAGAAGCGAGGGTGAGCCACTCCCTCAGGCAATGGTGCAGGAAACCACCAAATCTACAGTAGTCGGAGCGGCACCCGAAGGGGCCCACGACGCAAATTCCGCGGCGCGCGCGGTGCGCGAGATGTTTACTTCGATCGCTCCGCGCTACGATCTGCTGAACCATGTGTTGTCGTTCAACATCGACCGCATGTGGTGGCGGCGTACGGCGCGCGTCTTTCGACATACCTTGACTCGTCCGGATGCCCGGGTTCTTGATCTCTGTTGCGGAACGGGGGACATGACGTTCGCTCTTCGTCGGCAGACAGGAAAGTCGTCTTCCGTTCAAATTCTTGGCGCCGACTTCTCGCACGCCATGTTGCAGCGCGCGACGGCGAAATCCTCTTCGGCGCAGAACGGATCAAGGCCGGGGTGGATCGAGGCGGACGCACTAAATCTTCCATTCCCGGACGAAAACTTCGATCTCGTGACTTCAGCGTTCGGCTTCCGCAATCTGGCAGACTATGACGCCGGGCTGAACGAGATCTTCCGCGTACTGCGTCCGGGGGGAGAATGCGGCATCCTCGATTTCGGCGAACCGAAGGGAGCTATGGGCGCGCTTTACCAAGTCTATTTCAAGCAGGTGCTGCCTCGCGTCGGTACGCTGATTTCCGGTGTCCGCGGTCCCTATGCGTATTTGCCGGCTTCGGTAGAGCGATTCCCGCCGCCGGACGCGATGCTTGCGAGGATGAAGCGTGCCGGCTTTAGCGAGGTAACATGGACGCCTTACACATTCGGAATCGCTGGCCTCTATCGCGGCAAGAAATAGGCGGAGCGGCCAGTGGCAGCTCACTCTGCGGTGCGCAGCAGCTTGCTCAGGGCTTGCAGATCGTCGGAGCTGACGTCACCCAATACAAAATATCGCAATCCACTCTGTCGCCAGTTCTTCACGTTAAACGATAACGTGTGAACGGGCCCAGACGGAAGGCTCGCGGTTTCCTGTCCCCGATCCTGAAAAATGAAGACAGAAATCTCGTGCTTTCGCAGCCGGTAGATCAAATGGGCGCCGGGCGTCTGGGCAAGATAGGTGACGCGTCCTCCGAGCAGAGTGAAATCCGTGCCTTGCAATTCCGGCAAACTGAAGCCGAACGGAAGTTTTCCCTGAAACCACGCATTCACTGTCTGTCGGTCGGCAGATACGATGTCAACCGGAGTGGCACTGGCCAGAGCGGCGACGTGCAGGTCTGCTAGTTCGCTGTACACATGTTGCCGTCGCGCACTCGCGCGGCCGATGTACAGATTCACGGCGACCGAAACGAGCAGCACCGAGGCAGCCGGCAAAGCCAGAATCTTCCAGAAACTACGGGAATCGGTACGAGAGCCCATCTCAGGCTGGAGTCGCGTCGTGACGGAAGGAGTCCGCGAATGCGTCGGTAATCGTATAGCGCATCACGTGCTCGTATTCCGGGCCGAGGAAGCGGCGCAGGCGATCGGTATTCATGATGTATTCTCCGGTCATATAGGGAACGGCCTCAGGCGGAATTGCGGAAATCTTGTGCTTCCAGAGAAATTTCAGCACCTGCTGCATCGCCCACGTTCCGGGCACGCGCACCAGTTTTGCCTGCGCCATTTCAACGCAGCGGCCGAAGGTCAGCGGCTCGCCGCGTCCGGCCACGTTGAGCACGGTGAGGCGTTGAGTCTCGGGTTCGCGCTGCAAGATGTGCCGGATGAGTCGCGCCATGTCGTCGACGTGGACGAACTGAATCTTGTTGTCGAGATACTGCTGGCCGCGGGGGAACATGCAGGGCAGTCGTTTGCCTTCGCGGCGCATCTTTTCGGCGCGCTCGCTCTTGCCGTTGGGCGTACCGTGGAACGCTCCCATCAGGTAATTCTGCACGCTGGCCCCGGCGAAGATGTGGGGGCGCAAGATGTAGGCGCTGCATCCGCGGAGAGCGTGCGAGCGGGTCTGCACGACTTCATCCGATTCCTTTTTATGGATAGCGTAGGGCAGCGTATGAGCCTCCAGGGCCGACTCTTCGGTAGCCGGAGCCGGCAGGTCTGACCCGTACGCGGAAACACTGCTGGGAAAGATGAACTGCTTCACGCCGTCGTCGGTCGAGCGGTTGGCCTCGGTGACGGCTTCCATGACGCGGGCCGTTCCGGCGACATTGATCTGCCACATGCGCTCGACATCGATCACACCGGTTCGCACAGGATCGATGACGAATGCGAGGTGAACCACCGCATATGCATGGGTATCGCGCAGCAGTTCGTACAGCACCCGGGTAGACGATTCCTGACCGAGGTCCAGGCTCTCAAACTGCAACTCGGAATCGGTGTGGGGTGGATGCATGTCCACCCCAATCACCGAATAACTTCCCAGTAGCGGCAGAAGCCTGGAGCCCAGGTTGCCCGACACACCGGTCACGACGACGACAGGTTTAGCCATCAGTTAGGATTTGCCGCCGGAGGTTGCGCCGGTGGCAGAGATTGCGGCTGAGGCGCCGGGGCGCCGGGAGGCATTGGCCGAGGGTGCGGGAGTCGCGGTGGCGGCGCCGTTCCCACTCCGCCCGGACCAAAATATGCTTCGTTCGTTTCCACCTTGAACGAGTTATTCACCTTGTCCATCATTTCGCGCGTGCGATCATTTTGCAACTTGCTGTGAATCTCGTTCTTCGCCTGATCGAGCGTCATTTCATCTTTGCTTTTCAGCTTGTAAATGTAGTGTCCGCCCGAATCGCTGATGACCTGAGACACATCGCCGGGCTTCAAATCGAATACGGCAACATGTCCGGGAGGCAGACCGGTGCGGCGTACGTTGGGCAGGTTCACGGTCGGAGACTCGATCTTCATGCCGGCCGCGTCAAAGGCTTCCTTCTGCAGTTTGGCGAAGTCTTCTCCGGCCGCGGCTCTGGCACGCAGGCTCTCGGCCAGCTTGCTCATCGCCTGTTCGGCCTCATCCGCCTTTGATTTCTCCTCGGCTTCTTTGGCCTTCTTGGCCTCGTCGCTCAGCTTTTCATCCTTCTCGTCTTCCTCTTTCGCCTCGGTGTCGCCTTGTTTGGTGCGAGGCACGAATAGCCGGTCGACGTTGAATTGCTCGAACATGTCGGCGTGTTCTTTGTAGTACTTCTCGATGTCCTCTGGCGAAATCTTGGCGGCTTCTTCCTGGATTTCGCGCTGCAGTTGGCTGGTCAGGATCTGCATCTTGGCGAACTTGACTGTCTCCTCAAACTGCGGAGTCTTGTCGAGTCCTTTTTTCTTGGCTTCGCTGGACATGCCAATGAAGCGGGGTAGGACGCTAGCCAGTTGCTTCTTCACTTGCGGGGTGACATTCGGGGCCACCGCATTGGCCAACTTCTCAAACTGCGCCTTGGTGATCACAGTCTTGCAATCGGCTTTGGGGGTTGTTTCTGCCGCAGGCTTCGCCGTGGTTGCCGGTTTCGCAGCTGCCGTGGTCTTTGCTGCAGCCGCCTTGGGTTCTGCCGCGCATACGCCGATCACCGTGATCACCGCTGCATCGGACGGCACTGACGCCGATGTATCCGGCGGCGCTTGGGGCGACTGCGGCGCGGGAGGGGTACCGGGGGCGGCCTGTCCCCAAGCCAACGTCCCCAACAAAACACACATCAGCCAACTCTTACCCATAAATCGTATCCTCCAGGATTGGTGCTATCAGAAAGTTCAAAATGCCAAGCATTAAATCCTAGCACAAGCAGGCATTTTTTCCCGCCCCTCGGTCGTGCCAGAACCACTGGCATGTGGGCCACTAGAGAAAAAAGTGAGTGCGGGTTCGGCCCGCGATTTGCTTGGCGCTTTCTGCTCGCAGCGGCGATAATTCCTGAATGTCGGGAAGCCCGGCCATTTCTTCAGCGGATCTGATGCGCACCGAGAAGCGCGCGGCGGCGGGGAACTCGGTTCTGGCTGCGGTCGTGATCACCGGGCTTAAGACTGTGGTCGGTTTCAGCACAGGCAGCTTGGGCATTCTTTCGGAAGCGGCCCACTCCGGCCTCGATCTGATTGCGTCTCTTCTCACATTTTTTTCGGTAGGAGTTTCCGACAAGCCCGCGGATGCCGACCATCAGTATGGGCACGGCAAGATCGAGAACTTTTCAGCATTCGTCGAGACCGGCCTGTTGCTGCTTACCTGCGCATGGATCATCTATGAAGCTGCCTTGCGCCTCTTCTTCCGTCGTATTGATATAGAGCCCTCGATTGCGGCATTCGCCGTGATGCTGTTTTCCATGGGTGTCGACTGGTGGCGCTCGCGTGCGCTCGGCCGCATCGCCATCAAGTACGACAGCCAGGCTTTGGAAGCCGACGCGCTTCATTTTTCGACCGACATCTGGTCTGCCGGGGTGGTGGTGCTGGGTCTGGGGCTGGTTCTGATTGGCCGGACGTATCACGTCGACTGGCTGCGCGATTCCGACCCGATTGCCGCTCTTTTCGTGGCCGGCGTCGTGGTTTCGGTAAGTTGGCGTCTGGCGCGCCGCACCGTCGATGCGCTGCTCGATGCTGCTCCTGCCGGGGTGCGATCCCAGATCTACGACGCGGTCTTGCGACTCGACGGCGTTCTCGAAGTCGACCGCATCCGCATACGTCGGGCGGGGAACCGTTACTTCGCCGATCTGGCCGTAGGTCTTGCGCGCACCGTGACTTTTCAGCGTTCCGGCCAACTCGCCGCCTCGGTGACCGAGGCGGTTCGCCAGATTCTTCCCGACGCCGACGTTACGGTGCAACCTCTGCCGCGCGCGCAACATTCCGAGAATATTTTCGATCGCATACGCGCCGTCGCCACGCACAAGAATCTCAATGTCCACGACATCAGCGTGCAGGATTTTGACGGCCGCCTTCACGTCGAACAGCACATCGAACTCGACGAGCGCATGTCCCTCAAAGAGGCGCACGATCAGGTCACGGAACTCGAAGCGGAGATGCGCCAGGATGTACCGGAGATTTCCGACATCCTGACGCACATCGAGAGTGAGCCAGCTACCATCGAAAAGCCGGAAGAGGTGGTCAGCGATGCGGAACTCGAACATCGTCTCAAGGCCGTGGCTTCGCAGTTTCCTGAAGTCCTTGATGTTCACGACTTCGTGATCAAGCGGGTGCGCGGCCGCATGTATATCTCGTGTCATTGCACGCTGTCGGACGAGCTTTCTCTGGCGCGCGTGCACGACATTCAGACGGAGTTGGAGATCCGCTTCAAGCAGGATGCGCCCGAACTGTTCCGCGTCCTGATTCATCCCGAGCCCAGCACCGATAACCGGAGATAGCCGTACGATGATTACCGCCAAAGCAATCTGGACCGACAAAGAGCGTTACATTGGTGAGGCCAGTTCGCACCATGCGCTTGTGATGGACACCGCGACCGAGAAGACGGCAAGCAGCCCAATGGAACTGGTGCTGATCGCACTGTGCGGCTGCACGGCATCGGATGTCGTCGGAATTCTTCGCAAAAAGCGGGAACCGTTCACCAGCCTTGAAGTCACGGCGACGGGCGAACGGGCCTCGGAATATCCTGCGGTGTACACCGAAATCAATCTTATTTATCGCATCGTGGGCAAGGTATCGCGCAAAGCAGTCGAAGATGCGGTTCGACTCTCGAAAGAAAAATATTGCTCAGTGTCGGCGATGCTGGAGAAGAGGCGAAGATCACGTTCTAGAGATTGAGCTGGTGGAGTAAATGCGGCTGACGCGAGTTCTGTTCTATACGCAACCCGGATGCCTCTCCTGTGAACTGATGAGGATGTTTCTCGAGGCGAAAGAAATCGCATTCGAGGAGCACGACATCAGCACGGACCTTGAGGCCCGTCGCGAAATGACGGAGCAACACGACAGCGTTGAAACTCCCACGCTGGTGCTTGTTTCCGGAGAAACGGCGGAAGTGATTGTGGGCTTTGATCCCGTGCGGCTTGACCAGTTCCTCGATCCGGCTCCATCATCGGATTCGGTGACTGAATCCTGAACTCCGCTATTCCCAGCCAAAGCAATCCTCATCCCCTGCGCGGATATTTCTTTATCGGCTCCGCGGCATTTCTCTGGGGCGTCTCCGCCGCGCTCGGACGGGCCGTGTTTACCGGGAAGCTTGCGCTGAACGGACAAGCCCTGCATCCTATCGATCCGCTTATCCTGTCGCAAACGCGGACTTCGTTTTCGTCTGCTCGTGCTGCTGCCACTTTTGGTGGGACGTGGCGGCTGGCAGCGCATCCAGCTTCCGACGTCCGATCTGATCCAATGCCTCGTGCTCGGGATGTTCGGGGTGGCCGCGTCGAATTACTTCTATTACGTTGCCATTCAGAAGACGAGCGTGGCCATTGCGATTATCGTGCAATACACGGCGCCGGTCTGGGTTCTGCTTTATGTGGTCGCTCGCCGGCAGCAGAAACTCTCTCTGCAGAAAGTCGCAGCCGTGGGAGTTGCCGTCGCGGGAATCGCACTCACCATCGGAATCGTTGGCGGGAAATCTTCTTCCGTCTTTCGCGTCGACTCTTTCGGCCTTCTCGCTGCGCTGCTCGCGTCGTTCTCCTTCGCGTTCTACAACGTGGGCGGACACCGCATCCTGGCGCGTCACGATCGCTGGCGCGTTCTGGTCTGGACACTGACTTCTGCGGCGGTTTTCTGGCTATTCGTGAACCCTCCGTGGAAAGTGGTCGCCGAGCACTACGCGCCGGCGCAATGGGGATTCCTGTTCGTCTTTTCCATGATTTCGGTGCTGGGATCGTTCTCGCTCTATTTCCTTGGACTGCAGCATCTCGAGCCCACGCGCGCCATCATTGCCAGCTGCCTGGAGCCGGTCTTCTCAATCCTGCTAGCGGCAGCGTTCCTAGGGGAAGTGGTACGCCCGATCCAGACAGTGGGGATTGTGCTGGTGCTGTCGGCCATTGTGATTGTGCAACTGCCAGGCAGAGGTGCGGCGGGGCAAGAATCAGTTGTCATCGATCCGATCGAGTGAAGGGTTAAAGTCAGCTATATGACAAGCATCGTGTCTCTAATTGGTGGTAGCGAAAAACTGACTAGCATTTTCGGTTATTGGCCTTCATTCCACGACGCCGAAGTACTGGAGCTCCACTTCCTTCGAGGTGACGTTCGGCCAGACAGAGGCATCTACGAGTTCCCGGTCCTAACGCTGAGAATTCATGTCTGGCAATTGACCAAGAGCGTTGATTCAAAGGGATATATAGTTCTTCAACACCACACACTCACAACAATCAAGTTTACGCATGTCGCGGAGTTCCAGATGCAAGGCTTCAACCATCAAAATGCAATGATGGGGCTCGTTGTAAAGAGCCAGGAGCGGACGAAAGGCCCTTCGCCGTACTTCGTTGTCGAAATTGAGCCCGCATTTGGAATGGGCGGATCGTTTGAGTGCCTTGCGATAGAAGTCGTTGATTCTGTGCCGTGTACAGACGATGGTGGGCCACTTCCAGCAGCACCAAACGAGAACCCGTAGATCGGGGCTGTTGGAGACTTAGCGAACTTGCCGCTCACTCCAGCCGCTTCCCCTTCGTCTCCGGCAACTGCGTAGTCATCAGAGCGGCCAAGAGATAGCCCCCGGCGCATAAATAAAACGCCCAACTCAATCCTTTTGTCTGCCCTACGTGTCCGATCACGAGAGGAGCGACCGAACTCATCGTGCGAGCGCCGTTGTATGTGAAACCCAAGGCGCGGGCGCGCACGGCGGTGGGGAATATCTCGCTTCCCATGATCCCCGAGCCAGAGAAGATTCCGGTCCCGAAAAACGCGACCAGAGTACCGAGCACGAGCAGGACGGCCTGCGAACGCGCCGCGGCATAAAGTGGGATCAGAACCGCTGCTGCCAGCGTGTACACGAGAAAAGCCTTGCGACGTCCTAAATGGTCTGCCACCCATCCGAAGCTGGCGTATCCCGGAAACATCCCGCACAGATTGAGCACGACCATTAACGTCGTCATGCCCATCACGCCGAATCCGCGCCCGCCCTGATCTACGGGAAGCGACAGGTACGGAGGAAGCCACGTGAACAAGCCCCACCACGCAAACATTCCGAAGAAGTTAAACAACAGAAGAGCGATCGTGTGTCGCGCGTAGGGCGGCCGAAAGATCACCGAGAAGCTGGTAGAAAGATAGCTCGCATCATTGTTGCTGGGTATGCCAGTGTGTTCATCCGAGCGGGGACCGTGCTGTTCCCGCCACATCTCCGACTCTGGCACGCTCCGCCGAATCCAGAGCGTGATGAATGCCGGCAGGATTCCAACAAAGAACACCGCTCTCCAACCATAGAACCGCGCCACCGGACCCGCTACCAGCGCCGCCGCCGCAAAGCCCAAGGCCCACGAACTCTGTACGATCGAGATGGCTTTGGCGCGAAACTCAGTGGGCCAACTTTCCGCGACGAGCGTCGCCCCAGTATTCCATTCGCCGCCCATCCCGAGGCCAAGAACGAAGCGGGCTACTGCCAGCATCGCGATGCTCGTGGCCAGTCCGGAAGCGAACGAGCACACTGAATATGTCAGAATGCTCGCCATCAGCGCGTGCTTGCGCCCAATGCGATCGGCGAGAAAGCCAAACAGCACACCGCCGATGCCTGAGGCGAGTAGCGTCAGGGTTCCGAGCGACCCGGCGAGCGTCTTGCTCATGCCCAGGTCCCGCATCAACAAGGCCAGCACGAGCGAGTAGAGCATCGCGTCGAAGGCGTCGAGCGCCCATCCCATGGCCGCCGCCAGCAGCGTTCTCCGCTGGCCAGGGGTTGCTTGCCGAATCAGTTGGATGGGGCCGATTGCCATGGAAGATGGAAGCTAAGTCTGGCGGATTGTAAAGCCTGCAACTGGATTGTCAAAACAAGACGCTCATGGAAAGATTTGACAGACCTTCGCCCGGAACTGCGTTTCGGTGTCCAGCGAGATTAAAGTCATGATTACCGTCGGTTACTTCGGTGCGGCTGGGTTACACCTTTTTGACACATCGCTGGATGTCCTTCGCTAGCCTTGCACTATCCCCCAAAAAACATTTTCGAGGTTCGGGTGATGAGAATCCGCTCCGCGGTCTACATGTTTGCATTTTTGGGCGTCTGCTTGACGCCTTGCTTCGCGCACCATACAGCCGTTGTGGTCAACAAAGACAACACGGTCGAGAATGTCACTTCCGCACATCTGGCGAAAATTGTTCGCGGAGAAATCAAAAAGTGGCCCGACGGCAAGAACATTGTCCTCGTGCTTCATAAAGACTCAGCCGGCGAAACCGAAACCCTAGAGCGGCTGAACAAGATGTCCGCGGCTGAATGGAAGAGCTTTCTCAGCGCGCATAAAGATTCGATCGTTTTTGTGGATACGGACGCCGATGTCCTGAAAGAGGTGCAATCCGAACCCGGAGCCATGGGCCTGGTTGAAGTCCACTCCATCGATAACAGCATCAACGTAGTTCACGTCGACGGAAAACTGCCCATGGAATTCGGGTATTTACCTCACTAGCGCGAGGCTTCTGTGGAACCGTTCGCCCTTTGCAGCAGATGAAAATATCGCCGCGCTTTCTTCACGTCGCGCGCAATCTGTTCGCGCAAGGCTTCGACGGATGGAAACTTGATCTCATCGCGCAAGCGCTGCAAGAAGCAGATTTCCACTTCCGTCTCTGGCGTAAGCTCAATGGGATGGAAGTTGAGCAGGTGTGTTTCGATGGCGAATAGCTCCGCTCCAAACGTTGGGCGGTTGCCGACATTGGTGACCGAATCAAAGCGTTCTGTGCCGACGCGGGTCCAGGTGATGTAGACGCCGTCCTTTGGCACAAGCTCTTCGTAGCGCGCCAGGTTAATGGTCGGCACCGTGTATTTCGATCCATAGCCGCGCCCGCGTCCCGGCGTTCCGAGAATGCAGAACGGTCGTGCTAACAGGTGCCGCGCTCGGCTCACTTGTCCCATGGTGAGCAGCTTGCGAATCTGGCTGCTCGATACGGTTTCGCCGCGCAATGTCATCTCGGGATAGACCTTCACTTCAAACCCCATCTCGCGTCCGAGTTCCGCCAGCAGGTTCATATCCCCGGCCGCTTTATGGCCGAAGCGGAAGTTGAAACCTTCGTGCACTTCGCGCGCATGCAGCCTCTTCTTCAAAATTCGTTCTGCAAACTGGCGTGGTGTCATCAGCGAGAGATCGCGCCCAAAGGGAAGCAGTAGAACTGCGTCGACGCCCGTGCCTTCGAGCCAGCGCAGTTTTTCCGGAGTGGGCGTGAGTAGTTTCAAACCCGCCTCAGGCCGCAAGATTCGCGTGGGATGCGGCTCGAACGTGACGGCGACAGCTTTGCCTCCGTTGGCGTGCGCCCGGGAAACGATCTCCGCCAGCACGTGCGCGTGCGCTCGATGCACTCCGTCAAAGTTGCCGACGCTGACGAATGCGGGGCCGAAGTCGGACGGAACGTCGTCGAGTTTGTGAAAGACTTGCATAACAAGCTAAGGCGGCGTCGGACCCTGGACCTCAGACGCCAGCCAAGAATCGTCAGCGTTCAGGGTACAAGGCGAAACGCTGATGACACAGCTAAGTCGGACGTCTGAGCTCCGACGTCGTCTTCAAATCTCAAACTCCAGCTTCATACCGTCGTGCGACAACCGCACATGTCTGGGCAATGTGGCGTTCGTGGCCTCGTGCGCAAGATCGTGGCAAATATGCGTGAAGAATGCCCGTTTCGGTTTCAGCCGATCGACAATGGCCAGTGAGTTCTTCACCGTCGAATGGGTCGGATGGGGTTTATGCCGCAGGGCATCCAGAAACAGAATGTCGAGCCCTTCCAGTTGATGCAGTGACGATTCCGGAATCTCGCTGTGGTCGGTCAGGTACGCTCCCGAGCCGAACCGGTATCCGTAGATTTGAGTTTCGCCATGGATCAGGATGACCGGCTCGAACTTGACTCCGAACACGTCCACCGGGCCATCGATGGGGCGAAGTTCGAGAAGCGGCAGTCCGCCAAATTTGTAATCGGCGTCGAAGATGTAGCTGAACATTCGCCGCAAGAACGCCGCCGCGTCTGGCCGTGCATAGAGCGGGAGTTTGCCGGGCTTGTGCCGGTAGCTGAGAGGGCGCAAGTCGTCGATGCCCAGGATGTGGTCGGCGTGTGTGTGCGTGTAAAGCACGGCGTCAACCTGTGTAATGTTTTCGCGGACCGCCTGCGTGTAAAAGTCGGGAGTGGTATCGATGAGCACGACCTTCCCGCCGTACTCCAGCATGATGGACGGCCGCGTCCGCCGGTCGCGCGGATCGGTCGAATGGCAGACGGCGCAATCGCATCCCAGGGTGGGCACGCCCATCGACGTGCCACTACCCAACACGGTCAAGGTCGCTTTCATCTTCCGCTGGTTCCGGTGGCAGGTCCTGGTTGCGGCGGCCGTGCGAGAGCATTGGTCACTTCCACGTATGCCATGCGCAGTTCGTAAAGACTGTTCTGCAGGAAATTTTCTTCCGCGGGAGTTAAATTGCCTTTGGTCTTGGCGGCGATCAGGCTCAAGGTGTCGATGGTCTGCCGAGCTCCAATAATGTCGACTTGCGGTTGCGCATCCTGCTGGCGCATCAACCCCAGCTGCATCATGGCCGTCATGTACAGGGAAGCCATGAAGCGCTCAAACGTGATCTCGAAATCCTTGGCGGAATGACCGCTGAGTTCGACCTGCGTATCGAGATCCTTGGAGGACTGGCGGTAAGCCGCGGCCTGCGCTTCCTGCTCTGCATTGGTCGGCGGCGTGGGCATTTCCCGATCCGACGTCGCGCCGGTATCGACTCCGCCGGCGTCTACTGCCACAGGAGCGGGAGCTTTTTCCGCGGGCGATGCCTCTTGTGCTACTGGGGCCGCCGCTTTGGGTACTTCGACTTCCTCGGCGACTTCTGTGCGCAACTCGCCTTCAGAAGTAAACAGCCGTCGGTCCGTTACTTTAAAAGTGGATTGTTCGTGTCTCTTCTCAGCCATAATTTCAGTTCCTTATCTTAATGCTAATTAATGCTAACAATGCTTTCGCTTCCGCAGCTCACAGTTTTCCGAACGGCACGTTGGCAACGCGAGCTGGCGTGGTTCCAATCATGACGTCTTTGCCCGGAATGGCTGCTTCCCGCCGAATATAGCCTAATGCGAGCCCTGGGTGCTTTTCCCCAATCAGGTGAGCGCTGGTGACCTCTCCTACTTCCTTTTCACCGACCATCACCTTGCTGCCGGGCGCGACCACGTCGCCGTTGGTCCAGGTAAATCCGGTGAACTTACGGTGCACCGCGCCGCGCGATCGGATCCTCTCCACGATTTCCTGCCCGACGTAGCAGCCCTTGTTGAAGTTCAGGGCACGCGCTTGTTCGGTCTCCTGCGGCAGATCGCGCTCGCGAATGTCCACGCCGTAGCGTGGAACGCCGAACTGGATACGAGACAATTCCAGCGCCTCGGAACCCACGGGAGTCGCTCCATGCGACAGGAGCGCATCCCACGTCTTTTTCGCATCCCTAGGATCAAGCCACAATTCGAAGCTCTGATGTTCCTCGTGCTCGCCACGAACGCAGGTACACCGCGTGCATTCGCAGTGGCACGCGCATTTTGCCTCGAAAATCTCCAACGGACGGGATTCGGGTATCTCGATGCCACAGGCACGCGCTACGTTTCGCGCGTTTGGCCCAGCGATTCCCAGCGCGGTGATTTGTTCGTCGAGATTCTTGACCTCGACGTCGTCCATGATGATGTAGTGATCGAACGTAGCCAGAATCTTCTCGAGCTGGCTCTGGTCCGTATCGATCACAATGGACTCGCCCCGGTTGTACGCATAAAGATCGCCCAGGATGCGCCCCTGCGGATTGAGAAGAAAGGCATAAACACCCTGCCCGACGGCCAGGTCGCGGATGTTGTTGGTTACCATCCCATTGAGCCAGCGTACTCGGTCACTCCCGGTAATCGATAACTTTGCGCGATAGCCGAGGTCGTAAACGCCACAAGCGGTGTGCAAGGATTCCAGTTCCGTCTGTAGGTCGCCAAAGCGAGCCGCCGTCGTCGCGCCGCGATACTCGCTGACGCCCGCCGCGCCTAATCCGTCGCCATGAGCCTGAAGTGCCGTATGTCCCATACCGGTAGTTCGATTATAGCGATTGTGTTAACTTTCCTGCCGTGGACTCGAAAAAGCAATCGCAAGAATCCAGGAAGAAACGCATCGCCGTCATCCCCGGGGACGGCATTGGCCAGGAAGTGATTCCCCAGGCGGTGAAGGTGATTCAGGCTTCGGGGGCCGACGTTGAATTAATACGATTTCGACTGGGGAGCCGACCGCTACCTGCGCGATCAGGTCACAGTACCGCCCGACGGCTTCGCCATGCTCGGTCGGCGACTTCGACGCCATTCTGGTCGGAGCCTTCGGCGATCCGCGGGTGAAGACCAACATCCATGCCAAAGAGATTCTGCTCGGCATGCGCTTCAAGATGGATCTCTACGCGAACGTACGCCCGGTCCGTCTGCTCGACGCTGTGCTGTGTCCGCTGAAAGGCGTTGAGCCCAAAGACGTCGACTTCGTCGTCCTCCGCGAAAATACCGAGGGCGTCTACACCGATGCGGGCGGCGTCTTCAAGCAGGGCACTCCGGATGAGATCGCGACGCAGGAAGACATCAACACGCGCAAAGGCGTCGAGCGCATCATTCGCTACGCCTTCGAATATTGCGAGCGTCATACCAAGCTCGACGGTTCGCCCCGCAACAAAGTTCTGATGTGCGACAAGTCGAACGCCATGACCCACGCCGGAGGCCTGTGGCAGCGCGTCTTCAAGGAAGTCAGCGGCGAATATCCGCAGATCACCGCGCAGCACATGTATGTCGACGCGCTCTGCATGCAGATGGTGCGCGATCCGCGGCAGTTCGACGTCATCGTCACCAACAACATGTTCGGCGACATCATCACCGACCTGGCTGCGGGCCTGCAGGGAGGTCTCGGCATGGCCGCCAGCGGCAATATTCATCCGGGACGGACGTCGATGTTCGAACCTGTCCATGGCTCCGCCCCGCCGATCGCGGGCAAGAACATGGCGAATCCGTTCGGAGCGATTCTGACCGCAGCGATGATGCTGGCGCATCTGGGGATGTCGGCGGAAGCGGCGAAGATCGAAGCCGCCGTGCTCGAAGCCGTGCGCCAGAAGAAGACGACGCAGGACATCGGCGGGCCGCTGGGGACGAGAGAAGCGGGAGAGTGGGTGGCAACACGAGTCACGAGATCCTAGTCCTGTCGTCCTGAGCGAAGTGAGCTGATTCGCGAATGCGAATCTGCTTACGCAGTCGAAGGATCCCTATTACTCAAATGTTCCGATTCCTCTCGGAAATCTGCCGTTAGGGCAAGACTAGGTCAGATAAGAGAAACTATCAGATGCTACAGAGCAAGACGCTCATGTAGGGATCCTTCGACTGCGCGTTGGCCCGTCCTTCGGCCGGGCCAACGCTCCGCTCAGGATGACAGGTGGCTAGTTAAGACCGGCATTTATGCCCGTCTACCCGCCAGCAGCGCCAACTCCCGCCACTTCCAGTGACAATCGACATCCGCAAACCCAATCTCGCGCAACCACCCAAGCTGTGTTTCGACGTCTAACAACTTGTTCGACGGATCTTCCGTCTCGACCGTAAATCCGATGCGCTCCAGAAACTCTTTGTGGAGCTGAGGATTTGGCGACGCGACATGCTCCAGATTGCAGAAAACGCCGCCAGGATTCAGCAGATCATAAATCTCGGCGTACAGCGTCTGCTTGCGCTCGTGGACGAGATGATGAATTGCGAAACTGGAGATGACAGCATCGAACTTACCCAGAGTCGGGCAAAGGCTCGTCCAGATTGTGCGAAATAACGCTGACCGACGACTCGCCGGCAAACCGCTTGTCGCGCTGCCTCCAGCATCGTGGGAGAGAAATCGACTGCCACTGGCTTCCGTATCGCGGCGCTCGCCGCGGACAAGATTCAAGCAATCGTCCATCGCCGGTGCCAAGGTCGAGAACGCGTCGCGTGCCCGGCGGAATGAATTCGAGCAGGGCCGACTCTCCCTCCTCGCGATGCGAAATGGAGTCCGCACGTTCCAGATAGTCGCGAGCGTGCTCGCTCGAAGTCCACAGATTGACGGGCTTGGTGGCGGTCATGAGGGAAAAGTATACGGAAACGTATAAACTCAATCTGAATGAATATGGCTAAAGGGCGCTTCTCAGGGATTCTTCGGCTGCTTTTCGCGGTCGTGCTGATTGCGGCCGCGTGGGCGCCCGCTGTGGTGCGTGCCCAAGATGCGCCCGCAGACAAACCGACGGATCCGTCCGCCCCACCCGCCAACCCTCCGGCCATTCAGGAAGAACCGAAGTCAATCCCACCGAAGCAAGAGCCGCCGAAAACGCAAGAGCCGAAAGAGAAAGAGGAGGTCAAGATCACTCCGCGTCAGGCGGAAGAACTCTTTCACTCCGTCGACGAGATTCTGGACTTCGACAGCAAACAGACGGGTTTGCCAATCAAGCGAGAAGTGAAACGCAAGCTGACCAGCCGCGACGAAGTCGTCGATTTTCTCACCAAGCATCTGAACGACGAAGACACCAAACGCCTGCGCCGTTCGGAACTCGTGCTGAAGAAATTCGGATTGCTCCCGCGCGACTTCAATCTGGAGACCTTCCTCGTGGCTCTGCTGCGCGAAGAGGTTGCCGGCTACTACGATCCGAAAACAAAGACCGTGAATCTGCTCGACTGGGTGCCCATCGAAGAGCAGGAGCCCGTCATGGCGCACGAGTTGACCCATGCGCTTCAGGATCAGTCCGTCGGCCTGCAGAAGTGGATGAAGCGAGGCGAAAAAGATCTGGGCGAAATCAAGAAGGACCCGACACCCGCCGACATTGAAAACGACGAGATGGACAACGCCCGCGAGGCCGTCATTGAGGGCCAGGCTCAGGCCATGATGTTTCAGTATGCCATCGCGCCGACCGGACACTCGATTGTCAATTCTCCTACCATGGTGGACGCGATGGAGGAAGAGAGCTCACCGGCACTCCGGGCACGAAGGTGTTTAACGAAGCTCCGCATCTTCTTGAAGGAGTCGCTCACCTTTCCCTACAGCTATGGAATGGACTTTGTCATCAAGTTGATGCAGAAGGGCGGCAAGGAGAAGGCTTTCGCGGGCGTGCTGCAGAATCCTCCGCATACAACACGGCAGATCATGCAGCCGGAAACATATTTGTCCGGGGAAAAGATCGAGCCGATGTTCGTCCCGGACTTCAAACGCGATTTCAAGGATTATCAGAAGTTCGACATCGGCGCGATGGGCGAGTTCGATGTGGCGGTGTTGATCGAGCAATATGCGGGCAAGCCATTGTCGAAGCGTCTCTATCCGGAATGGCGAGGTGGATACTACTACGCCGCGAAGTCCAAGTCAGATGCCGCAACAGGCGCTGCTGGAACCGCTCTGCTGGGACTGCTGTACGTCTCACGCTGGTCGAGCGCCGACAAGGCAGCCGAGTTTGCGGGTATCTACGCGCGTTCGCTGAAGCAGCGCTACAAGAAAGCGGAAGCCGTGGGAACTTCTGCATCGGAGGAGACTGCCGCGCAGAATCCGTCCTCCCAGGATGCATCCACGATCGACCCGCTGAACGGGCGCCACGTTTGGACCACCGAAGAGGGGCCAGTCGTAATCGAAGAGCAAGGGCGACACTGTGTTTGTCAGCGAGAGCCTGGACGCGGCGACGACAGCAACTCTGGAAAAGGAAGTGTTCGCGGCGCCACCAACGTAAAGCGCCGTTACTTCTTTTTCTTCTTTTCCTTCTCGTCCGGCAGTTCTGCCAGGAAATGTTGCACCTTCGCGGTGAGGGTCAATTGCGTGCCTGCGCGGTCGATGGTGAGTTTACGTTACTGTCCCGGAGTTCCTCCGAGCATGGCCCAAACCTGACCCATGGTGGACCCGCGAACCGGAATGCCGTCGACCGCGACGAGATGATCACCAGGCTGAACTCCGTCCGGTCCTTGCAGCAACGAAGGTTTCCCGTCGAAATCCGCGACGCCGAGGATCGTAAATCGCCCATCGTCCTCCGGCCGTAAGGTCAGCCCGATGACATCAAATTCCGGAAAGCTGAACATGCGGCCAAACTCGAAGTACACGGTCGAATGCGTGTAGTCGAGTCCGACGCGATAGTTGAGCAGCGCGTTCGATCCGATCAGTCCGGCAGTCGGTACCCCGGCGCGCTGTTCGAAGAACTCCATCCGGTCCTTGGGGAAATCCACGACGGCAGTGTTGGCGAGAAAGAGCGGCCCGTACTGTACACGATCCACGCGCATCAGCTTCCACTTCGGTTCTTCATCGAGCCCCCACATGTTGGCCGAGCCCACGGCGCCAGTCATGTGCGGCCAATCCGGATGGGAGGTCGTCAATTTGTCGAACAGATCCGCGGATAGAAAACTGATCGAAGCGCCCACGTCGAGCGCGAGATTGTATTTCTTGTTCTCGATCTGGCTCGGAACCTGGATCAGCCCGTTTTCCGCATTGATCTGGACCTTCCCGCTCGGACCGCGAAACTGAATCGTGCCCGGCGCACCGATCGAAAACTTGTGGCCGGGAAAATCAATGAGGACGTCATAGTGCCGCAGGATGCTGGCGGGCAGGTTGATCTCCGTATTCATGCCGGGAGCCAGCACCGACGCGGCGTTCACGGGCTTCAGTGGAATCTTTGCTTCCTTGACTCCCGAGAGTGGAATGGTCATTCCGCCAATGACCATTTCTCGAGGTGGAGGAGACGAGCATTCATGCTCATTGCAGGAGACTGCGAGCCCCATCAGCGTCGCCAGCCGGCGCGACAAATACAGATCCGGATTGCCGTTATCGACCCAGGCGTGAATGCGCATCAGGGGAGCCGTCGGGCAGCGCGACGTCGGCGTTGATCACGACGCGGTTGTGATCGATCGCCATAGGGACCGTCACCGGCTGTGCGGCGGAGGACGCCGCTTTGTTTTGCGTCCAGGCAAGACCGCACAGCAGGAACCAGGTGCAGATCGCATTCCGAGACTTCATACGTCGAATTGTAGCGCCTGTCGCGCGGGCGTTCGGACGAGTGCGACTTCGATTGGCTGCCGTCGGAAGACCGCAGATTCTCGTCCTGTATAATCACGAGTTTGACTTGCGTGCGCGCAAGCGGCTCCGGAGGGTGATTGGCACAGGCGGAAATCGGAATCATCGGTGGTAGCGGGCTCTATTCGATGCCCGGACTGACCAAGGTGAAGGAAGTGCGCGTGAAGACTCCGTTCGGCGCGCCCTCTGACGCCTACGTGTGCGGCACGCTGGAAGGCCGCAAGGTCGCCTTCCTGGCGCGACACGGACGTGGCCATCGAATCCTGCCCAGCGAATTGAATTTCCGCGCCAACATTCATGGCTTCAAGCAACTCGGAGTCGAGCGCATCGTTTCGATTTCCGCGGTCGGATCGCTGAAGGAAGAGCACAAGCCTCTCGACTTCGTCATCCCCGATCAATTCTTCGACCGCACTCGCCATCGCATCGACACGTTCTTCGGTGGCGGCGTGGTGGCACACATCGCCTTCGCCGATCCCGTCTGCGGAGAACTGGCGGGCGTGGTCGAGTCGGCCTGCAAGAAGGTCGGCGTCGTCGGCAAGCGCGGCGGAACCTACCTTTGCATGGAAGGACCGCAGTTTTCCACCAAGGCCGAGTCGAATGTCTATCGCGGCCTCGGCATGGACGTGATCGGCATGACCAACCTGCAGGAAGCCAAACTGGCGCGCGAAGCCGAACTCTGTTACGTCACCGTCGCCATGGTGACGGACTATGACTGCTGGCATCCGCATCACGATTCCGTGACCGTCGAGCAGATTGTGGCCGTGCTGCTGAAGAATGCCGAGAACGCCACGAAAGTGGTTCGCGCAACGATAGCCGCAATGCCGCGCGGCACGCTCGTGCAAATGTGGATCGGCGCTGGCGCATGCCATCCTGACCGATCCCAAGAAGATTCCCGCTGCGACGAAGAAGAAGCTGAAACTGATTCTGGGAAAGTATGTGAAGTAGATGGCTTCGTACTTCGTGTCCTGAGTAAACAATTAATAATAAAACCGTTAATCGATAAGGACTATTAGATGAGCATTCTGGTAGTCGGTTCGGTTGCATTCGATGACGTCACGTCGCCTTCGGGCACGGTGAAGAACATTCTCGGCGGCGCGGCGACTTACTTCTCGCTGGCCGCCAGTTATTTCACCAAGGTGCGCGTCGTGGCCGTGGTCGGCGAAGACTTTGGTCCCGAGCAGGAAGAGGTATTCCAGCAGCATGACATCGACACCCGAGGCCTCGAGCGGGCGACAGGGCAAGACCTTCCGCTGGGGCGGCTCCTACACCGACAATCTCAACGAAGCGAAAACAAATTTTACCGACCTGAACGTCTTCGAGACGTTTCAGCCGCGCATTCCCGACAGAGTACGAAGACACCGAATTCCTTTTCCTCGCGAATATCCAGCCGACGCTGCAGGCCGACGTTCGCCGCAAGATGAATGGTGTACGCCTGACCGGCTGCGACACCATGAATTACTGGATCAAGGGCTCGCTCAAGGAGCTGCCGGAAACGCTGAAGCTCGTGAACGTCCTGCTGATCAACGACACCGAAGCGAAGATGCTCGCAGGCGAAACCAATCTGCCCCGGGCCGCGCACAAAGTTCTGGCCATGGGTCCGCAGGCTCTGGTCATCAAGCATGGCGAATACGGTGCGACCATCTTCTTTCGCGAGGGAGCGTTTGGCATCGGGCGTCATCCGTTCCGCGCTCCGGCCCTTCCCATCGAAGAAGTGAAAGATCCGACTGGAGCAGGCGATTCCTTCGCCGGCGGATTCATGGGTTACCTCGCATCGCAAAAGGAATTGAGCCGCGAAGTGCTGAAGCGCGCATCTATTCTACGGAGGAGTCATGGGATCGTTCGCCGTCGAGCGTTTCGGTACCGAGCGTCTCCAGTCGCTCACCCGCGAAGAGATCGACGCGCGCTTTCAAATCTTTCGCGAATTGACTCACCTGGAGTAGGGCGTGCTGCCGCGGAGAGTCGCTGTCCAGAGACCGTGGGAAAATCTAGGAGTCGTATCTGGCTATGCCTTCAGGAGTAGCGTAAGGTCGGCTGATCCATCATGCCGCGAGGCGCTGTGCCCAAGAAACTGAAAAACGCGCCTCCCACTTCTCCATGGGATTCCGAAGTCAGGCTGCTGGCCTGGCTGGCCACCTGCGTTTCCGTTATCTCTTTCCTCTACTACTTTCAGCGCGGCGACGTGCTGCTCTACGGTGACGCCGTCGCGCACATCAACATCGCGCGCCGCGTCTTCGACTCGAAAACTCCCGGCCTGCTGCAATTGGGAACGGTCTGGCTGCCCCTGCCGCACCTGCTGATGATTCCGTTCCTGATCTCGAACGAAATGTGGCAGCGCGGTGTTGGCGGGTCGATTCCGTCCATGGCGGCGTACGTATTTGGTGTGATCGGAATGTTTCGCCTGGTGAGAGGGGCTCTTTTTAGCGCTCCGGAACCTGATCGCGCCGCTAGTTTCGCGGCATGGATTGCCGCCGCAATCTACGCTGCGAATCCGAATCTGATTTACATGCAGAGCACTGCCATGGGCGAATCGTTGTATCTGGCGCTCTTCGTGTGGGCGGTCGTGTATCTGAGCGAATTCGTCCGCGGCGATGCGAAGGCTCTTACCAAGTGCGGTCTGTGCGTCGCTGCCGCTTGCCTGACTCGCTACGACGGATGGTTCCTGGCGGCAGCAATCACAGCCGCGGTTCTAGTTTTCTATTTGTCTGGAAACATGTCCGCCCGTGACGGATCCACATTCCGCGTATCGCGAGCAGCCCTGATGAAGTTTGTCCTGCTTGCGGGGGCTGCGCCATTGCTTTGGCTAGCATACAACGGGATCGTTTATCGGAATCCGCTCGAATTCGCCAATGGACCCTACTCCGCCAAAGCGATCGAGCGCAGGACGCAAAACGGCACGAACCCAGGTCATCCCGGAAGCGGCAATCCGATTTTGGCAGGAATGTATTTTCTGAAATCGGCTGAAGCCAACGTCGCCGAAAGCGAATGGATGCAGCGCGGCTGGATTCTTCTGCTGGTTACCGGTTTCGCAACTGTATCGCTTCAACTGCTGCGAAAATCGAGCGCAAACGCAGTGTCAGCGCGCGCAACATGGCCGCTACTTTTCTTATTGATCCCCTTACCGTTCTATGCGCTCTCCGTGGCCTACGGCGGCGTTCCGATCTTCATCCCCGCGTGGTGGCCGTTTACCCACTACAACGTTCGTTACGGATTACAGCTGCTTCCGGCCTTTGCAGCCGCATTCGCGATCCTTTCCTATATCGCCGTTCGCCACGCAGAATGGAAGCCCCGCGTCCGCGTTGCCTGTTTAGTGGCCCTGTGCGCGTTTGCCGTAACCAGTTACGCCTCAGTCTGGCGAACTGGGCCGATCTGTTTGGAAGAAGCGCAAGTCAACATGCGCACTCGCACGCAGCTCGAAATGCAACTTTCAGTCTGGCTCGGAAAGCTTCCCAGCGATTCCACCTTGCTCATGTATGTTGGAGATCATGTCGGCGCACTCGAGCGCGCTGGCATTCCGCTCCAACACGTGATCAACGAAGGCAATCACCGCACGTGGAAGCAGCCTACAGACCCCGACGGCCTGTGGGAGCAATCACTGTCTGACCCGATGCGCCATGCCGACTACGCAGTTGCTTTCGAAGGCGATCCCGTCTGGCTCGCCGCGCAGGACCGTCATTTTCCCGAGTTGGTCGAGATTCACGTTACTGGACAGGCACGCGCTGTCGTCTACCGCACGCGGTAATCACGCAGGTAACCTTGGAGGTTGCACATCGGATGATAGAATCCGGCCATCGGAAGCCTGTTTCACGCGGGCGCGCGACTCCATGAACTGGCAACATTTCGTCGATTTGCTGCGCGGAGAGATGGCGAGTGGAGCCGTCGGCAGTTCCATCACGCGACTTATCGTGGCGGCGATTCTCGGTGGTCTCATCGGGCTGGAGCGCGAATTCAAACACCGCGCTGCCGGTCTGCGCACGAACATGTTCATCTGTTTCGGCGCGGCGATGTTTACTCTGCTGTCCGAGCGTCTGGCAGGTGTTCCTTCTGACGCGGCCCGAATCGCCGCCCAGATTATTCCCGGGATTGGCTTCATTGGTGCCGGCTCGATCCTGCACACGCGGGGCCTCACCACCGGCCTCACAACTGCTGCCACTCTGTTCGTTGTCGCCTCGGTCGGAATGGCAGCCGGCGGCGGTCTTTACCTGACGGCGATGTTCGCCACAGGTTTGGTTCTGCTGGCGCTCTTTTTCCTGGGCCACCTGGAAGAAACTTTCAATATCAAGGTGCTTCTTTCGAGTTATGAAGTCACCGGCGTCAGCGTTGAAGAGATCAGCGAGCGAGGTCAACCGCATCCTGGAAGGCTATCACCGGATGATGCAGAACATGCTCTCCGCGAACACCGGTCAGCATATTCGCATGCAGTTTGACGTCGAAGGCTGTAACCGTGAACAGAAAGAATTGTTCCGGCTTTTGAAAGCGTCGACCGTTCTCGGCAGTGTGGTTGCGCTTGGTCGGGTGGACCACGAGTGAACTCGAGCGTTCGCACCATTCCATTCGTAAAAGCCAGCGCCTGTGGCAACGATTTTCTATTGATCGATGGCGCTCTGGCCCCTGAAGATGTCGCAGCCTTCACCGCCCGTATCTGTGACCGCCATAACGGCGTGGGTGCTGACGGCGTTGAGTGGATGGTCCCACACTTCACCGCGGATGTTGAAATCAAGTTGATCAATGCTGACGGGTCCCCAGCAGAGATTTCCGGCAACGGCACACGCTGCGTAGCGGCTTACGTTTGTGCGCAGCTTGGCAAGGAGAAAATCTCGATTCTTACTGGCGCGGGAATGAAAATCTGTACGTTGACTGCGCGCAGAGATTCCGAGTACGAGTTCGAAATCGAAATGGGCGAGGCTGCTGTCGAGAATGAACTCGCCTTGAATGTGAGCGGCAGGGAAGTGCGCGGCATTCCAGTCTCCATGGGAAATCCGCACTATGTGACGTTCGTCCCGGAGTTTGCGCCTGGTTGGCAGACGCAAGCGACAGAAATTCAGCGCAGCCCTCATTTTCCGCAGGGCGTGAATGTAGAATTTGTCGCAGTCGACAGCAAGTATGACGTAAGAGCTCGTTTTTTCGAACGTGGCGCCGGCGAAACGCAATCCTCCGGCACCGGCTCTTGTGCTTGTGCTGTGGCCGCTATGGCGATAGGCCGAGCGGCGTCGCCGGTCAAGGTTCATGCGCCAGGAGGAACTCAAACAGTGCGCACGAATGGCAATAAAGTGTTTCTACGAGGCCCGGCGCGGCTCGTCTGCACGGGAGAGTTCTTTGTGAGCTGATTTCGCGGTTGCAGTCGATCCGCTTTGTTGCTTGTAAGCAGTCATGTCCTCTTCTAATCTTCCACGCGTCAAACCGCCCGCTCTTCGTCCCGGCGATACCGTCGGCATCGTCGCGCCCGCCAGCAATCTCAAGCGCCCTGATTTGGAAGCTGGTTGCGAGGCCTTACGGCGTGCAGGGTACCACCCGTTCTATTTCGACTCGATCCTCGAGCAAGACCTTTACTTTGCCGGCTCCGTCTCGCGCCGCGTGCGTGAGTTGGAGGACCTGTTCGTGCGTGACGAAGTGCGCGCCATCATCTGTGCCCGCGGCGGCTACGGCGCCAACTATCTACTGCAAGCGCTGGATCTCGAGAAGGTCAGGGCGCATCCCAAGATTTTCGTCGGCTATAGCGATATCACAACGTTGCTATCGTACTTTCACGATGTCGCAGGCCTCACCGTTTTCCACGGTCCAATGGCCGCGAAAGACTGGTCTCACGAAGGCGGCGTCGACCTGGCATCGTGGCAGGCAGCCGTTTCCGGCGTCACATCGTGGGACGTCCCCACGGGCCCCGGCGTCAGCGCTTTGGTAGAAGGCGAGGCAGAAGGTATTCTTTACGGCGGATGTCTGTCGATCCTGGTCGCATCCCTCGGCACGCCGTTCGAGATCAAACCTGCCGGCAAGATTTTGTTCATAGAAGACCTCGCCGCCAAGCCTTATCAGATCGACCGCATGCTGATGCAGTTGAAACTGGCGGGGCACCTCGACAACGTCCGCGGAATTGTTTTCGGGGAGATGCTCGACTGCGTGCAGACCGCCAATCAAGGTTACACTTTGCAAGATGTGATCACGCGCATCGTCGGTGACTTGGGAATACCGGTCGCCTTCGGCGTTAGGTCAGGTCATGTCACAGCGGCGAATATCACACTGCCGTTCGGAGTGCAGGCGAAACTTGGGGCACGCCATGGCGCTGTGACCCTGAGGATATTGGAATCAGCAGTGACGGCGTAGGGGATCCACGGTCGCCAGTTTTGTGTCGAGTATGCTTTCGGACGAGCCGCAGTTGAAACATAACGTAGTGGCGCCTTCAGGCGCCGCAGTGAGCTAGTCAAATACATGAGCCAAAAGAAGCACATTCACCTGATTGGCATCTGCGGCACCGCCATGGCCTCGCTGGCCGGAATGCTGAAGCACCGCGGTTTTCACGTTACTGGTTCCGACGCCGCGGCCTATCCGCCCATGTCAGATTTTCTTCGCGAACTGGGCATTCCCGTGGCGCAGCCGTTTGACGCGAACAACCTCAATCCACAGCCAGACCTCGTCGTAATCGGCAATGCGATGTCGCGCGGCAACGTGGAACTCGAGCACGTGCTCGACCAGCGCATCCCGTTTTGTTCGCTTCCGCAGCTGCTGCACGACGAATTCCTTCGTGGCAAAGAGGTATTGGTCGTCGTCGGAACCCACGGCAAGACCACGACAACCTCCATGCTGGCGTGGATCTTCCACTCTGCCGGACTCCAGCCGTCATTCCTGATCGGCGGCATCGCCGAAAATTTCGGATCGAGCTTCCACCTCGACGCAGGGAAGCATTTCATTATCGAAGGCGATGAGTACGACACCGCGTTCTTCGACAAGGGACCAAAGTTTCTGCACTATTTTCCCGACTCGATCATCTTGACCTCGGTTGAGTTCGATCACGCCGATATCTACAAAGATCTCGATGCGGTCGAGACTGCGTTTAAGCGTCTCGTGAACCTGATCCCGGGCCGCGGACGAATCGTGGCCTTCGATGGATTCGCTGCCGGGGCGGCAGAGAGCCGGAGCCTCGAACGCTGTGTTGCAAAGGCGTTTTGCCCCGTCGAACGCTATGGCGCTGGACCGCGCGCGAACTGGCAAATTGCCAACCTGCGCCTCGAACCCGCGCGCACCACATGGACTGTTCTCCACGACGGCGAGCCGTGGGCCGACCTCGAATTCCCATTGGCCGGCGAGTACAACGTCTGGAACGCGACAGCAGCGGCGGCACTCGCTGCCTCCTGCGGCGTTTCGAAGGATGCCATTGCGGCAGCGCTCAAGACTTTCAAGAGCGTGAAGCGCCGGCTGGAAGTCAAAGCGCAGGTCAACGGCATCACCATCATCGACGACTTCGCTCATCATCCCACCGCGATTGCCGGAACGCTGAAAGCCCTGCGTGCGCGTTACCCCGACGGTCGCCTGTGGGCCATTCTTGAGCCGCGCTCCAACACGCTGCGCCGGCGCGTTCTGCAATCGGACCTGGCGCGTAGCCTCGCGCAAGCCGACGAGATTGTGGTCGCCGGCGTCTTCCGCTCGGAAGCAGTCCCGGAAAGCGAACGCCTGGAGTTACCCGCGCTTGCTGCGGAGATCGAGCGAAACGGCCGCCGGGTCCGCCTTCTCGCCGACGCAGATGAAATCGTGCGCACGGTCGCACCCGAGATGCGTCGTGGAGATGTCGTCGCGATTCTTTCCAACGGCGGCTTCGGCGGAATCTACGAAAAGCTACCGGCCCGCCTGCGCGAACTGGCGGGGAACCGATGAAGTCCCTGCAACTCGTCCGACGCTGCCTGCGCCTCGCGTCTTGCGTTGCGATTCTGTCTTCCAATTCCGCTGTAATCGCACAGTCCCCGACACCGATTTCCTACGCGATCGACCTCTCTTCACCGGAACAACATCTCGTCGAAGTGCACATCACTCTCCCTTCGGGATCTGCTCAACGCGAGCTTCAGCTTCCCGTCTGGAATGCTCTCTATCAAGTCCGCGATTTCTCTCAGTACGTGAACTGGGTTCACGTGAAAGACCGTTCCGGCAAGATGCTTCCGCTGCGAAAACTCGACAAGAGCCGCTGGCAGATCCAGGGGGCAGAGGGTGGCGCCCTCGTCGATTATCAAATCTACGTCGATTCACCCGGCCCATTTGGCGCGCAACTGAACTCGCATCATGCGTTCTTCAATCTCGCTCAGGTTCTGATGTACTCCGTCGATGCTCGCTCTGCCCCGTCGAACCTACGCTTCGTCCATGTCCCGGAAGGCTGGCACCTCGCCACACCTCTAGCGTCGACTTCGCCAAACGAGTTCAGCGCACAGAACTACGACCGCCTCGTGGACTCTCCAATTGAGATAGGGACGTTCCAGGAATCCGACTTCGACGAAGCCGGAGGCCATTTTCGGGTTGTCATTGACGCCGACCCTGCAGACTACGACATGGCCAAGATTGTTGCTGCACTCCGTAAGATTGTCGCGGCCGCCACGAGTTGGATGAACGACCGTCCTTTCGACACCTACACCTTCCTCTATCATTTCCCGCGCGGGCCCGCTGGCGGCGGGATGGAGCACGCTTACTCTACGGCGATCGAACTCAACGCAGAAGTGATGAAGCAGTCGCTCGACACACTGACCAGCGTCACCGCGCACGAATTCTTTCATCTGTGGAACGTGAAACGGATTCGTCCGCAAACCCTTGAACCAATCGACTACACGAAAGAGAACTACACCCGCGCACTGTGGTTTAGCGAAGGCGTCACCAGCACCGCCGAAGGCACAATTCAATTGCGCGCCGGCCTGCTGGATGAAAAACAATATCTTCACCGCCTCGGGGAACAGATCACCGAACTCGAGCGCCGCCCGGCACACCTGACGCAATCGGCCGAGGAGTCCAGCCTCGATGCCTGGCTCGAGGGTTACGGCTACTATCGGCGTCCCGAGCGCAGCGTCTCGTACTACAACAAGGGCGAACTGCTGGGCGTGATGCTCGACCTCAAGGTCCGCGAAGCCAGTCACGGCCAATCGTCTCTTCGCGAGGTGCTGCAATGGATGAACGACAACTATGCCAAGAAGGGCCAATTCTTCAATGAGTCTGAGGGCGTTCGCGAAGCTGCGGAAGCCGTCAGCCATGCTGATCTGAATTCATTTTTCACCAACTACGTGGCCGGCACCGAAGAAATCCCTTGGGACGATTTCTTTCGCTCCGTCGGACTGCACGTCGAGACCATCACAAACACCGTGCCGGACCCGGGCTTCATCGCATCTCGCAACTTCGATGGCCCCATGTCGGTCTTGGCGGTCACGCCCGGCGGCGCCGCCGAGCATGCCGGCTTGCAGGTCGGCGATATGATTGTCGAATTGCAGGGCAAATCTGCGGGCCAGGAATCTCGACAGGAATTCTCTAAACTCAGTCCCGGAGATGCCGTCACACTGAAGGTTCGAGCGCGCCGCGGAGGCGAGCGGGAACTGAAGTGGAAGATGGGCAGCCGTCAGGAAATTTCGTATGAGGTGAAAGACCTCGATCAGGTCACCGAGCCGCAGAGAGCGCGCCGCTCCGCCTGGCTGAAAGGCGAAGCGCAAAGCTCCGCTGCCGGTGCTGCAGAGGTCGTGCCCGCAGGGGCTTCGCAAAGAAGGCCTTCGCAAACAGGGATTACGCAAAAATGATCCGCACGATCGTCATGCTGATTTTCTGGGCTCTTGCCGCTCCCGTAGCTGCTCTCATCGGTTTTCCTGCGGCCTTCCTCATGGGCGATGTTCGCGTTCTGTATCGCCTGTTCATGTGGGGGGCATGGGCTGGCGTGTGGATTACTGGCGTGCGTGTCGAGACCGTCGGACTCGATCAGTTCGACCACTCCCGCAGCTACATTTTCATGACGAATCATGTTTCAAACCTCGATCCGCCGATTCAAATTCCGCTGATCCCCAAACGCACTTCTGTGATGGTGAAGAAAGAGCTCTTCAAAGTTCCCATCCTCGGGCGAGCCATGCGCATGGGATCGCTCGTCCCTGTCGACCGCGGCAACCGCGATGCGGGCATCGAAGCCGTGCGCGCCGCAAAAGAAGTCGTAAACCAGGGACTGAATATGACGATTTATGTGGAAGGGAAGCGCTCCTTCGACAGCAAACTGCTCCCCTTCAAAAAGGGTCCGTTCTATCTGGCCGTGGAGTGCGGAGTGCCCGTGATTCCGGTGACGATCGTCGGCACCCACTACACGATGCCGAAGGCGCGATTCGCCATCAAGCCGGGGCTGGTGAAGGTGATCTTCCATCCCCCGATTGAACCCAAGGATTTCGGCAGCCGAGAGTGTCTGATGGAAAAGGTCCGAGTTGCGATCGATAGCGGCCTTCCCGAGGAGTGCCGCCAACCCGCATCAGCCTCGACCTCAGCGGGTTCAACTTAGAAGCGGAGAAAGCTCGTGTGGGTCCGGGTCTTTGACCCGGACGGGCCGAGCAACGCTCGGCTCGCTTTCCACGCCTTAAGGGATAGGAAATAGGCAGGCTGGCCGCGCATCCGGCAATCGACGCGCCTACCCTGCGAGCAGCGCCACGCCAGCCGCGACCAGAACGGCAGCAATCCATCGGCGGCGATCCACTTTTTCGTGCAGAAAGATTTTCGCGGCGAATGCGTTGCCGATGAACGTCAGCGAAGCTGCCGCAGGTGCAACCAGGCTTACGTCTCCCCACGACAGCGCGAACAGAAGACTGAAGAAAGCGGCCGCCATCGCGGTCACGCCCAGAAAGAAATTCGGATTACCCAGCACGCGACCTACTACCGTCCACAATCCCGCACGCCGCCAAAGCTCGTGCACGTCCCCGACCTGCTTCATCGCGCGCGCCAGCAGGACATCGCCGACCACCGATGCTAGTGCCATCGCGACGATTGCGGCCCAGGTATAGACGTGTCTCACGATTCCACCCCGCTAGAGACTGAGGCGAGTTCAGGTCGGTTTTGTGTTTCACCCTGCGGGATGGGCTGGCCCGAAGCCGAGTCTGCGATCGGACCGTGGGAACCATCGCCGTCATGTGCGTGGGAAGTGAGGGATGGGCTCCCCGCAATGAATCCGACTCCCCCTGTAATCAGCGCGATACCGAGCCAGCGTTTCAGGCTGACTTGCTCATGAAGGGCAAACCGCGCGATTAGCGCCAGGAACACGTAGCTGATGGACGTTGCCGGCAGCACGTACGTCAGATCCGCCCAGGAAAGCGCATTCATGTAGGAAGCAAAGAAGGCGAGCAGCAGGACAATTCCGAGCGCAACCCACGGGTTCAGCACCGCGAGGAATAAGCTGGACAGATGATGTAGGGAAACAGCGCCCGTTTGTTTCATCCCATACGAGAGCATGGGATCACCGGCCGCCGCGAAGACGGTCACTCCAGCCAGCACCAGATACTTGCGAGGGGTCACATGCGTCCACGTTTCAAGGCTTCAGAGTTTCAAGGTTTCAAAGACTCCGATAGATTCAAGGCCGGACCACCTTGAAACCCTGAAACGTGAAACTTTGAAACCCGCCGTTGCTATGCTTTCACCGGCTCAGCAGCAGTCGCTGCGTCATGATGTTTCTTGACCAGCTTGTTGCGAGCCGAACGCAGTTTCAGGAACGTCTTGGCCTCTTTGTACAGCCGTTTGCGGTCATTGCTGTCGAACGCAGCTTTACGCAAAATGCGGAACACGGCCTTCGGGCGGAAATAGTACTCATCGTAGAAACGATGGACCGCGGACAGGATCTCATCGGCGGGAAGCCCGGGATACTGAATGTGCGCGAGTTGATGTCCACCCTCATCGACCATCTTGTTGTCGCCGACGATGAAGCCGTTCTTCACCGCGTAGTCGTAAAGCTCCGTACCCGGGTAGGCATGCGCCACCGAGACCTGAATGGTCTCGACATCCAGTTCCTTCGCGAAGGCGATGGAAGTATTGATGGTCTCGCGCGTCTCGCCCGGCAGACCCATGATGAAGTCGCCGTGAATTACGAGGCCGAGTTTGTGGCAGTCTTTGGTGAACTGGCGCGCGCGTTCGATCGTGGCGCCCTTCTTGATGTTCTTCAGAATCTGCTGATCTCCCGACTCATAGCCGACGATCAACAGGCGGCATCCCGCTTCCTTCATCGCCTTCAGGGTTTCGAAGTCAGTGGTGACGCGCGAAGTGCAAGACCATGTCATCCCCAGCGGCTTCAACTTGGCGCACAGTTCAATCGTGCGCGCTTTCTGGATGTTGAAGGTATCGTCGTCGAAGAAAAACTCCTTCACTTCCGGCCACATCTGTTTGGCCTTGGCCATCTCGGCGGCCACGTCGTCGGTCGAGCGCTTGCGCCACGGATGTCCGCTCAAGGTTTGCGGCCATAAGCAGAACGTGCACTGAGCCGGGCAGCCACGAGTGGTATACAGCGACACGTAAGGCTGGAGCAGGAACGGCACGTTGTATCTCGTCACATCGAGATCGCGCTTGTAGACTTCAGTGACGTGCGGCAGCGCGTCCAGATCCTGAATCTGCGGCGCGTCGGGATTGTGCACGACCTTCCCGTCCTTCAAAAACGACACGCCCGCAATGTCGGCCAGCGGCTTTCCCTTTGCGTAGTCGACCACGGCGTAATCGAATTCTTTACGGCAGACAAAATCAATCTCGGGGCAGTCGCGCAGAGATTTTTCGGGCAGCACGCTCACGTGCGGTCCCACGAAAGCAATCTTGATCTGCGGGTTCGCCTGCTTGATGGCGCGCGCCAGGCGGATGTCGCCAGGAAATCCCGGAGTCGAGGTAAACAGCACAAGGAACTCATAGTCCTTGGAGATATTGATCGTCTCTTCGCCCGAAACGTGGTGCGGCGGGGCATCCAGCAACCGCGCCCCTTCCAGCATCCCGGTCGGATACGCAAGCCACACGGGATACCAAAAACTCTCAATTTCGCGGGTGGCGGGCCAACGAGAGCCGGCGCCTCCGTCGAAATTCTCAAAGGATGGGGGATTCAAAAACAGTGTTTTTAGAGGCATAGTGGGTATTCAACAATTTTAGCATTCGGACAGGGATACCGCGGGCTTCTACCCGGTGTTTCTGCAGGTTCCCCGTACCCGTCGGACATGACCTAAACGCTTGATTTAAATGTACTAGCTCTGCTCCGAAAAGAAAATGTTGTTAGGGTGAATGCAGGGTTGGATGCAGCGAACGGGGAAAGGGTGCGGTAAGCGGCGTGATACCGGATTGAAACTATTGGGCTTCGCCCGGACTCGGCACCCGAAAAGTTACCCCGCGATCGTCGTTTGCCTTCGTCGTCGCTGCCAGGTCCAGGTCCGCCAACGGGATCTTTTCGGTGCGTTGCGGAGCGAAGTTCCATAGCGTCTGACCGACGATGGCGTAGTTGCGAACCTCTTCCTTGTGCTGATCGCGAAAGACGAGAACCGTGGGAGGAATGATGGCGGCTTGCCGCCCATCGCCTGGGTCAAGACTATTCCCAGCGGAATCGGAGCCTCGCTGTTGCGCGGAAGAATGTCGCGCAGAAGAACGGTCAGCGTAAGCGTCCTGATCGTTGTCCTGTTCTTCCTGACGTAGCATCTGCTGCTGGGCAAGGCTCTGCTGATTCATCTGGTTGGCGATGGCCAGGTTCTGGTTGTAGTCGTTATCGTACGACGAATCGGAATTCCACCCGTCCCACATCCACGGAGAATAGTAACCGCCGTAGCCCCACGGATATCCGTACCCGCGGCAAGCGTAACCATAGCAGTAATTGCGGAATCCGTAGGTGTGGACGTGAAACTGAGAGCCGTGAAATCCCTGGTGGAATCCGTTGTTGTGGAACCCATTATGCAGAAACGGCTGATGTGAGAAGCCGCGCTGGGAGACCGACGGACCATGCATGACGCCGCCAGAAACTCCCCCGCCGGACCGCATGCCGCCACCCATGTGACCGCCGCTGAAGCCTCCGCCGTGGCCACCACTAAACCCCGCGTGCCCACCGAAACCGCCAGCATGCCCGCCCCCACCGCCGGCGTGACCCCCGCGCTGCGCCCATAAAGGCAGAGCCAGCAGAACCGAGAACGCCGCAATGGCCATCAGGCGCCGCATAGAAAAAGTATACGCCCCGGACGGAGTGCCGAATTTGTAAAAATTTCTACTCTTGCCAGGACGGCAACCCGCCGGTTGCCGTCTCGTTTGAGAAAGAAGGTCGACTTGGGGCTTTAGGCGAGGTCCGAGTCAGCGAGGAGGGCCAAGCCCTCAATCCGTCCGCAGCGCCCTCATGGGATCAATGGACGCCGCCCGACGCGCGGGCAGAAAGGCGGCCGCCAAAGCGAGGATCAGCACAAAGCCGGCAGCCAGAACTAAGACCAGCGGGTCAAACGGGCTCACGCCGAACAGAAGCGATTGCAACAACTGTGAAGCGGCCGCGGCGCCCGCCAATCCCACGACACAACCCAGGAGCGCCAATTTCGCGGCTGAAGTAAAGATCAATCTCAAAATTCCCGCCCGCTGTGAGCCTAATGCGATGCGGATGGCCATTTCCTGCACGCGCAAAGCCGCGGAGAAGGCAATCACGCTGTAGATGCCGAGCGCCGCCAGTAAAACGGCCGCACCCGCAAAGGCGGAGATCAGTATCGTATTGAAGCGGCGTGGCGCTTCGCTATCGGAGACCGTCTGCTCCATGGTTTGGACCTGAGTCAGGGGCAGCTGCGCATCCATGGTGCGCACCACCTCCCGGAGACTGTTGGTTATCTGCGCGGGGTCCATCGCGGTACGCAGGGCCACGTAAACATTGTTGCCATTCAAATCGGTGGGCGAGGCAATCTGTCCCATGGACTTTTCAAACTGTTCTACGGGTTGGTACCACTCTTCCCTGGCGGGAACATCGGGCGACGTCTGCTTCACATTGGCGATTACCCCAATGATCGTCAGCCATGGCGTCTGCACCTCTGGGGTTCCCAGGCGAATGCGCTTTCCGATGGGATCGGCGCCGGGCCAGTAGTGCTCGGCGAGTTTTCGGTTGACGATGGCGACCAGTTGCGTCTCCGCGGTATCGCCTGCGGTGAAAAAGCGGCCGCTTTGCAGTGGAATTCCCATCGCCTGCAGATAATTCCCGTGCACCGCCACAAAAGTGGCGAGATTCATGTTGGAGTCCTTGGGAGGTACATACCCCTCGGCGACAAAAGTGGAATTGCTGAAGCCGCCCGACTCCGGCAGGAAGCTTGTGATCCCTACTGAGGCCACGCCAGGAAGTTGCTCGAGCCGGCGAACCAGTTCGTGATTGAATCCATCGACTGCCGCTTGCGTCCCGTACTGGGCACGCGGCAAAGAGTACCCAGCCGTCAGAATGTGGTCGGGACGGAAGCCGAGATCGACGGCCCGCATCTTCTCGAAACTCCGCAGCAGCAAACCGGAAGCGACCAGAAGAATCAGGGCAATGGCGATCTCGCCAACGACCATCGTCGAACGCAGCCGTGCATGACCGCCACCAGCGGTGCCTGAACGTCCCCCGTCCTTCAGAATCTCATTCACGCTGGTGCGCAATGCAGCAAACGCCGGAGCCAGACCGCAAACGATCCCGGTGAGAACCGCCAGCGTGATTGCGAACAGCACAACTTGCCAATCCAGACCGATCTCGTCGATGCGGGGAAGCGTTTCTGGCAACCAGCTCACGCCCACTCGCAGCGCCGTCGCAGCCAGGGCCAGTCCGAGCAGGCCTCCGGTCACACTCAGCACCAAACTCTCCAAAATCGTTTGTCGCACCAACACCGTGGCGCGCGCTCCCAGTGCCAGGCGCATAGCCATTTCGCGGCGGCGACGGATGGCGCGCACCAGCAGCAATCCGGCCAGGTTGGCGCAGGCAATCAGCAGCACCACAACAATCGCTAGAAACAACGTGCGCACCAACTGCCGAGCCTGCTCCACCGTTTCCTCGTGCAGCGAACGCACCACCGCATGGATATGCAGACTCGACATGAAAGGCGGATAGCTGCGCATCGTCGCCTCAGCCGCCCGCTGGGCATCACTCTCGGCCTGCGCCGCGGTAATTCCAGGCTTGAGCCGTCCAACCATGTTGAAATTCCAGTTGGCCGCTCCGCCCCCTTCGAGCTCTTGTGGCTTGAGGCTTATGGGGATCCACAGCTCGCTACTATTCATGTGTCCCGGCACTAGCGGAAACTCAAAGCTGCGCGG
Source organism: uncultured Acidobacteriaceae bacterium (assembly GCA_963788555.1). GTDB lineage: Bacteria > Acidobacteriota > Terriglobia > Terriglobales > Acidobacteriaceae > Sulfotelmatobacter. Next base: position 1,825,419 of record CAWBHM010000008.1, on the reverse strand, counting down.
CATCACGCCAATCACTTCGTAGGGCTTGCGATCCAGCAGAAGTTTCGTTCCCAAAATGCGCGGATCGCCGTGCAAGCGGTTTTGCCAGAGCGAGTAGCTGAGCACCGCGACCTGCTCTTTGTTTTCATCTTCCTGCGGCGTGAAGACGCGGCCCATCAGAGGCTGAACCTGCAGCGCCGGAAGTACTCCGGACGAAAGCCGGGATGCATTCACCTGCGCCGGTTCGCCAATTCCCGACAGCTCATAGCTCACTTGCACATACCCGCCCAGACTTTCGAAGCTGTGGGTATCGTGCGTGTAGGCCTGAATGTCCGGCCCGGTCACTCCGGCTTCCCCATTTCCACCCACGTCGGCTCCTTGCAGAATGTCGCCAACTTGCACGAGCCTCTCGGAATTTGGAAACGGCAGCGGGCGCAGGAGCACGCCTTCGACGATCGAAAAGATCGCGGTTGTGGCGCCGACCCCAAGGGCGAGCATCAACACAGCGGTGGCAGTGAACCCGGGCGACTTCAACAGATGGCGGATAGCGATCCGAAGGTCATGGAAAGGCATAGGCATCCCCGTAAGCGGACTGAGTTATCGCTTCGAGAGCATCTGAGCATCCAAGTGCCGGTTTTGCATAAGTGTTTGGTTGCTCGATATCTACCCGATGAAAAGTGGGGGAGTCATTCGCGAAAGCGTCCGAATTCGGAAACGCGCTGTCCGCGTGTGGACACCGCCTTGGCGCAGCTCTTTAATCGAACTGCGCGAGATAACCGAGTTCAATTTGAGAGGCGCGAACCCTTACTTCTTTTTCTTCCCCTTGGCAGGTTTTGGCGGAGATTTATGGGCAGGCTTCTTCGCCGGCTTTGCTGCGGGCTTCGGAGCCTTAGGCTCGGGTTTGGCAGGCTTGGATTTCTCGGGAGCTTTCGCTGGCGCCTTCGCAGGCACCGACGCAGGCGGAGCAGGCGGTGCCACTACCACGGCAGCGGCCTTGCCCTTCTTGCCCTTTGGTCCCGGCTTCGCGGGCGCGGCTCCGGCCGGCGCTTCAGCGGCCGCCTTGGCAGCCCGTCCACGCCTCGGTGCGGGCGGCGGAGGTGGCGGAGGCGGCGCGAACGGCTTTAAGTACTTCAGCGTCTCGGTGCGCGAACGCAGTTTGCCATCAAGCAACAGCATGAACACGTCATGCGCCAGCTTTGGATACTCCGGCAACTGTGGCGTGATCAGCAACTCCGTCATCTCCGGCAACGGCAGCTTCTGCTGCACCTGCCGCCACTTGGTCAGGTAGTTCTTGATCTTCTGGTCGACCGACTGCTGTTTCGCCGTCACCGCCAGAAACAGAACCATCTCCGGACGCGCCGATGACAACAACTGCCACGTACGCGACGGCGTGGCGGCCTCTTTCCCCATCAGCCGCTTCGAGAGTTCCTTGGCGTGATCTTCAATATCGCGCCAGGCCTCAACCAGATCCTTGCGCGGAATCAGCTTCTGGATATCCGAAACGTCTTTGTCGGAAAAGTGCGACGTCAGAAAGTACATAACCGCGGGGCCGGCATCGGGAGAGTATCCCATATCGACCATCTGTTGCCGCGTCTTCATCAGCTGCGTGATGCCGTTGGTGTCGACCTTGGCAACGGTCCAGTGATCGTGCAGGATCGTCAGCCAGCCCTCTTTCTCGAGCATCTTCACGACGTGCAGCGGATCGTCTTCGTGCGCCAGCGCAGCGATTTCATGGCCGATCGACGAGCGCAGGATGTGGTCGATGTACTTGCCTTCCTTCGCCGCGTCGTAGCGCGCCTGCGTGCGTTCTTCGATCGTCCAGTGAAAACGGGCCGCGAAGCGCGTAGCGCGAATCAGCCGCGAAGGATCTTCCAGGAACGAATAGTTATGCAGAATGCGGATAACTTTCGTCTCGATATCCGCCACGCCGTTAAACGGATCGAGCAGCAGCCCGCGCGATCCCTCATTCAGCGACAGCGCCATGGCGTTGACCGTAAAGTCGCGACGGCGCAGGTCGTCGTGAATCGTGGCGGGCGTTACGAGCGGCGGCTTGCCCGTCTTCTCAAAGTGCTCGGTGCGCGCCATGCTGATCTCGGCGCGGGCATTGCCCGGCAGAGAGATGAAGATAGTGCGCATGTCCTCTTCGACAGCGGTGATCTTCGCGCCGGCCTTCTCCAGATCTTTTTGGAGCTTGAGAGGATTTCCCTGGACGGTGAAATCGAGATCGCGGATGGTGAATCCGCTGATAATGTCACGGATGGCGCCGCCCGTGAGGTAAAGATTCATGCCCGCGGCCCGGGCTACGTCCTGAACCAAGCCGACGCCTTTCAGTTGGTCCGGCGTCAACCGGATTTCCATCGTGTAAATGTAGTCAGCCATTCGCTTTCAAGCGGCTGTCAGGCGTTTCCGGGAGGCGATTTAAGGTGCCATCGCTGACCGGGGGAAGGCCGGACCTGCCAAACTTTCCACAAGATTTCCACAGCCTTGGGGACCAAATCCTCGGGTACCCCGGCCACCCGAATGCAAGTGGCTTAATACAAAGTACTTATACGAAGTGGAAACTTTGTGGCAAGCTAAAGAAAATAACACACCGTTTACATTTTGGCTACTGCCAAGGCAGATTCCGCTGCTTTTCCGCAAAAAGGTGCGAGAATCAGGCGGGGGATTTCAAATTTTAGATGGAAGATTGCAGATTGAGGGGCGACCAGTCTACGCGGGTTTCAATCTGAAATCTGAGATCTACAATCTAGAATTCCTACTTGCGCCCGCCTCAGGATGACCGAGCCAGATGCCCTCAACACACAAAAAAGTGATCGTCCGCAAGATGGACCGCGACACGGTCTCCGGCTATGTCGCGCCAGCTCAGTTCGTCCACGAGGGCAAGCTTGAACTCCTGAATACAGCAGGCACCGTGATCTCCATGGATCTGCGGGAGATCAAAGGCGTCTACTTCGTCCGCGAGTTCGGAGACTCCGAATCGCTGACCCGCAAGACATTTACCTCGCGTCCCCGGTCCGAAGGCCTGTGGGTGCGTCTTCGTTTCAAAGACAGCGAGATTCTCGAAGGCCTCATGCCCGCGGACCTGACGCAGACCACCCCCGAAGGATTTCTCGTTAACCCTCCCGACCAGCGCTCGAACACGCAGCGCATCTTCGTGCCACGTACAGCGCTGGAGTCCCTCACGGTGCTGGCAGTCATTGGCGCAAGCCGTCGCCAACGGCGCGGCGGGACGCAGGATCAGCGGCAAGTGCCCATGTTCGAGGAGTAGCAACCCCGTTTCGGAGTCGACGGATAAAGGCTTCCTAGCTTCCTAAAGGTGACCTCACCCGAAGTAAGGCACCTCTGAATGGGAGGTCCAGAAGCCCGTTTCTGGATAGTTTCCGGTACGTGCAAGCGCATTCGCTGACCTTTGGCTGTGCTAGCATGACGTTCCAATGAACCCGTGGATGCAGGATGTTCGATTCGCTCTTCGCTCTTTCGCAAAGAACCCATGGTTCACAGTGGCCGCAGTATTGTCGCTGGCGATTGGGATTGGGGCGAACACCTCCATCTTCAGCGTGGCAAACGCGTTGTTGTTTCGTCCTCTGCCCTACGACAGCCCAGACCGGCTGGTAATCCTGTGGAATCGCTCCCCTGGACTGGGCATCACCCAAGACTGGTTTTCCACGGCGCAGTATTTCGACATCAAAACGAGGCATCATGGGTTTGAACAGGTCGCAATCGCGATCGGTGGCAACTTCAACTTGACCGGGCAAGGTGAACCGGAGCGAGTGGGAGCGATTCGCGTCTCATCGAATCTTCTTCCCATGCTCGGGGCCCATCCGGCGATTGGCCGGCTGCTGACGCCGGACGAAGATTCGCCCGGACGTCCTTCTACTGCCGTCCTGACTGATGGAATGTGGGCACGACATTTCGGACGGGATCCGCACATCATTGGCCGGTCCCTCCTCATCAACGGGCAAACGTACGAAGTCGTCGGCATCCTTCCGCAGAGCTTTTCGTTGCCGCAGGAAACTCTCCCGCTGCTCTACGGAACAGAGCAAGCGGAGATTTTTCTCCCGTTGCTGCTCACCCCTGCTGAGGCCGCGCAGGTACGGGACCACGAGGATTACAACATTGTCGGAAAACTGAAGCCGAGCGTCTCGCTACCGCAGGCCCAGGCGGAGATGGACGTCATCACGGCCCAGCTGCGACGCGACTTTCCTGAGAACTATCCTCCCAACGGCGGGCTGACGTTCAGCATCGTCCCGCTTCTTGAGCAAGTTGTGGGCAACGTGCGCCGCTCTTTGTGGGTACTGCTTGGGTCGGTGGGTTTCGTGTTACTGATCGCATGTGCCAATGTCGCCAACCTCATGTTGTCGCGGGCGGTGGCGCGCCAGCAGGAAATCGCGGTCCGGACCGCCTTGGGCGCAAGCCGATGGCGCATTGTGCGTCAACTGTTGACGGAGAGCCTGCTGATTGCGCTTTGCGGCGGCGCGCTGGGAATCTTCATCTGTCTTTTCAGCGTGAAATGGATTCACATTCTGGGAGCAAAGAGCATCCCGCGGCTGCAGGACGTGGTGATCGATGGACGTGTGCTCCTGTTTACCCTGGTGCTCTCCGTTGGCTCCGGAATTCTCTTCGGACTTGTACCGGCTCTGCGCGTTTCAAGGCTGGATCTGAATTCGACACTGAAAGATGCTAGTCGTGGCTCAGCAGGAACGAGCGCGGTTTGGGGTCGTGGCAATCATCTTCGGCGGCTGCTGGTTGTTTCCGAATTGGCGCTCTCCGTCGTCCTGTTGATCGGTGCGGGACTGCTGATTCGGAGTTTCGCCCGCCTGCAGAATGTATCGCCGGGCTTCAACCCGCGCGGCGTGCTCACGTTCGACCTGACGATGACCGGTCGAAAATACAACGACAAACAAACCATCTTGAATACGTATCGTCAACTTTGGGAAGGGTTGGAGCACTCGCCGGGTGCGATTGCGGCAGGCGGAGTCACGTCCCTTCCTTTGAGCGAAGCGTTTGCCTGGACGCCGATTACGGTGGAGGGGCGGGTGCCGCTCGCGGGCGAGAAATTTCTCAATGCGGACGAGCGGGTCGTCGGCGGGCGTTACTTTGAAACCATGGAAATACCATTGCGGCGGGGACGATTCTTCAACGAACGGGACGACACCGCAAGCCCCGTTGCCGTTATCGTCGACGAGTACATGGCCGAGCAACTCTGGCCGGGGCAGGATCCGATCGGCAAGCGCATTCACGTTGTCGAACTCCCATCAAAGGACCCTTGGCAGACGGTTGTTGGCGTGGTGGGGCGCGTGAAGCAGGATTCTCTCGACTCGAACCCGCGAATCGCTTTCTATTTGGCCCATACGCAGTTCCCCTCGCGGGCCCTGACGGTCGCCTTTCGTGGCCGCACGGATCCGGCTGACATGCTTTCGGCTGCCAAGAGCGAACTGCGGAACCTTGACCCGGATCTGCCGATGTACTACGTCCGCACAATGGAGCAGCGGGTGAACGAATCGCTGGCCCGACGGCGTTTTTCGATGATGCTTCTGGGAGTTTTCGCAAGCGTCGCGCTGGTTCTCGCCACGATTGGTATCTACGGCGTGATGGCGTACCTGGTCAATCAGGGAACTCGAGAGTTAGGGATTCGAATCGCGCTTGGTGCGTCACCGCGCAACATCCTGGGACTCGTCGTCCGGCACGGGATGGTGCTCGCCCTTTTCGGTGTGACGATTGGTCTGGCGGCGGCTTTCCTGCTGGTCCGCCTGATGCGAAGCCTGCTATTCGGAGTGGAAGTAACGGACCCAATCACTTTCGCCGGGATTTCCTTGTTGCTTGCGATGATTACGCTGCTCGCGTGTTTCATTCCGGCGCAACGCGCCGCTCGCATTGACCCCATGATCTCGCTGCGCTGCGATTAGCCGATGTTCTCGCGACTGGAGAGACGGGGCCGAAGGCGAGCCTCGTTAGAGCGCGATATCCTCACATCGTGGCTAGCATGTTCCGCTAGGACGACTGGGTGTCCCGGGTTCCTGTGTCGGAAGGGTCTGCGTGGTTGGCACGATGAACGGTATCGTTCCAGCCAGGTTGTTCTCACATTGTAAGATCGCCTGCGTATCGCCTTGCAGAGTAGATGGCAGAGTTGGAATTGACTGGTCGGGATTCTTGAAATTGAACGCGTTCGTTAAATCTCCGACCGCGGCCCGGCGCCATGCGCTCAAATTGGGCACTTCGGCTCCGAAGAGCGTCTCGAGGAATCGTAATACCGAAGTGTGATCGAACAGGTCCGAGGACACGAATCCGCCGCGACTGAACGGCGAAATGATTAACATAGGGACGCGAAAGCCTAACCCGATCGGCCCGGTGATCGCCGGATTCCCAACGACGGTCGGATCCGGAACCGCAGGCGCGGTTACATATTCGCCGGGCGTGCCGGGAGGCGCCGTGACCGGTGGAACGTGATCAAAAAATCCGCCATTTTCATCGTAGTTCACCAACAGAACGGTCTTTGCCCACAGTAAGGGGTTCGCGCTGAGAGCACTGACGATCAGGGAGAGAACGTTCTCCCCAAACAGCGAAGGCGCAGGCGGGTGATCGGAAGTCAGGATCGACCCTATCAGCCAGGATACCTGGGGCAAATTGCCGAGCGCCACATCGGACAGGAAGTCAACGGGAAATTGTGGGACAAATGCATTCTGATACAGCGCCGAGGCAGGATCCTGGAAATTCTTGAAATAGGAGAGCACATTGTCCGACAGAATCCCGCCCAGAATGTTTTCGTCCGGCGATGAGTACACCTTCCAGGAAATCCCTCGAGCCTGAAGTTGCTCAGGCATGGTGGTATAGGTCAGACGTCCGTACATTGCGGAGCGATTCGTGACGATCGTCTGCAAAATCGGTCCGCCATTTGTTCCATCTGGATCGAGCGAGGCCGCCATCGTGTAGAGGCGATTGGGATCGGTCGGGCCCATGACGGAGCAGAAATAGTTGTCGCAGATCGTGAAGCCGTCGGCCAGAGCGTAGTAATAGGGAAGGTCTGCGCGAGTATAGTAGCCCATGCTCAGCACCGCGTCGTTGGAATTAATCGACAGACGCGAACTCACAAAACCGTCCATCTTGCCGTTGTCCCAACTCTGATGCTGTGGCACCCAGTCGTGGCTGATGTCGTGCGTGCACGCGGCATTCGCTTGGGTGGTGTCCAGGTGAAACGGCAGGAGTTGTCCCGCCGGTGAAATCGCGGTATTCGCTGGATCGGGTTGCTGGAATGCCGCGCTTTGATCCGAAAATCCACGGACTCCCCGGTAGCTTCCAAAGTAGTGATCGAAGGAGCGGTTTTCCTGAGTCAGGATTACCACATGTTCGATGTCACTCAACTTGGAGCAGCCGGATACAACCGACTGAACCGGGTTGGAAACACCGCAACCGTGCAAACCCAAAGACGCCAGCTCGGCTACGGCCGCCGCAGTCCCGAGTTTAAGTAGTTCTCGGCGAGTGAAATTGCGCATAGGCTCTCAAGCCTTAGATGCGCTCGTCCGAGTTGAGGGGGATAGGAAAGAAAATATGAGACCCAAATTTACCGGTATGCACCAAAAGGTAAACCCCATCTAAATAATGTGGAAATTTCCAACACACCCATCCCCCTATTCAGTCGGTTCAGTTCACCGGAGTCAGGAGAAAGGAGTGGTTGGCGCCGCCCTTCGTCCCGTAGCCTGTGATTTGGCCCAGAGCGTTGATCGCGTTGGCATTGATGAGCACCCAACCGGAGTTCGAAGGGATGAGCGAGTTTAGATCCTGCATGCCTCCCGTCGAAGTCCAAACCATGGCATGCGCGGCGTTGTTCCACAAATTGCCGTAACCGACCACGACGCTTGAACTATTCACCCCGAAGGCAATGCTGTAGTTGCCGCCGGGTAGCGTTCCCAGATCCTGAATCTTGTCCGACGTGTCCCACAACACTGCGTGCCAGTGACCCCCGGTGCTCGTTCCGTCGGATTGGCCGACGATGACTCCCGAGGCATTGATCGCGTTCGCCATGCTCGTCACGCCGCCCGTGAGAGTTCCCAGATCCTTCATCGTGGAACCGTTCCAGAGAAATCCATGCGAAGTGAACGGAGGACCGTAACCGAAGACGGATTCACCGACAATATTGCCATTGTCGTTGATGGCCAGACCGGCCGTGAAAATGGCCTTGGACAAAGCGCCGAGGTTCTTGATCTTCTTGCTGGTCCAACTGGTCGCGTTGACGATCCCACTGCTCAGGAATGAATCGCCCGCGATCACGCCTGCGGAATTGATGTTGAAGGCGGCGCTGGAGGATCCGCCGGAAAGCGTGCCAAGGCTTGTGATCGCGCCTGTAGAAGACCACTGCACCGCGACAAAGTTGGTGGCTAGCTGGCCCTTGACGTTGGAGTAGCCGACGATCGTGCCTGATTGGTTGATTCCGGTTGCTGCGCTGACGGTTGCTCCAGAGAGCGTGCCGAGATCTTTCATTCCGCCGCTCTGGGTCCAGGAGAAAGCGTGCTGGCCCGCAACCATACCAGTGCATGGATATCCCTCGGCGTTCTTCGTGTCAGAACAGCCCACGACTTCGCCGAGGTTATTAATCCAGAACCCGTTGCTTTCGTTGTCGCCCTTGAGCACACCGATATCGGTGATCGTGTAACTCTGCGCCCCTGCGATGGTGACCGCCGCCAAAACAAACGTCACCAATGCTCCCGCGATCCTGCTTTTCATAAAGCCCCCAATTGTTGGATGTCTCGTCAGTATGCCACCGGAAGCAGCATGAAAAAGACTCAGTAGTACAGGCGGAGACAAGGCAAAGCCTGGAGGCTGTGCGGTTGAGAGTGGTGTACGATTCATTCGTAATCCTTTCATCGCCATGAAACTTTCTGACATTGCTTCTGCGCTCGACGCTCGTCTGGAAAATGGTTCCCCAGAAACCGAAATTACGGGGCTCAACGGAATTGAACAGGCTGGTCCCGGGGAACTTACATTCGTCTCGAATCCCAAGTACGCGGCGGCGGCGCGGTCGACCAAGGCGTCCGCTGTGATCGTTGGGGAAGACTTTCCCGCGATTCCCGGCGCAATGTTGCGGGCGAAGGACCCTTATCTGACCTTTGCGCGGGCGCTCGAGTTGTTCCACCGACCGCTCCGCTACGCCCCTGGAATTCACGCCACGGCAGTTGTGCATGCCAGCGCGCGGATTGGATCAAACGCACACATTGGCCCCTACGTCGTGATCGATGAGGACGTCGAGATCGGAGCGAACGCGGTGTTGCTCGCGCATGTCGTGATCTATCGCGGCGTGAGGATTGGGGACAACTTCTTCGCGCATGCGCACTCGGTCGTCCGCGAAAACTGCCGACTGGGCAGCAATGTCCTGTTGCAAAACGGAGTCGTGATTGGCGCTGACGGATTTGGGTTCGCCAAGACCGCGGAGGGACGCTGGCACAAGATTCCGCAGCCTGCGCCAGTCGTGATTGAAGACGACGTGGAGGTGCAGGCCAATTCCTGCATCGACCGCGCCAGCGTTGGAGAAACACACATCGGACGCGGCGTGAAGGTCGATAACCTGGTGCAGGTCGGGCATGGTTCGCACGTGGGCGAAGACGCTCTGCTCTGTGCGCAAGTTGGACTGGCAGGTTCAACCGAAATCGGCAACCGCGTCATTCTTACGGGTCAGGTTGGAGTCGTGGGGCACTGCAAGGTCGGGGACAACGCGATCGTAACGCCGCAGAGTGGAGTGGCGCACGATATTGCCGCGGGCGCGCTGGTAAGCGGCGCGCCGGCAGTCGATCACAAACTGTGGCTGAAATATTCGGCGATCCTGCCGCGATTGCCGGAGATTGCGCGTGCGGTGCGGACGAAGGCCGCCAAAGAATAAGCCTCGAAGCTTCTCGTCCTCACGGAGAGTTTATTTGAGCTCGCTTCGCGGGGACTCAGAAGCAAACAAGAAGACGCGTGAAAGCTGGTAATCAGCGAGTGGACGATTTTGCCGGTTGCGGAGCAAAATAGCGCACCGTTACATCGTCTCCGATGTGAGCAACCCGATCCTGCGATACCAGGCGCGGTTTTCGAACTTCCTGAGTGTGGAAGATTCGCACGGTCACATCATCGCCGAAGTATCGAATTTCTTGGTTGCCGGCTCCCGGTTGCTTGACGCCGCGTACGGATCGCGTGCTTTGCTTTGCGACGGCCATCGAGGGCGCTGGCGCTGCGACGCCACCTGTTGCCGGAGACGGCTTGGAAACGTTCACCGGCTGAGCGGGCGCGGTGGAAACTGGCAGATTTGATTCCAGGGACTGAGCGGAGCGCTGAGCACGATAGGCGAGAACAGCAGTAAAGACGAACAAAACGGCGGCCATGACAGCGAATTCCCGGTGGCTTGGGCGCCAGTTTAGAGTCGGGCGCCAAGTCAGCATTGAACGGAAGTTGATACTTGGACGCCAGTTCACTCTAGGGAGCCATTTTAGATCGCGCGCTCTCTGCACCAATGTTGCGCCGAGCACGACTGGCTTCTTGAATATAGGCATTTCACCCATCGCTGCCACCACTGCGGCCACACGCTGGTAGAGCGAATACTCATTGTTGGGAAGCATGGTGAACGCAGGAGTGTGAACGTAGTCCTCTTCCGGTTCGAATTGCTCCGAGGCTACGACGGTGGCGTTGGATGCGACAGTGGTTGCCTGTTTCGACTCCTGTTCCAATTGAACCGATTGCTGCATCGCGGACTCGATCAGCTCGACCATCAACCGGTAGGTGCGGATCTCGCGCTCTTCGAATGCATGGGCGCCCGCGAATAGAACTTCCAGCACTCCCGCCAGAGCCCGCTCGAACTGAATGGGCAGGATCAGCAGGGAATTGGCGCCGTACTGGCGACAAATGTCGGCTTGAATCCGATTGTCGGCCGCAGCATTCTCGACGCGAAGAATCTCGCGGCGAGGATGGGACAGAGTCGAAACCGTCAGCGAGGCCGTTACTTGCTTTCCGATGAAGTCAGCGCAGCTTCCACTGCCCGCCCAGTAGGTGAGTTGGTCCGCGTGAACGAGCCCGATCGCAACCCCTGTGGCATCAGAGACTTTCCGGGCGGACTCAACGATGTGGCGCATCGTGTCTTCCACGTCGAGTTGCCCACTCTGGATAGACCGCTGGACTTCCATGATGTCCGCCAACGATTGGTGGGCAATCTGGCTCTGCTGAACCGCAAAGGCGTTGGAAAGAAGTTGCTGAAAGGTCTCGCGATCGACGTTAGGAGGGATGTACATACTGCAGTGGTACTGCCTGGCGAACCTCACGAAGGGGCGAGCGGGCCGAAGCGTTTGAGGTGCCAGCAAAAGCAGTTTCTCATCGGGAGAAATGCGTTGTCAATCAGGGAACGCCAGTATTGACCGCTCGGTTCGAGTTACAAACCGGGCTTCTTCTGTAGCGCGGGGTTCTTCCCGCTAGTTTCGAGGCAAAGCTTCAGGAGCTAGTGTCCAGCAGCGGTCTTGGACGCCACGTCCGGCTTGGCTTGAGTGGGTCCGGCCGGGACGCTGGCTCCGGGCGCTGCGGCCGGCATACTGTTTACGGCTACGGAAGCAGGCTGCTTGGCACACAACTCGATGACCTCGGAGATGCGCTGGCTTTCGTGCTGTTTGGCCATCTGCCAGTTGCGCAGGGCTTCTTTTTCGCGCACAACCTGATCGAGATTTTGCTGGATGCGCTCTGCATAGTGGGCCGTGACTTTGTCGAGTTCCGCCTGGATCTTGGTGTTTTCCTGGACCTTGCGGGCTTCGAATTCCTCCAACTGTTTCTGTTGGCCAGCTTCGTAGGAGTTGAGAGCCTGTTGGCGATGGGTTGCGTCCTTCAGCAGATCGTCGGGCGAAGTGCCGGCGGCGTCGAGAGCCATGAGTACCGAGGCGCGCTTGATGTCCTTGGACAGCTCGCGGATGCGATCGCTGTTCAGCATGTCGACGACCTTGTGAACGCCGTATCCGGAGCCAGGGCTGAGGATGCCGGCGGCGTGGTAAATGTCCTCGTAGGAGAGCAGGTTGGTTTGTGGGCCGGTAAGGCCTTCTGCAGAATTGGTGCGCGAGTGGTTCACTGGAGCCTCCATCTGAATAGCGTTGTCGGGCGCGTCGGTGCCGTCCTGCTGGCGGTGCCAGAATTTGGGAAAGAACCTTTTGGGTTGCATAACTTTCCTTTCTTGAGGAGGTGACGAGCCTTCGGTTCGAGACTGGACACGGTTTACGAAATTGTTCCGCATGGTTGGAGAGCGATCGGATTGTCTGGCGTCCAGCAAAGCGCGGTCTCTCTTTGCCTCAACGAAGGGGCCAAGTTCCGGGGGAGCAGGAACTTGTGCAGGGATCATTCCGGGACGAGGTTCAGACGAGGAAATGCTCGGCCGGGATTCCTGCTGTTTCGCCAATGGGAGCGGCGCAGACGCTGGGGCGGTGGTGGTGGACCGTTTGCCTTGCTCTGCTGGAGCCGATATTGGGGTTGTTTCGGATCGAGCGCTGGTCCCAGGGCGATTCGGGAACGGCTCGCGGCTGACTCCCAGGAGGAATTCCCGTCCATCGCTGCGGCAGTTTCTGGCGATGGCGGAGAACTGTTCGCGATGCCACTTCACGATGATCTTGGATCCAATGTTGATAGGCGTTTTGAGACGGATGCAGGCACCGGACCGAGAGGTGTCCTCGAGAGTTCCAGCCGCACGATTGGACGTACCGCTCTGGTCTTGCCAGCAGACTTCGGCCACCGCCCACAGTGCCGTTCTTGGCTCAATGTTACGGCCGTCCATGCCATGTGTATCGGCGGGGTGGACGGAAAGTTTAGTACCTGCGGCGAGAAGCAGCCGAGCTTTGGTCGGCCTGTCCGGGTCTTAGACTCGGCCCCACAAAAACCCCAGACGACACTTGAAGAGGCGCATGAATCCCGTGGCTGGAAGGTCGGGGGAGAGAAAGTGCGGGTCTTCCAGGCCAGCGGCTCGGGCTAGGGCTTCGGCGGCGAGGTAGCCGCTGCGGACGGCACCTTCCATGGTGGCGGGCCACCCGGTGGCGGTCCAGTCTCCAGCAGAGAAAGACGCGCGGCCATGGGGTGATGGCGGTGGGGCGGTGAGCGTCGATGCCGGGGCGTGGCGAGTAGGTCGCGTTGACTTCCTTAATGACGGCGGATTTCACGAGATTGGCTTCGCGGGCAGCGGGGAAGAACTCGCGGACTTCGGCGAGGGCGAGGTCGACGATTTCGGAGCGGGATTTGTCGATCAGAGATTTCGAGGAGCTGACGACGAGTTCGATGTAGCTTCCGGTTTCTCCACGACTCGGCTGCAGGCGGGATTTGTGGAACATCCATTGAATGGTGCGGTCGAGGAGGACGGCGTGGTCGAGGTCGGAGATCTGGCGATCGAACCAGAGATGGATGCCGGTGATGGGCGCGGTTTCGAAATGACTAAGTTGCTCACGGATTTGAGCGCTTTCGGGGGATTCGGGAAGAATCTTGTCTAGGGCGTCGAAGGGAAGGGCGAGGATCAGGAAGTCAAAGTCCCCACCCTGTTTCTGCGGATTCTCTTCGCGGTTCCGGAGTTGCAATTGAATTCGCGATGAATCGGCGCTGAAGCCTTCGAGGGGTTCACGGAAGTGCAACACACCGCCGCGGGCGCGGATGTAGTCGCCGGCTTTGTTGTAGAGGTCGGTGAGAGGGACGGTGGGAACGCCCATTTGGCGAGCGCCGGGAGACTTCATCGATTCGCGGACGACTTGTGCAGCGGCGGAAACCGAGATCAGGTCGAGTTCTTCGCTGAGAGCGCTGACCAGGATCGGATTCCAGAAGCGGTGGATCGCGTTTTGGGTTTGGCCGTGTTGGTCGAGCCATTCCTGAAACGATTTGCCGGTGTCGCGTTGCACGGTGAGTGTGAGCGGGACCAGCGCCCGCGCGATTGCCAGTTTGTCGGCTGCGTTGAGGAACGGGAAGTTGAAGAACGAGGGTGCGGTGTGCAGCGGCGCGGGAAGCGGGGAAGACTTCATCACCGAGGTGCGGCCGCCGGGTTCGATGAAAGTCATCTGGTCGTACCAGCGAATTTGGTCGGCGACGCCGATGCGGTCGTAGAACTCCAGCAGATTCGTGCAGAGGCGAAACAGAACGTGCTGGCAGTTGTCGACGACTTCTCCGGTGCCGGGATGCTCCCAGGAGGAGGCGCGGCCGCCGAGGAAGGGGCGCTTCTCGAAGAGCGTGACGCGGAAGCCCGTGTCGGACAGGGCGCAGGCGGCGGCGAGTCCGGCGAGACCGCCTCCGGCGATGGCGACTGTGGGTTGGGGGAGTGGAGGGCATGCTTAGTTCAGAGTCTTAGCTGGGATCAAAGTTCGCAACGTTCCTCGCAAGAACGCGAAAGAACGATGTGTCCCCCCCAACAGCAGGTTCCTCCACTGCGCTCGCTTTTGCTCGCTCCGGTCGGAATGACAAAGGGATGGACGTCACAGGATTCGCTTGAAGAAGCCTTTCCCGAGAATGCGCAGCTTTTCCGATGTGCTGAGAGCAACTTTGGCGGTGAAGACGTCGTATTGCTTTTCGGCGATTCGCTCGAGCAGGCGGCGATAGATCGTGATCAGAACCCACAGCGCGGGCTGGCTGTCTTCCGAGATGTAAGGAATCAATTCTTCTCCGGAAGCGTAGAACTCACGGGCGCGATCGGCTTCGAGCGCGAGCAGAGGGCGGAAACGCGCGGGATCTGGGAGTTGCCAGCAATTCCGAGGCGGAAAGATTGAACTTCGCCAGGTCTTCTTCGGGAAGATAGATGCGGCCCATGGACGCGTCTTCTTTGACGTCGCGAATGATGTTGGTGAGCTGGAAGGCGAGGCCGCAACGCTCGGCCAGGGGCTCGGCGGCGGGATCGCGATATCCGAAGATGTGGATGCAGACCAGGCCTACGACGGACGCGACCCGGTAGCAGTAGACGCGAAGATCTTCGAAGGTCTTGTATTGAATGGTCAGTCCGGGGGCGCTAGTGGTTTGTGCGGAAGCTTCGGCCTCTTCGATGTCCATTGCAGTGCCGAGGGCGAGTTCGTCGAGCAATCCGGCGGGGATGGAGAAGCGGCGCTGGGCATCGGTCAGGGCCAGCAGGATGGCATCATCGGTGGGTTCGCCTTGCTGGGCGCGGTGCAGAGCGTCGAGCCAGATGTCGAGTTTCTGGCGCCGATCGGTGAGGCTGAGTGTGGGATCGTCGGCGATGTCGTCGCAGCGGCGCATGAAGGCGTAGACGGCGCAGAGGGCTTCGCGCTTGCGGCGAGGCAGAACGAGAAATGCATAGTAGAAATTTTTCGCCGCCGTGCGCGTGATGCCTTTGCAGACGGAATACGCCATGACGAGCTGCGGAGGAGCCGGGGTCCAGGGAATGGGGACCTGCTGGGTGCCCGCGCTCATGGATTGACTCCGAGCCCGCTTCCAAAGAGCTTTGCCATTGCAGCGCGAGCGACCAGCGCGAGTTTGCGAGGCTTCGAGATGGCAGGGCGATTTCCGAGAACGGCGTAATGTTGCTTTTCGATGGCGTTCAGGATTTCCTGGCCGCCGCGGCTGAAGAGATCGAGATCGATGGCGAGTTCACGATCGACTTTGGCGATCAGCGGCAAGCCCTGACGAAACCAGTCGCGAGCGCGCTCGACTTCAAATTTCATCATGGTGCAGAAGGCCGGAGTGTTTTGGTTTCGCGCGATGTCATCTTCCCTGACGTTGAAGAGACGAAGGTCTTCGAGCGGAAGATAGATGCGGCCTTTGGCGTAGTCAACGGTGACATCTTGCCAGAAGTTCGCGAGTTGCAATGCCGTGCAGGTGAAATCGGAGAGCTGCTGCCGCTCGGGATCGCGGTATCCGCAGAGATAGAGAACGAGATGGCCAACGGGATTCGCGGAATTGTGGCAGTACGCCAGCAGATCGTTGAAGGTCTCGAAGCGGGTGACGGTTTGGTCCTGGCGGAAGGCGATTAGCAAGTCGGAGAACTCGTGCTTCGGAATATCGAACTGACGCACAGTTTCGGCGAGAGCTACGAAGACTGGATGTCTCGGGGTGCCTTCGTAGCAGGCATCGAGCTCGTGCTGCCACTGGTCCAACAATTCGAGAGAGGCCGCGGCATCGCCGACTTCATCGCCGAGGTCGTCAGAGATGCGGCAGTAGGCATAGACGTTGAAGAAATGCTGGCGCAGGCGGCGGGGGAGGAACCAGCTGGCCACGGAGAAATTTTCGTAGTGCGTGCGGGCGAGGCGGGCGCAATATTCACGGGCTGCCGCGAGTGTCGGGGCCGTGGAGGGGATGGCATAGTGCGCGGGGAGGCGGGACCAGCCGAGGGCGGCGGGTGTGTTCACGGGTTGTTCTTGTAGGGATGACAATTCAGTATTTTTCCAAGATTCCGCCCTTCCGGCTGCATCTTGCAGGGTAGGGATCCTTCGACTGCGTAACTGGATCGCATTTTGCGATCCAGTTGCTTCGCTCAGGATGACAAAACCTTATGAACCTTTGATGGCCCGACTGAAGCCGTGCCCTTCCCAACCTCGCCAAGTCAGTGGCCGGGGATGATTGCGGTTTTGATGTCGCCACCGCGGTTCAGCATGTGACGCAGAACCTGCTGCAGACGCGACAAGGGCGCCTCTCCGGTGATGTAGTCGGTGGGGCGAATCTTTTTGGCCGCGATCAATCCGAAGGCGCGGCGAACTGTTTCCGGCGTGTGATGGAACGTGGCTTTCAACGTAATCTCGGAGTAGTGCAGGCGGTTGGTTTCGAGTTGAACCTTGGTTCCGCTGGCACATCCGCCGAAGAAGTTGACAGTGCCGCCCTTGCGGACCATGTCGACGGCCCATTCCCAGGCTTCCGGCTTGCCGACGGCTTCGATGACCACATCGCAGCCACGCTTCTGCGGAGAAAGAGCGCGGACGGCGTCGACCACGTTGGGTACTTTTGTGGTCTGGATAATTTCGTGCGCGCCCATATGTTTCGCTGCTTCCACCTGGCCATCGCGCTTGACGACGGAAATTACGTTGCAGCCGATGGCGCGGGCGACTTGAACGAACATGAGGCCAATGGGGCCTCCGCCGAGAATGGTGACGGTGTCGCCGATCTCGACGCCGGTTTCGTGCAATCCTCGCAGAACGCAGGCCAGAGGCTCCGTCATCGCAGCCTCTTCGACACTGACGTTGGGCGGGATAATCAGCATGTTGGCTTCAACGATGCGGCGGGGAACGCGAATGTACTCGGCGTATGCGCCGTTGTTAAAGAGCAGGTCTTCGCAGAGGTTCTCCTGATGCTTGGAGCAGTAGAAGCACATCTGGCAGGGAGCTGAGTTGAGGGCGACGACGCGCATGCCCTTCTTGAAGCCGTTGACGCCGGCACCGACTTCCTCGATGACCCCGGCCAGTTCGTGGCCGAAGAGGGCAGGAGGCACGATCATGCGGGCGTGATAGCCGCGCTGGTACACCTTGAGATCGGTGCCGCAGGTTAACGCAACCTGGACTTTGACCAGAACCTCGCCGTCTCCCACGCGAGGGATGGGTACTTTTTCGATCTTGAGGTCTTCTTTGCCGTACAAGACGGCAGCGGTCATTTTTCCGTTCACTGCGGGTTTCCTTCCCGAGTACCACCGGCCCACATAGTGCCGGGCTGAATCATGATCTTCATCGACGAGGGTTGAGGATGAGCGGCCAGATCCAGGGCTTGCGGGCTCTGAAGGAGCGGGAAGCGATGGCTGACCAGCCGTTCCAGATCCATTTCACGGTTCATCACAAAACGCACAGACTCTTCCTGCAAGTCGACCGACGCGCTGTAGGACCCTACCAGAGTCTTCTCATCGACGCAGATGGCTGCAGGATCGATCACTGCCTCTCCGTGCTGCGTTTGCGCAAACAACAGTACCCGACCACCGGGACGGGCCGCATCCATCGCGGTGCGAATCAAGGCATTGCCGCCGACCGCGAGAATTACCGCATCGGCGCCACGCCCCTCGGTTAACTCGCGGACCCGCTCAACTACATTTGCTCCGCGAAGCATCAATGGTAAGGTCTAACCCGAAACTTGATCCTATTCTAAGCCTCTCCGGATACAAATCGGAAGTAATTAAGGTGGCCCCTGCCCGGCGGGCCAGTACGCTCAATATGATGCCGATCGGACCCTGCCCGATGGCCAGGACGGTTTCGCCGCGGCGAAGGCGAAGTGCGTCGATGCCTTTCATGCAGGTATTGACCGGTTCGACGAAGCAAGCCTGCTCGAACGAAACGCCGTCGGGGATGCGGACAGTTCCATGCTCGACGATCCAGTCCATCACGCGGACGTACTCGGCGAAACCGCCGCCGGAGGGCTCGAATCCTGCCGTCACAGCCCACTTTCTTGTAGGTGGCGCACTGGGCAAAGGTCTTGTTCCGGCAGTAGAAACATTGGCGGCAAGGGATGTGGTGGAAGACCATGACGCGGTCGCCGGGGCGGTAGGTCTGCGACGCCCTCGTCCGACAGCGGCGACCACGCCAGAGGTTTCATGACCGAAGATGCGGGGGGCGGAATGGGAGCCGGTGGAAATCTTCTTGAGATCGGTGCCGCAAACCCCGCAGGAGTGGACGCGGACCAGCATCTCTGCGCGGCCGATTTCGGGTACTGGAACAGTTTCCAGGCGGACATCGTTGACGCCGCGATAGACTGCGGCCTGCATGGTCGCGGGAATCGTACTGCGGGGGATTCTCGACTGTGAACTGTCCGGCTATGAGCCATTGATCCATTTTAGATGATGTTGGGAGCTAGTTTGCTTCAAATCAGGAAGATAGGGACATCCGATGGTAACGACAGTCGGGCGAAGGTGCGGTGGCGTACGGTTCGCGATCCACAGCGGGACGGGTCCGCGCGGCGAGATGCCCTCGGACAGCCGGCAGGATGCTGGCACTGCGGTAGTGCGAGGACGAAGGAGGCTTTCGTGCTATGCTGCGCAAAACTTTGAGTTCTCCCAGGACTGATTGTGCTGACTGAAATGCGGCTCGAGAATTATGCGGTGATCGACAACCTGGTAGTGGAGTTCGGTCAGGGGCTGAACCTGCTGACGGGCGAGACCGGAGCGGGGAAGTCGATCCTGGTGGACGCCCTGGCGCTGCTGCTGGGCGATAAGGCTTCGAGCGATGTGATTCGAACTGGGGCGGAACGGGCGGTGGTGTCGGCAGTGTTCGAGGCGGAAGGGGCGGCGGAGAAGTCGCTTGGCTGAAGTTCTGGAAGCGAATGGATTGGATGAGTCGGACGATGGATCGTTGATCCTGCGGCGCGAGATTGCAGCCGGAGGCAAAGGGCGAGTGTTCGTGAATAATCAGCCCGCGACGGTGGCCGTGTTGAGGTTGCTGGCGCCGCATCTGGCGACGATTCATGCGCAGAACGAATCCATTTTGATGTTTGACGGACCGGCCCGGCTGGGACTTCTGGACGCGTTTGCGGGAAGCCAGGTTGAAGCGGTGGAAACGAGCTTCGCGTCGTGGAAGGCGATTCGTTCGCGCATCGAGGAACTGGAGCAGGGCGAGCAGGACCGGCTGCGGCTGGTGGATCTATGGATTTTCCAGAAGCGTGAGATTGAAGAAGGCCGCTTGCAGAGCGGGGAAGACGAGAGGCTGGAGACGGAAAAGCGCGTGCTCGCGAATGCCGAGAAAATCTACAACGCCGCGATGAACGCGTTTGATCTGCTGTACGAGGGGAATGGGTCGACGGCATCGTCGCTGCGGGCGGCGCAGAAGCAGGTGGAAGAGTTGGTTCGCTACGAGCCCAAGTTTCAGGAGGCATTGGCCGCGCTCGAGACGGCGCGTATCAGCGTGGAGGATGTTGGCGCGAGCGTGCGCGACTATGCGGGTGGGATTCACGCATCCCCCGAACATCTGGCGCAGGTGGAGGATCGGCTTGCCCTGCTGGACCGTCTCAAGCGCAAGTATGGGCCGACGTTGGATGAGGTGATCCACTTCGGAGAGGACGTCTCGCGCAAGTTGTCCGAGATAGAGAACAAGGACGAGATTCTGCGCGAGCTGCGTGGCGAACTGGCGAAGGCGGCCGACCGAGTATCTGCGGGTGGCGCGCGCTTTATCGAAGAAGCGGGCTGACGCCGCGCGGCGGCTGGAAAAGCTGGTCGAAGCGGAGATCAACGACCTGGCGATGAAGTCGGCATTTCGGATCGAGATGACGAGTTCGGAAGAAGAAGCCGAACTGGACGGCTTCGGGTATCGACCAGGTGGTGTACATGATCTCGACCAATCCCGGTGAGCCACTGCGGCAACTGGAGCACATTGCGTCGGGCGGAGAGCTTGTCGCGAGTGATGCTGGCGCTGAAGGCGAGCGTGGAAGCGGCCGATCCTAGCGTGCGCAGGAAACGCGATGGAGTGGAAGGGAAAGACGCCATTTCTCGCAAGGGACGCGAGAAGGGGGGCACCCAACGCACTCTGGTCTTCGATGAGATTGACACCGGAATTGGCGGCCGGGCTGCCGAGGCCGTGGGGAAAAAGTTGAAGTCTTTGTCGCGTTCGAATCAGGTGCTTTGCGTGACCCATCTGCCGCAGATTGCGACCTTCGGAGACCATCATTACGTCATCGAGAAGAAGGAATCTGGCGGGCGCACGCGCACCAGCATTCGGGTGGTGACGGGCGAGGAGCGCACAGAAGAAGTTGCACGCATGCTGAGCGGAGCGAAGTTGACCGAGACGTCACGCAAACATGCGGAGCAGATGATCAAGGCGAATGCGTAAGGGCATATTTGTGTTTCCTGCAAAGTTCCACAATTATGTGCGTGTACAAAGTTCAGTACGCGAGATCCCGATTCCCATGTCCTTTCCACTGCCTCCGAACCCAAAAATTAACGCGTCTGCAATAAAATTCGCGCTATAATCCCGCCACCAGCAAGGGGTTTGGCTGAATCCTGTCTTCCGATGTCTTGGGGTAATCCACATGAAAGCACTCTGGGCGGCGGTATTTGTGCTTGCGGCGGCAGCCATGCTGTCGGCAACGCAGTCTTCTTACAGCAACAGCAGCGGGACGGTGAGTATGACCAGCACCACCCTGAGCATCAGCGGTTCCACCGTGAGCAATCCGGCGGGCACCGTGACGATGAGTTGCAACCTGACAGTTCTCAACGTCACTGGGGATACCGAGACATGGTCGTGCACCGGTGGCACGTTCTCATTGCAATCGACGGACGGGAAGACATCGCTCAACGGCACCTTCGCCTCGGGCGTTTTTACGTTCTCGCAAGCGGAAATCAACCGAACTTTTTACTACTACTATGCTCTGTATGCGAACTTTTCCGCCTCGCAAAAGATTAGCGGCACGAAGCCGGTCGCGGTGGCCGGAGCGGTGATGGAAACCGTCGCAACCATGACATCGTTGTTGACTTCGACGAACGGGACGATCCAGACCGGATTGATCGACACGAGCCAGCAGTATGAGCCGGTCTATATCGCTGACACTGGGAACAACCGGATTGTGCAGACGGCGGACATTCTTGGGTCAAACTGGACGAGTATTGGAAAGCTAGGAACGGGGACGAAGCAATTTACTTCGCCGTGGGGCGTGGCCATCGATTCTGCGGGAAAGATATACGTTTCCGACAGCGGGAACTGCCGCATCGTGCGCATGGACAATATGACCGGCTTGAACTGGACCTCTTTCGGCACTTGTGGAACGGGTACGGCGCAGTTCTCCAATCCCGAGGGACTATGGGTAGATGCGAGCGGGAAGATTTATGTGGCCGATACTGGGAACAATCGCATTGTGCGCATGGATGACATTACCGGGACGAATTTCACTTGCGCTGGGCACGCTGGGGAATGGGGCGGGACAGTTCAGCAGTCCGGCGGCGGTGACCACCGACGCGGCGGGAAACATTTATGTAGCGGACAACGCAAATGCGCGGGTGGCGGAATTCTCCGACATGCTGGGAACGAACTGGGCAGTGTGGCAGTTTCCGCTGAACTATCTCACGCCGAATGGCGTGGCCGTGGACGCATCCGGCAGGATCTTTACAACCGACTCGCTGCAGAACCAGGTGCTTCGTGCCGACAATATTTCAGGAGCGAATGAGGTTTCCATCAACGTGAACTTCCTGCTCTACATCAACGGCGTAGAGAAGCCCTCGGGCATTTTCGTGGATCCGGCGGGAGGGGTTTATATCGCGGACACGAACAACAACCGAGTCGACCGCCTCTACGATATGACCTACGACGACCAGATGGTTCTGGGCACATCGGGGAAGGGGGTGGGGAACCTGAGCCTGCCCCATGCCGTGGTAACGCAGCCGGAAACGAAGAGCGTAGCCGTGTCGGCGGTATCGCCCGCGACTTTGACATTCCCCACGGAACTCGTAGGCGTCGCAAGCCCGACCGAGACCACAATGCTGAGCAACATTGGATTGGCGCCGTTGACGGTGACATCGGTGACGTCGACGCTGGCGGATTTCCCCATCACAAATAACTGCCCGGCCTCGCTATCGGCGGGACAGAGTTGCACAGCAACCGTAATCTTCCAGCCGACCACCGGCGGGTTGCGCAAGGGAGCGGTGAAGTTCACGTTGAAGGGGGCAGCGAGCCGGTCGGCGTCAGTGAGTGGGAGCGGCGCGTTGGTTACCGTCTCACCGACGAGTTTGGTGATGTTTGATGGGGCGTCGGGAACCGTGACAGTTACAAACCCGCTGACCACTTCCACTTCGCTGAAATCGGTGAAGACCGTCGGACAATTCACTGAGACGAATAACTGCTCTACGCTAGCGCCGGGAGCGAGTTGCACCATCACTGTGAACTGGAGCTACAACGGGTTTGTGATTACCGGAACGCTGGAAGTCACCGACGCGTCGGGGACTGTGCAGTACGTTTCCCTGACCGGAGAATAGACGGAGCTGGGCGGTTCGCCGCGGACGCATCTGCGGTCAACTTCGGTGATGCTGCCTGGCAGATTATGGATTAGCGGGTGATGGTCAGTGTCTGTGAGGCTAGGCTCTCGGCCAGAGTGGTCTTCTCGGAGCTGTCGGCGACCTTGATGGTGAAGTTGACCGTGATGTCGGCCTTGGTCTCGACCGCCTGACCATGCTGCAGGACCGGCTTGAAGCGCCACTCACGCACCGCTTGCCGGGCGGCTGCGGCGAGGATGGCGGGGCCGCTCAGTACGCGAATATCCTGAACAACGCCTTCGGCACTGATGATGGCCTGCAATACGACTGATCCCTGCACTTTCATGTTCTGCGCCAAGGCCGGATAAACTTGCGGTGCCTCTGTAGACATCCGCTCGTGTTCGGCGGCATTCGTCGTCGCAGCGAAAGTGGATACTGTTCCCGGATGAGTGATCTCAATCTTGGCGGTGTTCGTGCCGGTATGAATCTTGCTGTGCTTGTCTCCGGCAACGACTTCCACATCCAGCGGAGGAAGTACGGTGCGGGTCGCCGTTACAGCAGGCGCTTCGGCTGGCACGGGCTCGGCAGAAGTCTTGGCGACCGGGACGTGCTTTTTCGTCACAGGAGCCGGTGACTGGGTGGTCGCGCTGGGCGCGGGATTCGCGACCTTTCTCGAGACTCCAGCGGGCTGATAGCTATCTGAATCCAGCAGCAACTGCTCGGAGCCGAACCAGAACTGCCAATCCTTGGCGACCACGCCGACGAGCGCAACCAGCAGAAGGAAGAGCGCAAGCAGCAGCTTGGGTTGCGGATTCTCAAGGGCTACGCGACCTTGAGAGCTGCCTACCGTCGTTCTTGGTTTGAGTTCCAACATTGCTTGCTGACCTGGGAGTCTGCCTGTTGACGTTACTATCCTGCGATAACCGACGTGCAATCACAATGGCACGGGGTGGGGGGCTGGGGGCACGAGAGAGCCATAACGGGAAAGTGTGTTTCTGGGATGCCGCTCCTGTGATGGCGGTCACTGAGTGGCTCTCGTCTATCCGATATAGGCAAAGGGATGAGCCCACAAGAGACAAAGGATCGGGCGGCGTGGCTGCAGGGGCCATCGGCCCGGTGCGACGTTATGCGGTCTAGTGCCCGAATTCCATGGAGACTCGTCCTGCTCGGAGCACCGGGAGTCGGCAAGGGAACCCAAGCTGACCTGCTGAACCAGCGATTGGGTGCGTGCCATTTGTCGACCGGAGACGTCTTCCGCGCGGCAGGGACCCGAAACGACTGCGAGCAGAGTCCAGCCATGAAGGAGGCGCTGGGTTACATGCGCCGCGGCGAACTGGTACCGGATTCCACGGTATGGGCGATGGTTCGGGAACGGAGCGAATGCCTGCACTGTGCCGGCGGCTTCATCCTGGATGGATTTCCCCGCACGCTGGGGCAAGCAGAATCGCTGAAGCACTTACTGGACAGTGAAGGACTCAGGCTCACGGCAGTGGTGAACTACGAACTGCCCACAAGTGAGATCGAGGCCCGGCTCAGCGGGCGGCGGACTTGCGAAAATTGCAAGGCGGTATTCCATGTAACTGAGCGCCCTCCCGACATCGAAGGTCAATGCAACTGGTGTGGGGGGAAGCTGTTTCAGCGGGAAGATGACCGGCCAGAGTCGATCAAGGTGCGGTTGGAAGCTTATGATCGCAGCACTGCGCCGCTGATCGATTTTTATAAAAAGGCAGGGCTGCTGGTCCGTGTAGCCGCCAGCGGACCTCCCGACGAAATTCTGCAAATTACGCTGACGGATCTCAAGTCTCCACGAGCGGAACAACTGGCCTGATCCCCAAGCGGATTCCATACTTCGGGTGTATCGAGATCGGGGATTTTCCGATTCGGAGCTGCGGATCAATACGCTGCCAAAAAAACCATCAACCACAAATTGCACGAAGTATGACGAAGGACTTCAACGGTAGGCATACCCTTCGTGCCCTTTGTGGTGAATGCCTTCAAATGGTGCCTTACCCAACAGCACGGTTGAGCGAGTCCGGAGGCGGGGCCAGTGCTGACTTGGCTCCAAAAGTTCATTCCATTCGGCATCTGAAATTCCCCATCCGCTGCTAATCCCCGCGCTTTCTGTGGCTTACGTTGACCATCCCGGTACTTTCCGGTAGTTTATTGATATCGCCACAATGGGGATCGTGTACCTTAAACGTATCAATTTCTGTGGCGGTTTTGCATCTAAAAGACAGAGCGGGTTCCTATTGTTCGGGTTGCTCCGGTCGGAATGACATGTTGTCTGGAAAGCGACGCTGTGCTCGGGGAATCTGAAATAAGCGGGGTTCAATGGCTGGAATTCTAGCGAAGACCGACGGAAAGACCTTACTTTTGCTCAAGCCGAGAGGCTTCTGCGCCGGAGTGGTGCGGGCGATTGACGTGGTCCGCATTGCTCTGGAGGCGTTTGGACCGCCGATCTACGTGCGCAAAGAGATCGTCCACAACAGCTTTGTGGTCGAAGAGTTGCGCGGCAAGGGTGCGATCTTTGTCGACAGCGAAGATCAGGTTCCCAATGGGGAGCGCATCATCTATAGCGCGCACGGAGTTTCGCCCGAGGTTCGCGAACACAGCGCGAAGCGCGGCTTGCGCGTGATTGATGCCACCTGCCCGCTGGTAACCAAGGTCCACGTCGAAGCGGTGAAGTTTGCCAAGGAAGGGTATTCGCTGATTCTGATCGGGCATAAGGACCACGATGAGGTCGTAGGCACGCTGGGCGAGGCGCCTCTGGTCACTCAGGTGGTCGGAAATCCGGAACAGGTGAAGTCTCTCAGCGTGCCGGATCCTGATCGCGTGGCTTATTTGACGCAAACGACCCTCAGCCTGGACGAGACCAAAGACATTATTGCGGCGCTGAAGAAGAAATTCCCTAATATCACTGGTCCCGCCGCCCAAGACATTTGCTATGCGACAGAGAACCGTCAAGTCGCGGTAAAAGAGGTCGCGTCCGAGGCGGATTTGCTGCTGGTGGTGGGATCGGAAAACAGCTCGAATTCCAATCGGTTGGTCGAAGTGGCGCGCAATCTGGGCACGAATGCCCATCTTATTGATAGCTGCAACGACATCGAACCGGAGTGGTTGAAAGGCGTCAAGACGATCGCGCTGACGGCGGGCGCTTCAGCGCCGGAGTGCCTGGTGGAAGAGACGGTGTCGTTCCTGCGAAACAAAGGGTTCGACAACATGCAGGAACTCGAAGTGATGCCGGAAAACGTGCGCTTCGGGTTGCCACCGGAGATTGTCGGCGCAATTGCGGCGGCTCCCGCGACG
Source organism: uncultured Acidobacteriaceae bacterium (assembly GCA_963788555.1). Lineage (GTDB taxonomy): Bacteria > Acidobacteriota > Terriglobia > Terriglobales > Acidobacteriaceae > Sulfotelmatobacter. The sequence continues at coordinate 1,799,309 of CAWBHM010000008.1, read as the reverse complement.
GCGACCGCGGATTAACAGGGAAGCGAGCCCAAACGCCAGATTTCTGCGTCGCAAAGAAGGCGTCGCATCGTGCGGCTCGCTTGGATCCTTTGGCACCAAAAGCGGGTGCCTCAGGATGACAAGTGAGAATGTACCGCTTGAAGGAGTGCTGAACTGATGGACACGAACTCCCCCGAGTCGAATTTAGCTCCTGCCCCGTTAGGTTCCAACCCACAGCTTCGCTTTGGAAAGATCCAGGAACTCGGCAGCCATGTGAGTGCCGCGGTTGCGGCTGCGCGGAAATTTTTGTTCTCGCAGCAGCACGAAGAGGGCTATTGGTGTGGCGAACTCGAAGCGGACACGACGCTCGAGTCGGACTATATTCTGCTGCACACCCTGCTGGGAACAGGAAACCAGGAGCGGTTTCAGAAGGCGGCGAACTGGATCCTGCGGCACCAGAACGAGGATGGCGGGTGGAGCATCTATGCCTCCGGGCCCTCGAACATCAGTGCGTCGGTGAAGGCGTACTTCGGACTGAAGCTGGCCGGCTATAGCGCCGATCATCCTGCTTTGCAGCGCGCTCGCAAGAAGATCCTAGAACTCGGCGGCGTCACCGAAGTCAATACGTTCACCAAGATCTATCTGTGTTTCTTCGGGCAATACGACTACGACGCGGTTCCCGCCATTCCCCCGGAGATCGTGTTGTTCCCCAACTGGTTCTGGTTCAACATCTACGAGATTTCCTCCTGGTCGCGCGCCATCCTGGTACCACTGTCAATCTGCTACGCCAAGAAACCGTTCAAGAAGATTCCGAACGAGATGGGCGTGGAAGAGTTGTTCGTGGGCGGGATGCAGAAATCCCGGATGCACCTGCATTGGGCGAAGAAACTGGTTTCATGGCGGAACTTCTTTCTTGTACTCGATCGCACGACCCACTGGCTGGAACGGGTGCATGTGCGTCCGCTACGTTCGATCGCCCTGAAGAGCGCGGAGAGGTGGATGCTCGAGCGCTTCGAGATGAGCGACGGACTGGGCGCGATTTATCCGTCGATGATGAATGCAATCATCGCCCTGCGCTGCCTCGGATATTCGCTGGATGATCCGCAAGTGATTCGAGCGATGGATGAGTTTGAAAAGTTGGGGATTGAAGAGGAAGACACTTTCCGGATGCAGCCGTGCATGTCTCCGGTATGGGATACGGCGTATGCGCTATTTGCGCTGGGCGAGGCCGGGGTGCCGGCGAATGATCCGCGGATGGTGAAGTGCGCGGATTGGATTCTGCAGAAGCAGGTCCGGAACGTGGGCGACTGGCAGGTCAAGAACAAGGCGGGTAAGCCGGGCGGCTGGTACTTCGAGTTTAACAACGAGTTTTATCCGGATGTCGATGATAGCGCGATGGTTTGCCTCGGCCTGAGCCGGGTGGAACATCCCAATGGGCGTTATCAACGCGAATCGGTGCAACGCGCGATTGACTGGATCTTTTCGATGCAGTGCAAGAACGGTGGCTGGGCGTCGTTCGACAAAGACAATGACAAGATGGTGTTCCAATATATTCCGTTCGCCGATCACAACGCGATGCTGGATCCGCCAACCGTGGATATCACGGGACGCATCCTCGAGATGCTCGCGACGTATGGATATGACAAAAATCATCCGGCGGTGAAGCGGGCGATCACCTTCATCAGAAAAGAACAGGAGCCGGACGGCAGTTGGTTCGGCCGTTGGGGTGTGAACTACATCTACGGCACCGCCCTCGTATTGCGCGGGCTGGAAGCGATCGGTATGGACCTGCACGAGCCGTGCGTGCAGCAGGCGGCCGAGTGGCTGCGCATGGTGCAGAACGCCGACGGCGGCTGGGGCGAAACCGTGGGGTCCTATGATGATCCGACCTTGCGCGGGCAGGGGGAGAGCACGCCTTCGCAGACGGCTTGGGCGATTCTGGGACTGCTGGCGGCCAACGATATTCGCAGCGACTCCGTAGCGCGCGGCATTGCCTACCTGCTGCGCACGCAGAGGAAGGACGGATCATGGGATGAGCCGTTCTTTACGGGTACCGGTTTCCCGCGTGTGTTCTATCTGATGTATCACCTCTACCGGGATTACTTCCCGCTGCTGGCGCTGACGACGTATGCGAAGATCATGGAAAAGGCGCAGAGCTAGTTGCCCGTACTCGGTACTCAGTACTCAGTACCCAGTTACCGCTTGAGGTATATGCAGAGCCGAAATCGTTCTTGTCTTCAGCGTGAGCTGGATCTTCTCGAGAAGTACTCACCTAGTTACCATATTCCCGACGGTGCGGTCGTTCTCCCGTTTGGCGGAAACATGAGAACAGACAACTGGGTACTGCGTACTGGGTACCGCTCTTGAAAGCTTTCGTCACAGGCGCTACCGGATTTCTAGGATCTCACGTCGCACGTGCTCTTTCTGATCAAGGCGCGGACCTGCGTCTGTTGGTGCGTCCAACCAGCAATCTGCGCAACCTGGAAGGTCTTAAGGCTGAGACGGCCACCGGGGATCTGCGCGAAGCCGCGTCTCTTGAAAAAGCTATATCCGGCTGCGACACGGTGTTTCACGTGGCGGCCGACTACCGGCTCTGGGTGCGCGATCCGGAGGAGATGTACCGGTCTAATGTCGATGGAACACGTGCGATTCTGGAAGCGGCGCGGAAGAATGGCGTGACGCGCGTCGTCTACACCTCCAGCGTTGCGACCATGGGATTCACGGGGAACGGACATCCCGCGGATGAGGATTCTCCCGTGTCGCTGGCGGATATGATTGGCCCCTACAAGCGATCAAAGTTCATGGCGGAGCAGGTGGCGCTCGAGGCAGGGCGGAGCGGGATGCATGTGGTCACCGTGAATCCGACGACGCCAGTGGGCGAGCAGGACGTGAAGCCTACGCCGACTGGGCGCATCGTCGTCGACTTTTTGAAGCGCAAGTTCCCCGCGTATGTGGAGACGGGACTCAATCTAGTTGATGTGAAGGAATGTGCCCTCGGGCACGTTGCGGCGTTGGAAAAAGGGAAGTCGGGTAGGCGATACATTCTGGGTGGGGAGAATCTGACGCTGAAGCAGATTCTTGACAAGCTGGGTGAAATTACGGGGCTGCCTTCGCCGAAGGTGAAATTGCCCTACGTCTTCGCTTTCGCTGCGGGAGTGATCGACGAAGCGATCACAGGGCGCATGTTGCATCGCGAGCCGCGGGCGACGGTCGACACGGTGCGCATGGGAAAGAAGAAGATGTTTGCGAGTTCTGCAAGGGCGGAGCGAGAACTAGGGCTGGAAGATCGTACCCGTGGACAGCGCCTTGCGTCGGGCCGTGGAATGGTTTCGGAGCAATGGATATGTCTAGAGTTGCCATCGTGGCCGCGCTGGAGCGCGAGGTGCGACCCTTGGTGAAAGGACTGGCACGTCCGCGAGAGCGAGGCTGGCGGGAGGCGCTATCGTTTTTTCGAGAACGGCGAACGTGGTACTCGTCTGTGGCGGAATTGGAGCGGAAGCCGCACGACGAGCAGCGGAAGCGGTGATTGCAATCTATGCGCCGAAGGTGGCGTATTCGGTGGGGTTCGCCGGGGCGCTCGACTCCGTGCTCAAAGTAGGGGACATCGTGCAACCGGTGCGGGTCGTCAATGCGGCCGATGGCAGCAGCGTTCCCCTGGATCACGGGGAAGGGACATTGGTTAGTTTCGGGTCAGTCGCGAGCCCGGAGCAGAAGGCTAAGCTGAGAGACTCTTTTGGGGCGCGGGCAGTCGACATGGAAGCCGCAGCGGTGGCGCGCGCCGCCGAGGCACGTCGTGTGGGTTTCGCAGTTGTGAAAGTCATCTCGGACGAATTCGACTTCAGCTTTCCGTCGATGGAGCGTTTTGTCGACGCCAACGGACAATTTCTGGAAGGTCGTTTCGCATTGTTCTGCAGCTTTGCGGCCGTGGTTGTGGCCGCAGGTTTTGCGACTGGCGAGGAATAGCAGCCGGGCCTCGCAGGCGCTGTGTGATTGGTTGCGAAGAATGTTGGCTGAGACCGGTGCAGCTGTTTCGAGTCCCACCACCGTAGAGGCGGTCGATCGGCGATGAACCGTGCCGTTCTTTCAATTGTCGCGTGCCTGATTTTCGCGGCGCAAGTCTTGGGCCAGAGTGAGTACCCCCACGATGTATGTCGAAAGCTTCCGGCAGGGATCGATGCGGGTGGCCGAAGAGGCGTTCGACGCGAAGCTGAGCCCGCAGAATGCGACCTACCGGGAGAGGATCAAGGATTCCGCGTGGCGAGGATCGTTACGAGATGACAATTACGCCGCACGTGCCGGAGGGCGACAACAAGATCACCGCCTGGGAAGTGAAACTCAAGGACCTGCGTCATGCCATCTACAACAATGTTCTGGTAGCGGATCAGGCACCTTCGTCGGACGCGAAGAACAATCTGTGGCGCCTGGATCCTAACCGGTTCGGTCCAGTGCCGATTCGCGCCAAGCGGATCATCAAGGTCGACGAATTTTATGTAGTCATTCAGGTGAAGGACCTTCATTTCACGCCGCTGGATTCTCCTTACCTGGATTCGATGGCGGTGCAGTTTGCGTTCACCAATAGCGATCCCCGGGCCAACAGGTAAGACGCATGCGGAATATCGATTATTTCGTTGCCGGATCGGGTACGTGCCGGAAAGTGTGCGTTGCAATTCATCTATACTGAGACGAGGCATTCTCCAAAAACGCGATGCATTTCTTCCCCTTGCTGGTAGTGTTCGTCGGCGGCGAAATCGTCGACATGATCTCCAACAGTGGCGCGGTGGCCAAGCTGGTTCTGCTTGCGCTGCTGGCGTTCAGCCTGATCTCGTGGGCCATCATCCTAACCAAATGGAGCCTGCTGCGGCGTGCGCGCCTGCAGAGTGGTCGCTTCGTGCGGGCATTTCGCAAGGCGCAGCGCCTGCAGGATATTGCGGCCGTAGCCGAGCAGTTCAAGCCGAGCCCGCTGGTCGGGGTGTTTGAAGGCGGTTACGAGGAGTACAAACGGCAGGCCCAGACGTCGGGCATGATTCGGAATCTGCTGTCGATCCAGCGCGGGATGCAGATCGGGGCGTCGGAAGGAATCACGCGGCTTGAGCGGAATCTGCCATGGCTCGCGATTACGGCTGCCGTGACGCCGTTTGTCGGGTTATTTGGCACGGTGTGGGGCATCATCGACGCGTTTCAAGGGCTGGGTACAGCGGGAGCGGCGACACTTCGTGCGGTGGCTCCTGGCATTTCAGAAGCGTTGATCACGACAGCGGCCGGGCTGGCGGCTGCGATTCCAGCTGTCATCGCCTATAACCTGATCGGCGCTTCGATTCGCGAGTTTGCCGCGCGCAGCGACGATTTTGCACTCGAAGTACTCAACGCAGTGGAGCACAGCCAGGCGCAAGTTCCCGCGGAAGTGAGGCGCTGATGGCATTTACTGCCTCCAATGGACGGACGCAAACCGCGATTGCCGATATCAATATCACTCCGCTGGTGGACGTCGTGCTGGTGCTGCTCATTATTTTCATGGTGACCGCGCCGGTATTGCAGTCGGGGATCGACGTCAGCGTCCCCAAGACGCGGACGGTCAAGCAAATCACCGAAGAGCGCACGGTGATCACGATCAATAAAGATCAGCGCGTCTTTTTGGGGAATGACGCCATCAACATCAACGAGATCGCCAGCAAATTGCGGCAGAAGATCCGGGATCCGCGCAATCAGTCCGTCTTTGTGCGCGCCGACGAAAATGTTCCTTTCGGCGCCTTCGCGACCGTGATGGATGCGGTCAAGCAGTCCGGGATTTCGAACGTCAGTATTGTGACGCAGCCACTCGATCAAAATGGCAGCAAACGCTGAAATCTATTTCGAACACGATCGCTGGGGCCGCGCGCTGGCGTGGTCGGCGGGCCTGCACGTTGGAATTACGGCCGCACTGCTCATCTATTCGTCGTTGGTGAATCGTGCAAGCGGCGACGCTTGGGGTGCTGGTGGAGGCGGGGAAGCAATCGGAGCCACGCTCGTCAGCACGGTGCCTCTGCCGGCGAATCCCGCGCAGACGCAAAATGTCCTGGCCAATGAATCGAAAGGGCTGACCCGTTCGCAGCCTAAGATTGAAGAGAAGGTGCCGGACGCGATCGAGATTCAGGGCAAGAACGCGAAGATCAAGCCGAAGAAGAAGCAAGAAACTGCCTCGAAGGAGAAGCCGCAAGCTGCGCCTGAGGAAGAGAGTAATCAGGTTGCGTTTGGAGAAGGCGGGCCGGTCAGCGGACCTTATGGAAGTTTCAGCGCGGCTGGGGCCAAGGGCGGATTCGGAGTTAGCGGAGGAGGCGGCGATTTTGGCACGAAGTATGCGTGGTATGTGCACGTGATTCAGCAGAAGGTTTCGGACAACTGGCTGAAGTACGAGGTGGATCCGAGAATCACGAAGGCGCAGCGGGTCTATATCGCGTTCGACGTGATGCGCGACGGACATCCTGCGAATGTGCGAGTAGAACAATCCAGTGGCGTACCTTCGCTCGATATTTCGGCAGTGCGTGCGCTGCAGCGCATTGATACTTTTGGACCGTTGCCGCCAGACTATTCGGGTGGGAAAATTTCGGTGGAGTACTGGTTCGACTACAAGAAGTGAACCTTCAGGGTAAACCTTGAAGCACTAGTGATTGCCTTTGTGCTGAGCGAGTGGAGCACAATGAGATGAGGAGTATTGAGCCTAGTGATACATCGCAACTGGGAAGAAACCTTGCAAAGCAATTCCTATCGGAATACGATATTGTTGTACAGAAAGAGTTTCAGTCTCCACACGGATGGACGAGCCCGCCAGATCAAATTCCCGGCAATGGCCCACTCATAGCTGCTGTTTGCTTGTTCTCCTCCTGGTTTGTTTTCTTCCAGCTTCCCACGTTTTCGCACAGGATTGGGTCAAGACGGGCACCAGCCTTGGTGTCGACAAGGTGCGGCTCGCTGTGCCGGACTTCAAGCCTGCCAACAATGATCCGCAGAATGCGGCATTGCTGAAGACGTTCAACGACACGCTGTGGAACGATCTTGACGTCTCTGGTGTTGTGGAACTGGTTTCGAAAAGCTTCTATCCGTTGCAGGTGCCCGGCCAGCCGACGGAGGTGAATTCCCTGACGTGGAATGCGCCACCGCCTAACGCCGCGATGCTGGCATTTGGCAATCTGGGGGTAGCGGCGGGTAAGTTGACCGTGCAGGGCTGGCTGTACGACGTAAAGAATACTCAATCTCCGCAGATTCTAGGCAAGCAATACACCGACACCGCCAGCGATGCGGCTGCGCGAATGATGGCTCACAAGTTCGCCGATGAAATAATCTTCCGGTCTGGGTGGCGGCCTCACCGGCATTGCCGAAACCCAGATCTACTTTGTAAGCGACCGCACCGGACACAAGGAAATATGGGCCATGGACTACGATGGCTCGAACCAGCACCAGATCACGCATCTGGGTTCGATTTCGCTGTCGCCGCGTGTTTCCCCAGACGGCTCGCGGATCGCATTCAGCAGCTCTGACCAAGAGCGGCTGGGAAATCATGATGTATTCGCTGGAGCTTAACCGGGCGGTGAGTTTCCCGCACATGGGCGGCACGAATCTCTCTCCGGCATGGTCCGGGGACGGCACGAAGCTGGCATTCTCGTCATCGCGTGGCGGCGAACCGGAAATCTATGTAGCAGATGCTTCCGGCGGGAATCTACATCGGATGACCACTGCCAAGGGGCCGGATGTTTCCCCGGTGTGGAACCGCAAGACGAATGCGCAGATTGCGTTCGTTAGCGGACGCACGGGGCTGCCGCAGATCTATACGATGGAAGCGGATGGAACCAACCAGCAGCGAATGACAGATCAGGGATACGCTGTCTCGCCGAACTGGGCGCCGAATGGGCAGTTCCTGACGCTCGCGTGGGTGCGGAAGTATGGCCCGGGAGAACCGGGTGCGTCGGACATTTACTTGATGGATATCGCCAGCAAGCAATGGGTGCAGTTGACGCACGATGGCGGGCGCAACGACTTTCCTTCATGGTCGCCGGATGGGCGGCACATCGTGTTCCAGTCGAGCCGGTCTGGCAAGGAAGAGATTTATACGATGCTGGCCGATGGCAGCAAGGTTCAGCAACTGACTTTTACAGGACGGAACACCCAACCGAATTGGAGTTGGAAATAGTAAATACACTTCGTCGGACCTTGAAGGCGAGCCTTTGGGGTCGTAGGAGGAATATAAAAAGTGAAGAAACAAAGTATGAAATGGTTTTTTCTCATAGTTGCACTCGGTGCTCTACTGGCGCTTGGCGCTTGCGGAAAGAAAGCGGTTCCGCCGCCACCCCCGCCTCCGCCACCACCGCCGGCTCCAACGGCTTCGATTTCTGTAACTCCGAATACGATTCAGGCAGGGCAGTCTGCCTCGCTGACTTGGCAGACGGGCAATGCGACCGACGTATCGATTGACGGCATTGGCGCAGTGCAGCCGAACGGCTCGCAAAGCGTGTCGCCGACCGATTCCACGACCTATCACTTGATCGCCAAGGGTTCTGGTGGAACGCAGGAAGCCACTGCGCGGCTGACGGTCACGCCAGCGCCGCCAGCCGCCACCACCACCAACGACGTCGGTGACGGACGAGGACTTGTTCAGTCAGAGCGTGAAGGATGTTTACTTTGACTACGACAAGGCCGATCTCCGCGGCGATCAGCAGGCCTCGGTACAGGCCGATGCGCAGTTCTTCGCGCAGCACGCCAACATGAACTTCACGATTGAAGGGCACTGCGACGAGCGCGGCTCCACCGAGTACAACCTGGCTCTCGGTGACCAGCGCGCCAGCGCGGTGAAGAGCGCACTTGACCGCGGCTGGCGTCAGCGCGAGCCGGATCAAGACGATCAGCTACGGCAAAGAGAAGCCTTTCTGCACGGAAAGCAACGAAGCTTGCTGGCAGCAGAACCGCCGTGGGCATTTCGTTTATCAGAAGTAGTGTTTCGTGGGAGGCGCTGCTTCGTGTGGCGTCTCCCGCTTCTTCTTATTTGCCAGAATTGGCGTGGCATGCGCCGCAGCTGGCTCACCGTTGCGGCTTCCGATTCCTGGTAGTCCTTTCTGTGTGGAATCATCCCAGCCTGTGGGACAATCAAAGCATCTAAGGCACAGGCGGTTCAGGGAATATCTATGAGACTAAATCGCATTTCCGCATTCTTCGCGTCGCTGCTGGTGATTTGGCTAGGTGTCGTTCCAGCTTGGGGCGTCAGCAAAGAAATGGTGCAGTTGCAGACGCAGGTGCAGCAACTGCAGGAGCAGATGACGGCGATGCAGCGCAGGCTTTGACGAGCGCATGGGCGTCATGAAGAACCTGGTCGAACAAGATACCGACGCCGTCAACAAGGTGGCGAATGCCATCAATGCGTTGCAGGCAGACGCTGCAAAAGCAGCAGGCCGATGGTGGAGGAAAGATCGACCAGCTCTCGGGCCAGATCCAGGCGCTGAACGACACGATGGACGAACTCAAGGCGCGCCTGGCCAAGGTCAGCAAGCAACTGGAAGACATGCAGGCAGCCCAGCAGAGTCTGGGTGCGCAACAGGCCACAGCAACAGGCCCAGCAGCAGGCCATGGCCCAGGCACCGCCTCCCGACGTGCTCTACAACAATGGACTCGCGCGATTACAACGGCGGCAAGAACGACCTGGCGCTGCAGGAGTTCTCGGACTACATCAAGTTCTATCCGAACACCGATCTGGCGGGGAACTCCTACTATCTATCTCGGGGAGATTCAGTTCCGGCAGGGGAACTACCAGCAGGCGGCGCAGAGCTATGACCGGTTTTGCAGAACTTTCCCAGCGGAAACAAGGCGGCCTCGGCGCAGCTGAAGAAGGGATTCGCTCTGATCGAGCTTGGCAAGCAGGATGACGGAGTGGCTGAATTACGCCATCTGATCCAGCGGTACCCGCATTCTCCGGAGGCGCTGCAGGCGCGGGAACGGCTGCGAAAGTTGGGGGTTTCGACGACGGCTCGCTAGACTCCGTGATGGCGCGAATGCTTGGGAGTGTGATGTTTGCCGGCCTTGTGGGCATGATGGGACTGGACGCGTGAGTCGCGGTGGTGACCCCACCGAGCACGGGTCAGGCTCGCCTGCGGCGTCGAGGCCAACGCAATCGAACTGGACAGGACACCCAGGATCAATACTGAAAAAAGCCGTTTCATATACACAGTCTCCGCCGACGTTCTCCTATTTTATAGCTATATTCTTCCAAAAGCTCCAGAGCTAAACTGTATTGCGTTCATAGTACGAGGTGAATTCATGTCACATAGCACGCGCGATCAGGATGAAGCGAAGGGTGCCACAGAGAACGACGATCCCAAGTCTGCCGGCAACGCTGGTTTGCAGGAGCAGCTGGGGCATCGCGACCAAGACCCGATCTTAAAGGATGCGGACTCCGATTTTCCCGAACCTGGGCAAAATCCCGAACATAGCGGCGAGCCGGAACGAAAAACTGCGTAGACGTTCGCTGCGGAGTCAAAGTGGAAAGCCCTCTCTTATGAGAGGGCCTTTTCTTTTTTGCTGATTTGAAAGCTAGCGAAGCTCTTCCATCACCGCGTCCAGTACTTCCTTGCCCGGTTTCGTCATGGAATCGGGCAAGGTCGCTAGTGGCTGGTCGACCACATTCAGCATGTCAATGAAGTTGGGAGCTGTGGGATTGACGTAAAAGACCCCGGTGAGCACTTCACCCTTGTCATGGGCTTCCGTGAGCCGGGTGATAGCGCGAATCTTGTCGGTTGGGTCGTAATCTTCTTCCAGCTTGCGCAGGTGCAAGCGGGAGCCGTCGTGCATGGTGACTTCAACGGTGGAACCCGGGTCATATTCGACAGCGATCTCTTCGAAGTGTGGGACGAAGCTGACGTCCTGCAGAGTTTCCTCGTGCTCTTTCACATACTTGTAAGACTTGGTGGAGCCTTCGTGATCATTGAAGGTGACGCAAGGGGAGACCACGTCGAGCATCACCGTGCCTTTGTGAGCGATAGCGGCTTTCAACATGGCGCTAAGCTGTTTCTTGTCGCCGGAAAACGAGCGGCCAACCAACGTGGCTCCGAGTTGGATCGCAAGGGCACAGGTGTCGATGGGCGGGAGGTCGTTGACGACACCCGTTTTCAACTTCGAGCCCAGATCGGCGGTGGCTGAGAACTGCCCCTTCGTCAGGCCGTAAACGCCGTTATCTTCGATGATGTAGATGATCGGCAGATTGCGGCGCATCAGGTGGACGAACTGTCCGATTCCGATGGAAGCCGTGTCGCCGTCGCCGCTGACGCCGATGCAGACCAGTTTCCGGTTCGCCAAGATCGCTCCGGTGGCGACCGAAGGCATGCGACCGTGCACAGCGTTGAAGCTGTGCGAACGGTTCATGAAGTAAGCCGGAGTCTTCGACGAGCAGCCAATGCCGCTGGGTTTAATCAACAACTCAGGCTGGACGCCCATTTCATACATGGACTCGATGATGCGCTCGGAAATCGCATTGTGGCCGCACCCGGCGCAGAGCGTGGTCTTGCCGCCTTTGTAGTCCATGACGGTGAGGCCGATGCGGTTGGTCTTTGGTCCGGGTGCGGATGTTCCGGGCTCAACGGGAGTGGTCGCCATCTACTTACCCTCCATGCTGGTCAGTTCGTCGGTGATGGACCGCGCGTCGAGCGGAAGTCCGTTAATGTGCGCGATGCTGCGCAGCCGCGTGGTCAGCTCGGGCTTCAGATCGAGTTTCAGTAGTGTGAGCATCTGAGCGTCGCGGTTTTGCTCGACGAGGTAAACCCGCTCGTGCTGCTCGACGAACTCGTGCACTTCGCGAGTGAACGGATACGCCTTGAGGCGCAGGTAGTCGGTCTCCATGGCGTACTCGTCGCGCAGCTGGTCGCGGCTCTCGGTGATGCCCCAATGCGAGGTTCCGTAACCGATGATCCCGATTTTCGCCTGCTTGCCCTTCGTGATTTCGGGCCGCGGAACAAAAGAGCGCGCGGTTTCGAACTTGCGATTCAGCCGCTCCATGTTGTTTTCGAAGTCGTCGGCTCGCTCGCTGTATTGCGCTTTCTCATTGTGTCCGCTGCCGCGGGCGAAATACGCCGCCGCCGGATGGATGGTTCCGGGCAGGGTGCGGTAGCCGATGCCGTCTCCGTCGACGTCTTTGTAGCGGGCAAATCCACCGAGGCGGTCGAGGTCTTCCTTGCTGAGCACCTTGCCGCGGTTGATCGGCGTTGTTGGATATTCGAACGGATCAGACATCCAGTTGTTCATTCCAAGGTCGAGATCCGACATGACGAAGACCAGAGTCTGGAATTGCTCAGCCAAATTGAAAGCTTCGGGCGCCATGCTGAAGCACTCTGTGACAGAGCAGGGAAACAGCATGATGTTCTTGGTATCGCCGTGCGACAAGAATGCGGTCGAAAGGATGTCGCCTTGCGAAGTGCGTGTCGGCAGACCCGTTGAGGGGCCTACGCGCTGAATATCCCAGATGACGCCTGGGACTTCGACGTAGTAGGCGAGTCCGGCGAACTCCGACATCAGCGAGATGCCGGGTCCGGCGGTAGCGGTCATGCTGCGCGCACCTGCCCAGCCTGCGCCGATGACCATGCCGATTGCCGCGAGTTCGTCTTCCGCCTGCACGATGGCGAAGGTCGCTTTGCCGTCGGGCCCGATGCGGTATTCCTTCATGTACTCGATCATCGTCTCAACAAGCGACGATGAAGGCGTGATCGGATACCAAGTGACCACGGTGCATCCAGCGAACATGCAGCCGAGCGCGGCGGCCGAGTTGCCGTCGATGATGATCTTGCCGGCGGTCGCGTTCATGCGCTCGATGTAGAACGCGCCGCGCTTTTGCAGATTTGCCTTGGCATAGTCGAAGCCCGCCTGAGCGGCAGCGAGATTCAGATTCGCAGCTTTGACTTTCTTGGCGAACTGCTTGCGGATAGCCTTTTCGACCTCGCCCATTTCGATGGTGAGCAGGCTCGCGACGACGCCGACATACACCATGTTCTTGACAAGCTTGCGCAGTTTGGCTTCCGGACACACTGCGGCGACGAGCTTGTCGTAGGGAACGGAGTAAAAGATGAGATCATCGCGCAGTTTGTGCAAGGCGAGAGGTTCATCGTAAAGGACCGCGGCGCCAGCAGCCAGCGACATCGTATCTTCCTGCGCGGTCTCGGGATTCATGGCCACCAGGAAGTCGATTTCCTTCTTGCGGCCGATGTAGCCGTTCTTATTGGCGCGAATGGTGTACCAGGTCGGCAGTCCGGCGATGTTCGAGGGGAACATATTCTTGCCGGAAACCGGTACGCCCATCTGGAAAATGCTGCGGAGAAGAACCGTGTTTGAACTCTGCGAGCCGGAACCGTTGACGGTCGCGACCTGAATGCTCATGTCATTGACGATGCGCTTGTGCCCCATGTCTCCGGTGGAACCTCGGGGCACAACATCCGTAGTGGCCATCCCAACACCTTCCTTCAGTTAGCGGGCTGAACCCTGTCGCCCGTGATTGTGGATCGCAGAGGAGGGAACTCTCTATTATAAGGGCGGCGCCATTGTTGCGTCGCGTCAAATCGCCCGCCTGTAGCCGGGAGGAACCTGCATGGGAAATGGGAGGATACTCCGCGGATTCAGGATTCACTCTTATAGAACTGGGCAATGTTCCGGAACTTATTATATCGTGACACGAGCAATTCAGCAGGGGGGATCTTTTTCAGCTCCGCGTAGTGCTTTTGCAGGCTGACGTCCAGCAGGTTGGCCGCCGCTTCATGATCGCGGTGGGCTCCCCCTTCTGGTTCAGGAACGATTCCGTCAATGCAGCCGAGTTCGCTGAGGTCGGTTGCGGTGATCCGCATGGCTTCGGCTGCCAGTTCCTTCTTGGTCGAATCGCGCCACATGATGGCGGCGCAGCCTTCGGGTGAGATCACGGAGTAAATGGAGTTCTCCATCATGAGCACCCGGTCGGCGATGGCGATGGCCAAGGCTCCGCCGCTGCCGCCGACTCCGATCACGGTCGCAATGATGGGCACTTCGAGCCGAGCCATTTCGCGGAGATTGTAGGCAATGGCCTCCGCCTGTCCCCGCTCTTCAGCATGAATACCCGGATAAGCGCCATCGGTGTCGACCAAGGTGAAGATCGGCCGGCGGAATTTTTCCGCAACTTGCATGACCCGGATCGCCTTGCGATAGCCTTCGGGATGCGGTGTTCCAAAGTTTCGGTGGACGCGCTGCTTCATGTCGCGTCCCTTTTGGGTAGCGACAATGAGTACTTCCTCGCCGTGGAAGCGCGCCATGCCGGTGATGATGGCGGCGTCGTCGCCGAAGCCGCGATCGCCATGAATCTCGCTGAAGTCGGTGAAGATGCGCTCGATGTAGTCGAGCGACTGTGGACGCTGCGGATGGCGGGCCAGTTCGGTTTTCTGCCAGGCAGTCGGCGGCGCGTTCATTTCACGCCGGAGGGTATCGATGCGGTCTTGAAGCACCGCGATCTGGCGGCGAGTCGCGTCGTCCGCGCCGGGAGATTCCAGTTCCGCAACCTGCCGTTCGATCTGTTCTAACTCTTGCTGCGCTTTTTCGGTGGGTGCCATGCGTCGGGTTCAGGAGATGATGCGGACGCTACCCCGCCCGCACAATTGTTCGACGCGGGCGATGAAATTGCGATCCGGGATCACATTATAGCCTTCCGCTTCCATCACCACCATGAAATCGCCTTGGCGTTCTACGTCAAACAACACTTTGGCTTCGCCTTTACGGTCCAGGAAGAGTGTGTGCAAATCGTCGACCGTGGTTTCGAGGGACGTCTCGAGAGGAATACGGATGCGGATGGCGCGGGGCAATGGGACCTTGGCTTCTTCGAGAGGTTGTATTTCTGCGGCGGTGATCTTGGGATTGGCGCCTTCTTCGATACGGACGCCCGCTTTCACAAGAACAGGAACCTCGAGTTTGACCTTATCGCCGATACGCTTATAGGCCTCCGGGAAAACGATCATGTCGATCGAGCCAGACATGTCTTCAAGGGTGGCCTGGGCGTAGAAATCGCCGCGTTTCGACTTCAGAACGCGTACATTGCCGATGATCCCGGCGGTCACGATCGTTTCGTCCTTGCCGGTCGATTTGGTCATCGCGGCAATTTCTTCGATGCTGAGCGCCTGCAAGTCCGAGAGCTTGTCTTTGTATTTCTGCAGGGGATGGCCGCTGATGAAGAAGCCGAGGATTTCTTTTTCGGCCGAGAGGCGGGTGTGCTCGTCCCAGTCGGGAATGTTGGGAAGTTTGTCGTTGTGCGACTCGGCATCTTCCTGCTGGAAGACGCCGAACAAGCCATGCTGGCCGGATTCGGCGTCGCGCTGTGCTTTCTGCGCCTGTTCCATCGCCTTGTCGAGGACGGCCATGAGTTGCGCGCGGCGGCCCATGGAATCCATCGCGCCACTCTTGATGAGAGACTCCTGCACGCGCTTGTTCAGCAGGCGTAGGTCGACGTTTTCGCAGAATTCAAAGATGGACTTGAAGTGGCTAAGTTTCTTGCGGGCGGCGACGATCGATTCGATCGCGTTGCCGCCAACGTTCTTCACCGCAGCAAGGCCAAAGCGGATCGACTCGCCGTGAGGGGTGAAGTTGGCGTCGGAGACGTTGATGTCGGGAGCCTCGACGGCAATACCCATCTCGCGGCATTCGTTGATGTACTTGACGACATCGTCGGTCGAGCCGGTGACCGATGTCAGCAAGGCCGCCATGAACTCCACGGGATAGTGCGTCTTCAGATAGGCCGTGTGATAGGCCAGCAGGGCATAGGCCGCGGAGTGGGACTTGTTAAAGCCGTATCCGGCAAACTGCGCCATGAGGTCGAAGATCTTTTCGATCTTCTTTGGCGGATATTTTCGCTGCGCTGCGCCTTCCACGAAACGCTCGCGCTGCTGCGCCATCTCTTCGGCTTTCTTCTTGCCCATGGCGCGGCGGAGCAGGTCGGCTTCACCGAGAGAATAGCCCGCAAGGCGGTTCGCGATCTGCATCACCTGTTCCTGATACACGATCACGCCGAGGGTCTCATGCAGAATTTCTTTCAACTCGGGCAGTTCGTATTCAACTTTTTTGCGGCCGTGCTTGCGGTCGACAAAGTCGTCGATCATGCCCCCCTGGATCGGGCCGGGCCGGTAAAGGGCGTTCAGAGCGGTGAGATCTTCAATGGAGTTCGGCTGGTACTTGCGCAGCACGTCACGCATGCCGTTCGATTCAAACTGGAATACGCCGGAGGTCAGCCCTTTGTGGAATACCTTTTCATAAGTCTCATTGTCTTCCAGAGGAATCTGTTCGAGCGTGATATCGGTGCCGCGCGTTTGCGCGATCAGCTTCAGCGCGTCCGTGAGAATCGTGAGCGTAGTCAGGCCGAGAAAGTCCATCTTCAACAGGCCCATCTTTTCGATGGCGACCATGTCGAAGGCAGTCACGATTTCGTCGTTCTTGGTGCGGTGCAGCGGGACAAGGTCGGTGAGCGGGCGAGGGGAGATCACGACCCCGGCTGCGTGCACGCCCGAGTTGCGGACCATGCCTTCCAGCCTCTTCGCGGTCTCGAAGAGCTCGCGAATCTGGCCATCTTTTTCGATCGCTTCGCGCAATTGGGCGGAGTCCTCGATGGCTTGCTCCAGGGTAATGTTGAGCTGGGTGGGGACCATCTTCGCAATGCGGTCAACGTCCGCGTAGGGGATGTCCATGGCCCGGCCGACATCTTTAATCGCCGCTTTAGCGGCCATGGTGCCGAAGGTGATGATCTGGGCCACGTTGTCGCGGCCGTACTTCCGGGTAACGTAGTCGATGACCTCGCCGCGGCGGTTCATGCAGAAATCGATATCGATGTCAGGCATGGACACGCGCTCGGGATTCAAGAAGCGCTCAAAGAGCAGTTCGTGCTGGAGCGGGTCGATGTCCGTGATACCGAGCGCGTAGGACACCAGTGAACCTGCGGCCGATCCGCGGCCGGGGCCTACCGGGATGCCGTGATCTTTGGCGTAGCGGATGAAGTCCCAGACGATGAGGAAATATCCAGGGAACTGCATCTGCTGAATGATGCCGAGTTCGCGTTCCAGGCGCTGCTCGTAGTCGGTGATCGAATGCTTGAGTTTCCCTTGCTCGTGCAGCGGGCGCAGGGTCTCCAGTCGGCGGGCAAAGCCCTCACGGGATACATGGACGAAGTAGCTGTCAATCGTGTATCCGGGTGGCACCTCGAACTGTGGAAACGGATTCGCGACTTTTTCCAGTCGCAGGCTGCAGCGCTCGGCGATGCCTGAGCGTCCGCGTAAGCACGTCGGGCGAATCCTTGAAGACGCGGGACATCTCGTCGTGGCTCTTGACGAAGAACTGGTTGCCGTCGAACTTCATCCGAGCCGTATCGTGAATCGACTTGCCGGTCTGGATGCATAGCATGACGTCCTGCGCGTGGGCGTCGTCTTCGCAAAGGTAGTGGCTGTCGTTGGTGGCCACGAGCGGCAGGCCGAGATCCTTTTCCAAGCTGGAAGAGGCCAGGATGGATCTTGTGTTCCATTGCCAGGCCCTGATCCTGAATTTCCAGATAGAAATTCTCTTTGCCGAAGATGTCGGCGAAAGTTCCGGCCGCTGCGCGGGCAGCGTCGTAGTTGCCCTCGGTCAGGCGCTCGGCGACCTCGCCTTTGAGGCATCCAGAGAGACCGATCAGACCGCGGGAATGCTCGGCAAGGAACTTCTTGCTCACGCGCGGCTTGTAATAGAAACCATGCAGGGAGGCCTCCGAGGTGATCTTGACCAGATTGCGGTAGCCTTCCTCGTTTTCGGCGAGCACCAGCAGGTGATTGTAAGTGTCGCCTTCGGGAGCGGCGCGATGGTCTTCTTTCTTGCAGATGTAGAGTTCGCAGCCGACGATGGGCTTCACGCCGTACTTATGAGCCGCATTGACGAAATGGACCGCGCCAAAAATGTTGCCATGATCGGTCATGGCCACGGCGGGCATTCCCATCTCTTTCACGCGTTGGCAAAGTTTCTCGACGTCACAAGCGCCGTCGAGCATGGAGTAGTCCGTATGCAGGTGCAGGTGGACGAATTGGGACATGGGTTCGGTAGAGCTAGTCTACCGCAACAGAGACCGAGGAAAACTCGGCTTTATTGGGATTGGGCTGGGAGGCTAGTCCGCGCCGCCAGCTGCGGCCTGAGCCTTTTGCAGGAGCTTGCGAGCCTGGGTGATGAGTTCTGCCACTTCGAACGGCTTTACGAGGTAATGAATATTGTTTTCCTGCAGGAAGGTGCGTTCTTCACTGGGCCCGTTCGAGAAGGTGAACAGAACGTGCGGCTCCATCCCGGGGCAGTTCTCTTTGAGCCACTGATAGGACTCTTTGACGTTCCATTGCCCCGGCATTTTCCCGTTCATGATGATGGCGTCGAAAGGCTCGGAGAGCAAGCGAGTCTGCACATCTTGGATGGTTCGGGCCGTGACGACCGTTGCGCCCGCACCGGCGAGAACGTCACGCTCAAATTCGAGTACGGCTTCCTCTTCCTCCACCAGAAGGACGCGGCCGTGAATGGCACCCTCATGAGGACGGGCTGCAGGCTTGGATGATACCGGTTCGACCTGGGTTGATGCAGCCGCCGGTAAGCGTACTTCAATCACGGCTCCGCCGTCGGCAGCGTTGTTGGCGGTGATGTCCCCGCCATGTTCCTTCACGATGCCGTAGCAAATGCTCAGGCCCAAGCCTGTGCCTTTGCCTACGCTCTTGGTGGTATAGAACGGATCGAAAATTCGTTTGGGATCTTTGATCCCGGCGCCATCGTCGGTGAACTGAGTGCAGATGTGTCCACCGATGTTCGAGATACGAATCTTGAGCTTGCCGCTGCGACCGGTTTCAAGAATCGCATCGACGGAGTTGTTAATGATGTTCAGGAAGACTTGCTCGATCTGATGCGGATCGGCGACGACCATGGCCGCTTCCGAAGGGAGGTCTCGCTCTACCTTGATGTTATTGATCTTGAGGTCGTAGTCGCGCAGCGCCAAAGTTTCGTCGAGGACCTTGCGGATGTCGACTTCATCTCGTTGTGGCTTGCGCTGACGAGCGAACGATAGCAAGTTCTGGACGACACGATGAGTGCGCTGAGCCTGTTTGAACAGCTTGCTGACGTAATCCTGCGCCCGGGTGTTCAGGCCTTCGGTTTCGAGAAGCTGGGCGTAGCCGAGGATCGCCGTGAGCGGATTGTTGAGTTCGTGTGCAACTCCGGCGATGAGTTGGCCGACAGCCGACATCTTTTCGCTCTGCAACAGCTGTTCCTGGGTTTTGCGCAGATCTTCATAGGCTCGGCAGGTTTCTTCGTACAGACGAACTTTCTCAATGGTCGTAGCCAACTGACGGCTGATAGCGACCAGAAGATTTTCGTCATTGCTGGAATATTCGTATCCCAGGTGGCTGCACAGACCCATAATGCCGACCGGACTGTCCTTGCCCCAGAACAAAACCCAGATCCAGGAACGGTCTGCTTCAGAACGAACGAATTCCGCGACATTGGGCGGCAAGTGCGGCAGATATTCCGCCGTAACCACTTCGGTTCGAGAACGCATTACCAAGTCGCCGAAGCCTTCAGTGAAGAGAATTTCGGCGGCCCGCATTTTGTCGCGGCTGCGTGGCCCCCAGGCGGCGCGCCTGCGATAAGTTGTGGTGTCGCTATCCGACAGGTAGACGGTTCCACTTTCAGCACCGAACAGAGTGACTACCTGGCGCAGAGTCAGGTTCAGAATTTCGTCAAGGTCGAAGGACTGAGCCGCCACCACGGCCATGGCGTTCAGCGCGTTCAATTCGCGGTTGCGGCGCCGCATCTCATCTTCTGCGCGCCGCTTCTCCGTCATATCGAGAACGAATCCCTGGTAGCGTTCGATGTTGCCCGTTGCATCGCGGGTAGCGAAGCTGCTCTCCACCGCCAGGAGAAGGGTGCCGTCCTTACGGCGGAGGGTAACGTCAAAATTACGCACGAAATTGTGTGCTTCGATTTCATGGCGGAATGCTTCACGCTGCTTCGGATCGACACAAATTTCAGAATCCAGATTCAGGACTAATAGCTCTTCGCGCTTGCTGTAGCCGAGCATGTGCACGAAAGCGTCGTTGCAATCGACGAGTTGGCCGGCCGGGTTTGCAACGTAAACCCCTTCCTGTACTTGTTCGAACAGCAGCCGATATTTCTCTTCCGCGGAGCGCCGGTCCGTGATGTCACGGACAACGTGAATGGTGCCTTTTTGCGGGCTGCCCTGTTCCGTATAAGAAGAAGTCGAAACCACCGAGAAGCCGCCGAAGCACGGGTCGGCGCCTTCGGTGAATTCTTCATCTCCACCCATCGCGCAATAGGGGCATCCAGTCCATTCGCCGAAGGTATGCGGCAGGGTCGACTCGCAAGAGTTGCCCACTACGTCGGCAGCGGCCTGGCCGAGATGTTCGAGCAGAACTTGGTTGGCCTTGATGATGCGGAAGTCAGCGTCGTGCGCCAGAATGATGTCGTGAATCGAGTCGAAAGTATTGATCCACTGCCGTTGCGAGCGCAGAACCTGCTCGAGCAGACGGAAATTCTCGACGGCAATCGCCAGTTGTTTCGCACAAACTTGCAGGAATTCGAGTTCTTCGGGAGTCCATAGCCTGCTCCCGGAATCGCCGAGCATCAGCAATCCAATGGGCGATTTGTTGCCGGCGACCGGGACCATCACCAGGTGGCGAATGTTCTCGGTCTCCAGACACTCTTTCGGTTCAGGGCCAGCGGCATCTCGAGTGGTAATTTGCGGGCTTGGCTGGGCCAATAGTTTGGAGATTTCCTCATTGATCTCGGCAAATCCGGCATCGCGCAGGAAATCGGAGGAGAGTCCCACCGCGTGCGTAGCGACCAAGTGTCCGCCCTCGAGCAAGCGGAACCATGTGGCTTTGACGCGAGTTAAGCGCTGCAACTCTTCGACAGCCGCCTGCACCACGTTACCGTACTGCTGGGCGGTGGCCATGCTGGCGGAGATGGCCTGCGCGGCGTGCAGCCTGCGCGAGCGCACCCGCGCCTCATCGAACACGACGAGCAGCATGCTCAAGGCAAGCGTAATCTCTGCGGCCAGAAAAGCTCCCGCGGGCACGCGATCGGTGAAGGGCGACCAAGATAGATGGAGGAACGGCAAACAAAGAGCGAGGAGCCAGGCCGATGGTTCCCATCGTCCCCGACGAGCACGCAACAGTGCGATAGAAGCTGTCAGCAGGATAATGCGGTAACCGACTTCCACCGCGACCCTCAGGGGCAGGGAATCCGGCCACAGCAAAACGCGGGCCCCGGCAAAGCCCACCAGGATGGGCGTGATCACCATCAAGGGGACGATCAGATCCCGGCTGCGCGTGTAGAGCAGGACGGCCCCTGCAAGCAATCCAACCGAGAGCACGAACGCAGCCTGAACGGCAACCGAGTCGAAGGGAGCGGGTATTTTCGCGGCGAAACAGTGTTCGGCCAAACGCGAAGCCACAAAGCTCAGCCAGCCTAGGACCCAAACCTTAAAGTAGGTTTCGCGGAAAGCACGCAGCACGAGCAGGGAGCCTGCCAGCAGGATCAGCAGAGCCAGCTCTGCCGTCGTTGGCCTGGCCAGACCAAGCTTGGCAACCGTATTCCAGATCGACCAGAAGGATGCGCTCATGGCTTGCGGACGTACGTCTTCCTTGCTTTTGAATATCACGGCCCGGTGTTTTCTCGATGGAGTTTCCGGACCTGAATGATTACTTTCGGCATCTCGCGACTGGGTTACAATCGCCGATAGACTTTCGTGTAACCCCATGCCAGATCGAATTCTTGTAGTTGACGACGAAGAACCGATTCGGGAAATCGTCGCCTCCATGCTCAGTACTGCCGGATATGCCTGTAAACAGGCGGCTTCCGGCATGGAAGCGCTTGCAGTCCTGACCTCCGGTGAAGAGTTCGAGTTGATGCTCTCCGACCTGATGATGGCCGACCTCGACGGCATCGGCTTGTTGGAGCGCACCAAGGAAAAGTATCCCGACATGCCCGTCGTGATGGTTACCGCGGTGCACGACATTTCGGTCGCGCTGGCTGCGATCCGAAACGGGGCGTACGACTATCTGTTAAAGCCCTTCGAGCGCGAGCAACTACTGAATACGGTGAGCCGCGCCCTGGAGAACCGGCGTCTGAAAGTTGAGAACCGGACCTACCAGACGAATCTGGAATCGTTAGTCAAGGCCCGTACCGATCAACTGCAGACCGCGATGGCGAACCTGGAGCGTTCTTACGACATCACGCTTGAGACCTTGGGCGACGCGCTGGACTTGAAAGACCGCGAAACCGAAGGCCACTCGAAGCGCGTAACCGCCTTTACGATCGCGATCGCACGCGCCATGGGACTGCCCCGGGAGCAAATCAATACGATCGCTCGGGGAGCTTTTCTGCACGACATCGGGAAGATCGCAATTCCGGACAAGATTCTCAATAAGCCGGGAAAGCTCGAACCCGATGAAATGACGATCATGAAGGAGCACGCGTATCACGGCTACCAGATCGTCAAGAAGATCCCGTTTCTCGCGGAGGCGGCCGAGATCGTGTACTCCCACCAGGAGTGGTTTAACGGTAGTGGGTATCCGCGGAATCTTCGGGGCGACCAGATTCCACTTGGCGCGCGCATCTTCTCGGTCGCGGACACGCTGGATGCCATTACTTCCGACCGTATCTACCGACCCGCGCAAACGCTACAGGCGGCGCGAGAAGAAATCGCAAAATGGTCCGGACGGCAGTTTGATCCTGAAGTGGTACGAGTATTTCTTGAAATGCCCGATAATATCTGGGAAGACCTGCGCAAGGAAATCCACGAAGCGCAAATCTACCGGGTCGCCTATTCCTCTGGGGCAAAGGGTTAAATCCGTTCGCGAAGGCGAAAACCGTTGAACGGCCGTACACGATCGAAATGTCTTGTTTGGACTGCCGCGCTGCTCACCGCCGCGCTGACGGCGGGTTGTCTTTTGCTTCCGCAGAGCATCGTCCAGACCGCAATCAGCGACATTGTGGGTGGGTTGCTCATGCTCACCGCCCTTTTTGCGTTCGCTTCGAATGCGACGGTAAGCACAGGGCGCACGCGCTGGTTCTGGATGCTGCAAGCCGCGGGATGGGCCTTATGGTTTAGCGACCAGGTGGTCTGGATCATTTTTGATCTGGTCCTGCACAAGAAACTTCCCGGCATGTATCCGGCCGACGCTCTGTTATTCCTGGCTGGGGCGCCGATGATGGCGGGGCTTTTGCTTCGCCCCCACCGTCAACCTTCTGAACGTAGCGCGCGCCTCGGTGCGTTGGATTTTTTCCTCCTCCTGCTCTGGTGGTTCTATCTTTATGTCTCGTTCGTCATCTGCTGGCAGTACGTATCGCCCAGCGAAGATGCTTACAACCGGAATTTCGACTTCCTTTCGATGGCTGAAACTGTCCTGATCGTTTGCGTCTTGCTGGGTTTCTGGCGTGAGAGTTCAGGACGATGGAAGACGTTCTACGCGTGTCTTGGCGGTGCATTTATTTTCAACGGGATTTGGTTCTATGTTCTCAACGCCGCCCTCGAAAAAGGAGTCTATTTTACCGGCAGTTGGTATGACATTCCGTACTCTGCTTCCTTTGCGCTGTTCACTGCCGTAGCTCTGCTCGGGCTTGGATTGCTGCCGACCCCAGAAACCGCAGCCGATCGTTACGGTTCGTGGATGGCGAACCTCGCCATGATCGCGGTGCTTTCTTTGCCCATCATCGCCCTGGTTGCCCTGATCGATCCGCGTCTTCCGCACAAGGTGTCGGATTTTCGGGTGATGGTGACCCTGGCGACGATGTTCCTGATGGCATTTCTCCTGTTCATCCAGCATCGCCGTTTGAACCGGGAGTTGCGACGGACCAATGTCGTCCTGGAGGAAGCTTCGCTCACCGATCCGATGACGGGACTGCGCAACCGTCGCTATTTCTCGGCCACGATTGAATCGGACGTTAGCCAGACGCTCCGTTCTCACACCGATGGTCGCGATCCGCACACTCGCGACTTGGTCTTTTACCTGATCGATGCCGACAATTTCAAGGAAGTCAATGACCGCTACGGGCACGACGTTGGCGACAGAGTACTGATCGAAATGGCTCGCCGACTGAGTTCTTCGATTCGCCACTCGGACGTGTTGGTGCGGTGGGGCGGAGAAGAGTTTCTGATCGTGTCGCGATATACGGACCGTGCCGAGGCCGAATTGCTGGCGCAGCGTGTGCTCTCCGCCGTCGCCGATACGCCGTTCAGCCTGGGCGTATCGGGGGAGACAATATATCGCACTTGCTCTTTGGGATGGGCCGCCTTTCCCTGGTTTACCGAAAATCCGCGGGCCATCAGCTATGAAGAAGTTCTTACGCTCGCCGATCGCGGACTCCATCAGGCCAAACAATTGGGCAAGAATCGGGCGGTAGGGATCTTGCCGGCCACAGGGAAATCTCCGGCTACGACGATTGAGGGCCTGCACTCTCCGGGCTTGCAGGTCGATCTTTTAGCGGTCGCTGGGCCTTCGCACGGGCACAAGTAGGGATATAGGTGTTCCCCTGAAACCGGTCTCTCAGGCAGCAATTTATCCCTTTCTCCCATCCAACTAGAGTAGCTTCAACCCAGGGAGATCCCTATGCCGATTCGCACGTTGCGTTTCTTCTCTCGCTTCATTGCCGCAATTACGGCTTTGTTCTGCGTGTCTGTGTACGCCCAAGACGCTGCCCCGGCGCCCGGCAACGTCGTGTCGCAGGGTACCGTCTTTCTGATTCAACTGTCGGATCGGATAGATACGAAAACCGTGAAGGCGGGCGATCATTTTCAAGCTCGCTTGGCCGAGCCACTGGTCACATCCGACGGTCAAACGATCAACGCGGGAAGAAAGATCAAGGGCCATGTCAGCGCGGTCGAGCCGGGATTTCGTACGCGGATCATTTTGAGCTTCGAAGAAATCGACACGGCGAAGGGATGGGTCCCGCTCATCGCTACAGTGACGGGAGTTCCTGGCGAACACGGCCTGAGGCAGATCGGCGAAGAGGGAGAAATCGGACGCCAGGGAATGACCAAGGAACAGATCGCGGAGGCGATCGTAGTGGGAGCGAGTAGAGGCGCGGCGGCGGGAGAAAAGTCCGGGGGAAAGCGTGGAGCGGTGGCGGGAGCGGGTTCCGGCGCTGCAGATAGCGCGGTCTCGGCCTTCGAGTCGGGTCATGATCTGGTGCTCGAAAAGGGAACTGCGCTGGAAATCCGATTGGATCGCAATCTTGGCGTGGCCTCGCGATAGTGTTTACCACGACGCGGCCCTTCCTGACATCGCGCGCAAGGCGCGACATTGCCTGCGTTCTTACAGAGAGGACGCACGTGGGATTCGCTCACGTGGGATAATCCTCCCCGGAGGGCCGCCATGAAATCCGCAGGTCTATTCCTTGTAATTCCTTTCTTGTTCACACTTGCAACGGTCGCCCAGGACCATCCCGCGGTCAACGCGCAGGCGAATACCGTCTACGTGGGCGCTGACGGCAAATTCGAAGCTGCTCCCGACACCGCTCAAATTCAATTCAATGTCTCCGTGCAGGACGACACGTCGCAGGCCGCCTTTCAGCGCGCATCGAAGAACGTGGAGCAGGTGCGGCGAGGTGCTTCGCAACAACGGAATCGATCCTAAGACGCGCGACGATTGGATCCCTTTCCGTTCAGCCCGTTTATGAATGGAAGCCGAAGCAGAAAGTGATCGGATACCGCGTTACGACCGACGTCACTCTAAAGCTCAAGGATTTTACAAAGGTCGGTCCGATCACCCAGCAACTTGCGGATGCCAATGTCAGCGAGACTCAGAGCCTCAGCTATACGCTTGAAAATATCGACGACGCCAAGAACAAAGCGGTCGAGGATGCCTATCGCCGTGCCCGCAATTCCGCCGAAACGTCTGGCTCGCGCAGCTGGCCGGACGGTTGGTGAGCTCTCTTACGCTTCCGTCGACACATTTGAAAATCCGCGGATTGTGATGCCGCGCATGGCTCATCCCATGGCCGCGATGGCCAACGCGGCGCCGCCAGCGCCTACGGAAGAATTCACCCCGCAGACGGTGACCGTCACTGCGCACGTGAATGCGCTGTTCATCCTTAAGTAGAGGGCTTACAGAACCAGCAGTGGGGCGAGTCGCCCGGCTTCGCATGGGCGGGACAGCCGAGGCGGCTGTCCCCACATCACTTTCTATCGATGCTGATTGCGATTAGAGAGCTGCTGGTGCAGGAGTGGCGGGCGCCGGAATGGCTCCGAGCGGTTCAACCTGGAGTGTTAGACCATCAATCCTGCGTATGACTACCATCTGCCCCGGCAGGTAACGGGGAGGAAGCAACTGCGTCCCATAGCTCGCCGTGGACAAAAACTTTACCCTGCGGCGAAAGCAGGGTTTGAGCGACTCCGGTTTCACCGACCAGGCCTTGGGCTCCCGTCACCACCTTGTTGCGCCGGGCCCGGACTGCAATCGTCATCAAGAATGCGGTAATCAAGCCTAGCGGAATGCTGACCGCCAATGCAGTCAACAAATGGACGCGCATCTCCGGGATCGGGGAATCCACGAGAAGCAGGCCACCCAAGGTAAGCAGCACGATGCCTCCAATGGTGAGCACTCCGTGCGTAGCGAACTTGGCTTCAGCAGCGAAGAGGGCGAAGGCCCCCAGAATCAGCCCCAGCGCGGCAAAACGCGTGGGAAGAAAATTCAACGCGAAGGCAGCAAGCAGGATAAAGACAACGCCGACGGTGCCCGGGACCACTGCGCCGGGATGATTGAACTCCACATAAAGCGCAAGCGCCCCGATCGCCAGGAGCAGGAAGGCGATGTTCGGGATCCATCAAATCGTCGAGGATGTGTTCCTTGAGTGTCATCTCGAAGGGCACAATCGGCTGCCCGGCGAGGTTCAAGGTAGCCGATTCCCCATTGAAGCGTTTGAAAGTCTTGCCCTGCATCTGCCGGAAGAGGTCCTCTGTGCTCGACGCGACGTAGTCGATGAGATGTCCCGCGAGTGCTTCCTGCTCGGTGAACGACTTGGACTCGCGCACGGCACTCTCTGCGCTTTCGGCGTTGCGGCCGCGCTTGGAAGCGACCGAGCGCATCAGAGCTGCTGCATCATTTTCGATCTTCCGGTTCATCTCATCGTCCGGCTTGACTTGTACCGGGCCAACCAGTGTGACGGGATGGGCAGCACCGGCTGCGGTTCCTGGTGCCATCGCGGCGACGTCAGCGGACTCAAGAATGAAGATTCCAGCAGAGCCCGCGTGGCCGCCGGTGGGCGTCACGTAGACGATAACCGGAACGGGCGACTTCGTGATCTTTTCGATAATCTCGCGAGTAGAGCTGACCAGACCGCCCGGCGTATTCATCTCGATCAGGACGGCTTGATCGCCGCGCCGGTGCGCTTCATCGATGGCGCGGGCGATGTATTCCGCGCTGATTGGCTGGATGGTGTCGTTCACCACGACTTTCAAAATCTGAGCCGTCGATGGAAATGAGAACAGAACAACGGTAACAATGCCGACGATCAAACGCAACCGCGAGCGGATTCTCATAGTCATTTTTAGGACCGCAGATGCCTACGCTTTGCGGTCCAAGGCTCCAGCTACTATTGTCCCTCTAATCGGTCGAGCCGGTGTGAATTTCTTGCGGTGCGGGCTTCGCGGATGGCTCCGCATTCCACCCAGGCAAGTATGTGCTGCCGGTGATCAACCGCGCGCCCCGTTCGTACGTGACATAAGACCATGCCCACTGTATGAAGACGAGCAGCCTGTTCCGGAAACCGATAAGGAACAGGATGTGAACGAACAACCACGATAACCAGGCGATGAAGCCAGAGATGTGGATGCGTCCAAACTCGGCAACCGCTGCGGCGCGGCCGATCGTGGCCAGGCTGCCTTTGTCCCAGTAATGGAAGGCGGGTCGAGAAGAACCCGATCTGGATGATTCCAACTCTTGGCGTATCACCTTGGCGACGAAGCGGCCTTGCTGGATTGCAACCGGGGCCACTCCCGGAAGCATTTTGCCATGCCCATCTTTTAAGGCAGCGAGATCGCCGATGACGAATACTTCCGAATGTCCGGGAATGCTCAAATCCGGCTGCACCAAGACGCGTCCGGCACGATCAACGGGCGCGCCCAACTTCTTGCCGAGTGGTGAGGCGGCTACTCCGGCCGCCCAGAGTACGACGGTTGCGGGCAGTCGGGTCTCCCCGGCATAGACCGCGCCAGGCTCAATCTGTGTCACGGTCGTCGACGTACGGACCTCGACCCCAAGGTGAGCGAGCTGTTCCTGCGCACTGCGCGACAAATCTTCCGAGTATGCGGGAAGGATGCGCGGCCCTCCTTCGACCAGCAGAATGTGAGTGCGCGACGGATCGATCGAGCGGAATTCGTGTGCCAACGCGTGTCGTGCGATCTCAGCAAGAGTACCGGCCAGTTCCACTCCGGTCGGACCGCCTCCGACCACTACGAAGTTGAGCGGCACCGCTGTCTTGCCATCCGCAGCTTGCCATTCCGCCAGTTCAAAGGCGAGGAGCACGCGGCGCCGGATTTCGAGCGCATCTTCAATTGTTTTGAGGCCTGGGGCGTAGGGCTCCCAGTCATCGTGTCCGAAGTACGCATGGCTTGCGCCAGCGGCCACGATCAAATAGTCATACGGAATATTGCCCTCAGGTGTCTCAACGATGCGGCGGTCCAGGTCGAATCCGGTGACCTCCGCCATGAGCACCTCGATATTCTTATGGGACCGCAGAATGGAGCGAATTGGAGCGGCGATCTCTCCGGGAGAGAGTCCTGCGGTTGCGACCTGATAGAGAAGCGGTTGAAAAGTATGGTAATTCCGGCGGTCAATGACTGTGATCTGCACGGGCGCGTGGGCCAGTGCTTGCGCGGCATTCAAGCCACCAAAGCCGGCGCCTACGATCACGATTCGAGGTGTCCCCTGATTCGCCATCTTGCCGTTCTGCCCCCACATATATAAGATTCAGCGCGATGGCAGACGGTTCCAGAAGTTCTTCGCTGCGGATGCCCCAAGAGACTTCTTCCCCCGGGTGGCTCCGCTGGGCCATGCCATCGGTTGCTGACCTGATCTTTATCGCGCTACTCGGCGCGCTGGTTTTTACACCGCTTTCGCTGAAGCTCTTAGGCGACGCAGGCATCGGCTGGCACATTCGCAACGGCCAGCAGATTCTCGCCACGCACGCGGTCCCGCGATTCGATCCGTTCTCGTTTCGGCTTTGGGAACCGTGGTTTGCTTGGGAATGGCTGTATGACATCGTCGTGGGGAAGTTGGAAGCATGGTGCGGGTTGAATGGCGTGGTGTGGCTTACCGCGGTGGTGATCGCCACAGTGTTTGCCTGGACGTTCCGGTTGGCAGTGGCGCGCGGGACGAACCTGCTGCTTGCCTTGGTGCTGACGCTGCTGGCTATGTCTGCGTCCCTGATTCACTTTTTGGCGCGCCCGCATGTGCTGAGCTGGCTCTTCGCTCTCGCCTGGTTCTGGATTCTCGACTCCTCGGAACGCAGCGGACTCCAAGGCAGGCGGGTTGGGTGGCTGTGGGCACTACCTCTGTCGATGTTGCTTTGGGCGAACGTGCATGGCGGATTTGTGCTCGGGTTTGTGCTCCTGGGGAGCTACTGGCTGGCTTCGCTTTGGGCATGGGTGACTACGCGCGAGACTCGTCTCGAGGACTCGCTCGAGAAAATTGCGTCCGGCCATCGTGTGCGCCAGTTAACTGTCCTGGGATTGCTCGCGATCGCGGCCAGCTTTGTCAATCCGTACGGCTGGAAGCTGCATGCCCACATTTACGAATATCTCTCCAATCGTTTTCTGATGGATCACATCGAGGAATTCCAGTCCCCCAATTTTCATGGTGTCGCACAGAGATGCTTTCTTGTGCTGCTGCTTATTACGGTCGCGGTGCTGACGGTTCGTGGCCGCAAGCTGCGACTGAGCGAGATCCTGTTGGTGCTGTTTGCGGTGTATTCGGGTCTGTACGCGTCGCGCAACATTCCCGTTTCTTCTATCTTGCTGGTTCTGATTATCGGGCCGCTTTTACCTGCATTCCACTCACGGCGCTTTGCAGAGAGGATGGGCGCCGTCGATTCGCGCCTGCGCGGACACCTCTGGCCAGTCCTGGCTGTGGCTGCCGCGCTTCTGATTGCAGGCAATGGCGGGCGCGTGGGTTCAGTGCTTTGGATGGATGCACATTTCGATCCGGTCAGGATGCCGGTCGGCGCGGTGAATTATCTGGAGCAGAATGGTCTCAAGTCTGCCGTGTTCAGTCCGGATTACTGGGGAGGTTATCTCATCTACCGGCTCCATCCTCGGAACCTGGTCGTCATCGATGACCGTCACGATTTCTACGGCGAGTCTTACCTGAGGCTTTATCTGGAGTTTATTCACGTCGAGGCCGGGTGGAATCAGTTCCTGAAGGTGCACGATCTCACGTGCATGGTGCTGCCGCGCAACGCTGCGCTCGCGGTTCTTCTGAGCGAAACGCCGGGATGGAAGGCTGTCTATTCCGACAACGTGGCAATTGTGTTTACACGGATTGATCAAAAGGTGGAGGATACAGATCGCGATCCGGGCCAATGAATTCGGTTGCGCGCACTCCCAATTCCGAAGATGATGACGATGATCCCAGCGATCTTGCACCGCAACGCATGTTCCGATCCCATGATTAAAAAAATCAGGCCTTCTACTCAGGGATGGGTTATGTCTGCCCTGTTTGCCCTCACGCTTTCGCTTGCCGGATGTTCAGGGTCATCTTCCACGACTTCCACCGCAGCGCCGCCGCCGCCCGGCAATCCGGTAGGGCCGAACCTGACTCAGGTCAGTTCGGACGCCTTTACCGTCGGCCCGGGACAACACGCCACCGAAGTCGAACCCCACATGCTGTCGAACGGCAACACTCTGGTGGCGGCGTTTCAGACCGGACGCATCGCCCCCGGAGGTGCTACCGACATTGGATGGGCAACTTCGACGGACGGAGGAACTACCTGGACCCACGGAAATCTTCCGGGGCTGACGACCGGGGAAGGCTCCGGGCCGTACGACGCGGCCAGCGATCCAGCCGTGGCGTATGACGCGAAGCACGGCATCTGGATGATCGCGTCGTTGCCGCTTTCGAGCACACTGCAACCACCCGCTGTCGTCGTAAGCCGCTCGGCGGACGGACTGACCTGGCAGAATCCCGTAAGCGCGGAACCAGGAGCTCCCAGCTCGGATAAGAATTGGATTGCGTGCGACAGTTGGCCTGCCAGTCCGCACTTCGGAAATTGCTATCTGGAATGGGACGATCCCATCAATCAAGGTGAGATCTTCATGAGTACTTCCACGGACGGAGGTTTGACCTGGGGACCAGCGACGGCTACTTCAAATCTCGCCCAAGGGATCGGCGGCCAGCCCCTCGTGCAGCCGAACGGAACTGTAGTCGTTCCAATTGAGACCACGATCGTCAACAGCAATACGACCTTCATGTCAGCATTCCTATCGAGCGACGGCGGCTCGACCTGGAGCGCTCCCGTAACTATCGCGACCATTCAGTTTCACAGCGACGCCGGAGGAATTCGCAGTGGGCCGCTGCCCTCGGCTGCGGTCGACGGCGCGGGAACGGTATGGGTAGTCTGGCAGGACTGCAGATTCCGTGCAATGTGTTCGACGAATGATCTCGTGTACAGCACTTCGACGGATGGCCTAATGTGGAGCGCCGTCACGCGCATTCCCATCGATGATGTTTCGAGCACCGTGGATCACTTCATCCCCGGAATTGGGATCGATCCGGCTACCTATGGCAGCGGAGCGCATGTGGCAATTCACTATTACTACTATCCGCAGAGCAGTTGCACCGTATCGACCTGCCAGCTGTTGGTCGGTTATGTTTCCTCGGGCAATGGAGGCTCCACGTGGAATATGCCGGTTGCCCTCACCGGAGCGATGCTGTTGAGCTGGCTGCCGCAGTCGCAGAACGGGTTGATGGTCGGAGACTACGTAGCCACCGCGTTCACCAAGGGAGTTCCGCACGGAGTGTTCGCTGTGGCCTCTCCGATTTCCGGAACGACCTTCAGCGAGGCGATCTATACAGGGCAGGGACTCACCGCCACTGCGGCCGGTCGACAGCTGTCTTCGGCGAAGGACAAGCCGCTGCACAAACTGTCTGACAAAATCGAGCAGGAGCGCCCAGAAAGAGGACTGATTCCACCGTCCCGTCGCAGCCGCAAGCGAAGCGCGGAGTAGCTTCAAGGTGAACGGCCCTTCTGCTACTCCGACGCTCGGTACTTCATCGCCATGATTGCGATGACCACGGCCGACGACGATGTCGAAAAATCACTGCTCGAGCAGGGTTCTGCTTCGGCGGCGATCAGCTCTCCAGAATTGGCCTTCCTGACTAACTCTGCGGCCACCCCGTGAAAGCGGGCATGCTCGTATTTCAGCTTTGTGTACTCCGGAAACGAGGAGTATCGAGCGCCTTCGCCATAGATCCACTGACCCAGTTCGCATTTGTAGTCGAGGCTTACTTCCGCTGGATGCAGACTGCCGTCCTGTTTCGCTAAGTAACGGCGCAACCTCCGCTTCCATCTGCTGTGCGTCCCGACAGCCTGGTCAAAATCCATAGCTCCTCCCTATAGCGGGCACTCCCCTGGGATGGATATCGGCAGAGATGCGGGAAGGATCAGTGATCCTCGATACAGGAGGGAATGATTAGGAGGCCTTCAGAAACGGTCGTCGGTATTGATCGCGAAACCAATAATCGCGGTCACTTCCACCGGCTGTTCCCCACGGAGCGCGGCTTGAAACTTCCAACTATTGAGAGCTGCGAGGACTTTTGCAGTCATCCCGGCCGGCCCCGGTTCGAGCACGCGAATATTCTTCAGATTGCCCGATGCGTCTATCGTACAGATCACCAACATGCGGGAGTGAGGCAAGCCTTCAGGAAGACCCGTGCGGATGTCTTTGAGAGGAGAGAAGGCTCCGCGCCCGGTGGATTCTTCCGCGTATTCCATGGCCGCCGCGCCCAACGAACTGTGGGTTTCCGGATACATGGTGTGCTTCTCGCCGTGCAGAAGATTCTTGTAGGGTGCGAATGCGCCGCCGGAATTCGCGGTAGCAACTACGTCTACGTCGAAGGTTTGGCGTTGCTTGAGCGAAGAGCGACTGGCAGAGCGCGGATCGTTGGCCGCTGGGTCCGACCCAAAGCTTGGAAGCGTGACTTGGCTGCTGCCGCCGCTGATGTCGACCCCTCGAACCGGTGGAGCACCAGCGGGCAGGTTTCCAGCGCCGCCGGGTCCTGCCGACAGAGAGATTCCACCGCGTGCGTTGGGATCGGCGCCGTTTGCTGTCCCGGACTTTCCGGCACCCGTTCCCGTTCCGTTCATGCCGCTGCCGGAACCATCCCCGCGACCTATGCCGGTGCCGCCCCCTGCGCCACCCAGACCGGCCTTATCACCCCCAGAGGGGGACATCGCCAGCGATCCTGTACCGCCGCTGCTGGGAAGTCCGACCTTGGAACCGGGCTGGTTGGAAATCACCGCCCCGGCAGTTGCGCCACTGCCGCCAGTGGCTGGTTGCGCAAGACCCGAGCCAGCATCCAACGGTGCGCCAAGACCTGTTCCTTTGCGTCCCAGACCAGTGCCTGCCGATCCGGACCCTCCTCCCACAAAAGGAGGTGGGGGAACGATGTTATTCGCGAGCAATCTGCCGCTGGGAGTTCCTGCGCCACCGCCTGTATCACCCGTACCGCCACCCGCGCCCGACAACGTAGGCGGTGGTGGTACTACGCTCGGTACGCCCAGAGTTGGACCGGAAGCGGCAGCCATCGACCGCGTGCCAGTACCTCCAGTGACGCCTGCGGAAGGGGGCGGCGCGATCACGTTGGAACCCAGCGATGCACCCATACCATTACGAGTTCCGCTCGGAGTGCCTCCGGCCGCGCTCGCAACGGTGGGCGGAGGAGAGACCACATTGGCAGAAAGCGTGGCGCCTGTTCCGCTCCGGCCGTCGGAATGAACAGAGGGCGGAGGCGGCACAACTTCGCTGGCGCCAAAGATCTTGCCGATGAGGCTGCTCATCAGAGATCCGCTACTCGATTGCGCTGGGGGCGGAGGAACGACTGTCTTCGCAGAATCGGGAATACTGCCGCTGGCAACTCGATGTTGTTCCTGCGACACGTCGGTCGAGGGCGGCGGCGCGATGACGGACGCCGCGGGCATGCTGAGCTTGGAATTTCTGGAACTGACGCGCTCCGGAGCAGAGACCGGGGGCGGTACCACTGTTGGGTTCGTCATCTGCACGGGCGAACTGGAGAGTTCCCGGCTTAGACCACCGGGTGCAGGCTGCACTACATTCGCCGCCAGCG
The DNA here is from genome assembly GCA_963788555.1 of uncultured Acidobacteriaceae bacterium. Classification (GTDB taxonomy): domain Bacteria; phylum Acidobacteriota; class Terriglobia; order Terriglobales; family Acidobacteriaceae; genus Sulfotelmatobacter. The sequence continues at coordinate 1,764,975 of CAWBHM010000008.1, read as the reverse complement.
ATGGCGTCGACCGGGATCGATCTCGTCCTACATTCGGTGCCGGGGCTACCACCGACGTGCTGAGCGACGGCGCCGTTAGAGAGTGCTCACGAGCCACGTTCGGCGCAGGAGGTATTACCGCCGGCCCCAACGCCGGCGCAACCAGAGTGTGTTCGCCGGAAACTTTAGGCGCGGGCGGAATCAGGGTCGTGCTGAAAGTTGGAGCCGTAAGAGGTTGATCGCGCGACACCGACGGGGCCGGAGCGATCACCGAATCAAGCTGCACTCCGTTGCGAGTGTAGTCGCGAATCACATTCGGGGCCGGAGCGACTACCGCGGATGCCAGATTAGGCACGCTTCGGGATGAGCGCAATCCCTCCACTGGAGGAGGTCCTGGATTAGGTTTAATCGCCAGGAGGTTTGCCACTGCCTCACGCGACGAGGGGAGCTTGAGATTGGGAGCGTCCACGACCTGCTCGACGAGTGAGCCTCCGCGCGCGATCCTGATCGTCTGGGTCCGATGGTGCGCTTCGTCGCCTCCCGCGCTTCCAGCGGTGCCAGTTTCTGCCCCACCTAGATCCTGGGTCCGCGGCAGCTCATCGCCGCTGTAATAGATCACGTCGTGACGGGACAATCTTGGCGCCACAAACGGGCGCAGCTCCGCGATCTTCACCTGCACCGCGATCACCGCAAAAATCAAGAACGCCTCCAGCAAATAGGAGGGGATCATGATGCGCAAGGGAACCAATCCAAACGGAGCCTCGCCAGCCAGACGGGCTTCGGAGCGCGCAAGCGCGGGCCGGATGGAGCCGACGAACTCGCTCCAGGGCGAGGACCATTCGACGACCAGCTTCGGCGCGTCGTGGAGCTCGACGGGTTCCTCGAGTTGGAGAGTTTGGCTCACGCGGGCATCGCTCGACTATCCTTTTCGATCGTGATTTCAATTTTATCGCCCACTGCCGTTCTGGTTTCAGCAGCAGTGCGACACGGAAGTTCCAACACGGACGCAGATTCGGCCCGCACCGGGGCAAAACGCCAGGGCCGCAAGTCGCTCTGGATGAGGATCACGGTCATAGCGCGGTCCAGATAAAGCACGTCGATGGGGAACCCCATGCCCAGAGTATGAACGCCATGGCAGGGGGTGATCCAGAGCCCAGAGCCGTTACGGAAGTCACTCGAACGCGTTCCCAGCAGGCCGCGAAGGCGAGTCCAGTGCGTGTTGGCGACTGCCAACGCCGTGGCAAGGTACGCCTGGCGGGTTCGATTAAAGGCCTGTCCCCGAGAGGAAAGAACCGCCATAAGTGCAAACGCTCCCCAGTTCCAGCGCTACCGATTGCGCCTTCTACTTTCCGCCCGAAACCGGCCCCAGTTGCCGAATGAGTTCAATGACTGCCGGGCCGATCGTCACAAAAATGATCGAAGGCAGAACAAATATCACCAGTGGGGGAACCATCTTGATGGTGGTCTTTGCAGCTTGTTCTTCGGCCCGTTGCCGGCGTTCCGTGCGGAGGGAGTCGGAATGCACTCGGAGGGCTTGGGCTACGCTGGTGCCGAAGCGATCAGTTTGAATCAGTGTACCAACAAGAGAACGGATGTCGTCAACCCCAGTGCGGTCGACAAGGTTACGAAGAGCTTCTGCCCGGGGCTTGCCGGCTCGCATCTCAAGATTGACGAGATGGAATTCGTCGCTCAGATCGGCGTGGGCGTGGTGCAGATCCTGGCCCACGCGCATCAGAGCCTGGTCGAGTGCGAGGCCCGCTTCCACGCAGATAACCGTGAGGTCGAGGGCATCGGGTAACCCGAGCCGAATGCGATGCTGCCGGTCTTTGATCATGCGCTTCAGAATGAAGCGGGGAAGGAAGAACCCTAAGCCGGGAATTCCGACCAACAGGAAAAGGTTGTCGAAGCCGGAAAATAGAGCGACGCCGACGAATCCGGCGGCAGCCATCAGAAGGCGCGCACCGAAATAGTAGTTCACGTCGATGGCATCGCGGAATCCAGCTTGAATCAGCCAGGCGCGCGTCCGGGAAACATCGGCTGGCGAGAGCGGAATGGCTTTGCTGATCGGATCCAAAGCCTGCTCGATACGCTCCCGCATAGCGGGCTTGTTTTCCACCGCCTGTTGCTGCCCGCCCAATGCTCGCAGGCGAGCGCCGAGGACAGAACTGGGGGTGACCACAGCCGCACCGAAGGCGAAGACCGCCATCACGACGGTGACGAACACGACGATGCCCAAGATCAGAGGCAGCATGATGAACTAAACCTGAATCCGGATAATCTTGCGGATTACAAAATATCCTACCGTTTGCAGCGTGATTCCGGCCACCAACAGCGTGTGGCCAATCGGATCGGCAAAAAGCGGGCGAATGAAACCTGGGTTGAGAACAAGCATGACCGTAACAATGATGGGCGGCATACCCATTAGCAAGGCCATGGTGAGACGTCCTTGCGCGGTATAGACACGTACCTGGCGCTGGATTTTGAAGCGCTCTCGAATGACGTAGGACAAGTTGTCCAGGATCTCGGCCAGATTGCCGCCGGTTTCACGCTGTAGCATGACCGCTGTGACAAAGAATTTTACGTCGACCAGCGGAATGCGCTCGGTGAGATTGATCAGTGCGTCGCGCACCGGCATGCCAAATTTCTGTTCTTCGTAGAGCTGGCGAAATTCGCCGGAAACTGGTTCGGCCACTTCATTGGTGATCATTTCGAGCGCGGTGGTGAAGGCGTGTCCTGCCCGTACCGCGCGTGCGAGCGTGTCGATGGCTTCGGGGAAAAGTTCTTCAAACTTCTCAAAGCGTTTGTTGCGTCGGAATGAAGCGTAGGCATAGGGAAGCACGAACCCTACCAGCATCGCTATCCAGGCAACTTCGACGCGCTTGCTGAGCGCATAGGCGGCGAAAGTAGCCAGAACTCCTGAGAGAGCGGACATCCCAAGAAAGTTGCCTGCTCGCATCGACATGCCCGCCTGCGCCAGCATCTTCTGGATGTCGGTGACCCGCGCAGACCGCCGCAGCAAGTTATCCAGCGCGGGAATCTCGCTCAGTTGTTCATCGCGCAGCAGCGCGAGTTCTTCCTCTGCTGCGAGTTCGGGCGCCTTGCGCTCATTGGCCAGTCGTTCTTTGATCAGCCGTGCGCGTGCGTTGCGCTGGTCAAAAATCGACCCCACGGCGAACGCCGCGAGCGCGACCACCACGAATACAAGAAGCGCAATGAGAGCTGCGGGCATAAAGATAATTAGACCTCAGTTTTCGATTCGAACAGAGCTTGCCGTAACCGGGCTCCCGACGTTGCCAAGCGCTCGGCGAACTGCGGACGCACGCCGGTAGCTCGAAACACGCCGCGAACCTTCCCGTTCTCATCGATTCCAGTCCGGTCGAAACTGAAGATGTCCTGCATGGCAAGGGCGCCATCGTCCATGCCGGTAACCTCTGAAATCGTGATTACCTTGCGGGTGCCGTCGGACAAGCGCGCGATCTGAACGACGGCATGCACGGCGGATGCAATCTGATGGCGCACCGCGCGCTCGGGAATGTTCAGGTTAGCCATTGACACCATGTTTTCCACGCGAGCCATGGCATCGCGCGGTGAGTTCGCGTGCACCGTGGTGAGCGACCCCTCATGGCCCGTGTTCATAGCTTGCAACATGTCGAACGCTTCTTCGCCGCGGACCTCGCCCACTACGATGCGGTCGGGGCGCATACGGAGGCTGTTGATGACCAGTTGCCTTTGACGCACCGCTCCCTTGCCTTCAATGTTGGGCGGACGCGTTTCCAGTCGGACGATATGTTCCTGCTTGAGCTGAAGTTCCGCGGCATCTTCGATCGTCACAATGCGGTCGGAGTTGGGAATGTATCCCGAAAGCACGTTGAGCAAAGTCGTCTTGCCAGCGCCAGTTCCACCGGATACCAGGATATTGAGGCGTCCCTTCACCATGGCCGACAGCAACTCCAGCATCGACTCAGTGAGCGTCTGATTCTCCAACATCTGGCGCGCAGTAACGGGCTCGCGTCCAAAACGCCGGATGGACAGGCACGGGCCGTCGATGGCCAAGGGCGGAATGATGGCGTTGACGCGCGATCCGTCGGCCAGGCGGGCATCAACCATCGGGGACGATTCATCGACTCGTCGTCCGACGCGCGAGACGATGCGTTCAATGATCTGCATCAGATGCGTGTTGTCTTTGAACGACAGACCCGTGAGCTCCAGCTTGCCCGCGCGCTCGATGTAGACTCGGTCGAACTTGTTGACCAGAATGTCGGAAACGGTGGGATCTTTGAGCAGGGGCTCAAGAGGTCCGAGGCCGAATATCTCATCCAGGATTTCGCGCGAGAGGCGTTCGCGCTCGGCAAAGCTCAAGGGAACAACTTCGCCGTTGACGGCATTGCGAATGACGATCAGCACTTCGTCGCGTGCCGAGTCGCCGGAGGTCTTACCCAGCTTCTCGAGGTCGAGGCGATCGAGGATCTTCCGGTGCAGGTCGGCTTTTACCTGCTGGTAGTCGGTACGCTCGAACGATTGAAGATTTGCCATTATTTCCTAAATTCTTTGCCTTACATCTTAGACTGACTTGAATAGTGACCACGCCGCACGCTTGACGTCGGCGTCATTCCGCGTCAACTCCTGCGCGAGTCCGGCGAAGCAGCGTGCGATCTCGGAATTACGCTGGTCCATCACCGGGGTTCCACGATCAATGGCGCCCGACACGGCGAAATACTGATTGGGGATTCGCCATAGCAGCTTAGCGCCGACTGCCGCCTCCGCATCTGCCTCGCTAAAACCCGGTACTTTGCGGAAGCGATTCAGGACGAGGCGCACGCGCTCGCGGCTTCCCGTCTCCCCCAAATATTGCTGGACGCGGGCCGCGCTCCAGAGCGAAGCCACGTCGCTGCAGGCGACCAGCAAAACAATTTCTGAAAGGCTGGCAATGAGGCGGCTGGCGGCATCAAAGCGCGACGAAGCATCGACGACCACGTACCGGTAATGCGTCACCAGCATGTCGAAAAGACGCACAAACTCCGCCGTAGAAGGATCGACGGCAGCGGGGACATTGGTTCCCGCCAGCAATTGCAATCCTCCGCTGTGACGCGTCATGAAGCTTTCCAGCAGGGAAGCATCCATGCGGTGCAGATTGCGAGTCGCGTCGGCCACGTTGAAAACGGGCTTGAGGTTCATGTGCAGCGCGGCGTGTCCCAGAGGTGCCAGGTCCACCAGTGCCGTCTGTCCGTAGGCGGATTGCAAAGCTAGTGCGAGATTGACCGAAACGGTGGTCGCCCCATTTCCTCCCTTGGCATTGATGACCGAGAAAACCTTGCCCCGAATGCCTTCCTGACGCCCTCGACGCTGCGCAGTCGTCAAGCGCACAAAAGCCTCGAGCAGGTCCGTAGTATTCGTGGGGCGTTCAATGAATTCCCGGGCGCCCGCGCGCATGGCATTAACGATTACCTGCGGTTGGTTGAGGTTGCCAATGGCAAAGATGGCGGCCTCGGGCATCTCCTGGTGGAGCAGTTCAATCGCCCGCAACGCCAGAGGAGGATTATCGGCGGGAATGTCGACCAATGTCACATCGGGATTCGCAGTGCGTACGCGCCGCGTTACAGGATCAGAGGCCGCGACCGGGAAACTCGCGCAAGTATGTACGGTCCGTGCCACACTGGTGCCATCGACGAGCACCTGCAACACTGCACGCTGCTCGTTATCGGTAGCGACAATGACGACTGACAACTCAGGCATATCGAATCTGTAGCATTCCCAGGTACCGCGAAATTCGCTCCCGCTCCCCGCTCACAACTAGCGCGCAGAGCCTATCTACCCTTGTCGAATTTTTCATCGTTCATGAAAACTTTTGGATTCTTAGGCAGCGTGGGTGTTTCCGTGTTCGGAGAGATGCGCCGCACCGTGCACAACACCATCAGCTCCGAGTGGCTTTTCTGTAAGCTCTTGCTGCGGAAAAAATTCCCTAGAATCGGAATGTCGCCGAGCCCGGGAATCTTATTGTAGATGTCGGTAACCCGGTTATCCATGAGGCCGGCGATGACAAAGCTCTGTCCATCCTGCAACTCAAATTCAGTTTCCGCTTTGCGCGTGCTTAGCGCCGGCACGGTGAATCCGGAGATGGTCAGTGCATTGGCAAAGTCCAACGTGCTGACCTCCGGCGCCACTTTCAGATGAATGTTTCCGTTGGGCATGATCACCGGAGTGAATTGCAAATGCACGCCGAAATCCTTGAACGAGATGGTCACCGCCGTGAAGCCGGCGCCCGGCTGAACAATGGGAAAGGGAAATTGACCTCCGGCGAGAAAGCTGGCTTCTTTGCCATTGACCGCGATCAGGTTCGGCTCGGCGAGAATCTCCAGAAGATTCCTGTTCTCGAGAGCCTGGATGGTCGCGCCGAGATTAATGTCGGGACGAAAGAGAAACAGGTTCAGGACATTGTTGAGGGTCGTAGCCGGTGTTGTGGTTGTGGTGCCCGTACCAGTAGTTGAAGGCTGCGTGCCGGGGGTGAGAGTTTGCGGCCCAAAGCCCCCGAATTGTCCCGTCGTCACGGTGCCGATCGTATTCGCGGCACCCGTCGAAATGAAGTTGATCCCCAACTGAGTCAGAGCCGTGCGGTCGACTTCCGCGAACTTTACCTGCAGCAGAACTTCCTGCGCGCCTACCGGACCGAACGTGAGTACGTTGACTACGTGCGGAGAATACGCGCTCGCCAGTTCTCCCGCGCGCTTGGCAACATCCTCGGTGGAAACGTGCCCGGAAAGAACGACGGCGGCTCGAGACGGCGTGACAGTAATCTGCTCGTCGGGGAATACCCGGTGCTCTTCTTCCGCGCAAGCGCTGATGTCCACATCAACCCGAAGATCGAAGCTGCGCGAGCGTTCCAGTTCGTCCCAAATCAGCAGGGAAACCTCACCCGGCGCCTTTCCGTGAACCAGTATCTGTGTAGGGGTGATGACTTGCGGATAGGCGATGGCGGGGTCGGTCACCGAGACCCGCTTCAGGCGTTCGGTCGTATTAATCAGCAGAGACTTGCCTACCATCACCCGTAAGGGAGCTGATCCAGACGGTTGTTGGGACTGAGCCGGGAGAGTCGTGGTCTGTGTGCTGTTGGGCGCTTGGCCTTGTGACTGGGCCGCGGCGTCTGGCTGTTGCATGATTTCGCAAAACGCCGGAACAACAAAAACCAGAGCAAGCAGCGAAGCTCTAAGCAGTTGCGTGCAAAATCTCATCTTCAGATTCCTCTCCCTCTGAGGAAACTTGGCGCAGCGAAAAAATGCGGGATGCAAAATCGACGGTTTACCGGTCACTTGGCCTCGGAACTCTCGTCTGGGAATTTGACCACATCCGGTTTCTTGTCGCCCTGATATACCTCAACGTGACCCCATTGGATGGTGGTAGAGGTGGAACTTTGACCGTCTTCGTCACTGTGTGATGAACCACCGGTTGTGTGGAGGCAGGTGCGGCAAGTCCGCGATAGAGGCCCCTGGAGTTAGACGAGGCCACTTCGTCCTGCTTGGTGTCGAGAGGGTTGCGTAGGGCGAGCTGAATGTGTCCTTCAGAACTGGCCAATGTTAAGCGCTGAGCGTCGTCCGGCGAAACCAGCAGAGTGATGACCGCTGTGTTCTGGGCCTCGCCCGTGGCCGTTCGTTCCAACGTATGTCCGGACGCAAGAACGGCGACGTTCTGTAGAACCGTAGTCGTTTGCTGCTCGCCGCCACCCGGCGTTCCCGTCAGTAAGACGTCGACGCGCGTGCCCGGGGTCACAAATCCGGCCACCGATACCACTTCATTTACGCGGACCGACACAGCGCGCATGCCCGGCGGGATCAGCGAGGGAAGCCCCGCACCCGCATTCTCGCCTGCGAGACGATTGGGCAGGATAAATTCGCCCTTGGAAATCGGCACGATCACACCGTGGCCCAGCACGTCGGCCCGTCTTCGAGGCGCACCGGGAGGCAAATCGTCCTTCGGAATCTTGATGACTTTAATGTCGTGTTCTTCGACCTTGGCCCCGACCTGGAGATCATCGGCGGCCACAATCACCTCGACTCCGGGCTCGCTGTTGCCCCCGGTCTTCGATTGCAAGTTCTTATAAACATAGACACTTGCAAAGAAGCCGAGCGCCAGCGCCAGTACCCCAATCATCAACAAGCGTGTGCGATTCATGCTGCTCCCTTAGAAACCAAGACTTCCCCGCCAGCCCCAGCAAAATGCCAGTTGCTCTGGTGGATCGCTCGCCCTGTTTACTACTGGATGGAACTGGCAACCGATGAGAAGACGTTATTGGCATTGGATCCGATAAGCCGAATGGTTCCAACGACAATTACCAGGATCACGGCCAGCATGACTGCGTATTCCGCAATGTCTTGTCCTTGCTGTTCGCACCATAGTCTGCGTACAAGCTCCATAAAGATACTCCTTGAGTTGTTGATTTTTTCGAGATTGAGTTGCAGCCCACCACAATCGAAAGCCGACGCCGAATCCGCCCGAAGATTCGACCACTCGACTAGGCTAATATACCTTGCAACGTAGGGAAAAGTCGTAATTTCTTGCATATTCCCCGAAAAGAAGGTTACCGCCGCGTTAACCCGCGCCCGCCTCCCTTAATCCACCGCCCGGCTTCGGGTGTTCAGATAACATCCCTCCTAACTTGTTCGACCTCTTTTCGGCTGTATTGACTGGGGGCATCCTGGCCGCCCTTTCGCAGCAGCACGATTACCAACATTGGAAGGTACGTCGAAAGCACAATCCATCGGCCCACCTGCGTGAAACTCTGAGGCGGGTGATACCACCGCCAAATGCCGCAACACCAGCTGAAAAAAACAGTAACCATGATTTCCCGGCGCGACTTCGGGATGAGCCAGAGAATGAATGAATCGAAGAACCATCGCTGTGGCATCAGGGAGGTAAGCAGAAGCAGCCGAGCGTCTCGCTCTCGATGCCGTAGCAACGCCAGCGCTACCAGGGGACCGGGCAAAACCAAGATCGCAATGAAGTGCTGATAATAGCCCATTTGGCCAATCCATAGCAGGGGCCACCGGGGCATCACGATCAGACTCAGGACTCCAACCGCGATACAGGCCAGCAGGCCTCGACGGCTGAAATAAGTCAGGAACACGGGTAGTCCGACCTGCGGTTTTGCCATCGTGACTGGCATCAGCAGGGGAAAGAACGCGCTCGCAGCGATGATTGTGGACCACTGGACCGTGAGAAGCCCCACCCAGTACGGATACGCCAAAAACACAAACAGACGCTGATACCCGTCACGCGTCAGCCCGAAGGCCAGAAGCGACGAACTGAGCCCGTAGAACAGGGCCGCCGCCAGCTCGGGTGGCAGTTTGACGAAGGGAAACGCGACCACTCCGGCCGTTAGCGGATACTGTTCGAATGGCGTGTCATAGGGATTCTGTCGGGCCAATATCTGGCGCATCAGATGAATGGCCCATCCGAAATCTCCCGACCCTTGGTGCAATTTGTGGAGTAGGTAGTAGCAGAATGAACCCGCAACCAGACCCACAACCGCCGAGACTGCGATCCGCATCCGCATAACAGTGTTGAGCGATAAGTTGTAACATGAACCGGCATCCGTAAGATGACTTGATGCCCTCATGGGACCAGTGCCCTCCAAGCAACGAAGGCAGCATCTACTCGCCCTGCTCCTTGCTTTTCTCGCAACCGCCAGCGTCTGGTTCTACGCCAGCAAGATTCTCAGGGCCGAGCAGATCGCCGATGCGGCGACACACAATCGACCGCGCGGCAATTTTTCGGATCTATATCCCCGCTGGTTAGGCGCCCGCGAATTGCTTCGTCACGGGCACAATCCTTACAGCTCCGAGATCACGCGCGAGATCCAGCAGGGCTACTACGGACGGCCGATCGACCCGACACGTCCAGATGACCCGAAAGACCAGCAAGGCTTCGCCTATCCCGTGTATGTGGTGTTCCTATTGGCGCCCACCGTCGATCTTTCATTTGACTCACTGCAGATCGGGTTTCGCTGTTTATTGATTGTCCTCGCAGCCGGCAGCGTATTGCTCTGGCTGCGGGTCCTTCGTTGGAAGGCTTCCATTGGAACAACGCTGATTCTTATGGTGCTCGCACTCGGATGGTTGCCCATGGTGCAGGGCATCAAACTTCAGCAGTTGAGCCTGCTGGTTGCAGGATTGCTGGGTGCGTGTGGCGCATGCCTGGCCGGTGGATGGTTCCTGTGTGCGGGCGGGTTGTTGGCCTTGGCAACCATCAAACCTCAGCTCACGTGGCCTCTCGTGTCGTGGCTATTGTTGTGGGCAGCCAGCGATTGGCGCCCGCGCCGGAAGTTTATATTTGGATTCGGCTTGGTGATGCTGCTTTTGCTCTGCGGAGCGCAACTCGTGTTGCCGGGATGGTTGGCGATGTTCCTCACTGCGATCCGGCAATATCAGCAGTACACGCACAACCAATCGATGCTCGTTTGGCTTCTAGGGTCACTCGCGGGACGGATCATGGAAGTCGTCAGCGTGATCGTATGCGCGATCTGCGTCTGGCCGATGCGAAAAGCGGCCCCTGGCAGCCCAATCTTTGGACAGGCTTTCGCGCTAGTGCTGGCTCTCACAGTGCTGATCGTTCCTATGTTATCTCCCTACAATCAAGTGCTGCTAATTCCGGCTATTCTGGCGCTATTGCGTAGCGAAACTTCCGGCATTCCTATCCTGCCGGCGGTCCGACTGGCGCGCGCGGTCGGCGGCGTACTAATTGTCTGGCCATGGGTGGTAACTCTGGGTCTGAGCGTTGCCTACATCTGGCTCACCCCTGCTCTTCGACACCGGGTCTGGATCGTGCCGTTTTACTCCAACTTCCTGGTGCCCATATTTGTTTTCTGGTTGGCAATTCTGGATGTGTGGATGGCTGAGTCCCGTGGCTTGCGGGAGAGCGCGACGGCAGAGTAGTCTGTTGCAGCAAGAGATATTGCAGCATGAGCGCGTTCTATCGTGCCTGGCGAAGTCGAACAGTACGCTAAATAACCATTCATGGCCTTGACCGCAATCAGTCATCACAGTTCTGGCTCCGGTGTGTTTCCCGCCCTGGTGTTTGTGCAAGGCAGTGAGCAGAAGAACCTTGTTCTAAACCGCACACCGTTCACGGTTGGGCGGAAGGTGGACAAAGATCTGGTCATCGCCGACCCGCGCGTGTCGCGCGATCATGCCCAGATCATGCAGGAAGGGCAGGAATTTTTCCTGGTCGATCTGGGCAGCAAGCACGGGACCTTCGTCAACGGAGAACGCATCCAGCGTCAGAAACTGGAACGTGGCGACCGGTTGGAGTTCGGGGCGCGCGATTCGGCCTACATCCTTTTCAATCCGGCCCATGCTACATCGAACACGGCGCGGGAATTCCTCAGTCAGATCTCCGGCATTCAGATCAAGCAGGAAGCAACCGATCTGGAGAAACTCACGCTGTTCCTCGAAGCCGCGCGCAAGTTAAACACCGCAGGCGTGCTCGACGAGATTCTGATGACCATGCTCGACGTCACGCTGCAACTGACGCGGGCCGAGCGCGCCTACGTTTTTCTCAAAGACGAAGAAGGGAAGCTGCGGCTAGCGGCTGGCCGGAATTCCAAGAAAGAGCCGTTGCTCGACGATAAGACCATTTCGCATTCGATCCTCGAAGAATCCATGCGGTCGAATTCCGAATTCCTGGAGACCGATACCAGCCAGTCGCTCGATTTGGCGGGTCGTCAAAGCGTAGTGGCCTATGATCTGCGGACGGTTGTCTGTATTCCGCTGCGCAAGATGCAGGTTCAGGCCACGCGTGAAGCGCAAACGCCGGCGCAGGTCGCGAGTTCCGCCGAAGTCATGGGCGTTCTGTACGTCGATTCGCGCTTCGCTTCGCGCGATATTGCCGGTGTGAGCAAAGACATTCTGCACGTAATCGCAACAGAAGCTGCATCCCTCATCGAGAACGCGCGCCTGGTGCAAGCTGAGGAAGAAGCGCGTCGTTACCAGCAGGAATTGAGCATTGCGGCGAGCATCCAACAGCGGTTGATGCAGGTGAAGATTCCCGAAGTGCCGTTTGCCAAACTCCGCGGAAAGAACCTGTCTTGTAAGGAAATTGGCGGGGACTTCTTTGACGCCGTCAATACGAAGGAAGGCCTCGCGGTCGTGCTGGCCGACGTAAGCGGGAAGGGAGTTTCCGCAGCCCTTCTGGCTTCGACGCTGCAGGGAATGATTTATTCGCACCTTAGCGCCGGAGTGCCTCTGCTTGACGTGGTTTATGCGGTCAACCGCTTCTTCACGGAGAAACTCGTCGGCGAAAAATACGCCACTGTGCTTCTGGTACGTCTGCGGCGCGACGGCGAATTGGAGTATGTGAACTGCGGGCACGTACCGCCGCTGCTGGTGTGTGCCGGAGAGGTTATTCGTCCCCCGCACGGCAATGTGCCGGTGGGCCTGCTGGCCGATGCGTCCTTCGAAAGTGCGAGATGCCAAATGAAGTCTGGCGACCGCTTCATCCTCGTGACGGACGGCGTCACCGAAGCGGAAAACGCGATGGGCGACTTCTATGAGGATTTCCGGCTGGAAGCGGCAGCCGCCAAGTCTCCCACACTTGAGGGAATTTTTTCCTCTGTAACGGAATTCTGCGCCGGGAATCCTTTAAGTGACGATTGCACGGTGGTCGAGCTCTGCTACACCTGCGTGGACAACTAAGTCGATTCCAGATTCGTCACACGTTACCGCCATCCGGAGCTAATTACATAACGGTCGTCAGTTATTCTCCACCGTGACCGTATAATCGGTTCCTTCCCAGCGATTGTCTTGAGGCCAGAAGAAAGTAAACACCGCTTTGCCACCCGCGGGCAGAGACGCGGTTGGCAGGTCCAGAATGTAAACGCCAAGACCAGTATCCTTCGCTCCAGTATCATGCACTGTCTTCCATTCATCGACAGTCCAATGGACCCGCCCAGGAGTGAGTAGCACAATCCGAAGCGTTCTGTTCCTTGGAACCGTGCGGGTTTTGTTATTAAACCTCCACCCGAAGATTTGCCTGACATGTTTATCGATTAAATAGCGCTTAACGGTTTGCGGTGGCTGATCAAAGATCTTCCCGTCTCGAATCGAACGACGCAGCTTCACATACTCCGAGTGAGCCCACACGAGCGGGCATGCTGACCCCGTTGGTTTACCACGGAAGAGCTCCAGCGCTGGAATGTCGGTCGAGTCCCAGACCTGTTCCGGAAGCAGGCGGCTTTGTCCTGCGGGCGAGTTCTCCATTACGGTGAGCAACGCTTCCGCTTGGTCGCGATGTCCGGCAGCCAGAGCATAATGTGCGCGCTCTCCGGCGAGCAGAGGCCATGGCCGACCGATGCCCGTCCCGTCGAACGCGGAGCCATCTTTGTGTTCACCGTAGCCATCGCCGTTATAGCGATACCAGCACGGACCTTGAGGCAACTCGACCGACAACAGCGCGTCGATAACCCGAAGGGTGTTCAGGATGCGCGGATCGTCCGGTGCGCGCAGGCCAAAGCGCACGAGCGCCAGAGCGTCCGGGCTGATGATGTGATAGGCACGCTCATGCTCCTGACCGGGCGGACGATTCTTGATGGGGACAAAACCCTGCGTAGGCGATGCGGCGCCGTCGGTGTCGGGCGGAGCGATGCGGACATAATAACCGTCAATCCCAAGCTGCTCCGCCAAGTCGCCTCCCGTGGCGTAGACCCAACGCTCGATGTTGTCGTTCCAGGCATCGGCAGCGTCGCGCATTGTGGTGGCTTGTTCGCTGTGCCCGGTAAGATCCGCAACGTCCGCCGCAGCCAGTAACGCAGAGATCTCGGCAGCCAGCGTAAAAGGCGAGTAGCCCGCGTCTTCTTCCCATCGATCCTGTTGTGTGACGGGGCCGTTACGAAGAATAAAGCTGACAGCGTTGCGCACCATCGGCCACCATCGCTCCAGCTTACCCAAGGCCCCAGGAGCTTCGCGGCGGAGAAGGTCTATCAGAAGTATCGGAAAGGCCGTTTCGTCCATCTGGATGCCGCTCCAGTAAGGCCGGCCGTCGAGCCAAAGATTCTGCGCCCAGTTGCCCTCTGCCTCCTGCGTCGCTTCAAGATAGCGGAGAACACGCACCGCGTCGGTAACTGCTCCCGCGGCCAAGAGGGCCCCTGCGGTTTCGACGAGATCCCGCGGCCACACCAGGTGATACCCACCAAGATCTTCGTCGCCCTTGTTGAATCCCCAGGGAATGGAAAGACTCGCGATAATGCCACCCAGAAAGTCCTTCGACTCGTGAGTGCGCAAGACTGCGGTTGATGAGCGGTAAAGATCGCATTGCCGCAACGGGTCATCGAGCTTGAGCAGTTTGCTTTGCCAGTTGTCCCATTGCGCAACATAGTGCTGGCGCGTCTCCGCGTAGTCCTCGAATAGCGTGGATCGCGCCTGCTGTCCTGCCTCGGTCCAGATCACACCGAAGCCCAGCGCGAGCAGGAACTCCCCTCCACACGCGGCGAGATCAATCTCTCCTGTAAAAGCGATATTTCCATTTTCAGCGCGGTCGTATTCCCACTCCATCTGGTAATGCTGAGCTAAATCCTGCCAGCCATCGGAGGCTCCGACGAATCCCACCGAGGTCTTCTTCCATGGAGCAGAAGACGCAAACGACAACGTGACGCCGTGGTGCTCGGCGAAGAACATGGGATATCCCTTGTAGGCGCCGATCCATCCTGTGTTGCCGTTTCCGCAATTGGCCAGATGCGGTGAGAGCACAGCATAAAGGCGGTAGTCGGAGAGTTGGCCTTGCAGCGGCTCGAATCGTACCTTCTGTAGAACAACGTTGCGGTAAGGATCGGTCAGTACTTCCTTATGGATCCGGTACCGTCCGCTATTGTCCGTGTTCGTCAGCTCAAAAGCCGGAATCCCGGGCTGGAAGGGAAGGTTTTCAAATGTGCAGTGGCGCTTCTCTTCGGAGAAAAAATCTCGCCCGTTGGTGACAATGAATCCCATGTCGCGGGTGCACGCCTGGTCGACCCGCGGAAAATACACCTCGTTCAAAATGCCATGACTCAGGGTGAACCAGACCTTGCTGTGCTGGTTGAGAGCTGTTCCGGCCCCCATCTTGGCGCTGGAGGTCCAGCGCGGAGGGATCCCTGGCCAGCCAGGAGCGAACCGAGTTGCGGAATCAGTCATGACGAGAATTCATCCTAGGCCCGAGGATTCGTCCCCGGCGAAATTGACAAAATCATTACAAGGCGGGACTTTCGCCTGTCCAGCAGGCGTCATCAAATCGATAGCGGCCCTGAAAGATGTAACGTGCAACTAAACGTAGATCAAAAATAAGAGAGAGCACCAGCGCGGCAAACATGATCAAACTATTCGATGCTCGAGCGTGGAGAATAGTAACAGCCTTCTGCCTGAGTTGTGCTCTACCTCTGGTAGCTGGAGCAGTCGACCTTCCCCGAGTTGCTGTTGCAACTCCGCTCGATCTGGGATTTTCGGGACTCTACAATCTCGATTTCGCCGGTGCGCAGAAAGATTTTGCAGTATGGCAACAGCAGCACCCAGATGACCCCATGGGCCCGGTCAGCGAAGCCGCCGGCTTCTTGTTCTCTGAGTTCAACCGGTTGGGAGTGCTGGAAGCTCAGTTCTACGAGAACGACGACGCGTTCGCCGGACGTCCGAAGCTGACGCCCGATCCCGCACTTCGGCAGAACTTCATCGCCGCGATCGGACGCGCCGAGAATCTCGCCCATACTCGACTCGCCAAGGACCCCAAAGATCGTGACGCGCTGTTTGCGCTCACGTTGTCCTCGGGCTTGCAGGCTGATTACGCAGCGCTCATAGAGAAACGCAATTTGGCCTCGCTGCACTACACCAAGGAAGCGTCCGCCTCGGCACAGCAGTTGCTCGCCGTTTGCCACGATTGTTATGACGCGCTGCTTGCCACTGGTTTCAGTAAATACATCATCGGAAGCATGGCCGCGCCGGTACGCTGGGTTCTTCGCATGGGAGGACTGCCCGCCGACAAGCAAGGAGGCATTGCCGACCTGCAGACGACCGCCGAGCATGGACGCTACCTTGCACCATATGCCAGAATTCTGCTGGCGCTTGCATACGTGCGCGAGAAGAACAATGAGCGCGCTCTGGAATTGCTCACCGGGTTGCGGCGCGAGTTTCCCGCAAACACACTCTTTGCTCGCGAAATCGCTCATCTGGAGCCTGCCATTAAAGCCAACAATTAGCTGATCCTCGCACCGAATTTTTCCACAGCATCTTTCGCCGTCCCCCGCGCGGGTCATTCATCAGAAATTCACCCGTTTGTAACCGTCCTGTAACACTGCGTCGATAGAACGGGGACATATAACTCTAAGGAGGAATCATCTGGTGATGCGCAAAATCATGCTGTTGGTGTGTGTCCTTCTGGCCTTGCCTGTCATGGGGCAGACCACGCTGACCGGAGCAGGCGCTACATTCCCCAATCCCATCTACTCGAAGTGGTTCAGCGAGTACCACAAAACTCATACGAACGTGGAAATCAACTATCAGTCCATCGGCAGTGGTGGCGGGATCCGGCAGGTAACCGCCGGCACCGTGGATTTCGGCGCCAGCGACATGCCGATGACCGACAAGCAACTCCAGGAGGCGAAAAGCAAGATCCTGAACATTCCGACCGTGCTGGGAGCGGATGTCCCGGCTTACAACATTCCCGGTGTAACCGGGGAAGTGAAGTTCACCCCCGAGGCCTTGGCGGGAATCTTTCTAGGCAAAATCTCCAAATGGAATGACAAGGCAATTACCTCTGCAAATCCTGGAGTCAATTTCCCTGACAAGGACATCATCGTGGTCCACCGTTCCGACGGCAGCGGGACGACTTTCATTTGGACCGACTATCTTTCCAAAGTTAGCCCGGAATGGAAGAGCCAGGTGGGCGCCGATACCTCGGTGAAGTGGCCTGTAGGCTTGGGACAAAAGGGCAACGAGGGCGTGGCGGGATCGCTGCGACAGATGTCCGGCTCGATCGGATACGTTGAGCTCATCTATGCCGTGTCGAACAATATCCCCTACGGCAGCGTTCGAAATTCCGCGGGCGCATTCGTGAAAGCCTCTCTGGAGAGCGTAACGGCTGCGGCGGCGTCGGCTCCCAAGATGCCCGCCGATTTCCGCATCTCGATCACCAATGCTCCCGGCAAAGATGCCTATCCGATTTCCAGCTTTACCTGGCTGCTTATTCCGGCCCAGTCCAAGGACGCCGAAAAGGGCAAGATCTTGGCCGATTTTCTGAACTGGATGGTCACGGACGGACAGAAGTTAACCTCCGCTCTGGCTTATGCTCCGCTACCCGACAACGTCGCTGCCAAAGTGAAGGACGCAATCAAACAAGTCAAGTAGAATTCCGCCGTTGCGGGGATTCTTTCAGTCATCGCAGGACCAAAAAGGAGAGAACTATGAAGTCTGCGTGGAACGTGTGTGCAATTCTTCTTCTGGCGACAGGACTGGTGGCGCAAACCAGTACGGCGCCCAAACCCAAGCCGAGGCCGAAGTCGGCCACAGTGACGGCCGCCGATGTGCAATCCCTGAAAGATGCGATCGCCTCGCAGCAGGCGGCCTTGGCGCAGCAGCAGCAACAGATCCAGCAATTGCGCGACGAATTGAACCGCAAGGATCAGGTCGTCCAGCAGGTTCAAGCCACGGCCGCTGATGCTGCGAACAAGGCGGACGTCGTGCAGGCGCAGTCCAATAAGGATCAGCAAGCGGTCACGGAATTGAAGGGCGATGTCACCGACCTGAAGACCAACGTGGCCAGCACGGTTGTGACGCTGCAGGAGACCCAGAAGACTATTTCCGAACCTCCGACAACAATTCACGTGAAGGGAATCACCATCACTCCCGGCGGCTTCCTGGCGGCTGAAACGGTGAGGCGCACGCGCGCCCTCGCTGCGGATATCAACACGCCCTTCAACGCTCTGACGATGCCGGGCGCTTCGGCCAGTTCAATGTCAGAGTTCTTCGGTACCGGACGACAGTCGCGAATTTCCCTGTTGGCGGAAGGTCGACTGAAGAGTGTCAAGCTTTCTGGTTACTACGAGGCAGACTTCCTTTCGGCAGGTGTCACTTCCAACAACAATGAGAGTAACAGTTACACCCTGCGCCAGAGGCAAGTCTGGGGTCAAGCTGCATTTGACAATGGGTGGAACTTTACCGGTGGGCAGATGTGGAGTTTGGTGACCGAAACCAAACATGGCTTGGATAATCGTAGCGAAGCGCTTCCGATGACGATCGATCCGCAATATACCATCGGCTTCAGCTGGGCGCGGCAATTTGGTTTCCGGCTGACGAAGAACTTCAACAACAAAGTTTGGCTGGGAGTTGCGCTCGAAAATTCACAGGAGACGCTGAGCAGCCATGGAAACGCCTCCAATTTCCTGATCGGATCTCCCGGCGCGGGCGGCGGACTCTACAATTCGGCCGTTACGGCATGCTCCACCAGCATCAACAGCACGACCGGCGCGGCGACAACCACTTGCAGCGCTGCAGCCAATTATTCCTTCAACCCTTCGCCGGATATCATCGCGAAAGCAGCCTTCGAGCCCGGCTTCGGCCACTATGAAATCTTCGGGGTCTATAGCCGCTTCCGCGATCGCGTCTTCCCCTGCGAGGACATCGCCTCGACGACTCCCTGCGGTACAGGCACTGGCCCCAATGCATCGGCCGCTTTCAACACCTCCAAGAACGGTGGTGGGTTCGGCGCCAATGCTCGCTGGTCGTTTGACAAGAAGCGAATTGATTTCGGATTGCATGCCCTTGGCGGCAGCGGAATGGGCCGCTACGGCACTGGCGGTCTTGCCGACACGTCCGCACGCGCCGACGGCACACTCGATCTCATTCGCAGCTATCAGGGATTGACGACTCTCGAATGGCACGGGCCGAAGCTGGATGTCTACCTGAACGCCGGAGCGGAATACGCGAGCCGCGCGGCAGGCTACGACGCCGTCACCGGCAAGTACGTCGGTTACGGCTCACCCCACTTCAGCAACACGGGTTGCTTCACGGAGACAGGCCCCGGTGCAGGCGGATTCCTCCCCGGTAGCCTTTCCAGTTGTACCGCCGACACCCGTGTTCTGATCGAAGGAACTGCGGGCTTCTGGTACCGAATCTACGACGGCTCCAAGGAAAAGGTGAATCGCGGCAGGATTCAGTTCGGTCCACAGTATTCTTATGTGACCCGCAACGCCTGGTCCGGTTCATCCTCACCCAACCAGCCACACGGAATCGACAACATGATCTTCACGTCTTTCCGTTACTACTTGCCTTAAGAAAGCCACAATTTTGTGGCTCAGCCGCAATGTACACACGCCGGCACCTGGACAGAACAAACGCTGTCGAGGTGCCGGTCTTTTAATTTCTTGCCGCAAGAGGACACGACAGTGTCTGGCTTGATTCGGCGTCCTGCGGCGTCGTCTGTGGATGTTTTATACTGTGCCCAGGAACGCTCTGTCTAATATCTTTACTGGAACTTCAAACTGCAACGGTAGATCGAACGAATAGAGCTTAAAGCGCTCTTACCATGGCTCGTATCGCACTCGACAATCCCCAGTACTACCTGAACCGTGACACGTCCTGGCTCGCGTTCAACCGTCGAGTGCTGGAAGAGGCGGAAGACGTGGGCAACCCGCTGCTGGAGCGCTTGAAGTTCCTGTCCATCTCGGCCAGCAATCTGGATGAGTTCTTCGAAGTCCGGGTGGCAGCGATGATGCAGCAAATCGAGGACGGCTACAACGAAGCCGGTCCCGATGGCCTCACCCTGACAGAAAAACGCGATGCTCTGAACAAGTTGACCCACGAATTCGTCGACGACCAGTACGATTGTTGGAATGCCCGGCTTCGTCCCGCACTCTCCGAGAATGGAATTCGCGTACTCGGGCTGCACGAGTTAGATTCCCAGGCGTTGCGTTTCGTCGACGACTACTGCGAGAGGGAACTGGACCCTCTTTTGACACCGGTGACCGTGGACCCCGCACATCCCTTTCCTCGGGTCATTAACAAAGCGTTGTGCCTGGGATTTCTATTACGCCGCCGCCGGCGATCCGCCTTAACGTATACCGGTGTGGTGTCGGTCCCGCGGGCTCTGCCGCGTTTGGTGCGCTTGCCATCGGAAGGCACCGACGACTTTATTTTTCTGGCCGATCTGGTTGCGCACCACGCGGTCCGCATGTATCACGGCTATGACATTGTTTCGTCCGCACCGTTCCGCGTCACCCGCAACAGCAATCTCTACCTCGCAGAGGAAGAAGCACGCAGCCTGCTGGAGTCGGTGCGCGCGGAACTGCATAACCGTCGCAAAGGCGATGCCGTGCGCATGGAAATTGAAGCCGATGCCGACCCCGAGATCATTGAGCGCTTGCGTACTGTTTTCGAACTCGATCCCTGGCAGGTGTTTCCTGTCAACGGCCCGGTTAATCTCTCGCGACTCTTCAATGTCTACGAGCAGGTGAAGCGTCCCGACCTCAAGTACCGATCCTTTTCTCCTCGCGAATTGCGGTTGACTTCCAAGTCGAAGGACTTGTTCGAGGAGTTGCGCGGCCACGACATCCTCTTGCATCATCCGTTTGATTCCTATGATGCGGTGGTTTCGTTTATCGAGTCAGCTGCTAAGGACGAGAATGTTCTTTCCATCAAGCAGACCCTTTACCGCACCAGCGAGCATTCCTTGATCGTCCCTTCGCTGATGGATGCCGCCTCGCGCAAGGAAGTAACCGCGGTCGTGGAGTTGAAGGCGCGCTTCGATGAGGCGTCCAACATACGCTGGGCGCGCGATTTGGAAGATGCTGGAGTCCAAGTCTTCCACGGTCTCGTGGGCCTGAAGACTCACTGCAAACTATCGCTGCTGGTACGCCGCGATCCGGATGGCGTGACCCGTAGCTATGCTCACATCGGCACCGGAAACTACAACGCGACTACCGCGCGCATCTACACCGACCTGAGCCTGTTCACCGCGAATCCTGAAATCACTCGTGCGGTGCATGATGTGTTCAGCTTTCTGACGGCCTACGCTGAAAATCCGAGCTACGAGCCGCTTCTCGTCGCGCCGCTGGATTTAGCCGAAAAATGCATCGCGCTCATTGACCGTGAAGCCGAGCACGCCCGCCAAGGCAAGGAAGCTCGCATCATCGCCAAGATGAATGCCCTGCTCGACAAGACCGTCATCCAGGCACTCTACCGTGCCTCCCAGGCCGGAGTGCAGATCGATCTGGTGGTGCGCGGCATTTGCGCCCTTCGTCCCGGAGTGCGTGGCGTGAGCGACCGCATCCGTGTCCGCAGTATCGTAGGACGTTTCCTCGAGCACAGCCGCATATTTTATTTCGCCAATGGCGGCGACGAAGAAATTTACATGGGCAGCGCCGACTGGATGCCCCGCAATCTGTACGAACGCGTCGAAGTTCTAGTGCCGTTGCGCGATGAGATGCTGCGAGAACGTGTGCGTCACGAGATTCTCGACGCCTACCTGGCTGACAATCGCAAGGCCAGAATCCTCCTGAAAGACGCTTCCTACATCCGTGCCTGGCAGCCCTTGCACGGCGCACAGAACCGCCGGCCACCGACGGGGGCCTCGGCGTTCAGTGCACAGGATTTCCTCATCGGGGTTGCAGAAGGGAAGGCGCCCGCGATTCTCCCCGCACCCGTTCCTGAGCGAAAGCGTAGAGTATTAATGGGAAGGGAACGATAAGCCCCTATGATTCTCTACTTTTTGCGCCACGCCAGCGCCGGTGAACACTTCGCGAATCCAAAGAAAGACGAAAAACGCGCTCTCGACAAAGAGGGCATCGAGCAATGCGGCTATATCGGGCGTGCCTTGGCCGCTTTGGACGCTCAGGTGGATATGATCGTCTCCAGTCCGCTGAAGCGCTGCACGCAGACGGCGTCGCTGGTCGGTAACGAGTTGGGTTATGAAGGGAAACTGCAGATTGATCCGGGATTGCGGCCTGAGGCCGGACTCGCCGACTTCCGCAAACTTCTGGAAAAATATTCCCGGCAGGAAGCCATCATGGTGGTCGGGCACAATCCGAATCTGAGCCAGTTCTTGGGAGCGATCATCAGCGACTCCGGTTGTGAAGCCTCCGTGGAGCTGAAGAAAGGTGCGGTGGCGAAGGTCGAGATGCGCCGTACTTCCGGCACGATTCAGTGGTGCGTCACACCCAAGGTCCTGCGTACTCTCTACGAAACCGCTGTTGAAAGCTCGCGTCCAAACACTTCCCGGAAATAATCGCGCTCTTTTTCAATCGCCCAGAGTTCCAGATCGACTCCCATTCGGCGTCTCGGTACCAGCGTCAACTTCACCCCCGCTGAGCGCACTCCGATCCGCACTTTTTCCACGGCACGGCTGCGACCCAGGTTCAAGGCGCGAGCCAGTCGCAGTAACAGAATCGCCTTTTGCACATTATCGCGATCCCCCGGGTCCACCACTTTCATCGGACCGTCTTCCATGGCGGGCCGCGATTTCCCCAGATAGCGCGCAATTGCCGCGATAAGCCGGCGCTGTTGGGGTGTATAGCCCAGAATCTCAGAGTTCGAAATGATGTAATTGGTATGACGGTGCCGGCCATTCCGGTTCACGTAGTCCCCAACTTCATAGAGCATCGCCGCCGCCGACAGCCACTCGCGATATTCCGGTGGCAGTTGGTGGAGCGATCGCAGCCCTGAGAACAAGAGCGTGGCCGCGTCGCGCACGTCCAGCGCATGTTTCCGGTCCACATGGTAGTGATCGACCGCTTTCATGATCGACTCCCAGCGCTCTGATTCGATCTGACGGCCCGATCGCGTGCTGCGATCATAGTCTGCGGCCATCTGGGCCAGGATTCCATCGCGCAGCCCCAATGGTGAATAGCGAAATCCTTTGAGGTGCAATCGGTCCACTAACTCGTGATAGACCGCGGCGCCGGCAACGATGATTTCCGCGCGTCGCGGGCCGATGCCTTGGATCTTGCGCCTTTCCGCCACCGGCAATCGTGCCAGACGCTTCGCAATTCGGCTCATCTCGGCTCGTGAGACTACTGCTCGCTGACGGCCTGCTCCACGACGCAAGTGGCCCGCGACGGCCGCCAGGGCCGCTGCCGTACCCGATGTTGCGATTACATTCTTTATTTTGGCACTCGCGATACGGTCCGCGATGCGATTGACCTCGCGCGTGACAAAGCCACGCAGACGCTTGAGCTCGCCCTTCCGTGTGGGATCGTGTCGTAGGAACTCGTTCGTCAGACGAACCGCACCCAGAGGAAGGCTGACTGCGTCCTTGATGTGTCCGCCCTGCGTGATGGTGAGCTCACAACTTCCTCCGCCAAGATCCATCATCAGCGTCGGAGAGCGGTCTACTCGCGGGCTGGAGACGAGTCCCAAATGAATCAGCCGCGCTTCTTCCACACCAGAAATGATTTCGACTCGCCAGCCCGTTGCCGACCGAACCCATTCCAGAAATGCCTGCGAATTTCGCGCATCCCGCAAAGCGCTGGTTGCAACCACACGAACACTGTCGGTGACGATTTGTTGGGTGGCGCGATGGAAGCGCCGCAGCACTTTCACCGTCTCAGCCATCGATTCCGGCGTAAGAAATCCGGAACCGAAAACGCCTTCCCCGAGGCGGGTGACTTCTCGATCTTCGTGGAGTGCGCGCAGGCGGCCGGCCTGAAGGCGCGCAATTTTGAGCCGGACGGAATTTGAGCCAATGTCGACCGCTGCAAACGTGGGCATGGGGAAGGCTCACAGTTTACATGATGCAGCCCGAGTGACACGCGATTTGGAACGGTAGCAGGGGAGATGCGATGTGACGCGCGCAATCTACGCGGCGGTTTCGGTCCGGCCCACCAGGGTTGGCCCTGTGCTCGACTTCCGCGCTGGTTCCACGGTAGGTGGAAGTTTGCGTCCCGTCTGAATGGTCGGCGAAACGGACAGTGCAGCGACCGCTTGCCGGAACTTGCCTCCGGTCACATTGTGAAGCACCGCGACGAGAGACGATTGGTTCACTCCGCCAAGGCGCTTGGTCGCAGTTTGCGTGAGGTTCAGCCAATCGTGCCAAATGCCGACTGCGTCCTGCACGCGTTTCAAATGTGCGGTGAACTCCACTGCTTCTGCCGTTTTTGGGGAAAATTCGGCCGCATAGCGTGCGCGCTTCACAACCGTGCGGTACTGATGCAGAACTTCCTCAGTGACAGGACCTGCAGGACGTTCCACTTCTTTCAGTATAGTGCGGGCAACAGTTAAAGCATCCTTGCTGTCTTCAAGGTTCACTTCCTTCGACGCCCGCTTGAGCCGCTTGCGAATCTCCTGGATCGCTTCTCGATCCAGTGACTTCCGCAGCTTCTTCTCATGTTTCGCACGAAGCTCGATCAGGCGATGCATGAGCTGTGTCTTGCGCCGGGGTTCTTGCGGAATCTTCAAGCTTCGCAGCGCGGCCAGCTGAACGTCTAAGTCGCGCACTCTCCCCGCTCGCCGCCGAATCCGGTCCAGCGCTTTGAGCAGTCTCTTTTGATTGCGATTGCGTTCAGGAAGAACTTGTTCAAGCAAAGTCTGCAAACGGCGACTGCTGGTGCGGAAGCTGTGAACGCTCTCTGCGTCCTGAGCGGACGCGAGTTTCGCCAATGCCCGTTCCGTCTTTTGGAACGCCATCAGGCTACGTTCAGGTGCAATTGACATAAAAATATCGATCCCAACAGCGGGAGAGGATCACTGCCTGATTCACGCTAAAGCACGGGTCTTGCAGACACCGGAAACCTGAGAATTCGGGGTGACTGAATATCCTACAAAGCGGAAAAGCTTTTCTGATTTTAACACCTTTGTAACAAGGGTCTGCTACGGTTTAAACGAATGGCCAACCCTGCGTTACCACGGCCTGATATGCCAGGACCGCAACCCGTTGAAGGGGCGAAAGTTACATCCACTGCGGCGCTTCAGACGGCACCCTTGTTGCGGGCCTCCGGCGGCGAGGTTCCTGATCGTATTTTCAAGTCCGCGATGACGGCATGCGGTCTCGCCATCCTGGGAGTTTTGGTCCTCATCGTCTACGAACTCCTTTCAGGTTCCGGCCTTTCCTGGCATGCATTCGGCTTCAAGTTCTTCGGCGGCAGCGACTGGGACCCGGTAGCTGAGCACTTCGGAGCGCTCCCTTTCGTCTATGGGACTCTGGTTTCGTCACTTGTGGCACTCGTCATCGCAGTTCCTCTGGCGGTAGGCGTCGCGGTCTTCACCACCGAGATGTGTCCCAAGGCGCTGCGCGGCCCGCTATCGTTTTTTGTGGAACTCCTCGCCGCCATTCCGAGCGTTATCTATGGGCTCTGGGCCATGTTCGTTCTGGTGCCGCTGCTCAGCGGATACGTGGAGCCATTCTTGGCAAAGACTCTGGGATGGACCGGCTTGTTCGAAGGCGCTCCCTACGGAATCGGCATGCTGGCCGCGGGAATCATCCTAGCGATCATGATCATCCCAATCATTTCCTCAATTACGCGCGAAGTGCTGATGGTCGTTCCCCAGCACCAGCGCGAGGGTGTCTTAGCCTTGGGAGCCACCCGCTGGGAAATGATCCGGGTGGGCGTTCTACGCAACGCGCGTGCTGGAATTGTCGGCGGGATCATTCTCGGCCTCGGCCGGGCACTCGGCGAAACCATGGCGGTCACCATGGTCATCGGCAACCGGCCAGAGATCGCGAAGTCCCTCTTCGCACCTGGATACACCATGGCGAGTGTCCTAGCCAATGAATTCAGCGAGGCGACAGGCGACGTTTACCTTTCTGCCCTGGTTGAGATTGGCCTGGCGCTCTTTATCGTTACCATCATCGTGAACGCACTCGCCCAACTGCTGGTGTGGACCGTAACCCGTGGCCAGCCTGCGAGGGGACATGCCTGACACCACCGGCACCTCTTCCGTGCAACAGAGCGTCCCGCCCATCGATTTGCGCCGTCGCGTGACCGACCACCTCATGACTGGAGTTGCAGTCTTAACGGTGGTTCTCGTGCTGGCTCCGCTGGTCGCCATCTTCGGTTACCTCGTGTACCGCGGGCTTGGGTCGATTAATTGGGCCTTCCTGACCCAGACGCCCAAGCCGGTAGGAGAGCCCGGCGGAGGCATGGCCAACGCGATAGTCGGATCGGTGGTCATTCTTGGAATTGCCAGTATGATTGGCGTACCGTTCGGGATCGGTGCCGGGATCTTCCTGGCCGAGTTTGGACGTAACCGCTTTGGCAGCGCTATCCGTTTCACCGCAGACGTGCTGAACGGAGTGCCCTCCATCGTAATTGGCATCGTCGCTTGGGGCATTCTGGTTCGTGGTCACGGGTTCTCCGCGCTCGCAGGAGGAGTGGCGCTGGCAATCATGATGGTCCCGACGATCTCTCGCACGACTGAAGAGATGCTATTGCTGGTGCCCCAAGCACTCCGCGAAGCAGCATATGGTCTCGGTGTTCCGCGCTGGCGGACCACCCTTTCGATCACGCTCCGCACCGCGACATCCGGTGTGATCACCGGAGTGATGTTGGCTTTTGCCCGAGTAGCCGGCGAAACTGCTCCTTTGCTGTTCACCGCTCTCGGCAACACGTTTTGGAATCTCCGCTATGATCAACCCACGGCCGCGTTGCCCTTGCAGATCTACGTGTACGCTAATTCACCTTATGATGACTGGCATCGTCAGGCCTGGGCGGGATCGTTCGTGCTGATCCTGCTTATCGTAACCTCGGTGGCGGCCGTGCGCTACGCGGTGCGGCGCGGTACGTTTGGAGCGGCATAATCTATGGGCGTCGGAATCCAGGTCGAGAGCCTGAATGCCTGGTACGGCAAAGGCCAGGCGTTGTACGACATTAACCTGAAGGTGGCTGCGAACCGTGCGACTGCCTTGATTGGTCCATCGGGATGCGGGAAGTCCACGTTTATCCGTTGCATCAATCGCATGCACGAGACCATTCCGGAGGCGCGCGTTGAGGGCCGTGTCCGCATCGGGGAAATCGACGCCTACAACGGAACTTCGGCAACCCAACTCCGCCGCCGCGTCGGCATGGTATTTCAGAAAGCGAATCCTTTCCCGACCATGTCGATTTACGACAACGTCGCCTCAGGCCTCAAGCTGAACGGATTCCGCGACCGCCGCAAACTCGACGACATTGTGCAGCACTCGCTCGAAGTATCGGCGTTATGGGATGAGGTGAAAGATCAAGTCCACAAGAAATCCGGAGCCAGCCTCTCCGGCGGGCAACAGCAGCGCCTTTGTATTGCGCGCGCCTTGGCCGTCGAACCGGAGGTTCTACTGATGGACGAGCCTTGTTCGGCACTCGATCCGATCTCTACCGGAAAGATTGAAGAGTTGATCTTCCAGTTGAAGGAGCGGTATACCATCGTAATTGTGACGCACAACATGCAGCAGGCGGCACGTGTCGCCGAGTTCACCGGCTTTTTCCTGCTGGGCAAGTTGATTGAGTTCGACAAGACGGAAAAGATTTTTACCAAGCCGTCGGACAAGAAGACGGAAGACTACATTACCGGCAGATTCGGATAAACCAGATCTGCTTAAGGCCAGATTTGCATAAGTTAAGAAGGTTTGGAGAAATGCGCACGCGTTTTCAGCAAGGGCTCGACGATCTGCGGCAACGGTTGCTTCGCATGGGCGGACTCGCGGAGCAGGCGGTGGATCGCGCCCGCCAGGCATACGTCGAGCGCGATCTGACCCGATGCCAGATGGTGCTGGAAGGCGAGGGCCTGATTAACACCGCCGAGCGCGAAATCGACGAGGCTGCGTTCGACCTGCTTGCGATGCAGCAACCCATGGCGGTCGACCTGCGTTTCATCCTGGCCGTCACCAAGATCAATTCCGATCTGGAGCGCGTGGGCGATCAGGCGGTCAACATTGCCGAGCGTGTGATGGACATGGTGGAGCTTCCTGCCGCCGATCTGCCAGTCGACATCGCGCGCATGGGTGCCGCAGTAAGCGCCATGGTGCGCCGGGCACTGGAATCATTCATCGAAGGCAAAGTCGAACTGGCGCAGGCCGTCCTCGAAATGGATAGCGTCATCGACCGCATGCGCGATGATGCCTTCATTCAACTCGTCAAGGCCATGAACGAGCGCCCGGAAGTTGTGCGTCAGGCGCTCGATGCGCTGCTCGTCGCCCGCAACCTGGAGCGCGTCGCCGATCACGCCACCAACATTGCCGAAGATGTCATCTTCTGGGTGCAGGGCGCCGATGTACGCCACAACGTGCACCCCGAGGAATCTGAAGCGCCCAGAAACCGAGCGTCTCCCGACCAGGGCCTCGGGTCTCTAGTTGCAACGGCAGCATCAGAAGCGCGATGTGGGGACAGCCGCCCTCGGCTGTCCCGTCGAGCGAAGCTCGACAGGGTTTGCCGACCCCTAGACAGACAGACACAGCCTTTGACCATCGACGCGCCATTGCATTACGCTCATCACCTCTTTCATTTCTGACGTCGACATTCCTCGGAGGCTCCGTGATTCGTTCTTGCTGCCGTCTTTCCATTTTTGCTCTACTGAGTTCTGCTGTTTTCGCACAAACGCCCTCTGCGGATCGGCCTCCCATCATGCTCCCCACCAGCAAGATGCTCACGGTTCCTTCTCCCGGCCGCATCGGCAGCACCAACAGCTTTCCCGCAACGATGGTCCTGAGTCCGGATGGCCGCTATGCCGCGCTGCTCAACGACGGCTATGGCACGCAGGAAACGCTTGCCCATCAGTCGATCGCGGTGCTCGACCTCAAGAGCAACCAGATCGTCGAATATCCCGATGCGCGCCTGAGCGATGAATCCCACCAGAGTTACTTCATTGGCCTGGCATTCAGTTCGGATGGCAAGCATCTATATGCCTCGGTCGGGTTCGTCTGACGGATCCCACGGGCGCAAAGGCCGGGCAACACGGGAAACGGCATCGCCGTCTACCGCTTCTTGGAAGGTAAAGTCACGCCCGAAAGGTTCATTCCGATCCCGTTGCAGCCGCTTTCGACGGGGAAGAAACTGGCCGTTGGTTTGAAAGCGCCGCCGCACACGGCGATTCCGTATCCGGCCGGGTTTGCGGTGATCGCCGACGGAGTCCAAGACAAACTGCTGATCGCGAACAATCTTTCTGACAACGTCGTGCTGCTCGATCTTGCCACGGGAAAAGTCCTCCAGACTTTCGATCTGAGCACGAGCGATCTTGGTCCCGTCCTCGTTTCCGTACACGTGTGTGGCCGAACACGCGATGGCCGCCGTGCGTGGTGCAGCCTGTGGAATGCGTCGGAAGTGGTCGAGCTTGATCTGCCGGGCAAAAGCGTTGCCAAGCGGATCCCTCTGAAGCAGCCGGAACATCCGCATCGAGCCAGGTTCCCATCCGACCGCAATGCTGTTGAGTCCGGACGAGAAAACTCTGTATATCGCGCTATCCAATTCCGATTTGGTAGCCGCCATCACGACGGCATCCGGTGAGTTGTCCCGCTACTTCTCGACCACAGCACCCGCACAGAAATACGCCGGCAGTTATCCCTCTGCGCTGGCCCTGTCTTCCGACGGTGCACATCTATTCGCCGCAGATTCTTCACTGGATGCGATTGCCGTCTTCGACCTGTCACAACCGATCGCAACCTCGAACGTCCAAATCTCGCAGGATCCGCTCGGTTTTATTCCCACCGACTGGTATCCCAGCGCGCTTGCCGTTCACGGTGACGATCTTCTCATCGCCACCGCCAAGGGTGAAGGCTCCCGCGCCAACAAAGACATGGGCAAGACGGTCTACGAGACCAAGCACAAAGATCATCCCTACATTCCCACGCTGCTCAAGGGATCGATTGCGCGGCTGAACATCGCCGCCACGCTCAACAAACTGCCTGAATACACGCAGATGGTCGAGCGCGACAACCTGTTCCACAGCGATCCCGGTACCATCACCTTTGCCGGCGGCCAGAATCCCATCAAGCACGTGATCTACGTGCTCAAGGAAAATCGCACTTACGACCAGATCCTCGGCGATCTGAAACTCGGCGATAAACAAGTCGGTGACGGCGATCCTTCGCTCACCATGTACGGCGCAGACATCACGCCCAACGAGCACAAACTCGCGCTGCAATTCGGCGTGCTCGACAACTTTTACGACAGCGGAGAAGTTTCGGGCGACGGCCATGTCTGGTCCACTGCCGCCATCACCTCGGATTACAACGAGAAGACATGGCAGATCGCCTACCGCGGCAAAGAGCGCACCTACGACTTCCAGGGCCAGGTGGCCGATGAATATCCGCTGGACCATAACCAGCCCGACGTCGACGATCCTTCCACTGGATTTCTATGGGACAATCTGGCGCGCAACCACGTCAGCTTTCGCGACTATGGCGAATTTGTAAATGCGCTGTGGTGCAATGAGAAAAAGAAAGCCGCGAGCCCGAAGGAAGGAACGCCATCCGGCCAGGAAGTGGAGTGTCCGCGCACGATGATGAACCAGGGCGACTCGCTGCCGCCGAACCTCGGCGATCACGATGGCGGGCCGAGTCCGTATCCGTGGGCTGTTCCGTTGTTTAACGGAGTCAAGCCGACCAAGGCGGTTTTGCGCGACCACTTCGATCCGCTCTATCCGGATTTCAATACCGACTATCCCGATCAACTCCGCGCCGACGAGTTCCTGAACGAATTCGGCGCCTACGTTCACGCCCGCGACGCGAACGAAGGCCCGGAGTTCGAAATGCCGTCGTTCGTGCTGCTCTATTTGCCCGACGACCACACTGGAGGCACGCGCCCGAACCTGCCGCGTCCCGCCGCCTCAGTCGCCGATAACGACCTGGCCCTCGGTCGAGTCGTCGATGCCGTTTCGCACAGCACGTACTGGGACGACACAGCGATCTTCGTTCTCGAAGACGACGCGCAGGACGGCGCCGACCACGTCGACGCTCACCGCTCCATCGCCTTCGTCATCAGCAAGTACTCCCCGGGATCTGCGGCCCATCCTAATGTCGAGCACCGCTTCTACACCACGGTGAACATGATCCACACCATGGAGACGCTGCTGGGCCTCCCGCCCATGAATCAGAACGATGCCTATGCCCCGGTGATGGGGAATCTTTTTTCCGGCGCCGGAGATCAGCCAGCTTATAAGGCGGATTATCGCAACCTGAAGAATGGGCTGATCTACGAAACCAATCGCGCGCGATGCGCCGGGAGCAAAGGTCTCGTCGAGACGATGGATTTCTCGCGTCCGGACGCGGCGGGTGCGGCGCGGCTGAATCATGTTCTCTGGAAGGATCAGAAGGGATCGACGCCGATGCCGGCACCCAAGCACACCGTGTTTCCCGCAGGTGGCGACTGATCAGCGTATGAATCCAGTTGAAATCTCCACCGACAACTTTCGCCGTCTGGCGGAGCGCGTCACAAACCTCGCCGCCGACTATCTCGAGAACATCGATAGCCAGCCGATTTCGCCCGCTACCAACGGGGAAGAGACGCTCCGTATGTTTGGCACTGCGATGCCTGAAGATGGCATGGGCGAAGCGGCTCTGAACGGCTTGCCGGAAATAGTGCGCCTCTCTCGGGTGCAAAATGGCCGCTTCTTCGGTTACGTGCTAGGTTCGGGAGACCCGGTCGGCGCTGTCGCCGATCTGCTGGCCAGCGTCCTCAATCAAAATGTCACGGCCTGGCGCTCCGGGCCCGCCGCAGTCACCATCGAACAAACCGTCGTCCACTGGCTGTCGCAAGCGATCGGCTGTCCTGGCTTTCGCGGCCATCTCACAGGCGGAGGCTCCTCTGCCAACTTGATGGCTTTGGCGATGGCCCGCGAGACCAAGGCACCTGCCAATGAAAAGGGAGTAGCGCAAGGCGGAGTAGTCTACGCCTCCAACGAAATCCACATGTCCATTCCCAAGAGCATCGCGCTGCTTGGAATCGGACGTGACCATCTGCGCCTGATCGCGACGGACGACGCCTTCCGCATGATTCCCGAAGAGCTGGAGACGCGCATCCTTCAGGACAAAGCGGCCGGCCGGAACCCGCTGGCCATTGTCGCCTCAGCGGGTACGGTGAACACTGGCGCGATTGATCCTCTCCGAGAGATTGCCCAAATCGCTCACCGGCACGGCGCGTGGTTTCACATCGATGGCGCCTATGGTGCGCTTGCAGCGATGTCGGAACGGGGAAAATTCGACGGTCTGGAACTTGCCGACTCGATTTCTCTCGACCCGCACAAGTGGCTCTACCAGCCGTTGGATTGCGGCTGCCTGCTCTATCGCTCTTCCGAAATGGCTCAAAAGACCTTCGCGCACAGTGGCGACTACGCACGTGCTCTTACCGAGGATCCCGTCGAAGGTTTCGCATTCTTCGAAGAATCGCTCGAGTTGTCGCGAAGATTCCGCGCTCTGAAGTTGTGGCTGTCATTGCGTTACCACGGAGTCGCCGCGTTTCGACAATCGATTGCGAAGGATCTTTCCCAGGCCCACCGCCTCGCCAATGCAATTGGAAAAGAATCCAAACTCGAATTGTTGGCGCCGGTCGAGTTAAGCGCGGTGTGCTTCCGCCATCGCAGTGAAGGAACATCCTCAGAAGAAGAGTTGAACGCCTTCAACCTGACACTGCTAAAGCGCGTCGTCGCTCGCGGACGAATCTACCTTTCAAATGCCTCGCTTCGCGGCAAGTTCAGTCTGCGAGCGTGCATCGTAAACCACCGCACCAAGGATGTAGACGTCGACAGCGTGATTCCAGAAGTGCTGGCGGCGGCACAGGAAATTGCCTAACCTTCCGTGCCCGCCGCCGGGGTCCACTATTTCAAATTGACTGTTTGCTTCAGCGGCAAGGTCTGCGAAGATCCGCCAACCATGAAGTTGTAGTCTCCCGGAAGCAACTGCCAGCCGTTTTTCTCCACGTTGAAGATCGAGAGATATTTCGGGTCCACTTCGACTGAGACCTCTTTACTCTCGCCCGCGTTGAGTTTGACCTTGCTGAAGCCCACCAAGCGCTTGGGAGGCTCGGCGGCCGCCGCCGGAAGGGAAGCATACACCTCCGCCACTTCGGCTCCGGCGCGGTTGCCCGTGTTGGTGACCGTGAATGTGACTTTAGGATTCTTACCCGCCGTCACCTTCAGATTCGAATACGAATAAGTTGTGTAGGAGAGACCGTGTCCGAACGGGAACAGGACCGGCTTGTTTTCCGCGTCGTACCACTTGTATCCGACTTTCACGCCTTCGTCGTAACGCACTTGGAACGGAGCTAGTCCCTTCGCAATCTGATTCCAGACTTCCTTCTGCATGTAGTTTGGAATCGACTCGGGTCCCGGCTGAACGACCTTCGGGTGCGGCAAATCAGCCTCGCTCTTGGGAAAAGTCAGAGGCAGCTTTGCGCTGGGATTCACGTCGCCGAAAATGATGCTGGCCACCGCCTCGGCTCCTCGGCTGCCTCCGTACCATGCTTCCAGAATGCTGCCGACCTGATCGACCCAAGGCATGGTCACCGGTCCACCGCTCTCGATCACGACCACCGTGTGCGGATTCGCGGCTGCGACCTTCGCGATCAACTCATCCTGATGCTCGGGAAGAGCCAAGCTCTCCAAATCCATCCCCTCACTTTCCCACTGATAAGCGAAGACGATCGCCACATCCGCCGATTTGGCCAAAGCCGCCGCGGAGGAAGGATCCGCGCCGGAATCAAACTGAACATTCGCTCCCGGAGCCTTCGCTCGAATCGACTTCAGCGGCGACGTCGGAAACCAGATCTTCTCCAGCCAGCGCGTCTGGCCTTTGCCCGGAGGCATGATCGCATTTCCTCCCGGAGGGTCCACCTGCGCCGAACCGCCGCCGGAGATCATTCCCACATCCGCGTGCGGCCCGATCACCGCAATGCTATGGACCTTGGAAGCATCGAGCGGCAACAGCGCATGATCATTCTTCAGCAGGACGGTGCCTTGCTCCGCGAGTTTCTGCGCGACTTCGAATCCGCCAACCACATCCACCACGCTCTTCTGCGGCGGGTCGTCGATTACGCCCGTGGCAAACATCGCCCGCAGAATCCGGTGCACGTGGTCGTCCAGTTCCGTCGTCGGAACCTTCCCCGACTCGACCGCCTTCTTGAAATCGTCACCGTAGAAAATCCAGCCCGGCTGCTCATGGTCAAGGCCCGCAGCCGACGCCTTCTCCACGCTGTGCGTTCCCCCCCAGTCAGAAAGTACGAACCCCTTGAAATTCCAGTCTTTCTTCAAGAGCATCGGTGAGCAGGTACTTGTTCTCGCAGGCGTAGTCCCCATCGAGTCGATTGTAAGAGCACATGACCGCCGCGATGTCGGTTTCCTGCAGACCAATCTCGAAGGCCAACAGATCGCTCTCACGGGCCGCGCGCTTATCGATGTTGACATTCACGGCATTGCGGCCGCTCTCCTGGTCATTGAGGGCATAGTGCTTGATGTCGCCAATGACATGCTGCGCCTGCAGGCCTTTCATCACCGCCCCCACCATTTTTCCCGCCAGAACCGGATCTTCTCCGAGATATTCAAAGGTGCGTCCATTGCGTGGCTCGCGCGTCAGGTTGACGCCTCCACCCAGCGTCATGTTGTAGCCCTGGGCTCGAAGCTCGCGGCCTATCAGCGCGCCATATTCGTAGCCACCTTCCAGATCCCAACTAGCT
This sequence comes from uncultured Acidobacteriaceae bacterium, assembly GCA_963788555.1. GTDB lineage: Bacteria > Acidobacteriota > Terriglobia > Terriglobales > Acidobacteriaceae > Sulfotelmatobacter. Next base: position 1,730,432 of record CAWBHM010000008.1, on the reverse strand, counting down.
GCTCCCGCAACATCCGACGGAAGCGCAGTCGAATAGCGCCCGTTCTCTCCACTGCTTCGAACGCCATAGGCGGCATCCGACATCTGAATCGCAGGAATGCCCAGGCGCGGAATTCCAGGGACGTACCCCGCGCCGCCGTTCGAATGGACAGCGAGCGGGCTCATTGGGCTGAGGCCCACCATACCCGTGCCATGCAGCAGCTGGATCTTCTCGTCGAGCGTCATCTCCTTCACCACCAGCGACGCGCGCTCGTCAGGGGACAACTTGCCGTTCTCCCAACGGTGAGGTTTACCGGATTGGGCCAATAAATTTGCCAGAGAAAGAATGAAGACCAGAGCTGTGAGCATGAAAAACCGATTTAGCAGGGGACGAACTGGCAGGGGCATTTTGAGTCCTCGTTAGAATGTTGTTACCAAATCGTTTATGTTACGCCTTTTTCGCATTTTTTGGCCTTTTAATTTCGGCTCATTCACTCCGCTACATGTCCCTTTGTACAGGCGAACAAACTGCGAACTATGCCCAGCTCTCGCTAACTTGGCCCCACACGTCTCCCCCTTTACACTAGAAAGGTGAAGATTGCGCTCGGTCAAATCAATCCCACTGTCGGAGATTTCACCGGCAACGCGGCCAAGATTGTCGATTTTTCCCGCCGCGCCCGGACCGCTGGTGCCGGTCTGATACTGTTTCCCGAGCTGTCGGTCTGCGGTTACCCGCCTCGCGACTTGGTCGAGCGCCCCTCTTTTCTTGCCCGCAATGATGAAACCGTGCGGCGGATCGCCGCTGAAACCAACGGAATCGCCGTCATCTGTGGATTGGTCACTCCCGCCCACGCCGATACCGGCAAAGCAGTTATGAACTCCGCAGCCCTGCTCATGGACGGCAAGGTGGCATTCATCCAGTCAAAAATGCTACTGCCCACCTACGACGTCTTCGACGAAATGCGCAACTTCGCTCCCGCCCGAAGCCAGGAACTGTTCAACTTTTGCGGCAACCGCATGGCTCTGACGATCTGCGAAGACGCCTGGAACGATAAGAAGTTCTGGCCAAGGCAGTTGTATACGGTCGACCCCGTGGAGTCCCTGATTCAAGCCGGCGGGAACTTCGTCCTGAACATTTCTGCCTCTCCCTTCTGGATCGGCAAGCGCGAACTGCGCCGTGACATGCTGGCCAGCATTGCGCGCCAGCACAAGGTTCCCGTCGTACTGGTCAACCAGATCGGTGGCAACGACAGTCTCGTGTTCGATGGATCCAGCCTGGTGCTCAACCGTGATGGACAAGTCATCGCCCAAGGCCGTTCCTTCGAAGAAGATCTGATTTTTTTCGATTCGCAAACCTTGCAGGGCGAGATGCACGAGCAAATTGCGGGAGACGAGGCCAGTGTCTACTCGGCCCTCGTTCTCGGCACTCGCGATTACATCCAAAAGTGTGGTTTTCGCAAAGCGATCATCGGCCTGAGTGGCGGCATCGATTCCGCGCTCACAGCCGTTGTCGCCGTCGATGCCGTCGGAGCTGAAAATGTGATCGGCGTTGGTATGCCAGGTCCCTATTCCTCGCAGGGCTCCATTGACGATGCCCGGTCGCTAGCCAGGAACCTCGGCATTCGCTTCGAGTTGCTTTCCATCAATCCGGCCTACGAAGCCTATCGCGCAACGCTGCGCGATGTGTTCGCCGGACTCAAGGAAGATGTGACTGAGGAAAATATTCAGTCGCGCGCGCGCGGCACGTTGCTGATGGCGCTCTCCAATAAGTTCGGAGCCATCGTGCTTTCCACGGGCAACAAGAGCGAGTTGGGCGTGGGCTATTGCACGCTCTACGGCGACATGGTCGGTGGTCTCGCTGTGATTTCCGACGTGCCGAAGACGCTGGTGTACCGGCTTAGCGAATATGTGAACTCACGACGAGCCGTCATTCCGCGGGCCACGCTTGAAAAGCCTCCCTCTGCCGAGTTGCGTCCCGACCAAAAAGACAGCGACTCGCTTCCGCCGTACGAAGTCCTGGATGCCGTGCTCGAAGATTACGTAGAAGATTCGCATCCCGCCGAACGCATTGCCGCCGATCGCGGCTTCGAGATTGAAGTCGTGCGGCGCGTGATCCGCATGGTCGATCGTGCCGAATACAAGCGCCAACAAGCTGCTCCCGGGCTGAAGATCTCTCCCAAAGCCTTCGGTTACGGACGCCGGTTGCCGATTGCCGCCAAGTGTGAAGCCTGAATTCCTGATTTCAAGTATCCTGATAGATCGCTTCCCAGCTTTGAAACTCTGAATGCGAAAGGAACTCATGCGCAGTTTTCTGAATTCGTTCTTCATCCTTCTGCTGGCCGGCGGTTTGGCAGCGGCTCAAACCACCACCCAACCGGCTCCAGCCAAGGACGGCACGGGCAATCTTCCTACCGAAGCCACGGTGGATTCTTTTCTGCATCAACAGTTCGGTTATCAGTCTGACTTGACCTGGAAGATCTCGGGCATCAGGCCTTCGCAGGTCCCTGAATTGGCTGAGGTCACCGTTGTTCTCGCCAGCCCACAGGGCCAGCAATTGACCAAGTTCTATGTTTCTCCCGACGGTAAGCACGCGCTGGTCGGCGAAATTATTCCTTTTGGCGCGAAGCCATTCGAACCCGCGAAGCAACTTCTCGATAAGGGAGTGACTGGCCCTTCTCGCGGTCCTAAGGACGCGCCCGTCATGATCGTCGAGTTTGGCGACCTGCAATGCCCCGCCTGCAAAGCGGCACAGCCTACGATTGAAGCTCTTGTAGCTGCCGAGCCCAACGCCCGTTTCGTCTTCCAGAATTTTCCCCTGGAGATGCATAACTGGGCCGCAAAAGGCGCTGCTTATTCCGACTGCGTCGGTCGCGCCTCCAATGATGCCTTCTGGAAGTTTGTCTCGAAGACCTACGAGACCCAGTCGGACATCACCGCCGAAAACGCGGATGAAAAGCTGACCGCCATCGCCGACGGAGCAGGCGTAAAAGGCTCCGAGATTGCCGCTTGTGCCGCGAAGCCCGAGACGAAGGCTCACGTCGACGCCTCCATCGCTCTTGGCAAGTCTGTCGATGTGACCGGCACTCCCACGCTTTATATCAACGGCCGCAAGGTTGGAAGCTTCGACACTCGCATGACGGATGTGTACAAGAACCTCGTGGAGTTTGCTGCAAAACAAAAATAAGCGTGGGTTCCGGCACTCGGCTCCGCATCAGCGCTAACTTATGACGGAATGACTTCCGGGTTGCCCGTGACACGTCCAGTTCCCCGACCGGCCAGTTGGTGAGAAACCGCCTCCTTAATACTTATCAAGGCTCGCCGTCGTAGAATGTCACGATGTGAAATTTGGGTAGCGGGTATCACCTTGCAGAAGTCTGCCCAGGAATCAAAAGGGCAACTTCTCCGATTCGCAACCCATGCAACTATTACCGCATCTCCCGCACCGCGAGGAGTGAGCCATGCACACTCTTATTCAGGACCTCCGCTATTCCGCACGGCAGCTCATCAAAAATCCAGGATTCACACTGACGGCAGTGATCTCGTTGGCGCTCGGCATTGGAGCGGCCACCGCTGTGTTTAGCGTGATTTATGCAGTCTTGATGCATCCCTATCCCTACCCTGCCGCGGATCGAATCGTACGACTCACGGTCGACAGCGTAGCGGGTTCAGGGGATCCCGTCTATCTAAATGGCGCCGAAATTCAGACCTTGCGGCAATCACCAGTGGTCGAAAGCGTTCTGGCTTCGGACAACAGCGCTCTGATGCTGACCGGGCAAGATCTTCCGGAGGCGGTGCGCGCCCTGAGCCTCATCTCGAACAATTTCCAGGATCTCGGCGTGCCCGCTTTGCTGGGTCGCGGACTTTGGCCATCCGACGCAGTGGACGGCCAGGAGCCACGACCGGTTGTAGTTCTTTCCTACAGGTTTTGGCGGAGTCACTACTTGTCCAATCCGGATGTCGTGGGCCGCACTCTGCAACTTGATCACAGGAACTTCGAGATCGTGGGCGTCGCGGCGCCGCGATTCACTTGGTATGACGGCGACGTCTATCTCCCGCTGAAGCTTATGCGAGATCCGGGGCGCACCTCTGTCGTCAATTTGCTCTTGCGGCCGGGCGTCAGCCATGCCACGGCTGACGCCGCGCTGCAGCCCCTCGTGCAACAGTTCGCCAATTACATGCCGCAAGATTTTCCGGCCGACTTCAGGGTCCATGTGCAAGGACTGAACGACTCGGTGGTTGCCTCCATGGGCGGGACCCTGTACCTGCTCTTTGGCGCGGTGATGTTGCTGCTCGTGATTGGATGTGGAAATGTTTCAATTCTACTGCTGGCGCGGGGCACCGCGCGGCAGCATGAATTAGCTGTGAGAACGGCTGTCGGCGCGGGCCGCCTCCGCATCATTCGTCAGTTGCTCACAGAGTCTCTCCTTCTCGCGGCGATCGGAGCCGTGCTGGGAGTTATCAGTTCTTACGGCGCTCTGGCGCTGCTTCAGAGTCTGCTGCCCCAATCTACGTTCGCATCCGAGGCTATGATCCGTATCAACCTCCCGGTTCTGTTTTTCAGCGTCACGGTCGCGCTCGGAACGGGTGTGCTGTTCGGGCTTTGGCCAGCACTGCAACTTTCGCGTACGCACATCGGGGAGATCATGCAGTCTGGCGCGCGCCGGGTGGCTGGTAGCGTCCGCGGACGTAGGGCCCACAGCATGCTGATCTCATCCCAGGTGGCGCTGACATTATTGTTGCTCGCAGCTGCGGGCTCATCAATGAAGGGATTCGTCGAGTTGATCCACCAGCCCCTCGGTTACGACCCGCACAATGTGATGGCGATAGGAATTCCTTTACGCGAGGACTCTTATCGCACTTGGCCCGAGCGCGCAGCTTACTTTGAACAACTGCGAGAAAAGGTCGCGGAGACGTCCGGCGTGGCCTCGGCGGCGATTTCCACAGATGCAACCCCGCCTCGGAATGGATGGACCATAGGGTTTGATATCCTGGGCGTCCCTGCGACGAATACTGGGATAGTGTCGGCCAACCTGATTAGCCCGGAGTACTTCGCGGCTTTGCGCATTCCCGTGCTGCAAGGACGGATTTGGAGCGACGCCGAGAATAACAAAGGCGCCCATGTAGCCGTGATCAACCATACCCTGGCGCAACGCTACTTTCCGAATGGCGATGCCATTGGGCATTCGCTGAAATTGCCGGGTATTGACGGCAATCCGGCTACGGTGTTGTCTCCGCCAAATATTGCAACTACCTGGTTACAAATTGTGGGCATCGTCGGGGACGCCCGCAATGATGGACTCCGGAGTGTCCCTAGACCATCCGTCTACGTGCCCTGTACATTCAGCATGGGAGAGGGCACGGAGATTCTGGTTCGCTCCCAGGTTCCGCCCCTTACGCTGTTGAATGCGGTGCGCGAGCAGTTGAGGGCCATTAACCCGGATCAGATCGGTGACGCTATTGATCTCGAAACTCGACTCACCTATGAACCCGAGTGGCAGCAGGAGCATCTCGCATCGTGGATCTTTGGCGTTTTTGCCTGGCTCGCCCTGGTTCTCGCCGCTGTAGGGCTGCACAGCGTGGTGTCCTACACAGTGGCACAACGGACCACTGAATTCGGGATTCGTATGGCGCTGGGCGCGCGACGCGGAGACTTGCTGCGAATGGTGTTTAGGTCCGCGTTGGGAACCGTGGGCGCCGGAGTCTTTGCTGGTGTCGTCCTTTCGCTGGCCCTGAGCCAAATCATTTCGAAGTGGGCACAAGCGAACCCGCGCGATCCCGTCATTCTCATAGCCGGAGCGATACTGCTGTGCTTGGTGTCTGGCTTGGCCTGCGCAATACCGGCGCGTCGCGCCTCCAAGGTCGATCCGATGATTGCGGTACGTTGCGAGTAGTAGCGACGCCGGACCGCCCACTAAGTTAGCGCTTATCGGGGTTCGGCCCCATAAGCGCTAACTCAGAGAATTCTTTCCGTCTTACCCGCTACCCACCCGAATCCAAAACCGGTCAGTCGGGGTTCTGAGTGTTATGGCCCGTTTGCAAGCAATTGACGTTGACGCAGGCTTCAGTTCCCGCACTCTGGCCCTTGTCGATCCAGCACAAACTTAACTGTACTGGGCTGATCGGTCGAGCGGACGACAACGTCCTGAGCACAGTGCTTTCTGTAGCCGGGCTTGACGTAGATATCGGCGTGAACGACATAGTCGGTGTGGGCCACACCTTTGAGATCAAACGCTCCATCCGCTTTCGTATGACTCACAGCGGTATCAACAACGATTTTGGCGTCACCCTCCGCTTCCGTGAGCCATACGTTCGCGTCCTCAACGGGTCGACCGTCTGGCCATTGGACGACGACAGGAATTGATCGCGGCGCGAGTGGAGCGTTTAGAAAGATGTCGGCTTTCGCGTGCTCCCCATCGGCCACTTTGTAAACCTGCGCAGTCTTGAACGATTGAGCGGATGGCGCGTACGTCGTTCGGAATGGAAATGGTTCGGATGCGGGTCGAATGACATTTACTCCCACGACGTACTCGCCGGGTGGCACACTGATCTTGAAACGTCCATCCTTGTCGGTATCCGCGTCCCCTGTGCCAATGAACTCGTTCTCGGCGTCGATGCGTGTTGCTGTAACCCAGATGTCGTCATACTTCTTGCCGTCAGGCGCAATGAGCCTGCCCTCGATGTATCCTGTGGGCAGACGAACAGGCTCTGCGCTGAAGTTTTCGGCGTCATATTGTGAGCTTAGGTCCTTAGCACCGACCTGCGATACCGACATCAATTCAAATTGCAGTTTGTATCCGTTCATGTGCCCGAAGCCCATTTGCTCTCCGGCATAGTCAACCCGACCTACCATGGTCGCTGACACCTCGTAGCGATGGCAGTCCATGCACATGATCCCCCGTGTACGCAGGTGCATCTCCGTGTTTAGCAATGACTGAAAGCGTTTAAAGTTCCTGTCCTTGAGAACCGTCACGGGCGCGCGCGGCTGCCGAGATACTGCGAGGGAAGCGGAAGCGGTTGGGCCGCCTTCGCTGTATTCGAGCCACATGCCTCCGCAATCCTTTTGCGTAGACTTGATCGCAAAAACCTCAAAACCGGACACGACTATGGCTCTTAGAGAAACTATCTTTCCGTCGAAGAATGCGGGGTCAGCCGATACCTCGCAGATGGATGTAGGGGCAGGTGTGGTCTTCGATTGATCTTTTGCACTCGCCGTCGCATTCAGAGCGACCATCAACCAAATGCAGAAGGGCAGCGCAGTCGGAAGCGTCACGGGCCGAGACATGTGAGGAAAGCAATTGACTCGAAAGCCGATCAATATATTACGCCTCCAAGGTCCAGTAGTTGGCGTAACATCTTCGCCATTACGCTCATTAACCCTGTCCTAGGGTTTGGGGCGTAAAGGCTTGGTTTCGACGACTACCCTTTTCAACATTACGGCGGCGGCAAGCAGTACCCCGCACCCGAAAAGCGCGACCGTCCGAGCAGTGCTCGTGGGAGCACCCCAGAGAGTCCAAGCCATGAGCCAGAGCACTTGAGCGAAAAGCGTAACTGCCGTTGTCAAATACAGAGCAAGGTCCATGACTGATGGCATTCTATGTGACGACCTTCGACTTTCAGATTGCCGGCGAGGATGAAGCTGTGTCCTTCCAATCGTTTCACCATGTAACCGTCGAGTCGGGCGGTGGCAAAATCATTTCGAACTAGTGTTTAGCAGCGCTACAGCGACGACCAACCTCGTGTCAGTTGGCGCAACATCTCCATTGCACTCAGAGTCTCCGAGACCACTTTAAGTTAGCGCTTATGGGGGCTCGGCACCCTCGATGAGATCTCGACGGATGGGTTCTGCCGTGACGGGGTCCAACGGCGGAGCCGGCTTGCCTACTTCTCGCTCAACCAGATCTCCGGCGTGGTCCGGTCGAAGTTCGATAGCACATGCGGCGTGATGACAATCATTAATTCGTCACTGTCGGACTGCTTCATGTTACTGACCATGACCTGATTCAGCCCCGGCACAAAGCCCAGACCCGGAATTCCGTTCATGGACAGAGTGTCCGTCTGCGATAGCTCCCCGGCTACTACCGCGGGTTCGCCGTCCTTCAGGTTGATGCTTCCTTTGTATTCCTTGTTCGAAATGACCGGCACTCCATTGGCCGACTGGCCGGTGAGCGAACGCACCTGCAGTTCAAGTTGCAGGCTGACCGAACTATCGCCGTGGATGGTCGGCTTCACCTTCATGTTCAGTCCCAAATCTTCGTAGCTGACGGAAGGGAAGGGCGGAATATAACTCTGATTCCCGAGGACCGCGGAAATCTGCGGTGAGTTGTAAATCGGAGCATAGCTGGCATTCAAAATCGGAAACTTCTCTCCCAGATGGAAGGTTGCGTCGTTCCCCTGGCTGGCTCGCATAGTCATATTCTCGAGGCTGCGTACCCACGATTCGTTGAGCGAAAGTGCGACGGCGAACTGATCGAGACTGAGCCCCATGAAAGTCAGCCCGCCTCCGAAGGTAGCGAGCGGCTGACTGAAAATGGAATTCTGCTGCCCTCCCAATTGCGCCAGCAGGCCCGAAAGCGCCGTGCTCCCCGCCTGGTTGATGCCGCCCGACGCGATCAACTGGTTGATCAGTTGCTGAATGTTCTGCCCCGCCAACCCGGCCAGCGCCGCGGCTGGAATGTTGTACAGGTTGAAGGTGTTCGGGATATGTACTCCAATATTCCTCGTAAGCTGATGGTTGATCTGGTAAACGCGGACATCGAGCATCACCTGTGGGCGCTCGTTGCTCAGTTGCTCCATCAATCTGGAACAAGCTTCGAGCGCTTGCTGCGGACCCCGCACTTCCACCGTGTCCGACGTCTGACCTGAGTTCACGAAGTGCAGTTCGAACATGTTGCGCATCGTGTTCACCAGGTCGGTCGCTTCCTGCGGCGAGGAGTGCGGCGGCAGGATGAATGTTCGCAGCGACATCCGGTCGAACTGCTTATGATTCTCGGTATTGTCGGCCGCGACCAATATCTGGTGCGCATCCAGGGCTGCCCACATCGTCTTGCTTACCTGGCACGCCAGCTTCAGTGCTGTGAAGAATTCCACATTGTCGACGTTGAATCGCACTTGCCGAGTCTGCACCGAGTCATCGAACTGCGCGGCAACTCCGTATGCTGCGCCCAGTTCGGCAAAAAGCCCGCGAACCTCCCCGGTGTAATGGAACGTGGCACGGTCGTCTTTCGGTAGGATGTGAATCTCGCCGAAATCATCGTGCCGGACCGGCAAGGTTAGGGGTCGAGCCGCCACGAGTTCTCGAGTTGCTTCCTGCAGCCGCTCTCGGGCGAACTGGTTATTCGAATCGAGATCGAGTGCAGCGCGGAATTCGGTCGCCGCCCGCGCCCGGGCGTCTTCCAGCAACAGCACATTCCCCCGCTGCAGGTGGTTAAACACCAACTGGGCCTTCACCATTTCGCGTGCAGTCAGAAACTGAAGGTTCTCCGGAGCCAACCGCGACGCGGTATCGAAGTGCTGGAATGCTTCTTCCAGTTGCTGGTGATCCTGTAACTTGACGCCCTCGTGGAAGGCAGAACGCGCTTCTTTCAGTTGTTTCTTGGAAACGATACAGTTGACGCCGCCCGGAACGCCGTTCCCGCAAGATATGAGAGGCGGAGCGGAGCCATCGTCTCCGACGGCATGGGTGGATGAGGCCAGCGTTACCGCCAGCAGTCCCAACGCGACGCTCAACACCCTTCGCAACATTCGCTTGATTTTATCTTGGTTTCAGGGAGTTTCGATTACGCCAATGGGCCTCGTACCTTCGGTTTCACTGGCGCCGCCAATCCAAGGCCGTCAACCCAAGGAAGAACGCGGGATAAACTTACCCTTGCAGGTCGATTTTGAACAGGAAGGGCACACTGCGCTCCACGGTCTCAAGACAGCATGAGACGCTCGATGCTGCGCGCCTTGCCCGTGCTATCGTCGCAATCGATTACCACCGCGCATAACCGCGCATCGCCCGTGGCAGGCTCAAACCGGACGGGCATTCCGTTCAAAAACTTGCCGACCACGAGTTCTTTCTTCACTCCGATCACGCCATCGTAGGGCCCGGTCATGCCCACATCGGTTATATAGGCAGTTCCGTTCGGCAGAACCCGCTCGTCTGCCGTCGGCACATGCGTGTGCGTGCCGACCACCGCCGTGACGCGGCCGTCCAAATACCAGCCCAGAGAGATCTTTTCCGACGTCGCCTCGGCATGAACATCCACCAGAATGACCTTGGCCTGGATCTTCTGCAAAAGCTGGTCCGCCGTGCGAAACGGATCGTCGTTCGAGGCCATAAAAACGCGCCCCTGCAGGTTGATCACCGCGTACGGGACCTTACCCTTGATCCCCTCATACACGCCCGCGCCGGGCATGTCCGCCGGATAATTCGCCGGACGCAGCACGCGCCGCGCCGGACCGTGCCCGTTGCCCGCCACCATCTGGAAGTAGTCGATGATCTCCCGCTTGTCCCAGACGTGGTTTCCTGTCGTGATCACGTCGATGTTGAATTCGAAGAGTTCTTCGGCCAGCGCCGGGGTAATTCCAAATCCAGCCGCCGAATTCTCCCCATTCGCGATGATTAAATTGATAGCGTGCTCGCGCACGATTCCCGGCAGCCGGTCTTTGACGATGTTTCGCCCCGGCCGTCCGAAGATGTCCCCAATAAACAGAATTCGCATGTGTTTTTAGGCCAGAATTTGATGGTAACACGCGCTTCGAGGCTTTCCTGGAGGTGATTCTGGATTTTGACCAGCGCAACGGACACAGGCGTCACTGGGCGTTAGCCTACGGCGGGTCAGTGAGATAGTTTCGGCAGATCGGCGCGCGCCAGCACCGATCCCCACGCATCGAGAACGTAGACATCCGTCCACTGGGCCCCTTGCTTCGGATGAACCGCAGCATCCGCGAGAGTGAACGTCACAGTGGTTTTCGGAGAAGTGCAGCCACGTCACCTGCCGCGTATCGAGAGGCACCCCGGTATTAGATTCCGACGGATCCGGAGCCAACTCCGGATGCGCCAGCGTCTCATGCAAGGAACCCGCGCTGAGTACCACTTCGACGGCGCCTGCCAGATTCTGGCAATGCATTGGCAGTTGAATCTGCCACTCGTTTACCCCTGTCTTTCGAACGGACGGCTCATCGGCAAACACAACCACCGGCGGATTCCCCCCGGGCGAGGCATACCACTCCGGCCAGCGGCGTGCAAACTCGAGACTCGCGTTGACATAAGCGTGATTCAACTCGCGGTCGCGCTCCTCCCAGCAAGGATGCAGAGCATAGAGCGACACACTGTTCGTGCCCAAGCCCCGCGCGTGCAACAAATGGTGCAGCGCAGGCACGAAGTCAGGATGGTACCCGGCTCGCGCCATCATCATCAGCCCTTCGCGGTCTGCATCCACTTCCATCTGACGGGCGAATAATCCCAAGTCCGATCTCGCCTTTTCTGAGCTTTGCCATGAACCGGAAGGCAGACTCGGATCGCCCAGCACAATGGACGCGCCACCACCATTCGCCAGATATTTCTGATACAGATACCGCCGCGCCCAGTCGCGCCGAACGACGTGCGCAATTTCATGAGACAAAATGGCAGCCCAAAGCCCGGGCGTCGATCCGGCAATTTGTGCCAATCCGTTTTCCACATAGACGGTTCCGTCCGGCGAAGAGTATGCGTTCAGCCGGCCATCCTCGACAATCCGCAACTCCCATGCACCCTTCGATGGCAGCGGCGCAACCACCTGCTGCACCAGTCGCTCGAAAACCGCACGTCCGGCCGCGTAACGCCCCGACGCAGCAATGCTGTTGGCAAGCAACTGAGGCCGCAAGCGAGCGGCGGTCTCCATATCGAGTTTGAACTGAGAGGGAATCTCGAACGATTCGAGGGACACCTGAGCCATTGCCGGAAGGGCAGACAGACACAGACAAATCGAAAGCAGCCAGCGAACGCGCTGGGCGGCGTTGCGTTCCACGGGGCTCCTCCGCGGAGATGACTCGTACTGTTGATTATGCTCTCTCGGCCCGAGCCCGTAACGACAATATTTGACGCTGCGGTTATTACTTCAGTTTTGGGATTCCAACTCCGCGGTCCGCAGGAAGTCGTAGTTGCCCGCAGGATTCAATTTCAGATTCTTCACTCGCCGCGTGTGCACCAGGACGTTATCGAGGTACCACAGGTTGATGGAAGGAACTTCGTCTGCCAGGATTCGTTGGACCTCCGCGTACAGCGGCTTGCGAACCTTGGGATCGATTTCTCGGCGCGCCTTGTCGATCAGCGCGTCCACCTTGGCATTGGAGTAGTAGCCGCGATTCGCCCCGTTCGGGGGGAACTTCGCCGTAGCAAAGGCATACTCGAAAATGTCAGGATCCTCGTTTCCTCCGATCCAGCGCAGCCCGTACATCTGAAACGCCCCGTGCTGCACGTCCGCAAAAAACGTAGCCGATTCGAAACTGCGAATGTCCAGCGCGATCCCGACCGCTCGTAACTGCTGCTGGATCACCGCGACCATCAGGCGCGTACTCTCCGTGGTCGAGGTTTTCATCACGATATGGAAGCGCACTCCATTGACCACTGGATATCCCGCCGCATCCAGCAACTGATTCGCCTTGTCCGGATCGTGAGCATAGGTCGGCACATCTCCGTTGTAAGCCCAGCTTTGCGGAGGCAGAACGCTTCGCGCCGGTTGTGCCTGTCCCCGCCATAAGTAGTCAATCATGGGCTGCCGGTCGAGTGCATAGGCGATCGCCTGGCGCACGCGAACGTCCTTCAAGATGGGATCACGCAGGTTGAATCCCAAATACTGCACTTCGGTTCCGCTCGCGACTTCGACGGCAAGGGATGGTTCGCGTCTCAACGTCACGACCGTGTCCGGGGTCAGGGCGTTAATCGCAATGTCGCCGCTTCCTTTCTGCAGTTCAAGAGCCTCTGTAGTGGCGTCGGGCACCACCGCGAAGCGCACCCGCGCCAGTTTGGCCTGCTCACCCCAATAGTCGTCATTCCGTTCCACGATCACATCCCGATCGGTCTCCGCGCTAACGAACTTAAACGGACCCGAGCCGATCGGATGCCGCGTCATCTCGTCGCCGCTGCCGTAAGGAACAACGCCCACCGCGCCTTCGGAAAGATTCCACAGCAGCGCCGCATCCGCCTCTTTCATGTGAAAAACTACGGTGAAGTCATCCGGCGTCTCGACTCGATCCACAAAACGATATGCGCCCGCCCTGGTGCTGCGTATCTTTCCGGTCAACAGGGAATCGAAAGTCCACTTCACGTCGCGCGCAGTGAGCGAGCGCCCGTCATGAAACTTCACGGCATGACGTAGATGGAAAACGTAGGTCAGCGGATCGGGTATCTCCCAGCGCTCGGCAAGGCTGGGAGCCACATTCAGTTGTTCATCGCGGGCGAGCAGGTAGTCGAAAATCAGGCTGTCGATCCGTTCCGACTGTGCGTCAATCCCCACCCGCGGATCAAGATTCGCCGGACTCGACTCAATAATCATCACCAGCGTGGCCGGATCGGGCTTCGTAGAACATGATAGGAATGACAAGACGATCAGGAGAGAAGGCACTACGAGAAGCTTGGAAACGAAACGACGTCGGATGTAATACATCAGATCTCGGCGCCGGAGGTCTGAGGTCCAAGGTCTGAGGTCCGGGGTCCGCTTATGCATACGAAATCTTTCCCCAGCACCGCGCCGCGCTTCGCGCCGGTCGCCGACGGCATATTCGAAGTTCGGCGGTTCCAGGTCTCGTAAGCGAGCACGGCGAACGCCACTGCCTCCTTCGCCTCCGATGGCAAGCCGAGTTCGTCGGACGCTCGCAACTGGATCCCGAGAGGACGGAGTCCTTCGGTCAGCATCCGGACCAAGGTCGCATTCTTCGCCCCGCCCCCAGAAAGGATCATCTCGCGGTAGTTAGTCCTCCGGGCCAAACTCGCCTTTCCGAGCACGAATCGTTGCACCGCATCGACGATCGACCGCGCGGTCAGAGCGGTAGCGGTAGCGACAACATCTTCTTTGCGAGCGTGCCCGGACCGCCGCAGAAACTCGTCTGCAAACTCCCGCCCGAACTCCTCGCGCCCCGCAGTCTTTGGCGGCTTTTCACGAAAATATCTCTGCCGCAGGATTTCAGCCAAAACCGGCTCCAGCACCATCCCCGACGCCGCAATCTTTCCGCCACGATCAAACGCCCGGCCAAATAAAGTCTCGGTGACCGCATCGATCACCATATTCCCCGGCCCCGTATCGAAGGCAAATATGCGCCCGTGGTCTGCGCCCGCCGGGATCGCCGTGAGATTCGCAATCCCGCCGACGTTCTGCACAATTCGCCCAATCTTCGGATCTCGAAACAACAGGTAGTCCAGGTAGGGAACCAGTGGAGCACCCTTACCGCCAGCCGCCATATCCGCCGGACGAAAATCCGAAACCACAGGCACACCCACCCGCGCGGCAATTACCGCACCCTCGCCCGTTTGCCACGTCGCAGCGACCTTTCGCCCCAGAAACAACTGAGGATCGCCCTGATGGTAGAGAGTTTGCCCGTGGCACCCGACGAGCTCGGCCTTGACACGAAACTGCCGCTGCGTTGCCAGCACCGCGTCCGCGTACAACTCGCCCAAAAGAAAGTTAAGCCGCGCCAGATCAGCGACGCTGGCGCTGCTCGCATTCATGCTCGACAGCACCGCTGCCCGCACTTTCGCCGGATAAGAATATTCCGCATGCCCTAGCAGTTTGATCTGATTGTGGGGCGCGGGAGCACCCGCCCGCGAACGCCCGAGCCCAGGAACAACGATTCCGAAGATCTCGGTTTAGCAACTTCTCCTATGCGCACCAGCGCAACATTAATTCCATCCGCCGAAGTCCCACTCATCACTCCGGCCACGATCATCCCCCGCTGGCTCATGAGCGCGCCCGCCGCTTGTCCGCTTGCCGTCCAAAAGGCTCCAGACGAACCCGTTCGCCGAACTCCCACAACCGCCGCGACAATTTCTCGACCGTAGCAGGCGTAGGTGCCTTTCCCAGTTTCAAAGTCTTCGCACACTTCTTCTTGAACGCGAGCACGCGACGCGACGCCTCCGTCACACGCTTCGCGAATTTAGAATCTTTCTCCGATGCTCTCACAAGCGCTTCGTGCGCCCGCAAAATGTAGTCTTCCCGATGGCAGATCAGGCAGAGGTCACCGCCCGCCCGCACAAACTCAACCGCCGCCTCGCCAATCGGCGCCGCCGACAGCACCCCGCCCATCTCCAAATCATCCGACACGATCAGATTTCGGTAGCCAATCTTTTTGCGCAGGATGTCGGTGATCCAGATTTTCGAGAGCGACGCCGGAGTTCGGTCCCGCGTGACCTGCGGATACGCCGCGTGCGAAATCATCGCCAACGGCAGCTCCCGGCGTAGCGTCCGGTAGGGAAGCAGATCCTCATCCCACATCTTCTTCAACGATTTTTCGATCACAGGCAATTCGTGATGGCTGTCGAGCTTGCCCTCGCCCAGCCCAGGAAAGTGCTTGCCGCATCCCAACACCTTTGCGTCCCGCAAGCCCGCCAGAAACTCCCGAGCATACGCGACGGTTTCGCGAGGATCCGCCGAAACTGCCCGTGAACCCATCACATTGCGGGACGCCTCAAACGCCAGATCCAGCACAGGCGCGAAATCGACGTTGAATCCCAGCGCACGGCAGTTCTCGCCGATGATCTGTCCGTGCTTGCGAAACAGCTGCGCGATCGCCGGTAGCTGAATACTTCCGCCGCCGAAGGCGCGGCGCCCAGCGCATCGCGAAAACGGTCCACCGCTCCGCCTTCCAGATCCACGCAGGTGAACAGCGGAGTATCGACGCACTTCTGGCACTCGCGCAGCAGTCTCCACGTCTGATCCGCACTCTTAATGTTTCGTGCGAACAGAATCACTCCCGCCGGCTGCAGTCGCGTGAGCAGGGAAGCGATGGGCGGCGTGATCTCGGAGCCGTCGAAGCCAACGATCAGCATCTGTCCAATCTTGTCGGTGTTCGGCCGCTTGCGTTGGGATCTCATTCGTATGGGAACCGACTTCTTCTGTGTACCCTGTGTCCTCTGCGGTTAAATTTCCTTCTTCAACTCCGCCAGCAAATTCAGCGCTTCCAGCGGCGTCAGCCGGTTCAAATCCACTTCGCGCAATTTCTCCAGCACCGGCTGCGACAGCGGCGTAAAGATCGTCAACTGCGTCGGCGGAGGCGACGCCCCCGGCGAAAGATGCGCCGTCGCCTGCTGCTCCGCAAATTCGTGCTCGACCAGGACCTCGCGCGCGCGCACGACCACTTCGTTCGGCAGCCCCGCCAGCTTGGCGACCTCAATGCCGTAACTCCGATCCGCGGCGCCCGGCTCGACCTTCCGCAAAAACACAATTCCGCCACCCGTCTCTTTCACAGAAACGTGATAATTCTTCACTCCCGAAAGTTGATCAGCGAGTTCCGTCAGCTCGAAATAGTGTGTAGCGAACAAAGTCTTAGCCCGCACGCGCGCATGCAAATATTCCACCGCGGCCCATGCAATCGCGAGGCCGTCGTAGGTAGATGTGCCGCGCCCAACCTCGTCGAGCAGGATCAGCGATCGCGCCGTAGCCGTGTGCAGGATCGCCGCCGTCTCCGTCATCTCGACCATGAACGTCGACCGCCCGCGCGCCAGATTGTCGCTCGCCCCAATCCGGGTGAACACGCGATCCACCACGCTCAGCCGCGCCGAACGCGCCGGAACAAACGATCCCATCTGCGCCAGAATCACGATCAGCGCCGTCTGCCGCAGGTAGGTCGATTTGCCACCCATATTCGGGCCGGTCAGCAGCATGATGTTGTGCGTCGTGCCGTTCAGGTACAGATCATTCGGCACGAAGCGCTCGCTGCCCCCGGCCATCTCCTGCTGCTCAATGACCGGATGCCGGCCCTCGATGATCTCGATTTCGCTTCCGTCCGCAGATTCCACGAAGGCCGGGCGACAGTAATTTCGCAATGCTGCAATGTGCGCCAACGACGCGAGCACGTCCACTTCCGCCAGCGCCAGCGCGGTCTGTCGAATCCGTTTGGCTTCGGCCGCAATCGCCGTGCGCAACTCGGTAAACAGCCGCCGCTCGATCTCGACAATCTTCTCCTGCGCATCGAGAATTTTGGTTTCGTACTCCTTTAGCTCCGGCGTCGTGAAGCGCTCCGCTCCGACCAGCGTCTGCTTCCGTTCATAGTCCTGCGGAACCAGATGCAGATTCGGCTTCGAAACCTCAATGTAGTAGCCAAAGATGGAATTGAATTTCACCTTCAGCGACGAAATCCCAGTCCGTCCGCGCTCTCGCTGCTCGATCTGTGCCAGCACCTGCTTGCTGTTGCGCGAGAGTTCCCGCAACTCGTCCAGATCGCGATCGACGCCCGTAGCGATCACGCCGCCATCTGCAAAACTCAGAGGAGGCTCGGGCACAATCGTCTTCTCGATGCGCTCGCGCACGTCCCCCAATTCATCCAGCGCAGCATGCAGAGTTGAGTCAGCCGCTCTGCCGGTAGCCGGGCTAGCGCTGCCTTCACCGCCGGAATCTTGCCGAGCGACGCCGCCAACGCCAGCACGTCCCGGGGATTCGCCGTCTCCAGCGTGACGCGGCTCAGCGAGTCGTTCCAGATCGAGCACGCCATCGAGCGCCCGCCGCAACTCTTCGCGCGCGACGATCTCTTTTACGCCCGCCTCCACCGCATCGAGTCGGGCCTCGATCTCGTTCAAATCGAGCGATGGCCGCAGCATCCATGCGCGCAGCAACCGCTTGCCCATGGGAGTAACCGCGCAATCCATCGAGCGGAATAAAGTCACGCCTGCGTCCGCGCCGGCAAACAGCGGTTCAATCAATTCCAGATTCCGAACCGTGACCGCGTCGAGCACCAGGCAACTCTGCCGCTCGTACCAGCCGATGCGGTCGACGTGATCCAGCGATCCGCGCTGCGTCGACCGCACGTAATAAAGGATTGCTCCCGCCGCAGATGCTGCGGCGGTCCGTCCCGCCAACCCAAATCCTTCCAGCGACAGCACACCGAAATGATTCTCCAACAAGGGAAGAGCATGGTCGGGCGCGAAAATCCAGTCATCCAGTGGAGTCTCAGTGCAAGTACTCCCGCCGCGCGCGGTGTCGGCATTATGTGGGGACAGCCGCCCCCGGCTGTCCGCGCCGAGCAAAGCTCGGCTGGTCTCTGCCCGTAGCTCCCGCACTCTCAAACAACGGCGCCGCCGACCCATACAACAATTCCTTCGGCCGCAGTTGCTCCAACTCCTCCTGCACCCGCCGCAGACGCGCCCTCGCCCGAAAACTCGGTTGCCCGAAACTCTCCAGTCGATAAGTCCAGAGCCGCAAAACCCACGCGATCTCCCACACCTGCGCCAGCGCCGCCAGGAAATTGTTCTCATCCGATCCCAGCGACGAGTCCGCCGCCGTCCCCGGCGTCATCACCCGCGTCACTTCGCGCCGCACCAGCTTCTTCGCCTGGCTCGGGATCCTCCATCTGCTCGCAGATCGCGACCTTGAATCCCTTGCGAATCAGCTTGCCGATGTAGCCCTCCGCGGCGTGATAAGGCACGCCGCACATGGGCACGGCGACTCCTTTTTCCTTGTTGCGCGAGGTCAGCGTGATCTGCAGTTCCTTCGCCGCCACGATCGCATCGTCGAAGAAGAGCTCGTAGAAATCGCCCAGGCGAAAAAACAAAAGCGCGGTGGGATGTTCTTTTTTGACGGCGGCATATTGCCGCATCAGCGGAGTGGACGGCTCGGTCATCTTCCTCGTCGGATCAGGCGGGGCTTCGGCGGATTATAACAAAGCGTGTTGTCTCTCCTCTGCGCGCATTTCCCATGCGCCCGCGGGAAATTCCCGCACCAAATCCCGGTTGACTCCGTTCTCTTCCGGTGTTCTCCTTCCTCATGGAACTCCGCAAGGATCCCATCACCCGCTCCTGGGTCATCACCGGCGATGATCCTGCCGACGCTGGATCGCGCCCGAAGTCAGCCTGCCGTTTTTGCGATGGCTCCTCAGCCTCCGCTGCAGGTGATCGCGAAATCTCCCAATGCGCCGGGCACTGCCTGGTCCGCGCGCTCCGTCGTTCATCCCACGCCGCTCTACCGCATCGAAGGCGAGCCCGATCGCCGCGGCGATGGCATTTACGACCGCATGCATTCCGTCGGCGCGCATGAAGTCCTGGTCGAGAATCCGCGCCACGACCGGCATCTGTGGAACGCCAGCGACGATGAGAT
This sequence comes from uncultured Acidobacteriaceae bacterium, assembly GCA_963788555.1. Lineage (GTDB taxonomy): Bacteria > Acidobacteriota > Terriglobia > Terriglobales > Acidobacteriaceae > Sulfotelmatobacter. The sequence goes on along the minus strand of CAWBHM010000008.1, from coordinate 1,711,192 downwards.
CGCGCACTTCCTCCGCCTGGCCGCCGAGCGCATCCTCGATCTTGAAGCGCGATCCCGCGCATCAAGTACGTCAGCCTCTTCAAGGACTACGGCAAGAACGCCGGACAGGAGTTCAGCCATCCCACGTCGCAGATCACCGCGACCATGTTCGTGCCGCGGCGTGTGCTCTACGAACTGCGCGCCGGCCGCGAGTACTTCGTCAGCAAGGAGCGCTGCGTCTTCTGCGACATCATGCAGCAGGAGGAGCGGCAGGCCCAGCGCGTCATCGAAGCTCCGCGGCGACTATCTTGCGCTGTGTCCGTACGCTCCGCGCGTTCCCTACGAAACCTGGATCCTGCCGCGCAACCACGACGCGTCCTTCGAACGCACCGGATTGAACAAACCGGGCCTGCGGACGAACCTGGCTGCCTTACTGCGCCGCACCTTGCAGCGAGTCCGCTCGGTTACCGAGGACTTCCATCTCGTACTGCACACCTCGCCCAGCAGCCTGCATCCTTCGAAGAATCTCGGCTACTGGAAGACGATCGACGACGACTACCACTGGCACATCGAAATTCTCCCCGTCATCAGCTCCAAGGCGCGGTCCTACACTTTTAAAGAGGTGTACTATTCTCCCGTCAGCTCCGAGACTGCCGTGAAGCAACTGCGCGAAGCGAAAATCGACGGCTGAAGTCGCATCGAACCACTAGCAGGGTGCGGAAAAACTCAATTTGAGAGGATTTGGGAAGGGCACGAGTTCCACTCGTGCCGCTAAGTCGTTCAAAATGTGTCCGCGGTTCAGCGCCTGAGGGACCTTCAGGGCGCTCACGGGAGTTTTTCCGCAGCCTGCTGGGGAGACAGTCGCCGGAGTGTTGCCGCAGGTGCTGTCCGCCGAGCAGACCCCGGCAAAGGATTGCGAAGCATGACCGCCAAAGTCACAGGCCTCATCCCCATGGCGCATGCAGCCGACGTGCAGCGCTCGGTCGACTTCTACCGACTGCTGGGGATGGAAGTTCGCGGCAGCCTCCGCACTCCCGCGGGCGATCTGCAATGGGTGCACTTGAACTGCGGTCAAGCCGATCTTATGTTCGCGCGCGCCTCGGAACCCGTTATCGCCAGCCAGCAGGCCGTACTGTTCTACCTCTACTCGCCCGATCTCATTGCTCTGCGCGAGCATCTCCTGGCGAGCGGCGTGAAAGTCTCCCCGATCACCTATCCCGAATACATGCCCAAGGGCGAAATTCGCGTGGAAGATCCCGACGGCTATTGCCTTCTCATCGGCCAGGCGGATTAAGAGTTTACGGCGACCATTGCAACGGTTCGGAATCAGAGGACCGGAGTCAATGAGCGATGTAGAGATTTATCGCCAGTGACCGATCAGGGTTTACTTGCGATGCGGGACGATCCATGGGAACTATGTTGTCCGGTGCCGAGTGGGCTCGGACGGCCTTAGTATTCGGACAATTATTCCGCCGACAATGATCGCCAACCAATCAGCAGTCTCCCATGGCAGCCAAACCCACGTCGTTACGTCATTCCCCCTGGCTGCCGATAGCAACAAAGAAGCTACAATCATTGCGCAAAGGACTAAACCAAGCGTCATCGTAGCAACCATCTCCCTACCCTTGGAGAGCCACGCGATGACACACCCAACGAACATCGAAGCAAAGACGTGTCCCATCGCAATCCCGTCTGTCGCAAAGAACACATAGGTGTTGAAATGATGATCAAAGACGCCGTATCGGTGCAGAACTGCGAAGATTGCTCGTTCGGGCAGCAGGGAGACGAAGTGCCTCAGCAGGAACCCTCCGACGATCACGGCAGTGGTCGAAACGGGAGCAACACGGAATCCGGCCGTCGGCGAGATGTGCGATGGTTTTCGCAGTTTGCCGCCAATACCAGCTTCGGGCGGCACTAACTCCTGACTTCGACGCCAGTTGAGAGAATTCCTCAAGCAGGTCGCCGGAAATCGATTCCGCCTCTTCAGTAGGAGTGAAGAGATTGACGAGCCACGCAGCGATGCGCGGGGGCTGAACAAAATCTGCTGAGGATTTCATGAGTAGCTCCGGATGAGATCGAGGCCTTCGGACATACTGTGGAGTGCGTGTTGTGCGCGGGCCACCGCTCCGACGCCCTTGGCCGTGACACGGAAGAAACGCTTCGAGCGGCCGCCACGTTCTGGAGTCGGATCGCCGCGCAGGGATTTCACGTAACCTTTTGTTTCTAGGCGATCGAGCGTGGCATAGACAGCCCCAACGGATACCTCACGCTTCGTGCGGAATTCGATCTCCTGCCGCACGGTGACGCCGTAGGCTCGATCTCCCAGCCGCAGAAGTGCTAGAACAACGATGTGCTCGAATTCGCCGAGATAATCGCGACCCGAAGACATTATCTATACAATATAGAATAAATCGGAATTTGTCAATCGGTCCGACAACTGTTTTAACAACCCCATCTCACTCAAAACCCCGTGCCAGGCATCCTCTTCCCACCGGCTGCTACAATTCCTGCCGTCAGGAGACCCGTCCGGTGAAAACTCTTCTTTGCTGTGTGCTTCTTGTGGCTCGGTGCTTTGCCCAGTCCGTTTCACCTTCAGATGCTAAACAGAAAGTCCTCTGGCAGAAGCTCGAAGCCAGGATTCAGCAGGTCGACCAGCACCTCGACGGCGTCATGGGAGTCGCCATCGAAGACCTCACCACCGGCGACCACTACTTCCTGCACGAAGACGAAGTCTTCGCCCAGGCCAGCTCCATCAAGATCACGGTGCTCGCCAATCTGTACCTGCAAGTGCAACAAGGCAAGCTCAAGCTCACCGATCTGTACACGGTGCAATCGTCCGATCTCGTTCCCGACAGCGACATCATGGGCGGACTGACCCCGGGCGTCACGCGCCTCACGCTGCGCGACCTGGCCACGATGATGGTTGCCGTCAGCGACAATTCCGCCGACGAATGTGCTGATCGACCGCGTCGGCATGCCGAACGTGAATGCCATGCTCGACTCGCTCGGCCTCACGCACACTCGGCTGCGCCGCAAGATGATGGACCTTCAGGCCGCCAAGGAAGGCCGCGAAAACATCTCCACGCCGCGCGAAATGATGACGCTGCTCGATGCCATCTACCACGGCAAGGTGATGAACAAAGAATCCACGGCGGACTTCTTTGCAATGCTGAGCACGAATAAAGATTCCTGGATCCCGCGCGACCTGCCCGCCGATCTGAAGATTGCCAACAAGCCCGGTTCGCTGGAAGCCGTGCGCAACGATTCCGGCATCGTCTTCGTCGAAGGCCGTCCCTATGTGATCTGTGTCATGACGGCGTTCCTGCGCAACGAGCGCGAAGGAGAAGAAGCCATCAGCAAAGTCTCTTTGGCTGCATGGCAAATGTTCGACCGCCTCAGCCGCGCCACCGAGTATGGAAGAGTCGTCTCTCCGGGGAATGGAGCGCGATAAAGTTGCGAACCTGGTTGGCGATTACTTTGCCTGCTCCCCGGCTCTTCGCTGGGGCAACCTGCTGCCGCATGAACTGCAACTGCGGCTTTCGCTTCCATCGGCTGCGAGAAGTAGTATCCCTGTCCGTACTCGCATCCCAGTTCCAGCAGTCGCTCGATCTGGCGGACATTCTCGATGCCTTCCGCAATCGCTTTCAGATTCATCTTGTGAGCCATGGCGATGATCAATTCCACGATGTCGGAAGTGGCATTGTCCGACTGCATTTCCCGCACCAGCGACCGGTCAATCTTAAGCGCCTCCAGGGGAAACTGCCTCAGCCCGCGCAGCGATGTGGTGCCGGTGCCGAAATTGTCGAGGATCACCCCAATCCCCATGTGCTTCAGATGAGAGAGCACCGTGACGGTCAGTTTGGGATCGGCAGCGGCGACGCTTTCCGTCATCTCCAGTTGCAGCCGCGCAGGATCTACGCCGGTTTCTTGCAGCGCATCCTGAATGTCGTTCACCAGGCGCGCGTCCGCAAACTGCCGCGCCGAAACATTCACCGTGATGTTCATGGGCTGGTCGGAGACACGGTTCGACTCCCAATCACACAGTTGCCGGCAAGCCTGCAGGATCAGCCAATGCCCGATCGATACCAGAATGCCAGTGTCCTCAGCCGCTTCGATGAAGCGGTAAGGAGAGATGAGTCCTTGCGAAGGATGGTCCCATCGCAGGAGAGCTTCGAAGCTCACAATTCGCCTCGTGTCGAGCTGCAGAACGGGCTGGTAGTAGATGCGAAACTGCCGCTCGGTTAACGCGGACCGCAGATCCGACTCCAGCCGCAGCCGCCCGACAGCGCGGGTATGCATGGCCTCGTCAAACACCTCGCAGCGCGATCCACCCAACGCTTTCGCACGGCGCATGGCGACATCGGCATCCTTCAGAACGTCCTCAGGTTGCTCGTGCGTAAGATTGCCTACCGCGATTCCAATGCTCAACGACACGCGCATCTCCCGCGATGCAATGAAGAAAGGCTCTGCGACCGCGGTCTGGATGTTCTTGGCCACGCGCATGGCATCGCTGGGATCGCCGACGGAGTCCAGCAGCACGGTGAATTCATCTCCGCCCAGGCGGAACAACACAACCTCCGCGGAGGAGTCGGCGCTCTCGCGTCGCGTGATGGTCTCGTCCTGCCGCAAATGCGTCCGCGAGCCGGCGCCCGATCTCCAGCAGCACATGATCCCCTGCTTCCGCGCCCATGGTTTCGTTGAAGACTTTAAAGTGATCCACGTTCGCCAGCAGCAAGGTGTAAGGTCGTCCAGTTTCCCGCCGCGAACGACTGAAGGAATTCTGCAGGCGGTCGAGAAACATTCGCCGGTTGGGAAGGCTGGTCAGCGGATCGTGAAACAAATTGTGTTCGAGTTGCTGCTCCGCGCGCTTGCGCTCCGTGATGTCGCGGTTCACAATCACCAGCTTCGCGACTTCGCCCTTGTCGTTGCGGATCGTGCTGGCGATCGATTCCAGCACGCGCCAGCTTCCGTCCTTGTGCTTGATGCGATACTCCAACCGCTTTCCGGTGCCGCTCTCTCGGGCTTCTCGCGCCGCGTCGAGAACCTTGAAGCGGTCGTCTGGATGGATTTGTTCGAAGGCCGAAGTCTCCCCTAGCTCCGCTGCCGAATAACCGAGGATCCTCTTGTAGGCAGGACTGTTGTAAAGGCGGCGTCCTTTCACGTCCACCAAAGCAATCATGTCCGCCGCGTTCTCGGTCACGATCTGGAACAACTCTTCCTTCTTCTTCGCTTCCCGGTGAATGTGATAAATCCGGAATTGCTGGTAAAGCACGAGAACGACAAGCGCACCCAGAGGAACCCAGAACCATTGCTGCAGCATGCAGAGGTCTCCTGAGGAGATCTATCGGCGCGATGCTGCTGATGCTTGAATTGAGTTCCGATTGAGTTCGTCGTGTGTCGGGAACGGGAAAGAAGAATCGACCGGAAGGGGGCTGCCCGCCAGAGTGCGGCGGCGACGCGGGCCGCGACAAACTCCCAGTCCGCGTTCCATAATGTCGGCATGGCTCCGAATCCGCCCGTTCGCCGAGTGAAGACCTACACCGGTTCTCAGGGATACGTCTACCAATATTATTTCGTCGGCCAACGTCCTGCGCTGCGTGACGATCCGGAGGCTCCCGCGACTGAGTTCGTCTTCGACGTGACCTCCGACCGCAAGTTGACCTATGCAGTCAGTGTCTTCCTTCCAGAAGGCGCGCGTGCTGCCTGGGGCCAGAAACATGGTCGTCCGCTGAATGAGGCTGAGCAATATGCCGCCGCCAAAATGCGGCTCTTCAAGGCCTTCGACGAACTGGAGGACGTACGGGCTCACGGGCGGCGCTTGGTTATCGACTTCGGGCTGCTGGAAGAAGCTCTGGCGAGCTTGGGCGTGGAATAAGGGACTGTGTATATCCAGGGCATTTTGAGCGCACAAAACCATTCACCACGGAGGACACAGAGGACACGGAGGAATCCCTCTGTGTACCTCTGTGTCCTCCGTGGTGGATGCTCTTGGTGTTGGTGATTCCCGCGAGCGCATTCTCCCATTTACAATCACGTCGTCATGAAGAACTCCGGCGTCGCACTGATCTTCGCGCTCTGCTGTCTCACAGCTTGTAACAAGTCCACTCCATCCGCACCCTCGAGTGCATCATCTTCGAAGCCGCCTGATGCCGTGCAACAGAAATTGCAGGAATATTCAGGAGCGGGCGCGACCGATTGTGGGCGCCTCAACGTACAGTCTCCCGCCGACCAGTCCAAGGCTACGGCGGATTGCGCCATGCAGGCGAGCCAGAGCAAGCACGCATTCTATGTTGCCTATGACATGCCTGGAATGGCAGTAGGAGTCGCGGGGGATGCCGCAGGGAAGTTGTTCACCGTGCAATCGCAAGGCACGGGACCGTCGGCAGCGTTGACCAGCGGAGACTGTCCCTCGCCGTTGCGCGTTGCATCCAGCGGACGCGTGACCTGCTTCGCGCCCGGCGACATGGGATCGATGGGGGCCGGCCACAACGCGGGTGCCGTACCTCCGGGGATGGCGAATCCGCACGCGACAGGGACCGATAACCCGCATACCGCTGGCGTGCCAAAGCCAAAATGATCGGATTTCCGCTGACCGGGCGAAGTTTAGGCCGAACGTAACCTCGTCATTTGACCCAGTCAATGCGATCATCGTGTCGAAGATGATTCGACACGTCAAGCTTCTCATGGTTCTGGTTACGCTGGCAGCGATGCCCCGGTGCATCGCTCAGGACAAACCAAGCTATTCCCCTCTGGTTGACGGCAACACCCGATTTGCTTTCAAACTCTTTCGCCAAAGCGTGGCGAAGACTCCAGACGCTAATGTGCTGACCTCTCCGACCGGCCTCTCCCTGGATTTCGCACTTTTTCAGAACGGTGCCGAGCCCAAGGCGCGCGAAGAGATACTTAACGCATTCGAGTTCAGCAGCCTATCCAAGGAGGAGATCAACGCGCAGAGTCTGGCATTGCGGCAGACCCTTTCCTATCGGGCGCCGACATCCAAAAGGCCATCGCGGCCTCCCGAAGTGCGGCGAGCTCCGCCGCCCCCGATCTGTTGCGCGGCTCCGGCAGAGCACCTCATCCTGGCGGGTTCACTGTGGACACAGCCACGAGTGGCGGTGCGTCGCTCATTTCTCGATACGAACAAGAAGTTTTACTCGTTTCAGATTGTTGCCGTACCCAATAGGGGTTCAGCTGCGGTAGATGCCGTCAATGGCTGGGTGTCCCGACAGACGGGGGGCGGATTGACGCAAGCCCTCGATTCCTGGAAGGGGGATGACTTCCTGTTGGTCGATACAACCTGGTTCAAGGGTGCATGGCTCGAGCCGTTTCTTGCGGCCCAAACTCGCCCCGGCGACTTCACCTTGCCGTCGGGCGAAAAGAAACAGGTTTCCATGATGTCGCAAGGCGGCCACTTCAACTATCTCCGTGGGCCCAAGTTCCAGGCAGTCCGCCTTCCTTACCACCACGCGGCGATGTTTATCTTTCTGCCGGACGAAGATTCAAGTCTCAAAGATTTCGAACAATCCCTCACGGTCGACAACTGGACAGCATGGCAGTCGGAACTTTCGGAAAGGAACGGCTACTTGGAACTGCCGCGCTTCCGCTCCGAGTATCGTGCAGATATTCAGACGATTCTCGCCGACTTGGGAGTGGATCGAGCTTTCACGTCCTTCTCTTCGTTCGCCCCGCTCGTTGACAATCCCGAAGGTGCAAGGCTAACCCGAGTTCTGCAAGTGATTTCGCTGAAGGTTGATGAAGAAGGAACGGAGGTTGTCTCCGCCGGAATTACCGGTGGCGTGATCGGAGGGGTCTCAAGCGGTCCTCGCCCTGAGCCTTTTCGCATGATCGTTAACCGTCCGTTCTTCTTTGCCATCTGCGACAATCAGACACAGGGCATCCTCTACATGGGCGCAATCGCTGATCCAGGGCCCTTGCCGCTGGCGCATTCGGAAAGTCCTTCCCGCTAACATTTTCGTCTGTGATCCTGATCACATCCTTAAGTGACCCGCTTTGTTTGCCTTACCCGCGGGCGCGTGGAAAATGGTCCACGTACGAGAGGAAGACAGACCGGACCCGCGATTTGGGGTAAACTCAAGGGATTCCGGAACTTATAAGGCCTATGTCACTGCTTTGGCTGCGCTTTGCACTGGGGTGCTACTTTATCGGGCTGGTCTATGCGTTCGTGGCGCTGACGCGCACGAGCGACCTGTTCAGCCGCGTCGCCCTGCATGCCGCCAGCCTGGGCATGGTGTTCCACTTCGTGTCGCTGACTGAACTCTTCCTTTCCGGACAGGTTGTGTGGGCGTCGGTGCACAACGGGGAATCGCTGCTGGCGTTTCTTTCGATGTCGTTCTTCATGGTGATCTATGCGATTTACAAGACGACGTCGCCCGGAGTTGTGGTATTTCCGGTGGTGTTCTTTTTGACGTTTGTTGCGGCGGTCGATGAGCAGCCCGTGCTCTTGACCCAGTTCGTTTCGCACAAAGGATGGCTGGCTGCCCACATCTTCCTGATCTTCATCGGATACGCGGCTCTGCTGGTCAGCTTCGGAGCGAGCCTGCTCTATCTTTTGCAGGAACGCCGCCTGAAGGCGAAGAAATCCACGAGTTTGATTTCGTTCCTGCCCGCACTGGAAGTGATTGACCAGATCGGCTACCGTTCGCTGCTGCTCGGGTTCCCGTTTATGACTTTGGGCCTGCTGACCGGGTCGGTGGTGGCGATCTCCACCTACGGACACCTCGACTTTCTCGACCCCAAGATTCTGTTGTCGGTGCTGATGTGGGTCGTGTACATGGTCATGGTCTTCACCCGCTGGAACTCGGGATGGCGCGGACGCCGCGCCGCGTTCCTGGCGACCTTTGCATTCGTGGCCGCGCTGGCCGCATGGGCCGCCAACTATTTTTCCGCGATCCACAGGTTCGCCGCCTCATGAGGACGACGCTCGAATTATGAGATTCCAGCTCATTGGCGTGAATCATAAGAGCGCTCCGCTCGAAGTGCGCGAGCGGCTGGCGATCCCCGAGTCGCGCCTGCCCGATACTTGCCGCGATCTCACGGCCTATCCGGGGATTGAAGAAGGCATGGTGATCTCCACCTGCAATCGCGTGGAGATTGTGGCGCATACCACCAACGGCCACGCCGACCTGCGCGGATTCCTGCACGATCACTTTCATCTGAAGCCGGAAGAACTGGATGCGCATCTGTACGAATTTCGCGAGAAAGATGCAGTGCGGCACCTGTTTCGCGTGGCTTCGAGCCTGGATTCGATGGTGGTCGGAGAAGCCCAGATTCTCGGCCAGGTGAAAGAAGCCTATGCCACGGCTCGGGCTGTGGGCGCGGTTCGCGGACAACTCGACCAGCTCTTCAGCCGCGCCTTCGCCGTTGCCAAGCGCGTGCGCAGCGAGACCGCGGTGGGATCGTCGTCGGTGTCGATCGCCTCGGTTGCGGTCGAGCTGGCTAAAAAGATTTTCGGCACGCTGCAGGGCAAGAACGTATTCATCGTGGGTGCAGGGAAGATGAGCGAACTCGCCGCCCGTCACCTGATGGCCCACGGTTGCGCATCGATCTTCGTCGCGAACCGCACCTACGAGCGCGCGATTGGACTGGCGCAGAAATTCAACGGGCAGGCCATCAAGTTCGAGGATCTCTACGCCACCTGCGACCGCGCCGACATCGTTATCACCTCGACGGGCGCACCGCACGCTATCTTCCGGCGCGAGCATGGCGAGCAATTCCTCTCCCGCCGCAAGAACAAGCCCATGTTCTTCATCGATATCGCCGTGCCGCGCGACGTTTCGCCGGACATGGCGAAGCTGGACGGCATTTTTACCTACGACATCGACGACCTGCAGCAGGCCGTCAGCAGCCACGTTGCCGACCGCCGCAAGGAAGCCGAACTCGCCGAAGCCATCATTACCAGCGAAGTCGAGCGCTTCGAAGCGCGGCTGCAGCACGCTCGACGTCGTGCCGACGATCGTGTCGCTGCAAGATCACCTGGAAACGATCCGGCAGGCGGAAATCGACCGCGTGCGCGGACGCATGGGCCAGTTAACTCCCGAGCAGGAGATCGCGATCGAAGCGTTGACCCGCGGCATCATCAACAAAGTCATGCACACACCCATCACGACGCTGAAGACGGCGGCGAAAGAGTCCGAGGCGACGACGGTGGTCGATGTAGTGCGGCGTCTGTTCAACCTGCGCGACAAGGAAGCGCGGGATCCGGAGAAGAAGAACGAAGTGGGGACGCGCCAATGAGCCCCCGTGCCCTATCAGCTCGTCCGGCATCTGAACCTTCCCTCAAGCCCTGTCATCCTGAGCGGAGTCTGGCGATGAGCGAAGCGAATCGTCAGGCGGAGTCGAAGGATCCCTATCGCGGTGATACAACCCGCGGCGACGAAGGGAATTTCCGCATCGTAATCCACTTCTTCGACGAGCACGAAACCGAGCAACTCCACGTCTCCAGCCGCGAAGCGGCGCCAGGTGAAAACCCGGCACCGCAGTGCCGGATGGGCGAGGGAAGAGGAACGAGTCCCGCAGGGACCGCACCAGCTCAGAATACACGGATCACCCGATGACCGACTCCAACAACGGTTCGCACCCGGCCAAACTCCGCATCGGCTCCCGCGGTTCCCAACTCGCCCTCTGGCAGGCCAACCACATTTCCGCACTGTTGCGTGCCCGCGGACACGAAGTCGAGATCGAAATCATCCACACCACCGGCGACAAGATCACCGACGTCGCCCTGGCCATGGTCGGAACCAAGGGCATGTTCACCAAAGAGATTGAAGAGGCCTTGGCCGCCGGACGCGTCGATCTCGCCGTGCATTCGTTGAAGGACCTGCCCACGGAACTTCCGCCAGGATTCGAAATCGCCGCCATCACCGAACGCCAAGACCCGCGCGACGCCTTCTGCTCGCGCCACTATGCGAGCTTCCAGGAATTGCCCCAGGGCGCGCGGGTTGGCACGTCCAGCCTGCGGCGACAGGCGCAACTCAAGGCTGTGCGCCCCGATCTCGACATTCATCCGCTGCGGGGCAACGTCGACACGCGCCTGCGCAAGCTCGAGCAGGGAGAATACGACGCCATCATCCTCGCCTCGGCAGGCCTGAAACGTCTGGGCAAAACCGAACTCGTCAAACAGATCATTCCCGCGGACGTCATGTGCCCCGCTGCAGGGCAGGGAGCGCTCGGCATCGAAATTCGGCTGGGCGACGCCGCGACTCGCGAACATCTGGAATTTCTCAATGACCCGGCCGCCCACGCCGCCACCACTTGCGAGCGCGCCCTGCTCAACAGCCTCGGCGGAGGCTGCCAGGTCCCCATCGGAGCCTTCGCGGAAATGCGGAACGGCAAACTGCATCTCGAATCCATCGTTGCCGATCCCGACGGCTCGAAACTCCTCCGCGACTCCCGCGACGGAAGGATCGAAGACGCCGAAAAGCTTGGCAACGACGCGGGCGCAGCTCTGCTCCAACGCGGCGGCGACCAGATCCTTGAAGCCGTCTATGGCCGCGGCCTGGCCGTCCCTCCGCAACCGTGATCCGCGGGCCGCGAAGAGGAAGTTTTGTATCAGGGCATGCCTTCAGGCATGCCGTTCAGCAATTCATCGGAAATGCGCCTTCAGGCGCTGCATGGTTAACGGGATGAGCCGAAGCATCCTTCTTAAGCTCCTCGGTGGGTCGAAGTCTTCGCACGCACTGCGCCGCTGGATCAACTTCTGGCCGCCGTTCCTGGGCGCGGGCATCCGCGTCACGCATATCGCGCCCGACATGAAGGCCGTCGACGTCGAAATGAAGCTGCGCTGGTGGAACGCCAACTACGTCGGCACGCATTTCGGCGGATCGCTCTTTGCCATGACCGACGCTTTCTATATGCTGATGGTGATGGCGAATTTGGGTCGGGAGTACATCGTTTGGGACAAGGCGGCCAGCATCCGCTATCGTAAGCCGGGGAAGGGCACGGTCCGCGCCGAGTTTCGCCTGAGCGACGCGCAGCTCGACGATATTCGTGAGAAGCTGAAGACGCTGGCGAAATACGAGCCCACGTTCCAAGTAGAAGTGAAAGACGAACAGGGAGAAGTGGTAGCAGTCGTCGAAAAACTTCTCCACGTTCGCAAGAAGCAGGCCGAGCCGCGAAAGCCTGCCCTGAGCTGAGTCGAAGGGCGGCGAAAGAGTGCAGCCCACAACGTAAGCCGTGGGAAGAACGAGCGAAGATTCCACCAAGGCTCCGAAGGGACAAAAGAGACCTGCGTGTACATTCCCGAACATTTCCGCGGGCACGACCATGCCGACGCTGTAGCGTTCATGCACGCGAATCCGTTCGCGATCCTGATCTCGTCCACGGACGACGGTCCCTTCGCCACACACCTTCCAGTATTTGTCCAGGAAAAAGAAGATCATCTCGTGATCCGAGGCCACGTGGCCAAGGCCAATCCGCACTGGCGCTATCTCGAGAAGCAGCCGGAGTGCATGACGATCTTTCACGGGCCCCATGCTTACGTGTCTGCCTCGAACTACGTGACCCGTGAAAATGTTCCCACCTGGAACTATGGCGCCGTCCACGCCTACGGCAACGCGCGCGTGTTTGCCTCGCCGGGCGATTTGCAAGGTGTGCTCCACCAACTCATCGGCACCTTCGAGCCCGCCTATGCCGACCAGTGGTCGACCTTCACGGACGCGTACCGAGAGCGCATGCTAAGCCACATCGTGGGCGTGGAAATCACAGTCACAAAACTCGAAGCCAAGTTCAAGCTAAGCCAGAATCGCACCAAAGAAGAGCAGGCGAATGTGATTGCCTCCCTCGAGAAGGCCGAGGACACCGCCATCTCCGGTGTTTCGCGTTTGATGCGGGAGCGAGGCCGAGGCGCGAAGAAGGAGAGCGACTGAGTTCGCGTCGCCGGACACTCTTGTCCCCCGTCGAAGAAATGAAGAAGAAAGTGAACGCCGCCACCAAACCGCTGAGCGGAATCCGAGTCCTTGTCGGCCGAGCGAAACACCAGGCCGGCGCCCTCTCCGCCAAACTGCGCCAGCGGGGCGCCGATGTGATCGAGATTCCGTTCATCGAGATCCGGAAGCCTAAGTCATTCAAACCGCTCGATGCTGCGCTGAAGGACATCGATTCCTACGACTGGTTGATCCTGACCAGCGTGAACGGCGTTGAAGCCATGTGGAAGCGGACGAACAAAATGGGACTGCAGCCCGCGGATCTCGAATGCCTCCGCGTCGCTGCGATCGGTCCTGCCACCGCAAAGGCCATTCAGCAGCGGGGAACGAATGTCGACGTCGTCCCTAAGGAATACGTGGCCGAGTCGGTCGTGCGCAGCTTGAAGAACAAGGTAAAAGGGAAAAAGGTATTGCTGGTGCGCGCCAAGGTCGCTCGCGACGTGATCCCTAACGAATTGCGCAATGCCGGAGCACTCGTCGATGTCGTCGAAGCCTACGAAACCATCGTGCCCACGTCTTCTCGATCCCGCCTGCGCGCCGCGTTGAAGAATCCGAAAATACGCCCGCATGTGGTGACTTTCACCAGTTCGTCGACGGTGAAGAATTTCGTGGAATTGTTGGGCGCAACCAGCCGAAAGCGCTCCAAGGAACTTGCTGGAATTCGCCTGGCCTCGATTGGCCCGGTTACTTCGGCGACTCTGCGCGAACTTGGCCTGCCCGTTGACATCGCAGCCAAAGAGTTCACGATTCCGGGATTGATCAAGGCTATCGTCGGGGTCGTCGAGAGTTCAAACAAATCAGGAGCTTAGAGGCAAGTCATTGAAAAGGGGAAGCAGCGCGATACCGGAGACGCTTCTAGGTACTCCGCTGTCAATAACTTAGCGCCAAGTTATTGATAACCCTTCAAGCCGGCGGAGGGCCAGCGCCGATTTCTGGTCTCCATTGCCATCCAGGATGCCATTTCCTGAGCCGCTAAGGCCCCTAGGATCGACAATCGACCTCCTCGGAGGCCTGGAGGCCGTCCGCCGACTGGCGGCTCTAGAATCGCCCGCCAGCGACACCGACTCATAGTGGAGTCAACAACTTAGCCCTAAGTTATTGATAACAATGAATCTTATAAATGTACAAAATTGTATGTACAACTACTCGGTCACCGTGCAACTGCAATCCGCCGGGACCACATGCGCCAGCAGAAAATCCGCGACGCGCTTGTACGCGTCAATCTGGTTTTCCACGCGCGCGAACCCGTGGCCTTCGTTTTCGTAAATCTTGTAGTCCACCGTGCCGCCGCGCTTCTTGATCGCATCGACCACCTGCTGGGTCTCTGACTTCGGACATCGCGGATCGTGTCCTCCAGCCAGCAGAAGCAGCGGCGCCTTGATCTGATCGATGAAGTTGATCGGCGACCGGTCTTCGTAGAGTGCCTTGTTCTTCACCACGATCGCCCATGGTCGCCAGATCGGATTGCTGCAGCACCGGATCTTCATTCTCGATTTCGGTGAACCAGTTCACGAAGGGCACAATCGGCACACCCGCGGCCCAGACGTCGGGCGCCTTGGTCACCGCCATCATGCTGAGATAGCCGCCGTAGCTTCCGCCCATCACCGCAATCTTTTTCGGATCGAGATGCCCGGTCTGCTTGATCCAGTCGACGCCCGCCAGCACGTCCTGCAAATCGCCGCCGCCCATGTCGAACAGATTGGCCTGCTGAAATTCCTTGCCGTATCCGGTCGACCCGCGATAGTTGGGCGCCAGCACCATGTATCCCTGATTCGCGGCGAACTGCACGAAGCGGTTGAAGGAATTCATGGTCTGCGAAGTCGGGCCGCCGTGAATGTAAACGATGGCCGCATTCTGCCCGTTGCGCGCCATGTTGAACGGCACGTACAGAAACGCGGAGATGGTCCACTTGCCGTCGCGGCTGGGATAGTGCACCAGATACGGCTCAACCATATCCTCCGAACGTACGCCCGCGACCAGCGAATGCGTAACCTGCTGCGACTTGCTCGGTGGCGAGGTCGTACACCCAGAGATCGCCCGGAGCCGTCGGTCCGTTGTGGTTAGTAGAGCAGGCGCTGGCCGTCCGGGCTGAACGCGGAGTGCCCGCCCGCAGGCTCGTTCACACCTTTGGGAATGGGGAGAGCCGTAGACTTTCCTCGTGGCGAGATCGTATAAGTAGATGTCTTCGTTGCCGTCAACATTCGCGCTGAAGGTGATGTGTTTGCCGTCGGGCGAGAACTCGCCGCCGCGAATCTCCCACTTGTCGTTAGTGAGCCAGGTGATCTTCTTGGTCGCGACATCGAGCAATCCGATGTTCTCGTATCCATTGGCCGCATTCGAGGTCAGCAAGCACACGCTTGCCATCAGGAGAGAAGTCGTTGGCGTAAAACCGCTGCTCGCCTTCATGCGGCGTGAGCAGCGTGCTCTTTCCCGTGGCGACATCGGCGATGAAAATATTTGAGTCGGTACCCTTGGCCTGCTCCTGCGTGTAGACGATGGACTTCCCGTCCTTCGACCAGATCGATTCCGTAATTCCCGCGATCCTGCGGCGTGTTGGTCGTGAGGTGCTTCACCTCGCGCATCACCATGTCGTAGATATCGATCTCGTACGCCGCCGAAGTCTTCGGCTTCACTTCATACGCGAGGTAACGCCCGTCGGGCGACCACGTCGGATTCAGTTCCGCGATCTCGCGCGTCTGCGTCAGGTTCACAACCTTGCCGGTCTTCGGCGACACAAGAAAGATGTCCCACTGCTCGTCGCCGTCGTAGTCGGACTGGTAGGCGATCCACTTGCCATCCGGAGACCACGCCGGCGCGGTCTGCCGCTGGTCGCTGACCGTCAACTGCACCGGCCATCCGCCCTCGGAAGGAACCAGCCACAGATTATTCCGCCCGCTCATGTTCGAGATGAACGCGATGCTCTTGCCGTCGGGAGACCACGTCGGGCGGCCGATCTGGCGCGTCATGTACAGCTTCTCGATGGTCAGGCTGCGCGGCTCGACCTGCGCGTTGGGCTTGGACGAAATCTGCTTCGGATCGGTGACCGCCTGCGGCGCGGGCAGGGTCTGGGCGGCGGTTTCGGCGACGATAGTGCTCATAACGATACTCACAAGTATGACGATAGCAAAGAGTGCGCAGCGGCGCATGGCGCGGATCCTCAAGGTAAGGTAAAAAAGAGAGTCTAGCAGAGGCGGTTTCTACTCAGTCTGCGCTTCGCATTATCGGCAGGGGCGCTTTGAGACTGAACGAGCAAAAAGCTTGGACCACGAAGGGCACGAAGTATCACGAAGGGAACCCTCGGACCGAAGTCCTTGATCCCTCGTATCCTTCGGGGTGACGCTGAGAAATGGATCCGCTGCCAGATCGTCAGGTCGTGAAATTCATGGGCACTTCGAAACTTCGTCACATCTTCATCGCGATTGTTCTGAGCGGTACGTTCGTCGTCCCGCCACCTGCCTGCGCGCAGGGCGCTGCCACTTCGGCCCATCAGATCGGCATCGAAGGCGATCACTTCGTACTTGATGGCAAGCCTCTGCAGATCATCTCGGGAGAACTGCACTACGAGCGCATTCCGCGCGAATACTGGCGAGATCGACTTCAAAAGGCGCGAGCCATGGGACTGAACACGATCTCGACCTATGTCTTCTGGAACGTGCATGAGCCTAAGCCCGGAGTCTATGACTTCAGCGGATCGCTCGATGTGGCGGCATTCATACGCATCGCGCAGGAAGAAGGACTCTACGTCATCCTGCGGCCCGGGCCGTATGCCTGCGCCGAATGGGATCTCGGCGGATTGCCCGCATGGCTGCTGGCCGATCCTGACATCGTGCTGCGCAGCGGCGACGAGAAATTCCTGGCCCCGGCCGAACGCTGGCTGCAAAGACTGGGCAGGGAACTGGCTCCGCTGCAGATCACGCATGGCGGCCCGATCATCGCCGTACAGGTCGAGAACGAGTACGGATCGTTCGGCGACGATCACGCGTACATGAAGCGCATTCTGGCTGCGCTCCGCAATGCCGGCCTGGGTGAAGGTCTGCTCTATACCGCCGACGGCGGCGACGAACTTCCTGCCGGAACCCTGCCTGACATTCATGCGGTCGTGAACTTCGGTCCGGGCGAGGCAAAGGCAGAGTTCGCCAAGCTGCAGAAGTTCCGTCCCGGCGGCCCGATGATGAGTGGTGAATATTGGGACGGCTGGTTCGATCACTGGGGCGAAAAACATCACGCCACCGACGCGAACCAGCAGGCGCAGGAACTGGACTGGATTCTCAGCCAGGGATACTCGATCAATCTTTACATGTTTCACGGCGGAACCAGCTTCGGTTTCATGAACGGCGCGAACTGGGATCGCAAGAACTACGAACCCGACGTCACCAGCTACGACTACGATTCACCGGTGAGCGAGTCGGGCGCGCTGACGAAGAAGTATTTTGCCTTTCGCGACGTGATCGCGAAACATCGTCCGGGAATAAGTTTTCCCGATCCGCCAGCGCCCTTGCCGATTATTGACGTGCCGGAATTTGAGTTGACAGAGAGCGCGCCGCTGTGGTCGAACCTGCCGACTCCAATCAGCGTGGAAAAGCCACGGTCCATGGAGACGTTCGGGCAATCCTACGGGTACATCTTGTATCGAACCAAGATCAAAACGCCGATCGCCGGCGAGTTAGAGATCCACGAACTGCGCAGCTACGCGCGGGTCTTCGTCAATGGGAAGCAGGTCGGAGTGCTGGATCGCCGCAAGAAACAGGACCATCTGCGGATCGAGGCTGGCGCCGATTCGACCCTCGACATCCTGGTCGAGGGCACGGGCCGCATCAATTTCACCACCGAGTTGCGGAAGGAGCGGCAGGGAATCAACGGAGCAGTGAATATTTCAGGCAAAGAGCTGTCGGGCTGGGAAGTCTATCCTTTGCCGATGGACGATCTGTCGAAGTTGTCATTCATGAAGACGAATGTCGAGGCCCTGCAAGGTCCCGCCTTTTACCGCGGAGAATTCGATCTGCGAGACACGGGCGACACATTCCTCGATACGCGCGGCTGGGGCAAAGGCGCTGTCTGGCTCAACGGGCATGCGCTGGGACGCTTCTGGAATCTCGGTCCGCAGCAGACTTTGTATGTACCCGCTCCCTGGCTGAAAAAAGGCACGAACGAAGTGGTCATCTTTACGCTGGGAGGACACAATCTGCATCTGCGGGGCGTGCGGGCGCCGGTGTTGGACGAGTTGGATGAGACCATAAACTGATTATCAGGAAGTTGACTTCGTCCAACTCGCTGTCATCCTGAGCGAAGCGAAGGACCTATGCAAACTTAGATGGCTTTTATGAGCTTTGGTGCGAACCTCTGCGTTGACCATTGTGTCGTGCACCGATTTCAGGAATGAGAGCGCAGCATTTTTTCTGCGCGGTTTGCATAGGTCCTTCGCTTCGCTCAGGATGACACCGCGATGGAATCGGGACGGTCTCTACACTTTCGCGTCCTTGTGGATCTCCACAGTGCTCCAGGTCTTATCCCCGGCGTGGCAGATATTTTCCAATGCGCACTCTGCGCACTTGGGCTTGCGTGCGATGCACAGCTTGCGTCCGTGCCAGATGATCTGATGTGAAAACAGAATCCACTTTTCCCGCGGAATGATCTTCATTAAATCCTGTTCGATTTTCTGCGGATCATTCTGCTTGGTCAGTTCCAGCCGCCGCGAAATGCGGTGCACGTGCGTGTCCACGACCACTCCCACCGCCTTTTTGAACCATGATCCCAGCACAACGTTGGCCGTCTTGCGGGCGACGCCGGGAAGGGTGAGCAGTTTTTCAATTTCGTCGGGAACCTGACCGCCGATAATCGGCCACGATTTTCTTGGCCGCGCCTACCACCGATTTGGATTTATTTCGAAAGAATCCCGTAGAGCGCACGTCGGGCTCGAGTTGCTCTGGAGTCAACGCGGCAAAAGCTTGGACTGTCGGGTATTTGCGGAACAACTCGGGCGTCACCCGGTTCACGTTCACGTCCGTCGATTGCGCCGACAGGATGGTCGCCACCACCAGTTCCCATGCGCTGGCATGAGTCAGGGCGCAGGTCACGTCTGGATAAAGCTGGTCGAGCCGCTGCAGAATTTCCGCCACGCGTTCCGGCGCGACCGGATTGTAGCCCTTTGCTTTAGTTGCGGAAGGCGCAGCAGGCTTTTGCGGGCTCTTCGGAGTAGCGGCCTTAGCTTTAGCTCTGAATGGTCGGGCGACAGCTTCCGCGCCTGCACGCGCATTTTTCCCACCCGAAGATTGGGCCACGCGAACTTTGTCCTGACGGCCAGTGCGGGCGGGCTGACGTGGAACGATCCCACGAGGCATGAGCGACTCCTTGCGGCACATCTTAACAGAGCTGCCGAATGGCAATCCGGGACTGACCGTCGGTAACCTCGCTGGGAATTGACGCTTCTCTCGGGCCCCGTTAATCTGGAGGTACTCCAGCAAGAGTCAGGAAAGCTTGTGGCAGTCAGTTCCATCCAACTCGGACAAGTGTGGCGCAGCGACGCTGATGGCCAGGATTATCTGGTCACCAAGGTCTATAACGAAGTGTTCTCGCAGTTCGCCATGCTTCGCCCCGCCGGGATCACTGCTCCCGATGCACCGACCGTGCGGGTCAAAGTCACCAAAGGCCCGCAAGGCGCGACTTTGCCGGGTTACGCCTTCACGCAGGAAGGCTCGTTCTAGGCTATATTTCAGTCGCTTCCGTTACACTGGATAGTAAGTTCTCAGTTCCCAGTTCTCAGGCTGATCGCAAAGGCGTTCTCTGAGTACTGAGTACCGGGTACTGAGCACTCCTTCCCATGACCGAAAAACTACTGGCAGTCCTATTTGTCTTCATCAGCAAAATCATCGGCGTGACCGGCTACGCCGGCATCACTCTTCTGATGGCGATTGAGTCCGCGTGCATCCCCCTGCCTTCTGAACTCATCATGCCCTTTGCCGGATACCTGGTCTTTCAGGGCACCTTCAAATTGCTGGCGGTAGCCACGGCAGGTGCGATCGGCTGCAATCTCGGATCTTTGGTCGCTTACGAAATCGGTTCATACGGTGGCCGTCCGCTGGTCGAGCGCTATGGCCGCTGGATCCTGATGGGCCGCCGCGAACTCGACTGGTCCGATCGCTTCTTCGCGCGCTGGGGATATCTCGCCGTCTTCATCGGCCGCCTGCTGCCCGTGATCCGCACATTCATTGCGCTGCCTGCTGGAATCGCGCGCATGCCGCGCGGCCGCTTTCACCTCTACACCTTCCTCGGATCGTGGCCGTGGTGCCTCGGCTTGGCTTATCTTGGCATGAAGCTCGGCGAAAACTGGCGCGACCTCGGAAAATACTTTCACAAGTTCGACGCCGTGATCGGAGTGATCCTGGTGGCGGGAGCCGTGTGGTTCGTTTGGAGTCACTGGCAGAATCGTTTGCGAACAGCCGAGTGAATTACTCGGTGCCGATTATAGGCTTCGCCAGCTGCGATGCGACGATCTGCCAACGTCCGGCGCGCTTCACAACCACATCCATGTACACATAGCGAACAGAGAAGCGCCTTCCATCCTGCTCGACCACATCGTCCTCCGACCCATGCACTACGGCCACATCGTCGCGCAAAATGCGAATGCGCCGTCCGGTTGAAACCATCGACACAAATCGAATTTTCCCTGACTTGAGATTGCTGATTACATCGGACTTCGTCGAAGGTTTGCTGGACTCGTCATACTGCACATAATCGTCGGCAAAAATGCGCGACAACTCCATCAACGTCGCCGGAAATCAGCGCCCGATCGCCGTCCTCAAAAAGTTTCAAGATCTCTTGTTCGTCGTTCAATCCGTCAATCTCCCTGAAGCCTATTGATGCTAACTGCACATTGGTGTACAAGCAAAAGCACCCAATCCAAGGAGGGTCCAAGTGAATCTCATGCGCCGTCTTTTCGTCGCCTTATTAGTCTTCACGACCGTCGCGCCCGTCCTCGTCGCTCAATCCGCCGACAAGCCTTTTGTGGTCGAGTATTACTACAAAACGAAATGGGGACACGCCGACGAATTCCTGAAGCTGTTCAAGAAGAATCACTATCCGGTCCTGAAGAAAGAAACGGAGATGGGCCGCATCACGAAAGTCTGGATGGACCAGCCGCGCTATCACACCACGGAAGACGGACGTTGGGATTTCCGCGTGACCATTGTCTTCAAAAACGCTACGGTCGCCAACGAGCCCTTCGACGAGGCCGCTTTACAGAAGCAAATGTATCCCGACCAGGACACCTTCCAGCGCGAAGAGCAGCGCCGCTTCGAAATCCTGGACGCGCATTGGGATCTGCCAGTGAAGACCATGGATCTGGACGCGAAACCCTAAGATCGTTGACCACAGGGGACACGGAGGACACAGAGGAACGGAAAGCTTTTCTGTGTGCCTCTGTGTCCTCCGTGTCCTCTGTGGTTAAACCTTTAGTCGATCTTCAGGAAATTGGCCACGACCTTCTCGTGCCACTTCCAAGGCAGAATGCGCTTCATCGCCAGCTGAATCTTCGCATCGCGTCCCACCAGGTATCGCAGCTTGGGATTTGGATTCTGCGCGATCGCGACAATGACTTGCGCAACGGCGATCGGATCCGCCTTCGGGATCTTTTCGATGCGCTGACCGCATGCGCAAACTCCGCTGTTTGTTGGGTGATGTTTGTTTGGTAGCCTGCTCGCCCATCACGGCTCCGCGCGTCCAGATGCCGGTTTGAAACGCCCCCGGCTCGACCAGCACAACCTTGATGCCAAGAGAATTCACTTCCAAGCGCAGCGACTCACTCCAGCCCTCCAGCGCATGCTTCGAGGCGGAGTAGCTACTCACCGTCACCGACCCGAGCAGTCCTGCAATCGATGAAACTTGAATGATGTGTCCGGAGCGCTGCCGGCGCATGGTGGGCAGAGCGGCCTTGGTCATCGCGACCGCCCCGAAGAAGTTCGTCTCGAATTGCAGCCGCAATTCGTCCAGCTTGATGTCTTCCGCGAACCCTGCGACGGCGAATCCGGCATTGTTGACCAGAACGTCCAGCCGTCCGTAATCGCGCACCATGGCGTCAACGAAACCTGGGATGGTCTCAAACTTGGTTACGTCGAGAGCGCGGACGTCGATCATGGGCGCGACGCCTGCAGCAGACACAGCGTGGTCCAGTCGAGCGCGACGCCCGAGATCACGCATGGTGGCGACCACGCGAAATCCCGCTTTCGCCAGTTCGATAGAGGTCAGCAGTCCGAAGCCACTGGATGCGCCGGTGATCAGAGCAATCTTGTCAGGCATGCGAGTGGTGTACCACAACCGCATAAAAAACTGGAGCCCTGCCGTCTAAATAGTGGGACAATAGAAGAGACAGGACGTCCCGTTCGCACCCGCAGAACCGTGCCGAGGAGGTCTTATGCTGGCGACTCGATATCGTCTCCATCGCAATCCGTACTTTCACTTCCATCCGCTGCACACGCTATTTTCCCTGGTCGGAACCGTGCTACTGTTCGGTCTGCTGGTGTGGTTTCTAGCGGTTCCAGCGCGCTAGCACGCGCGAAATCAGCTGACGCCGCGAAAGCAACAACGCCGCCAGACTCGCGGGACAACTTCTCTCTGCGTCCTGGTTAGCGCATCCGCAGTCCGATGCACAAACTTCGCAAAAGATGTTAAACGTTGGTAACAATCACGAAGGAAATCCTTTATCGGGTCCATCAAAATTTGGAATTAGACATAATCTCTACAAGATCGATAATGTATGCCATGGACACCTTAATATCGGTTGAGGACTCACACGTAGATGTACTGCACGAAATAAGCGTCCGCCTAGGGACGTCGGACGGGTTTCATGAAGTGTTGAACCGCGTCGTCGAATTTGCCTCTGCGCTGGTCAAGTGCGATTCCTGCCTGATTTACATCCTGGAAGGCGACGAACTCGTGCTGCGCGCTTCGAAAAATCCACATCCTGAAGTAGTCGACCGCCTGAAGCTTCGAGTCGGGCAAGGCATTACCGGGTGGGTGGCGGAACATCGCGAGCCCGTGTCAATTCCGGAAGAGGCTGCTCACGATCCGCGATTTCAGTTTTTCCATGAGTTGCCCGAAGACAGTTACGAAGCGTTTCTCTCGGTGCCTTTGATGTGCCGCGGCCGCGTTGTGGGAGTCATCAACCTGCAGCACCGCCAGCACCACGTTTATCGCCGACGCGAGATCCGCATGATCTCCACCGTCGGATTTCTGGTGGGCGCTGAACTCGAGCTCGCGCGGCTCGAGGAAGCGAACTCGACGCTCGCGGACCAGTTGCAAACCCGGAAGATCGTGGAGCGCGCGAAAGGCATTCTGCAACGCGATCTGGGACTGAACGAGGAGCAGGCCTATTTGGCGCTGCAGCGGCAGAGCCGCCAAAAGCGCAAGCCCATGAAGGAAATTGCCGAAGCCATCGTTCTGAGCGATGACGTGCGCGGAAGTTCGCAGATCGAAGCAACCTAACGCCAGGCGTTCTTCTCAGCGGACTTAGGTCTTAGTCCAGCGAGCGCGTGAATCTAGCGTCTTGAACAGGACAAAAAACATCTCGGGAAGCGATCAGGAAGGGAAGGGCCCGACTTTAAGTCGGGCCGCCTTGTCTGCACAATTGGGTCGGCTTTAGCCGCTGAGGGCCATCAAGCTAGGCATCGCACGTGAATCCCTACAAGAAGGTGAGGGCGGATAGCTGGTTTGCTATCCGCCCTCGTTCTTATTGCAAGCAGAGCTACTGGCCTGATGCCGGTGCCGTGGTTGCGGCTTTGGCGATCTGTCTCTCCGTGGCGTGCGACGGCATTGCGAAGTGCAGCGTCATGCCGAATTCCGGCAACTGCAGGGCGCTGACGTAGCTGCCGTCGGGTGTGGCGGCCAAGACGAGCCGGCTTACGTCGGAAGCCTTGGCATCGTCGGTATCAGGCACCAGAATCATGTAGCCGGTTCTGACGCCGCTGAGTTTATTCAGGGTCAGCATGCGTGAAGTGCTGTTGGGATCGTAGGAGAACTCGTAATCTCCTGGCGCTAGTTTTACGTTCCCCATATGGACTTCATGGGTGAGCGTGAACTTGCCGCGCGCGGCCTCCTGGGCTGAAGCGGGTGAAGGCGCACAATTGAAAGCAGTCGCCGCCAGCAAAGCGGCGTAAACGTAGTTGCGAATGGTTTTCATGGAATCTCCTTTGTCTTCGTGTGAAGAGCTCGTCTGAAGAGCACACTACCGGCGCTTGCCCGGATGGCGTGGGCTCAGGCTGAGGTGGAGATCAACGGGGTCGAAGGGACTTGCATGCCGCTGCTGGGCTGCACGCAAACTGCAACTTCGCTGGGACTGGCTGCGGAGCCGGCTGCGAAGTGATTCCACTATGCAACAGAACCGGTGCAACCGTCCAACTCAAAAAATCTATCGCGGTCATCAACGCGAGCCGCGTGACGGAAGTAATTTGTGTGTTTCTTGTACGTTGTGTGGCGACCGCCGCGCAGTGATCGCGGTCTCCGCTCAATCCCAAAGAAGCGCTATTGAGCCCAGATTCTCCGCGCTTGGCCGCAAGAGTTTGCCAAACTCCGGCCGAGGTGAGATGATCCTAGGTCGCGGTGGCGGTGACTAGCCACCGCCACCAGAAGAGGATCCCCATGTATCAAAAACGCCCCGGAGTGTTTATGGCCGATTGGTGGGATGCCGATGGCCGGCGCCACCGCAAGCAGTTCTCCACATCAGCTGCAGCCCGCGAACATGAGCACCGCGAAACCGCCCTCGCCCATGCTGAACGCGCCTCCCGCGAGATGAAGCTGGCGGCTCGAACCAGTGGCACCAAGCGGTCGTCGCCGAAACGGGAAGGCGGCACGATGGAGCCAGCGAAGGGAAAGCTTGGCGTGATGATTCCGGGCATGGGCGCGGTGGCCACCACATTCGTCGCCGGCGTGGAGGCCATTCGGAAGGGCCTGGCCAAGCCCATTGGATCGCTTACGCAGATGGGAACGATCCGGCTCGGCAAACGCACCGACGGGCGTTCGCCCAAAGTGAAGGAGTTCGTGCCCCTCGCGGGACTCGACGATCTGGTCTTCACCGGCTGGGACATCTTCGAAGACAACATGTACGAAGCTGCGTCCAATGCAGGCGTGCTCGACTATCGGCTGCTGGAGCAGTTGAAGCCGTTTCTGTCGTCGATCAAGCCGCGCGCTGCAGTGTTTGATCACAACTACGTGAAGAAGATCGACGGTCCCAACGTGAAGAAGGGCAAGACGAAGATGGATCTTGCCGAGCAGTTGCGCGACGACATCCGCGACTTCAAGAAGACCAGCGGCGCGAGCCGCCTCATCACCATGTGGTGCGGATCGACCGAGTCCTACATCGAGCCGACCGAGGCGCACCAGTCCGTGAAGTCGTTCGAGAAGGCGCTGAAGGAGAACGACGAGATGATCGCGCCGTCGATGATCTATGCCTACGCATCGCTGATGGAAGGTGTTCCGTTTGCCAACGGCGCGCCGAACCTGACTGTCGATCTTCCGGTGATGTTGGAATTGTCGCGCAAGAACGAAGCGCCGATCTGCGGCAAGGACTTCAAGACCGGTCAGACGCTGATGAAGACGGTTCTGGCTCCGGCATTCAAGGCGCGATTGCTGGGCCTCAGCGGATGGTATTCCACCAACATCCTCGGCAACCGCGACGGCGAAGTGCTCGACGATCCCGGCTCATTCAAGACCAAGGAAGAATCCAAGCTCGGCGTGCTCGAGCACATTCTGCAACCGGGATTGTATCCCGAACTCTACGGGAACATGTACCACAAAGTCCGCATCAACTATTACCCGCCGCGCGGCGACAACAAAGAAGGCTGGGACAACATCGACATCTTTGGATGGCTCGGCTATCCCATGCAGATCAAAGTCGACTTCCTATGCCGCGATTCGATCCTCGCGGCGCCGATCGTGCTCGATCTGGTGTTGTTTCTTGACCTGGCGAAGCGCACGTCCGAGTTGCGCGGCCTGGGCATTCAGGAGTGGCTCAGCTTCTACTTCAAGTCTCCGATGACGGCTCCAGGACTGTATCCAGAGCACGATCTGTTCATCCAGCTGATGAAGCTGAAGAACACGCTCCGTCACCTGAAGGGCGAGGAGTTGATTACGCACTTGGGGCTGGAGTACTACGACTGAGTATCGCAATTCAGGCGGGCTTTCCCGAATCGTAAACCTTCACTCCGTTTGAGCGGAGCGTTTGCGCGAATTCAGAGAGGAGTCCCAAGTCAGCGGAAGCGAAATGCAGATCGGCATCGTTGCAAAGCATGAAGGCCAACTCCGTGCCCAGTGGGTAAAAG
The DNA here is from genome assembly GCA_963788555.1 of uncultured Acidobacteriaceae bacterium. Classification (GTDB taxonomy): domain Bacteria; phylum Acidobacteriota; class Terriglobia; order Terriglobales; family Acidobacteriaceae; genus Sulfotelmatobacter. Next base: position 1,684,965 of record CAWBHM010000008.1, on the reverse strand, counting down.
CGGAAGTCTGAAGACCGGTTCCATTCGATGGTCCCTTCATGAAGACCCGTCTTGATGAAATGTTCTAAATCCTTCAGCGGTACGATCTCGTCCGACGCTTGTTGCTTTCCTGCGAAGTCGCGATCCAAGATGTAACCGAATTCCACGCGAACCTTCTCCACCTGCTTGGCATCGAGGAATTGCACTATGACCATAAGAGCGTTCCACCATTTCGTCTCTTCGAGAATCTCGGTCACAAGTTCGCGTGCATCCGAATTGGCTGGAATGAGCGGTCCCATTTATTGATCCTAGCAGCGTGTCTACCACACCGTCCTGAGCAGCTGGCTTCTTCGGATTCTCTCGTCGTGCGTGACCAGCGTCATGCCTCCGGCCCGCGCCGTTCCGCCAATGATGCGGTCGGCGGGATCGCCGGAATAGTCGCGCGGGAATTGTGCCGCCAAGGTGGCGATTTCGGGGGTGATCGGCAGAACTGTGACTCCTTCGATCAGAAGATCGAGCGAAGACTCCATGGTCCCGTAACGGCGAATGCGTCCCCGCGCCAGCAGGGAAGCAAGCTCCCAAATGGTGATGGCGGAAATTGCGAGGCCGCCTTGCCGTCGGGCTCGGCGGATCGCGGAAGCGGCCGGGCGCGAAAGGGATTTCGAATTGTCTACCGCCCAGAACAGAACGTGCGTATCCAGAAGAATCAAAACGCGGACTCCCAGTCCTCCGGCGGATCGGCGTCAAGGTCACCGACCACTTGAAACATACCCTTCAGCCTGCCGATGAAGTCGTCTTTCGGCTCATCCATGGGGACCAGTTTCGCCACCGGTTTGCCACGTTTCGTAATTACCAAAGGGCGTTTTGTGGAGCGCACATCCTCCATCAGCGTGAGGCACTGGGCTTTGAAGACTGCTGCGGGAATCTCCTTCATGGACACATTATAGCAGACATGGTCAAGTCGAAATGACCACCTCGATTCATACCATATGCTTCTCACGCTTGTACTGGTCGAATCCCGCCAGGAAGCGGTCGATGTCCTTTTTCTGCAGGTAGTAGGGCGTCGACAGGCGCAGTTTGTTGGGATCGCCTCCGCGGATGCGAATCTTGTATGTCTTCCATAGCCAATTCTCCAGATCCATGCGTCGAACAGGCGGGCAGTTCACGCTGACAATCCCACAACGCAATGCGGGGTCGGGAGAGGTCCAAGACTCGGCTCCGCGCTTTTTCATTTCATCGAGAATGTAGTCGGCTTGGTGGCGATGACGGCGTTCGATGCGATCGATGCCAATATCGGTTGCGAGTTTGATCGAAGCGCGTAGTCCACAGAGCGCGGGCACGTTCGAACTGCCGATACGCTGGAAGCGCTCGGCGCGGATCTTAGTATCGTCCCAACCTTCGGTGGCGATGGTGCACCAGACGCGGTCGATCACTTCATCCCGCACGTAGAGAAATCCCGAACCTTTGGTTGCGAACAGCCATTTGTGCGGGCTCGAGGAATACATGTCGCAGCCGAGCTCGGTGATGTTGAGCCGCATCATGCCGGGAACGTGCGCTCCGTCGACGGCCGAGAGAATTCCCTTCGAGCGCGCCAAAGCACACAGCTCCTTCGCAGGCAGGACCACTCCTGAAAACGTGGTGATGTGACTGAAGAAAAGCACGCGCGTGCGCGGCGTGATGGCGTCGTTGAAGAGATTCAGAACCTGTGCAGCATCTTTCACGGGGCGGGGAAGCGTGATCTTCTTCACGACGATGCCGTAGCGCTTGGCCTTCAAGTCCCAGGGATGCTCGCCTCCGGGATGTTCCTGATCGGTCATGAGGACTTCATCGCCGGGCTTCATGTCGATGCCGTTGGCGATGTAGCTGTTGGCTTCGGTGGCGTTGCGCAGCAGGGCAATCTCGTCGCGCTTGCAGCCAACGAAGGCGGCGAGCGGGTCGCGGAACTCGTTCCACGCGGCGTATCCCCAAATGGGATAGTCTTCGGGATCCTGCTGGTCCATTTTTTCGGTGGTGTTATAGGAATCGAAGATCGCGCGCAAGACGGGAGCAGGACTTGATCCGACGGTTCCGTTGTTGAGGTAAACCTCGTCGTGGGGAATGAGGAACTGCTTGCGCATTTCGGCCCAGAAGGCGTCTTCGTTGGTGTCGAGCAGGGAGCGGTCCGGGAGGGGAGGAATCTTTTCCAGCTGCGCAAACAGATTGCCGCGGAGGGCGAGTGAGGCCGCGACTCCAGTCGCGGCAGTGGAGAGGAAATGACGGCGATCGAGCATGAGGGCTCCTTGGGATCGCGGATGATTGTTGACGTTGTTTCATGTTTTGTCAAAAGATCAAAAGCGGCAACCACGAAGGGCACGAAGGTTCACGAAGGGAAACTGTCATCCGAAGCGGGGTGATTGGCATCGACCTGGGGTTTACTATTTAGGAATCCTTGGGGGGATCGCCCCATAAGCGCTGACTTAAAGTGGTCTCGGCGACTCTGAGTGTAATGGGGATTTTGCGTCAGTTGGGATGCTTGAAAGCGGGAGGGTGCTGTCTTATTCTTCCCAACGATGTCATTGCAGCGGCGCATTCATCATCAAGCTACCCGACGACAATTGGTCCGCGAGGTCTTCTTTTCCTACATCCTCGCGTTTGTGCTTTTCTTCCTCGACCTGCATTTTGTCGGGATCAGGCACTACTATCCTTCCCTTCATCGTGAGTACCTGCCTGTGAATGCTGCCGCGCACCAAGCTTTTTTTTTGGCGCTCATGGGTCCGGTTCTCTGGATGTTCCAGGAGTACGTACTGCGAGGCAGCGACCTGTGGACATCATTCCAGGGCCTCGACTGGGAGATTCAACGCTTAGTCCTGGCGGGAGCGGCCGTTATGGTGGCGGCGACCGTTGTGGCGTGGCGCTGGATGCTGCCACTCTGGGGACTAGCGGCTGCGGTCGCCCTGTATCTACGCTTTACACGGCCAAAAGACAGCCTGTAGCTCGTAGGAAAAGATCAATGAGCCTTATGGGGATGTTACAACAACAACCCTAGTTTTCGGGGACTCACCTTCGGGTAAATACTCGTTCCCACCACGAGCGTTTCTTCTCTGTGGGAGTCCGCTTCTTCGTCAAATCGAAAGTCGCAGAGAATTCCTGAACCCCATCTTTCTTTCTGATGCTGACTAGGTCCGCGTCGGCCAGCAACGCGTCAAGCGCGACTGCCGCGCCATCTTCGGCTTGCTCTTGAGTGTACTGGTCATCGTCTGAAATCTGTTGACGCCGGAAGAACGCCCAGGTCGGCACCTGCGAATACGTTGTGTCCCAGAACTGCTGCTCAGCGTCAGGCAAAGACACACCTTTCCAGAGTCGCAGTCGGATAGCGAACAAATGGAAGATTTGATTTCTGTCATCTTCTGGAATGTTCATCAGATGACGAATGTCCGGCATCTCGTCCTCCCAGTAAATGCCGCCCAAAGGCAGCCAGCAGACTTGCCGCTTGGCATCGGCCCGATAGGTAAGCGTGGACAAGAATCCGAGTGTGGTTTCGCTCATCATTCTGGAAGATTATAGGAGTATTAAGGCAACTGTTGAGAACAGGTTCAGCATGAGCCGTTGCACTCAGAAACCCCGACTGACCGGTTTGGATTCGTGTGGTAGCGGGCAAAAACGGAAAGAATTCCTTGAGTTAGCGCTTATGGGGCTCGCCCCTCCCCCCTCGGTCTATTGGAATGAGGGAGTGTAGGAGTACCCGTAGAAGATGGTTGGGCGGCGGGACCGCCCAATGTCTTCATTCTGATCTTCACATTCCATCCGCACGAACGCTTCAGTTCGCCTTTCATGCCACAATCGAGAGCCGGGTAATCCTCTCAGGATCGCTGCGCAGCGCGTAGACCGAGAGCGTCAACCTTTCCTTCAGCGCCCGCAGCGCGATTTCAGCGATCGCGGGTTCGTGCGATCTCAGCCGATGACACTGGCAGCATTCGGCCAGAACGAAACCCGTCAACTCTCCGGAGCAGCCGAAGAAGACCTCTTCCACTTTGCCCCTGAAGTGCACCACATCCTTGCAGGGATCGTACGTCGGCAGGGGCGCGCCGGCGAGCGACGGTGGGATTGCGTTTGGATCGCCGCCGAGCCCGGCAACACGGCCAGCCACTATATCAATATAGCGCTGCATCACCGGATACCAACGGCTTGCCGGCGACATCTGCTGCAAGCGCCACTTCAGGATGGCCAGCGTGTCCTCTTCCGGCCTCAGCATAACCGCGGCCGTGGTCACCGGGATCTTCACCTGGAATGTGCCGATGACATACCGCCATTCGGAGACGCCCGAGAGAACATCTTTGTTCTTGCCGCGCTTCCTGGCCTGGAGTTCAATGACCTCCGACTGAGCGCTGCCCACCCGGCGGACGAGAATGTTAAATTCCTGGCCCACGACGACCGTGGTGGGAAGATCGACGGTGAACAAGCCTGCGAAATCCTCTCCGCTGCTTTTTGGAATCGGAAGATAAGTGACCCCGCCCATCACCTTACATTGAACGGTGTGAGCATCGGAGGCAGTCAGGATGTTGGACGGATACATGGACGTCGCCAGCGCGATGATTTCCGATGCGTTCACCTGGGGCATATAGATGGACGCTACGCTGCCCTTCGGAATCGCACCCCAGTCGATCATCAACTCATCGACCGCGATTTGTCCCAACGCCGAAGGCCGCAGGTTGAAGGTCTGTGGAATCCTGTGCGCCGATGCGGGGCCGGGATTGTCGGAGTGAGTGACCTGCAGATTGCGCTGCGCCAGCCGGTCCGAGGCTTCCGGCGTCTCGCCGGTGAACAGGGGTGATTCATCGTAGGCGATCTGCGCTACGATGCAGTGATGGGTACCGTTGAGCCAGGCCTGCACCTGCTTTCCGGCGACTTTGTTGTTCAGGTCGTAAAGGTTGAGGAAGCAGCCGTAATAGACCCAGATGCTGTCGCGTCCCGGCGGATTCGTCGGTATCTCGATGGACTGATTGTTCACGCCTCCGGCGGAGTAGTCGGTGTTTGACCCGAGGTCGCCCGTGGCAAAGAACGGTAGCGTGGTCTGACCCGCGCCCACGTTGGGAGAGCCGGGGTCGCCCGCGGCGTCGGGCGTGCTGGAGTAGGTCGTCGTCGGTTGATAGTCAGTGTCCGCCGTCTCGCTGGTCCACAGGCGGAAGAAAACCCTCACGTTGTCGGCTTGGCCCGCCGGTCCTGCAGTGCCGCGCATGCGCACCCGCGCGATGGCGAAATTGTAGTTGTTGTAAATCTCGGGGAAGATGCCAGAGAACTGGATCGTGAAAGGCGTGACCGACGAATCCGCGGAAAACGAGCTACCTTGACCGGGTAAGACGCTCGTGAAGGGATCGGTTCCGCTCGGGTCGTTGAAGCTTGAGTTGAGAAATTGCAGAAGAGACTGCACGTACGAATAGGCCCCGGCCGGGTTGTCGCCCGAGAAGGTTGGCCCTCCGGGAACCGGGACGGGAGTGAGCGCAGGCGTGGCCGTGAAGACGCGCAGGTCCTGGCTGAGGTAGAAGACGTTGTTCTGGTTGGGATCGATGTTGGAGAAGTATGGATCGGCGCCGGCCAGAAGCACGAACTCGGTCGAAGTGTCGGTGCTTGCCACTTTGTTTCCGTTCAGCGCCAGGAAGGCATCGAGTTCGTAGCTCGCCCCGTTGAAGTCGCTCTGTCTGGGATTGGTGAACGTGATGTCGAACGGGACGCGGATGCGCTGCTGCGCCGAGGAATCCATCCCATTCTCAAAGTCGATATCAGGATTCTGCGTGATCGTCACGCCTTGCAGCGAGGCGAAGGCCCCGGTCGGCACCGGCACACTGGCGGCCAGCGCGTTGAACGAGTCCTCGCTGAAGCCCTCGACTACAACCCAGAACGCTTTCGGGACCAGCCCGCCGCTGGCGTTGATGATGTCCTGAACCTCGTCCCAGCCGAAGGTGTTCTTGTCCATCCAGAACGTCGCTGAACCCGTGGGCAGCAGGCAGAGATTGTCCGCCTTGCTCCAGTAGGCCTGTACGGAACACTGGACGCCGTTCATGTCCAGGGTAAAAAACTGGTCGTTGCAGGTATCGCCGATTTCGTCATTGGTGATGGTATTTCCACCCGAACCCGTGCCGTTCACCAGAATGCCGTTGTTCGACGTATCGACATCCGGGTTCGTGCACGCTTCCACAAGCTCATGCGAGAAGACCTTAGTGGTGCAGTCGTGGCCGGTGAGCGAACCGGTGTTGTCGACCCACGCGTAGTATCCGGTCGCGCCGTTGTAGGTGAAGCTCTGGTGCTGGCCGGCGAACTGCGTGTTCGAGTTGCGGATACCCTTGGGCGCAATCACCGCGTAAAACCGATTGTGTCCGGATGCCGGGGCTGGCATGGTGGTGTTATTCAGCCGATCCTTGATCAGGTTGACGACGTCGGTGTCGGTGTACAGGTCCGCCGGGTCGCTGCCGGTGTAGACCTCTGAATAGATCAGACTGCCCTCTCCAACGCCCCGGTACTGGCGAAGTCCGCTCATGTACGGACCTGTGAGAATGCCTTCGATGGCCGCCTTGTAGGTATCGCTCGAAGGCGTGGGCGGCGGATTCGTGGTCCAGAAGCTGCCCCAAAAGATGAGGATAACCTCCACGTCGGTCAGCACCTTGCCGCCGCTGTCCGTCGTGCTGGTGACCGTGTAATCCGGTGCGAAGGTCTCGTCGCCGCCTGCCTCCGCCTTCTTGGTTTCGGCCCTGCGCACGATGCCGCGCAAAGGCTTCTCCTCCACATTCTTCACGCTCTTGCCGGGATTCTTCTCGGGCATTGGCCTCACCTCTTGGCGCGCAATCGCTGGGGCTTATCTCGCGCGTTCACCCTATAGTGCGGCGGTGAGGCGGCGCGTTTCATTGCGGTTCGCCATCTTTCCTGTGGGCTGGCTCACCTTTGCGCTTCTTCTCTCCAGAGACGCAATCGGCTGCCCGGCCTTCGCGGTTTTCGAGGGCAGGGAATCGCGGAGCTGAATCGGGGATGCTTTTTCTTGAAACGATGCGGTGCGACGACCCTGAGTATCAGGCCAAGGGTTCCCAGCTTGAGAGGTTTGTTCTTGCGCATCCGGAAGTCAAAATCCCACCTACCGCCGAAAAAAGCGCGGCGTCAGGATGGAGCGCCAGGGGGTAACCTCCTCTATTCAAAGGACGTAGCTCTCCTTCGAAGTCCCAGAAAGCAAAGGTGTAGTTTCTAGCATGGGGGCTTGGCTGCACTAGGTCTTCTCCTAGTTGTGCCGACAAGGACGAGGCCCTAAGTTGTTTCTGAGCTTGTCCGTGTCTCCAATGCTCGGCCCGCGGACGGTTACGGCTCGAGCAGCTCTGCGCGGCACGCAATGTGGACTCGGCATTCTGGCATTGAGGTGTTCGAGGGAGTTGCGATTCTTTGACGAGGAAGGATTCGATGAGAAAACGAATTGAATACGCAATTCTGTTTGCTGGACTCCTGTGCGCGTCCGCATTCGCGCAAAGAGTGGAGATTTACGGAGGAGCCCAGTTCGACCATCTACAGCCCAACTATAACGCCGCGGGCTGGGATGCTTCCCTGACTGGAAACTTCAAACACGTTCTGGGAATTACGGCAGACTTTAGTGGTGGATACACTTCGCGCCGAACTAGCTCTACGGTTTATACCTACACCGTTGGCCCGGTCCTCACAGCACGCCTACCGGTCGTTCAGCCCTTCGTGCATGCCTTATTCGGTGGGGCGACAATTTCCGGTGGAGGGGCAAGCGACACGGCCTTCGCGATGTTGGTTGGCGCCGGCTTGGATATCGGGCTCCGGAAGGGGATCGGACTGCGCCTGGTGCAGGCAGATTGGCTGATGACTCAGTTTGGCGGTCAGACCCAAGACAGACAGGGCAGAGTTTCGGCTGGCATCGTGATCAAGTTCTGATTGCCCTTCGATCTGTTGCTGACATCAACCGTCAACGCGACGCACTCCCTTTGACTCGGGAGTGGTCGCACCCTTGCACGTTTTCTTTCGCAATACGCAATCGGCTGCCCGGAATCGCTCTAAGTCGCGGATATCGCGGGGTGTGTCTCCCGCCATTGTTTTCAACGAGTCTAACTTGGTGTTTGCTTACGCAAGGCCAACCATGCGTATCCCAAGGTGAGGCCGAGTGCGCCGTATACTCCTGCGTTCATGGGCGCCAGCAATAAGAAGATCGCCACCGGCTCGGGATCGAACGTCATCTTTACGAAATACAAAGGGCAAAGCAAAAACATGAGTTGGGGATTGAGATTCCAGCGGTGCGGAGCGAGATAGGCTACGACGGCGACGAGATAGGAAGTTGCCGCGAAGGCAGCGAGCACCTTGAGCGGCGTGGAAAACAATTTTTCATCGTCCCGATTCTTCTTGCAGGCTTTCGCGATCCAGGAGCGGGGCAGCAGGCCGACTATCACGCTGAAAAGGCCCACCAGCGCGAGCGCAATCACGAAGATGATCCATTCGCTCTGAACCGGGAGCTCGGCGCCCTGCAGAGCCGCGTAGGGAACGGCGGTAACAAGCGAAATCAGTCCGCAAAGCAGGAATGCGATGCGAGCTGTGATCCTGATCGCGCGTCCAGCCACGAGCCGGATTCTAACAGGAGGCTGGCTGGCCGACCCTCGCGTCGTGAACGTTTGACGGGGCTCCCCGCAAAAACCGATCGAGCTTCGCTCGATCGACAGCCGAGGGCGGCTGTCCCCACATATGCACAGCGGATTCGACGAACTCCACTACGCGGCAAGTTTCAGAACGGTCGCCTCGACCTGTTTCCAGGCTTGTGTGCTGGGATCGATCAGGTCGAAGTGTCCGGCGCCGGTAATCTCCAGCAAGTAAGCGTCTTCTTTTTCTTTGCCGGAACGCTTTTGTTTGGCGGCAACGTAATCGCGGCTGAAGTCGGGGGGGACTGTGTCATCGGAGGCGCCGTGGATTAGCCACTGGCGGGCTTGGGGAATGGAGAGTTCCATGGGGTCGGCTTCGCGGTAGTGGTCGGGGACCTCGCTAGGCTTGCCGCGGAGAAATTCGACGACGGCGTCATTGCTGAGGTGGAGTTGGTAGGCCCGTTGCAGGTCGACGACTCCGGCTAACGAGACGACGCGGGTGACGGCGGCCTCGTGCGCGGCCAGGCAGAGGGCGAGTTGGCCTCCGGCAGAATGTCCCATGATGACGATCCGTTGGGGATCGACGTTGTGGATCTTCGCGTTTTGCAGTAGGAAGTGATACGCGGAGCGGATGTCGGCGAAGGTGCCGGGCCAGGCCCCGCCTTCGTTGCCGATGCGGCGGTATTCAAGATTCGCGGTGGCGAGTCCGTTGGAGGTGAGTGCGGCGCAGAGGTGTCCTGCGTGATCGAGATTGTATTTCGCGCGCCAGTAGCCGCCGTGGATATTGACGACGAGCGCATATGGCTTCGCTACTTTCGGTGAGGGCAGGCGTAGATCGAGGAACTGGTTTGGGTCGGGGCCATAGGGGAGGCGGGCGTCGGCGGGCGGAGGCGGCTGGGTGAGGATGTCGTCAGACATGGTGGAGAATCGATTTTAGCCGGGGGAGCAAGGTCCCCACCAGCGGTCGGGTCGATCGAATCAGTGTGCGTGACGCAGGCGTCGCCGCAGGGTTTCCACGATCAGCCCGAGCAACGCGTACGTTGCAGCGTTCGCAACGAGAACGAAGTAGACGCTGAGAGGATAGGAACGAATCAGCCCAATCGGGCACGTGATAAGGGCGAGGGGCCTCATCGGGTCGGAGGGGCCGAGAGCCGGCGGTGTGGGGGCGAGAGCGTAGAGTGCCCAGAAGCCCGCTGCAAGAAAGCCTGCAAGCGCCCAAATGGCAATCCGGTTTTTCATGATGCCTCCTCGCTTCTCATGTCTATGGTCTCACTGAATCATCCAAGTTCCCAGCGGGATCAGTGAAGCGCACTCTCAGTTTGCATTTGAGTCCACGCGAGATCCCTTCGATTTCGCTCTGTCGAAAATCCCCACTTCTCGCGCAAAGAACGCGCGAGAAATGGGGCACCCACGATTTTCATTTCCTTTGGTGGGCCTCTGCCCATGAGCGCTCAGGGCAGGCTCTTCGCTCCGCCTGAAAGAGGGCTTCGCTCAGGATGACTTCCAGAGAACTGGCTACTCGTAGCGGAGGGCTTCGATGGGGTCGAGGTTGGCGGCGCGGAGGGCTGGGACCATGCCGCTGACGACGCCGACGACCGCGAGGATCGAGGTGGCGACCAGCAGAATCATGGGCGAGACGATCAGGCGGATGTCCGCGGCCTCGGCGTGTTTGGCCAGTGCACTGTAGAACGTGATGCGGCCGGCGAAGATCGAGACGGCGTAGGAGAGAAGGATTCCGAGCATACCCCCAACGGCGGTGATCACCATGGCTTCGGAGAGGAACTGGAAGAGGATGTGGTGGCGGCGGGCTCCCAAGGCTTTCTCGACGCCGATCTCGCGGGTGCGTTGGGTGACGGAGACGAGCATGATGTTCATCAGGCCGACGCCGCCGATCCCCAGGGTGACCGTGCCAATGAACGCCAGCAGAACTTTCAGGGCCATGGTGATGATGCCGAACTGCGCGAGTTGCTTTTGGGCGTCGAAGACGAAGACGGCGCGCTGGTCGCTGGGTTTAAAGTTGTGTGCCGCGGCCAGGGTTTCCCGAATCGTTTTGTCGAGCTTGTCATGGTCGAGACCGGCGGAGTCGAGCCAGATTCCGTCGAGATAGTGGTTGTCTTTGAGGACATCCATGGAGTTGTAGGGGACGTAGACGACACGGTTGTTGTCGTTGTCGCCCTCCTGCATGCGGGGGGCGCCGACGCCGATAACCTCGAAGGTGACGCCATCGATGCGGATGGACTCGCCGACGGCGGGCATGCCGGAGAAAAGCTTGTCACGGGCTTCAGAGGCGATGACGGCGTAGAGTCCGTGCTGCATGTTGTCGGCGTCATCGAGGAATCGGCCCTCGGCGATGTCGAGATTCCAGATGTCCTGGATCGAGGGGTCGAGACCCATCACCGGGAAGGTGAAGGAACGATTGTTGTTCTGCACGGTGGAATCCTTCTGAGCCATGCGGACGACGTGGCGGCAGAGGGGAACGTTGTTGCGCAGAAGTTCGATGTCGTCGTTGGTGAAGCGAACCTGGACGCCGGCCTTGTTGCCGCCGGCCTGCTGCGAAGTGCGGCCGGGGAAGACTCCCACGGCGGTGGCGCCGAAACTTTCAAAGATGGTCTCGATGGCTTTGCCGAAACCGTTGCCATAGGAGAGCAGCAGGACGACGGTGGCGATGCCCCAGGCCATGCCCGCCATGGTGAGCAGGGTGCGGCGCAGGTCGTGGCGCATGGCGGAGTAGGCTTGTTGTAAAAGGTCGCGATGCATTTCAATTCTCAGTCCGACTGCTGAAGCTTTTCACCGCAGAGTTCGCTGAGAACTCTCGCGGAGTTCGCGGAGAAGATTGACTCCGGTTGTTTTACTACTCCTTGCGGAGGGCTTCCACGGGTTCCAGCATAGCCGCGCGGCGGGCGGGATAAAGGCCTGCGGCGACACCAGCGACTCCGAGCGAAATTACAGCCAAAGCCGCGGTGGAGGCGACCAGTTTGGGTGGATCGAATCCCTGACCCAAGTCCATCCCGGAGAGGGCCGCCATCAGGGCCGCGGCGCCTCCGATCCCGATGCCGCCACTCAGAAGGGTCAGGAAGGCTCCCTCGACGAAAAACTGGAACATGATGCTGGCATTGGTAGCACCGACGGCTTTTCGCAGGCCGATTTCGCGGGTACGGTCGGCGACGGCGACCAGCATAATGTTGATGATGCCGATGGCGCCGAGCGCGAGCGTCACCAGTCCGACGCTGCCCAGGAAGACGTTCATGGCGTCGAAAATCTTACCAACCTGGTCGACGGTCTTGACGGTGTCCCATTCGTCGAACGAGTCGGGATTGCTGGGGTCAAAACCGTGGTTGCGCGCGATGATCTTGTGGACTTCGAGTTGGGCTTGCTCGTGCACGGCTCTCGACTTGGGCTGATAGTTGATGAATGAGATCACGTCGGTGGCGATGCCGGCGTTCAGAGGGCGGAAGTAATCCTGCATGGCGTGAAACGGGACGATGCTGCGCAGGTTCTGGTTCATGTTGTCGCCATGGCCGACTTTTTGCAGCACGCCGATGACAGTGAAGCGAACGCCATTGAGCAAAATTGTAGAGCCGACCGCTGGGCGGCCCGGAAACAGGGTGCGGCGGACCTCGTCACCGATCACGATCACAGGCCGCTTTTGCGAGTCGTCCATTTCGTTGATCCAGCGGCCTTCTTGGACGGGCATGTAACGGATCTGGTTAAAGTTTGGCGTCACGCCGAGGATGGAGCCGCTGGCCTGAAAAAAATCGCTCACAGCCCGAATGTCGCCACGCGAGATGATTGGGGACGCAGCGGCGACGCTGGGACATTCCCGCAGGATGTCTTCGTAATCGCGGTAGGTGAGATAGTACTGGCGCAGCGCGGTGAAGCTGCCTTGCATGACGGGTGCGCGTCCCGACCAGATGAACATGACGTTTTCGCCGAGGGAGTCGAACTGCTTGCGGTTTCCGGCGCGGAAGCCTTCGCCCAATCCGACCAGCAGCAGCAGGGAACCGACGCCCCAGGCGATGCCAAACATGGTAAGAAACGAGCGGAGTTTATGCGCCCATAGAGCACGAAAAGTCTGTCCGATGATGTCGAAAATGTGGCGCACAGTACTTAATAGTATACGGGGTCGATCCGCCTTCGAGCCGGGCGTGAGTGGGAAGGGAAGCTGAATTGAGGCTTGAGGCCCACTCCTTATTGGACGCGCGAATCGCTGATTTGTCCGACCATTTGCCCGACGATTGTCTGACTCTCGCCGAGAAAACTGATCTGCCTTCATTGGAGCGATTGAGTCGCGGAATCTTGCGAGTTTCCTGCGGGCCTGCAGCAGTGTGCATAAGTTTGCGGACCACTGTCCGCGGATCGAACTCTGCCGTTCGATTTTCGTTCCGAATCGCGCGAGAGTTGGTTATTCTCTACCGGGATGATGACTCTTGCCCTGAGCGAATTGTTGGGCGCCACGGTGTATGACCCGTCGGGCGCGTCCGGACGGGTGCGCGAGGTGACGCTCGCTCCGCAAGAGGACCGGTCCCGGATTTCGTCGCTCATCGTGAAGACGAAGGCGGGGAATCGCATTGTGGCGTTCGCCGCGATCGCAGCGATCAATGGCGGTGTGCGAACCACGACGTCGGCGGCGGAGTGGCCGGTGTCGAATGGTACCGAAGGCTTATTCCTTCTCGAGCGCGATCTTCTCGACCAGCAGGTGATCGACGTCAATGGACGCAAAGTTGTGCGCGTCAACGATGTCGACCTGCAGATCGATGCTCCTAAGGATAAAGACAAAGACAAGGGTCTCGACCGGACGCAGCCCGTGTTGCGCGTCGTTTCGGTGGACGTTGGAGCGCGCGGCGCAGTGCGGCGATTGCTGCGCGGGGTGGCGCCGAAGACTGCCTTGGCAGCGCTGCTGGGCAGAATTCCTCCGCGCAACATTCCATGGAACTTCATCGACGTGATCGAGACCGATCCTGCGCGGCGAGTCAAGCTGAAGATCTCGTATGACGGGCTGGCCAAACTCCACCCGGCCGATATCGCGGACATAGTAGAAGATCTGGCGCCGGACGAGCGGCAGGCGGTGTTTCAGACTTTGGACGAGGAGACGGCGGCGGAGGCACTCGAGGAAGTCACGCCCAGGGTGCAGAAGGCGATTGTGGAATCGCTGGATTCGGAGCGGGCAGCGGACATCGTCGAGGAGATGGATCCGGACGCGGCGGCGGATCTGCTCGCCGATCTGCCGGAGGAGCGGACGGAACAAATTCTGGTCCAGATGGAGCCGGAAGCGCAGCAGGACGTAGTCGAACTGCTGGAGCATCACGAAGAGACAGCCGCCGGCCGCATGACCACCGAGTTTCTGGCGCTGCCGGTTTCGGCCACGGTGCAGAATGCGATCGATTCCATGCGGGAATTTGAGGGCGGAGTCGAGGCGGTGAGCACGATCTACCTGGTGGACTCGCACGGAACCCTGGCGGGCGCGGTGCCGTTACCGAGATTGGTGCTCGCGCAGCCGCTCGACTCCGATGCTGTCGCTCACCCAGGAACCGCTGGTGCTCGCGCATCAAGGAGTGGCGGAGAACGAAGTTGCGGAGCTGTTCGATAAATACAATCTGCAGACTCTGCCGGTGGTGGACGAGAAGAACAAGCTGACGGGGATCATCACCTCAGACGATGTGATCAGCATGCTGCGGGGGAAACTGTAACGGCTCCGGGTTCAGGCTTCCGGCCACGATTTTCGGCGGCCGATATCGGATGTACCGATCAATCCGTCACAGCGATTCCAGTAGCCTTGCAGTTCGCCGAACGAATCGACAATTACATCCGCGCCTGCGGTCGAGAGCTTTGACGAATCAAACGTTGTGGTGATGCCGACAGCCACACTTCCGCCGCCTTTGCCGCCGCGATTCCGTTCAGCGAATCCTCGATGATCCAGCAATTACCGGCTTTCACTCCGAGTTTTTGCATCGCCATCAGAAAAACTTCAGGGTCGGGCTTCGGACGCGGACGCCGCCCGTGATCCACAATCACCTCAAAGTGATCCCCGATGCCGAGCTTCTCCAAAGCAACACGACGATTTCTCGGCGTGGCCGACGTCGCGAGTGCGACCTGATAACGCGATTTCGCCCAAGCCACAAAATCGACGGCGCCCGGCACCTCCTGCTGTTCATGCTCAATGCTCTCGTAGGCCTCCCGCTTCAGGCGCGATAGCTCTGCCAGGCGCTCCATCCCGCCATTCCGGGCGAGAATTTCCGGCAGCATGGTCTCATCGGGACGCCCTTTGTAACTTTCATACACGGATTCCGGCAACACGATTCCGAATTGCAGAAATGCCTTTTCTTTCGCTCGCTTGTGCAGCGGTTCGGAATCGACCAGCACGCCGTCCATGTCGAAAATCAATGCGGCTGGGGCAGGGAACTGACGGGAGGTCACAGCTTCTCCCCGTTCTGCACGCTGCCGAGAGATTGCGCGTCACACCACTCCAGAAACTGCCGAAAAGCTGCGCCGCGATGGCTATATCGCGCCTTCTCCTCCGCGCTCAGCTCCGCAAACGTCTTGTGAATCTGCGGAAAATAAAACAGCGGATCATATCCGAAGCCGCCCGTTCCGCGTGGCGAATCGAGAATCACTCCCTCGGCCGTGCCGCGGAATGTCGCCAGAATCTGCCCATCTCGAGCCGCGGCCAGCACGCACACAAAGCGCCCAGTGCGCTTCTCGGCAGGAACGTTCCTCAACTCGCGCCGCACCCGCGCATTATTGGCCTCGTCATCGGTATTCTCATCCGCCAAGTGGGGTTGATCGGCCGCATACCGCGCCGAGTGCACTCCCGGAGCGCCATGCAGTGCATCAACCTCCAGTCCCGAGTCATCGGCCACGACGATCTCGCCCGCCGCGTGCCGGCTGTATTCCTGCGCCTTCTTGCGCGCATTCTCCTCAAAAGTGAGCCCGTCCTCGACGACAGAAGGCAGGGACGCAAACCCCGGAATGCCTGCGATCTCGATCCCGTGAGGCGCAGCCGCGCCCGCAAAGTCGCGCAACTTTCCCGGATTCGAAGTAGCAATCAGAATTCGTCGCATCATAATCTTTATCTTTGATCTTTTGTCATCCTGAGGCGCGTTCTTGGCGCCGAAGGATCTATGCAATTTGTTCGTGCTGGGCAGGAGGGCTCAGGCCGAGGTGCCTAATGCCTTCAGGCGGCGCATCAGAGTCCAGCCTGCTACCAACATTGCCGTGATCAAAGAAATCCATCCCCCTAGCGCCCGATCCCACGTCCGGACGAATTGGATCTCCACGCGATTCATCCCATCTCCCACTGGGACCAGCATCTGCCCCGTCTCCTCGCGCGCCGCCGTTTCTACTACATGACCGTTGACTGAAACCTGCCATGCCGGATACCGAAACAACCGGAGCGCCAGTTGATCGGGAGCAGACATCTCCGCCGTGAACATTCTCGACTCAGCATCCCAGCGATAAAGATGAATTGCAGCGTGAGCGGGTCCATTCACGGTCACTTGGCGGGCGTCTTTGTCGATCGAGCCCGGCTCGGCCCCCACCGGAGTATATTCGTCCGTACCTTCGTATCCCGCGCCAGCGGCCACATTGTCCTGCATCTCGCGCAGGTCGGCAGCGTTGTCCCACCATGGTGCCTGCACGCGAGTCCACGCCGCGACAATCACCAGAATCGAGAGCACGCAAACTGCTCCGCGCCACCACCATCGCCGTAGCCCGATGGTGACGAGCACGGAAAAGATCATGCTCAGGCAAAGCAGCCAGCGCCATGGAAACTGCATGAACTGCATCTTCGGCAAAATCCTCCAGAGCAGCGCCGTCACTGAAAACATCAGTACGCTGCACGCCCCAGCCCAGCCCAGCAGGACAGCCCAAACCTCGCGCCTCGTCTCCCGCCAGTGCAGCGCTCCCCAGGCGGCGGCGCAGACCACAACCATCTCCAGAAGCGCTACCCCGGAAATGATGCGGTTGAAGGCATCGTGATCCGCGTCGGTCGTATGTACGAATAGAAAATTATCCGCCGGACGCGACCCTGCCGACACGGCCTGCGCAATGTTGATCCACCGTTGTTCGTAAACTGCGGGAAGCAGGTAGAACGCCGCCAGGCACGCGCCCAACGCCACCGCTCCCCCTCCAACCAGTAGCGGCCGCACTGAGCGCTGCTGCCATGCGAAGAACAGCAGCAATAGCGCCGCCGAATAATGAATCATCACGGCTGCGGGAGCATTCGTCAGCCAGGCCGCAGCCAGCACCAACCCAAACGGCAGAACGTCCCGCCAGTTGGGGTTCTTCTGGTCGACAGCTTTCAGCACGAACAGCAGCAACAGTGGCACCAGAGAACTGGCCAGCAGTTCCGCAAATGCGCTGCGCCAGTAAACGATCACCAGATGGTACGGATTGACGGCATAAAGCACGGCCGCAAACATCGCGTCGCGCCGGTCCAGCCATCGCCGTGCCAGGAGAAACATCGACACGCCTGCCGCCACCAGCACGATCCATATATAAATGCGGGAGACAAGCGTCCACGGAAAGATTCGGCTCAGAATTGCACCCAGCGTCCACGAGGCGGGAGGATAAAAAATAAAGCGCGGCTCACCGTAAGCGAAGTGTGCGAGCGCCGCCCAGCGCGGATAAAGAATTCCTTGCTTCCACTGCAGGACAACTTCGAGCCATGAGTACAGATGAAACTCGACATCGTGCCCCGAAGGCGTGCCAAAAAAGGAGAAGGGAACTTCCACTGCAAAGGCCGCGGCGCCGATTGCGATCAGAGGAGCCCATAGCAGCGACGCTGTCGGACGAACATTGCCGCATTGCCGTTTCAGTGGATCCCTAGCCGCGCTGGTCTTCGCCAGACTGCTCTCCTCTCCGCACGAAATTCGAGACACGCGGAAGACACAGTCTACCTTTATCTCAAATATTTAACTCAGATTTAACATTGCTGAAATCATCACGCAACGCATTTCCGCTAGGGTATTCGTATTGGGGTGGAACAGACCACGAAGAGTTGAGGGACCCGCGCCAAAGACGGGGCCGGGTTCCTCGGTTCTTCGCACTCCTCAGCGAAGCCTCTCGCTCCCGCGCTACCGCGTTTTTCCCAACTGCCCACCTGCATGACTTGCCCAACTCTGCCCACAACCTGCCGCGGGAGGCTTTGCTTTTGGTCTAACGGAGTTTTTATTTTTTTAAAGAGGCCCCGGGTACGGAGCTAAACATTTGGGCTTGGGGACGATCGAGAGCGTGGACGAGGGGACCGTCGAAGTTCCGTACGGCGGGGTAAGCGGAAGTGAGTTTCTGTTGCAGGCGTCTTCGCTAAACAGAGGCTTCTTCCGGACTTCGCTGCCGCTGCAGTTCCGAAAGAAAATTGTCCTGCTGCAACGTGGTTCCTCGGCGCAACAATTCCAGAAGAGGATCTTCGAGTTCCTCGCCGGCCTCTTCCACCTTCTGATCTCCAGGCTCGAACTGGGTAAGGTCCGCGACCAGGGCTCGAGGCGAAATACTCAATTCTGGCGACGTCGCCGGACAGTTGCGTAAGAAGTTGATCAGGTTTCCTACCTGCGCCCGCTGCTCCGGCGTGCGGGAAGGGAACTCCACTCCCATGCCGTGCCCCGGATGTGCCACCCGAACCATTCCTTCGGTGTGGACTTCCATTTCACCCGTCTTCAGGCAAAGGTCCACCAAAGCTCGCTCCGGAAAAGGAGCATTAGTCTCGACATAGCAGCCGCCCAGGCTCAGGTCGGTGAGTTTGCAATGCGGAACCGTTTCATCCTCGCCGGATCCGGCGGTGTTGGCAGCGGCTTGCAACCATGACTTGAGTTCGGTCTTCGCGGTTTCGGCGACATCCAGAAAGTGAACGCCGGTTTGTCCATTCGCATTCGCCCAGGCCACCTGCCCGTGGGCTTCGATTTCGACCGTAGTGTCGGGGAGCTGAAAGTGAAACGCCAGCAGTGCTCCTGAACTCTGTGTCTCCGCGGTCAGCACTTCCATGCCGGTTTCGGAAAGGTCCAGAAGAATGCCATCGAGCTTGCGTGCGTCGGGCAGCGTGATCTCCACTGGAGCCTGCACAGGAACACGGAAAGCCCGCCGCCGTTCGCGGGTCAACAGGGCTGCCGCCGGGCGTAATCCGGCCTGGGCTGCCTCGTCGGAAAGTGGTTTGTAAAGAACGAAGTGAGTTCCGCTGCTCAGAATGTCGCGGACCTTCGCGGGATCGCCCACCAGCGCGATGCTGAGCGGCGTGGCGCCAAGTTTCTGGGCCTCCCGCAAAACGTCCTCGGCTGTCTGCGGATTGTCGAAATCGACAATGAGAGCGTCGAACTTCTGCTGCTGAATTCGCGCGATCGTGGTTTCCGGATCGCTCGAACGGTCCAAGGCAATGCCGAGGTTGGGCAGAATTCTGCCCAACACATCCGCCGCGGCATCGTCGGTCGAAACCAGTAGAGCTTGAAGGGTCATAAATCGATCTGGGTCGAAGAGCTTATGGGATTACGGCCAACGAGGAGCTGTGGGCCGTGCTGCCTTGGAACCGGCCGCGCTGCCCGAGTTCGCGCCCGCTTTGGCGGCCAAGGCGTCTCCTGTGATGGAAGCATCGTCGACTTCCGCCAGGACGCCGTTGTCGTCGTCATCATTCTCAGCCAGCAAGGGTGCTACTTCGCGCAGCTTTTCCGCTGCCTGCTGGAGCATCTCAATCTGCTTGCCTAATTGGGCGTATTTCGCCTGCTTCTGCCGCAGGACCTCATGGATATCTTTCATACAACCCCCTGTTGGCAATTTAAGGACGGCTTGCCGTTGGGTCAACGGTAATCCCCCCGGGGCGATTACGGGAGTAATGGAGAAAAACTTAGAAAGGAAAATTGTCTGAGACAAGAAAAACCCCGCCAGTTCTGGCGGGGTCTTCGATTCAAGAGTTAGTGATGGAAATTAAGCTTTCAATCTGCGGCGCACGAGTCCGGCCAGACCCACCAGACCGGTACCGAGAAGAGTTAAACTACCCGGTTCAGGAACCGTCGTGATGTTGGTGTCGCCACTGGAGATTGTGGTGGACCCATTGAAGAAGCCCTTGCCGGTATTGATGGTCAACTGCACGGTTGCGCCGTATACTGTGCCTCCGGTGTACCAGGTGCCGGAGATCGATCCGGAAAGTGTGTAGTTGTGGGTTCCATTCGCCAGTGTAACCAGCGTCCAAGTCACGGGTCCGTCGAAAGTGCCACTGAAGATCGTCCCGTTCGGAATCCCATTCGTGCCGTTGCCGGTGATGGTAAACATTCCGCCAGAAGCGAACGATCCACCCATCTGCAAGCTACCGGAACTCAACGCGCCCGTGCTGAAAGTTACGGTTCCAAGGTCGCCGGTCACCAGACCCAAACCGTTCAGTCCATTCACCGCAATCAGTTCCGAACCGCTCAGGGTCAATCCAGCGCTGCTACCCGCTAAGGTGCCGCCGCTGTTGGTGAAATCCACTGAGCTGCTGGCAAATGCGGCCATCGGCAAGGCTAGCGCGAGCAGAAACATCCATAAAATCCGCTTCATAACTTCCTCCTGAATCTCGGGAAAACAAATAAGGCACAGAATCCCACCAGATACAGTGCACCCTGAGTTCCAAACCGATCATTCCAGCAAGATGTTGCAAGCAAGTCACTTACTGGGATTTGAAGGGGGGTGCCAGAGAACCCAAGTGCAAAGTCATGCACACTTGGATAACCCTTTTTGCGCCGACGGCCTGTACCAACCCGAACCTCCTGACTGAAACTGCTTACTGTAAGTCCAACGGCAGGAGACGGCAAGTGGCCCACTCGTGCCTAGCCAATAGCACCAAAGTGGCATTCCCAAAAGCATCCGGAACAGGTAGCTTGTGCGGTGAGCAGTTCTGGGGGAGGGCTGTTCGGGCGTCCGGTCACTCGCCAAGAGGGGCAGGACGCTTCTTAGTTTTCAGGGGTTTTCCAGCTCTCTCACCCCGTCAGCGACGGAAGTTTGGCCGCCGATCCCAGCAAGAAGATGGTTCCCACCACGATGCTGTAGGCTGAAGTCGCCAGCGTCAGCGCCCGCAGTGCTCTTGGCTTGGCGAGAGTCGCCGAGAACAAACCTGCGGCCGAGGCGCACATCAATGTGTTCATCAGCAACAAGACCCAGAATAAACATCAGACAGGCCGAGCAATCCCACTCCGGTTCCACCGAGATTCGCCGCCATCAAAAACAGCAGAATCTGCGTTGGAGTCTCCGCGCCCAGCCCATGGATCACACCCACCAGAAAGGTCGAGGTTGTTCCATATCCGTCTTTGAACACCTGGGGGGCCTCTACTCTCGTGCCGCCAAACACCCGGCTTAGCCGCCAGTAGACCCACAACGCTCCATTGATCAACAGCGTGATTCGTGTGCGCGGACGCGCGTGACTATGGGTCGACGGGCGGAAGAATGTTCCCAGCACGTAGATCCCCAGCACTAACAGCGTGATTCCCACCAGCCGTTCCGCCCAGCGATCGCTAGCCGCCGGCAACGCGATGCGAAACACGACGGCCGCCGATCCCAGCACTGCCACCGTGGTCGCATGGCCTGCGACGTAAAGCAATCCATAGCGCATAGCGTCGCGTGCCTTGGACTGCACACTGCTGATGTCGGTGATGGCGGCGATATGGTCGTAATCGAGTCCGTGCCGGAATCCCAGCACCGCGGCCGAGAGCAGGGCAAGTCGAAGATTGACGGGATCAACCAAAGAAGATTCCGCGCGGCAATTTCGCCAACCGGTGTTACGCCACGCTGGACTTGTAGGCTAGCACACTCCAGGCTCGAGACTCTGCGGCACGCACGAATCTCTACTTCGTCGAGGCCGCCTTGGGAGGCGCCCCCGGGCCGATCAGTTCCCGCAATCTGCGAGAAAGAATGGCCGCCAGGGAATGATAGAAGCGTGAACCCAGATGCGGAAAGAGCTCAAAGAGCGATTGCAGCGTGGGCCGGTCCAGGTAGTATGCCTCCACGGCTTCGGTGGCAACTACATTCGCCGTCGCCGGCAACTCGTCCAGAAAGGAAATCTCGCCGCAGGCCTCGCCCGGACTGATCGCCAGCGTCGTTCCTCGCGCCGGAATCTGCACCGAAGCCGTACCCTTCAGCAACAAATAGACTCCGTGCGTGCGTTTGCCTTGTTGCACGATCGATTCGCCGGCCTTGAAATCTTTGCGAACCGCTTTATCCGCGATCAGGGCCCAGTCGTTGGGCGTCAGGTACCCCAATCCGTTCTTGGCGGCCGACAATATGGACACATCTTGCTGCTGACTTACCTTCGACATGGCGCGCTAACCCGAAATCCGGTGAGACTTCCGGACCGATTCGACAAAACAGAGTTGACTGAACGAAATACACAGAGCAACAGGGCTGGATTGAGATTAGCAGAAAGCCAAACTCGCGCGCACGAAGCAGAACCTCAAAAGGCACGAATGAAGGCGATTCGCCGTAAGGGATCGCAGCCACCTCAATAATCGTCCGGCTCCGACGGTGGCCTCGGGTCGTTCAGAAAGTAATGCGCGCTGAATCGCGCAGGAATCGTTGTGAATACGCGCGGAGGCTGATTCAGATTGAAGAACCCAGCGAGGTCAGTGCTGGAGCGCGCATCCGCAAAGTTGAGCGCACCCTCCGCGATTCCGAAATTCTGTTCGATGAAACGTAGAATGCTGCCGAAATCGCTCCGATTGTTGTCCACATGTGCCGCAGATGTGTACGCCGAGACCACGATGAAGGGCACGCGCATCCCGTACTGGTAGTCGCCTTGGGCCTTGGCTAGTAAAGTTGGAGGCTCGTGGTCGTACCATCCTCCCCAGTCGTCCCAGGTGATCAGGATGGCCGTGTCATTCCAATACACCTCTCCATCCGGACATTTGGCATTGTTGCCCACCGCATTCACAATCGATGCCACCCATGACGGACCTTCGCCCATGTTGCTTCTCGGGTGATCGGATTCTGGTCCGTTGGGAGTGACCCAGGACACTCCCGCCAGTTGGCAGGAGCCAATATCCGTTAATACCTGCGTCTGATTGAGCACCACATCGCTGACCCAGTCTGGCCCCATGCATTGGCCTCCGTAGGGCGCGTTGGGCTGGCAGATGTGGTTGATCGCGTTGGGCGCGGTCAATATCGAACCCGGCCCAGTGGTGTAATACTTCCAACTGACCCCGCCCGCGTCGAGCAGGTCCGCCAGGGTCTGGTGCTCGAAGCACGGATACACCTTTCCGCCTTCCCCTCTGGGCTTGATCAGCTCGACCGAAGTGGTGGACAGGGCAATGCATCCTGCAGTGCTCTTTTCGGGAATAGGATTCTCGGCGTCGAATATGCCTGCAGCATCGTTACTTGCGCTGGACGCCGACGTTCCCCCAAAAAGATATTGATGCGCCGGAAAGCTCGGCCCCTGGTTGGTCTGGAACATGTAATTTCCCCACCCATACTGGGTGATCATGTCGAGATAGGGATCCATAATTCCGCTGGAGTTGTCGACATAGGCGAGGGCGGGACGGCTCGGGCATGTGCCGGAGCACGAGTTATTGGCCGCCCCGTCCATCAAACAGGCGGTCTTGGCCGCGTTCAGATCACACACCGAGACGAACCCGGCGTGCCCGTGCCCGAGGTCGTATGCATTTATTAGTGGAATCGCGGCCGGCTGCATGACACCGCCGGTCGAAGTTTTGTCCAGCCAATTGCTGGTTTGGATGTTGTACTGCGATCCCGTCGGCTTTGTGGTGCACGAGCTGCTCGTGCCGTAGGGCGGGCTGCACAATGCCTGGAACATATTGTCAGGCGTGCGGTTCTCCTGCACGATCACGATGATGTGTTGAAAGCTGGAAATCTGGGCGTCGGCGAGGATGCCTCCCAGACAACCCATGAGAAATAACGCCGTGGCCAGAGATTTCATGGCGTGCCTTCCTTTGTTGAAGATTCGAAGCATCGAAGAGACGGTGCTCGTTCTGCTGGGGCCCGGGGGAGAAGTTGTCGGCGGAGATTAGCACAAACGCGGCCGTCCGCCTAGACGAAAAGCGGTATAAAAACCCAGCAGGACGAGATCTACAAGGCGGGAGCAAGATGTTGCGAGGTTCCGAGTTGCGTTTTATGAAGGCACGAAGGACTGAGCAAAAGAATGGTGCGCCCTGAGAGATTCGAACTCCCGACCTACTGGTTCGTAGCCAGTCGCTCTATCCAACTGAGCTAAGGGCGCAGATCTGCTTGGCAGGAAAACTGACTTGTCGATTATAGCGAAGAATCCTTCGCCTGAAAATGGACTCGCGATATCTGCCGAATCAACCGCAGGAAGAATGAGCCGCCAAGGAATCGACCTCTCCCGACAGATCTGTCGAGCTGCGCCCGACGGACAGCTAAGGGCGGAAGTCCCCACACGAGGAGATCCCCCAAGTGCTTCGTCACAACGGGCCGCCTTCGTTTGGTCGCGGTGAAATCGTTCGTAGGTCTAATAGCAGGTTTTAAGACCGGTCCCCATCCCTGCGTGAAAGTACGACCGCGGCGTAATTCTTGCTCAGCTATGGCAATTCCTACAGAGTGGAAAACCTTAGCCCTCTTGTATTTTGAATGGTTTACGGATGGCATAGTGCTTGCACTATGAAAGAACAGACGAAGTGGCGCGCAACGGGGTGCTTCAGAGAATAACTTCGGCCAGAGGTTTTCTGTGAGCACCCCTTGCTTTTTCTCCTAGTCGCCCAAAATTCAGCCTTCCCCCCATCAAAATAAAAAGACCCGCGGCCTGAGAGCCGTGGGCGTGTTTGTCTAAGAATCGAGAATTAAACGGCTGGAAGGCAAGCCGCTTTGATCTTCCGTGACCTCTGTGACCTCTGTGGTGAATGCTTTTCCAGTTCCCCACGAGAGTCAGGCCAGCGCAACCACCTCCCGCACATCTACCCCCGCATTCCGCAAGAGTTTCGCCACCGCGTCCTGCTTGAGCCGCGAAGCATCGAACTCCACTCGAACCGTGCGCTCCTTCGCATTGAACTGCACTCGGCGGATGCCGTAGACCTCGCGCATCGTGTCGATGGCCCGCAGCTCGTTCTCCCCGGGAATTGCACCGTAGTTGAAAACCACCTCCAGATAAGTCATGTGCCCAACCCTTCGGTATGATGTCTTGGAGTCCCGGCCAATACCGCCGGATGAATCCAATATAGTGCATTGGCGATCCAACAAGACAGGGAGTTCCCGGAAAGCACGGCCGGAGAAGCAGCCCAACTCGTCCCAGCCGCGAAGCGGCGACAGACTGCAGCCCACAGCGCAAGCTGTGGGTGTCGAGAAAGAAATCCGCAAGCCCCGAAGGGGCGAAAGAAACAACCCGTGGGAGAACCGAAACCCCCAACACCGATGACATCCCCCACCCCGACCGAGCGCGACCCAGTCTGCGGAATGAACGTCAATCCCGCGACCGCCAAACACGTTCACCAACACGCCGGAAAGAATTTCTACTTCTGCTGTGCCGGCTGCGTCGAAAAATTCAAAACCAATCCACAGATGTACTTGAGCAAACCAGCCCCGTCAGGACTGGTGATGCTCGGCATGCCCCCGGCCGCCCCGCCTCCGAAGGCAGCCCTCGAAAGCCGGCAGCCCGAAGCCGGAAGCCCGGTTTCCTACGTCTGCCCCATGTGTCCCGAAGTCCGCGAGAGCAAGCCCGGTGCCTGTCCTTCGTGCGGTATGGCATTAGAGCCCGATGTCCCCATGGTTGCATCGCGAACGGAATATACCTGCCCCATGCATTCCCAAATCGTACGGCCCGCGCCCGGATCCTGTCCCATCTGTGGGATGGCGCTAGAGCCGCGCACGGTCACCGCGGCGCAAGAAGAAAATCCCGAACTGCGCGACATGACGCGCCGCTTCTGGATCGGCGTCGTGCTCACCGCGCCGCTGCTCGTGATCGCGATGGGCAGCATGTTCTGGCGTGATGCCTTCATTCTGTTACTCGCCCCGCTTGGCGTCACGGGCGTACACCTAAATCTGCCCCGCTTTGAATTTTGGTTAGCCACTCCCGTCGTCCTCTGGTGCGGGCTGCCATTCTTCCAGCGGTTCTGGACATCGCTGATCAACCGCAGCCCGAATATGTTCACGCTGATCGGGCTCGGCACCGGCGTCGCCTACGTCTACAGCGTTGTCGCCACATTCGCACCGCAGATTTTCCCCACCTCCCTCCGCACGATGTCAACAGGGAGCAGGGGCGGATATCCCGACGTCTACTTCGAAGCAGCCGCCGCCATCACCACGCTCGTCCTGCTCGGCCAGGTCATGGAACTCCGCGCCCGCAGCCGCACCAGTGCTGCCATCCGCGCGCTGCTCGACCTCAGCCCAAAAACCGCGCGTCTCCTCGCAGCAGATGGAACCGAAAAAGACATTCCTCTGGAACACGTCAAACCCGGCGACCCTCTCCGCGTCCGTCCCGGAGAAAAGATTCCCGTCGATGGCGTCGTCCTCGAGGGCCGCAGCTCAGTCGACGAATCCATGATCACCGGCGAATCCATCCCGGTCGAAAAGGAAGCCAACAGCAAAGTAATCGGCGCCACTATCAATGCCACCGGATCGTTCCTCATGCGCGCCGAACGAGTAGGCTCAGAAACTCTGCTCGCCCGCATCGTCCAACTCGTCGGCCAAGCCCAGCGCAGCCGCGCTCCAATTCAGCGCCTCGCTGATCGCGTTGCTGCCTGGTTCGTCCCTGCAGTCGTTGCGATCGCTGCCATCACCTTCATCGCCTGGTTCTTCTTCGGACCGGAGCCGCGCCTGGCAAACGCTTTGGTGAATGCGGTCGCCGTGCTAATCATCGCCTGCCCTTGCGCCCTCGGACTCGCAACGCCCATGGCGATCATGGTCGGCACCGGCCGCGGCGCCCATGCCGGAGTCTTAATTAAGAACGCCGAAGCCCTCGAAACCATGGAAAAAGTCGATACACTCGTCGTCGACAAGACCGGCACCCTGACGGAAGGCAAGCCGCAGGTCACCGGCATCTCTGACGCCCTCGAAAAGGATCCCGAACTGTTTCGCCTAGCCGCGAGTCTGGAACGCGCTAGCGAACATCCTTTGGCAACAGCCATTGTGCACGCGGCAATAAAGAGAGGCCTAAGGCTCTCCAGTCCACGAGAGTTTCGATCCATCACGGGAAAAGGCGTTCTCGGTGTTGTCGACGGACATCCAGTAGCGGTGGGCAATCCGGCACTGATGGTGCAAGTGGGAGCGATACAGGCGCCGGCGATCGATTCGGTTCCGCGCCTTGACGACGGAAGACTCTCCGTCTCGATCGATGGAAAATACGTGGGCAACATCCGCGTCGCAGATCAACCCAAGCAATCGACGCCCGATGCATTGCGCGATCTCAGGGGCCAGGGACTTCGTATTGTCATGCTCACCGGAGACAGTAAAGGCGTCGCCGCCGCGATCGCAGAAAAGTTGGGCATCACCGAATTCGAAGCCGAAGTTCTCCCCGAAGGCAAGCTCGAAGTCGTCCGCAAACTTCAAGAGCAGGGAAGAGTCGTGGCGATGGCCGGCGACGGCATCAACGACGCGCCCGCCCTCGCCCAAGCCGACGTCGGCATCGCCATGGGCACCGGCACCGATGTCGCCATGGAAAGCGGCGGCATCACCCTGGTCAAAGGCGACCTCACCGGAATCCTCCGTGCCCGCAAACTCAGCCAGGCCACCATGCGCAACATCCGCCAGAACCTTTTCTTCGCCTTCATCTACAACGCGCTCGGAGTCCCCATCGCCGCGGGCATCCTCTACCCATTCTTCGGCATACTCCTCAGCCCCATCTTCGCCGCCGCCGCCATGAGCTTCAGTTCCGTCGTCAGTCATCACCAACGCCCTTCGCCTTCGCCACACCAAACTGTAATTCCACGGTCGCGTTCTTACTTGATGCCCACATACACGTCCATCTGCAAATTCTGCGGATCGGCCGCGCGCTGATCGTAGACCTCAAAATCCGCCCGGTACACCCGGTCCGCTCCGACTGCGTTCTGGGGCAGGGAATTGATCTTCGTCCACAACTCGGGCACAACCTTCGGAGGCGCACCCTTCTCCGACGTAAACACGGCGAATCGTCCCGCCGGGATTTTCTTCGCAACCATCCCCACCGGCACCTCGGCATCCGACGTGACCCGCGCCCCCAGCACATACGTGTACTCGCCGTTATGATCGCTGGCATAGTCCGTATACACCGCGACAATATTCTGATCCGCCTTATTCGGGATTTTCTCCAGCAGGTTTTCCTGCAGCAAGCGTCCCCACTGCTTCCCAATCATCCCGTCGGCAGTCATCTCCTTCGCGTTGCTGGTGCGCACCGAAATTCCGACCACTGTGAATCCATCACGCTCGACGATCTTTGGATCCATCGCGCCTCCTTCGCCTTTCAATTTCTTCAGCCGCTCCACCGCGTTGTTGTTCTTCGGATCCAGCTGGAGGGACTTCTCATAGTTCTGAATCGCTAAATCCTGCTGCCCCACTTTTGCGTACGCCTCGCCCAGGCTGTCGTACACATTCGAGGACTGCGGATATTCCTGCACGTTCTTCTGGAAGACTTCGACACCGTCCGCTTCCTTCCCGCCATACAGCAACCGGTAGCCGAGGCCATTCAAGGTTTGCTCATTCACTGTGGGCTTGCCCTCTGAGGAATTCTTCAACTCGTCGTAGCGCTGCAACGCCACCGCGGTCCCCTTGAGCTTGGCCAGCAGAAATAATGTTTCTCCACTATCTTCCTCCATCTTGTAGTTCCACCCATACTCCTTCGCCACCCGGCGCAGTACCGAGTTCATGACTGAAATTCCGTTGTCCGAATCCGCCATCATCGCCACGCCGTTCCCGGTGTCGGCATTCATGGTCAGCAATGCCTGAAATCCTTCATCGGCTCCGTTGTGTCCGAAATATCCGGGATTGTCTTTCTCCAGGAAGAACCCAAGCCCTACGTCGTTCATCACGGGAGTCAACATCTCCTGCGTCATCTTCTGCGACAACACGTGGTTCGCTTTCCCTTGCTTCGAGAGCGCAATCTCAATCGCAAATTTCGCGAGATCAGTCGGCGTAGTCCACAACCCGGCGGCCGCCATCTCCGGATAAATATGCCATTTCCCGTGTACCGCCTTCCCATCCCCGTAAGTCCCGCCTGCCGTTAGCGCCGCCCGCGCCGCCGGTAACGGCTGCTCGTAACTGCTGTCGCTCAACCCAATCTTGTCGAGCACAGTTTCGCGCATGAACGCCGGAAACGGTTTGCCGGTTACGTCCGTGATCAGCAACTGCTCGATCGTTACACCACCACCCGAGTAGCGCCACTTCGTGCCTGGGATCGTATCCACGCGAATGGGCTCCGTATTTGCCGGCTTCTCTCCGTTCAGAACCTGCACCACCGTTGGCAACCGATCGTCGATGTCATATCCGGGAAATCCGTGCACGGTCATCCCCGCCGTGTGCGACATCAAACGCCGCAGTGTGACCTTTTCGGTCTTCGTGAACTCGTTTTCCGGCACCTTCCACGTCTGCAGTTTCTGATTAACGTCTTCGTCTAGCGATAGCTTTCCATGCTCCACCAGGTACAGCGCTCCAGTGGCAGCCACCGGCTTGCTGATCGATCCCGCCTGAAACAAAGTCTTGGTGGTCACTGGCACGCTCGATCCGGGCGCGATTACGCCGTAAGCTTTCACATCCACGATCTTGTAGTTCTCAATGACAGCAATAGTCAGCCCTGGCACGCTGTACGTCTTCATCAGATCCAGCAGGCTCAGGCGCAACGGAGGCTCGCCCGGCGCTCCGGGCAACTCCACCACGGTTGCCTCGACCCGCTGGAGTCGAGCCGACCCGTTGGCCGGCTTCTCCGGACTCTTTGCCACGATGGAAATACTCACCAGGCAAACTGAGATCAGAATGAATGGAATGCGGGTGAGGAAGGATCGCGAAGAGTTCAGAGGCATCGGCAGCTCCTTTGGAAATGAGATCCGGGAAAACGTCGACCGTTCGGTACACGAATATGTTGAGAGACCGCTGGAACGGGACTACACCGTTATAGACGACCACGGAGGAATTCGGTCATCCCGATCCTCCGTGATTCTGTGTCCGTCGGGAACGGACGTTCAGTTACAGCTTGCCTAGAAAATCCGTGATCTCCGGCTCGGTCCAGTCCACGGCGCCGATGAACTTCCTGCGCATCACGCCATTGCGGTCGATGATGTACGTCTCGGGAAACTTGAAAGTCCCGTACAGCGCGTTGCTCTTCTGATCGGGATCCCGCACTGTCAGCAGATTTACGCCATGTGTCTTTCAGGAACTGCTTGTAGGCGTTTTCATCCACGTCCATGCTGACGGCCAACACGGTCACACCCTTCGCCTTCATGCGTCGCTGCATCTCTACCAGCGACGGCATCTCCTCCACGCATGGCGGACACCACGTCGCCCAGAAATTCAGCACGACCACCTGCCCGTGGAGTTGGCTCAGCGTGACCCTGGTCTGCGAATCCTGCACCGTGAAATCCGGAGCATTCGACCCAATCCGCGGCGGCCGTGACCCGCCATAGCAGCCGGAAAGCACCAGCAGGCAAAGGCTGAGAAAAGCAGAGCGAAACTGAAGAGTCCGTCGCACGAAGCTATAATAATAGATTCGCAACCACAGAAGGGCTGGGGAACCTGCTGAGGTCGGCTGTCGCTTCCTTTATGGTCACCACGGAGACACTCAAACCGCACCCGCAAGTGTCCGTCATCGTCCCCGCGCGCAACGAGGAAGCCTCCCTCGCCGACTGTCTCCGCTCTCTCTCAGAGCAATCTGGCGTGACCTTTGAAATCATCGTCGTCGACGACCACTCGACCGACCGTACCCGCGAGATCGCTACTTCCTTTCCCGGTGTGAAAGTGATTGAAGCCGGCCCCCTGCCCGCCGGGTGGACCGGCAAGAACAATGCCGTAACTTCCGGAGCCAATGCAGCGCATGGCCAATGGCTGCTTTTTACCGACGCCGACACCGTCCACCTGCCGGGATCTTTATCGCGCAGTCTCGACGAAGCTCAGCGCAACGGCGCACCGCTCCTTTCCTACTCTCCGGAGCAGATTGTCACTGGCTTCTGGGAAAAAGCCGTCCAGCCCGTGATCTTCGCCGAACTTTCCGCGCACTACCGCCCGTCGCAGGTGAGCGATCCCAACTCACCCGCCGCAGCCGCCAATGGCCAATACATTCTCGTCACCCGCGAGGCCTACGACGCGATCGGCGGTCACGCCACCGTCGCTACCAGCCTGCTGGAAGACGTCGAACTGGCCCGCGCCATCAAGCAATCCGGCCGCAAGATTTTCTTCCGCTACGGCGGAGATGCCGTCCGCACCCGTATGTACCGCAGCTTCCTGCAACTCCGGGAGGGGTGGACCAAGAACCTCGCGATCCTCTTTCCGTCTCCTGCATGGCTAGCCTTCTGGCGCGCCCTTGAGTTTGTGGCATTCATCGCGTCCACGGCTCTTTTGATCCATTCCATCGCCGCCGGAGATTTTCGCTATGCTCCGCTCTACCTGCTTGCTCCAGTTTTCACCTACGCTCGAATCTCCCGCGCACATTTTTCCGTGGGACGCAACTCTTCTCGCTCCTTTGGGCATTCCTCTGTTTTCATATTTATTACTGCGTTCGAAACTCGCCCATCAGTCCGGCAGGGTAAGCTGGAAGGGCAGAACCTATGGTTCGAACGACAAAGAAAAACCAGTGAAGGAACTCAGCCAAACGACTCCCACTACCGCAGGACGGCTCTCATGAAACTGGCTGTCACCCTGATTGTGCCGATGCTTTTGCTGGGACTCTCCAGCCACGCCACTCTGCCCGGGATCCGCACCATGCACCCCGTCGCCTCATTGCAAGCCACGGCTCTCTCCGGTGAAGTCAACATCGAACCCGGCGCGAGCATTGGACCTCTGAAGCTCGGCGACACCCGCGAACGCGCCCTCGAACTGTTCCCCAAGAAAGATGAAGATCAGGAGTGGAATAACAGCTGCGGTACGACACTCGACTGGGTCGACTCCACCAATCCCACCGGGCGCGGCGACGTCTTCATCCGCCTCAAAAAAGGGAAGGTCTTTCAGATCGAGTCCGCCACGACTCGTTTTCACACCGCCGAAGGCATCACGACTTTCGATCATGGTGAGAAAGTGGCCGCCGCCTACAAAGATCTTCGCGCTTACACGCTCCTGAGCGAGCCCGATCCGGCCCACGGCTCTCGTCCCCTCGTCTTCTGGATTGATAAGAAGAGGGGCATCGCCTTCGTCTTCGCCTACTATCCGAAAGAGCACAAGCGCTACGTCTACAAAATCATTGTGTTCGAACCCAACAAAACTTTTTGTCCGGAGGAGGACACCATGGGCTCTGCGAAGTGGCAGGCCATTCCTCAATACGCTCTGGAACCTCCAATCGAGCTGGCCCCAAATTAGTGGTTGGTAGTCGGAAGATTTTTCACTGGCAACTGGCAACCGCCAACTGACAACTGGTTTTCTATGGTCTATCTAACGCGCAAAGCCGAATTTTCCGCCTCGCACTACTACCACAATCCCGACTTCACGCCGGAAGAGAACCGCCGCCTTTTCGGCAAGTGCAACAACCCCCACGGCCACGGCCACAACTACACCCTCGAAGTCACCGTGAAGGGAGAAGTCGATCCTCGCTCCGGCTTCGTCGTCGATCTCAAGCAACTCAAAGAAATCATGCACCGCGAAGTCCTCGACGCCATGGACCACCGCTTCCTGAACAAAGAAGTCCCCGAATTCTTCACCCAGATTCCCACGACAGAAAATCTCGCCATCGCCATGCTGGCAGCGCCTGGAATCCAAACTCCAGCAAGCCCGCCTCCACCGCGTTCGCGTCTACGAAACTCCCGACCTCTTCGTCGATTTCTACGGAGAAAAATGAATTTCAAACTCACAAAACCGGGGCGTCATCGTGAGCGGCGCTGTATTTCAGGCGAAGCGAAGAATTTCGCACGAATCCGTCCAGACCCTCGTCGATTTCTAAGCGAAGTCCAACGACTAACGACCAACGGCCAACGACTGATATGAAAGCCCATCTCACCCGCCGCTACCGCTTCTCGTCCTCGCACCGCCTGCACAGCGCCGAAATGTCCGCCGAAGAAAACGTCGTACCTACGGCAAATGCAACAACCCCCACGGACACGGCCACAACTACACGCTCGAAGTCACGGTCAGCGGCCAGGTCGACCCCAGCACCGGCATGGTCTGCAACCTCGTCGACCTCGACGGCTTCGTCGAACAGAGAAGTCCTCGCCCGCTACCATCTTGAGAATTTGAATACGCTGCAAGAATTCGCCCAGCATGTGCCCACCACGGAAAATCTCTGCGATCGACATCTTCGAAATATTGCAGCGCGGCTTTCACAAAGCGCATCTGGAACGTGTGAGACTCGAAGAAACCATGATGAACTCCTTCGAGTACACAGCTACCGGCGAGCCCAGAAAGTAGCTGCGAAGAAGAGTCGATTCGTATCAGGGCATGGCTTCAGCCATGCCGTCAGGCCGTAAGAAATTGAGACGCGGCTTTAGCCGCTGAGGGACCCAAAGGCCCTAACCATGAAACCAGCCGGAATTGAACAGACGAAAGAATCCGCCACCCTAACCAGCGCCACCTACGAAGATCTGGTCCGCGAAATGCTCGTCCGCCTCGGCGAAGATCCCAACCGCGAAGGTCTCGTCGCGACTCCCGAGCGCGTTCACAAAGCCATGAAGTTTCTCACCAAGGGATACCAGGAAGATCCCGAGGCCCTGCTCAAAGGCGCGCTTTTCACCGTCACCTACGACGAAATGGTCATCGTCAAAGACATCGAGATGTTCAGCCTCTGCGAGCATCACATGCTGCCGTTCTTCGGCAAAGTCCACGTCGCCTACATCCCCAACGGACGCGTCATCGGCCTCAGCAAAATTCCGCGCCTCATCGAACTGTTCTCGCGCCGCCTGCAAATTCAGGAGCGCCTCACCACGCAAATTGCCGAAACCATCCAGAAAGTCATCGAACCGCAAGGCGTCGGCGTCGTCATCGAAGCCCGCCACCTCTGCATGATGATGCGCGGCGTCGAAAAACAGCACTCCGCCGCCGTCACATCATCCATGCTTGGCTGCTTCCGCAACGAAGAAGAAACCCGCTCCGAATTCCTCTCCCTGATCCGCCAACGCCCCAACGGCGTCTAGGCGCGAAACCTACGTGGAGGGCAGTGCCCGTATGGACGGACACTCCTGTCCGTCCAGGTTTTGCTCTTGGTTGTGGGGCCACATTCGTTATGATGTCTTCCGGAGACATCGGCTTACCCGGCCAATGTATAACGCAACGAGACACACAATTGGGTGGAAAAAGCGAGGGCCAGAGGAAGGTGAAGACCAAGAACAAACGTATATGCTTGGCAGCATTACTCGCTACTATTTGCCTCTTAGCCGCGTGCGAGCGACGGACGCATGTAGCGTTTGAAGGCGGTATGACTCCGATTTTCGTTCTATCGGGAAGTGGAAAGCTAGCCAGTATTGTAGTGTATAGTCCGGATTTCGCAGAGAAGGCTCAATCTCCCTGGGATGACAATTTTGTCCTCTGGAAGATTAAGCCGATTGGGAGGAACTCTTATGGCGCTCCCCTCAGGAAGCTAGGGCGAATTCCTTACGGCGTCTTGCCAAACGGGTACGAGCAAGTAACGCCTAGCGTCGGTTCTGCGCCTCCTCTCAAAGAGGGCGAAAAGTATTTTTATCAAGTGGATACCGCGAACGCACCTGGGACGGCCGGTTACCTCGAAATCAAGAATTCACAGACCGTCGCGACCGACGGCCCCCATACATGTTTCGGTGCCGAGGGCAAGAAGTGGATTCGCGTCCCGTGTCCACAAGAGCAAGCTCGGTGATTCAACGTGACCACTCAACCTTCAAGTAAAGCTTTAAGCGGCCAGGTTGCCCTCATCACCGGCGCCACCCGCGGCATCGGACTCGCTCTCGCCCACGCCCTTGCCGCGGAATCCTGCCACCTGATCGTCACCGCCCGCGACGAGAAGGCGTTAGCCCGCGTCAGCAGGGAACTGGCCTCCTCGAAAATTCAAATCATGGCCCACGCCTGCGACGTCCGCGACCCGCACTCCGTCGACGCCCTCTTCCGCGCCGCGCGCCGCAAATTCAAACGCCTCGACATTCTCATCAACAACGCTGGCATTGCCCATCCGAATCTCCCCATCGAAAAGCTGCCGCTCCCCTTGTGGAGGGACGTGGTCGACACGAACCTGACTGGAATGTTTCTGGTCACGCAGGCCGCGCTCGCCATCATGAAGCGCGGAGGCACCATCGTGAACAATCTCTCCATCGCGGCCACCCGCGTCTTCGCCGGATCGGCCGCCTACAACGCCTCCAAGCACGGAGCCCTCGGCCTGACCAACACCCTCCGCGAAGAGCTCCGGCCCCGCGGCATTCGCGTCATCGCACTGCTCCCCGGCGCCACCAGCACCGACATCTGGACCACCCTCTGGCCCCAAGCACCCCGCAAAAAGATGATGTCCCCGCAAACCATTGCCGAAGCGACGGTGCAGGCGATCCTGCTCCCCGCCAACGCCACGGTCGAATCCCTCGAAATCCTTCCTACGGTCGGCACCCTCTAGAACAGAACATGGTGCACAGACCGTGTAAGACAATGCTCGCCCCGGGTCTCCTTTCCTCCCGCGCCCAGTCCAAGTACAATTGCGACCGCCAATCCAACAGTGGAGGATCTTCCATGTTCAAAGCACCATTCGTAGCCGCAGTCCTGCTCGCTGCTAGCTTCGCGCTGCCAGCCCGCGCTCAGGACACGATGAAAAAAGACGCTCCGGTCAAGCCCGCCGACAGCCCATCCAAAGTCGTGCTCGACTCCTGGAATGATGTCGGTCGCAAACTCATCGCCATGGCCGAGGATTTTCCCGAGGACAAATACGATTTCAAGGCGACTCCTGCCCAGCGGAGCTTCGCCGAGCAACTCCTGCACGCCGCCGGAGCCAACTATTTCTTCATCAACCCGGTGATCGGACAGAAGCCTCCCGCCGGTGAAGATCCGAAGCGCGACCAGTACAAGACCAAAGCCGACGTCGTCACCTTCGTGAAAAAGTCATTCGCCGACGGAGCCGCCGCCATCCAGGCCAAGGGCGACGCCGGAATGTCCGCACTGATCGTCGAACCCTTCTCCCACCAGCAAGTCAGAATCGGAGACCTGGCCTACGGCTTCATCGAACACAACGGAGAACACTACGGCCAGCTCGTCGTCTACTACCGCCTGGCCGGCCTGGTGCCGCCGGAATCGCGTCCCAAGAAATGATTGGAGTCGACGTGATGGGTGTTCAGAAGTAAAGTGCTATCCGAGGTAATGTCATCCTGAGCGAGGATTGAGCTTCGCGAACAGCGAAGCTCAGCCGCAGTCGAAGGATTCCTACCCGCGCACGAGTGATGCCGGGTGCCCCATCCTTCTTTCGCGTTCTCAGCGAAAGAGGGTGGGGACTTTGACTTTTAAACTTTGACCCTCAAGACTATGCCTTTGGCATCTCGAACTCGACCGCAAATACCGCCCTACCGATACGCGTAAGGCGTCCGTCTGCGCCGCTCCGGAAAGAGTTTGACCAGCACCACCCCAGCAACAAATCCTCCCACGTGCGCCCACACGGCCACTCCACCGACGTCCCGACCTGCCTGCGCGACAGACAACGTAACGGCCCCCGACAGGAATTGCAGCACAAACCAATATCCCAGCATGACCCACGCCGGAATGTAGAAGACGAACACAAAGAACCACGTCAGCACTCGCGCTCGCGGATACAAAATGAAATAGGCCCCCAGCACCCCTGCGATCGCCCCACTGGCTCCCACGGTCGGCAGATTCGAGTGCGGGTACACCGCCACCTGCGTCGTCATTGCAACCAATCCGCACAGCACATAAAACACCAGATACGGGAAGTGCCCCACGTAGTCTTCAATGTTGTCGCCAAAAATATACAGAAACCACATATTCCCCAACACGTGCATCCACCCCGCGTGTAGAAACATGGACGTAAAGAAGGGAATCACAATCGCCGCCAGCGAATACCTCGGCGACCCCGCCAGAAACGCCGCTAGATGACTCGGCACCACCCCAAACTCCCGCGCGAACAGCTCATAGCTCCGTGGATCCAGCATCGACTGAAACAGATAGATAAGAATATTCAGCACAATCAAAAACCAATTTACATACGCGTGCTGTATCGTGGTTGGTCGTCTCGGATCGGAAACATGGCAGATTTGGTAAGTTAGTACTACAGACTACAACAGGTGGTGAATTGCGCCCTGAAGCCAGCCGCGAAGAATCAGCTCTACGCAAGCTGTGGTCGATTGCGAATTACGACAAGCCCCCAGATCACACAATTACTCAATCCCTCATGAACGCCGTCCTCATCATCGACAAGCCCGCTGGACTTACCTCCCACGACGTGGTCAACCGCGCTCGCCGCATTCTCCGCGAACGCTCCATCGGACATCTCGGCACCCTCGATCCCATGGCCACCGGCGTCCTCCCGCTCGTTACCGGCAACCTCACCCGCATCGCGCAGTTTTACACGTCCTCCGAGAAGACCTACGAAGGCACCGTAAGATTCGGCTTCGCCACCGATACCTACGACGCCGACGGCGACCCGTCCACCACCCCGCAAGATGTCACCTTGCGCCCTGAAGAAATCGAATCCCTGGCCGGGCGTTTCCGTGGAGTCATCGAACAAACTCCGCCTCCGTTTTCCGCCAAGAAAATCAAAGGCGTCCCCGCCTACAAACTGGCGCGCCAGCAGAAAGAAGTCGTGCTGAAACCGGTGCAGGTCGAAATCAAAGAATTCGAAATCCTGGAAGTCACCGTTGACCGCGTGCGCTTCCGGGCTCGCGTAGCTTCGGGAACGTACATGCGCTCAGTCGCTCACGAAATGGGCAGGGAACTGGCCTGTGGAGCGCATCTCGAGTCCCTCCGCCGAACCGCCGTAGCCGAGTTCTCCATCGCAGATGCCCACACCCTGGAACAGCTCGCCGAAGTGGCCAACCTCTGTCTTCCCGAGGTTGGTCCCGGTCGTACCAACCTCTGTCATCCCGACCGGAGCTTGTCGATCCCGCAGGGAGAGACAAGCGAAGTGGAGGGACCTGCTGTTTCGCACACGTCCAGTCTGGAAGCTCTCTGCGTCCATCCCCGCAAACTCCTCCCCGCATTCCCTTCGGTCACCGCCGACGAGCCCACCGTCGCCCGCATCCGCAACGGACGCACCGTCAACCTTCCCGACCTCTCCCGCTCCCGCCAGGTCAAAGTCTTCGCCAACCAAACGGAACTAATCGCCATCGCCACCCGCGTCGCCGGCACCCTCTTCCACCCGAAGCTCGTTCTCTGCGGATAACCGGCTGCACCGATGATGTAGCTGTGCTCCGTTGGAACCGGCGATCACCCCAGTCCTTGAGTGGAATAATATTGGCACCGAAAGGAGCAACATTGAATCATCCAGGAAAACTTGGGTCAGGAACTGAACGAAAAGTCTTCGATCCTCGCGACGCCTCCACAGGCTCGGATGGAGCGGAAGTACTCGACGCGACTATTGTGCAGCGCGGCGATCAATGGTGGATGTACCTTGCGGGTCAGTCGGATGGATACGGAGCTACCAATATATACAGCGCGTCACTCCTTTCGGGAGCGCCACTCTCTGCTGCTGGCTGGAATCTCACTCGGGCGTTAACAGGAAAACTTATGCCCGTTGCGGAACGGAGGTGTAGCCAAGCATGGGACGGCAACGGCGGACGGCACTGCCCCTCGTATGTGAAGGGATGGGACCGCCGCAAAGGCGAATGGGTGGAACGCATCTACTATGCGGGCGCGGCAGAGAATCTTTGGGGACCATACACGATTGGCTATTTGCAATGGGATGGAGAGAATTGGATCGACCAACCCGAACCAGTCTTCGTTGCGAATGAAAACTGGGAACACGGGAGTGTCTATGAACCGAACCTTCTCTATCACGATGGCAAATGGAAGATGTGGTACGTCGCGGGATCAAATCAGGAAAATTATCTTGTACAGGGTTACGCAGAAAGCGAAGACGGCGACACCGGCTGGAGCAAGCATTTGGTTTTTGCGCCAGCCGAAATGAAGATGTTCGATTTCTGCGTTCGTGAGCGAGGGGATGGATTCGAAACCATCTTTGCGCGCGTTTGGGTCGGGGAAGGAACACCGCCCCCTGAGACGGGATTGTGGTGGTGCCGAGCCGACAAGCCCTCTGGTTCGCTGCACGACTGGAGCCAGCCCATCCAAATTATGACGGCTGAAGATCGTGGGTGGCACTCCGGCCCATGGAAACCCTCATTTCATTTTCTCGGGCAAACCCAAGAGCGCGCTATTGTGTTTTTTGACGGGGCGTATCGAACGAAGGATCCGGGCCCGTTCCCATTCGCATTTACTCTGGGTTGCCTCGAAATAGACCTACCAGCAACTGCTCTGCCTCTTAAAGTATTCCATTAAGTACGGAGTACGCGAGCAGGACTAACTCTTCCTCTCCTCGGCCTCTTGTTGGCTCTTATCGATAATCTGGGGCACGAGGCGCTCCGAAAAGCCGGCAACGAACGCCCAAAAAATCAGCTTGGCGAGATCCGCGCCACTGGCCGGATAGGTCTGCTGGAGGAACGCCCGTATGTCATTTGTGGTCGGGATGGGCTGGGTAAAGACAGGAGCGGCGAATTTTGGAAAGAGTGGGCCCTCCACAATGTTGCTTAGGAAGCCGATGTAAAGGATTCCAGCAAAGATCCCACCGTAGATCGGGATCAGGAGAATCTGATACCAGGACTGCGAAAGAAGTTCGAGTTCCTCGTCGCCGATCTTTTTGAGACGCTGCTGGATGCTGACAAACCCGCCGAGTAACCCACAACCGAAGCACATCCACGACACCATGAATCGATCACCGCGAATCAGGGTGATTGCAAAAATGGTAACCACGCAGGCGAGTCCACAGAAGGTGAGGATGATCAGGCGTCTTGTGATCAGCAGAAGCCGTTCGGCACGTGTCACCGTTGCTCCCTTTTGCAGTTGCGAGGAGTTCCAATGTCCGATAACAGGTATTATGTAAACCAGAGCGCGGAGCCGCCTGAACCGCCCCTGCAAACAATGCTTCAATACGACTGGGTGTTACTGGTGCGCTTGATACCCTCGGCAGCCGAGAGCCGGTAGCCGACCCTACATCTTGTACTTCCCCAAATCGTCGTCGTTCAGCCCTTCAAGATACTTCCGGAGTTCCTCGGAGGTCACCCGGTCCGTCCCGCTGGCTGCCAGCTTCGAAGTCTTCAGCACAACTTCCTCTACGAAGATCGGACAATCCACCCGCAGCGCCAGCGCCAACGCATCCGACGGCCGCGAATCAATGCTGATTACTTCGCCGCCGCGCTCCAGCCAGATCACCGCGTAAAACGTATCCTCGCGCAACTCAGTCACGACGACTTTGTGCACTTGCGTCTCGAGCCCAGTCAGCACGTTCTTGATCAGATCATGCGTCATCGGACGCGGCGTGCTGACCTTTTCCATCTCCAGCGCAATCGCATTCGCCTCATAAACCCCCACCCAGATCGGCAACACCGTGTCGCCCCCCACGTCCTTCAACACCACAATCGGCATATTGGTAACTGGATCCATCATTAGGCCGCGGATTGTCATTTCTACTTCCATGGGGTCTCCTGCTTGCGTCTCGTGCTAAATTCCATTCTTATACCACCAATTCGCCGAGCAGGCTGTTGGGAAAACTGCTCGTTACGAGGATGGGAGCGTAGCTTCCCGGTTTGGGATTCGCGGTTGCGGAAGCGGTGAAGTTCAGGGTTTTGTTGTGGCTCGTGCGACCGATGTACTGGGCTCTGGCTTCGTTCTTCCCTTCAACCATTACTTCACATCTTGTGCCGATGTATTTCTCGTAACTCACCCGTTGGATCTCTCGCTGCCTCGCCATCAAGACTTCCAGGCGGCGGGCTTTTTCTTCGTCGGGGATTGCGTCGTCCAACTTTAACGATGGTGTGTTGGGCCTGGGCGAATATTTAAAGGCGAAGACGGCGTCGTAGCCGACTTCGTCGAGCAGGCTGAGCGTCTCGGCGAAATCGGATTCGGTCTCTCCCGGGAATCCTACGATCACGTCGGTGGTGATGCTGATCTCGCGCTTCGCGGCTTTCATCCAGGCGACACGTTCGAGGTATTGGTCACGGTTATAGAGGCGCTGCATGGCGTCGAGCACGCGCGTCGATCCGCTCTGCACGGGCAGGTGCACGTGGTCGCACAATGTGGGCACGGCGTCGATCGCGTCGACGATGTCGCGTCCGAAGTCGCGCGGGTGGGAAGTCGTGAACCGAACGCGGCGGATACCGGGAACCTCTCCTACGGCGGCGAGCAATTCGGCAAAAGTTTTTCTCGCAGCCGAATTCCCTTCCGAGTCCTTATACGAATTCACGTTCTGCCCCAGCAGTTGAATTTCCGTGTAGCCGAGATCGGCCATCTGGCGCGCTTCGGCGAGCACCGACTGCGAGGTACGGCTGCGCTCCTTGCCGCGCGTGTACGGGACCACGCAATAGGCGCAGAACTTGTCGCAGCCTTCGATGATGGTGATGTATCCCCGATGCGGATTGGTGCGGGCCGTGAACTCGGTTTCGAAACACGCGTCGGTCTCGCGGTCGTCGAGTCCGGTGATTCGGACCAGGCGTTCGGCTTCCGGCTTTCGGCTTCCGGACTCCACGCCGAACTTCCCTGCTGCGGTTTTCTCTGCTTCGAGCGTGGCGCTTTCCAACTGCGCCAGCATCTGCGGCAGTTTGCTGTACGACGCCGATCCGGCAACCAGCGACACGTACGGCGCGCGCTCGAAAATCTTTTCGCCCTCCTGCTGCGCGACGCAGCCGAGTACTCCGA
The DNA here is from genome assembly GCA_963788555.1 of uncultured Acidobacteriaceae bacterium. Lineage (GTDB taxonomy): Bacteria > Acidobacteriota > Terriglobia > Terriglobales > Acidobacteriaceae > Sulfotelmatobacter. Next base: position 1,643,518 of record CAWBHM010000008.1, on the reverse strand, counting down.
ACGTTTTGCCTTGCTTCTTATATTTCTTGTAATCGGAGAGCCGGTTGAACACCTTCTGCTCGGCCTTGTCGCGGATGGAGCACGTGTTGTACAGCACCAGGTCAGCCTGTTCGACGGTCTCGACCTGACGATAGCCTTCCTGAATAAGCGTCCCGACAACCTTTTCGGAGTCGTGGACGTTCATCTGGCAGCCAAACGTTTCGAGATAAAACGTCTTCTGCGTCTTCAGCGAATTGCTTTGTGGAACCCCAGACATATAGGGAAAGTATAGCGGGGACAGCATCTGGCTGCTAGCTCCTAGAGTCTAGCCAATCAATCGCGGGTGGGATTCCGCAGGCGCCGATCGCCGATCCTCTGGATGTTGATTCTCGACAAGGGAGGTCAACGTCCCCACCCTCTTTTCGCAAAGAACGCAAAAAGAAGGATGGGGCACCGGGCTCAAAAATCATGGCATGACGCTAAACACCACGCCACAGCCGCCGAAACTGCAACTCGGGTCACCGCCAAGGTAAGTGGCGCCGTAAAGATATCTACCCTCGGCAACCAGACCACCTTGGGGACTATTGCCGTCACTCCCCTCAAATACATGCAAGACAGTTTCGGTCCAAGCGCTGTCTTTGTTGGTCAGCTCAAACACAGTCCCACAACCGAATGGAGCCTCGCAGTTCGTGTCGCCGCCTTCCGAGGTTGTGCCGAAAAGCTTGCCATTCACCCACGTCAACGGACCAAGCGGCTGTGCCCCATCGCCATTGCTGCCGGTAAAGTTATAGAGAACCGAGAAAGTGTAGCTTCCACCCGAACGCGTCAACTCGAAGACACTCCCCTGGTAGCCACTCGATCCGCCGTACGCCGCAACACCGAAAATCAGAGTGCTGTTTTGGCCTTGAACTCGCTCATTTACAAGTGTTAAGCCCGCATGCGGTGCTTCACCGTCACTGCCAACAAAGCTATGGAGGACAGCTTCCTTCCAACCGCTATTTGTCTTCGGCTTCAGGAGTTCGAAAACAGTACCCTCATTGCTAACCCCGCCTGCTGCCGTCGTCCCTAGGATGTTGCCATCGGGATCAAATGCCAAGTCACATAAAGGCTCAGCGCCATCGCTGCACCCAGAACGAGAGCAGAAACTATAAATTACGCTGAATTCTCCCGAAGCTGAGATTTCATAGACGACGCCACACCCGTACTGAGTCTGTGGGCAATTCAGATCACCCCCATAGAATGTCGTACCGTAGAGGTTTCCTCTGGCATCGCGGATGACACCGGCCGTCGGCATCGCCCCGTCTTGTCCGCATGTGAAGCTGTAGAGCCGAGTCAGGGTTGAACCAGAAAGTTTGAAAACCGTACCGCAGTTATTGTCTCCGCCGAAGTAGGTTGTGCCGTAGAACGTGCCGGAGGCGTCCACTATGAGGGAGCCGAACGGGTCTCCTCCATCAGTACCGCAAAAGTTGTACAGTACGGATTCCGCACCGTCGGGCATCACCCTGAAAACAACGCCTTCCCCACACGTTCCCCCCGCCGCCGCAGTTCCGAACAGCACTCCCGATTCTGCACGGACCAGGCGCGCCGAATCCACCGGAAGCCCACCATCGTTCGCCAACGTAAATGAATACAACACGGTTTCGGTACCGGCCCATCCATAACTTGCTAGGAAAGTCAGGAAGACCAAGAAAACGCGCGACATCTTCTTCATTAGAGTTCACCTCAACGTGTCCGCGGGGATTGGAGGAGAAGATACAACACGTTCTATAAGCGGCACAGTATAGCCTACAGCACCCGTCGTCCGTGCTACACGCCGCAATCGCAAGGGCACCTGCACAGCAATGGAAAACGTGGTGGCCAGGTATCGGCGAGTCATGCTGTGGGAAAGCTTACCGCCGACGCTTCGTGCCGACGCGGTTGGAGGCCACGTGGCTCGCCGATGGGGCGCCTTGCTTCGCCCTCTGCGCCTGCCCCGCCTTGGTCATCAAGCGCGATTGTTCGTACATCTCGATCCACTTCTCGGTCGAAATCGCCGAGATCAGCTTGCCGATCGCTTCGAGCGGCAATTCGTCCGGCGACTCGAAATGAACGCAACACTTCCCCATGTCGAGCTTCTTCCCCGCCGCCTTGAACGCCGCCTTTAGCTGCTCGAGCTGAGTCGCACTCCAAAACGCGCCCATCAGGTAGAGCGAGCAGTAGCTCTTCTGCGACGAGAGCGCGACGTAGCAGATCGGCTGCTGGTTGTAAGTGTCTGGATATCGAGACAGGGGGATCGCCCAGCCGATCGTGCCCCAGACGAGGCACTCATCGTAGCCGTGCGGAATGTACTTGTTCACGAGTGCGCGCACCGTCGCGATCGTCTTCGCACGATCGGCGGGGAGTGATGCGATGTATTGCGCTGGCGTCTTGACGTTCGATGGTGGTTTCATGGATTCGTCGTCCTCCCGAACGAAGCGTAGCTGTTGTCGTCCGACCCGGGCACCCGGCCGTAAGCCCGGCGCCGTGCTAGGCGATCGCGCCTACTTGCGCCCGCCACGTGATTGGCCGCACAAGGGGCGCCTCGCGCTGCACTACGAACGCCGCGCGGAAGTCTACGAAGCCTTCCTCACGCCCGGCTGCGCCCTCATCACCTTGGCACGACCTAAAGAGGGAGTTTTGAAACGCACTCCTAGCGATCGTCAGTTCCGTCCGACCACTGTCGCACCGGAACAAGGAACGTAGTCAGGTGCTCCCAGGTGTCGTTGAAAGCGAAGATCGGCGAACCCTGTTGGCCCACCCCCCATGTTGCGGGGTCGGTTTGCGAATAGAAAAACATCAGGTGGGGATGCCAGTGTCCGACGCTATCGCTCAAATAGCCCTGCTTGGACAACATGTAGCACATCGCGCCGGGCTCAATCACAGGCAATTCCTTCTTGTCGATTGCGGCGATAATGGCCTCCATCATCTGAGCCTTGGTGCGTCCTGCCAGTATCAACTCTGTCTTCTTGATCGTGCGCGGAACGTAGGAACGTGCGGCTGCACCGTTAAAGCAGATAGGAGCACGTCCCTTAGGATTCCAAAAGCCCGGATCATCGATCGGGGAGGTCCAGGAACGTTCCACCAGGCACATAAAACCGTTCTTTCCTTGAATCGCAGTTTCGTAGCCGTGGGGTCCCAGAACCAGGACCTCAGCATCGCGCGAGATGGTCTCCGGCGCCGCACTCTGCGCCAGCGCGATCTCAGCTCCCCGATCCTCCATCAGGTATCGCTCAAGAGGAGCCATGTTCGGATAAGCTGCTTTTGCATCTTGGGCTGTCACATGCCAGGCGGTGCCCAACATAACAATTGAGGCAATACTTTTCACCACGATTGCGCCGACCTTCTTGTTTTGCATAGTGTTCTCTCCAGAAATCCATTCTCTTCCGTCACCTGTTAGTCGAATGAGAAGCACGGAAATCGACACTCTGAATGTCACAAGTCTTATTGGAAACGGGTCTCAATTGACGATACGTTGCCATTATGATCATTAACCCCCGTCGCCAGGGTTCGCCCCGGCGCCTCGCACGCTTGCATCTTGGGTGCCAATTCAGGCGACCGCTATTTGTCGGTAGTGAAGATGTCGGGCAGTGACCCAGTCACCTCCACCGATGTTGATTGTTCAGTAGCAACGAGAGCGTCGTGTGTGAGGTTGGCGATGGGCCTGAGTGACTCAATGTTTAGTCACTGCCGCCCATCGCACCATCTTCAATTCCTCAGCGCAAGCGGCCGCCCGGCAGGCAAAGATATAGCGGGCTACCTCTCTACGGATACCTACCGGGATACCAGCTCCCTGCTCGAGCACGGCTTTCGAACATCGCGCAAAGTCTTCCGGCTCGAACATCTGACGAACTTCGGTCTCGCCCTCCCATCCTGGCCAGTATTTCTTGTGGAGTTCCATAAAGCGGACTGCCGATTCGACCGCCTCCTCTTTCGATTTCAACTCAAACTGGGCGTAGCCGCCGATAACCTCTCTGGCCTCGGTGAAAGGCCCGTCAGTTACGGTTACGCGTCCTCCGGAAAGCCGGACGCGAGCACCTTGCGCGGTTGGCCCCAAGCCACCATTTCCGAGCATGGTTCCGGCTTTGACTTCCTCTTGCGTCAAGATTGCAATCGCGTCCATCAGCTCTTTGGGTGGCGGGCCCTGCTTCTCGGCGTGCTTGACGATCATCATGAATTTCATTGTCCTATCTCCTTTATGTCGAGTTGGGAGCCGGGTTTTTCAATAGCTACTTGAAACCCGGCTCTATTAGTACATCGAGCGAGCGACCACAAAATCGACATGCAGAGAATTTTTTTTCGCGCTTTGCTTGCGCAAGCTCTCCCGCTCGTCGCGTGAACTCACGGGTTAATTCGGAACCGAAGTCGCTTGCCTCGAAAACCTGGCGGGGCTCACCGGATGTTAGCCAGCCTTTACGGGAATCGTCTCAATTGGTGAAAAATCGCCAGTGCACTCATCGAGGCCGAAAACGGCGAAGCAAAAGCGCAAGCTTGTGAGAAGGCCTGGTTTCGACAGTTATCCCCCGCGCCTCCAAACGCGGGTGTCTAATCATGCGAGAGAGGTTCGCGTGCGATTGCGATTGAAATATGCGCTCCCCCTACTACAGGTCGGGTTAGCAGTGGGGCTGTTTGTGTGGGATGCGTCTTGGTACAGGACGATGGCGCGACACATGGATATGCCGGGAACTTCACCTGCTTCCCAACTTCTCGTCGCCATCAACGCTCCTTTGGCACTGCCACGAGTGTTGGTGTTTCGGCGTCTGCCCGGCTGGTGGGACCCGGTTGCTTTCATTGTGGCGATTGGGCTCTTTTGGTATTGGGTCGGCATGAACATTGTTTCCTGGCGAGAGCGACGAACCGCGTATCTCTTCTCATGGAGGCCGTTGCGACTTCTGGCGGATGCCTTGGTCATTGGTGTTGGAGTTTTTTGGATTGTCGGCTGCTGGAATGAGATCCGTCACACCAACGAACGACTATTCTCAGTGCCAGATTGGCAGGTTTGGCTTTTGTATGCCCTATCTCTGGCGTTACCGATCCTGTGGGGAACAGTGCTAATTTCGTTCTTCGGGTACGACTGCATTCACTCTTTTGTTCGCCGCGAGTCAAAGTGAATCGACCCGAGGCGCGTGCCTTTGCCAGACGCTTGCCCACGATTGGCGAAACATCGCCATAGCGCTCAAAATCCTCCCCGGCAGGATTATGACCATGGTAAGTCGACAGCTGAAACGAGCCTCCAAAGTCGCTATGTCATCAGGAATTATCGGCTGCCGGGCACTCCCCCAACCTCGGTTAGTCCCTTGGATCGGCGATACTCCAGTACGTCTTTCATCGCTCGCTCGTATGCCTCTACTGCGGCTCCGACGCCGTTTCCGTTGTGCTTAATAAGGTCGCAAATCGCAAGAATCGTCGCAAGCGTGTTATCGTCTGGCATAAATAATTCTCCTCAAAGCCTAGTTTATAGGATGCAAAACCGCGCGGCAGGTGATTGGCCTAAAATCCCCCCTGAGGAACGCAGACATGCCGCTGCTGCAATAAGCTCCTCAAGTGTTGAAATATCGCCATAGCGCTCAAAATGCCCGGAACAGGGATTCTGAGTAAAAATGGTCCGTTCTCGACAAGCGGGCTTCCCTTGTCTAGATGTCAAAGAGACTACTCAGTACAATAAGGCATGCAAAGGCTCAGCGCAGGCACTGCAGTATCAGCCTACCCGCGCGGGAAATGAGAAGATCATGATGCAGATCTCTGGGCGCAGCTTTGTTATCGCATTCCTAGTCGGCGCAACGGCCTATTTCGTTTTGGTCAGCGCGTCAGCAGCAAACACTCAATCCATCGCGGGACTCGATCAGCTCATTCCGCACGAGAAGTGGGATGAAGCTGGCCTGAACAAGCTCACGGTCGCTGAGCAGCAAGCATTGGCCGGCGACATTACATTGCTACTTGCGGCCGCACAAGCAACCGAGAACAGGACTGCAGGAATGAGAGACAGGAGCCAATGGCGCAAGTTGCAACGTCACATGACAAAGGATGATGTAAGGAAGTTACTGGGAGAACCGAAGGCGATCACTGTGTCGAAGTTCGCTGAATCGTGGTACTACGTAGATGGAAACCTCACATATGACGGCAAGGGCCGCCTCGATATGTGGAGCGAGTTGTAAAGGTGGGCAAGCGCCGCGTTGTGGAAGCAGTTTCTACGATGGTCCCAAGCCGACCGTTTTGAACATTCGATTTGAAATATCGCGATAGCACTCAATGACAGGCTGCAAGCGCATGGGAAGGCGCTTCGTCGCGGGTGAGAAACGTGGCTCGGCCTGCCAACCGTTCGCCTTCGGTCGAACCCAGGACAGTGGAAACGGTAAAAACCTGTGCCGTCCCTCACTCCGAGACTAAGGCAAAGCATAGACCCGGTCCATAGCCGGGTTCAAGAGCCTCAAAGCGGAGCGCCAGCGCGCCCCAACCCAGTTGAGAAATCGCCACTGGACTTATTGCTATTCGCGGAACCAAGCCGTGGCCACAGTCATCCAATCACGCCAGGAAGGTGACGAAAGATGCATCACGTGCGCCAGGAGAACCTGCCTTTTGTCGGTAGTTCGTATGAGTTTGTCGGAGCTGAGCAGGGCGACACCAGTGTTTCGGTGTTCCTCTTCCACGGGAAGCCCGGTTCGGGGCCAGGTCCGCACCGGCATCCTTATGACGAGATCCAGTTCATCCGTGAAGGCCACGGCGTGTGGACCGTGGGCGGCAAGACCTTCGAGGGCGGCGCTGGAGACATCTTTGTAATCAAGGCCGGTGAGATTCATGGCTTTAAGGCGGTTGGTGATTCACCACTGATACAACTGGACGTTCACCTCAGTCCCCGCTTCATCCAAGAGAACCTATAGGAGGGCCGGGTGCACTTCGTTGCGGCCATCCCGAGTCTCAATGTGGAGGCATCAAGATTGCTGCGGCCGGGAGTGTTTGGGCTGGTAGATGCCGACTTTTCCGCCGCCGGGAAGAGTTAGGGTGGCGAGGCGTCCCCAGCGCTGTTCGCTTACGTCCGACACGGGGACATTTTTCTTTTTGAGATCGCGCAGGGTGGCGGCGATGTCGTCGCACATGAAATACAACTCGTGACGGTCGCTGCGCTCTGCTTCTTCATTGTCCACACCATGAAACGCGGCTTCGGCGGGAGGCAGAGCGAAGATGAGCCATCCGTGGCCGGCGTCGACGGAGGGGAGTTGGAGCACGTCGCGGAAGAAGGCGCGGTCGGCTTCGGGGTCCTTGGTGTAGAGGACGACGTGGGCGCCGTTGATCATTCTGTTATCGGAGCGGAGAGCTCTCCTCGTGAGGGATCATCGTCTCATCGGGGTGGGGAAGAGAGCAATAGTGAGGGTTATGTGGCGCGGGCGCCCACGCCCTCGCCCGCGCAGGAGATCCTACCTCCGGGATTCAGGGATTCAGGATTCCAACTCCGAAACTTCAAAAGGTCTCACGCTGCAAGGGGGAATTGTGGGAGAATTTGTTTATTGAGAGGTGATGCCCATGCGGGTTGTTCGGGTAATTCTGTGGACGGTAGCGATGGCGTATACCGGATTCCTTCTGACCGGCCAGGGGCTGCGGACTTTCAACAGCTTCTCTATTACGGAAGCATTCCTCGGAGCGTTGACAGGGTTCTTGCTTGCCATCATGTTCATTCTCCGAGAGAGGCGGCGACAAAGGCCTGCCCTGGTTGCCTATCCCATGGAACAAGCCTTCCCGAACCGCGACCTATCGCCCGAAAACCGCGGCTCACATCCGAAGCCAAAGCTCTGATCAAAACTGGGAGACAGAGTTCGGGCTGCTCGTGCTTAGTCAGCTCCCTGAACCAAGTTCGCTCATTGACCCTCGACGGGGGCTTTGAGTGGTACGGTTGATTGCAGCAGTTGCCGGAGTGCGTAGCGAAATGGCGAATGCGCGCTACGCGAGCTTGCGACCACCTTATTCTGGAGATCAGAAATAAATCCCGAAACCGAAGATCGGCCCATTCAGAGTTTGCTTTATTTGCAGACTTCGCTGAGCGACGGTGCGGGTTATGTCCAAGTGCAATACACCGTAGCCCATGGCTATGCCGAAGTGCCGCGCGAACTGCCACTCGGCACGGGCCGTAGCAGCTATATCCACATCTGAGCCGACGCCGAAGCCACCACCATCCGCGTGCGCTAAAACCTTCCATTTCTTGGTAAGTTGACGGCGATACGTGAGCCCCACAAGCGGATCCCAGACCCCAGGCTTTCCACTGACCGTTGGGAAATCCCCGAGTCTTAGGGACAAATTCAATGCTATCCGCCGGAATCCACCTTCCAGGAAAAGGTTGGGCACGATCTCGCGGCCTGCCATCAATTGGCCGAAGATGGCGTCTACGCTGATCCGCGCGAATGGATTGTTACGCTCGCTAGACAGGCCTGCCCACAGAACCGTGCCGTCGGTGGACCACTTGCTCTTCTCGACTCTGAAACCTGCGAACGCCGCCCCGTTCAAAGAACTGGAAGTGTCACTTGGAGGCAGGAGGCTCCCTCCGCCGCCCCCACCTCCCCCTGGCGAACTCGGGAGTTCCTTGGTACTAATGCCGAATATCGGCGCCCATGCGAAAACCGGGTAGATACTAATCTGCCAGGCGGAGGGATTCTTCCAGCGGTCATCCAATTCAGAATTGAGTGGCGCGGGCGACGCCTGAGGGGCGGCGCCCGCACTCCCGCTCTGCGCAGTCCCGAAGGACCGATCAGCGTCAGATTCAAGGTTGCTCGCAATTGAGACTTTTTCCTGCGCGAACAAACAGGTAGACAGCATCATGGTAATTACGACGAACAGCAAAAATCTAACCGACATGAGATATTGCCTCCGCCCGTATTCTTACTGAGCCGCGCAAGGCGATCCTGGGCATTTACCAGCGGATACCAAACGTAAGAGGAAGTATTTCGGTGGACACTTTGTTGTAGGAAGCATTGCACAAAGAATAACCGCCATCACTAGCGAGAGGAGTCGCACGAAACGCATAACTTCACCTCGAATGATTTGCAGGCGGATGTGCCGGCCGGAACTGTCAGAAGGACCCTTCAGCGGCTTTGCAGAGCCCAACCTCCGGCCAAGACACCCACCGAGAATCCAATCCTCAGACGTTCACTTGCCCCGCGACAACTAGGGAAACCCCTAAAGTGTCATTCCATTTCATCGGACTTACGATTTGTTCTACGGGCAGCTAGTTCGTTAACGATTGGGGCACACCGCGCACCGCAGCGGCAGATCTTTGCATCGGCAGACTGCGGGAATGTGTTTCCAGCCGCGGGTTTTGGGAGGGCAGGCTAGCAGGCACCAGGCTTCGCGGTATTTTTCGAACTGGGCGCGGGATGGGCGGCGGGAGTGGGGATAGAAGTGGAGTCCCTTGCGGTGGCCGATGGCTTCGATGGGAATGATGTACCAGATGTCTTCGGGGACAATGTAGGCGACGAAGAAATCGATTTCGGCGGAGGTGTAGGGGATGCCGCTGGCTCCGGCGGTTTTGACGCGGTAGCGATGCTCCGCGTATCCGGTTGCGGATTTGACTTGGACGCGGAGGAATCCGCGGCCGTGGTCGACGACGGAGTCGTAGCGTTCGCTGTCTCCCCAAGGGAGGCAGACGGTGAAGCCGAAGTGGGTGGCGCGAGCGAGGAAGGCGGCTTCGGCGGCTTCTCCGCGGCGCTTGCGAGTGGGGGCGGCGGCGTAGAGGGTGATGACTTCGTTGAGCGCGAGCTTCCGGAGGAGTTCTTCCCTGCTGGCGCTTTCTGATTGGATCCAGAGGACTGGTTTGTCGGTATTCGTTTGCATAAACAGAAAAGGCGCAGCGGGTGGGCTGCGCCTGGATCTCCTTGAATTGAAATGTATGGCCTAAAAACACGAAAAGCGCGGCCCGGAGGCTGCGCTCTTATTGATTTTTCCTTCTATATCTATTATCTCAAGTTGCAGGGGGTAAAGTGGTACGAATCCGGATTTTATTTCTGGTTGCGAATGTGTGGCTTACGGGAAATCGGGGCGTTTAGGGGGCTTGACAAGAATTTCCACAGAACTTCAAAATCCCCATTCTAACGTCGCAAAAGACGCGACGTTAGAATGGGGCACCCAGAGATGTTTCTCGATTCCGCGAAGATTCGTGTAATCCGTGGCTCGCTTTTCTAGCTCGCGGATTGGTTGGCAGGATTCTCGACGTAGGCTTCCAGCCAGCCGAGGACGCGCTTCCAGCCTTCGCCGTGTGCATTCGCGGATTCGACGTTGGTGCCGAAGCCTTCCTGGCGCACGCGCACTAAAGTCCCGGTGCCGGACTTCTTGGGACCATTGGGGTGAAGCCCGTGAACGCTGTGGGGCACGAGTTCCCAGCGAACAACCGTTCTCTCCGGACTGTAGCTGCCGATCCAAGTATGCACGAGCAGGCGGGGAGGATCGACTTCGAGATATTCGCCTTCCACGTAGAAGGCCTTGCCGTCGGCACCGATGCCGTCGCTGCGCCACTTACCTCCGGGGCGCAGGTCCATGGTGGACTTGGTGACGTGGTAGAGGCCGGTCTGTCCCCACCACTTGGGAAGTTGCGTAGGATCGCTGATGGCTTGAAAGACACGGGCCGGCGGAGCAGCGATGAAGATTTCGGCGAGGACTGCGTTCTGGTCGGGGGTGATAGTGGCGGTGGCCATAGCGTTCTCCTGATTTCTTGGAATCCCACTCTATCGTTGCAAAGACCGCGACGTTAGAGTAGGGCACCCTTTGGTTTATTTCTCTACAAACTTCTCTACGAACTTTTTCAGCATCCCGACTACGCCGGGCCAACCTCCGCTGTAATCTTTGCGGGCAACGGGCATGGTGGCGAGGCCGCTGTGCGTGACTTTCACGTGGGTGCCGCCTGACTTGGGAGTGAGTTCCCAGCGCACTACGGTTGGGCGGCTGACGTCGTCGTGCCAGTTCGCGATCCAGGTGTAAACGAGAAGGAGCGGGGGATCGTATTCCAGGATCTCGCCCTCGCAGTGGAATACGCGGATACCGTTGACGACGATGGAGCCGGCTTGCGTCTCGTAGTGGTAGCGGCCGCCGGGGCGCGAGTCCATCTCCCAGAATTTGACGGGGCAATCCGGAGAGGTGAACCAGCGCTGGAGTTCGCCGGCCGTGGTCAGCGCCTGGAAGACGCGAGCCGGCGGAGCGGCAATCTGAATCTCGCTGACGATTGCATCTTGATCGGGAGTGATGATGATTGTGGTCATGTGCGTTCCGTATCGTCCGTTGCTGTTCGTGTCACGCCCACTTTTTGCGAGGGCGACGCCAAGAGGCAGAGTCGCGGGCGAGTGCCCCTCGACAAGCTCAGGGCAGGCCCGCGCCTCATAACATATCGCTCGTTACATCGTGCGGTGGAGGTCAAAAAATTGTTTCCTTTCTTTGCCGTGATCGACGAAGGTCCAGTCTTCCGTGTGATGATTTTCGTCGAGCATGGTGAGCACCATAGTCTGCATGTGTCCCGCGTCAGGACTGGGGATATTGGTGCCGTCGACGAACGTAAAGGTGATGGTCCTGCCGTCGGGTGAAACGGTGGCCTGCATGCGCGGCTGGTTCCCTGCACTGCAATAGTGCGTCATCAGGAGCTTGGATCCATCCAGGTTGAACATAGAGATCATTCCATGGTCGCCTTGAATTTCGCTCATGAGGGCGGAACCGCCGGCGGTTTCGCGAAAGGAGACGGTAAACGGCTTGCCATTCATGCCCTTCCCTTCCCATGATCCGGTTAGGGATTTGAGTTGGGTGAAAGACTTCTGGGCGTCGGATTGGGCGAAGGCGGTGGCGGTGAGGACGATGAAGATTGCGGCTGCGATGCGAGCTGATTTGGTCATTGCGGTGTCCTTTCTCCTGAGAAGTTGAGTTCCCTGTTTATGGTTTAGGTTTGCGCGAGGCTTGGGTCTCGCGCGCGTACTCGGCTTCGACGAACGATTTCAGGTTGTTGAGGCTGGTCTGCCAGAAGACGCGGTATTGCTCGATCCATGAGTCGACGGCGCGGAGGGGTTCGGGGTTCAACTCATAAACACGATTGCGGCCCTCGCGGTGTTCGCGCACCAGGTGGGCTCGGCGGAGCAGGCGCAGGTGCTTGGAGATCGCGGGACGAGATACGGGGAAAGCTTCGGCGATCTGTCCGGCGGGCTGGCTGCCGCGACGGAGGAGATCGAGGACAGCGCGGCGGGTGGGGTCGGAGAGGGCGTGGAAGGTAGCTTCCGTTCTGTGCGCTCCGGAATATGTAACCGAACGGTTCCGCATAATGCGTAACCTTACAGTTACGCGATTCGCTTGTCAAGCGGATTTTTCTCGAATGGGTTCACAGACGCGTAGAGCGATCCCGGGGTAGTCTCTTTTCACCCTTACGACACGTGACGCAGTCGCCGGCCAGGGCGCCGCGTCACATAACAATTTCAACTGCGGCCGGATCGGCCTACTAAATCCAGAAACGCCTGATGGATACGGGGGTCGTCGGAGAGTTCGGGATGGAAGGTGGCGGCCATGGAGCGTCCCTGACGGACGGCTACGGGGTCGTTGCCTTCGGTGGCGATGATTTCGACGCCCTCTCCGACGTGCTCGATTTTGGGAGCACGGATGAAAACCATTTCGATGGGAGAGGTGCCGAGAAGGCCTTCGCGGATCGAGCTGTCGATCTGGCGTCCGTAGGCGTTGCGACGAATGCGGATGTTGAGGGCGCCCAGGCCTTTCTGTTTGGGGTTTTCCACTTCGCTGGCCAATAGTATGGCGCCGGCGCAGGTGCCGAAGGTGGGCTTGAGGCGGACGAACTGCTTGAGTTTTTCGAATCCTTCTTCGCCGAGAAGTTTCAGGAAAGTCCCGGATTCGCCGCCGGGGATGACCAGGCCGTCGATGGCATCGAGTTGCTCGGGCTTTTTGACGAGGACGACTTCAGCGCCGAGTTCTTGGAGGCGGCGGCGGTGGGCGTCGAAATCGCCTTGCAGGGCCAGGACTCCGATTTTCATGGGTATGTGTTCAGTGCTGCGTACTATTTGATATTACCGGATGTGCTCAGGGTTCAGAGCAAGAGCAGGTCCCTCGACTGCGAAGATCATGCGCTGCGCGCAGGATCTTCTTCGCTCGGGATGACAAAGGAGGGCGCCTGTCACGTTCCCAGCCAAACTCTCAAGGTAAGAAGGTCCAATCAGAATCTGAGAATGGGCCCGAAGGTGACGCGGAGATTGTTGTGGGCGCCGCTGTTGAAGTAGACCTCGTCTCCGAGTTCGAGGCGGAGTCCGACCGGTCCCAAAGCGGCTTCGATGCCGCCCGCCGGGTAGATGGCTGCATTGAGGGTGGAGTTGCGCAGACCCAGCAGCGTGCTCGTGATGCTGCTGTAAGGGAGCAGGCTGGGGCTGAGGCGGAAATCGACGAAGCCCGCTTTGACCGTAACGAAGGGACGGAAGCCGCCGCCGGATGGTTGGAGTTTGGGACCGAACAGGCCTTGCGTCACGCCGATGGAGGTGTTCTCGATCGCAGTGATATTGCCTGTCGTGATATTCCGGTATACGTCGTCGAAGTTGACTCCGTAGTCGTAGGCCAGTTCGGCTTCCAGCATCACATCGCGATGGATGCGGTAGCCGAAGCGGGCGCCTAGGCCGAAGTTGTTGGTGTTGGTTTGGGAGATGCTGAGATAGTCGAGAAAGATACCGGCTTCGATCCGTTTTTGGGCGAACGACGAGGTGGTGAGAAGCAGGAGAGCAAACAGAACGAACTTGCGCATGCGGGGACAACGCCTCCAAGCTAAGGTGGAGGTAGGATGCGGGGAACGGTGGTTCAGTTGGCGTGGGTAAGGCGCTTGGAGGTCGGAGAGTCCGCGGGGTTGAGGAAACTAAACCTCTAAACCAGCAAATGTTGACTTCGGTTTAGGGGGTGCCTAAGATTGCGCGAACCTTGAGGGGCGTCTCTTCGTATGATTGGCCTGACCATTTCGCATTACCGCATTTTGGAAAAGCTGGGCGGCGGCGGAATGGGAGTGGTGTACAAGGCCGAGGATTCGCGACTGCAGCGCTTTGTCGCGCTGAAATTCCTTCCCGAACTCATTGCGCAGGATCCGCAGGCGCTGGCGCGTTTTCGGCGCGAGGCGCAGGCGGCGTCGGCGCTGAACCATCCAAACATCTGCACGATTTACGACATTGGCGAGCAGGATGGGCAGACGTTTATTGCGATGGAGTTTCTCGAGGGGACCACCCTCAAGGACCGCATTGCGAGAAAGCCGCTGGAGATTGAGACGGTCGTCGAGTTAGGGATGCAGATTGCCGATGCGCTGGATGCAGCGCACGCAAAGGGGATCGTGCATCGCGACATCAAGCCGGCCAATATTTTTGTGACGGCGCGGGGACTGGCGAAGGTGCTGGATTTCGGTCTGGCGAAAGTGGAACACAAGCAGGACAGCGTGTCCAATACGGCTGGGCCGACGATGGATGTGAATGAGGAGCATCTGACGAGCCCGGGGACGTCGCTGGGAACGGTGGCGTATATGTCTCCGGAGCAGGCGTTGGGCAAGGCGCTGGATGCGCGCACGGATTTATTTTCGTTTGGGGCGGTGCTCTATGAGATGGCGACAGGGAGCATGCCGTTCCGGGGAGAAACGTCAGCGGTATTGTTCGACGGAATTCTGCACAAGGTGCCAACGCCTGCGGCACGACTGAATCCGGAAGTTCCCGCAGAATTGGAACGCATCATCGCAAAGGCTCTGGAAAAGGAGCGAGACGTCCGGTACCAGAGCGCGTCGGAGTTGCGGGCGGACCTGAAGCGATTCCGACGGGATACGTCGTCGGGATCGGTGGTGGCGGCCGCAGTTGCGCCTGTCGATGCGTGGTATCGAAAGCCAGCCACATGGATTGTGGGCGTCGCGTTGGTGCTGCTGGTGGCAGTGGTGGGATGGTTTGCATTGCGAACGCCGCCAAAGGGCATTCGGTCGGTGGCGGTGTTGCCATTTACGACTGCAAATCAAGACGCAGGGTCGGACGACCTAAGCGACGGAATGACCGAGGCGGTGATTGACACCATCTCCCAAGTTCCGGAAGTGAGAGTGATGTCACGCAGTTCGGTGGACCGCTACAAGCAGCAGAGTGTCGACTCGCAGAAAGCGGGGCACGACCTGAATGTGGATGCCGTGCTGACCGGGCGCATCACGCAACGCGGCGGCCAAATCATGGTGAGTGCCGAACTGGTCAAAGTGGCGGACGGAAGCCATCTTTGGGGCCGGCAGTATCAGCGCGATACAGCCGACATGCTGGCTTTGCAGCAGCAAATTGGAAGTGATTTGTCGCAAAGGCTGCAACCGAGTCTGAGCGGCGAGCAGAAGCAGAAGCTGGCGCGCCTTCCTACGCAGAACCCGCAGGCGTATCAGCTTTATGTGAAAGGAAGGTATTTCCAGGATCGCTGGGAGGCGGCGGACCGGGCGCAGGCGCTGGATTTCTTTCGGCAAGCGATCGCCAGCGATCCGACCTATGCCGACGCGTATTCCGGTCTCGCCGAGCTTTACGCCATGCAGGCGTTCTTTGGTGAGGCAGGCCCTGAGAAGCGGGCATTCGGATTGGCGGCAGCCAGGAAGGCAGTTGAGTTGGATGGAGGGTTGGCGGAAGCGCACGCTGCGCTGGGGCTGAGTCTGTTCCTGGATTTGAAATGGGCGGAGAGCCAACCTGAGCTCGAACAAGCCATTGCCCTCAACTCGAACAGCATTAACGCACATCTGTTTTATGGCTGGTATCTTGCGTTCGTGGGGCGCTTTCCCGAGAGCCTGGAACAGATGAATGTCGCACAGAAGCTGAATCCGCTGTCGGTTGCCATCACCTACACCACAGGCAACATCCTGTACTGGCACCGGGAGTACGATCGTGCGATCGAGCAATACCATCAAACGCTGGAAATCAGTCCAGAGAACCCTTCCGCATTCGAGAGCATGGGCGATGCGTATCTGGCAAAGAACCAGTGTGCCGACGCGACGGGAAATTACGCCCGCGGTGAAGAGTTGAATGGGAACCCAGACTTAGCGGCGGCTCTCAGGAGCAGCTATAAGGTCTCCGGTTGCCGGGGAATGATCCAGAAACAGCTTGAACTCGATAGCGATCCATCTTCCAAGGACTACGCTGCGTTTGACGCGGCAGGGTTCGCATCACTGTTGGGGAAAAGAGACGAGGCGTTCGGTCTCCTGGAAAAAGCGTATGCAGAACGCGTCGGAATTGTCTTTCTCAAAATCGAACCGCAACTGGACAATCTAAGGTCCGACCCGCGCTATGCGGACCTGCTGCGACGAACCGGACTGGCGCAGTAGTCCCTCTCAGTTGTCTTCTACCAGGGCTCGAAGCAGTCGTCGTTGCGTTGGGCTACGATTTTGCCTTCGCGGAATGCCATGAATATCGCCGAGTGGCAGCGCATCTGGCTGCCTGCAGCGAGTGTGCCGAAGGAGATGGCCAAGGTACCGGTCCATAGTACTTCGAGGGCGACGGTGTTTCCAACTTCGACGGCATTGGTGATTTCGTAGGTTTGGCGGGAAAGAATCTTGCGGCCTTTTTCGAAGGCTTCTGCTGCCTGAGAGACGTTTGCGCGCAAGCCCTTCGGATAGATGCGGTTGGGGAGTTGCTCCAGGACAGCATCGGAGGAGAAAAGGTTCAGGACATAGTTTGCGTCGCCGTCCTCGATGGCTTTCAGGTAGCGGCGGGCTTGGTCGAGATTGGTGGGGTCGGGCATGGTCAGAGAAGCTTTTACCACAGAGGACACAGGGGACACAGAGGAATGGAGGGGGCGGCTCGCCTCCCGAGGCACGGGCGGGGAGTGACCGCGCCACACGCGTCAGAAGATCAACGGTAAGGCCAAGACTGGACGAGCAAGAGTCTCCGTCCCATGTGTGCGCTTACTGGTTCAACCCCACAGAACTTCTACCAACCTCGGGTTTGCAGCATCTGGTCTTCGTGCAGGCCGGCGACGGCCAGGCCTTTCATGGCGCCCTGGAGATCTTCGCTGACTTCAAGTAATACTTTAGGGTCTTGATAGTGCGTGGCGGCTTTCACAATGGCTCGCGCGCGCTTCTCCGCTTCGACCGGATCGGCGAAGGTGGTGCTGTCTTTCATGAAGATGCCGCTGCCTACGAAGACGGCTTCGGCTCCCAGTTGCATGACCAGGCTTGCATCGGCGGGGGTGGCGATGCCTCCCGCGGAGAAATTCGGGACTGGAAGTTTGCCGGCTTTGGCGACGATGCGGATCAGTTCGTAGGGGGCCTGGTGCTCTTTGGCCTTGGCGTAGAGTTCTTCTTCGCCGAGGACGGTGAGGATCTTCATTTCCTGAACGATCTGGCGGATGTGTTTGACGGCGTGGACGACGTCGCCGGTACCGGCTTCTCCCTTGGTGCGGATCATGCAGGCGCCTTCGGCGATGCGGCGGAGGGCTTCGCCAAGGTTGCGGGCTCCGCAGACGAAAGGGACCTTGAAGGCGTGCTTGTCGACGTGGTGCGCTTCGTCGGCGGGAGTGAGGACTTCGGATTCGTCGATGTAGTCCACACCCAACTCCTGAAGGATTTGGGCTTCCGCAAAATGTCCGATGCGGCACTTGGCCATGACCGGGATAGACACGGCGGCCATGATTTCGCGGATTATCTTTGGCGATGCCATGCGGGCCACGCCGCCTTCGGCGCGGATTTGCGCCGGCACGCGCTCGAGGGCCATGACGGCCACGGCTCCAGCGCGTTCTGCGATGGTGGCCTGGTCAGCATTGGTGACGTCCATGATGACGCCGCCCTTGAGCATTTCGGCGAGGCCGGTTTTGAGGCGGAGGGAGGTGTTGGTGCCGTTGTGTTGGGACATGGTTAGGAACCTTTTCGCAAGCGCGAAGGATGGGCGCATGGCGCCTTAGGTTCATTTTACAACGTAGATCGTTCTTTTCGCTTTCGGGGCTGCTCGAAACAAGGGCTCACCACAGAGGATACTGAGGACACAGAGCCACGCACGCCATAGACCCAGCTGGGAGACCATGAAAGTCGATCGCTCCAGTCGGCTCGTCGATCTCTCCTTCTGAGACTTGAACCAACAAGGTCAAGTTCCCCACTTCTCGCGCAACAGACGCGCGAGAAATGGGGCACCCGGCAAATACGTTGTCAAAACTCCGACGCAGACTATGACGGCCTCACACCGCTACCGGTCTTCAGCAACCGAATTTGAAGGACGAGACTGACCAGGTACGCTCCAATAACCAGAAACATCAGCTTTTGGTTGCCCATGATCATGCTGAGGTATTCCGAGAATCCACCGATCATCGCGCCGATCAGGTTTGCGCCGAAGAAGGAAGATGGGATTGACGCTTGGCGGAAGGTCGTGGAGAAGATCAGGCCGGCAAAAAAGATGGGTAGGGGAACCACGAGAAGAGACCAGAGTAATCGTTCGTCGAAACTTAAGGCCAGAACATAGTCGCGCTTCACAAGGTAGAGCAGCAATAGAGTCGCGATTAGTGGCGCGTACATCCACGTGCCGAAACGGGTCATGCGCATGGCCACCAGATTCGCAGCCAAAACCATCAGAAGGACTCCCGCGACAACCACCATAGTTACAAACCAGGTGGTGCCAAAGTAGAGCGAACAGTCCGAAATGCTCTTCGTTTCCAGAAGCAGGAAACCTAGCCCCAGAAACAGAAAGTGGCCGTCGTTCATGCCGAACCCTCGGCCACGCAGCAGGAACACCGCCGGGATCGTGATCGCCAGCAGAATTCCAATTACGATCAGGTAGTCCGATGGGATGGTTTTGCGAGAGAGATAGAGAAAAGGCCAGTCGTCGGTAGGAGCAATGGCATCAGACAAGTCGTCGCCTGCGGGGAAGACTGTACGCGTGAACCGGCCATACTGCGGCGGTGGGTCGGCGTGCTGACCACGGAAGGCGCAGATCACCACCTGCCCCTGACTCTCATACACAACTGGCATCTGGTTCGTGGCGAGTGCAACCATTCGCACCAGCTTGCGGGCGAGCCACTCGTGGCCGGCCATGAAGGAAATGGACAGTACTCCATTGTCGTTCAGCAATCGGAAGGCCGACTGCATGCTCTGAACGGTGTAGATATAGCCGTCTAAGCGGATATTCGACATCGAGCTAAACAGCGTTTGTGAGTCCAGAAAACCAAAGACCACCATGTCGTATCCACCGCTGGAACGTCGCAGAAAAGCACGGGCATCGTCAACGTGAACGTGGACCTTGGGATTCTCGTAAATTCCAGACGCGTTGAATCGATTAGACAGCTTCACTAACATCGGGTCGATTTCCACCGCATCGACCTGTTCCGCCCCATTCAGCACCGCAATCTCTGAATCTGTGCCTCCTCCAGCTCCTAACATAAGTACGCGGAGTGGGAGCCAGCGCATAGGGCAGGTCGTATTGCATTCGCTCGGTGAGAATCTCGGCTCTTTTCTGAGGAGAATACCGGCTCGGATCAAAGGTCCCGTGGTACTGAAGAAAATAGTGATTCACCCGCACATCGTAGATGGGTGGATCCTGCATGGTGCGCAGCGCCGGAGGCGGCTCTCGCACCGGAGCCTTCTGCCTGTCTCCCTGTACGCTCACGATGATGCAATAGTAGGGTGACCAGATTGCACTAGAAGTCACCGAAAAATACACTCCAGCAATCGAGAGAGCGAGCAGCGGGATCGCGCGCAGCCACTGTCCTCGCGGAAGCAGCAAAATAATCGCGAAGATCACGAAGCCCATTCCCAGCGTCGGCGAAAAATACTTCAGCGAGAAAAGCCCGAAACAGAGTGTCCCTGCAAGGCTGCCGCCCAAGTCCCAGGAGTAAGCCAGTAGCGGGGGTAGAGCTTCAAAGAGCGATCCGATCCGCTGCCCCAGCGGTACGAACACGATTGCGTTGCTGACGAAAATACCCACCAGGCTTATATAACGCACGAGTTGAGGGGACGGTGTGTAGAACCTGCTCTCCGAGACAGTCGTCGGCAGTGTGATGAAATGGGCCACCAACAGCCATATCACGTTGATCAACAGCAACGCTGGCAGCCATCCAAAGAGCGACTTTCTTGCCTTCCCAACGATCGCTCCCACCCCCAGGCCGAGGAAGGAACTGATCAGCATCAGATTGGCGTAATAAGCGATCAGTCTTACGACCGCAGGCTCCCAGCGAATCACCATCAATTCGAGAAAGAGCGCCACAAATGACAAACAGAACAACTCCAGCCCGCGCCGCCGTCTGACATCCAAGTCTGCCGCTTGAGACAACGACAGAGCGGGTGATTCGGTGGAAACCATGCAAGCTTCTCCTTCGGGATGCCAAGATGTGGCGGCGTTGAATGGCAGAGTCGTCAAATACTATAAATCGACACGGGTCACAGAGCGCGCGGTTTTATCTTTCCACGAATTTTCCAAACATTTTTTCGGGGTCGATGGCGATGAAGATGCCCTTGCTGCGGGCCAGGATTTCTCCTTTGTCGTTTAGGATCTCGGCTTCGTTGATGTGTTGGCGGCCGCGGACGCTGACTTCCCTGCCCTCGACGTGCAGCGTTTGGTGCAGGGGGACGGGCTTGAGGTACTCGACGGTCATTTCTCTGGTGAGGGCGATAACGTGGTGGAGCTTGTTTACCTTGCCCATCGCGTCGTCAAGGATGGTGGCGATGATGCCGCCGTGGCAGTGGCCGGGAGGTCCGGTGTAGCGCTTGCCGAGACGGAATTTGCAGACGAAGGTTTGTCGTTGCTCGTCGAGGGTGAATTTGAGGCGCATGCCATCGGGATTGTTCTGGCCACAGGCGAAGCAGTAGTTCTTCTGCATTGTGGCGTAGCGCGTGTCGTGGCCGTGGACTTGGGGCTTTCTGGGCATGGGTGATTTTATCGCGGACGCAACAGCTTGAACCACGAAGGACCACGAAGGAAGAACACGAGTCCATCCTTCTCTCTGGCGACGAATTCCTGTATACATATCGGTTTTGGATTGTGCGTGTGCTGCGCCGGCCCAAGTGCGGGCAGGTTGCATAGGTCCTTCGGCGGTCAAAAGGCGCCCGCCTCAGGATGACAAATTGAAATCATCGACGCATTGGAGCTTCCATGAAACGTTTCTTCGTTCTCGTTCTACTTCTCGCTTCTATCGCGTCGTCTCTTCTCGCACAACAGGCACAGAGCGGCAGAACGCCAGACAAAGATGCGCGATAAGAAGAATCCGCCGGCGGCGAAGGCCGCCAAGAAAGATGAGAAGAAGGACGAAAAGAAAGAGGAGCCCAAGACGAGAAGAAAGGCGGGATGACGGCCGACACGTTTCTCTGGGCTGAAGTTCCGGCTCGATTGGGCCGGCGGTGGCGTCGGGGCGGGTGATGTCGATTGCGGTGAATCCGAAGAACAAGTTTGAGTATTACGTGGGCGTGGCATCGGGCGGAGTGTGGAAGACGGTGAATGACGGGACGACGTGGACTCCGGTGTTTGATGGCGAGGGATCGTATTCGATCGGGTGGGTCGCGCTCGATCCGAATGATGCGTCGGTGGTGTGGGTGGGATCGGGCGAGAGCAATTCGCAGCGCAGCGTTGCGTACGGCGATGGAATTTACCGGTCGGTCGATGGCGGCAAGAGTTGGGAGAATCTGGGGCTGAAGAAGTCGGAGCACATGGGACGGGTGGTGGTCGATCCGCGGGATTCGAAAGTTGTATACGTGGCGGCGGAGGGGCCGCTGTGGGGAGCGGGCGGGGATCGCGGGCTGTATAAGTCGACCGACGGCGGGAAGACCTGGAAGGCTGTACTCACCATCAGCGAGAACACGGGCGTGGCGGATGTGGCGATGGATCCATCGAATCCTGACATTGTGTATGCGGCGGCGTATCAGAGACGGCGGCATGTTTTCACGCTGATTGATGGCGGGCCGGAGAGCGCGATCTATAAGTCGACGGATGCGGGCGCGACGTGGAACAAGTTGAAGTCGGGGCTGCCTTCGGTGGATATGGGGAGGATCGGGCTTGGCGGTGTCGCCGGCAGATCCGAATGTGGTTTACGCCACGATTGAGGCCGCGGATGGGAAGGGTGGGATCTTCCGGTCGAGCGACAAGGGCGCGACCTGGGATCGGACGGAATGACGTTCGATGCGGGAGCAATGTACTACGCGCGGGTGGTTTGCGATCCGAAGAACGTAGATCGCATCTTCGTGATGTTCGTGCAATCTGCAGGAATCGCTCGACGGGGGCAAGACGCTGCAGAAGGTCAACGAGACGAATCATCATGGGGACAATCACGCGATGTGGATCGATCCGGACGATACCAAGCACTGGCTGCTAGGGTCCGATGGCGGGATGTATGAGACCTGGGACGACGCGAAGAGCTGGGAGTTCAAGGCGAACCTGCCGACGGTGCAGTTTTATGACGTAGCGGTGGACAATGCGCGTCCGTTCTACAACGTGTGCGGCGGGACGCAGGATAATTTTTCGTGGTGCGGACCTTCGCGCACGCGCAATCTGAATGGGATTGTGAATTCAGATTGGTTTGTGACGACCGGGGGAGACGGATTCCGGTCGCAGGTGGATCCGGTGGATCCGAATACGATTTATTCGGAGTCGCAGTATGGCGTGCTGGTGCGGTACGACAAGCCGACGGGACAGGAACTGGTGTTGCAGCCGCTCGAGGGCAAGGGCGAGCCTCCGCTGCGCTGGAATTGGGATTCGCCGATCATTGTGAGTCCGCATTCGCACACCCGGCTTTATTTCGCGGCGAACAAATTGTTTCGCAGTGACGATCGCGGGGATACATGGAAGGCGATCAGCGGGGACCTGACGCGGCAGATCGATCGCAACAAGTTGCCGGTGATGGGGAAGGTGTGGGGTCCGGATGCGGTGGCGAAGAATCAATCGACTTCGTTCTACGGAAACATTGTGGCGCTGGCGGAGTCTCCGAAGAAAGAAGGGCTGATTTATGTCGGGACGGACGATGGTCTGATTCAGGTGACGAGCGATGGCGGCGCGAACTGGACGAAGTATGAGAAGTTCGCGGGCGTGCCGGAGATGACGTATGTGAGCCGGCTGGCGGCGTCGAATCACGACGCGAATACCGTGTATGCGGCGTTCGACAATCACAAGAACGAGGACTTCAAGCCTTACCTGCTGAAGTCTTCCGACGCAGGAAAGACCTGGACTTCGATTGCGGGAGATCTGCCGGAGAACGGTCCGGTGCTGGCGTTTGCGGAAGACACGGTGAATCCGAATCTGCTGTTTGCGGGGACGGAGTATGGGGCGTTCTTCACGATCGATGGCGGGCACGCACTGGGTGCAGTTGAAGGGCGGCCTGCCGACGATTGCGGTGCGCGACATGGTGATTCAGGCACGCGAGGGCGATCTGGTGATTGCGACGTTCGGGCGTGGATTTTATGTGCTGGACGACATCACTCCGCTGCGGCAGATGAAGGCGGGATCGACAGAACAGCCTGTGACGATGTTTCCGGTGAAGGATCGCGCTGCTGTATGTGGAGAGGCATCCGCTGGGCGGGCCGAAGAAAGGGTTTCAGGGGGACGCGTTTTATCACGGCGGACAATCCTCCGTATGGGGCAGTGTTCACGGCGTATCTGAAGGAGAAGATCAAGACGAAGAAGGAGAAGCGGCAGGAGGCGGAGAAAGACGCGGCGAAGAAGAATCAGACGCTTCCCTATCCGACGAATGATGAGTTGCGCGCCGAGGCGCAGGAGGCGAAGCCGGAAGTTTATTTTGTGGTGTACGACGAGAGTGGGGCGGCGATCCGGCGGGTGAATGCGAGTGCGGACGCGGGCTTCCAGCGAGCGGCGTGGGATTTGCGGTATGCGGCTCCGCAGGTGCCGAAGCATTCGGAAGAGGGAGATGAGGATTTTCCGGATGCCGCCGATCAGGGGCCTCTGGTGCTGTCGGGGACGTACTCGGTGCGAATGTTTGAAAAGGTGGGCGGTGTAGTGACGGAACTGGCGGGCCCGCAGTCGTTCAAGGTGGTGACCGAGGGCGCGTCGGGAATGAGCGCGGCCGACCGGGCGGCACAGGAGCAATTCCTGCGCAAGGTGGCGCGACTGTATCGGGCGGTATCGGGGGCGCTGCATACGGCGGAGGACGTCGAAGCTCGCGGTGAAATCGATTCGTGAGGCCTTGCGGGAGGTTCCCGCGGCGGAGAAACAACTGGGTGCAGTCGCCGACTCGATCGAGCAACGCAATCGCGAGATCCTGCGGGCGCTGCGAGGGGATATCGAGATCGCGAAGCAGAGCGAACCGATTGCGTCGTCGATCAATGACCGGGTGAATTCGGTGATGGAGGGAGAACGGTTCTCGCTGGCGAAGCCGACGCAGTCGCATATCGATTCGTACAACATTGCGGCGACGGAGTTTGGTGAGCAACTTAGCAAGCTTCGTGGTTTGGTTGAGGTTGACTTGAGCAAGCTGGAGAAAGATATGGAGGCGGCTGGGGCGCCTTGGACTCCAGGGACGAGTGCCGGAGTGGTCGGAGAAATAGGTTAGCGCGTCAAGAAACCAAGAATCACCACGGAGGACACAGAAGACGCGGAGGAATTTTCTTCGAGGGCCTTTGGTCCTCTAATTATTTTCGTTGAGTTTTTCATCAGGGTTGCGATGTTCGGATTTCCTCAACAAGTCCCTTGCTAAATTCGCGCGTGGCTGTGTTACACTCGCCGCCGACTGTTGCTTGCGTTGTGGGACGCAACAACGGCCGTGGGGAAATCCTTTCGTGCCCGGAGGGTACTGGGGAATGGGCCTCGCGTTAATGGTGTTGATCTGGCTGATCACTCTGATCAGCACATATTTTTTTGTCGCCAAGACCTGGTGGCTGCCCGTAGGCGCCTCTGCCGCAACGGGATTCATCGACCGACAATTCACTCTGACCTTCATCATCATGGGGATCGTATTTCTCGCGGCGCAGCTCGGACTGGGCTACATCGTGTGGAAGTACAAGGAGACTCCGTCTTCGCCGCCGGTTTCGTATTCCCACGGCAACACCACGCTGGAAGTCACGTGGACGCTGCTGACCACGGTGCTGTTCATCGGACTGAACCTGATGGGCAGCAGCGTGTGGGCGAGCCAGCGCTTTGATCCGCCGGAGGCTGGCGCGGTGCAGGTGGAAGTGACCGGGATGCAGTTTGCGTGGTACTTCCGCTATCCAGGGCCGGACGGGAAGTATGGCGCGACGAGTCCGAAGCTGATGGATCCGTCGGCTGGCGGCGAGGCGGCGGTCGGGCTTAATACTCAGACGATCCGGCGGCGAAGGACGATGTGGTGACGGGAACGATGTATCTTCCGGTGAACCGCGAAGTCGATTTGAGCCTGCGGGCGGTGGATGTGATTCACAGCTTCTTTGTGCCGAACGTTGCGCTTCAAGCAGGATGCGGTTCCGGGGCTGAATATTCACATGCACTTCAAGCCGACGGCGATTGGCGAATACGAAATTGCCTGCGCGGAACTGTGCGGGCTTGGGCATTACAAGATGCACGGCATGGTCCACGTCGTCAGCCAGGAGGATTTTGACAAGTGGCTGGCGGCACGGGAGGCGGAGAAACAATAACATGGCGACCGCGGCTTCGGTTCACTCGCACGCTCCTCAGGGTTTCATTCGGAAATACATTTTCAGCCTCGATCACAAAGTCATCGGCATTCAGTATTTCTTTCTGGCGCTCACGGCAGTGTTTGTCGGGATGTTTCTGTCGCTGTTGATGCGCATTCACCTGGTCTGGCCGACGGCAGTGCTGCCGCTGGTGGGCGACGATCAAGCCGGAAACCTATCTCAGCCTGCTGACGATGCACGGCACCATCATGGTGTTTTTCGTGCTGACGACGGCGCCGCAGGGCGGGTTCGGAAACTATTTCCTGCCGATTCAGATTGGCGCGCCGGATATGGCGTTTCCCGTCCTGAACATGCTTTCGTTCTGGACGACGTTTGTGGGCTTCGTCGTGATCATCGCGGCCTTCTTTGTTACCGGCGGTGCTCCGCTGCACGGGTGGACGGGATACGCGCCGCTGAGCGCGCTGCCCTCGGCCGGTCCCGGTGAGCAACTGGGCGCGGATCTTTGGATCACCAGCATCGCGATCTTCTGCGTCGCATCGCTGATGGGCGCGCTGAACTTCATCACCACGACGCTCGACCTGCGAGCCAAGGGCATGACGATGATGCGCATGCCGCTGACGGTGTGGTCGTGGTTCATCACCGCGATTCTTGGGCTGCTGGCGTTCGGCGTGCTGCTGTCGGCGGGCATTCTGCTGCTGATGGACCGCAATCTGGGACCAGCTTCTATGTGCCGCTGGTGGTGGTGAACGGACAGATCATGGGGCACAAGGGCGGATCGCCGCTGCTGTGGCAGCATCTGTTCTGGTTCTTCGGGCACCCGGAGGTTTACATCGCGATTCTGCCGGGCATGGGCGTGGCGTCGCAGATTCTGTCGACGTTCTCGCGCAAGCCGATTTTCGGCTACCGGGCGATGGTGTACGCCATGCTGTCGATTGGATTCTTCGGCTTCATGGTGTGGGGCCATCACATGTTCATGAGCGGGATGAGTCCGTATTCGGCGTTTGCGTTTTCGCTGTTGACCATGTGCATTGGCGTGCCATCGGCCATCAAGACGTTTAACTGGCTGGGGACGATGTATAAGGGCCGCATCCGATTCCAGACGCCGATGCTGTATGCCATCGGATTCGTGTCGCTGTTTGTTTCGGGCGGACTGAGCGGACCGTTCCTGGCGCAGCCGGTGCTCGACATTCAACTGCACGATACGTATTTTGTGGTGGGACACTTCCATCTGATCATGGGCGTGGCGGCGATCTTCGGAATGTTTGCGGCGACGTATTACTGGTTTCCGAAAATGTTCGGGCGGATGATGAATGAAAGGTGGGGGAAGGTCCACTTCTTCCTCACGCTGGCTGGAACTTACGCGATCTTCATGCCGATGCACTACCTCGGCATGGCGGGCGGAACGCGGCGGTACTCGCAATACACCGAAGTGGCGTACCTGGCAGAAGCTGATGCCGCTTCATCAGTTCATGACCTATGCGGCGATCATCACGATTGCGGCGCAGTTCATTTTCGTGATCAACCTGTTCTGGAGCATGTTCAAGGGACCGAAGGCCAGCGACAATCCGTGGGAAGCGACGACGCTGGAGTGGACGACGGCGACTCCGCCGCCGCACGACAATTTCGGTGGCGTGACGCCGGTGGTGAATCACGGGCCGTACGAGTACGGTGTGCCGGGAGCGGCGAAGGATTATGTGATGCAGACAGATCCGGCGACGTGGCGACGCACTGAGACGGGGAAAGTCCGCATTTCTCGACGCACAGAACGCGCGAGAATGGGCTGCACTCCAGGCGCAGATCACTGAGGACACGAGAAGATCGGCAACGAGTGAGGCTGAGCACGGAATCAGATGTAGTTATGGCGACTTATACTCCAACACTCCGGTTGATCATATTGGACACGGGCACAAGCCTCCGGTGCCGCCTGCGGGTGGCGGCGATGATGGGCGCGGAGGCGGCGATGTTCCGAATTATGGCGCGCGGTTGCGGCGGGCACGGCTGGGATTGGCTTGTGGAATTGCCACCGTGTGCATGGTGTTCATCTCGCTGACCAGCGCGTACATCGTGCGGCAGGGGCTGCCGACGTTTGATGGGACCTCGAACACCTACGTGCGGGATTGGGGTCGGGTCGATTTGCCGTGGTTGTTGCTGGTGATTAATACAGCGGTGCTCTTGGTCAGCAGCGTGACGATGGAATTCGCGCGGCGGAAGGCGGCGTTGCAGGCGGCGCTGGCTCCGGTGAAGTCGATTCCGGGAGTTTCGCTGGGAAACGAGACGTCGTTTCCGTGGCTGGGAATCACGGTTCTGCTCGGGCTCGGGTTTCTGGTGGGTCAGTGGCTGGCCTGGGGAGAGTTGCATGCGCGCGGATTCTTTGTGGACACGAATCCGAACAGCTCGTTTGTGTTTCTGCTGACGATTGCGCACGCGCGTGCACCTGGTGGGGGGAATGATTGCGCTGCATTTGGGCGGCGAGCAGCTTCCCTGCTGAGGAAACCGATCGAGGCGCGGCGGATCGTGGTCGACATCACGGCATGGTATTGGCACTTCATGGCGGTGCTGTGGATTTACGTGTTTGCGCTGTTGGGATTCGCGAGATAGGCAGTAAAAGCATTCACCACTAAGGACACGACAGGTTCACTAAGGGAATACCCGAAGGGGAACTTGAGGAATGGCTGACGCCACGCTTCAGCATGATGCGGTACAACACGGGGTGTCCGGGAGCCTATGAGGCGCCTCTGTTTGGTGCTTATTCGAAAAAGGTGGGGATGTGGCTGTTTCTGGCCTCAGACTCGCTGACCTTCGGAGCGCTGCTTTTTGCGTTCAGCTACAACCGGATTTATACGGCGTGGCCGACGCCCTTTCACGTACAGAGCATCATCAATTCCACGATCATGACGGCGTGCCTGCTGTCGAGTTCGCTGACGATGGTGATGGCGGTGTTTGCGGCGCAGCGCAGCGACCGGACGTGGACTCGCAACTGGCTGCTGGCCACGATGGCGTTTGGGACGGCGTTCATCGTGCTGCACGGGATGGAGTGGAGCAAGCTGATCGACGAAGGGCTCATCGCTGCCGATGTTTCCGAAACCGGCGCACGCTGCGGTCGGAGAGATGGCTGAGATTTCGAAGAACACGCCGCAGTTTCCGGCCACGTTCTTCGGGCTGACTGCGATGCACATGCTGCACGTGACCATTGGCGTGATCTATCTGGGAGTCGTGGCATTTCGGAAGTGGTTCCTGCCGGTTCTGGGCGTGCTTTGGATTGCGGGATATTTTCTGATTCCCTCGGATAACGTATTTCACTACGGGATTCATGTGCTGGGGCTGGGCCTGATCGTCGCGGCGATCATTCTGTTTTTGAAACCGAAGGATTATGACGCGCAGGACGTGGAAGTTTCGGGGCTGTACTGGCACTTCGTCGATCTGGTGTGGATGTTCATATTCCCGCTGGTGTATTTGATGTCGACGAAGATCACGTAAGGAAGCGAGCCAAACGCGCGATTATTGCGTCGCAAAAGGCGCGACGCTTCGCGCGGCTCGCCTAGGTCCTTCGGCAGGCAAAAGCGCCTGCCTCAGGATGACAAAGTTTGGGAGGAGTCTCAAATGCACGACGCCGCAACGCATGACGACAGCAAGGGGCAGTATTTCTGGGTGTGGGGAGCGCTGCTGGTCCTGACGGCGATTGAAGTCGTGCTGGGCTACAAGCAGATCTTCGAGCCGGTACACATGCTCGAGGTGCTGCTGGTCCTGTCGATCATCAAGTCGGCGCTGATCATCGGCTACTTCATGCACTTGAAGTTTGAAAAGGCGCTCATGCGGTGGATGCTGGTGATTTCGGTGACGGCGTGCTTCATCATCATGTATTTCTTTTTCTTCCCGGATGCGGGCCGGATCATCCGGCTGGGAGTGCAGTAGGTCATGAAGCTTGACGTGAAATTCCGCTTGGCGCTGTTGCTATTGAGCGCTCGCGCTTTGGACTGCTCCCGCATTCGCGCAGGGGTGCGCCATGTGCAACGCGAATGCGAAGGCCACACCGAAGGATGCGCAGCGGGCGATCAATCGGGCGATTTTCGTGATGCTGGCGCCGCCGGTGGCGATCATGCTGGTTGGGTTTGGGTTTGCGGTTCGGTACGGGAAGCGGCGCGATCAGGAGAATGAATCCGACTCTCAGTCGTAGACTTGCGTTTTCGCTTCTTCGCACTCACAAGACATTTCTTCTGGAAGCACGCGGGCGTGGACTCTTCTACTGCGCTCAGGGCACGTTCGCGCCACATAAGCCGCGCTACATCAATCCTGCTTTATAATAGAAAGATTCGGTAGCCTTCGCGGACTTGTCTGGGCGCGTGCGCTCGGGCGGGCGTGGGCTGTCGGGGCCCTTTATCCGATGTCTTCTGAAACCACGCAGACTGTTTTGACTCCCACCGAAAGCATTGTGGTACGCGGGGCGCGCGTCCATAACCTCAAGAATATTGATTTTGAGGTTCCTCACAATTCATTGACGGTGGTGACCGGAGTGTCCGGGTCTGGGAAGTCTTCGCTCGCCTTTGACACGATTTATGCCGAGGGACAGCGGCGGTATGTGGAGTCGCTGTCGGCGTATGCGCGGCAGTTTCTGGAGCGGATCGAGAAGCCGGACGCGGACACGATTGACGGGATCGCTCCGGCGGTGGCGATCCGGCAGAAGAATACGACGCGGAATCCGCGGTCGACGGTGGCGACGGCGACTGAGATCTATGACTATCTGCGGCTGCTGTTTGCGCGCGTGGGGCGGACGTATTGCGCGAACTGCGGGCGTGAGGTGAAGAAGGATACGGTCGACGAGGTCGCGGATGCGATTCTGGCGCTGGATCCGGAGACGCGGTTGCAGGTGCTGTTTCCGCTGCAGCGGGCCGGGAATGGCTGAGCAGCAGCCTGTTGAGAAGGCGGGGCGTACCTCTAAGCCGAGGAAATCCCCGCTCAAGCAGAGCTTGAACGGGGCACCCGCTTTAACGGATGCGTTGAAGACTCGGTTGTTTGATTTGCGGAAGGCTGGGTTTAACCGGCTTTATCAGGCGGGAGAGGTTTACGAGTTTTCTACCCCGGAATCTTTGCTGGATATTGATTTTGGGCAGCCGGTGTTTGTGCTGGTGGATCGACTGGTGGTTTCAGCGGAGGCTCGGACTCGCATTGTGGATGCGATCGAGACCGCTTATCGCGAGGCGGGAGAGGTCATCTTTGAGATTCCGGGCGGATGATTCGGCTGCAACCGGCGCCACAAAAGCAAAGATCCTGCGATTTGCGCAGCGGTTTGAGTGTAAGGAATGCAATTTGCGGTACGAGGAGCCGGAGCCGCGGCTGTTTTCGTTCAACAATCCCTATGGGGCTTGTCCGCGGTGCCAGGGATTTGGGAACACGATCGATTTCGATCTCGACCTGGTGATTCCAGACAAGTTGAAGACGCTGAGCGAGTGTCCGATTGAGCCTTGGACGAAGCCGAAGTATCGTCCGCTGTTTACCGATCTGAAGCGATTTGCCAAGTCGGCGGGGATTCCGCTGGACGTGCCTTGGGTCGATCTGGAGGAGGAGCAGAGAAATCTCATGCTCAACGGCGAGGGCAAGTTTCTGGGAGTACGGGGATTCTTTCAATCACCTGGAGCGCAAGAAATACAAGCTGCACGTGCGCGTGTTTCTGAGCCGCTATCGCGGATATTCGCTGTGTCCGGACTGCAACGGGTCGCGGCTTCGTTTGGAGGCGCGGCAGGTCAAGATCGACGGGAAGAACATTTGCGAGGTTTCTGCGCTGACGGTTGAAGATGCGCTGAAGTTTTTCGAGGGCGTTCAATTAAGTCCGGAAGAAGCGGAGATTGCGGACAAGTTATTGGAGGAGATTCGGGAGCGGCTGCGATTCCTGAATGATGTTGGGCTGGAATATCTGACGCTGGACCGGCTGTCGTCGACGTTGTCGGGCGGCGAGGCGCAACGGATTCAGCTGGCGACTTCTCTGGGATCGCGGCTGGTGGGCACGTTGTATGTGCTGGATGAGCCGTCGATTGGGCTGCATCCGCGGGACACGCACCGGCTGATCAAGATTCTGCACGACCTGCGCGATCTGGGGAACACGATTCTGGTGGTGGAGCACGATCCGGACATCATGCGGGCGGCGGATCGGATTCTCGGACCTCGGGCCCGGGGCGGGTGAGAACGGCGGCAAACTGGTCGCCGAGGGGACGTACGACGAGATCCTGCATAATCCGGTGTCGCTGACGGGGCGGTATCTGTCGGAGGATTTGCGGATTCAGCCGCCGGCGATGCGGCGCAAGCCGGGAGCGCAGCAGATCAGGATTCGCGGCGTGCGCGCGAACAATTTGAAAGGCGTGGACATCAGCATTCCGCTGGGGATGCTGGTGGCGATCACTGGAGTCTCGGGATCGGGTAAGTCGACGCTGCTGCATCAGGTGCTGTACCGGGCGCTGGCGCAGGCCAAGCAGCAGTCGGGCAATGGGGCGACGGGCCCGGCCGCGAGTTGGGAGAGCCTGGAGGGCGATCAGTTTATCGAGGAAGTGGTGCTGGTCGATCAGTCGCCGATTGGGCGGACGCCGCGTTCGAATCCGGTGACGTACATCAAGGCGTTCGACGCGATTCGCGAACTTGTTCGCTTCCCTGCCGGAGTCGAAGAAGCGCGGCTTTGGCGCGGGACACTTTTCGTTCAACATTCCCGGCGGGCGCTGCGAAACCTGCCAGGGCGACGGCACGGTCACGGTGGAGATGCAGTTTCTGGCCGACGTCGAACTGATCTGCGAGGAGTGCAAGGGCACGCGCTACAAGCCGACGGTGCTCGAGGTGCGTTATCGGGGCAAGAATATTCATGAAGTGCTGAACCTGACGGTGAAGGAGGCGCTGAAGTTCTTTGCCGAGGCGCCCAAGATCACGGAGAAACTGCGCTCGCTGGAAGAAGTGGGCTTGGGATATCTACGGCTGGGGCAATCGGCGACGACGCTCTCGGGCGGCGAGGCGCAGCGTATGAAGCTGGCGGCACATTTGCAGCCGGCCTCGCGGGAGATTGGCCGAGGACCGGATGGGAGCGAGAAACGCCTGAAGCGGCGGCTGCTGTATATCTTCGACGAGCCCACGACCGGGCTGCATTTTGATGACGTCAGCAAACTCCTGGCGGCCTTTCGCCGTCTGATTGAAGCAGGGGGATCGATTGTCGTCATCGAGCACAATCTGGAGGTCATCAAGACGTCGGACTGGGTGATCGATCTCGGTCCTGAGGGCGGAAGTCGCGGCGGCAAACTGGTGGGAGCAGGACCGCCGGAGGCGATTGCGAAACTGGCGGGTTCGTACACGGGAAAGTATCTGGCGCGTGTCCTGAACGGCAATGGAAACTCGCGGTCCAATGGTCGGTAGGGTGGCGGTGGCCGCGCTGCTGGCGTGTGCGTCCGCGCTCGGCGGGTGCTCAAGCCGCGAACACGCCGCCTTCTTCAACGCAGACGGACTCCCAATCACAGACGGAAGACACTTCCTCCAGCGTTCATCACAAAAAGACAAATTCGCAGGCTGCTCATCACACCCAGGTTGCCGAGGAAGTGGGACCGCCGCCGGAGTTGACGAAGGCTGAAGAACTCATTCAGAAGCAGGACTATGCCGGGGCTGAGCCATTGCTGCGCAAAGTTCTCTCCGGCGACGCGGCGGATGATCCGTCAAATTATGTGGCGTGGTTCGAGCTCGGGTTTGTGGAGAACGGGCTGGGTAAGACGGACGATTCGATTGCGGCGTACCGCAAATCGGTTGCGGCGAAGCCGGACGTTTTCGAGTCGAACCTGAACCTGGGACTGCAGCTCGCCAAGGCCGGCCAACCCGATGCGGAGCAATATCTGCGAGCCGCCACGCAACTCAAGCCGACGAGCCACATCGCAGAGGGGCAAGCGCGGGCATGGCTTTCTTTGGGGCATGTGCTCGAGGCCAGCAAGCCGGAGGAGGCCCTTGCGGCTTATCGGCAGGCGGCGGTCTTGCAGCCGAAAGATCCTGAGCCGCATCTGGCGGCGGGACTGCTTCTGGAAAAAGAAGAGAAATTCGCAGACGCGGAGAGTGAATATAAACAGGCGTTGGCGCTCGGTCCCTCTTCTGACGCGCTGACAGGGCTGGCGAATATTTACATGCGCGGGCACCGTTTGCCGGAGGCTGAGGCGGAGTTGCGGAAGCTGGTGGCAGCGCATCCCGACCAGGCGAACGCCCGCATCCAGCTTGGGCGAGTGCTGGCGGCGGATGGCAAGTACGACGAAGCGATTACCGAACTGCAGATGGGAGCGAAGGCGGCTCCGTCGGATGAATCTTTGCAGCGTGACCTGGCAGACTTGTATGTAATCGCCAAGAAGTATAACGAGGCGGAGGCCGCCTATCGAGGACTGCTCGCCTCCAATCCCAACGACGCGGCGCTTCACCAGGGGCTGGGAAAGACGCTGCTCGAAGAGAAGAAGTTTGCGGACGCGGAGAAGGAATTTCTTGCGGCGGTGAGACTGAAGCCTGACCTGGGGACCGCCTACGGCGATCTCGCTTTCGCAGCCAGTGAGAACAAGGATTACGCAATGACGATTAAGGCTCTGGACTTGCGGGTGAAATTGATGCCGGACGAGCCCATTACGTACTTCCTGCGCGCGTCAGCCTACGACCATCTCAAAGACTTCAAGCGAGCGGCGGAGAATTTTCACCTCTTCCTCAACACGGCTCACGGGAAGTATCCTGAACAGGAATGGCAGGCGAAGCACCGGCTCATCGCCATCGAGCCGAAAAAATAGATCGCATGGGGTTGGGATCATGCTTGGGGTGCGGCTGGTATTTCGAACATGGGGAATGGGCGCGCTGATGGCGCTCGCTGGTCGCAGGAATGGCACGTGGAGTACCCAGTACCGAACCGACGGTCGAAGACTTGAAGGCCAAACTGGCATCGACCAGCGTCCGGGGACCGACCTCACTTGTGCGTGCAGATCGCGCAGAAACAGTTGAACGAGGCCGATAAATCTTACGCTGCGGGCGATTTCGAGAAGGGGCAGGCCGCCTTGACCGACGTGGTGGCCTTTTCAGAACTGGCTCGGGACTATGCGGTTCAGTCCCACAAATATCAGAAGCAATCGGAGATTGCGACGCGGGCGATGATCCGCAAACTGACGGACTTGCTGCACTCGCTTGGTCATGATGACCGGGTGCCGGTGCAAGATGCCATCAATCGTATGCAACGTGTGAGAGATGACTTGCTGCTGGCCATGTTTCCGAAAGGGGCAAAATGACTACTTCCCTGCTTCGGTCGTGGGTATGTGCAACTTTGGTGTTGGCTGGATCGCTGGCGCACGCTCAGCGCCATCGTGAACCGTTGACGCAAGCGGAGATCGACCAGATCCGAGACGCCAGTTGGGAGCCAAAACAACGGTTGACGCTCTATGTGCAGTTCACCCGGGCGCGACTGGTGAAGCTGGAAGAGATGCGGAGCGATCCGAAGACCAAGAATCGGGCGCGGCAGACGCATGACATGCTCGACGATCTCCTGCTGCTGTACGACGAACTGAATGACAATATCGACACCTACGTTGATCGCAAGGATGACATTCGCAAGCCTCTGAAGATTGTGATTGACGCCGATACCGAGTTCCAGGCGAAGCTGCGCGCGCTGAAGGATGCGGCCGACGTTCCGGCGGCAGAGGCGCATCAGTACGAGTTTGTTCTAACCAACATTCTTGAAACGGTGGATACTTCGGCAGAGGATCACCGGAAAATATTGGCCGACCAGGAAGACGCGGCAAAACATAAGAAGCTGAATCCGAATTCGAATGCGAAATATGGGGGGAAGCCGGAGTGAAGCGAAGATGACGTATCTCCGCGAAAGCCAGCGTCCCTCAGAGGCTAAAGCCCAAATCTGTTTGCCAGTTTGCGGCACGACTGAAGTCGTGCCCTTCCCAAAACCTGTCTCTGTATAGAACTGCATCAAGCTGTGGTCCGACGCGTGACGTATTTGACGACGGTCTCGTGCTAACCTAGGCTCACCGTGCGTGAAGGGCTGCTCGAAATCTTTCAGGAAACCTATAGGGAGCTGCGTCCTGCGGCTTCCGTCCCCGAATTGAAGATTGAATTCTTTGCGTTTGCCAACGTGAACAATACGATTCGACTGCGCGAAGGCAGGCTTTTGGTGCGGCTGTCGGATCTGCTGGAAGGAGCGCCAGAAGCGGTATTGCGGGCGATCGCGCATATTCTGCTGGCCAAGATGTACCGGCGGCCGATTGATCGCGGGCAGGCGGCGCGCTATCGGAAGTACGTGGCGAGTCACGAGATCGTGCGCAAGACGCATCTGGTACGGCAGATGCGCGGGCGCAAGAGGCTGCGTCCGCCGCGGGGGCATTTCTACGATCTAGACGCGGTCTTCGAGGAACTGAATACACGGTTCTTTCACGGACTGATGGCGCGCCCGCGCATGAGTTGGAGCCAGACGAAGACGCGGCGCATTCTCGGGCACTACGATCCCGCGCACAATGCGATCATCATCAGCCGGATCTTTGACCATCCTGCCGTGCCGGCGTTTGTGCTGGAGTACATCGTGTACCACGAGATGCTGCATTTGAAGCATCCGGTGCGGCTGCGGGGGAGCCGGCGATGCGTGCACTCGGCTGAGTTTCAGGCAGAGGAGAAGTTGTTTCCGCACATGGCGGAGGCGAATGCGTTTCTGAAGCGTCTATAGGGTGCGGTCGCCTTTCGAAAGCCAGCGGAGTCGCGATCGAAACAATCAACATTCGGGTGAAGTTTCTGTGAGATCCGACGGAAAAGTAGTCTGTCATGCGGTTCCTATTGGACTTTGGAACGTCTGAATCATGCGAGTGGCAGTACACTAAAGAGTTTGCAACGGAATCATTGCGCCATTGGAGTCATCCATGAAACGAATTGCTGACGTTCTCAAGAACGTTTTCAAGATCGCCGTAATGTGCGTAGCGGCGTGGGCTGTGGCCGCCCCAGCTCAAGACAATGCGTCTGCGCCCGAGACGCACGGCATCGCGATTGCCAACATCGATCACTCGGTGAAGCCCGGGGACGATTTTTATCAATACGCCAACGGCGAGTGGCTCAAGCGTGCGGAAATCCCTCCGGATCGGGTTGAGGTGGACGTCTGGACGAAGCTCGGGGACCTGGGCAACAAGCGTATGGCGGACTTGATTGCGGAGATCGCGAAATCGAACGCTCCGGCGGGCTCCGATTCACGCAAGGTGGCGGATCTTTACAACTCCTACATGGACGAGAGCGGCATCGAGGCGAAAGGACTGGCACCCCTTCGTCCGCATCTGGATGCAATCGCTGCGATTCGGGACAAGCATGAGTTGGCGCACGTGTTGGGAGAAAGCTTGCGCGCGGATGTGGACGCACTGAATAACACGAATTATCACACTCCAAATATTTTTGGAATGTGGGTGGCTCCGAGCTTTAACGATTCAGATCACTACACGGGCTATCTGATGCAGGGCGGTCTGCAACTTCCGGATCGTGAATATTACCTATCCGATAGCGAGCAGATGCGGAAGACCCGCGAGCAATATCAGACGCACGTCGCGACGATGCTGAAGCTTGCAGGATTCTCCGATGCGGCTGCCCGCGCGAGCCGCATTGTGGAACTCGAGCACGCCCTTGCGCAGACGCATCGCAGTCTGGCGGACAACGAGAACATTCACAACGCAAACAATACATGGAGGCAGGCGGACTTCCCTGCGAAAGCTCCCGGGCTGGATTGGGCGGAATATTTTCGCGGAGCCGGGCTGAGCCAACAGGCCAGCTTTATTGTGTGGCAGCCGGAGGCATTTACCGGCGAGTCGGCACTCGTGGCGTCCGGCGCTCTGGAAACGTGG
The DNA here is from genome assembly GCA_963788555.1 of uncultured Acidobacteriaceae bacterium. Lineage (GTDB taxonomy): Bacteria > Acidobacteriota > Terriglobia > Terriglobales > Acidobacteriaceae > Sulfotelmatobacter. The sequence goes on along the minus strand of CAWBHM010000008.1, from coordinate 1,606,165 downwards.
AAGGACTGGCTGGCATACCACGTGATCGAAGATTACGCAGGAGCGCTTCCTAAAGCGCTGGCGGAGGAGCGCTTCGCATTCTTCGGCAAGACACTGTCGGGCGCGCAGCAACAGCGTCCGCGATGGCAGCGTGGCGTGTTTCTTGTAGACGGACTGCTCGGGGACGTTATCGGGCAAATCTACGCGCAGCGCTATTTTTCGCCGGAAGCCAAGGCACAGGCAGAGGCGATGGTGGCGAATCTCATTGCTGCATTCCGCAAGCGCATCGAAGCGCTCTCCTGGATGGACGCGAAGACCAAGGCCGAAGCGGAGGCGAAGCTTTCGACGCTGTATGTAGGAGTCGGCTATCCGGAAACTTGGCATGATTATTCCAATTTTGAAGTGAAGGCAGACGATATTTTCGGCAACCGGTGGCGCGGAGACGTGGCCGACTATCAGCGTCAGATTGCGCGTTTAGGCAAGGCAGTGGACCGGCATGAGTGGTCGATGACGCCGCAAACGGTGAACGCCGTCAATTTGCCGCTGCAAAATGCGCTGAATTTCCCAGCCGCGATTCTGCAACCGCCGTTCTTTGATCCGCTGGCCCCGGCGGCCGCGAACTATGGAGCGATCGGCACCGTGATTGGACACGAAATCAGTCACACCTTCGATTCAGAGGGTGCGGCATTCGATTCGAAGGGTCGCGTGCGCAACTGGTGGACTCCCGAAGACCTGAAGCATTTCGAGGCCGCAACCGCGCAACTGGCGGCTCAGTACGACACCTACAAGCCGTTTCCGGACCTGGCGCTGAATGGCAAGCAGACGCTTGGGGAGAACATTGCCGATGTGGCCGGCATCGCGGCTGCTTACGATGGCTATCGGGCTTCGCTCGATCGGCAAGACGGCACCCACGCAGGATGGGCTGTCGGGCGATCAGCAGTTCTTTATCGCGTTCGGACAGAACTGGGGAGCGAAAGTGCGGGACGCCGCGCTGCGGCAGGAAGTAATGACCGATCCGCATGCCCCGGGGGAGTACCGGGCAGCCACGGTACGCAATATCGATGCCTGGTACGCGGCTTTCAACGTGCAGTCGGGGGAGAAGCTGTATCTGGCTCCGGGAGACCGCGTGCGGATTTGGTAGCTTACGGCAGGATCTGACAGCTCGATCGTTCCCTGCAACTACAAGCCGTTCAATGCGGTATTCCGACGTTGTGATCCTAATCACATGCGGTTGTGAGGCAGCGGATTGACTGCCGCAGCGCGCCGGGACTATCCTTGAAGTTGAAATTGAAATTCATTTTCAAAATCAAAGGCACTCCTTAAATGCTGCAGGCATTCATAATTACGCTTCGCGAAGGGGTTGAGGCCGCGCTGATTGTCGGCATCACCCTGGCTTATCTGACCAAGATCGGCCGTGCCGAGTTGCGCAAGACCGTGTACGCGGCGTTGATCGCAGCCTTCCTCGGCAGTATCGGCGTAGCCATCGTCATCTCCCGCACTCATCTGAATGAAGACGTCTTCGAGGGCTGGGTCATGCTGGTGGCAGCGTTCTTCGTCGTCACCATGGTGATTTTCATGATGAAGACGGGGCGCAAACTGAAGGGAGAAATCGAGGGCAAGGTCGGACTGCTGGCCGGTAACGATGCGTGGTTCGGACTGTTCGTTTTCATCTTCCTGATGGTGCTGCGCGAGGGTGCGGAAACGGTACTGATCCTTGCCGGCGTTTCGCTAAACTCGACTGCCCTCATGAGTTTCCTGGGAACTTTGTTGGGAGTGCTGGCTGCCATTGCCTTTGGCGTGATGTTCGTAAAGGGCAGCGTGCGCATTAACCTGCAGAAGTTCTTCCGCATTACGACCGCAATTATGTTCCTGGTTGCGGCGCAGTTGGTGATCTCTGGACTGCACGAGCTTTCCGAGAGCGGAGTCATTCCGTCGTCGAAACGCGAGATGGCGATTATTGGCCCGATCGTCAGCAACGACTGGTTCTTCTTTGTCACAATTTTTGCGCTGGCCGCGCTGATGATTCTGTTTGAGGCCAAGCGGCGTGAACCTGCGGTGACTCCCGGCTTCGCCCGCCGAGCGGCGTAAGGCGGAGTGGAGCGCGCGACGCGAGCGGCTGTGGATGGTGTCGGTCTACACGTTTTCGTTCGTGTTTATCGCGATGATCACGGCGGAATTCGTCTATACCAAAGAGCGTGAGCGCGCTTTCTCCGGCGACCGAAGTGACGTTTACCAATGGGCGAGTCAGCATTCCACTGGCGCAGGTTTCGGATGGCGATCTGCACCGCTTCCAGGCGCAGGAGAATGGGACCGCGATCCGCTTCTGGCTGTATCAGAAGCCGGACGGAAAGATCGCGACGGTATTTGACGCGTGCGAAATCTGCGGCTCGGTCGGGTTTTACAAGAGCGCGAATGGGGTGGTCTGCAAGAACTGCGCTGCGCCGATTAATCCACAGTCGGTGGGGACGGCCGGGGGATGCAATCCGGTGCCGTTGAAAGCTACGCAGACAGCGGATGCGATCATCATTCAGGAGGCGGACGTTGCGACGGGCGGTCGCATGTTCGCGCAACAGTAAGCGATGTTCGTCCGGCTGGTTTACGAATCCTTCCGGCGCCAGAAGCGGCGCAAGTTGCTGGCGGGCACGGCAATTGCGCTGGGCGTGACCGTAGCGACGGCGATGATTGCCGTGGCCACCGACATCGGCGACAAGATCAATCGCGAACTGCGCACGATTGGCGCCAACCTGGTTGTTACTCCTCAAGAAGATTCTCTTGATGTCGAAATCGGCGGAGTCAATCTGAAGCCTCCGACCGACGGCGCGTTTCTCAACGAAGCCGACCTGCCCAAAATCAAAGGAATTTTCTGGCACAACAACATCACTGGTTTTGCGCCCATGCTACCTGTGAGTGTCGCTTTGGAGCAGGACGGTAAAAAGCAGGATGTGACGCTGCTGGGGACCTATTTCGCCAAGCCGCTTTCGTTCGGGACCGATCAGTTCACGACTGGAGTGCGTTCGACGTATCCGTGGTGGAAGGTTTCGGGGGCGTGGCCGGAAGATTCCTCGCAGGACGTTTTGGTAGGAGAAAGACTGGCTGCGAGCTTGGGGGAGATGCCGGGAAACGAACTCGCGCTCGCGGGCCGGCAGTTGCGGGTGAGCGGAATTCTTTCCACGGGCGGAACGGAAGACGATGAAATTGTGGCACCGCTCGCTGTGGCGCAGGAAATTCTGGGCAGGCCGGGCGCGGTGAAGCGAGTGTACGTGAGTGCGCTGACGAAGCCGGAAGATGCTTTTGCGCGTCGCGATCCGAAAAGTATGTCGGGCGCGATCTACGATCGGTGGTATTGCACTCCGTATCCGCAGGCGATTGCGCTGCAGCTGACCGAGGCGATGTCCCACTCGCATGCGGAGCAGATCCGGCAGGTTTCGCAGAACGAGGGCGCAGTGCTTACGCGGATTGAAGGACTGATTTTTCTGATCACGCTGGCTGCTTTGTTTGCGTCGGCGCTGGCGGTGTCGGCGGCGATGGCGACTACGATCTTTGAGCGGCGGGCCGAGGTTGGGCTGATGAAGGCCCTGGGGGCCAGCAAGCTTGCGGTGGCATCGATCTTTTTTGCCGAGGCGACGCTGCTGGCTCTGATTGGCGGTGCCTTGGGATTTGTGGTGGGCACGGTGCTCGCGCATCAGATTGGGCACTCGATCTTCAATTCGGATATTTCGATTCCGCCAGTGCTGTTGCCCGTCATTCTGGCGATTGCGGTGATTGTGACTTTTGCGGGCAGTGCGGCGGCGATCCGGCGGGCGGTGGGGCTGGATCCCGTGTTTGCGCTGCGGGGGGAACTGTGAGCGCACCTGGCGTTCGCGTGAGCAACTCCCATTCCGCGCAGGACCTGGCGGCGAGCCGGGCACGTGGTCCGCATACATCGATGTTTCTGCGCATGCTAGTGCGGGCGGCCGTGCTGCGGCGTGGGCGTGCGGTTTCGGCGTTGTTCGCCATGGTGGTGGCGGCAGGCGGTGGCTACTGCGATGCTGAATCTTTATGTGGACGTGCAAGCGAAGCTGCGGCGGGAATTTCGCAACTACGGGGCGAATATTATCGTGGTCGGAAGAGACGGCGCTTCCCTGCCCGCGGATGCTCTGGCGCATGTAGATTCCGTCCTCGCGGGTCGCGGGTATTGCGGCGCCATTCGGGCTTGTCGTGGCGCGCACCGGAGACGGGCAGCCGATGGTGGTGGCGGGGACGGACTTTGAGCGGGTGCGGCAACTGGATAAGTGGTGGTCGGTGAGCAACTGGCCAGAGGAAATCCCCACTTCTGGCGCAAAAGACGCGCCAGAAATGGGGCACCCGGCTTCCTGATTGGAGTGCGGGCCATGGCTGCAGTTGCGCCGAAGCATCAGAGCTTCGACCTGAGTTTTCAAGGGAAGATTATTGCACGTGACTCCGGCAGGAACGGTGCAGACGGGGGCGGCGGAGGACAGCCGCATCTATCTCTCGTTGGCTGATTTCGTGGCGTGGACCGGAGTTCAGCCTTCGACGATTGAAGTGGCGGCTTCCGGATCGCCAGAAGAAGTTGCCGGCATCATGAACCAGTTGGCGCAGGCGATTCCGGCGGGGGATGTGCGTCCGGTGCGGCAGATTATGGAGGGCGAGGCGCGCGTGCTGGGTAAAACGCGAGCGACGCTGCTGGCTGCAGCCGCGCTGATCATTCTGACCGCGGCATTGTGCGTGCTTTCGACGCTGATGGGATGGGTGTTTGACCGGCGGCGCGATTTCGCGATCATGAAGGCTCTGGGTGCATCGGGACGCCTGCTGAACGGATTCTTTGCAGCCGAAGCTGCAGTCCTCGGTGCCACCGGCGCGCTGATCGGATTTTTAATTGGGATCGGCATCGCGGCGTGGATCGGGCGGGTTAACTTTCACGCTCCTGTAGTGCCGCGTTTGAGTGTGCTGCCGGTGGTGCTGGCTGGTAGCATGGCGGTTACGTTGTTGTCGGCGATCCTCCCAATCTCGCTGCTGCGGCGAGTGCAGCCGGCGGTGATTCTGAGGGGAGAGTGAAATGATTCAGATCAAAGATGTGACGAAGCTCTATCCCGCCACGGAAACGGGGAACGGATCGGGCAAGGAGAACATCCATGCCCTGGACCACATCTCACTGCACGTCACGCAGGGAGAGTGGCTGTCGATCATGGGGCCGTCGGGGTCGGGGAAATCGACGCTGGTGAATCTGATTGGGTGCCTTGACCGGCCGTCGTCGGGCGAGATATGGCTTGACGGTGTGAATGTGGCGGCGATTTCTGCAGCGGATTTGAACCGCGTGCGCGCGGAGAAGATTGGATTCATCTTTCAGCAGTTTCATCTGATTCCCTTTCTCACAGCAGTGGAGAACGTCATGCTGGCGCAATATTTCCACAGCATGACCGACGAGAAGGAAGCAGTCGAAGCTCTCGCACGTGTGGGGCTGGCAGATCGGGCGCATCATCTGCCGTCGCAGCTATCCGGCGGCGAGCAACAGACGGGTGTGCATCGCGCGGGCACTGATCAACGATCCGCGAATTATTCTGGCGGACGAGCCCACCGGCAATCTGGATGCGACGAATGAAGAGATCGTGCTGCGGCTGCTGCGCGAGTTTCACCAGCAGGGGCGAACGATTGTGATGGTCACGCACGATCCAGTGATGGCGCGTCTGGCGGACCGGCGAATCGAACTGCATCATGGCAAGATCGCATCGCAGGAGATATTTTCGCTGGCCGATGAAGAACAGCTGGACGAGGTGCTCGAAGAACTCTGGGTGCTCGACGAGCACGAGGAGATCGCCGAAGTCGAGCGCATGGAAGTTCACGGGGCACTGCCGGTGAGCCTGGCGATTGAAAAGATGATCGAGTTGGGCCTCGTGGTATCTGCGCCACATCCTCCTCAGCCGCATGATCACAAGCCATTCGTGAATCCGTGCCACGATGCGCTGAAACCGGTGGCCGCATCGGTTGGCGACGGAACGCTGATCGTCGAACTCACGCCGCGGGGACGCGAGCGCGCGGGCAATATTATTCGACGGCACCGGCTGGCGGAGCGGCTCTTCACTGACAGCCTGGCGATGGACAGCGAGACGGAGATCGAGCAGCAGGCGTGCAAGTTCGAGCACATTCTTTCGCCAGAGGCGACGGATAAGATCTGCACGTTTCTGGGGCATCCGCGAACCTGCCCGCACGGAGCGCCGATTCCGCCGGGACCGTGCTGCGCGTCGCGTGGAATGTCAGAAGCGACGGTCGGCTCGGGGCGCAAGCTCACTCGGGACGAGATGCATGGAGCGCTGAGCACGAGCGCAGAATCTCGAGCCATTCCTTCGCCGCGACGTCCAACCATCGGCGTATTTGATTCCGGATTTGGCGGGCTGACCGTACTTAAAGCTTTACTTGAACTCATCCCAGGCGCCGATTACGCGTACTTTGGGGATACTGCACGCCTTCCCTACGGGTCAAAATCGGTCGAAACAGTCGCCCGCTATGCGGTGGAAGCGGCGCACTACCTTGAATCCCATGGGGCGCAGATGCTGGTCATCGCGTGCAATACAGCGACGGCTCTGGCGCTCGACCGAATCACGACCGGGGCGCATGTGCCCGTGGTCGGAGTGATTGAGCCAGGGGCGGCGGCCGCTGCGGAGGCTTCGAAGAATCAGAAGATCGTGGTGATCGGAACGGACGCGACCGTCAGCAGCCATGCTTATCGGAAGGCCCTCGAAGAGCGCGGGCTGAACGCTCGGGAGAAGGCCTGTCCGCTGCTGGTGCCACTGGTGGAAGAAGGATGGGTGGAGCATTCCGTTACCGAACAGGTGGCACGGATTTATCTGGCGGAAGCGTTTGCGGACGGGTTCCACGACGCGGACACTCTGGTCCTTGGTTGCACGCACTATCCCCTGCTGAAGCCTCTGTTGCAGCGAGTGACGCCGGGGCACGTGAGGATTGTCGATTCGGCCGAGTCCACGGCTCGGGCAGTGGCTTCGCGACTAAAGCAACTGGTGCCCGCTCACGGCGGACGAAGAGCGGCGCGCGAATCCGCGACTTAAGTTCTTTGCGACAGATTCGGTGGAGAAGTTCCGGCGACTGGGCGAACGATTCCTGGGGCATACCGATTGAAGATGTGCAGCATGTTGATTTGAAAGAGTAATTTTGGCGCAAGAATCGGATAGCGTCGCGGAAACGTTGAGAATTAATCTGTACTCCGACAGCGGAAACAAATCCAATACGGCGCGCCCTCTCCGCACAGCAGCAGTTCCGGTCACAAAAACGCGGGCGGGGCATCCGCGCCACATACACACATCAACACTTTATGAATCCACTCGACAATGTGATCTGGCAGGCGCTGACCACGCGGGATGCGCAGTTTGCCGAGAGCTTCGAGGAGGCGCGGCGCTTTGTCCGCGAGGTGGGACCGTTGGGGGCATTCCGCGAGCACGGGCCGGACGGCTACACGTCTTTGGCCAGTCTCGTTGGAGCGGACGGGACGATCGGGCTATTCCTCGATGAGCCGTACGAATCGCGAGACGGTTGGGACTTCGTGGCCGGTGCGCCGCTGCTGCAGATGGTGTGCGACAACGGCATAGCAACGCCTGCCCGACCGGGAACGCAGTCCGGACTCGTCGAACTGGGCGACCCGGACTCGCAGGAGATGATTGAGCTCACTGCCCTGACGAAGCCTGGACCGTTTGGCACTCGCACGCACGAACTGGGCACTTACTTGGGCATTCGATCGCAGGGAAAGTTAGTTGCCATGGCGGGCGAGCGGCTGAAGGTTCCGGGATACACCGAGGTCAGCGCGGTCTGCACACATCCGGAGCACACGGGCAAGGGCTACGCTGCAATTCTCATGATGGAAGTGATGAGGCGTATTCGCGAACGGGACGAAACGCCTTTTCTGCACGTCAGAGAAGACAATGTGCGCGCGGTAGAGATCTACAAGAGGCTCGGGTTTCGCGAAAGGAAACTCGGGCACTTCGCGGTGCTTCGGAAGATATAGGTAATCCAGCGAGAGTTTGGTGTGGCGGCGAGACGCCGCCACTACAGCCGCCGAGACGGCGGCGCTACTAGAAGCAAATCTCAGTACAGGTGGAAGTCAACTTCTACGGCGATTTCTACTCGCACCGGGTGACCATCTTTCATCGCGGGCTCGAACTTCCAGTTCTTGACGGCTTCGATGGCTTTTTCATCGAGGCCCATGCCGAGACTGCTGAGCACACGGATGTTGCTGGGGCGACCGTCGGCTCCGACGATCAGGCCCAGAGTGCAGACACCCTGATATTTCGCTTTGCGAGCTTCTTCAGAAAACTCCGGCTCAGGCTGATAAAGAACGCGCGGCGGAGATACACCACCGCCTACGTGGAAGATGCCGCCACCTGTGCCGCCGCCTTCTCCTGGACCAAAGCCTGGTCCCTTGCCAGATCCCACGCCACCACCGCTGCCCGAACCGATACCGCCGCCCGATCCGGTGCCGTTTGAGGGCAGAATCGCATGCGCCATGGGGTCACCCAGGTTCGGCATGTTATTCGAAGCCAGTTGCACTTGCGGGGGAATCACAATGGTGGGCTCAACCGCCAGTTTAGGATTCTCGTTGCGAATCACGACGACGGGAGGAGTGATCTGCTGCATCGAGAATTTCGGCAGCTTGCCTTTGCTGGCCTGCAGCACGTCGCGATCTCCGCCACCACCACCGCCGCCGACCTGCGTCTTAGAAGGCTTCAGGGCTGGTATGTCGCCAGGGTCAACCAAAGCAACTGTCACCTTTTGCGTTGAAGCAGCCGCAGAGACGACTCGATGTCCAAGATAAACGGTGATCGCGAGGCAGACGAACAACAGCCCGTAGTAACCGGCGACACCGGAAAGCGCCGTTCTCCAGTAGGAATAGAAGCCCCAGATGTCCTTTACCGGCTCGGGCTTCGACTCCAGCTTCAGGGGTGGTAGTTTCTTCGGAAAGAAAAAGTCGTCCAGTTCGCGGAAGAGGGATTTATACAGCGGCTCTTCAAAGTGTTTATCCGTGATGAGCAGGTGCAGTTCCGGCTCGGGGCTCGGGGCATTCGGATTGATTGGTTCGGATCCCATAATTCCGGCTCGACGATCTTCCTAGCCTATAAGCGCTCTCTAGGCAACTCGTGCAGCAAATTCAGGATAAAGCCTCTTTACACAGATGAGCGCTGTCCGGTCCAAGTTGCTTAAAGGGAGCTCGATTTTGCAAATGAGGCTTCCATTGGCCTCCCCACGTGCAGATCGGGCCAGTAATGCTCACCACTTTCCAAAATTGTACCTCTAGTCGGACCTTTTCGACAGTGATTTATCGGGGCTTGGCAAATCCCGAAGAGACATGCCCTTATCTGCGCGGACGAGCAAGCTAGTGTCGTGCAGCGGGATTCGCGAGCCGAAGATCGCTGGCAACTTTGGGTTCAGATCACTCATCCTGAACGATAGTACCTTGATGGTAAACAATCCTCCAATCCTCCCCCGTCCGCTGCCAGATCGTGGAACGGCGGGTGCAACGAGTTTTATTTTGGACGAGGGTATAGGTGAGGAGATAGACGTCGGAAGCTAGTTTTCTACAACGGAAATCCATAGTCTCCCATTCATCGATATGCGGGGCGGCATAGCGCTTTTCCAGTTCGTCGAGTACGTGAGATCGGGAATAGTGGCGGCCGGAGGCTCCCACTTCCCAAAAGTCCGCGACGGTCATCTTTTCGAAATCAGCGCGCGCCGTGCCCAGTTCCGGGCGGTGGAAAATCGGTTCGCGGCGCGAGAGATCCGCGAGAATTACGGAGAGTTCCGGATCAGTAGCCGAGGCCGGTTCCATCCCAGCAAAGATGTGAGGGTCCACAAGATGCCTGCCTTGTGAGAACTTTTACACGTATCACAGCCTCGTTCGCGATCAAAATCCTAAAGATGGTTGCTTCCCCACGCCGGCTGCATGGACGTTCCCTGCGGCGCTCCCTATAATGAAGAGATTCAATCATTTGGGAGACGCCACCGAGTGCCGTTCGACGACCTCAAAAAGACCATCAACCTGCCTCAGACAGCCTTCCCCATGAAGGCAAACCTTCCCCAGAACGAGCCCAGAATGCTGGAACGATGGGAGCAGACGGGGATCTACCAGCGCATTCGGGAGGCCCGGAAGGGGGCGCCACGGTTCATTTTGCACGACGGGCCCCCGTACACCAGCGGCCCAATCCACATGGGCACGGCAATGAATAAGTGCCTGAAAGATTTCATCGTCAAGTCGAAGAACATGGCCGGATTTGATGCGCCGTACGTGCCCGGGTGGGATTGCCACGGGTTGCCCATCGAGATCAAGGTCGACAGGGAACTGGGCGGAAAGAAGTTGCAGATGCGTCCCGCGGACGTGCGCCTGGAATGCCGCAAGTATGCCCAAAACTTTCTTGATTTGCAGCGCACGCAGTTCAAGCGCATTGGAGTCTTCGGGCGATTTGACCGACCGTATGCCACGATGAATCCGCAGTACGAGTCGGTGGTGCTCTCGACCTTCTTTTCGTTTTACGAGAATGATTTCGTCTACAAGGGACTGCGCGCGGTCTATTGGTGCATGCATGACGAGACCGCGCTGGCCGAGGCTGAAGTCGAGTATGAGAATCACACCAGCACGACGGTGTGGGTGAAGTATGCCTTGTTGGACGATCCGGCTTCGATCGATCCGGCTCTCGCGGGAAAGAAAGTTTCGACCATTATTTGGACGACGACGCCTTGGACGCTGCCGGCGTCGATGGCTGTCGCGTTTCATCCGGATGAAGAGTACGTGGCGTTGGAATCGGGTGGCGAAGTTTACATCGTGGCGTCGCGGCTGGCGGCGGACGCAGCCGCAAAGTGCAATCTGGCCGATCCTCGGCCTTTGGCCCACTTCCCTGGGCGGAAGATGGAGCGTTTGAACTTTCAACATCCGTTTCTGGATCGCAAGATCCTGGGCGTGCTGGCGGACTACGTCACCATGGACACCGGGACCGGCGTGGTCCACACGGCGCCATCGCACGGCGCCGAGGACTTCATCACCGGCATGAAATACGGGCTCGACGCCACCAGCAACGTCGACGAAAAAGGCATCCTGCGCAACGGCCTGCCGGAGTACACGGGCAAACGCGTGTGGGATGCGAACCAGCCCATCGTCGATTTGGTGCGCAGCCGCGGGGCGTCTGCTGCACACGGAGAAAACGGAGCATTCGTATCCGCATTGCTGGCGCTGCCACAATCCGGTGATCTTTCGTGCCACCGAGCAGTGGTTCATATCGATGGAAACGCCGATGCCCGGCGGAGCGGGCAAGAATGACACGTTGCGCACGCGCACGCTGGAAGAGATCAAGAAGGTGAAGTGGGATCCGGCGTGGGGCGAAGAGCGACTGTCGAACATGATCCAGACGCGGCCGGACTGGTGCATCTCGCGGCAGCGCGTGTGGGGAGTGCCGATTGCTGTGTTCCTGTGCGAGGGATGCGGCAAGCCGCTGAACGACCATGCGGTCAACCAGAAGGTCGTGGAGCTGTTCGCAAAGTCGGGCGCCGATGCGTGGTTCACGCCGGAGTCGGACACGATTCTTCCTGCAGGAACGAAGTGTCCGCATTGCGGCGGGACAAAGTTCGAGAAGGAAACCGACATCTTCGACGTGTGGCTGGAGTCGGGGGCGAGTTATCTTGCGCTGGTCGCCGATGAGCCGGATTATCCGTGGCCGTCTGACTTGTATCTCGAAGGAGGAGATCAGTACCGCGGATGGTTTCAGTCTTCCCTGCTCTGCGCCATGGGAACGCACGCCACTCCGCCGTACAAAGGCGTAGTCACGCCCGGGTGGACGCTCGATGAAAAGGGTCAGGCGATGTCGAAGTCGCGGGGGAATGACGTGGACCCGGTCGATATCTCCAGCCGGCTCGGCGCGGAAGTCGTGCGGCTGTGGGTGGCCTCGGTCGATTTCCGGGAGGATGTGGTCGGCTCCGAGCGGCTGATGCAGCGCGTGAGCGGAAAACTACCGGAAGATCCGCAACACGTTTCGCTACATCCTGGGCAATCTGGCGGGCTTCGATCCGCTGACCGACGCGGTTGCTTTCGAGGAAATGGAATCGCTCGACCAGTACATGCTGCGCCAGACTTGCTCGCTCGCCAGCGACGTGCAGAAGTGGTACGACGAATTCGCCTTCCACAAGATTTACCAGCGCGATCAACCATTTCTGCATCGTGGATTTGAGCGCATTTTACTTCGACGTGCTGAAGGACCGGCTCTATACCTTTGCGCCGAAGTCGCGGGCGCGGCGTTCGGCGCAGACCGCGATCTGGCGGATCGGGGAGGCGCTAGTCCGTTTGCTGGCGCCGATCATGAGCTTTACGTGCGAAGAAGTCTGGCAATACTTGCCGAAGGTCGAGGGGCGTCCAGACAGCGTACACGTGGCGCTCTTCCCGAAAGGCAGCGACATCCTGGGCGACTCGACCGGGCATATCAAGGTGTCCGACGCATCGCAGCCAAGCGACTGGAACAGTCTGAGGGCAGTCCGCGACGAAGTTCTGAAGGCGCTCGAGGAAGCCCGCAGCACGAAGTTGATCGGTACGGGACTCGAGGCGCAGGTGGCGATCACAGCGGCCGATCCGGTGTACTCGCTGCTGCAACGTTACGCGGCTCAGCTCCGCTACTTGTTTATCGTTTCTGCGGTGACCGTGACGCAGGGGTCGGGCAACGGAACTGGCGGCGTGCACATTGAAGTGAAGAAGGCCGACGGAGCCAAATGCGACCGCTGCTGGAACTACTCCACGCATGTCGGCGAAGACAAGAACTATCCGACTATCTGCGAGCGCTGCAGCGCGGTGCTGAAAGAACTGGAAGCACACGCCCAGTGATGAAGAATTCGGCTCGCATTTCCCATTACTTGCTGGCGCTGGTCATCGTGCTGGCTGACCGCTGGACGAAACGGTTGGTCGCCAGCCACATTGCCATGTATTCGCACATCCAGATCATTCCGGGATTCTTCCGGCTTACGCACACCGAGAACACCGGTGCGGCATTCAGCCTGTTTGCCGATTCACCGTCACACTGGAAGACCGCTCTTTTAATCGGGTTTTCGATGGTGGCGATGGTGATTGTCTCGGTGTTGTTGTGGAGGCAAGCGCGCACGCTGACGATAACAGGAATCGCGCTGTCGCTGATTCTGGGCGGTGCGGTGGGCAATCTTTGGGACCGGGTCGCCAGCGGGCGAGTGGTGGATTTTCTGCTCTTCTATTTCAGGCAATATCAGTGGCCGGTTTTCAATCTGGCGGATAGTGCGATCGTGATCGGGGCGGGATTGCTGGTGATTGAGATTTTGTTTCACAAAGCGCCTGACGGGACGCCGGCGACTTAGAGCATCTGAACCTCAGGTGCGAGGCTTACGGAGTGCCGTAGAGCTGTTTGTAGACGCTGGCGTTGCGCAGAATGGCCTGAACGTATTCGCGCGTCTCGGTAAACGGAATCGACTCCACAAACTCCGGGGAATCGCGGTACGGGCCCTGCCCCATCCATTCTTCGACGCGATCGGAGCCTGCGTTGTAGGCGGCGAGAGCGTGCTCGAACGATCCGCCAAACTTGTCGACCATCCCTCGGAAATAGCGCGTACCCAGTTGCAGATTCACGGTTGGAGTAAAGAGTTGGGTTGGGTTGTAATGCTTCAGGTCGACCTGGTGGGCGACGACCTTGCCGGTCTTTGGCAACAACTGCATCAGTCCAACGGCGTTCGCGCGCGAGACGGCGAGCGGATTGAATTCCGATTCCTGGCGGATCAGCGACGCCACCAGATAAGGATCGAGACCGTTGGCCGTGGAGAACCTCTTCAGGTCGGACCAGTAGGGGCGCGGAAACAGCGCCTCCCAGTACTCACGCGGCAAGATGGGAATATCGACCGCGAAATAGCTGGGGACGGATCGCTTCATCACTTCGATGGCGCGGTCGTAGTGGCCAGTATCGGTGTAGAGCTGCGCGGTTTCGGCTGGTCCCCAGTTGCCACCGTCGGCGCTGGCAGCGGCCTGCAACTCGCGGACGGCAAAATCCACCAGGCCGCCATTGCCGAGCAATTCGGCTTTCTGTAGATGCAAGATCGTCGGCCGGAGGTTCCGACAGCGTCACCTTGTCGCCGTGCTCGAGGGGCGGAATGTGATCGAGCAGCGGATACTTTCCCGGTGGCTCGCTGCTTTCCGGCAGTTTCTTCAGGCGCTCGCGGCCTAATTCCGCGTAGTAGTAGTTGCGATAGCGGTCCGACAATTTCTGATAGTAGGCGCGGGCCATGCGCGGGCTGGTTGTCTTCCTCGGCCAGGCGTGCGCGCCAATACAGAGCGTTCGAGGTCTCGTTGCCGCCGGGATACATTCGCGATCTGTTCGTCGAATTGTTTCTTGGCCTCGTCGTTGCGACCGAAGCGCAGCGTCAGCCACGCCGCCTTCCAATGCGCGTACGAAGCACGCGATCCATTGGGGAAACGCTGCTGCAGTTCGCGGAAAGCGTCGAGCGCCTGATCGTACTCGTGATGCACGAGATGCAGATTCGCCACCGAGAGCAGCGCCTGCTCGAGCCACGGGCTCGTCGGCGAGGCCTGCCGGAGTTCGTCTACGGTGCGGTAGAAGGTTTCATTCTCGTTCGATGCCCATGCGACCTCGCCGAGGATGTAGAGGCGCTGCGCACTCTGTTCTGCGGTCGCTCCGGCGAAGCGTAGTCAGTTCCGCCTTGGCTTCGCGATTGCGGCCGCTGCGGTGCAGCGCATCGGCCAAGCGCAAGTTCTGCGGCGGGACGCGTCCTTCCGGGGTGGCATGGATGGCGAGATCGCGATACTCGTCTGCCGCATCGTTGTAGCGCTTGGCCTTCATCAGCAGGTCGGCGCGCGTCTTGCGCTGCGCGGCTGTTGCCGGCGGGCTCGATGGAAGTCTTCTTCAGCTCCGCGTAAGCCGCATCGGCCTCGGCTGCGGTCGGCATGTTGTAGTAGACGTTGGCCAGGGCTTCTGCGGCTTTCGCATTCTGACCCAGCGCCGCGTAGGCTCGGCCGAGTGCAAGTTCGATATCGGAACGCGCGGGCAATGCGATCTTTCTCCAGCAGTTCGACGGCTTCGGCGGCTCGTCCCTCTCGGTCAAGGCGCACGGCGTAGCTCAAGTGTGCGTCGCGCACCAGCAGCGAGTCGGGATATGTGGTGCTGAAGTTGGCGAGCGCCGCGAGTCCCTCAGCCTGATGGCCGGTTTGCAGGTAGCAGGTTCCGAGGTAGTAGGCGACGTAGTCGCCGAGGTCTCCGGCGCAGCGGCTTGGCGCGGTTCAGCGGATCAATTGCTTTGGCGCAATCGTGATCGAGGACGTGAGCGTATCCGACGACCAGCCACGCCAGCGCTCCAGCATCTTCTTTGGAATGCGCGCGGGCATAGGCTTCGACTCCAGCGTAGCCGGCGGGAGTGCGGTCTTGAATCAGCTGCTGCGCCATGGGGCGCAGGGTCGTCGACGCGACGAATGCCTGGCGAATGCGGCGAACGCGCGGAGACATTGGCCGCTTCTTTCTTGCGGTGGAATGAGTCGAGGCATTGCCGGTCTTTTTTGCGGGAGGATGGCTTCCAGTGGTCTTGGAGGTGGCGGAAGACTTCGTAGGCGACGATTTGTGGGGAACGGGCGTCGCGGCGGGGTGATCCTGGGCGGGCGCGGCCTGATCCGAGGGTTTATTCGAACTCGGTGTCGCGTCTTGAGGAAAGGCGTGCGCCTGCGAAGTTTCACCACTCAGGAGCCCGCACAGCACGCCGAGCGCGAGCACCCACCACCACTTGAGACCCAATCGAACCACCTTAGTATTTTTCGCGCGGGAGACGCGAATGCCAACTGTCAATAGATGTCAGAACTGCTGATATTTATGATGCGGGAAGAGACCCTCAGAGGCTAAAGCCCTAGCTTCATTAGCGATCTAACGGCACGGCTAAAGCCATGCCCTTCCCAAAACTCAATCTCTGACGCGCCCTAATAAGGCCACGCTGAAAATTCAAACGGCCTACTTGCGGAAGTTGGCGCCCATGACCGAGGTGTCATCTTCCGCCAGGCTGCGCACGACTTCCTTTTGAAAGTAGTCGCCGCTCGCTGCTGCGGTGTTGCCGTAGCGCTTCTGGAACGTGGAGCGGCTCTTCTCGATATCTTCTTTCAGGCGATCGTAGAGATCTTTGTTGCGGCGGCCTTCCGCGACCTTTGCCTGGTTGTACAGCTTGATCTCGTCGACCAGCAGGCGCGCAAAACGCTGCGCTTTGCGGTGAGTGTCGGCATCTTCGGCGGACATTCCGGCGAAGGGATCGGCCGCTGTCGCGGGCGCGGATGCGGCTGCGCTGGCCGATGCGGCATGGGCCGCGACTTCGACGACTTCCGCAGCCGGTTCCGGTTCGGCGGCGCGGCTTTCGGAGCAACATGTTTCGGAGGTGCGGAAGCGAAACGGATCGGAAAAAGAACTGACTGTCTGCACCGGCGCCGCGACGGGAGGCCGTTCGATGCTGGGTCGCAGCATCGCTGATATCTCTCTGCGCCTGCTTGCGCAGCGACGCCACTTCCAGCCACGCGCTGGTCGCCATCACCAGCACTTCGAGAGATGGGCCGTCGAAATGGCCCTCGGCGCCGCCGTCGGCGTAGAGAAGCGCAGCAACTTTATCCTTGAGAACCAGCGGTAACACCATGATCTGCTCGTTCTCGGGCCCACCAAACTGTTTCACGAAACGGTGGTCCATCTCGGCGATATTCGCTGGGGCCACAATTCGATTCTGATACGCGTGGGCTGCGGGCCCGGTGGTCATATCCAGCGGAAAATCTTTGACGGCATCATCGTCGCCGAAGCCGCGAGCCTTGCCATCCACTGGCCGCTCCGGCTTTGATGACGAAGAGTGCGACGCGCGATCCGTAGGCGCTGCCGGCATCGAGCAGCGCGCGGAGAATTTCTTTTTGCGTGGTTCCGGCGTGAATGGTCGCGACGGCGTGGACAAGATTGTTCTGAGCCTTACCGCCCTGAATCGGGCTTCCGGCGGGCGTTTCCGCGGACGACGCCGGCAAGTCCGCCAGTACTCGCTCGACCAGTTCGGCCTGCAATTTTGGAAGTTGGCGGTCGAGCACCTGCGCCACTGCACGCTCGACGATTTGCTGGAGATCCTTGCTGTCCGCCATGCTCAGAGAACCGTTCCCAATGCCGCGATCTTAGATGCCACCGCACACGCCCGAAACGACACTGCCCTAACTGCTGATTATACGGCACTTGTGCGGTGGGCTTAGAGTACTTCGGTACCTGTTCGTCCGCGTAACCAACTTCGTTTTCGATTCTATAGCAATCTTGCGCCGAGCCAAGCGCGGAGTGCATTGCAGGATTGTTCATCTTGACACCGGGTGGGGAGCACTGGCTGGTGAGCGTGGGATGTTCTCCGCCTGGTTCTTTCGCAGTCCGCGTTCCGCATCTCGGGCGATGCGAACCCACTCATCGCTCGGATTGGGCAAATCGACCGGTTACCAAGTAGAATAAGAGCTTCGTTTTTCGGGTCGGGAATTCACCCGAAAATACTGCATCGATCAGCGAATGGGAGCCATCCAAAACAAAGTAGTAGGGCCAGTTAGCGAAGAGTTGACGCTTGTCCAGGCGGCCAAGCGGGGCGACGACTCGGCGTTCGAAGAACTGGTTCGCCGATACGACCGAAACGTTTTTCGGATCGCGCAGCACATCACGCAGAACCGCGAAGATGCGGAAGATGTGGTGCAAGAAGCGTTCCTGAAGGCGTACGGCAACCTGGCGCAGTTTCAGGAGCAGTCGAAGTTTTATACGTGGCTGGTCCGGATCGCGGTCAACGAAGCGCTGATGAAATTGCGCCGGCGCAAGCCGGAGCGCACGGTATCGCTCGACGAAGACATCAAGACGGAAGACGATTCCCTTCCCCGCGAAATCGCGGACTGGAGTCCGAATCCGGAGCAGCAATACACGCAGGCTGAGTTGCGGGAGATTTTGAGCAAGACGATTCAGGGCTTGCCTCCCGGTTTTCGGACGGTGTTTGTGCTGCGAGACGTAGAAGGACTTTCGACCGAAGAGACCGCGGCGGCGCTGGAGTTGAGCGTGCCCGCGGTGAAGTCGCGGCTGCTGCGGGCGCGCCTGCAACTTCGCGAGAGGCTGGGAAAATATTTCCAGCGAAGAGAGAACGGCAATGGCAAGGACGCCGGTAAGAGCGGTGATGTTAAAACGGGCGATGCTCCGAGTGGAGATGGCAACCAGTGAAATGCTCTGAATTCCTGACCGAGCTGACCAGTTATCTGGACGGCGTCCTCGACGAAAAAACAAAGGTCGAGTTGGAAAACCATCTTTCCTGGTGCCACAACTGCTACGTCGTCTGCGACACGACCAAGAAGACCATTGAGATTTACCGCGACTCCCAACTCTACGAATTGCCCGAAGACCTCCGCGGGCGCCTGCGATCGGCCATCATGACGAAGTGCCAACAGCAGAAAAAGCGCGGTCCCCAGAGCGTCTGACGCCCCGTGTGAAACGTTTTTCCTCCTCCTGTAACTATATCTAAGTTAAGGGGTTCCCGGCTCGGTTATCAGGCCGGTGCGTCTTTTTGCGAAAACCTCAACCCTTTTGGCAATCGGTGAATCTAAGTATTTGAGTGCCAGCGTTCCACAGATTACTGTGGAGGGGGCGCGCACTCTCAGTAAAACCCAGGGACTCGGCATACACCGCTCAGGTATGGAAGGTGGGTCATGATTGGAAAACTGCTGGATGCAGTCTTCGGATGCAGGCATTCTCACTATAGCTTTCCTGTAACCATTCGTGGCGCCAAACGGCGCCCGCAGGCCGCAGCTTTAACGGGAACTTACGTCGCTTGTCTCGATTGCGGCAGAGAGTTTCCGTATGACTGGCAGGAGATGAAAGTCATCACTTCGCCCGAACAGCATCGCGAGCGTCTGGCCGATTTGGCAAAGCACGCGGCGTAAGGCGCAGGACTTGGTCGCCGGCACGATACGAATACATCCGTTGCAAAAGCCCAGCGCCCAGTTCGCTTGGAATTCTTCTCACTCCCCTAAGAGCCGCGGGATAACCGCCTGCGGCTCATCGCTTTTGTTGCGGGATTCGACGGTAACGCAAACATCCGTAAATGAATTGCCCCGCCCGAAAGCGGGGCAATCTTGCGCTACGAACTTTCTGTTCACAAACCGTTTCAGCGCGTCGGATACTCGGCCGGAATCGGCACTTGCACGCGCTTGTCGAGGGGCACAAACTCGCGCTCACCGTGTCCCGTATAGACCTGACGTGGACGCGCAATTTTCTGTTCGGGATCGGTGATGAGTTCCTGCCACTGGGCCAGCCATCCGGCGGTGCGCGGGATCGCAAATAGCACGGTGAACATCTCGGGACGGAAGCCCATCGCCTGATACATGATTCCGGAATAGAAGTCGACGTTGGGATATAGCTTGCGCTTCACGAAATAGTCGTCTTCCAGCGCGATGCGTTCGAGTTCCAGCGCGATATCGAGCTTCGAACTGCGACCCGTAACCTGGAATACTTGTTCGGCGCTCCAGCGAATGATTTTGGCGCGGGGATCGTAATTCTTGTAGATGCGATGGCCGAAGCCCATCAGCTTGATCTGCCCTTCTTTGACCCGCTTGATGTAGGCCGGAACGTGATCTTTCGATCCGATCTCGTCGAGCATCTTCAGAACCTCTTCGTTGGCGCCGCCGTGCAGGGGTCCGGCGAGAGCCGAGGCCGCCGATGCAACCGAAAGATAGGGATCGGCCTGCGAACTGCTCACCGAGCGCATTGCGTTGGTGCTGCAGTTCTGTTCGTGGTCGGCGTGAAGAATGAACAGAATGTCGAGCGCCCGCGCAATTGCGGGATTAGCCACATACTTCGGCTCGACCATCTTCCACAACATGTTCATGAAATTCTCGGTGTAGCTTAGATCGTTGTCGGGATAGACGTAGGGGAATCCGACATTGTGCCGGTAAGACATGGCCGCGATCGACGGCACTTTGCCGATGAGCCGCTGGATCTGGTGCATGCGATTGGCTGGATCGTGGATGTTTTTGGCATCGGGATAGACGCTCGACAGCGCCGCAATCGTGCTGACGAACATCGCCATGGGGTGCGAAGAGTAGCGGAAACCCTCCATGAATTTCTTGGTGGTTTCGTGGAGCATGGTGTGATGCGTAATGTTGTAGACCCAGGCATTCAGCTCTTTTTCCGTAGGGAGTTCGCCGAAGAGAAGCAGGTAGGCAACTTCGAGGAACGTGCAACGTTCGGCCAGAACTTCAATGGGATATCCGCGATAGCGCAAAATTCCCTTATCGCCATCGATGTAGGTAATGCTGCTCCTGCAGGACGCGGTATTCATGAACGCCGGGTCGTACGTCATCAGCCCGAAGTCGTCGGAACCGGTTTTGATCTGCCGCAAATCCATGGCCCGGATGGTGCCGTTCTCGACAGGGACGGTGTAGGTCTTGTTCGTGCGATTATCGGTGATGGTGAGTGTGTTCTCTGGCATGAGTTTATTCCGCCTTGTCCGCGCTGAAATCCAGCATTAGCCGAGCCTAAGTCCAGCCCCCACGGTCGATCTGTGATCAAGATCACAAGCGGCTGTGAGGGCACCAAAAGTTGATTTTATTCCAAATCGTGATTCAGTGTTGGATGGGGCGTCGGACAGGGCAAATGCGGGCGTTTTCGGTTCGTCGCGGCGGTTTAGTGGGCCGGAGCGGGCTTCAGAGCGTAGTAACCTTGGCGAGCCTGCACTACCAGCTTTTCGGGGAGATTCAACGCAACTTTCAACTTGTGGAATTTGCCATCCAACTTCTGAGGCGAGAATCCAAGAACGTAGATATACTCTGGCGTATCGGCGGTTCGCCGGAAACCTTCATCCAGATCATTGCTGTTGTGAAAGAACGTTCCCCCGGTGCTGTAGGCGAGATCCGCCATCACATCGCTTCTTGCTAAGGCCTCTTCGCGATCCAGTCGGGATTGCACGACTGGGGCTGCGGAGTGGCTGCTGTTGGGCGCCGCAATCGGAGCGGAGAGCCCGCGAACATCCAAGGTGTTGACGACAATATCTGCCCGCAAGGCGCGATCGGTTAGCTCCGCGATCGCCTCGCGAGTGTCAGGCGTGAGAGTCAGGAAGCCGGGGGAAACCAAAACGATGCTGCGGCTTCCGGGCATGGCAGCCGTTCTCAGGACCACCTCGCGCAAGATGCCCAGCGTACTTTGAATCTCGGAACTGCTGGCGTTCAGCATTTCAATTGCCGTCGCTTTTGCTACCTGCTCAGCCCGCGCAAGTTCCCCAGGCAATTGCGCCATTCCACCGAACGCGCAGTTGACCGCGTCTTTGGTGGCGAGACCCAAAGTTTCCCGGTCATCCTGATTGACAATGAGATCCGCCATGTAGTGAGTCATCGGAGGGCAGACGACGCCGGAGGTGAGGGGATGGGGTCGCAAGCTCTTCAGTACGTTCTGCAGTTTCTCGCGGTCGGCGGTGAAGTCCTGTCCGAGCTGACCCGAAGTCGTAAAGACTGCGGCGCGATCGCCCTCCCGCAAAGCGTTCAGATGTCGAGAGGCTGCGTCGCGGGCGCTGACTAGATCTCCAAAGGACGTGTGGATGTCGTCGAAGACGTAAGCCACATCGCGGCCAGCGCTGGCCGGCTGTTCGGCTTGGGCTGGGGTTGCGGCACCGGGGCTCGAGTGGCCCGGATTCCCCGCCAGCTTGTCAGCCCTCTCGGCTGAGAAACTTGAAATCACCTGGGCCTTGCCATTGTCGAACAGCTGGAAATCTTCTTTGCGCAAACTGCCGACAGCACGTCCTTTTGCGTCCCGCGGGACGACTCCCACTTGTACCAGCCTCACACTTACCTTGAGCGTTGTCAGGCCCTCCTCTGGCAAAGGCACCTCCTTGGTCCTTGCCTCGAGCACTGCCTGATTGTTGTGCCGTGTCTCCGCTAGTTCTGAGATTCTCTGACGCGCTGCTGCGGTCGCGGCATTCAGCTCTTCGTTGTGCTCGCGTTCCATGGCAGCCGCATCTTCGCGCAAGGCCTGCTCGCGGAGAATGGCATAGATTGTGTCGTTTTCCTCCAGTTCCCTCTCGGACTCCGTGTCAGCCGCGTTCTCGATCGCTTTCGAGTTCTTGTCGGCTGAACCGGGCACATTCAAAACCATGCGTGCTTGAGCTCTGAACTTCTGACAATTTCTAAACTGCACGACGTTACGCGTGGGTTCCTGACCCCGGTACGTGGTGGTCACGGTGAAGTCCGTCGGCAAAACGAAGGACGAGCCATCGCCGAAACGCAGACTGGCGTAATCGATCTGCAGCTCGGCTCCCGCCATTTGGAAGGTTTCTGGTAGGTCGTGGGCGATAGATCCGAAGCGGAGCAACTCTCCACTCTGCTGGTCCACCCACAACTCGCCCCGGTACGGTGGAGCGACGACCTGGTCCCCACCATGCAGCCTCCAGAGAGGATCGTTCTGTTTGGCAATCTCGAAGCTAAAAATCCACGCGGTGTGCTGCCCGCTCTTTCTTTCTCCGGCAAACTTGAACACAGGCTGATTCCAGGGATCAAAGAGGGAGCGCAGATTGCTTCCGAACTCTCCCTTGGACCAAATTCCGGGCGGCGGTGAAGTTGCCGGCCTGCCGTTTACTTTGATTTCTTTGAAAGTCTCGTTGCCGTCTTCATAGCGAATGGAATCAGTGATGAGATCAAAGGGCACATTGCTCTTGCCGTGGTAGCGAGAGGCAGTCTGATCACAGATGAAGTTCGGCATTCTGGTCGGCAGACTAAGGGCGTAATCACAGACTTTCGCCATGGCTTCCGCATGAGGAATGTCGACTGGTAGCCATGAGCACGGGTCGTGCGCGACGGAGAGTTCATCCGTCGCGCCCTGTGCACTGACGGGACGGTTCCGTGGAGATGGAATCTCTTCATGGGGCACATTTCCGCCCTTGCCGAGGTCCGCAATCGCCTGGCGTCCAATCCGAGTGACAGCTTGCCAGGCGGCGTCTCGCAAGGAGGTCGGATCATCCTCTTTCACGGATCCGATGGCAAACCCCGCTCCGTCTACGATGCGGACGATTCGGTACTCGATAACCGCGGAGTAAGTTGGAATGTAGTCCATTCCAGCCGCTCCGTTGTTGGTCAGAACGGAATTGGTTCGGGCATCCGTGAGGTGGGTTAGAAGAACGAACTGGCAGTCTTTTTCACGTGCCTCAGCGACTGCCTTAGAGCCCCATGGATTGTCCAAGGGAACAGCGTTGATCGGTGACCTTCCATTCTTGTCGGGCTTTTGTTGGTTGACGATTTTGACCAGGCGATCGCGTGCATCAGTCAACGGCACATCCTTGGTCTCGGCGCGCAGAACAGTAACGCCGATGCGGATTGCCGCATCCTGCGCGAGAGCCGACGTGCAGGCGAGACCTAGAAAAAGGATTAGCGTGCGTGAGCAGAAATGGCGCATAAAACACACATCAGAGACCCGCAATGGGCAACGGCAATCTTAACGCGCGGGCGCCCGCGTCGGAAGCAGGTTTGTCCAAAACAAAACCGGCGGACGAGGCCGCCGGTTCAAAACAAAATCATTCATTAAGTTAGTTCGAGGAATCGTCCCGGCGCTTCAACGTTGGGCGATCATCATCGGTCTTGGTGTCACCGGTATTGTCGGTGGGGTTCGAAGTGCGCCGCAAGCTAGGTTTGCTCGAGTCTTTCTCGTCGATCACCTTGTGCTTGTTTTCGATCGCAGCCAAGCGTGCTTTCACCTGATCGAACTCCGAGGTTGTGACAACATACTGCGGTTTGGCGGGAAGAATTTTGCGAATCTCATCCTGCGATTTTTCGATGCGGTCCGGGGTCTGCGGGTGCGTGTCGAAGGCTTTCGACAGAGTACCGGGTTTCTTCTTTTCCATCGCCTGAATCTTTTCGAAGAACGACACGAAGGCCGACGGATCATAACCGGCGCGGTACATGTACTCGATACCCAGGTAATCTGCCTCTGCCTCGAAGCTGCGCGAGAAGTGGAGAAACGTGAGCGGAATTCCCAGCCCCAAACCCTCATAAATTCCATACCCGATCGCTCCACCCATGAAGATGGCCGGAAGAGACGCCATCTGGAGCAGATTCATGCGGGTCATTTCCCGTCCGTAGTGGCAAGCTGCGACGTGGGCGATTTCGTGCGCCATCACGCCCGCCATCTCGGCCTCTTCGTCAGCGGCGAGAATCAGGCCGGAATTCACATAGAAGAATCCGCCCGGAAGCGCCATGGCGTTGACTACATCGGAGTCGATCACCTTGATGGTGAAAGGAACTTGCGCGTCGGAATTGCGTACCAGGTTCTGGCCGATCCGGTTCACGTACTCGGTCACTACAGGATCGTTCACCAGTTTGATCTGCGATTCGATCTGCTGGGCATACACGCGTCCGCGTGCGACCTGGCCTTCCACGGTGTACCAGTTGCCTACACCGCGTCCGCATCCCACGTTGCGGTTCCCCACGGCATCCACGTCGGTCTTGCCGCCGTCATGCTTGATCTGGCTGTCGTCGGCGGTGGGCAGTGCGGCAGGCGCCTGCTTCGGCGCATTCTGCACGTCGCCCGCCTTGGGCTGACCCTGATCAGGATCGGATGTCGGAGTTTGTGTTTGAGGATTCTGGCTCGGATTTTGCGTCTGCGCGAACGTCCAGGGCCCCGCACTGAACGCCGCCAATCCCACAGCGATTGCCAGCCATCTGAGTTTCATAGGTACTCCCTGACCTTGATTATACGCCCGGTGGGAAGACACCAAGTCCCAATCTTGGTCCTTGCGGTTAGACGCGGCTGGCGGCGGTTGGGGTTATCCCGGAGGGTGAATTTTGACGCTGAATTTGACGTGCTCAAAGGGGGATGACTATACTGCGTGCCAGTCTTAGATCCCCCCTAGGCTCGGCCCATTCCTGAGGTTCTCAGTCCTATTCCTTCAATGGGGTGTCTTGTGAACTCCGCTCGCAGCTTTCTTCGAATCGCTTTCTTTTCGCTGGTGGCTGCCGGCGCTTCGGCGCAGAACAATGCTATTCCGCTGGTAAATCAGCCGCTTTCTCCTACGAGCGTTCAGCCCGGTCATGGAGCCTTTATTTTGAACGTCACCGGCACAGGTTTCGCGCCAGGAGCGGTAGTGAACTGGAACGGCTCACCTAGAGGAACCATGTTCATCTCGTCGAGCCACCTGCAGGCAGCGATCAATTCAGCCGACGTAGCGGTTATGGGGACGGCTCTGGTCACCGTGGTGAATCCGGCCCCTGGCGGCGGTACTTCCAACTTCGTGTACTTTCTGGTCGGCAGCCGTTCTTCGACGGTGTCGTTTGTAGCCAACGAGTTTGCTCCAGAATTTGGGCTGTATGTCGGAGCCATTGCGGTAGCCGACTTTAACGACGATGGCAGACTCGACTTGGCCATCGCCTACGGCTCGACAATTGAAGTCCTCGCTGGAAATGGCGACGGAACGTTTCAGGCACCAATTTTGACGATCCTCAATTTTGTGAATGAGTCAGGCTTAACTTGTGGCTCGATTAGTTCGTTAATCGTCGGGGACTTCAACAACGACCGAAAGACGGACCTTGCTGTTGGGTACTCATGCTCCCCATTCAGCGGCTCATCAGAAGATCTTCTCTACGTGGCATTGGGCACAGGCGACGGTCATTTCATCGCCATGGGGAATGGAACAATATCCGGCGGACCGCTGGCCAGCGCCGATGTCAACGCCGATGGGAAGTTGGATGTGATCGCCACGAACTGTGACTACACTTGCGCCAACTGGTACCCAGCCATCAGCTTAGGAAATGGTACCGGTTTATTTCAATCTGGGATTGGAATTGGAGATACCTACGGATTCGGTGTCCCAGCCTTCGGTGATTTCAACCGCGACGGTCGACTCGACTTGGCGGTACCAGGTCTCGATTTCGGAAGCGAACGCGCGCTGTACACATTTCTTGGGAATGGTGATGGAAGTTTCCAGAGTCCTACCCTATACGATCTGTCAGGTCGCAACTGGAATGCTGGCACAGCGGCAGTTGCGGACCTGAATCGCGATGGGAACCTCGACCTCATCATTGACGGCGTCTCCGTCTTCATGGGAAACGGTGACGGAACATTTACCAATATTGGGGGCGCCTCCGTCTACGCGGGAGGGGTGCAACTCGCCGACTTTAACAACGATAACAAGCTCGACGCTGTGCTTCTCGGATATTCGGGGCTGGAGCAAGCTGTTACGTCCATGTTGGGCAATGGGGATGGCACATTTCAGAGTCCTCAGACGTGGCTCGGCCAATCTCTGACACCACCGTTTTTCGGCATCGGTGATTTCAATGACGATGGCAAGCTCGATGTCATTGCCGTTGGCGTCGATTCCACCGGGTTGACTCAAGTATCGGTCTTTCTCCAATCCACGTTATCGGTCTCTCCCGCTTTCCTGTCTTTTGGGTCGGTTAAGGTAGGAACAGATTCCACTCAGACCTCTACGTTAACAAACATCGGTAAGACAAGGCTGAATCTTGCAGATATCCGCGTGCTGCGCGCGGGATCGAGCTATTCCGAAACCAATAACTGCGGTTCGGTTCTTTCGCCCGGCTCTAGCTGCAGCATTACGGTCACGGTCAGCCCGAAGGATCGGACGATTATCAACGCTTCCCTGGATGTGGCTTATAGCGGAGGTATCGGTCGATTGCAGTCAATCACGCTGACCGGTTCTGGCGATTAGCGAGTCACTGCTCGGTGTTCGATCACCGGCTGACCTTGGGTCAACTCTTTCCTCATTCCTTTATCGCTGTTCAAGTGATCCTCTGCTTGATTTTTTCAAGAACAAAAAACTAAGGACTCTAAACTCTCCGCCGCAGGCGGTTTCGTCTTGACACTGCTGAGGCTGGGGCTGAGAATTACCAACAGTTTGCCGGTTGCGTGTCCCAGGGCCGGCTTCGAATCTGGCCAAGTCCTCTCTCTTGCTTGACTCCGTTCTGCGAACGGATTGGATTCTGTCCGGGTTCCCAGCCATTTGAGTGCGGGTTCAAGAAAGTAGAGAAAACAAACATGAGGACCACACTGCGTGGTTTTGCTGCCGCAGGACTGCTCGTCGGTTTCTTTTTTGGGGCGCAGATCGCTTCCGCCCAAACCTTCAGTTTCCCGGTCGCTGGTTTCAACACCACCAATGTGTGCAAGAACAGTTCGACGCCCCCGCCTGCGTGCCAGGTGCTCACAGATGGCTCTCCGTCCCAGCCATCGATTGCCTCGGGCGGTGTTTTGCGGCTCACCACGGCGAATAATAACCAGCACGGGGCGGCATGGTTCGACGTTCCCCAGCCAATTTCCACGGGATTCACCACGGCATTTCAGTTTCAGATTTCAAGCACAAATTCGTGCTTTTTCTGCTCATTCCCCGCTGACGGCATCGCTCTGGTGATACAGAATGATCCGGCCGGAACGGGGGCGCTGGGCTACACGGGCAACGGCCAGAACATGGCCTATGGCAACAACGACGTTTCCACGGCCAGCGGCCCGGGAAACGCCATCCAGAATAGTCTGGCGATTGAGCTCGACACGCATCAGAACTCGAACTACAGCGATCCCGATGGCAATCACATCGCCGTGCAAAGCTGTGGGCCCAACAATTCCAGCACTCTCTCGCCGAATAGCGCCGATCACAACTATGTCTGCGGGGATGGCAATCTGGCGAAGCTCGCGCTACAGAGCCTGCCGTCCGGGATGTCGCTGACCGACGGCAAGACGCACACGATCACCGTCAACTATCTGCCGCCCGGAACCTGCACCAGCGGATGCAACAATCTCTCCGTGTATATGGACAGTACGCTGATTCTGCAGGCGACAGTGGACATCACCAAGCAGCTCAGCCTAACGGGCAACGGCAGCGCCTATATTGGGTTTACGGCGGCGACCGGCTCTTCTGTGGAGAACAACGACATCATCAGCTGGTCGTTCAGTTCCCTGCCCCTGGCGCCGATTACGATTAACCAGCCTCTGCAGCCGACGCAAACCAACTTCAATTACACGCCGACGCTCAGCGCGATATCCGACTACTCGCAAAGCGGCTTAGGAAGCAATGCATTTCAGGGCGTCTTCCAGCAAGGCACGGTGCAGACGATTACTGATCAGCAATTCTCCGATCTGGTGAACAATACGCCATTCCAGGGGAGCACCTGCCAGCATCAGGACACCGGTTCGGGCAATTACGGATGCGTGCTCACCACCGATCTGTGTACGACCTCGACCAACAGCACGGCCAGCGGTGCCAACTGTCCGAACACCGGGACCAGCGCGCTGATCATCGTCTCAAACACGTACAACGTCGACCCGAGTCAGAAGCCGCTGATCGCTCCGGGTTACCTAATGGGCAAGGACAACGCACTAACCTGTGGCGCCGGCGGAGACAATTCCTGCAAAGGACTGGTCAACATTTTCAGCGGGATCAATGGCGACATTATCGCCACGACCGGACGCACCAATAACTTCAATTCCACGCTGATTCCAATTCTAGGAGCGGTGCAACCCAGTACGGCGCCGACCACGAGTCCGGCGCTGAACCGCGGCTGGACGAATGGCACGGTCACGCTGAATTTCAACAGCTCCGACATTGTGCCCAGCAACAATACCAATCCGCCGTCGCCGCTCCCAACCGTCACCAGCATTAACTATGCGGCGACGGGAGCGAATCTGCCGACGCCGCCGTCGGGAATTCTTACGGGTCAAACGGGCTCAATTGTGATTCCCGGCACGGTGGAAGGAACCACGGTAGTGACATTCTTCGGCACCGATAGCGCGGGTACGGTGGAAAGCGTCGTCACCAACAGCGGCAATCAGGTGAGCACGGCCAGTCCAACGTTCACGATTCAGGTCGATAAGACTGCGCCCACGGCGAACTGCGTTGGACCCAATCCGCCACCCAACGGCTGGCAAGCGCGCCGACGTCGTCTACAACTGCACGGCCAGCGACAGCGGATCTGGCTTGGCCAACTCTTCGCAGTCGAGCTTCACGATGTCCACCAATGTTGCCGCCGGCACGGAGGCCACGGTCTCAATTCCTGTGGTCACGATTTCCGACGTTGCCGGAAATTCGACGACGCAAGGTCCTTTCGGTCCATTTCAGGTGGATAAAGCGGCGCCTGTGATCGTCGGTCTGACGATTTCGCCATCGAATCCAACCTATGGACAGACCGTGACCGCCAACTACAGCTGCACCGATGGAGGATCGGGAGTGGTGCTCTGCGGGCCTCCGGGTTCAACCACCTTCCCGGCGACGGGGAACACGGGCCCACTCACGAGCCCCGCCGATGGTTCGGTAGGAACTCACACGGTCACCATCAACGCGCAAGACGCTGTGAGCAATCAGAGCGCTCCGAGCACGCGTAACGTACACAGTTGCGCAAGCGACGCCGACAGTCACCTTCACGGGTGCTCCGGCGACCGCTGCCTTTGGAACGTCCTTCGCAGTCTCGGCGACGACCAATGCGAGCACGACTGCAGTAATTACAGCCGCTGGTGCATGTTCAATTGCGGGCAACGTCGTGACGATGAATAGCGGCACTGGAACATGTTCGCTCACGGCGACATGGGCTGCGGACGCGAACTACCTCGCGGCAACGCGCCAGCCAGTCCACCAGCGCTGCCAAGATCGCTCCCACAGTGACGTTCACCGGGGCACCGGCAAGTGCCGGGTATCTGTCCACATTTACTGTGACGGCGACGAGTAACGCGAGCACCACAGCAGCGATTACCGCCGCTGGTTCATGCTCCATCACCGGCAATGTCGTGAAGATGACGAGCGGCACGGGCCTTTGCACAACGTCGGCAAACTGGGCCGCCGATAACAACTACCTTTCTGCGACAGCGAGCCAAAACACAAACGCTGCTCAGATTGCCCCGACCGTGACATTCACGGGTGCTCCTGCCAGCGCGGTATTCGGTACGAGCTTTACCGTGTCGGCCACTTCGAATGCGAGTACGACGGCCAGCATTGTCGGAAGTGGAGCTTGTTCCGCTGCAAGCAGCACTGTCACCATGACGAGTGGTACGGGCATCTGTTCGCTCACGGCAACGTGGGCGGCGGATAGCAACTACCTTGGAACGACCGCCAGCCAGTCAACGACGGCTTCGAAGGCAACGCCGATTCTTACCTGGCCGAACCCAGCATCCATCCCGTATGGGACGGCTCTCAGTTCAACCCAACTCAACGCAACCGCGAACGTGCCGGGAACTTTTGTGTACGCGCCCCCGGCAGGCACGGTGCTGGCAGTTGGCACGCAAACCCTCTCGGTGACGTTTACGCCTACGGACTCGGTGGACTACACATCGGCGACCAAGCAGGTGACGATTGTGGTGACGCAGCCGGCGATCAGCATCTCGCCAACCAGCATCAACTTCGGGACCGTCAGCAATGGGAAAACAGCATCCCAGACCGTCACGATTTCCAACACGGGCAACACCACGTTGACCATCAACAGTATTTCGATTTCCCTTGGCCGTGGAACAGACAAGGACGACTTCACCTTCACGAGCGGTTGCGGATCTTCTCTCGGCGTGGGATCAAGCTGCAGTGTGGTGGTGACGTTCAACGCCGACGATTCGGGCACGCGCACGGCGACGTTGAAGATCTCCGACAACGCTCCGAACAGCCCGCAAACCGTGGCTCTGACGGGGACGGTGGGCAAGAAAGGGCACTAAAGCGAGCGGCTTACGAAACGGAAAGGGCGAGGTCCTTGGATCTCGCCCTTTTCTGCTGTCCTAGAGCTTGCAATGAAGAACAGTCTTTCTGATTTCGCAGTTGGTCGCCTGCCATCAGCAGTCCACCACTCGCACATTCACAAAATGGCCACGCAGAGCCGCCACGATCTTTTGCAACGGAAACGATACCTCGATGATGTCCTCTTCATGGAGAACGTAGCGAGAATGAGCCACGTGCTCGAAAACTTTGATATTCCAATTCGACCCACGATTCGCGAGCGAGGTCACGTCGATGATCAAGAGGTTCCTTCCGAACCGATGTACCCACGGTGGCTCGGCGATATGCCGGTCGAGCTTCCGTTGTGTGTTGATGTCAAAGACGAAGCACCCACCCGCCGATAAATGCCGCTGCACCCTAACGAACACTTTCTTCCAATCGGAGAAGCGTCGAACGTGATTAATCGAATCGAATACACAGAAAATCACGTCGAATCGCTCGTTGATTTGAAAATCGACCATATCCTGCCGGAAGAGTTTTGCTCGAGAGACTTTCTTGCGTGCGATTGAAAGCATCCTGCTCGAAATATCCAGCCCAGAAACTTGGTAATGTGTCCTGCAAATGCTTCAGCATTGATCCGGTTCCGCACCCGAGTTCGAGGACGTTTCTCGCGTTCGGTTTCGTCTCCCGAATGAGCTCCGTAAGGCGCTCTGCTGCTTCTGAGCGATCTCCCATTACGGCGTCATAGAACTTGCCGAAGATCTCATACGATGGCATGTCGCTCAGTTTAACAAGCAGTGGCTCCGGCGCAACGGCGCTAGCAAAACATCCTGAAGTCTCTAATCGATCCGTCCATGAACGAACAGGCTAACGACAATGGGCGTCTACCAACAATAGGCGGAGACACGTTAAGCTTCACCGCCCCCGATCAAGAGGGAAGCTCCGGACGCTTACTCGCGATGGGTTGGAACTCAGAAAAAAGAACCGCGCTTATTGGCCAAATTGGGTGGCTTCCGCGTAGACAGGCTTCAGATCGTAGCGCTCCAGGATGTGCTCAGCTCCGGGTTCTTTACGGATATCGTCCAACAGATGTAGGGCCTCGCGATACTGCGCGGCCGCCTCTGTGTCGGATCCTGTCAGCCGGAGCGCGGTGCCCAAGAGGTAGTGAATTTTGGCGCTCTCCAGACGCAATCCCAGCTTCTCGCTTCTTCCGAGAGTCGCGCTGCAACTCCTGACGTGCAAGGGGATAATCCTTGTTTTTGATCAGGGCTTCGGCCATGGACGTGGAGCACTCTACCGAGATGTATTTCTTCCCCAACGAATCTGCCTGCTGGGCCAGACTTCGCAAGTCAGCAACGACGGCCGAAGAATGTCCATCGCTGATGGCCACCTTTGCCAGGTTCAGTTTTATCGTCAACAGCACATCTTTCTCAGAGGCGTGAGAAGCCAAGCGCTCGGCCTGCTGGTAAGAATTCTTCGCCGACTTCAAATCGCCCCGGTAGAAGTAGACGTCGCCTTCAGTATTCAGAATGGCCGCGCTCAGTCCGTCATTCTTCAAAGTGGCTGCCATCGCCTGAGCTTCTTCCAGTAGTTTTCCGGATTCCGTTCCTCTTCCGGCCTTGGCGAGGGCTCCCGCCAGATCGTTCAGCGCTTGGGCCATCGTGCTGGTGCGGTCTCCGACGTCACGGAACGCCTTCACTGCATCCTGCAACGCGCCGATCGCAGGTCCAATCCTGCCCTGGTTCTCAAAGACCAGACCCATGCTGTTGGACATGATGGCGATGCCCTGGTTGTCGCCTGCCTTGCGATAGAGGTCCAGCCCGCGCATATAGGCGGTCATCGCCTGGTCGTACTGCCCGAGATTGGCGTAACGCCTCGCCTAGATTGTGAAGAGTCTCTGCGATGTCTACCGGATACGTTCAGCTTCTCGCGAATCTGCAGCGCCTGCTGCAGATAGGTGAGGGCGTCTTCGTTCTCGCCTTTCTTGCAGATAAGCCGTACCAATATTGTTCAGGCACAATGGCCTGGTAGGTTTCATCGCCCGCGTCACGCTGAATCTGCAGTGACTCTTTGAACGTCTGCAGAGCCTTGATCGGGTTGGCCGCGCTCCAGATAAAAGTCACCCAAGGTCGATGAGTGTGTCGCCCGCTTCTTTCTTGGCGCCAATCTCCCGCCGAATCTTCAGCGCGTCGTTGTAGGCGGCCAGCGCTGCGTCCGGCTTGCCAAGCGATAGTTGCACCTGCGCAATTTCCGCGAGACTCGCTGCCACTCCGCGCTTCTGGCCCAGTTGCTGGTTGATCGCCATCGAGTCCTCATAGTTGCGCAAGGCCTCGACCGGCTTGTTCATCAACTTGTAAGCAATGCCTGTGGCTTGAAGAATAAGAGCCTGCTGTTCCTGATTGTCGAGATCGATCGCGATGTGGCGCGCCTGGTCAAGCGGATCGAGGCCCTTCTGGGGATTGCCGGACTTGATCTCCACGCGGCCCATCGCCAGCAGGGCATCCAGATTCTTGCCGTCTGCCTTCAGCACATTGGCGTAGCAGGCGCGCGCCTTGTCCAAGTCTCCCGCATCTTCGTAAAGGCTGCCGAGGGCGAACTAGCACATCGAGATTGTCGGGAAAGCTCTTCGCCAGATTTTCGTAGGCCGCGAGGGCTTTCTGCATTATTTTTCGTGATGCGTGCCAGGCTGGCCTCAATGAAATATCTTTGGGCCAGGGGAAGATTCTGGCTAAGATCCACGGCGTGTCGCGCCGCCTGCTCGGCGTCGGCGTCGTATCCCAGTGCAGAATAGGCTTCGCCCAAGCCGCGAGTAGGCGACCGCAAACTGCGGATCTTCTTTCGTGGCGGCCTCAAGCTGTTTTTTGCGCTTCCAGGTTGTTTCCCTGACGCAATAGCTGCAGTCCCTGGTTGTAGTCGCGCAACGCATCGACCGAGGTCGAAGTTGGCTTGAACGACTGCGCTTGCAATTCCTTCACGAGGTCCGGCGACAGAGCAAGATTCTGACGAATCATCGCTGCCAACCGATCCACCGCAGCCGACAAATCCTGCTGGTTCGCAGCCTCCGATTTCACCTGGATCGTGCGGTTGTGCTTGCGATCCTGAAGCGTCGCATCGATGCGAATCTGGTCGCCGAGCTTGGTGTATTGTCCCCACACTAGGGTGTCGGCGTTCGTGAACTCCGCGACGCGGCCCAGGGTCGAGGAATCGACCGCGGAATTGGGAGCGATCCGCAAGTCATGAAACACCTGCTGCACGCGGTCGGAGGACACGGCGCGCAGGTGCGCGGATTGCCCGACATCCGTGCTCAGCATGTCGGCACAGGCTGGGCCCCAGCCAGTCCCACGACAGAGTCGCCGGACTTGTTTTCAAACGGCATCACTGCCAGCGACACAGGCTGAGTCGCCGCAAGCTTCTTTGCCGATGGCGAGAAAAGCGTACCGCGGAACAGAGTAGCCCACCATCGCCAGCACAAGCACGGTGAGAATGCCCGTCAACAGCGGCCAAGGAATGGTTCGTCCCCAGGGTTCGACCGCCGGTTGAAAGCGCAGGTTCGCCGCAGCGCCCTTGCCCGGAATACGCATCCAGATCGCGCAGTAGCTCCGCTGCGTTCTGGTAACGGAGGCTGGGATCGCGCTCCAGGCACTTGCTCACGATATTACTGAGCGGCGCTGGAATCGTGCCGTCGTGATCCGAGACCGGAATGGCTCGCTCCTGCGTCCGCTTGATCAAGCTCGCGACGACGCTCTCGGCCGAGTACGGCGTCTTCCCGGTCAGCAGTTCGTAGAGAATCAAGCCTAAAGTGAACAGGTCCGAGCGCTGATCGAGGTCCTTCGCCAGTGCCTGCTCTGGCGACATATATTCCATGGTGCCCACCAGAGCGCCGGTTTGGGTCATGCCGTCGCCTTCGACGGTGCGGGCCAGACCAAAATCCATAAGCAAGATGCGGCCGGTCGCATCTCGCATAATGTTCTGCGGCTTCAGGTCCCGGTGAATCACACCCACGTTGTGCGTGGCTTCCAGGGCGCGGCAGATCTGCTCGCGTGATCTCGACCGCCTCTTCGGGCGGAAACTTCTTCTTCTCTTGAATCAATGCACGGAGATCGACGCCTTCCACGAACTCCATCGTGATGAACTTCACGCCTTCGGCGTCGCCCAGATCGTAAATGCGAATGACGTTGCGATGGGTGACTTGATGAGCAAGAAGAAGTTCCTGCTTGAATCGCGCCAGGATCGATGGATTCGCCGCCAGTTGCGGCCGGATTAGCTTCAGAGCGACCGGTCGGTCCAACTCGCGGTCCATCGCCTTGTAGACGGCGCCCATCCCGCCTTCGCCAAGCAGTTGAAGAATCTCGTAGCGTCCGCCCAGCACGTCGCCGATTCGCAACACAGGAGCACTGGATTGCGGACCCGCCGATACCGGGCCACTGCGACGTACAGGTGGCGTTACAGCGACGAACTTGGCATTCGCATCTGTTATCGTGGCTTCGGGATCCAGATAGGAGTTAGAAAAGTCGACGAGAGTGGCTTCAGGATCCAGCGGAGGGCCCGAGGCTGCACTCTCTCCCTTGGTGGGGATACTCACGCCGTGGGGATTCGTGGCGCCGCTTCGATCTTCAGGGTCAGACCGTGGATTCCCGTTTTGCATGATGTCGCCAGGCTGGGCCCAGACAGAATCGTTCTAAATACGCCGCACAGTACCGCAGAAGTCATTGAAGTATATACCGCAAGAGGTCTCGGTGCACCATAAACGAGAGCCTGGAAATATACGAAAATGAGTCCTGCCACAGGGCAACCAAGCCTTGATTGCAAGACATCTTTTCGGAATACGCGACATGACCGTCGAATTGACGGTATACGGCGAGAGAATGCACATTAGTGCAGACGGATCGCCGTCGTCACGGGCCACCCCTAAGAAGAACGCAGCGTGAGGAGTGCTTTTTTGCGACGAACCGACGGAACCTCGGTGCAGAGCGACTCCGGGCAAGTCCGCATGTGTATGGCGGTTCGACATTGCCGGTTTCCTGTCTTGATCTTGCTAGTGGCTCTCTGCGTTTCTTCGGTGCGTGCTTTTGCGCAAGGATTGCAATCTCAGGAGCAGCCCAACACGATTCGCGGCACTGTGGTCAACGCTGTCACCGGCGCTCCCATCGCCCGTGCGCTGGTCTCCTCTACGGACAATCGTTTCGCGACGCTGACGGATGGCGAAGGACGTTTTGAGTTCACGCCACCAAAAGATGACAGGCAGAACAATAGCGGTTTCGCATTCAGTGGACCTGTGCCACAGCCCCAGATGTGGCTTATCCCAGGTACTGGAGAAGCGCTCATCGTCCGCAAGCCCGGTTTCCTCGACGATCCCGACGGGAGAAGGCTGGCGGAAGCAACTCCGAATGGTGAAATCACGATTCCTCTCATCCCGGAGAGCTTGATCAAGGGACGGGTGATCGTTTCCGAGGCCGACCCACCTGCCGGCGCTACGGTACAGCTGTATTCCAGGCAGGTTGACGAGGGAATGCCGAGGTGGACACCTGCGGGCACGGCGCGAGCCAATTCCAACGGAGAGTTCCGTTTTGCAGAGCTGTTGCCTGGGACTTACAAGCTGGGGACGACCGAGTGGGGGGACAATGATCCGGTCACAATGGTTCCGGGCGGCCAGCAGTACGCCTTCCCTCCAGTCTTCTACCCGGGAGTTTCCGATTTTTCGGCGGGCGGTACGATCCAGCTAGCGGCTGGGCAGACCGTTGAGGCCGACGTTCCTTTGACGCGCCAGGCGTACTACCCCGTGAGGATTCCAGTCGCCAACGTTGATGTCAACGCAGGAATGAACATCAGTGTGTCGGTGTTGGGCCATCCGGGGCCCGGATATTCGCTCGGCTATCGCGCCGACACACAAAAGATCGAGGGAGCTCTGCCCAATGGGCAGTATCTGGTGGAGGCGTTCACGTACGGTCAGAATTCGGCGAACGGAGCGGTGAATCTTACGGTCAATGGAGTGGCAGCAGACGGTCCAGGGATGACGCTGATTCCGAGTAGTGCGATCCCCGTACACGTGAACGAACAGTTCACTGCAACGGAATCGCCCGGACCACAAACGTGGAATATGGGAGGAGGGCACTCATTCTCGGTGCGTGGACCCAGAACGTATCTCAATGTATCGGCTGTCTCCGCTGACGATTTTGAGCAGCGCGGAGCGCCGTCCCTTCGTCCGCCCACAGGGCAAAATGATGATTCCTTGGTCATTGAAAGTGTTGCGCCGGGGCGATACCGCTTACAGATCTCTTCAGGCCGCGGATACGTCGCAGCGGC
The DNA here is from genome assembly GCA_963788555.1 of uncultured Acidobacteriaceae bacterium. Classification (GTDB taxonomy): domain Bacteria; phylum Acidobacteriota; class Terriglobia; order Terriglobales; family Acidobacteriaceae; genus Sulfotelmatobacter. The sequence goes on along the minus strand of CAWBHM010000008.1, from coordinate 1,569,199 downwards.
AACAAGGGGCGGGGTTGATCTGCTGCATGAACCTCTGGTGGTTACGCTGGGATCGAGCGTTCCCATCGAAGTCACCGTGCGCGACGATTACGCTGAAATCGACGGAACAGTGACAGGGCTACAGCCACCGTCAGAGATGCCCGCCGGTGTGCCTCCTCCGGAGATTTGGATCTATTGCGTTCCCTTGCCGGATAGTCCCGGTCAATGGCAGCAGTTCAACATGCTGCCTGATGGACAGTTCAATTCGGCAATGATGGTACCAGGGACATATCGCGTACTTGCTTTCAAGAAACAGCAACTGCATCTTCCCTATCGTGATGCAGACGCAATGAAGGCTTATGAAGCATTGGGCCCGATCGTTCACCTCGCTGGCGGCCAGAAGGTCAACGTACAAGTGCAGGTGATCGCTTCGAACGATTAATCCCATGGCAAACTTTTCGTCCCAAGCTCGGTCGCTCGCGTTGATCGCAGCCCTCTGTGTGCTGGGGGCGCAAGAGCGCGTCACCGCACAGACTACAGGAACGGCCCAGGCAATCTCTGGTGGCGGCTACAGAATCTCAGGAACCGTGGTCAGTAAGACCGACGGACATCCTCTCGCCCGGGCGCGTGTCACGGTGAGGGATGCGAAGGATCCACGGAAATTTCAATCGGTGGTCACAGCCGACGATGGCAAGTTCGATTTCAATGGATTGCCCGCTGGGAAATTCGCGCTCAATGGAGCGAAGCGGGGCTTCATCACGGCGGGGTACGATCAGCATGATCAGTACTGGACCGCGATTGTCACCGGCGCGGGTTTGGAAACTGAAGCGCTGGTTTTACGGCTGCCCCCTGCAGGAGTAATCTCCGGCAGGATATTGGACGAATCCGGCGAACCCGTACGGCGCGCTACCGTCGCCCTGTATCGACAGGATCACGGTACTGGCGTGAACCAGATTCATCAGTCTAGTGGCGCTATGACGGACGATCTCGGCGAGTACGAGATTGCAGCGCTCGAGCCCGGCACTTATTTTCTTTCGGCCAGCGCGAAGCCCTGGTATGCGGTCCATCCTCAGTCTAATCGGTCTCGTTCCGGGCAGAAGAAGCAACCGGATGCTCTTGAAAACTTCGATCGGTCTCTGGACGTAGCTTATCCGCTTACTTATTACTCCGACGTGACCGACGCTGAGAGCGCAACCCCGATTCAGATTCGCGGAGGGGAGCACTTGCAGCTGGAGATTCATTTGAATCCGGTTCCATCGCTGCATCTGCTTTTTCGCGTGCCCGTGCTGGCCAACGGTGGCTACGCAGTTCCCCAACTCCGGCAACCCACCTTCGATGGTTCCACCTATTTCAATTTTGAAAATCCGCAATTCCTCTCGCCTGGACTGGTCGAAGTTACCGGCGTTCCTGCAGGTCACTACGATATCCGCCTCAATGGATCGGGACCTGCGACAGAAATGAACGGAGTCGATCTCGTGAAAGACGGGGAAGAGATCGACACGCATCGAGCGGAGGCGATGAGCGCTGTCAAAGTGAACGTGCAGGTTCTAGGCGAGAGTCTTCCGGCGCGCATCCAGGTTGCGCTGCTCTCGTCGCATCAGACTCCCGCCGGATGGAAAATGATCGATGCCAAGGGAGAAGCGGAACTCGAAGAAATCCCGTCCGGCAAATATGAAGTACAGGCTGTGGCTCCCGGTAAGCTCTATTCGATCGCTCGTATGTCTGCCGAAGGCGCGACGGTCGAGGGCCACAGTCTGAATGTAACCGCAGGTTCCTCGCCTTCATTGTCCCTCACGCTTGTGGCAGGAAGTTCGACGATCGAAGGAGTAGCCAAGCGCGATGGAAAGCCCGTCGCTGGGGCCATGGTGGTTCTGGTTCCGAAAGATCCTGAGACCAACCGCGATCTGTTTCGCCGCGATCAGAGCGACCTGGACGGCACCTTCAGCTTGCGAACTATCGTCCCGGGCTCCTATACGATTCTCGCGATTGAGAACGGATGGGAACTGGACTGGTCGCAACCCTCGGTGATCGCCGCATACTTGAAACGTGGACAGAGCATTCAAGTGGGCAATCAAACTGGACGAACGATCAAGCTCACCGACGCTGTTGAAGTCCAGTCCAAGTGAATCTGCGTCGTCAGCTCCGGCTGCCTAGCCGCAGAAGCTCCTTGCGCAACCGCGGATGCTGCTGGGTCAAGTGCAGGTAGCGCATTTCATCGCCGCCTGCTTGTGCGCGAATGATCTTCGCAACGGCCTGCTTTTCCGCAGGCGACCAGCGCTTCAGGTCGGGAATCAGTGCGAGCACCGTTGACCAATTCTCCATGGTTCGGCATTCCGTGGGATTCCAACGGGATACGTTGATTCCCAGCGCGCGACTGACTTCAGCGGTCGACGACCGGCGGATGCGTTGACTGTCGCCGCCGAACTCCAGTGCCATGCGACGGTTCACGCGCAAGCCTAGGTTACGAGTGGAGAACTGATCCCACGCTCCCTTTGTGGGCTGATCCAAGGATGGATTCGACCTTGTTTCGTTCGTGGAACTGACTCCGGACAATTCGTAAAATAAGTGCGCCTCGGCGAGGCGCTTCAGAGTCCTTTTCGGCGTGCGGTATTGCGGGTTTGCAGCGATCTTTTGCTCTTCCCTCTGCGCAAGTTCCTCCAGTTCCGTGCTTCCCGAACGGAAGCCTAACTTGCGGTAGAACCAGAAGGCCCCGGAATCGATGGCCTCGTCGTTATTCTGGCCAATCTGGTAGGGATAGACTGAGATCGTCGTCGCGCCCGTAAAAGTGCAGAGGCAGCGCAGAGATTGGGCGTAGATCCAGGCCGTTTCGCCCTGGCGATAGGTATAGAAAGTATTGAAGCCGACTTCGATCCACTCGCACAGACCAATAGCCTCGATGTAGTTGATGGGAACGCCGTTCTTCAGAGTAAATCCGGCAACGTAGGCGCGAAGCGGCAGACGGCAAGAAGCAGGCAGGTTCCAGAAATACATCACGACCCCGCGCCCCAACTCGGCTCGCACCACAGACTCTGGATCGCCAAGCGTGGTGCCGTAGAGTTCGCGGTAACGGACCGCCATCACTTCACGAATGGTTTCCATGACGGATTCCCCTTCGTGGCGAGAGAGTTCATCGAGAGATGGAGCCGGCTGCTCGAGTTCGTGAGCCAGCGAGACTTGGCTGCGAACGATGAGCGGTTCGGTGTGATAGTAGAGCTTACGCGGGGAGGTCCAGTTGCGGGTGCGGGAAAACTTCAGATTCTTGAGATGCCATCGCAGCGGAAGGCGCAGCGAATCGTACAGTTCCGCGCGGGCGCGATCCGCGACCGGCAGTTGCTCGAAGCGCTGGATCAGCCATTCCAGATCGCGTTGGCGACCTCTGGCGGCGTCCAGCCATTTGCGCCATGGGATGTTCGCCTCCACGTCTGCGTCTTCTTCGAGCAGAGGAATAAAGCGAGGCCAGGTCGCTCCCATCGCGCGTTCTTCTTCATACTCATCCCACGCGATTTCGACGTTCCGCGGAATCCGCCGGACCAGCCACCGTCCGACGTCAAAGTTGAGGGTGTCTTGCATCGTGGTCCCAGCAATACCAGACGTGTCGAAGTCATCGAACGACGACATGTCCACGCCGATCTTGCGGAGGCGCTCGATCCGCTCGTGAAAGGCGTTCAGAAGCTTCTCGGCCCGTGAAACGACGGACGCAGATTGCGGGAACGCGCGAAGAAAGAGCAACGCCTCGTGGAATCGAATGATGGATTTCGCGTCGCGAAAATCGCGCCGTCCGAGTTGGTCGAGTAGGGCTTTTGTTTCCGTTGCCGCGTCTCGCCCAAACTGGCTCTTCGCTGCTTCGAGGCGGGCGAGCAGCGCGTCTACGGTTGGGATCATCGGGGTGTCGGCTGGCTAGTGTATCGCACAAAGCCGAAATTCCCACCACCTCGGTGTTCAAAACAACGAACGGGCCGAGGACCCTCGTCTACGGCTTCACTCTCCTGCTCGCGACCAGAAGATGCGTCCACGGCTCATCGTCGAGGCGGCTGATCTGGACTACCGGATGTCCTTCGGTGGTGTCTTGGATGAACTGTCCATCGCCGATATACATCCCGGTGTGATCGATGCTGCGCGCCGAAGAGCCGAAGAACAACAGATCTCCGGGCTGCAGGTCTTTGCGGTCGACAGGTACGACGCCAGTCCATGCGGCTTGCTTGTCCGCATCACGAGGCATGGTGATACCGCGGGCCCGAACCAGCATCTGCGTGAAACCGGAGCAATCGAAGCCGAAGCTGGTGGTGCCTCCCCATAAATAAGGAAGTCCGAGGAAGCGCTTCGCCAGTTCGATCGATTCGGAAATAGATCGAGGCTGTGGGTTCGAAACAACGTCGCTCGCTTGAATCCATGCGCTGCGCTTGTCGGGCAGGCGAACCTGCAACCAGCCTTCGTGGGTGCCCTTGCCGGCGGCCTTCTTTGCATCCAAGCTTTTGTCGGCCGCGGCCTCATCCTCCGTCATTACTTCGAGGCGCACCTCGAACGGGACGGTCAGGACCGGCTTGTGACGGGTGACATCGGGCTCGCGATAAAGATTGGCGAATAGGCTTTCGACCTGCACGATCGTCCCCGAGGTGGCGTATCCGCTGCCACTCTGAATCAGGCGGAGGTGCCGGCTGGGAACCCATCCTTTGTAATGGTCGGCAGTTTGAATCCTGGACCACTCGCCACGAGCGGTCAGCAGAGTCACGTTGCTGCCGTAAATCGCCTGTGAAACAACGTCGGTCTGGTCGGTGGGTCCGGAGTACATATTGGTTACGGAGACAACGACAACGTGCGTATTACCGATTGCGAAGGCGATGGAACTGCACAGCAGATGCAGTAGTGCCACTCGTGCGATAACAAATCTGATCGGGAAATATCTGCGTGTATGATTCGTAGGCATGGTAAGGATAAATAACGGACAAACTAGCTTCTGCGCTGCAGGATACTACACAAGGGGCGATCCATCGATCGGCACCATCCTGCAGAGATCAGCGACACATTACCTTGCACGATCCCACTTGGAATCGCGCCCATTCACGCCTTGAGTTTGTAGCCGATCCCAGGCACGGTGAGAATCAATTCCGGTTTTTTGGGATCCTGCTCCAGCTTCTGACGCAGGCTGGCGATGTGAACATCTACCGTGCGCGTATATGTGCCGTCTTCGTATCCCCAGACCTCTTGCAGAAGCTCACCTCGGGAAAGAGTGGCCCCGGGATGTTCCAGGAGATGGCGTAAGAGCTGGAATTCTCGAGCGGAAAGGGACACCAGCTTCCCCTGTCGTAGGACCTCGGTACTCCGAACATCCATGCGAATCGGGCCCACCCGATAAATACCCTGACTGGCATGGCCCGGGACGCGCCGCAAGAGCGCCTCCAGTCGCGCCATCAGTTCCAACGTATCGAATGGCTTGGTGACGTAGTCATCGGCGCCCAGTTTGAGGCCAAGAACTTTGTCGACGGTCTGGTCGCGCGCCGTGAGTAGGAGAATCGGGGTCGCAAGGCCGGCCTTCCGAATGTCCCGGCACACTTCGAATCCGCTGCGATGGGGGAGCATCACGTCGAGAATGATCAAATCGAAGGGCAAGTCGGTCGCCTTGCTGAGTCCCTCGTTGCCATCACAAGCGAAGTCCACAACGTAACCCACGCTGCGCAGTCGATCGCCGAGCGTCATGCGTAGTGCCTCCTCGTCCTCGACCAACAAGATGTTCTCGTTCATATTCGGGCGGGAGGTCCTTCCTGCAGCCCACTCCGCACAGTACTCTCATCCATAACTGGTAAGTGTAGCGTGAAGACGCTTCCCAATCCTGACTCCGTATCCACGGAAAGCCGGCCACCCATCGCTTCCGCGAGGCTCTTCGCGATCGGCAGCCCCAGTCCGGTTCCGTGGATTTGACATTCCACAGCCTCCGGACAGCGGTAAAAAGGCTCAAAGATATGTGGTAAATCAGCGCGAGAAATACCCATTCCGCGGTCCTGAACACTGATCCGGATCTCCCGATGACGGCGGTCTTTCGATTCGTCGAAACCTGCACGCACGCAAATCCAGCGGCCCGGCTCGCCATACTTGAGAGCGTTCGTCAACAGGTTCTGCAAGCACTGCGACAGAGCTGTTGCGTCGCCCATCACCGGAGGCAGCGCGGGTTCTACATGCTGTTCGAGCACAAACCCCGCCTTCTGGATGAGTTCCATGGTGCTGCTCACGGCAGATTCGACGATTTCCGTCACCTCCAAGGGCCGCAGGACATACCGCCCTTTTCCATTTTGCGTAGAGGTAAATAGGATGACCTCGTTGACCAGCCCATTGATCTGGCGGGACTGGTTCCGGATCACCGTGCTGTACTTCGCCAGTTGCTCCTTGTTCCGCACGACTCCGTCTGCAATGTTGTCGGCAGCAGAACAGAGGACCGCCAAGGGTGTGCGCAGTTCGTGGGACACTGAGGCTACAAAATCCATCTGCATTTTGGCCAGCTGCAAGGCACTCGACATCTTGCTTCGCTGCAGCACCCACACGAACACGCTGACGGAAAATACGGTGCAGAACAGCACGCCAAAAAGCCGGGTCACAGAACGGCTTGCCAAGGTAGCGACATTCGCCAAGCGCTGCGATGCCTGCTCGTCGTAGAGTCGCTGGGTCTCTTCCAGATCTGCCCGCACACGGTCGAACAAGTGGATTCCCTGGGACAGGTCGAGCGCAACCGCTTCTTTCGTGCTGCCCTCGAGAATTGAAGCCAGCACTTCGTCCCGAACCCGCAGATACGCCAGCCAGTCCCTCTGCAAACGATTGCCAACCTCGATTTCGCGAGGCATTTGCGCTTCCTTTAAGTACTCTGCAATCCCTTCCGTAACCCGCTTGTCGGCCTCGCGCGTTTGATCGGCATACTCCACTTGAAGATTGCTGTTGTTGGTGGTCAAAGCGTAGAGGGTGCTGCGGCGGGTCTCCTGCGCGTCGTATTGCAAATTGCCAATCCTGCGCAGTCCGAGTACCGACCAGGCGTACATTCTCTGGACTTCGAGGTTGGCGGAGTGGACATCGCGAATCACGAACCGCACTACCCCAACTTCCAGGCCCACTACCACGATCAGCAGAAGAGCAGTGCTGTAGCGGGAGACGTAACCCGGCGAGTTCCCCACCCGCGGAACAAATGAGGCCGCTCCTTCGTGCGCCGTCGGTTGCTTTCGCTCACTCATTCTATGGCGCCGGACGCTCGGGGATTATTAATGGATATTCCGCGTCGCCTGGGAGGCGCCCCCCGATTCGAAGGATCTTGACCGACCCATCGACCTCCGGGGATCGCAGATAGCCGATTGCCCCTGGTACATTGAACACAAACTTCCGCACCCCAACAGGTGTTGCCAATGTTTTCGGCGAAACCAGGATCTCGCCCGTCAGCAAACCCTGCAATAAGCGGCGCCGAAAGTCCGACTCGCCCATTTTGCAAATCTCCCGCAGCACAACATCCCGTTCGGGTTGTCCCGGTTCCATCATCACTAATGTAATTCTGCGCCCATTTGGCCAGTGACTACGTTCCCCGAGGAAGACTGCCCGCAGTTCGGGGACGGAGAGATCGGTGATCGGGTTCGACTCATTGACGATGATGGCAAGGCTCTCCTGCTTGGACCGCGAAGCTTCCACGCGAGCCTGCGGCACCCACCGCGGAAATACCGCGGCAGTCAGGACAATAAGAGCGGTTGCCGTAAGCCGGTTCATCGTCAATCTTCTAGAACGTAAATCCTAATTGCAGGTTCAGGCCCTGAGCCGCGGGTTGATTGCGGAGGGCGATGAAGTCATATTGCAGCTTGAGAGCAACCGATTCGCTGGCATCAAATCGCACTCCCGCCGAAGGCCCAGCGCGCAGCGCTATGTTCGGAAAAATAGGCTCGTTCGGCGAGGCGTTCTCGTATTGGTAACGGAAGTATGGCCGGTAAGAGCCAAAGCGTCGCGAGATCTGGCTGTAGAATCCCGGCGTCTCAAAAACATGCCCGACGCCCGTCGGCGTATCCCGTATGACCAGCGCTTCGTTGAGCCACTCGAAACGAGCCCCCGTGTACACCACATGAGCAGCCAAGATGGTCTGGTTGACTGCCGGTCCCGTGGCGGGCGTCAGCAGGTCCCGATAGACCGAGAACCCAGCCTGTAGCCCGGGAACTTTTGTGGGGCGGGCAAAGATCGCGAAGTTGAGAGCTTTGTGGTTGTTGTCATCCAATTCGTTTTGCACCGGCTCGTTCTGCAGCGGGACGCGCGACTCCCGGCCGTTTCCGATTTCGGCAACGTAATGCAAGCCCAGAGACCCCGACGGTATCCGTCCCGAAGCCTCCACGCCTACGTTGTGGATCGGTAGAATGCCGCCCCGGTCTTCAAATTCAAATAACAAGGGCCGGCCGGTAGTGGTCTGCAGCCAGGTGCTGTGGTGATAGGCGGTGTTGTAGTATCCGATCGCGGTGTGATAGCGACCGGCCGCGAGATTGAAGTAGTCATTGTACGAATACTGCACCAGATAGCGCTCTATGTCCACGGTGAACAGATTTCTGACTCCCTCGGTGTTACCGTAGATATTGTCCGGGCCAGCCTCGAAAACAATCTCGCTCAGAAATTTGAACTTGTCGGAGATGTCGGATGTCACGAACAGATTCAGTTGACCCAGCGAGAAGGATGTCGTGTTCCCTTTTTGATTGTCGCCATGCAAGTTGACGTCGCCAAAACCGCGGATGCGCAATAGAGTCTTGCTCAGGTCCATGCGCTCCGCTTCGGCATGCTCAGTGGGCTCGGCTTCGTGTTCGGCCGGAGGAGTCGCCTGCCCATGCTCGGATGCCGGGGGCACTGGAGGGTTTTGCGGACCGCCCGGCATAGTCGACGCAGGCGTTTGTGCGGCCGCCACTTCAGAAGCAGCGGGCGCCCGCGAAGTCTGCGGACTCGCCGCTTCCAATTGCCGAACTCTGGCTTCCAATTGGTCGATTCGCTGCAGCAACACCTGCACGGTCTGCGGATCCAGGTTCTTCGCCGGATCTGTCTGAGCCTGCAACAGCCCAGGACTTACGACCGCTGCCATCGCCAGCAGGAACACAAGCGTGCGAAAGCTGCGGGAGCAATGCCTCCGCAAGCTCTCAACCAATAAGAGGTAAGGAATCTTCATAGTGGCCTCCTTCGACCATGCTGCAGAACAGGCGCCGCGCCACAGCACCAACTTTCAGTGCAGGCGCAGACTGATTCTGCGATACGGCTTGAACCATATCGACGATCCAGCCGTGGCCTAGTTTTTCTTGATCTCACTCGAAATAAAGTCCGGGACAGATGGGTGCAAAGAGGAAAAAAGCACCTTAACTTACATCATTTTCGGTGGGGTTTCAACAACGGAGACCGGATCTGGCTGCCCCCCAGGGATTCGAACCCCGATAACCTGCTCCAGAGGCAGGTGTCCTAGCCGTTGAACGAGGGGGCAGTTTCTTGGTTGGAGCAAGCGCTCGCAAGCCCATCTTGATTTTAGGGTCGAAGGCGCAATGGGGTCAACCGAAAGCAGTTGGCATGGCATATACAGTCCGTGTCGCCGCAAAGGGGATAAAATTGAACCGCCGGTTCTCTCTCAGGAGCAGCCATGTCCAACGCCCTTGAATCTCTCAATCTCGCCGCAGATTACGCTGAAATGGCGCGTCGTCCTCTCGAGGCCGAACAGTGCGCGCTGGTTGTGATCGATATCCAGGAAAAGCTGCTGCCGCCGATTTTTCAGAAGGAACAACTAGTACACAATGCGCAACTCTTGATTCGCGCCGCCGGAATCCTGAAAGTTCCCACACTGGTCAGCACGCAGTACGCAAAGGGTCTCGGTGTAACTGTGCCGGAGGTCGCTTCGCTGGTGCCGGGGACCGAAGCCATCGACAAGACCTTGTTTTCCTGCTTCGGCAGTGACGTTTTCTGTAGCGTTCTCAAGCGCCTGCCGGGTGCGCGCAACACTCTGCTGCTCTGCGGAATGGAAAGCCATATCTGCGTGACGCAGACCGCTCTCGCTGCGCTGCGAGACGGATATCTGGTCCACATAGCCTCGGATGCTGTCAGCTCGCGAACAGAGTGGAACTGGAAGATCGGTCTGGACCGCATGAGAGCCGCAGGCGCGGTGATCTCCTCGACCGAGATGATGATTTATGAATTGATGCGATCGTCTTCTTCGGCTGCGTTCAAAGAGTTGCTGCCGCATCTGAAGGGATAAGCGCCTTTCCAATCCTCCGGGAATCCAGTATAAGATTGAAGCGTCCGAGTCCCATCGATGATCTCGCTGCGTAAGTTTCTTACGTATGTCTGTCTTGCGGCTGTCGTGCTAGCCGCTCTGGCTCCTGTTTCTGCCGGCCTCTTCTGGGCCGTTCTCGTTCCCCTCTTACTCTTCTTTGGCGCCGCAATTGTCGTTTGGGCCGAATCCCAACCAGAAGACAGCGGCGTCCCAACCTTCGCATCTTTCTCCGCAATTGCCTCCCGCGCACCACCACGCGCCGCCTCGTTGATCTGAAGTTCTACCGATAGAGCACTCAATCACGAAATAAGGCAGGCTTCCGCCGCAGAGTGCAGAATTGCACTGCGCCCCGGCGTCTGCCGGGAGGCTAGGGTGTCGATCAAGCGTCGCCTGCGCATGTTAGCGCTGTGCCTACCGCTTCTGATGGGGGCAGGTTTCGGGATGCCGATGCGTCCCGAAGAAATTGAGGAATTGATGCACAGTGCAAATCAACAGACCATCACCAACACGATTCCCGGAGATAAAGAAACGGCGGACGAGACGATCCGCAAACTGACTGAAGGAGAGCCTTAGGGAACTACTCTTTCTTCTTCACCCGCACTACCGTGATCTTCGCGAACCCCTCTTCGAACGCCGGCGCCTTCAGCTTGGCGGCCATGCGGCGCATCACGTCTTCCGGCACGACTCGATCGCGTCGTTGATGCCGCTCGATGCAGACGTCCAGGGGAACATCAAAGAAGACGGCGTGGACTTCGTAGTTGTAGTCCTTCGCGAGTTTGATCCAGTGCTGACGCTCTTGCGGCGTCAGGTTGGTGGCGTCCACATAATTCATGGGGCGCTTGGCGATCAGGCGTGCTTTGAGCATCGATCGCAGGTTGGAGAACACGAGATCCTGGAAACGCTGCTCGCGGACGTCGTCAAACAGCAACGAGCGGACTACATCGCTCGACAGGGGAGCCACGTTGTGACGCTTGAACCACGAACTCTTGCCGGAACCAGGCAGCCCGATGGCAAGGACGACGATCCCCTTGGGCGGACGCGGCGCGGAAGTGGGTACAGCGGCCGGAACGATCGGCGCTCGCGGCGTCGCCTCCGCCTCGGGTTCCACCGTTTCCATGGCTCCTTCGGGAACCGCCTCTTCGGAGCCCGGCAAATCAGGGACGATGCCCTTCGCTGCGGCGGGAGTGAAAGCAGCAGCTACGGCTTGCTCGCGTCCACGTCCACCTCGGCCGCGGCCACCGCGGCGGCGGCGGCCACGACCACGCTGGCCCTCGCTGCTGCCCGCGGGCGGCCGCGACTGCCCTCCGGCGCTCTCGGACTCTTCGCGAGCGGGTTGCGATTCGAAGTCTGTTGCTGCGGAAACTTCCTGCTCGCCCGACTCCGGAAGCTCAGGTTCGAAATGAACTGGTGCGGCTTCGGCGCTCGGATCTTGCTCCGCATCGAAATATGCCGGTTGTAGTGGCGGAGGCGCCGGCTGACTTCCCTGCTCCGGGGCTTTCTTCTTGCGGCGCTGTAAGCGATCCTTCATCCATTTACGCATGTTCAGGCTTGTAACACATTCGACGCAATTGGAGCAATTGCCGCAGGCCGTTTGCGTACCAGAAACGACAGGGGATCGGCGAAGTCATAATGAGAGCCTGCTCTTGGTAGCGCCAGATCTTGCCGGCTTTCGCGAAGACATCTAGCCTTCGCACTCGGGGCCGAGACACTCCGTGCCAACCGAGCGCGCCGCGACTAAAATGGCGTCTATGCCTAGTCCAATTCCCTCGCCCATTCAAGGCCAGAAGTATATTTCGCTGACCACACTTCGCAAGACTGGAGTGGGCGTCGCCACTCCCGTTTGGTTTGGAGAAGAAGACGGCAAGCTCTACGTGATGACGCGCAGCGACATGGGCAAGACCAAGCGCATTCGCAATAATCCGCAGGTGCGCGTCGCGCCCTGTACGATACGCGGAACCGTAAAAGGACCAGAGTTTGCGGCTTCCGCGCGGATCTTGCCGCCAGAGGAGCACTCCCGGGCAAGGCGAGCGATCAACCATAAGTATTGGATGGCGCGAATTCCGCTGGTCTGGGCCCGAACCGACACCTACATTGAGATCAGCTTTAGCTGAATACTCCAGTTGCCAACGCACCCCCCGAGTTCCGATCACTTGGATGGTGTCGCTGCCGATTCCGGGGCTGATTCCCAATCTCCCGTCGTCAGGTAGTCGTGAATCGATTTCGCCGCGCGTCGGCCCGCGCCCATCGCGAGAATCACCGTTGCACTCCCAGTCACGATGTCTCCTCCCGCAAACACTCCTTTGCGGGTCGTGCGCTGTGTTTCTTCGCTGGCCTGTATATATCCCCGTTTATTGGTACCGAGTCCCGGCGTCGTGCTTTGGACGATCGGGTTGGCACTGGTTCCGATCGCAATAATCGCGACCGACAACGGCAGATCGAACTCCGAGCCCTTCATCGGTACTGGGCGCCTGCGGCCCGAAGCGTCGGGTTCGCCCAGTTCCATGCGGACGCAACGCGCGGCGGTCAACCATCCCTTGCCATCGGACAGAAATTCGACTGGAGCGGTCAGCATCTGGAAATCGATTCCCTCTTGCCGCGCGTGGTGCACTTCCTCGGCGCGAGCGGGCATTTCGGCATCGCTGCGGCGGTAAATCACATAGGCCTTGCGTGCGCCCAGGCGCAGGGCCGATCGGATCGCATCGAGAGCGGTATTACCGCCCCCGATTACGGCCACATCTTTTCCCAGCAGATCGAGCATCGGCTCATCATAGGTCGGAAACTTGTACGCCTTCATCAGGTTGATGCGAGTCAGGAATTCATTCGCCGAATAGACGCCGTTAAAATGCTCGCCGGGAATATTCATGAACTGCGGCAGTCCAGCACCAGTGCCGATGTAAACAGCGTCGTATCCCTCTTCCCCGATGAGTTCATCGATCGTCACCGTCCGGCCGACCACCACGTCGGTCTCGAACTCGACGCCCATCTCGCGCATGTAATCCAGTTGCTCGCGGATGATCTGCTTGGGCAGTCGGAATTCGGGGATGCCATAGACCAGCACACCGCCTAACTCGTGCAGAGCTTCGAAGACGCGAACCTCGTGTCCCTTCTGAATCAGATCTCCCGCAACGGTCAGCCCCGAGGGGCCGCTCCCAACGACAGCGACCCTCTTTCCAGTTGGCGGCACGTTCGGAACCACATGTGTTCCCATCCGCTTTTCGTAATCTGCGACAAATCGCTCCAGATAGCCAATACCGAGCGGCTTCACCTTCTTTGACAGCAGGCATTTCCCTTCGCAGTGGTCTTCCTGGGGGCAGACGCGTCCGGTAACGGCGGGAAGCACATTGTCTTCCCGAATCTTGGCAGCGGCTCCAAGGAAATCGCCAATGACGATCAGCTCGACGAATTCCTTAACCTTCACGCCAACCGGACAGTTGTCGGTGCAGGTCGGCTTGGCACACTCCAGGCAGCGCAGCGCCTCCTGCTGCGCCAGTTCCGGACTGTAGCCGAGATTCACTTCGCTGAAGTTATGCGCACGTTCTTCGGCGGCCTGTTCGGGCATCAGTTGGCGGGGAACCTTCATGCGTTCTTTCAGAGGCAAGGGGTTCACCGACTTCTTTGCTGTGGTGCTCATCGTCGCTCTCCTTGCAGCGCCGGCCGGGACTGCGGCGACGCTGTGTTCCAGTTCCCGCGTCGCAGATTCCGTCTTGCAGCGCTGGAATTCCGCCAGAGATCTCTGCTCGGCATCGCGATACATCGAGTTGCGCTGGACCAGGACAGCGAAGTCGACTCGGTGTGCATCGAACTCCGGCCCGTCGACGCAGGCAAACTCGCTCTTTCCGTCGATCAGTACGCGGCAGCCACCACACATTCCCGTGCCATCGATCATGATCGGGTTGAGGCTCACCACGGTGTGAATGTTCTCCTTGCGCGTCATTTCGGCAATCGCCTTCATCATGACGATCGGACCCACGGCCACGACCAGGTCGATGCGGGTGCCGTTCTCGATCAACTGTCGCAGCTTGTCGGTGACGAATCCTTTGTCGGCATAACTGCCGTCGTCGGTGGTGATCATGACGGCGTCGCTCACCGCGCGCACCTCGGCTTCAAGGATCACCAGTTCTTTGTTGCGCGCACCCACGATCGAAATCACCCGGTTGCCCGCGCGCTTCAGCGCTGCGGCCGTGGGATATGCCATGGCCGTACCGACTCCGCCGCCCACCACGACTACCGTACCGTAGTTGGCGATCTCCGAGGGCTTTCCCAGCGGGCCAACCACGTCGAGAATCTGGTCGCCAGTGTTCAATGAGTTCAGCAGTTGCGTCGTCTTTCCTGCCGATTGCACCACAATGTTGATCGTGCCGCGTTCGGGATCGGAATTCTCAATGGTGACCGGAATCCGTTCGCCCTCCTCGTAAATACGTAGGATGACGAACTGTCCAGCCTTCTGTTTTCGGGCAATCCGAGGTGCTTCGATGACAAAGCGTTTGATACCGGGCGCAAGAAATTGGGCGTCGATGATTTTGAACACAGATACTCCGCAATAGAGCAACGTAGACTTTCCTGACTAGACGATTGTGTTCGGAGGGCTGGAACGAGGCTGTGATTTGAATCACAGAACCCTGTGCGGGCGACAATTCGACCACGCATGCCGCTAAAGTTTGCAACTTCTTGCATACATTCGGAAATTTCGCGTTGTTTTCGTGAATTCTTCAAATTCGTGACAACGTCATCCTCATATCTGTGGCACAATCACGCCACAACTAGCGCGAATAGTAGAACCTCGGTTCCTTGTGGTGCAACAGAAACTCAAAACGGCGATTCACCGTTTCTCAGGAGATAAGATGAAAAAATTCCCTCATGCTTTTTCAGTGCTTGCGGCCCTAACCGCAGGCGTGCTCCTCACAATTGGCACACAACTGGCAGGGGCGCAAGATTCGCGCGCCTACCTACCGCTAACTCCCGAATCCGGAAGCCTTCAAATGGCAAAAGCGCTGCGCAACGGCAGTGTGCAACTTCCATCCTCCCTACCCGTCTACGGCATTCAAGAAACTTTAACGTGCTCGCCACTACCTTGCGTGCTGCCCAATGTACAAGCTTCGGCGGGCGTGAACATTGCGAACGAAGATCCCATCGCGGCGAGCCCGCTCAATCTGACGCAGTTGCTGACCGGCGCGAACGACTACAGCTGCCCGACGTTTCAGGGTTTTTACGCGTCGAGTAACGGTGGAACATCGTGGAACCATACTTGTCTACCCGCTATCAAAGGCGGAAGCGGACTGGGCGACCCCATGGTCGGATATGACCGGCTGGGGAATACTTTCGCCGGCGGGATTCAAAGCGGTTCTCCTGGCCAGGTCATTGTGGTTTCAAAATCGACGAACAACGGAACCACCTGGGGCACTCCGGTAGTGGCCGCGGTGCCGACATTGACAGGTGGAACCACGGACAAAGGATGGCTCGAGATTGATACCAGCACCGCAAGCCCACACGTCAACTGCCTCTACGTTTCGAACACGCAGTTCGATGGCAGTTCCAATAGCGAGATCAGCGTGTCTCACTCCTGCGATCAAGGGGCGACGTGGAGCACGGTGGTGGTTGATACCAAGCAGATCTATCCGAAGGAAGTTGATCAGTTCAGCGATCTGGCCATCGGGAAAAATGGGACTGTGTACGTTTCATGGATGCGCTGCCCGGCTACTGGCTCGACAGGAGACTGCGGCGGAACTACTGTGAAAATGTTCGTTTCAAAGTCGACCGACGGAGGAGTGACGTGGTCAGCTCCAGTAACTACTGCAAGTCCCACACTGGCTCCTGACACTTGTGGCGCATTCTACGGCTGCCTTCCCAATACGTTCGAGCGCGTCTCCAACATTCCGGCGATCGCGATCGACAACAGCACCGGCGTTAACGCTGGACATCTGTATATCGTGTATTACAACTGGACCGGAACTCAGATGAAGGTTTATGTCACGCATTCCGCCGATGGTGGTTCGACTTGGAGTGCTGGCGTTGCAGTTGCACCAGCTTCGGCGACAAACGATCAGTTCTTCCCGTGGCTGAATGTCAGTTTGCGGGGAACGGTCGGAGTCACGTGGCTGGATCGGCGCAATGACCCAGCGAACATCAACTACGACTCCTTCTCCAGTATGTCGCCCAACGGCGGCGTCACCTTCTCGCCAAATCAAAAGCTCACCAGCGTGATGTCGAACCCCTTTAACGACGGGTTTGGCAGCAGCTTCATGGGCGACTACACGGGCAATGCATGGAGTGGAGCGACCCTGTTCGCTTCGTGGATGGATAGCCGGAATGGATCGTTCATGCAAGATGAAGTGGGCGGCTATGCTCGGAGCACTCCGTAGCTCGTTTAAAACAGATGAAAAGGCCCCGGGAACACTCGGGGCCTTTTTTCCATGGTCGCGGGTTAGAAGTTGCTCCAAAGCCCATTCTCAGTAGGTTCCCATCTGTCATATTTACTTAGTTATGACACTTATATATACTTATGTCATTGCTTTAAGGATTGTCATGAATGCCGAAACCCGCTTGCGGATGAATGAAAACGGACGCGTCGTGATTCCGGCGTCGTTTCGTAAAGCGCTCGGAATCAATCCTGGGGATGAAGTCATTTTGCGGCTGGAAGGTGACGAACTACGGATCACGACCATGAAAGCCCGCATCGAGCGCGCCCAGCGGCGTGCAAGACGATACGTAGAGCCAGGCGTCTCCCTGGTCGACGAGTTGATCGCTGAGCGGCGAGAGGCTGCCAAGCGTGAGTAGCGTGGTTATTGATGCGTCCGTGATTCTGGCGGTCATTCATCGCGAGCGCGGTTTCGAGAAAATCACTCCTGATTTGCTGGCACGAGCGGTTGTCGGCACGGTCAACCTCGCCGAAGTTCAGGGGAAGTTAGTGAGTGCTGGCTGGTCGCTCGACGAAGCGTGGGAGGATGCTACGGGCCTTGTCTCCGAGGTACTACCTTTCACAGCGGAACATGCCCGCATCGCAGGAAGCCTGATTGCGGAGACTCGTTCGCTGGGTTTGTCGCTCGCCGACCGGGCTTGCTTAGCCTTAGGTTTATCCGCGAAAGCAACTGTATACACCGCAGACCGATCCTGGAAGGACCTTAAACTCGGCCTGCGAATCCAACTGATCCGGTAGACCTTGGACTAATCGCCCGAGCCCTCCGGTTTGAAGATCACGCCCTGACTGCTCTTGCTGTTCATGACCACGCGAAGCGGTTGAGAGAATTGCAGATCGTCGCACGCAGCCTTGTTCTTCGACCGCGGTTTGCTCCGCCAACCACTGCCAATCAATCGAGCCCTCGCCGGCGTCGGGATTCACCGTGAAGTATCCCACCTGGAAGGCGGTCAGGTTCTGGAAGAAATGGCTGCCCTGCGATGGTGTGACGCGAAAGTCGCGGAATCCGGCTTCGACGATGGCGCGCGCGCCGGAGATTTCGTCCCACTCCACGGGGATGCCGAGCCACGGATCGTTCGAGCCCCAGCGCCCTACTCCGATCAACAGGTAGGGGCGATTCTCCGCGCTCAGCGTGGCGTTGAAGTGCGCGACGGCTCGGGCTACTTCCTGGCTGCGGCTGCGCTCGAAGCGTTCGGAATCGACCACGACAATGTCGTACAGATTCTCGATGCGACCGTTGCCCAGAACTTTGGAACTCCGGGATATCAGGTGGGAGGGATCGACATCGCCGATGTTGAGATCCTGATTATCACGGGCGAGAGTCAGCGGGCGGATCTGCAGGAATCCGAACTCGGCTGGTTCGTCTGCACGCGGAAGGCGGACGGCGAACTCGATCTCGACGGGATTGCCCAAGGCATCTTCGCCGGCTCGCACGAGCAACTCCAGAATTGCGGCCAGCGGAAACACTCCGTGCTTGAGCATGGGAGCGAAGGTGACAATGCGCGCTCCGGGACGACTCAGTCCGTCGTAGACCGCTTGATTGTCGGCAGAATAGGTCGAAGCCGACTGCATGCAATGTGCCGTCAGCTTCGGCGACGTCGAGACCGAAGCGGGCTTCGCGCAAATGGCCGGGACCTCCGCCGTGAGGAACGCCGTCGAGTTCGAGAGCGCAGAACTCGGTTTGCGTATTCGCCAGGATGTCTTCGACCGAGGAGAACTGCAAGAGATTGCGCGGATAACGCGGGCAGAAGCTGAGGCACTTCCCGCCATCGACTACCGTTCGACCCAGGCCCAGCGCGACTGCGGCGATGCCGTCGGCGAAGGTCATCGGCGACACCGGATAGAAATTGTGCGAGCGCACGACGCCTGAGAAGTCAGGGTAAAAGCGCGTTCCGTGAGCAGTTCCGACGACCTGCTGCAGAACGACCGCCATCTTCTCTTCTTCCAGGCGATACGGCGTGGCGCGCACGTATGCCTTCGCATGCTGGCTGAAGGTTGAAGCGTAGACGCGCTTAATCGCTTCTGAGAGTTCATCGAGCCGCGTTTGCAGGCTGGATTGCTGGTTGCCCAGCATGAACGTTTCGTAGACGCCGGTGAAGGGCTGGTATTGTGAGTCCTCGAGCAGGCTCGAGGAGCGCACGGCCAACGGATAGCGGACTTCTTCGAGAAACGATTTCAAGTTCTCGGCTAGAGTAACGGGCAGCGTGGAGTCGAGGAAACGCTGCTGGATCTCGCTGTCATCGTCGCAGTGCAGGGCGAAGTCGCTTAGATTATTTTCTGCGAGAAACTGGTCGAACATGTCTGTCGCGATGACGACCGCAGGCGGAACGGAAATGCGCACGCCGGGAAAGCGGCGGCTGATACGGCGCGTGCGTAGAAGATGACGGACGAAGGCGAGGCCGCGGGCTTTGCCGCCGAGCGATCCGGAACCGATTCTCAGGAAGCTGGAGTTCGAGGGCTTGAAGGTGTCGGACTTGAAGTCGCCGATCAGAACTTCGTTTTGCTCGCGGCGGTAGTCGTTGATCGACTCGATCAGATCGCGGCGCAGATGCTCGGGGCTGCTGAAGTCGGAGACTTTGCGCGGCCTGAGCTTCGCGGCCAAGGCGAACTCCGTGCGCGCCATCAGCCAGTGCGAGAAGTGATTGCGCTGCGCGTGGTACATCAGGCTGTCGGCTGGGAGCGTTTGCAGCGTCTCTTCCAGTTCGTTCAGATCTTTCGCGCGTCCGACTTCGCGCTGGTCGGGCATGCGGAAGACAAAGTCTCCGAAGCCGAAGTTGTCGGTGAGAATCCGCCGCAGATCTTTGAGCAGCGTGGGCGAGCGTTTTCGCAGGAACGAATAGCCTTCGGCATGGGCGCGCGGGCGAAACTCGGTGCGGCTGGTCTGCAGGACGACGGGCACGTCGGGCGTCAGGTTCTTGACCATGCGCGCCAGTTCGAAGCCTGCCTCGGGACTGAGCTTGCCTTCCCAGGGAAACTCCACATCGGAAACCAGGCCGAAGATGTAATCGCGATATTCCTGGACCAGCCGCGCAGCGTCTTCGAAATTTGAACTCAGCAGAATCTTCGGCCGCGCCTGCATGCGGACGAGTTTGTGGGCGACGTTAATGCCTTCCTGAATCACGCGGCGCGATTGCTTGATGATCTCGGTGTAGATGACGGGCAGAAACGACGAGTAGTAGCGGATGTTGTCTTCCACGACGAGCAGCACGGGAACGCCCATGGCGCGCGTGTCGTGCAGCACGTTGCGCTTGTCTTCGACGTACTTGACGATCGCGATCAGGATGCGAGCGGTGCCCTGCCAGAGGAAGACGCGGTCGATATCGGTAACAGGATTGCGTGCGACGAAGTTCTTGATCTCGCGATAGTCGTACCCGAGCACAACCACGGGAACGTCGAGGCCTTTGCGCCGGACTTCGCGGGCGAGCTGGGCAGCGTCCATGTCGCCGACGGCGAGATTGGTCACGATCAGATTGAATTGCGGATTGGAGCTTGCGAGGTCGAGCGCCTCGGCGCAACTGGAGACGTGTGTGATGCCGGGAATCTGGCGCAGGTTCAATTCAAGGGATTCGTCGATGAGGAGTTCATTGAGACGTCCGTCTTCGCGCAGGATGAAAGAATCGTAGAGGCTCGAGACCAGAAGAATGTTCTGGACGCGGAACGGCATCAGGTTCTCGAAGCCTTCGAAGCGCTCTTCGGCGTCGAGGATGGGCTCGGCGATGGGGCGGACGATCATGGGCCAGATCGTGAACTGCCCATCATACTCGCGGTGGGGATCGGTTGCCTGTGATAGCTAGAGAGGGACATCAGAACCGGGAAGGCGGGCGCGATTTCCATTTTGGGATAGTGTTTACTCTTTGGTACGTAGAGGAATACCCCCTCTCCCTCGGGCTATTCCAATCATGGAGTTAGCGCCGAAACTCACGAAAATCTATGCGGCACAATCACTTAGCGGCAAAATCTTGAGCTCAAAGGACTTACTTCGCGCCTTCGTGGAGGAGGACGTATAGCCCGTTGAGAATTGGTTCCGGCATGGGCTTGGGTCACTTCTGAGCAGCTAACTCCGAAAGGAGCACCAACCCCATGCCGGAACTGTCTTCTATAGTGAATCGTCGATTTGCGAGAGTCAACGGAATAACGAAGGAACGGAACATGCCAGTTTCGTTTCGGGAATTTCAGTGCTTAAGGAATTGGCTTGAATTCTGAAAAACGGCAACAAACGCGATGCGGCGTGAGCTCGAACGCCTGAAGCTTCGCGGTCCGATCTTCACCTTGGCAACCATACAATATCCGCACCCCCTCGTTCGTCTACAGGAGTGGATGAACGAGGCGGCGAGCCCGAAGTACATGGCACTCGAGCGGATGGCACTCGAACAGGACCAACGCATCTCTGACGTGGTGAAGCGGGAGCAGTCCCGGCTGCGCAACTTCATTCGCCGGCGTGTGCCTGATCCGCTGGATGCGGAGGACATTCTGCAGGACGTCTTCTACCGTCTGGTGGAAGCGAACCGGCTGCTGATGCCGATCGAGCATGTGACCGGGTGGCTGTTTCGCGTGGCGCGCAATCGCATTACGGATCTTTTTCGGAAGAAGGAACCAGAGAACTTCAGCGAGCTCGAGCTGGAGGATGAAGAAGACGAGTTGTTGCAGTTCGAAGATCTGCTGCCTTCGCCGGATGCCGGACCGGAGGCGCTCTACGCGCGCAACGTGCTGCTTCGAGAACTGCGAGCGAGCCGTGGCCGAGCTCCCGAAAGATCAGCGCGAGGTATTTGTGGCGCACGAGTTTGAAGGACGCAGCTTCAAGGAGACCTGTCGTCTCAGACCGGAGTGAGCGTGAATACGCTTCTGTCACGCAAGCGGTATGCAGTGCTGCATCTGCGGGAGCGGCTGCAGCGGGTGTATGACGAATTTACGAAATGGGACGAATTTCACGGCGCAGAACTCGCCCAGGGATTCAAGGACTATGAGAAAGAAATGGTTTTGGATTGCGCCATCTGGCGATTGTAGCGATTCCGCTGTTTGTCTTTGTGGGCGGCGCAGGTGGTGATGCACCTGTGGAACTGGCTGCTGCCGCCGCTCTTCGGCTGGCGGACGCTGGGCTTCTGGCAGGCGCTGGGATTGCTGGCGCTGTGCCGGATTCTGTTCGGAGGACTGGGGCATGGGGGGCCGGGACGGCATGGCGGGCGCGGATGGCGCGGGCGATGCCGGAACATGAGTCCCGAGGAGCGGGAGAAATTTCGGCGAGCGATGGAGGAGGGGTACGGGTTCGGACCATCGCCCGGCGAGAAAGCGACATCGTAAGTGGGATTTGTGTGGGGACAGCCGCCATCGGCTGTCAGGTCGAGCGAAGCTCGACCGCACGCTAGTCCTTCCAGCGATTGCAAGCAGCGTTAATCACAGAATACTGTAGTTGGATGGGCCTTGTGCCAGCCACTCGGTTCGGATCTTGCGCACGCAAATCTGCGCGAATCCGCAGATCTCGCTTGAGGTCGTCGCCCCAAATAAAAAAGGCCGGAGCATGCCCCGCGAGGGCAGGCCACAACGCTCGGTGCAGCTTGTCATTGGAGGCGAATACGTGACAAAACGGTGCATAAAAGAGGTACTGCATGTCACCAATATCATGGGAGCCGGCCTTTAGAAACCCCTTCGTAATGCCGCAGATGTAAACCAATGACAGCTGTGTGATAAACGCGGCATATGGCGCGTGGTCTCTCAGGCGTGTAATAAGGCCAACATTGAACAACCGGAAGGCAAGCCGAGCGATACTTTCCGGTGCCATCAGAATGCCAAGCGTAATGCGAAGAAGCACGCGCTGCGCAGGTTCATGAAAGCTCGCCATGAGCGCGTCAACCGCCGCAACTAAGTCGGCCAGAGTCTTGCACTCCGAAAAGTGCTTATCGCTAAACTGTCGCCAGCCATCACGAATTACCAATGGATCGTAGCCTTCCATAGCGCTGCGGATTTGGCGAGCAAGTTTTTCATCCAATGGGCTGAAATCTCCACTCGCCCAACGCTGCCATACGCGCTGCAAGGGCCGAGCATCAATGTGCACACCAATACCTGTGGCGACATTTGGAGCATCGAGATCCAAGAACGTTGCGCCGTGCATTGGGACATCCTGATTAGCTAAGTTGCAAAACGCGGCTTTACGGAAGTGCATCGGCTCAAGAGGCGCTGACCATCTTTTCGTGGCCAACGCCCTTACAACGTCGCGCGGCAGCCGGTTCCGGCCTGGGGGTTTCTCCAAATCGGCAATGATTTCATTGGTGAGAACAGGAGTTCCGATCACCTCAAAGAAGATGTTTAGCTCAAACAACTCCCGGGAGTTAAGCATCTGCAGGACCGACTTGTCCAAGATCAGGTGAGGCTGAAGCACGTCCGTAGTATCACGCAGCCGTCAGCCATTAGGGGGCTAAAACTCAAAAGCCCCACCCTGTCCCTGCAAAAAGCGCAGGGACAAGGGTGGGGCACCCGATTCTTACTCCACTTGACCACTGCCGGGCTTCGCTCGGCGGACAGCCGAGGCGGCTGTCCCCACATACGCAACCACAACTACACAAGGCCCTGATCCAGCATCGCATTGGCTACCTTGAGGAAGCCGCCGATGTTGGCGCCATTTACCAGGTTGCCGGGCGTGCCGTATTTCTCGGCCGTTTCGAAGCAGTTGCGGTGGATGGCGATCATGATCTTGTGCAGACGGTCGTCCACTTCCTCGCGAGTCCAGCTCAGGCGTGCACTGTTCTGGGCCATTTCGAGGCCGGAGGTAGCCACGCCGCCAGCATTGGCAGCCTTGGCCGGTCCGTACAGGATCTTGGCATCGAGGAACATCTTGGTAGCGTCGAGCGTGCTGGGCATATTCGCGCCTTCGGCCACCAGCTTGATGCCATTCTTCAACAGATTCGCCGCATCTTTCGCGGTGATTTCATTTTGCGTGGCGCTGGGGAAAGCGCAGTCCGCTTTGATGTTCCAGAGCGGGTTGTGCTCCAGCTTGATGTCGGTGGGCATGAAGATCGCCTTCTTGAACTTGTCGGCGTAGTCGCGGATGCGTCCACGTTTCAGGTTCTTCTGCTCCATGACCCAGGCCAGCTTCTCGCGGTCGATGCCGTCAGGATCGTAGATGACGCCGTTCGAATCGGATACCGTGACGGGCTTGGCTCCGAGATCGAGCAGTTTCTCGACGGTGTATTGCGAGACGTTGCCGCTGCCGGAAACCAGGCAGAGCTTGCCTTCGAGCGAGTCCTTCTTGCTCTTCAGCATTTCGGCGGCGAAGTAGACGCAGCCGTATCCGGTGGCTTCGGGACGAATCAGCGATCCACCCCAGCCCAGACCCTTGCCGGTCAGGACGCCGGTGAATTCATTGCGCAGCCGCTTGTACTGACCGAACAGGAAGCCGATTTCACGGCCGCCCACGCCGATGTCGCCGGCCGGGACGTCGGTGTCGGGGCCGATGTGGCGTTGCAGTTCGGTCATGAAGCTCTGGCAGAAGCGCATCACTTCGTTGTCACTCTTGCCCTTGGGATCGAAATCGGATCCGCCCTTGCCGCCGCCCATGGGGAGCGTGGTGAGCGAATTCTTGAAGACCTGTTCGAACGCCAGGAACTTCAGGATGCCGAGGTTGACGCGAGGGATGGAAGCGGAGTCCGCCCTTGTAGGGGCCGATGGCGCTGTTCATCTCGATACGGAAACCGCGGTTGATCTGAATGTTGCCCAGATCATCGAACCAGGGCACGCGGAACATAATGACGCGCTCGGGCTCGACCACTCTTTCTAGCAAACGTGCGGACTGGTATTCGGGATGCTTGGCGAGGACTAACCGTAGGGAGTCGAACACTTCTGCGACCGCCTGATGGAATTCGGGTTCGGCGGGATTCTTCGCTTTCACACTGATCATCACGGATTCAATGTAGTCTCCGGGAACTTTAATTCCCGGAGGAGTCATCACGGACGTCATAGTTTCCTACCTCCGTAGGGTGCAGCCTAAAAGACATGATACCGCTCTCCATTGTCTGCCCCTACAGGAACGGGGCAGTGATAATTCTCACGGGCGGGCGTGATTAGGGTCACTGGGTAGCAGCGTTGTGGAATGAGAGAGATAGCGAGTTGTTGGTGGAAAGCCGGCTCGGCAGAAGTACTCAAACGCTGTTGTATGATGGCAGCGCAATTTGAGCACAGATCACGGTGGCGAGGGGCAACAGGCGTATGGCTCAAGAGCTTTGGAACCGGCGGCAGATGATCCAGCGTTGCGCGGGGACGGCGGCGGGTGCGGTGGTTGCGAATCTTGCGTGCAGCAGACTGGCGGAAGCGCAACTGCCACCTCCAGAGCCGCTCAAAGATGACCGGCTGAGGTTTGTCACTACCACCGAGGGCAGCGCCTGGCAGGATGGCAAGGTGTTTAAGCCGGCGTTCGGTTGGGAGGTCCTCAATTTGAATGTCGACCCGGCGCAAACGTTACCGGCAGCGCAGGCCGCTGGAGGGTTTCGGAGGTTGCTTCAACGAGCTCGGGTGGACCTCGCTGATGGCGCTGGGCGAGCAAGACCGGGAGAGCGTGCTGCAGGAACTCTTTGATCCGAAGGCTGGCGCGCGCTTCACATATTGCCGCATGCCGATTGGCGCGAACGATTTTGCCACTGAGGCTTACAGCTACGACGAGACCGATGGCGATTTTGAGCTGAAGCATTTCAGCATCGAGCACGACCGGCAGACCTTGATCCCATTCATTCACGCCGCGCAACGCTACCAGCCGGCGCTGCGGTTGTGGGCTTCGCCGTGGAGCCCGCCGAGTTGGATGAAGCGCAATCATTTTTACGCGGAAGCGAAGGCTTACCCGGGGATGAAGGACAACGGGATTCGCCCCGATCAGATCGGGCACGAGGGCGAGGACATGTTCATCCAGGAGCCGCAGTACTTTGACGCCTACGCGAGATATTTCGGCCGATTCGTCGACGCGTATCGGGCGGAAGGGATTCGCGTTGGGCATGGTCATGCCGCAGAACGAATTCAATTCAGCGCAGAATTTCCCCAGCTGCACATGGACTCCCGCAGGCCTGGTGCGTTTCCTGCATTCGCTGGGACCGGAGATGCAGAAGCGCGGCGTCGATGTATTTTTTGGAACGCTGGAGCGCGGCGATCCCAGGATGTTGGAGACGATCACGGCGGACGAGAGTGCGGCGCGGTTCGTCAAGGGCGTGGGCACGCAATGGGCGGGCAAAAACGCGCTTCCGGCAATCCATCGCGAATTTCCTAAGCTGCTGATCTACCAGTCCGAGCAGGAGTGCGGCGACGGCACGAACAACTGGAGTTATACGGGCTACTGCTGGCAGCTGATGAAGCACTACTTTCGCAGCGGCGCGTCGGCCTACATGTACTGGAACATCTCTACCGACCAGGGTGGCACGAGCACCTGGGGATGGGCGCAAAACTCGCTGGTCGAGCGTCGACGCTGCGGCGAAGACCTTTCGTTATAACCATGACTACTACTTGTTGAAGCACCTGACCCACTTTGTGGAAGTGGGAGCGAAGAGTCTGGAGACTACTGGGACGTGCGATGACGCACTGGCATTCGTGAATCCGGACGGGTCTATTGTGTTGCTGGTGCGGAATGAATTACCGCATGCACAAAGAGTGCAGATCCAGGTGCGGGATCGTGCGGTGATGATCGAGTTGCCTGCGGATTCGGTGGGGACCTTGGCCATGAAGGCGGCGTGATGGAGCGCGACGGCGTGCGACGAATTATGCAGTTCTCGCACGCGCAAAATTGCACAGGTCCTTCGCTTTGCTCAGGATGACAAAGGTATTTCGACAGCTCGCTGATTAGCAGATTCTGGGCAGTTGCTCGCCGCTCAGCATATCGACGACGCGATTCCCGCCGATCCGACTTTGCAGCACGACCGTCCGCCCCGGATTCTCTTCGACTTTCCCGACTCGCACTGACCCTTGCGACACTTCCACTTTCTTCAGTACTTCGAGCGCTGCCTCGGCTTGCGCCGCCGGCACGAATACCGCGAAGCGGCCCTCATTCGCGACGTAGAGCGGATCGAGACCGAGGATTTCGCAGGCACTCTGCACTGTCTCCTGCACGGGAATGAGCGTCTCTTCCAGTTTGATACAGATGTCTCGGTCGCCGGCAATCTCGTTCAGAGTCGTCGCCAGGCCGCCGCGCGTTAGATCCCGGAGACAGTGGATTTCGATGCCCGAATTCAACAGGGCTTCTACCGCTGGCCAGACGGAAGCTGTGTCGCTTAGGATCGGCGATTCGAACTCGAGGCCTTCGCGCACGGAGAGGATGGCGATACCGTGGCGGCCGAGATCGCCGCTGACGATCACGGCGTCACCAACTTGAACTGAAGCGGGACCGATCGTCCCTTTGACGTTCGCTTCGATCAGACCAATTCCCGACGTGTTAACGAAGATGCCGTCGCCTTTTCCTTTGTCGACAACCTTGGTGTCGCCGGTTACGAGTTGAACGCCAGCCTTCGCCGCCGCCTCTTGCATGGACGCGACCACGGTGCGCAGCGTATCCATGGGGAGGCCTTCCTCGAGAATAAATCCGGCGCTCAGGTAAAGCGGTCGCGCGCCGCACATGGCCAGATCGTTGACGGTGCCGTAGATGGCGAGATCGCCGATCGTGCCACCGGGAAAAATTAGCGGACGTACAACAAAGGAATCCGTGGTGAAGGCCAGGCGCGAACCGTTGACCGGCAAGACTGCGCCGTCGTGCCGCTGTTCGAGCATGGAATTGCCGAACGCGGGCATGAAAATCTTTTCGATGAGTTGATGAGTGAGGCGTCCGCCGCCGCCGTGCGCCAGGACGATGCGATCGTCAGCGACTCGGGGTACCGGACAACTCAGGTTGAACTCGGTCATGATTTTGGCGTCTGCCATAGTGGTAGTAGGCCGCGCACGCGCCCTCCGACGATACCATGGGAGCGCCGAGCGGGTTCTCCGGCGTGCACTTCACGGCAAACGCCGGACACTCGTGAGGCTTCTTGATGCCTTGCAGAATGAGTCCGCTGATGCATTCGGGGGATTCACGCGCTGGCTCGGTGGAACTGGGATAACGGAGGTTGGCGTCATATTTCTGAAAACGTCCGCGCAACTGGAAGCCGCTGGAAGGAATCTCGCCGAGGCCACGCCACTGGCGGTTCACGACTTCGAAGACTTCGATAATGCGATCTTGTGCGGGGCGATTCCCTTCCCGGCGGGTGGCCCGCACGTATTGGTTCTCCACTTCGTGGCGGCCGTCTTGCAGTTGGCTGACCGTCATCAGAATGCCTTCCAGAATGTCGAGCGGCTCGAAACCGGTGACGACGATCGGAACTCTATAGCGTTCGGCGATCGGAAAATATTCTTCGTAGCCCATGATGGTGCAGACGTGGCCCGCTGCGAGAAATCCTTGGACAACGCAGTTCGATGACGAAAGAAGCGCTTCCATCGCGGGAGGCACGAGCACGTGCGAAACGAGGAGCGAGAAGTTGTCGACGTGATCGTGGTCGGCCTGCCATGCGGCCATGGCGTTGGCGGGCGCGGTGGTTTCGAAGCCCACAGCGAAGAAGACAACCTGGCGGTCGGGATTCGTCTTGGCGAGTTTCAGAGCGTCGAGCGGCGAGTACACGATGCGAACGTCGGCGCCTTCGGCCTTGGCGTCGAAGAGGCTCCTCGAAGAGCCGGGAACACGGAGCATGTCGCCGAAAGAACAAAAGATGACATCCGGACGCTGGGCGATGGCCACAGCCTTGTCGATCAGATCGATCGGCGTGACGCAGACTGGACAGCCGGGGCCGTGAACCAGAGTGATGTCACGGGGAAGCAAGTCCTCGAGACCACTCTTGACGATGGTGTGGGTCTGGCCGCCGCAGATTTCCATGATGGTCCAGGGGCGGGTTGTTCTCTTCCAGATCTCTTGCGACAGTTGTTCGGCAGCTTTCTGATCGCGATACTCACTGAGGAATTTCACCGAGTTCCTCCTTCAGCCCACCGATTTCTTCAAGGTATTGGAAGACGCGCTTTGCTTCTTCCTCGTCGATCACGCTGATCGCGAAGCCGACATGGACGAGGACGTATTTTCCGACTTCGGCTTCGGGGACGTAGGCGAGATTCACTTCTTTGCGGATGCCTCCGAAATCGACCTTGCCCACGCGGAAGGCGATGTCGCTTCCGTTCATGATTTCGACAACGCGGCCTGGAACTGCGAGACACATTGCGTGATCTCCTTTGCGCCACCCCGCAGGGGCTAAAGCCCTCAAGGGATTGGCTGCCTTGACGCGGCGCTGAAGCGCCACCTTCCACCGAAACGCCGGCGCTACAAGCTGCTCATCACGGCTTGCCCCAGAGCGATTCCGCCATCGTTGGGCGGGACCTGCCGGTGCGTATGTACTACGAAACCGCGAGACTCCAGGATCGTGGCCGCTCGCTCGGTCAAATACCGATTCTGAAAGACGCCGCCGCTGAGCACGATCGACTTTAGCTTCACATCGGTGGCGACTTCCACGATCCAATTCACCAGCGCGTTGTGAAATCTCGCGGCGATCAGCGGCACAGCGACTCCCGCGATCTTGTCGGTCATGACCGCCGTAATCAGAGGAGCCCAGTCCCCACCCGGTAAAGGATACGCTTCTTCGGTGCGGAAGCGGCCAATTTCATTTTCGAGGAGCATGGCGGCCTGACCCTCAAAACGGTTCTGCCGGGCTACTCCGGCGATGCAAGCGACCGCGTCGAACAGGCGTCCCACGCTCGTCGTGGGCGTTACGTTAATGCCGTGTTCGAGCATATAGCGGACCTTGGCATCATCCAATCGGGGATTCCCTGCCGACTTCCCGCTGACGACAGGGTGCATGGGCTCCAGGCCGAAGACCTCAAACATCAGGCTGGCGGCCGAACGCCATCCTTCCCGCACAGCGGCGTCGCCGCCGGGCAATCCAAAGGAGCGCAGGTGGGCGATGCGGTCGAATTGCTTCCCGTCGACCCGGAAGAATTCACCTCCCCAGATCGCGCCGTGGAGGCCGTATCCGGTGCCATCCCACGAGATACCGAGGTATGGGCCTTCCACATTGTTCTCGGCGGCGCAGGACGCAACGTGCGCCTGGTGATGCTGCACGCGCACGATAGGAAGACCAGATCGTTCTGCCCATTGCGTGGAAGCATAGTCGGGATGCAGGTCGCAGGCGACGATCCCTGGCTTGAAACTGTAGAGGCGGCAAAGGTCGTCAATCGCCCTCTCGAAAGCGACGCGGGCTTCGAGAGTTTCCAAATCGCCAATGTGCTGGCTGAGGAAGACGTCCTGGCCGACACCGATGGCAACGGTGTTCTTCAGATGCCCACCGACAGCGAGCACTGGCGGCTGTTCGTGGCGAACCCGAATGCCCAGCGGGGCATAGCCGCGGGCGCGGCGCAGGATGCCGGCGCGTCCGCGGGTGAGGCGCACTACCGAGTCGTCACATGCGCGGACAATGGGGCGATTGTGCATGAGGAAATGATCCGCGATGTTTGCGAGGCGCGCTGCGGCTTCGTCGTTGTCGATGGCGATAGGTTCGTCGCTGCGGTTGCCGCTGGTGGCAATCAACGGGAAGCGGCACTCCTCCATCAGCAGGTGGTGGAGCGGCGAGTAGGGCAACATCACGCCGAGATAGGGGGAGCAGTGCGCAACATTCGGCGCGATGTCGGTGCCCTCTTTGGGCTGCAGCAGGACGATGGGAGCGGCTCGCGACTCGAGAAGGTCTAGTTCCGCGGGCGAAATCTCGCAGTAGGTGCGCGCCATCTCAAGCGACGGCATCATCAATGCGAAGGGCTTTTCTTCGCGATGCTTGCGCTGGCGAAGGCGGGCCACTGCGTCGGGATTGCGGGCGTCGACCAGAAGTTGAAATCCTCCGATGCCTTTGAGAGCAACGATCTGGCCATCGCGCAGGGCCAGGACGGCATCTTCGATCGTGCCATTCAACTTCGGTCCGCATACCGGGCAAGCGTTGGGCTGCGCGTGGAAGCGGCGGTCCGCAGGATTCTCGTATTCTTCGCGGCATCGCGGACACAACACGAATGCGTGCATCGTGGTGTTGGGCCGGTCGTAGGGGATATCGAGAACGATGGTGTAGCGCGGGCCGCAGTTCGTGCAGTTGGTGAAGGGGTACCCGAATCGGCGATTGTCGGGATCGAATAGTTCTTCGCGGCATTCCGTGCAGGTCGCGAGATCGGGCAGGACGTTAACGCTCTTGCCGGAATCGTGGTCGCTGGCATGAATCTCGAAACGGGTCGAACCCTCGGCCAGCAGCCATGACGATTCGCGAACAGTTACGACCGACGCCTTCGGGCGCTCCTGCTCCAGCCGTTGCTCAAAGCGGCTGAGCGCCTCCGCGGGACCTTCCACTTCGACTACCAGGCCCGCGGAGGAATTCAGGACCCAACCCGTGAGGGACATCTCGGTGGCGAGGCGGTAGACAAACGGACGAAAACCGACTCCCTGCACGGCTCCGCGCAAAGTGATGCGGAGGCGCTGCGTCGCGGGTTTTGCCGCAACCGTCATGAATCAGGCCTGTCCTGCTGGCGTCATTTTACGGCTTTGTGGATGTTCGCGGGAAACGCTTCGGCTGAGA
Source organism: uncultured Acidobacteriaceae bacterium (assembly GCA_963788555.1). Taxonomy (GTDB): domain Bacteria; phylum Acidobacteriota; class Terriglobia; order Terriglobales; family Acidobacteriaceae; genus Sulfotelmatobacter. Next base: position 1,537,989 of record CAWBHM010000008.1, on the reverse strand, counting down.
GCAATTGTTGAACCAGGGCTTTAATTCGCTGCACAAGAGAAGGCAAAGCGGCGGCGACCTCCGGCGAAAGTGAATCGCCGTGGTCGAAGCACTGGCCGGTTAAGGTTACGGAAAATGCGCGCGGGCTGGTGGCATAAAGATCGCGAGCCAGGGCGAGGACGGCACCGGGAGAAAGATGGTGAGAGGAATGAGGCGTCTCGTTGGTCAGTACGACAGGTGCCTCGAGGATGTTTCCAGGTTGCGTGTTTGTTCCGTCGATGGAGGCGGCATCGATAAAAAGCACAGCTTCTACACGACTGACGCTTTCGGCAATCTCAGGCGTGAGCTGCTGGGTGCGGAGAATCTCGACGTCGGAACTGGCAAACCTTCCCTCCATTGAGTCGGCGGCGCGCCACGCCAGGCCGTCGTCGCAGCGCAGAGGATTTCCGTAGGCGATGATGAGGACGCGGGGCATGATTGAAGTTTAACTCTGGGTGGGGCCGCCAAGCGGAGTCTCTGTCCTACTCGTCGGTCGCATTCTTTCGCCGCGTCGCGCCTGGAGTCGTGGTTGCGAGCAAGTTCGAGTTCCCCATAGCGCTACATCCGTTCGACATTCAAGCGCGCGCGACTTCGTCGAGCACTTCGCCGACCGGGCTGAGAAGCTGGATGCGCAGTGGCATTTCGCCGAAGGCGTGCGTGGAACAACTCAGGCACGGGTCGTAGCAGCGGATCACGGCTTCGACGCGATTGAGCATGCCCGGGGTCAGCCGGTTGCCATGCACGAAATGCTTGGCCACCTGCAGCACGCTGCGATTCATGGCCAGATTGTTCTGGCCGGTGGCGATGATCAGATTCACCCAACGGATCAAGCCCTGCTCGTCAATCTTGTAATGATGGAACAGAGTTCCGCGCGGCGCTTCGGCTGCGCCAACACCTTCCATCGCGTTGGGATGGGCCACAGCCCGCACGTGCTTGGAAAGAATCTCCGGATCGTTGAGCAACTGTTCCAGGCGCTCGATGCAATAGAGGATCTCAATCAGGCGAGCGTGATGATAGTGGAAGGAGCTGAGAACTGCGGTGCGCTGCAGTTCGTGGAATTCCGCGAGCTCCTGATCGGCGCGTGGCGTGCCGCAGCGGTCGGCAACGTTGAGGCGGGCCAGCGGTCCGACGCGGTAAATGCCGTCGGGAAATCCTTTGGGCTTGTAGTACGAGGACTTGAGGTAGCTCCACGGTTCCACTTTTTCGCCGATGTAGTCGGCATACTGCGCCGTGTCCACCTGTTGCGCCACAATGTGGCCCGAGGCATCGACGATACGGAGCTTGCCATCGTAGAAAGTGAGGCCATTGTCCTTCTTGACGATGCCCATGAAGAGCGTAGGAAAGTTGCCAAAGACAGAGATCTCTTCCCGAAAGCGCTCGGTGGCGCTCTTGAACCATTCAAGGGTGCGCTCGGCGATGGCGAGGGCGTCGGGGAGCGCAAACAGGATGGCATCGCGGTTCGCTTCGGTCAGGGGCTCGCTCACGCCGCCGGGAACAACCCAGGCAGGATGAATACGCTTGCCGCCGAGGCGTTCGATGATGCGCTGTCCAAACTGGCGGAGGCGAATGCCGTCCAGCGCCAGTTCAGGATTGGTCTCCGCCACGCCAAAAATGTTGCTCTTCGCCGGGTCAGCGTCCATCCCCAGCAGCAAGTCGGGTGAGGATAGATGGAACAAGCTCAACGCGTGAGACTGCGTGACCTGCGCGAGACCGAAAATACGGCGGAGCTTATCGGCAGTAGGTGGAATTTGCACGGCCAACAATTGGTCGCAGGCCTTGGCGGACGCGATCAGATGGCTGACGGGGCAGATGCCACAGATGCGCGCCATCAGCGACGGCATCTCGTAGAACGGACGCCCTTCGCACAGCTTTTCGAAGCCACGGAATTGCGTCACATGAAAGCGCGCTTCCTCCACCCGCCCATCTTCATTCAGATGGAGCGTGATCTTGGAGTGGCCCTCGATGCGCGTAACCGGATCGATAACGATGCTGCTGGCCTGCTTCACAAACTCTCCCTTTCAGTTACGGGCTGTGAGCGTTGAGCTTCGAGGTAGTAGGTCTTAGCTCGAAGCTCGCTCACAACTCACTTACGATCCAAAACGAGTTCTAGCGCTGACATCCGGCTGCCGGCCTTCCAAAAGTTCAGTGACGACGTAATAGATCGTGTCGGCCGATGGCGGACAGCCTGGGACAAAGACATCCACGGCGACAAACTCGTGCACCGGGCGCGAGTTCGGCAACAAGGCAGGCACCACCTGGTCTGGAATTCCGGGATCGAAGGTCACATTCTCGCGATAGGCCCGGTCGTAAACCGCCTTGGTGCCAAAAGGATTGCGCATTCCTGGCACATTGGCGGTTACGGCACAGTCTCCCAGAGAGACGAGGATCTTCGTCCGCGCCCGCACGAGCTTGATCTTGTGCAGGTCTTCTTCGCTGCTGACGGCGCCCTCGACCAGCGTGACATCAACCTCTTCGGGGAATTCCTTGGCATCGACTAGCGGGCTATAAACGAGGTCGGCCAGACCAGAAACGGTGAGCAGCCGTTCGTCCATATCGAGAAACGACATGTGGCAGCCGGAGCAGCCATCGAGCCATACGGTAGCCAGCTTTTTCTTACTCATGGGACTCATTATTCACCACGAAGGACACGAAGGAATTCAAGTGCAGGAGTTTCCTTCGTGAACCTTCGTGCCCTTCGTGGTTCGAGCTTTTTGTCTTCATTCGTTTTCCTCCCGCATCATGGTGAGGTAAGGCAGGAACTGGCGGCGTTTCAGCATCTCGGCCACCGAGCGTCCTTTTTCAAACAGAGCACCGGTAGGACACACGTGCACGCACTTGCCGCAACTGGTGCAGGTTTCCGACGAACCCCACGGCTCGTTGAGATCGGTGATGACTTTGGCGTCGATGCCGCGGCCCATGATGTCCCAGGTATGGGCGCCTTCAATCTCGTCGCAGACCCGCACGCAGCGGGTACACAGGATGCAGCGGTTGTGGTCGATGACGAAACGGTCGTGCGAAGCGTCGACTTCCTCTTTGGGGTAGCGATAGGGGAAATGCACGTGGGTGATGCCGAGTCGCTGAGCCAGCATCTGCATCTCGCAGTGACCGTTGGAGACGCACACGGAGCACACATGGTTGCGCTCGGTGAACAGCAACTCAAGAATCATGCGGCGGTACCCCTGCAGGCGTTCGGAGTCGGTGGTGACCTCCATGCCTTCCTCCACCGCAGTGACGCATGCCGGAAGCAACTTGTTTTGGCCTTTGATTTCCACCAGACACAGACGGCAGGCTCCGACGTCGGAGAGCCCGTCCATCTCACACAGGCGCGGAATGAAAATACCGTTCTGGCGGGCGACGTCGAGGATGGTTTCTTCCTGGCGTCCGCTCAGATCGCGGCCATCGATTTTCAGCGTTTTGACGGGGGCGGGGCTCATGCGGTTTCCCTTTCTTCCCCGGACTTTGCGCCGCATACTCCAGCCGGACATTTATGGTCTTCAATATGCGCGCGATACTCTTCGGCAAACGAGCGCAGCGTGCTGACCACCGGATTCGGCGCCGACTGCCCCAACCCGCACAGGCTGGTGTGCTTGAGAAGATCGCAGAGTTCCGCGAGCATCTTCATGTCCTGGGGCGTTGCGCTCATGTTGGCGATGGCGGTCAGGATGCGATGCATCTGGTAGGTGCCCACGCGGCAAGGGATGCACTTGCCGCAGGACTCCGTCATGCAGAAGTCCATGAAATATTTGGCGACGTCGACCATGCAGGAACTCTCGTCCATGACGATCATTCCGCCCGAGCCCATGATCGACCCGGCTTTCGCCAGCGATTCGTAGTCCACCGGCATGTCGAGCAATTCCGAGGGCAGGCAGCCGCCGGAGGGACCTCCGGTCTGCACCGCTTTGAACTTCCGGCCTTCGGGAATTCCGCCTCCGATTTCAAAGACCATCTCGCGCAGGGAAATTCCCATGGGAACTTCGACGAGACCGGTGTTCTCTACGCGTCCGGCCAAGGCGAATACCTTCGTGCCTTTGCTCTTCTCGGTGCCAATCTGCGCATACCAATCTCCGCCGTTCCGGATAATGGGAGCGATATTGGCGTAGGTTTCGACGTTGTTGATGAGCGTGGGCTGCCCGAACAGGCCCTCCATGGCGGGATAGGGTGGCCGCGGCCGCGGCGTGCCGCGTTTACCTTCTACTGACGCAATCAGTGCAGTCTCTTCGCCGCAGACAAAGGCTCCCGCGCCCAGACGCAGGTCGACACGAAAACTGAACCGCGTGCCGCAGATGTTCGAACCGAGCAGCCCGATTCTTTCCGCCTGGCGGATGGCCGTGCGCAGACGTTTGATGGCCAGCGGATATTCGGCGCGCACATAGATGTAGCCTTCGGATGCACCCACGGCGTACGCCGCGATCAGCATGCCTTCGAGCACACGGTGGGGATCACTTTCGAGCACGCTGCGGTCCATGAATGCACCGGGATCGCCTTCGTCGGCATTGCAAATGACATACTTCTGTGTGCCGACGGATTTGGAGACGGTGCTCCACTTCAGGCCGGTGGGATATCCTGCTCCGCCGCGCCCGCGCAGGCCGCTTATGGTGACCTGGTCGATGACTTCGCGCGAAGTCATTTCGGTGAGGGCCTTGATCAGTGCCGTATAGCCATTGGCGGCAATGTAATCTTCCACGCGTTCGGGATCGACGACGCCCGAGTTCTCCAGAACAATTTTCTTCTGCCGCTGGAAGAACGGAACATCGGTGGGACAGACCAGGCGGGACACGGGCTCACCTTCGAGGCTGTCGAGAACCGCGGGGCCGTCCGAGGCTTCGACCTTCTTGTAAAGCACGCCCGCGCTGGTCGAGACCAGCGGCCCTTCGGAGCACAGACCCATGCAACCGACGCCCTTGACCTGGCAGTGATCTTTGGTGCCGCGGCGGGTGACCTCTTGATCGAGAGCATCCTTCACCGACTGACTCTGGCAGGATAGACATCCGGCGGCGACACAGACATTTACACGCTGGGTGAACTGGCTTTGCGCTTCGCGTTCGGTTTCGGCGATCTGGTCGAGTTCCTCGGGCGTCATGCGTGAGTCCATTTCTTCAGGTGCTCGCGGATGGCCGGGGTCGCAACCTTTCCGGCAACTTCCTGATCGTAGACGACGGCCGGGGCAAGGCCGCACGAACCGAGACAACGCGCCGTCAGTAGTGACACTTTCTTGTCCGCAGTGGTTTCACCAGGGACAATACCCAGATCGCGCTGCACTGCATCCAGCAATTGCGGCGCGCCCTTGATGTAGCACGCCGTTCCCATGCAGATGACGCAGGTATGCTCACCCGCGGGTTTGAGGGTGAAGAAATGGTAGAAGGTGGCGACGCCGTAGGCTCGGCTTAGAGGCACGCGCAGCGACATGGCTACATATCTCAGCGCCTGCGTGTCCAGGTATCCAAACGCCTCTTGCACGGTGTGCAGCGTCTCAATCAAGCCGCGTTGTTGCTGGCCCTGACGCCGTATGGTGGCATCGACCAGTTTCCAGCGCTTGTCCTGATTGGGAGGAGTCGGCTTGGCTAAGTAGGAAGGCATATTCGTTCTCAATCGCAGATGAAGGTCACTTCAATTCGTGCTTCGACTTCCATGTAAAAAACGATTCTAGTACCGGTGCGTCCAGCGCAGACAAACTTGTTCACGAGAATTTCACATGCAGGTTTCATTTTGGTATTAGTCCCACAACGTTAAGCGCAGATATTTCCCGTTGGTCGATTTCGCTTTGCATCTTGGCGCGAAATGGCCGTTCACAGCGTCCCAAAGCCGGATTGCAGCACAGCGCTTGGATCGGCGACTTCATCCCCGAATCGTCAGCACTGGGCAATGTGCCTGGGCGATTACATGGTGCGCGGTGGACCAGGGCAAGTGCGTGGTACCAACCTCGGCGGAAGTGCGGGCGCCGAGCACGATCATGTCAGCTTCGCGATCGGCCGCGATCTTCAGGATACATTTTGGCGCATGGCCAAATTCCAGCGCGGTTTCAGGCGGATACTGCAAGGCGGCGTCGTTTGGAACCAGCGATTTCAACCGGACAATGCTTTCTTCGATTGGACCGGGATGGCTGCCCAACTGGCTGTAGTCCTCGATCACATGCACCAGTGTCAGACGAGAGCAGAACTCCTCCGCCAGAGAAACCGCCTCCTGCGCGACCCGCACCGAATATTGATCAAAATTGGTGGCGAAGACGATCTCGCGCAACTCCAATTCGAGCGGAGCCAGATCTCGTCCTCGTTTCTGGAAGGCCGGTAGCTTGGGGTGTCCAGAGACCTTCGGACCAACGGTCAGCACCGGACACGAAGCGTGGCGGAGAATGTCCTCGGCGACCGAGCCTAGCAGCAACTTGCCCAGACCGGCGCGGCCGTGAGTACCCAACACGATGAGATCAATGTGGTTCTCTTCGATAATTCCAGCAAGGTTCTTCCACACCTGGCCGTGACGGACGTAGTTGTGATGCGGAATGCCTTCCAGGCGATCGGAAATCTGATCGAGCTTCTCTTTGGCTTCGGTATGTGCGTCCTCGTAGATGGTGCTCATGCTGACGTAATCCACGCCTCCAGTCATCATGAGGAGGCTGGCATCGGACAGGACATGGGCGGTGTGCAGCGTGCTTCCAAAACGACGGCAGATGGCCGTGGCGTAGGGTAGGGCTGCTTCTGAGCATGCGGAGAAATCGGTGGCGAATAGGACGTTCTTGACGGCGATCGCAGCAGTTTTCTGCGGTACTTCGCGCTCGGCGACTGCGGACTTCGTCTCTTCGAGATGGGTTTCCACGAGTGCCATAGAACACCTCCTGCACCCGTTTTGAGGATTACATCAGAGAGTTATTTTCGAAAGGGCCGATATCACCGCCTTCTGTGATCTCGGTCACTACAGGTGCAGGAGGATATTCGTTTTCAGCGAGATGTGGGCCTCTCGGAGGGGTTACTGAGGATCTGCACCGAGCGTTACTGGGCGAAGCCGTCCGCCTGCGTGACCGCGCCCATCGCCACCGTGTGGTCGATGTAGATTCTGCCCGCATCGAGCGCCTTGCGGTCGAGTGCGAGCAGCACCGGATTCTTCACCTTGGCCTCAAGCACTTTCATGGCAGTCGCCGATGCGAGGCATTCGGTTTCCTCGAGAAGGGCTCCCATCATGACGACGTTGGCCACTTTGGCGGAGCCCAACTTGTCGGCAATCTCGGAGGCCGGGATGCAGACGACTTGTGCCTGCGGGATGGTCAGGTCTTCGGGAAGGCGCTCGCGTCCGTAGATAACGGTTCCACCCGGAGCGACTTCGGCGGCAAATCTGCGAAGCGAGATCTCATTCATCGCAACGAGGACGTCGGGGCGCGAAAGCACTGGCGACCCAATGCGTTCTTTGGAAAGACAGACGTGGCAGTGGGCGCTACCGGAACGCATCTCGGGCCCGTAGGACGGCAGCCAGCTGACTTCCAGTCCCTCACGCATGCCCATCTCGGCGAGCAGTTGGCCGAGCAAAAGGACGCCTTGCCCGCCGAAGCCTGCGATCTTGATTCCCAGTTCCCGGTAGTGATGGTGACGTCCGGGAACCACGGCCTCGAGAGCGGCTTTGCGCTCTCCCTGAACAAGTTCGGCCACAGTCTTGTGCGGCGGCACGTTGGTGTTCGGAATTTCAACTGTGCGGTCGCGGAAGACGTTCAGGGGAAATTGCGGAATCATCTTCTCCCCGATCCACTTCCGTGCTTCGACCGGATCCTTACCCCAGATAGTGGGACACGGGGAGAGGATCTCGACGAAGGTGAAGCCGGCGCCGGCGCGTTGCAACTCGAGCGCCTTGCGAACGGCGCGGCGCGCTTTCATGATGTTCTTGTTGTCCGAGAGTGCGACGCGTTCGATGTAAACCGGGGCTTCCAAGGAGGAGAGCATCTCGGCCATGTGGAGCGGGAATCCTTCATTGACCGGGCGACGTCCCCACGGGGAGGTTGTGCTACGCTGGCCGACCAGCGTCGTGGGCGCCATCTGTCCGCCCGTCATGCCATAGATCGCGTTGTTGACGAAGAAGACGCTGATCTTTTCGCCGCGGTTGGCGGCGTGTACGATCTCCGCCGTACCGATGGCGGCGAGGTCGCCATCACCCTGATAGGCGATCACCATCTTGTTGGGACAAGCCCGCTTCAGGCCCGTGGCTGCGGCTGGAGCGCGACCGTGCGCGACCTGTACATTCCCTACATCGAAGTAATAGTAGGCAAAGACGGAGCATCCGACGGGGCTGACCAGGATGGTCTGGTCCTGTAGTCCGAGATCTTCGAGAGCCTCGGCGATGAGTTTGTGGGCGACTCCGTGACCGCATCCGGGACAGTAGTGCGTCTGATGCTTGAGGTCGCTCTTGCGCTCATACTCGGGATAGAACACTTCCGACTTCTGGTGCACGACCTCGTATTTGTCGGTGCCCATCTTCGGCCCCTCCGAAAGCTCGGCAATCTTCATCATGTTATTTTCTGACATCGGTGGCTCCAGAGCAGCAGTTCCGACCCTGCGGGATTTTGCTTCTTACCGCTCCCACGCAGCACTGACAAGCGCACATGACTGCCGTCCTTATGGTCCCAATCGGAATCATTTCAAAAATCCCTTTGCCCACTGGCGGACATTGCGGTGGTTATCTTGCCTGGGTCTAGTAACGTTCCGGTGCCGCATTGTTTGGTAAGGCCAACGTTGTCTTGTACATCGTTGACCAATCCGTGCCCGAATAGCTGGTGCCCGTCCTCGTTTAAGGATAAAAGGACGTCAAACGGAACATCGTGTGGAAACCATATCGCTACGGAACTAGGCAGTGCTCCGAGTCCAGTCTCGGCGGAGTAGCGGTAACAGACATAACCCTTTTCTGTGACCGAGACTTTGGTTAGCCGAAAGCTGTCCGGGTTCTTCATACGGGCCTTTAGTGCGTTTGCGTTCTGAACAACCGCCGCAAAGCATGTATCGGACTGTGGGTTGTCGCAAGCGCCGGATTTGGTTTTGGCTAACGACTGACTGAACAGCGCGGTCGCGAAAATCACAAGTGCGATTGGTCTCTTCATTACGATGTGGTTCAGTACCGCTATTGCGGATCGATTCCCGTGTCCGTCGCTCACACTGCCGCTGGCAATTGTTCTTCCATCTTCGTAAGCAACTCGTCCACCGACGGCACGTTGCCGCCGCCGCGTCCGTAGAACTCGACCGGCCGCTGGCCATTCAGGGCGAGGCGAACATCTTCCACCATCTGTCCGTTGCTGAGCTCCACCACGAGAAGCTTCTCGGCACGCAGCGCCGTTGCCGAGAGTTCCTTCGACGGAAAAGGCCAAAGCGTAATGGGACGAAACAGTCCGACCTTGATTCCCTGCTTGCGGGCTAGGTCGACGGCCGAGCGCAGCACGCGCGACACAATCCCGTAGCCGACCACGATCAGTTCAGCGTCCTCGGTGCGGTATTCCTCGCAACGAACTTCTGCCTGCTGCGCTCGCATGTACTTGGCTTCCATGCGGCGCTGGTGCTCTTCCAGGTCATCAGATTCGAGGAAGATGGAGCTCACCATGTTCTTGCGCGTCTCCGCAGTTCCTTTGACCGCCCAGGGCTTTTCGGGAGCGAGGATCTCGCGATACTCGAGGTCGAGCGGCTCCATCATCTGGCCCACAAATCCGTCGGTGAGCACGATCGCCGGATTGCGGTAGCGGTCGGCCAACTCGAAGGCAAGGATGGTCAGATCCGCCATCTCCTGCACGGAAGCGGGAGCGACCACAAGATTGCGATAGTTGCCGTGGCCGCCGCCCTTCACCATGGCGAAGTAGTCGCTTTGTTCGGGAGCAATGTTGCCGAGACCTGGACCGCCGCGCATCACATCGACGATCACGCAAGGCAGTTCCGCTCCGGCGAGGTAGGAGATCCCTTCCTGCATCAGGCTGAGTCCGGGGCCGGAGGATGCCGTCATGACTCGCTCCCCCGCGGAAGCTGCTCCGTACACCATGTTGATGGAAGCGGTTTCGCTTTCGGCCTGTACGAACGTTCCACCGACCTCGGGAAAGTAGAGCGCAGCGGCTTCGGCGACTTCGCTCGCTGGCGTTATGGGATAGCCATAGTAGGCTCGACAGCCGGCCAACACTGCGCCTTTGATCACTGCAACATTTCCTTTACAAAGTTGCCGCATGTTCGCCTCCTGGAGGGAGTTGCGGAGCACTGGTTTTCGGTGGCGGGATCAGCCGGGAAACTGTAATGGCTCCCGGCTCGGGACAACAATAAAAGCAGATGCCGCACCCGGTGCAGTCGTGGCCGGTATAACGCGCGGGATGAACCCCATAGGAACTTAGCTCCGGGGCGAGTTCCAGACACTTGGGGGGGCAAGACTCCACACAGAGCCCACACCCTTTGCATTCCTCGACATCAATTGTGATGTTGCCGCGCGCTGCGCCCGCCATAATTCCTCACCTCGTCCCTCACCTCGTTGTCGCCGTTTGCGCTGCCTGATGAGGCTGCGCCCACTTGGTCTTCTCGCAGTATTCGTAGAGCTCCGCGCGAAAATCGGGATGCGCAATCTCGATCAAAGATTTGGCCCGCTCGCGAATCGACTTACCATGCAAGTAAGCGACCCCGTATTCGGTCACGACGTAGCGGACCAGGCCGCGGGATGTCACCACTCCAGCGCCGGGATCGAGCATGGGCACGATCCGGGAAATGGTTCCCTGCTTCGCGGTTGATGAGATGGCGATGATCGGCTTGCCGCCCTTGGAGCGCGTAGCTCCGCGCAGGAAATCCACCTGCCCACCGATTCCGCTATAGAACTGGTTGCCGATCGAGTCGGAACAGACCTGCCCGGTCAGATCGATTTGCACTGCGGAGTTGATCGCCACCATATTGTCATTGCGGGCGATGAGTCCGGGATCGTTGGTGTAGGCCGTGGGATGAAACTCGAAAATGGGATTGTTGTCGACAAACTCAAACAGGCGCCTGGTGCCCAGCGCGAATCCCAGAATGATCTTGCGCGGCTTGAAGTTTTTCCGCGCTCCCGTCAGGACGCCCGCTTCAATGAGCGGGATCACGCCGTCCGATACCAGTTCGCTGTGAACGGCCAGATCTTTCCGGTCCATCAGCAGGGGCAATACCGCATCGGGGATTCCGCCGATGCCGGTTTGCAGAACCGCGCCATCTCCAATCAAGCCGGCAACGTTGCGCGCGATTGCGATTTGCAGGTCGGTGACCACCGGCCTCTTCAAGGCGCACAACGGGCGCGACGACTCGACGAAAGCATTGATATCGTTGACGTGAATGAAGCTGTCGCCGTAGGTGCGAGGCATGCTGTCGTTGATCTGCGCCACGACGTACTTGGCACATTTGGCGGCGGTAAGAGTCGTGTCGACGCCTACGCCGAAGCTGCAGAATCCGTGGGAATCGGGTGGGGAGACTTCAATCAGGGCCACGTCAATCGGCATTGCGCCGCTTTCGAAGAGCCCTTCGATCTCGCTCAGATAAATCGGGGTGTAGTCCGCGCGGCCGTCATTGATGGCGTCGCGCACGTTCGCGCCGATGAACACGGCATTGTGCCGGAAGTGACCGGCCATTTCGGGGGCTACGTAGGGCGCGCAACCCATGGTCATCATGTGGACAATTTCCACGTCATAAACGTCTGGCCCGCGGCGCATCAGCGCCTCGACCAGCGTTTCGGGCTCGGCACAGCCGGGCTGGATGTAGACGCGCATCCCCGACTGCACGCATTGCAGCGCATCGTCGGCCATCCTGAGCCGCTTTTTGTATTCCATTTCCCACGACATCGACATCGTTGTTAGCTCCCCTATTAGCTTGCGCGCAACGCACCTTGTGGGTGCGTGGTGCGGGCTACTTCTTCTTCATATCCCACAACGGCATAATAGATAGCCCGATCGAAAAACATCTCGAGCATTTGTAGAAGTTCCAGTTCGCCCATGATTTCGATCGCTCGATCCATGACGGCTTCACTTTTGAGGAACTCCCAAAGATTTTCCTTGGTGAGAACAATCGCCTGGACGACTTCGCTAAGCGGGACCTTTTGTGCAGCCCGCCGCATCCCGATCTCGCGGTAACGATGTTCGATGTCTAGTTCGTTCTTGCCCAGAAGCCATTCGCCCAGATGACGGTAGATTTCGTAAACGCGCTCTCTCAATTCATGGGCGGAAATATCGCGAAAATGCGTGACCTGGAGACTGCCTTGGACTCGCTCCTCCAGTCCCGCGGCGAGCGCATCGGCATGCGATTCGATCAGACGTACCAGTCTGTAAGAGAACATCATACGCACCCCCTTGCCCTTTGGTCGGCTCCGCGTTACCCCGGATGGTTAAACCCCAATTTTGACTCCCGCGTCCTGATTGCTCCAGCCTTCGACGGGGACTTTGCCGGTTTCGACGGTGGCATCCAGAGTTTGCGGGACGGTAATAGCGCGCGAAATCATGCACAACGCCTTGGTCTTGCGCAGCAGGTTCAGTCCGCCCTCGCACTGATCTTCACATTGCACCGTCAATCTGGGACGAATCAGAATCTCGTCGAAATTGCAGCCGGTATTCCGGTTGCGGTGAACGCTGCCTTCAATTTCCACTTCCAAGTCCGTGAACTCGAACTTCGCGGCCCGCGCGACCTCGTGGAAGGTGGTGGTGAAGCAAGCCGCCAGGGCACACAGAAGTAATTGCTCCGGCGTCCACCGGCCCTGCAGTCCACCCAACTCGGCGGCCTCGGAGAAATGGATCGTATTGGGGGAGGACTCGCATTTGGCCAGTCCGGTGCGGCCCGAGGTCCACCAGGCCGAAACGCGATAGGTATATTCTGCAGCCATATTTAGACTCCTGGCGCTCCCAGAGTGCGCCTTCCCCACTTCACGAGGAGAGAGTAAAGATCACCGTGATGGTGGTCTCGACTTCAACCGGTTGTCCGTTCAAAAGGTACGGCTTGTAACGCCACTCCTTCACCGCCGCCATGGCTGCGGGCACCAGCATGGGGTGGCCGCTGACCAACTGGAGGTTCTCGATTTGGCCGGAGGGACTGATGACCGCGCTCAATACGACCTCGCCTTGCACTCGCGCCGCTCGGGCCAAGGTCGGATAGACCGGTTCCTGGCGGTGGATCAGCAGCCCCTTGGTTACGCCGCCAGAGATGCGCACCCGTTGTGGAGTCACGGGAACGAATTTCGGGACCGCTGCCATGGGTGTGGAGCTGATGACGCTGCCAATCACTCCTCCCAGTTGACCGCCCGGAATGCCTCCCGGGACGCCACCCACGACCCCGCCGCCAGCATTCATTGGCGGTGGAGCTTCTTCTTCCTTAATCATCTGTACCTTCTGTGGAATTTTCGAAGGGGTGCGCAATTCACCATTGTTAAGCATGTCGGTCTGGATCTGCCGGACTACCCTTTCCACTGCGGCAGCCGGTGGAGGCGGCGGCGGTGGCGGCGGTGGCGCAACGAGGAACGTCAGTAGTTGCGCCTTAGGCAATTCCTCGGTGAACATGAGCGGAACGGCGAGCATGACCAGGATCACCAGGCAATTGAAAATAAATGACGTGGTGGTGGCTAAGGCCTTGCTCTTAGTCTGTTGACCGAAGTCCAAGACGCTGTCAGCAAACATGGCTCTTGGAGGCAGCGCCGGCCCCAGGATGAGTTCCGTACGAGGCAACACCGCCGCGGTGCCGCGGTTTGCCGCTCGTACCTCTTTGACTTCCTTTACCTCTGGTTCATGGATTTCGATTGTGCCCATCGGAACCTCCTGCCCTCGCTCCGCCGCGCCTTTTGCCAGCCCGGTCGTGCCGCAGGATGTGGCTCAGCGGCCGCATCCTCCTCTTTCTACAAGGACATCTTCCTCGAAGCCTGATTTGGGGCAAATGGCCCTCATCACGGTTCTTCGTGATCGCAATCACGGTTTTGACGATTTCCGCTAAACCAAAGTAATCGCGGCAGATGAATGGGGAAGAAACCTGCCAGCGGATAGATGCGCCCTGGTCAAGCGGACGCGAAGAAGAAGCAAAGATGGTCTGCTCAGTATCTTATATTCCGGACTTGGACTTTTCCTTGAGCGAGTTCGTAATGTGCTCCGCCAAGTGTGCTGCGTAGAGTCCTGTGACCAGGCCGGTAAAGACGTCCACGGTATAGTGCGCGCGCAATATCAGTACGGTTGTGGCTTCGAATAGCGCGATTCCGATGGCTAAGACCGTCATCCACTTCCTGCCCGACCCGACTAGCTCCGTCGCACCCAGGACCGCAATTGCAGTGTGTCCCGAAAAGAAGTGGTCATTCGCGACGCCGTAAGTCACCAGCAGAGACGGGATCCCGGGAGAGTGCCAAATCGCGTCGGGCGGCGCAGGAAGTGCGACACATGCCTGCATAATCTGCCGTAATCCGAGCACCATCACCAGTGCCAGGAAAGGCCGCAGCTGGTTCCGGAGGATCCACAACGAGAGCAGGTAAATACCGAGCAGATCAATAATGCCCGAACTGATGATCAGCAACGCGTTCGCAGCGGCAGGATGGTCGTGTAGATATAGATTCGCTAGGAGCGGTTAGGTTGTGAACGCGATCTTCAATTCCCGAAGCCGGCGCGCCCCGCGCGCCGATCAGGGATTGCGTCCAGAACCAAATCACCAGCGCGGCCACTGTTAAGCCGACCCTGACCGCGACCGACGATCGGAACGTAGAAGGCCTGCTCTCGGCCAGATCCATAGGTGCGGGAGATTATATCCTGCGTCTGCCGTGGCCCATTTCTACTGTTGATTCTTGGAGCTCCCACGCAGAACTAGTCGGGACAAACTGTCCCCCGCACTCACCTAGATCTCCATTCACTTGACTAAATTACGCGCGGACTCGCCCCAGGCGACGCCCAGGGAATGCAAAATCAAGGAGTCGGCGAGCGTGATCGCAGACGCATCGGCCACGAGCCTGTAGGCATACGACACCCGCGGTTCCCGGGTCGCGCACCAGACTGCGTGTTCGAAAATGCCATCGCAAAGTTGACATGCCAAATCCTGGCTGGACTGCTTGGTGGATTGAACATTCACATCTTTCATCGCTCTCGTCCTCCTTACCGATATTCTCCGGACCAAGAACCACAACCATTGGATGGCTAGGAAGCCGTGCGCTGCGGCGGACTCCAGCGCAAAACTCGAGTCAATACTTGGAAGAAGTGAGGCGTCTGAAGGAATCCATCGGGCGGCATCCGGTAAAGGCAGGAGGCATCACGGCCACTAAGCACTACGGGGACCGCCAAGGCGATCCCCGTATTTACTGCAATCGAGCTACTTTGCAATCAGAAGCTGAACCTCGCTCCCAGCGTAATCACACGGCCACTAAGAGCACCGGTGATCGTGCCGAAGTTCGAGTTGCCGATGTTGTTCGAGATCTGATTCGGATTGAGGTTCAGGTTGTTAAAGATGTTGTAAGCATCCATCCGAAACTCAAACCTTGCGTTCTCCCCGAGACCTTTCATGTTGGGCAGACCGAAGGCTTTCGCCAGGGTCAAATCTACGGCCTTATAGCCTGGCATGTTCAGGGAGTTACGCTGGACTCGCGGTGGCTGAGGCAGCGCGGATCCATAAGTGGTGCCGCCATAAGCGGTGTAGGCGGGCGTCGCAAAATATGCAGTGCCCCCTTGCGGATAGTTCGAACTTGCGACCGTTTTGAAGGCGTCGTTGCTCGTGTTGGACCCAGCGCCGCCGAGATAAGCCGACGGGAGCAATTGCCCATAACCGCAGGTTCCACAATAGAGGCTTCCGCCATTCACGCTCACGACCGGGGTCCAAGGGAACCCGGAGTGAAGATTGAAAATGCCGCTGAGCGACCAGCCTCCGACGATTTTTTCGACCCAACTCCTGCTGCCGTGGAAGAAGACGGGCTGCCAGACTCCAAAAACCTTGAACGCCTTGCCGACGTTGTAGTCGGAGCGCCCGTAATTCAAGTCCACATTGTATGGGTAGTCCTGTTCAAAGTACGGGCCGGAACTGGTGTCCATGCTCTTCGCCCAGGTGAATTGGGCGTCGGCCGTGAAGCCCTGCCCGAACTGATGCTTGAGTTCCGCCAGCATGGCGTTGTAGTTGGCATGGCCTGAGACACCCCAGTAGTCTCCGCCGCCGATCTGCGGATTCAAAACAAACCCGCTGGCTGCAGGAACGGCATTCGGGTTCTCGTGGAAGAAGAGGTTGCGCGACAAGCTGCCCTGATATCCCAAGGTCGCAATTAAGTGGTGACCCAGATCGTATTGCGTGTCCAACGAGTAGTGATGGATACGCATGGTGGGAAGAGTACCTGGGAAAATGCTGACATTGACGGTACCGGTTGTCGGTAATCCATTTGGGCCAGGCAGCGAAACTGCGTTTGGGTTCGCCGGATAGCCGGTCAGAGAGTGTGGGTCCGAGGAGGTAGCATAGATAATCCCAGGATTCGGCGAGGTGGGTGTAGACATGCTGAATGTCGGAAACACCACCAAGCCAGGATTGGCAACGATATTGGACGAAATGGCGATTTCTTCCTGATTGTAGTTCAGGCCGTAACCGCCGCGAACCACTAGTCTGTCGTGGAAGGAATTCGGACTCCAGGCAAAACCGAGTTGAGGTCCGAAGTTATTTTTTTCCGCGTTCCATGAATTCCCTTTGCGCACGGCCAAGCCCGTCAAGTAATCCGCACCTGCGCCCGGCATGGCCACGAACATATTGTTCTGTTTGGAGGAGAGTGGACTGAAGTACGACCAGCGCAGTCCCAGGTTCACGGTTAGATTCTTGCGGATTTTGAAATCGTCCTGAACGAAAAAGCCCCAGAGGTTTTCACGGTCATCCTGGCGCTGAGTGGTGGGTGCCCCAGTCGTGGGATTGAAGCTGCCCGATTCCTGGTGCGGAGCGTCATTCAGAAAATCCCACATATTAAAGAAGAGGTAGCTGGGCACGCCGCAAGGAGCGCAGTCTTGCAAATAGAACAGGCGCGTAAGTTCCCCGCCAAACTTAATCGTGTGTCTTCCAGAAATCTTAGTGGCCACATCCTTGTAGCTGTAAGTCCACTGATTCAGGATGCTGCCAACGCTGGGTCCAAACGAGTTTACGGTGATGCTGCCGGTCTGATCGATGATGTCCTCAGGAAGCCCCACTGGCGACTGCGGGTTGGACGTTATTTCGTTCCAGCGCCATCCGGCCGCGTTGGCGCGAGCTTCATTGAGGAAGGTGGGCGAAATGGTGCGGTTCCAGATTATGGAAAACGCGTCATTGATTTGCGAGTGGTGGAAGAGGTTGTAGTCTCGTGCGGGACCCCTGAGGTTCGTCGTTGACTGGGGAACCCAATAGATGGCAAAGGCGAGGCGGTCTTTCGCGGTGACGTTGGCATCGACACGGCCGTTGTACTGAGCGAAAGAATAAGTAGTGGCGCTGGAAGTTACGTAGTTCGCAATATCGGCCACGCCGTCGAAGCCGCCCCCGATGCCTGGATTACTCTGACTCTTCCAGCTCAGATCCTGCGTACCCAAGGCGGTCTTCAAAGGAGAGCCGATATCCAGGCCTTGCCCCGGAATCGTTACGCAGTTCACCCCTTCGCTTAACCCTGCATCGGCGCAGGTCGAACTATTGATGCCCTTGCTGACGACACCAGCGCCAGGGAACGTGAGATAGGTTGAGGCGATGCTGCCCGCCGGGGCGGACGAGTCGAAAGCCGAGGTATCGTACCATCCATTGGCAATACTGGCGCTGCTTTGGGGGCTGCGAACCGTTTCATAATTGAAGAAGGCAAAGATCTTATTTTTCCAAATCGGACCACCGATGCCGCCGCCGAACTGATCGAAGAAATTGTCGTCGCGCAGCACTTTGTTGCCGGAGCCATTGAAGGGCTGATACGCATCGAGCCCGGGGCGATGAGCCGTAAAGAAGGCACTCCCATGGAACTGGTTGCTGCCTCCCTTGGAAGTGATCTGGATCTGCGCTCCACTGAAACGGCCACTCTCGGCGTCATAGCTGTTAGAGACGATTTTTACATTGTCCACCGAATCTTCCGACGGCGTAATGACAGTAGATCCGCCCCACACCGCGCTGGTGGTGCTGATGCCGTCGATGGAAATGCCATTGTTCTCCGTCTGGTTTCCGTTGGCGATAATTTGTGCGCCATTTTCCGTCTTGAAGATGCCGTCCGCACCACCCGACTGTCCTCCACCGGTCTGGGTGCCGGGAAGGTTGTAATTGTCGTTGCCGCTGGCCTGTGAATTATCACCGAACGCGCCCGGTGCCAGTTGCGCCAACTTGAGGACATCCCGCCCAAAGGATGGCATGTGTTGAATCTGATTACTGTTGACCGTGCCACTCACGGTGGCCGTCTCCGTGTCCAGGGTCTCGATGGAGCCGGATACCGTTACCGTCTGTTGAACCTGGCCAACGTCCAGTTGCAAGTCAAGCGCATTAGGCTGCTCGGGAATGATCACGACATGCTCAAGAGTCTTCTTTGCGAAGCCCTCGTGCTCCACGGTGAGTCGATAGGGAGCCGCAGGCAATGCGTTGAAGTTATAGATTCCATTGCCGTCCGAAGTAGACACCATGGTCTGATTCGTATCGGTGTTGATCAGGGTTACGGTGGCGCCGGGGACCGCGGCACCTTGGGTATCGGTTACCGTTCCGCGCAGAGACGCACGAAACTGCGCCTGGGCAGATCCCACGAAGAATGCCACTGCCAACACCAAAAGTACCGACGTGGCTCGAAGAGAGGAGGGGGAGAACATCCGACTGCACATTGAAAGGCTCCTAGTTGCAGCGAAACAGGGTATCCCCCGGTTCGTGCTTTTCTGGCGAAAAATACATGATGGTCTCTATTGAAGCGGCAGGATGAGATGACAGGGCGTTGGTGAAGGTTGCCGTCGACGGTCGGACGTGCTGGAGTAACGAATCAGGTTCAGGGCGTCGAGGTCGACAATGGTTCGGCTTTGTCACGCTCGAAGCCGACCTTGTCTAACATCGGCTGAATTTCGGGGTTAGACATAAACATTTTCCAGACAAGGCCGGTGCGATAGTTCTCGACCATGACTACGATTGGGGCCTGGTCGAGTCCCATGTACACGGGGGAGAACCAATGGTGCGTCAGATTGAAGGCGTCGCGCGGACCATAAACCCCCCATAGCCGGTCGCCCAACTCTCGATAGAAGAACTTCAGGGCAGCCATGGAAGCCTCCGGCGTATAAGGGAACGAACCAAGTGCGCCGGTTGGGGTAATCGTGCCGTTGTCGTTCTGCGGATTGGGGGCATGGCCGGAATAGCCCAGCTGATCATCGCTGGCGGTGAGCCCCCAGTTGTCAGGACCATAACCCTCGAAGTGTCCAGGGTTTGCCTCGCAATACTTCAAGTTAATCAGCGCAAGGTTGCGGTTGTTGTCAAAATAATCGGTGTACCGATCATGAATTCCGCGACCGTCAAAGCCCATGAAGGAATATTGTGTGAAGAATAGTGGACCGCCGGTCCCTACACCAACGTCAAGCTTAACGCCATAGTAAGTGTGACCGTTTGTGTAGAGATCGCCTTCACTGGAGCCCGACCATCCTCTGCGGTACATGGCCGCAGCCTGTGACTGACTGGCCCACCCCGAGTAATAGAAATCTGCCGGGACACCGTGCGTGGGCGACGCGATTGCCAGCAGGTACGTGATCATGGTCTCGTTAAATCCGGTGAGGCGGTGATCGAGGTACCACGACCATTGCGGAGACCAATGCCACACCAGCGCAGTGTTTTGTGGAGAGTGCCGGTACCAGTCCCACTCCACGCCCTCCCAAAGTTGGGTGATCCTCTTATAAGTGTTTTGTTCGGCTTCCGTGCTTCCTTTAAAGTACTGCCGCGCGGCCAGCAGTCCTTCCATCAGGAAAGACGTCTCCACCAGATCGCCGCCGTTATCAAACATTCCGAATACCGGAAGGCTCTCAGCCGTATAGCCGTTCAGAAAGTGCCCGTACGCTCCATGGTAGCGGGGCGCTTTTTCGAGGAAGTCCAGAATTTGCGTGATTCTCTGAAGGCCCTGCTCGCGAGTGATGAATCCGCGGTCGACTCCTACGATCAAGCGCCATGATGCCAAATCCGGTGGCGCCAGTTGCGACGATGCGATCGTCTCCGGGAATATTTTCGAGAGTCGTGCCTGAGACCGGATGAGCGCCCTCCCAGTAATAACGGAAACACGCTTCCTGCAACATGGTCAGCAATTCATCGTCGGACAATTCTCTGGTCGAGGCGGTGGCGACCTCCGACATCGGCGATTGCCGGTAAGAGCGATCCACCGCCCGAACCCGGTAAGAGGCCTTGACTCCAGACTTCCCGATAAAGTCCGCATATCGGTTGATGCCCGCGGTCTGGATGCCAATCGACTGGAACCGATGCCCATTCAGCGATCGGTAAATCGCATAGCTCTGCAACTCTTCATCCGCCACGGCGTCCCAACTAATGTCGATGTGCCGGTCGTAGCCCTTGGCCTGGACGTTTTGCGGCACCGAAGGAAGGCTCCGGACTTCACGCGCCACGGGCAAAGAAACACTTCGGTCATCAATCTTGATTTCATCGATGATTAACGTGTGGGGAGTGTCATCCGAGGAGCTTTGTCCGAAGTGAACGCTGTGCAGTCCGTGCAGTTGAAAGGGATGGATAGAAGCGGTCGCGAACTGGTTCAAAGGCAAACGCAACTGCACCCAGCGTTTCGCCGGGACATCCCCGGCTAGGCCGTCGAGTTTGACCGGAGCCGTGAAGTCATGCTCTTCGTCTTCGAGTTGAATAAAGGGCAGATCGGAAGCCGGGATCGCTTCCGCGGAGTAGCACCATATATAGAGGGCGTCCCCGCGAAAATCCGTTGGCCGGTTGCGCATGCTGACGACGCGTACTTCCGCCTCCCAGCTTCCGCCGGGGACAGAGCGCCATTGCAACCGCAGGGCGTTCGGAGCTGTAAAAAAATTCTTCTTCTCAACCGGGAGTGCCCCGGAGAGTAATTCAATCGTGCTGGGAAATACCGACCGGCCGCTGCTGTAGTAGTAGTAATCCTGAGTGATGCTGTTGTCGAATACCACGTGGTTGTAGTAATCCGTGGGGTCGACCGCACCGCACGGAATGACAAAAACAAAAACGATGCAGTAGAAGAAAAGCCGGACCAAAGCGCGCAACGACGCCCTCCCCTCTTGGCAGATAGAGAGAGTTTTGACCACAGGATTGTGTAGTCTACCACACCGAAAAGTACCGATAACTCGAAGGGGAGCTCCGAAGCAGCCTTACTGACTCTTGTCCTTCGACTGTTCGAGGGCGTTTCCTGCCTTGCGCGCGACGAGGTTGAATCCCTTGGCCTGCGCATCTTTTTCCAGATCGGTCAGGGTGTGCCGCCCTTCCCGCACTTTCCCTGCTTTCATCTCGGCCTCACCAAGCACTAGGCGCGCTTCCATTTGGTATCCCGCATAGCCGTATTTATTCAAGTCAGCCAAGGTATGCTGAATGCTTGCGATCGCGGCAGCATGCTTGCCATTCGCATC
This sequence comes from uncultured Acidobacteriaceae bacterium, assembly GCA_963788555.1. Classification (GTDB taxonomy): domain Bacteria; phylum Acidobacteriota; class Terriglobia; order Terriglobales; family Acidobacteriaceae; genus Sulfotelmatobacter. The sequence continues at coordinate 1,516,490 of CAWBHM010000008.1, read as the reverse complement.
CTGAGTCCGGGCGTCTTCAATGGCGAAGACGAAGCGCACGCCGCGGTCGCTGCATTTCTGAGCGACCGGAGTACCGCGCTCGATGATGGTTGCCGCCTCTCCTGCCTTACTCTCCATTACCAATGCTCGGGCCAGCAGAGGGTACGCATAAGCTTCGTCATCAACCATTTTCAGAGACTGCAATTCTGTGATCGCTTCTCGCAGCGGTGCTTCGGCGTCAGCGGGATGCCCTTCTTCGATGGACGAGTCTGCGAGGAAGGCGCGGGAGTCCGCAATATCTCCGCGATCGCCCAATTCGTTTCGGATCTTCAAAGCTTCCAGTCGCTGTTGACGCGCCTCAGGCAACCGGCCTTGTGCCTGGTAGACATCGCCGAGGCTAGCCAGGTGGTATCCCAGTTGTCGCTTCTCACCGGATTCCGAGTCGAGCTTGGCCGCTTCTTCCAATGCGCGTTGCGCACCGCCGAGATCGCCTTGGTAGAACAATACATCGCCAACGTTGCCTAACTGCAACGCGATCCTGTCTTTACTGCCTGTTTCCCGGCAGGTGAGTAGCAGATCTTCATAAGCGGATCGTGCTTGCGCAAGATCGCCATCAAAGAAAGTCAAAGCTGCCAAATTGCCCTGGGCTAGAAGCAACGAGTCGTTGTCCCCGATCGACCGGGAGATGGAGATTGCCTGCTCATACATTTTCTTCGCGGCGGGATGGTTTCCGATATTTCGTTGAACGATAGCGAGATTATTCAGAGCGCGCGCCAATCCGCCTTGAGCGCCGGCTTCCCGGTAGACCTTTATGGCTTCCTCGTAACTGGCTTCGGCTTCGGCGAGCTTTCCCTGCTCTTCCAACACTGCGGCGGTCGTCACCAGCAGGCTGGCCACAGAAACTCGATCGCCCGCTTCCGTGAAAATCCGCTTGGCTTCGGCGCATGCCTGTTGGGACTTGTCTACCTGCCCCATTTTGTGGAGAGCCCAGCATTCCGCGTGTCGTGCATGCGCCACCAGCAATCTGGCACCGATGGCGTGTCCCTTCTCCACGGCGCGGGATGTCAGGTCGGCCTCGCGCTGAAAGTTGCCGATGGAACGAGCCGCATCGCCTTCCGTCAAATCGATGCGCGGGTCGTCGGCAGCGGGAGGAGGAAGCTTGCGCAGTTCTGTGAGCGTCACGATCGCATTTTGACCCTGATCGGCCGAGACCTGCGCTGCGGCCACGCGCAATCCATACTCGAGATTGTCCGGGAAAAAGGTATAGAGGGCACGATAAGTTTCGATGGCCCGTTCCCACTCATGCGTCGCTTCGCGGTATCTGCCTTCTACCAGCAAGCGCAGTTCCCGGGACAAGGGCCCGGAAACATCGAACGCCTTTTCGGCTTCCTCTCTTGCCTTGGCTTCATAGCCCAAGTCAGTCAGGGCATCTGCCAGGGCGACGTGCGCGAGGGCAACGGAGGGCTCGAGAGCCACCGCTTTTTCAAGCAGGCTGCGCGCTGCCAGGCTGTCGAGATTGCGCAACTTCGCGAGGCCCTCAGCGTAAAGGCGCGTGGCTTCTTCTCCAGATGGCAGCGACGCGGTGGCGCTCGCCGACTGCGCGGGCGACGGTTGCGCCGCGCCGAGCTTAGCCCGGACCTGGGCTCCGGCATGCGCCGCTAATGCAGGCAGGCCGACTTCGGTTCCAACTTCAGAAACGCTGGCCAACGTCTCCCCCGTCTGCGCATCCTGCAGGCGCAGATCCAGCCGCACGGAACCGCCAGAGCGTTTGCCTAAATCAAAGTACGACCCGACGACGACGTAATCCGCGTCAAGATTCTTTCGAATGCGGGCTAATGTGTCTTGCGCGTAGCTGTCGCTGTCGGGCAAGGAAAGGTTGGCGCGCGTACGGGCCACACTTTCCCCGGGAACCGTCCGCAACTCCTCTCCGCTGGCGAGTTCCGTGGTGAGCATCTCCGACAGGGCAGTGGAAATCCAAGCTTGCTCGGGCCCGCGCGAGAGATTGCGAAATCCCATGACGGCTACCGAACGACGAGGCTTGAGGGCTGGTGCCAGCCGGGAGGCGTTCGCTTCGGTCGCTTCGGGAGCGCGGCGATTTCCCGCACGATAGAAGAACGCGCCCGTTCCGGCGGCGAGAACGAGTGCCAGCGCGCCCCCTATCCACAGACGTGGCGAGCGAGAAGGACTCGATTCGATTACGATCCGCGAGCTCTCTCGAGCAGCAATCACCAGGTTCTCAGCTGGACTGACAGGCTTCTTCGGCTCATCCAAAGCCGTTTGAGCAGGAAATGTGACGGGAGCAACAAAACGGTACCCTCGCCGAGGCACGGTTTCGATAAAGCGGGGATTATCTGCAGTGTCACTAAGAGCGGAGCGAAGTTTCTTGATGGCGGTGTTCAGGCCGTCGTCGAAGGCGACGTAGGTGTCGGCGGGCCAAAGTCTCGACTGAATTTCCTCGCGAGTGACGAGTTCGCCGGGACGCTCAAGCAGTAAAGCAAGAACTTGAAAAGGTTGATCCTGCAGTCGTACGCGGAGCCCATTTCTAGTGAGGACCCGCTGTTGAACATCGGCCTCATAGAGCCCAAATCGGGCAATCTTCTGTCCCGATGCCCCGAGATCCATCCTTCATCCGCCCCCAAGCGTTGATCGAGATTCTAGCACGGGAGTTCAGGGCTCCTTCTAATCCTTGTGCCCTCAGTACCTTACCTGTCCAGAAGCAGTTTCGAGACAGATCCTTTGACGAATTCGTTGGTCTGCCGCAAAGTGACGCCCACGCGATGATTCATTCTTCGCTGAGGGGGGCCGTGACGACGAACCGACGCACCCGGATCACGATCGAGAACGAACGCGTTCTCGTCGTCGCCCGGAAACAAACGGTCCGGCGCTGGTGTGAAAGGTGCGGTTGTGAGATGGACATCCGGGATCAGGAGCCAGCAGGTTCTGGCCAGGAGGTCCGATCACGGCAAGGGGGTGAATCCTGTTCCGACGGGGTTCATTTGCGTCCGGCGAAGAATGGTCTCGCCCTCGGTCTGAAATCGATCCTGCGGTTTCTGAAGGCTGCCGGCAGGCGGCACGGGTCCCAGTAAGAAGTCCGAACTCAGAAACATTGGAGATGGTATGAACACTCGAAGACTTGCACAAACCTTAACTGTAGCGTGCGCTCTGCTCATCTTTTCGAGTTGGGGGGTCGCGCAGAAGGATCCTGGCGTACGCGGCGGGATTCAAAACACTGGCGGTGGACTGCAACAGAAGGGGATTCCGATTCCTCATCCCCCGCTAATCAGTCCTCACCCTATCACGGGTGTCACCGTCAATGAGAACGAGCGGATTTCTTTTGAAGAAGGAATCTTGCGCGCCGGCCAGCTCGAATCCACCTGCGATAGCTGTGCCGATGTCACCGACGGCTCGCCGGTCATCGGACTGGGCGAACTGGATCCCGTGTTTCCTCAGTTCCACACCAATTCGAACGGACTCGGCGCGCGCCACAACGCGGACCAGTGTTTCGTCTGTCACGCTCAACCCTCGCTGGGTGGATCGGGTGGCTTCATCGTTCCCAATCCCGGCAACGGATCTCCCAAGCCAGCGGAGAATCCGCAGTTCGGTCTGGTTCCGCTCCGCTATGGCAGGCTGAACACAGTCCCCAGCTTCGAGCATCAGTTCGGTCCCATTCGAGAAGTGCGCTTCAAGTACAAACCCGACGGCACGCCGGACGGCGGTGTCCATCAACTCTGGACGGTGAAAGGCAGCACCAACGACCACACCATTCCCAACTGCGCACTGACCCAGCCGGATTTCGAAGCGGAATACAAGGCGGGCAATCTCGCCTTCCGCATTCCCCTGCAGATGTTGGGATTGGGACTGATTGAATCGATCCAGGATCGCGAGATTCTCTCGCTGCATGATGCCACCGCCGCTGAACGCGGCCCTCTCGGCATCAGTGGTCATCCCAACCGCAGTGGCAATGACGGCACGATTACTCGTTTCGGATGGAAGGCACAGAATAAATCCATCACGATCTTTGCTGGCGAGGCCTACAACGTCGAGATGGGCATCACCAATGAAGCATTCCCGACCGCAACGGAAGAAGATCCGAATTGCCAGGGCCCGGAGAAGCCGGAGCCCAATGACGTCGTACGCACCGCCTCGAATGATCGGCGGAACCAGGACTTCGACAACCCTCTCCACATCCTGCCGGACTGGCAGCAGTTCCAGATCCTGATGCGCTTCACCGACGGTCCGGCCCCGGCTCCAAACCCGAGCGAGAGCGCGCAGCGAGGCAAGACGCTCTTCGCGGATATCGGGTGTGCCCTGTGCCACACTCCGCAAATGCAGACGGCGCCCGTAATGAACAGCCCAGTTCTTCAAAACCGGCCGGTGAATCTATTCTCGGATCTATTCGTGCACCACATGGGCTCGAACCTCGCCGACGACATCAGTCAGGGCCAGGCCGGCGGCGACGAGTTTCGCAGCGCGCCGCTGTGGGGTGTCGGACAGCGCATCTTCTTCATGCACGACGGCAGGACGTCCGATTTGTTGCAGGCGATCCATGCTCACTCTTCACCGCCGTCGTCGAAGTATCCCGCGTCCGAAGCCAATGGAGTGGTTCATAAATTCAACCGGATGTCACCCGCCGATAAGCAGGCGATTCTTGACTTTCTCCGTTCTTTATAGCCACTACGAATAAGACCGCCTCCTGCTTCGGCAGGAGGCGGATGCATCCAGTGTGATTCCTATGTCCGCAAACGTTTCAAGACGAAGCTCGGCCCGGCACAGGATTCCCTTCCTGATTCCCTGCCTCATTGCATCGGGGCTGTGGCTGACGTCGTCAGTTCGAGGCGCAGTAGCTGCTGATACCGCCGCACAGTCTACGGCTGAATTCCATCAGACACTCACCGTGAACCAGACGGAACCGGTAGTACTCGACGTACAGGTCCCCAACGCGGACGTCCAAATCGTCTACAGCCGTGACGGCGAGGTTTCCGTCAACGCGACTGCCCAGGCATCCAACGCCAGACTGGACGACAATTACTTCAAGACGGTCCTGACAATCCAGCTTAGCGAGAATCATCTCGAATTGAAGCATGTGCCGAGCTCTGCCTACCCGGAAGCAGGGCTGAACATTCGTTACCGGATCGACGTCCCCTATCGCACCCAAGTGACTTCGAGGGTCGATCGCGGCAAGCAGACCATCAGCGGAATCATGGGCCCAGTAAGAGCTGTGGCGAATCGAGGCGACATTCAGGCCTCGTATGTGTCGAGGGGAGTGCAGGCTGAAACGAGTCAGGGAAACCTCGATCTCCGAGTCATTGGAGAGCACGTGGAAGCGGCGACCGGCACAGGCAACATTTCGTGCGAGCGCCTTGCGCAAGGCATCACGGCCGAAACCGGAGATGGCGACATCTCTCTGATGGTCGTCGGTCCGGCTGCCGCAACCATCAAGACAGGCACAGGCCGGATCGAGATCGGCGGCGCGCGAGGAAGTCTTACGGCATCCGCCGATCGCGGAGATGTCCACGTGAAGGCAATCCCTCACGAAGACTGGCGGTTGAATTCCATATCCGGAACCATTCGCCTCGAACTCCCACCTACGGCAAGCTTTCACCTCGAAGCGTCAACGAATTCTGGTGTGCTCCAGATCGAACGGGACGACATCCCAAAACCCGAATCGGATGCGAGGCACGTGCACCTTGAGGTGAATGGCGGTGGCCGGCGCGTGGAGGCTCAGACCTTGAGCGGCCGAATTCTGATCCAGTAATGGCGCGAGAAGCCGGAATCCGTCGTCGATGAAGAACCGCTCATACGCGGGCTTCACAATCATTCCTCAGTAGAGATATTTTCAACCAGCATTAATCACGAAACCACCTTCTGCCGATAAGCGTTTAGTGCGCCGTCACTTGTGTTGGAAGACCTCCACGGACAGGTGCGGGCATTACTTCGGGTCAAGAGGAGACGCTTTGTGCTAAGAGCTTCCAGTTATCTGTTCTTTCTTGTGTTGGTCAGTGTCTGCATGAACAGCGGGTGCGGTACCCCCGCTCAGTCCAGCAGTCCCGCCACGCCCGCAACGTTTCCAGTGGTTGTGTTTTCAGATATTCACTTCAATCCGCTCGACACTCCATCGAACTGCCAGGCGCTGGCCGCTGCCGACGTGAGCGCGTGGGCAGGAATGCTTCAAGCTTCGAGCACCTCACTTCCAGCCTGGCACGAGGATACCAACTACCGTTTACTTGCCCTCGCCCTCGCGAACATGAAACAGAACTTGGCGGAAGCTCCGGTCATTATTTTTGGCGGCGACCTGCTGGTCCATCAGATCGCGACGCTGTTTTACGCAAATTGCAAGGGTCTCACGACGGGAACCCCTTCAGCCCAGGACGTCGCCGATATGCAGGCGTTTGCCGACAAGACCGCTGTTTTTGTCATGCAGCAGGTGAGGGCATCGGTGGGAAATATTCCCGTGATGTTCGTGGTTGGAAATAACGATTCCTACACCGGCCTAGGACCGGACAGCACTTTCCTCGCAAACACCGTGGAACCGTACTACACGAATTTTGTAGCTGGAACGGCGGCCGACTATCCGGAGTTCTTCAACACCTTCGCCAACGGCGGCTATTATTCGGCCGAGCCTCTCGGAACCAACCTGAAAGTGATCAGCCTCAATACAAACGTATTTGCTGTTCCCCCGCCCATTCCCGGGCTTCCGAGCAATGACAGCACGGCCTATGCAGAACTTGCGTGGCTGGATACCACTCTCGCTTCGGCCCAGGCGGCCGGCCAGAAAGTTTGGCTGCTGATGCATGTGCCGCCCGGCGCGGATACATGTAGTTCTGCCGGGAATTTTGCGACCGATGGTTCCCTCACTGCTGCCAACGCCGTCATGATGTGGGTGCCGGCGTATCAGGAAAGCTTTCTGCAAATCCTTGCGAAATATCCAGGCGTGATCAGCTTAACCTTGGGTGGGCATACGCATCGGGACGAGTTCCGTATCCTATCCCCTGACCAGGTACTGGATATCGCGCCGTCCATCAGTCCTTACCTGGGCAACGACCCTGCCTTTGAAATCTATGCTTTCACGCAAGGAACGTTTGTCCCCATGGACTATCAATCGCTGAACTACGACCTGGCCGCTGCGCCAACGCAGTTCAATCCGTACTACACCTTTTCGAGCGCATATTCGATGCAAGGCTTTTTGGGCTCTTCTCTGCAACAGCTGTATCCGGCGCTGCGCACGAGTAGCGCAAAACAGGCGCTCTATATGGGGCAGTACAACTCCGGGAATAACGGGCAATATAGTTCGGCTGGCAATTCTGCAAACTGGAATCCCATCAGCGATGCGAACTGGCCAGTCTTTGCCTGCGGCGTCGGAACCATGGCGCAAGCAGACTTTATCGACTGCGTGAACTCCTATTGAGGGTCGCCGTTTGTCCGATACCTCCGGACAAAACTGCTTACGCGATCGATTCCCGACGAAAAACCTGCGAGGAGGAACGCCCCATCGCGCTCCTCCTCTTCCCTCTCAGTTCTTCACGGTCTTTGCATGCTTCGCTGGGCCCTGCTGCAATGATCGCCGGTAGTCGGCGAGCAACTTCTCGCGATTCTGCCGCAAGTCCAACCCCGTCGGAGTGGCCGGATAGGGTTTGTCCCCCATCAACCCTTTCCACAGAATGCGATTGAAGATCCCGCCATCGACCTGATCGGCATCGTTGAAGTTCAGGCCTCGAGTAACACGCGACCAGTAACTTGCGTCCGGCGTAGGGTTATTGCATGGCTGCTTGGGCTCGGGCAAAGGCAAGTTGGTGCAATAGAGGATTGACGCGGGACTGGCGGTGAAGCTCCACTGCCGGTTCGGCACGGTGTTGAAGATGTCGGTCATAGGCGTCGCCAGAGCGTCGTTCAGGTTCATGGGCGGCAGCCCCAAGACCTCTTCGATGGTGCGAAGGAAGTCGAGGGTGGTGTACGCGGTGGAGACGACCGCGTCCCTCACATAGGCGCCCGCCACATACGCGGTGGTACGATGCGAATCGATGTGATCACCGCCATCCTGCGAGTCATCTTCCACGACAAAGATCAAAGTGTTGTTCTTGTAGACGGGGCTGTTCGCAATTTTCTCCACCAGCAATCCCACGGCATAATCGTTGTCGGCTTGATCGCGGTCCGGAGTATTCACCAGGTCGATCGCAGTCGAGAAGTTGCCGGTGTGATCATGCATGAAGCGGATCAGGGTTAGATTCGCAAGTCCACCCTTCGCGTAATTGGCATCGAAGTCCCGCTCCCACTCTTTGAAACGGTAGTAGTCGGGAAACGACGGATCGAAACCGCGGAAGTAGGGATCGGTAAACGGCGCCAGGGCGACGTTTGTCGAAGGCGCCACGATCGTGTTCGTGGCGAACGGATCGTGCGCCAGAGGAACCTGGCAAGCCGCCACGTTATAGCAGGTAGTATCCACGAACCAGCCATAGTCGCGAACCGTGAGGCCAGCCCGCAGCGCGTTGTTCCACAAATAGCCGGTATTCAGTTCGTCGTCCGGTCCATCTGGCGCGGCCACGTCGGTCTGGCCCGGCAACAAATTTTCACCATTGGGAACATCCGGCGAAAGCGCGCCGCCCGGGAAAAGAGGATCGGACGCCATGCGCTGGCTTGCCGTTGGCAGGGCGACATTTACACTGCGATTCAAACCCTCGCTATCCAGGCTGAGGCCGCGTTGGGCGTAATTGACCGGAAACTGGTGTTCGATGACGTCGGGAGCGCGGGCCGAGGTGCTCCACGGCCAGCCGTCGTTGCTGGTTTCAGCGCTGGCGCGGAAGTTGTCGAGGGTGACAAAGTTTTCCGCCAGTGCGTGCTGATTGGGAGTGATGGCCTGTCCAAATAGAGCCAGCGTAGGATCGCCATTCCCGCGCGCCAGGTCGCCCAAAATCTGGTCGTAGGTGCGGTTTTCTTTCAGGATGTAGATTACGTGCTGAATGCCCTCATGAACCGCGGCCATCACCCCGCCGGTGGAGGAGGTATTGGCGAACCGGTTGTTCGTGGTTACCTGGTGGGTCAGAGTCGCCAACTGCGCCATCGCACTCGAGAGCGGAAAGCTTAGCAGTCCAGCTTTGGTCAGCTGCGGATTGTATTCGTTGGAGGCCATACAGCTGGGATATCCCGGAGGCCCGTAGGTGTAGCAGAAGTTCGGATTCGGGCCTGTCGGCGATTTGGCGTTGATCACGTATGCCCATGAGCCGTCCTTGCTGAGGCTCACCGCATTCGGATACCAGCCGGTCGGAATGAGTCCGACCACCTGGTCTCCGTTATTGCTTCCACCCAGCCGCACGACCGCCACGTTGTTCAAGTTGCCATTGGTCACGTAAAGATATTTCTCATCCGGCGAAAGCGTTACGCTGTTGGTATTCGCGCCGGTATATTCCGTCAGAGCAAACGACTGCATGACGGATGGGGGAGCGATGACCGGGATACTCTCCACGACCCGGTTGGATACGAGACTGATTACGTCTACGGTGTCAGACTCGTCCTCGGCCACGTACAGAAACGTTCCGGAGTGATTCACCGTCATCTTGTTCGGCTGGCCTTTCACCGGGATGCGGGTCTTCACCGTCATCGGAAGGGGGCAAGTTTGTGGGTTATATACGGTGCACGTCCCCAACGGACTCACGACATCAATCTCGCGGTCGCGAAGACTCGATACATAAGCTGTATATGGAGTCGTCGATCCGTTCCCTGTGATCGCAACCCAAAATGGATATTCCCCACCCGGCAGAGAATTCCCGGGACGAAGATCAAGTTCCGTTCCTGGCATGCTGCCGTAGCCTTGCAAGGTTCCCGAGGGTGGCGCGGTTGCCGGCCATAACGCGTGATATTGCTGCACCCAACTGCCCAGTCCGCCCGTGAATACCGTGATCGAGTCGTTATAGTAATTCGCTACCACCAGCACGTTGCCGTCGCTTGAAATGGCCACCCCCGCAGCGCATGGAGCCACGTAAACCGCGGCGTTTACTGAAGCGAAGTGACTATCCGGAACCGGCAGGCCATTGCCCGAAGGATGGCCTTGAGCAACCGTGAGGTTCGTTTCGAAAGGAGAGGGAGTCTGGCCTGTGGGAGGTTGACCCAAATTCAGTTCCGCGGTCTGCACCCAACGCGTGGTAGCGGGGTCGTGCTGAATGATGTGAACATTGTCTCCATTGTTGGTGGCGCCGGGATATCCATTGGGATAGGACGAAGTCGGAGGATAGGAATAGGGAATGGGGTCTGTGCCGAATGGAGCATCGCCCATGCCACCGGAAACATAAAAGGCCTGGTTGTACTTTCCCTGGCTGTCTTTTCCGGTATCCCACACGATGCCGTGATAGGTGTTGGGAAGTGGCACGACTTGCTCAAAAATCGGCGCACCGGAACGGATGTCAAAGATGAATACATATTCACTCGAGTAGGCCGGGTCAAAGAACGGGAAGGCGTCCTGAAAGACGCGGTTGAATCCAGAGGTTAAAACCAGCAGCGTATTCCCATCCGGACTGACCACGCTGCTCGCCGCATGACCGGCCAGCCACTCGACCGGTGGCACTTTGGTGTCGATCGGATCGGTCACGACCATGCCCGCATCCAGAAACTGAAAACTGGAATTTGCGATGGCCAGCGGAGTGATCTGTTGCCCCATGTTGGGAACAGCTTGAGGCGCGTTATACACCGTGATGGTCAGGGGAGCGGTTGTGCTGCCCGTCGAGTTGGAGGCGGTCACCATGTAGGTTGCCGTTACCGGTGGCGGAGGCACAATCGAGGAGGAAATGGCCGCGGGTGTGCCGCTGACCACGCCCGCGCTGCTCATCGTCAAGCCTGCGGGAAGTGCGGGATTCACGCTGTACGTGACCGGCGTCTGTCCCGGGCTCCGAAGCACTGGAGCGTTGGGCGTGATCTGTACTCCTGCGGCATAGACAGGCGCCGGGGCGCTGTAGCTCAGCCCCACGGGAGCCAAGTCTGCACCCGCGGCCAGGACCGTAATCGTCAGGTTCGTTTTCACCGAGCCAAACGTATTGCTGGCGGTGACTTGATGAGTTGTCGGGCCGGCTGCGGTTTTGGGTGTTCCCCAAATCACGCCCGCACTGATGGTTGGCCCGGCGGGGCCCATGAGCGGTGCGCCGGCACTGAGTGTAAGGCCGTCCGGAAGGCTTGGCGTCACACTGTACGTTGCGGGCGCCCCGCCAGTGATGATTGGGAAATTCTCCGGAATCGGCACTCCCACGGTGTAGAAGGCAGTGGGGCTCGAATACTTCAGGCTCAATGGAACTGCCACATTCACCGTGATGGTCACGGGCGCCGTGGTACTGCCCGCCGAGTTGGACGCCGTCACCGTATAGATAGTCGTGGCCTTCGCCTTCGCTGGCGTCCCGCTGATCACGCCGGTAGTGGAATTCAACACGATGTCGGGCGGAAGAGGTGGAGTCACACTGTAAGAAGTCACTGCTCCGCCGGTGCTCGTCGGGGTGTTCGGCGTGATCGCCACGCCCTGTGTGTAAACGGCCACGCTGGCGCCGTAACTCAGCGCCGCCGGCGCCACCGATCCTTTAGAACTGGAGCTAGAGCCACTGCTGAACCCACTACACCCAGTTAGCAGCAAGAGAAGCACAGCTGTTAGGGAAAAAGCTAGCCAACTGGAAGGTCTACGATTGCCGAGGCGCATGTTCACGAATGGGCTCCTGAGTATGGTTTAGGGATTGCCGTGTGCTTTTTGGACGCGAAGATTAGGCCGTCTTAAAAGAAAGACCGATATCGAGTCCTCGCGTGCGGATCGGTTGCAGCCCCATCTCCACTGTCACGAAATCAAAGTCGCGATCTGCTTACTTTGGGGGTGACACTGAAGGTGCGGCATCTCCCGATTTCCAACAACAATCGCTTCTGGAGCGGGTAAGGCGGGCTCGCTGAAGCAATACGGTCTTGCCGCCACAAACAGAATCTGGAATTTGGTGTCTCAGGGTTTATGAAGGGGAAATGGAGCGGGAGACGGGGATCGAACCCGCAACCACCGGCTTGGGAAGCCGATGCTCTACCATTGAGCTACTCCCGCACTGCTGGATCGCAGGACAATATTACCTCACCGCCGATTCTGATAGCTAGGCAGCAGCGTGGAGCGATCCCGAGAGGACGCATTTTCGCGTGACGGGCATTCTGCGGAGCGACTGCTAAGTTACCAGGGCGAGCGTTTTCAGGTGGGCGAGCAGCTTCGCTGTGTCGACTGGCTTGAACACGTAGGCATCGCACAACGCCCGAAATGACTCGACCACGTTCTTTACGTCGTCGAGCGCAGTAATCATGATGATCTTTGCCCCCGAACTCGAGAGCGTGCCTCCGGCTTCTTCCAAAGCGCGGATTTCCAGCAGCGCCGCCTTCCCATCTTTTTCAGGCATCATGATGTCCATACAGATCAGGTCGTACGCCCGCCCATTCTGCTTGGCCAGGCGGAAAGCCTCCACGGCCTCTCTGCCGTTGATGGCAACGTGACATTCGCCGTAGCGCGAGAGAAATGTTTGCAGCAACAGCCGGCTCGTAAAGTCGTCCTCAACGATAAGCGTATACATCGCAGCCCTTCCTTCCTGTAGCTGGGTTAAGCCCAGCCGGACTGGCTCAGAGTCGCCCTGAACCGTCCGAATTCTTCTTCCAGCGACACCAGCAGCGCAGCGGCGCGCGACAACCGTCTCTCGGCGGCGGCTCGCTGGATCTGGAGCATCAATTCAAGCAAACGCGGCGCCGACACGGTGGCAGTCGCACCCTTCAAGGTATGTGCCAGCGCCTCGGTGCCACTGACATCGCCCTGCTGGATCCGTTGTTTCAGTTTCTGCAGTTGTTCCGGCGCATCCTTCAGAAATCCCGCCATAATCGTTCGGGCGAGGCCCTGGTCCCCGGAAAGCCGAGCTACGAGTTCCTTTTCCCGAAACACCTCTGGAGGAAGTTGAGAACTGCTGGGCACGAGACAACACGGTTTGTGCCGGATGGGCAACCTCAGCCATTTCGGCAAGACTTCGCTTAATTGCCTGGGTTCGATCGGTTTCGCAAGATAGTCGTTCATTCCCGCCGCGATGCACTTTTCGCGATCTCCCACCATCGCGTGAGCGGTCAAGGCAATAATCGGAATGTCCCGATGATGCACCCCGCTCGAGGCGCACCGGATGCGGCGGGCAGTCTCATAGCCGTCCATACCTGGCATTTCGCAATCCATCAGGACAACGTCATAATCCGCGCGGCACAGTGCCTCCAGCGCCTCTACTCCATTGCCCACAACCTCCGGCTGGTGCCCGAGTTTGCGCAGCATGGCGAGAGCCACCTGTTGATTGGTCGCGTTATCCTCGACCACCAGAATTCGGGCTGCGGGGTTTTCAGGAGACGGACTCGGAGGAGTCGCGGAGTTTCCCATCGCGACTGCGGGCTTAGGTGTGATTCGCAGCGCCCGGGTTAAAGCCTCATGCAGAGACGACTCCCATATCGGTTTTGACAATCGCCCCGCGAATCCCGACTCTCGGAGCAGGTCCGGGTTTATCTCCTGGCCCAGCGGGGACATCAGCAGGAGCGTGATTCCATGCAGCTCCGGATCCGCGACGATGCGCTTCCCTTCTTCAATCGGATCGCCTCCAGGCATCGTCCCGTCCAGCAGTACAACTCGGAACGGATCCGAGGCCCGCGCCGCAGATTGTAGTGCCGTCAGCGCCGAGTCGGGGTCCGTCACTTCTTCGCTGCGACAACCGCACTTCTTCAGAAGGGCATGCAAAAGAGCGCGGTTGGTCGCGTTGTCATCGACGACGAGCACTCTGGGCGCCTGCAGACTCAAGTCCAATGCCGGCGGTGGTGCAGGAGCCTCGCATTGCTTCTCTAAGGCAAGGGTGAACCAGAATGTGGACCCGTTGCCGGGACTGCTGTGAGCACCGATGCGGCCGCCCATCATTTCGACCAGCTGTTTTGAAATCGTCAAACCCAACCCTGTGCCGCCATATTTGCGCGTACTGGATCCGTCGGCCTGCACGAAGGGCTCGAACAGGAATGGAGCCTGATCCTCTGGGAAACCGATCCCCGTGTCTTTGACGCGGAAGCGCAGGATTGCGGCCCCCTTGTATTCCGCTTCGAATTCCACGGTAATGTAGATCTCCCCGTGATGGGTAAACTTGACCGAGTTGGCGAGCAGGTTGACGAGAATCTGACGCAAGCGGCCAGGATCGCCCCGGAGCCGTCGAGGAACCTCCCGGGCGATCTCGCAAACCACTTCGAGACCCTTGCGATGCGCGTCGACCGCCATCATCTCCGCGGCTTCCTGCAGGGGAAGGTGCAAGTCAAACTCGGTGACCTCCAGCGTCAGCTTTCGCGCTTCGATCTTGGAGAAATCCAGGATGTCGTTGATGACCGTCAGTAAGGTTTTGCCGCTGGAGTTCGCGATCTCAGCATACTGTTGCTGCTCGGGAGTTAACGAGGTGCCCAGCAGAAGCGAGGTCATGCCGATTACTCCGTTCATCGGGGTGCGGATTTCATGACTCATGTTGGCCAGGAACTGGCTCTTGGCCCGGTTCGCCGATTCCGCCGCATCTTTCGCTTTCCTGATTTCCTGTTCGATCCGCTTGCGCTCGGTGATTTCGATGCAGCAGCCCTCGACGAGCGGGGGGCCGGTTTCACTCTCGACCCAACTCAGGTTCGCCAAGACCCATATTCCCTCCCCATCTTTGCGCTTGATACACACCTCATGATTGGAAAGGATCTTGTCTTGCTTGAGCCGCGCCCAGGAGCGCGTGGCTTCGCCGGGGTCAAAGAGCAAGTCGTTGCGCTGGAGACCGACGAGCTCGTGTCCCGATGAATAACCGAGCATGCTGGCGCAAGCGTCATTCGCATCGGTGACTATGCCTTCCTCGGTATAACGGAAGACTCCCGCAACGTTGCGCTCAAACATCAGACGGAAATGTTCCTCCGAAATCTTCAGAGCTTCCTCCACTCGCTTGCGGGCCGTGATATCAAGCACCGATGCCACGACGCCACTGACCTCACCACTCTCAGACCTGAGGGGGAAATAACTACAAAGCCAATATTGCTCTCCAGCATCCGGAAGAATGGTTCCGTGAGTTTCGATGTCGAGCATGGGTTCTCCCCGCTCGAAGATTTGCCCCCAGATCTTGACCAAATCGCCCGCCAAGCCCGGCAGTACTTTCTGTATGGTCCGATCGATCGCCTGCTCAACGGATAACCCACAGGCAGCCGCCAACCGTTCGTTGATCCGCTTGATGCGGTACTCCCGATCCATAAAAGCGAGGCCCACCGGAGCGTGCTTGTAGATCTGCTCAATCTCCGCCAGGTGCTTCCGCATTTCGAGCTCCTGATGGTGAAGCGCCTCCTCGGCCGCACGGCGATCGGTCACATCCTGCTTGATGGCGATGAAGTTGGTGGTCGTGCCGGACAGGTCCCGAACGGGCGTGATGGTCATTTCCTCGGTATAAAGCGTCCCGTCCTTGCGTCGATTAATAACCTCTCCTTGCCAGACTCGTCCGGCCACGATCGTGCTCCACAAATCGCGGTAGCATTCCGGCTTCATTGCGCCGGACTTCAGCAAGCTCGGAGTTTGACCGATGACTTCGCTCGAGCGTATAGCCCGTAACTCTGGTGAATGCAGGGTTCACGTATTGAATCCGCGCCTCGGTATCGGTAATGACGATGGCTTCCCCCGCCTGCTCAATCGCGGTAATCAGAAGCGGCGAATTGGCCAGGCTGAGACAGGCGCGGCTGGTCGGGACATGGTTTGGAGTGATCCCGGCGTGGTCTGACAGTGACCCGAACATGCTCCCGCGCGGGGTTCATGGCGTACTCCCGTTCCGCGGTCGCATCACGGTTGGTAGCTTTCGGTTTGTCTCCGGCCATGCCACTCCTTTACTTCACCAGCTTGCGAATCACCGCAATCAACTGCTCGGCGTTGAAAGGCTTCACGATCCAACCGGTTGCGCCGGCCTTGGCGTCCCTCATCCTTTTTCTCCGCCTGCGATTCGGTCGTGAGCATGAGAATGGGAACGAAGGAGTATCCGGGAAGCTTGCGCGCCGCCGTAATCAATCCGATCCCGTCGAGGTTCGGCATGTTGAGATCGGTGATGATCATGTCGAACTTGCTCTTTTCTGGCCTTTCCGAGGCCATCCTTGCCATCGACCGCATCCGTCACCTCATAGCCTGCGTTGCGCAGGGTAAAACTCACCATCTGGCGAATGCTGGCGGAATCGTCTACCGCCAGAATCTTCTTCATCGCATCCTCCGAGAAAGGCGCGCAATCTCGTCCCGAGCGAGCCTTCTTCCCGTCCTAAAACAGTTCCACTGCATTTCCCGCAAACGATTGCTCAACCACCGGCAAAGGGGTCCCGTGAAGCGCGGCACTCATCACAGTGCGCTCGATCTCGGTCGTATAGAACGAAGAGAGCCAGCGCTCGACTTCTGCCGGATCGCAGGGCGCCGCTTGGGGATCCATGGTCTCCCACTCGCGGGCCAGGCCTTCGATCTGACGCAGCACCGAATCGAGATCGCCAAAGCAGGATTCCAAGCGCTGTCCCGTGGCAGCGACGTCCGCCAGATTGGCATGCATGCTCTCTGTGACGGATTGCATGTGCGTGGCTTCCTTTGCCACCAAGGCGGCCGTCTGTCGCACACTGTCGAGAGACGTCCTGGTCTGCGCCTGGTCGGCGCGTAGTTTCTGGCAACTGGCTTCGGAAAATATTTCCAGCAGAGCGGTCGCCTTCTGGACCATGCCCCAGAATTTCGTTGAGGGCGAGTCGCGATTGGTTCCCGATCGTGTTCCACTCTTCCGACACTTCTTTGATCAGAATGGCGATCGAGGAGACCACAGCACCGCGCCCGCCCAGTCGCTGCGCCTCAAGGATCGCGTTGAACATGAGCACCTGCAGGCGGGCGCGAATCGTTCGCGAGCGCTTCAGGTGCATATTGACCAGATCCACCAGAGCTGTTGAGCCCGCTCAATGTGCCTTGCATTCGTGCGCTGTACTCCTCGCTCCTCTGCTGCAGCCGTTCGATATGCGCCAGTTCGGTGGAGAGTTCCTGTTCCTGACGGAGGACCGTAGGACCAATCCCGGCAACACCCGATGCACTGAGCTGCTGAATTTCCTCCATGCACCGGCGGACCTGCGAGGTCCAGTTGGCCACGGTTTGTTGAATGGTTTTCACCTGCAGGAACTGAATCAGCAAGGCGGCATGCGTGACCGCATGATCGTCGCACCCATCGTCGGCCGAGGTGATGCGGGATGCGATCAGGTGGAGCGCCTGCTGCACGTGCTCGATTTGCTGGCGCGTGATGTCGTGGGCCTGGAGGGCGGCGACGACGCCCGCAATTTGCTGGGCGGTGCTTTCCGCGCAACGCCGGAACTGTACGGGAACCTCGTCCTGCTGGCTGAGACCGGCGTCGATGACCCGTAGAGCTCTACCCATCCCCTCCTCCATGCGGATCATTTCGCTGCGCAGTTGGGGCAGGCTCGAGGCCAGATCATTGGTTGTCTCCGCGATGCTCTGCTTCTGGCTCTTGGTATTGCGTGCGAGTTCCAGGGTTTGCTCCATCAGGGACTTCGAAAACGTCGATAATTCCTGCGCCAGCAATTGGAAGTTGCCGCCCGTGCGGCCCAGATGAGCGACCTCAACATTGGTCAGGACGCTGAGCGCGCGAAGATGGCCGGCGATGGCTTCCTGACTCTGCGTGGCGCGGATCAGTTGCCACAGCAACTTTTCTTCCTCGCGCAGCGTCCCGAGCGTCGTGGTGGCCGCCTCCAGCCTCCGTCCGAGAAAATCCTTGACCGTCGAGCACAACGACTGCACGTTCCCGAGAACCCGTCCCATGCTCTCCTTCTCGACACAGGCGACAATGACCGCGGCCTGTTTCAACAGCGTATCGGCCTGGCCAGCGAGGCTCTTGAAGGCGCGCGCGACCGCCTCGACCTCGATCTCGCTGGAGCGCGCCACCCGCTCCAGATCGGTCCCGGCACGGGCCAGCAGCGCGAGGAACTCCGCTTTGCGATTCGCGTTCAGAACGCCTGGCTGCCGCCGCTTGCACTCCGGTTGTTCTCCCTTAATTGGTATGGGCGAGGATGGCCCTGGCGATCGAAGGCAGGGGCAGAACCTGGTCCACCGCATCCCGTTTGATCGCTTCATTGGGCATTCCGAAGACCACGCAGCTGGCTTCATCCTGGGCAATGGTGACCGCTCCCGCTTCTTTCATTTCCAGCATGCCGTTCGCTCCGTCATCTCCCATTCCGGTCATGATGACGCCCACGGCGTTCTGTCCGGCATACCGAGCGGCGGAACGGAACAGAACGTCCACCGACGGCCGGTGGCGGCAGACCAGCGGTCCTTCTTTGATGTCGACGTAGTAGCGGGCACCGCTGCGCTTCAGCAGCATGTGGTGGTTGCCGGGCGCAATCAGGGCACGTCCACGCAGCACCGTGTCGTTCGGCTCAGCCTCTTTGACCGAAATTTCGCACAGGCTATCCAGTCGGCTGGCGAAGGCCCGGGTAAATACCTCCGGCATGTGCTGCACGATGACCATTCCGGGAGCGTCCGGCGGAAGAGCCTCCAGCAGAACTCTCAGCGCTTCGGTTCCTCCGGTCGAAGCTCCGATGGCCACGATTTTCTCCGTCGTCTCAATCATGGCGCTGGTGGCCCGGGATAGAACCGAATCCGCGGTCAGCTTCGGTTCGACCTTATGACTGGAGTGGGGACTGAGGCGGGCCGCAGCCGCTGCCTTCACCGCCTGGCAGAGCAGGACCTGGGATTCCTCCAGAAACTGCTTGTTGCCCAGTCGAGGTTTCGTAATGATGTCGACCGCTCCATACTCGAGCGCTTTGAGTGTGCTTTGCGCGCCCTCCTCGGCCAGACTGGAACAGATCACCACCGGGATGGGATGCTGGGCCATGATCTTCTGCAGAAAGGTCAGACCATCCATGCGAGGCATCTCGATGTCGAGGGTGATGACATCGGGCACTTGTTCGCTAATCCGTTCGGCCGCCACGAACGGATCGGCAGCCGTTCCGATGACCTCGATTTCCGGATCGGCGGAGAGCACATCCGTCAAGGTCTGGCGAACCAACGCAGAGTCGTCCACGATCAGGACTTTCGTTTTCGCGGTCTTCATGACTCAGCCTTCATCCTCATCGGCTTTTCATCCTCACCTTATGGCCTCTGCTCTTGCGGCGTTAACTGGGAAAGGCGCCGCAGCAATACCTCTCCGGTCCCGGTATGAAATTGAATAGTGCGGCCGACCGGGCCTCCCAGGTCGGACGCGAGTACGGTGAAGTTCTCATCGCGCAGCACCTCGAGCGCGGTGTGCCAATTCTGGTGGCCTACGGTCGCCTTCCATGAAAGTCTCAGAATTCACCGGAAGTACATCTGCACCGCCAAATACTTTGATCTGCACCTCTCCGCGCAGGGCGCCGAAGCTTTCGAACTGCCGGGCCAGATCGGAGATCGCGAAATCGACATAGCGGTAGCCTTCTGCCGGTCGGCAAGCCTGGCGGACAGCGAGGCAGCACTCCGTGGCAGAGCGCGCCCATGACCGAGACGCGGGCTCCAGAAGGTGACCCCGACGCAGGATCCCAGATACCGTCTTCAGGATCGCGGGGCTCCGGGCGAGATGGATCTCGCCGGGCTGCAGGTAGAACTCCGGCAGTTCAGTTTCGATTTCGGCCATCGACTCTTCCTGTACAGCGCGGGAGCGACCGGCACCAGCGGCACATCCATGTGGTGCAGACTTTCCGAGTGGCCCACGAACATGTATCCGCCGTCCACCAGCTGGCGGCTGAACTTGAGAAAGAGCCGCTCTTGTGTAGGCCGGTCGAAGTAAATGATCACGTTGCGGCAGAAGATGGCGTCGGCCGGATCCGGCATGCCGAACTCCTCCATCAGGTTCAGCCGCCGGAATTCGATCATCTGGCGCAGTTCCGGAACGACCCGCAGCAGGTTCGAGTCGCGGTCGCGGCTGCGCATGAAGTATTTCCGCCGCAGCTCGGGTGGAACCGGACGCACCACTTCGGAAGAGAAGACTCCCAGCTCGGCCTTCGCCAGACACCGCGGTGGAGATGTCGGTGGCCAGCACGCGGAATCGAAAGCCGGGGTGCGACTCGCGGTACTCGCTCAGGACCATCGCCAGGGTGTAAGGTTCTTCTCCGGTGGAACAGCCGGCGCTCCAGATCAGGATCCCGCGCGTTCCTGGCTCGCCTGCGGTGAGCTCTGGAAGCGCCTTGGCCACCAGAAAATCGAAATGCGTCTTCTCGCGGAAGAAGTCGGTCTTGTTGGTGGTAACCGCGTCGATGAGGTGGACCATCTCCTCGGCGTCGTGGCCGTGCCGTCGAACAGGTAGTCGCAATACTCGCGGTAGGATGGCAGGTTGAGGCTGGTCAGACGCCGCTTGAGCCGGCCTTCCAGCATGATCTCTTTTCTCGGCACTGAGCGTGATGCCCGACTGCTCGTAGATCAGGCGGCAGAGCCGGTTCAGATCGCGGCTCGAGAGGCTGTCGGCGTGGGTGGTCATAAGCACGAGTTCGTCATCGGGCCTGTCATGCGAAAGAAAAAGCAGCGGGGAACGACGAACGCGTTCCCCGCGTCGCCCATCAGGCGGTCGCCTCCGCCAGCGTCCCGGCCGCTTCCGCGATTTCGCACCGCCGACAGTTCCTCGGCGGAGAACACGCGGTCGATGTCGAGGATCATGATGAACTGGGCTTCGCGCTTGCCCATGCCCTTGATGAAATCGGTGCGGATCTGGGTGCCGATCTTGGGCGCGGGCTGAATCTGGTCCGGTTCGAGGTCAATGACTTCCTCGACCGAATCGGCCAGCGCTCCGATCACCGTGGCTTCGCCCTCGAGCAGCACCTCCACCACCACGATGCAGGTATTGCGGGTGCGCTCGGTCTTCGACATCTGGAAACAGAGCCGCAGATCGACCACCGGCACCACGCTTCCCCGCAGGTTGATTACGCCGCTCATGAAGTCGGGCGTGCGGGGGATCTCGGTGATGGTGGTGAAGTCGAGCACCTCGCGCACCTTGGCCACATCGATCCCAAACACCTCGTTGCCCAGCTTGAAAGTCAGATACTGCCGCGTCTCGGTAATTTCGTTGCCACTCATCGTCATCTCCTTTCGAGGCTGAAGGCCGGCGCGCATCCGGGCGGACGAGCGCCGGACTCCTAGAAGCGCTCGAACTCCTTATCGAGATTGTCGCCTTTGTCCTTCAGCTTGAGAGCGACTCCGGACTTGGCAGCGGTTTTGTTGCTGGGTGGACGCGGACGCGCTGTGCCCGTCCGCCTTGGACGGTTTCGCGGACGCGGCCTCGGCAGCTCGGGCCGCCTTCGCCGCCGCTGGCCGGGCAGCATGCACCGGCGCATCGTTTCCGGTGCGGAAGAATCCCAGCGCGCTGACCAGTTGATCGGACTGGCCGGTCAGCTCTTCGGTCGTGGACGCCATCTCCTCCGACGCCGACGCGTTCTGCTGGATCACCTTTTCCAGTTGCTGCAGCGCCTTGTTGATCTGCTCGGCGCCGGTATCCTGCTCCTTGCTGGCGGCGGTGATCTCCTGCACCAGTTCGGCGGTCTTCTGGATGTCGGGCACCAGCTTTTCGAGCATCTCGCCGGCCTTCTCCGACACCTTCACGGTGGTGCCCGAGAGCTGGTTGATCTCGCCCGCCGCCTTCTGGCTGCGTTCGGCGAGCTTGCGGACCTCGGCCGCGACCACGGCGAATCCCTTGCCGTGCTCTCCGGCCCGGGCCGCTTCGATGGCTGCATTCAGGGCGAGCAGGTTGGTCTGGCGGGCGATCTCTTCGATGATGGAAATCTTGCTGGCAATTTCCTTCATCGCGGTGACCGCTTCGACCACCGCCCGGCCGCTTTCCTGTGCGTCCTTGGCCGACTTGTTGGCGATCTTGTCGGTCTGCTGCGCGTTGTCGGCATTCTGCTTGATGTTGGAAACCATCTCCTCCATCGAACTCGAGGCCTCTTCCGCCGAAGCCGCCTGCGTGGTCGCGCCATTGGAAATCTGCACCGAAGCGGTCGAGATCGACTGGCTGGCCGCGCTGACTTCGCCGGCGATGTTGCGGATCTCGCTCACCGTGCGCGTCAGATCGTGGACCATGGCAGCCAGGGCCTGCATGAGTTTGTCCTGGGGAGAGCGCTCCTGGATGGTCACCGTCAGGTTGCCGTGAGAAATCTCATCGGCGGCATGGGTGATCTCGTTCATGGCGCTGATCAGCGTGTTGAGGTTGTTCTTGATGGTGTTGAAATCGCCGTGGTAGGTGTCGGTGATCTGCGGTGGAACGTCGCCCTTTGCTGATGCGGTCCACATAGTTGGCAGACACATTCAAGGGCCCAATGACGGCGTCGAGAACGCTGTTGACGCCGCGCACGATGTCGGCATAGGCGCCGCGGAACTGGTCGTGGTGGCCGCGTTCGGATAACTGCCCGGCATTGGCCGCCTCGGTCAGGCGCGGCCAATTCCTTCTGCAGGGCCTGCAGCACGACGGCCACGTTGTTGATCGCCTGCTTCATCTTCTCGTGATCGCCCTTGTAGGTCTGGGCAATCAGTTCGTCGATCTTGCCGGCGGAGACTTGCGCGAGAATGCGGTTGCCTTCTCCGATGGGCAGCAGGATGGCGTCGAGCATGGCATTGACGCCGCGCACGATGTCGGCATAAGCGCCCTGGAATTGCTCGGCCTTGCCGCGCTCGCTCAACTGTCCGTCTTTCGAGGCGTCGTCCAGGCGGACCAATTCTTTCTGCAGGTGCTGCAGCACGATGGCGACATTGTTGACCGCCTGCTTCATCTTTTCGTGGTCGCCTTTATAGGTCTGGGCGATCAGTTCGTCGATCTTGCCAGTGGAGATCTGCGCAAGAATCCGGTTGCCTTCTCCAATCGGCAGAAGGATGGCATCGAGCATGGCGTTGACGCCGCGCACAATCTCGGCATACGCTCCCTGGAACTGTTCCGGCTTCCCGCGGTCGCTGAGCTGTCCTTCTTTCGAGGCGTCGGTCAGACGTACCAATTCCTTCTGCAGGCTCTGCAGCACGATGCCCACGTTGTTGACCGCCTGCTTCATCTTTTCGTGATCGCCTTTGTAGGTCTGGGCAATCAGTTCGTCGATCTTGCCACTGGAGATCTGGGCAAGGATTCGGTTACCCTCTCCGATCGGCAGCAGGATGGCGTCGAGCATGGCGTTGACGCCCTGCATCATCTCGCGATGGACGCCTTCAAAGTTTTCCGCTCGGGCTCGCTCACTCAGTCGCCCTTCCTGCGATGCCTCCACTAATCGCATAATCTCCTGTGAGATCAGCAGAGCCTGTGTGTCTTCGCCACGGGGTGTGCCCTTCGGGTGAGTCTGTTTTCCCTGCCCATTGGCGGCGGCACGGTGAACTTTTTGTTTGCCAACTGCGGTCGCACTTGCCATAACTTCATCTCCTTTGAATTTGAACTCGTGGAACCTTGCCGATCTCTTACGCGGTCACACCGACCCCCTGTGGACACGGGACACGGGCGCGCGTTTGCGGGTTGATAGAACTGTTGCGAATCACGTTTTGGGCCAGGCGGTGCAAATCGAGAATCAGCGCCACCGTCCCGTCCCCCAGAATGGTTGCGCCCGACACCACCTGCACATTGCGATAGAGCCGGCCCAGATTCTTGATGACCGTCTGGTGGTCCCCCAGGACCTGGTCGACGACAAAACCGAAGCGCCCGTGCTCGGTTTCCGCCACCATGATCTGCTCGCGCTCCGGCCGCTCCGTGCGCAGGTGCAGGTACTCGCCCAGCCGGATATACGGGATGATCTCGCCCCGGATATTTGCCAGGTGCTTGCCATTCGCGTTCTCGATGTCCTGCCGGGTGAGTTCCACGCATTCGACCGTATTCCCCAGCGGCATCACGAACCGGGCATGCCCCACACGCACCAGGAGTCCGTCAATAATGGCCAGTGTAAGTGGCAGCCGGAGTGTCACGGTCGAACCCTGCCCGGGCTGGCTGGCGATCTCGATGCTTCCGCGCAAGGCCTCGACGTTGCGCCGGACAACATCCATGCCTACGCCCCGTCCCGAAACATCGGAGACTTCGCGCGCCGTGGAGAAGCCCGGCGCCAGGATGAGGTCGAAAATTTCGGACTCGCTGAGCCGGGCATCGGATGCGACCAGCCCCTTCTCGATGGCGCGGGCGCGCACGGCTTCCCGGTCGATGCCCTTGCCATCGTCGGAAATGCTCACCAAAACCTGGGCTCCGGCGTGGCGGGCGGAGAGACGGATCGTTCCCGCGGCAGTTTTTCCGGCAGCCCGACGAACTTCCGGCCCCTCAATTCCATGGTCCATGCAGTTGCGGATCAAATGCATCAGCGGGTCGTTCAACTGGTCGATGACTGTCTTGTCCAGTTCGGTGTCGCCGCCATCACAGGCGAGTTCGACTTCTTTGTGAAGACTGCGGCTGAGGTCGTAGACCAGACGTTTGAAGCGCTCGAAGGTGGATCTCAGGGGCAGGGTGCGCATGCCCATTGAGGTCTCGCGCAGCTCCGTAGTCAGGGACTCAATCTCTTCGGCCACGGCTTGCATGTCGCGATCTTCGTGGCGGGCGGCGACCTCGGCCAATCGGGCTTGCACGGTGACGAGTTGACCCACGAGGTCGACCAGTTGGTCGAGTTTGGCGGCAGCAACACGAATGCTGGAACCCTGCGTTTGCTTGTCCGGGGAGCGGGAGCCCTCGGGGGAGCGCGTCTCGACCGGCGCTGCAGTGCACGGTTTCTGCAGGCTGAGAGGAACACGGGGCGGCCTCGACAACTAGCTCGCAACTGCCCTCGACAAAAATGAAAACGTCGCGGACCTCGTCGGCTCCCGCAGCTGTGCGCAAGACCATGTTCCAGGCGATATAGCAACGCTCGGGATCCAATTCGGCGATCGCCGGGACCGAGGAAGTATCCGCCTTGACCTGGAGCGTTCCAAGCTGACGCAACTCGCGCAACAGCAACAGCGGATTCGTGCCGTGGCGAAGGAGATCAACTCCCGGACGGAAGCTGATGTGCCATTCATGGTTTCCGGGGCCTCGGACTGGCGAGCTCTTCGCTTCTGCGGCCCGCTGCGGATCGGCCGGCGCCTCTGACACTCCCGTCAGAGCTCGCAATTTCGTCAGAATTGTTGCGCAGAGAGCGGCGTCCGCGCTTCCCTGTCCGGCCGCCTCATTCAGCATCGTCTTGATTTGATCGACAGCAGAGAGGGAAAGGTTAATCAGATCGGGGGTGGCTCGAAGGCGGCCGTTGCGTATCTGGTCAAAGACATTCTCGATGTCGTGGGTGAAGGCGGAGATTGCATCAAATCCGAACATCGCCCCCGATCCCTTGATCGTGTGCAGGGCCCGAAAGACTCGGCCTACCAGTTCCGTGTCGTCGCGATTCTCATTGAGCTCGAGCAGGGCTGATTCCAGATCCACCAGAATCTCGCGGGCCTCCTCCTGGAACGCCTGTTTGTATTTGTCGATCATCGGTCCACGTGGGGCGGCAGCGGCGCCGGATTCGTTGACGCAACCTTTGGAATCAGCGGCACCGGAAAGCTCTCCAGGCCAGCTTCACAAACCGCGTTGAGGACGTTCTCGGGCACATCCCCGGCGACCGCAAAAGGCACTCCCGCCTTCTCGGCCTCCTGGTTCGCGGCCCACAGCAACTGGATCGCGGTCACGTCAAGGTCGGTGGCGCGTGTCAGATCTACTTGCACCGCTTGCCGGGACGAGATCGCCTCGATCAACATGCCCTTCAGTTCCTCGGCAGATGTGACGTCAACCTCGCCCTCCAGTCGGAGGACACCACCCGTCGCACCAGCGTCAAACGTTAACGGCAAAAATCAGCTCCGGCTTCAAAAGATGTTGAAGTGACTTGCGTGCACACACTACATATCGGAGCACGCCGTAGGAACATGAACACGTTGCTACCTCGGTGCCAATTAGGATGGCTTCATGAAAGCGTGGTTCGATTGCTTTCCAATCATTGCTTTGCAGGCCACCGGCCAGACTCGTTTCTTAGCGGAAACACATCTTGGGGACGATCGGGATGGTATTTCGCCGGACTGATCCACTCCCGTTCAGGCAGAGATCAGAAACACTCAGAAACGGCGCTCGATGATGGCCGCCCGGCGCCGCACCAATGTACAACTCCTCGGCCATGCGGCCGAATGGCTCCTGCGCGGTGTGACCCGTCCAATCGTTTCATGATTTAATGAAGCCCGTACACTGCAGGTCCAACTCTGAGGTCCGAGGAACGCTAGCACCGTGTCCACTAATTCGCCTTCGAATTCCACTTCAAGCCGCCGTTCTTTTTTACAAACTGCCCTCGTGGGCGGAGCCGCCGCTCTAACCCCCTTGTACGCGGCTGGCGCCGCTGCGCGCGACCTTTCGGAGACGGCGCCGAACGCTGTCACGCCCGCGCTGCAGCCCTCCGACGTCAAGCCATTCGAACTGGATGAGATCACGATCGCCGAACTTCAGGATGGGATGAAATCGGGGAAATTTACCGCGCGTGCTCTGGTCGAGAAATATTCCGCCCGCATTGCCGAGATTGATAAGCCGGAGAATGGCAAGCGCGGCCCCGCCTTGAACGCGATTATCGAACTGAACCCCGACGCTCTCCCCATCGCGGATGCGCTCGATCAGGAGCGCATGGCGAAGGGCCCTCGCGGTCCGATGCATGGTATTCCGGTGCTTATCAAGGACAACATCGATACCGCCGATCGCATGATGACCACGGCCGGATCTCTGGCCTTGGTCGGTTCGAAACCGCCGAAGGATTCGTTCGTCGCGCAGCGACTGCGCGCGGCAGGCGCGGTGATTCTCGGCAAAACAAATCTCAGCGAATGGGCGAACATCCGCTGCAGCCACTCGACCAGCGGATGGAGCGGTCGCGGAGGCCTGACTCGGAACCCTTATGCGCTCAACCGCAATCCGTGCGGTTCGAGCTCGGGCACTGGCGCTGGCATTTCGGCCAACCTGGCGGCTGTCGGCATCGGAACGGAAACCGACGGATCGATCGTCTGCCCGTCTTCGTCCAATGGCCTCGCCGGAATCAAGCCGACGGTTGGGTTGGTGAGCCGCAGCGGAATCATCCCGATCTCTCATAGCCAAGATGGAGCTGGTCCGATGTGCCGCACGGTGCGGGATGCCGCGATTCTTCTGAGTGTGCTCACGGGTGTCGATCCCGAAGACGCAGCCACGGCCGCTAGCGCGGGTAAATCGGCGACGGACTACGCGCAATACTGCGATCCCAATGGGCTTAAGGGCGCGCGCATTGGTGTCGCCAGAAGATATTTCGGCTTTAGCGATTCCGTGGATGCCCTAATGGCGCAGGCCCTCGACGTGATGAAGTCGCAGGGCGCCATGCTGGTCGATCCCGCAGATATCGAAACTCTTGGAAAGTTCGATGATTCGGAGCTATTAGTCTTCATGTACGAACTGAAGGCCGACCTGAATGCCTATCTGGCGCGACTGGGTCCGGGCGCGCCGGTCCGCAGCTTACAGGACATCATTGACTTTAATGAGCGCAACCACCAAAAAGAGATGCCCTACTTTGGGCAGGATTTATTCCTGAAGGCCCAGAGCAAAGGACCACTCACCGACAAGGAATATATCGATGCACTGGCGAAGAATCATCAACTCGCCCGCACTGAGGGCATCGATGCTCTCATGGATAAGTACCACCTTGATGCCATCGTCGCTCCTACGGGAGGGCCGGCTTGGCTTACCGACTTGGTTAACGGGGACCATGTGGCCGGAGGCAGTTCGAATGCCGCCGCCGTTGCCGGTTATCCGAACATCAATGTGACTGCTGGTTTTATTTCCGGCTTACCCGTAGGAATTTCTTTTTTTGGCCGCGCCTGGAGCGAACCTACTTTGATCAAACTAGCTTATTCATTCGAGCAAGCCACAAAAGCCCGGAAGGCCCCAAGCTTCCTGCCAAGTCTCCCCTCTGACTAACATCGCACCGCCCACGAAAGAGTTAGTTAGCACCGTACTAAGCGGGCGGCTCCAGTGAATGTTGCGGTTGTTGTTGCTGAAGCAGCCCTTCTTCGCCTTCTAATCTTCCCCCACATTTCAGCTTCCCATGTTAGCCTTGATTTATTTGAGGGGGTAATACATGACCAACCTGAACAAGGTAGTCACTTCCCTGCGGAACGAATACTCTCGTCTCGAAAAAGAGATGGGAAGAGTGGGGAAGGCACTCGACGCGCTAGGCCATGCGGGCGGAGCGAAGCTCAAGAAGACTGGTCGTACCTTGAGCAAGGAAGCCCGTAAGAGGATCGCCGACGCGCAGCGACTACGCTGGGCGAAGGTGCGGAAGCAAGCCGCCAAGCTAGTCAAAACCTAAACGCAGTTATTTCGCAAGCACCGCAGATGGCCTCGTTCGTAAACCTCATTAAGAGTTGCGGACGAGGCGTCAGCGCTGCCTGCGTGACTCAGTCCAAATGCAAGTTGCGCGCCAGTCCAAATCGCCGGCTCCGTTGCTTCTGCTTCTAGCTCTCTTCGTATTGAATCCGCCGTTGCCTGCGCAAGAAGTCTCTCTCCAGTCGATCGTCACGCCATCTACCGTGCTATTCAAGGACGGTCACCCGGTTCCTTTTGCGGTTCATGGGTTCATCGAATTCAAGTCTCTGGCCGAGCTTTTTCCTTACATCGAATCGCAGACCCAGCGATGGAAGGAGCGCGGCGATTTCGGCAACGCTCCCAGACAAGAGTTAGCGCGCCAACTGTTGCGCCGCGGCATCGAGAGCCGAATCGTCTCGATGGCAGACGAGCGCCCGCTCGAGCTCCTCGTAACTCATACCCGAGCGGAATTGCAGCAGGCCCTTGCTCATGTGAAGGAACCGGTTCCGTCCGGGTACGGCGACGCGTTTCTCCAGGTACAAGACAAATGGAAGCATTCCGTGAACTGTTGGAGTGCCGCTCCCTCGATTCCTGCGCGCGTGCTCTCCAACTGGTATCCCATTGCGGAAGGCATCGAACTCTACGGCGCCACCTATGATTCGACTGAACATTTCTGGCAGGGCGTGAAATACCACCCGGACGTTACCGTTGCGCAGTTGTCCGACTTGCTCAGCGATCTCCAGCGGAGAGATTGGGGCACATGGCTGGCACGGTTGGATGGCGATCCGAATCTGTACTTGCCCAACGCCTATGCCGTGGAGTTTCTTCGCTACAACCTTACACGCGAACGCTTGCAGTGGTTTCGCGACGAGTTAGGGCGCCACGATCTGCGACCAGAGGATCATGCGCGCGCTGTTCAGCAGCGCCACCAGACATCGTTTCGGTTCAGCGCTTTTCAGGAGAAGGTGTTGTGGGGCGACTTAGCCGATGTATTTCATCTGGTCTATCTTTCTTCTCTCCTGCAAATGATCCAATCCGGGAGACTCTTGCTGCCCGGCACTTTGATGCCATTTACCTGGGCGAGCGCAGGCTAGGATTTATCAGCGAAGAGTTCCGCTCCTTGATGCTGGAAATCTGGAGGGTCAAGTATCTGCAGATGCCCCGATTTCGCGAGGTGATCTCCTCAATTCCAAAGGAGATACGGCTGGAGCATTTTCTAAACGACGGCGATTCCCCCGATATTCCGATCCCGATCTATGTGGTGTATCTGAATCAGATTCGCGAGTTGGCGAGCAACCCAGCCCGCTAGGTCCAGCGGAACCACTTCAGCGCCAGCACAAACGAAATCCCGCCCCACAGACCAAGCACCAGCAGCCGCGGCCATTGCTGCAGAAGCGGCGTGCCCTCCAGAATGCTCGCGCGTAGCGCATCGTTGAGCGCCGTTAGAGGCAATGCCTTAATCAACGGATGGATCGCCGCCGGAAACCGCTCGTAGGAAAAAAATACGCCCGAGAATATCCACATCGGCATCATGACCAGGTTGATCAGCCCGCTAATGCTCTCGATCTTCTGCGCGCGGCTGGCTGTAAGCAACCCGACGCCCCCAAAAGTGAGCGATCCCAGGCCACCGAGCAAAGCGATAGAAAGAACCGACCCGAGTACCCGCATGTGGAAGAAGATGACGCCGAACACCAGCAGCAGACCGATCTCAATGACCATCAGCAGCAAGCGGCTGGTCATGATGGCTAGCAGAAAATCTCCGCGGCGCATCGGCGTGCCGACAAAACGCTTGAGCAGTTTGCGTTGGCGCATATCCACGAGCGCGAAGCCGATGCCCCACATGCCAGAGTTCATCAGGTTCATCCCCAGCAGTCCGGGAATCAGGAAATCGATATAGCGCGAACCGGGCTCCGACGATGTAATCACGGTCGTGGTGACCACGTCCTTCCGCCCCGCGGCGGACTGCAGCGCGTCATTCACCTCGACCTTGGCCAACACGCTCTCCGGACGTGCGGGATCGTAGCGGTATTCAAGTCCGCCTTTGCCGTTGGGCTCAATCACGAGATCGAACTTGCCCAGGCGGAATCCCGTTTGTGCCTGGTCAGCTGGCAACATCTGAACCTTGAAAAGCTCATGATTCGCCGAACGCTCCAGAAGACCTTGCGCCTCCTGCGATCCGCTACCCGCCACAATCGCCACTGGTACCGCGTCTGCAGGCTTGTTACGGAACGCAATGCCCAACCCGAGGGCAAGCAAGAGCGGGAATACGAACACCCAAAACACCACCTCGGGCTCACGCTTGAGTTCAAGCATCCGCGCCATCAACAGATGGCTATAACCCGCCCAGCGTCCATTGCGTGGTGGTGGCGCCTGCTGCGGTTGGTTTGTGGTGACCGGGGTTTCCTGAGCAACACTCATAAGATCAAATCCGGTGTATGCTTTACCGCGCCTGTGGCTTCCACTGATTGAGGAACTCCAACAACACCTCCGGCGTAAGCCTTCGCGCGTCTTCGACTTCACCATTCTTCAGACTGACTACCAATTTCCCGTCGCTCTCGGCCACGGCCATCGCCGGAACACCCTTGTCCAGCGGGAATCTCGTACTGCTTCACCAGATCCGCATTCTTGTGCTCGTCCGGCCCCAGGTCGACGTGTACAAGTTCATAGTTGGCCGTTAGAACGGGCGACAATTCAGGCCCTTGAAACGCCAAATCGAGCACGTGGCAGTCGAAACACCAGTTCGCCCCAAAGACCAGCAGCAGTCGCTTATGCGCGCGTGAAGCTCGTTCTTCCGCTTCCTTGATCTCCGCATGCGCATCCACATCCGCTGGATAAATATTCTTCTTCATGTCCGATGGCTGCTCCAGGCGTGGTGAATCCGTTCTCTCAATCCCCACCAGGCGCCACTGCTCTCCCTGCTTCATCCAGTATTGATCGTCGGTCACAGTGACGGTTTGCCCGTTGGGTATTCCTGACACCACATCCGCGCGAAAGATCACGCTCGCCTTCTCGGGCCGGACGATCAGCGCGAACGATCTCAACCTTCATGCTGCGGGCCTTGAGCGCGAGCCAGAAGTTCGTATCCGCATCGGCATCATGCTCTGTTCCAGTAATTCTCACCTGCGCTGCAGGATCGGTGCTGTAGAGCGCTTTCAGAGCGGCGGCATCTCCGGCCAGTACCATGTTCTTCCATTGCTCGAATGGAGCGAATGTGGCGGCAGTGTCCGATGACGAAGTTGCCTGTGCCCAACTGCGCGGTACGGTCATTCCAAGTAACAAAACGGAAGCGACCGCAAATCCGAGAACTCGATTCATAAAACCTTCCTGTCGACCTGTTCACTGTTCCCGCAAATGCCGCCCCGTCAACCGCACAAACACATCTTCCAGGCTCGCTTGCCGGGTAGTCAGATGCTGCAACTGGCTTCCCTGCCGATCGATTGCTTCGAGCAATGCAGGAATCGTTAAGTGCGGCTGCTTGACGTTCAACGCGACCAGGCCGTCATCCTCGCGCACGGACTCGACGCTCGGCAATCCACGCCACACCTGCAGCGCCGCACCATCCGAATTGCCGCCGGAATTGCCGCTCACCGAAAACTCCACCACGTGATGTCCCCCCAGCCGCTCGATCAAATCAGGCGGAGAACCCTCGGCGATGATCTGGCCGTGATCGACGATCGCCAGCCGGTCGCACAGACGCTCGGCTTCATCCATGTAATGGGTCGTGAGAAGCACCGTGCCGCCGTCGCGCTGAAATTCGCGAATAATATCCCACAGCTGGCGCCGGCTTTGCGGATCGAGCCCGGTCGTCGGTTCGTCGAGAAACAGAATCTTCGGATTGCACACCAGCGCCGTCGCCACGGCCAGCCGCTGGCGTTGACCACCAGATAACTTCCCCACCCACGAATCAGCCTTCTCCGTGAGTTGCAACTGATCGAGCACCTCGTCCGATGACCGTGGCTGACGGTAAAAGCTGGCGAACAGCTCGATCGTCTCGCGCACCGTAAGCTTCTCCGACAAGCGGGTTTCCTGCAGCGAGATTCCCAGCCACTCGCGCATCTCACGCTCGTTCTCGCGCCACGAGTGCCCCAGGATCGACACGTCTCCCGACGTCGGCGCCAGCAAGCCTTCCAGGATTTCGATGGTGGTGGTCTTCCCCGCGCCGTTCGGCCCCAGCAGGCCGAAGCACTCGCCCGTCTCGATCTCGAGATTCAACCCGCGCACAGCCTCGACCTTGCCATCATAGGTCTTGCGCAGGTCGCGGCATTGGATCGCAACCGACATTGGGTGATTTTATCGGATATTGGCGGAGCCGTCGTGCGCGACGCAGCAACTTGAGTCCTGCTAAAATACCGCATCGCGGACAGGATCGCCCGCATCTTTTTCTCATGCGCATTCCCCAGCGCGGCTTCACGTGACGGCGTTCCCTCTAAGACGCCCGTGTGTCGTTTCCAAGCACTTCTCAGTTCCCGGTTCTCAGTTGAGGACATGAAAGGAAGCCGGCGATGCCGCGCAAAATCTGCGTCCTGTTATCTCTATTGTTGGTCTTGGCTATCAAATCGCCCGCACAAGACTCGCGTCACTTTACGTTTCACTATGACTTCACCGTGAAGAATCTACCGCCAGGCAAGAAGATTCGAATCTGGATTCCGGCAGCGCAGTCGGATCCGTATCAGGAAGTGAAGGTCGTCTCGGTTCACGGCAGCATGCCGCTCGAAAAGGCGCGAGAACCCAGATTCGGTAATGAGATTTATTATGTCGAGACCCTTCGCACGCATCCGGTGGACCTACACTTTGAAATCGAATACGACGTGGTGCGGCATGAGCGGGTAGCGCTAAGCTCCGCTCCGCAAGTGGTCTCCGAGTCTTTAACTAATAAAGAACGGCAGGAAGACCTTCAACCGGACGCGCTTGTCCCGGTCAGCGGCTTGCCTGCAGACCTGGCGGTCACGGTGACGCAAGGCAAGACGCTGTCTCTCGACAAAGCCCGAGCTATCTACGACTACGTCTTCACCACCATGAAGTACGACAAGACCGGCACCGGCTGGGGACACGGCGACGTTCTCTACGCCTGCGACGCCAAGAAAGGCAACTGCACGGACTTCCATTCCCTGTTTATCGCGATGGCGAGATCGCAAGGGATTCCTGCCCGCTTCGAAATCGGTTTCCCGCTTCCGCCCGACAAGCATTCCGCCGAGATCGCGGGCTATCACTGCTGGTCCGATTTCTACGTCGACGGCAAAGGATGGATTCCGGTCGACATCTCTGAAGCCTGGAAGCATCCGGAGAAGCGCGACTACTTTTTCGGATCGCACGACGTGAACCGCGTGCAGTTCAGCATGGGACGCGACCTCCGGCTGAGTCCTGCGCAGGAAGGCAAGCCGCTGAACTACTTTGTCTATCCGTACGTGGAAGTCGATGGACAGGAATATTCAAATGTTTCGCTGGCGTTTTCGTTTCGCGGACGTCGCACCGACCGTCGCGGGGAAATGAAATTGGCCTCGCGCAAAAAGGGGAACATAGAGAGCTGATGCAACGTTCTTGTTGACACGGCCTTTGAAACCGAAGTACCTTTTACGGACTTTCCGGCTCGGTTTTTTCGTGCTAAGGCCTGTCCCCGAACTAAGCTGTTGGTGCTTCCCCCCAATTGATTTGTTGCTAGTGCTGTGAGTAGCGATGTCGTGTCTTTTTGGGTCTGACCCTTTGGAGGATGTAGTGAAAAAGAAGTTGAACGATCTTCCAAATTCGGTGTTGAGAGTCATTTCAGTACTGGTTGCACTGAGCGTCAGTCTATGGGCGGGAATACGGCAGGCGGGCTATCCCGTGCCGCACGTGGGCGGTCCAACCGTTCCGCAATCGGTCGCACCCGGAGGACCGGATTTCACTCTCAACGTCTACGGAGCCAATTTCATTCCTGCTTCTACCGTGAACTGGAACCGCCAGCCTCGCGCCACCACTTATATTTCGGCTCACGAGCTGCAAGCGACAATTCTTGCCTCCGATATTGCCGTGCCCACCGCGGGGATGATTACGGTCACCACAACGAGTCCGAAGGGTCCAATCACCAGCTCAACTTACTTTCAGATCGAAGTGCATGACGCCAGACCAACCATGGGCTCGACCACGGAAGTCACCTATACCAACCTTGGCGCCTTTTACAATTTCGCGGCAGACTTTACAAATAACAACGCCGTCGGCCCGGTAGGAATCATGGGTGGCACTGGTACTTCCGACATCCTGGGTACGCTGATCAACAATGGAAAGGGCGTGTTTCACCTGGGGTCTCCCATCACCAAGAAAGGGTATCCATACGCTGCGGTGTATTCAAACGCACTCGGCGATTTCAACGGTGATGGCAACCTTGATTTTCTCTATCTCATCGGACGCAACTACCAGACTACGCCGACCAAGCTAGCTATCAGCTTTGGCAATGGCAATGGCACGTTCACTCCAGGGCCAGTTTTTGGGTCTTTTGGCGGTTTTGGGCCGGGCGTCCCAGATATCGTGGTGGGGGACTTCAATCAGGATGGTGTCCTTGACGTTGGAGCCAACATTTTTGGCAAAAAAGGAAACGAGAACATCGGAATGTTCTTGGGAAACGGCGATGGGACCTTTACCCTGGGCAACCCCTCTTTCGCCAACTGCGGAGGATACACAACAGGTGACTTCAACGGCGACGGTAAGCTCGATTTACTCTGCAGCGCCGACGAGCAGGCATATTTCAACTTCCGAATTCTCTTCGGCAACGGCGACGGAACTTTCCAGCCGCCGCGACAAATAGCAAAGAGCCCCTATCAGCCGCTCTTTACAACAACCTTCTTCGTAAACGATTTCAACAATGACGGCAATCTGGATATCGCGTTCAGCGCTCCAAACGGGCAACTCGGAATTCTACTGAACAACGGCGATGGCACCTACCAAGCGCCGGTTTACTACACTATCGGCGATCAATACCCCTCTGCGTTTGCGCTAGGTGACTTCAACAATGACGGGAAGACGGACATCATTGTGATTGAAGATGTCCCCCTGACCTTCAAAATCCTGTTAGGCAACGGCGATGGAACGTTCCAGAGTCCGCAAGCGCTCCCCACGCCGCCATTGACCAGCCTGGCGTTCACGGTGGCCGATTTCAACAATGATGGATTACTCGACTTCGCCTTCCCAGGGAACAACTACTACCTCTATTTTCAGCAGTAAGGTCGAAGCAGAAGATTTTGGAGGCTCCAAATGAAGATACGCCTTCAGTTGACGCGGCATGAAGCGATGTTGAGAGTCATGACACTGGCCCTGTTGCCGCTGGCAGTGTCGTTGGGAACCGCCCACGCCCAAGATCCCATCAACTGCACGGGATCTAACGGCAACAGCAAAGTCGCTGTCCCGATCATGTCATGCAGTAACGGCGTGGCCGGGTCAATGGCCTACGTAGACGTGGCCGGACTAATTGGCCTGACCCCTCCGATGCGATCCGCTCCAGCGGAATACACAAGTGGGGGCGCTGTTGAATGCCCCCACCGTAGTTCCTCCGAAACGAACGAGAGCACGCCCCGAAGAGAACCGACGAAATACTAACGTTTTTTCGCGAACAACCCAACCGCATAAACGACCCGATCGCCCGCTTCTAGGGCGTATACACTTCCGCGCTCGCGAGCACGGTGAAAGATCCGTTGGACGTCTTCACCTCGCCGCCCGCGGCCAGCACCTGTCCGCTCGGAAGAAGCGTCGTGTGAGCGGCTCGCGCCTGGCTCATGCTGCCAGTCAGCAGCCACGACAGGGAGGACGAATCGTACAGACGGCAAAGCGCATCCGTGCCATACCCACTCTCCCCTCCAGCCAGTAAAGCCTTGCCGGTGCGAAGCAGGGTTAACGGACCACTCGGAGGATTCACGCCGATGTTATGCGTGGCGGTCCAAGCATTGCCAATCGGGTCGTAGAATTCGCCGGAGTAGCTCGCCAGATGTCCGCCAAAGACCACTACGTCGCCGTTCGTGAGCAAGGCGGCGCTGGTACTCGGATGGGCAAATTTCATTGTGCTGGTCAGTGACCAGGTGCCGTTGGAGTACAGCTCGGCCGTATTCGTGGTCGTTCCTCCGCCTGCCATCAGAACTTGGCCACTCTGGAGCAGACGGGTGGCCCACTCAAGCCCGCTTTTGGCTTGAGTGGGGATGACGCGGGGCCGACTCGCTCATCCTCATCGCTATTTCCCCATTGACGCTCTCCCCCCCGTTGTCATCCTGAGGAGCGCGTCCAGCGCTCCGAGGGACCTTACGACCGCCTGCACCCTCTGGACCGGTGCGGGTGAACGAGGGATGAGCGATGGGCCGACTGGGCCATCCTTATCGCTATCTTCCCACGGACGGTTGCCCCACCCTTCCCGCGGTTTCTGCGGGAGGGTGGGCCTTCGGAAAAGTCGACACCACTCCCACCGCACCGGAGCAGCGCCGGTGGGGCAGTGATCGTTTCTACCTTCTCGATGAGGACAGGTGGCCCACTCAAGCCCGCCTTTGGCTTGAGTGGGGACCACGGGCGGGACGACTGGCCCACCGATGAGGCTGGACCGCTGTGGGGTGAACGAGGGATGGGCGAAGATTTCGTTTTGGAATTTATTTGAATTCCTCGCGGATGGTTGACATCTAGGGCAGGGGGCTGAAAATCATCCGCAGCAGGAAAACGAAGAAGCCGTAGCGGGCGATGTAGTACACGCACCCAACGACGGCAAATACCCCAAGAATCCAGTTTGCCCATCTTGGGAGTTTATCTAGCGCCCTTGAAATGGCTCTTGAAATCGGCCCTATGACGGCCCATCTTTTCAGAAACCAAACCGCCTCGCTACTTCTTTTTGCCGGGTCCGTGATCGCAGCCCGTAATCTACTGGGGAAAAAATGGGGAACGTTCCGTCTGTAACCCGGGTTCTTATCCTATTGACGCTCTCCCCCCGTTGTCATCCTGAGGAGCGCGTCCAGCGCTCCGAGGGACCCTACGACCGCCTGCAGCCTCTGGACCGGTGCGGGTGAACGGGGGATGAGCGATGGGCCGACTGGGCCATCCTTATCGCTATCTCTCCACGGACGGTTGCCCCACCCTTCCCGCAGTTTCTGCGGGAGGGTGGGCATCCGAAAAGTCGACACCACATCGCACCGGAGCAGCGGCGGTGGAGCAGTAATTGTTTCTACTTTCTCGATGAGCTGGACCGGCGCGGGGTGAACGAGGGATGGGCGAAGATTTCGTTTCGGAATCGTGCGGCGTAGCTCCGCGGGTGCAAGCGTTCGTGGTACCCGCCTCTTCGCCAAGGACGCGAAGAGCCTGCCCTGAGCGCAGTCGAAGGGAACGGGGCGCCCGCTTCCCGGTCGTGCTGGCGAGGCTAAAAACCTGGGCATCGGCCCAGCGTATTTACCCTTGATAACAGATTTTATCGATAGGGACTTTAACGCCCGCTCGCTCTGTATTTCGCTATTCGAGCCTTCTCCTCATCGAATGCTTTGATGGGTTCAGGGATGGGCGGGAACAGTTCAAGGAATGCGCCGTGGACATTACGCGCCATTTTCACCAGAGAACTCAATAAATCGTGCGCGCCTTGCTGCGTCTCGTGGATGTGCTGCTTCAACTTCACCGTTGTATCTCCAGTTTTGTCGAGGTATTTTTGATCCACCTCGCCGCCGTTATGTTCGTAAACATGCCGACGATGGAACATCAGTTCTACGCTCTGGCTCTCGTCTTCCTTCATTCCGGTACATACATCGATGTCGAACCACTCCTTAAATGTGGTACGTACTTCACTGAGATCATGAAATGACTGCGTCGATAGCCGATGCCGGCGGCGTTCCGTCAGCGGGACTAGCTTTGCCAGTTCTTTCCCAACTTGCGCCATAAAAGAATCAAACGACGCCACACCATCTCTCACACAATCCTCGGGCGCGTCGCCAGAATTCAACCTCTTGCGAATGGCTGGGACAGTGTCTTCTTCGAAAATTTCGAGATCGTTGCGGGTGCCACAGAGGGAGCAATAGCCAAAACGCCCCAAAATATCATTGAATTCTTCACACTGTTTACAGGTAAATTTTCGTTGCTGGCTTTCCTCCGAAACATAGAAGCTCGGCTTCTCGCCTTCCTTACCGACGGCATCGGCGACGGCGTCCATGTCGATCACCACGTCACCGTCCTGTTTGGAATTCAGCGCCTCACCGAGCACCGTGCAGTAATGGCGCACGTAGCGCTGTTGAGCTTCAGAGAGAAATTGAAAGCCAGGAGCTTTAACAGTGCAATATGGACAAATGTTGGGCCACGGGCCACTGCGCCAGTACCCACCACAATTCGGACAATGGTGCCCAAACTTACCTTCGCTGTCGGAGGCGACGAATACCGGAAAGCAACCGGGGAAGGGTGCCGGATTCCAAGGCTGCCCGATGCCACCGAGTTGGATCGACTCAACCGGAATGCCCTGAGGCAAAGCGTAAACAGCAATCCACTCGGCTGGCACGGGGCGATCCCCGCTAATTGTCACTTGATATCCGCGACCGCCCTGCTGGTCAGTCACAATACGAAATGTGATCTTGCCCCCAGAGTGACCGATCTCCTCGAATTCCTTGGCCACGTTGTCTCCGTCACTTTAATGTAGGCGGGTGGGCGGGTGGCCCAGCCTTTGAATTGCCGAAGCTACCGCAATTATGGATGCCTCGTCCTTCGGGCACGTTGCGAAGGGCGGGTACCGGGCTGCCAACAGTGAATTGTTTTACCTCATCCAATCGTCCGGCCCGCCGAATGGTTGTATGCGCGTTTGCCCCGTTTCGTTCGTTTCAAAGAAGACCTTATTGCAGACTTCGCACTTCCTGCCGAGGCCACCGGCATAGCGGTTCTGTGGGGCCAATGGCACAAGCTTGCCGCTAACGCTATAACATGGCTGGCAGAATGGGCCTTCGTCCCCAAGGAAGTAGTAGTGTGTGAGCCCCACCTGCCTTATCGCTGGTTTCGCAGGTGGCTTCTCCAATTCTGCGATCCTTCGCCGCAATTGGTTGTTCTCTTCCGTGACCAACATTACGGCTTCCTTCAGCGATAGCACGCTATCGTACAAGTCGCTGATGTGCGCCTTCAGGATGGCGTCT
The DNA here is from genome assembly GCA_963788555.1 of uncultured Acidobacteriaceae bacterium. Lineage (GTDB taxonomy): Bacteria > Acidobacteriota > Terriglobia > Terriglobales > Acidobacteriaceae > Sulfotelmatobacter. The sequence goes on along the minus strand of CAWBHM010000008.1, from coordinate 1,477,072 downwards.
TTCGATTCCTTGGCTTGCTCTCTTACGGTTTTCAGCACAGCCAGAGTATTGGAAAGAATTTGAGCGGCAATAGTCGTGGCGCTGGTAACTGACATAGGGCTAAGAATCCTCCTATGCCCCTTATTGGTCAAGTGGCGGGAATGTTACTAATCCGTTGCTTGGGAAAATCGTGTTTAGTGGGGAGTTAGTCTGCGCGAGCCACAGCTCAAGGAAAACTGGGGACAAGGAAAACTGGGGCCCGACGGGACGTTCACCAATCTCCATTCGTCAAGAACTGGGGAATGTTCCGTCGGTCCTGATTTCCCCGATATTCTCCAACCCCCTCGCTACTTCTTCTTGTCGGTACTCCCTAGTCTTCGATGGCCTCAATGCCGAGCTGGCGCGCTCGTTCAACGCCCGTCTTCATGAGCTCGAGTTCTTCGGCGGAGTGGCTTTGCCAGTCGATGACCTCGCCGATCACGCGAAGCGGGTCCCGGGTGCGATAGGACAGCGTCGGATTGCCTGGATATTTTTTGTCCGTCAGGTTGGGATCATCTTCAACCGGGCCCGTCGCTTCCAGAACGTAGATTCTGCCGGGTTCGTCACCGGAGGCCAACTCGGCTCCCCAGATCGCAGCATTGAGAGTGCCTGTCAGATAGACATAGCCAGCCGCCGCCCGCTTGCCATAATTGGAACGGTAACCCGCCTGGATGAGATCTCCGCGTTTCAGGTTGGCCTTGGTGCCGTGGAAGAAACTTCGACCGGGAAAAATGGGGTTGGTCACTCCTGTCTCCTGTGGATGATCGGTAGGGCCTGCGGCCGAACACTGGGACACGTTCCGCCTTTCGGGCGAGCCGATCCCCTATCTCTTCCCCGTCCGCTTCTTTCCCTCCATCATTACTCTTCTCAATATCCGGTTGATTCGCGTCTGGTAACCCGGACCTCTGGACTTGAACCAGTCGACCACTTCGGTATCCACGCGCAACGAGATCCTCCGCTTGCGTGGACGGTTCCAGCGCGCCTCTCCGGCCCCCTCTTCCTCCGCCAGCAACAACAGGTCGTCCTCAACCGATGCTCGCAGCTCGATAACTTTCACAGACCGCGACCGCGCCTTTCGCCGCTTTGCTTTCTTGCTCTTAGCTGTCATGACACAATCGTATGCCCTTTCCCGTCATGACGCTACGTTCCTGCAGGAACATCGGGAGAAACAGCGGACAGGGAAAGCTCCAGACAGACGCGGACGTTCGTCCGACGATCACTCGGAGCGCAACGCTTCCATAACATCGACGCGTGCTGCGCGTGCCGCGGGCAGCGCCGACGCGATCACCGCGACCGCCATCAGCACGAACGCAGAGACAAACACAGGCAATGCGCCCGGCATCTTGACGTCCAGGAAATATCTTCCCGCCAAACGCGCCAGCACGAACCCGAATGCCGCGCCTGCAACGACGCCCGCCGCAGCCATCACGGTGCCCTCTGCGATCACGCCCTTGAGGAGTCGCTGCGGCTCCGATCCGAGGGCCAGCCGGATGCCGAATTCCCGCGTCCGCGCGCTCACCGAAAACGCCAGCACGCCCGCGACGCCCACCACGGCGATCGCCAGCGCGACCGCCGCGAATACGCCAAACACCAGCGAGTTTAAACGATCCGGCGTGAGCACCTCTGCCCGAATGTCTTCGAGACTGGCGGCGCGCTCAACCGGCTGATCGGCGGACATGTCGCGAATCACGCGCGTGACCGACGGGGCCAGCGCATAGGGATTTGCACCCGTGTGAATGAAGAGACGACCGCCAAAAATTGTGCCTTCGTCAAAAGGGCTGTAAATCGTGAGCGTGGGTTCAGGAACGACGTGTTCGATCGTCAATATCGGCGGTGACGCCGATGATGCGGTGCGGCGCCATCAGGCGCGCCTTTTCGGCATCGGTCCCGGTGGCGAATTGCAACACGGGATCCGTCCAATAGACATGCCGATTGACCGCATCCTGGTTGGGGAACATGCGCTGTGCGAGAGTCTGGCTGACGATAACGACAGGCTCTTTATTACTATCGTTATTGTCATCAAGCGCATTGAAATCGCGGCCGGCAATGATAGGAACGCCAAGCGCCGCAAAAAATCCGGGAGAGATGGAACGCGACTGCGCCCGGGGATCCTCTACGCCGGCGGCATGGACGTGTCCGTCAGCGGAGAATTGCAGACCGTGGCCGAAGCTGCCATCGCGCCAGGGAACGACGTCGCCGAACGCGGTCTCACTCACGCCCGGCAGGGCATCAATGCGACGTATCGCTTCCTTGTAGAAATCGACGACCTGCTGAGGTGTCTTCCCATAGGACATAGCAGGAACATCGATAGCGAGGACGTGCTGAGTATCCAGTCCTGTCTGCGCCCTTTGCAGTGCGATCAGCGTAGTGATCAACGTACTTGCGCCGGCCAGCAACACGAAGGACGCGGCGATTTGTGTCACCGCGAAGATCCGCTGGCGGCGGCTCGTGCTGCCGGTGATCCGCACACTTCCGCTGGACAGGCTCAGTCCACCGGACGTGCCGGAAGAAGAGGGCAGGCGCGGGACAAACGCGAGAATCACCGCGGCGACGATCGCCAGCGCCGCTCCGACCCAAAGCAAGCTCGAATCGACTCTGAAATCGAGAGCGCGAACGGAGAAGCGCGAGGCGTAGCGGGCCAGGACGGCCACCATCGGCTGCGCGCTCAATACACCGATTGCGGCGCCAGCGCCGCAGAGCAGAAGGCTTTCGGCCAACAGCATGCGGCGCAACGCGCCTTTGCTTGCGCCCAGCGCCACGCGGACCGCCAGTTCGCCTTCGCGGCGAACCGTCCGTGCCAGAATCAGATTGGCAACATTGGAACACGCGATGATGAAGACCAGCCCTGACGCTGCCAGCAGCACCAGCAGCACGGTCCGGGCGCCCGACGTGATCTGGTCACGAAGCAACTTGGCCCCGATCTGAAAGTCCGCTTCCTGCGCATAGGCTTCGGGATGGTCCTTCTTCATCGCGGAGTAGGCGGAGCTCAACTCAGCGCGAGCCTGATCGAGCAGTAACTCCGGGAGCCAGACGGCCGAAAAGCTCAGTCATGCGATGGATGCGGCCGGTGACCATGGTTGCGGAAAGATGATGCGGGCTGGTGACGATGTTGGCGATGATTTCGGTATCTTGCGGATATGGGACGCAAGGCTCGAGGACGCCAATGACTGTCGCAGAGCGATCACCGATGCTGCCGAGGCGAACGGTTTTGCCGAGGACCGAAGGATCCTTGTGAAGAGCGGTCGTCCAGAAACGGTAGGTGAGAACGACGACGCCGGCAGCTTTCGGACCGTCGTCTTGCGGTCCGATGAGGCGACCGAGCACGGGATGAAGGCCCATCACGTCGAAATACGTGCCGCCGACAACGCCACCTCGAATGGAACGAGGCTCACCGAGGCCGATCATGGTGAAGTCCATGGCGGAGAAGTCGCCAAACGCGCTCAGGGTTTTCACGCTCGCGCGCAAATCCTGTAACTCGGGTACGGAAAACGCAGCGTTTTCCTCGCCGATGCCCGGAGCGCTCTGTCGGATATAGATCAGCCGGTCCTCGTCGCGGTTGACCAGAGGCTTGAGCAGCACTCCGCGCACCAGCGTGAAAATGGCAGCGTTCGCGCCGATGCCGAGCGCCAGCGTGAGAACCACGGCGATCGCCAGACCTGGAGTCCGAATTAACGAGTGAGCTGCAACTCTCAGATCGCGAACGAATGACATGTTCTTAGTCTCCCTGCCGCGGTATCAGCATCACACTTGCCAATACTAAGCGCCACATTGTAAACGACTTAATATGCGATAAGTTGATCCGGACTGTCCGTTTCAGGACACCGCTATACGAATTCGGACACTTTGCCCTCATAGCGAGGTTTCCTGTCGCCGTCGCTGCTCACTTGCCTTCATGATTGCGCTCATGTCCGCCGCGGGCCGAATCTCGAAAATGCTGCCGTACCTCAGGGCCGGATGCTGCGCGATGAGCTGTACAGCATGATTCATGTCCCGCGCCTCGAGGACGAGAATGCCCCCGAGTTGTTCCTTGGTTTCCGCATAGGGACCGTCCGTAGTTGCGACTTTGCCATTCTTCCAATACAGGGTCAAAGCGGTTTCCGCAGGCTGAAGCGCTTCTCCACCAGCCCAATGGCCGTTGGCGCGAAGGTGGTCGTCGTATTCAAAGCAGGTGTCGAACATCGCGTGTTGCTCGTCCTCGGTCCTGCCGTCGTGTTTGTCTTTGTCGTAGTATCCCAAACAGATGTATTTCATTGTTCTTCTCCTCATAGCGGATTGAACGAACCGACAGCAGAGAGTTGCGCCGGCTCGTTCATCTTGTCGCTAGCGCGTCTGTTCCTTAGGCCGCCGTAGCCAGAGTGTTTACTTGCTTCCGCCGGGTTCTTGTTCCGGAGCCGGGAAGAAAAGAAGCTCGCGCACCTCGCCGGCCACATCGCAGGCGATGGCAGCCTTCTTCGCCCATGCGAGTGCCTCATCCATGTTGGCGCATTCCAATATCCAAAATCCGCCCATGTGCTCCTTGGTCTCGGTGTACGGTCCGTCGGTGACGAGCACCTTGCCGTGCTTGGACCGCAGCGTCTTCGCGCTGCCGACCGGGGCAATGCCGCAGGCAAACTTCCTCACGCCGGAAGCAATCAGTTCGCGGTTGAGCGCGTGGATCTCTTCCATCATCGCTTCGGTTACGGTGGACGGGTCGAAGTTGTCGGGGAGGTAATTCGCAACCAGATATTGTGGCATGACTTTTTCTCCTTAGATTTCTGTGATTTGTTCCCGATGACTCGTTTCCTGTTCACTCAGGAGCCGTAGCGCATCGTTCTTCTGTCCTATAGTCGTTGGGGAGAAGGAAAATCGACAGCGATCCCAATTTTTATTTCAGCTGCCGAATCCGCTCTTGCAGGAATTGCCGCTCTGGTTCCTGTTGGGTCAGCGCCAGCGCCTTCTCATATGAAGCACGAGCCTCCGCGGTCCTGCCGAGCCTGCGGTACATATCCGCGCGGGCGGAATGCGCCAGGTAATAATTGGCCAATTCGCCATGTTCCAACACTGCATCGATCTGTGCGAGACCGGCCTCTGGACCATCGCACATGGCAACGGCCACGGCACGATTGAGCTGTACGACTGGCGAAGGCAGAATTCGCAGCAATCGGTTGTAAAGCCCAACAATCTGCCGCCAGTCCGTCGCAGCGACCGATTCCGCCTCGGCATGAACGGCCGCGATCGCAGCCTGCAGTGTGTAGGAGCCGAAGTGTCGGGACTTCTGCCCGTGCTGCAGGGCTTTCTCCAGCAATGCCACTCCCTCCGCGATCTGCTCCCGGTTCCAGAGCGAGCGGTCTTGGTTCTCCAGCAAGATCAGATCTCCGGTCGGAGAGGTTCTCGCGGCGCGACGGGATTCGTGCAGCAACATCAGGGCAAGCAGTCCCATCACTTCCGACTCGGGCTGGAGTTCGGTCAGCAACCGGCCCATCCGAATCGCTTCGCCGGTTAGCTCGGCCCGCGTTACCTCCGCTCCCGCCGCAGCTGAGTAGCCCTCGTTAAAGACGAGATAGATGACCTGAAGCACCGCGCCCAGTCGCTCCGGCAACTCCTGCGGCGTCGGAACTTCATACCGAATCGGTGTGTCTCGAATCGTTGCCTTGGCGCGCACAATGCGCTGTGCCAGCGTACGCGGAGTGGTGAGAAAGGCCTTTGCGATCTCCTCGGTGGTCAGCCCGCACACCTCACGCAAGGTAAGCGCCACGCGCGCTTCCGGCGCGAGAGATGGATGACAGCAGGTAAAAATCAGGCGCAGCCGGTCATCCTCAAGACGATCATCTTCAAGGCTGTCCTCTTCATTTTTATTGGAGCTTGCGGCCGAATTCGCTTGCGCCTCAAGATAACGCACGAGCTCGTCTTGAGACGCATCAAATCTTGCCCGTCGACGGAGACTATCAATGGCTTTGAATCGGGCCGTCGAAATCAACCATGGTCGCGGGTTGCCGGGTACTCCACTCGTCGCCCACAGGCTCAGCGCAGCCGCAAAGGCTTCGTGCATCGCCTCCTCGGCAAGATCAAAATCACCGAGCAAGCGGATCAGAGTTGCCAGGATTCGTCCCGAATCCACGCGATAAAGGGAGTCGAGCAATTCGCGTATCTCGACACGTGTCGGCTCGGGGGAGCTCTCGGACATGACGATGACCTTAGCAAAGCAACTGCTCCGAATCAATTTGGCAAACGGCGGATCGACGCTGGTAGATCAATGCTGGTAGATCGAGGCGACGTGCCCAGGTCGTGACTCTGAAATCCGGACAACATCATTTGAGCTTCGTACAAGCTCAACCCTACCGCGTTGCTCTCGAGTCACGAGCAATCCGGAAGTCGCGCCACAAAAGCGAGACGGTCAGAAAAGGCTTCGGGGACCCGAGGCATTTATGAGATGGGCTGTACTCTCGTACTTCAGTCTTTCTCCAGGTAAATGACAATTCAGCGGCGGCCGGCAATAATCTCGCCGGGTCCCTGGCCACCGGGCTGCGGAGGAGTGGCTACCGGAACCGGCGACGCACCTCCCGCAGGCTTCGGCGCGTCATCCGAATCTTCACCCGGACGGCGCAGGCTTGGGGCATTGGGCGGCCGCTCTTGCTGCTTCGCTTCCGTATCTTTGTCGGGTTTCTCGAGGATCACTTCCTTCTCGTTCCGCACAATCTTCTGCCCGCCGACCTTCATGGTCTCGACCCGAACGACTTCATCACCCACGATGCGGACGAAGTCCACATCCTGCGGCGGTTCGCCGTAGATCCATTCCTCGTAGTCCGTATCCCCGTCTTTCTCGCGAACTTTCCTCGGCGCCTTGCCTCTGGCGTGCAGCACCATTTCCGTATTCATTCCAACCAACACGTAGTGCGCCTGAATCGCTGCTTTGACCTTGGGAGGTACAGTATCCAGATACGCCTCCTCTTTGTTTCTGGCGGTGAAATCCAGCACGGGTGAGAGCAAATCGCGCAACTGCCGCGCCGTCATCTCTGGCACATACTTATTGAAGTACACATCCAGGTAAGTTCCGTGCGGATTGGGCTGCGACTCGTTCGGGCTGAGCGGGACCTCATTCCCGTTGGCGCCTTCGATCTGGACGTGTTCGTACCACTTTTTTCGATGAACCGGTCCACCGTTGATGTCGAAATGGATGTGATCGTCTTTGATCTGCACAAACGAGATATGCGCCGGGTCGCCCGGCTTCACCGCCGGCCCCCAAACGGCGAGGGCTTGCTGCAACTCCGTGCCGTTCGGCGTGGGTACTCCGTCCTTCAGCTTGATTCCCTTGGTCCCCATGGGAAAGTACGTGCGCGCGTAGAAGATCTGGGTCTCAAAGTCACGAATGATTTCGAGGCGAGTCTGCTTCGACATCTTGGGAGCGTCGGTGGGAATGGGCGGCCCGCTGCTTTGTGTCGGGGCCGGTGCGCCAACCGTCGCGGGCGCTGTTTGCTGTACTTGAGCCGGAGCAGGATCGCTGTTCTGTCCGCTGACAGGGATCGCCGGAATGAGAGCCGCAAGGAACAGGAGGGAGGTCACGCGAAGAGGTTCCATAAAATACCCCAGGCCGACTTTCGCTCATTATAGCGCTCGGTGCAGTCCAGTAGCACTACATTCGAAAGATGTCCAACCGCCTTGGATGCCGACGAAAGCCCTTCCGGGTGGAGTCTTTGAGCCCTTTTGCGATTGACAGTCCTGTCATTTTGCGACAGACTCTTTCCCACAAAAGCTTTCGCCACATCGATCCGCGCGGCATCTTCGTCACTGGCCAATTCTGACCGATACAGGTCGTGCCATGGACTTTTCGCCGCTTCCGACATTCAGTTCAGGCTCATCCAACCTTGATGCGTTGCCGATTCCGTTGCGTGTCGCCCAACCGGACGAGACAAGCGCGCCCGACTTTGCCACTCTAGTTGAAGTATTGCGCCAGGCTCTGGAGTCTGGTGCGCGTTCCACAGAGTCGATCCTGCGCGCTGCCGTGGATGCTGCGCGGGTTCTGAGTGGCGCCGACGGAGCGGCGATTGCCCTGCGAAACAATGGGCTGATCGTATGCCGTGCACGGAGCGGCGAGATCGCGCCGGAACTGGGAGCGCCGCTGAACGTAGATTCGGGGATCTCCGGCGAGTGCCTGCGCACCGCCAGCATCCTGGTATGCAATGACGCTGCCACCGACACCCGCGTCGACCCCGACGTCTGCCTGGCCTTGGGAGTGCGGTCGATTATTGTTGTGCCGCTGCGCGGCGCCAAGGGAATCGTTGGAATTCTGGAAGCCTTCTCGACGCACACCAACGCTTTCGCGGCCGAACAGATCGATTCCCTGCGCGCTTTAGCCGAGATCGCAGAGACCGCCTACGATCGCGAATTCTCTTTCCAAGATCAACCTTCTGTCGCCCCCACACCGGCAGCCCGCATCGCCGGACTCTTCGCTGGCCCGAGCGTTAACCTGCAAGCTCAAGCCATCCAATTCTCAGAGGAGGTCGTGCCGAAGCGGCGCTATTGGATTGCCGGCCTCGCCGTGATCGCGCTTCTTCTTGTTTCCACGGTGATATGGCTGAGCTGGCGAGAACCGGGCGGTGAACTCACCAACACCGACGCTCCAGCTCGGTCTGTCCGTTCTCCCGAGGATCCTGCGAGCCCTCCCGCACCCCGGGTTGTCGCATTGAAACCCGAGGCTGGCGTCGCGAGCCGACGATCCGAGCCAGCAAGACCGAAGGATCTGGTGCAAAATGCGGCTGACGTTGAATCAGCGAACATGGAACCAGCGACCGGCGGACCGCGTCCCACCGTCTCTGCTCCTGAGGGGTCGAGCACAACGTTGACGGCGAAATCTCGCTCCGCGTTTTCCGACAGCGAACCGCCGCCTCCGGTTGAAGTAGCACCGTCCACTTCTTCGAGCCAACTCGCCAGCCTAAGTTCCGCACCCACGGTAGTGCCGGCGTTTGGAGCAAGTGTCTCCACGGGCATCACTGAAGCGAACCTGATTCACAAGGTGAATCCTGTTTATCCGCAGGAGGCGCGAATCGCTCGAATCGCGGGGTCGGTAGTTCTTGACGCCACTATTGCCGAGGATGGTTCAGTCCGCGAAATGAAAGTCGTCAGCGGACCGCCGCTGCTGGCCGCGGCTGCCACCGAAGCGGTTCGGCAGTGGCGCTACAGTCCTTCCCTGCTCAACGGAAGGCCTATCCAATTCCAGAAGCAAATCACAATTATCTTTAAACTACCGTGAGAGTTTCATGGGTAACTGGCAATAAGTTGCCAGTGTGAGTAGTCGTACGAGCCACTGTTGGGTCGGCCCTGCCCTTCATTCCGATAGCAGCTCTCTAGGGTAGAGCCCTATACCAGATTCAGCGCCTTCTTAATTGTTCCGCGTTCCTTCTGGATTTTTTCCTGCAAGAGCGTGATTGCGTAGATGAGCTGCTCCGGCCGCGGCGGGCATCCCGGAACATACACGTCCACGGGGATGACCTGGTTCACGCTCTGCACCAGCGCGTAGTTCTGAAATACGCCACCGGAGGTCGCGCATGCGCCCATCGACATCACCCACTTCGGCTCGGGCATCTGCTCCCACAATTGCCGGATGACCGGCGCCATCTTGTTCGACACACGTCCCGCGATGATCATCAAATCGCTCTGCCGGGGCGACGGACGAAACACTTCCGCGCCAAAGCGGGCAATATCAAAGCGCGACGCGCCCATCGACATCATCTCAATCGCGCAGCAGGCCAGGCCAAACGTCATCGGCCAGATGGAACTCTTCCGCATCCAGTTGACTGCCGAGTCGAGCGTGGTCAGCACCACTCCTTCCGGTGTGGGATTGCCGAAGGTGAGGTCCTTCACGGTCTTCTTGCCGTTCTCAATGTCGACGTAGGGTCCGAAGTTCAGTTCACGAGCCATGAATTGATTTTAAACTACCGAGGAGACCGTCGTACACGAGGCCGAGACACCGCCTTGCCCGCTCCGAAACACCACCCTTGACAATCTGATCGTTTGGATTAATCTGTCTCCTAAATCTTCCCCTCTTGATAGTTGGGCCCCGTTCGTAATTCTGCAACTCCACCGGAGCTCGGTAAACACGCCCGCGGCCAAGCGGGAGAAAGAATCGCGGAAGCAGTTCCGCCACTCAAGAGGATCACGCTATGCGTTACCAGACCAGAATCAATTTCCCTGGCGTCGTCGGCCCCTTGGGCCACACCTATGCCGACCCGAAACCGACTGCTGATGAAGTCGCATTTCAGGTGGACAACACCAGCCAGCAGTACTACCAATCGCCGTACTACAAGGTGCATCAGCACGAGGTGCAGCCGATCCCAATGCCCCGGAGCGGCGTGCCGCCTTACCTCAATCTCACCGACTTCCTGCCGCAGAATCTCATCGATGCGATCACCAAGGCGGGAGAAATCGTGTTTCACTCCGTAGGGGATACGGGCGCCGCCAAGACAGGACCGAAGCAGTCCGCGGCCGTGTCGATCGCAGAAGAAGCCGCGGTGGCCGACGCCATGACCGCCGATGTACAGTCCGGTGGAGACACGGGACCGGCATTCTTCTTCCACCTGGGAGATGTGATCTACAACTTCGGGGAAGGCCAGTACTACTACGACCAGCTCTATGAACCCTTTCGCGAGTATGACCGGCCCATCTTTGCCATCCCTGGCAATCACGACGGCATGGTGTTCGGCCAGGGATCGAGTGCTCCTCAGGTGCCTACGCTGGATGCCTTCCTGAATAACTTCTGCGCGGCATCGCCAGGGCGAGCGCCGGACGCGCCGTCGATCAATCGCAGTGTGATGACGCAACCCGACGTCTACTTCACGCTCGATGCCCCTTTCGTTTCCATCATTGGCCTGTACAGCAATGTCATGGATACGGGAGGAGGCATCATCTCTTCGCAGGGCGGCCATTTTCCGCTGGTCAATGACCAGTTGGACTTCCTCACCGCGGAGTTGAAACGCCTGAAGCCGCAACGGCAAGCGGGACAGCGAGCCATCCTCATCGCCGTTCATCATCCGCCGCTCTCAGTCGATGCCAAGACCGGCGGCTCCGGCGGCTTGATGAAAGACATCGACTCTTGTTGCACGGCAGCCGGATTGTGGCCCGATGCGGTGCTCTCTGGGCATGCCCATCTGTACCAGCGCTTCACGCGCACCGTGAACGGCCGGCAGGTACCTTATATCGTCTCCGGTTCGGGCGGCTTCGCTGCGACGCGACCCATGTTTGGCGTGCCTCCCGCGGGCACCGTTATCGGAGACCACAAGCTGGAGATCGATCCTATCGTGCAGTTCGGTTATCTCACGCTCAACACGAATGCCAAGAGCTTGACGATCACCTTCCAGACTGCGATTCGCGGGGCCAAGGTAACTCCGGTTGATTTCGTGACGCTGGATCTGGTCGCCGGAAAAATCACCGCCAGCGGAAGTGGCGCTCCGCCGAAGCCGGGACCAAAACCACCGAAGCCGCCAAAACCCGGTCCTCACCCGAAGCCACCGAAACCTGGTCCGAAGCCGAAACCAGGTCCGCATAAGAAGAAGGGCTGAGAAGCTTTGAACACAATTCGCCCTCGTCGCTGACAGTGGCGGCGAGGGCGAAGATTCCTAACAGATATTTCCTTCAGGGATTGACGACGATCTTCCCAAACATCTCGCTCTTTTCCAGGTATTCGTGGGCCGTGCGGATTTCACTCAGCGGGAAGACCCGGTCCAGCACCGGCTTCAGCCGGCCCGCGAAGACGTGGCCCAGGACCTCGTGCAGTTCGCCCATCGTCCCCATATACGAGCCCAGCAGGCTTAATTGCCGTGCGAAAAGATGTCGCAGATCGAGTCCCACGGCGGGACCGGTGGTCGCGCCGCAGGTCACGAGCTTGCCTCCGCTCTTAAGCGATCGGATACTCTCATCCCACGTGGCGAGCGCCAACGTGCTCGACCACGACGTCGACGCCTTCCTTGTTCGTGATCTTCCGGACTTCTTCGGAGATCTTCTGCTTGTAGTGATTGATGCCGAAATCGGCGCCGAGCGCGCGGCCCTTTTCCAGTTTTGCTTCATCGCCTGCGGTCGTGATCACGCGGCAGTGAAACAGCTTCGCAATCTGGATCGCTGCAATCCCCACGCCTGAACTAGCTCCCAGTACTAACACCGTCTGCCCTGGACGCACCGCCGCCAGTCCCACCAACATGTGCCACGCGGTCACAAACACGAGCGGGACACTGGCAGCCTGATTGAAATCGAGCGTCTCGGGGATCGGAATCACACTTGCAGCCGGCACGGCGATCAGTTCGCAATTGCCGCCATCGACCGCATTCCCGAGAACCGTGAACTCGCGGCAATGGTTCTGCAATCCCGCCAGGCACTTCGCGCAGTGTCCGCAAAAATGCATGGGCGCGACCAGCACGCGCTGGCCGACGGTGAATCCGGGGACGTACTCGCCGATCTCCGCGACTTCACCCGCAATGTCGCTGCCCAGAATATGCGGCAGCTTCACGCCGGGCAGACCTTTGCGCACCCAAACGTCGAGATGGTTGAGGGAGCACGCTTTTACGCGTACCAGAACCTGATCCTTGCGCGGCTGCGGGTCAGGGACGTCTTCGTACGTCAAAACTTCCGGGCCACCGAATTGATGAATGCGGACGGCTTTCATGTTGCTCTGTCTCCTGCCACAGGGACGCTACCACATCCTCGCTTCAATCGGGAATTCGGCGAGCTGTCCGTCTTCAGTTTGACTCACTCCCTTATTAACCGACTGATAATCAGCAGAGTAAGTCTGCCCATGGATATTTACGAGCAAATCGTCGACCTTCGCCGCACCGGACGCCGCGGCGCGGTGGCCACCATCGTCAACGTGCGCGGCTCCATTCCGTCGTTCAAGACCGCGAAAATGCTGGTCCGCGATGACGGCTCGATTGTCGGCACCATCGGCGGAGGATGCGTTGAGGCCGACGTTTGGCAGGCGGCGCGCGAGGTGATGGAATCCGAGAAACCGCGAACCTTAAAGTTTGACTTGAACCAGGATCCGAAGTACGACACGGGCTTGGTCTGCGGCGGCACGCTCGAGGTTTTCGTGGAACCGATCTTACCTCCAGCGTTACTTTATATATTCGGCGCAGGCCACGTGGCTTTCAATCTTTGCCAGGCAGCAGCAAATGCTGGATTTGATGTAACCGTGACCGACGACCGATCTTCGTACGCGACAAAAGAGCGATTCCCTGCCGCCCGCGAAGTTCTCGCGCTCGATTTCGAACGAGGCCACGCAGAAACTCGACCCGAACGAGTCTTCCTATATCGTCATCGTCACCCGCGGACATCGCGATGACATGCGCATCCTGCGCTGGGCCGTGCAAACGCGAGCGCGCTACGTGGGAATGATCGGCTCCAAGCGCAAGGTGATCGAGATCTTCAAGACCCTGAAGAACGAGGGCGTTCCGGCCCATCTGTTCGACCGCGTTCACGCGCCCGTCGGGCTCGATATTGGGGCCATCACTCCGGAGGAAATTGCCGTTGCCATCACCGCGGAGCTGATCGCGATTCGCCGCCACGCCGGGTCGGCTTTGCCGCATCTGAGCTGGTTCAAGGGAGCGCGCGAAGACTCTAGCGCCGAAGCCGAGGACAAGACGCTAGAAAAGACCGACCTCAATCTCTGAGTCTCGCCGCTCACTGACTTTCCCCTCACTTTCTGCTATCTTCCGCAACATGGCGCGCTCTCCAAGTTTCGCAGGAGTGATTCTCGCCGCGGGCGAATCCTCGCGAATGGGCACCGACAAAGCTCTGCTGCCCTGGCCGCCCCAACTCGCTGGGACGCCCTCGAAGGACACATTCCTCTCCGCCGCGATTCGTTCCCTCATGCTGGCCACGGACTTCGTAGTCGTTGTCGCGGGAAAGAACGAGCCCGTACTGGCGCCGATTGTTTATGCCAACGGAGCGTCGCTCGTAACCAATCCCGACCCCAGCCGCGGACAATTCAGCTCCCTGCAGGTGGGACTGCACGAAGTCCTCAACCGAGGCCGAGACGCCGCCGTCATCACGCTGGTCGATCGCCCTCCGGTCAGCGCTGCCACTGTGCAAGTGCTGCGCGACGCCTTCGAAGCCGCTCCGCAGAATATCTGGGCGGTTGTGCCCGAAATCTCCGGCAAGCACGGGCACCCTTATCTTGTGGGCCGCGAGTTGATTGAAAAGTTCTTGCAGGCTCCGGCGACTGCCAGCGCTCGTGATATCGAGCATCGCTATCAGGAACACATCCAGTATGTCGCCGTGAACGATCCCTTTGTGGCGCTGAATATCAATACTCCCGACGATTACGCGGCTCTTCTTGCACGATCCTTAGAAGTCACCACCCTCCCAATTGCGCATTGTGCGTCGCCCAAGTTATCGTCGAAGGGCATGCAAACCTCTGGAACGCAAGCACTAGCCACTCGCCCGAGCAAGCCTTTCTCGAATCCGTTCTTCGCCTGAGACCGCAAGTGGCGGCTTTTGATTGCGACGGCACGCTGTGGTCGGGCGACGCCGGAGAGACGCTTCTTCGACTGGGAAATCAAGGAGGGCATCGTTTCGGCGGAAATCGGCCAGCGCCATGCGTGCCCGCTACGTCGAATACAAAGCCGGCAGGTGAGCGAAGACGACATGTGCGGCGAGATGGTCACCATGCACAAGGGAATGACCGAAGCCGTCATGATGCAGGCCGCTGAGCAGTTCATGGCTCACGCCTTTCCCGGAAAGATCTTTTCCGAGATGCAGGAACTGGTCGGCCGCCTGCACGAAGACGGTTGCGAAATCTGGGCGGTTTCATCCTCGAATGAATGGGTCATTCGCGTGGGCATGAAGCAGTTCGGCATTCCAGAAGACCGCATCCTGGCCACAAAGGTCGAACTTGAAAACGGTGTAATCACCGACCGCCTGGTTCGCATACCATCCGGGCCGGGTAAGCCGAAGGCCCTCCGCGAAGTTGCCAAGCGAGATATCGATGCCGCTTTTGGCAACTCCCGTTGGGACGCCGATATGCTTGCGCTCGCCGGGCATGCGTTTGCTGTGAATCCCAATCCCGACCTCGAAGCCGTAGCCCGTCAACGCCACTGGACGATTTACTTCCCTGACGGAACCCCCAAGTAATTCGACGCGGGAAACTGTCTATCCCGCTCCCGACAGTACTGGCCGTTTACAATTTCCCAAGATATGTATTCGGCCCAATTACTCGATCACTTCCAGAATCCGCGCAACCCGGGCGAAGTCTCAGCCCCGGACGCCGTCGCGGAAATCGAGAATCCGGCGTGTGGAGACGTGCTTCGTCTGACTCTGAAGATCAACTCCGGCCGCATCGCAGAAATCCGATTCAAGGCCAAAGGATGCGTGCCTTCGATGGCGTGCGCGTCTGCGTTGACGGAACTGGCGACCGGCAAAACTCTCAACGAAAGCCAGAACATTCAGCGCGACACCCTAGTCGCGGCGGTCGGCGGATTACCGCAGGCCGCAACCCATGCCGCGCAATTGGCGCTCGACACCCTGTCGGCCGCGCTGCGCCAGCTCAAACTCTAACCACCATGGCCTCTTCGCACACTGCGCGCCGCATCGCTTGTCTTCAGCCCAGTGCGACGGTCATTCTCGCACGCCGTCGGCGAACTCGACCGCGTCGTGGCCTGCACCCGCTACTGCGCCGACGTCGTTCCAGAGGTCGCGGACGGATCGCGCATAATCCTCGCCGATTCCTGGACGGCTGACACAGAGCAGATCGTCGCTGCGCAGCCGGACCTAGTGATCGCCGCGGTGCCCTACCAGGAAAAAGCAGTCACTGAAATCCTGAAGGCAGGCGCACGTTTTCTAGGTCTGGCTCCGAAAACCCTCGCCGATATCTATACCGACATCGCGACCATTGCCGGCGCAGTCGGCGCGACGACCGCGGAGAAGCAGTGATTGCCGACATGCAACGACAGATCGAGCAAGTCCGCTACCAAACGCGCAGCGGCGCTACGTCCCAGAGTCTGGTGTGAGGAATGGGGCAAGCCGATCATCGCCTCGCAGGCGTTGGGTTGCTGAACTGGTCGAGGCCGCCGGTGGAGAATTCCTCGGGTCCGCCGGGCAGCCAGGTCGGCCTCCGAAGACATTCGACGACTCGATCCCGAAGTTGATCATTGCCGCCTGGTGTGGCGCGGGAGACCGCGTCCCGCTGGAGAAGATCATCGCGGACCGAGGCTGGCAGCACACGACCGCTGCTGCTCTCCGGCCGCGTCTTCTGCATTCGCGACGAATTCCTCAACACCCCCGCACCCACGTTGCTTCAGGGTCTTGACGCGTTGGCCTTTGCGATCCATCCCGAGCTCTTTCCCCGCACGAAAGGAATCCGGCAGATTACTGCTGTTCCCGCTTCTGCGGCTGACGAATCGCGCGGTCTGAGTTAAGATTTGTTGCATGCACGTAGCCCGAGATCGACGAAGTCCGCACCGAGGTCAGTGCGTTGGCGCAATCGATCTCCAGCCGCCCAGGAACTCATGCAGAGCTATGGCGAAACTGCTGCACGAGCGCATGTTGAAATACAACTGGGTAGGCTTCTACATGCTCGAACCGGGCGCCCAACCGCCGATGCTGGTGCTCGGCGCCTTCGAGGGCGCCATGACGCCACACACCCGCATTCCGCTCAATCAGGGCATTTGCGGAGCAGCCGCATCCAGCGGGCAAACTGTTGTGGTCGACGACGTCAGCAAGGATCCGCGCTACCTCGCCTGCTCGCTTGAGACGAAATCTGAGATCGTTGTGCCGGTCTTCGCCCACGGAAGAGTGGTGGGCGAATTGGATATCGACAGCCACTTCCCTGCCGCATTCACCCCCGAACATCAGGATCTCGTGCAGCACTGCGCCATGCTCGTCGGGAAGAAGCTGGAAGCCTCCGGTTCATGAAAGTCGAAAAAGGCAAAGTCCGCGCCCCGGAGATCGGCCGGGTGTGGCTGAATTCAACTCCGCTCAGCTTCCGCCAGTTGCGGGGACGCGCGGTGCTCGTCGATTTCTGGGACTACACCTGCGTCAACTGCATTCGCACACTGCCCTATGTACAGGCCTGGCATGAGCGCTATCAAGACAAGGGCCTGACCGTGATCGGCGTCCACACGCCGGAGTTCACCTTCGCGCAGTACGAATCGAATGTGGAGCGCGGCATCCGCGAATTTGGACTTACCTATCCCATCGTCATCGACAGCGATCGCGAAATCTGGAAGGCCTTTGCCAACCGCTACTGGCCGACGAAGTACTCTGCTCGACAAAGACGGCTACCTGCGCTGGGGCCACTTCGGCGAAGGCGGCTACGCCGAGTGTGAGCAGGTGATTCAGGAACTGCTGCGGGAGATTGATCCCAACATTGATCTGCCGGCTTTGATGGATCCTCTGCGCGAAGAAGATCACGTGGGCGCGGTCTGCTACCGCCCGTCCGGCGAACTCTACCTTGGAAATCGCCGCGGCACGAATCGGCAACGAAGGTGGATTCAAAGAAGACCAGATTGCCGACTACGCTTTACACCGGCGCAGCGGAAGAGAACTTCTTCTATGCGAATGGACGCTGGGCCTCGACCGCCGAATACTTCGAGGCCGTTGAAACTGGACCGCACAGCTTGCGGTTGAAATACGAAGCGGCCGCCGTAAACCTGGTCATGGCTTCGCCCCACGCCACCGCCGCCGAGGTTGTCATCCTGCAAGATGGCAAGCCGCTCACGCGCAAGCAGGCCACGCGCGACACGCGCTTTCGTCCCAGTGCCAACCAGGCCAGCTCCAGAGAAGAAAGCTACATCGCGGTCGATTCGGCCCGCATGTATTTCCTGGTGGACAACCACGACTTCGGCGAGCACGAACTCGAATTGCAATGTTCGACGGCGTGGCCGCTTTCGCCTTCACCTTCACCAGTTGCGTCGATCCCGTGGCCAGCGCGCTGCAAACCGCGAGCGTGCCCGAATCGGAGGTCGAAAATATGAAGCGCGTCGTCGCAGGCCTCATCGTGAAAGACGGCAAGCTGCTGGTGTGCCAGCGCACGCGCCATCAGACGATGCCGCTAAAGTGGGAATTCCCCGGCGGCAAGATTGAAGAAGGCGAACAGCCGCGCGACGCGCTGCGCCGTGAACTTGAAGAAGAACTTGGGAATCCTGGCAACCGTCGGTGACGAAGTAAAGCGCATCCAGCACGAGTATCCCAACGGCGGAAAGGTCGAACTCCGCTTCTTCATCGTGCGCGAATACCAGAGGGAAATCGAGAACCGCATCTTCAAGGACATTGCAATGGGCCGACCCCAAGGATCTGCCCAAGTACGATTTTCTGGAAGCCGACGTGACGCTGGTGAGAGATTTGGCCGCGGGAAAATTGCTCTAGCCCGACCGCAGCGTCCAGAACCACGCCACCGTCAGCACCAATCATGATCACAGTAGTCAACCAGGCGACCACATTGAACAAGCGCGTGTTCACGTACTCGCCCATCAGTTCCTTTTTGTTGATGAGCAGCAGCATGAAGATCAGAACAAACGGCAGCACGACCCCATTCACGACCTGTGACAGCACAGCGATCTTCACCAGGGGCAATCCCGGGAATCAAGGACCACGGCGCCGCCCGCCACAATCAGCAGCGTATACAACCAGTAAAATGCCGGGGCTTCGCCGAACTTCATGCCCACCCCGGATTCAAAGCCCAGGCCTTCGCACACCGTGTAAGCGGTGGAAAGGGGCAAAATCGACGCCGCGAACAAAGAAGCATTAAACAAACCGACCGCAAAAAGAATGTAAGCGTAATCGCCCGCTAGCGGTTTCAGAGCCTGCGCTGCATCCGCCGCATACTTGATGTCGCGGATAGCCGTGCACATAGAGTGTCGCCGCGCACGCCACGATGATGAACCATGCCACGATGTCCGTGAAAATGCAGCCGGTCACCACGTCCAGTCGCGATGCCTTGAACCCACGCCGGGTGACGCCCTTTTCGACGATCGACGCTTGCAGGTAAAACTGCATCCACGGCGCAATCGTCGTCCCCACCACTCCGATGACCATGTAAAGATAGGCCTGATCGCGAAATGCGCTTGATGGCCGGCGGTTTGAAAGTCGCAATGGTTGCGTCCTTCCACATGGGATGCGCCAGAACCCCAGCAAAAATGTACGTGACGTAGAAGAACGAAGCGGCGAGGAATACCTTTTCCACGGTCTTGTACTGGCCCTTGACCACAATCAGCCACACAATCACGCCGCACACCGGCACAGACGCTAAGCGCGGAAGCCCGAACAATTCCAGGCTGGTGGCGATGCCAATGAACTCGGTCACGATGTTGCCGAAGTTGGTGATCAAGATTCCGATCATCATCAGAAACGTGATGCGGATCCCAACTCCTCGCGAATCAGGTCGCTCAACCCCTTGCCAGTGACTGCACCCATGCGGGCGCACATCTCCTGCACCACGATCAGCGACAGCGTGATCGGGATCATGGTCCACAACAGAAGATGTCCGAATTGTGCCCCGGCCTGGGAGTAGATCAGGATGCCGCCGGCATCGTTATCGACGTTCGCGGTAATGAACCCCGGACCGACGACGGCGAGGAACAGCAGGATCCGGGATTTCGAACGTTTCAGGAACTTCATGCGCACTTTTCGCTGACATAAAGATGAAGCTTAACGCCCCGCCGCCTTTGGGCTTTCCACAAATGGCAGGTTGAAGACGGAACAGGATAAACGCATGCAGTGAGTCTGACCAAATGAAAAGTGCGCGGCAGGCGGAAATTATCGATGGCAGAAGTTGACCAGCATCGGGACAACCGGATGCCAAACTCCCTGGAACATGGGCACGTACCACGTCCACGAAGTTGGAAGACACATACGCAAATTTCCTGCTCATCGTGGATTCATTTCTTTCGTGTATCCAGACCCTGACTATGGCGGCCGCCACTTCCTTGACTTCACTTCTCCCCGCACCGGATAATGACAGGTTATTTTCTCTTCGTCGGACAAATATGCTGAACTCATAAGGAGCGTTTCGTGGCGTCAGCCAGTTCTACTGCTCCCGGGGCTAAAGTAGGTGTCGCGCATGGAGTGGCTCCATTGCGCGCTGGTCAGGGATCTTCGTTTGTGTTGCGCCGGCTGCATTCCCTTTCGGGAATCGTCCCGGTAGGCGCATTCCTGTTTGAACATATTCTGATTTCCAACTCGACGGCCATCACCGGGCCGGATGCTTATGCGCGCCAGGTCAGCTTTTTGGCGAACCTGCCGCTGGTGTTCTTTCTCGAGCTTTTCGGGATCTGGCTACCGATCTTGTTCCACGCGCTCTACGGGTTCTACATCTGGTATCGCGGAGATGGGAATGTTACCTCTTATCCGTGGAGTGGTAACTGGATGTATACGGCGCAGCGCTGGACGGGCGGGATCGCATTCGTCTACATCCTGTGGCACACATACACGATGCGGTTTACCGGGGTCGACCTGCACGACAATCCGATGGCGTCATTCGGCAAAGTGCAACATGAGGTGATGCATACCGGACTGTTCCTGTTCTACGTGGTGGGACTGGTCGCGGCTTCCTGGCACTTCGCTTATGGCATCTGGTTGTTCTGCGCGAAGTGGGGCATCGTGTCGGGGGACAAGGGGCAGAAAAGGCTGCTGCGTGCCTGCCTGGCATTGTTCCTCGTGCTCTGCGGAGCGGGGTTTGCGAGCCTGTATTCGTTCCGATCGCGGCCGGTGCAAGACATCGGGGCGGGATCAAACATTGTAGACATGAGACAGGCGGCAGTCACAGACGGAAGGCCGGTGCAATAAGATGGCGACTCCCAGAATCATTGTCGTAGGCGGCGGGCTCGCCGGGCTGTCCGCGGTCATCAAGATCGCGGAAATGGGCGCCAACGTCGACTTGTTCTCGATTGTTCCGGTAAAGCGGTCGCATTCGGTGTGCGCTCAGGGTGGAATCAACGCCGCGAAGAACCTGAAGGGCGAAGGCGATTCGACCTGGAAACACTTTGATGACACGGTGTATGGCGGCGATTTTCTGGGAAACCAGCCTCCGATCAAAGACATGTGCGAGGCGGCCCCGGGGATCATCGATCTGCTCGACCGCATGGGCGTGCCGTTTAACCGGACGCCGGAAGGACTGCTCGACTTCCGCCGCTTTGGCGGCACGTTGTACAACCGCACCGCGTTTGCCGGGGCGACAACAGGTCAGCAGCTCTTGTACGCGTTGGATGAGCAAGTCCGGCGCTACGAGTCCGAAGGCAAGGTAAAGAAATACGAGCACTGGGAGTTTCTGTCGGCGGTGCTCGATGGGAACCGAGTGTGCCGCGGCATTTGCGCGATGGACCTGCGGTCGATGGAAGTGCGGACGTTCCCGGCCGACGCCATCATTATTGCAACGGGCGGCATTGGCGCGATCTTTGGGAAGTCGACGAACTCTGTGGTGTGTACGGGATCGGCGCAGTCGGCGCTATATCAGCAGGGATGCTACTACGCGAATGGCGAGTTCATTCAGGTGCATCCGACTTCCATTCCTGGAGAAGACAAGCTGCGGTTGATGTCGGAGTCGGCGCGCGGCGAAGGCGGGCGCGTCTGGGTGCCGAAGAAGGCGGGCGACAATCGCGATCCGAAATCGATTCCACAAAATGAGCGCTGGTATTTCCTTGAAGAGTGGTATCCGAAGTACGGAAATCTGGTGCCGCGCGATGTGGCTACGCGGGCAATTTTCAAAGTTGTGTACGAGTACAACCTCGGCATCGACGGCAAGCCGATGGTCTATCTCGACTTGACGCACATCGATCGCAAGATTCTCGACCGCAAGCTGGAAGGGATTCTCGAGATTTACGAGAAGTTTGTGGGGGATGATCCGCGCGACACGCCGATGAAGATTTTCCCCGGCATGCATTACACGATGGGCGGAATGTGGGTGGATTTCAAGCAGGCCACCAACGTGGCGGGCGTGTACGCGGCGGGCGAGTGCGAGTATCAATATCACGGGGCGAACCGGCTAGGCGCGAACTCGCTGGTGTCGTGCATCTACGGCGGAGGGATTGCGGGCCCCAATGCCGTGACCTATGCGCGCGGACTGCAGGGTCTGGCTGACCGGAACGGATGCTTTGCGGCCGAGCAGAAGCGTCAGGAAGAGATCAACTCCAATCTGATGAAGTCGGATGGGACGGAAAACCCCGTCAAGTTGTGGCGCGAGTTGGGCGAGTTGATGACCAAGGATTGCACCGTCATCCGCTACAACAAGGCTTTGCAGCAGACCGATGCCAGGCTGGTTGAGATGCTGGAGCGCTATCGCAAGATCAACCTGAGCGACCGGACGATGTGGGCGAATACGACGGTGGTTTTCGCGCGGCAGCTTTACAACATGCTCCAGTTGGCGCGGGTGATCGCCCAGGGTGCGGGGATGCGGGATGAGTCGCGCGGCGCGCACTACAAGCCAGATTTCCCGGAGCGCGACGACAAGAACTGGCTGAAGACGACAAAGGCGTATTTTGCTCCGGATGCGGATGAGCCCCGGTTTGAATTTGAAGCGGTGGACACGTCGCTGATTCCGCCGCGGCCGAGGAAGTATTGAGAGTTTTATTCAGGTTGTCATCCTGAGCGCAGCGAAGGACCTATGCAATTTGCTTGCGGCAGCAGAGTGCATAGATCCTTCGCTTTGCTCAGGATGACAAGGAGTGCTAAGAGCTAATGGCTGAAAAATCCGTCATCATCAAGATTAAGCGGCAGGACACTCCCACTTCCAAGGCTTATTGGGAAGAGTTCTCTCTTCCCTACCGGCCAAACATGAATGTCATTTCGGCGCTGATGGACATTGCGGCCGAACCGTCCACGCGCGAGGGCAAGGCGACCACGCCCATCACGTACGACTCCAACTGTCTTGAGGAAGTTTGCGGGTCGTGCGCCATGCTGATTAACGGGAAGGCGCGGATGGCGTGCTCTGCACTCATTGACAATCTTGAGCAGCCGATCCGGCTGGAGCCGTTTTCCAAGTTTCCCGTGGTCCGAGACCTGGCGGTCGACCGCAATGTGATTTTTGAGAATCTGAAGGCCGTGAAGGCGTGGGTGCCAATCGATGGCACCTACGATCTTGGGCCCGGCCCGCGCGTGTCTCCCCAAGAGCAGGAAATCGCATATCCCCTCTCGCGGTGTATTTCCTGCTGCTGTTGTATGGAAGCATGCCCGCAGTTTAATGAGGACACGGGCTTCGTAGGTGCGGCGACCATCGCGCAGGTGCGCCTGTTCAACACACATCCCACGGGGAAGGCGCTGGAACGGGATCGGCTAACAGCCTTAATGGGCGATGGCGGCGTGCAGGAGTGCGGCTACGCTCAGAACTGCGTAGAAGTCTGCCCCAAGGACATTCCGCTGACCAAGTCCATCTCAGAGGTGAGTGGGCAGGTCATGAAACAGGCGATCGGCGACCTTCTAAGGCGCTGATTTCGGAGAACGCGAATCGGAACCGTCAAGTTGGAACCTCAAGGGATGAGAATCAACATCGACCAACTGACCGAGTCGGAGCTCGTCGATCTAAATCGTCGGATTGTGGAACGCCTTCGGATGCTCCACCAAATGCACGCCCACGTGCGCATGATGGAGTTTGATATCGGGGAACGCGTTTCGTTCCAAACCGACCAGCATCAAAGCGTCGAGGGAACGCTCGTCCGTTACAACAAGAAATCGGTCACGATTGTCAGCGACGATGGCGGTCGGTGGACGGTCTCGCCTGGTTTCTTGCGAAAAGCCGAATCTGCTGGTTCCGGCAAAGGCGGCAAGATCATCGACGCCGACGAACTAAAGGGGCCCTTCCGCGGCTAGCGGTGACTCTTTGGAGTGCTGATTTTTGTCATTTGGACGGAAAAGCACCACAACCGGACTCGCCTGAATCTCATCCAACTCGCGCCAAGTTGTACTTGGCAGCCCACATAGGGCTCCGTCACCGGCAGGGTCAAGAGTGGCCCGTCATTTGCCGATAGAACTGTTGGGCATCTTCCTTCGGGGGTGAGCAGTAACCATCCGGCGCAGGTGCTTTGGGTACGCAAGTAACGGCCTGGCTGACGACTTAGGTTGGGCCACTTGACAGCATGACTTAGAATAGCCGCTACTCACGCAGAACAACTTGGTGAGGGCGTAAGGCGGGAGCGAGTGCCCGCCCACACGGAACGACCTTTTGAGACGCTTCGTCAGATTCCAATTCGCAGCTGTGCTGCTACTGACCCTGGTGTGTGGGGGGCTGTCGGGTAGCGCCTTCGCGGTGCGCCACGCAACCGTGCAGCATTCGCATCGCAAGCATTTCTTCCGCTGGCTGCGTTGGAATCCGATGTTCCGGCCATCGCACGAATCACTCTTGCTCCAGAACGCTGAAATCGACCGGCTGGACCTGCCGCGGATCGAGGATGAGACCGAATTGGAGGCCCTGAAGGCCGACGGTTCCCTGCTTGAGATTCACGCCGGAGAAATGTTGCGGTTTGATCCGCGGCTCGATCCTTCTCGGCGTTATTGCCGTCCGTGGACGCTAAATTTTGTCGACGATCTCAGTCAAGCTTATTACAACCGCTTCCATCAGCAGATTCAGGTGAACTCCGCGGTGCGGACGGTGAAGGTACAGAAGAAGCTCCGGCGGCATAACCGGAATGCGGCTCCGGCGGATGGTGACACCGCTTCGTCCCATCTGGCGGGTGTGACGGTTGACCTGCAGCGCCGCGGCATGAGCAAAGACCAAATTCGCTGGATGGAACATTATCTGTTCTATATGAAGGCGCTCGGCCTGGTGGAACCGGAAGAAGAGCGGCATCAGTGGGTGTTCCACATTATGGTGAGCGGACTCTACTCCGATTGGCGCGAGACGCAGGACATTATTCCCGTCGATCGCCCGGACAGCGAGAAGCCCGAGACGCAGGTTGCGCTGGGCAGCGGAACGAAGTAGCCCCGGTTTCAAAGTTTCAAGTTTCAAGGTTTCGAGTTTTCGAACTCCTCGGTAGCCGCTTTAGCAGTACATCCGTTACGATTCCCTTCTTATGATTGTTTTGATGGCTGGGCTTCCCGGCACGGGGAAGAGCACGCTGGCCCGCGAACTGGCTGCGCGCACCTCGGGGCGCGTGTTGAGCAAGGATGAAATCCGGCACGCAATCTTTTTGCCGGACGAGATCGAGTACTCCACGCGGCAGGACGATTATTGCCAGCAGGTCATGCTGGAGACGGCAGGCTATCTTTTGGCGCAAAATCCGAATCGGATCATTTTTCTGGATGGACGTCCGTTTTCGCGGCGATATCAGATTGAAAACGTGATCCTCGCGGCCGACACTCTTCAGCAACCTTGGCGCATTCTGGAGTGCGTATGCTCGGACGAAGCGGCGCGACGGAGACTTGCGGCCGACGCGGAGGGCGGAAAGCATCCCGCCGGCAATCGGGATTACCAGCTCTATCTCGAAGTGAAAGCGCGCTTCGAGGCGATTACCCGCGCTAAGAGCGTGATCGATACGGAGAAGCCGTTGGAGGCTTGTTTGCAGTTGGCTTTAGCGTCTCTACGGTCGGATGTCATTCGCACTACAAAGGAGCTGCCTCCGTCCGCCTGAAAAAGGGCTCGGCGCCGCGAAAACCACAGCGCGTTTTGTACCCTCGCTGCATAGCCTATACAATCGTGGACTGCCCGCACGCCGTCGTTTTGTGGGCCACCACCTATGACAAATCGGTTTTCTCTCATCCTTGTCTTGATTTCTTCTCTTGCATCTGCGCAAGTTCCCGAAAAATCCGCGACCGCGTCCGACGTTGCGGTCGAGTGCGCGCGCTCAGAAGATTCATGATTCCGCATTCGTGGTGGACACGCACGCGGATACGCCACAGCGATTCCTCGACGAGAACTTCGATATTGGATCGACCGATCCCAAAGACATTGGCCACATCAGCCTGGACAAGGCGCGGCGCGGGAACCTGGGAGCGGAGTTTTTCTCGATCTGGGTGGATCCGGAGACGAATCAGGGGCGTTTCGCCCGGCACACTTTTGATCTGATCGATTCGGTGTATGAGCAGGCGGCGCGGCATCCGGACCGGATGATGATGGCGTTCTCGACCGACGACATTGAGCGCGCGCGCCAGCAGCACAAACTCGCTGCACTGATGGGGATTGAGGGTGGACACTCGATCGAGAATGATATTCACCTGTTGCGCGACTATTACCGGCTGGGCGTGCGCTACATGACGCTGTCGTGGTCCAACACGAACGAGTGGGCGGATTCGTCAGGCGATATCGACGATCCGAAGGTGCAGCATCACAACGGGCTCACGGACTTCGGCAAGCAGGTCGTGCTGGAGATGAACCGGTTGGGAATGATGGTCGACATCTCGCACGTGGCGGATAAGACATTCTGGGACACGATCGCGACGACGAAGGCTCCGGTGATTGCATCGCATTCCTCAGCAAGGGCGCTGGTGGACGCTCCGCGCAACATGACCGACGACATGCTGCTTGCGGTCGCAAAGAACGGCGGCGTGGTACAGGTGAATTTCTTCAACGGCTTCGACGATGCCGACTTCCGCAAGGCGATGCTGGCGCAGGCTCAGGATCAGGCAGTGGCCATTCAGAAATATCTTGACCAGCTAAAAGCCGAAGGCAAGCCGGTGAACTACCTCGAAGTCGACCGGATTGAGCGTGAGTGGATGGCCAAGATTCCACGTCCACCGCTGAAGTCGCTGATCGACCACATCGACCACATCGCGAAGGTTGCAGGCGTTGACCATGTCGGTTTGGGATCGGACTTTGATGGCGTGAGTGGGGCCACTCCGCAGGGGATCGACTCGGCCGCCGACCTGCCGAAAATTACGCAGGCTCTGCTCGACCGGGGCTACAGTGCGGACGACATCAAGAAGATTCTCGGCGGAAACCTGATGCGGGTGTTTCGCGACGTGGAACGGGTGAGTCGTGAACTACAAGCCCAACCTGTGACTGCTTCCAAGTAGGCTGACTCAGACGATTCCCTTTCATTCTTCATTCCTCGCGAGGAAACGACAGGCATTGCTGTCGTACAATGCAACGTTGTGCCAATTGCAAGGGCAACATCTCCAATTTTCGAGGAGTATTCATGCGGATGAGATCCACGATTCTAATGATTCTTGTAGTTGCTTCAGTTTCCTGGGGACAGGCTAGCTCGGCGAGCCAGGCGGCGCCGACGGCAAAGACTGGCAGTACCGCCAAACCGAGCACTGCAGCCAAGCCTGCCACGTCGACCAAGCCTACCGCCATCATCAAAACCACTGCCGGTGACATGACTTGCACGCTATTTCCCGACAAGGCGCCGGTTGGCGTCGAGAATTTTATTGGCTTGGCCAGCGGGACGAAGGACTGGAAGAATCCAGTGAGTGGCGCCAACAAACATGGCGTGCCGCTGTATGACGGAACGATTTTTCATCGTGTGATTCCGGAGTTTCATGATTCAGGGTGGAGATCCTGCGGGCAATGGCACGGGCGATCCTGGATACAAGTTCAAAAATGAGGTGTCGCCTGATCTGATGTTTGATCAAGCCTGGGCGGCTTGGCCTATGCCAATTCTGGGCCAGGGACCAACGGCTCGCAGTTTTTCATCACCGAAGTGGCGACGCCGCACCTGAATGGCGGCTACACGATCTTCGGTCAGTGCGATGAAGCCACCGTGGCCCTGGTGAAACAGATCGCGCACATGGCCACGGATCCCCAGAACGACAAACCGTTTCGGCCGGTGAAGATCATTCACATCACGATCGTGCGGAGCACGGGGACGGCGGCGAAACCGGGAGCTGGGACAACCGTGAAGAAGCCTGCTGCGGCGGCTCCGAAGGCGCCGAGTTCCAACTGAGCCCACCGGGTTTCAGCCCGGACGCGACAGTCGAAGCGTACTGTCTCCACATCAGTCTGCTTTGCTACGACGAACGTTTGACTCGAAAGGAAATCTATGACTCGACAACCTGGACTTTATGCCACATTTGAAACCAGTGAAGGAACGATTGTTTGCCGTCTGTTTGAAAAGGACGCACCGAAAACAGTTGCCAACTTCGTGGAACTGGCTGAGGGCAAACGGGAATGGACGCATCCTACTTCGCGGAAGAAGTCGAAAGACCGGCTTTATGACGGCACGATTTTTCATCGCGTGATTCCTGACTTCATGATTCAGGGTGGAGATCCGCAGGGCACAGGCATGGGCGGTCCGGGGTACCAGTTTGAAGATGAGACCAAGGGATCGCCGCACAAGTTCGACAAGCCGGGCAAACTCGCCATGGCGAACGCCGGGCCGAATACGAACGGATCGCAGTTCTTCATCACCACAGTGCCGACCGACTGGCTGACCGGCAAGCACACGATTTTCGGTGAGGTCGTCGAAGGGCAGGACGTCGCGGTGAAGATCACCGGAGTTCCTCAGAACCGCCAGAATCGTCCGAACAAGGACGTGGTGTTGAAGAAGGTGACGATCGAGAAGGTATGATCGGGCAGACTATCTCCCACTACCGCCTCGTCGAGAAGTTGGGCGGCGGCGGCATGGGCGTAGTGTACAAGGCGGAGGACCTCAAACTCCGCCGCTTTGTGGCGCTCAAGTTCCTGCCGGACGATGTCGCCAAAGATCCACAGGCCCTGGCCCGCTTCCAACGCGAGGCGCAGGCTGCGTCTGCGTTGAACCATCCCAACATCTGCACCATCTACGAGATTGATGAGCACGAGGGCCAGGCATTTATCGCCATGGAGTTCCTCGATGGCCTGACGCTCAAGCACGCCATCGGCTCGAAGCCCCTGGAAAACGAGAGGCTCGTAGCTCTGGCGATTGAGATCGCCGACGCGCTGGATGCCGCGCACGCGGAAGGCATTGTGCATCGCGACATTAAGCCGGCGAATATCTTCATTACCAAGCGCGGGCACGCCAAGATTCTCGATTTCGGACTGGCGAAAGTCGGGGCGGGCCGAGGAACGGAAAAATCGCTCGACAAGACGCAAACACTGGACGAGGCGCACCTGACCAGTCCGGGCACCATGGTCGGCACGGTGGCCTACATGTCGCCGGAGCAGGTGCGTGGTCGCGAACTGGATGCGCGCAGCGATTTGTTTTCGTTTGGCGCGGTGCTGTATGAAATGGCAACCGGCGACGTTCCCTTTCACGGCGAAAGCTCAGCCGTGATTTGCGAAGCCATCATGAATCGCGCGCCCGTGCCTGCGGTGCGGATCAATCACGAAGTGCCGGCGCGGCTGGAAGACATCATCAACAAAGCGCTGGAGAAAGATATCAACCTGCGCTACCAGCACGCCTCGGAGATGCGCAGCGATCTGCAGCGACTGAAGCGGGACACGGAGTCGGGGCGGAGCCAGCTGTTGGAATCGTCGGCAAGAACGGAGAGCGGCGCGGGACAGGCCAGCTCGGGACAGCGCAGCGCGGTCGCGCAGAGTGGGGCGATCTACGACCGCAAAGCGCTCTTACGGGAAGATTGCGTTGGGAGTTGCGGCGGTCGCTGCGATTGTGTTGGGCGCTTTTTTACTGGCAGAGCCGGCGGCCGACGAAGCCCGTGGCCAGTTCTGCCAGTCCGAGAACAGTTGCTGTGCTTCCGCTGCAGAACATGGGCGCGGACAAGGATCTGGATTTTCTGCGGCTTGGGCTGGCCGACGAAATTGCGACTTCCCTCAGCTATGTTCGTTCGCTGACGATTCGTCCGTTCTCGACCACCAGCAAGTACGACTCGCCAGCGCTCGATGTGCAGGAAGCCGGCCACGCGATGCATGTGACGGACGTGGTGACCGGGCACTTTTTGAAAGAAGGCTCGCAGCTGCAGATCACGCTGGAAGCGATTGACGTCGAGAACAATCGCACCGAGTGGCGCGACACGATGACCGTGGCCGCACCGGACATGATCGCGATGCGAGGGCAGATCACGGCAAAGGTGCGGCAAGGACTGGTTCCGGCGCTGGGCGCGGGAACGGATTCTGCGGAGGGAGCGACGCGTCCCAAGAACGAAGAAGCCTACGATCTTTACCTGCGCAGCATTGCCGTGCCACACGATCCGGCGCCGAATAAAGATGCGATTGCCATGCTGGAGCGCGCGGTGGGTCTGGACCCGACCTATGCGCCGGCATGGAATGCTCTGGGACGCCGCTACCACTACGATTCGGCCTATGGCAATGGCGGGGAACCGGCTTTTCAGCGCGCGAATGCAGCGTTTGAACGAGCGCTGGCACTGGATCCGAACTTCATCGAACCCGCGGGAGAGTTGACCGGGGCTGAGGTGGAACGAGGACAGGTCGTGAAGGCGTATCAGGATGCGAAGGCGCTTGTGGATCGCCATCCGGACAAGGCCAGTGCCCACTTTGCCCTGTCGTACGTGCTTCGCTACGGCGGAGCGGTTGAGGAATCCGCGCACGAATGCGACACCGCGATGGCGCTCGATCCGGGAAATTATGCGTTTCGGTCGTGCTTGTTCTCGTTCGAGCAACTGGGCAACTACGCCAGGGCGAAGGAATTTCTCGACCTGGATGCCGGATCCGCGTGGGCGGCGAGCAATATGATCCGGCTTTACATTCGCGACGGGAAACTGGGGCAAGTGCGGGATCTTGCGGAAAAGTTTCATGACGCGCAGTGGGGCCCCGAGATGCTGGCGTGCGTCGATCACCCCGGTTCGGAGAATGCAGCGAAACTCGCGCAGCAAGAAGCAGACAAAGTTTTTGCCGACCCTGACCCCGAGGTGCACTATGTCGTAGCCAGTGACGCGCTGTTCTGCGGACAGAAAGCTCTCGCACTGCGGATGATCAAAAGTTCGATCGAAGGACGCTATTGCCCCTATGAGGGACTACGGAATGATTCCATATGGGCACCCCTCAGGAGCACGGCTGAGTTCCCGGAACTGCTCGCTGCAGCGAAAAAGTGTCAGGAGGATTTTCTGACGCAGAGGGCGGCAGGGGCGCTGATTCGGAGGGCATTGCCGGACCGTCCTCCAAGAGAACCTAGAGAATTCCCGTCAGAGTTCTTGCAGACAGCCGGCAGGCATGAGGTCCTTCGACTGAGTTGGCGCCGGCTTTGCCGGCGCCAACTCCGCTCATCATGACAAGGAGCTCAACTGTGATGCCCGTAAGTTAGACTCCGATTACCGCGCACAACTCCTTTACTGCCGCAGCGCTTTTATCTAGCCCCGCTTTTTCTTCGGCGGTCAGCTTGATTTCTATAATCTGCTCGATTCCCTTCTCGCCTAGCTTCACGGGGACTCCTACGTAGAGGCCGTTGATGCCGTACTCGCCTTGCAGGTAGGCGGCGCAGGGGAGAATTTTCTTTTTGTCTTTGAGGATGGCCTCGACCATTTCCGTCGCGGCGGCCGAGGGGGCGTAGTAGGCCGAGCCGGTCTTGAGATGCTTCACGATTTCGGCCCCGCCGTCTCTGGTGCGCTGGACGAGCGCTTCGAGGCGGGATTTCTCGATCAACTCTGTGATGGGAATGCCCGCAACGGTGGAGTAGCGCGGCAGGGGGACCATGGTGTCTCCGTGGCCGCCGAGGACGAAGGCGGTGACATTTTCGACGCTGACCTTGAGCTCTTCGGCGATAAAAGCGCGGAAGCGGGCGGAGTCGAGGACTCCGGCCATGCCGATGACGCGCTCGCGGGGGAATCCACTGAGCTTGTAGGCGGCTTGGGCCATTGCATCCAGGGGGTTCGAGACGATGATGAGGATGCAATTCGGCGAATTCTTTACCACTTCGCCGACGACCGCTTTCATAATGTTGTAATTCGTGTTGAGCAAGTCGTCGCGGCTCATGCCGGGCTTGCGGGGAATCCCGGCCGTGATGACGACGATGTCGGAGTTGGCGGTGTCTTTGTAGTCATTGGTGCCGGTGATGTAGGAGTCGCGCTTCTCGATGGGCATGGCTTCGAGGAGGTCGAGTCCTTTGCCCTGCGGGACGCCTTCGATGATGTCGATGAGGACAACATCGGCGAGTTCCTTAGAGGCGATCCAGTGGGCGGCCGTGGCGCCTACGTTGCCTGAGCCTACGATCGTGACTTTCTTGCGCATATGATTTCCTCGTTAAGAAAAGAATCAAAACATCACCACAGAGGACACGGAGGACACCGAGGAAACCAGAACACTTCAACGTTTCTTAGTGTCCTCTGCGTGCTCCGTGGTTTAAATCGCTATCTCGTTTCTGCCAACATTGTCGCGTCCATGTTCTCGATCATGGCTCCGGCGAACTCGCTGGTTTTCACTTTGGTGGCGCCGGGCATCAGGCGTTCGAAGTCATAGGTTACTTTCTTCTGTTCGATGGTGCGCTCCATGCTCTGCTCGATCAGGTCGGCGGCTTCGTTCCAGCCGAGATGGCGAAACATCATGACGCCCGACAGAATCACGGAGCCGGGGTTGATGACATCTTTGTCGGCGTATTTCGGAGCTGTGCCGTGCGTGGCTTCGAAGATGGCATACCCGTCGCCAATGTTGGCGCCGGGAGCGATTCCCAGTCCACCGACTTGAGCCGCGCACGCGTCGGAGATGTAGTCGCCATTGAGATTGGGGCAGGCCAGGACAGAGTATTCATCGGCGCGGGTTACGACTTGCTGGAAGATCGAGTCGGCGATGCGATCGTTGATCATGATCTTCTTCTTCCACGCGCCGTTGCCGTGCGTCGCATAGATGGCATCCAAAACTTGCTTCACCTCCTTTTCGACAGCCTGGCGGAATGCGGGAGGAGCGAACTCCATGCCGGGCTCAACCGCTTCGGCGTTCTGGGCAATGGTCAGATTGGGATCTTTGTCCTTGTTGCCGACGATCCAGCTTTCGCGTTCGGTAATGACGTTGTCGCGGAATTCCTGGGTGGCGACCTCGTATCCCCACTGGCGGAAGGCGCCCTCGGTAAATTTCTGGATATTGCCCTTATGCACCAGCGTGACGCTTTTGAGACCATTTGTAATCGCATGCTGGATGGCCATGCGTACCAACCGCTTGGTTCCGGTGATCGAGATCGGCTTGATGCCGATGCCGGAATCGAGGCGGATCTGCTTCTTGCCGCCCTTCAGCATGTCTTTGTTCAGGAACTCAATGAGGCGTGCGCAGTCGGCCGTTCCCTGCTCCCACTCGACGCCGGCGTAGACGTCTTCGGTGTTCTCGCGGAAGATGACGACGTCCATACGCTCAGGGTGCTTCACGGGGGAAGGCACACCCTTGTAATACTTCACGGGGCGGACGCAACAATAGAGATCGAGGATCTGACGCAGGGCGACGTTCAGCGAGCGGATGCCGCCGCCGACAGGAGTGGTCAGCGGACCTTTGATGGCGACGCGGAATTCGCGGACGGCGTCGACGGAATCATCGGGGAGCCAGGTATCGAACTTGGCCTTGGCTTTTTCTCCGGCGAACACTTCGTACCAGGCAACGCGGCGCTTGCCCTTATATGCTTTCTCGACCGCGGCGTTGAAAACACGGAGAGAGGCCTTCCAGATATCGCGGCCGGTGCCATCCCCTTCAATGAAAGGGATGATGGGGTTATCGGGAACATCGTATTTGGCGTTCGCATAACCGATTTTCTTTCCATCCGCCGGTGCAGGCACGCCGTTATAAGAGCCAGCCATTTACAGCCTCCGCGTTATAGGTTTCTCGACCGCGATTTATAAAACCGACAATTATAAAGAATGCTTGTGACTAGAAGCACATAATTGTTGATGAAGCCGACAGTGATTTCCAAAATAGCTCTCTGCGGTCGCCGACTTGTGACATAATCTCTCCCACGTCGCGGGCCCTCTTTGGAGACCCTTTATGACCTTCCGCTTCCTCAGCCGTCTTTTGTGCCTGCTCTTCTGCGTCTCCATTGCCACTCTGGCGCTTGCTGACGGACAACATGACCGCACTCAACTGGGACATAACATCGTCATTG
Source organism: uncultured Acidobacteriaceae bacterium (assembly GCA_963788555.1). Lineage (GTDB taxonomy): Bacteria > Acidobacteriota > Terriglobia > Terriglobales > Acidobacteriaceae > Sulfotelmatobacter. Next base: position 1,443,266 of record CAWBHM010000008.1, on the reverse strand, counting down.
GTCCCGGCGAGGAGGTCAGCGAGGCGACGTGTTTTGGCTGCAGCATCCGGGTGCGCGGGCATGTGGAGGGCGACGTAACGACATTCGGCGGCAGCATCGTCGTCGAGGATCCGGGCCAGATCGGGGGCGATGCCACGACGTTCGGTGGAGAGATTCGACTCGATAAGTCGGTAAGTGTTGGTGGCGACGTGACGGTATTCGGTGGTCGGCTTCGGCGCGATCCCGCAGCCAGCGTGGGAGGCGACGTCACCAACATGGGTGGCCCAGGATGGATTGTGTTGATCGTCTTGCTCCCCATGATCTTCCTGGGACTGTTCGTAGCCCTCATCGTGTGGGTGATTCGTCGGTTGCTACGGCCGGCGACGCCGGTCACGGCATAATCAGAAGCTACATCTTCGCTTGCGACTCCGAGACGCTCGCGACAGCCGGCACGCTGCCGGCGCTGTGAATCGGCTACCACCGCCGAGTGCCGAACGTCTTCCGCACGCCCAGCGTCACAAAGCGTCCCCAAGGGCCATTGGTGCCGAGATCGGCCGGGCCCAGGTAAGTGTCTCGCGCACCGAGGCGGTCGAACAGAAAGTGCTGGGTGATGCGGAACTCGAATCCCTTGTTGAGATAGATTCCTACGCCCCAAGAATGCTCGATTCCGATCGCGTCGGGCGACCAGGTGTAGAGCGTCTTGGGGATGGTCTTTCCAAAGAGGAAAGCCGGCGCCCCATAGACCATGAAACGGCGTAGCGGGCCACGGCCAAATGGACGGACCTCTAGAATTCCAGAAATCATGTAGCGTGCGAACAGACTGCAGGGCGCGTTTACGCCGCCGTACTGCCCCGCATTGCCACCGCACTGGTTAGGATCGATCTCGTTGTGCGGAGGCGCTAGGTCAACCTGCACCCAGCCCCACAGCATATCCTTGGGAAAAAACATTCGGTCGCTGGAGCCCGCGTCGTGCCAGGTGCCTTGGGAACTGCTGGTTTGCGTGCCATTCTGTTGCGAATTGAGAGAGGAAGATAGTTGCGCACTTGCGCATGAAATCAGTACAGGAACTGCCAAGAGCCAGGCCCATTTTTTCATTCCGCCTCCGGTTGGGTGGAGCGCAACATTGTAACGCGTAGCCGAGGCTGGACTGGTGTAACCTAAGAGTCCAGAAGGCGGCGTCCCAAAGCGTGCCGACGAGCATCCGTGATCTTAATCACACCGTCTGGACTGGTTAAAAATGTGGGGGTTCGGCGCGACTCCTTCCAGAATCCATATCCCGTACCGGATTTATTCCATTCATAGTACGTTCATACTAGTGCAAATCTGCATAAATCCAGCAAAAACAGGGGCCTACGGGTTTGGTGTCCGGATTGCACTATACGAATGTACAGCATCACCCAGGACCCCTATGCCTCAAGAGATTTCCGTCTCGTACCAAGCTATCAAGAGCAAGGTTTACCGTTTGATTGATTCGCTGGTAGTGGGTGAAAAGAGCGAGTCTGAAGTGCAGGAGTCGATTCGGCGCTGGTGGGCCCTGATCCATCCGGCTGATCGGCCGATCGCCCAGAAATATCTCCTGATGGTGCTCGGGCGCTCCGCCTCAGCATTGGACAACATGGGAGATGCGTTCCTGTCCGCCAGTAGTTGCGAGGTTGCCCGTCCACCGATGGCCGACGCCGGGCTGAACAGCAACCGCATGCGCATGCTGGAGCGGATGGTGAAAGATAATTCCGTTCGAACTGCCGTCTAGCCATCCAATCAGAACAGCCCAAGAGACATAGAATTTACATCTCTGCGGTTGCGCCCTTCCTCATTTGGCTTCTATCTTCAAGTGTCGTCCTGAATTTCGATCCTTGGCTTAAATCCCAGGCTGTACAATCCTTGTTCCACAGGAGCCGCGAGTGAATCCATCCTCTACAATCCGTAAGCTGGCAATCTACCTTTCGATTGGAGTACTGCTGATCATGGCCACATCGCTCTATGCTGGCTCGGGCGTCTACGGTTTCACTCTCAACTCAATCGACGGCAAGCCGGCCCCCCTCGCGGGCTACAAGGGCAAGGTCGTGCTTCTGGTCAACGTGGCCAGCCAGTGCGGCTACACCCCGCAATACAGCGCGCTCGAGGCCATCTACGAGAAGTACAAGGACCAGGGATTCGTGATTCTCGGCTTCCCTGCCAACAATTTTGGCGCACAGGAACCGGGCACGAACGAGGAGATCAAGACGTTTTGCACGCGCAAGTACAGCGTAACCTTTCCCATGTATTCGAAGATTTCCGTGAAGGGTGCGGACCAGGCACCTCTGTACAGCTATCTGACGAAGGAGACCGGGCCCGGAATTGCCGGCGATATCAAATGGAATTTCACCAAGTTCCTGGTCAGTCGCGATGGCAAAGTCGTGCAGCGCTTCGAGTCAGCAGTCACCCCCGATTCAAAAGAGATGACCGGCGCGATCGAACAACAACTGAAGCCGTAGAACACGCCCGCCTGCAGGGTCGAATTCAGGGCACGAGGAGGATGCGGTGATCTATTCCGTCTGGCATACCACAACGTTTCGCTACGAACCCACGGTACGGGAGAGCGTAATGGAGGTGCGTCTGCAGCCTCGCAGCGATGGTGAGCAGCGCTGCCTCAGCTTCACACTCGACGTCGATCCTCCGGCGAACGTTATGCAATATCGCGACTTCATGGGGAACACGGTTCATCATTTCGACATCGCCGGAACGCACGCACAAGTGAAAGTCACGGCGCAGTCGTCGGTGGAGGTTCAACCCGTGGCCGCTCCGCGCGACTCCGACAGCGGCGATTGGTCCGATCTGGATGCGATGGTCGCCGGCGGCGACTACTGGGAGATGCTTTTGCCCAGCCACTTCGCAGTCCCCAGCGAGCGTCTGGAGCAACTGGCGCTGGAACTCGGCTGCGAACGTCGAGGAAATCCTCTGGCCTTGCTGACCGAACTCAACGAGACCATCTACAAGCTTTTCGCGTATGTCCCGAACAGTACCAAGGTCGATTCTCCCATCGAAGAGGCCTTGCAGGCGCGACAAGGCGTCTGCCAGGACTTTGCCCACATCATGATTGCGCTGGTGCGTCGATTAAAAGTGCCCTGCCGGTACGTCAGCGGCTACATGTTTCACCGCGACGAGGCCGAGAAAGACCGCTCGATAGAAGGGGCCTCACATGCCTGGATCGAAGCTCTGGTACCAGGACTGGGCTGGGTGGCCTTCGACCCAACCAATAACTTGGTGGGAGGCGACCGTCACATTCGCGTCGCAATTGGGCGTGACTATGCCGATGTGCCTCCGACGCGCGGCGTGTACAAGGGTGAAGCGCAAAGCGAACTCAGCGTCTCGGTGACGGTAAGTCCGGCGGACAGCGCTGTTCCCGAGCCGGTCAAACCAAACTTTGTGGTTCGATCCAGACCAGTGCTGGCGCGGCCCACCGTGCGCTCAGAGCAGGAGCAACAGCAGCAACAATGACCGAGGAAGGCTTTCTCACCTGAAGCAGCGAGACGGCGTCTTCCACCTCATACTTCTACCGCGAAGTGATCGTTAGCGACCGCGAAAGTGATATCTCGAACACCGCGACGCTGTTCACCTTATTTGCCGCGCCATTTACGAAGTTGCTTCCATACTTGCACGAGGGTCTGCATTTGGCGGGCGCTGGGAAGTCGTGTGTAGATCAGACGGCAATCCCGATAAGCTCGCTCGTAGAAGTCCTGAACCGCTCCCATGCTCAGGTGGGCGAGATTATGACGCAGTTCCTTCAAGTCCTTTTCGCTGAGGATATCGGCTTGCTCGCGATCGGGACGCCTTGCCATGGCGGAGAGAATGTTATCACATTCGCCTTTTGTTCGCCTACCGGATGCGACTCCGAGGCGAGATGCCGACGCCACAAATCTAGACCTGCAACACATCTCCCTCCCGCGCAACCATTTCGTACAGCACCGGATTAACGAAGAATCCGATGAAGAGTCGGGAGATCAGACCGGCCACGATCACGATGGCGAACGGGCGCTGTGTGTCGGATCCGATGCCGGTCGAAAGAGCCGCTGGGAGCAATCCGAGGCAGGCCACCAGGGCGGTCATCATGATGGGACGGAGTCTAAGCAGCGACGCTTCCCGCGTGGCCGCGCGAATCCCCAGTCCCTCTTGCCGCAGCTTGTTGATATAGGACACGAGAATCACGGCAGTCTCGACCGACACACCTAGTAGCGCAAGAAGTCCGAGTACCGACGATACGCTGAAGGGAGTGTGCGTGAGCTTCAGCGCGACCAGGGCGCCTACCGGCTCGGTCATGATTACGCCCAGCGCGATGGTGACGGGAAACTTGAAATTTCCGTACAGAGCAAACAGGATCATGAAGATCAGAACCACCGCAAGCGGGCCGATGAAATACATCTGCGACCGGGCTTCCAGAAACTGGCTGTATTCTCCTCCCCATTCCATGCGGTAGCCCTGGGGCAAGGAAACGACCTTCTTTACCGCCGCCTGACCGTCGCGCACAGCGCGCTCCAAATCGCGACCCTCGACACTGTATTGCACGCCAATGTAACGGGAATTATTCTCACGATAAATAAACGACGCGCCATTGCCTTGCGTGATGTTGGCCAGTTGACTCAGCGGAATCTGCTGACCGTCCGGCGTGCCCACCAAGAGGTTTCCGATTTCATGCGCGCTGCTGCGGAACTGCGGTTGCATGCGCACGACAAGATCGAACAGCTTTTCCCCTTGAATCACTTGTGTGACTGCCTGGCCGCCGACTGCCGCTGAAATTACAGCTTCGACATCGGCGACATTGATCCCATAACGCGCGATCTTGTTTCGATCGACATCGACCAACAGGCTGGGTTGCCCAAGTTCTCGAACCACTGTGAGTTCTGTGAATCCAGGCACATTCGAAAGTGTGTTCTTGATCTGAATCGCCTTGTCCTGCAGGATGTTCAGATCTTCCCCATAAATCTTCACGGCCAACGAGCTCTTGAGGCCGGTGAGAGCTTCATCGACGGCATCTTCCGCGGGCTGCGTGTAATTGAAAATAATGCCGGGAAAGGCCGTAAGCTTCTTGTTGATGGCCTCGATGAGCTCCTTCTTCTCACTGATCTCGCCGCTCCAGGATTTGTCTTTATACGGTTTCAGGCCAACGTAAAACTCGCAGTTGAAAAAGCCGGTCGGATCGGTACCGTCGTCGGGACGTCCTAATTCCGACGCGACCACCGTGACCTGCGGGTACGACATGAGAATGTTACGGATCTGCGGGGCAATTTTGCTGGCTTCCTCAAAAGAGATGGTGTAGGGCATGGTGGCGCGGACCCAGAGCGCGCCTTCATCGAGGTGAGGCATAAATTCGCCACCGATGAACGGGACGAGCAGCAAGGCCGCTCCAAAGATCAGGGTCGCGATCAGCATGGTCAATTTGGGCCGGTCGAGAACCCAATCCAACTGGACCGCGTATTTCCGCTTCATCCATTCGAATGCGCGATTCGGCTTCTCGCGCACGCCCTTCCTGAACCAGTAAGACGCCAGTACAGGGATTAGCGTAAGCGTCAGGATCAGGGCCCCGACCAGCGCAAAAGACATGGTCTCAGCCATGGGATGAAACAATTTTCCCGATGGCCCGCTAAGCGCGTAAATCGGCAGGTAACCCGCGAGAATCACCGCCACCGAGTAAAAGATTGGTCGGTCTACATCCTTGGCGGCTGCGAGAATGACTTCGTTCAGGTTGTATTCCTGCCCCTCGCGCAACGCCAATTCCCGATAGATGTTTTCAATCATCACCACGGTGCCGTCGATAACGATGCCGAAGTCGATGGCGCCAATGGAAAGCAGGTTCGCCGCAACATCGTGCGCGTGCAGTACGATGAACGCGAACAAGAGAGACAGTGGGATGGTGACCGCAACAATGACAGCGGCCCGAAAGCTGACCAGAAAAAAGATCAGGACAATCAGTACCAGCACCATGCCGCGAAGCAGATTCGCTTCCACCGTGTCGGTCGTGAGGTCGACCAATTCGCTCCGGTCGTAATAGGGATGGATCTTGACGTCGGGGGGCAGGATCCGGCGGTTCAGTTCCTCGGTTTTTGCTTCCACGCCTTTGAGGACATTCTGCGTCTGCTCCCCACGGAGCATTAAAATCACGCCCTCAACTGCGTCGTCATTCTTCTGGAATCCGAATTCACCAAGACGCGGCGCGTGTCCGATGGTCACGTCACCAACATCCTTTACTCGGATGGGCACGCCCTTATTTGCACCCACCATCACATTTCCAATGTCGTCGGTGTTGCGCACCAGGCCGATGCCGCGAACGTAGTAGAACTGCCCGCCCTGCGAATAAAAGCCGCCGCCAGTATTGGAGTTGTTGGCCGCCAGCGCTGCGGTCACCTGCGGAATGGTGAGGTGATATCCATAGATGCGCGCAGGATCGAGCAGCACCTGGTATTGCATCACAGTGCCGCCGAAACCGGAATCGTCCGCCACTCCATGGACCGAACGGTAAGCTCTCTCGATCACCCAATCTTCAATGGTTTTCAATTCTTGCGGGCTGCGGTCGGGACTCTCCAGCACGTAGCGGTAGACCAACCCGCTGGGGCTGAACAGGGGAGCCATGCTGGGACTAACGCCGGTTGGAAGTGTGGCCTGCGCGAGGCGCTCAAACACAATCTGCCGCGCAAAATAATCGTCGGTATTTTCTTCGAAGGTCAACCGCAGGTCCGACAAACCGTAGAGGGAGATCGACCGCATCACCACCATGTGGGGGACGCCGTTCATCTGGAGTTCGAGCGGCAGCGTAACCAACCGTTCGACTTCTTCGGACGCATGGTCGGGCCACTGGGTGATGATTTCCACCTGGGGAGGGGACAAGTCGGGATATGCATCTACGGGCATCCGCTGGAACGAGAGAATTCCGCCGACCGTGATGAAAGCGGTCAGCATCAGGACCAGGAACCTCTGCCGCAGCGCCGCTTGGACTATTCGGTGGATCATCAGATGTGGATGCTGTTGTTGCCAGAACTCTTCTTACTAGTTGTGTCAGACCGACGAAACCTTAGCGCTGCAGCGAATTCGCGAATTGCAGGAACAGACTGCCATCTCCGATCACCTGATCGCCGGCCTTCACGCCGCTGGTGATCTGGGTCTGCCCGTCGAGACTCTCGCCGAGCGTGACTGAGCGTCTGCCAAATTGGTTCGAAGATACGGCCATGTAAACGAAGGGCTGGTTCTCCGAGTCGCGAAGGATGGCAGCATCCGGCAAGGCTATCGCGTTGGCGATTTTCCCTGCATTTACAGTCGCCACCACGTACATGTCCTTCTTCAACTTCTCCGCCGGATTGTTAGTGTCGATGCGCGCCTGCAATGTCCGGGTGGCCGGATCCAGCGACGCGGCGACATAGGAAATGCGGCCGTGAAAACTTTCCGGATATGTCTCTGTCTGGATGGTGACCGGATCTCCGACTCGCACGTAAGGCAAATCCTTCTGGTAGACGTTGACCAGCACCCAAACCGTGCTGATGTCAGAAATCATGAAACATTGCGTGGTGCCGGGTTGAAGAAGTTGGCCGGCCGCCACATCCTGCTCAACCACCAGGCCCCCGATGGGGGCTTTGACCGGGACCTCAAATGAAGGCGGAGCCTGGACGACTGCATCGGGATCGGTGATGCCCATGACTTTCAATGCGGCCTGTGCAGAAACGAGATCTCCTCCCGCCTGCACTTCCGCTGACTCCGCCTGTTCCAAAACCTGTTCTGCGATCGCTTTGTGGTCGTAGAGATCTTTGGCCCGGGCAGCGGCTTTCTGCGCCAGAGCATAAGCATCCTTAGCTTTGAGGTAGTTGGTGCGGAGTTGGGAGTAGTCTGGGCTCGCCACGTACAACATGGGCTGACCCTGGCTGACATTTTGTCCGGGAACCACCACGACGCGACTGACGGGTCCACTCACCTGCGTGATGACCGGGGTCGTATGGAAAGCTGTTGTAAGCCACTGCGCCGGTCAGCCGGAGAATCCTCGTCAAGGTCGTCGGCTGAACCGTCAGCACCTGCACGTGCGACATCTGTTCCTGCGGAATGGTGAACAGCTCGGGGCTGCTGGCATTGGCACTGCTGGCCGCGCCGCTCGAGCCTGAATCGCTACAGCCAGTGACGACCAGGATCGCTGACACGACGGCGACCATTGCCCACCGTTTACCGCAATCGCTCATGGAAGGTTCCTCGTTCCCACCGCTTCTTTCAACTGCTCCAACGCTGTCATGTAAGATGCGAGCGCCTGGCGATAGGCAAGCTGAACGGACCGGTAGCTGCGCTCGGCGTCGAGATAATCTAACAGGCTCGCGGCTCCGCGCTTGTAGGCATATTCGCTGATATCGCGCGAATCCTGCGCCTGTTTAAGATACCCGGAAGTATAGAGTTGCACCACCTCGTCGTTGCTCTTGACCGCTTCGTAAGCATTGGAAACGTCGGAGAGAACCGTGTCGCTGGCGGCCTGCTGCTGCTCCTGGGCTTGCGTCAACGCATACCCGGTGCGCGCAATTTCGCCCTGGTTACGGTTAAAGATGGGCAGGTCGAAACTCGCGAAGATCGAGGCCGTATTCTCCCCGGCAACGTGGTTGAAGTCGTAGGTGCCGTTCACGTCGACCTTGGCATTCGCTTTGGCCAACAGAATCTGGCTCCGCGCCGCCGTGACACCCAGTTCCGCCGCACGATAGTCGGGACGCTCGCGCAGCGCCTTCATCTGCAGGTCTTCCACTTTTGCTGGGAGCGGCTGATACGCAAGGTCGCCGATCACGTCGTAATCGGCTGGCACGGCGTTGTACCCCAGGAACTGACGCAGCGCGACCAGAGCCTGTACTTTCGCCAACCGTGCGGAAGAGACGTCCGTCTGAAACTGTAGGAGCTGCAACTTGATTTTCAGGTAGTCGCCCTCGCCGATATATCCGGCTTTGAGCTGCGCCTCGCTGATGTCCACGGTCTGCTGAAAACCTTTCAAATCGTCGAGCGCGAACTGCAGGGTAGACTCCGCCTGCAACACGCTGATGAACTGCTGCCCGACGTTGAACGCTAATGTGCGCTCTGCGTCGGTGGCCTGAGCCCGCGTGACGGCCGTCTGATCGCGAGCCGCTTGCAGCCGCCTTTGCCGCTTGCGACCCCGTTCGAAGAGATAGGAGATCCCGATATCGAACTGCTGGGTCAGGTTCACATTGTCGCTGGAAAAATATTGCGGACTGAAAAACGGAATGAACTGGGTGTCCACCCCAAGCGTTGGATTGGGACGAAAGTTCGCCGTAATCTCCTGCGCCTGATTCTGAAGAATCAAGCTTCGGGTCGCTATTAAGGAGTGGTTATGGGCCAGCGCCAGCTCGATGGCTTGGTCGAGACTGATCAGTGTCGTGCTCTGGGAATTTCCGGCCCCGACACAAAACAGAAAAAGGATCGCTGCTGCTGCAAATATCCGAATGTGCGTCGAGCGCATATGGGTCGAAATCAAAGCGAGCTGATCGCGGCGCAACAGATCTCGAACGGCGGCTCGAACAGCCAGAGCGCTTCGCCAAGTCCCATCGTCCGCATCATCCTCCTCAGGAAAACTCCGCCCCGCGCACAATGGGGTATTGTAATGCACCTCGTTCGGAACCCATAACTGTCACTGGATTTGGTAGAACTCACGCCCTTTTAGGCTCGCTTCGACGAAGTGTGGGAAGTCTGGGCAGCAGGCCGCCGGTTGCCCCTGTCGCATCCCCTTCCGCCAACCTTCGCGTCGCCGGCGGCATCAGAATTCCGGCAATTAATCTTCACCGCGAAATGGCTACTGCTTCTTCGTCGTCGCTGAGCCGCCCAATTCCGTTATGGCTGATCGTATTGTGCGCGCTGGCATTTCATGGACCGCTGCTCATGGTCCAACTTCCGGCCAACAGCTTCGACGCCAACTTTCACATGTCCATGGCATCGCACTATGCGCACCACTGGTTCGATCCGTGGAATGAAAAGGCGTTTGCCGGCTTCTCTCAAACAACGTATCCGCCGCTGACGCATCAGTGGATTGCCGTTTTTTCGCACCTGATCGGGCTCACCAACGCGTTCATGCTGGTCCAGGGGATTTTCATCCTGCTGCTGCCGGTTGGAGTGTACCGGTTCGCGCAGCTATGGACATCGGACCGCGCTGCCAGCTACGCCGCCTTCTGCTCCATTTTCCTCGGCTCCCTCTGCCTGCTCGCTTATCAGGATGGCCAGATTGGAACGATCTCCGCCACCACGCTGTTTCTCCTCGCTCTTCCCTTTCTATATCGGTACGCTGTCCGCGGAGAGTGGAAAGATCTTGCCCTAGGAGTCTTCACCTCCTTGACCGCCGCTGCGGCACATCACGCGACACTGTTTTTCGGGGTCGTGTTCTTCGCGGGCCCGCTTATCTGGCTCGCACTTTCCGACTATCGCGCACAACATCCCGGCAGTTCTCTGTTTCCGCCAATTTGGCGAACCGCGCTTTTCGGGATCCTCTCGGGGCTCGGAATCGGAGTAGTACTACTTCCCTACTTCCTCATCTTGCTGAAGGATCCGATCAAACAGATCTCGATTCCGCACCTGAGTCGCGCAAACTTTCTACTTGAACCCGTCTGGGGACTTCACTACTGGCTCGTCCCATGCGGCGCCATTGTGTTGGCATTGCCCTATGTTTTTTATAAGGGTGGAGAGCGCCGACTACGGCCGTTGCTTCTGGGGTTCTACTTCGCCTTGCTGATGGGACTGGGAGGCACAACGCCGCTGCCCCGGTGGCTGCTAGGCAGAGCCTTCGACATTCTGACCTTTGAACGATTCACTTACTGGGCATTATTGCTGGCTTTGCCTTTTGTCGGCATGCTCGCGGTCTACCTGATTGATCGGTACGGCACGCGGGCAGCCAGCCTGATGGTGATCGCGGTGGTTGCAACGGGTTCGCTCGCCGTCGCCTGGAACATTTATTTTCCGCTGATTGGCCCGGAGCCCGATGTCAATCCCATCGTCCAGTTCCTTAACCAGCCTGGGCGAGATCAGTATCGATATCTGACATTGGGATACGCCAACGCGATGTCGAAAATTGCGTGCTACACCAACGCACCCAGTATTGACGGCGAATATAACTCAGCCCGCACGCTTCCTGAGATGACCCGACATGGCGTTGGCCAGCTAAGCAGCGCGAAGTTCTATCACTCTGATGGGATGTTGGCGCTGATCGAGATGCTACAGCACGCTCGACACTACGGTCTGAAGTACATTTTCGTTCATGACAGCTACTACGATCCGGTTCTGACGTTCGCTGGGTGGCGCCAGATTGACAGCTTCAATCACGGCGAGACGACAGTGTGGACCACAATCGGAATTCCGCCTGCCACAGAAATTCCGTCTCCGTTGCGACCGCCGCATTGGCAAGGAATCATGTGGGGAACAATCCCGTTCGGCACCAGCCTCGTCACGATTGCCCTTGCCTTCATCTTCGCAAAGAAGGCTCCACGGTCGACGGCGGAGGGATCGTTGGAGATTGACGATAGTTCAAGTTCCGACCGGTTCGTATTGCTGAGGATTCCCGACGAAGATCCGGTGTCACGCGATACAGGAAGTGCCGAAGAGGACGTCGCAGCGCATGATCCAACGCCCGAAGAGGCTCCCGTACAGCGTTCCACCCAGCAACAGCAAACACAATTGGGGCATCCAAAACTGCCGTGAAACACCCATCTTGCAGCATCGTAATTCCCGCCTACAACGAGGCTAAGCGTCTTCCTCGGACCTTGCAGCCGATCTTGGCATTCATCGAAGCAAAATCCTGGGATGCCGAAGTCATCGTGGTGAATGACGGGTCCACCGACGATACCGCGGAAGTCGTGCGCGGCTTTGCGGCGACGAATCCGCTGGTCTCTTTGATCGACAATCCGGTCAATTGCGGGAAGGGTCAGAGCATCCGCGACGGTGTGCGCCGGGCCACCGGGGACATCATCCTGTTCACCGACGCAGATAATTCCACGCCGATCGAGGATGCGGAGAAATTGATTGAGGCGATCGAGGATGGTGCAGATATTGCGATCGGATCGCGCTGGGTCGATCGAAAACTCCAGGTCCAGCCTCAGCCTTGGTATCGGCGATTGAATGGGCGTCTCTACAATTTGTTGCTCCGCAGTATTTTGGGTCTCGACTATAGAGATACACAGAACGGTTTCAAAGCGTTCACACGCGAGGCAGCGAAAGCTACCTTCGGTCTGCAGCGGATCAGCGGGTGGGGATTCGACGCTGAAGTTCTGTATCTCGCCAGCCAGTTCGGCTTCACCGTTCGTGAGATTCCGGTTGAGTACACCTACTATGCCGAGGGTTCCAAGATTCGCCCTTATCGCGATGGGGCACGCATGCTGGCAGAACTGTTGAAGGTCCGGTGGTATGCCTGGACCGGGGCCTATTCGACCCGCGAGACGGCGCCGGGCGTCCCTCCTGAGAAACTGCCGGAAGCACCCGTCTAAGGAGCTCAGGAAACGCCTCATGGCCAACAAGAAATATCTGTTTGTTTTTGGAACCCGCCCTGAAGCGATCAAGATGGCGCCCGTGCTCCAGGCGCTCGAGAACGACTCTCAGGCCGAATGCGTTGTGTGCGTAACGGGCCAGCATGAAGAGTTGTTAGAAACCGTTCTTTCGCTTTTTCGAATCAGACCCCAATACCGTTTGCGCGTGATGTCGCACGATCAAAAGCTCTGCGGCCTGACTGCTCGACTTTTGTGCGAACTGGAAATTGTGATCAACAAGGAGCGGCCGGACCGGGTCTTAGTGCAGGGAGACACAACCTCGGCAATGGTCGGAGCCATGGCCGCATGCTACTGCAAGATTCCCGTGGCTCATATTGAGGCCGGCCTCCGCTCGCATAACAAGCTGGAGCCGTTTCCCGAAGAAATAAATCGCAAGATCATTGATGTAATGGCCGACGTGCATTTTGCTCCCACTCTTCTTGACAAGGGTGACCTGTTAGCCGAGGGATTTCTGCCTGAGAGTATTCACGTTACTGGCAATACGTGTATCGACGCGTTGCGGTACATCGCGGCCCTTCCATTCGATGTCGAAACTTCGGCTTTAAAAGACGTCCCGCTTTTCAGCAAGCGGATCATTCTGGTCACGGTTCATCGCCGCGAAAACCACGGAGCGCCACTGGAAAATATCTGCGAAGCAATCCGCATACTCGCTGAACGGTATCGGGACACGACACACTTCGTGCTTCCGGTGCATCCCAATCCAAACGTTAAAGCCACCGTCTGGCGCTGCCTGGACGGAATCCGGAATATCACGCTGACACCACCATTGGGATATCGCGAAGTCATCGCGCTCGCACAGGCTTGTCACTTCGCGATGATCGACTCGGGTGGACTGCAAGAGGAATTGCCCTGCCTGGGCAAGCCTGCACTCGTACTACGCAACGTGACCGATCGTCCCGGGGCCATACTGGCAGGCGCTGCGCGATTGGTTGGCGTGGAAACAAGCGCGATCGTTTCGGCATTCACGGAACTGATGGAGGATCCAATCCTATACCACCAGATGGCGCAGCACCGGGATCTGTTCGGCGATGGCATGGCGGGACAAAGAATCGCCAGAATCTTGACGTCGGATCCGTGCGCCCTAAGTCCGGACGTGAGCAAGCCCGATTCTGAACAGTCTACAATGGCGGCTTAAACTCGGGCACAACCTATACTAGCGTTCGCCAGTCCAGCATCTGCCCTCTCTGATTCCACATTTCCAGCGCCTGGGAACAGAACGCCGTTGACACCGGATTCATGAACGGCAGCATCTCGCCATTCTTCTTTCCAAACCAGAAACCACCTTGCAGACGACGATCCGCATCGTGCGACTGGAAGCTTCGCAGGGTTGCAACTTCCCTTTCGGCGGCATCCTCATCGAGAAGCAATACACCGTACTGGTCGGCAAACAAGCGGACCCTCAACAACTGCGCGACTACATCCGACCGGAGAAACAGTGGTGACAGTTTTCGAACAAATCCATTGACTCGGTCAATTCCATCCGCCAAAGCGTCTGCGACCGCTGGTCGGTCGACCACTGGCAGCAAGCCTTCGAGAAAATACGAATACGCATGCAGCCGATCCATGACCGGGATGTCCGTATCGCATCCTGGCAGGAACGAAGCATGGCTGGCGAGCGAGGCTTCCAGGAGTTGCCGGTAGCAGGCCAAGTATCGATCGTCGTGCGTGATCTCCCATAGCTCATACCAGCCGAGAGCGGCCTTGAGTTGATAACATCCAGAACTGCGTGACCAGCGGCCAGGTTCGCAGGCCACGGGCGATTTGCCCGGCAGTTCGAGAATTGGGTTGAAATACGTGTGGTTTGCGAAATCGCGCATCATCGAATCGCCGCATCGCAACGCGGTGTCGAGGAATTCCTGCTTCCCGAATTCGCGCCAAACCGTTAACAGTCCGCGGACGATAATTCCATTGTCGAAAAAATAGGAGAATTTAGAGCCGTCCCCCTCACACTCGAATGGCATCGCGGAACACTCGGCATTCCACCCTTTCACCAGGTAAGAACCTGCATCGATCGCGGCGTCAAGATAGCGCGATTCCGGAGCGTGCTTCGACAGACTTACCAATGCGCTCGCGCAGTATGCGGTAATTTCCGTCGTCAGCGGAGCATTATGTTTGCGATCGCTGAAGTAATACCTTGCAACGCCCCCGTTGGGGTGTTGAATGCCCGAGCGGACATACCATTCGCCGGCGCCGCAACTCACGCAATTCTTGACTTGTTGCACACACTTCATCGAGGTGTCACCTGCATAGTGCAGGTCGGGATTCGCCGCTCGAACAAACGCAAATAGTCATCCACGACCTGAGAGATTGGCGTGCTTTGTGCCGCTAAGAAATTCTGTCGGGAGATCTGGCGGCGCAGATCCTCCGAACTCAAGAGACGAATCAGATGATGCGCCAAGGTAGGGCCATCGCCCGGGGCATAGAATTCAGCAGCGATCTTTTCTTCTTTTGCTATTTCAACCAGCTCTGGAATTGCGGCCGCTACCATCGGCAACCCGTACTGGCACGCCTGGTGAACCACGCCGCTGGTGCCCGCCGCCGAAGAATATGGCAGGACCAGGACGCTCGCGTTCTGGAAGAGCGCATGTAGTTCTGTTTCTGGAACGTAGCCGAGGAAGCGCACTCCCGGGTGGCTCGCCCATTTTTCCCGCAGCGACTCGAGATATCCCGGCGCACTCGGATGATTCGTGCCCGCGACGACCAAGACGGCATTCGGAACCTTCGCGCGAATCTGATCGATGGAGTCCAGCAATAAGTCGACTTTCTTGTAGGTTCCCCAATATCCAAATGCCAGGATGATCTTTTCACTCGAGGCAGACTGCTCGGCCGTCGGGATCGCTGCACCTTCAAAGGTTCCGTGTGGGCGAGCATGAACTCGATCGTTGCTGACGCCATACTTCTTCAGAAGTTCCTCGCGGAAAGATGGCAACAGCACCGACACATCTCCCGATAGAAGCAACAACCGTGTTGCAATCCGCCCTGCCGTTCGGTACAGAAGCGGAAAGCGAATCCCGGCGTCCTGCAGGTTGATGCGTTCGAATACGGTGTGCAGCGTGATGTGGGTGTAATAGCCCATCACGCGTGCTAGGACTGGAACGGTCAAGGCCAAGAACGCCGCAAGGGGCGAGCGGGCGAATGTGGAAAATCCGATGTTGAACCAGACCACATCTGGTTTACTTCGGTGAATCGCCCCCAACAGGTGAACCGGATTCGCTAGAGAATCGAACCGCCAGCAACGCTCGACGAGAAAGCCCGATAACTCCGGCTGCGCAGTGGTTTGGTCGGCCAGAATGCGGAGTTCAACCCGCGAGTCACCATGCATCGCACGGGCAAGGTGATAACCGTATTCATTGAGATCTCCCCGGCTAGGGGGAAAGGAAGTAACCAGCGAAACCCGCATCCGACGCGGCGAAGCGACGGTATCCCGAGGGCCTGAAATCGCGCCGCGCTCTGAAACGGGCGCCGAAGGGCTTGTTCCGTAAGACGCGAGCACCAGTGGCAACTCCGGATTTCCGGTCCACAATTCGGTGCTGGAAGATCATCAAGGGTTGGCTGGATTAAGCCCCTGGTGGGCGTTCGCGCCAGCGGTTTTGGTGCTCAGTAAGGTAGCGCCAACTTGAAGGGGGGAAATATGGCGGAGAGGGTGGGATTTGAACCCACGATACCCGTTAAGGTATGTCCGCTTTCGAGGCGGATCGTTTCAACCACTCACGCACCTCTCCGGAAAGCAGTTGCCGGTTGCCGATAGTCAGTCGCCAGCGAACCTCAGGTTCCTCGCTTTGTTCGGAACCACAAGCGATGAAAGGGCAAAGACAAACGACTAACGACGGCTCTTAAAGAACGATTGCAGCACTTCTGCGCTGCGGCCGGCCAGCACGCCGCGGCGAACCTCGACCTTATGATTCAGTTGCGGATGATTCAGGACTTGCATTACCGAATGCACCGCGCCGGCCTTGGGATCGTCGGCGCCATATACCAGACGCCGGATGCGAGCATGCACCATCGCGCCGGCGCACATGGCGCACGGTTCAATTGTAACAAACAGATCGCATTCCTCCAGACGGTGGTTACCAACGGTAGCACCGGCTTCGCGCAGTGCCACGACCTCTGCGTGAGCCGTGGGATCAGAGCCGGTGATGTTGCGATTCCATCCGCGCCCGACGATGCGTCCATCGCATACAACGATGGCTCCCACGGGAACCTCGCCCGCATCCAGCGCGCGTTGCGCGCAACGGAGAGCCTCTTCCATCCACAATTCGTCGGAGTGGCCTGCGGGTCCGCCGGGGTCAGACGTAGCTTTTTGATCTTTGATATGAGGGCGATCGCCTGACGCTGTTTTCTGTGGAGGCACGAGGGTCGAGACTCCGCAGTATTTTAGCGGGTTTGTCGCAGGAATGCTGGCATCCAGGAGCACGTTCGGGCAGGGTACTTCCTGCGCTCTCAACTCCGAATCCAACCTCAGATCACGCTCAAGACGCTGCGCACGACCTCGGGCACGACCGCGTGAACAACCGCCGGAACAACGCACCGAACCACCGGGTAGGCGATCACGACCGCAGGCACCACGAGGAAAAACCACGTTCTCGTTGGCATGTTTGTGAAATAGGCCTTCATAACATCCTCTCTTGATCAATACGGACCCAGCGCGGGAAAAGTTCCCCTGGCTACTTCCCTTCCAACCAGGGTCCCTTCAGTCATTTAAGACCGGCTTTGGAGGTTAGACGTTTGGAAATAAATAGGGTGAGACGAGTTTTGCCCGGCTCCCGGAAGCCGATTTCGGCGATGCGCCCATTAGTGGTATGCTAGCGGCGATATGGGTATCCCGAGCTTGCTCCGGAAAGTCTTCCTCGTTGATCTGTTGCGGGGCCTGAAAGTCACGTTCCGCTACCAGGACCCGAAGGAGATTTATACCGAGCAGTATCCCCTGGAACGACCGCAGGTCGCCGAGCGCTATCGTGGAGCGCCGCGACTGAACGTCAATCCGGACACTGACGAGACCATGTGCATCGCCTGCGACCTGTGCGCGCTGGCGTGTCCGGAACACCTGATTGTGGTCTCAAGCGAACGTAACGAGAAGACTCGCCGCAAGGAACTCACCAATTTCACCTACGACTTGAGCCGCTGCATGTTCTGCGGTCTGTGCGAAGACGCCTGTCCCACTGATGCTCTCGAGTTGACCCAGGATTTCGAACTTGCCAGCTACACGCGCGACGGTGCCATCTGGGATCGCGAGACTCTGGAAAAAGGTCCGCAGCCCACTCAATACCGCAAGTAAATTTCTCGCAAGATCACTTGCGGGATTTCGTCACCGGTTCGGACATAAATCCGTATCAACTGCCACTACCGTTCCTGAGCCTGTGGTCTAAGGCATCCGCTGGATACTTTCGGCTTTCATTCGCGCCGAGACTGAATCGAGCGACGAGATCCGCTTTCGCTGCAAGATCAGAGCTAACAAATCCGGAGGCCCTTCCATCATGTCCATTCGAAAAGTTACTTTGCTGTCGGTGGTTTTGTTTTGTGGAACCTGGGTAGTCGCGCAGGCCGCCCCAGGAGGCGGAGCACCTGCAGACGGCGCTGGCTCGGCGGGTCAGAGCGGCCAGCCTGGCAGCGCCAGCCCTCAGTCCCCACAGAATCCGAGCACGCCGGGATCAGCAACACCTGGTTCTACAAATCCGGGTTCAACCACTCCCGGCTCAACGACGCCTAACAGAACGAATCCGAACGGGAGCAATCCCAACGGCACCAACCCGAACACAACGACGCCGAACGGACAGAACCCGAACGGGACGAACCCCAACGCTCCGAACACCACTACGCCGAATACGAGTCCGAACCCAAACCCGAATACAACTCCTATGCCCCCGAATACCAGCCCTACACCGAATCCGAATTCGGGGCCAGGAACCACTACGCCAAATACGCCGCCTCCGGCGGGCAGCACGCCGCCACCAACGAATCCGAACAGTCCCGCTCCGTCTCCGAATCCTTCCGGGCCTGGACTCTAAACAGCATTTACAACGAAACCTCTTAGCGGGCTCCCGGAGCCCGTTTTTTCTTACCCGCGGAACGCCCAGGGATTATCCCTACGGCATCTACCGGATAGCCTCGTCCTTTTAGCAGTTTGAGACTGAACGAGCACTCTCGATTGCAATCTTCATCCGCTTCTCTGCAATCGTAATTTCAAAGTGGAGAGTCTTTTATATGACAAAACTGGCGATGCTATTGGTCATCCTAGGTTGTGGGAGTTGGGCAACGGCGCAAAGAACTCGTTCGACGGCAGTTCCGCCTGCGCCCACTCAACAGCAAACCGCCGCCCCCAGCGCTCCTGTGTCAAGCGCACCTGCGCAACCGGGCACTACTTCGACGCCGCCGGCATCGACGATTGGTCCGCCGACGCCGATCACAACCAAGGCTGCCGGTGAGAATACGCAGCCCGTAGCTCCTCCGACAAGCGCTCCGAGCGGAACGTCGATGCCCGGGACGCCGGGAAATCCTCAGCCCACGAATCCATCGGCGCCGATGGTTCCGTGTCCCACTTCAACGGTAGCATCCACAAATGGTTCGTCCGGTACTACGAATCCAGGGAATGCTCAGGAGGGGAATCAAAATTCGACCAATCAAGGCGGGACCAATCAAGCATCAACGAATCAAGAGCCCGCGAGCGCAGCAAAATCGAATTCTTCGTCTACAACGAATAGCACCAATAACCCGACGGACGCGCCCGGACCGGTTTCGGGCAACCCACCGACGAACTCTCCGACTCCTCCCGCTGGGACCCCGTGCCAGCCAGCGCGGGTGCCGGTCGGAAGTGCGCCTCCTGCCCAGTGAAAGAAGGGTGAGGCTTCATCCAACGCCGGGATGGTTGGCGTCTGCCAGTTTCCTTTCTGGCAGAAAGTACATCGCAGGAATCAACGCGAAGATAAAGAAGGACGCATAGATCGAGGCATAGGCCAAGGGCACTGACAATAAATAGAGTGCGGCCGAGAACGCATTCTTACGTTGGATCGAAGCGTGATATTCCGAGAGCCCGGAATCGCGTCGGTCCTGCTCGATCAAAATGATTCGCAGCAGGTAAAACGCCGACGCACAAAGGGTGAGGTCCAGCCCATACAGAGCCACCGCCATCGGCTCGCGGTGGTTCTTGCCAAGGTAGTCGGTCACAAAGGGCACCAGTGACATCCAAAACAGTAAGTAGAGGTTGGTCCAAAGAAGGCGAGCCGTAACATCCTTCACTGCATGGATCAGGTGATGGTGGTTGACCCACATGATGGCCACCACCAGGAAGCTGAGTCCGTAGCTGATAAAGATGGGTGAGACTTTCCACAGCGCTGCCAGCGTGGGTTGCGACGGAGCGCGCAGTTCCAGCACCATGATCGTTACGATGATGGCGATCACGCCGTCGCTGAAAGCCTCCAGGCGTCCCGTCGTCATTTCGCTGTGGGGCATGCGGAGAATCTACCACGGAGACAGCCTAAGTCGGCTGCTGTTGCGTCATACAGTGCATCGCACCCAGGCCCCAGATGAAGTCTCCGGAATAGATCGGAACGATCTCGCGCTTGGGAAAGAGCTGTGCCAGCGTGTTGAGCGCGATGCGATCGTTCGGCCGATTGAAGACTGGGGCGAGCACAACTCCGTTGGCAACATAGAAGTTCGCATAACTCGCAGGAAGGCGGCGGCCTTCGAAAACCACGGGCTGTGGCATGGGTAGCTCTACGACGGTGAGTTGCCTGCCATCCTGGTCGCGCGCCGATTGCAACCGCCGGAGATTCGCTCGCAGCGGGCGCGTGGTTTATATCCTTCGAGTCAGGCTCGACCATGGTGACGACAGTGTCCTTCGATACGAAGCGAGTGAGATCGTCGACATGTCCGTGAGTATCGTCGCCGAAGATGCCGCGTCCCAGCCAGATCGTATGCGGCGCGCCCAAGTAGTCGGCGAACGCCTTTTCGTACTGAACGCGGGCCATGTGAGGATTGCGTTCCTGCACTTTGCTGAGCAGGCACTCTTCGGTCGTGAGAATGGTTCCTGCTCCGTTGACGTCGATCGAACCGCCTTCCAGGACAATGCGTGCGCCCAAAGAGAGTGGCCGGATTTCGTGTGCATGCGCAGCCTTTGCCATGTGGCTTCCGACTTTCTCGTCATGACGCCAGTTGGAGTACTTCGCCCACGCGTTAAACCGAAACTTGAGGGCAAGCGATTGCGCCGAGATATGGCGGGCGTGGGCGCCCGCGCCACACTTCAGAAAGATACAGCCGGAGTCGCGCATCCAAATGCGGTTCGTCGGCCAACGGTGAAAGCGGATATTAGCGGAGAAGGCATCGCTTCTATCAAGGACTCGGCGCGCCTGCCGGGCTGCCGCAGCGTTGTTGACGATCAACTCGACTCGCTCGTGTCTCGCGAGATTACGAATTATTTCGGCATAGACCCAGGGAATCGGTTCGAACTTTCCGGGCCAGTCTCCTTTGTAATGCGGCCATGCAAGCCAAGTAGCGGCGTGCGGTTCCCACTCCGCGGGCATGCGGTAGCCGGCCGAGGCGGGACTGAAATTCTCCACACTTGGATTTGTTAAATGCATGCGCGGGGCTTTGGGCACGGGAATTCTCGTCCTAGTCGATCTTCTTAGTCGATCAAGCGCTGGGTGATGGGAGCGTACGCGTCAATGCGGCGATCGCGCAGGAACGGCCAGTTGCGACGAATGTCTTCGAGCGCTTTGAGGTCAACATCGCCGACCAGAATCTCCTCCCGGTCGTGAGACCCTTCTGCGAGCACCCGTCCGAAGGGATCGCAGAAAAAAGACGCTCCCCAGAATTCAAGGCCCTGTCCCGGCGCCGACCTGCCACGAATATTTCCGGTTTCAAAGCCCACGCGATTTACCACGGCAACATATACGCCGTTCGCGATGGCGTGCGCCCGCTGGATGGTGCGCCAGGCGTCATGCTGAGCCACACCGAATTCTGCCTTCTCCGCGGGATGCCAGCCAATCGCGGTCGGATAAAAAAGTATTTGTGCGCCCTGCAAAGCCGTGAGGCGCGCGCCCTCGGGATACCACTGATCCCAGCAAACGAGTGTGCCCAACCGCCCGGCGCTGGTATCGAGCGCGCGAAATCCGAGATCCCCGGGAGTGAAGTAAAACTTCTCGTAGTACAGAGGGTCGTCGGGAATGTGCATCTTGCGGTAGAGACCGCGCAGAGACCCGTCGCTGTCAAAGATCGCCGCAGTATTGTGATAGACGCCCGCCGCGCGCCTCTCAAAGAGCGACGCGATCAGCACCACGCCGTTACTGCGTGCCGCGGCGGCGAGCTTTTCCGTAGTAGGCCCAGGAATCGGTTCGGCCAAGTCGAACAGGGCATGGTCCTCGCGCTGGCAAAAATACTGCGTTTGAAAAAGCTCAGGCAGACAAACGACCTTGGCTCCGCGGCCGGCAGCGTCAGCAACGCGGCTGAGAGCCTTTTCTAGATTTTGTTCCGGCTCCGGACCGCACGACATCTGCACCAGGGCCACGCGAAATTTTTCAGGGGGCACGCTTTTTCCGACCTCCGCGATCACTATAGCATCGGCAACGTTGCGAATGAATTTGGCTCTGTGTGTGCAAGATTCCTAACCCCCAGCTACTACGATGTCCGGTAGTAGCTCTCAGCGTGTCGGCACCAGTGGAGTCAGCAAAGTGAACGACCTTTGTGTGCAAGATTCTGCACCTTTGCTGTAAATCGCAGTCTGTTCGAAAAAAACATTTTCCTTTACGTTCCAGGAGCTGAAACCGAGATACAATTCGGCGGCTCTGCGCAAGAAGAAAGAAGCAAGGCTCAAGTCACCTCTTCGCGCAATCCGAAACGCAAGTGGCCAGACCCAGGAGTTCCAGAACAACACAAGGAGAAACCGTGATACGAAGACTGAGTACGTTCGTGCTGACTATCGTCGCGCTGGTGTCGGTCATGAGTGTCGCCAGCCAGGCGCAACAGACCCTAATGACACGGCATACGCGAGATGAGGTTACGAGTCGAGTAGCCCGTCCCGCCGGCCATCTGCCCGCCACACAGAATCTGCGAATCGCTCTCGTTCTACAGCATCGCAACCAGTCGGAGTTGGATCAGTTGCTACGCGATCTCTATGATCGTTCCAGCCCGTCCTATCGCCACTTCCTGACGGTGGAGCAATTCACCGAAAGGTTCGGCCCCAGCGTTTCGGATTATGAAGCCGTGAAGACTTGGGCAAAGCAGAACGGGCTTCGGATCGAAAGCACTTCCCGCAATCGCATGATCCTGCCCGTCAGCGGATCGGTGCAGAACATCGAGAAAGCCCTGCACGTCACGATGGGCCTTTACCAGCACCCGACTGAAAACCGTACCTTCTTCGCTCCGGACCGCGAACCCACGCCGGAAATGTCGGTTCGTCTTTGGAGCATCGGAGGCCTCGACAATTTCTCGACGCCGGTTTCGATGGTCTCGCGTCGCGATCCAAATACGGTGGACTCGGACAGCGTGATCGCAAACGCTACCACGGGATCCTGCCCCTCGAAGTCATTCTGCGGAAGTGATATGAGGGCGGCCTACTACGGTGGCACACTCACTGGAGCGGGCCAGTCGGTCGGCATTTTCGAGTTCATCGGAACCGACCTGGCTGACCTGACGACCTACTACACGAACGCAAAACAGACGAACAACGTACCGGTCACACTCCTGTCCGTCGATGGCCAGAGCACGAGCTGCCTTGCCAGTCAAGGTTGCGATGACACGGAACAAACCCTGGACATGACGCAGGCCCTCGGCATGGCTCCGGGTATGTCCAGCCTCGTGATGTATATCGGCAAGGGCGGATTGTCGGGGCAGACACTTGACGATCCCGGCATCCTCAATGCAATGGCCACGGCCAGCCCGCTGAACGCTCAGCTGAGTTGCTCGTGGGCATGGAAACCAACCGACAACACTACCGATGACCCGTTCTTCCAGGAGTTCGGAGCGCAGGGTCAGAACTATTTCACCGCGACTGGCGACAGTGCGAAGTGGGTTAAGGGTGGTTTCGTTTGGCCCGCAGATGACCCGTATGTTACCGGGGTCGGCGGAACAGATTTGACCACGGTCAGCGCGGGCGGGGGCTGGGCTTCAGAAACGGCTTGGTCTTCCAGCGGCGGCGGCATCTCGACAAATAGCTTTGCCATTCCGTCCTGGCAAGTCGCAGCGGCAGCCGGATGCACGAGCTGCTCGCAGACCTTGCGCAATGGCCCAGACGTTTCGGCCAACGCGAACTATACCTTCTACGTCTGCGCCGACCAGACAAGTTGCACCGCCAACCTGTACGGCGGCACCAGCTTTGCGGCGCCGATGTGGGCTGGCTTCATGGCTCTCGTGAACGAACAGGCCGTGGCGAACGGGCAACCGCCGCTCGGCTTTGTCAACCCAGCTCTTTACGACATACTTGCGGGCTCTAATTATTCGGCTGACTTCCACGACATCACCAGTGGAAGCAACGGATACCAGGCGACCGCTGGCTACGATCTCGTGACCGGCATCGGCAGCCCGAACGGCCAGGCTCTGGTTGACGCACTCGCGGGTACGAACGCTGGTACGTTCACCGTCACCGACACGCCCAAGGCCCTGACGGTAGCTCGGGGCGCCTCGGGCCTGTCCAAAATCACGACCGCAGTGTCCGGCGGCTTCAACGCAGCAATTGCGTTGACGGCCTCAGGGCAAGGTACGGGCGTGAAGGTAACGTTCAACCCCAGCACAATTTCGGCGCCGGGCTCTGGACACGCAGCCATGCAAATCAAGGTGGCGCCGACTGCCAAGACCGGAACCCGAACGATTACCATCACCGCTACTGGTGGAGGTGTAACCCAAACCGCGACTCTCACCCTTACCATTAAGTAGCATCGGTCTCGCTCACGCCTCGCGCGTTGGCGAAGGAAGCCCGGACCTGTAAGGTCCGGGCTTTCTTGTGCCCCACTAGCGCACTTCTTTGTGGGAGGCAAAAACGCGCGACAGGCGTGGATTTCCTGCTACCAGTTTCTCCAGGCGGGCGATCACTTCGGGAGAAGGAACGGAGCGAAGGACGGCTTCGATCGCAGCTTCGGCGTGCAGCGATTCGGTGCGGACTAACTCCGTCAGGAACTCCAGTGCAGCATCCTGACGGGTGAGAGAGATCGCTGACAATAAGGCCGACCGCCACCACGGATCGTCCGCCTTCGCGAACGCTTGCTGCAAGACGTCGAAGGCCTCCGGCGTATGGGTGACAGCGATAGCCAAAGCAGCTTCCGCGGCACTCTCATCACCCGCCTCCAAGAAACGCCGCACCCAGGAGATCGCACTGACGCCTTCGATGCGTAGGATTCCTCCGTAGCAGGCGCCCAGGACCTCCGGTTCGTCGGTTCCCAGGACGGCGCGCAGCCGCAACAGAAGAGCGGCATACGGTGAACCGACCTGTTCGATGGCGCGTACAGCCTCCGTCCGAACCGCCTTATCTTGGTCGCCCAGCAGTTCGAGGAGATGTGTGAGCAAGTCCACTTCCCTGACCGCGCGGCACTGCACCAGTGCCTGAGCGCACGTGGCGCGCAAAGTTCCGGCGGTGTCCGACCGTCCGCCCCACACGGGCTCCATCTGAATCTGGCGCATCCCACGGAGAAAAACTTCCGGCTCCTGGTATTCGAGCGCGGCCAGAGCGCGGCTGATTGCATTCTTGGCCCAGCATTGGGGATCGGTCTTCACCGGATTGTCGAAGAATCGCTCAAAAGCCTTGAGCAGTTCCGGCGTGAGCTCAGTCATGCCGAATTCCCGCACGAGATCAGCCGCTTTCGCAGCAATGAAGTTGTTGGGCTGTGTCAAGGCCTTGCGCAGCGCCGCCACTCGAACTTCATGGGGCTGTTCGCGAACCGCATCCAGGACTGCGATCTGTTCTTCGAAGCGCCGTTTGCCAGCCATAAGCGGCAGTGTAACTGAGCGGGCCGGAGGCGCGTGGCATCCTTTCACATCCTTCCTGTAGAGTATCTAGTCGGGAAAAAGGGCAGCTTGCTTGGAGGTTTGTGGTGAAACAAGGCAATCATGGCAATTCGAAAGACCATTCCCCTCAGCCGCAGGGACACGGAGCAGGCGGCGAAGGCAAAGACCGTAATCTGCACAATCCCATCGAAGACCGGCTGATCCCACTCGAACCGCTCGATCTAGGCAAGATTACGTCGATCGACGGCCTAGTGCGGGCCATGGCCAAGACTGCCTTTACCGGGCGTCAACTCGGCGAAGCCGCCGACGTGCTCGAGGCCATGGCGCTGGACGAAGACGCCTTCATCGTAATGACTCTGGCCGGGGCCATGACCGTCGCCAAGCAGGGACTGATCGTCACTGAGTTGATCGATCGCGGCATTGTGAATGCCATCGTCTCGACGGGCGCTCTGATGGCTCACGGCTTGGTCGAGGCCACCGGGCGAGCGCACTTCCGCGCCAATCCTGAGGTGTCCGACGAAGAACTATACGAGCAGGGCTACAACCGCGTGTACGACACACTCGAGCCCGAGCAGAATCTCGACGACGTTGAAGAGGTCATGGCGGCGGTCCTTGAGGCTTGGGACCACAATGATGTCATGTGCTCCTACAAGTTGAATCACGCCATCGGCGCATATCTGGCGAAGCGCGACCAGAACCAGCGGGGAATTCTCAAGTCTGCCTACGAGCAAGGGGTGCCAGTTTTTGTGCCCGCCTTCAGCGATTCCGAATTAGGCCTCGACACCGCGCTGAACAACCGGCTGCGAGAGTCGACCGGACGACACAAGATCCGTTTCGATCCCTTCGAAGATCTCGAGCATTTTGCCGCGACGCTGTTGCGCCAGAAGAAGCTGGGGATCTTCACTATTGGCGGCGGCGTCCCACGCAACTGGTCGCAACAATTTGGCCCGTTCATCGAATTACGACATCGGCGCCTTGGTGAAAACGTCCCTCTGAAGCGTTATCACTACGGACTCAGGATCTGCCCGGAGCCAGTGCATTGGGGCGGGTTGTCGGGCAGCCCGTACAGCGAAGCGATTTCTTGGGGCAAGTTCGTGCCTCCTTCCGAAGGCGGAAAGTTTGGCGAAGTCTTCGTGGACGCGACCGTCGGCCTCCCCATTATTGTCGCCGCTGTTCTGGAAAGGCTGGGCAAGAGCCACAAAGGCGCGAAAAAAGGAAAACGCGAACTGGCCAAACGAAAGTGAAATGCTCGGCAGCAAGGGGCCACGGCAAGCAACTCTTCGTCTTTCGAGGTGCCCAAATGGCAAGAGCGAACCAGCCCGTTCTCGTGGTCCTAACATCGCTTCTTCTCACCTCGCTGGCCGCCGCCCAGACCTATTCTGTCACTGACTTAGGCCTGCTCTCCGGAGACACCACAAGCGAGGGCCGTGCCCTCAGCCCGGCAGGGCAGGTTGTCGGGGACAATGAGTACAACTTGCAGGGTTTCGTCTGGAACTCCACTCAGGGAATGCTCGGTCTGCCCCGCTTGAAAGGCGGCAGGTACTCGGTCGCGATGGGCATCAACGCAACCGGTCTGATCGCCGGATACGCCACCTACAACGCCATCGAAAGCACTCATGCAGTCCTATGGACCTACACCGGCATTCAGGATCTTGGCACGCTGCCGGGCGGCACGCAGAGTTGGGCTGCTGCGATCAATGTTTCCGGCCAGGTGGTTGGCGGTTCCAATAGTGCAACCACCGAGCCGAATGCGCTCCTTTGGAGCAAGGACCGGGGAATGGAGAATTTGGGCGTTCTGCCCAACGGCTACTACAGCGAGGCCTTTGGGATTAATAATCTCGGGCAAGTCGTCGGGATGTCGAACACAACCCGCGGCAACTGGCATGCCTTCAGTTGGTCCAAATCCGCCGGCATGAAGGACCTTGGAACGTTAGATAGCGGCAGGAATACGAGCGCGACGGCAAATGCCGTCAACGACCTCGGCCAGATCGCCGGAACCTCAACCTGCGGAGCATCATGCGTACACGCCGTGCTGTGGACCACCAGCGGCATGCAAGACTTAGGAGCATTGCCAGGTTCCTCGGCCAGCGGAGCGAACAGCATCAACAACAAAGGCCAGGTTGTGGGAGAGAGCGGACACGCTTTCCTTTGGACCCAAACAACCGGAATGCGGGACCTGAACAACCTGATCGACGCGAACTCGGGCTGGACGCTGCTCTTCGCCTACGCGATTAACGATGCCGGACAAATCACTGGCTCAGGTTTGATCAACGGGCAAAGCCACGCCTTCCTGCTTACGCCGCAGTAGGTCGAGGCGGATATTTCAGAGGTGACCGTCCGGGGACAATTTTGAGCGGGCGAAGGGGGCTACGCGTTGGACTCACACGCGGCTGAATCCTGCGATACAAACTCCTGGGCGGAGTCGCCATCCTGGACGTCATGCGTCCCCGTCCGGAGCCTGCGATACAGCGGAGCAAGGATACTATTTTCAAGAACTTCTGACTCTGCCTGAAACCAATCCTGCAAGGCTTGCCCTTCCGCCTGGCCGCGGGTCTCGTAAAGCTGTTTCGCCCGCGAACGCACCTTGCGCTCAACCAACTGCACCATCAGGGCCTGTTGCTTCTTTCTACGCGTTTCGATGTCCACCGCTACTCCCCAGTTTTGTGTCTTCTAGCACTTCAATCATAACCGATCGGTGTTAACGGAAGATTACATTCGAGCACACCGGATGATTACCAAAGTTTTACTCTTATCAGATGACTGATCTTGCTCGTGGATTCATTTAATTCCATTGGTTTCAGTAGGTTACTTGTCATTTTTGCCCGCAGCATCACCAACATTCTTCTCCGGGATAGGAGAGAACCGCTCCATCTTCCGAAGAAGAAGGAGTCCTGCGCACTCCGAGAGTTGGTTTGACTGGTGGGGATGGAGAGAGCGCTGCCGCGGGTAGACCGTTCTCCCGAGAGCCCGATTCTGGAATGTGCCGCGAAGCCCAGCTTAGTCGAAGATCAGCACAGCCGAGGCGATCACCGTGGTCCAGAGGGCGCGTTTGTCACCCACTGCCGACTGCGTCACATTGGCGGTGCGCACGATTTTGTTCGACAGGCGATAGATCTGCTTCTTCTCGTCCCAGGAACGGTCAGGATCGAACTCCACGTTGAGGGTGGTGGCGAGCATTTCGGCGGCGAGTTCCTCGGCGTACTCTCCGGCGGCATCTTCGGTTTCGCCAAAGGAGTGGTGTTCGCTGAGGTAGCCATAGGTATTTCGGTCGGCGGGAATAGCGACGCCGATCGAGGATGCCAGCAGCCGGTGGGGTTCACGCGTGGAGTTTTCAGCAACCACGGCGAAGACAACTTCTCCAGGATGGAGGTACTTCACGCCCTCTTTGCGGGCAAGCAATTTGCAGTTCGGCGGAAAGATGGAAGAGACGCGTACCAGGTTCTGAGCAGCGATTCCGGCGTCACGCAGTGCCAATTCGAACGACGTCAGCCGCTCGCGGTGTTTCCCGACTCCTTTGGTAAAGAAAATCCGCTTCGGAACCATGTCTTTGCCCAATTCCGTGATCCTCCAAAAATAAGATTTCAGTGTTGAGAATGCACAATCTAACACATTGCTTTGTAAAGGAAATGTGAATTTCGCCCTCGGGGGCAAAAAAAGCGGTACGCGCTTTTCAAAAAACGCGTCCCGCCAGAAGCGAAGAATGGAGATTTCGTAGAGCTCAGGGAGCGGCCGTGACCTTGGTGACCGCGATCGTATTGTCCTTTTCCGTTCCTGTCACCGTCACCTTAGCGCCTGCCTGTTTGTCGAGTGTCTCCAGAGCTGCCTTGTCATTTGTATCCAGCGTATAAACCTTGTCACCCGTTACTAGAGCGTATTTCGATCCCTTGCCAACACAGGCGCGGGTGCATGCAGCGTCACTGCCCTGCATCGCATGCTTGGCCCCGCACATGCTGTCGCTCACCGTTCCGGTAAAGGTTTGGGCCTTGGCTGCGAATGCGGAAGAAACGCTTAGGCCTGCAACCAGGACCATACTCAGCAAAAGAAATCCAACTTTCTGGTTTCGTGCATTCATCACAGATTCTCCTTGGGGGGACGCCGGAGCGAAGTTCGGCTCATCCCCCTTATACCATCGGATGAGCGCGCGAGAACAAGGTTACAAATGAACGAGACGGGGAAGAACAAAAAATGCGGGGATCGCTGGCGCGTCCCCGCTTTTTATGCCCGGCTTTTGTTGGGGGAGGGCCCGGGCAAAACCGTTTAGGCTCAAATCACTTGGCAGCAACTGCGGTGCTCACGTCGACGTCCGTACCATCGACCGTTCCGGTCACCGTAGCCTTCTTGCCAGCTTGTTGATCTAACAACGCCAGCACCGCCTTATCGCTGGTATTCAAAGCGTAGATCTTGTCGCCAACCACAAGAGCGTACTTCGATCCGTGCGCAACGCAGGCGCGCGTACATTCCGCAGCTGTTCCCTCCATATGCTTAACGCCGCACATGGCATCGCCCACTTCTCCGGTAAGGGTTTGCTTTTGACCAGCCAACGCCGGACCCGCTCCGAAGACGCAGGCCAAACACAACGATGCCGCAATCATGATCAAACTCTTCCCGCAAACGCTCATTCCATCTCCTTCAATTCGATGCATCTCGCCCTGCAGAAGGCGCGCAGCTTGCGGCACAGTGTATCAAGTCGCCTGGATTTTACAAATGCTTCCCCGATAACAGCCTTTATCTAACAAAGTGGAGTAAGAGTACTCGCGGCAAGGTCGGAGCTGAAAGTCGCGTCGATTTTGTTTCAAAAGCCGAACAAACTTGAAACGCCGGGGATCGGCCGACCCTATTTTGGCGCTTTTACTGAGTAAATCAGGTCGATGTCGACGGTTTTGTCGCGCCCGTTAGGCGTCACGTGCGGCGCAACCTCCCAGTCCAGGTTCGCCGGGAGCAATTTCTGGGCCGCCGGCAGGTACTCGCTGAGATAAGTCGAGTCATAAACCTCGCCGGGACGGATCTTCCAGAGGGCCCGGAGTTTGGCCGTCAACCCGTTGTCGAGCCCTCGATATTGCAGCTCTCCCATGTGATAAACACCGCCTTCTTTTACGTCTAGGTGAAGGACAACGGTTGAACTTGCCTCGTCAAATTCCGGGTCGGCTTTAATGCTGGCGGTGACCAGTCCTCCGCGAACCATAGAGCTGTTGAATGTCTTTCAGGTTATCGGCAAGGCGCACCATATTCGCCGGCTGTCCGGGCTGGGCACGCACCATCTTCTTCAACGTCTCGGTCGGAAACTCGGAATTGCCGGACCAGACAATGTCCTTCAGTTTGTACTGGGGGCCCGGCGTCACTGTAAATGTGACATCGACAATGGTCACGTTGTGTGGCCCATCCTCAGTTTCAGCGGCCGGCTGCTTGACGACGTTTGGTTGCGGCGGACCGAACTCTGCCTTCAGGTATCCCCGCCCGTAAAAGACCGGCAGCAGCTGCCGCTGGACGAGCTGGCTCAGGTGGGTGCGAGAGTATTCGCGATCTGGAATCCTCTCTGCGGCCGCCTCGAGCGCAGCTGCCTCGGCACCACCCGCCCCCGTAAAGTCGATCTTGCGCACTCGGATCAGGACATCGGTCACGCGATAGTGGATCGAGTCGACCGGACCATCCTCTTTGCCAAGACGCTGATATTCGACGTGCCCCGGAATCGAGTTTTCCACCAGCATGGCCTGCAGCACGTCAGAAACCTCGTCTGCCATGCGTCCGAATAGAGGGAGCTCTCCATCGAACAACGGGGAGTGCTCCTTGATTCGCTTGCGAAGCTCGGCGTCCGAGAACCATACAAAATCCTCAAAGTAAGCCGGGACAAACTTGGCCGCGTCGGTCACATGCAGCTCGAGCTTGGTTCCTGCGGACGAATACGAGAAGCTATACGCGATATCCGTGAAGACTCCAGTGTCTCCCAGACGACGGGCGCCCTTCTTGAAGTCGTCGTCATTGACCTCAGCGCCCATCTGCAGCCCAGTTGCAGCCGCGATTGCGTCCTCGGGAAACCGCTTGCTCCCGATGACCTTGATCGCAATCAAGTGGCGCGCCGACGCGGGCATTTGTGCCAAAGGCTTTTGGGACGACGAGCTTTGCCCTCTGCCATTCGCGCCAAGGCCACAAAGAAAAATGGAGACCACGAAAAGAATTCTGGGGATTGCCTTCATCATCGACTTGGGGTGTGTGCCAATTCTTCCGTGGATTTGTGCTTTACTGCAATGTCAATGAAGGCCAGGGCGGCCCGGCTCAGAGCCTTGTCTTTGCGAAAGACCAGCGCCAGATCGCGGCGGACCTGCACGTCAGTGATGGAGATTGCCACCAGAGCCTTGGCACGAACGTCATCCTCGACGTTGGAGCGTGCGATGAATCCGATACCGACATCGGCCGCGACAAACCGTTTGAGCAACTCGCTCGAATCCAGTTCCATGGTGAAATTCGGCTTCAATCGCCGCTCATGAAACATTTGCTCGATCGCATCTCGCGTGTGCCCGGCCTTAGGCACGACCAGTGGAAATTTTGCGGCATCGGCCACGGCAGCCGACTTCATTTTTCCCAACGGATGCTGCGGCGGAGCGATCAGGATTAATTCATCCCGGTGGATCAGGACAACCGTCAGGCGGGGATCGGTCACGGGAAGCGAAAGGACCCCGAAGTCGACCGAGTTGTCGATGATCGACTCAAGAATCTTGGCGTAGTCGGAGCGCTTGATGTTCACGGACACATCCGGATACTGCTTCTTGAAATCGGCGAACACGTAGGGCAGGATGTGCAGGCAAGTGCCTTCGTTCGCTCCTACGATGATTTCGCCGCGAGGCACACGCTCCATCTCTGCAATAGCTACCATCATTGCCTTGCGGGCATCGAGGGTTTCTTCGACGTACTTCTGAAACGCCTTCCCTGCCGCTGTGAGCGAGACTTTCCCTCCGGAACGGTCGAACAGCTTGGCTCCGACATCTTCTTCCAGTCCCCGAATTTGCGACGAAATGGCCGGCTGGGTGCGAAAACGCTTCTCCGCCGCCCGCGAGAACGAGGCGTGCCGGGCTACTTCGAGAAACGTTTCAAGCTGATCAAAGTCCATAAGAGCAGTTGCCAGTTGTCAGTTGCCGGTTGTCAGTTTTGGGAAGGACACGGCTTTCAGCCGTGCCGCTAAAGCCCCTACAGAATTGGGTCTTAGTCCCTGAGGTCGTGTTTTGACACTCGCTCGGCACACCCTCCGCTCCAGTATAAAGTCGCGTTATCCCCGCCATAAAAACAATCGAATTGCCAGCGTCGGCGGCTGCCTTTAGACTCTCCCGGTCCTGCACAACGCGACCGATTGTAGCAGCCGAGATGAAACCCGTCGCTGGTCGTCGGTCGCCCGTCGTTGGCCTGCCGGCTTACGGGAAACGGAACGAGCGAACAACCAACGACTAGCGACCAACGACTCCCGATCACCTGAAGAGAATCTCCCGGAAAGGAATCCTTAATGGCCGATGCCAAGACTGTCCTCGATTTCGCCCGGAAGCATGAGGCGAAGATTCTTGATCTGCGCTTCACCGATATCCTCGGGCTCTGGCACCACATTTCGTATCCCATTGCGCAGTTGATGGAATCCTCCTTTGAGGTAGGATTCGGCATCGACGGCTCCTCGATCCGCGGTTGGGCCGGCATTCACGAGAGCGATATGCTGCTGAAGCCCGACCCAAACTTTCACCTGCTGGATCCTTTCACGGAAGCGCCGACGCTCGTGCTGGTATGCGATGTAGTCGATCCCGTCACCAAGCAGCGCTACGACCGCGATCCCCGCTACATCGCGCGCAAAGCCGAAATCTATCTCGCCGCCACTGGAATCGCCGACACCGCATACTTCGGAGCTGAGGCCGAGTTTTTTATCTTCGACAATGTACGCTTCGATCAACGCGAGCAGCACGGCTTTTACTATATCGACGCCGAAGAAGGCCGCTGGAACTCGGGCCGCGAAGACAACAATCTGGGATACCGTCCCCGTTACCGGGAAGGCTACTTTCCGGTGCCTCCCACCGACCACTATCAAGATCTGCGCTCCGAGATGATGCTCACCATGCAAAGCTGCGGCATCGATGTGGAATGTCACCATCACGAAGTAGCTTCAGGGGGTCAAACCGAAATCGACTTGAAATTCGATTCGCTCGTGCGCTCCGCCGACAAGATGCTGCTCTACAAATATGTCGTGAAGAACGTCGCCAAGCGCCACGGCAAGACGGTCACTTTTATGCCCAAGCCCATCTTTGGCGACAACGGCAGCGGCATGCACACCCACCAGTCGCTGTGGAAGGCGGGTGCGCCGCTGTTCGCCGGAGACGGCTATGCCGGCTTGTCGCAACTCGCCCTCTGGTACGTCGGAGGACTCATTAAACATGGTCCGGCGCTTGCGGCGATCATCGCGCCCACTACCAATTCCTACAAGCGGCTCGTGGCTGGCTTTGAGGCCCCGGTGAATCTGGCCTACTCCCGCCGGAATCGCTCCGCGGCCTGCCGCATTCCAATGTATTCCGTAGCCCCGAAAGAAAAGCGTGTCGAGTTCCGCCCTCCCGACCCGAGTTGCAATCCTTACATGGCCTTCGCCGCCATGTTGATGGCGGGCCTCGACGGCATTGAGAACAAAATGGAGCCCGGTCAACCCCTCGACAAAGATATTTACGAACTCGATCCGGAAGCTTTGTCGAACGTCCCCTCAATGCCCGGCTCCCTCGAAGAGGCACTGGACGCGCTGCAGCGCGATCACGAGTTTCTACTGAAGGGGGACGTCTTCACCGAAGAGTTCCTGCGCACCTACGTGGACTACAAGCGTACCAAAGAGGTAGACGCCATCCGCCAGCGTCCGCACCCCTACGAGTTCGCCCTGTACTACGATCTCTGAAGGTAAAGCAGAGCCGAATACATCGGCCAAAATCGTCTCAGCTTGATCCAGAGAGAGCAACGGCCGGCCCTTGCGCCAGCCATTGCAAACGGCATATACTCATGTATATGCCAAACAAACGCGGGCATCCACATGAACGCGGACCCCAACGCAGGGCCAAACTTTTCATGAACAATCGCAGCCAGGCGGTGCGGTTGCCCAAGGAGTTTCAGTTCAGCACTCAGGAAGTATTCATCCGCAAGGAAGGCAGTGACGTCGTCCTGTCACCCCGCCCTGAGGACTGGTCGTCGTATCTTGCCGAGGCTCCAGTGGCCTCAGCGGACTTCATGGAAGGCATCGAAGACCTGCCCGTGCAGGAGCGTAAGTCGTAATGCCGCGCTATATGCTCGACACAGACACCTGTTCCTACATCATGAAGCGCTCGAGTGACGCAGTCCTGAAACGACTGCAGAAGGTTCCCGTCAGCGAGGTCTGCATATCTGTCATCACGAAAGCGGAACTGTTGTTCGGCGTCGAACTGTCTCCGCGCCGACAGCATGACGAACTGGCTCTGAGCGTGTTTCTACGTTACGTCGAAGTTCTGGATTTCCCCGATAAAGCCTCTCCTCATTACGCCCGGATCCGCGCAGACTTAAAGACTTCGGGCAAGATGATTGGCGCAAACGACCTCTTCATCGCCGCCCATGCGCGCAGCCTCGGCCTGACTCTGGTCACAAACAATACGCGGGAGTTTGGCCGGGTCCGCAATCTCACAGTGGAGAACTGGACCATCAGACCCTAAGGAATGCCGAGAAGCGACGCGTCTACCGAGAATTTGCGACCTATGTGGACTACAAGCGCTTCAACGAAGTGGACGCCATCCGCCAGCGTCCGCACGCTCAAATGACGAATGGCTTGGGCGCTGTGCACGAGGGGGTTCGCGAAAGGATTGCAATAGACACCGACTCAACGAGATCAAATTACGACACCAGCGCTGACTCCACGGCGTAGTCGAAATAAACCTGCTGGATCGCCGTATGCGCCTGGGCACACTGCCACCGGACACTGTCCACGTAGCCATTCGCGCCAGATGCCATGATCTCTTCGATCTGGCTGAAACTCAGAGTTGCGCAGAGCCGCCCAGCCAGACGCACCGGTTGCTCAGCCTTACGTTCCGTCAACTCTCCGATCGCAATGAGCGCCGCATGCACACGGTCGACCGAGAAACGCACGGAATGCGGGAATTCCGGATTCAATAGCAGAAATTCCGCCACCCGTAACGGGCGGATTTCCGCCGTATAGGTCTTGCAATACGCCTCAAAGGCCGCACACGACTTCAGCAGTCCCACCCACTCCAGGTACTCTTCGCTCTCGACGGCCTGATCGATGGGATGCGGGAGTCGCCCGAAGTGGGTTCCGATCAGCCGCGCCAGTTCGTCGGTGCGTTCCACAAAGCGCCCGAGTTGGATGTATTGCCATCCCTCCCCGTGCGACATGGTCGAATCCGTCACTCCCTGGAACAGATGTGCCCCTTCCTGGACCGCGCGAAAGAACACATGCGTATTCAACAGCCAGCCTTCACTCTTGGTTGTGCTGTTGACCTGCAGATAGAGGCGGTTCATCTGCTCCCACATTTCGGTGCTGCACTGCTCTCGCACCTGACGCAGGTTTTCACGTGCTGCCGCGACACACGAAAGAATTGACGAGGCATTCGTCCGGTCGAGCGTCAGCACGTGGGTCAGCGAGCCAGCATCGATTTTGCCGTCCTCCGGAGCCGGAACCTGCGATGCTTCGAGCAACCGCAGCCAGCGTCCCGCGCCTGCTTCTGGCGACTGGTCCAGCCGGAGCTGGAGATCGACATCGATTAGGCGCGCCGTATGTTCGGCACGTTCCAGGTAGCGGCTCATCCAGTACAAACTGTCCGCGACTCGGGAGAGCATGGCCGTTTGCCTCTGTCCGTTCATGCGCGCAGAACCCAGGTATCCTTACTGCCGCCGCCTTGCGAGGAATTCACTACCAGCGATCCGCGCCGCAATGCCACTCGCGTCAATCCCCCCGGTACCAATGTGACGTTCTCGCCGTACAAAATGTAAGGACGCAAGTCGACATGCCGCGCCTGGACTTCGCCGTCGAGGAAACACGGCGCCCGCGACAAACTCAGTGTAGGCTGGGCGATGTAATTTCGAGGTTCCGCTTCAATCCTCCGCTTAAACTGGTCTCTTTCTGTTTCCGTGCTGTGGGGCCCGATCAGCATGCCGTAGCCGCCCGATTCTCCGACAGCCTTCACCACCAGTTCATCCAGATGTTCGAGCACGTAGCTTCTTTGCGATCGATCGCTGAGGAGATAAGTATGAACATTGGCGAGAATCGGATCCTCGCTGAGGTAATAGCGGATGATCGCCGGCACATAGGCATACAGCGCCTTGTCATCGGCAACGCCGGTTCCAATCGCATTGGCGAGCACCACATTCCCTGCCCGATAAGCATTGAACAGTCCGGGCACACCCAAGCTCGAATCGCGACGGAAGCAGAGCGGATCCAGAAAATCGTCGTCCACACGCCGGTAGATCACGTCCACGCGCCGTAACCCAGCCGTGGTCCGCATGTAGACAATATTGTCGTGTACCAGCAGGTCGCGTCCCTCGACGAGTTCAATCCCCATCTGCTGCGCAAGGAACGTGTGCTCGAAATAGGCTGAATTGAAAACTCCTGGTGTGAGCAGGACGACTTTCGGTTCGTGCCGGGTCGAAGAACTGGCCGGCGCCAGGGCTCGCAATGTCGACAGTAGGGCCTGGGCGTAGTGATCGACGGGACTCACGCCATAGTCGCGGAACAAGGTGGGGAAAACCTTCTTCAGAACCTTACGGTTCGCCAGCATGTACGAGACGCCGCTCGGCACTCGCAGATTGTCTTCCAGGACGGCAAAACTTCCGTCCGGTAACCGCACCAGGTCGGTACCACAAATGCTTACATAAATTCCCCGCGGAACCGAAAGTCCGCGCATTTCCCGGCGGAAGTGACGGCAACTATAGACCAACTCTCGGGGAACGATGCCATCCGCCAGAATCCTCCCGCCGTGATAAATATCCTCGAGAAACAGATTCAGCGCGGCGATGCGTTGCGTCAGGCCGTTCTCAATTTGCCGCCATTCTTGGTGGGGAATGATCCGCGGCAGCAGATCGTTCGGGAAGACTCGCTCCGTCCCCTCATCGTTTCCATAGACGGTGAACGTGATGCCCTGATGCAGAAATGACAGGTCAGCCGCCTGCTGGCTCTTACGCAATTCTTCCGGCGGGAGTTCAAGCAGCGTCTGAAATAGAGCCTGATAGTGCGCCCGAGGCGTACCCGGCGCCGCGAACATCTCATCGTAGGCCGCGTCAAACTGGTAGTTTCGAAACGGCGGACGAAATAGCGTGAGCGGCTCCGGTGGGTTCATCCGGCGCACAAGTCCGCGAGTTCGGGTACGGCTAGGCTGCACCCATAGGACTCTAGGGGCCGCCTCGCCCCGAGTCCAATCCAAATTGTTTATGGGAGGGATTCGGTTTTCGTCTGCCTGAACAATCGTGCCACCCCCGAAAGTTCCTGCACTACCGACTTATTTATTCACAGAATTGAAACCAACGTTCTCTACGTTTCGATGTACACTTCCCCCACCGCAAGAAAAACTCACTTCCTGAAAGACCCTTGTGCATTTGTGTCGATGCACGAGTGGAGCAAGTGCACGCCAAAATAGGGGGCTTTTTATGAACTTCAAGAGCTTGGGGAGAAGTGTGTCCGCCGCCATCGCACTGCTTTTTGCGGCCGGCGTGGCATTTGCTCAGGTGCCTTCATCGCAGCACGTTGTGCTGGTGATCAACGAAAACAGCAGCTTCAGCGACGTCACAGAAAACATGCCATGGCTTGTCGGACAGGGCTCCGCGAACGGCTATGCGACCAACTACAAATCGGACAACGGTGGTTCCCTGCTCGATTACTTGTGGTTGGCTTCCGGCAGTTGCCACTCCAGTGCCAACTGCACGCTTCCGTCTGGGACTCATGATTTCAACTGCAACGGAAATGATTGCTTCTATCCCGGGACAAGCACGACCGATCCCATCAACGACGACAACATCTTCCGGGAAATGAACAATGCGGGAATCTCCTGGAAGGTCTACGCCCAGTCTTACGCGCAGGCCGGAGGCACCGTCACGACTCCCGACAACCACAATGGCACGGCCTACTACAGGCGGCACAACGGAGCTACTTGGTACAGCGACGTCCTCAACAACGTCGACGGATCCGCGGGCAAGATTGTCGATCTCTCACAACTGACGACGGATCTGGAAAACGGCACCTTGCCCCGGTTCATGATTATTGTTCCCGATGGAAATCATGACGCCCATGATTGCCCGGTCGGAATGTCGTCGTGCACGGAAGCCCAAAAGCTGGCTGCCGCCGACACCTTCCTCAGCGGAACCCTCGACCCAATTCTCAGCACTTCGGATTTCCAGCCAGGCGGCGATGGAATGCTGATCGTCACGTTCGATGAATGCGGCGGCGGCACCAATAGCGGTTGCGGCGCGGACGTCTATACGGCCGTGATCGGCCCGCAAGTGACGCCCCACACCGTTTCGGCCGCTGCATACAAGCACGAGAACGCCTTGCGCACGATACTCGACAGCCTGGGCATCAAGAATCATCCCGGCGCTTCGGCGACAGCCGCCGATATGTCCGACTTCTTTAGCACCAAGGGCAGCAAACCCGAGGTCACCCTGAGCTTCCCCTGCGGGCGGCGCGTCACTCAGTTCGCCGGTCACGATTGACGCCAGTGCCTTTCCTACCGCGGGCCATACCATCAGCGGATGGTGGATTTACGTTGACGGAGTCGCTTCCTATCCCGCAGGAGCAGTCTCTTCCATTCAGGCAAGCGTGAAGATGAGTACCGGAACCCATACCCTTCTCGTCCGCGCCTGGGACACCTCAGGAGCCTACGGGGATCATACGTTTTCCGTAACGGTGAAATCTCTGAAGCCCACGGTCGTCGTTTCTACTCCCACGAATCACGCGAACGCCGGCTCGCCCATCAATATTCAAGCGGTCGCCTCGCCCACTGCCGGTCAAACGATTAGCGGTTGGTGGATCTATATAGATGGCACCGGCGCCTACAGTGCCGGTGCCGTGACGTCCATCAACACAAGTGTCAAGATGGCACTGGGAACGCACACGGTCATCGTTCGGGCCTGGGATACGTCTGGCGGGTATGGCGACACGACGTTGACTCTTACGGCGAGTGCCAAACCCGCCGTCGCGCTCTCCACACCAGCGGTCGGCGCCAACGTCATTTCGCCAATCAATGTAAAAGCGTCCGCCACTCCCAGCAGCGGCCATTCGATCACGGGCTGGTGCATCTACCTCGACGGTTCTGAGGTGTATAACGCCGGCGCTGTTACTTCGATCAACGCGAACGTGGCCGCCGCAACCGGAACGCACACCGTATTGGTTCGCGCCTGGGATTCCTCCGGAGCTTACGGCGACCAGACTCTGGCCGTAGAAGTTGCCCATGTCGCAGTAAACGTTAGCAGTCCGGCTAACAATGCGTCGGTGACTTCTCCGGTGGACACTATTGCGGCAGCGTCCTCAACCAACGCCGTCACGGGATGGCAGATCTATGTGGACACAATCCCCTGGTACGGACAAAACAGTGGCGACCTGCTCGGCGCCAACCTTGCAATGAGCGCCGGAACGCACACCGTTCTGGTGCGAGCTTGGGATAGTACCGGAGCCTACGGCGATCAAACGATCAAGGTTACAGTTCCGTAGCGCAAGACATGAAACGGGCGGGTAAAAAGCAAACCTGCTTTTCCCCGCCCGATCCATCTGAGGTCGATCTGCAGGAAGATCTACTGCCCTTCCTTCTGCCCCGCCGCAAATACCGTCCAGGGACCGGCCTTCATATCGCGAAGCAGGGGCTTCTGCCACGAGAATTCCGGGTGGTGATCCAGAAATTCCGCGGCTAGAAAGTTTGCCCCGCAGGGATGTCCCGCTCTTGCCACAAAGCTCATCTTCGCGGCCATGGCGCTATCCATCGCCTTGCCCTGTACCGCCCCACCGGGATTGTAGGCGTCCCAGTCCCACTCCTTGACGCCGCGTGAAGACGCATCCACGTGTCCGCAAAGCGCCCTCTCGTTTGGTTGGTCTTTCTTCTCGAAGCTGTCGACGTGATCGGAGAGGAACTGCTCGGCCATCGTGACGTCCACCTTCCCCTTGGCTTGTTTCATCACTTCTTCCCAACGGACATGGCGCGCGTTCATCGACGAAGATCGATCATTTGGATCGAAACCGCTGGTCTCTTCCTTAATGACTTTTGGATCGCGCGCGAAATTCGAGCTGACAAAATATCCATCCTTCGTGCGCCACAGAGGAGTGTTCTTGAGCCCCAGTTCCAGGTAAGCGATCTCTCCAGTCTTGCGATCGCCGATGAGCCAGTCATTGGCGTATCCGCCATTGTTCCCTTCTTTGATAATGCGCACGTAGTCGTCGATGCTGTTCGCGTACTGCAGCGCCTTGCGCGATCGCATGAACTCCGGCTTGCCGTTCGGGTCCCAGCCTTCGAACTGCGTGATGGTCGTTTCGGTGATCATCATGCCGGCGGAGTTCACCCCGAAATCGTCGTCGCTCGTAATCACTCCCGGAAAGCCGTCCATCAAAATCCGGTTTCCATGATCCGGTTGAATATCGAAAACAATCACCCAGCGTTCGCCCGCCAGGTAGCTCGTCCAATTATTGTGGGCGATCACGATCTGGTGATCTTTCGTCATGCTGCCCGTGGCAATGAATGCGCTGCAGTTGCCAGGAGCCGCAAGCTTCGGCGCTTTGGCCGACTTCTGCTGCTTGTTCAGCCACGGCACGTAGTAGTCGGGAACCTCTTCAAAAGCGTTGAGCGCAACAATGTCGTACACATCGAGATCCACTCCATGCGCCTTCACTCCGTCGGCAATACCCTGCAACTCCTGTTGATACTCGGCATCGATGTGCGGCCAAAGCATCTGTCGCGCCGTCGTGCGGAAGAATTCCCAATCGCGCTGCGTCTGATGGGTGTCGAACAGTTTGATCGCTTCAAAAGCGTCGGCAATTTCAGGCGCAAGAAGATAGCCATGCTGAAAGCCCACGTCTGCCGGCGAGCCCTCCAGGTGTACGTATGTCCATCCCCCTTGCTGGAATCGATAGGCCTTCTGCAGCCTCGCGTCCGACGGTGCAGCACCAGCTGCGGCCGCACACGTAAGGGCTAACAAGATTCCGCACACACATCCGCAACGCCCAAAAGCTTTCAGCATGATTTCCCCCGCATGGTTCGTTCCCGCGAAATCCAGCACCATTCTAGCCTGTCGCTGAGTCACTAGATATCCGTCCGTTGATCCGGATGCCGGCTCAGATACCAGCATGGCAGCGATCCCGCGTGCGGAAAGAGTGCGTTCACACAAGTCTCAGCCTGCGGTGGATCGAAGATAAATTGCGTCTTCCCGTTCTTCTGCAGGACGGCATAGTAATGATTCACCGTCACCGACCCGTAGGCATTCCGGTTGGTCGCCGCCCGCACCCGGAAAATAACGTAGTCCACTCCAAAGGCCAACGCCGCGATACCAACCACAACCAGCACCGCTGAGACGACGATTCGTCGCAGCCGCACTCTGAGGTTTGGCGTGGGAGTCTCAGTCACGAGGCCAAATTATAAGCCCCCTCTCGCATTCGAATGCCTCTTGCTGTGCCTCCCAACCCCGTCAACTGCCGTCGAACATTGACAATTCGCCATCCGACAGGCAAACTACCGAATTCGCTGGGAATCGCTTCCGGTGAGTGCCTGCTGCGGTTTTAAAGCATGATCGCCGTCCAGGCCGTATAATCGCTCTTCACTCGTCCATGGCTATGACCGAGCAACGGGTCTCGTACACGCTCGACTCCTCATTGGAGACGATCGACAATGCGGAGGAGAAAGCCACCCGAATTGCTACAGAACTCGGCTTTGCCGATGACGAGATCATGCAGATTTCCATGGCCGTGCGAGAAGGCGCCGTCAATGCCGTTCTGCACGGCAACGCGTATGCCCCGGACAAGAAAGTGATTCTCGCCTTTGAACGCACCGGCGAGGATTTGATCATTACGATTCGAGACCAGGGTCCCGGCATGGACTTGAGCAAGATTCCCAATCCATTGGCTCCGGAGAACTTGCTCAAAACCTCGGGTCGAGGAATTTTTCTTATGCGCTCGTTTATGGACGTGGTCGAAATTCGACCCTCCGAAACGGGCACCGAACTCAAATTAATCAAGCACGTCCACGGGGCAACCGCGGGCGGCAAGGAGGCTTCCCAGTGAGCATGAAGGTTGGTAGTCGGCAGGTGGATGGAGTCACGATCGTAGATTGCAGCGGCCGCATCACCCTCGGCGAAGGCAGCGTCATTTTGCGCGACACCGTGCGCGATCTCCTGGCCAAGGGCAACAAAAAAATCGTTCTGAACCTTCAGGATGTCAACTACATCGACAGCTCAGGGATCGGCGAATTGGTCAGCGCCTTCACCACCACCAAGAATCAGGGTGGCGAACTCAAACTGCTGAACCTTACCAAGAAAGTCAACGACCTGCTCCAGATCACCAAGCTCTACACCGTCTTCGACGTGAAAGACGACGAAGCTTCTGCAGTCAAGTCGTTCAAGTAGACCTCCAAGGTGTCTGCTAGACCGTAATGTGGGTGCCCCATTTCTCGCGTCTCCTCGCGAGAAGTGGGGACTTCCGCAGTTTCATTCCGGAACTTCCCCCAGATTTTTCTTCCCACATCACTGACGGCAGCTTCCTGCCTTATCTAAGATCAGATATGCGCAGGCAGAATGCAGTCATCGCTCCTACTCGTGTGGGGACAGTCGCCCTCGGCTGTCCGGTCGGGCAACGCCCGGCGGCGCGCTCCCATCGCCATCGTCAACCACCAACCTGTCTCGCGCTGCTAACTCTATTCCTGCTGGCGATCAGACTGCACGCCTCCGACTGCATCCCCGTTCACGAAGCGGATAGGCACGTCGGGCGAGACCAAGTGCGTCGCCGGCAAAGTTCTCAAAATCAAGCAGGGCGCGAAAGGGGTCCATTTCCTCGACTTCTGCGAAGACCAGATGGCCTGTCCCTTCACCGTGGTGGTCTTCTCTTCCGGCCTCAAAGATGTTGGCGACATCCGCCGCCTGGAGGGACGCACCATCGAAATCCACGGAGCCGTCAAGCTCTACGACGGCCGCGCAGAAATCATTCTGAACCGCATCAGCCAGATCACCGGGGGCGCTGCCATGATTCCGCCTCTGCCCAAGAATTACGATGTCGAAAACCGCGGCCACTACAGTGCCGGCCACCTCCGCCCCACCAAGAAACCCACCAAGACCAAAGCCAAGCCGGCGGCCACGGCTACGTACGGCAACGACGTCGAAGGCGAAGACCCTCAATAGCAGCGCCTACACCATTCCCTTGCGCAACTCTGCCAACGGATATTTCGTCCCGCGCCACTCGATCCCATCATTCCAAAGCGTCAGCACCATTGAGCGCAGCAACGTGTAGATGAATAGAGTTGTACCGACGGGATGCAGAAAGAAGTAATACGCGGGCACCGCCGACCGCCACGACATCCCGACGTAAATCGCAAACATCGATCCCAAGGCCACTGCGTACGGAACACGTGCCCACCCGTGCGCCAGAAAAATGCCCAGGAACGGCCCGAAATTTAGAAACGCCAATCCGAACGCCGAGATCACCGTGCGCCACCACTGAAATGACAGCACCGCAAAGAAATTCTTGGTCAAATTGTTAACCACACCCATCGCCCCTTTGGCCCACCGGATCGAAATCAAATCGCCGCCGAACACATTGCGTTGGGCAAACCCCGCATTCTTCACGACCTTCCCCAATTTCATGTCGTCGAGCACTTCCATGCGCAACGCCGCATACGTTCCCACCGCTTCGTACACACGCCTGCGCACCAGATTGAATGCGCC
Source organism: uncultured Acidobacteriaceae bacterium (assembly GCA_963788555.1). Classification (GTDB taxonomy): domain Bacteria; phylum Acidobacteriota; class Terriglobia; order Terriglobales; family Acidobacteriaceae; genus Sulfotelmatobacter. The sequence goes on along the minus strand of CAWBHM010000008.1, from coordinate 1,398,954 downwards.
CACTCCCATGTGATCATCCGTGCTCGGGTCGGCGACCTTCCATGGCCGGTGCCCAAACATGAACATCGTCTGGAAGAACGCGATCATCATGTATTCACCGGGACGCTTCATGATCATTTGAGGAAACAGCACGACGTGATCTGCGGGCACACTCTCGGCGTACGTCAGCGCTCGCCGCACGGAGTCTGGCTTGAACAGCACGTCCGCATCCGTAAAGAGCAACCAGTCCCCCGTCGCGAGGTTCGCAGCCGTCCACATCGCATGCGTCTTCCCGAGCCAGCCATTCGGCAACTCTGTGTGATGAACGACGCGAAGTCTCGGAAAAGGAAAAGAGTGCCCCATTTCTCGCGTATTTTCCAAGAGGGAATTTCCCGCAACCCGTTCCATAATTTCACCTGTGGAATCGGTCGACCGGTCGTTCACCGCAATCACTTCATAATTGTCATATTCGAGCGCGAGCAACGTACGCAACGCCTGCTCGATCGACTCCTCTTCATTGCGCGCGGGGACAATGATGGACACTCGAGGATTTCCGGCAGGCAAGACAGGATTCCGATCCCACTCCGGACGCGAGACATCAGCCACGCTGGGCATTCCCAGCGCAGCATCCACAATGCGGGAAAACCACGCGAGCGCGAGAATCGTTCCCGCAATCCAATAAAAATAGGACATTCAATTCGAGTGCTTCCTTCGTGCCCCTTCGTGTCCTTAGTGGTTCAATGCCTTTTGCGCGTCGACCGCCACGGCAGGCGCAAACTTCATCCCATAGAACAGTATCGCAGACGAAATTCCCATCGCGATCACCGGCAGAATAAATGCCGCCTGCAGCGACCGCTTGTCCGCGACCCATCCCATCATCGTCGGCGAAGGCACGTCCCCCAGAATGTGGATGATGAAAATATTCACCGCCAGCGCCGTCGCGCGAATGTGCCCGCCCACCGAATTGATCACCGCCGCATTTAGAGGAGCGGTATTGAACAGAAGGAAAAAGGCCGCCACAGCGATCGCCGGAATCATGAGCGGCCCTTTGACGAAGAGGGCGACGATCATGACCGGGACACCCAGCAACATGCTTGCCGCTGACACCAGATAGTAGGAACTTTTCATCCGGCGCAACAGATAGTCGCCGAGCCATCCGCCCGCCAAAGAAGCCAGAATGCCATCAACGACGATGATGATTCCAAAGGCAAAGTTAGCCGCTTCCAGCGTGTAGCCACGTTCGCTGAAAAGAAACTTCGGCATCCACACCTGAATTCCGCCCAGGGAAAATGTCATCGCCGCCATGCCCAGCGTTGAGGTCAGAAACGCCGGGTTGCGCGCCAGACCCAGGATCGTCGCGCGCTCCGGAGTTTCCGTCAGCGAATCAAACTGTCCGCGTTCCGGTTCCTTCAGAAAAAGCACAGCCAGCGCCAGCACAAACCCGGGAGCAGCCGCAATATAGAACGGAAACCGCCACCCGTAATGCGGCGCCAGATTCCCTCCGAGCAGATACCCCGCCGCCGATCCCACCGGGATCGCCAGATAGAAAATCCCCAGAATCCGTCCGCGCCTTTCCTCGGCGAACAGATCCGCCACAAACGTCGGCGCAATCGTAACGAAGGTCGCCTCGCCGACGCCGACCAGCGTATGCCGGACAAGCAACTCCGTATAGGTGTGAGTAACGGCAGTGAGCAAAGTCAGTCCGCTCCAGAACAGTGCCCCCAGCACGATGATGAGCTTCCGCGAATATCGATCCGCGAGCGGCCCCACAAAAGGCGCCGCAATCATGTAGAACCCAAGAAAAGCACTGGTCAGATATCCAATCTGCGCATTGGTAAGGTGAAATTCATCCTGCACCAGCGGCTGCACCGCAAACAGGACGTTACGATCCACATAATTGAGCAGATTGAGCGCCGTCAGGACGATCAGCGCAGTGCGAGGTTGAAGATCAGTCTGGGCCACGGGTCGAACGAATATGGGTCCAGCGAATATACCATGCCGAACAGTTTCAGCCTCGCCGTCCCTTCGGCCTCGGCCACCGCGCCACAATCGTCGTCGATATCCCGCCCCGCGGACGGAACTCGCCTCTCACCTCCGCCCACACCGGCTTCGCCCACTTCACCACATCTTCCAGCACCTGGTTGACGACGTTCTCCTGAAAGATTCCGAGGTTCCGGTAGCACTGCAAATATTCCTTCAGCGACTTCAACTCCAAACAACTCTTATCCGGCATATAGCGGATCGCGAGCACTCCAAAATCCGGCAGTCCCGTCTTCGGACACACCGACGTAAACTCCGGATCGTCCACCACAATCTCGTATCCCGGAAACTGGTTCGGCCAGGTCTCAATCTGCGGAAATTTTGCGTCGAGACCCGCCGCAGCGTGTTGAGGTGTGTAACGAGGCGATTTAGCCATTTCAATATTGTAGCGGTTGCTCCCATTGTCCGATCGTGAAGCCGAAACGAGTTGGCCCGCATCCAACCTGATACCGTGCTTCGACCGTCTCTCGGTACCTGTCGCGGCTCCGGGATGGTAAATTAATGCTTACAGTTATTCCTGCCGGAAGCTGAAAGACAATCGGTTGGCATTGACGAAAAACTCGAACACGCCGTTCCGAAGGCGTTGGATTTGGCTCGCATTCGCTCTGCTGGCTCTCCTGGCAGTTCTATATTCCTATTTGCACCAGACCCCACTTAAGGTGCGTGCCGCCAAGGTTGAACGCGGTCCCATCCGGAGTGTGGTCTCCACGAACGGGAAAGTTGAGCCCATTCAAAATTTCGGATTCGAAGCGCACGCTCCCATCGCGACCACGGTGAAGCGCCTGCTCGTCAAGGAAGGCGATCACGTAAGAAAGGGCCAACTACTGCTGCAGCTCGACGATGTCGACATCCGCTCGCAGGCGGCTCGCGCCCAGGCTCAGGTCAGAGCAGCACAGGCGAATCAATCCACGCTGACAACCGGCGGCACTCAGGAAGAAGTCCTTACCCTGAATTCCCAACTCGTCAAGGCCCGCAGCGCGCGCGATCTCGCCCAACGCAATCTTGAAGCCTTCCACCGCCTGCAACAGGAAGGCGCGGCATCCCCCGGTGAAGTTCGTCAGGCAGAAGATGCGCTGCAACGCGCGCAGGCCGATGTCACGCTGGCTGAGCAAAAACAAAAAGATCGCTACTCCAAGCCTGAGACGGCGCACATCGAGGCCCAAGCGGCCGAAGCCCAAGCCGCTTACGACGCGGCCGAAGACGCACTTCATAAGTCCAGCGTCACCGCTCCCTTCGATGGAATGGTTTATTCCCTTCCCGTCAAGCAGGGAGCTTTCGTTCAGGCTGGCGATTTGCTTTTGCAGGAAGCCGATCTTTCGCGCGTGCTGGTGCGCGCCTTCGTCGACGAACCGGATGTAGGTCGCCTCCAGCCCGGTCAAAAAGTGGAAATCACTTGGGACGCACTCCCCGGTCGCATATGGACCGGCACGGTCAACACCGTTCCGTCGACCGTCAAGTTGCGGGGTTCCAGAAATGTTGGCGAGACCACTTGCGTCGTCGACAACAAAGATCTGCGCCTGTTGCCGAACGTGAATGTCGGCGTCACCATCGTGATTGCCGAGCACAACAACGTCCTCACGCTGCAACGCGACGCTCTGCGTATCGATGAAAGCAAGCCCTACGTCTATCGGATCGTCGACAACCGCCTGAAGCGCCAGACGATCGAGTTCTCGCTGCAGAATCTCACTCGCGTCGAGATCACGTCCGGACTTTCCGAAGGAGACTTGGTGGCCCTGCCCGTCGAAGACAAGCCACTCGTCGATGGCGCCCCGGTCAAGGTGATCCCTTAAGAAGGTACGCCACGCCGTCGAATACGGACCAACCAACGAATGAAACTTAGAACCTTGCCTTCGCTCGGCCTCTTCTTCCTACTCCTGTTGCCAGGTTATGCGATCACCTCGCCCCAAGAGCTTCTCGCGGCCGGTCGCGTGGATGAAGCGATTCGAACCCTGGAGCAGCAGGTCAGCCATTCGGCCACCGACGCCGAAGCCTACAACCTGCTCTGTCGCGCCTATTTCATGGCCAACGAGTGGGACCGCGGCATCACCGCCTGCGAACGAGCAAGAACTCTCGATCCTCAGAAGAGCCTTTACCATTTGTGGCTGGGCCGCATTTACGGAGAGAAGGCTGCACGCGCCGGATTCCTTTCCGCGGCAGGCCTGGCGAAAAAAGTCCGCGTGTCGTTCGAACGTGCCGTGGAATTAGACCCCAAGAGCTGGGAAGCCCACGCCGATCTCGCCGACTTCTATCTGGAGGCTCCGAGTATCGTTGGCGGAGGCAAAGACAAAGCCCGCGGCCAAGCCGATGCACTGATGTCTTTCAATCCTGCCATCGGGCACTGGGTTCTGGCCCGAATCGCAGCCAAAGACAAAGACACCGTCGGTGCCGAACGCGAATACCGGGCATTTATCTCAGCGAGTCATTCCGGCGCTCGCGCCTGGTTCGAGTTATCCCTCTTTTACTTTCGCGCCAACCGACTCGACGAAATGGAGCAGGCCATTCGTACCCTGGAGTCCAGCCCCGTCGATCGCCCGGATGCCCTGATGGATGGCGCCAGTCTTCTTCTACGCACCGGCCGCAACTTCCCCATGGCAGTTCGCCTGCTCCGTCGATATCTCGAGTCCCCGGTCGAAGAGGGACCCGCCTTCAAAGCTCACGACATGCTGGGCCAGGTACTCGAAAAGCAAGGAGACCGCCACGCCGCAGCCGAAGAATTCCGCGCTGCCCTTGCGCTCTTTCATAACGACACCCGCGCGCAGGAAGATCTGAAGCGTGTCGAGCATTGAACCACTTGAACGGGACGGATGCCCCGCGCCTCGCACTTGGAGACGTGAGGGTTCGCGGGAATTCAGGAAAACCACTGAAACCCATCCCAGGTCACCCATCTGACATTTAAAATCTCGCTGGCATCCAATTGCTCATGAAATTATTTCCATGATCTCTCTGAAGGAGACGCAATGAAAACTTCGTGCCGTGGTGCGCTCACCGCAAAGTGGAGCCTGGCGGTCGTTCTGCTTTCGACCTCCCTGCTCGGCCGAACCCGTCTCTCTCAAGCACGTCGTCGAACTTGCCCTGACTCATGCTACTGGGACTGCCATTGCCGCGGCTGAAGAGCAGCGCGCGGCCGCCAGTTATCGCGAACTGCACAACAACTACATTCCGCAGCTCGCCACCGGCGCGGGATACGGCTACTCCTATGGGTTTCCTCTCGCCCTTGAGGGATCGGCCCCGGCTCTTTTCAACATCAACACGCAATCCGCGCTCCTCAATCCCTCGTTGAAAAATTTCATCCGTGCCGCGAAAGTTGACGCCGGCGTCGCTTCCCTGAAGGCCAAAGACGAGCGCAACCAGATCATCCAGGACGCCGCTCTGAGCTACGCCGAACTTGCCAAATGGGAACAGCGTCTCGCCAAACTTCAGGAAACCGAAGCCGCCGCCAACAAGATGCAAGCCGCAGTCTCCGAACGCGTCAAGGAAGGGGTGGACAACGAAATCGACGGCACCCGCGCCCGCCTCTCGACAGCGCGCGTCCGCCTGCGTATCGCCGAAGCGCAAGGGGCAGCCGACGTGCTCCGCGAACACCTCTCCAAACTGACCGGACTTCCCGCCGCAAACCTCCAAACCGATCCGGGCTCGATCCCGGTGCCGCCATCCTCGACTACGAGCGCAGACACACCGAACGATGCACCGGTTTCCAGCCCCTCGGTGCAAGCCGCCATGGAACACGCCCGCGCACAATATTTGCGGGCTCAAGGAGAACACAAGGCTCTTTGGCCAAGCGTCGATTTCGCCGCGCAATACGCACTACTCTCAAAGTTCAACAATTATCAGAACTACTACATCCCCTCGAAGCCCTGCACTACGCCGCTGGGTGAATTCTTGTGCGTGACCAACAATTTCCAGCAGAACAACGCAACGGTCGGAGTGAATATTCGGTTTCCGTTATTCAACGCATCGCAACGCTCGCGCGCCCAGGCCGCCGACGCCGACGCACTGAAGGCAACAAAGCAAGCCGAGGCCGCCAAGAATCAGGTCTCCGAAGAAACGCTGCGCCTGCAGCGCTCCGTCGCGCAGATGCAGGCCGCCCGTGACGTGGCCCAACTGGAATACGAAATCGCTCAGAAGAATCTGACCGCCGTTCAAACCCGCATCGACGCTGGCACGGCCACGCTTCACGATCTCGACGATGCCCAGTCGCAAGCCAGCGAACGCTTCATCACCCTCCAAGACGTGACCTTCGAACTGGAGCGCAGCCAACTCGGCGTCCTGCGCTCGACGGGAGATTTGGAGAAATGGGCTCTGGGCACGCCCTGAGAAATGGAATGTAGACCTTTGCCGGTGCGGTCCTACAACTTCCCCCGCAACGCTTTCACCATCCCGCGAATCGCCTTCTCATCGCGCCTGTACCATCGCCACTGCCCCTTCTTGGTGGCTTCCACCAGTCCCGCCTTGGTAAGGATCGCCATATGATGAGAAATCGTAGGCTGCGAAAGCCGGACGCGTCCCTCAATGTCCCCTGCGCAAAGGCACGGCCCCGCTGCTCCGGCTTTTTGCCCGGCAGCTTTAGCCTCTGCTTCCCCCTCCTTCAGAGTCTGTAGAATCCGGCGGCGGGTTGGATCGGCAATGGCGCGAAGTGCGCGGTCGAGAGAGCTTTCCGTAGAGGACATAGATGCACTAGGAATAGCGCGAGAATCGATGAGTGTCAATGTGGCAAGTACTCTGTCCCGGGCGGTCCGTTCCAAGATCGCGATCGACCGTTTCGTACTCGTTCCAAGAGGTTTGAGATTGGCCGGAAATTGCGCGGATTTCTTGGCCTGTCGAGGACAGGGGAGTCTAGAAACGCAGTTTACTTCTTCAGAATCGGACTGTACCCGTCCGCGATCAAACGCGTGCGCGTCCCCTCTGCTTCTTTGATGTCCGAAAACGGCCCCACCTGCACCCGAAACAGCTTGTCCGCCTGCGCCGCCGCTACAAATGCCGGATACGTCTTCTTCTTGAGCGCATCCACCAGCGCGTCCGCGTCTTCCTGTTTGCTGACCGCAGCCACCTGTACAAAGTATCCCGCCCCCGATGGCAAGGTCGCTCCAGACTCTGGGGTACTGGCGGGCGTGTTCTGCACCGGAGTTGTGGTCGTAGGCGCCGTGTCCGTTTTAGCGTCAGCTGCCGGCGTCAGCTCAGGATTGGCATCCTTCTGCTCCACCGACTTATAGAACGTCATGGGCGGCGCTGCGGCCGACCCGCTGCTCGCTTTGCTAGTCCCTGGAACCGTCTGCGGCGTGGTGGCAGCACTCGCCGTGGTGACCGCCGGTTCCGACTTTCGTCCCAGCGAATATCCCAGCGCGAAGAATAGCGCGCAGATCCCTACCAAGCCGAAAAACAGCACCAGCAACTTGCCTGTGCCCAGCGTAATTTCCGTATCTTCTGACGAAGCCATATCTCAACCCTCACCAAATTCCTGACGCGCGGCTTGATCGATTCCGGACCTATGCCGTCTTCGCCGGCGCCGCCTCATTGCCCTGCCCTAACAACTTCTGCAGCCCTGAGAAGAAGTCCACCGGAACCGGGAAGATCACCGTCGTATTCTTCTCCACGCCAATCTCAGTCAAAGTCTGCAAGTAACGCAACTGCACGCTGACCGGCTCCGTCGCCAGCAGATGCGCCGCGTCTACCAATCTTTGCGCCGCCGAGAACTCGCCCTCGGCGTGAATAATCTTCGATCGCTTTTCGCGCTCGGCCTCGGCCTGCTTCGCCATCGCCCGCAGCATCGATTCCGGCATGTCCACCTGCTTGACCTCGACGTTGGTGACCTTCACTCCCCAGGGCGAAGTATGCGTATCGAGAATGCTCTGCAACCGTAGATTGATTTTTTCCCGGTGCGACAGCAATTCGTCCAACTCCTGTTCGCCCAGCACGGACCGCAGCGTAGTCTGCGCGAACTGCGAAGTCTGGTACACGTAATTCGAAACTTCCACCACTGCTTTGTTCGGATCAATCACCCGCAGGAAGATAACCGCGTTCACCTTCAACGTGACGTTATCTCGAGTAATGATGTCCTGCGGCGGAACCTCCAACGCCTCCTGCCGCAACGACACCCGCACGATCCGGTCGACTGGCGCGAACACCAAGGCCACCCCGGGGCCCTTCGCGTTGGGTAGAAGTCGACCCAAACGAAAAATAACGCCGCGTTCGTACTCGGCCAAGATCTTGATAGAACTGAGAACGTATATGACGATGATGACGCCGAGAACAGTACCAAAACCACCAATCATTTCAAACATAGCTGCCTCCGAGCCGGAAGCGCTGCAAACGCTCCTACCGCGGATTGTATAGCAGTCGGAACCAGGCGGTGCGCAATTCGCGAGAAACGAAAGTTATCTGGCTTGATGCTCAACCGATCGTGGCCGTGGGACCTATCTCAGATCCGGATCAATTCCCTGGTCCATATAGATCCATAGCACGCGCGCCATCCAGGTCAGCACCGGCGCGAGTGGCAAAAACAATACGATCCCTCCCACCACGCTCTTCAGAAAAGACCACCTGGACACTTCCCACACCAGCGCCGCGAGCACTGCGATCGTGCCCAGCCCCAGGCCGTAGCCGATGTACATCGCCCCCAGGAAGTACCCGTCCTCGCGCTCAAACTTCAGCCCGCACGCTGGACACCGTTCATGCATCCCCGGAAACAGCCACACCGATCTGCGAAAGATTTTCCCCGTGCGGCATCGCGGACAAAGCGCCTGCACGATTCCCCGCGTCGCAGAAACGTCTGCCCGCTGCATGGACGCAGTCTATCAGTCAGAATTGATCCGTGGCGGAGGCATCACGCCTTAAGGAAGGAACGGAGCACATTCGATCTACTGCATGGCCCGTGCCACCTGGATGCGGCGCGCATCGACCGCAATCGATCTTTGAATCTCCATCTCGATCGAGGTCCCCACCTCGAGTTTCACGTCCGGACCGTGCTTCAGCAAGGCCCACGCTACGCCACCCGCCAGTCCTGCAAGGCCGCCGTATCGTGCGCCGTTGAAGCCTCCGGCCGCTGCGCCCCCGATACTGCCCACCGTTCCTCCGACAGCCCCGCCTTTCGCGGCGTCCTCGATCCGTTTGCTGGTATCTTTGTCCGCCTGGATCGTTCCTTCCTTATCCTTCACACCCTTGTCTTCGGCACCCGGAGTATTGTCGACCGAACCCGGCAGCATCACCGTGTACCCGCTCGGATAAATCATCGAGGTGAAGTGAATCAGGATCTCCGCGCGTTTCGATCCCGCGCGGCCCGCCTTCTCGGTATGCTGAATCTTCCCCTGAATATAGGTTCCCGCTGGAATCAGAACCCGTTCGTTTACCACGAAGGGAAACGTAGTCTCGGCGTACACGGCATCCCCCTCGCGCGCATTCTTGGTCGAAATCGCCTGCTTCAATGCCAGCGGAATCTTCGTCCCGGCAGGAATGATCGCTTGATTCGGATCGGGCGCCTCCGCAACGGTGGTCGCAGCTGGCGGTGCGGTCATCTCTTTTGCTTGTGCCTGGGTATTCGTTTGTGCAGCACTCACGGCCGCGCTAGCGTCAGCCGGCTTCGCTGCTTCCGCAGCCTGTCCCCACGCCACCCCCGAAATCAGCAATAAAGCGAATAGAGCTTTCATCCAGCACCTCCTGAGGCGACGCGCACCCCTAGCCGATCAGGCCAAGGTTACCACGCCCCAAACGCTACGATGCATCTTACATTCGATAAGCTGCCCAAGCCTCCGCACCTTGCCGCCTTGCATCCAACGGCCTATGATCGAATCGCGTCCGAACGCGCGGAGGAGCCGCCCTATGCCTATATCTGGCCTTTGCCATCGTCCGCGGCTGATTTTGCTATGCCTCTACCTCAGCATCCCTGTTCTGTACGCCAGAGCCCAAGAGCAGCGTCCCGCGCCCGAGGCGAGCAAAAAACAATCTGAAGGAGATCATCGCAAAACCCTACCAAAAATGGCTGGACGAAGACGTGCGCTACATCATCACCGACCAGGAGCGCGCCGACTTCAAGAAGCTTATGACGAACGACCAACGCGACAAGTTCGTCGAGGATTTCTGGGACCGCCGCAACCCCACGCCACAATCGCCTGAGAACCCGTACAAGGAAGAGCACTATCGCCGCATCGCCGACACCAACACACACTTCGCCGCTACCGTCCCCGGATACCGGACAGATCGCGGCCGTTTCTACATCATGTTCGGGCCGCCAGATTCGGTGGATTCAAACCCGGCCTTCGCCCCACCAACTGAGATTTGGCATTACCTGTTTGTGGAAGGGATCGGGCGGAACGTCGTGCTCACGTTTATGGACAAATGCTTTTGCGGAAAATACGAGTTGTCGGGTGCGGACCCGGATTCCCGAGTTCCCGAAATGTTTGATCCCCTGAGGTATTGAACCCGCTTCGATCCCTCACTTGTAAATCAAATACTTCTCCCTCACCTTCTGAAACTTCTCCAACCCCTCTTGCCACTCCTGCGCAATTCTCCGCGGATCCTGCCCCGCTACCAGCGCGTCATACACACTCTGACTCATTAACAACTCAGTGATGCGCTCGATCTTGTAATCAGCCGGATACAGCTTCCGCAGCGCCGACGCCAGTTCGATCCCTAACTCAGGAGCGTCAAATCCATTTCGATCGGTCACAACAATGTTGACGCCTTCGCAGGTCTTGCCCGCGTAGTTGCTCGTGACCGGCGTAAACGTCACCGGAACAAACCGCACCCCCGCGATCCCACGCGCATTCAAATACGCCGCCAATTCCTTTCCCTTCATCCACGGAGCGCCCACCAACTCGAACGGAGTGTCCGTCCCGCGCCCCACCGAAATGTTCGTGCCTTCGATAATCGCGACTCCCGGATACAACGCCGCTTCGGTCACGCTTCTTAAATTCGGCGACGGATTCACCCACACCAGCCCCGTCGAATCGAACCAGTCTCCACGCTGCCATCCATCCATCGGCACGACGGTCAGCTTGGCGTTGATATTCCGCTCCGCATTGAACATCTTCGCCAACTCGCCCATCGTCATTCCCGGCCGTACCGGCACGGTCCAGTAGTCTGTGAAATTCTCTCGCCCCGCATCCGATACCGGGCCTTGCACAAACGATCCCGTCACCGGATCCGGCCGGTCCAGCACAATCAACTCAATGCCAGCCTTAGCCGCGCCTTCCAGAAAATATCCCAGTGTGGTCTCGTATGTGTAATAGCGTGCTCCGGCGTCCTGAATGTCAAAGACCACCGCATCCAGCGTCTTCATCACATCTTCTGGCGGACGCCGCGCCGCATCCGTGCCCCCATACACGCTGTACACCGGAACACCCGTAGCGGAATCTACCGAATTCCCAATACCCGTCGTATCCAGCGTGCCGGTCACCCCATGCTCCGGACTGAAGATTGCCTCCAGCGAAACTCCCGGAGCTTTCGCCAGCACGTCAATCGTCCGCTGCCCTTGGCTGTCGACTCCCGTCTGATTCGTCACCAGCCCAATGCGCTTTCTCCCAGACGCTGCCTTCAGCACATCGAACCCATGCTCTTCGAGTACGTCGATTCCGTTTTTCACCGTCCCGTTTCGTACGCTCATACGACGGGCCGCGCTGAGCGCCTCGTTGTAACCGGTAATACTCTTCCATCTCGACGCATCCTGCTCCGACGGATTCAGCGCCAATGCGGCTGCGATTTCGGTCGCAACCTTCGACCGCAGCGCGATCGCATTTCCCTTCCCGCGCGGATGCACCGCATTGGTCAGCAGAATGATGTACGTCTGGGTCGTCGGATCGATCCACATCGACGTCCCGGTGAAGCCCGTGTGTCCGAACGAACCCACTGGTAGTAGATCACCGCGATTCGACGAAAAAGGAGAATCAATGTCCCACCCAAATCCGCGCAGCACGGGCGCCGCGGGCGGCTGCTCCGGTTGAGTCATCTTCTTAACGGTGACAGCTGATAGGACGCCATCACCGCCATCGAGCAGTGCCTGCGCAAACTTCGCCAGATCATCCGCGGTCGAAAACAGCCCCGCATGCCCTGCCACGCCGCCCATCCGCCGCGCCCTCGGATCATGCACCACCCCATGCAGCATGTGCTCGTTCTCGTCGTATTCGGTGGGCGCGATCTTCGGCCGCCATGCCGCCGGGGGCACAAAGCGGGTGTGCGTCATCTTGAGCGGAACAAAAATATGGTGCTCAGCGTAGGCCTCGAGCGTCTCGCCCGATATTTTCTCGACCATCGCTCCCAAGACTATAAAATTCGTGTCGCTGTAAACAAATCCTGAACCAGGCGCCTGCTGCGGCGTCTCGGCAAACGCCAGCCGGTACGCCGATTCCTTCGAATCAAAGGCCGGGGTCAAATCGATATCCGGCGCCAGCCCCGAGTAGTGCGTCAGCAACTGCCGCACCGTGATGTCGTCTTTCCCATTCTGCGCAAACTCCGGCAGATACTTCGCCACCGGATCATTCATCCGCACCTTGCCCTGCTCCACCAGTTGCATCACTGCCGTCGTCGTCGCAACGACCTTAGTCAGCGACGCCAGATCAAACACCGTATCGAGCGTCATCGGCTCGCGACGCGGCTCCAGCGCCCGGCTTCCATAAGCCTTGCGATACACCACTGCCCCATCGTGCCCCACTTCGAGCACGGCTCCGGGGATATTCCCATCCGTAATCGCCTGCTGAATAACGGCGTCAACTCCACTGAGATGAGCGAGCGCCGCCGAATGCTTCACTTGAGCCGAAGCTGGAACTGCCAGCACGAGCGCCAGCAGAGCGGACGCCGCGAATGAGAAATACGAATCTGATTTCATTTTGAGGATGATGTCTTGACTGTACACAACTCCTTGCGCTCGCTCAAGAAACGGAAGTAAGGATGTGCCCCGAAGCACACTGAGCGTAACAATCCTCGCCAATAGCGTTCCTCCGTGAACCCCTGTGTCCTCTGTGGTAAACGATCTTCGCCCTCCGCTCTAACTTTACCCGACCCGCCAACTCTGCTATAACCCGCTCAGGTCCCGAATTTCTACTGAGCAACGGCCCTGCAGAGCCCGCCCCCCACTCTCGTCACCGCTTACGACAATCAGGACGGACGCTTTTTCTCCGCTTTCTCGGTTCTGCAGAATGCGATTGCAGATCGTGCCTTCCCCGCAGCCTCGATTGCAGTTACGCAAGGCAAGAAGCTAATCGCCCTTAAATCCTTCGGCCACTTTACATACGAAGCAAATTCGCCGCCAGTCACCCTCGCGACGCTGTTCGATCTAGCTTCTGTCACGAAAGCCGTCGCCACCACCACCATGGCGATGATCCTCTACGAGCGCGGCCTCCTCGAACTCGAGGCTCCCGTAATCGGCGTCATCCCCGAATTCTTGTCACAGGCAACCGGGGAACCCGATCCCCGCCGGCATGACGTGACCTTCCGCATGCTCCTCGCACACTCCTCGGGCCTGCCCGCCTACGAGAAGTTATTCCTCAAAGCTCGCTCCCGTGATGCCCTGCTGCAAGCGGTCTTTACCATGCCGCTTTCGACCGATCCCGGCAGCCGCGCCGAATACAGCGACATCGGATTCATCCTCCTAGGCACCGCCCTCGAACGCCTTGCCGGAGAATCTCTCGACGCATTCTGCCAACGCGAAATCTTTGGCCCCCTCGGAATGTCCAACACAACATTCAATCCGCCCAAAGACTCGCGCAAAGCAATCCCACCGACCGCGGACGAACGCCCAGAGCAAGCCAAAAACGAAAAAGAATGTGGCGTGGGTGCCCCCGCCCGCGAAAAGCCAAGTGAAAAAATGATGCCACGCGTAAGCGAGATCGCTCGCGGCACCTTCCGCCAGCGAATCATCCAAGGCGAGGTCCAAGACGAAAACGCCTACGTTCTCGGCGGCGTCGCCGGACACGCCGGCCTGTTCTCCACCGCCGAAGACTTGGCCCGTTTCGCTCACGTCCTGCTTCATGGCGGACATCCGATCCTTCGTCCCGAAACCATCGCGCTCTTCACCCGCCACGAATCCGCGCCCCCCGGCACCTCCCGCGCCCTCGGCTGGGATACTCCCTCCGCTCCCTCACAATCCGGAAGATGTTTCGGCCTGCGCGCCTTCGGACACCTTGGCTACACAGGAACATCCTTATGGATTGATCCCGACCGCCAACTCTCAATCACCTTATTAACGAACCGCACCTGGCCCGACTGCGCGAACCAGGCTATCAAGCAAGTCCGCCCTGCATTCCACGACGCCGTCGCGGAAGCGCTCCGTGATTCGGCGGAATGAGTTCGCCCCCGCAAAACGACCTCACCTCATCACTGCCCGCACTGCCGCCGAGCGACTAGAATAACTTGCTCTGATTCATGTGAAAGGCGCACGACTTGACCCGAACCCCTAAAGCGAAATCCGATCTCCGCCGCCTCCCCACCGAACAGATTCTCCCCGCAGCTACCGACCTCGACCGCATGTCGTCCCTCGAAATCGTCCGCCTCATCAACCAGGAAGACGCAACCGTCGCCGAAGCGGTCGGACGTGCACTTCCGCAAATCGCCCGAGCCATCGACGTCATCGTCGCCGGACTCCGCCAAGGCGGACGCCTCATCTACGTCGGCGCCGGAACCAGCGGTCGCCTCGGCGCCCTCGACGCTTCTGAAATCCCGCCAACCTTCAACACCGATCCGCGTACCGTGCAGTACATCATGGCCGGAGGCTCCAAAGCCCTGGCCGCCTCCACCGAAGCCAGCGAAGACGACACAGACCTCGCCGTCAACGAAATGAAGAAGCGCAAGCCCGGCAAGCACGACATCGTCCTCGGCATCGCCACCAGCGGACGCACTCCCTTCACCATCGCCGCCGTCGAATATGCCCGCCGCCGCGGCGCCCGCACCATCGCCCTCACCTGCAACCGCAATTCCCCGCTCGAACGCGCTTCCGATCTCGCCATCGTCACCGAGGTTGGGCCCGAGGTCCTCGCCGGATCCTCTCGCATGAAAGCCGGCACCGCCCACAAAATGGTTCTAAACATGATCTCCACCGGAGCCATGACTCGCCTCGGCTACGTCTACGGCAACCTCATGGTCAACGTCTGGACCAAGAACGAAAAGCTCGTCCAGCGCGCCATCCGCATCCTCGAACAAGCCACCGGAGCCAATCACGAAGCCGCCAGCCAAGCCCTCGAGGCCAGCGGCAATCGAACCCCAGTGGCCGTCGTGATGCTGGCTGCGGGCGTGAACCGGTCGCAAGCCGTCTCAGCCCTGAAGAAATCCAAAGGCCACGTCCGCCAAGCCATCGCGATAGCACAGGGCTAGCGGTCTTCCTCTGTGTCCCCTGTGCCCTCTGTGGTTGATTCTTGAATTGAACGTTCCAGTGCCCCCGCAATCAACAGTTCCCCGCCGCTTTCCCCGCTACAATATCCATGCAAGGACTCATCCATGGACAAGTTCGTAATCCGCGGCGGAGAGCCGCTTCTCGGCACCGTCCGCGTCAGCGGCGCAAAAAACGCAGCCTTGCCCTGCATGGCCGCAGCCCTGCTCACCGATCAGCCCGTCATCCTCGAAAACATTCCTCAAGTCCGCGACATTCAGACCACGCGCAACCTCCTCGCCGCCATGGGCGCCGAGGTCGAACTCGGTTACGGACGCGCCCAGCACCGCACCACCATCCACTGCGCCACCCTCGCTGCCCCCGAAGCTTCGTATGAGCTCGTCAAAACCATGCGCGCCTCCACGCTCGTTCTCGGCCCGCTTGTGGCGCGCTGCGGCCACGCGCGCGTCTCGCTGCCCGGCGGCTGCGCCATCGGAGCACGCCCCATCGATCTCCACATCAAGGGACTCGAACGTCTCGGCGCCAAAATCACGCAAGACCACGGCTACGTCGAAGCCACCACCAGCCGCCTCAAGGGCGCAGAAATTGTGTTTGACAAGATCACCGTCACCGGCACCGAAGACCTGCTGATGGCCGCCACTCTCGCCGAGGGCGAGACAATTCTGCAAAACTGCGCCCGCGAACCCGAAGTCGCCGACCTCGCCGACCTCTTGAACAAGATGGGAGCAAAGATCGAGGGAGCGGGCACGCCCACCATCCGCATAAAAGGCGTGAGTAAACTAAAAGGCGCGAAGCACCGCATCATCCCTGACCGCATCGAAGCCGGCACTTACATCATTGCCGGCGCCATGACCGGAGGCGATCTCAACATCGCCGGATGCGACCCCTCGCACCTCAACTCGCTGCTCAGCAAGCTTCACGAAGCCGGCGTGAAAACCAAAGTCACCACTGACTCCGTCCGCGTCATGGGCGACAATCCCTTCACCGCTGCCGACATGTCTACCGAAGAGCATCCCGGATTCCCCACCGACTGCCAGGCGCAATTCATGGCGCTGGCCACGCAGGCCGAAGGCACGTCAATCATCACCGAAAACATCTTCGAGAATCGTTTCATGCACGCTCAGGAACTCGTGCGCATGGGCGCCAACATCAAGATTGAAGGACGGCGTGCCGTCGTCCGCGGCAAGACTCCCCTCAGCGCCGCCGCCGTGCTGGCCAGCGATCTCCGCGCCTCCGCCTCGCTCGTTCTAGCCGCCTTGGTCGCTGACGGAGAAACCATCATCGACCGCGTCTACCATATCGACCGCGGCTACGAGCACATTGAAGAAAAGCTAAAGGGCGTCGGAGCCCAAATCCGCCGCATCGGCGAAATGTTCCCCAAGAAAGCCGCCGCCGTGAAGTAATGAGATGTCTGTAGCGCGGGCGCCCCGCCAGCGTCACCCGGAATCGACCCGTAGGAATGCCCGAGGCCTACTGGCTTCGGCAGACTGTCACTAGTGACAGTTCCGCTGAAACCATACCAGCACCTACGCTTAGTCCACTCAGAGGCTATCCTCGTCCGATTGTACGGAGTGCTCAATGCTGTTGTACCGCTTGGATTGAAAGCGCAGCCTCGAGTATCAAGGAGGAATTATGGTCAGAACGCGCCTGGCGCTCACGATTGCCCTGGTCATGACTGGATGGTTCTGTGTCCCGCAGAGTACGGCGTTCGCTCAAGATGCCTCTCCTCGCGTGACCAAGGAACCGGCTGACAGCAGCTATCCCCCCATCACCGACGAAGACATCCAGATGCTGCGAAAGGACATCCGGTCTCAGCGCAAGCAACTCATTGCCGCCAACATGAAACTGAACGACGCCGAAGCGGAGAAGTTTTGGCCGGTATATGAGCAGTACATTTCCGAACTCGTCAAGACCAACACAAAGAAGTACGCCCTGATCAAGCAGTACATTCAAAGCGGCGGCGCGCTCAGCGATGCCGATGCTGAAAGCGCAGTCAAGCAGTGGGTAGACGTCGACCAGTCGGTAGCTCAGCTGAGAATGCAATACATCCCGAACTTCCGCAAGGTCTTGTCGCCCAAGAGCCTGGCGCTGTTCTACCAACTTGATCGTCGAGTACAACTCATGATCGACCTGCAACTGGCTTCGACGATTCCGTTAGTTGAGCCCTAACCCTCAGAGCGAATGCCGACGCTGCCAGAAACTCGATGAGCAACCAATACCGTCGAGAACCGATCGGCTACGAGTGCTATCGCGATGTGGCGCCAACTGCGAGACAAGTCTGCCGATGATCGTCAACCGGACCAGAAATCACATGCTCTCCCTTCTGTTTATAGGGCTGGGTCACAAGCTTGTACCGTCTGTTCGACTCATTTCAGGAACCCTGTTGTCTAGTCTTCCTGGCCAGAGTTCCGAAGCGTCAGCACGGCCTTGACGAGGGCGCAATTCGGAACGACAATGCTCAGTAGAAGCGCCTCTCCGGGGAGCAATTTCCCGTAAGAAAGTGCAGCACCCCTAGAGGCCAAGGCCCTGGTCCCCAGAACGAACCCCATCGGAAAACATGAGTGGCGAGCAGATGCGCCGGCAAGGCGCATTGATGGCCGAGCTACCACTTAGACAGTCAACGCCCGCGACAAACGCGGAGGGCATGGCTTGGAACATTCCTCCGCCCATTTCCCTTTCCCGAGTTAAACCGACTCGGGTAAAGCCAGTCAGAATTTCTGGAGGAGACGAAATGAGAACGACAATCTTGCTGTTGTTGATTTGCAACTTTTGCCTCTTTGCTGCGCCGGCAGTTTGGGGCCAAGGCGCGAATATGCCGGCCAAGCCGGGCATCCTCGGATACCTCGATCCCCACACCGGGGCATTCCGCCCAGTCCCTGCTGCGGCCCAAGACGATACAGAACCTCCTGCGGCTACGACTTTCACCGGGACCATCACGGTTACGATCACCATCACCGTCAAGTCCACCAGCGTCAGCACCTTCACATGCACCGCTGGTGTTTCCGTGCTTGATGGTACAACTAGCCCGGTCTTCTTTGATGAGAGCAACACGGTGGCCGCCACGGGAACCGGGTCCACGAGGACATGCAAGCTGACAATCCCGTACGCGTGGAGCCTGACAACTCAATCCACCGACAACATGTCCACGACCTACACGGTTTCAGCGACCACCGGCACAAGCGGCCTCCCACAGCGCACCGCTACCCGCTCTCCACTCGATACCAGGAAAGTTCCGGCAAGCGGGGCAACGACTGCCCTGACTGCTGCCGTGACTATCTAAAGAGCCTGATCCACTGGAAAAAGCAGGCGAGTCGATGTCGACTCGCCTCTTCATTTAATCGGTCCGTATCAGTCCGCGATTATGGAGCGAGCCTCAACCGAGGCAAACCGGGGCCACTCGTTGACTCGCCGGCAAGCCTCTCCCGACAGAGCACGCAGCGACAAGAAACTGGCGGAACCCCTATTCCCTCGTCAGCCTCTCGATCAACTCCCGATGCTCCGGATACCTCTCGACTAACTCCGCCCGTTTCCCCATCTCAAAGTCCGCAAAATCGAATCCCGGTGACACCGTGCATCCCACCACCGCAAACGATTTCCAATCCTCCACGTGCGACGCAAACCAACATCCAGCCGGAACCACCGCCTGCAAAACCTGCCCCGCCTCCAACTTCTGCCCCAGCAAGATCGACGAATACGCTCCGTCCGGCGAAATCACGTGCACGATGAGCGGTGCGCCCGCGTAGAAGTGCCAGACTTCATCCGACCGCAGCCGGTGAAACGCAGAATAGTTCTTCCCCTCCAGCAGAAAATAGATCGCCGTCGACGCAGGCCGGGCCCCACCAATTCCCGGCAGCGCTTCCCGCGCAATCAACATGCCCGACCGGTACGTCTGCCGGAAATACCCGCCCTCCGGATGGGGCTCGAGTTGTAATTTCTCAATCCAGTACTGAGCACCCTTCCGCGTCAATTTCTGATCTGCCATCGCTCGCACCCTGTGAAAATCACCGCCCAGCCTAACCAAATTACGCAAAAGAGTCGAACTCCACTCACAGCGAGAGCCGAACGAGTCTCCCCGTCCGACCCCGTTTCCAGCAACTCAAACCAAACTTAGTGCCAGTTGAACCAGTAGAACAGCATGGTCGAACTGCCCGCCGGATACACTCCCGACAGCAGATCACCGCCGTTGTACATGAAGATCTGCTGGTTGTTCGCGCCGTTATACGTGACCCAAGACCCGCTCGGTTTCTCAGCATAGGCATCGTACATATAGCTGTAGTTGTAGTCCGACAGGTCCGGCAGCGATCCACCGACAGTTGGACGCTCCATGATCCACTCCGCTTCCGATCCTCCGATATTGGTCTGCGCAATATTCGTGCATGCCCCGAAGATCGAGAATCCGCGGCAGTTGTAGACCGTCGTGTATTCACCACGGGAAACGTCTTCCACGAACGCAATCGCATAAAGACCCGACAGCGACGGACTCGACCCGGAGTTCCCCACCCACACTTCAGTGAACATCAGGTCGCCCGGATTCACCGTGAAGTTCGAGAGCACCTGTTCGGTCCCCTGGGGCGGAAGGAATTCCGTCCACGCGTAGTAGTTATAGAAATCAAAGTGGATCCCCAGAATATTAATGTCCTGGACTTCCTGCTCCGTGCCAGCCTGCCACAGATCGCTGGTGCCGTCGCCGTCCAGGCCGATCCAGTACGCAGAGTATGTGTGGACGCCGCTCTCGTAGTACACCGTCGGGACATACCACTCGCCCTCCACCAGATCGTAAGCGCCGGACGAACCCCGCAACTCGAACCCGCTCCAATTGCTGCTGGTTTCATAGTTGCTCGCCTTCACCGGCTTTACGTGCTGGACTTCCGAACGCGCGATCTGCGTCGCATTCACGAGCCGCGACGGCTTCGTCACCGCCTTCAGCCAGGCGGCAAATCCTTCGGGCGCCTGTTTCGCATCCGGGCGCACCGGATAGCCACGCTTGGCCAGTTCATCGTTTGATAGATTCGTCGCGTCCGCCTTCGTGAGCGCCGGACGCATTACATCTCCCGCCTGTGGTTTGCGCACCTGAGCCTGGGGCGCGGGCATATCAGAGGTGGGAATCGAATTCGGTCGCAGTTCCAGGGCAAACGTGCTCGACTGCCCGGCCGCCGTGCAGTCCACCGCAAACCGCGCTGTCTGGTCGGACTCTGCCGAAGGACTTACCTGAAACCGAATCGTGCCTTCATCGTCCGCAAACGTCTTAAACGAATGTTCCGCTGCCTTGTCGCCGTCTGGGTGCAACATGCAGGTTGCCTTCGGAAGGGTCTTCATCGTGATCGGTGAAGACGCGTTAGGAGCGACCGTCAAACGAACGGGCTCGCTCGAGTTCGATACTGCGGTGTTCTGGGCAAAGCCCTGCGGCGCGCTGATCAACATCGATCCGATCAGAGCGACACAAGGGCTGAAACGAATACATTTCATAACTCCTCCTAGAGTTGTTGTGTGGTGTAGCGAGACAACCGACGGCACAGCCGCAGACTCCACGGGTGCCTTACACCACGCAGTCTCCGGAGGGGGATTCCGAGCCAGATCTGAGCACTCACTGCCCATACGATGGTGTGGCCCGGCAGGAAATCGTTTCGACGGATTCTTGTGGAAACTCGAGAGCAATCTGCGCTGGACGACGCAAGTACCCCTCCTCACGCGCTCTCAGCCGCAGATTGTGCAATTCAATGGATTCTAAAAATAATCCTGGGCGGCACGCCTAAAAGATTCCTCGAAACGTTTCCTTCCCGTCTGACACTATCCCGGTTAGGAGGACTCTTTCGTGTCCATCCGCGAAATCTACCGATTCCAACGGAAGACTTTCTGCACGGAGCGACCCGCCTTTACCCACTTGCCGACCGCCGCCTGAAACGCGAGTGGAGTCCCACCTGCCAGGTCTGCCTGCCTCGTAGCGGGAAGCCCCGCCCTTGCATCCTCTGCAAGGGTGGGGAGATTTTTCGAACTCCGGTTCTCATTGATTGTGTGACATTGGGCCGGCAACTTCGGCAATGAGTCTCCGGCTTCCGACTTTCCGGCACGGCGAGAGTAGTTGGAACGAAGCGGCGAACGACCCGTGGAAGAGCGGCCCTTGAGGGCCGCGTAAAGCGTGCAAACCGTGCGGGCTTCAGCCCCCGTGGTCGGCTGTTTTTGGTTGCGCTTTGTTTTCCTGCGGGTGGGGAGATAAGTGAAATGGTGAGGCGTTCGGCTTCGCTACAGTTAGACAGGCACTATCGCCGAGTGCTGTGCACAGATCGAGGTGCGCGCCGCGCCCATTCGTTCCCCTTGGAAGCCACTTGCAGGGTAGGCACACCGCAGGTGGAAGGAGTGGGTTCTCGCCAATCCATTCCATAGCTGCTCGAGCTTGATGGTTGCATCTACTCGCTCTGCGGCCCAGAGCAGGGCAACCATTTCCCCAATGATCGTCACGCGACCCTCTTTTGCTACGGCCGCCGCCTCTGCATGACGGATCACCGGTCCCAGCAGCGACTCAAACCTGCGCTGGTCCGGCAGATCGGAATTCATGAATTTCAAGAGTGTGTCAGCCGCGTCGAGAGTAATGAACCGGCCAGCCTTCTCAAGCTGTTGCACGTCGATGTTGTGCGCCTGCATTCTCTGATGAACTGCGGCGACATGCTGCGGCGTGGCGCAAACGATTACGGATTTCCCTTCATTCGCGGTCGTGTATAGGAATTCACCGACGTTGTCTCGCCAAAAATTATCGTCGGTGTAGAACTGCACAACATGCGTCTGCTCATTTTCCCCACTGGATACCGCGTCGGCAGTAGCCATGCAATGTCGATCCGAGAGTCCTCTACCCAAGAATAGCCTGCCCTGAAGAACCGCTTCGACAGCAGCTAATAGATCTTTTCCGGCGTGAGTCTTGATCACGTAGCCCAACCCACCCAAGCTGAGGGCTGCTTGCACTACATCGGCAGAAGATTCTTGGCTAACAAAGAGTATTTTGGATTTGGGGGAGAGCTTGCGGATTCGCCGAGCCGCCTCGATTCCATTCAGCTTCGGGAGGCCGATGTCCAGCAGAATCAAGTCTGGTTGTAGTTCTTCTGCCTGTTGAACTGCTTCTGATCCGTCCGCGGCCTCGCAAATGATCTGCAGTTCTCGCTGCTTCTGCAGCATCGACACGACAACACGCCGAAACGGTTCAAAATCGTCAACCACAAGAACGCGGACTGGTGAGCTAGGCAAATGGTCTCCGTCTTTGATTTGAACTTCGATGTTCAACAAAAGTCTGCTGAATCCAAAACATTTAAGGATCGCATAACGGAAGAGTCTGTTCGTCGCGCTAGAGCATACTGGGCATCGAGTGCGAGAACAAGTCTACATCTCTGCGACATTTCGACGCCAGATATAGGCGATTCTCCGGGCGCGCCCCTGCGACAAGGCAAACGCACACCCACGCGAAGGTCGTCACACCTGCGTGACGGGACGCGCAACAGCAGGCAGAGAAAAACGACAAACCCGATCGAACGCAGTCCGAAGGCGGGCTTTCGAAATGCAACGCGCACCTCGGGCATTCCTGCGCGCCAGAGTATACCTTGCACGGCCTTGTTATTCGGCAACTTTCTTCAGCCGTGCCGCGAAAGATTCGGGCAGGTCGCATTTTGCCCTCCCAGCCCTCCAAACGAAAAGGCACCTCGGATCGCGGAGCAGTTTGCCCGGTATCCTTGGTGCCTCTTCGACTTTAAGAAAAACGAACTTACTTACTTCACCTGAATTTTCGTTCCGGTTTCGTCCAGCTTACCCTGCACTCGAACGCGCTTGCCTTCGAACTTCTTCACTTCATCCTGATGGTCGATGTCATACGTCTTGCCGGAATCATCCTTCAGCATGTACTTGTCGCCCGACTTCACAACCGTACCCGAAAAAGTCTGACTGTCCGAAGCGGCTGGCATGTTGCCTTTCGAGTCAGGCGCCTGCGCCTGATCCGGAGTCTGCGCGGATGGCGGCTGCTGCGATTGCGGAGCAGCGTCAGGCGACGAGGTATCAGGTGACGGAGCAGGAGCGGGCTGCTGCGTTTGCTGGCTTGGCGGTGTATCCGGCGTCGGCGCCGGTTGCGTTTGATCCGTCGGTGTGGATGGAGTCGTCTGGGCATGGAGCGCGCTGCCCCAGGAGATCATGCCGAGTGCGACTGCCAGTGTAGCGAGAAATGTTAGAGACCGAAGCTTCGTTTTCACTAAATCCTCCAGGAGCCAGTGCGGCTCTCCGGACTGCTTAGCAAACACCCTGCCATCTCATCGCGAATCTTTTCCTCCCAATCGCGGCCGCGTTGTATCTGCACGCTTTAGCTACAACTCTCAGGACTGCTCCCCGGCGCGCTTCAGCAATGTTTTCTTCGCGCCTACAGGAGAAGCTGTAGACGGCGCCGCCTTTTTTGTCGCTCGTCAACCCACTTCAGTGAGAATAGTTTTCGCGCGGTACGAAAGAAATGCATGCGAATCATTACGAGGCTCATTGCAGCTTCGCGTACTCCGCCTTACCCTGCTTGAGAATTGGTATGTCGGGATCGGCATCCTTCCAAAGCGTAAGAAAATCTTTGTACGCAGCCAGCGCCCGGACGCGCGCTGCGTCCGCATCTGCACCCTGCAAAGTTCGCGACTCCAAGGCATTCGCACGAGCCACTCCCAGATGCGCCAACGCTCCCAGCACAAAATTCATGACGCAACCGGGATGATCCAAGAGCTTCTGAAACTCTGCTGCCGCCCGACTGGCTTGTCCCAGTTGTAGATACGCCTCGCCTCGCACGTAGACCGGATAGAGCGTTGCTGGTCCCATCTGCAAGGGCTGGCCTAACTCATAAGGTGCAGTCACCTGCAGAACATCGATTGCGTCGGCGCCATGATTTCGATGGAGAGCCACGGCGGCGCGAACCGTCGGAATCCAATAGAAATTCAGCATGGTGTCGGTGGGATAGGCAAGCGCAAGCTCGTGTGTGAGGCTTTCTGCCCGTGTGGTATCGCCAGCTCGTGCCTCCGCCAGGGCAACCAATATTTTCACGTCCCGTGAGGGAAATAGGGTGAGCGCAGCGTTCGCATGCTCCATCGCAGCGCCTGAATCGTCCAGCTCGGCATCCCGCAACGCCGCCCGCGTCAAGTACTTTGCCGCGTTCTCGTTCTCATTCTCGCCCCGCGCCACTGCCGTCGCCCGCCGCGACAGGTTCCAAGCCTCTTTGCCTCGGCCGGAGTAGGCCGCGGTGTCTGCTTGATAATCGAGCATCAGGTGTTCGGCAACGGGCTTTCCGGTTGCCCAGTCCGCAGCCTCCTGCATGCCCGACACATTTCCCTCAAGAAAGCTGATCCGATAGAGTGAAATGCGTCCTGGCATCGGCTCGAATTTCCGTGCCAGAGCATCCGTGATCGTAGCTCTCGCCTCCTCGAAGCGATTCAGCGCCATGTAGGCATAAACCAGATTGTCATAGTTGTAGTAACCATTTCCCGCAAGGTTCTTTTCCTGCAGCAATGCCTCCAGCGCTTGCCTGTACTGCCCCATGAAAAGGTAGTTATTGCCAAGGTAATCGAGGGGCAGCGGATCTTGGGGGTAGGTTTGTGCCCACAGTTGGTAGTTTTCGTCGGCTCTCAGCAGGTTTCCGCCAACCACTTCGTCGTGGGTGCCTATGATGCGAAATCGTTCCTTGGCGCTCACCCGGTCCCGCAGAGCATAGGCCTGCTCGATGCTTTCTTTGGCGCGGGTTGGTTCTGCAATGTTCCAGTACTCGAGTCCAAGTGCGAGATGTGCGATCGCAAAATTCGGATCGAGTTGAACCGCATTTTCGAAGAATGGAATCGCTGCCATGTTGCCTGTTTCCTGGCGCGCCCTTCGCCCCATGCTGTAGGCATTGAGCGCCTCCAGCGACGACGTGGTGACCTCTTCCACGGGCGCGTCATATTTCTGCACTGAAGTGAGCGATTCGCCCACCTTTTCGCGCAACTTCGTTGCAGCGTCTCCCAGCGCCCTCAAGACCTTTTCCTTCCCGTCCGCAGTCACCAATTCCTGAGCCAACGCATCACCATTTCGACAGTTCACCGCTTTCAACCCAAGCACGTACTGGTTCCCCAGGCTGGCAATGGATCCTTCAATCGTTGCGGCGCTTGCCGTGCGCTGACAAACTTCATTCGCAAGTTGGCTGGTCAGGGCCGCGTCTCTGGGCTGGGCCATGAGCGAAAGCGTGTGTCCAACGCGCTCGTCCGATAGCACGTTCAAGAAAGGAGACTGCTCCAGTTCCGCCGAAAGCCCCTGGCGCAGAGTGTGGTCGAACACAGCGTCGCCAGTGCTGTTGGTAAAGTCCGCCAGCACGATCGTGTCCTTGTCGGTCAGGCGCTTGTCTTGCTGATGCGAACGATAGTAAAGCCCGCCTACGATGAGGACAGCAACCACGATTGTCGCCGCGAAAGAGCCTGCGAGTTTCGCGCGGCGGGTACGGTCGCCGGCGGCCGTCCCCGCATAGTCTGCCTGCAACCGTGTCGACTCCGTATCCCGCTTCAGCCGTTGCAAATCGGTGCGAATATCGGACGCGTGCTGGTAACGCAGGTTGCGATCTTTCTCCAGACACTTGTTGATGATGTCTTCGAGCTTCGGCGGCAGGTCGGGATTCAAGCGCACCGCAGTCACCGGAGTACGATTCAGGATCGAATCGAAGATCAGGGCCGAGGTGTGGCCGCGAAACGGCAGCGTTCCCGTCGCCATCTCATACAGCACCGCGCCGAACGAGAACAAATCAGTCCGGGCATCAAGTTCGCGCCCTTTCACCTGCTCCGGCGACATGTAGGCGATCGTCCCGACTGCCGTCCCCGGACTCGTTAGATGCTCGGCGGAATCTACAGTCGCGGCAGTGGGTTCGCTGCCACTTGTGGCCTGCACCGACAGTTTGGCCAAACCAAAATCCAGGACCTTGGCGTTTCCGCGCGCGGTAATGAAGATGTTGGCAGGCTTGATGTCGCGATGCACGATCCCCTTGGCGTGGGCGGCATCGAGCGCATCCGCGACTTCAATGGCTATGGGCAACAGCGTTTCGACTTCCAGCGGACGCCCGCCGATGCGATGCCGCAACGTCATCCCGTCGAGAAACTCCATGGCGATGAACGCCACGCCGTCCTGCTCGCCAATGTCGTAGATCGTGCAGATGTTGGGATGGTTCAGCGCCGAGGCAGCCTGAGCTTCGCGTTGAAACCGAGCCAGCGCGACGGGGTCTCGAGCAACCTCCTCGGGCAGAAATTTCAGGGCGACGAAGCGGTGCAGGCGCGTATCTTCCGCCTTGTAGACGACACCCATGCCGCCGCCCCCGAGGTGTTCAAGGATGCGGTAGTGCGAAATAGTCTGTCCGATCATTGAGCTCTTGAAGGAGTCATTCCGAACGGAGCCGTCCTTCAGGCGCAGTGAGGGATCTCACGTCCGTCACTGAACACTCCAAGTTAAACGGGGCGCACAACAGACCCCAAAAACGCCACCCTATTTCGCGGCGCTGATCGTGTCGACGATCTGCTTCGCCACGGCCTCTCCCGCCGGATCCTTGAACCCGACCTGCGCGGCGCACACGCCGCTCGAAACCGCCACGGCCACATACCAATTCGTTCCCGGAAGATCGCCGGCGTTCGCCAGATGCTTGTACGAATACCAGTAGCGTTTGCCGTTGTCTTCGATCACCTTGTCCGGCGGCATCATTTGCTGAACCATCGGCTTGAGGTTCGCCAGCGATTGCTCGTTGCCATGAACCACCACGTTGCTTTTCTTGTCGGCAGAAGTCGCCGTGCCGACCAGCAACGTGTCCACCGTCCAATCAGCTGGAACCGCATACTGACACGTTTTCTTTCTGTCAGTCACCACTTTCCACCCCGCCGGCACAGCCGCCAGCACCATGGTTGAAATCGCCAGCACGACCACCACGCCCATCTTTCTCACGCTCATTCGATCTTCTCCCGAGTTTCTTATTTCACCCCAGTGGAGATCTGCCCCAGCACAGATCTGCCCGAGAACTTATATCACGTCACTTCGAGCAAACAAAAAAGGACCGCGTTGTGCGGTCCTTTCGTTAGTTCTGTTCTTAGCTCTATCCGTGGGATCCGTGAAGATCCGTGGCAAAGAGGTCCTAGTGTCGTCCTCCGCCACCGCCGCCAGCACGTCCACCGCGGCCACCGCCGCCACCCGGACGTCCACCGCGCCCGCGCCCGCGTCCACCTCCACCACCACCAGGTCGGCCGCCGCGACCACGATCTCCCCCGCGATCTCCGCCCCGTGGACGATCGCCGCCGCCTCCCGCACTCACATGCGGTGGACCGTCGCGGTTGAAGTTCGGCTCGTTATCGGCAGGCTCATCCGGAAAATCTCCGCCGCCCTCGATCACCAACGAACCAGTCATCTCCGGTTCGCCATCGCCCGACGGTACCGCCGCGGCAACCGGAGGCGCTTCCCCGCCACCCATCTTCGCGCGCTGCTCTTTCAGAATCGCCTTGCGCGATAGCCGGATGCGGTTGCCTTCCACCGCCAGCACCTTCACCAGCACCTGGTCGCCTTCCTTCAGCTCATCGCGCACATCGGCGATGCGATGCTCCGCCACTTCGCTGATGTGCAGCAGCCCATCGGTGCCCGGCAGAATCTCCACGAACGCGCCGAAATCGGCGAGCCGCGTGACCTTGCCCAGGTAGGTCTTCCCCACCTCGGCCGTCGCCGTGATGTCGCCAATAATCTGCAGCGCCTTCGCCGCCGACGCCTGGTCGCTCGACGCCACCTTCACCAGCCCGGAATCTTCCACATCGATCTTCACTCCGGTCTGCTCCACAATACTGCGAATCATCTTTCCGCCCGGCCCAATCAGATCGCGGATCTTGTCGACCGGGATCTGCACCGTGTAGAAGCGCGGCGCGTAGTCGGAAATCTTCTCGCGTCCCGACGGCAGCACTTCCTCCATCTTGCCCAGGATGTGCATCCGTCCCCGCTGCGCCTGCTCCAGCGCCTCGCGCATAATCTGCGCTGTGATGCCGGCCACTTTAATATCCATCTGCAGCGCCGTGATACCTTCGCGCGTGCCGGCAACCTTGAAGTCCATGTCGCCGTAATGATCTTCCGCGCCCGCGATGTCGGTAAGGATGGCGTACTGATCGCCTTCCTTCACCAGCCCCATTGCGACTCCGGCCACCGGAGCCTTCAACGGAACGCCCGCATCCATCAGTGCAATCGACGCACCGCACACCGTCGCCATCGACGATGACCCATTCGATTCCAGAATGTCGGACACCACGCGCATCGCATACGGCCATTTCTCTTCCGCCGGAAGCACCGCCGAAACCGCCCGCTCCGCCAGCGCTCCGTGCCCAATCTCGCGCCGTCCCGCCCCCCGCATAAACCCAACCTCCCCCACCGAAAATGGAGGAAAGTTATAGTGGAGTAAAAAGCGTTTCTTGGATTCGCCTTCGAAACCTTCCAGGCGCTGCATGTCGTCGCTGGTGCCTAGCGTAGCTGTCACCAGGGCTTGCGTTTCGCCGCGGGTGAAGATTGCGCTGCCGTGAGTGCGGGGAAGCACGCCGGCTTCGATCCAGATTTCGCGGACTTCATCGAAGGCGCGGGCATCCGGACGGCGCTTCTGATTGATCACCGCCTCGCGGAAGATTCGCTCGCGCAGCGCCTCATAGTAGTGATTCAATTTGAGTTTGGCGTCTTCATCATCTTCCGGTAGAGCGGCTGCGAGTTTCTTCTTGATCTCTTTGACCAGCGTGTAGCTTTCCGCTTTGGGATGCTTCTTAGTATCAAGCGCATCCGCGAGTTGCGTCGCCGATCTTGCCTCGCAGATCGTTGTAGTAGGCGTCGTCGAATTGCGGTGGTTCGACCTTCCGCTTCGGCTTGCC
The DNA here is from genome assembly GCA_963788555.1 of uncultured Acidobacteriaceae bacterium. Lineage (GTDB taxonomy): Bacteria > Acidobacteriota > Terriglobia > Terriglobales > Acidobacteriaceae > Sulfotelmatobacter. The sequence continues at coordinate 1,369,746 of CAWBHM010000008.1, read as the reverse complement.
GACTTTCTCGCGCAGCTCGTTGATGGCCTTGCAGATTTTCTTGATCTCGGTGTGTCCGAACTCGATCGCATCGACCACCGTTTCTTCTTTTACTTCCTTCGCGCCCGATTCAATCATCACGATACCGTCGGCGGTTCCGACGACCATGATGTTCACCAAGCCTCCGCGCATCTCGTCGTACGTGGGATTCACAATGAACTGCCCATCGACCAGCCCGACGCGCACTGCGCCGATCGGACCGAGGAACGGAATGTCGGAAAGTGTCAGCGCGCACGACGCGCCGTTGATGCCCAGAACATCGGGATCATTGTTACTGTCGGCCGACAGCACGAAGGCAATGATCTGCGTCTCGCACTTGAAGCCCTCGGCGAACATGGGACGCACGGGCCGGTCGATCTGCCGGCTGGTCAATACTTCGCGCTCGCTCATGCGCCCTTCGCGCTTGATGAAGCCTCCAGGGAAACGTCCGCCGGCGTAGGTGTATTCGCGGTAATCCACAGTGAGCGGGAAAAAGTCGATGCCTTCGCGCGGATCGGCATTGGCCGTAGCAGTGGCGAGAACAACGTTTTCGCCGAGGCGGACGACAGCCGCGCCTCCGGCCTGCTTGGCGAGCTTTCCAGTTTCAAATGAGATTTCTTTGCCGCCGGCGAGATGGACGGTAACGCTAGTTGCTTCTGGTTTCATAATTCATTCCTTTGGAAAGACAGCTTCTAGCTCCTAGCTGTTAGCTATTAGCCTGAGCCGGGTGCCCATTCTTACTTTCGCGTTCTGTCGAAAGAGGGTTCCCCCGGGCAAACACACGTTTCCCGTTGCAATCCCGTGAGAGATAGTCGTGGCGCTTGAAGAACGCACGTGTGGAGAATTCCTCGATGCTGAACCGTCTCCCCAGAGACGGATTCTCAGAAATAGCCCGATTCGCGATTCGTTTCGTGGGTGCCCCCTTCTAACGGCGCGCAGTTGGCGAAGTTAGAGTGGGGATTTTCCGGGCCAAGCAATTACTTGCGGATGCCGAGTTTGGTAATGACGGTCTTGTAGCGCTCGGAATCGTATTTCTTCAGGTAGTCGAGCAAGCTACGGCGCTTGCTGACCAGCATGAGAAGGCCGCGGCGCGAGCCGTGGTCTTTCTGGTGCGTCTTGAAGTGCTCCGTCAATTGGCCAATGCGTTCACTGAGCAACGCGATCTGGACTTCGGGACTGCCGGTATCGCTGGGATGCGTGCCGTATTGGTCGATGAGGGTTTTCTTGTGCTCTCTGGCTAACACTTGCCTGGTGCACTCCTGTCTTTAATCGATTGTCTATGTGACAGTTATGAGGATATCACGGGAAGTTGCGAAGCGTAAAGGATCGGTGTGGCTGTGATCTCTCAAGACGATGGGTGGACCGCCCGCCTTTCGGACCACAATTGGTGGAAACTTTACGCCGGCTGCATTTGGAAAAGCCGGACACATATTTTCAACGCTGATGGCGAGTGAAGCACAACAAAATCCTTCTGCGACAAAGTGACCGCGCGAACATCGAGGTGTTTCCAGTCCTTAGAATCGAATGTTCGCCCGATGCTTACTTCAATATAGACCATCGTGGTTGGTGAGGCAGATGGTAGTTCGAGGTCAAACTTATCGTCCGCCAGTTCGCCCTTGTACCGAAGCAACGTGGAAAAGTTTTCAAGACTCTTGGCAAAGACATCTTTCTCCGAGCGAATCCACGCAGGTTGATCGTCGTGGCGAACGAACATCGCAGGTCCGTTACCGAGCTTCAAATGACGTTGCCCCGAAGCGTGGTAGCTAATCTTTGCTCTGTTTATGCCCTTCTCGGGCTGGAACACGTACACGTCGTCGTTCTTCGCCCGAATCTCGCAGAAGCGCCGAGTATCATCGCCTAGAACGACGTTGACTCGCAGAACGTATTCTTGAGATTTCACTCGCAGCAAGGTTACCGATCGCATTGTCGCCTTGTGGCGGGTGGCCCACCCGTACCGGCCACAAACCGCGGGTGGCCTATCCTTTGCGTTCCTTGCAAAGGGGGCATGCCGGGCTGCCGATCCCTTGGGCTTTCCTTTCCCTGTAAGGCGCGCGGCGCGAGTAGCGACAAGTCCAAATCCCACATGGGCCAGATTGGCAAAGCCCACCCTTTGCAAAGAACGCAAAGGATGGGCCACCCGCCACCCGCCCGCCCGCCTGTCCTTTATGATCTATAGTGCCACCGAGCCGTTATAGTAGTTTCTTAGCCGGTACCCAGACATTGCTGACACATGCCCAAATATAAAGCTATCGCAATTGATGCGAAGGATCTAATCGAATTTGTCAATAACGACTCGGATTTCGCATTAGAAATGAAAGTCTTGACCGAACGGAGGACCATCGGCTTTGAATGCTTCCATTCGGGGACGTATCAGGATCCAGTCAGCGACAAAATCCGGCAATTCGACATCCGCGCATTCATGGGAAGAGGTTCTAATACGCTCCGCCTCGCTGTAGAGTGCAAAAATCTACGTCTGAACCATCCCTTACTTCTCAGTGCAGTTGCTCGAACATCCGCAGAATCATTTCACGAGATTATCTCGCATCCGTCGCCGCATATGACGCAGATTGTCACTATGAGAACAATATCGGCTCACTCGATCTACAAAACTGGCGAGATGGTTGGCAAGAAAACGGACCAGGTAGGACGCGAAGAAGCATCGGGCCAAATCGTGAGTGATGACAGTGTAACTTTTGAGAAACTCAATCAAGCAGTGAACAGCTGCGCGGACCTTGTTCGGCAAGTGGTAAAGCTGCCGCCGAACCCGCCCCCACCGTGTTTCGATGTAATCGTGCCAGTACTCGTGGTCCCGAGCGACGTTCTTTGGCAAGTGGATTATTCTGCAGATGGAGCACAACTTGGCCCGCCTCGAAGAGTACGAAGCGCTAGTCTATTCCTCAATCACGCGTGGTCTGCGGATGCGCTACTTGAACCGGTGACGTACCGGATGTCACATCTGGAAATTATCACCTTGGATGCGTTGAGTTCGACGTTGACTGCATGGTTAGGTTCAGATGCGTTCTTTGATCTCCGATAATCCGGCGGGTGGCCCGTCCTTTGCGTTCTTTGCAAAGGGTGGGCATACAGGATGCCGATCCCACGGTTTCGTTTCCCTGCACGACGCGCGACTTCGAGCGTGGAAAGGCAAGTCAAAATCCCAAGTGGGCCAGATTTGGTAAAGCCCACCCTTTGCAAAAAGCGCAAAGGATGGGCCACCCGGCCCGGCCGGGTTTGTTCTAAGGGTGGGCGCCCGGACTTGCTTCTCCCTAGGCTACGGGCCTGATCTTCAGCACTGTGGGCCACTGATTGATCTTCACTCTGCCCTCTTCCTGAAACGCGTAGCTGCGATAACTGCTCCACTCCCACTGTTCCGGCTCCAGCACGAGGCCGCGCTTTACGGGATTGCGATGCATGTAGCGCAGCTTATCCACGCGCTTGCGCTGGCTCCAGACATTGAAGTCGTAAAAGCGGCGTTGCCAGACGTGCTGCTCTGGGAAATGCCCATCCTTTGCAAAGGACGCAAAGGATGGGCCAACCGGGGCTTGCAATGAGGGGTGCAGGACTTGATGTGCGAAACGCTGTTTGAGAACCTGCATGACGGTTGATGGCGTGCCCAGCTCGGGCTCACTGATCAGGAGGTGGATGTGGTCGGGCATGACCACATAGCCGACGACCACGAAGCGATAGCGCTGCCGAACTTGCTCGAAGATATCGAGGAAGAGGTCGCGGCGGCAGGGCTCGGCGAGCCAAGGCTGGCGGTGGTAGCAACTGCAGTTGAGGAAGTGGAGATGGTCCTGGCCGTAGTAGCGTTTGAGGCCTCTCGGCATGCTTTCAGGGTAGAAGGAGAGAGCGGACTCGGCGGGAAAAAAGCAAAGTCAAAACCACTTGGCGTTCAGATTTGGGAATGCCCACCCTTTGCAAAAGACGCAAAGGATGGGCCACCCCCGGGTTTGTTTTAGCGTCAACGGTGGGCCACCCGCGCCTGCCCCGTCCCTTTTCGGATTACTTCCCTTTTGCTAGACGCCTTGCGCATAGAGCATTCAAAATCGTGTTGTACCCCCTAGAGCATGAGGGCCCAGCCGGCGGCGGCTCCGCGGGACCGCGATTTCGTGGTCTTGATTTCAGTATGCAGCCCCAGTTTTTCGGCGTAGATCACTAACGTTTCCAAACTGAACTTCGACATTTTTCCCCGCAACAGATCGCTCACTCTGGGCTGCGACTCGTCCAGGATCGTCTGCAGTTGCCGCTGCGAATACCGTGCCGCCGCCTTGACAACCTTGGTGTGCAAGTCGGTCTTGAGCTTGAGTGCCGCAGCCTCTTCCGGTGAGAATCCCAGATCCTCGAACACATTTTTGGTCATACGTTCTTTCCTATTCGGAATTCGTTCTATTTCTTCTGCTTCGCCAGCCTTGCCTTCAGATCGCCCAACCGCTTGCTACGATACCAAGTGGCCTTGTCCTGATCCCGCAACTCAAAGACGCCCGGAAGCGCAGGCCATGGAACCGGAATCCAGTGGTCGCTCTCCGTTCTGCAATCGCCTCAGATCGGCCCCCAAGTTCTCGCGAACCGCTTCGGGAAAACCTCTGATCACGCTTAAGGAATTGCCCTCGAAAACTACATCGGGCGGGGAGGGTTCTGCCACAAAAAACAATGTATCAGAGGCCGGATCGTTTGTATATAAATATTTATATAACTGTTTCCCATTTTTATCGGCCACGCGTGACTATCGCGGTGGGCGGAGGAGGTGCCAGGCTTCGCGGTAGGCGTCGTAGAGGCCGGGGCGGCGGTCGCGGCGGCGGCGGAACAGGAGGCCGGTGCGTCCGCGGGTGGCGTGGAGCGGAATAATGTACCAGGTGTCTTCGGGGATGATGTAGGCGGCGAAGAAGTGGATTTCGCCGGGAAGGTAGGGGACGGCGCGTCCGTTGACGCGGCGATGGGAGTTGATACGGTAGAGGCCTTCGAGAAGCTGGGTGGAACACTTCACCTGGACGCGCCAGAGGGGCGGGGAGAGGTCGGGCGGGAAGGGCGAGATTTCGAGGGATTGGCGGCGGGCAGGATGTTTGAATGCCTTCCTTGCATTTCTTTTCTTCTTTAAGTCGACCGGAGAAGCACCAGGTTCCTCCGCTGCGCCGTCGCCTCCGCTCGAGCTCGGGTCCGAATGACAAGAACGGTGGATTCGTGGCGTCACTGTCCGCCCCATAGCGTCCTTCTCCACACGATCCGACCGCTCACGGCGCTTCTTCGCGCGAGGATGAGGGAGGATTTCGCGGGCGTCGACGATGACGTCATAGCGTTCGCTGTCGCCGAAGGGACGGGCGACACCGAAGCCGAGGTTGGCAGCCTTGAGGGCGAAGGCCAGTTCGGCGAGCTCTCCGCGACGCTTGGTGTTGAGTTCGCGCTCGCGGGGAGTTTGAGGCTGTTTCCGTGCGGGCTGCGTAGGGACAGGCTTTTGTCGAACAGACTTCTTTTGGGCAGGCTTTTGTGGGACAGAGCTGGGGCGCGACGCTGAGGGGCGTCGTCGCGAAGAGCTGGTCCGAGACATGTTGGGAACAATAGAAAAGGCGCCGGCTTTTGGCCTGCGCCTCTGTTTTTACTCTATATATCCAGAATAGCACTTTGGACAGGGTAAAGTGGACAAAGTTCGGAATCTATTTTCCGTTTATTTACTGGGGGTTAGGAGGAATTCTTCAAGTCAGGGGGCTTGACAAGATTTCGGCGGGATTGGGGTTTAGAGCCAAAAAGCAGGTTCCTCCCCTGCGCCGTCGCGTGCGCTCCGGCTCCGGTCGGAATGACAATGTTGGGAGGCAGTTCGAGGAAGACTCGGAATGACAGCGTTGAGACGCACTTCGGAGGAGAACTAGGCGGCGTTGGTGAGCCAGCTCTTCATGGTATTGGCGTCCACCAGCCCTGCTTGCTGGAATTGAAGGTTGCCGCCAGAGAACACGGCGAAGTTCGGAATCCCCTGGACGTTGTACCGGGAAGCCAGTTGCGGAAACCTCTCAGTGTCGACCTTCAGCACGACGGCGCGGCCTGCGAGGTCGCGTGCGACTTGAGCGACGTGAGGCGCGGCCATGCGGCACGGACCACACCACGACGCCCAGAAATCCACCAGTACGGGAACTTTGCTTTCGCGCACAATTTCGTCGAAGTCTTCGGAGCTAACCTCAACCGGCTCGGCCATAGGAGGTAGAGGGTTTTTGCAGGCGCCGCATCGTCCGGTGTCAGACAAGTGTTTCGCTGGAATTCGATTCGGCTTTCCGCAGGATGGACAATTTCGAGTGATGGGCATAGAGGCGTCCTTTGTATTGCCCCTTCGACAGTATCTCTCCGGCGGATCGTTCCGGGCAACCAGCGCGGGAGACTTCACTGGAAGGAAAAGCAGGTTCCCTTCGACTGCGCTCAGGGCAGGCTCTCCACCGCGCCGTCGCATTCGCTCCGGCTTCGGTCGGAATGACAAGGTTGGTAGTGCAGTTCGGATTTATCGGTGAGGATCGAACTCCAGCTTCACGGTCAACGTCTCGTCGGCTGCTGCGGGGGCGTACTTCCACTGCTTCACGGCCTTCATCGTCGACTGCCCCAGAATCGGACTTCCTCCCAGCAGTTTCGTGCTCTTCACAGTTCCGTTGGGTGCGACCACAACCTCGAGCCGCACCACGCCGCCGATGTAGAGCCGCTTCAAAGCGTCCGGATATTCCGGCTCAACCCGGGTCAGCACTTTGCGGTCGGAAGAATCGGAAGATTGCGCCGCCAGAGGCAGGGTGCTGACGAGCGCGGCCATCATCAGCACAAAGAACACAAGCAGAAACCTGCGGCGTCTCTCGCCGTGTATAACGTCGCGTTTCACCATGATTTCGGGGCCCTCGCAATTCGGCTACGGCAGTTCCAGACTCAACTGGTACACCTCTTGCGTACTGCGATCACGAACAAACATCCACGAACCGTCTGCGGCGCGGCCGCTCCAGAAGCCCAACGCGCCTGGGTAGCGATCGATGGCACTCAGCACGAAGGCAAGTTCCGGCTGGCTGTCGCCGACCTTCACTCTGCGGATCGACTCATCGCCGTTGACCAGATCGTCGAAGTACAGATACTTGCTGTCCGCCGACCACACCGGATAGCTCACCGATCCGGCAGACTCGACCAGCCAGTTCGACCAGGTCTGGCTCTGAAAATCGAAACGTTTCAGCGTGGTATTGTCCGGCGAAATGGCCGCGATATAGCGCCCGTCCGGAGACCAACGCGGACTGAACAATCCATCCGAGCCAGGAACTTTTTCCAGCTTGTGCGTCTTCAAATCCAGAATGCGAATGCTCAGGCCACCCGCATCATGACTGAAGTCTCCGAACATAAGCCGCGATCCATCCGCCGACCAGTTCGCGTCGATCTGGCTGCCAGTCTCCGCCAGAACTTCCTGCGGAGTTCCTCCACCCGCCGGCACAAGATAAAGCTTCCACGATTGCCCCGGCTTCATGCTGACGTACGCGATCTGCTTTCCGTCCGGCGACCAGACGGGCAGTGCGGCCTGCTCGGGAGCCGAGGTCAATTGCAGACGCTCGGTGCCATTGGCGTGGCTGCGCCACAACGTGCCCTCCGGAATCGCCACATACGTGACCCACTTGCCATCGTTTGAGAAGGCGAGGTCGGTCGCCGAAACTCCCGCGATCACGGGGATGAACTTCTTGTGCGCGCGGTCGAACTTCACCACATCAGCGGCGGGCGCCACTCCGATCGCCCACATCTTCTTGTTGTCCCGCGCCAGCGAAGCGTTTCCGAACGACATCGGCCCGCTGGTCAGACGGACAATTCCCAGCGGATTGTCTTCGCTTCCCTGCGCGGACTCGGGCAAGGCCCACAAGGCTGTAAGAGTCGTGCTGGTGTTCGGCAGGTTTTGCGATGCTTGAAAAATGTAATAGCGGCCGTCGGCGGTCCAACTGCCGCAGCATGCGGTCGATGCGTACTGCCACTTCCCCAGCAACGCGTGCGGGCTGGATCCATCCTGCGCAACTTCCCACAGTGCAGTTGAGTTCGAAGCGGTATTGCTAACCGTGAAGCGGATGCGTTTGCCGTCGGGAGAAATGTGCGGGCCAAACACCGATCCACTCGCAGTGTAGAGTTCGTGCACCTGGGTTCCATTCGCGCTGGCGCTGTAAAGCACCGGCCCCTTGCTGAATACCAGACTCTGACCATCGGAAGACCACGCGGCGTCGCGTCCCGCGAGCTTTCCAATGCGCTCGGGAGATCCCGCGCCCACTGGCAGCGTCCAGAACTCGTCGTCGCTCGATCCACTCTGGATCGGCGCGACCAACAGTTTGGTGTGATCGGGCGACAGGTCAAGAGCCTGCAGATTCGAGAACGGACTCGGAACCACTGACCGGTTCGATTCCGGCAAAGGTAAAGATAACGATACTTTGGCAATGACGCGCTTCGCCGCCGGCACCTCGGTGACGTAAAGCTGAGAGTCATCCGCGAGCAGATGCGTCTTGCGGAATCCATCGTGCGTAATTTGAGTGATGGAAGTGACGCGAGCCGCGGGCACCGATGCCGCTCCGCGGGCGCGCACGGAGAACACACCCGCGATCGCAATGAATCCGATCCCGGCCACGATCGTCAGAAACAGCGCCATCTTGCGGGCAACGATTTTTTCAGACGGAGTGCGCATGTCCGCATGTTAGCAAGCAGCGATTGCTCGGCAACGCGCGAACACACGGGATCGATTACGAGGGTAATAACTGAATTCAACCTGCGGGCGGAGAATCGGCGGTCCGGAGACCGCAAAATCACAGTCTTCCGGACTGCCGACCAAGTGACCGATCTCGCGGAACCCGGCAAGATCATGCGCTCTTCGGCAGCTTCTCGGCCCCGCCCGTAGCTCTCCACTCCTGTTTCCGCTGTTTGGTCGCTTCGGACAACGCTCGTCGAACGCCCTCGGCGTCGAAATCCTGTGCGTAGACCGGACTCCCCGGCTGTTGCTTCCAGGAATCCTCCAGCCCACCGGCATCGACCGGATCGAAGCCTAACTGGTCCACCAGTTTCATGACCACAGCTTTCGCATTCTTGTCATCGCCAGCAACGGGCAGCGCGATGCGCTTCGTAGTGCCCGACGGCTTTCCGAGATCCATAAGGTGCTGCGCGTAAATGTTGTTGAAAGCCTTGATCACGGGATGGCCGATTTGCTGCTCGACCCACCGGCTCTCCGTGGTTCCGCCCTCAACTCCGTCAATACGGCCGTCGCGCTGTTGCGGATAGTAATTACTGGTGTCGACGACAACCGTGTTCTTGCTGACATCTTTAAAGAGCCCCTTGGGCAGTTTCGGGATGTTCTTCATCGGAATCGTTACGACAATCAGGTCGCGATTGCGGACCGCCTCCGTCACGGGAACCGCCTTCGCTCCCGTCTCGGCGGCCAAGTCCTTCAGCGTCTCCGGACCGCGCGAGTTGGCCACCGAGACCTCATGTCCTAACTTGGTGAGGCGCCGAGTCAGGGTGCCTCCGATGTGTCCTGCTCCAATGATGCCGATATTCATATGCGATTCTCCTTTTCGAAATAGATTGCTCTCATGCACCGCGCCCTTGCAAGTTCAGATTCGATAACCACGCGATAGGGTTCTCGAATTCCTGGAAATCTGCAGCATATAAGCTTTTCCCTGCTGGGTGAGTTTGTAAGCTCGCTCTCTAATTGCGAAATTGGAATTCGGCATGATATTGTGCCGCGACCTGTTTAAGCGGAGGCGAACGTGGACCATAAACTGCACCATCACCATCACGGCCATACTCACTCGCACGCGCAGCAGCCCACGCGCCGCGACTTCGTTACATCGCTCATTTCCGCAGCAGTTCTTGCCCCGTGGGCTCTTGGGCAGTCGCAATCTCACAATCCAACCGACATAGCCGAGCGTTTCCGTCAGATGTCCGAGGACTATGAACAGAAAGGACTAGCTGAGCCTTTTCGCGGAATCACCACTGACGGCAAGGTCGCGCCCGGACTGTTCTCGATCAGCCCGAGCGGCGTTTCCAGCGAGCCCGTCCGCAATGCCGCGGAACGATTTATCGCCTCGCTGACCAGCGTGCAGCTCACGCGGACTATGTTCCCGATCGACGACGTCCAGTGGCGGAAATGGATGAACCAACACTTCTATCCGCGCGCGGGGATCAGCTTTCAGGAGATGACCGACGCCCAACGCGATGCCGCCTTCGGCCTGATGCAGGTGTCGCTCAGCACCAGAGGCTTCGAACTCACACGCAACATCATGCGCCTGAACGAGACCCTCGCCGAACTGGCCGATGACCACACCTTCCTGGGCGAATGGCTTTACTTCATCAACATTTTCGGCAAGCCATCGCCCACCGAGCCGTGGGGCTGGCAACTGCAGGGCCATCACGCCATCATCAATTACTTCGTATTGGGTGATCAGGTGGTGATGACGCCGCTTTTCATCGGATCGGAGCCCGTCACCGCAACCTCCGGTAAGTACAAAGGCATTTCGATCCTGCAGCAGGAGCAGAACGACGGCCTCGCCATGCTGCTAGCCCTCCCCGATCCTCAGCGCCAAAAGGCTGTACTGAACTTCTCCAAGGCGGGCAACAATAACCTGACCGAAGCTTTCAAAGACAATGTTGTTCTCGACTATTCCGGATTGCGCGCCAATGCTCTGGTGGATTCGGAGCGTAAGCGTCTGCGCGATCTGATCCATCTCTACGTCAGCAATATGGACGACGGCCACACCCGCGTGAAGATGGACGAGGTCGACCGCCACATCGACAACACCTGGTTCAGTTGGATCGGCGGTGCGCAGTCCGATAGCGCGTTCTATTATCGTGTGCAGAGCCCGGTGATCCTGATCGAGTTTGACCACCAGCGGCCGGCGAACCTCTCGAAATTTGCAGCGAACCCAGAACTGCCCACTCAGCAGCACATCCACTGCGTCGTGCGCACGCCAAATGGCAATGACTACGGGAAGGATCTGCTGAGGCAGCATTACCTGGCGCATCCTCACACGACTTAATTAAGGAGGAGAAACCGGGCAAAACGGGCTAGAAACAAGGAAAGTTCACGTACGACCTAATGGTCTGCCGAATTCGCCGGCGATTTCTCAAATAGGGCGTATGATCAAAGAGATGCCATATATTACGGAACGTCTCACCAGCCTCCGCCAGGAAATCGCCGATTTACGCAACCTGAACACCCGCTTCTCAGAAAAGGGCGAGCACACTGCGATCGATCACACCGCCCTCGAGTTGCGCACGAACCGCCTGCGCGAAATCAAGCAGGAATTGTCGAGCATTCTCGATCGCCCCGACGATCCGAAGGTCTGGTGGGAGCGATCTCGAAGGCGTCAGCAAGCCTAAGAGAACTTTTCCCGGCACAATCTCTCTCCGAGGTCCGGAGGATGCCCCGTTCAAGCTTCGCTTGAGCGGGCATTTTGATGTTCGTTTTATCTTCCGCGGTTCCCTCAAGCTACAAGCGCGACCGCCGCAGCCTTAAGCACTTCGTCAATCCCATCGGCACTCGGAAGCCCTCCTTGCGCCATGTCCTTACTTCCGCCGCCACGGCCTCCGAGCTTCGTCATCGCGTCTTTCATCAACGCACCCATGTCGAAGGGCATGCCTGCCGACTGCGCGAAGACGAGTGACGGCTGCGGTGAAGTCGTGGCCAAAAGCGCAACCGCGTTGGAAGAGAGTCGCGTCAACTTCTGCGCCAATAACTTCACGAAATTCAATTCGCGGTCCGAGAACGTGCGAACCACCACTTTGCGCCCACCGGCCTCGGCGGTCTCGGCAAGAAGCGCAGCGGCCTGGGCTGCAGCGAGTTCTTCCTGCGACTGCTCGCGCTGTTTGCGCAGCGATTTGATTTCGTCGAGCGCCTTACGGGCCTGCGTTGGCACATCATAAATATGTGCCGAGAAGAGTGCGGCAGTCTCGGTGAGGGTGGTAAAGTCGCGCCGTGCGGTCGCCACGGCTCGTTGTCCCGCAACGAACTCCACCCGCCATCCCTGGCGCACTTTCTCCACCTTTCGCACTAAGACGCTAGCGATCTGTCCCGTCTGCGCGACGTGCGTCCCGCCACAAGCGCTGAGGTCGAAGTCATGAATGTCGATGATGCGGAGCTCGTCCCGTTCCGTCGGAGGCAGTTTCCGCAGGCCAAGCTTCCCTGCCTCTTCGCGAGTCACGAAACGAATGTCGACAGCGCGATTCTCAAGGATGATCCCGTTCGCCAGCCGCTCCGCCGATTCGATTTGCTCCTTGGTCAGCGCCGGTGTGTCGAGATCAATGGAGCAGTAGTCGTCCGCCATGTGAAACGATACCGTCGGAATGTTGTAGAGCCGGACGAATGCGGCCGAGAGCACGTGCTGTCCGGAGTGCTGCTGCATGTGATCCCTCCGACGAGCAGCATCGATCTGCCCGCGGACGCGTGTCCCGGTCTTCAAATCCTTCAGCGGCGCTTCGAGATAGTGCACCACCCTGCCGTCTTCCGCGTCGGCGACTTCTACTACGCGAAGGCGATCGCCGCTTTCCGACGTGATCGAGCCCGTGTCAAACACTTGCCCGCCGCTCGTGGGATAGAACGCCGTTCGGTCCAGAACCAGCCCGGGACGCGGCGAGTCGAGGATGTCACAGACCTCGGCATCGAAGTCGTAGAGGAAAGAGTCGCGGTAGTAGAGGCGCTCGGTCATGGAGACGAAACCATTTAACCACAGAGGACACCGAGGACACGGAGTGTTTCGGACAGAACGGCAGGATCAGTACGGCCCGATAATCCCGCCGATTTGCCGCGCTGCCGGCTTCGCTTGCGCAGGCTTGCGGGTATCCAAAACATCCAGATACTTCAACCCGCTGCCGGTATTAAACAGAACCACGGTATCGTCTGCCTTGAAGAATCCATTGGCGCGAAGTTTACGGTAAGCCACCAGTGAAGCGGCGCCCTCGGGCGCAGCAAAAATGCCTTCCATCTTCGCCCAATGCCGTGTGGCCTCGAGGATCTCTTCATCCGTAGCGCTGACGGCTGTGCCATGACTCTTCTTCAATATGTCGAGAATTAGATAGTCCCCGTAAGGTTTCGGCACGCGCAGACCAGACGCCATGGTGGCGGCATTGGGCCACATTTCCGACGCCTGCTTGCCTTCTTCAAATGCCTTCACAATCGGAGCGCAGCCCGAGGCCTGAACCGTAATCATCTTCGGCCGCTCGGAGCCAATCCATCCCAGCGCTTCCATCTCCTCAAATGCTTTCCACATCCCGAGCAACCCGACGCCGCCCCCAGTCGGGTAGATAATGCCCCGCGGCATTCTCCAACCCAACTGCTCCGCGACTTCATAGCCCATCGTCTTCTTACCTTCAACGCGATAAGGCTCCTTGGTCGTAGAGACGTCGAACCATCCGTCGTTTTTCCAAGCATCGGAATCTTTCAGTTCAGCAACCTTGCGGGCGCAATCGCTGATGAGTCCGTCGACCAGCGTGACGTGCGCACCGTAGTAGTCGCACTCGATGCGGTTCGCCATGGGAACATCTATCGGCATGAAGATGTGAGCTTCCAAACCGGCGGCCGCCGCGTAGGCTGCGAGCGCACCCGCCGCATTTCCGGCGGACGGAATCGCGAGCTTTTTCAAACCGAAGTGCCGCGCCATGGTCACACAGGCGGAGAGCCCGCGCGCCTTGAATGACCCGGTGGGATTGAGCCCTTCATCCTTTATATAAACGCTGGGATACTCGCGGCTGAGCAGCATGGGAGTGAAGCCCTCGCCCAACGAAACCGGATTGGCATCGGGAAGAACCGCGTCGTAGCGCCACATCGTAGGCGCGCGCCCAGCCAACCGCGCCGCCGAGAAATTACGCTTAATCGCGGCCAGATCATAGCGCGCGTAAAGAACTCCCGAGTCTTTGGGACAAACCGTCTGCGGGCGATCGGCGGGATAGCGCTCGCCACATCGTGTGCATTCCAGGTGAGTCAACATGCCGATGCTGAGTTTAGCATCGGAGAGCAGACCCCGTTCTCAGTCCTTCTCCGCCGCTTTCGCAAGCGATTCCGCTTTCGCCGTAGCCGGTCCTTCTGGTGCGGCAGCCATCGCAGATTTGAAACCTCGAATGCTTTCTCCGAGGCCTTTGCCAAGTTCGGGAAGTTTCTTGGGACCGAGGACGAGCAGGGCAATTCCGGCAATGATCATGAGGTGCATCGGTTGAAACAATCCTTCAAACATGGAGCGCTCCTGTTAGGAATTGGTAAAGAAGCCGCTATGCCCCGGCGGTTTTTCCGGAGCACAGCGGATGGAAAGACGGAATCGACGTTAACGGTCGCTCCCGCCGAGTTAGTGGTCACCGCGCTGAGCTTTGTCGGCATCGCTCGCCAAGTCTTGCAAGAGCTGCATGAACTGGCTGGATTGGCCGATGAACAGGCCGTCGCCCGTCAACGCATTCACCGCTCCCATGGCCGCACCCGCCGTCTCGGTAGGACGAATGATGGAGCACGGCGGAAACTGCCGGCTAAGAAACGTTGTCGGTTCCGGCATGATCAGGTTCGTCTGGAAATTCTCCCCACCAAACGGCGGAGAATTCAAGTCGGGAAACGTGACCGAGACGCCCGTGACCGGATCAATTACGTGCGCCACCGGAACAACGTTCCCTGCCTTGTCTTGCCAGGTTTGGAAATGACAGATCTCCGTTCCCCCAATGCTGAGCAGGACCCGAAGCACTTCGGCGTTCTGGGCTCTTTGCGCCAACGAGGGATAGAGACTGCTGCCGCCCTGTTCGATCCAAGCAAAGTGAAATCCCGCAGTGTTCGCGACAGCCTTTAAGAAAGCCGAATCGCTAACGTCTGAGTCGGTTCTGGGAATTGCGGTGTGCTGCCCCACGGCCAGCGTCGGGATGGCGTTCCGGAATTTGTCTCCCAAGTCCGGATTCCCGCGCCGGCTGCGGTAGCGTGTCCACCAATCGGTGTGCACGGTGAGCTGCGTGAGATTGGTGATTCGGCCGAACGTCTTGTTCGATCCGCTCGCCTGGCTGGCGGGCAGTGTGCGATACGCATCGAGGCTGATGGTATCCGCGCCTTTTGCCGCGAGGTACGCGTTGAGGAACACTTCATGGCTGAGTTCGTCTTCGGTGTTGTCCGAAATGTACTGGTCCATGTCGCCATCGAGTACCTTCACGTCTGTGGTGTAGGCCGGATTTCCGCCTGTTGCCTGCGAGGGGTAGCCCGGAATCAATGTGCTCGCCAACTTCGAGACTTCCCCGTCCTGGATGCCCGCGAGTTCGTTGTACTGCAGCCAGATGTCGCTCTCAATAATCTCTGCGGCGGCCACGAAACGCAGCAGGGCCGCGTCTCCGTTGCTGATCCCATGGCCGTCTTTGGCCGCCGCCCCGACGCGCAGCAACGGTGCAGCCGCGAGTGCTCCACCCGCAACACCCAGGCCTTTGAGGAACGAGCGCCGCTGAATCTCGCGCGACGGTTGAGGATTCGCTTGGTCGTTGTCGGGTTGCTGGTTCGTTTCCGACGACAGCCCTGTGGAAAGAGATTTTCCCGTGCCCATGATTCCACTCCAAAGTCATGCGTTGAATTCCGCGATTACTGCAGGGATTCGGATCACGGTGAACGCAGAGTAGGGCAGGCGCGAGGTGTTCTTGTCACGTGTTCGTCGAAGAGTTGTAAAAGATTTCCCCGCTCAACAATTTTTGAAACTCGTCGCGGGGGGAGATCGCTGTTCCTGGTTCAGCAGTTAAATCTCCAGATGCTAGCCAGGTCCCTCGCCATCCGACATTTCCTGTACGACTTCAGCCGCGCTCCCGCCGGTTTAGGTTAGTATCATTGTCCGGTCAATTTGTGGTCCGGCCAATTTCTGGTCCGGTTCAATTTCACAGGAGAACGTGCATGGGCAAGTTTCTATTCGGTCTGATCGTTGGCTTAATCGTGATTCCCGTCGGTGTCTACATGTATTTTTCCTCGGGCAGCGCGCCGGTCGCGACTTCTTCAGCTCCAATGCCATTTGAAAAACTGCTGGCAGGCATGGCCCTGCACGCGCGTATGGACAAGGAGATGCCCAAGTCCGCCCCCGTCCCGGCTGACGAAGCCGCCTTTGTGGCCGGCGCTCAAGTTTACAAAGATAATTGCGCCGTCTGTCACGGTCTGCCAGGACAAAAGCCAACCGCCATCGCCCTGGGAATGTTTCCCAAGCCTCCCAAGCTGACGGAAGGCAAAGGCGTCACCGATGATGCCCCGGGGGAAACCTACTGGAAAGTTGCGGGAGGCATTCGCATGACCGGCATGCCCGGCTTCGACAAGACCCTCTCCACCACGCAGATGTGGCAGGTCAGCCTTCTGATGGCCAATGCGGACAAGCTGCCGAAGAGCGCGATGGACGTGCTGACCGCTCCGCCCGTAGCCCCACCACCCGATATGAAAATGATGCCGGACATGAAGAAGTAGAACTCAGGGACGTTCGGCTAGGGGTCGACGCACGATTCTGGCGCCTGCGAGTCGCGCCTCAGTTCGCTCTTCAACGGGACCAGTCCCATGTCGGTGTAGAGATTCAAACTGATCGTGGTGGCGCTTCCCTGGTCGGAATGGACCAGCAATTCGGCCCAGCCGTCCCGGTCCGCATCAAATTCGTTTAGGATGCTTTCGAAGTCGAGGCGATCGCCCAGCGCCGCGACACCCTCCCCTTCGCGCATTTGGACGGACCAGCTGGAATCCGCCCACAGCAATGTCAGTAAGCTTTCAGATCGCTGCGATTCTGGTTGGAAGGACGCCGACTTCAGCGCCCCCTCTTTCGCGGATTCTTCCCGAAACCAGGCCGTCATCAGAAACACCGGAGTATCCGCCAGCTTCCAGCGCGCGCGCACAAACAAGCGCGGCTGCCCGTCAGGCGTAAGCCGGAAGGCGCGAACGTCGTAATCAAGCAAGCCCTCGCCGCGGAGCAAACCCCGGTCGGCATGAATCCACTCTTTCCATCGCGGACGCGCATGCCCCACCGGCGATTCTCCAGCCACGGCTCCCGGACTGCCGGCATTGGCCACCAGCCGTGCGTCAATCTTCGCGACTTCCTGCTTCATCCGGTCGTTCAGTTGCTGTTCAATCTGCTTCCGGCTGCTGGCAGATGCCTTCCAATCTGAAATCTCCCCGATATGAGAACTCACTGCTGGATCCGGCGGTGCGACCGCCGTCCGGCGTACCGCAAAATATTCCTGTGGTAGCGCGTCAAACGCCCTTTGTTGTTCCGCGGGCACCGAGGCAAGAAATCCCAGCGCCAGTGAGCACCCTGTCGGTGCGATGACCGCGCGCTCAATCACCACCGGAATCGTCTCTTGCGGGGACAGATTCAAAGACCATTGCTCGCCAGGCTGCATCTTCTGCACGATTTCCGGAAAGAAGTGCAGCGCTTGCGAGTCGGGCTCCCACAGTTCCTGCAAACCCGCCAAGGGCGCAGCGGGCTTTGCCGGCGCGGAGATTTTGGTTGGCGTCCTTCCAAATTGCGGTGAGGACGCAAATCTGGATTCTGTCTCCGCAGAGACCACGAAGACGACGTGCGACGCATCATAGCGGGCCGCCACGAATGCCGGTCCAGCCGCCGCGAGCCTGGATTCCCCGCTGGGCCTTACCCGCGCCGCCTCGGCCTCTTCCCTCGCCCGCGCGTCTGCGTTCTTGCGCTTAGCCTCGCGCTCAATGTGCTCAAAAATGTTTCCATCGGTCGGCCGCTGCGCGATCGCCCAGCGGTATGCGGACCACATCACAAACAGATAAAGCACTACTGCCGTGGCCACCCATTTGCGGTTCTTCCGGCGCATCTTCTCTCCCAGGGAAAATGTAAATCCTTCAGGCCGGGCGTAGGAGTGACTTTGGTTTGGGAGTTTCAGACTGGGACACCCCGATGTCGGTAGCCCAGGACGTGATCCTGGTGGCCAACAAGAGTGTATCGATTTCCCAGATCACCCCGACGCAAGTGCGGAACTCTTTACCGGAGTTCACTCGCGATTCAGCGATGGGTCTCGGGCCGTGCCTGTCACTCTGAAAGGTGGTCCAGCGCATGAGGTATTTCTGAAAAACTATGTTGGAGAAGATCCAGCCGAGTTCCGCTTGCGTTGGCGGAAAGCCGTATTCACCGGACAGGGCGCGCCATGCTCAAAGAACTGAACTCTGAGTCAGCCCTCTTGGACTATGTAGCCGCAACTTCTGGCGCGATTGGCAATGTGAGTCACGTGACCTCACCGATTCCGTCAAGGTCATCACCGTGTTGAAGGGCCCGTACTGACCGTGGTCCCTTACTGACCGTAGCCTGGCGCCTTCCTTGCTAGTTCACCAGGGTGAAGTTCACAGAGATTTGGGTCTCCACCTCAACGGGCGCGCCGTTCAATAAGTAGGGCTGGTACTTCCACTGTTTGACCGCTTCGATGGCGGCGGGAGACAGCAATGGATGTCCGCTGATGACCTGCAGATTGGCAACGCTTCCTTGCTTGTCGATGATCGCCCGGAGTACGACGACACCCTGAATGTGCTGATCCTTGGCATCCTGCGGATATTGTGGAGGCACCTTGGTGACCACCAGACCCTGCGCTACACCAGAGGAAATGCGGACGCGTTGTGGGGTCCCGAGCAGAGGTTGCGGGGATGCGACGGGAGACTGATCGGGGGGATTGCTGGGGGCGATGCCGCCAATCTCATCGTTGGGAATTCCACCGGGCTTGTCTCCTGCGATGCCTTCGGGCTCCGTCTTGTCGGAGAGCGTAAAGTTCACCGTAACCTGCGTTTCCACTTCGACTGGCTCCGCATTCAGCAAGTACGGCGTGTACTTCCACTGCTTCACCGCTTCAATCGCAGCCGGGGCCAGCAGCGGATGTCCGCTGACGAGTTCTATCTTCTGAACGTCCCCCGATTTGCTGATCTGCACTTTCAGAACGACCACACCCTGGACTTTCGCCTGCCGTGCCAAGGGCGGATAGAGAGGAGCGACCCGGCGAACGAGCCGCTGCGCCATCACACTCTCAATGGTTCGAACGCGCTGCGGAACCACCTGCGCTGCGGCCAGAGAAGCGAGGGTAATGAGCGAGAGAACCGCTGCAATCCAATGCCGCTTCATTGAGACCTCCAGAAATCCGGAAAGGGTGCCCCGTGCTCGCCCGTTCGTTGCGCGAGACGCGGGGATTTTGCCGACACCGCCGCCACTGTAGCCGATGGAAGGTTAGACATCCGCCCCTTGCGATTTGTTCCCACTGTTTCTCTCCACGAACCCGGCAATCGCCGCCAGCACCGCCCCAGGCTGATCCCGCTGCGGAGAATGCCGGCAGTCTGCCAGCTGAAGAATCTCGACCGGCCCACCCGACTGCCGGGCAATCGCCTCCACCTGCGCCATCGTTCCGTATTGATCGTCGAGTCCCTGGATCGCAAGGATTGGACAAGTAATACGCGGAAGATATTCCTCGATATTCCAGCTGCGAAACTCAGGATGCAGCCAGATGTTGTTCCATCCCCAGAACGTGCGGGCCGCGTCGCGATGATGACGGCCGAGTTTCTCGGGAAGATTCGTCGTGTCGAAGCTCGTCTTCGCCTCTGCGATGCTCGCTACGCTCAGCTCTTCGACGAAAACATGCGGAGCCAGCAGCACCAGTCCGCGTACGTGGTCGTGAGCGCCTGCGTAAATCAAAGCAATCGAAGCTCCATCACTGTGGCCAATCAGAATCGGACTCTTGATCTGCAGCTGCGCCAGCAGCTCTGGCAGCACGCACAGCGCCTCGTCATGCATGTAAGTGACCGGGCGAGACTCGGCCAGCAGATCCGAATTGCCCGAACCGTAGCGCGAGTACACAGTCACTGGACATCCTGTGACCTGCGCAACCCGCGCCGGGAAGTCTTTCCAGTGCGACACCGAACCCAGGCCTTCATGCAGTAAGACGAGTTCCGGAACTTCCCGGCTTAATCCGGAAATCCGATGAACCTCCAGGCTGCGGCCCTGCAACGCAACATGAAAAGTCGTGCGTGCGACTGCGTTATGCTCCGTGGGAGTGCCTTCCAAAGGTTGCATTCAATCTTTCGTCGCGTTTGAGGCCGGTCATTCTTTGATGCCCTCGTTTGCGTTCCCCTGCATCGAACCTCAAAGATATCGTAAGCTATACATGAGGACTTAAGGCAGTGCGCTGCTCTCGCTGTGGGAATGAAAATTCGGACGGAAACCGCTTTTGCGGAATGTGTGGCGCCTCGTTGCTGCCTCCGCCGTCCACGGCGGCTTCTGCCCCGTCACAGAATGTGGCTGCGCATTCCGCCGCCCTTCCCGTTTCGTCTCCGCCGCCGTCTCCGCCGACGGTCAGTCGCACTTCCGTTCCGGTCTCCAACGACCCCGTCATCAGTGGGCCCTCGTTTCTGGGATTGAATGATCCCGGTCCCCGCAAGCGCGCGAGTCTCAGCAGCGATCCTCACGCTACTTCGAGCAATCTCGATTACCTGCTGGACGATGAAGAAGAACCCAGGCGCGGCGGTGCCGGCAAGTTCATTTTGATTCTGCTGGCCCTGGCATTGGCCGCAGGCCTCGGATACCTTCGCTGGAAAAATCAAGGTTTTGGATGGTTGGGTTCCAGCGCGAACAAACCGAGCACCGCCGCACAAAATCCGAACCCAACGGATACAACTTCGGCGCCCCCTATGACTTCGACTCCCGCACCAGCGCCCACCACCCCAGCCGCGACGCCGCCGTCGCCAGATTCCAATTCGCCCGCTGCGAACCCTGCGAGCAATCCAACGACGAATCCTGCGCCAGGGGCCGCTCCACCAGCAACGGCGCCGGCCGCAGGAGAAGGGTCCGCACCGAGCACAGCGGCGAATCCGTCGAGCAGCCCTGCCCAAACACTCAGCGCTGCAGCCCCCGCTCCCGCAACGAAGGAGCCTACTTCCACCGATGCTGACGAATCGGAAGCAACGCCGGCAACGCCCGCAAAACCGGCGGATGCGCCCGCTCCCAAGCCGACTGCTGCAGTGAAGCCGCCGAAGCCCGTCGATACGGTCGCCGAAGCGCAGAAATATATCTACGGACGCGGCGTGCCGCAGGATTGCGATCGTGGCATGCGCCTGTTGAAACCGGCCGCCAGCCAGTCCAATTCCAAAGCGATGATCGAGATGGGCGCGCTCTACTCCGCTGGACTCTGCACTCCTCATGATCTTCCAACGGCCTATCGCTGGTTTGCGCTTGCCCTGCGCAAGGATCCGGAAAATCAGGCGGTACAAGCCGATCTGCAAAAGCTGTGGGGCGAAATGACCCAGCCGGAGCGCCAACTCGCCATCAAACTCAGTCAGTAAAGTTCGTGGCTCCCGAAGTTGAACACCTATTTCTATGCGGGCTCCGCCACGCCCATTTCTCCGTTCATCATGATGGGCACCGGAGAGTAAGCCTGCACAGACGCCGGATCGCGCATCTAACTTTGTTAGTGACATCAATTCGCAACGCTCAAGCCACGGCATTCCTCGCCCTCTTATCAATTGCGGTCTCGGTTAGCTCGGGGCCCAGGCAGGAAAACGCCACCAACTCCTCTTCTACGAAACATTCAATGGGTACTCCGCGCAAGATCCCCGGCATTCCAAATTTCGCCGAGGTCACTCCTCGCCTCTATCGCGGAGGGCAGCCCGACCTGAAAGGAATTGACGCGCTGGAAAAGATGAACATCAACATCGTGATCGACATGCGCGGAGGCCACAACAAGAAAGAAGGGGAAGCCTTAAAGAAACGCGGGATGCAATACGTCGCTATCCCCTGGCACTGCCCATTTCCGAAGGACAAGTCATTCGCCCATTTTCTGAAGGTGATGCAGCAGCATCCCGGGAAGAAAGTCTTCGTCCATTGCCGCCTCGGCGATGACCGCACCGGAATGGCGATTGCTGCCTATCGCATGGCCGAAGAAGGATGGTCCGCCGACGAAGCCATGCACGAGATGAAAGCCTTCGGTTTCACGCGCTCCCACCACGCCATCTGCCCCACCCTGGCGGACTACGAAAAAAGTTTCCCCGACCGCCTGAAAACCAGCCCCGCCTTCGAAGAACTAAAACTTGATCCCGCAAAATGAAACCGGGTGTCCCATTTCTCGCGCGCCCTTTGCGCAAGGAGTGGGGGATTTCCAGAACTAAACCTCATCCTGCTCCTGCAACTTTGCAATCACGCCGAAATCCTCGAGCGTAGTCGTATCCCCCTTCACGCTGCCGTTCGTCGCCAGTTCCCGCAGCAACCGCCGCATAATCTTTCCACTACGAGTCTTCGGCAGAGTATCCGTGAAGCGAATGTCATCCGGCTTCGCGAGCGCGCCAATCTCCTTCGCCACCCATCTGCGCAATTCTTCCTTCAACTCGGCGGTAGGCTGCCTTCCCTGCTCCAGCGTCACAAACGCCGAGATCGCCTGCCCCTTTAGTTCATCCGGACGCCCCACCACCGCCGCCTCCGCCACCGCTTCGTGCGCCACCAACGCGCTCTCCACTTCCATCGTGCTGAGCCGGTGCCCGCTCACGTTCAGCACATCATCCACGCGCCCCATGATCCAGAAATATCCGTCCATATCCTTTCGCGCGCCGTCTCCGGTGAAATACATCCCCGGAATCTGCGACCAGTAATTCTTCACATACCGGTCAGGATCGCCATAAACCGTACGCAGCATTCCCGGCCACGGCCGCTTGATCACCAGAAATCCTCCCGACCCATCCGGCACGGGCTTGCCTTCCATCGTGACGATCTCGGGGACCACGCCAGGAAACGGCCGCGTCGCCGACCCCGGTTTCGTTGCAATCGCTCCCGGAAGCGGCGACAGCATAATGTGCCCCGTCTCCGTCTGCCACCACGTGTCGACAATAGGACAACGGTCGCCACCGATGACGTCGCGATACCACATCCACGCCTCGGGATTGATAGGCTCGCCGACCGTCCCCAGCAGCCGCAGGCTCGACATATCGTGCTTCTTCGGCCACTCGTCGCCCCACTTCAAAAATGTGCGGATCGCCGTCGGCGCCGTATAGAAGATGTTCACTTTGTGGCGCGCGATGATCGACCAGAAGCGGTCCGGCTCCGGAAAATTTGGCGCGCCTTCGTACATCAGGCTGGTCGCCCCGTTCTGCAGCGGCCCATAGACGATGTAGCTGTGCCCAGTCACCCATCCAATGTCAGCCGTGCACCAGTACGTGTCTTCGTCTTTCAGATCGAACACCCATTTCGTCGTGAGATAAGTTCCGACCGAATATCCGCCGGTTGTATGCACAACGCCCTTCGGTTTGCCCGTCGTTCCCGACGTGTAAAGAATGTAGAGCGGATGTTCGGCATCCAGCGGCTCAGCCGGACACACATCCGAGGCCTTGGCCATCAGCTCGTGCCACCAGTGATCCCGCCCCGCCTGCAGGTTGATGGCGGTCCCGGTGCGCCGGTAGACGACCACATTCTTCACACTCGGACACGACTTCAGCGCTTCCTCGACCGCCGGAAACAACTTCACTTCTGCGCCGCGTCGATACGACCCGTCCTGCGTGATCACCGCCGTCGCCTGCGAATCGTGAATACGATCGACCAGCGCGTTCGAAGAGAATCCGCCGAAAACAATCGTGTGCGGCGCACCAAGGCGTGCGCACGCCAGCATGGCGATTGGCAACTCAGGCGTCATCCCCATGTAGATGGCAACACGGTCGCCCTTCTTCACTCCAAGCCCTTTGAGAACATTGGCGAACTTCTGCACCTCGCGATGCAACTGTTGATACGTAAGGATGCGGACTTCGCCGGGTTCGCTCTCCCAAATGATTGCGGCCTTATTCTTGCGCCAGGTTTCAACGTGCCGATCGAGGCAGTTGTACGACAGATTGATTTGCCCACCGACAAACCACTTCGCCCAAGGGCAATTCCATTCGAGAACCTTGTCCCACTTCTTGAACCAGTGGAGCTCGCCGGCAATGCGCGACCAGAACTTGTCGGGATCGTCGATCGACTCTTTGTAGATCTGCTCGTATTCAGCCAGGCTCTTGATGTGCGCGTGCTTGCTGAATTCCGCCGGCGGCTCGAACTTGCGCTTTTCATTCAGAATGGAATCGATGTTCGGGCCCTGGGCTTGCGAAGTCTGAGTATCGACAACGGCTTTGTCAGCCATGATGAGAACCTCGACGCGGAGGAATTGTTTTCGTGCCCGAAAAATCCGGGCACGAGATCGCAGGAGTTTATTCTACACAGCGCGGGGCGGGATGTGATTAGGATCACAGGAGGCTGCGAAAAGCTTTGACCAAAGGACGCGGAGGACACAGAGGAATTGACGGGATTTAGCTGTCCAGAAAACGGCTGCGGGTTTGTTCAGTAGGCATAGGGCAGATATCGTAGCGGCCGAAGATGCGGTAGCGATTATGGGCGACGATGCGGTATCCCCAGTCGCGAACGGGACGCGGCACGATTTGGAGCAGGTACGCGGCGAGGCGCCAGCGCTTTAGTCCAGCCGGAGGAATGTCTGGTGCTGGTCCGGATGTTGAGTTTGCTTCTGTCGATCCTGGTTTTGCTTTTTTGTGTGTGGGTCCGGGTCTCAGACCCGGACGGGCCGAGCGCAGCTCGGCTGCTCCCAAGTGGCGAAGAACGAAAATGACAGCATCAGATCGTGGCAAGATCTGCTCATCCGCGAGTCCCCAATTCACCACAACATAAACAGTATCCAGATCCGCAGCATCCGCTCCATGCCGCGCCAGAATCTCTCCCGCGACCGAACTCTGCAGCGCAGCAAACCGAAACATGCCCGCCGGATCCCGCCGCAGAATGAACTGCACCATCCGGTTGCACAACCCGCAAACGCTGTCGTAGAGAAGGATGGGGTGTGGCATGGATAGGCGATATCGAAGACTCTACCACTGGCGGAAAAAAGACCGCGCGCGCGTCAGCGGAATCTGCTACCTAAGAGCCCCGCCCACTCCCTCAGAACCGGAGTACAATTCTCTCCTAAAGCCTGCCCCTGCAGGAGGTGCGTATGTCCATACGCGTCGTCTGTCTGCTTCTGTTCTTTCTCGCGGTTCCGGCCGCCAGTCAGCACACTGGCGTCCAGCAGCGAATTAATCAGAGCGTCGACCAGCATCAACAGCAGATTTCTCAAGTGGCCACTTCTCCTGATGCCGACGTCCGCGCCGCTCAACTTCACGCCTTCTATCAAGACGCGAACGAACTATCGACGCTGAGCGCTTCCGTGCAGTCTGACCTGCAGAAACTCCAGCAGGGATTGCTGGTGAAAGACCTCCACGACAATCTGAAAAAGATGGAGAAGCTCTCAAAAAAGGTGCGGCGGGAAATGGAATAGTTGCCCCAGCCGTCAGTCTCGCATAGAATTCCGCTAACTTTCAACGAATCTCCTGCGACGCTCGGGCTCGCGGGACAACTGCGGCATCCGGGACAATGACACTCAACAACACGACTGAAGCGCCAGCACAGGACTTCGTTCCTGGCGAAGCTCTGTACCGCCTGCTATTTCAGAACAGCTTTGACGGCGTCATGCTGACTGCGCCGGATGGCTCGATTATCGACGCGAATCCCGCGGCCTGCCGAATCCTGGGCCGAACGCGCAATGAGATTGTGCAGGAAGGACGCGATGGATTGATGGATACCTCCGATCCGCGGCTCGCAGTGCTCGTTGCGGAGCGCCAGCGCACCGGTCGCACTCACGGCGAATTGCGCGCACGCCGCAGGGACGGAACACTTTTCCCGGTTGAGATTTCATCCGTCGTCTTTCAAAGTCCAGAAGGAAGTTCGCGGACTTGCATCATCATCCGCGACATCACTGAGCGCAGGGCCGCCGAAGCCGAACGCGAGCGCCTGATCCAGGAACTGCAGAACGCTTTGGGACGCGTGAAGTCTTTGAGCGGACTGCTGCCCATTTGCGCGTCCTGCCGGAAGATCCGCGACAAGCAAGGCGCATGGCACAATCTGGAGGCTTACATCCGGAATCACACCGAAGCAGACTTCAGCCACGGAATCTGCCCGGATTGCCGCCGAGCTCTTTATCCCGATAGCTTTCCGAGCTAGCGCCGAATCATTGACACCCCTCGTCTCACCTCATACGATTCTCGGTTCACGGAATGTCCTTATGACGAATCGTCTGCCGTTGCATCGTGTTGTCCTACTACTCGCCGCTTCTGTCTTGCTGGTCTCCGCTTCCACCCAAGTTCAAGAGGCGGATCCGACACGCTACCTCAATGACATCAAGACGCTCGCCGCACCTGACATGGAAGGTCGCGGCGCGGGAACCAAAGGCCTGACACGCGCTCAGCACCTGATCGAGAAGCGTTACAAGGCACTTGGCCTGGAGCCCGCGGGCGTGAACGGCTATGCCCAGCCGTTCACCGTGGTCACTGGCGCACGATTGAAATCTGACAATCACTTCGCCGTGCAGACAAGCGATGCGAAGAGCGATCTGAAGATCGATCAGGATTTCGTTCCCTTCAGCTTCTCCGCTTCCGGTCAGGTTTCGGCTCCGGTCGTGTTTGCGGGATATGGCGCGACCGCCGATGAGTTCCACTACGACGACTACGCTGGCCTCGACGTGAAGGACAAGATCGTCGTCGTGCTGCGCTACGAACCCGCAGGCTTCGCGGAGAAGAGCGGCAATCATGGATTGACGCAGCACTCGCAGCTCATCACCAAAGCGATCAACGCCCGCAACCACGGAGCGAAAGCGGTGGTCGTGCTCAACGGCAAACTGGGAGATGGGGAAGAAGATCTGCTGACGCGCTTCGGCAGCGTCAGCGGTCCGGAGAACGTCGGCGTTGTGATGGTGCAGGTAAAGAATGCCGCCGCGGAGTCGTGGTTTCAATCCGCCGGGAAATCGCTGAAAGATGTGCAAGAGCAGATCAACTCATCCACGAAACCCGGGTCTTTCGACTTCCCTGCCGCGCTTCACCTGTCGCTCCACATCGACATCGAAACGACGCGTGCCACGGTGAACAACGTTCTCGCCTGGCTTCCGGGCCAGACGGATGAGTACGTCATCATCGGCGCGCACTACGATCATCTAGGGCGCGGCAACTTCGACTCGCTCGCTCCGTCGCAGATCGGGCAGATTCATCCTGGTGCGGACGACAATGCCAGCGGGACCGCGGGAGTCTTGGAACTGGCGCGCCTGCTCGCGCCGCAGCGCGGACAGTTCAAGCGCAGCATCCTCTTCATGGACTTTGCCGGAGAAGAGCTTGGGCTGCTGGGATCGGCTGCATGGGTGCAGAATCCGACGCGTCCTCTGGCCAAAGCTGTGGCCATGCTGAACATGGACATGATCGGCCGCATCAAAGACGACAAGGTCTACATCGGAGGAGTCGGAACCGGCTCGACGTTCAAGCCGGTGCTGGAACAGGCGCAGAGAGACGCACCGTTCAAGATCGAATATTCCGCGGGCGGATATTCTTCGAGTGACCATACGTCGTTCGTGACCAAGAAGATTCCGGTACTGTTCTTTTTCTCGGGACTGCATTCCGACTATCACAAGCCGTCCGATACGGCGGACAAGATCAACGCGCCGTCAGCGGCGCGTCTGCTCGATTTGGTGAGAAGCGTTGCGGTGCAACTGGCGGACGCGCCAGATGCGCCCGCGTTCCAGGTGGTCGCAGAAGACAAGCCACCCGCTGGCGGAGGTGGAGGAGGATACGGTCCCTACTTCGGATCGATTCCCGACTTCGGGCAGACTGAAAATGGAGTGAAGTTTTCGGATGTGAAGCCGAATTCGCCGGCGGCGAAGGCCGGACTGAAAGCGGGAGACATTCTGATCCAGTTCGGCGACAAGCCCATCAAGAATCTGTATGACTTCACCGACGCATTGCGGCGGAGCAAGGTTGGAGACGTGGTCGAAGTGAAGGTGCTGCGCGACGGACAGCCACTCTCGGTTAACGTGAAGCTTGAACAGCGGAAGTAGCAGGCGAAAGCGTGCTGCCGTCGTTCAGGATTTTTGATCGGCGTCGATCCGCGTGAATCCGCGGCAGAGCGCTTTCTGTTTTGTGAATCCCTTATAATCTTCCGTCACATAGATCGTTCAACCAGTTCGTTCAACCAAGAGGACCCCTTGCCTTTCGACGACCTTCGCGAGTGGATTGCCGCACTGGAGCGCGCGGGCCAACTGAAGCGCGTCCAGACCGAAGCCGATCCCATTCTTGAGATTGCCGAGATTACGGACCGCGTGTCGAAGAGCCGCGATGCCAAAGGTGTTGCCGGCGGTCCCGCGCTGCTGTTCCAGAACGTCAAAGGTCATGCGGGATCGCAAGTGCTGATCAACCAGTTCGGGTCCGAAGCGCGGATGAAGTTGGCGCTTGGCGTCAATTCCTTGGATGAAGTTGCCGCCCGCATCCGGATGTTCATGGATGTGAAGTCTCCGCAAGGTTTCCTCGACAAGCTGAAAATGCTGCCGCTGCTGACCGAAGCCGGCAAGTTCTTTCCGCGCACGGTTGCGACCGGGCCTTGCAAGGAAGTGATCAAGCGCGACAACTTCTCGTTGCTGGACTTCCCTGTTCTGCAGTGCTGGCCGAAAGATGCGGGACGATTCATCACTCTGCCCTGCGTGACGACGCGCGATCCGCGATCCGGCAAGCGCAATCTCGGCATGTACCGCATGCAGGTGTACGACGAGCGCACGACGGGAATGCACTGGCAGCGCCAGAAGGTTGCGGCAGAACATGCACGCGAGCGCGTGCGCGCTGCGGTCGATGGGAAATCGGCCGCGGTGGATATTATGGCGCGATCATCGGGAGGCTCGGTTATTCCCGAGGGCAACGCCCCTTCCGGAAAGATGGAAGTCGCGGTCGCGATTGGCACAGAACCGGCGGTCACGTTTTCGGCGATTGTTCCTGCGCCACCAGAGGTTGAGGAATATCTGATTGCAGGCTTTCTGCGCGGAGCCCCGGTCGAACTGGTGAAGTGCGAGACCGTCGACCTTGAGGTTCCGGCGTCGAGCGAGATCGTGCTTGAGGGCTACGTCAACCTCGACGAACTACGCAGCGAAGGACCGTTCGGCGATCACACAGGGTTCTATTCGCTCGAAGATCTCTATCCCGTGTTTCACATCACCTGCGTGACGCACCGGAAGGATCCGATCTATGCGACGACGATTGTGGGGAAACCTCCACAGGAAGATGCTTACATGGGCAAAGCGGTCGAGCGCATCTTTCTGCCCCTGATGAAGCTGACGATTCCGGAGCTGGTAGACATCAATCTGCCGGTCGAAGGCGTGTTCCACAACCTGATGATCGTATCGATCAAGAAGTCGTATCCAGGACAGGCACGCAAGGTGATGAACGCGGTCTGGTCGCTGGGTCAGGCCATGTTTACGAAGTGCATCGTGGTAGTGGATGAAGATGTAGACGTGCAGGATATTGGCGATGTCACGCTGAAAGTGTTCAACCACATCGATCCGGAGCGGGACATTCAGTTCACGCTAGGTCCAGTCGATTCGCTCGATCACGCGTCGCGGCTGCCGAATTATGGATCGAAGATGGGGATCGATGCAACGCGCAAAGTGGGCGAGCGAAGGCTTTGCGCGTCCATGGCCCGACGAGATCGTAATGGATCCGAAGACGAAGACGCTCGTCGACGAAAAGTGGAAGGCATTGGCCAAGGAACTTGGGATCGAGTGAAGTTGACTTCCGTTTAGTTCTCTACCTTAATTCTTGCGAGAATCTTCACGGCTGCGATATCTTTCGAGTCTCCGACCTCGATGCGCACCGCGGTTCCTTCCGCATAACGCTTGGCGACCTTGATAATCTTTGCGATGTGGGTTGGAAGCTTGGTGGTCTTCGTCGCGGCGATGGCTTTGTCGCCCAGACTGAAAGCCGCAAGAAAATATCCCTTTCGAGGCGACAGATACACAATGTTGCGCTTCTTGCGCTGCAGACGGAGTGACCAACCAGCCTTGATAGAGTAGCTATTCCATTCCTCTCCATCCAGTTTTAGATCTTCCCTCAGGTCTGCGACGAGGCTTTGCCACAGAGTGTGGCTTTTGCCCAGAACCGAGGCCAACTCAGTTTCTGTAGGCTGTATGGCGTGTCCAATAAATGCGTTCGACGGCATGGTCTCTCCCTGTATATGGATTCTGCATTCGTTCAGTGGCCTATGCCGAAGAGAGTTCGCACGCCCCACGCTGCCGCTACGCCAAAGACCGCCATGAAGGCCAAGCCAATGCAATGATCTATGTTTGTGCCTTTGCTCCAGCCCTGGAGCACGGCAACCACTCAAACAAAGAACAACATGATTACACCAGTAGCAAGACTTTTTAGCAGCATAGTCCAGTTCCTCTTCATCCCCAGGATCGGCGTGCGCTGTTGTTCCCGGGACGATTCGGATCCATATTGCAGCATGCCGCTCTTCTTTCGCCGTGACCGGAGTCACGCTCGATCGGGGCCGAAGAGTCGAGATCTGATCAGAGGAATTCTGGGGAGCTACTCCGGTGTGCTGGCTGGACGTAATCGCTCATAGCCGGCGCATTGGAGAACTGGCAGGCGCGGATATTTGGGGAACCTGGGATCGGTGGCGGAACGTTCGCAGAGATAGAAAATCGAGCCGCGATCGGATCGTATTTGCCGCATGAAGCGGCAGTCCGCGCAAAGGCCTGCGCGGGGACTCTGGTTCCTGTCTTTTTCAACGCTCACTTATCCAGAATAGCGCCGGACGAATGGGCGGACGAGCATTGAAATGTTCGGGCAGCCGTGGCTTATTGGAAGCCAGCGATTCTTCTTCTGCGAATCTGAAGAAAAATTCATCGAATATTGACTGCCTTTGCACGGAACTGTCTTGAATCCGTCCAATTCAGTTTGTTATAAGGGCTTCCCAACCACAGGAGGTTCTGTCATGAATTCCCCTGGCGTCCGCATGTTCGTGTCTTCCTTGAAGTCCTTGCGCTTCCTTTTGGTCAGCGGATTGGCGCTTGCCCTTTTCGTTCCGATCGCGCCTGCGCAGCAGACGCTGGGTGCAATCACCGGCACGGTAACTGATCCGTCGGGAGCGGTCGTGTCCGACGCCACTGTGAAAACCGTCAATATTGCGACCAACCTCGAGGTGGTTGCTCATACCAAGAATGGCGCTTTCGTGATTCCGGATCTTCCCGCCGGAACCTATCGAGTCACCGTCACGAAGGACGGCTTCAAAACGGAAACCCACACACAAATCCTCGTGTCCGGCAACCGTACGACAACCGTGGATACAACTCTGGTGGTGGGCTCGATCGCGGCCACGGTGGAAGTGACCGCCGTGCCTTTGATGAACCAGGTGGACACTACGATCGGCTATGTACTTGCCAAGAGACAGTCGTTCGCGTTCGGATTTCGTAACAGTGCTTCGGCACTTCAACTTTTTTCTTGATTTCCACAGGCGCTCGGTATTATTTTGTGGCGCATTCAGCGAACAGGATCGGCCAGTCAGAGCGGCGGATTCTAAGTCCCGTTAATCCTTCCTCGCTGCTTCCCTTCGTAACTGCTAAAGCACCACGGGTAATTAGAGTGGGAAGCGTCTGCTTCTGTGCGCCGACCTCTTTCCACTCCAAACGGAGAATACAATGCTGAGTCGAGACTTCCGTTCTGCTGCATTCGAGTTATTTGCATTGTTCGTCATAGTTTCTGCGCTAGGCAGTCTCGGATTCACCCAGGATTACCTTCAGGCAATAGGCGTCCCAACATTTGCGACCTCGCACCCGGTGGAAATGGGTGACGTAAACATCGGTAATGGCAATCTCCATCTCGAGATCCCTATCGCCAGCTTCCCCCAGCGCGGGTCATTGGTCTATAACGCGCGCCTCATTTACGACAGCCGATTCTGGCAGGTTGTCAACCAGGGATGGGTTCCTACGACAGTGCCTCAAGGCAACTCGACAGGAAATGCGGTCGGGGCTTGGCATTTCACCGACCCGGCTAACTTTTCTGAGACGGCTGGATCCTCCGATAGGGTCGGCTATCAACTCACGAGCACAATATGCACTCAAGGTTATAATGTCAGCTACTACCGCTATTTCTATTGGCGGGACGACCACGGCACCCCGCACTATTTTCCTATAACGCTCAAATTCCCGAGCCGCCGATGTTCTGACAACACAATAATAAACAATGGCACTGCCTATGCTGCCGACGCGACCGGCTACTTTATGAACATAACGGGCGGTGCCGGCGGCGGGTTCACCGTAGCCGTGTACGGTCCGGATGGCACGGTGGTGTATGGGCCGACGCCCGCTGGGTTAACTAGTTCGACGCCACGCACGGACCCAAACGGTAACTACTTTTCCGCGGATTCGAGTGGGAATTTGATCGATACTCTCGGCCGCAAGCCCGTCCTAACGACCGTAAATGGCAGTCAGACAACCTACGCGATCCTAGACTCCCAGGGCGGCAGATCGAACTACGTCGTTACAAGCGAAAGCATCGCGGTGAACACCAATTTTGGCGTCGCGGGGATTGCGGAGTATTCTGGAACGGTCACAGTAATCTCCAGCCTGAAGCTTCCTGACGGATCCGAGTACATCTTCAACTACGATGTTGGCGGATACGGCGAATTAATGTCGATGACGCTCCCCACCGGTGGAACCGTCCAATACGGATATACCAACTACAAAGACTCGTTCGGTACGACGAATCGATGGGTCAGCTCTCACACATCCGGGGGCGGCACAACAGATTTCAGCCCGACTGTCATCTCCTCCTGCACCGTCAACGGAGGTAATTGCGTGCAACAGGTTACTGTAACCCAGCCGAGTCTTGACAACGCAGTTTACACGTTCCAAGTGAATAATGGCGCATGGCTGTCAGAGGCTCAGTACTACACCGGAGCCGTTTCTCCAGCGAATTTGATTGCGACCACTTCTAATACATGGAACACCTCAGTCGCCTGCACGTTTGTCCCGGCCTGTCCCGGAGGCATGAACATCCAGAAGATCACAGCAACGACAACCCTGCCCGTTCCTGGCGGCAATATCACCGACAAGTCTGTCATCAAATATGATAGCCCGCAGACAGGAAATGTCACTGCTCTGCAGAACTGGAAGTTTTACAATGGAACCAACCCAACCTTCCCCGCCACACCTGACCGAGAGACAGATTATGGCTACCTCAGCACATCGACTTATACAACTCTTCACATCATAAATCGGCTCACGAGTGTCGCGACGCAAACGAACGGTACCCAAGCGTCGCAAACGCTTATTTCCTACGACTCAACACCTCTGACCTCGATCACCGGCATTACTCAGCACAATGATGCAAGCTTCGGAAGCAGCTATACCACCCGGGGCAATGCAACGCTAATTCAGTACCTCGTTAGTGGCACGAGCTACCTAACAGCTACAACTTATTATGATACGACTGGCCAGGTGGTACAGTTGAAAGACGCCGCGGGAAACAGCACATTTTCAAGCTACGTGGACAATTTCTTTAACGATAACGGCCAAAACCCTCCTTCTTCAACAACTGCCCCAGCAGCTACGAACGCTTATATTACAAAGGTTACTGGGCCCCTGATCGGTCCATCTACGTTTGGCTATTACTTCGGAACAGGCAAGCAAGCATACTCCCAAGATGCAAACGGAGCTAACAAGTATCAGCACTACATGGACGTCGAGGATCGACTCACCACAACCTTCGGGCCTCTGACCGTTGGAGTTCGCTCGTGGGTACTGAACAATTTTACTTCAGCGACACAGCAAGACTACTACTCCACAATTAATGATACTCAAGCAGCTACAACGTGCAGCAGTTGTCGCCACGATCAGAAACACTTTGATGGATATGCCCGTGCGGTCCGTTCTGTATTGGTCAGTGACGCTAAATCACCGGTCTACGTTGATACTGTATGGGACACGTCTGGTCGAGTGTATTCCGTCAGCAATCCCTATCGCTCGACATCAGACCCCACCTATGGACTACAGACCAATACCTATGATGGCTTGAACCGGAAACTCACAGTCACCTACCCGGACGGTTCCGTGGCCAAAACATACTATGGCGCGGCGGTCTCGACCGTTGGAGGCAACGCATCCCAGCTATGTCCAACTGGGACATACTCCTATGGCTACCCGGTATTAACGGTTGACCCGGCGGGCAAGCTGCACCAAGTCTGGACTGACGGGTTCGGTCGCACCATAGAAACGGATGAAGAGGGAGCATCGAACACGCTAAGCATCTCCACCTGTAGCAGTTACAGCAGCCTGAACGATTTGCTTCAGGTAGTTCAAGGAACTCACTCTCGTTCCTATGCCTACGACGAGCTGTCTCGCATGACGTCATCCTCCACTGAGGCCGGGGTGACTCAGTTCTTCTATACTACGTCCGCGGGCGCGCTCTGCAGCGGGACGCCTAGCCTAGTCTGCCGCCGTACGGACGCGCGTGGTGTGACTATAACCTACGCCTACGACGCGCTAAACAGACTTTCTTCAAAGTCTTATTCCGACGGAACGGCGGCCGTAACATACTTGTACGACCAGACCAGCTACAACGGGCTGTCTATTTCGAACGGCCTCGGTCGTCGGACAGGAATGAGCGACGGTGCGGGTACAACAGCCTGGAGTTACGACCCGACAGGCCATACGATCGCAGAACGACGCACTATTGCGGGCATTTCCAAGACCATTTCGTACGGTCTCGACATCGGCGGATTTCTGACCTCCATCACGTACCCTAGTGGGCACAATATCGCCTACTCCTACAACAATGCAGCGCAAGTCGTGTCTGTGGTTGACGGCACAAGTTCGATCAACTACGCACTGCAGGGTACGTACGCGCCTCAAGGAAATGTCTCCACCATGCTCTATGGCCAGGCCACCGGCTTCGGCGGTATTACCGAGACATACGGCTATAACAATCGTTTGCAAATCAACGCGATCTCAGCCTCTTCGTCGGCCGGAGGCGTACTCGACTATTCCTACGGATACGGAACGGCAAAGAACAACAACGGGAATTCAAGCCTAGAGACAGACCTTCTTTATTCGGGCCGCACGCAAACCTATACGTACGATAACCTGAATCGATTGCTGTCTGCCCACAGTCAAGATACAACCCAAGGTGCAACGGACTGCTGGGGCCAGTCATATGGATATGATCAGTGGGGAAATCTGTTGACGGTCACTGTGACTCAGTGTTCGGCCCTACAACTAAATGTCTCGGTTAACACTAACAACCAAATAACAACTTCTGGCTTTTCTTACGATCAGTCGGGTAATCTGCTCAACGACGGCACGTACGCTTACTCTTGGAACGCTGAGAACGAGCTTAAGTCTGGAGGCGGTGTCAGCTACACCTATGATGGAAACAGTCTTCGTGTCGAAAAGTCAAGCGGAACCCTGTACTGGCGAAACGTCGAGGGGGACACTCTTACAGAAGCCACATCGACAGGCAGCATCGCCAACGAGTACATCTACCTAGGGGGACGCCTCATCGCGCGGCGAGATTCATCTGGCAACGTCTACTATTATTTTGCCGATCGCGTCGGAAGCACGCGGGCAATAACAACCTCCACGGGCGCCGTATGCTTCTCGGCCGACTATTTCCCTTTCGGCACTGAGATCGACTACACAAATACCTGCCCGCAAAACTACAAGTTTCAGGGCCATGAACATGATTCGGAGACTGGCAACGACTACCTCCGCAGTCGTTATTACTCGGCCCGCTTAGGGCGGTTCTTGACTCCCGATCCGGTATACGGAAACACTAGTGATCCACAGTCTCTGAATCGATACTTATATACCCGGAATAACCCTGTGAACCGAATAGATAGCGATGGCCGTTATCCGCAAGACCAACATGAGTTTATTACCTTCATACTCGCCGCGCTGATCGGCCTTCCAGATGCTGCGGATATCGGTTTTGCTAGTGGATATCCGGACGTATGTTGCGCGACGACGCAGTTTCCGTTCGGTTCTTTCATGAATTTCTCCTATCACTTCGGCATCCCATGTACCCAGCCGGGAGGGAACCCCTGCGCCAACATGTCCAACGTCAAACAGCTAGGATTTGATCTCCATCTCATCGAGGACATTTCTCCCGGAGCTCCCCACGATCTCCTAGGCAGCTACACCAAGCTGGCACGTGTCGGTGACGAAATCGGTCACGTCTTTCTAAATCTCATCTTCCTCAGTCCGGATACGTCACCCAACCGAGGATCCGGTTTCTACTATGCTTGGGTTTCCATGGGTGGCGCCCCTTCTCAGTACCCGAGTGACGCCATTGAAGGAATGCGTGATTTTATGAACCAAAGTAACCTAGCTTTCGTTAGCGCGAGCGTTACTGTGAATGGAAACACGCTTAACTTGGGCGGTGAAATACCTGCCGACGCGGTTCTCATCAAGACGATTACGGAAAACGGAGTTACGATTGATATCTGGAAGTTACCGGACAACTACTCCCAGCAGCAGTACCTCCAATACCAGGACGAACTTCAATTTCAAGAATTTCTTGCAACGGACGCTGCTACTGTGCAGCAGTTGAACATGATCTACGTGAACCCGTTCAGCAATATGATGAATTTAATAAGCTGGTGGAACTACGAATTCGGATGCGCTGGAGGAATCATATGCTCTACACCCCAGTGAGGGGGCGGTTAGGGATGGCCCACTCGAGCATTCTTTCGAGGTCCATTCCATGTGCGCTTCGACATGAGCTTGGCCAAGCAGTTCCAAATCAAGGAGCGCTACCAGCTGAGGTTTGAAGCCGATGCGTTCAATATTTTCAACCATCCCGATTTCGATACTCCGAACAACAACGTGACCTTCTTTCCCAATTTCGTAGGTCCGCCCTCGATTCCCCCGCAAGGTAGCTTGGGCCTGATCCAGCACACGATTGGCAGCCCACGCTTCCTGCAGTTGTCGCTGCACCTGATGTTCTGATGCTGGGCGCTGAGGAGAGGACAAGTCTGGTGCGCGGAAAGAAGGCGGAGCGGTTCCAACGAGCGGCGATCAGCTTCGTGCTGATGGCCCTCGTTCTCGTTCAGAGCGAGGCAGCGGTCGCGTGGGGCAACGAGGGGCATGTTGCCATCAACCGGGTCGCGGCGGAGAAGATTCCGGCGACTATGCCTCGGTTCCTGCGAAGTGCCGTTGGAGAGATTGCTTATCTGGGGCCGGAACCGGATCGCTGGCGGAGTCCGTCGGAGTTTGCACTGAAGAATGCGCAGGAGCCGGATCACTTTATCGATCTCGAGCGCGTGGAGTGGCTTGATCCGCTGCCTGCGGGGCGATATGAGTTTTATCGCAAGCTGTATGAGAAGCGGGCGGCGACTTCTGCCGGGGACCATCCCGACGACTATCTTCCCGAGCGAGTTGGGCTGCAGCCCTACATCACGATGGAAGTGTATGGACGGCTGAAGGCTGCGTTTCGCGAGTACCGGCAGCGACTGGCAGCGCATCAGCCAACCCTGGCCGTGCAGCGGGCAATCGTCTTTTATGCGGGATGGCTGGGTCACTACGTGGCCGATGGGTCGCAGCCTCTACACACGACCATCCAGTACAACGGATGGGTCGGAGCGAATCCGAACGGGTACACGACAGAGCACAAGATTCACGCGCAGTTTGAGACTGCGTATGTGGCGGCCAACATCACCGGGAAGGATTTCGCTGGATTGGTGAAGCGTCCGGAGCAAGTGAAGGATCCGTTTACCGGGTATGTTGCGTATCTTCGGCAGTCGAATGCGCTCGTAGACAACGTTTATGCGTTGGAGAAGGTGGGAGGATTTGCGGGAAAAGGGACTCCTGCAGCGTTTGAGTTCACGACCCAGCGGCTGGCTGCGGGATCGCAGATGCTGCTGAACCTCTGGTATACCGCGTGGGTGGAGAGCGCGACACCAGTTCCGGAACGTGGGTCGCCTGTTCCTGCGGCCGCGCCTGTAGCGAAATAGCGACGCTACTGCACGCGCTCCCGGCGTGGGCTGGGGACGATTCGCGCCTCTTTCGGTATACTGAATATCGGCATGCCAGTTTTGAAGAACATTGCGGCCATCGCGAAGGGCATGAGCATCACCTTCATGGAGATGTTCCAGCCGACGACGGTGGAGAATTATCCCGATGGGAAGGATCCGCTGCGCGGGGCGCGGATCGAGGCGCGGTTTCGCGGCGCGCACGTGCTTCAGCGCGATGAAAATGGGCTGGAGAAGTGTGTAGCCTGTTTTCTGTGTGCGGCGGCGTGCCCTTCGAATTGCATCTATATAGAGGCTGCTGAGAATACCGCGGAAAACCGCGTGAGTGGCGCGGAACGCTACGCCAAGGTCTACAACATCGATTACAACCGCTGCATTTTTTGCGGGTACTGTGTAGAAGCTTGCCCAACCGATGCGATTACGCACGGGCATGGATTTGAGCTGGCGTCGTTCAATGCCAGCAATCTCGTCTACCGTAAGGAGCAAATGCTGGCCCCCCGGCCAGCACACATGGGAGCCAACGTGGTGTTCAACCAGGCCGACGTGGACGGTGGGGCTCCGGCGGAGATGGTGCCAGGAAGCTGACTTCGAAGCAGGATTCGAGTTCACTGACGCCGGTCCTCGAGACCGGCGTTCGTGCATGTGAGCGGTCGTCAGTCGGTAGTCGTTGGTCGTTTGTTAAAGATGGAGCAGAGCAAAATGGATAAGTCTGCCAATAGTGCAAACTTCAAAGAGAAGGTGGTTTTGATAAACATCGGACGTGAGTGGCGAGAGGGCCTCACTCCAGACCAACTTTACGAACGCGCTCGCCGTTACTGGCATTGCAATCCATCCAATCACGACGCGGAATACGCCGTCTCGGTTGCCAGAGGGGTCGTGCGTGAAATCTACCGGATAGAGGGTTGGGATCCGGTCGATCTGAGGACGGAAAAGATTGATCCTTCCCGCCTAATGAACACACCGCCGCCAAAGATATTGGATCGCTGGGCATTCCGTGGAGCAACTTGCCGACGAAATGGATCATTATTTGGGAGGCGACGTCAGCCATTACCGACGGCCCGGCAACGCATCTCCACTGATTTGGTTGAACTACGAGAAAGCCAAACAGGCGGGAATCGAAGGCTAACACCCGGATAAAAGCTCGACGAACCAGGTCGCGCATAACGAGAAGACTAAAAGACATCTCCTATGGCCAACTTCCTACAGACGGTGAAAGAGCGCGTCGTCGTTTATGACGGCGCGATGGGGACCAACATTCAGAAGCGCAATCCCACCCTGGACGATTACTGGGGGAAGGAGAATTGCAGCGAAGTGCTGGTGTTGAGCCGTCCGGACATCATTCGCGAGATTCATGCGGACTTTTTCCGCGTGGGCTGCGACATTGTCGAAACCAACACGTTTGGGGGAAGCGGGATTGTCCTGGGAGAGTTTGATCTGCGTGATCGCATGCACGAGATCAATGTGAAGGCGGCGCAACTTGCGAAAGAGGTGGCGCAGCAATTCTCGACCAAGGACAGACCGCGATTTGTAGCGGGATCGATGGGACCAACGACGAAGTTACCGTCGCTGGGGCACATCGGATTCGAAGCAATGGTTGAATCCTACGAAGAGCAGGCTGCAGCGTTGATTGAGGGTGGGGTCGATGTGTTGCTGATTGAGACTGCCCAGGATCTGCTGCAGGCGAAGATCGCTACGATTGGCGTGCTGGAGGCCATGCGAAAGGCCGGGAAGCGGTTGCCTGTAACGGTGCAGGTGACGCTTCAGGAATCGGGGACGATGCTCCTGGGCACCGAGATCGGCGCGGCGCTGACGGCTTTAGAGCCCTTCGAGGTGGAGGCGATCGGGTTGAATTGTGCAACCGGGCCGAAGGAGATGAATGATGCGGTCCGCTACCTTGCTCTGAATTCGACGAAGGAAGTGTCCGTGTTGCCGAATGCGGGATTGCCGCAGAACGTCGGTGGGCATGCGGTGTACAAGCTTTCCCCCGAGGATCTGGCGGAGTATCACAAACACTTCGTGAAGGATTACGGCGTTCGAATTGTTGGCGGATGTTGCGGCACGACTCCCGAACATCTGAAGGCCGTGGTGGATGCAGTTTCTGGCGTCGAGCCGGCGAAGCGTGATGTGAAGCGCGTGGGTGCGGCTTCGAGTGCGTATACGACTGTTCCTCTTGATCTGGAACCCAAGCCGCTGATCGTCGCCGAGGAGATGAATACGACGACACGCGTCGAGCATTTCCGCAAGCTGGTCCAGGGAAAGAAATACGACGAGATCCTCGGCCTGGCCAAGAAGCTGGTGAACGAAGGATCGCACATGCTCGACCTGTGCTGCGCGATTGTGGGGGAAGACGAGAAGGGATACATCACTTCGATTCTGGAAAGGATCGCCACGCGCGTGCCAGCACCGATTCTTGTCGATTCGACTGAGGCGGACGTGGTGGAGGAGGCGTTGAAGCGCATTCCTGGGCGAGCCATTATTAACTCGATCAATCTCGAAGATGGCGAGAAGCGGACCTCGAAAGTTCTGCCCATGGCGAAGCGATACGGGGCCGCGGTGATTGCGTTGACGATCGACGAAGACGGAATGGCACTGACAGCTGACAAAAAGGTTGCGATTGCCCATCGCATCTATGATCTGGCGACCAAAAAATATGGTCTCGATGGAACTGACCTGATTTTCGACGCGCTGACTCTACCGATTTCGACGGGGCAGGAAGAATATCGCACAGCGGGCATGGAAACGTTGAAGGCAGTGGAGCGGATCAAGAAAGAACTGCCGTCGGTGAAGACGATCCTGGGCGTGAGCAATATTTCGTTTGGGCTGGACGCGTATCCGCGACGGGTGCTGAATTCCGTGTTCATGCATGAGGCCGTGGACCATGGGCTCGACATGGCCATCGTGAACTACACGAAGGTTTATCCGCTGTACAAGATTCCGCAGGAAGAAGTGGAACTGGCGCGGAAGCTGATTCACCGGGATGCAAACTCCGATGGCGATCCGCTGCAAAAGTACATGGCGCATTTTGCGGGAATGAAGGGGAAACCTGCGGCTTCGACGACCGCGCACGTGGATACGCTGTCGGTGGAAGATAAGCTGAAGTTCGCCATCATCAACGGCGAGAAGACGGTGGGAGAGGGCGCGAACAAGAAATCGCTGGAAGCCTTGTTGGAAGAAGCGTTGGCGAGCTACTCGGCGTTGGAACTGATCAACACGGTCCTGTTGGACGGAATGAAGACCGTGGGCGACCTGTTTGGCGCGCGCAAGATGCAGTTGCCTTCGGTGCTGGACTCCGCGGGAGTGATGAAGGCGGCGGTGGCTTATCTCGAGCCGAAGATGGAGAAGAAGGCCGGTTCGCAAAAGGGGACGATCGTGCTTGCGACGGTGAAGGGCGACGTGCACGATATCGGGAAGAATCTCGTCGACATCATTTTGTCGAACAACGGCTTCAAGGTTATCAATCTGGGGATCAAGCAACCGGGAGACACGATTATCCGGTCGGCGCAGGAACATCAAGCCGACGCAATCGGGTTGAGCGGGCTGCTGGTGAAGTCAACCTTGGAGATGAAATATGTGATCCAGGATCTGGAGCGGCAGAAACTGGCGTTTCCGGTGATCTGCGGCGGGGCGGCACTGACACGCAAGTATGTGGAAGACGACTTGCGGCGAGAGTATGCGAATGCTGTCTTCTACGCGGATGATGCGTTTGCGGGACTGCACATCATGGAGGATTTGGCGACGGAGAACGGTGCGAAGCAGTCGCGGCTGATCGAGGGAAAGACGGTGAAGGAATACGCGAAGGCCGCGGCTGTGGATGAAGAGACTGGGCCGGTGTTTGCGGAGCGGAGTCCTGTGGTGGTCGACGCGCCGAATATCCCGGAGCCTCCGTTCTGGGGCGTGCGCGTTCGCAAGGACTACGATTTGCGCGAGCTGTTTCCGTATATCAATGAAACCGCGTTGTTTAAGAATCAGTGGCAGCTGAAGACGGCTTCGCAGGCGGACTATCTGCGGCTGGTGGAGGAGAAGTTCCGGCCGGTTCTGAAGAAGCTGGAGGATGAGGTAGTTGAGTCGGGGCTGTTTGAGCCGAAGGTTGTGTATGGATACTTCCCGGCGCAGGGGGATGGGAATGAGGTGGTCGTCTATGGGCCGCCGGAGCAGCCGAGCTCCGCTCGGCTAGACCGAATCCCACACGAGCTCTTGCGATTTACCTTTCCTCGGCAACGCGAGGGGCGGCGACTATGCGTCTCGGATTTTTTTGCTCCTAAGGCTTCGGGGAAGATGGATGTGATTGGGCTTTCGCTGGTCACGATCGGGGCAAAGGCTAGTGTCGAAACGCAGCGGTTGTTTGAAGGGGGAGAGTACACGAAATATCTATATCTGCACGGGCTGAGTGTCGAGACGGCAGAGGCACTGGCGGAGTTCCATCACAAGAAGATGCGCGAGGAGTTGGGAATTGGTGGGGAGGACTCCAAGGAAATTCGCGATCTGTTTCATCAGAAGTATCGGGGATCGCGGTATTCCTTTGGGTATCCAGCGTGCCCAAACCTGGAGGATCAGACCAAACTCTTTGCTTTACTGAAGCCGGAAGAGAACGTGGGGGTGCGGCTTACCTCGGGATTCCTGCTCGAGCCGGAGCAATCTACTTCGGCGATTGTGGTGCATCATCCGGGGGCGAAGTACTTCGTGGTTTAGGAGAGGCATTCACCACTGAGGACACGGAGGAACACAGGGGAAATTCTTCAGCCACCGATCAGGCTAGATTGTTAAGACATCAGGTAGGGCACCTTCGGGTGTCCTTTCTTTTTTCCTAGAACGTTGTTTGCAGGCGCAGGGCGTAGCTTCGGGGCGGGGCGATCGCGTTGCCGGAGAAGAGGCCAGCGAAGTTAATCAGGTTGAGGCGGTTGCTAAGGTTTACGACATCGGCCTGGAGGCGCATGGACATGCGGTCGTGTTGCCACAGATCGACGCCACCCGAGGCGTCGATTGAAAGGGATGGCTTGACTCTCTGGCGCGCGAAGTCGACGCGATCCACCACGGCCTGGCCGTATTCCGCAATCGCTTCCTGAATCGCCTGGGGAGAGTTGTCAACAACCGCGGGCAGACCCGATCCGTATTCCCCGGAAAGCGCGATCCATGCGCGGTGGGTTAACTGGTAGCGCAGGCGTCCGTGCAGGGTGTTGCGCTGGTCCTGCGAGTCCCAGAAGCGGCCATTGGTCTGGTTGAGAGCGTTGGTGGCGTCCGCGCCCAGGAACAGGCCTCCGGTCACGGGCAGATAGGCGCTGCCAACAATGTAGGAGTAGCTGAGAAACCCGGAAAAGCGATGCCAGTTCGGGAGTTCGAGCTTGCCTTCCGCCCCGTAGATAGAGGCTTTGCGAAAAGAAATGGGGAAGCTCACGGCGGTATTCAGCAGCAGATCGTCGTCGGCGTAGTTCGTGGAAGCGCGCCGGAAAGTATTCACATTGAGTTTGAGTTTGTCCGCGAAAGATTTGCTCAGGCCCAATTCGTAGTAGTTCCCCAACGAAGGCCTCACGGGTAGGCGAAGAACGTTCGGATTCAACTGCTCCACGGTGGGCGAACTGGACAGAAGTATGTTCTCAAAGGCAGGAGTTTGAAAGGCACGGTCGTACGAGGCATGAACTACGAGATTTGCCGAGCTGAAAAAGCGCGCCACGCCGAGGCGAGGACTGACAGCGTTTTGACTGACGAGGAGCTGGTAATGGTCCCAGCGGAGGCCCGCACTGACCGTCCATTTACCCAGGCGGATCAGGTCTTGTACGAATGCGGATTGCTCGAGATCGAGGCCGCGTCCGGAGAACTGGAAGGCGGGCGGGGTGCCGGGCTCGAACTGCGACGGGTCGGTGATG
This sequence comes from uncultured Acidobacteriaceae bacterium, assembly GCA_963788555.1. GTDB lineage: Bacteria > Acidobacteriota > Terriglobia > Terriglobales > Acidobacteriaceae > Sulfotelmatobacter. The sequence continues at coordinate 1,326,065 of CAWBHM010000008.1, read as the reverse complement.
ATGTCGCTGAAATTTTCGCGCAGGTGAGTGAAATCGCCTTCGAATCCAGTTTTGAATTCGTGGCGGCCGTGATGATACGACGCAGTTCCCTTCAGATACTCCTCGCTGAAACCGCGATCCTGGAACGCAATGATGGGATTGGACTGCGGATTCGAATCGAGGCCGACGGTATCGGCCCGCATCATCAGATGAAGGTCGGCGAGCAAGTGTTCTGAGAAGATGTGCTGATAGGAGACGATGCCGAGGGTTTCGAAATCGTCGCGGTGCTGAATCTGTCCTGCATCTTGCTGGAGCTGCTCATTGGGAACCAGGAACTTCGAAAACTCGCGGCGGATCGCGATGCCGAAGCGGTCGTGATTGGAAAAGTCGCGATCATAACGAACCGCGAAGTCGGTGGTCGTTGCAGTATTGGTGTAATTCTGCAGCACGGGCGGATTCAGGTAGCGGTCGGTGAGAGCAGCGTCCCCATTCACGGAGAGCGAGTTCTTCCCCCAACCATACTGTGCCAGCAGGTATGCGTTGGCGGTTCCGAAGCTGCCGCCTGAGATTACGGCTTGCCCGTGAAGGCCTGGGTGGTCGTCTTTGGTGGTATCGACTTCAACCACGCCGCCCATCTTGCGTCCGTATTCTGCAGGGAATCCGGCGGTGTAAATGGTGAGCGAATCGACATCGTCGGCTTCGATATCGAGACCGGTGCTCGGCGAGCGATTATCGGTGAGCGGGACGCCGTCGACGACGAACTGAGTCTGATATTCCGAGCCGCGCGGATGCAAGGTCGCGCTGCCCTCGTAGACCCATCCGGGCTGGGAGTTTACAAGATCGGGCAAAGACCGTCCGGGAAGGGATGTAGGACGGCCGGTGATGGCTTGCGTGTCGATGCGATTGCTGGAGGTGGTCTGGCCCGGGTCGAGCAGTGGACTGTCAGCAGTGACATTCACAGCAGTGCTCAGAGCGGCGATGTTCAGCTTGACCAGATATTCAGTAGGCAGGGCAGAGCGGATTTCGATGATGCCGCTGAAGGAGGAGAAGCCGTCGCTCTCGACCGTTAACTCGTAGGGACCGAATGGAAGGTTGCGGGTGGTGAGCCATCCGGCATCGTCGGTAACGGACGCGCGGTGGAGTTGCGCGGCCTCGCTGGATAAGGTAACGGAGGCCTTGATGCCGAGGCCGTGCGGATCGGCCACTTTGAGGCGGAGCTCTCCCGTGTTGCTCTGCGCCAGAAGTGGCAGAGCACAGAGAATAAATCCGAGGTAAAGCAGCCAGCGCAAGAGTTTTCGGCGGGGGAATTTCCATGATACCAGCCGTCCGCGTAACGGTTGGATTACCAAGGGCATCATGGGGTGGGTGGATCGATTTATCGTCACTTTTTTACAAAATCGAGACAGGTTGGTGACAAAACCGGACACCGGGTAAGGCAATTTCTAAGTAGATCCGCAGTGGGCGCAGTTCCCTGCCGGCCACGAGACTGGATCGAAAACTTCAGGCCTTCCGTCACCGGGAGGGCGTGGGGAAAACTGGTGCTCGTACCGCAGGGGGTGCGAGCGCCAGTTTTGCGTTTGGTCCGCTTCCGGCGACCGGAGGTGCTCGTTTCGGCACTGGTCCGGCGCGGCCTTGGTCTCTGCCATCAATTCAACTGTTACAATTTTGAGGATCGGACTGAAAAGCAGGTTCCTCTTTTTTCTCTGCGCTCAAGCGTCGGAATGACAACGGGGATGGCCTGAAAATCAGCGTCCGAACCCAGCGCCATGAAATGTCCTTTTTGCGGATTTGCGAATGACAAGGTGGTCGACTCGCGCGAGAGTAAGGAAGCGGAGTCGATCCGGCGGAGGCGCGAGTGCTTGAAGTGCGGCAAGCGCTTCACGACGTATGAACGCATTGACGAAATTCCCTACATGGTCGTGAAGAAGGACGGGCGGCGGGAGAAGTTTGACCGGCAGAAAGTGCTCAACGGATTGCTGCGGGCGTGCGAGAAACGTCCGGTGCCAATCAGCAAACTGGAGCAGATTGTGAACGAGGCGGAATCGTTCGTGATCGAGTCGGCGGAGCGCGAGCGCAAGACGAGCGAATTGGGCGAGCTAATAATGAACCGACTGCGGCGCTACGACAAGGTGGCGTATGTGCGGTTTGCCTCCGTGTACCTGGATTTCAAGGACGTCAAAGAGTTCATGAACGAGTTGAAGGATCTGGTCAAAGTAAAGCCTGCGTAAAGTCTTACTTCGCAAGGAAATATACTCATGAGTCATAAGGTAACGCTGATTCCCGGCGACGGGATCGGGCCAGAAGTGACGAACGCGACGGTCCGCATTCTCGAAGCGACCGGGGTTAAATTCGAGTGGGAAACCTTCGCCGTGGGCGCCGAAGCCTACGAAAAATCGGGGCGAGTATATTCCCAAGGATCTTACCGAGTCTCTGGAGCGGACGCGCGTCGGATTGAAAGGTCCGGTGACCACGCCGATCGGCGGGGGCTTCCCTAGCATCAACGTCGCGCTGCGGAAGACAGTTTGAGCTATATGCCAACTTCCGGCCGATTCGGAATCTGCCGCACATTCCGACGCGGTATCCCGATGTCGATCTGATTATCGTGCGCGAGAACACTGAGGGACTCTATTCCGGACTGGAGCACGAAGTGGTGCCCGGAGTCGTCGAGAGCCTGAAGATCATCACCGAGAAGGCGTCGACGCGGATCGCCAAGTTCGCGTTCGAGTATGCGCGTAAGAATCAGCGCAAGAAGATTCACTGCATTCACAAAGCGAACATCATGAAGTTGTCGGACGGACTCTTTTTGCGCTGCGCCAGGAATGTGGCGAAGGATTATCCCGAGATTACTTACGGCGAACATATTGTGGACAACACCTGCATGCAACTGGTGATGAATCCGTACCAGTACGACATGCTGGTGATGGAAAACCTGTACGGCGACATTTTGTCGGATCTGTGCGCGGCATTTGTGGGTGGCCTGGGATTTGTTCCCAGCGCGAATCTGGGCGACGAATGCGCGATGTTTGAGGCGGTGCACGGGTCCGCACCGGACATCGCCGGAAAGAATCTGGCAAACCCAACGGCTCTGCTGCGGTCAGCGCTGCTGATGGTGCGGCATCTGGGTGAGCATGCAGCGTCGACGCAGATTCGGAACGCGCTGGAGCGGGTGTATCGGCATCCGGAAAAGCTGACTCGCGATATTGGCGGCAAGGCAGGCACGTCGGAATTTGCCGATGCCGTGATTGAAGAGATGCAGAGCAACAAGGCCGAACAGCGCCAGTCTAGCTTCCGCGCTGTCGATCACGTTTACCTGTCAGCGGCGCTTCAGAGGCTTCCAATTCTTCCAGCGTGCGCGGCCAGTCCGATCCCAACAGGCGCGACAGGCTTCTATCCGCGAGAACCTTGCCGCCTGTCTGGCAGCGCGCGCAATAGTTCGTCTCCTTGTCGGCGTAGCGAATCCGCAGAATCTTGTCGCCGCACCTCGGGCAAGGAAGCCCGTAGCGGCCGTGGGTTGCCATGTCTTTGCGAAACGCGGTGACCTTCTCCGGAAAGCCCTGTTTTGCTTCTCGCTCCAAGACGCGTGATCCAGAGTTGAAGCGTCTGCCGGGTTGCGGCGAACAGTCTCTCCCAATCGTCGGGCGAGAGCTTGTTCGTGAGCATAATCGGAGAGAGCTGAGCCGCGTGCAGGATCTCGTCGGAGTAAGCATTGCCAACGCCGCTGAGCAGGCGAGGATCGGTGAGGGCGCGCTTCAATGTGTGATTCTCGGCCGTCATCACGGCGCGAAAAGAATCCAGATCGGAAGTAAAGACGTCGATGCCTCCGGCGTCGAAGTGATCCAGATTCCCTTCTCCGCGACTACGTGCAACGATGCACGATGCTTGGAGCCTGCTTCCGTCAGTACGAGAGAGCCGTTGGGAAAATCGAACGCCGCAAGGCTCTGACGACCGGCGAGCTTCGCGCCTTGCGGCGCGCCAATGCAGGCGGCCGGCGATCATCAGATGAAGCACCAGCCAGAGGTCGCCCTCCACACCGATGGCAATCCGCTTGCCGATGCGGCGCAATTTCTCCACGGCACGGCCCTCGGCGCTGGCGAGCGGAGGCTGAGCAGTGCGCAGCAGAAAAGGACTGGCCAGGCGAATGTGCTCCAGCGGTTGGCCGACGATGCGCGCTTCGAGCGCGGTGATGTAGGCGGCGATATCGGGCAACTCCGGCATAGATAACAGATTGCATGTGCATCGCTGATTTTTTCAACGTGCGGCGCGTGCATCGCAGATGTCGCGGTCAAATTTTGCAAACTCGACCATTGACTCGCACGCTCGGTTCGGAGTACAGTCCTTTGCGTTCTGGGGATTCTGGGGAAAATGACGCGCACATCACGGCGTGTGGGGATAGTTCTCTTTCAGCTCGGTGGACCCGACACGCTGGAAGCGATCGAACCCTTTTTATATAACCTTTTCTGCGACCCGGACATTATTGACTTCCCTTTCGCCCGCATCGGGCGCAAACCCCTGGCCAAGCTGATTTCGACGACGCGCGCCCGCAAAGTGCAGCATCACTACGCGACGATCGGCGGGGGATCGCCGATCCGGCGACACACGGAGCGGCAGGCGCGAGCCCTGGAAACCGAACTGCGCGCGCAAGGGCATCGACGCGCACTGTTTTGTGGCCATGCGGTACTGGCATCCGTTTACGCGCGAGGCCATCGAGCAACTGCGGGCCGCCGAGTGTGACGAAGTGGTGCTGCTGCCGCTGTACCCGCAGTATTCGTCGACCACGACAGGCTCGAGTTTGAACGAGTGGCGGCGGCTGTTCCCGGACGACGTGCCCGTCCATTGCGTAGAGACTTTCTATCGTAATACGATGTACCTGGATGCTGTGGTCGAGAAAGTAAACGAGGCCTTATCGCGCTTTCCCGAGCCCTCGCGGCCGGAAATCGTTTTCAGCGCACACAGCATTCCGATGTCCGTGATTGAAAAGGGCGATCCGTACCAGCGGCAGATTGAAGAGACGGTGCGGCTTTTGACCGAGCGCGGCGGCTGGAGCAACCCGCAGCGGCTCTGCTATCAGAGCAAAGTCGGAGCGAGCCGGTGGCTGCAGCCTTCCCTGCATCAGACGTTGCAGCAGTTGGCGCACGGAGCGGGTGCGCGAGATGTGCGTCGTGCCGGTGGCGTTCGTTTCCGATCACGTGGAGACGCTGGGAGAAATCGATCACGAAGCGCGGGCCGAGGCGCACCGGCTGGGGATCACGCAGTTTGAGATGAGCGCGGGATTGAATGATTCTCCGAAATTCATACAAGCCCTGGCGCAGATTGTGCAGGAGGCTCTGGACGCAGCCGGTTCGCAGCTTTGATTCCGATTCGCGAGTGCTGGGAGGACGTTGAGCGGAGCCGCAGTACGCGGCGGCCGCTGGATTGGATTAGGGTCAAGTCATACAAGTCAGAGGAGGAAGTTCATGGCGGAGGAGACCGGGAAGGTCAATCCGAATCCCGAGGTGGCGAAACCAGCCGCGCACGGGGGCACAGGATGCCACGAAGTATGTCGGCACGCCGGCGGTGGGAACCTCGAAAGCAGCCGCGGCGGCGGGAGTGGGCGGGACTGCTCCGTCGACCGAGATCGACCGTCATCGGCGTCGCTTTGTCTGGACCATGGTGACCGGATTCTTGATGGCTTGGTTCCTGGCGTTCTTCCGTTTCTTTCTGCCGCGCACTCTTTTCGAACCGAATTCCGTTTTCAAGATTGGATATCCGTCCGAATTCGCGCTGGGCGTCGATACAAAGTTCCAGCAGAAATATCGGATCTGGGTCGATCGCACGCCAGACCGGCTGTTTGTGATCTACGCACGGTGCACCCACTTGGGCTGCACGCCGGACTGGAAGCCCAGCGAAAACAAATTCAAGTGTCCCTGCCACGGCAGCGGGTACGACAGCGAAGGGATCAACTTCGAAGGTCCGGCGCCGCGGCCGATGGATCGAGCGCACATTGAACTGGCGCCCGACGGGCAAATCCTGGTGGACACGTCGAAGTCTGTATTCGTGGCCGAAGGGACAGCCCAGCAAGTTCAATGATCCGGGAGCATTTTTGACGGGAGTGTAGTTGAGCGAATGCGAGGCCGAGACGGCCTCGCGACAGCCGGCGGGACGCCGGCGCTACAAGAAGAACTCTTATGGCTGACGAAAACAATCCGAACGGCGGTAATGGCGGCTCTAGCGGCAGCTCCAACGGGAAGAACGGGAAGGTCGGAGTGGTGGAACGGGTCACCACCGGCGTCAAAGACGACATTCAGGCCCTCAAGACCGACATCCCCACCAAGGCAAAGGAACAGATCGATGGGCTGAAGGATCCGACGAAGACGCAGGTCTACACGTCGATCTTCCGCCACAAGCACGACGACACGCCGCGAAACCGGGCGCTGGGCGTGCTTTCGAACGTGTTCCTGCATTTGCATCCGGCGAAGATTAATCGCGATGCGGTGCGCTACAGCTACACCTGGGGTATGGGCGGGATCACGTTTTATCTGTTCATCATCCTGACCTACACCGGCGTGCTGCTGATGTTCTATTACCACCCGAGCAAGGTGCAGGCGTTCCGTGACGTGCTCTACCTGGAGCACGATGTGCCCTTCGGGAAGATACTGCGCAACATGCATCGCTGGGCGGCCCACCTGATGGTGATTGGCGTGTGGCTGCACATGTTCCGCGTGTTTCTGACCGGATCGTACAAGAAGCCGCGCGAGTTCAACTGGAACATCGGCGTGCTGCTGCTGGTGTTTACGTTGCTGCTGTCGTTCACCGGGATATCTGCTGCCGGACGATCAGCTTGGTTTCTGGGCCGTCACCGTGGGCACGAACATGGCGCGCGCAACGCCGCTGCTGGGACATGAAGGTCCGTTCGGATCGATGCTCGGCATGACTCCTTACAATGACGTACGCTTCGGATTGCTGGGCGGATCGATCGTGGACGCGAATGCGTTGCTGCGGTCCTACATCTGGCATTGCATCGGAATTCCGATTGTGGCTTCGGTGCTGATGATCGTGCACTTCTGGCGGGTCCGGAAAGATGGCGGGATTTCGGGTCCGGCTCCCGTGATGCTGGAGGCGGAAGCGGACAAGCCGCGGCGCGGGCCGAAGGCGGCGGGAGAGTAACGCAGCAAGTCAGGAGCTTCGCAAGCGAAGAATGCAGAAGTAAAACCAGAAACGGAAAAAATCCTGCATTCTGACTTCTGACTTCTGAATTACTGAAGTTAGCCACGGTATACGTGGAGAGACTATGGATTGGCGACAACTCTGGGAGATTTGTTCGGCGCCGGATAACGTGCCGATCGTGGGCTTGATTCCGCTGCTTGCTTTCTACATTTACCTGGCGGTGAAGCAGGCGCGAGGCCAACGACCAATTGATCGAGCAACTCGAAGCCGATCCGGCGATGGCGAAGACGCACCATCGCAAGACCTGGCCCTTCAAGCCCGGCTGGGCGAAGGAAGTGCACGTCTGGCCATTTCTGCTGCGCATTGAATTTCTCGCCGCCATCATCATCACGATCATTCTGATGGTCTGGTCGATCACGCTGAATGCGCCCCTCGAAGAGCCGGCGAATCCCAACCTGACGATGAATCCTGCAAAGGCGCCGTGGTACTTCCTGGGACTTGCAGGAGATGCTCGTCTACTTCGATCCGTGGATCGCGGGCGTGGTGATGCCGACGATGATCATCATCGGACTGATGGTCATTCCCTACATCGACACGAATCCGCTGGGCAGCGGGTATTACACCTGGAAGCAGCGTAAGTTTTCGATTTCGACATTTCATGTTTGGCTTCGTCATTCTGTGGGTCGCGATGATCATCATTGGGACGTTCATTCGCGGTCCTGGCTGGCAATGGTTCTGGCCGGGGCAGACGTGGGATCACAACCGGCTTGATCTACGAAGTGAATCGCGATCTGCCGGATCTGTTCGGGCTCACGTCGAACATGGCAAAGGCGATTTTCGGCGCGATCGTGGTCGGCGGATTTTATCTGGTCGGCGGCGGGGCGGTGTATTCGCTGTTCCGCAGAAAAATGCCGAAGGATTTTCAGCGCATGAGCCTGCTGCAGTTTTCGCTCATGGCGTTTCTGTGGCTGACCATGATTGCGCTGCCGCTGAAGATGGCTCTGCGGCTGTTGTGGCACATCAAGTATGTGTGGATTACGCCGTGGTTCAACGTTGTGAGAAAAGCAAGCTCTTAGCTATTGGCTTCTAGCTCTTAGCTTGGAAACGCTTGAAACTTGCGACTCTACGTTTACGAGGGAGAATCTGGTGCCTGAAAAACCGATTCCCGAGCAGGATCCGATCACCGGAAAATCGTACGCACTCCATTATCTGATCGCGACGGTCATTCTGATTGGCACGCTGTTCTGGGCTTTGTATGACGAGGCCTGGGGGCAGCGGCCGTGGAAAGCCTTTCAGGATCAATGGAAGGATCGCTACAGCGCGTTCCTGAACACGGCGAAGTCGACGTCGGCGAAGTCCGAGCAGTCGGTCGAGCAGGATCCGCAAGTACGTCGCTTTGAAGCAGGCTTACGAAAAGGCCTATCAGGACTCGAAAGCGCAGGGCGAAGAGGCTCGCAAGAAACTCGACGATGCCAGCGCGCGTCTGCTGGCGGTGCAGAGCGTCTTTACCGACCGCCGCGCATACGTAAACGCTCTGACGTACGAGCTAGAAACCAGCACCAGCGCCTCTTCGAAAGCCAGCAAGCAGAAAGACATCGATGCCTACAAAGCCGAGCAGGCGACGGTCGAGTTTCCTGACGGCACCAAGCAGAAATTCACCTTTCCGCAATTGGAGGAGAAATACAACGAAATCCGCGACGAGCGTACCAAGCTGAGCCTCGAACTGGGCGACGTGCTGAAGCCGGTGACTGCGGCCAAAGTCCAAGATGGATGAGTACATCTCGGACCACATGGTCGATCTGACGCCGCGCAGATTCAGGGGCTTCGAAGAAAAGGGCGACGGACTGGGATCCGGCGATTGTGCAGATCAATGTGGCCGACGCCAACATCGTCGACCGCTGCGAGTCGTGCCACATGAACACGCGCGAGCCGCTGAAAATCACGCGCCGCGTCCATGACGGCGAAGGGCGAGAAGAAGCCTGACGAATACGCGAATGCGTTTGTGAGCCATCCCGAGCCGGAGTTGCTGTCGATTCACGATCCGGAGAAGTTTGGGTGCTCGCCCTGCCATCAAGGCAATGGACGCGCGACCACCAGCGTCGAAAAGGCGCACGGCAACTACGAGCACTGGCTGTGGCCGCTGTATCCCAAAGCAGAATGCGCAGGCGGGATGCCAGACCTGTCACGCCGCCGACATGGTGCTGGTCAGCGGCGATCGAGCAGTTGCAGACCATCAACGACGGCAAGGATTTGTTCCGCCAGCGCGGCTGCATGGGCTGCCATCGCTATGAGGGGTACGACAAGGAACCCGAAGATCTGAACTCGGTCGGGCAGCAGATCAAGCAAATCGAAATCCAGAAGAAAGAGAACACGAAGAATTCGGCGGATCTGATGAAGCGAGCCGATGCCGCCCAGTCCAATGATGAAGCCAACAAGCTGAACGCACAGGCCGTCGACCTGAGAGTCGCCAACAGCAAGCTCGACGGGCGTTTGCAGCAGCTCGACTTCCAGTCGCACAGCCTGATGCAGGACCAGAAGAAAGTCGGCCCGAACCTGAAAGACGCGCGGCTGAAGCTGAACAAGAACTGGATTCCGGTCTGGCTGAAGAAGCCGTCGGATTTCCGGCCGACGACGAAGATGCCGAACTTCCGGCTGACCGACCATCAGATTCAGGCGATCTCGGCGTACATCTGGCAGTCGGGCTTCACCGATGAACTGCCCAAGCACAAGCCGGGAAACGCAGCGCACGGAAAAGAATTGTTTGAAGAGCGCGGATGTCTGGCCTGCCACTCGATCGGCGAGGGCGATCAGATGAAGGGCGGAACGTTCGCCGCTAACCTGACGCGAGTGGGCGAGAAGGCGAACTACGACTATCTGGTGCGCTGGATTCACAACGCACGGCAGCGGACGCGGCCGTACTGTCCGTACGAGAAGAAGGACATCGGTCCTGAGGACTACGCCAAGAAGGGACTTCCCTACTCAGTTCGATCTGGATCACAGCAAGTGTCCGAATGACGGGCACGAACTGCAAGTGCAGAACATGACGGTAATGCCGAGCCTGCGCCTGAGTCCGGAAGACGCGGAAGACATCGCCACGTATCTGATGACGCAGAAGAAGCAGGAGCCGTCGTCGTATCGCGGACGCGTCGTTCATGGATGATCCGGCGCTGAAGGCCGAAGGCAAGAAGTGGGTCCGCTACTACGGCTGCGGCGGATGCCATGAGATTTCCGGCATGGAAGACGAAGGACGCATCGGTACGGAACTGACGTACGAAGGCAGCAAGCCGATCGAGCGTCTCGACTTCGCGCTCTTCACGGAAGTCGCGCAGCGGGGCGGCAAAGACGCGGAACCCATTAAAGACAAGGACGATCTGGCACGCCTGCCCGATGGTCCGGCGACGGAACCGTGGTACGACCACAAGGGATTCTTCGAGCACAAACTGGCCGAGCCGAATGTCTACGATCAGGGCAAGGTGAAGAGCGAGACCGAAGCTCTGCGCATGCCGAACCTGCACCTGACCAAGGATCAGGTGCTCGATCTGACGACCTTCCTGCTGGGCAGCCAGGAGACTTCCCTGCCCCAGAGCTACCAGTACAAGCCTGGCGACGCGCGTCACGACATTCAGGAAGGCTGGTGGATCGTCAAGAAGTACAACTGCATGGGATGTCACCAGTTCATTCCCGGGCAGCAAGACGATTCTGATGGGGCTGAAGCAGTATCAGGATGTGCAGGAGCAATTGCCGCCGAAGCTGCTGACGGAAGGCGCGCGCGTCGATCCTGAATGGCTGCGGAAATTCCTGTCGAATCCGGCGCTGAGCACGACCGACACCAACCGCAACGGAGTGCGTCCGTATTTGAAAGTTCGCATGCCGACGTTCTCGTTCTCGGACAATGAACTGCGAAAACTGGTGCGCTTCTTTGAGGCTTTGTCGCAGCAACCGCTTCCGTATATTCCAGAAGAGGTGCCGACGCTCACGGCCAAAGAAACGGACATGGCGCGCAGCCTGTTCTCGAGCACGGCGGCGCCTTGCCTGAAGTGCCATGCGACGGGCGATCCGGCGCACGACAAGATCGCGACCGCTCCGAACTTCCTGCTGGCGAAAGAGACGGCTGAAACCCGACTGGGTGGAGCGCTGGATTACCGATCCGCAGGCGGTCAGCCCGGGCACGTCGATGCCATCTGGCTTGTTCAAGCAGCAGAACAATCAGTGGGTCTTTGCCGGGCCGACGCCACCGACGTTCAACGGCTTCGAGGGAGATCATCGGAAGCTGCTGACCGACTACATCTTCCAGTTGACGCCGGAAGAGCAGCGGCGGGTGGCGTCGTCGATGCCGCGCGCGAAGGCAGCGATTCAGCCTTCGAGTAATCGAAAACAGGCGGCGGCGGAATCGCATCATACGGCGAGCGGTGGTTCGCGGTAGAATTCGCGGTGTTCGCGTCAGAATGGCGGTTACGGTGAATGCTCTTGCAGTTGTTGTTCCAGGGCGCGGGCGAGATGCCCGCGCGACAGCCGGCGAATACGCCGGCGCTACACTTCAAGAAAGGCGACATCATGAATAAGAAGACAGGTTGGACAGGAATCACGGTCGGCGCGCTGGCACTCTGCGCGCTGCTGTGCTGGCGGCGTGCAGCAAGAAAGAGAATACGGAGCAATCGAGCAACGCTCCGCGGAGTCGGCGGCCCCGGCGCAGCCGGCAACGCCGATCGATCCGGCGACGGTGGCCACGATCAACGGAACCGTGAAGTTTGACGGCACAGCTCCGAAAGCGTCGAAGATCGACATGAGTCAGGATCCGGGCTGCAAGGGCACGAACGAAGCCGAGAACGATTGTCGTCTGCGGCGGCGATCTCGCCAATGTGTTCGTATACGTGAAAGATGGACTGGGGAACCGCACCTTCGACGCTCCCAAGGATCCCGTCGTGCTCGATCAGAAGGGCTGCCAATATCATCCGCACGTTCTGGGTGTGATGGCGGGGCAGACGGTGCAGATCAAGAATGACGATCCGACGACGCACAACATCCATCCCACCCCCAAGGACAACCGCGAGTGGAACGAGTCGCAGCCGCCATCGTCTCCGGCGATCGAAAAGAATTTCGCGCGCGAAGAGATCATGCTGCCGGTGAAGTGCAACCAGCATCCGTGGATGAAGATGTACATCAACGTGGTGAAGAGCCCGTTCTTTGCCGTCACCGACAAGGACGGAAAGTATGAAATCAAGGGCCTGCCGCCGGGAGACTACACGATCGCGTTCGTGCAGGAGAAACTCGGGCGAGCAGGACCAGAAGGTGACGGTCGCCGCGAAAGACTCGAAGACCGTGGATCAGAGCTTCAAAGCCGCCGCCGAGTAGCGGCTACGGTGTTAAAATACCGGGTTGGATGGAGCGGGTTGCTCTCAGCGGGCAGCCTGCCCCGCCCTCCTGACCGGGACGGCACGGTCGCCGCTTCTGGCACTCCAGACCCAAGGGGCACTACTCTGAAAGCCATCGCGACAACCTATAATCGCGGGCATCATCGGCTCGCCGTCGTCCTTGCCTGCTGGACTTTTCTTCTGATCATTGCGGGCGCGCTGGTCACCAGTAACGACGCTGGCCTCTCGGTGCCGGACTGGCCGACATCCTTTGGCTCCTGGTACAAGATTCCGAAACTCGTGGGCGGTGTGAAGTTCGAGCACACGCACCGGATGATCGCGCAAGGCTGCGGGACTGCTGACGATTATCCTGGCGATCTGGACGTGGCGCACTGAAAAACGCCGCTGGATGCGGGTCTTGGGTTTCGCCGCGCTCGGCACCGTGATCGCTCAGGGAATTCTTGGGCGGAATCACGGTTCTGTTTTACCTGCCGCCAGCAGTATCGTCGGCGCATGCGGCGCTGGCGCAAACATTTTTCTGCATCGCGGTGGCGATGGCTGTATTCACGGGCAGAAAGTGGGTCGAAGAACAGCCCCGCGTGGAGTTTGACCAGCGACGTCCCAGCCTTGTTCACCCTTACGATGCTTTCGATCTTTGTGCTGTACGTCCAGCTGATTCTGGGAGCGATGTTCCGTCATCACGGTCTGAGCTGGTGGCCGCATGTTGTGCATGCGGTCGTAGTCTCGTTTGTGCTGGCATGGACTGCCGTTCGGGCTCTGTCGGTCTATTCGCAAATCGAAGCCGTCCGGAGGCCAGCGATTCTGATGCTGTCGCTGGTCATTGCCCAGCTATGCCTGGGCTTTACTGCTTTTCTGACGCGCGTGGCGTGGGGCCGGGACGCCGTGCAGCCCGAGCTTCCCATGGTCGTGTCGACGGTGGCCCACGTTGCGGTGGGCGCGCTGCTGCTGGCGACGACTGTGATTCTGGCCATTCAGGTATGGAGGCACGTTCCGGTCGCCTTCGAAGAAAGGCTGCCAGCAGGCGCAACGGGATCCTTCCGCCGCCTAGCGAGACTCGAATTCGGCGAATGGCCTTGCTGACTTTCCCGATGCAAATGCTCGTAATGCTTAGCCTGACGCACGTCAGGATGTCGTAAACTGGTTGCAGTCCTTGGGGTATTCTTTTGGTCTCGAAAGTCGCTGCGCTCGCTGACGCCGGTCCGGAAGTGGAGCACGCTGCCGCGCCCGTTATTTCCGTACAAAATCTGGTTCACCGCTACGAGAACCGCACGGCGTTGAATGGCGTGTCCTTCGATGTCCGGCCGGCGGAGTTGTTCGGACTGCTTGGACCGAATGGCAGCGGCAAGACCACGCTTTTTCGCATTCTCTCGACGCTCATGATTCCAACCGCTGGTCGCGCCCTGGTCATGGGCTGCGATGCGGCACAGGATGCAGCGAGCCTGCGGCGGCAGATCGGCGTAGTGTTTCAGGCGCAGAGTGTCGACGCGAAGCTGACTGCCTATGAGAACCTGTGGCATCAGGGACATCTTTACGGCTTGCGCGGATCTCTTCTGAAGAAGCGGGTGGGAGAGATTCTTACGCGCGTGGGTCTTGCCGACCGGGCCAAAGAGCGAGTGGAGACATTTTCCGGAGGAATGCAGCGGCGGATCGAACTGGCGAAGGGGCTATTGCACCATCCAGGAGTTTTGCTGCTGGATGAGCCCACGACCGGCCTTGATCCCGGCGCGCGGCGTGACCTGTGGCAGTACCTGCAGATCCTGCGCGACGAAGAGCACGTATCGGTGCTGGTAACGACGCACTTGATGGAAGAAGCGGAGCGCTGCGACCGGCTGGCCATCTTGAACGAAGGAAATCTGGTGGCGCTGGGCACGCCGGCGGAATTGAAAAGCGAAATCGGTGGCGACGTGATCATGCTCGACGCTGCGCACGACGCCGGTTTGCTGGCCGAGCACATTCGGGCGCGTTTTCATGTGGACGCGGCTGTGCTGGGAAACCAGGTCCGTATCGAACGCGAGAGTGGGCACCGGTTCGTGCCTGACATCGTCGAGGCGTTTCCCGGTGAGATCCAGGCGATTTCCGTCAGCAAGCCTGCGCTAGAAGATGTGTTCATTCACCGCACGGGGCACAAGTTTTGGAGTGAAGAGCGCGAAGTGGCGGCTGAAGACAAAAAAAGGAAAAAGAGGAGGTAGCTTGCGTCCAATGATTCTGGTGCTTTCTCTGGTGCTCGGTATTGTGCCATTGATTGGCGTGGTGTGGATTTTCGTGAGCGGCATGATCGTGCTCTCTCCGTTTTCAGTCACAATGGACGGCCTGTTCATGACCCTCATCCTGCTCACTCTGTCGGGCTGCTTCCTGCTGAACGCATTTTGGGAGATGCGGGACCGCGGCATGATTGGCAAGAAGAAAGCTGAACCGGCTAAAGCTCCAGCGGCGAAGGCGAGCTAAGCATGGCAACTCAGGCAACAACGTTAACCCGACCGCTCGCACCCGCCTCCGCGGGCGTCATGCTGCCAGCATTCACACTCTGGTGGCGGGAAATCGTGCGTTTCTACCGTCAACCGACGCGCGTAGTCGGCGTGCTGGCGTCGCCGCTGGTGTTCTGGCTGGTGATTGGATCGGGATTCGGAACGTCGTTTCGTTCCGGCGGCGGGCCCGGCCAGCAGCATTACCTGGATTATTTCTATCCCGGCGCGCTGATCATGATCGTGCTGTTCACTTCGATCTTCACCATGATGTCGGTAATCGAAGACCGCAAGGAAGGGTTCCTGCTGTCGGTGTTGGTTGCTCCCGTTCCGCGCACGGCAATTGTTCTCGGCAAAGTGCTGGGCGGGACGACGCTTTCGGCGGTCCAAGGATTGATCTTCCTGATCTTTGCGCCCTTCGCGGGCGTTCATCTGGAACTGGCTCAGGTGCTGCTGGCGGCCGTAGTGGTGTTCCTGGTGTCCTTCGCATTGACTGCGCTCGGATTTGCGATTGCGTGGCCCATGGATTCATCGCAGGCCTTCCACGGAATCGTGAATTTGTTCCTGATTCCGTTGTGGCTGCTGTCAGGGGCGCTGTTCCCGATTCAGAATGCGTCGAAGTGGATCAAGGTGATCATGCGCCTGAATCCGTTGACGTATGGAGTCGAGGCGCTGCGCGGACTTTTGTATCCCGGGGCGGAGACCACCTTTCCGCTGCCGTCGGCGATGGCGACCCTGCGTTCTGTTTTCGCTGGTAATGTTTGGACTCGCATTACTGATGGCAAACCGCCGCACCACGAGGCCCGCCGCTTGATTGTCGGAAATTCGATCGCTGAGCAATACGCCTTCTTCCCTGCCCTGAATGCAACCTTGAACGGAACCAGCGCCGCGCTGCTGCTGACTGGACGCAGTCCTGATTGCTCGCGGGCGCATTGCCGCACACCGCGCCTGCATGATTGCTGCGGTAGTTGCGTCGGCTCTGTTTCTGGGGTGTTATCTATTCTTCCACTTCAAAGTCGGAAACATTCGATTCCTGGGCGAGGGATGGGCACGTCCCGTCTATTTCACGATTCTGATTTCCCATGTCACACTGGCGATCGTCATCGTGCCGCTGGCGATCATCACTTTGACTCGCGGGCTGAAGGCGCGGTATCCGCAGCATCGGGCGATCGCGCGCTGGACGTGGCCTTTGTGGATGTATGTTTCCGTCACGGGTGTGATTGTTTATTTCATGCTCTACCAATGGTTCCCGCACAGCTAGTCGCAAGCGATGGCGATTCATCACGGTAGATTACTGAGTGAAAAGGTAAAGCGATCCTAGAGTTCGAGCGTCTTCAAAATCCGCGAATCAAACTTCTCAGTGACTCATGTAACTCCGTGGTGAATTGACTTGATGTCCGTCCTGAAACTCAAGATCGACGTTTCCGGCACCGTGGGCGATGCGGCCTGGCGCGAGATCCAGCAGTTCGATCAGATTCAGAGCGCGGACTTCGGCCCGCAATTCGGCAGTGGCGGACGATGCAATCATCCGCCGGATGCGCCGCACGCCAAGGGTGAGTGGATTGGGGCTGAAATCCGGCTGCAGACGCCGCTTTTAGCGCAGTATGCGATGTCGCATTATCTGGAGCAGGAGCGCGTGCTCGACGCGGATGTGGAGTAGCGATTCTGCTATAGTTCCGTTCCCGAGATTTCATGTCGATTTCATCTGAGACTTCCACTCCTGACTCCGCAGGTCGGCCAAGATGGCTCACCCGGTGCCAAGCCCAAGCGCAGCATGTCGCGCACGCAGAAGATTCTCTTCTTTGCCACCGGCTGGCTCATAGTCCTCATGCCGTTTCTGTTCTGGTGGAACACGTGGTTTGGGCGGCATCTTTCCGACCAGCAGCTTACCGAATATCTTCACGACGACAAGAAGCCACGGCACATCCAGCATGCGCTGGTGCAGATGGGCGAGCGGATGGCGCATCCGGATGCGGCCACAAAGCAGTGGTATCCGGACCTGATCCGGCTGGCGAACGATCCCGTCGAAGAGGTGCGCAACACGGACGCGTGGGTCATGGGGCTGGACACATCTGGCGCTGGCTTTCACGAGGCGCTGCTGAAGATGCTGTCTGATCCTTCGCCGATGGTGCGAGGCAATGCGGCGCTTTCGCTGGTGCGCTTCGGAGATGCAACCGGACGTCCGCAGATCGTGGCCTTGCTGCAGCCCGCGCGGATTACGGCTCCGGTAGATGGACATGTCGTGGATGCGGACCGGCCTGGCACGGCCATCCATCAAGGCGGATTGCTCGCAAAGGTGGCGGCTTCCGGCTCGGCGCAACCTGTGGAGATCCGCTCGCCAATTCCAGGACGGATTCGCTCGGTTGCGCAACCCGGAGCAAACGTAGCTAGCGGCTCGGAAGTGGCGGTGGTCGATCCCGGGACCGAGCAGGTATGGGAAGCGTTGCGGGCGTTGTATCTCGTCGGTCAGTTAGAAGATTTAGAGGCGATTCGTCCCTACGAACGCGACCTCCCGGATATTTCTAATGATGTACGACAGCAGGCGGCAGAAACGGAGAAAGCGATCCGGGCGCGAGCGGAGAAGAATTGACGGCCATGCGATTTCAGATTGCAGATCTTAGATTGCAGATTTGAACGACGCAAATGACAGTTTTCACTTCAACCTGAACCCCTAGAATCTACGATCTTCAAACTCAGTCATGGGACAAACATTAGGGCACGTGGCTCTTGTCGTTGGCGACTACGACGAGGCCATCGCTTTCTACACGAAATCCCTCCGCTTTCTTCTGGTCGAGGACACCGACCTCGGCAACGGGAAGCGCTGGGTGCGCGTTCGACCTCCCGGAGCAACCGGAACCGACCTGCTGCTCGCCAGAGCAGTCACCCCCGAACAGGCTAGCCGCATTGGCAATCAGACTGGCGGACGCGTCTTTCTATTTCTGCACACCGATGATTTCTGGCGCGACTATCGAGCGCTGACGGAGCGCGGCGTGAAGTTCGTCCGGTCGCCGAGTGAGGAATCGTATGGAACCGTGGCCGTGTTCGAAGATCTATACGGGAACCTGTGGGATTTGCTGCAACTCAAGGAACCGCGACTCAAAGGCTAGGCGAACGGTAGAAATTCCTTGCCAGGCAACAGGCGCGCAAGTGGGTAGGGATCCTTCGACTGCGCAGCGGAATTCACTTCGTGACTTCTGCTACTCCGCTCAGGATGACATGCGCGGTTTGGGTCGAAGCTAAGAGCTAATGGCTAACAGCTGCCCTTCAAATCGCCATCGGCCCGACTTCTTTTTCCACTTCCACCGTATCGACCATAACGATAGCGTCCCAGGGACAGCCATCGAGGAAGCAGCCGTCGGGGCCTTTGCTCAGGCATTTCTTGCAGCCGATGCAGAGAATCGGATCGATCTGGATGCGGCCGAACGGCGGATTGTCCTCGTCGGGCACCCAGAACATGCAGTCTTCCACCGGGCAATACTCCACGCAGGCAGGCGAGCCGGCGCATCCGGTGCAGCACTCGGTGATCACCGCCAATTCTTTCGGTTTCTTCTTGCGCGGGGTGGCGAGGCCTTTGGACTTCGGTTCAAACTTGAGCTCGTCGGGAACCATCCCAACGGCTCTGGTGGCGCCGGGTGCAGGAGGCATGCGCCGCATTATAACCTGAACCGCCGCCAGAATGAACTTACTTCCGATGGAGCATCACCCCCTGCGAAACAGCGATATCCCGACCCGAAATGGTACTCCGGGCAGGGACTTGGGACGGGCGGCCGATTCCCACCGGGTCCATTCTGTTATAGTGAACCCCTGCAAAGGAGCATCGCTATGGCTGGCAAGAGTCTGAACCGGGTTCAACTGATCGGAAATTTGGGGAAAGATCCCGAAATCAAGTACACGCCGCAGGGTACGCCTGTGGCCAAGCTGACGATTGCCACCAACGAGCGTTTCAAAGATAAAGCTGGCGAATGGCAGGACCGCACGGAGTGGCACAACGTTGTGCTCTGGCAGCGCCTGGCCGAGATCGCCGGCGAGTATCTGAAGAAGGGCGGCAAGGTCTACATCGAAGGACGCCTGCAGACCCGCTCCTGGGACGACAAGACCTCCGGCCAGAAGAAGTACATGACCGAGGTCGTAGCCAGTGACCTGATTCTGCTCGGTGGACGCGGCGAGGGCGGCGGTGGCGACTTCGCAGGCAGCTCGCGCGGAGCTTCCTCTTCTGCGGGCGGGAGCAACAACTTCGACCAACGCACTCCAGAGCCTGAGCCGGCCGGATCCGGCCCGATCACGGACGACGACATTCCGTTTTAGCGGGCGATTGCCGCATCCTCCGCCGCATAATCGAATTGCGCCAGGAACTCCACCTCTGGTGAGTTCTCGGTCTGCCAGCTTATTGTTCGGCGGATTGCTTCCTCGATGGTTACCGGTTCTTTGTATCCCAGCTCCTGACGAATGCGCGCCGAACTTGCCGTCCAGTGCTGGGCGGCGTTCCCGGGCTTCAGCAGGTAGCGGGGCGTGCGCTCCACCGGCAGAACCACGAACTTCCCTTCCCACTTCATCTCACTGGCGATGTTTCGTGCCCATTCCAATTCGCTGAACGATGGTTCTTCGCACACGTTATAAATACGTCGCGCTGCGCGGTTGTCTGTAGCGGCCAGCGCAATGGCTGCGGCCACGTTCTCCACGTAGCCGCGCGGCGAGTGCCAGGCGGCTAGCGTTTCAGGAAAAATGATATGGCGACGTCCGTCGACGACGCGCTTGACCACAGGATAGAAACGATGCAGCGGATCCCCCGGTCCGTACACCATGGGGAGACGAAGAACGGTGCCCGGAAGGGCGGCGTCGTTCATCACGATGGCCTCCGCCGGGATTTTGTCGTAGTCGTCCGTAACCCACGGGAAAATCTTGCGCAGGCCCTGCAGGACTTCGGGCGGATACGGATGTAGACTGCGCCGCAACTCCGACTCTTCCGTGAGGGGAACCTCGAGTAGCGGACCTTCTTCCGTGCCCTGCGAAATACCGACCGCTCGATACACGTCGATGCTGCTCAGCATCACCACGCGTTGCGCGACGCCACGGAAGATGTCCATCAGCTGTTCCGCCTGCGCGCCCGAACTGATTACCAGATCAACGACTACATCAGGAGAAAAGTGCTTCAGATCCTGAGCGCTCGCGTTAAGTTGATTGTGATCGCCACGAATCTCGTCGACGCCAGGAGGCGCGGGCGTGGTACCCCGATGAAATACCGCAAGGGTGTGCCCTTGCTGCTTGAGTGCATCGGCAACGAAACGTCCGATGAAGCCATTTCCGCCGATTAGAAGAATGCGCATGGACGATCAACCCCGCCCAGGAGAATACCTTTGCTTATACCCGGAGGAAGATTGGGAACTCGGAGGATGCACTGCAGCCGCAAGGGCCTATACGATCCAGCTAGTCGCCGTCCCCAGTATCGACCGAGATCAATTCCAGGCTCTGCAGCAGTGGGCTCGAATCGGCCACGAACTCGACATGGCCGCATCGCGGGCATGACAGAATCGCATGGCCGGAATTGCCCGGCGCAAGGCTGGCCTTCATTAACTGATATCTCTGGAGCTTCTGTTCGCAACGCAGGCAACAGACTGTCTTGCTATAGGGATCGGTAGAGACTCCGCCCGGAGTCTCGATGGCTGGTTTCATAGATTCCTCAAAAGCAGGAATTCTGGACAAGCCGAAACATTGCGGCATTCCAGTTTCAGTGAAACGAGTGTAGCACGACTAGTGCAGGCTCCTGCCGCATGAAACAGCCTGCGGCAGTGCAGAGAGAGGCTCTCTGCAAAACAAATCCCATCTCGACCAGATCCAGGTTCGGATTCTGATCGCGATGGGATCGTCCCAAAGCCGAAGCTGTTCGCACTCGCCTACGGATGAAGGAACCACGGGGTGGTCGTGTCGTCGGTCTTGAAGAAGTTGAGGAGTTGCCCTGCCACCTTCAAGTCTCCTGCCGGATACGACGGATGTGTACCATCGGCCTGCAGATCCTGGCACGTCCACACAAGTCCGTCGCTGCGACCCAGCAATCCGTTCGCCCAGTAGTAGGGCCCCCAGGACATCCACGGAGCCATCACTGCGCCCAGAGACCGGGTTGTAATTCAGGTTCGCGTTGCCGTTGAGCTGGTCGGCAATGGCGTTCTTCTCGGCAAAGCCAGCCTCATAAGCATAGGGCTCGGGATTGATGGTCGCGACTCCGTTCGAATAGCCCGCATAGATGCGGCTGGAAAAATACGCCAGCGTCGCATTGGGGAACAGCGTATGAACGTTGTTCATCACCGACTCATAATCCCCTTGCAGGCTGGTCATGTCGCCGGGAAAGGTTCCCTTCGCGATGCCGTTGCTGTCTTCCATCCAAACGGCGACGACCTGCTTGGCGGTGACTCCCTGGTCGGGCAAATAGTTATTGATAATCGTGTTCCAGTACGGCGAAGAAGCCGAGGCCAGAAGATGTGGCGTGGCGCCGCCCTGCGGTCCGTCGACAAATACGAGAGCAGAGTTTTTGGTCGGATCGGCATTCGCCAGCGGCAGGAACTCGCCAAATTCATCCAGCGCCGTCGACTCTCCCAGCGCCAGCATTACGTACTTCCCTGTCGGACTGTAGTTGCCATTCGAATCGAGCGGCACGATCGCTTTGGCGAAAGCCACGCCATCGGAGTCATGCGATGGTGGACGCACATTGCTCCCGCTGGGATAGAGCCCGCCTTCTTCTCCCTGGTAGCTCCCGGTAGCAAGGTCGCTGATCGGAACGATGGGGGTCGTCGTCTTCGGAACGTTGTACGAGATGTTGTTGCAGACAGAGCCCGTCGCCTTGGACACGGTCAGAGTGAAGAGCTTGGTCACGTTGTTCTTGCTGTTGTCCTTTACGCCAGCCGTGAACGTATAGTTGCCTGCGATCACGCTCGAGGCGAGCGTCCCACTGATCAGGCCCGCGCTGGAAAGTGTGAGGCCTGTGGGCAACGTGGATCCCGGCTTCAGGCTGAACGTATACGGAGGATTTCCAGAAGCCGCCGCGAACTGCGCCTGGTATGCGGCGCCTTGCGTACCCGCCGGCAGCGTGGGGATATTCAGAAGGGACAGCGAAGTGGCGACCGAACCGCTGCCGCTAAGATCCACGACCTTGACGGGAACCTGATTGAAGGTGAGACCGACCACACCGATCTCGGAAGTCACCAGCGCCGGACTGTAGCCGATGCTGATTGTCGTACTCGCGTTAGCGTTAATCGTCATGGGCAGCTTTGCGCCGGTCACTGAGAACGTCGGTGGGGTGATCGTGATTCCCTGCAGGATTACAGGGCCGGAGCCGGTATTGGAAATCGTGATCAGCTGCGTTGCACTCGCCGTACCCTCAGGCTGGTTCGGGAAGCTCAAGGATGTTGGACTGATGCTGACTACTGCCTTCGACGCCAAACCCTTTCCCGACGTAGGAACCGAAAGTGGATTCCCGGTTTGCTGAGTCAGGGTGTAGGTGCAGCTGAATGTCTTCGCCGAATCCGGCACAAACACCATGGAGAACGTCGTGGTCGCCTTGGGAGCTAAGGTTGCTGGCACTTGGCCCGATGCCAACTGGAACTCCAGGCACGAAGAAGTAATGGCAGTCACCGTTGTGGTCGCGGTTCCGGTGTTGGTCACCGTAATCGACTTCGAACCAGAGACCAAGCCGACGTATGTGTTGGCAAATGCCAAAGAACTGGGCGATGCGGTGATTTGGGCGGACGCGGCGACGAGCAGAAACTCACCTAGGAGGAAGCAGTTCGCAAAACAGAAAAGAAAACGGCGCAGGGCAGCAGGCATCGTTCAATCCTCCGAGGGTTCGGTTTGATGGCGATCGTTAGGAAAGATCCACATTCGTGGTGGTGCCACCCCCGCAGACTCTGTGAGTCCTCAGGACCATCGGGGGAATGTCCAATTGGAGATCTGCTCTCGGTGCAAGGACAGCGGACCGTTTGGGCATTCTTCGCTGCCCTTCCCCCAGTGTCAAGCGTGAAAGTTCTTGCACACCCGCTCAATCGGACGTGGGAAGACACCGCGACGTCGGCTTCCGTGAAATTCAGTGGCTTTTGGGAAGCGTGGGAATTCAGGCGACTTGGCTTTCGCCGTCGCGCACGTTGATGGGCGGGGTTGAAGGTCTCGCAACTACTCTTTCCGGTGCGCTGGCCAGCAATTCCCTTGGGCAAATCATCCTCAGCACCGGCGTGGTCATAAACGTCGTAACCAACGCCATGATCACCATCATCGAAAACAGGGCGGGGGAAATCACGCCGATATCGAGCCCGATGTTGAGGATCACCAACTCCATTAACCCGCGCGTATTCATGAGCGTCCCAAGGCCCGCGGCTTCGCGCAACGGCATGCCGGTCACCCAGGACGCCAATGTAGAACCGCCGAGTTTGCCAGCCGTCGCCACCAGGATGATGAGGCCACAGTACATCCACATCTGCGGACCTTTCACCAGTCCGATGTTGGTGCGCAAGCCGGTGAACGCGAAAAACAAGGGCAGGAGCAGCGTCACCGTGATGGTCTCAAACCGGTCGAGGACGTACCTCACAAAGTGGCGCTGCTTCGGCATGATGGCGCCCATCAGGAACGCGCCAAACAGCAAGTGGATGCCCAGGTACTCTGTACACAAGGCCGACAGCAGAACCAGCAACAGCATGAGCGCCATCAGGTTCTCGCTCAGTTCGCCCTTTTCCTTATAGACCCGCTCGTAGCCACGCAAGAGCCGCCGAACGCCGTAAATCATGATCAAACCGAACACGGCGAGGCCCGCGGTCGTGATCCAGATCGAAGTAGACGAGTGGGCCGCCCGGATCAGCACGACAATGTAGGCAAGGATGCACCAGCCGGTCACGTCATCGACCGCGGCGCAGGCAATCGCGACCGTCCCTAGTCGGCTGGCCAACATGTTTCGTTCCGACAGGATGCGGGCCAGGACTGGGAAGGCCGTGATGCTCATGGCCGCTCCCATGAACAACGCAAAGTTCGTAAAGGTGACGCTGTCGTCGGACAACCGCGGATAGAGGTACAAGGCAAGGAACGCAGCGAGAACAAAAGGAGCTGTGATGCTCACGTGGCTGGTCAGAACCGCCGCGTGACCCTGTTTCTTCAGCTCCCGGGGATTGATCCCGAGCCCTACCAGGAACATGAATACGATGACGCCGACCTGGCTCAAAGCATTCAGGAACCCCAGGCTGGAGGGCGGAAACAGATAGCCGGAGAAATGAGGCGCAACCCAGCCCAGCAGTGACGGGCCCAACATAATCCCCGCAAACATCTCTCCGACGACGCGCGGCTGATGGATTTTCTGGAACAGCTCTCCGACGAGACGGCACACGATCAGAACGACCGCCAGCTGCAGCACCAAAATGAAAAGGTTGGGCATTAGTGTGAGCCTCCGGCGAGCATGCGTGGCTGCCGGACCGCATGGAACGGTATCGGGGCACAAGACGCACAACCGTTCACCGAGAGAACACCGGTCAACACTCGCGGTTCCGATTTCGGGTCGACTGTCGCGGTAAGTGAAACACCTTGGTCGCCGCTGCATCCGCTCGAAGAATCTGGCGCAGGATTGATCGACGCGGTGAGAGTTTTGCTCCCGATCGAACCAGACGCGACCGTCTTTGCAGGACCGTTAAACGTCAGCACTAGGCTCTTGCCCGATTGCGAGATTACTGCAGAGGTGTTGGCGAGAGAGGAGGCCACTTCGGCGCAGCCTTGAGGGTTGACGGAATTGGCGACGGCTTCGATCTTCCAAACGCCGTCGACCGAAATGGGTGCCGTCAGGGTGCGGCCGGTTCGCAGGACGCCTGCCAGGCCGAGTAGAGGCAAGCCCACCAGCAGAATGTACGCCACTACGAAATTGCGGCTCGTGTGCGACATCGGGCCTCTTCGCTCGTATGAACTTGAGCTCTTACCAACTTAAACCTGGAATGCCAGAATTCAGGGGGATAGATTACACCGAAAACCAAGGAAGTCCGATCGAAATCGGACTTCCCTTTCGCTGATCGCTTAGTCGGCCAACATTAGACTTGCGGCCGGAAAGCGTCGGAGGTCAAATCCCCCAACAGCTTGTGCCACGGGTGCTTCTCGTTCTGCTCGACTTTGGAAACCATCTGCTTCATCTTCGTCAGTACTTCCGGCGCTTCTTCGTCGTACACATCGCCCTGCAGAAGCTTCAGAACGTCGAGCCGGTAGTTCTTGTCGCTGATGAAGTAGGTGAACAGCACGTTCAGCCGGTAGTAAACGGAGATGAATTCGTACCAATTCTTCGTACCCCGCCGCAGCTTGGTCTCGTAGTCAACGAAACTTGCCCGCGAGAAATCATTCTTCTCGATGGCCGCGATTATGTCCTTGTGCGCGAAGCGGGAGCTGTTCAGCGCGATGCTCACGCCCGTTGAGAAGATAGGATCGACGAAACGTCCCGCGTCTCCCACCAGCATGAAGCGGTCGCCGGCCAGCTGCTTCATGGCGTAACTATAATCGCCTTCTTCCTTGAAAGGACGGATGCGATCCGACTTGCGCAGCGTCTCGGCGATCAAAGGCCGGCTGCCCACAGTCTCCCAGAAAAACTTCTCGCGATCTTCCTTCGACTTGGCGAAATTCTTTTTCTGTGTGACCACTCCGAGACTGGTAACCGTGTCGGTGATCGGGATCTGCCAGATCCAGGTGTTTGAAATCGGCAGGAAGTGGATATAGATGTAATCCAGATTCGTATCCCGCTTGGCGAATACTTTGCGGTCGTAGCCATCGAACCAGGAGTGAATGGCGTATTGATCGAATACGGTGTCTTTCACTTTCAGCTTGAGCTGGTTTCCCAGGAAGGTCTGGCGGCCGCTGCAATCCACCACCATCTTGCAGCTGACGCTCATCTCCTTCGATCCAATGTTGAAATAGACCTCCGGTTGCTCGGGGCCAAAGTCCACGCGCGCCACTTTGACGCCGTCATAGACAGTCGCGCCGAGTTTCTGGGCATGCTTCAACAGCATCAGGTCGAACTTGCCGCGATCGACATGGTAGGTATAGTTCCGATCCTCCATACCTTCCTGCTTGCGCTCTTCGAAGCGGATATCCACGTTGTAGTCCGGCGCCAGTCCCTCGAGATCATGCACGTATCCGGGATTATCGTCGTTGGTGGTCCAGACCGCACCAAACTTGTGGGGGAACTTTGCTTCCTCCATTTGCGGAAGGAAATCCAGATCCTTGAACACGCGGGTGGACGATGGAACAAGCGACTCGCCCACGTGCGGCCGCGGAAACAGTTCGCGTTCGAACACCACGCACTTGATGCCGGCTTTCGCCAGGTAGCACGCCATGCTCGATCCAGCGGGCCCACCACCGATAATGCCTACCTCAAAATCAGGGACTGAATGATTCATATCGCTAATATTCTCCCAGTGTGTTCGCTAGCTGTTTCTGCCTAGACCGAGGCTTCCACAAACGCATCGGCGGTGAGATCGCCCAGGAATCCGTGCAGAGCATGGTTGGGATCCTTTTCGACCTGGCGGACGATGTTGCGCATCCGGGTCAGCACTGCCGGCTCGGCATCATCGTAGACGTCGCCTTGCAGAAGCTTCAGTACATCCAGCCGGTAGCGCGGATCCTGCACGAACGCGGTGAACAGCACGTTCAGGCGGTAGTACACCGTGATGAAGTTGTACCAGTTCTTCGTGCCCCGCTTCAGAGTCGACTCGTACTCGGTGAACGACTCGCGGCTGAAGTTTCCGGTCTCGAGCGACTTCAGGATGTCCTTGTGCGCGAAGCGCGAGCAGTTCAGCGCGATGCTCACGCCGGTGGAGAAGATGGGATCGACAAATCGTCCCGCGTCCCCGACCAGAACCACGCGGTCGCCGGCCAGTTGCTTCATGGCGTAGCTGTAGTCGCCCTCGTCCTTGAACGGCTTGATCTGCTGCGAACCCTGCGCCTTCAGGCCCTCGTACAACTCAGGACGGCTCTTGATGCACTCCCAGAAGAACTTCTCGCGCGATTCCTTGCTTCCCGCAAAGTTCTTCTTCTGCGTGACCACGCCGATGCTGGTAACGGTCTCGCTGATGGGAATCTGCCAGACCCAGGTATTGGTGATCGGAAGGAAGTGGATGAAAATGAAGTCGCCTTGCGTCTGCTTGTTCGACGCCATGCAGCGGCGGTCGTAGCCATCAAACCAGGTGTGAATGGCGTACTGGTCAAACACGCTGTCCTGAATGCGCCACTTCAACTGGTTACCAAGAAGAGTCTTGCGCCCTGAAGCGTCCACCACGATCCGGCACGTGGTGCTCATATCTTTTTTGCCCATCTTGTACTTCACGGCGGCGCAATTTGGATCCGTGAAATCAACGCCGTTCACGTGAATGCCTTCATAGACCTTGGCACCAAACTGGTTGGCGTGCTGCAGCAGCATCAGGTCGAACTTGCCTCGGTCCACGTGGTAGGTGTAGTTCTGGCCAACTCCAGCCTGCTCGCGTTCCGAGAACCGGATGTCGACGTGGCAATCGGCCGAAACGCCGCCGAAGTCCATGTTGTAGACCTTGGCGTCGGACGCCGCCGTCCAGGCCGCTCCAAACTTGTGCGGAAACTTGGCTTCTTCCATCTTGGGCAGAAAGTCGAGATCTTTAAATACGCGAGTCGACGATGGCACCAGCGACTCTCCTACGTGTTCGCGCGGCATCAACTCGCGTTCAAACACCACGCAGTTCACACCGGCTTTGGCCAGGTATGCCGCCATGCTGGAACCCGCAGGGCCGCCTCCAATGATTCCTACCTCAAAATCGGGCACGGATGAGTTCATATCAGCTATCTTCTCCCCAAGATGTTTGTTCGGAATGCGATCATTTGTGTCGGTTGGTGGTCGTTCAGCCAGACTCTGAAAGACAAATTTGCCTTCCCATTCAACGCACAGCAAAATCAGTCAAACGCATGAGGGGAGCGGCAAGAAATGCTTCAAAGTGTCTTTTAGAGGGGGAACGCTACTTTTACCGTCGCGCTGTGTTTCCCTATTTAACCAAAAGTCGGTCCGTTCGCCAAGCATGAAATTATTTGCACACATTGGTCATCGCCAGCCAGGCATTGGGGGAGAACGCCCTGAAGCTAAACAGTAACGTGAAGGTAATCTACCATTGGTGACCACGGTAAGCGATTGTTTTGAATGGAGTAAGCAAGAACGGTTTCCTTTTCATCAAAGAAGACGCGCAGTTTTGCGTGGTGCGTAAAACACGTCCGTGATCCGTTGGCGATTCGGTTCCCCTGAGCGGGGACACGTTTAACTTCATCAGCGTGCAGATCGAGCGTGACAATATGTGAAACACAGGGTAGACTTCCATTCCATCCCCCAGACACCTTCTACCCTTTTTCTATTCATGCGAGGTCCCTTGCGAAGCGGATTACCATGTCGTGGAAGTCAGATTGTTTGCTCGGCGCTAGTGCTCGTCAGCGCGCTGTTCCTAGCAGGATGCATCGCCACGAAGAGTAGCAACGGCGGCGGCGTCAACCAGCAGACAACCGTGAGCGTTTCGCCCGCGACTGCCACCGTATCCGGCGGCAGCACAACTACTTTCACTGCCACCGTGACAGGTCCTTCCGAAACCGCGGTAACGTGGTCTGTCAACGGCGTCCAGAACGGAAACTCGGCGTTGGGCACACTCACACCAGGAGCGAATTCGTCGGGCACTACGACCGCGGTTTATACGGCACCGGCGACGGTACCGAATCCTCCTACAATCTCGATCACGGCGGCAGCGGTTGCTAACGGCACAACCTCAACGCCTTCCACAGTCACGATTACACCATCACAAGTCGCTGTCACTGTAACCCCCGCAACGGCGAACCTGAATGCAGGTGGGCAACAGCAGTTCACAGCGAAAGTCACGGGAGCGTCCAACACTACCGTCGGCTGGTACGTCGGCGGCTCGTTGGGCGGCAATTCTACGGTGGGAACGATCAGCACTACTGGCCTGTACACCGCGCCGTCGAATCTTACGCAGAACGCTACGGCCACGATAACCGCACAGTCGCAAGCTGACACTACAAAACAGGGGACCGCCACGGTGAACATCACCGGAATCGCGGTTACGATTTCGCCGGTACCAACCTCGACGATTGTCCCGGTCCCAGTACCTGTAAGCGGAACTCAAGAGTTCTCCGCGACCGTTACCGGGACCAGCAATACCGCCGTGACAAACTGGCAAGTGACCCCCGTCGGATCAGTTAACCCTCCGTACGGCACAATCGTTTCCACTGGTGCGAATACCGCTGTCTACACCGCTCCGGCAAGCGTCAGCGCGGCTCCGTTCACGGTTGCGATTACGGCCGTTTCAGCTGCGAATACGGCGTCATCGGGCTCGATCCTTGCCAATGTGCACGTCACAGTAACTGTTATGCCCGCTACCGACACGATTGGGCAAGGCGCCAATTTGCTATATACGGCCACAGTAACCGGAGGCCCCTCGGGGAGCCAGGGCGTCAATTGGATCTCAAGCGGCGGAGGCGGCTTCGTACCAGTTGCAGACACAACGGGAGTCCCCAGCAACGAAGGAATCTACATCGCGCCTCCTCTGTCCCAAGGACAGAGCACGCAGGTCGCTACCGTAACAGCGACTTCGCAGTTCGACTCGACCCAATCTGGGACCGCGACTATCACGGTACAGGAGACCGACCCGTTGGGCGCCGTCTCTGGTTTCCAGCAGTACTCAGGCACCTGTCCGACCGCGACGGAAGATTCTGGAAATACGTCTTGCTACCAGATGAGCGTTGCGTGCGATCAGGTCGCACCCTGGACGACCTACCTCAAGGTCAATACCCCTACACAAAACCCTCCCTTGGGCACCGTGATCTTCGCGACAGATGGAGGCGGTGCCAACCTATACGACTTGGAGTACACGTACGGAGACACGACGGTGGGAGACGTGGTGACCGACGGATATACGGCTGTACAAGTCTCGTTTGGCGCGCCGTTCGACAGTGGAGCGAGTCCAAATGGATGGCTGACGGGACCGGGAGGGGTTCGACGCCTAGCCTGCCGATTCGCCACGGTCGCCAATTGGATCTATAACAATCCTACGATGCTGAATAGCAACACCACGACCACCGCGCCGCTGTGTGGGACAGGGAACGGCGGGGGAGCGGGAGCCATCGCTTATGCCGTGTCGGAGTATGGGCTGAATGGCGCGAATACATTGAATGGCGTGAACCCAAACCTCAAGATGATCGAACTCACGAACGGCCCTGTTATGACGGCGCTCGACCAGGGCTGCATATGCAGCACAGGAGCGAATGGACCGTCGGGCGCTCCCTGCAATGCCGCCCCCGCCGCCATGTGCTACACGCAAGGTGCAACGACCATCGACGCGGCCTACTCCCA
Source organism: uncultured Acidobacteriaceae bacterium (assembly GCA_963788555.1). Taxonomy (GTDB): domain Bacteria; phylum Acidobacteriota; class Terriglobia; order Terriglobales; family Acidobacteriaceae; genus Sulfotelmatobacter. The sequence continues at coordinate 1,295,739 of CAWBHM010000008.1, read as the reverse complement.
ACCAACCGTTTGCTCGGGCGGAAACACGATCAATACTCTCTTGCTTACATCTGACAGCATTTACTATCAGCGCGGGAAAGGCGCAGTGTTTCCTCTTCCAAACACGACAGTGAACCAGCTGTTCGGATCCTTGGACACCGGCGGTGACGAGCCCCAGGGTTGGCAGTGGAACAAGGTTGTCTTGCAAACCTTTCCAACCGCGTCCTGCCGGGCAGGCGGGATGCAGGGCCTGCCGAACGACTCACTTTCCGCCGCTCAGATCGCAACTGACATCGCGAACCTCTGCAAGTAGCCATTTTGTTGCTCGGGGGCGAATCTGCCAAATTGTGAGCGCCCAGTTGAGCGCGGGTCGGACTGGCCATATACACGAACCCTGGCACTGAGCCAAATCGCCGGATTTGACAGCCTAGTTCCGGGGTGGCACCATAACCTCACTGGCCACGGAACTCTTCTTCTTCGCTCGCGTTCCCATCTCTATCTCGCAAGCAGGGTGCCCTCTTGTTGAATCCGAAGTTCAGAATTTGCTCTCAAGCTGTCCTGTCGTTGGGCCTTCTTTCACTGGTAGGGTGCGGCGGGTCTTCCTCGAATGTCTCGTCTTCACAAACGCCGATCACGGTTAGCATTGCGGCTGCGGCGCCCACCGCCATTGGGGTGGGAGCCAACTGGCAATACACCGCCTCTGTCAGCGGCTCTACAAACCAGAATGTCAGTTGGACGGCGAGCGCCGGGACCATCGACGCGTCCACGGGACTCTACATCGCACCAAACAGCGTTCCGAGTCCGGCCACCGTGACGATTACGGCCGCAGCGCAGGCCAATCCAAGCTCTACGAATTCCGCGACTGTCACTGTCCAAGCGACGGACCCCATCGGATCCGTCACCAGTTCCTCGCCCTTGGGGAGTTGTGCCGGTTCCGTGAGTGGCGGAGCGTGTTATCAGCTGGCCATCTCTTGTCCAGGAGTCGCAGCCTTCTCCGCATATCTGAAAGTGAATAACCCAACAGGCGCTCCAGTGGGCACGGTTCTTCTCGGAACGGGGACGGGAGGGAGCGGTCTTTACGATGATCCCAACGCGGGAGGGTACATCGACGGAAGCAACGTGATCACATCACTCTTAGGTAGCAACTACAACACGGTCCAGGTGTCGTTTGGCGCGCCATTTGATAATGGCGCGACACCTCGGGGCTGGCTGACTGGCCCGGGCGGGGTCCGACGGCTAGCTTGCCGCTACGCGACCGTCGCAGACTGGGTCTACCACAATCCGACGATCATCAACCCGAGCGTCTCCGCCTCGAACAGCGCGCCCATGTGCGCCACCGGAAACAGCGGAGGATCTGCCGTAATCGCGTATGCCGTGTACGAGTATGGATTGACTTCGGAGTTCAGAATGATCGAGCCCACCAGCGGCCCGGTGATGACCAGACTTGACCAAGGCTGCAGTCCTTGCGGTTCCAGCACGTTTCAGAACGCATGCTCCGCTTCGGCACAAAACATGTGCTACTCAACCGGGGGTTCTTCGGGCGGCGACGCGGCCATCATCGATGAGGCGTACCAAGCCGCAGGTGCCAGCACACCCACTCCATGCACCGACGCGATCAACGGCACCGCGGCGCCGGCTGGCTTGCTTCTTTCCGACAGCATTCTCTATCAGGGATCGCAGACTGTCAGCCTTCCGAATATGAGTATCAAGCAACTCTTCGGCGACCTGGATACTAGCAATGCTGTGCCCCAAGGGACGTTCTGGAATCAGTTTGTTTCTCCGGCACCTGCGCTGCAATGTTTGGCCGCGGTGGAGCATGACATTCCAAGTTTCAGCACTGGCGCCCAGCAGATTGCGGCAGATATCGCATCAGTGTGTAAGTAGCCGCATTGCCTCGATGAACAAAGCCCGCCGACTTGCGGCGGGCTTCCTCGTGCTGTTCCGAGTGCGCTGTTATTGGCAGGTTGACAGCTTGAAGTTGGAGATGCGGGTATCCCAATTGATGGCCGATCCGGTCTCGCTCACCTGATAGTACTGGTTCACGTACCAGAACGTGCAGCCATCCGTAGGATCAACCGTCATGCTGGTGTAGTCGCCCCAGTGACTCGAATTCTCCTCGTCCCCGACACCATTCTGCAGGGCAATCTCAACCGGTGTGGTTTTACCAGCCAGGCTCCAATAGGCCGCCCGGATACCCGGTTCCACCGTGCTGCTCGACACGCTGTACCCTGCCGCGGCGTTGCCGACCTTGTCCTGCGCCAGGCTCGGCATGAAGCGGTAAAGACTATTTCCATTGTTCACGGTGCCGCTCTGATACAGAGTCGGGTTCGCGGAACCGCGCAGTTCATACCAGCGGATCCCCGTCTGCTGGTTGCTGCCCGACGTTATCTGAACGGTATGACCGATCAAGAACGATTGATACGTGCCGAAATTCCGATAGGCCAAACGTGGCATCAGGCGGTCGCCCACCGAATCTACGTAAACGCCGGTGCGGCTGCTGGAAGGCTCGTTCACGCAAAACGTATTGGCAACCTGCGATACGTCATAGCATCCGGGCTCATAGCTGGGAACAGTGATCTGCGACTTGCCGAAAGTAGACTTGCTCGGAGTCGTCCAGTTCACGTGGAAACTCCACAAGTTCAGCTTCGTCGAGGTCGTCGTCTTTCCATCGTTGGGCGGATTCTGAATACTCAGGAAATATTCGTGACGGCCAGCCGGGGGTGCAGTCGTCCCGTCCACATCGGCAGGAATCAGGCTGTGCTTCAGATATAACGTTCCATTCAACGGAATCGGGCTGGGATCGCTGTAACACTGCATGGTCCGGGCCGTTCCTCCGGTCAGCATGTTGGTGCGATCCAGAGCGCAAGCCACAACCCCGATGTTGGTGTATTGGTTATTCGGATCCTGGAGAACGAAGCTCACATAATAACCGTCGATCCACGTTCCAAACTTCGGCCAGTCGGGCCAGTACACGCTTCCGTGAGAGTTCACGCCAAGAGCGGAGTTCAAAGAGAACTGGTAGGTGAACCACGCCAGCGTCGGAGAACTAAGATCGTCGGTACTCGAGACAGCAACGCAGTAATAGTAAGTATTGCTGGCAGGCGTGGCGCGCCTCGCGATGATCCAGCGGGAGGCCAACCGGTCGAACGTGATAATGCCATCGCCACCGCCCGCCCCATAGCAGTTCGTCATATTCGCGTTGCGCCAGGGGGTGTCGCCATTCTGTGGTGAGGCCCATACCGGTGCAAATGACGTCTTGTCATACGCCTGGTAGAAGGTATTGACCCACTCCATGTACTGCTTCGTTCCCACGGCACCATTAGGGTCGACGTCGTAACCCGGACTGGAAACCTGCGATGCGTCCATCCCTTCGAACGAGTTCACGGTTTGAGCCTGAACGGCGAACGGCACAATAAGAGCGAGAAATCCCAGAACGGTTGAGCGGAAGGTCATAAATTGTCTCGATTTCTTCAGTTCGGCGACGCGAATGACGGAGGGGAGTTCATTCAGACTAGCATTAGTCCCCGATCTGGCCTAGGAGAAGAAAGACTCCAATTGGCGCGCCGGACGCGGCGTTCGGTATGCAAGAATTTTCATCATTGACTTCTCTACCGGGCCGACCAAAAATGGATCCTACGATTCCGCCCGATGTCTTAAGCGCCTGAATGTCCCCCCTTCGTTGTCGGCAATCGATTGACACAGGGAAATTTCTGTACCCCGGAGGGTGGGCATGAGGACGCAGCTACTCGGGATTTCCTCTCGCACATCTCTCCCCCATGTGTAGTTCGTCGTAACAGGCAGTCGGATCAACACGGTGTTGCCTGATCCCGCCGCGAGGGGCCGTACACGCGGATCCTAGTTGTGATGAAAGGGGCACGCATGCATTCTGACCGTCTCCGAAAAGTAAATGGCATTGTTGTCGCTGCGTTGTTGGCTTCCGTCGTAGGCTTCGCTGGCCTGCAAAGGTCCTTCGCGCAAGCCAACGTGCTCACCAACAAGATGGACAATGCTCGCACCGGCCAGAACATCAATGAGACCCTGCTCACCACCGCCAACGTAAATACCAATCAGTTCGGGAAACTATTCGCATTCAATGTCGATGGCTACGTTCAGGCCCAGCCCCTATACATGTCCGCTCTGGTTATCAACAGCATCCCTCATAACGTTGTTTTCGTTGCGACCCAACATGACAGTGTCTACGCGATCGATGCCGATACGGGTGTTCAACTCTGGCAAACCAGCTTCCTCAACCCGGCAGTCGGGGTCACTACCGTGCCTGCGCAGGCGGAAGGTTGCAACAACGTTACGGCACTGGCCGAGTTAGGAATCACCAGCACCCCGGTGATCGATTCAACCTCCGGCACAATTTATGTGACCGCCAAGACTCAGGAAATCGTCTCCGGAAAATACACCTACGTGTACCGCCTGCATGCATTGGATATCACCACCGGTCTCGAAAAATTCGGCGGCCCGGTGGTGATTACCGGCCAGATCGGAACCTTGAACTTTATCCCGCTGAATCAAATTCAGAGGCCCGGCCTGCTGTTAGTCAATGGCACGCTTTACATCGGTTCCGGTTCGAACGGCTGCGACTTGAAAGCGCGGGGCTGGCTGTTTGCCTATAACCCATCGACCCTGCAACAGGTCGCGCAGATGACGACCCAGCCCGACAACAGCTACGGTAGCTCTCTCTGGCAGGCCGGCATAGCTCCTGCGGCAGACAGCGCCGGTAACGTCTTTCTCTCGACAGCCAACGGGCTCTACAACTACAGCGCACAGGACTATGGCGATAGCGTTCTAAAGCTGACGCTGAGCGGAAGCACATTCACGGTCGACGATTATTTCACGCCTTTCGATCAGGCCAACATGGCCGCCACCGATACCGATATGGGCTCTGGCGGAGTCACTCTGCTACCAACTCAAACCGGTAGTTCGACTCCGAATTTGCTCGTCACTTCCGGCAAGGCTGGCAATATCTATCTCCTTAACCGGGACAATTTGGGACTGTACAATCCCACCAACAACAACCAAATCACCCAGTACCTTCCGGCAGCGCTGGGCGGCGAATTCTTTGGCGCTCCCGTTTACTGGAACAACATGGTTTACTTCTTGGCTCATGGGGATTATCTGAAGGGATTCTCCCTCAGCGTCAACAGCGGCGTCAGCGCACTCTCGACGACTCCGGTCGTGCAGACCAGTGGAAAGTTAACCAACATCGGCCTTCCAGTGGTCTCGTCGAACGGAACCAGCAATGGCATCGTGTGGCTAGTGCGCAGCGTTCAAGGCGTTTCTTTGCTGTCTGCCTACGATGCCAGTCGGCTCTTCCTTCTCTATGATTCCGGAATGGTGTCCGGTGGTCGCGACTCGCTGGGAACTATCCCGCACCATGCCACTCCGATCGTCGTCAACGGCAAGGTGTACGCCGGTACCCAGACCCAGTTGGTCGCGTACGGCTTGTTCCCGGCTGTCAATCCGTCCGCAGGCAACAACCAGACTGGGAACGCGGGCACGACCCTGCCCACACCGATTACGATCGTGGCCACCAATCCCTACACGGGCAAAGCCGTTCCAGGGGTAACCGTCACCTTCAGCGATGGCGGTAAGGGTGGCGTATTCGGCAATCCTACGGGAGTGACCGATAGCAATGGCCAGGCTTCGACCTCCTACAAACTGCCGAACCTTCCGCAGACCGTCAGCATTACGGTATCGAGCCCAGGCTATGCTTCCGCAGCATTCACGGAACACGATGTCGTCGGCCCCGTAGCTTCCATGTCCTTCGTGTCCGGTTCGAAACAGATTGGAACCGTCGGAACCACCCTGCCGCTACCCCTTATCGTCAGGGCGAAGGACGCGGTCGGAAATCTTGTAACCGGTGCATCCGTCAGTCTCACCGACGGAGCAGGAGGAACCTTCTCACCCAATCCGGCGATAACCGACTCCACCGGACAAGCAACGACTACTTACACCCTGCCGACGGTGGCTCAGTCTCTCACCGTCACCGCATCCGTGGGGTCCGTCACCGTCAAAGCCAGCGAACAAGCGACGGCCGGAGCTGCAACCGCTTTCAGTCTAGTCCAGGGCAACAACCAGTCCGCGCATGTGAACACCAAGTTGGCGAAAGCTCTGATCGTCTCTGTTACTGATAAGTACGGGAACGGAATCTCCGGACTCACGGTGAATTTCACGGACAACGGTGCAGGTGGAACTTTTTCGACCACGACCCCGATCACGAACAATCACGGACAAGCCTCCGTCACCTATATCACTCCGGGGCAAACTGGGACGGTCACGATCAATGCGACTTATTCGACTTTCGCGCCCGTAATATTTACAGAAACGGTGAACTAGGCAAGTCTTTGCACTTAAGGGTCAGGAGGCTGCACACGGCCACCTGACCCCGATCCCTTTACGGGATTTTCACAGAGCTCCCATTTCGGGATCGCCCTGAAACCCGCGTCCCTCGCGGCAATTCCAACGCCATCCGTTCGGTACATGTACTTCCGTGTCGGCGTTAAGGCGTTTTCCTTATTCCAACTTTTGAATTTTTCCGCTATTCTCTGCCTCAAGTTTGTTCTGCGCGCCTCGTTTAATTCACGCGTCCCGGTGCCTGCTTTGTTGCGGCAAGCACTGCGTGAACTAGATAGTCTGTTTCGCCTCTGGCCATAATTTCCGGTTATCCGAGTTCTACCGTCATACGGAGGCACTCCCCCATGCGCACGTATACGTCTGCTTTATGCGGACTCGCCGTAGTTCTGTTCTTTTCGCACTCTTCCCTGGGCCAAGCCAATGTCAATGAGAGTTTGGAAACGGCGTACATCTACGTCGACGGAACCAAAGGATCCGATTCTAATTCGGGCTCACAGTCGAGTCCTCTCAAAACCATCGGCGCCGCCACATCCATGGCGGTAACCAACAACCATAATTCCATCGGTTCCCGCATTACCATCAATCCGGGCACCTACCGCGAGGCTATTTCCCTTAGTTACAGCAAGAAAGATACAAGTCTTCCCATTACGATTGAAGCCGCCACCAACGGAACCGTCATCGTGAGCGGATCCACGCTCTATACCGGATGGGCGCATTACGCCACCAACCAGAATATCTACACCAACAGCTGGACAAATAATTGGACACCCTGCCCCACGATCGCCCTCTGCCCCACGCAGCAGGAAATCATGATGCGGCAGGAATTGATCGCGGTGAACGGCAAGCTATTGACGCAGGTTTTGTCGCTCAATCAGATGGTGCAGGGCACCTTCTATGTCGACGAGGCAGGAGCGACGCTCTACGTCTGGCCTGCCAGCGGGACCAATATGTCAACCGCGACCGTGGACGTTGCCTCTACGCCAACAATCCTCAAGATCTTCAACAAATCGAACATCGTCGTCCGCGGCTTGACTTTCCAGTATGCTAGTAGCTGCCACTTTACTCCGGCGGTATTTGTCTCTGGCGCTTCCACCAACATTCTGTTCGACACAGACACCTTTCAGTGGAATAACGGCGAGGGCTTGAACATTTCCTACCCATCGACCTACTTCACCGTGGAGAACAGCGTGGCGGTGCACAACGGAGACAGCGGCTTCCAGGAGTCCCAAACGAACCATGGGCTGTGGCAGTCCGACATCACTTCCTACAATAACTGGCGCGGCGCGCAAGGCGCTTACTATGCCTGCAATAGCGCTGGCTTCCACGCATCGCTAGCCCACAACGACACCATCAACGGACTGACCACAACCTTCAACCAGACGTACGGCATTCATTGGGACACCGACGACGTCAATATCAGCGCGTCGGCCATCAACTCGACCAGTAATCAGATGACCGGCATATTCATCGAGAAGGATGAAGGCCCGATTACGATTGCGAGCAGCTACCTCTGCCATCAGAATCTCGCGACGAGTGTCGGTGGTCTGGTGATGCGTAACTCGGAGGGCGTCTCTCTCAGCAAGAGCGTGGTCATCGATAATATCCCTGCTCAGGTCATGGTGATTGGCCAGGCAGGCGGCATTGACGTCACCAATTGGGAGACCGGAGTCACGACCAACCTGGTCACACAGAACTTCACCAACACTTCCAACGTCATTCAGGGAAACAGCAGTAGCCAGCAAGTCTTCAGCGACAGCTACCTTGTAGGCTCAGATTGGACATCCTTCCAGAGCACCCTGAAATCTTCGAGCAATACCTGGTGGAATGCCTACAACTCAACGTCTCCCTACATGTTACCGACCCCGAATAAAAACTCCAAAGACGATTTTTCAGGATGGCAGAGCGCAACTCTGAAGGATTCCAATTCCAGCTTTAAGGTTCCCTCGGGTAATCCGGGTGCCGCCTGCAGCCTGACCCCGGTCGGCACCGACTTCTGGTTCACGGTGGACAAGCCAGTGTTGACCGTCAGCCCCGGAGGCTCCACTACCTATAACTTAACGATAACGCCGCTTAATTTTAATGGGACGGTTAAGCTGACGATGGATGGAGTCACGGAGGTAAAGGGTCTTTCGGCGACCCTGAGCGTGACCTCAATCAAATCGTCGGGAACCTCGGTTCTGACTGTCACAGCTGGAACCAACACTGCGGCAGGTACCTATCCGATCACGGTCATTGCCAATAGCGGCAGCATGACTCGCACGCTGAGCGCTCAATTGACCGTCAATTAGCGAGCACCGCATCTCGCCTCCTGCCGCCTCGCGGGTCTGCTCAGACCGGCGAGGCGGCAGGCGAGCTTCCGCACGCCCTCTCCCACGTCCGCCGCAGGGCTGGCAACTCGTACCGACAAACCGATCGACCGGTGCCGACTCTCGCAACATCGCAAACGACCCTGATGGGATAGAATCACCCCGTTCCCAAAGGCGGGAATCGGGAGGATCTGATTGCTCCTGATTCGTCTCCACCGACGATTATCAATAGCTTTTGGCAATTATGAAGAACCGAACTCGAATCGCGCTCCGGGAAGCGGGCATTACATGCTAAAACCCCAGCCAGCCCTGCCGATTCTCTTTTGCCTCTTCCTGGCATGCTCCGCTCCCGCGCAAAAACCGCTTTCTACCAGACCTCAGATCCCGACCGGCAAGCTCATTGCCGCCCGCGAGATGACAACTGCGCGTGGCCGTCATACGGCAACGATCCTGCCTGACTTTAAGGTGTTGATCGCGGGTGGCAACGACCAGCACGGCGTCGTCCTGGCTACCACCGAAATTTACGACCCTACCACTGAGACGTTCTCGCCCGCTGCCAAAATGACGGTTCCACGGGAAGGCCACGTGGCCGGTTCCCTATCGGATGGAAAGGTGCTGATCGCAGGCGGCGCCACCCATGGCGGAATGGCGCTCTCCAGCTGCGAGGATTACGACTACGAAACCGGAAAGTTTACTCCCCGGGGAAACATGCACGCGCGGCGGGTGCACGCAGTGGCCACCGTTCTGCGCGACGGCAGAATTCTGGTCACCGGAGGCGAAGACGGAACCCAAGTCCTGGACTCCGCCGAATCCTACGACGTTCTAAATGGCAAATGGACTCTGGTTGGAAAGATGACTTCGCCGCGCGTCCATCACACTGCCACTCTACTCGCAGATGGCCGGGTCCTGATCGCGGGCGGCGTCGGAAGCCATAACGTAGCGCTCGCGACCGCGGAGATCTTCGACCCGAAGACCAACAAATTCATGCCCACGGCCAGCCTACATGGAGCTCGTTTGAGCCACACCAGTGCGCTACTCACCAATGGCGCAGTTCTGATCGCAGGGGGCTTCGCCATCGCGGATCACGATGCGCTTGTCTCCGCGGAGATCTATAAGCCGCAAACCGCGTCTTTCACGCCCACCGGAAATCTCGCCGAGCCGCACGTAAAACTGCCCGACTCGACCGCACTCCTCGATGGCCGCGTTCTGATCATCGGAGGAGCAGCAACTGCTGAGATTTATGATCCGAAATCCGGCACGTTCCGCACGGCAGAAGGCAGCCTCGATACTGCCCGTTACGACTCTGCGGCTCTGCAGTTGATGGATGGCTCGACTCGGCTCTTCGGTGGATACGATTCCAAGGGCGTAAGTACCGCCAAGACCTGGATTTATCGGCCCTAGTTTCCACCAATAAAAATCGGGCCCAGGCAAGTTCTCCCGGGCCCGCATTACTTCCAAATGATTCGAACTACTGGCCCGTTCCGGTCATGGTAACCATCTGAGGGCCCGTAGGATCGATATCGCCGATCTTCATGGTCGCACTGAAGGTTCCGACGGCGGTCGGCTTGAACGTGAGATTGAACGTGCAGCTCGAGTTTGCTGGAACGCTGGATCCGCAGTTATTGGTCTGGGCGAAGTCATTCTGACCGCTAAAGGTGACGCTGCTGATAGCGAGCGCAACGGAGCCCGCATTCTGGAAGGTTACCGGGATCGCCGCACTGGTCGTGCCCACCGCCGTATTCGGGAACGTAATGGTTGTCGGCGAAACCTTCACCGCGGTTGCTTGTCCGCTGATCAACAATCCTTGCTTCACCAGCGTGAAGTTTCCGTAGTACACCTGAGTTATTGTCTCCCCGCCGGTTCCATCCGCGGCCACCGGACCGTAGGTGATCGTCGACGTGCAACTGGCACCTGGCAACAAGGGGGTCACGCCGGTTTTGTCACAAGTGGTGGTGAAGCTGAAGTCGTTCGGACTGACACCTTCCAGATCGATATTGCTGAAGTAGATGTTTACTCCGCTCTTGTTGGTGAACGTATCGGTCCTGCCCGCGCTCTTGGTACCGATGAGCTGGTAGCCGCTGAAGACCATGTTCCGTGGTACCAGATAAATCGGGATGTTGCCCGTTCCCACCATTTGAGCCGCGATTACGCTGCCGTTCGACGCGGTGAGCGTCATTTGCGTATTCGCCACTTCAGACGCTGTCGGTAAGAAGGTCACCGAATATGTGCAGGTCTTGCCGGCGGCAACCGATGTGCCGCAGGTGTTGGTCTGGGTGAAATCGGTATTGGACGCGCCGATGAAAGCCAGCGTGCCCACCGTATAGGCCGTAGTGCCGCTATTCTTGAGCGTGATCGTCTTGGTGACCTTGTCGCCCGAAGTCTGCGTCCCGAACGCCAGAATACTTGGCGTCAGCGAGATCAGATTATCCGTCAGCACCGAAACGGTATTAGCGTTGGACGCGGCCACCGCGATGTCAAGCTTGCCGTTCCCGTTGAAATCGCCGATCGCCACGCCCGAAGGCCCAGAGCTCGTCGGGAAGACGGACTCGCCCTTGAACGTGCCGTCGCCATTGCCGACCAGGGTCGAAACCGTATTGTCGTTGTAGTTGGCGGAAATCAGATCCAGCTTACCGTCGCCACTCAAGTCCGCAGTCGCTACGATGACCGCATTCGCGCCAATCGAATATTCTTTGTGATTCTGGAAAGTTCCATCTCCGTTACCGAGCAGGACAGACACGGCCTTGTTCGACGTTCCCACGGCCAAGTCCAGCTTGCCGTCATTATTGAAATCGCCCACAACCACGCTGTTCGGCGCCGTCGCGGTCGGGAATGCAACCGGTCCCTGGAAGGAACCGTCGCCATTTCCCAGCAGAATCGCAGCAGTGTAGTCTGAGTTGTTGGCGACCACCAGGTCCAGTTTGCCGTCGTTATTGAAATCGCCAATGGCAACGCCAGAGGGAGCGGTGCCGGTCGCATAATCCACGTGACTCTTGAACGTGCCATCTCCGTTACCGAGCAGCACAGCGACCTTGTTGTCGTTGTAATCGGCAACGATGATGTCCAGCTTGCCGTCCCCGTTCACATCCGCCGTGGCAAACGATACCGGTTTAGTGCCCGTCAGGTACTCCTGATGACCCTGGAAGGTGCCGTCGCCGTTACCCAGAAGGATCGAGATTTCGCTCTGGTAAGGATCCACGCTCGCGATGTCAAGCTTGCCGTCCCCGTTGAAGTCGCCAACCAGGACTGAACTCGGGTGCCCCGGAGCGGGATATTCCACGTGGGTCGGGAACGTTCCGTCCCCTTTTCCCAACAGCACGGAGATACTGTTGTTGCCGGTGGCAACGGCCAGATCGACGATGCCGTCGCCATTGAAATCGCCCGCCGCCACATCTTGAGGAGTGATGTCCGTGGCGTAATCCAGCTTGCCGAACGCAACCGTGTAACCGCTCTTCACGATCTGGAAATGCGCGACGTTGGAAACTCCGCCGCCGGGCGCCGGGTTCGAAACCGTCACCGATGCCGTGCCAGCCGTCGCAACGTCCGCAGCATTAATGGTCGCCGTCAACCTCGAGCTCGACACAAAGGTTGTGGTACGGGCATTGCCGTTCCAGTTGACCGTCGCGCCAGAAACAAATCCCGTGCCATTCACAGTCAATGTGAAAGCAACCGACCCGGGCGCCTTCTGACCAGGCACCAACGGAGCATTGATCAGCGGCAGGGCATTCGTAGCAAATGCGGAAGCGCCTAGCGCCAACACCACCATCACGATCACGGTTAAGGTCAAGCCAGAGGTAAGGCGATGTGAGATGGTTGCTTCACGCAAGGTTGTCTCGGCGGGCTGTCGGCAGCTATTCACGGGTGTTCCCCCTCTTATTTATTTCGTTTTTGTGCAGGTAAAGTCGGAGCCCTCAAATACACGCTCGGGGCGGGGGAGAGGGTCAAAACCGAGTCGAGAGATTAAGTGTCGCCGCCTTCCTCGGCAGTGTCAAGATGAAGGAACTTGCATACGGGTCTTTGGTTTGGAGAAGAATATCGCTGGAATTTTGCCGACACAGCGACCGTTTTTTCGCCCCGGGATTGCAGGAAGGGCGCGGAGCTCCAAAGCCACTATGCCCCACTCGGAATCCCGAGGCGATGATCTCCTTGGTATCAAAGGAGTTAAACCATTCAAGTTATGGGGTACGCAACTTTTTTGCATTCTTGGGGTTCTAATTTGATATTCGCTCGGGTAGCTGACTCAACCAAAATTCGAGGAAAGAACGATGTCCAAGAGCCCTCCCCCTGTATCGAGCTCACATAGATTTTTCAACTTCCTGCGGAGCATCCTGCCGTTGCTGGTGCTCGCCGGAACGATCGCTTGCGGAGGCGGGAGCAGCACGCCGAACTCGGTCGGAGGCGGCGGAGGCGGTGGCGGTGGTAGTGGCGGCGGAGGAACCGGCGCGAACTGCAGCCAGCCAGCCCCGTTCCCGGTCACAACTTCTCCCGTGGCGCAAGGTGGGCTGGCGGTGGGACTCAATCCCATCCCCGCAACCTACATGGATCTGCATATGGGCAGTAGCAATCTGCCTTGGCCGACCGTCCCGTTCGGAGGCCTGCGTCTGTGGGATACCGCCACGGGCTGGGCTCAGATCAATACCGCGCAGGGCGTCTACGACTGGACAAACTTGGATGGCTTTGTCTCGGCAGCTCAGGCCCACGGCGTGGACTTGCTCTATAACCTGGCGAGAACTCCTGCGTGGATTTCGAGCAACGCGAACGATAGCACCTGCGCCTACAGTACTTCGGCGGAAGGCGGCCCCGGACAGTGCGATCCTCCCAAAGACTTGAACGCCGACGGCAGCGGAACCGATGCGGCCTGGATCGCATGGGTTTCAGCTGTCGCTACTCGCTACAAGGGTCAGATCAAGTACTACGAGATCTGGAACGAATGGAACGCGTCCCTGTTTTGGGTCGGAACCACAGCTCAACTCGTACGCATGGAGCAGGATGCGAGCTGCGTTGTGGAAGGACCGAAGCGCGGAATATGCAATCCCAATAGCAATTTCAGCGGCGGGATGGCGATCGATCCGAGCGCTCAAATCGTCTCTCCCTCGCCCGTCGGCTCGGCCTCCAACCTGAACGCCGTCCAAACCAGCCTCAGTAGCTACTTTGGCACTCAAGTGAACGGATATTCCGGTGGCCAGTTCGCCGACATCATCGGCTTCCATGGCTATGTTTCCACGGGCAAGAGCGGCATCTGCCCGGTCGCCGAGGATGTCATCACTGTGATCGATGACATGAATAAATCGATCACTGCTGCTCCCGGCGAAACCGGGAAACCATGGTTCGACACCGAGGACGGCTGGAGTAAGGCAGCCGATGAAAGCTTCCTCGATCAGGACCGGCAATCCGCTTTCATGGCGCGCTATGAATTGTTGCAGCGCTCTATGGGAGTCGAACGCAGCTACTGGTATCGCTGGGACAGCACACAAGACTATCAAGGCGCGCTGTGGACCTCCGCCAGCGGCACGATTCAAGCTGCGACGGCCTGGGACGAAGTGTCCAAATGGATGGTGGGGGCTACTTTGACTACGCCGTGCACTGTGACCGCCAATGTCTGGTCGTGCGGATTCACACGTTCGGGATACCAGGCCTTGGCTGTCTGGAACACGACCCAGGATTGTCTGAACGGCAGTTGCCCCACCGTTGCATTCACTGTTCCCGCGGGCGGCTACACGATGTATCGCGACCTCACGGGAACTGAAACCAGCATCACCGGCTCTTCGGCCCCTATCGGCGCCAAGCCGATTCTGCTGGAGACTGGACCGTTGCAGCCGTAGGAGATTGCGGTGGCATGAAGAAGAGCGGCCATCGCGGCCGCTCTCTTCTTTCCTTTAACCTTTTCGGCGCTCGCGGGTTGTATGTCCGACATGCGCTCCGGAAAGTTGATGTAAATCGCGTCGAGGAGAGAAACCGATGTCCAAGAGCCCTTCCCCGGTCTCAAGCTCGCAGACGTTCTTTACGTTTCTGCGAAGCGTCCTTCCCCTTGTCGTGCTGGCAGGGATGATCGCCTGCGGCGGTAGCAGCAGCAGATCGAATTTGAGCGGAGGCGGCGGAGGAGGGGGTGGTGGCGGAGGCGGAAACGGCAGTCGCACCGTCAACGACATGCTCTTCGCCGCGGACTTCAACCGGATCACGGGCAATTCAGCGGGTTGGTGTCCGACGGATTCGGCTGGCAACGTGGCCGCCGTTACGACCTTGAGAATCTGGGACAGCGGCATGAAGTGGGCGGACATTGAAACAGCGCCCGGTATCTACGACTGGACCAAGATGGATCTTACCGTCAACACTCTCGCCACCAATCCCAACTGCACCATGAGCGTCATCTACACGCTGGGTAACACTCCGGTATGGGCGTCGGCGTGTGCAGGTCAGTCGGATCCAGGTCCTTGTCTACCTGGACCGACCACCGGTGGGTATGGTGGCGGAGAGCAATGCGGTAACGGAGATGGCACCTTCGATTTTGCCTGCACTCCCCCGTCCGATGTAGCTTCGGACGGCAGCGGGACGGACCTCCAGTTCCAGACTTTTATCGCTGCGCTCGCCGACCGTTACGCGGGCAAAATCGCCTATTACGAAGTTTGGAACGAAGCGGACTCGCCGAATTTCTGGTGCCCCGATCCGTCCACAGGCACAGGATCGCCGGCAACCTGCACGGGCAGCCTCCCGCGGATGGTACGGATGGGGTGGGATCTCTACAACATCGTCCATTGCGCCGATCCAAATGTAAGCGTGCTCAGCCCGTCGTTCCACGGGTTTTCCGCGGGCGCCGGTGGCTGGATGAACCTTTATTCTACGCAGACCCCCATTAGCGCGCCTGCGGGATCCATCACGCTACCGACGAGCGGGAAGACTTGTACTTGGTCTGCAAACTCAAACGTGATCGGCAAAGACACCTTTGACATCACAAATTTTCACGGGAGAGGATCACCGACTTCCGATCCTACCAAGTTCCTGGGGGTCTACGCTGCGGCAGTGGGTGAGATTCAGCGGGACAACTTGCCCATGAAATTCTTCGACGATGAAAACGGCTATATCGGAACCTCCGATGCACCCACTGGGGATATGCAGGCGGCGTACGTGTCCATTTCCTATATCCTCCGGGCCTCAGTGAATAGTCCTCCGATCCTGCTGTCCGCCTGGTACTCCTGGGATGCCCCGCAAGGGGAATTGCAGGGAACCGCAGCAGGCCTCGCGTATGACGTTACTGCTGGATGGCTGAGTGGTTCGACATTCAGCAATGGCTGCCCACCGCCTGCGGGAACGATCTATTCCTGTGCCGGCACAACTGCAGCGGGAAAGCCATTCACCATCATCTGGGATTCGGGGCTTAGTTCAAGCTGCCTTAGCGCATGTACCACCTTGAACCAGCCTGTACCGTCCAATGCCTACACGACCTGGACAGACCTCGAAGGTGCGCAACACTCCGTGTCCGGCGGATCCGTGCCGGTGGGGTATAAGCCTATTCTGTTGGAGTAACGGTACGTTTGAGGTATCTGGCAAAAAAGAAGAGCGGCCATCTCGGCCGCTCTTTGAGTTCTTTCGACGCCTTTTAAGGCGAACCGCTTCCCATCAACGCAGTCCATTGGCGTTGGTCAACGTGTAGATGTCCGAAGACGGGTTCAGTGGATTCGTGCTGGTTTGTCCGCCGAACGTGATCATTTCGTTCGTGCCGGAGTAGTACAACGAACTGGGAAAACGTCGCGGCTGTCCAGAGATACCCTGGATCCAACTGGCGGTACCGTTTTGCCCACTAGCCCCCGATAGAATCCACACGTCGCTAAGAATCGTGCCGTTATAGCCTCCGAAAATCGTCATTCGATCATTGACGGAATCGTAGATGGCGGACTGCCCCGATCGCGCTGTCGGTCCGTGATTCGACGGGGTCAGCTGCGTCCACTTCGGAGTGCCACCCGTGCCGTTGGCGTTTGAAAGCAGCCAGACATCGGCAAAGCGGCTTGACCCGCCGGCATCACCGCCGAACACAATCAGCGTGTTTGAAGTAGCGTTATACACTGCGGTGCTGCTCTCCCGGACATTCGGAGGTGTTCCCGATGGAGCGAGTTTCGTCCAACTCGGGTTCACACTCACCGCATTCGCATTCTTCAAGACCCACACGTCGTTGTAGTACGTGGTGTGGCAGTCGTAGCCTCCGAAAACCATCAAGGTATTGCTTGCCGAATCGTAGACGGAGGCATGCAGCGTGCGCACCGGTGGTGCGGTGCCGTTGGGCTTTACCAACAGCCACGTCATGGTCCCGCCCTGCGTATTTGCGTGTTGCAAAACGTGGTAATCATTGACGCATGGCGCTGGATAGCCCGTGGCCCCGGCAAATACCATCATGCGGTCGCTTCCGCTGTCGAACGCACCAGTGTGACCAAAACGCGCCGAGGGACGACTGCCTGTGGGCGAGAGAACCGTCCATTTCAGATTGGAAGAGCCGATGACACCGGAAGCCTGCCAGTAGTCCCCGAAGTCCGTATTTGTTTTCGCGTGCTGTCCGCCGAACACAAATAAACTGTTCGTGGTCGTGTCATAGAATGCGGACTGGGAATAGCGCACCGCCGGCCCGCCGAGAATCCAGCGACTCCCGGTCTTGGCAATTCCGTTCGCCCCATACAGCGTGAAGGCATGGGAGTTAGTTGTGAGCTTGTCGGCGCTGCTGCTGCCGGCGAACACGTACGTGTCGTTCAACGTCTGATCGTAGACGGCGCTGTGGTACGCAACACTTGGCGCCGTGCCCGATACCTTGATCAGCGACCACGCAGGACTGCCAATCCCGTTCGCCGAGGTCAGCACCCAAGAGTCAGACATCGTAAGTCCATTGGCGATTCCCCCGAAAACCGTCATCCGATTCGTGGCAGGATCGTAGGTTGCGCTCTGACCCGTTCGCGCGCTCGGAGCCGTACCGCTTGGCGACAACTTGGTCCATGCCGGAGTTCCACCGCTCCCGTTTGCATGGGAGAGTACCCAGACGTCTCCCAGTCCAACTCCTCCGGCATCTCCGCCGTAAAGGGTCATGATGTTGTTTACGGAATCGTAGACGGCGCTCGCGCTCTCCCGCGCGGCCGGCGGCGTACCCGATGGCGAAAGGCGCGTCCACGTCGGCGTGCCCCCTTCTCCGTTCGCATTGCTCAACACCCAGACGTCATTGAAATATCCTGTGGAACAATTGTTACCACCGAAGATAATCATGGAGTTCGTCGTGGGATCGTAAACGCCAGACTGATACACGCGGGCTGTCGGCAACGTTCCTGAAGCGGTGATTGGAAGCCACGAGGCACTCCCTGTCCCGTTTGCTCCGTCCAGAATCCAGACATCGTTGGCGCACGGCGAAGGCGAGCCGAGCGCTCCTCCGAAGATCGTCATACGATTGGTGTTCACGTCATAGATGGCCGCATGACCATATCGCCCTTGCGGCAGTGTTCCGGTCGGAAGCACTTGTGTGAATCCGTCGCTCTGAGTGGCGGTGGTGATTCCCACCCAAACGTCGTTGAGGTCCTCGTTGCTGCTCGTTTCCTCGCCGCCGAAGATAATCATCTGCGCGCTCGTGGAATCAAAAACAGCGCTGTGCGAGTGACGAGATTGGGGACCAGACAGTGTCCACGTTTGAGCGTTTAGATACGTGATGGACCATAAGAACACGAGGAGAAAAGTGCTAAGTCGCTTCATGGTTTTCCAATCGAACTGTCAAACAGAAGACGTTAATCGTCCGGGACGATGGCAGGGGCACGTACACCATAATTCTGGATCGGCCGTATCGTCTGCCGAACCATTTGCACCCGTCTGGCAAAACTTATAGAAGGGCGCTCAAGTCTTGCTGACTGCGCTGTCCCTGTCAAGATGAAGGAATTTGCATCTTGACGCTGGCAGGCTGCGGTCCTATGCTGCGCATACGTGTAGAGCTGCCGTTTCCCCCACAATGCCCTACCCTCAACGTCCCGGTGCCAGCCCTGCTGTGCCCGAATGGGAGCGCTTACTTGACCCGGTCTAAATTTCTTTCCATCGCAGTGCTGTTCTCATTCTCCCTAATCGGACTTCTGGTTGAACCTGCCTCGGCGCAAAAATGGAACCGCTACGGCCCCGGCACCCGCAGTCAGGCTTCCTCGATCTACGATCCCTCGACGAACCAGATGATCATGTTCGGGGGGCAACACGCTCCCACCAATGTCGACTTCCACGATGTCTGGGCTGTAAAGAACGTCATTGGCGTCTCCGCATCGACATTCAAAAACCTGAATTGGCTCTCAGTCACGACAGCGGGCACTCCCCCGAGCGTTCGCTTCGGACACTCGGCCGCCTATAATCCAACCTCCAATCGCATGATCATTTTCGGCGGGGGCACCGGGTTTCCCGGGCCTTGTGCGAATGATCTTTGGGTATTGACGAATCCAAATTCCGTGGGCGGCACGCCCACCTGGACGAAACTTAGCCCCACCGGAACCTTGCCTCCCGTCCGTGAAGGCCACGCCTCTGTCTACGACCCCAATACCAACACGATGATCGTGTTCGGCGGGACTGATTGCAGCGGCAATTTCTACAACGATGTCTGGATCCTCAGCAACGCCGATGGATCGGTCGGCACTCCCAAGTGGACGCAATCCAAGCCCGCGGGCACCGCTCCCGCTGCTCGCTCACAAAGCACTGCAATCTACGACTCCACCAATCGCGTGATGACAATTTTCGGCGGCGCCGGAGTTGCTAAGGCCGTCTTCAACGACGCCTGGACGCTTGCGAATGTAAACGGAACTCCGACGTGGAAGCAGTTGACGCCCACCGGAGCGGCACCCTCGCCCCGCAGCGGTCACGTCGCTGTCTACGACTCCAAAAGCAGCCGAATGGTGATCCAGGGCGGAGTTGCCGGCTCGACTGCGGTGCAAAGCGATACCTGGATTCTTTCCGGAGCAAACGGGGTTGGCTCTGCCGCCTGGACGCAATTGAACCCAAGCGGCACTGTTCCTTATCGCGCCAGTCATACGGCGATTTACGATCCCGTATCTGGCGAAATGGTGATCTTCGGTGGTACCAGCCAGCTTCCCAAGACCTTTACAGACGATCACGTTTTTGCGTTGACACAGGCCGATGGATTGCAGTCTGGCGCGACCTGGTACCAGGACGGCCCACCTCCGCGAGCCCATCAGAGCGGAGTCTACGATACTGTCACCGATCAGTTAATCGTCTTTGGCGGCCAGCAGTCCGGATCTTTGAGCCCGCTGAACGATGTGTGGTCCGAACCGGCTGTCGTAGCTTCCGGGCAGGTGTCCCAGGTCCCCACGAATTGGGTCGAGGTCCTTCCTGCAGGAACGCCTCCGGCGGCTCGCTTTGGACACACCGGGCTCTATGACTCGAGCAGCAACCGCATGATGGTTTTTGGTGGAGCAACCAGTCTCACAAGTTGCTTGAATGACTTCTGGATTCTCGACGACGCTAATTCCGCTCATGGCACGCCCGACTGGATCAGCATTCCGGCTTCAGGGACGCTGCCTCCCGCTCGCATGAATCACGCCGCGGTTTACGATTCCTCGCAGAACACCATGATCGTCTTCGGTGGCACCAATTGCTCGTCCGGTTATCTTTCCGACGTGTGGGTATTGAGCAACGCAAACGGAGAGGGCGGGACGCCTGCATGGACGAAGCTGTCGCCCTCCGGCACACCGCCGGCCGCGCGCGAGAACAGCAGCGCTATTTATGATCCAGTTAATAACGTCTTAACAATCTACGGGGGCGACATCGGGGGGAGCGGTTTCGCCGACGCATGGACCCTGTCGAACGCCAATGGACAAGGCGGAACGCCTGTCTGGACTGAGCTTTCCCCGTCAGGCACCGCCCCCAACGGAAGAACGGGTCAAAGCACCGTATACGATGCTACTAATAACCGTATGATTATGTACGGTGGAATTAACGCGATCAATGGCACACGCTTCCTCTACGACTCATGGGTTCTCACCTTCCCCAACGGCATTGGAGGAACTCCTGCATGGATCCAGGAAAAAGTGACGGGAACCGCTCCCGAGCGCTTCTTCCATTCGGCGGTCTACAGCCCGGCATTCAATTGCCTGGTGGTTTTTGGCGGCGACAGCCAGATCGAGTCGCTTCCCGACGATCACATTTTCATTTTGTCGGTGGCCAACGGAATGAAGTGAGTGTTGGGTGGCGGCAAGATTCCATTCTTGGTTCTCCCGGCATTGGCGAATCGCGCGGTGTTGTATCATTCGTGGAAGTCGCGCCACAGCCGCATCGCATACGGCTGAGCGGACCTTGCATCACTTGCCTGGGGATGACTTCCCTGCCGAATGCCCACTCATTCACTTGAGAGCAGCGCTTCATCCGATCTCGGATCCCGTTACAGTGCCATTCAGATTTCTCGCGGCCTTCTCACCGTTGTCGCGCTCGCCTATGCTTTCCTGGCGGGACTGCACACCCTGCAAGACTTCGATTTAGGATGGCAACTCGCTACGGGCCGCTGGGTCCTGCAGAACCGGCACGTTTTTTCGACGGATGTTTTCTCCTACACAGCCGCCGGGCAGCCGTGGATCTATCCGGTCGTCTCCGGAGTCATCTTCTACGTTGTGTATCTTGCCGGCGGGTACGCGCTGCTTTCGTGGATAGGTGCTCTGGCCACTGCAGCAACCTTTGCCCTGCTGCTTCGGCGGCACAGCCTGATCACTTGCGCTCTTGCGGTCGTCGCAGCTCCCCTCATTGCGAACCGCACCCAGCCTCGCGCCGAAATGTTCACCACGGTTTTGTTTGCCGCGTTCCTCAGCCTGTTGTGGCGCCACTATCGCACCGGTGAATCACGCATGTGGCTGCTCCCAGTTCTTATGGTGGCCTGGGTCAACTTGCATTTGGGATTCGTCGCTGGCTTGGCACTCTGTGCTGCCTACGTCCTGCTGGAGATTTTGGACTTGCCTTTTGCATCGAATCGCTCCGGCGCCCTGGCCCGCTTGCGGCGCGGGTGGCCGTGGCTAGCCCTCACCGCTATTGCAACCTTGATCAATCCCTGGGGCCCACTTCTTTATATGGCTCTCGTGCGACAGGCACGCGCCCAGAGTCTGCACACATCGTGGATCGTCGAATGGGAGAACATACGCCCCTCGTGGACCAGCTTTCACCAAGTACTCGATTGGCGCGATCCGCAGAGCTGCTTCTGGTGGCTCATCTTGGTCACACTCGCCGGCGCCTGCATCGCTCTCTGGCGGAAGCACTGGGGCGCCGCTGCCCTCCTCATCGTCTCTGCGTACGCCACAACTCAGCATGTGCGCCTTCAGGCCTTGTTCGCCTGCGTCGCTGTGATAGTGGGCGGAGCCATGCTCGATGAGCTTATTAACCCGAAGCCTATAAGCGAAAAGAGAGAGCGAGCAGATTCGAAGACGCCGCCTTCTGCAAACAGAACCCAATTCGCAACCGCGGGCGTACTTCTCGTCACAGTTGCCATCACATCCTTGGCGGCCGTCCGTTCTTGGGATCTCATCTCGAACCGCTACTACATGCGATCGGCCCAACTCTCTGTATTCGGCACGGGACTCTCAGGCTGGTTCCCCGAGCGCGCGATCGATTTTCTGCAACGTGAAAAGTTACCCGCCAACGTCTTCAACGGCTACAGCCTCGGCGGCTATCTCACGTGGCGCCTCTTCCCCGACTATCGCGACTACATCGACAGCCGCGCGGTTCCCTTCGGGCCGCAGCTCTTTTTCCGAGCTTATGATCTCAGCGTGGAGCCTCCAGACTCTCCCGTATGGCAGCAGGAAGCTGAGGCACGCGGCATCAACACCATCCTCGTTCCACTCGCCCGTTACCAGGGTATGACGCTCTTCCCGCAACTCCGGGCTTTTTGCCGAAGCCAATCCTGGAAGCCCGTTTATCTGGACGAAGTCTCCGCTATCTTCGTGCGCCGAAGCTCGCAGACAGAGTCGCTCATCGATCGCCTGCAAGTGGATTGCGACAAAATCTCGTTTGATCAGACCGCTCATCTGAGCGCTGCCACAATGCGACAAACAGGTGAATTATTCAATGCCTCAGCCAACGCGGGCGGAGTCTTGTACAGCCTCGCGCGTTACCCGGAAGCGCTCGCGCAACTCGATCGCGCTCAGGCCATCTTCGCCGACAACGCCAACGTCCACCTTCTTCGCGGCCTGGTGCTCGAAGAGACCGCCCATCCCACCGAGGCCGAAGCAGAATTTCGCGCCAGTCTTCGCCTTGAGCCGAATGACGAAACCTGGTTCGACCTAGGCCTCTTCTACATGACTCAAAGGAGATACGCCGAAGCCGTAGACGTTTTCCGGCAATCCGCGGAGTCTTCCTCCCGCCCGCATGAGATGTGGATGATGCTGGGTCAGGCCGAACTGCAAATGCATCAGCCGCAACCGGCGTTGGATGCCTTCGACAAGGCCGTGGAAGCGAGTCCCTACGGATCCGAGTGGCGAATCGCTAGGCGCGAGTTTCAATTCGCTGATCGCGACCGGTCGCGCCAAGGCCTGGTACCAGTTGGGAGATCTGCCACAGGCGGTGAGCTTTCAGGAAGAAGCAGTCAGACTCGCGCCTGGCGATTCCAAACTCTGGCTCGGCCTCGCCGATTTATATGATGCACAAGGACGGACCACGAAGGCCGCGGAAGCTCGGAGTCATGCAGTCGGCAGATGAACACCCCGAGGCTCGTTCCCTAAGGGACGACTTCAAAAGCCACACCCCATTGGGACTGTCCCCCGCTGTTTGTGACCCCGAATAGATTGCCTGATGGGTCAGCAATAACTCCAAGTTCCGGGTACGATCCGTCAGTCCCCGCGAAGGAGTGCAGTGTCATCAGTTTCCAACGCCCTTGCGCACCTTCCGACACCTTGAACACGGTGCCGTAACCGTGCATCCCGCCAAAGCTGCCTGTTCCGTAGAGAGTGCCCGTTTTGTCGATGATCAACCCGCCATACGGGTATGCTCCGTCGTTGCCACCAGTAAAGGTATGCAGGACGGTTCGGTTCCAATACCCGACCGATGGAGTGAGTTTGTAGATTGTTCCGAGTTGATACTCGCCGCCAAAGACTGTGCTGCCATACAGGTTTCCATCAGCGCCGGGCACAACCCCTTCCGGTAGCTGACCGTCCCCAAAGTCCAGCGTGAAGTTATAGAGTATCGTCTCAGTCCAGGTGCCGTCGGAGGGTGTAATTCTGAAGACGGCTCCATCGCCATAGAGCCCGCCGCTCGGCGTTGTGCCGTAGACGTTGCCAAACTTGTCGATCGTCAGCCGTCCATTTGGACTGATGCCGTCGAAGCCGTTGGCGACGAACGAATGGATGATGGCGTAGGCCCAAGTTCCATCCGCGTTGGGCGTGAGTTCGAAAACCGTGCCGTTGTTGTACGTGCCACCAGTCGGCGTTGCGCCATACAGATTTCCCGCACTATCCTGAACCAAGCCCGATCCCGGGTATGTACCGTCGCTTGTGCCTCCCAAGAAGTTGTGCAGAATGTTCTGCGACCAGACGCCGCCGGTCATGGTGAGTTGAAAAACGGTTCCGCAGTTGCAGGTCGGGTCGCCCGTATAAGCATCAGTGCCGTAGACGTTTCCCTTGGCGTCCGCTACCAGCGACCCAACAGGGTCGGGAAAGAAATTGTTGGGTGTGGAGAAGTCCAAGAGAACTCGTTTGACCCAATGCCCGTTCTTCTCCAGCAATTCGAAAGCAGTGCCACATCCATTGGAGGCACATCCACTGCTAGAACCACCTTGGTAGGTCGTGCCGTAGAGCCTTCCGGTACCGGCTAAGACCAGCGTCGTGGTCGGGTATGATCCGTCACTCCCACCCGCGAAAGAGTGCAGTACCCTAAAGTTTGTGGTTTGAGCGCGACTAGCATTGACCATGCTGAACGAAACTAGCACGGTTGCTGCGAGCCTTAGGCTGAAACGGAAACGCATCGACAACCTCACAATTCGCGTTCACGCAATTTCTTGACCCAAGGAGTCTGTTTGGGTGTCGAACATCCGTCAAGATGAAACATATTGCACTCGTCTCAGGCCCGTTTCCCAGCCGTGCACCGATAATCCACACCACGACTGTTGCATGACTGGCCTACGGCGATAATTCAAAGAACAGACCAGAGTTGTAGCGGCCCCCTACTTCGGCGACTCCGTACAAGTTCCCATCCGCTCCCAACACGATCCCGCCGGGAAAGCCACCGTCTCCCTTGCCCAGGAAGCGATGGAGAATCACTTCGTTCCATTTCTTGCCATTTGGCATCAGCTCGAAGGCAGTGCCACATCCGTTGTCCGTCACGACCGTGCAGTTCGTGCTGCCACCGCCTGCATCCGTCGTCCCGTAGAGGTTCCCCGCGGCGTCGATGATCAAGGTGCTATTCGGGTAGGCTCCATCTCCATTGACGTTGGTGAAACTGTGAATATCATGCAGTTGCCACACGCCCGACACTTGCGTCATTTCAAACACCGTGCCGAAACCGTGAGCGCCACCGCCGGTAGTCGTGCCGTACAAACGCCCTGCGGAATCCCTTAGCAACGGCGCATCGGGATTCATGCCGTCGCTCCCGTTGAAGCTGTGGAGAACTGTCTCGGTCCAGGTGCCTGCATCGTTCGTCAACTCAAAAACCACGCCGCACCCGGAAGTGCATTGTGCGCTCGAGCCGCCCGCTCCGGTCGTGCCGTAGAGATTCCCTGCTGCATCCATAATCAGACTACCGATAAGGCCGCCTGCGGTACCGGTTGCCGATCCCGATCCATCGAGGCCCGTGAAGTCATGCAAATCGGTTAACGACCACGTCCCGCCGGAAATCGGTGACAACTCGAAAACATACCCTAACCCGTTGCTGCCTCCCGCCGCGAAGACCCCGTATAGATTGCCGACAGCATCCAAAGTCAGAGGACTGGGCCCATCACCCGACACTCCAAATGCGTGAATTAACGTCGCTGTCCACGTTCCCGAAGAACTCGGCGAGTATTCGTAAACGTCGCCAAAATACGTCGAGCCGTAGAGGTTGCCCGACTGATCCATCACCAGGAAACCGAATGAATACGAAGTACCGCTAGAGACCAGTTCCTTGTAGTTCCAACCACCTGAGCCATTGGGCGAGAACTCAAAAAGCGCGCCACTGAGGGTCGTTCCGTACAAATTGCCCGCGTGATCCATAAGCAGCCCACCTGTGGGATTCGCGACGCCGCCTCCGTGCGAGTAGAACTGGTAGAGTCCCGTTTCTTTGTCGACTGCATGGGCACAAACGGAAAAGAGAAATAAAGAAAACAGCAGGCTGGCGCTGAAGATTCTTGCGAGCATACATCTCTCCTTGGAGGATAGCGGGTTAGTTGCAGTTTTCTTGAAAAGCGGAGAGAAAATTAAAACCGCGTCTGGCGAGCCGGACTTCCCAGCTCTACCAGAACGCGGTCAACCCTTTATTCGTGCGGCGTTCGTGCGACCCTCGATTGTCCTTACAGCGACCGCAGGAAGTTCACCAGGTCCTGCTGGTTCTTCGGGCTCAGGTTATTGAAGTTCGTCACGCTCTGATTCGCTTCAGACGAAGGATACGAAGTGTTTCCCAGGCTGTAGTGATCTTCAATCGCGGTGACGATATTGTTGGTGCGGCCATCGTGCATGAACCACAGACGCTGTCCAATGCCCCACAGCGGCGCCGTCCTGAACTCATCCGGCCCGGCCTGTCCCTGCGGAAGGCCATCCGCAAGTCCCGGCCCCATGTGGTGCACGAGAATGTCTGAGTAAAGATTGATCGTAATGTTACCGAGCGCCGGACGCGATGTCGCAGGCGTCGTGAACGATGTGGTATGGCAGTAGACGCACCCCGCGTTGGTGAACTGCGTCTTGCCGTTGGTGGTGGAACTATTCTGCTTTCCAGGCGTTGGCGGCGAGAGCCACTGCGTGAAGTACTCCGCACGCTCCGCATCACCAGGGAACATTTCCGTCAGGATGCCCGGCGTAAAGTTCGACACCGTCTCCGGCACCGGATTCAAAACGCATCCCGGCGTCTGGTCGATTTCGTTCGGGAACGTCTCGTTGGTGACGCCCATTTCCACGTTCATCTGGTTGGCGGCCATCAACAGCGTCGACCGGACCTGTGCCTTCCAGCCGAAGCGCTGAATGCTACCGTCATTCCCGCTGTAGTTGGGGTGACCGGTAATTCCCAGCGACGCCTTCTTGGTCAGGTTCGCATTCATGTTGTTGACGATATCGATGTTCCGCACCACTTCGATCAGACCAGCTCCGTAGGTCGGAGTGACCTGGCGAAGCGCCAGATTGCCTTGCGAAGCCGCGGTCACGAAATCAGGCTGCGAAATGCCGCATCCTGCAGCATCGCTGCGACCCGCGATCGTGAAGAGTTGGTGCACCGTGCCATCCGGAATCGTCGTGCCCGGCTGATTAATGAAGCGCGCTTCCAGCACAGGGCCCGTCGACGTAATGAACGACGGCATGGTGTTGTTCGCGCCGTTGAAGTTGTACACCGAGAACAACGGGTTGTTTGGCGGACTGGATCCGCCCGGCGCCGGATAAGCGTGGCAACTCTCGCAGGAATTCGAATTGAATCTCGGTCCGAGTCCACCGTCTGTCGGCGACGTCACAATCACGTCGTGCACGCGGTTGAACTCAGTCGTGAGATTGGGCTCAATCTGCTGTTCGTTCGAGCTCAACAGCGGCAGGAAGCTGCCGGCGCTGGCTGGCAGCGGCCGCGGCCCCGGATCGGTCGCAGTCACTGTCGGGGGCGCTGTCACATTGGTCCGTAGAGAAGCGGGAGACGTCGGCTTCGTTGTCTTCGTGCCCTTGGGAAAGTAAGCTGTCGCAGCCGTACACACGGCGAGCAACAAAGCCATCGGAAGGATTACGCCGATCCACTTCCTCTTGTTCGATTGCGCCTGCATTGGATTCGTCCCTTTCGACTCTGACATAGAGTTCCCCTTCGCCTTGGTCTTGTCCTGTAAGCTCACAGCGAGCGCAGGAAGTTAATCAGATCCTGCTGGTTCTGTTGGTTCAAATTATTGAAATTGGTGATGACCTGATTCGCTTCCGAATTGGGATAGGTGCCATTACCCGTGCTGAAGTGGTCTTCAATGGCCTGGACAATGTCCTGGGTATGACCGTCGTGCATGAAGAAATAACGTTGGCCAATACCCCACAACGGAGCGGTGCGGAATTGATCACCGGTGGCGTTCCCTTGCGAAACGTTATCGGCGTGACCGGGTCCCATATCGTGAACCAGGAGATCCGAGTACAGATTCGTCTGCACATTGCTCAATGCCGCTATCGAAGACTTCGGAGTGGTGAACGAGTTGGTATGGCACATGTTGCACCCGATGGTGTTGAACTGCACCAGACCGTTGGACGTCGACTTTGTCGGCGGTACTGGTGTCGGTGGCGCCAGGAAGCGCATGAACAGCGAGAAGCGCTCCAGATCGCTGGGGAAGTTCACCGGAAGCTTCGGAGCTTCACCGGAATCCATGCGATCGTCGGGAACGCCTTTGGTCTTGTTGGTCCCCGGCGGCACTGGGAACGGAGGCAAGCAGCTCGGAATCGATTCGTCGTTCTCGCTGGGGAACGCTTCATCGCTCACGCCTTCTTCCACGGTGTACGCTTCACCCGCGAAATACAGGAGCGACTTGTTCTGAGCCTTCCAGCCGAAGCGCGTAATGGTCCCGTCATCGTCGCTGTAGTTCGCGTGTCCCGAAATCCCCAGCGACTGCTTCAGGGTCAAGTTGGAATTCATGTTCGCCAGGATGTCGCTCTCCTGAATCAGCTCCATCAGCCCGGTACCGTACGTCGGAGTCGTCTGGCGGAAAATGATGTCGTTGTTCTGCTGCGCGGTGCTGAAATCCGGTTGGACCATCGTGGTGCAACCCGGAGCATCCGTGCGATTGGAAATTGTGAACATCTGATGGACGCCGCCATCGGGTGTCACGCCGTCCGACTTATACGGAAAGCGCGCGACAATCACTGGCCCGTTCGCGGTAACGAAGTACGGCATGCTGTTGGTCGCGCCCTGCAGTTGGTAGATGCCAAACAGCGGATTGTTTGGCGGACTCGATCCGCCCACCGCGGGATACGCGTGGCAACTGGAGCAGGAATTGGAATTGAAGCGTGGCCCCAAGCCTACGGTTTTGACCAGGGGTCCGCCGGCCACGAAGTTGACCTCGGTAAAGATCTGGGTCAACCGGCCGGTGATCGCACTCTGATTAGGCGTCAGCGTCGAATAGAAGTTACCGGCGTCGGCGGGTAGAGGCCGCGGACCGGGATCCACTGCGAGCGGCGAACCATGAACCACTGCCGGCCGCGACAGCAATGCGGCCCCGGACGCCAGCAGCAACAATGCCAGCGCTACATAGTAGGGCATCCGACGATGCTGCTTGACGCCTGCGTGGTCTGGGCTTGGAGAATTATCGAATCTGGGCATGGGTTTCCAACCTGTTCTGACCGAGTACGAGCTTTGTTTGGGCCGTTTTTAAGCGGCCATATTGCGTGGAAGATGTTGGGGGGTGAACTTCCCGCTGGGATACAGTACTGCGACTCAAGGTACCCTAGTACACCCCAAAATCAGTGTCAATGAGAGGATCGTCTCCGTGAAGAATCTTGCACACCCACCAAAACGCCGCCTGAAAAAAGGTAACCACGTGGTAACATACGCAATCGGGGTAACCCTCTGAATAATGGCCCTAAAGTGCTATTTACCCGTGGGACGCCCCCTAATACGCTGTGTTCATAAGCTTTCGTCCCGGAAACGCGACGAACAAATTGGAGTAGAGACTCCCGACTTGTAACTTAGGTTTTGCACCCGTTCCCCCCCGGACATCTGATCAAACCGTTGTCTTACAGCAATAAGAAACGCTGGGAGACGAAGGACTCCCAAACGTTTTTTTTGTGTGGGCTCTTCCATCATGGCTCAATTGACCAGCTTTCCTCAGCAAGACCGCATCCGCGTCCTCGCCGCCGACAACACGTCGATGAACACCCAGTTGCTCGTTGAGACTCTGGGCCGCGATGGGCAGTTCAATGTCGCCAGTCCCGCTTCCAAAGAAGCTGAGATCCTCGCCGTCCTCAAGCGCGAGCGTTCGCAGATCGCGCTGATCAGCTCGCGACAAGGCACCGACAGCCGCGGCGGATTTGAGCTGAGTCGCGAGATCTGTTCTAGTTCTCCGTCGACGCGCGTCATTATGCTCCTCGATTCCTCCGAACGGACTCCGGTGATCGAAGCGTTCCGATCCGGCGCCCGCGGAGTCTTCTGCCGCACCGAATCTTTGAAGCTACTGCCAAAGTCCATTCGCTGCGTCCATGAAGGTCAGATCTGGGCGAACAGCATTGAACTCCAATATCTTCTGGAAGCCATGGCGGAACCGGTTCCCATGAAGTTCCTGAGCGCAAGTGGCGACGCGCTGCTCTCCGCCCGCGAAGTCGACGTCGTTCGCTGCGTCGCCGAGGGGCTCAGCAATCGGGAAATCGCACAGCGCCTCAACCTCCGGGAGCACACCGTCAAGAATTATCTGTTCCGAATTTTTGACAAGCTGGGAGTCTCCAGCCGCGTCGAGGTTGTGCTTTATGCGCTGGGCAACCATGGGGCACCCGCGTCCAAAACGGACGCCGCTGCCGAACCCAGGAAAGACACGACTCCGGCGCCAATCACGCCCCGCACGGATTCTCCCGTGCGAGTCATGCGACGTTAGCGGCCACGCCACTGACGTTACCTTCCTTACGCAATTAGCCCGGCCCCTCGGGCCCGCGGCACGACTCCGCATGTACCTCTGGTCGCACGGCCGAGTGGCCGTTTGGCATCTGTAACCAGTCTCCAGGTCTATCTACCGTTACCTCAGGACGTTCTGAACTAGAGCGTCTCTTGAACCCCCATTCGAGAGGTAACGGTTAAGATGACGTCCAAAGCACTGCCTCCGGCTCGGAACCGCCAGCGGTATAACATTGCGTTCCTCGGTCTGGTCACGTTGCTGCTGTGCCTTTCTTGTTTGACTGGGTGTTCGGGTTTCAGTTCCGGCGGCAATTCTTCGAAGTCGACGAACAGCCAACTCCAGCTCTCTGGTACCCTGCCTCTCGCTCAGATGGGAGTGCCTTACAACGCAACGATCGGCGTAACCGGAGGGACAGCGCCGTACACCTTCAGTCTGTTTTCCGGATCCTTGCCCTCGGGCCTCGTTCTGAGTCAATCTGCGGGCACGATTTCCGGCACTCCCGGAACAACCGGCGTCTCCACTTTCGTTGTCCAGGCGACCGACTCGACGGGGATGAGCGGCACACAGACGCTCCAGATCTCCGTTTCAACGTCTGGCGCCATCGCTGTTACAGTGAACCCCTCGGTCGCTACCGTGACTTCTTCCGGAACGATTCAATTCACCGCCAGCGTCACCAACACATCCAACGTTGCGGTCACGTGGTCCGCTTCCCCCGGAACGATTAGCAGCAGCGGTCTCTACCAGGCGCCCGCCGTCACCACCAGTACCGCAGCCAGTGTGACCGCCACCAGTTCCGCCGATTCCACCAAGTCTGGAACGTCTTCCGTGACGATCTCGCCGGTTCAGCTGGCCGTCACCACGACGTCGTTATCGACCGCCACCGTCGGCGCAGCATACTCGGACATGGTGCACGCTACCGGGGGCACCGCTCCCTATAGCTGGACAATCGCCTCGGGAACACTACCCGCAGGGATCACATTACAGAGCACCGGTTCACTCTCTGGAACCACTTCTCAAACCGGACAATTCAGCTTTACCGTGCAAGTGGTCGACTCCTCTTCCACCCAACAAACGGCGACCCAGCCTTTAACGCTCACCGTCAACACAGCCGTCTCGAACGGCCCAACCGCTCCCTCCACTCTCTTTGGATTCTCGACCGACAACACTGCGGCAAACGCCTATCCCACAGTCAACTACGAGATGCAGCGCTTCTGGGATTCTCCTCCGCTGCAATGGCCATCGATCAACACCGCCTCCGGAGTCTTCGATTTCACGAACCTTGATGCGACTCTGGCTCGGGCCTACACCAATGGTGTAACGGAAGGGTTGTATACGCTTGCCCGGACTCCTCCGTGGGCCACTTCCAATCCTTCGGACACATCCTGTCATTACATGACGACAACGTCCGGCGGTGGCAACGGTGAATGCGATGCGCCCATCGACTTGAACACCGATGGCACCGGAACCAATGCGATCTGGAAGGCATGGATCACGGCGATCGCCAGCCATGCCAATGACCCCACGTACCTTCAGACCCATGCTCACATCAGGTACTGGGAGATCTGGAACGAACCCGACGCCAAGTTCTATTGGGCAGGCAGCTTCGCGCAGCTGGCGCGTCTCACCGAAGATGCGAACTGCATCATCACCGGCCGCGGTGTGATCCATGAAAGTGGCAACGGCACGGCCACTCCCTGCACCGCCACTCCCATCGATGCCACCGCGCAGATCGTTATGGCATCCGGGCATGCGGACAGTCGATCCAATCTGAACTACGCACAGAACCAGTTGTATTGCAGCGCGTCCCCCAGTGGATACCAGTTGCCTTGTCCGAATCCGGCAAACGCAATCGCAGCGGCGGTGGACATCATCAACTTCCACATGAAGCCTGGGAACGCCACCGGAAACAATTGCCCGGCGCCGACTCCCTGCACGCCCGAAACCGCCATCCAGACCTACATCTCCAACGCTCTCGGCGTTCTGCAGCCGGCGGAGCTGGCGAAACCCATGTGGGACGGGGAAGCATCCTACGCGGAATCCGGCTTTACTGGCGCCTACACCGATCCCGACATGGCCGCGTCCTTCATGCCAAGGTTCTATCTGAACAGTTGGTCGCTCAATATTTCCGGAATAGCCTGGTATGACTGGACGTCTCTCTCGAGCCAGCCCGCGGCGGTGCAGACCGCATACCAGCAGACTTACAACTGGCTCGTGGATGCGAGTCTTACCACTCCTTGTGCACCCACCGGAAGCGTATGGTCGTGCACCATCACCAAGTCCGGCAAGCAGTACCTCATCATGTGGGACGCATCCCAAAGCTGCGCCAACGGCTCATGCACCACCGCGAGTCAGGCGGTCGGGAGTCAGTGGACGCAGTTTCAGGACATGACCACGGATAACTCTCCAATCTCCATCTCGGGAGGCATCGTTCCGGTCGGAATCAAGCCAGTCGTGCTCCAATAGCCCCCTTTGCACCCTGCAGCAGTAAAAGAAAAAAGAGCCCGTATCGCAAGATACGGGCTCTTCCTCTTAACAAGAGGTTTATGGTTTATGTGGGGACAGCCGCCTTCGGCTGTCCCTTGAGCAAAGCTCGACTCTCCCAGACGTCAGCCTACTTCAGAAATCCACGAAAATATCACTGTCCTGTCCCAGACAGCTGTACCGTCTGCGGACTTCCTCCCCCAACATCGGAAACCGAAACCTTCGCCGACCGCTGACCCGTTGTTGTCGGCTTGAAGGTCACGCTGATCGAGCAACTCGCTCCCTTCGCCACGCTGCTTCCACAATTATTCGTTTGGCTGTAATCGCCCTTCGCGACGCCGGTGATCGAGATGCCGTTGATGCCGATTGCAATGCTGTCGGTATTGGTCAGCGTGATGGTTTGCGGAGAACTCGATGTCCCGACGGTAACGCTCCCGAAATTCAGGATCGTCGGCGACAGAGAGAGGTACGTCCCGGTTCCGGTCAACGACACCACCTGAGGACTGTTCGTCGCACTGTCGGTGACGGTGATGCTTCCCGTTCGCGTATTGAGAGTCGTGGGCTTGAACTTCACCGTAATCGTGCAATTCGCTCCTGCACCCAGCGTTGATCCGCAGGTGTTGACTTGCAGGAAGTCTCCACTCGCGGCGATGCTCGTGATGGTCAGCACCGAGCTGCCAGTATTGGTAAGAGTGACGGTCTGCGCGGCACTGATGGTGCCGACAAGCTGCACACCGAATGTCAGACTCGTTGGGGAAACCGTGGCTGTAGTTCCGTTGCCAACCCCAACTCCGCTCAGCGACACCAGTTGCGGACTGTTAGCCGCGTTGTCGGTGATCGAAACGTTCGCAGACTCGCTCCCGCTGATCGACGGAGTAAACGTCACGCTGATCGTGCATGTCGCATTCGGCGTCAACTGCCCGCAATTGTTGGTCTCGGCGAAGTCTTTGCTGTTCGGCCCGGTCAAACTGACGCCACTTACGTCGAGGTTTTGGTTCCCGGTATTAGTAAGAGTAATGGTTTGTGGAGCACTCGTGGTCCCAACGTTCTGGTTTCCGAAATTCAGGCTCGAAGAAGAGAGCCCCACATTCGGACTCGGAACGAACTTGCTCACAAACGCGTCATTCGCTCCCCCAAGTGTCGATTGCATGGATCCCGCAGTCGTCGGGAAGTCTGTCGAATCCGTATAGCCGGTGATATACACGTTGGGCGGCGACTGAAGATCCAAGGCGAGCATGCGCGTCGCCCCTCCATACTCCGTTCCCGAACCACCCAGGTACGATGAGTACAGGAGCAACGAGCCACTGGGATTCAACTCCGCTACGAAGGCGTCAAAGAGGCCTGCTGGTGTGGTTTGAAAAGCGCCAGGGGTTATCGGAAAATCGTTGGACTGTGTATTGCCTCGCAGCCAAACGTTCCCTGCACCATCGATCGCGACGCCAGTGACGCCGTCGTCCTTACTGCCACCCAGATAGGTCGAGAACACCAGCGCGGTTCCTGTGGGATTGAGCTTCGTAATAAACGCGTCGTGTCCACTCGTACCACTCTTGAAAACCGTTTGGTAGGCTCCCGGCGTTGTCGGGAAATTCGATTCCGCAGTGAGTCCGGTCGCGACCGCGCTTCCCGAACTGTCGACGGCAATACTTGTCCCGCAGGTCTCGCACGGAGTCGTGCCCGTCGTGTTTCCCCCGAGATACGTCGAATAGACCAATGCGGAACCGGTGGAGTTTAGAGCCGTGACGAAGCCGGTGATCTTGGCTCCCGAACTCGATTGAAACGCTCCAGGCGTTGTCGGATAGTCCGTCGACTGCGTGTACCCGGTCAGATATGCGTTGTTGGATGGATCCAATGCAATCGCATACGCGACATCCTGCAAGCTGCCACCGAGATAGGTCGAGTAGACGAGAGCGGAGCCCGAAGGATTCAACTCGGTCACGAAGATGTCCGTAAACTTCGAGCAAGCACAAGTGGTCTTGTACGCGCCGTGCGTGACCGGAAAGTTGGTCGATTGCGTATAGCCGACTACATAGGCGTCGCCTACAGCGTCGAGCGCAATGCCGTTGCCCTGATTGACGCTCTTGCCTCCGAGATACGTCGAATAAACCAAAGCAGATCCGCTCGGATTCAGCTCGGTCACAAATGCGTCGCCGCTGGCGCAACTGCCCCCGCCGCAACTGGTTTGGAAAGCGCCCGCAGTGACCGGAAAGTTTGAGGAGAAGGTTTGGCCAACAATGAAGGCATTGCCAGCCGCATCGACTGCGATGCCATTTCCGTAGTCGTTACTCACGCCGCCTAGATAGGTTGAATAGACCAGAAACGAACCAGTCGGGTCGAGTTTGGTCACGAAGGCATCCACACTGGTTCCGTTGCAACCTCCGCCGCAGGTGGTTTGAAAGCTTCCACTCGTGACCGGAAAGTTGGCCGAGTTCGTGTACCCGACCACATAAGCACTCCCCGCGTTGTCTACCGCGATCCCGGTTCCGTAGTCATTGCTGCTGCCGCCGAGGTAGGTCGAGTAGCTCAGTGTCGGATCGATCAGCAAGGTCTTGCTGTGATCGTAAGGCCCGAGTTGGAAACCGACTCGGTGCTGAGAGTCGACTATGTAGTTGGCCGCGACGAGACGCTTGCCCGTCCTTTCCCCTGCTTCCGTTTGATACGCGACGGGCTTTCGGAATCGGACCTCGTTCCCACGCTTTCCCAAGGTCAGCACGAGAGCGCCGCTCTGCTGATCGACAGAGATCTTCTGTGCACCATTAAACGCAAGGTGAATCGCTTCCGGCTTCGCTCCGGCAGCCAAGACAAAGTCATACTCCAGTTGGCCTTGATTTCCGTAATAGACGAGGTCGATTCCGTCCAGCACACTCTGGTAGCGAACTTTCATGAAGTTGGGTACGTTCGTAGTCCATTGTTTAAGGTCGTTGCCGCGGAAGTAGTTGGTTTTGCCAGGTAACTCATCCACGCCAAAGATACTCGAGTCGCTGTGTGCATCCACCACACGCATGCGCAATACCGCCGCTTTTGCCGACGTTTGACCTGTGCTATCGATCTCCGAGCCATTTCGACGAAGTGAGAGTGTCGCCCCATCGGCCGTCAGGAAGAGCGTGTAGCCATTGCCGCGAGAGAGGAATTTCACCTGGCTCTCGGTCTGTCCCAGGTTTGGTTCGAAGCTCAATGGCAACTTGCCATAGCCTGCGGCAACGCGGGACGGAGCGGTCGAGTTGGCCGACGAAGCGGGCTTCGATTGGCCAAACACACTTGTGGCCACAAACAAACAGACGAACACTTTGGATTTCATGACCAGGTTTCCTTTTCGGAGGGACAATTGCCGCTTTCTTTCGGGAGATGCGAACAAGAAGCGATGCCGCAGTTCTTGCAATCGAGATCAAGGTGAATGCGCGTGCTAGACTTCGGTTTGCGCCTATGATTGAGACTCTGAAGCGGCGGCTGTTCTGGATTATTGCCCGCACCTGCTTCAAACTCTATCGCTGGTTCCCGCTATTTGGCTTGCTGAGGGCCTCAATTGGCATCATCCGGCAGGGCGAATCCTTCCTTGTCATTCAACGCAATGACGGACGTGGCCTCTCTCTACCCGGAGGAATCGCCGGCTGGAAAGAGACGGAGGAAGAGACGTTGCGTCGCGAGGTTACAGAAGAGACAGGATTGAACGTAACCAGCCAGGAACTGAGAATGCGTTATGAGAGCCGAGCCGACGTGCCCTGCACCATCTCAGTCTTCGAAGTCGAGGCCAGCGGAGAATTGAAGAACTCGTGGGAAGGTGCGCCGCGTTGGATCACGGTGACCGAACTCGACCGGCAGCTGTTAGGAAGTCAGCGACCGGTATTCGAACTGCTCACGAAGATCGCCGCTCAAGCCCATCGGGACCGCAGCACACAACAAGATCAAATATAGGATCCACGCCCTATGGGCGCAGACTCAGGTCCCAATCTTGCTTACTCGCTTATTGCCCAGTGCCCGACAGGCTGACAACCTGCGGAGAAGATCCCACAGAATAGTTCAACGTCAAGTCGCCGCCGATCGCGCC
Organism: uncultured Acidobacteriaceae bacterium; assembly: GCA_963788555.1. Taxonomy (GTDB): domain Bacteria; phylum Acidobacteriota; class Terriglobia; order Terriglobales; family Acidobacteriaceae; genus Sulfotelmatobacter. The sequence goes on along the minus strand of CAWBHM010000008.1, from coordinate 1,258,859 downwards.
CGTCGCCGTCGGACTAAATTCCACTCCCAGCGTGCAAATCCCATTTGCCGGGATCGTCGATGCGCACGGCACGCCGCCGCCGGTCGTATAAATGTAATCTCCGCTGGGAACAACGCTGGTGATGGGAACTGCGGTTGTCAGATAGTTCGTGACGGTGATGACTTTCACTGCGCTGGTGGTTCCGACCGCTTGCGCACCGAACGCGAGGGTCGTTGGAGACATGGTCACTGCCTGAATACCAGTGCCCGCCGCGTTCTCGACTTGAGTGCTCACGGCACCATTGTCGATGACCGTAATGCCGGCAAGCGTAGCACCGGGCGTGAGCGGCTTAAAGGTGACCGTCACCGTGCAAGTCTTGCCTACGTTCAGCGCGCCGCCGCAGGGATTCGTGCCGCTTGGGTTCACTATGTAGTACCCACCGGCTGTAATACTGTTGATCGTCACCGTTGCTGTACTGACATTCTTGATGGTGACGGTCTTCGAGAGCGAATTGTTCACAACAATATTTCCGAAGTTCAGATTCGACGGAGTGAAGGTCAGCGGCACCGCAGTGGTGCCGTTTTGTCCGGTTCCGCTCAAGCCGCCGGACGCCGGACTTCCCGCTGCGTTATGCGTGACGGTCAGTGCTCCCTTGATCTGGCCGTTGTATGTCGGAGTAAAGGTGACGCCGAACGTACATTTGGCTTTGGCTGCCAGCGTTCCATTGCACGGACTCGAACCGTTTCCGACCGCCGAGAAATCGCCGCTCGTTGCCCAACTGAAGCTGAGAGTCTGGCTCTGATTGTTGGTCAGCGTCATAGTCTGGGCCGAGCTAGAAGTGCCCACGTTCGTCGCGGGGAACGCAATATTCGCCGACATCGTCACGGCCAGCAGGCCAGTTCCGGTAATACTGACCAGATGCGGTGCACCTGTGGTCGTATCGTTAATCGTGATCGTCCCTGTCATCGCCGTGGCTACCACAGGAGTAAAGCTGGCGGTGATGGTGCACGTCTGTCCTGGCGTCAAGGTTACGCCCGTACAGCTGTTAGTCTCAGAGAATCCACCGCTGGCCGCCACTGAATTCACTGTCAGATTCACGAAACCGGTGTTCGTGACGGTAACTTTTTGTCCCGCACTCGTCGTATTCACGACCTGATTGCCGAAAGCCAGAGTTGTTGGAGAAATCGAAATCGCCGAGGAGGCGCCGATTCCAGTAAGTGCGACGGTCTGCGGACTGTTGCTGGCATCATCGGTGATGGTCAGCGTCCCGGTGCGCGTTCCCGTCGTCGACGGAGTGAAGTACACGTCGATCGTGCACGATCCGCCTGGAGGCACTGGCTGCTGGCAAGTATTGCTCTGGCTGAAGTCACCGCCGCCTGAAATCCCGAGGATGTTCAATGCGACCGTCTGGTTGTTGGTCACGGTCTCAACCAGCGGATTGCTCCTGACATCGACGGCCTGATTCCCGAAGTTGAGGCTGACGCTCGAGAGCAAAACCGGTCCGCCCGCGCACGTGCTCATGGGCGGCAGCTTGGCCATTTCCGTATACCAGTACGGTTCGGTGGTGCGGTTCGATGGCAGGTATTCTCCGGCAACCCAAACCGTGCACGAGTCGCTGGGATCGAGCACTCCGCTGTACCAGTCACCCCAGCGATAATTCAGGGTGTCGGTATCTTCCGCATCGCCACCCGTGATTGGACTGGTGACATATCCCCACGTGCCCGCCTGCTTCGTGCTGGGGTTGAACGTTAAGGTGTCGAGCGCGGGATGCTCGTTCACACCACTTCCCGAAACGCCCAGAATCCCCTGCAGGTTGCCCGCTTGGTCGCGCACGATACTGGGCAGGAATACATACGCGCTCGAGTCCACGGGATCGAGGATTGGATAGTCCGCAGCAACGTAAACGGAATTCGGCGCAGAAGCGTTTCGCTGGAGGATGCGGACGTCCGCTTCGGTCTGGCTGAGGCTGCTCGAGCTTGGATTAATTTGGATGGCGTGAGCCGATGTCCAGACGCTTCCCTGCCCGCCCTTGGAGGTGTAGTGGAAGAACTGTTGCATGCGGTCGGCGACGGAATCGATGTGGATGCCAGTCGCGGCCGTGGAAGGTTGCGGAACGCAAACGGTGTCGTAATAGTTGTTCGCGATAAAGCAGCCCAACTGGTCCCCTCCGGCTTGGGTCGAGGGAAGATCCCAGCTATTGACGAATGTCGGCGTAGGGGTGGTCGCACTCCAGTTGATCGTCCATTGCTCGACGCCCTGAGTGTGATTTGGATCAGTCAGATAAGTGACCCCGTCCTTGGGCGGCTCAATCATGTAGGTGAACATTTCACCGTCGCCAGCGATCGGTGGAGTCGTGTCGGAGTTATTGGCCGGCACCCAGCTGCGCCGCGGATTGTAGCTTGTCAGCGAATGAGCCACCACACAGGCTGGAGTCTTTGACTTGTTCACCCAGGGATTCGAGGTGCTGGCGCGAAGTCCAGCCAGATCCACCGCACACACGAGCGGCGCCATAATGACCGAGTTATTGTTGACGTCCTGTAAGTCGTAGGTAATCCACAGCGCCTGATCGGTGGCAGCGGTGTACGGAGGGGTCGTGGTGGTTGAGGTCTGCCACAATCCGGTCTGCGGATAATCGGGATAGTAGAAATTCCCGTGGGAATTAGTCGGAATCACCGTATCGAGATCGAATTCGAAAGCGAACCAGGCGAACGCTGGAGAAGTCGAGGCGATATCTTCGACGTTGCTGATGGCGACGCACATATAGTTGTGCCCGCCGCCCGACGCGGTGATTCGTTTCTCCATGATCCACAAGTTGTAGACGTTGTCGTGAAGCAGCTGAGAGTTTGGAGAATAGGCTGTAGGACAGTGCGGCGTGTTCCCGAAATTGTTGCTGTTCTGGCTCCAGGGCCCTGCATCAGACTTCACATTCGTGTTTCCCAGAAACTTTACCGGTTGGTTGGCATTGACTCCGCTCTTGTACCAGCACTGGTAACCGCTGTTTACGTGCTCGCAGTACTCGAGGGTTCCGACGGCGATCGTAATGTCGGGAGCCGCGGTGGAGTTGATCTTGTTCTGAACGGTATTCAGCCCCGGGAACGTGCTCAACGTCTGGCCAAATCCAGAACCGCACAGGAGAGGAAACAGGCATGCAACAACCGCCACCAACTTGGCTCGTAGAGTCAATGCGAGAAACTCCTTACTAGAAGTTGTGGGGGTGGATTCTGGGCAAGTACGGTGCATGTTGAGTTCCAATCCGCCGAAAGGCAGGGGATGATATATCGTCTAAAATGAATAACTTAGGGGAGATTGCGACTATACCACTTCACTTCCGCTCGGCTTCACTGCAATCTGCTGGTACCGGGATTTCACTTGCCGGTATCTTTGCCAAACGGACACAGGGACAAAAGAATAGAGGAAGGGCACGATCAAATCTTTGCAGCGGAGGACGCTATGGCGTGTGCGATCGGCGGTCCGTTCAAGCAACGACGCCGCTTTCGTCCCGTCGCTCGCGGCAGCCTTCGCCGGCCAAGCCCCTCCGGACTGGCTCCGCCAAAATACGACGTAGCGTTCGACTTTGCTTTTCAGCGCCGGGGAAAGCACTTCGGGACGCTCGCGCTTTGCCTCAATACTTGAACTCTTGACCATCGAATGATGATCGCCGTTGTAGATCGCGGAGCGGTCGGCGCCCTCGAGCGAAGCCATCCGCGGATCGTATGGGACGCCGATGAAATCACAGATCGTAGTCAAAGCGACGACGGGGTCGCGTACCAGATCGTCATATTGCAACTGGTGAATGGCTGCACCGCGACGCACCAACTCGTCGGCTTCCTTCTTCATGCGGCGGTAGCCAAGGAGCGCGCGCAGGTCCATCCCCGGACGAGCGAACCACGGAGACTTTTCGGCAGCGCGAACGATGCTTCGGCAAACGTCGGCGGGATCGCGCCAGATGACAATGAACTTCGCCTCAGGAAACCAGGCGGCAAGTTCGGTCATGCAGTCATAATAGCTGGGCGACTTGCATCCCCAGATCGTCGCGCCCTTTTTCGCCGCATACTGTTGGGCCACAGCAGTGAACGCGCCGGGCAAGCTACTAATGTTCTCGGGGATGGCGGTGGGATCGATCTTGTGGCGGGTCAGGGCTCCGTTCCAGGAATCCACCTTGTTCAGCCACCACGAACTCTTGCGCGGCAGCAGGAACAATGACGACAGCAGTGCCAAATCCGACTCGTACATCAGCCCGATCTGCGGATGCTGATTGAGCAAGGCGTAGAGCAAAGACGTTCCGGAGCGCCACATTCCGACCACGAAGAGAGGGCCCGTACTCATCTCCCTACGCTGCAGTTCCGAATTCTGAACTTCATTCGTCATGGTCTGCATCTATGCCGCCTGGACCTGCGAGAAGATCTTCATCAGATTGCTGTATCCCTCTTCGGGTCCGTATTTTGTCTCCGACAGGCGCCGGCCGCATTCGCCCATGCGCACGGCCTCAGCTGGATGATCGACCAGGTACTGAATCTTTTGGTTCAAGTCGGTCACGTTGCCCGCCTCAAACTGCAGACCTGACTTGCCCTCTTCCACGATGTACGGCAATCCACCCAAGCGTGCGGCGATAATCGGTTTACACGCCATGAACGCTTCCAGCGCCGTGACCGGAAAGTTTTCGTACCATTCCGAGGGCATTACTAAACACAGTGAGTTGCGCAGGATGCTCCACTTTTCTGCGCCGCTCTTGAAGCCGAGAAACTCGATGTTGCGAATCCCTTTTTCGCGGACGTAATCGCGCAACTCCTGCTCCAGAGGACCCGTTCCGAGAATCTTCAGAGGAACCCTCGGCAGCTGTTCAAAGGCGCGAATCAGCGTCCAGCAACCCTTCTCGGGGGATAAGCGTCCCATAAAAAGGACGTAATTGCTGCTCGTTGTTTCCCCGGCAGGCAGCGCCGGTGCGTACACAAAATTCGGCCGAACGAACAGCTTAGATTCCGGAACTCCAACTTCCCGCATCTTGAGTTTGAAAAACTCAGTCAAGCAGACAAACCCGGAAATCTTATCAATCACGCCAGCGAGCCGGTTCAAACCCAAGGTCAGCGCATAGAGTCCGCTAAAACCATAGCTGCCTTTGTAACAGCGCTTGCGTACTGCGTTCAGATAATTCCCGCCCTTGCACTCCTCACAGATCTGCCCTTGCGTGTAGAACAACCCATTCGGGCAATGCAGGCGGAAATTGTGAAGCACCTGCACTGTCGGCACGCGCATGGCATGCAGCTTGTGATAAACCGACGGCGAAATCAGCGGGTAAACGTTGTGGACGAAAGCCACGTCGGGCTTGAACCGCTGTACAACATCCTCAATTTCACCGCTCGTCTTCCACGAGTAAATCGTCTGAGGGAGGAACGCTACTTTTTGCGCAAAACCAAACTGCTTAATCTCGTCGTTATGCCGCGTGTAGTGGCAGATGTCGTCTCCGTGCTTCTCGAGCAATTCGGTCTCGGCACGGACCACAGAGTCTTCCCCTCCAAACTGCTGGTACGCACTGTGAACGAGGAGTACTTTCATGCTTGAGATTCATTATGCCGCAACTCAGAGCTTCGATTTGAGGCCGCTATTTCCTGCTTACGCTTAAATCCCTTCCTGCTTTGGCAGACCCAGGAACTCCCGCGTAATGAGGTAAACGAACTTCGGGTTGTTGACCAGATAGCGTCTCCAGAGCCGCTTGGGATCTTGCCAGATCCGGTGCATCCACTGCACACCCGTCACCTTCATCCAGTACGGCGCGTCTTTGATGCGGCCGGTATGAATGTCGAAAGCGGCGCCAACGCCAACCATCACCCTGGTGTCGAGCTTCGACATGTATTGATCCATGAACCGTTCTTGTTTTGGTGTGCTCAATCCCACCCAAAAGAAATCCGGTTTCAACTGAGCCACCTTGGAAATGAGATCCACCTCTTCGTCCGCCGTGAGTGGTCGAAAAGGAGGTGTGTAGGTGCCAACGACCTTGAGTCCGGGAAAACGTTGAGTCAGGGCATCCCTCAACTGGTCTGCAACACCGTCGTTCCCACCATAAAAGAAATGCGTGTAGCCTTTCTCGGGTGAGAGCGCGCAGAGTCGTGCCATCATAGTGGGGCCCGTTACCTGACGCATCTGAAACAGGCCACGCAGCCATCCTACCCAGACGGTGGGGCGACCATCAGGAAGGTTCAGGAGTGCGTGATTGATGATGCGCTTCAGGTCGGAATCCATTTGCGATTCCATAACCCCGTGCACACCCGTCACGCAGACATAGCCCTTCTCTCCGTTCGCGATAGCGCTTTCCAGACGGGAAAGCGTGCGGTCCATGCTGGTGGCATGGACCGTCACGCCCAGAATGCTCACGCTACTGTCGGTTGCGATGCTTTCCATACTCGTCCCCAAGTGAAACTAGTCGCCCGTGACTTCGGCCAACTCGCCCACTTCTTTTTTCTTCACTTCGCCTTCTATCCACTTGTAGGTGATGGCGAGACCCTGTTCCAGAGTGGTTCCGGGCTCCCAACCGAGCACCTTCCGCAGAAGAGTGTTGTCGCTATTGCGTCCGCGAACGCCCTGTGGCTTGGTGAGATCGTGCTGTTTGGTCAACTTCTTGCCGGCAATGCCGCAGATCATGTCGACGAGATGATTGATGCTGACCATCTCATCGGTACCCAGGTTAAGCGCCTCGCGATGGTTGGAGGCCATCAGGCGGATCAGACCTTCGACGCAATCGTCGACGTACATGTAGGAACGCGTCTGGTCGCCGTCACCCCAGATTTCGATGGGGCCGCCGTCGGTGGCCTTGGCGACTTTCCGCGAGATCGCGGCCGGAGACTTCTCTTTGCCGCCATCGTAAGTGCCGAGCGGCCCGTACACATTGTGGAAGCGTACGATGCGCGTCTCGAACTTATAGTCATGGTAGTAGTAGCGGCAGAGTTCCTCGGCGAACAGCTTTTCCCAGCCGTAACCCGGCTCCGGATCCGCTGGATACGCGTCTTCTTCCTTGAGTGGAGTCACTTCCGCATTCTTCTGCTTGGACTGGGCATACACGCAAGCCGACGACGAGAAGAGATAACGCTTCACATCGTTCTGCTTGCTGGCTTCCAGCATGTGGGCATTGATCAGAATGTTGTTCTTGGAGATATCGGCCAGGAACGACGTGATGTAGCCGATGCCCCCCATGTCGGCCGCGAGGTTGTAGACCTGATCGATATCGCGAGTGGCAGTCAGACAGTTTTCCCACATGCGCAGGTCGAGAATTTGAAAATCGTCCGCGGCTGAGGTTTCATACTCCGGGTACTTGATATCGACCCCACGTACCCAATGACCATCAGCCTTCAGCCGCTTGACCAGATGATGACCAATGAACCCACCCGCACCAGTTACCAGAATCCGAGACTTGTTAGCCATTTTCTTTTACTCCCCCAAGTAAAGTTTGTTTTTTGGTTTGCAGTTTGTGAAAAGGTTGTTTGCGATACTACCTGGAACAGATACTTTTGCGAGCTACAACCGCCGTCGTTCGAGCGCATAGTTCAGCTGAGTTTTCTGGTGTACGCGTACCCACTCGGCATACCCCAGGATGGCGAAATACAGCAGCGGACAGTGCCAACTCAGCTCGTCGTTAAAAAAGGAATGCATGGTCAGCATTCCCAGCAGAGCAAATAATTCCAGCGCGAGCTGGCGCTGATCAGAGGAGAAGGCGTTGCTCCGAATGCAGCGGTACAGATACCACCAGGCGGCAATCAGTGCGCCAGCGAATGGGATCAGCCCCCAAATGCTCGTTCCAATCAGCACTTCGATCCAGTCGCTGTGCATCATGGCGGCGGAACCGACGCCCAGCTTACCCAGCACCGCGAAACGTCCGGCCGCGTACGCTCCTAATCCCGTGAAGGGGTGATGCATCAACTGCTCAATCCCATACGCCCACCACGCAGTACGGCCGCTGAGCGAACCGACCGCCGCGTCGGACTGATCGCGTTCCGCGATGCTGACAACGAAGTTCCACGCGTAGGTCGGAAGCCGGTCATTTAAGAACACTGCTACGGCGACTACAGGGGCAACGAATAGGCCACCCCAGAACGAGATCTTTCTTAACTTCGGCGAAAAGACCACGATGAGCGCCAAGGCCAGGACGAAGGCCGCTTCCGCGTTCCTGGTTTTGGACAGCACCATCGACACCATGCCGAAGATAAGCAAGAGCAGATACCATGCGCGGTTCTTAACCTCGCCGAACACGGGCATCAGCCGGCAGAGTGCGATGATGGCAAGCACTCCGCCTGAAGTCCCCACGCTATTGGAAGCTTCTACTGGAATTACGCCGGTCAAGCGTCCGCCGTCCATCGCTTCCGTCGGCCAAATCGGAAGATTGATCCACACGCCGATAAGAGATAATCCGTAGAACGTAAGCGTCCAATCCACAAGATTCTTGTAGGTGAAGAATCCTTCCGCGCTGGCGACGATCGCGGCCAGCAACGAAACGTCGGCCAGAAATTCGAGCGACTTATAGGCTGTCCATGAGGCATTGACCGACCATGCGGTAGTGGCCACGCAGACCAGACAATAAATCGCCATCGCGCCGGGGATGCCTCGAAACAGCGCGCCCAGCCAATTGGGCTTTTTCAGAATCAAGCGAACAATCAGCGTCAAAGAGACAAATGCTTCGGGAACAATTCGGAGCATCGCGTAGGCGTCGAGGGGATTCGCTTTGGCCTCGCCGACGTCGCGAATGCGAAACACCAGCATGCTGAAGAAGATGAAAAACCAGAGCGGATGCCACCATGTCCAGTTCCGTGCCAGCACTCGCGCGTTCGCCACTGCTTCGGGCGCGGCCTGGATCATCAGGATCAAGACGGGGACCGACAGGCCGATGATTCCGGCGACGATCAAAACACCAAACGGCGAGGAACCGGCCAGCATCGAAACCGTGACCGAAATGGAGAATCCGACCAGAACAAACAGCAGAAGCAGCCAAATAGGACTGCGGCGGCGGACTTCGACGACCCCGCGGCTCTCCCGGGCTCCCTCTAGCCTTGTCTGGTCTAGAACGCTGTGACTCATCTTCCCTCTTTCAACGCTTGCAACACACCGTAGTACGCCGGCTTTTTCCCGTAATTGTCATCGAACAGCACCTGCTTGGCATTCGGGATATCCTCGCCCGTTCGCAGGAAGCTATACCGGTCGGCAATTCCCCAGGTCATGAAACCAATACAGTTGAAATCTTTCAAGCAAGTGTGCACGACGTTGTAGTAAATCTCTTTCTGCTTGGCGAAGACTTCCGGAGAATCCGTGGGGCCCTGATAAAGATCCATCTCCGTGATGTGGACCTTGACGCCTGCCTTGCGCGCGCTATCCAGAAAGCCCTTGAATTCGTCCACGTACGTCGGCCGGAGTTCCGGCATCTGCCAGTGCATTTCAGTTCCCACGGCGTCGATCGGTGCACCGGCCGCTTTGAGACGAGTCACTAACGTGAAGAATTCATCCGCGCGGTCTTTGTCGATTCCACCGTGTCCGAAGGTGTCGTTGAGAATCAGCATCGCGTTGGTGTTCGCCTCGCGGGCATACTGGAAGGCTTTTACGATGTATTGATCCTCGCCCAGAATGCGCGCCCAGCAACCGTTGTGCGTGGGATTGGTCGGCTCGTTGACGACCTCCCACGAATAGTATGTGTCACCACCGTGACGGACAACCGTTTGGATATGCTGTTTCAGAATCTGATCCAGTTCTTTCGCCGACCAGCCACCGCAATCTTCGTTCTTGAAGTTGAGCCACGGCGCTGACGTCATATTGCGATATACCAGGCTGTGTCCCATGAGCTTCATCTGGTGCTCCTTGGCGAAACTCATGGCTTCGTCCATGGGATCGAAATTGAACCGGCCGCGCTCCGGCTGGGTGATGCCCTGAAACACAATCGAAACCGCGGCGTTAAACTCGCGAGCCATCACCGGCTTATAGGACGAATCGTGGTTCCACATTCGTCCCTGAATCGTTGTGCCCACCCAGAACCCCATCGGCTCAGCAGCTTGACGTAAGGTTTCGTTTTCGGGTCCAGCGTCCTTTTTTTGCGACACTGCCGGGGGGACAAGTAGCAGTATCATCGCCACAAACGAAAGGATTTGCTCGATTACATGAGTCATCAAAAACGTGGTTACCCTCGTGCCTGCGGCATAGCCAATTCTTCCGATTGACTATCCTTGGAAAGACCGGCCGGATATCCAGCTCGCACCAAGGCTTCACCCGCGTACTTGGTGACCATCTCGATCTGCGATTCGCTCAACTTCTCACGCCAGCCACCGACCGATCCGCTGCGCACAAAACGCGCATCCTCACGGTCAACGCGGTGCTTGCGGAGCAGCGTTCCCTTCCCCAGGGTTGCACCGGACTTCTTTGCCTTATCTTCTTTTTCACGCATGGCGCGCAGAGAGTTGTTCTCCACGGCATGTCGGACGAGTTCACGGTCACTAGGAATCCCGAGGAACTCGAGCATTTCCAGCAGGCCGGTCTCGGTATCCTTGCGGAGATCTTCGTAGCGGACGACCATCAGGTTGCCATTCTTCGCCAGCGGACAGTTCATCCAGGAATCCACGTGCGACTGCCAAGAGCCGAAGCGCGTGACTTTTCCCTTGAGGAACGATTCGATATAGTCGTCCATGCCCTTGCCGCTATCGAAGTATTGCGAGAATCCCATTTCCTTGTCGCGCGCCCAGTTGGAAAGCATGACGTCGCGGAGATCGCGCATGAGATAGATGGCGCGCTTATATTCCGAACGATACTGCTCGTGTGTCTTGATGAAGCGGCCGCCGTTGGGTAGCACGGGCTTCGATTCGCGATGGGTGCCCATCTCGGGCAGAATCTGATTGACGTTGAGGAATCCGGCGTTATCCTTGGTGAAGATCTCCATCAGAACGAAGCGCAGCCACGTATTTCCGGAGCGCTCGAACGACGCGAACATCACGTCCTTGTCATTGAGACCGCGGTGTTGCCACCAAGCTTTGGGGAGGCGAAGTTTTGTACGGGAGGCCTTATAACGAAGTGTTTTGAGAGTATTCATGTTCTAGCTTTCCCCTTGCAGAACCGGGTTCGGTAGTGAGATGGAATGCGACTTGCGGTACAGGATGTACATCGAGATCAGGAACGCCGCTAGATTCGCGACGATAATGCTGCCGACTACTCCCCACAGACCAAATGCGCGAGTAGCCGGAACTCCAATGACAAGCGACAACACGCTGGCCACGATACGGGCGTAGAAGATGGAATCGGGCGACTCAATCGCACGCAGCAGAATTGCGGGGCCAAATGCTGCCGCCCACAACGTCGTACCTAGGGCGACGTACGGAATGAAGTGCGCAACCTCGGTGTACTTGCCTCCGTACAACACGTGGAACACAAGGCCTTTGAACGGAATCAGCACCGCCCAGTACGCCACCGCACCCACTACGAACAGCAGCGTGATGCGCCGCACGAGTGGGCCGGAACTCGAGATGCCCTTCTCGCGGCAGACTCGCGCCGCGTAGGGCAAGAACAGAATCGAGAGCGCCGTGTAACTCTGCTCCATCGGTAGCGAAAGATTCATCAGAGCGCGCAACTGCCCGGCCTGCGCCATTCCGGAGAATGCACTGACCAGCGGGTAATACATGTAATACGGGATCCAGGTGACGACCGAAACCGCCAGCGCCCAGCGCCCGTATTCCCAGTGCTTGCGCCATGCTTGCCCGGCCGTAGGAGCCTTCACCGTATCCGGCGGGAGCACTTTGTTCACTTGCGAAAGCAGGAAGAATCCAGTGCCCAGAGCGCCAATCGCCATCAGCAGGTACGCAGAAAATGGCGAGACCAATGCTTTTTTGTAAGCTACGAAGAGTCCACCGGTGACGAGCACGCAGTAGATGAAGGCACCCATCGCCGCGCGTGCCGGCGCCAGATTCATGTAATAGGCGCGGCGCAGCAGCCAGAAGAACAGAATGCAGGGTGACGCGATCGCCACTCCGGCCAGCGCGCCTGGAAGGCCATCCGCCTTTCCCATCGCATACACAATCGCAGCTGAACCGCCTAGCAGAACCAAACCAAACACGGTGAGGACCGCTTGAATCCCCAGCAGCGCTTTCAGATATCCACGCAGGCACTGACTGTAGGCCGATCCGCTGAACACGCCCTGCGGCTCCGACAACAACGAGTGGTAAACGTATGACAACAGCAGAAAAACTGAGAATGCCAGCGAGAACGCGCCATATTGCGCGGGAACGAGCCAGCGCGCCAGCAGAATTCCAATCAGGAAGTTGGATCCTGAGATAAGCCCCTGATCAAGGATTGCCAACCCGCCCTTGGTGACCCAGCGCGCGAGTTTGCGGGAGAGGCCGCCGCTCTCGGCCTCGGCGCCTGCGTCAGATGAGGCGTTGACCACCGCGTCTTCGACGTAGGCCGGGTCGAGCAATTGTTCTGTGTCGGATGAACTCATTCTGATTTCTGATGACTCGTATCTATAAATTCTCGAACCTGAGGTTCCGTCACGGCCTTGTTACGTACCCGCTGCCACAAGCGAACGTTCGTTGGACGATTGTTCCAGGCAATCTCCCAACTCTTCCGCGAGAAAACGGACCTGGGGCTCTTTCAACAGGCTGAGATGATCGCCACTGATTTCGCGAAGATCCACACCGCCCGCGGCTACACGCCACCAGATCGCGTACGGGTCGTTTAGACTCCCTACCGACTTTTCCCTCACGCGAAACAGTGTGACCCGGCCGCTGTAAGGCTGCACATCATACGCCCCGGCAGCTTTGGCGCAAGCCTGTCTCACGTTGCGCAACGCTCGCGGCAACATCTGTAGCTCGAGACGTTTGCGCAGCGTCATCAGTACGAACGTGCCCTTCTTCCAAACAAAGCTGGCTTGCTCTTTCAGCGGAAGAGAGAACAGATTTTTCAGCTGCGAGCCTCGTGATTCCATTTTCCCCGGATACGTGTCGAACAAGCCGAGCAACGCGACCTCTTCTCCCCGCGCTTCCAGTTGCTGCGCCATTTCATAGGCCACGAGTCCACCAAACGAGTATCCGCCAATACGATAGGGACCTTCCGGCTGAACGCGGCGGATTTCCTGGATGTAACGTTCCGCCATTTGAGGGATGCTGGTCAGGCATTCGCGCTTGCCGTCCAGACCTTGTGGCTGCAACGCATAAAAGGGTTGGTCCGATCCGAGATGCCGCGCTAGATCGCGGAAGCCCACGACGTTCCCACCGACTCCATGCACACAAAAGAAAGAAGGACGCGAACCTCCAGATTGAATCGCGACCAGAGAAGACCACGAACTCGACCACTTCTCTTGACGCAACAGGCCAGAGAGTTGTTCAACCGTGGGGGCTTGCAACAAGGCGGCGAGCGGTAGCCGCTGTCCCAGGGACTGCTCGATGCGGTGCATCAACCGCGCCGCTAACAAAGAATGTCCACCCAACTCGAAGAAATTATCCCGGATGCCGATGGGCTGCTTATCGAGAACCGTTTCCCATATCTTGGCGAGCTGTGTCTCGAGCTCATCCGTAGGCGATACATACTCCTGCGTCTCCGCGAAATCCGATGCTTTGGGAGCGGGCAAGGCACGTTTGTCCACTTTGCCGTTTGGCGTCTTCGGCAGGGCTTCCAGAAGAACAAAAGCGGAGGGCACCATGTAATGCGGAAGTTTTTGTTTCAGGTACGACCGCAGCTCACTGTTCGTCGGCACTTGCTCGCGCGAAGGCACGACGTAAGCCACCAGACTCTTCTCGCCTGATGAATTTTCGCGCGCCATTACGACAACTTCCCGCGCTCCGGCATGCGATCCAAGCACCGCCTCGATCTCTTCCAACTCCACTCGATAGCCGCGGATCTTCACCTGATCGTCGGTGCGCCCCGCAAATTCGATCTCGCCGCTTGCCAGAAAGCGAGCAAGATCGCCAGTCTTATACATCCGCGCGCTAGGATCGTTGCTGAAGGGATCGCGAACGAATTTCTCCGCGGTAATTTCTGGCCGGTTCAAATAGCCTCGTGCCAAGCCCGGTCCCGCAACGTACAAGTCGCCAGCAATCCCGACCGGCAAGGGCTGCAGATTCTTGCCGAGAATATAGATTCGGGTGTTGGCGATCGGACGCCCAATCGGCAGAACCGAGGGAATCTCTTGGGAAGCTTTGGGCTCGAAAGATGTGACAATTACGCTGGTTTCGGTCGGACCATAGGTATTGACCCAGCGCACCCGTGGCCCAGCGAGCTTGCGCCATGTCGCCAACGCGCCAGACGAGGCTTTCTCTCCGCCCACGATCACAATTCGCAGACTCTTCGGCAGGCTGAGCGCGGAGTCCGATAGTTCTCGCACCAGTTCGTGCCAGTAAGCGGTGGGCAAATCCAAAGCCGTAACTCGTTTCTCGTCGACCCAGCGCAGGAAGTCTCCAACCGCCAGCGACGCATCTTCCTCACGAACAACCAACGCCCCTCCTGCAATCCATGTCGGAAAGATTTCCTCGACCGCGATGTCGAACGAAATCGACGCGAACTGCGCCATCCGGTCGGCGGGACTGATTCCGAACAACTGCGAAACAGCAACGTTGTGATTCACCAGGCCGCCATGGGTCAACAGCACCCCACGTGGCTTGCCGGTAGAACCCGAGGTGTAGATGAGATAGGCGAGATTCTCAGGCTTCACACCGCTGCGGGCGTTGTCGCGACTCTCCCCAGCGAACAGCATCCAGTCGGCGTCGAGGTTCACCACCTCGGCATCGAAGTCGGTAACCTCCGCCAACAGACCGGGCTGCGTCAGAACCAGCGAGGTCTGCGAATCCTCCAGCATGTAGGTCAGGCGCTCTTTCGGATAAGCAGGATCGAGCGGCACGCATGCGGCTCCGGACTTGAGCACCGCTAGCAAGGCGACGGGCAGCTCCAGCGAACGGCGCAGGCAAATGCCGACTTTCGACTCCGGCCCAATCCCACGCTTCTGTAGAAAATGCGCCAGCTGGTTTGCGCGCCGGTTCAGTTCCCGAAACGTCAGAGACAGATTGCCATGCTCAACTGCGTTCGCGTTCGGAGTCCGCGCCGCTTGCGCCTCGACAAGTTCGTGCATGCAGACTTCGTGCGGATATTGAGTTTCAGTATTATTCCATTCCGCGAACTGGGCTTTCTCTGCCCCCGATAACATCGGCAGCCGCGAAATCTTCTCCTCCGGATCGGCCACGATCGCCTGAAGCATCGTTTGAAAATGTCCGACCATGCGCTCGATGGTCGATGCGTCAAACAGTTCCGTGCAATACACGAAGCGGCCTTGCAAGCCCGTCGGCCGGTCGTCCAGCTCCAGATCAAGGTCAAACTTGGCAGTGCCCGTCTCGAGGTCCAACTGGTTCATATCCCAGCCAGTTTCAAAAGTTGGCGTCGGAGGTACCAGCGAGAACATTACAGAGAAAAGCGGATTCCGGCTGGCATCACGGCGCACCGACAACTCTTCCACCAGCCGTTCAAATGGAGCGTTGTCATGCGAAAGTGCGCTCAGTGTTACTTCCCGCGTGTGCGCCAGCAACTCGCGGAAAGACGGATCGCCCGCCAGCTTCAGGCGAAGCGCAAGTGGATTCTGGAAACAACCCAACATCGATTCCAACTCGGAATGCTTGCGGCCTGAGGTGACCGTACCGAGCACGAAGTCTTCTTGCGAACTATAGCGTCGCAACAACGCAGTGAAGCCTGCCAGAATCGTGGTGAAAAAGCTGACGTGCTGGCGCTTCGCAAGCTGGTGCAGGCTGTCCGAAAGACTCTTGGGAAGTGTGAAGCGATGCATCGCACCGCGGAAGCTTTGCAGCGCGGGACGCGCATGATCGGTAGGCAACTCCAGAACCGGGATCTCGCCGTCCAGTTGGCTCGACCAGTACTCCCGCGACTCGTTGAGTTGTGCCTCGTTCAGCGATTTGCGCTGCCACTGCGCAAAGTCAGCATATTGCAACTGCAGATCGGGTAATGGAGAGGTCTGTCCGCCCAGCAACGATTTGTAAACCGTGACCAACTCTGGCAGGAATACGTTGTAAACCGAGAAGCCATCAAAAATGATGTGGTGCAGGAACAGATACAGCCGATACTCTTCGTCGCTGAACTGCACCAGCATGGCGCGCACCAGGGGACCGCGCTCCATGTCAAAAGGCGTTCGGACTCTCTCTTTACCCAAGCGGAGCGCCTCAGATTCCTGCTTGTCGGCAGCGAGTTTGCGCAGATCGAAGACTTCCAGATTCGGTTCGTAAGGCGGCTGTACCACCTGAACTGGGTGCCCATCGACCACTTTGAACGTAGTGCGCCAAGCTTCGTGGCGTCGAATGACTTCGGCTAAGCTGCGCCGCAAGGTAGGCACATCCAGCGGTCCATGTCGATAAATCGTTATGGACTCGTTGTAGAGGTCCTTCGCGAACTGGCAGTGTAGCCAAATCTGCTCCTGCGCGAACGAAAGTGGCGCTGGACCTGATTCCGAGCGACGCGGTATCGCCGGCGCGCTCTCCGTCGGATGCGACATTCGGGATTGCAGGTATTTCTTGATCAGCGCTTGCTTCTCGGTCGACGCCTGCGCTTCATAGGGACACCCGGAAGGCCCCGCTGCTTTGGCAACAGCCATTCCCTGCTGTGACGAGCCGCCCGGTCCTTCACTTCCCGAGGTCTCTCCAACTCTTACCTTCAGCGCTTTCAATCCACGCAACCCAAGATTGGAGCGCCACTCCAGCGGTTCCTGTGTCAGCGCAAGATTCGAGAACCTTCGCAGGAAAGCCTCCAGCACGACCTGACCTTCCACCCGCGCTAGCGGAGCCCCGAAGCAAAAATGCGCGGCATAGCCAAACGCCAGATGGCGATTATCTTTGCGCGCGATGTCAAAGCGATCAGGATCCGGAAAGCGCTCGGGGTCGCGATTCGCCGCTGCCATTACAGCAATCACCGCCTGCCGCTTCTGAATTCGCTTGCCACCCATCTCCCGGTCAGACGGACACATGCGCGCCGTATGCTGGCTGGGACTCTCGTAGCGCAGCATCTCTTCCACCGCCGACGGAATCAGAGACAAATCGTCGCGCAGTCTCTTCAATTCCTCAGGATTGCGCAGCAGTGTCAGCACGCCGTTCCCGATCAGATTGGTGGTCGTTTCCTGCCCGCCGACCATGGTCACAATGCAGTTCGCGATCACTTCTTCTTCGGTGAGCCGGTCGCCGTCGATTTCGGCAGTCATCAGCGAATGAATCAATCCTTCGCGAGGATGCTCACGCTGCTGCCGAATCGCTTCCTGAAAATACTTCGTCATCCCGGCGACGGCCTGCAAAACCCGCGGATACCGTTCCGGGTTGTGCTGGAAGTTGCCCAGCATCTCAGCAAAATCGGCGGACCACCGCTTCAACTGCACGTGATCGCTGGTTGGCACACCCAACATCCCAGCGGTGACAATCGCAGGCAACGGCTCTGCCAAGTCTGCGATCACATCGATCTCATCTTTCGATTGCAGTCCATCGAGCAGATTCTTGACGATGTCCTGGATGTGTCCGCGCAACTGCTCCACCCGCGCCGGAGTGAACGCTTTAGACGACAGGCCGCGCAACCGCGTGTGCGCCGGAGCGTCCATGAACAGCATCTGCTTCACCATCACGCGAGCGATGGGATTCAGCGACGACAATCCCATCTCATCAAGCTGTGCGGGCGTAGGAGTGCGATCGGCAGAGAAGGAGAGCAGCACTTCCAGCACATCGGAATAACGCGTCACTACCCAGGCATGCAGAAATGGATCCCAGTGCACGGGATCTTCCGAGCGCATGCGGTGGAACAGCGGATAGGGATTCGCCAGCACCTGCGGGTCAAGCAGGTGATAGAGGCTCATCGCCGTATCGCGATTTTCCAGCCGTGGTGGTGTGTTCGTGCTAGACACTGGCGTTGCGTTCTCCTGACGGTTCGGTCCTGGCTGTTTTCTCCACCTTAGCCAGAATCAGGTTCTCGATTTCCGCAGACATTTCAGCGACGGTAGGATGATCAAAAAGCTTCAGCAGCGTCAGATCGACGCCGAAGGTTTCGCTCACTCGGGCAATCACCTGGGTCCCTAACAACGAGTGTCCGCCCAGAAGGAAGAAATTGTCATTCACGCCCACGCGATCGAGCTTCAACAACGGAGCGAGAATCTTCACCAGCTCTTCTTCCACTAGCGTGCGTGGAGCAATGTAGGCCTCCTCGGACAGTCGGTTGCCATTCACGCTGGGCAATGCCGCGCGGTTCACTTTTCCCTGCTCTGTAACGGGCAGGCTCGCGATCGGCACAAATGCCGCGGGCACCATGTAATCAGGCACGCGCTGACGAAGGTATTCGCGGAGAGCAGTCGCCGTCACCGTGGCCCCCGGAGACAGAACGAGGTATGCGACAAGTTCTTTCTCGCCAGGTGCATCTTCCCTGGCGAAGACCAGGCTCGCCTGCACTTCAGGATGCTGACACAGCACGGTTGAAACTTCACTGGGCTCGACGCGATATCCGCGCACTTTCACTTGCTCATCCAGGCGTCCGAGGAATGCGATCTCGCCGTTCGGCAACCAGCGTCCGAGATCTCCCGTGCGGTACATCCGCGCCTCGGGTACAGCGCTAAAAGGATTCGGAACAAAGCGCTCCGCCGTGAGATCGGGACGATTTCTATATCCTCGGCCCAAACCTGCGCCCCCGATATAGATTTCTCCGGAGCCGTCCGTCACCGGCTGATGGCGTTCGTCCAAAATGTAGATCTCGACTCCATCAATCGCGCGCCCAATGGACGGCGCCTGATTCGTGGAGCTTCCGGCCGGCACGATTCCTGAGGTGCTGACAACTGTGCACTCCGTCGGGCCGTAATTGTTCACAAGCACGAACGGCAACCGTGCCGACGGATATACCTTCAACGTGTCGGCGCCGGTCAACAAGAATCGCAAAGCAGTCTCCGCCGGCCAATCGAGCCGCAGTAAACTTTCCGCCATCACGGTCGCCGCGAATGAGATCGTGATGCGACGCGAGACAAGCCAGTCGCGCAGGGCCACCGCGTCGTTTCGGGCCGCATCATCCGCCAGATGCAAACTGGCTCCGCACGCCAAGTAAGACCACATCTCCCACACAGCCGCATCGAACCCCAGTGCGGACTGCGCGCTGGCCCGGTCAGACGCGGTCACTTGAAAGGCTCGCTGGTGCCAGCAAACCAGATTCGACAGCCCGGAGTGCATCAATTCCACGCCCTTCGGCTGCCCCGTAGAACCGGACGTATAAATGATGTACGCCAAGTCCTCGGAGGCAACGCCGCTTTCCGGAGAAGCGTCGGACGCGGCGGCGATTTGTTCGGCCTCGCCATCCAGTGTCACAAAGCGCCAGTCTCCCGAGCGAAAACCCGCAGCCCAACGCGACATACTCACGACGAGGCGGGCACCGGAATCCCGCAGCATAGACGCCAAACGCTCCACCGGATGAATCGGATCGAGGGGAACGTAGGCCCCACCTGCCTTGAGAATTGCCAGCGCAGCGACGACCATCGCGGGGGAACGGTCCAGATAGAGACCAACGACGACACTTCGCTCCACGCCCACCGAACGCAGATAATTCGCTAGCTGATTGGCACGGCGCTCCAGTTCGGCATAGGAGAGTTCTCCCTCCCGGCCTGCGACGGCAAGAGCGCTCGGATTCTCACGGGCTCGCTGCGTCACGAATTCGTGAACGCAGATCTTCTGAGGCGCGCTCAGCACGCCTCCAAGTTGCACTTCAGCGATAGAACTAGACGATTTGACGGAGGACATAGGTTTAAGAGGTGAAACGCTTTTACGCGGCCCCAGAACCCTTCAGAACAGCTGGAACAGTTTTGGCCAGAATCTGCAGATCGAGCCATAACGACCAGGTGCGGATGTACTGCAGATCGAGTTCCATCCATTTTTCGAACGTGGTGGAACTCCGGCCCATCACCTGCCACAAGCAAGTAATTCCCGGACGAACACTGAAGCGCTTGCGTTGCCAGTCCTGGCAGTACGTCTCGAACAGTTCATAATCCCGGACTTGCAGTGGACGCGGACCGACGAGGCTCATCTCACCCTTCAGGACGTTGAACAGCTGCGGAAGCTCGTCGATGCTGGTCTTGCGCAAGAAAGCGCCGACCAGCGTAATGCGCGGATCTTTCTTGATCTTGAAGACTGGCCCGTTCGCCTCGTTCTGGTGTTCGAGATCTTTGAGGCGCTGCTCGGCATCGACGACCATTGTCCGGAACTTGTAAATGTGAAACATCCGTTTGTTGAGTCCCAGGCGTTTCTGCACAAAGAAAATCGGCCCCGGCGAAGTCAACTTCACCAGCAGCGCGGTTAACAGCAGAACCGGCGATAGCAGAATGATGGAAGTCAGCGACACCGCGATATCAAGAGCACGTTTTACGGCCAATCCCCAGAAATCGGTAATCGTGCTCTCATGGCTGATGAGCGCATCGCCATCAAACTCGTCAGCGCGCTGGCGAGCTTCCTTCAGGTCGAAGATGTTGGGCAGGAATCGAACGATGATGCCCTGCTGTTCACACGCCGACGCAATCTGCGAGGCAAAGGTGTGGAAGGAGCGAATGGGCAGCGCGAGAACGACTTCGTCCACCACGTTCCGGCGCACATAAGACGGTAACGCATCGAGATCCGTCACCAGGGAGTGTCCCTGTTTCTTGAACTCTTCCATCCCGCCCCAATCTTCGTCTGCAAAACCCAGAATGCGGTAGCCCAGTTCCGGTTTGCGTTGGATCCGCTGTACCAGTTCCAGAGCTCGCGGGTTCGTCCCGATCACCAGCATATTCCGCGTATTGCGGCCATGCCGTCGCGCGTAGGCGAGTACCTCGCGAATGATCATGCGGCTCAGCACGACCGACGAAGTAGTGAGCACCAGGAAGAGCGCCAGGAAGATCCGGTTCACAACCCAGATTCGAAACCCTACGCCGAACGCCGCGACCACCAAGGTTCCCAGAATCGTGGCTCGGGTAATGTCCCAGATCTCGTCTCGCCGCCTCGTCAAACGCTTCGACCCATAGAGCCCGAATACGCTAAAGAGGATGTGCCAGATCAGAAGAAAGCTGATGAACAAAATCAGGTTGCCCAGCTTTATCCGCAACGCGAAGAATTCGGCCAAGCCGAATCTCCCCACCCGATGGTATTGGGGCAGCGTCGACAGAACGAAGGAAATGCCCATCAAAAGCAAATCAAACAGTTTGAAACCGTTTGTAAATACTTTGCGACCTAGGTGCATAAGAGATCCTGAGGAGATGACTACGAGTCTTTCGCGAACCCAGGGGAGGAGGGAAATGCTTCAGGGCTGTGGGTAAATGCGGGCAACGCAACCGATGCCCGCACATAGGATTAGGGTCGGCCGCGCCTACTTCTTTGCTTTGGCCAGCACCAGACGCTCAATCGCATCGACGCTCTCGAGGTTGTCGTGCGTGATTTCCTCGTCGCCAATGCGGACGTTAAAGGTTTCTTCGAGAAATGCCACCAAGCGAAAAATGCCCATTGAGTCAATGATGCCGTTCTTGGTCAACACTTCCTGATCCGTGATCTGGTTGATGCCCTTGGTCTTGGCAAATTCTTCGAGCACATATTCGCGGATCCGGTCTTTCACTTCTGCTGACTCGATCATGTTCTTCTCCCAAATGCAGTGAATTTATTTGTTTCTGAATCGACAGCTGAACTTTTCCGAACGCTTGTACTTCAGCCTCTAACGAACGGCTGCAGTCTCCGCCGCAAGCTTGACTCGATCGATCTTTCCGGTCGAGGTCTTCGGCAGTTCCTCACAAAGATCGATCAATTCCGGAATCATGTACTTCGGCACGCGCGCCGCGCAGTACTGCTGCAGATCGAGAACTCCCATTGACCCGGCAATGTGCAGAGCCACTACCGCCCGGATGCGGTTTCCAATCACTTCATCCGGAACTGCCAGCACGGCCGCTTCCCGAACTCCCGGATGGCTCAACAGGGCGCTTTCGATCTCACCGAGTTCAATCCGGTAGCCTCGGCTCTTGATCATGCTGTCGCGGCGGCCCTGAAAGTAATAATTTCCGTCATCGCCGACCGTCACGATGTCGCCCGTGCGGTACATCTTCTCTTCGAAGTGTTCCTGAAAATGGTTGGGCACAACCATCTTGTGAGTCTTCTCCGGATCAGCCCAATATCCGTTCGTAACGCCAGGCCCGCGCACATACAACTCACCGGCTTCGCCCTTGCCCGCCAACTGCCCTTCCGGCGTGACGGAAAATGTGTCGGTATTCGCGCAGGCAATCCCGATGGGCAATTTTTCCAGGCTGGCCAGCCGTTCGCGCTCCACCTTGTAGTAGGTGCAAACGTTGGTTTCGGTCGGTCCGTAAAGGTTGTAGAGTTCGCTGGTTTGCGAAACTTCCGCCAGTTGTCGCAGATACTTCATGGGGAAGACTTCGCCCGCAAACAGAATAATGCGGAGACTCTTCAGTTTGTCGGCCGTCAGTCGCCCATGCAGCAGCAAGAGCATCAATGCCGAAGGTACCGAATACCAGATCGTAATTTGCTGCGTCTCAATGAAAGCTGCCAGACTGGTTGGAAACACCGCGAGGTCTTCCGTGATCAGGTAAACCGTGGCGCCAGCTTCGAGCGTGTTGTACACGTCGAAGACTGAGAGGTCAAAGTGAAGCGGCGCATGGTTCGAAAGCCTGTCTTCACTGCGAACTTGAAACTCTTCCGCACACCACTCCACAAAAGTCAGGGCGTTCTGGTGCGACAACATCACGCCCTTCGGACGTCCCGTCGAGCCGGAGGTGTAGAGGATGTACGCCAGGTCTGTTTCAATCAGGTTGACTTCTGGCTCGTGCGACGCTGGAAATTCAGAGAGTCGCGACCATTCGATAAGTTCGGCGCTATCTCCGGTTCCCTCCATCAGAATGCAGCACTCCAGAGTACTCAAAGTTTCAGGAGTCAACGCCGCGCGTTTGTCGCTATTGGTGATCAGGACCTGAACGCCACAATTTCCGATGATGTATCCGACGCGATCCGCCGGGGCTTGTGGATCGAGTGGAACATAAACTCCACCCGCCTTCATCACGCCGAGCATGCTGATAATGGATTCCACGCACTTCGGGAAGAACAGGCCGACGCGATCGCCCTTATTGATTCCCTTCTCGCGCAACAGGTGCGCCAACTGGTTCGAACGCTCGTCCAGTTCCCGGTAGGTAATGCTTTTGCCGCGCGCCCACACCGCCGGCTTGTCTGGATAAGCCTTCGCGCTCTTCTTTAACAGTTGCTGCAGGACGTATGCCATGATCTTGAACCCAGCCCAATTGGATTTAGTGTGGGGGATGAAGCCAAAACATCACAACTCAATCTTCAGATCGAAAACATCAAAAACTGGAATCTAAAGTCCCAGCATGTTCGCAATGATCACCCGGTGAATCTCCGACGTTCCCGAGTAAATTGTGCCCGCGATCGCGTCGCGCAATTCCCTCTCCAGCTCGTATTCGGTCATATATCCATAACCGCCATGCAACTGGATCGCGTCCAAGCAACTCTGCACACAAGCCTCGGCCACATATAGCTTCGCGATGGAAGCCTCGCGCAGAGGGTGCCGCCCCTGGCTCTTCATCCACGCGGCCTTGTACAGCGCCAGTCGCCCGGTTTCAAGCCGCACATCCATATCGGCAATCTTGTTGGCAATTGCCGAAAACTTGCCGATGGGCTCGCCAAATTGCTTGCGTTCCCTGGCGTACTTCACGCAGGTTTCCATGATCCGCTGCATCGCTCCGAGATGGCTGGCAAGAATGCAGATCCGCTCCCACTCCATCGACGAGGTGAACACTGCCTGCCCGCCAAATTCTTTTCCGAGCAAGTTCTCGACCGGGATCTCACAATCCTGCAGCGCCAGTTCTGCCATGGGCGACGTGCGCAATCCCATCTTGTGGAGCTTTCGTCCGACCGTAAAGCCCGGCGTCCCCTTATCGACTAAGAATGCCGTGACCCCGTTAGGCCCGCGGGTCGGATCGAGATTTGCGAACACGATCGTAACGTCCGCATTGGGAGCATTGCTGCTGAACGTCTTCGAGCCATTCAGAATGTAGCGATCGCCCTTCTTTTCGGCACGGGTCTTCAGGCTATACGCATCCGAACCCGAGCCCGGCTCGGTCATGGCGTGCAGACCCAAACCGCCACTTACCAGGCCGGGAAGATATTTCCGCTTCTGCTCTTCGGTACCGAAATTCCAGATCGGAATCTCGGAACTCCACATGTGCGCGTTGATGGAGAACAGCAGACCGTTATCGTGACATCCGTATCCCAGAGCCTCCAGCGCACAAACCGTGGTCAGTGTGTCCGCGCCGCCCCCACCATACTCGACGGGGATCGGGAGTCCTTGAATTCCGAACTTCGCGCATTTTTCCCAGAGCGGCCGGGAAAATTCTTCGTTATGGTCGCGCGCGATGACGTCATCTTTGAGTTCCTCGCGAGCGAATCGCAGGACCTCCTTACGAAATGCTGCCTGCTCCTCATTCCATGCAAAGTCCAAGGTGGTCTTTCTCCTAAGTTTTCGATCTGGCCCAAGTACCCTTGAGCTTTGTTATGCCGTTACAGAAGCGGGCGACTGCTCAGAAGCCGACTTCGCTGCCGCCGGTACCGGTGCTGCTGGCGCCGTTGTTGCGGGCGCCGGAACGGTTGCGACTGCGGCCTTCTTGACGAACCGTTGCGGACGTCCTCCCGGCAACTTGATGCGCGCCGGAACTCCCATCACCATCATGTTGGAACGGACATCGGTCAGGACCAGGCTGTTGGCTGCGATCACTACGTTGTCGCCGATCTTTGCATCGCCGACCAACTTGGCTCCGGGCCCGAAGTAAACGTTGTTGCCGATGCCGCGGCATGCGTGAGAAATGAGGCATCCAGTCGCGATGGTAAAGTTCTCGCCAATCGTGGTCTTGCCCAGATTGATCGCGTACACGGAATGGATGACAAATCCCGGGCCAATCTTCGCGTTCACATCGATGTGCACGCTGGTGAACAGTTCCACCCACTTGCGGAACAACAATCCGCTGAGCCGCAATAGCTGACCAATCACTGGAATACGCACGCCCAGCGTCCAGTGCCCATAGCGAAAGGCGGTGACGGGCCAGGTCGAGTGGCGAAGCGCAACGTTGACCTTGTTGCGCCAAGTCGGCTTCCAGTCTGGGTCGTTGCGGGTTTCCCGCATCGCCCGGCTCATGTCTGCTCTCAGGGTCTCAAACATTTTCGTCTTGGTCTCTACAGTCTCAGTGTGTCTACCGTTTCCAGGTCTCTACAGTTTCCGATAAATGGCTTCCGGAACCGGGAAGGTCCGGTGATTGAGCACGGCGCCCAGCACTCGAACGTTGGCCTGCTCGAGATTGCGCACCGCTTTGCGTGCCGACTCGCGGCGTGAGGAATTCGCTTTCAGCACCAGGACCACGCCTTCAGCGCTGCGTCCAAGCATCATGCCATCGTCACCCGATGCCATCGATGGTGCATCGATCAGCACGTAGTCGAACTCGCGCTGCAATTCCGGCAGCAGAGCCCGCATCCGGTCCGAGCCCAGCATCGTCTGCATGCCCTCGACTTCCGCACCGCAACTCAGCAGCCACAGATTCGGCCGCGACAACGAGGTAACGAATCTGCGGATCGGTTCGCTCACCTGCAGCGCGTCGGTAAGGCCATAGTGATTGGACACTCCGAACTCGCGGTGCAACCCAGGCGAGCGGAGGTTCGCGTCTACCACGCAGACCGATCCGGAAGTCTGTGCCGCCAGGACTTCGGCCATGCGGGCGCAGATCCAGCTGCAGCCGTTGCCGGATTCCATACCCGAGACCACCACCACCCTCGACTTCTCTCCCGGCATCAAAAACACGCGCTGCACGAGCTTAAAAATCTCGTCCTTCTGCGCGTCTTCCATTCTCAGTTGGAGTGGTTGCAGCTCAACCGGCTGCGCTGCGTTGACAGGTTCTTCGACGGTGGTCGCTTCCGTGGGGGCCTGGAACATGTCCCGTTCCTTACCCAGGTTTTGCATCAGTTCAAAATTTCTGCTCATAGGATCCCGTAATGCCTCGTGTCTCTGGTGTCCTGCGATTGCGAACGGACCGCTACGTGGCGGCTAGGCTGGCTGACGGTTGGAACGACCCGAACCGTTTCGCCAGTTGTGCAACAACCGTGCTACATCCCGCATGTGCTCGATGGCTTCCGCCGGACTCAAATAGTCTTTGGCTCCATCGGATACCGCCACCGGGCCGACATACTCCTGAGCCACTCCCGTCAGCTCGTCCACTGGATGAAACGGATCGATCGTCGATCCATTCGTTCCATTGTTTCCGTTCGTTCCATTCAACCCATTTCCGCTTACATGTCGGTGCGAACTCGATCCAACTTCCGATACAAACCGGTGAATGTCCAGGTCGTGCGTCACTTCCCGGACCATGGCAACATCAACTGTCTTCTTTCTCATGGCACACGCCAGCGACAGCGCATGAAAGCAGTAGTTATTGATCTGTCGCGGTATGCCTTCGCTGACTTGCGCAATTAACTCCTGCGCCTCTGGCGAAAACAACCGCGCGCCCTTATGTCCAGCCACTTGCAGGCGGTGATCCATGAAACGCCCGGTCTCTTCGCGGGTGAGCGGGCTCAAGCCACTGACCGAGGTAATTCGCTGCCGCAATTGCACGAGCGAAGGACTCGCCAGCTTATCCGCCAGCCCAGGTTGTCCCACGAGAATGATTTGCAGCAACTTCGCCTGCGGTGTTTCGAAATCCGAGAGCAGGCGCACGGTTTCTAAAACGGTTGCGTCCAGGTTTTGCGCCTCATCGATCACCACAATGAAACGCTTGCCGGCGCGCGCTTCCTGCACCAGGCAGCGATTGAACTGCTCGTGCATCTTGACGAAGTCCTGAGACTCGCTCTCGATGCCGATCTCCGCCAGCAGGAACCGCATGAACTCCCGCGAGCTGCACTGGGTTTGAAACAAAAACGCCGTGCGGGCCGTCTGATCGAACTTTGCCAGCAAGTGGAACAGGAGCGTTGTCTTGCCCATTCCCGGACGGGCAATGAGCGAGAGAAACCCCCGATTGGCTTCAATCCCGTAATAGAGAGAGGCCAGGGCTTCGCGATGTGCGGGACCGAGATAAAGATATCGCGGATCTGGTGTGACACCGAAAGGCTGCTCTCGGAGACCGAAAAAGTCTAGGTACATGACCCTTACCCTCGCTCCTGGATGATGTTGCTGGTCGTTCCGGTCTGATCAAAAGTGACGTCGCCAGATTGACCACGGGTGTTTCCGTTGCCATTCCCATTGCCGTTGCCGCTCTGTATCCCGCCGATCCGGGCCTGATGCACTGGAACTGCCGCCAGCACCGGGATCCTCAGCTCCGACATGACTTCCGACGGCGTGCGGAACGATTGGTCTGCATAGTCGATCGCGAACACAACTCCCAAACTCACTGCCGCCGCCAACAAACAGGCCACCAAGGCGAACACCCACGGAGACCTCGTCGGCAAGCTCGGAAGCATTGGGCCTTGCGCCACGGACACGTTCAACAGGCGTGTCCGGTCCAGGGCATCCTCGATTCGCGCTTCTTCTTTCTTCTTGGTGTAGAGAAGATAGTTGGCTTCGTCCGCCTTTTCGGTGCGCATCAAATCGCCCTGCAAAATTCCCTGCTGGTCCAGTTGCCGCGCTTGCCCGTTATAGACATTGACAATGTTGACCAGAGCGGTTTCGCGTGCCTGGAACCCGCTCAGGTCTGCCTTGGCTTTCGCCAGTTCTGAACTGACCCATGCGTAGGTAGGATTCTGGTCCGTAACTTCCTCCTTCACGGGAGAAGTTTCCTCTTTCGTCAGCGCCAGACGGGTATCCGTAATCTGCTTGTCGACTTCCTGCACCAGCGGATACGACGGCTGGTATTTGGTCAGCAACTCGGTGCGCTTCATTTCGAGCGTCAGCAAGGTCGCCTTCAGGTTCTGCAGGACTTGCGCGTTATCCGCCTGCTTCATCTGGGTCGTCATTCGGGTTGGAGTCGAATGCACCTGGCTCTCAAGATCGGTAATCCGCTTCTGAGTCTCTGCAATCGACGCGCGCGTCGTTTCCAACGCTCCGTTGAAATCCGCGAGCTTCTGCAGCGTCATATCCCGCTGCGTGGTCGGCGCAACGCCGCCTTGCTCAGTCGCGAATCCCTTGAGCTGCGCCTCGACCGACAGCATATCTTTCTTGTATTGTTCGGCCTGTTCGTCGAAGAACTGGAACTGCCCCGTGGGATGGTGCACATCCAAATGCTTCTGCAGGTAGGCGTCATCCAGCGTGGCTAGTACTTTCTGCGCCTGCCGCGGATCATGAGACTCATATGCGATGCTGATCACGTTGGTCTTCTTGATCACTTCCAGTTGCAGGTCCGATCGCAGGTCGATGACGGCCTTGTCCATGCGATTCTGCGGAGTCTGGCCGGGATGGAGCAAGCTCGACAGGAACTTCTTCTTGTCGAGACCACAGGTCGCCACTACTTTTTGCAACACGTCCTGGCTCTGAATCAGCTCGACTTCTGAGTTGATTTCTTCCTCGCTGACCGTGTCGTGAAACATCACGGGAGCGGTTTGATCGGGCGAGACTACCGGGTCCACGCGTTCGCGCTTCACCAGAAGCTTGGTTTCGGCCCGGTACTTCGAGGGCAGGAACAAGGCGGAAAGGCTCACGCCTAGCACTACGCCCACGAAACACAAGACCAGAAGTCTCTGGTGGCGAAATCCGATCGCGACCACGTCTCTCGCGGTAAACGAATAAGGACGGTGGCCGTGGCTGCTTATTGCTTCATTCATAATCTCTCCGTGTTCTTTCGTATTTCCGGACGCGTCAAACAAAGCCATTCCTGGGCCTTTATGGGATCGTCAGGGGGAGATAGGCGCCCATGCTCATATTCGGAATAAACCGATCGATCTTCGACATCGTATTCTTCGGCACGATGAGCATGTCACCCGGGTGAAGGAACGGATCCTCAGTCAGGTTTCCGCTCTTTTCCATCTTCTTCACGTCGATCAGCTTCGCCTCGGTCCATTGATCGTCGATCCGGCGAAACAGCATGACCTGCGAATGCTTTGCGCTCGACTGAAAGCCTCCAGCAATCTCGATCGCCTGGGTCACCGTAACCTGTCCGTGCATGTCGTACTTGCCGGGCTTGGACACTTGTCCACCAGCCACGAAGTACGGCTTCTCGAAATCTTTGAGGACCACCGAAATCAAGGGATCATTCAGAATCTTCGAATAGGCAGTGCGCAGAGTTTGTGTTAACTCTGGCACAGTCTGACCTGCAACCTTCAGGTCGCCGACCCCGCGCAGGGTGACAAAGCCATCCGGCTGTACTGCGACCGCCAGTTGATTGAACTCTGGACTGAGGTCAAAGGTCAGGTCAAAGGAATCGCCCGCTTCAATCCGGTAGCGCGGTGTGCGCTGCTGAAATTCGGGTCCGGTTGCAGCTGGCTTGGTTGCCGCCACTAGATTGGCGGTGGGAACCGGAGCCTTATCGGCTTGCGCCGCGCAGACCGCGGCGACGGCCAGAAGCCCAGCAAACAGACGTATTGTCGACACGAAACGCTTCATCATTGCAAACCCTCCGACTTAGTGGACGAACCCCTGTGGCGCCGGGGATGAACTTTCACTTGCCAGACACCTTGCGGACGAATCGACCGTTGACACACTTCATTCGGTCCGGCCGCCCGCACTCCAACCGCGGCTGTGCTCAGCCCTGTGAATCTGCCTTCAGAATCTGGCCCACCGGCTCCTGCTGCCCACGTGGACGCGGCGTCAGGTTGTGCTGCCGAATCTTATACAGAATTCCGCGATAACTGATGGACAGCAGTTGCGCCGCCCGCCGCCGGTTCCAACCGGTATATTCCAGTGTCTTGCTGATGGCATAGATTTCCGCTTCCACCCGAAGGCTGCGGAGCGACGGTGGGTTGCCTTGCGACTGGTCCATCATCACGCTCTCGCTTCGTGACAGCTTCGTCGCCGGCTGCGATTCTGTCTTGCTGGCTTTCATCTGGACTTCATTCATAAATTGCACCTCGAAACTACCTTCGATCCTGGTTGAACTGCGTTTCTTCAGAAGGGGAGAAGATGACTAAATTGGTTCGACGTTGTAGCCGGCCACGCGCACGCTTAACGACCGCTGGATCAAGCCCACCGAAATTACCAGGCTGCGATCACTGTTCTCGGCTGCCAGAATGCCTTCCACACCATCCAGAGCTCCACCGCAAACCCGCACCCTTTGGCCGATGTGAAGATAGGGACGTTCCTGGTAGGAGACCTTGCTGGCTACGAGAGTACTGATGTTTTCGATCTCCCGATCGGGGATCGGTATTCCAGCGCCTTGCACTCCAACGAAATTGACCACTCCTTGCGTCTTCAGCACCCGAACCCGGTCACTTGACGAATGGTCGAGGCGCACAAACGCATAGCCAGAGAACAGCGGCAATTCCACTTCTTTGCGGCGATCGCTCCAATTGTTGATTTTGGTGACGATGGGAAGGAAGGATTGGATGCCCTGGCTTTCCAACTGTCGGGCTACCAATTTTTCGTGGCGGGAACGAGTTCGAACGGCGTACCAACGCGTCTGGTCGAGGATCTCACCGCAACCGACTGGCATATGATTCTCAGCCACCTGCGCGCCTCCGTTCATAGCTCCGCCCTCTCAGTCACATTCGTGGCTTCGACAAAAATTCCACGAACGCGGCTTTTGCGTTGATTTGAATACCTGAACAAGCGAGAACCCAATCGCCTGTGCTGCTTCGTTAAGGGGGGGGTCAGTACTACAGTGAAATCGCCGATCTTTCGCGGCGCACATCGAACATCAAGTGGAGATAATCTATCGAGTCCTGCAAGTTCTTGCAATGGGAAGAAAGTGTTAGTGAAGAAAGACTTCTGTGGGGCCAAATGCCTTGTTTTCAATAGAGAAGAAAGACTCCAGTGTCCCGATGCTCGTCCCTAGGCAGCTCCTCATCAGCCCTCGGAACAATTAAGACGACTGACAAACTAACCAATCGCCGCTGCCCAGAGTATGCAGGAACTTTCATCTTGACAGTCCCGCTGTCCAAAAGCGAAGCTGCATTCCAACAGGGACCCACAATATATTTATATTAAGGTTGTGGCCATCCCTTTCCTTTTGTACCTATGCGCCATCTGTGATTCGCTTCGCCCCCTGCGGAGGATCTGGCCGCTCAATCGTGAGCATAGGAGTTGAGAATGACGCCTCGCCGGTTTGTACCGCTTCTTCTGGTGGTCTTTTGCGCTCCCGCAATTCCATCCCAGTTCGTTCAGAAGGTCTCAGCCGCCTGCGAAAAGTGTTCTCCGCCTCCGCCCCCACCGCCCACCGTCGGCCAGTTTGGTGGTCCGCTCGCAGGTCTATCTTCAACCGCGACGAACTTGTTCAATTTCGGTTACGCCACTTTCGTCATCAAGTGGGATCCGTTTCGCGGCCTCGGACCGGTCTCAACCAAAACGGGCTGCTTCACTTGCCACGGAGCCGGCACCAACGTTCTGACCGGAACAGCGGGAGACACCAGCAACACTACCGGGACTCGCTACGGCAAGTGGAATTCGGATGGGACCTTCAACTACCTCGACGGAAACGGGACCTTTCCGGAAAATGAAGGCGGGCCGGTACTTCACAAGATTTCCAATTCAGCGTTCGGAACGCTACCCAACTGCAATATCATGACCGTCGCTTCCAACGGTGCCACCGAGTCGGGCACAACTGTAACCATCACCACTGCCGCGCCGAGCGGATTCGAGGTAGGCCAAAACGCACAGATCGTCGGCGTCCCCATTTCCGGATACAACGGCATTTTCCCAATCCTCAGCACGCCTACGCGAACATCCTTCACCTACACGGCTCTAACTTCGGGACTGGCTCCGTCCGGCGGAGGTACTGCGCAGAACCTGCCCAATGAAATCATTCCCACCGATGCCACCGTCGTGAGCACGGTTCGATCGCCGCAATTGTTTGGCTTGGGATTGGTTGACAATATTCCTGACTCGGCCATCCTCGCCAACGTCGCCATTTCGAAACCCTTCGGAATTACCGGCATCGCCAACATGGTCCCGGACGAAAACGGTGTCATTCGTCCCGGAAAATTTGGCCAGAAGTCCACCGTTGTCTCGCTCTTCCAATTTAATTCGGACGCGGAATTCAACGAATTGGGCATTACCACTGGCGCTGGACCTTTCGGCGTTGCCAGTGCGTTTAACCCGAACGAGCATTTGCCTCAGGGCAAGCCTTATCCGCAGTTCTGTCAAAGCGACCAGAACAGTCCTCAGGACGTGAATCAAGCAAACATGATCAAGATGACTCAATTCGTTGCCTTGTTGGCTCCGATTCCTCCTCAGACTCC
The DNA here is from genome assembly GCA_963788555.1 of uncultured Acidobacteriaceae bacterium. Lineage (GTDB taxonomy): Bacteria > Acidobacteriota > Terriglobia > Terriglobales > Acidobacteriaceae > Sulfotelmatobacter. The sequence goes on along the minus strand of CAWBHM010000008.1, from coordinate 1,226,532 downwards.
GACCTCGCAAACGCTGGCGGGGCAGCAAGTGTTTGAAAACATCGGTTGCAACGTTTGTCACATCGAGAATTTCACGACCCAGCAAAGCGTCAGACTCAGGAATACATCAGGCGGCCTGACGGAGATAATCGCTTCCCTCAGCAATGTCACGTTTAACCCTTACTCCGATTTCCTGCTCCACGATATGGGTTCGAGCGATTCCGGAGGCATTCCGTTTCAACCCAACCAGACCGGCCAGGCGACTCTGACCATGTGGCGGACTGCGCCGTTGTGGGGACTATCGAATATACTCGCGAAAGCGGGCGGACTGACCCATGACAATCACTCGACCACGATTGATAGCGCCATCCGCAGGCATGGCGGCGAAGCGACTCAGGTAGTTACTTCCTACGAGAATTTGAACAGCACCGACTCTGCCAATCTATTGGCGTTCCTGAATTCGCTGTAAGCTTTTGCGGAAGTCACCGCCCTCTTTGATGTTGCGGGTTGGCGCGGGACAGTCGACTCCCTAGTTCGAATGAAGTTTGAAGCGGATTGTGATTCGCGTCTGCATCTCGACCGGTCGTCCATCCACGGCGGAAGGGCGATACCTCCACTGCCTTACCGCCTTCACTGCCGCCTCTGCCAGGACCGGATTCCCTTCCACCACCGCAATGTTATGAACCGCTCCATCTTGCCCAATCTGAACGTCCAACACTACTACTCCCTGAATGTGCTGCATTCGAGCTTCAGCTGGATACTCGGGCTCGGTGCTGTGGATCAATCCAGCCTCCGAGCCGTCTTCTGCTCGGTTGGACTCACTGGGCGCCGAGTTTACAGCAGGCCTCGAACGGTAAATGACCTTGCCATTCTGTGAAACAACCAATGCGTCATTCGAGCGATCGAGGAGCGGCGTGGCTGATGGTCCCGGCTGCGACATCGAGCCATCCTTTGACGACGGCGTTGAGTCAGTTGCGGACGTTGAACGAGGCTCTTGTTGGTGTCCTGAATCCGCTGGATGATCGGCCTGAACAACGGCCACCACCCGCCGCTCCGGCGCCGCTCCCCGAAATCCCCAAACGATCGCTCCCCTCCATCCCAGCAGAAGTCCCAATCCCACCGCGACCATAATCACCAGCACACCCAGTACGTAGGTGAGAGGGTCAGTTCTTCTTGGTCGTGTCGTCTGCCCTACTTCCGGATTCGCTATGCCAGACTCGTGGACTTCATCAGCCGGGGTCGTCAAAAAGGCTGCCGTGACGCTCTCTGCTCCTCGCTTGCTATCAATGATGCGGCGCACCAAAACTTGCAGCGTGTTTATGTCGCGATCGCCGAACGCATTCTTCCGCGAAGAAAACACTTCAAGGATTCCGAATGGCTCCTTCCCATCCGTCAGCGGCAACACCAGAATCGACTTCAATCTCCGGCTTACCTCTGTATTCACCCGTGGGTCGCTCTCGGCGTCGCTGCATTGCTGAATCTCTCCGGTCTGCAGGCACGCTCCCGAAAGGCCTGACCTCGTCGCGATCCGAACCCCCAAGTCAGGAGCATCCGCACCCGTGGTGGCGCGACAGACCATCTCACCGTTCCGGGTCAACGCAACTGCAGCTCCGGTGGCGCCTGTCGCCAACCGCGCTTGCTCGACCACCTCGTTCAGAACCAGATCAAGCGCTAGATCGAATGACGCCGCTCCTCCACCATGGGCAGCGAGAGTTTTCGCGATCGCAGCGACGTCGCTTTCCTGCTGTATCGAGTCTTGGCCCGGTGATTTCTGATCCCAAGATGTTGATATTCCGAACGGGTCCGGTGGCGGCATGGGATGGTAAGTCATACTCGGACGAGCCGTTCACTACATGTGGCTTTCCGGTATTAAGCGGAGTTTTGCGCGAATCCTCGAGGATGTCAACCTCAAATCCCAGCCTCACGAAGATCTGAGGGACTCCGTGTTTCCGAACCGGCATTTTTTCGGGATTCCCATTTCGGCGACCGAAAGAACCGTCATGCAACTTTTCCCCGCTGCCGAACCCAAACAAGCCAGAAGAGTTTGTAAAATTACACCTGGCGATCGACAGTGCAGCAGGAACTCATTTCACCCGCTAAGATTGTTCGATCCTTTTGAGGATAAGCCGATGCAGATTGCAGTGGTGGGTTCTGGGTATGTTGGATTGGTGGCCGGCGCTTGTTTTGCCGACCTCGGTCATGACGTCATCCTGGTGGACAACGATCAGCAGAAATTGGCGGCGCTGCGCAATGGCGATGTCCCTATTCACGAGAAATTTCTACCCGAACTCCTCAGCCGCCACCGCGGACAGCGCCTCACCTTTTCCGACGACTTAAAGGAAGCTGCTCGTATTAGTTCGGTAATCTTCGTTGCCGTCGGCACCCCGCCCACCGAGAGCGGCGAGGCCGATCTATCTTATGTGGAATCCGTGGCGCGGGAAATATCGGGGGGCATCCAGGACTACAAAGTAATCGTCGAGAAGAGCACAGTTCCGGTCTACACCAGCGACTGGGTGCGCCGAATTATTCTTCGCAATGGCACCGACCCCGAGTGCTTCGATGTAGCCTCGAATCCGGAGTTTCTTCGCGAAGGCACGGCTGTCAGCGACTTCCTGTTTCCCGATCGAATTTTGATCGGATGCGATAGCGACCGCTCCGCCGCCCTTTTGCGCAAAGTCTATGCTCCCCTCACCGATGGCAGCTACTATCAACGCACCGACGCGATCCCCCAACCCGATCGGGCGTTGATTCCTCCTCCGATCATCGTCACCAGCACGAAAAGCGCCGAGCTGATCAAGCACGCCTGCAATGCCTTCCTCGCTATGAAGATTTCATTCATCAATGCCGTAGCCTCGGTCTGCGAATCGGTGGGCGCGGATGTCAATCAGGTGGTCCACGGCGTTGGAAGCGACTCGCGCATTGGGCCGCGATTCCTGAACCCCGGCATCGGCTACGGCGGATCCTGCTTTCCGAAGGATGTGATGGCATTTCGCGCCGTGGCTCGGGAGAACGGCTACGACTTCCGCCTGCTCGATGAAGTCATGCGCATCAACGAGGATCAGCGCCAGCGTTTCTTGCGGAAGGTGCGCAGCGCGCTCTGGACTCTGCGCGGCAAGAACCTCGCGGTCCTCGGCCTCGCCTTCAAAGGCGGCACCGATGACATCCGCGAATCGCCCGCGCTATTCCTGGTACAGGCGCTCTTGCAGGAAGGCAGCAAGGTCACGGCCTACGATCCCGCAGCCATGCCACGCACCCAGGAAGTGATGACATCCGGCATCACCTTCGCCAACTCGGCATATGAGGCCGCCCACGACGCTGACGCTCTACTGATCCTTACCGAGTGGGAGGAGTTCGCCAATCTTGATCTCAACCGACTGCGCCAGGAACTCAAGTATCCCATCGTCATCGACGGGCGTAACCTCTACGATCCGGAAGTCATGGCCGCTCAAGGCTTCACCTACTACAGTGTCGGCCGCCCCGCTGCCCATCCCGATGGCGTTCCCGCCGCGGTCTTGAAGAACGGCAAGAAAGCATGAACTCACGACGCGCACTAGTCACCGGTGGCGCCGGATTTCTGGGATCCCATCTCTGCGACGCTCTTCTCGGCGAAGGCTGGCAGGTCGTGGTCGTCGATAACCTCCTTACGGGACGCCGCGACAATCTCGCTCACCTGCACAATGAACCCCGATTCGAATTTGTAGAAAAGGACATCTGTGAGCCCTTCGACGTCGGTCGCGTCGACTACGTTTTCCACTTCGCCAGTCCCGCCAGTCCGGTCGATTACATGACTCATGGCATCGCCACGCTCAAGGTCGGCTCCCTCGGCACGTTTCATGCCCTCGACCTTGCTCACAAATACGCTGCGAAATACTTCGTGTCCTCCACCTCGGAGTGCTACGGTGATCCTCTGGAGCATCCGCAGAAAGAGACCTACTGGGGCCACGTCAACCCCATCGGCCCGCGTTCTGTCTATGACGAGGCCAAGCGCTTCACCGAGGCCGTCACCATGGCCTACCACCGCTACCACAAGGTAGACACCCACATCGTCCGCATCTTCAACACCTACGGCCCACGGCTGCAACTGAATGACGGTCGAGTTGTTTCAAACTTCATGAAGCAGGCCCTGCGCGGCGAACCCCTCACCGTCTACGGCAGTGGCAACCAGACCCGCAGCTTTTGCTACGTGAGCGATGAAATTGACGGCTTTCTCCGATTGTCGAAGTCTGAAGAACACATGCCCGTGAATATCGGCAATCCTGACGAATTCACGATTCTCGAATGCGCTCAAATGGTGTTGAAGGTCACGGGATCCAAGAGCCAGATTCGCTACGAACCCCTCCCGCAAGATGACCCCAAGCAGCGCCGTCCCGATATCACTAAGGCGCGCCAGTTGCTGGGATGGGAGCCAACGATTAACCTTGAAACCGGTCTGCGCAAGTCACTGGATTACTTCCAGAAAGCCCTCGCCGAAACCTCTTCAGCGAAATAGTGCGTAGCGCAGACTCAGAAGGCGATCAAAACAGAGCCAGCAGATTCCGCATGAGAGCTTGAAACGGCGGAACAGTTCAGCGGTGAGCGCGTCTTTTAGGAAGGGTCCGTACTAGCTGCAACGAAGTCAATCAGCTTCTGCACATTCGCTCGCTCTTCCTTCGTTTTCAGCTCGAAGGCCACGCCCATCCCGTAGCCGGGATGAGAAGCCTGTACAAGTCCCCGCAGTTCGAGCTTCATTTCATAGGTTCGAACGACAATCTCAACCGAGGACCCCAGCTGAAATGGCAGCGAAACCTCCAGATAACATCCACCCGAACTCAGATCGGTAAGGCAGCAATGATGAGGTACCGAAATGCCCGTACGGAAAACCTGGGCGCCCAGCCGGCACGAGTACCGCGTCTGCGTGCGCCGATTGTCAGCCTCGGGGTGTCCGGTTGCCGCGGACTCGTGGACAGGAGTCTCCTTTGCAGCGGGCTGCGTCTCCCGGCTTCCATGCGTTTGCTCGGCAACCGACACCGTGGCCAACTGCGCAAGCTCCTCCACCTCGATGGTGATTCCCGGAAATGGTTCTCGGTTGGATTCCCGCGGAAGATGTGCACTCAGAAAATCCGTCAGCAGACGGCGCGACGTCTTCGGCACATCCATAAACTGCACGCCTGCCCGTCCTTTCCAGTCCTGCCAGACCACCTGACCCGACAACCGAATGCTTGCCGCCTGTTCCGGCAGCCTGAACTGAAAATACACTTTATTGACCGGAGGAAGCTTCTTGCCAAACTGCACCGACATCCCATCTTCCGCCAAATCGATCAGCGTAGCTTTCTCCTGTTCGACGTTCGCATAATCGATCGTCGCATGTGCATGCACTGGAGCGCGGGCCTTCTTTCGCTTTTCCTTTCGCATCACCGCGCGCGCCGCTCGCAGGCTGCTCAGCGCCCGGTCGTAGGCCACTGGCTTGTACAGAACGAAATTCACTCCCAGGGAAAACATGTCGCGAATGCTCTCCTGACCCGCCACCACCGCAACCGCCAGAGTCTGGTCATTCAGCCGCGAGGAGCGGCTTTCCCGCAACAAGGAAATCACCTCCGAGTTGGACTTCCCGTCCACGATCAGGACGTCGAAGCGCTCTTGTGCAAGGCGGATCCCGGCGCGCACGGAATCCGGACAAGACTCGAACCGGATACTGAGTTCTTCCAGGACCTGGCACAGCACCTGGGACGCCGCCTCGTCAACGCACACCAACAGAGCAGATAGAGTCATACCTGCCCACATCCTAGGACCCACCCGTTCCCCTCACAAGTTACCGGGGTCACCCTCCACTCGTTTCCGGAGGCCCTCTTTGCCTTTAACTGATGTGTTTCTCAATGAATGCCATCAGTAACCACCGCAACGCCCAAAAGGCCAACACAAGGCCATTGACCCGTCGTGCTTTGACGTCACTGCAATCCCTTCCTACGATGATCAATGACGCGATGCAGGAACGCGAGCCCGCTCTGTTGTCGGTGAGTGGGATGCGAAATGTTCCTCTCCATGTTCGAAACACGGGCTTCACGGAGGTCAGGTGTTCGGCATAGTCGCCTGTCCTCCCCGAAAGACATTTATGACATTGAGGAAAAATCGCGGATTTTCGCTGCTGGAATTGCTGATCGTCATCGCCATCGGAATGACCATGGCGAGCGTGACCTTCATGGCGATGAAGCCTTTGTTGAACCAGAACCACGTGGACCAGGCCTACGACACCACCCTGTCGGTGATGCGCAACTATCGAAACCAGTCCATCACCAACAGCTTCCGCTACATCGTCTATTTCACCGCTCCCAGAACGATCACCGTGCAGCAATGGCGCTATGCCGTTCCGGTATCTCCGGCTCCGACAACGGTAGCCACTTACACGCTGCCGTCCGATATTCAGTTCGCGGTGCAAGCCGGATTTCCGAACCCCGGTCCCGACAACTTCGGTACCGGAACCACCCCTATCACTCTTAACAACTGCGCCCTCGTGAGCCAGAGTTGCGTGATCTTCTATCCAGACGGCTCTGCACAGGATGATCTGGGCAACTTCAACGAGCGGAGTCATTTACCTGACGCGTCCGGGCGACCTGTACAGTTCGCGAGCCCTTTCGATCTTCGGTACCACCGGACGAATTCGAGGCTGGCGTCTCTACCTTCAGAGTGGAAACAAAAATTGGGTGCAACAATGACGCAAAGAAAATCGCACGCATCCCGGCAAGGCGGCTTTACGCTGATTGAAACCATGATCGCAATGGCGATCATGAGCATCGGCATCGTCACCCTGCTCGCCGCTTTCGGCACCGCGGTCGCCGCGACCCAGAATGCCCAGGCCAATCTCATCGCCCGCCAGAAGGCGTTGCAGGCGATGGAGAGCATCTATACCGCCCGCAACACGCAGCAAATTACCTTCTCGCAAATCGCCAACATTGCCAGCGGCGGTATCTTCACCAACGCTGCAACCCCGCTCTTGGCCGCTGGTCCCGACGGATTGGTGAACACCGCCGACGACCTCAACTTCCCCAGCTTCCGGACCGTGCCTGGCTGGTCCTGAGTGCGTCGTCATGCCCGGCCCGGATGGCATCCTGGGCACCGCTGACGACACGGCAATGAGCCTCAACAACTTTACGCGCCAGATTACGATCAATTCGGTGCTGGAAGCTGACGGCGTCACGATCGATCCGAATCTCAAGCAAATTGTCGTGACCGTAACCTACTCGAGTGGCACGTCGCCGATTCCGCACACCTACGTAATCGATGCGCTGATTTCATCTTACCGTTGAGACATGCGATGGAAAACATGACGGGAAACATGAAAATGCCAAAACAAAAAACGGAACGCGGCTTCACCCTGTTGGAAGCCATGATCTCGATGGCGATCGGCCTGATTGTCATGGCGTGCCATGGCCAGCCTGTTCAAGACTGCCATGAACTCCACCATGCTGGTCACGCAGCGGGCGGAAACTCAGCAGAACATGCGCGCGCCTCGGTTGAATCTGATGGTGAAGGACCTCAGCCTGGCGGGCGCTGGTCTTCCGTCAGGCGGAATCCAGTTGCCCACGGGAGCGGGAGCAACCGCGTCCAAGTTCGGCTGCGACCAGACCGGGACTTGCCATGTCCCGACCCATACCTATCCCACCGGCAACTACATGTATGGCATTCTTCCGGGCTACCTGCAACGGCGTGGAGACATAATGCTGTCGTCCCCGCCGCGCCGGCGGCGGTGAATGACAGCATCACGTCGATCTATTGCGACTACAACTTTCCAGCTGTTGGAGTACAACGTTGCCTTCACCATTCCGGGCAATGGCGGCTCCATCACGCTGACACCCAATCCGACTTTCGTCCCGGCGCCTCCGGCGATCAATTCCGCTGGCGGCATTCAGGTCGGCGATCTCATCTTGCTCAGCAACAGTCTGGGGACGCGCAGTCGGTGAGGTCACGAACATCACCTCGACAGTCATCACCTTCGCCGATCTGGACGCTCTCAACATCAATCAGAGCGGCGCCGCTACGAACAACATCAAGGCAATTTCCACGGGGACGAATACGATTGCTTACCGCCTCTTCGCAGTCACCTACTACTTGACCGTTCCGGCGGCCGGACAGACTCCGAGGTTGATGCGCCAGGTGAACGGGCTCACTCCGATCCCGGTGGCGGACGACATCATCAACCTGCAGTTTGCCTACGACATCTATAACTCCACCACCTTCGCACTCGACGCCAACCAGGCGAACCCGCTTGGTGTAGTCGAATCCCCCAACAACATCCAGAAGATCAACCTGATCGTGATGGGGCAAAGCATTCTGAACGACGGCAAGGCTTCCCAGAACATGTATCTGGCGACTGATGTCAGCGCACGCAACATGGCATTCCGGAATCGTTACCAGTGAAGCTTTTTAATGGGGCAGGAGATCAACCAATGAGACAGGGAAAAAACAGTTCGCAGGGTTTCACGCTGATCGCAGCATTGCTGATTCTGGTGCTGCTGTCCGGTGTAGCGGTCGGCCTTTTCTACATGGTCACCAACGAAGCCCGAATGGGCGGCAATGATACTGGAAGCCAACCTGGCATTCTATGGCGCCGAGTCCGGCATGGAGAAACTTACCGCGGACCTATCGGCGCTGTACATCCAGTACCAGGCCCCCACGAACTCGCAGATTCAGAATTTGATCAACTTCCCCCCAACTTCTGCGATGGTCGAATGGAATGAATTACATCGAGACCATCACCTACCCGGTCAACGGGTCCGGCAATCCCGTGAGCAGCTTTAACACCGTGAGCTCCGGCACCAATCAGGGGCTATACGCCGAAATCGTTCCCATGACGCTGCAGGTGCTCGCGACTCGTCCTTCGGGCGCCTCCATTAACATTACGCGCAACGTAGAAATCGCTCTGATTCCGGTCTTTCAGTTTGGCGTCTTTTGCGGCTACGACTGCAGCTACTTCCCTGGTCCGAATTTCAGCTTTGGCGGCCGCGTCCATACCAACCAGAATCTTTTCCTGGCCGCCGGCGGCGACCTGGTGTTCAACGACAAGATTTCGGCCTTCCAGCAGGTCATCATGGATCAACTGGAAAACGGCCACGCCACCACGACGGGTTACGGCGGGACCGTTTTCGTTCCCAAAGCCACCTCTGGTTGCACGCTGAACGTATACCCGCCCACGGGTTCCAATTGCGTGGCTCTTCCGGGCGCGGGATCGATTCCCGGTGACGCCAGCTGGAGTGGCGGTTATCCCACCCTTGCCGGCACCAAGAACATCAATTTCCCCAGCCTTTCTTCCGGCACTTTGAATGGGTTCGTAACCAACTCGCTCACCGGCGCCAAGAACATGCAGTTGCCCTTCGTGCAGAATAGCTGCACCAGCAACCCGCCGCCTTGCACCGATCCCATTTCGATCGTCCGCAAGCCGCAGACCGGCGAGTCGGCTACGCAGCACGCTGGGCACTTCGCGCCTGTACAACAAAGCTCAAATCCGCATCCTGATCGCCGACACCGCTGCCGATCTGCATCCCGAGCGCGGAGCCGGCGCCATCGATGCCCAGGACTACCAGTTCCCAACCTCCGCGCCACCTCATACGCTCTGACCTCCGGCGCGACCGAATTTTTTGGCTGGGCCACTCCCGGTACCAAGGGTTGGGTCAACCCTTACACCGACAGCGGACTGCAGAACTGGACCGCAACTGGATTTCCTCTGATCGGGGAACTGACGAGCAATCCCACAAGCGTGGCACAAATGAACAGCCCCACTACCGGTGGCCCCTGGATCCGGGTTGAATACCTGGACAAGAATGCCGGCCTTGGGTGGGCGTCACCACCGAATGGCTTGGACTCGGCTTTGGCCGCATCTTTAACGCCGTACCCACAACCCCAGGCTCCAATGCTGTGGATCCCAACGCGATTCTGATCCTCCAGCAGCTTCGTCCCACGCTGGCGGCTGCTTCGGGTCACGGCGCCGGAACTTCCGGCAACTGGTATCCCATCAACCTCTACGACGCGCGCGAAGGCGAAATGCGCGACACCAACGTTGCCCAACACTGACCAGCGGCAACAACACCTATTCTTCCTGCTCGGTCAACGGCATCATGAACGCCGTCGAACTCGATGTGGGCAACCTGACCCGCTGGCTGAACGGCACCATCGGGTCCAGTGGCACCAAGGTGAACTACACCAACTACAACGGATACGTTCTTTACTTCTCCGATCACCGCGGCATGATGCCGTCTACCCACCCCTCGAACGGCGGACAGACTCCCGCAGGCGTGATCAACGGAGAATCAGGTCTTGAAGACATCGTGAATACCTCGGCGAACCTCGCCTCAACCACACCAGGATGGAGTGCTGGAACCCGCATCCTACTACAGCTATTCGCCCGAAGACGTCGATCAAAACGGATTCCTCGACAACTGGGGCGAGAAGAATCTCGGCTACGGTTTCGGCATCAACACCGCCCAGCTTCCCCTGAATTCTTACCACGGATTACGGTTGCAAACGCCGGCACGGCGAATTCCGTAGACTGTGCCAGCTATAACACCTCAACCGGCGCCTTGCTGACCGGAAACACCGATCAAGAGGGCATGGCCAACCCCGTCAGCGGAGCTCGCCACGTCCTCAAGCTGGTGGATGGCGGTATGAGCAACGCACTTGTCAGCTCCTTACCCGTCATGCCGGGCGCCAGCGGATGCTCGCAGAGCGCGACGAACCCCACCGGATGCGGTGGCTTCACCGTCGTTTCCGAAAATCCGGTGTATGTCCAGGGAAACTACAACACTCAAGCCTTGGATCCATTCTGGTCCACCGCCACGAACACAACTCCCACGCAAACACCGCATTCGGCGGCATCCATCATTGCTGACACGGTCACGGTTCTGTCGAACTCGTGGGGTGACATGAATAGCCTGATGTTCCCCACCGTCCCCGGCAATCGCACCGTCGGCGCGCCGGCGTACTACCGCATGGCAGTCTCCGGCGGCAAGAACATTCCGTTCCCCAGCCCGGCATGGACCAACACCGCCGGGATTAACGACTTCGGAACCGACGGTGGATTGCACAACTTCCTCCGCTATCTCGAGAGTTGGAGCAACCCCCTGTACTACGACGGGTCGCTGGTCAGCATGTACTACTCTGAATACAACACGGGCGCGTTCAAATGCTGCACGCACGGTATACAGCCCGCCAACCCGTAACTACTACTTTGATGTCATGTTCCTGAACCCCAGCAACCTGCCTCCAGCTACACCGGAGTTCCAGGACATCGACACGTTGAGCTATCACGAGAACTTCACACCGCAGTAAACGAGCAGGAGTTCCATCGCCCCGGCTTCGCGGCCGGGGCATTTTTTTGCCCGCAATTCGGTACAATTCCAGTGCAGGATTCTGGGACTTCACGACATGCGAACAATTTCATTTCGCGGGGCCTTTTTATGGACCATTTTCACCATGTCCGCCCTGGTGGGCATCGGGCTGTTCTTCATTCCCGCCTTCATCATCCGCCCGTTCACCCACCAGAGCCCGGCCGGCTTGTCTCTCGCACTGGCACTTCGCCAGCGCGCTCCCTTGGGAACGCTTGCCGCTGCCCTCGTCTGCACGGTATTTGTTCTCGTCCTGTGGGGTGCGGTTAACAAGTGGCGCAAGATTGTGCTCGCCTCGGTGATGGTTCTGGTGGCGTTCTCCGCCGTCATGTCTCGCCTGAATTACTTCGAATGGATGTTCCATCCCGTTGACAGCGCACGTTTCGAATCGGCTTCCGCCAGCAAACTCGACAAGTCCGAAATGATTCTTGCCATTCGCTACGGCTCCGACGCCCGCGCCTACCCGATCCGCGAGATGGCCTACCACCATGTGTTGAACGACGTCGTCGGCGGCGTCCCGGTGGCCGTCACCTATTGAACGCTCTGTCACACCGGTCTGGTGTGGACGCGAACTGTCAAGGGAAGAGTCCTGCATTTTTATCTGGCAGGCATCAACAATCAGAACTTCCTGATGCGCGACAAAGAAACCGGCACGTGGTGGCAGCAGATTACCGGCAAAGCCATCTACGGCCCGCTGCAGTGGCGCATCGCTGGAACTTGTGCTCAGCGACGAGCTAACTTTCGGCGAATGGAAGTCGGAAGCACCGGACGGGCAAGTGCTGGCGGAAGTTCCAAAGTACGTGAAGGAGTACGACAGCAACTGGGAACCGGAGGTCGCGAAGCTTCCCGTTGTGATCAGTTTTCCGGGAACCGAGCTGAAATCTCGCGACATGGTGGTGGGCCTTGAGATCGACTGGAGCCGCTCGCGCCTATCCCTGGGACTCGCTCGTCAAACAATCGCCGGTCGTCGACCGCGTCCACGGCACTCCCCTGCTCGCGGCTGTCGGCCCCGACGGCAAGTCTTTCCGAGTGTTCATCAGCCGCATCGACGGAAAAGACGCCGAGTTCTTCTTGAAGGGCGAGACCGAAGGAGAACCCGCCAGCCCACCCGTGGCACAAACGAATACTCAAGCACCCGCGACTGCGAAATCTGAAGAAGCGAAGCCCGCGGCCCCTACGGACACGAAAGCGGATCCCAAGACCGAAGCTTCATCGGCAAACAAAGTCGCGACTCCAGCCGCCCCCAAGCCCTGGATCCTGCTCGACACCGCCACCGCCAGCGAGTGGAACTTCCAAGGCTGCGCTATCTCTGGCCCGTCGCAGGGCAAATGCCTCGATCGCGTCCCCGCCCTCAAAGACTACTGGTTCGACTGGCGCAACTACCACCCCGACACCACGATCTATAAACGCTGACCTCAATTCCTCTGTGCCCTCTGTGCCCTCTGTGTCCTCTGTGGTTCAAGCTTTTGACTTTGGGTGGCCATCATGCAAACGGATTCTCATCCGCACTGCGCCCGTAAATCACTGGCACCGGCACATCGAGCAAGCGCAAGTACACCGACAGCTGACCGCGGTGATGGTACCAATGATTCAGCATGATCGACCGCAGCACTTCCACCCGAGGCCTGCTGAACGCCTGCTTTCCGTTCACCATCAGACGCCAGTCCCCTTTTGCTTTCTGATCGCTCATCCCGCCCACGCACTCCTCGGCCGTGCGAATACTCTCCTCGAGCGCGGCGTGAATCTCCTGCACATCCTGGGGCTCCGGTGGATTGAAATTCGCCTGCGCCGCGTCAAACTCGTCAAGCTGCGAGATTTTCGCCAGCGCTCCTGGCACCGTCGCAATGTGCAGCGCCAGCGCGCCCAGCGACATCGACTTGCGATGCGGCTTCCATGTCAGTTTGTCCGCTGGCACGCGGTCCAGCACCCGCTTGGTAATTGCAGCTTCCTCCCGAAATTCATTCAGCATCGGTTCCAACATCTGTGTCATCTTCTATCCCCCGCTATTCGTTGATTTTCCTCTTCGCTAACGCTTGACTTACGCGCGATCCTTCTCCGAACAGCATGACGCATCCGCCTTCGCCGGCTGTACGTACACCGCTTTCGGGTCGACAACCTGGGCATCCGCATACTTGTCGTGGTGGCGAACCCAAGCCATCGTAAAGGCCAGCCCGTCTTCGTCGCGTCCTTTGGGCGTGAGATCCAGCCACTGGTACGTCATCAGCATCGGATCCAGTCCGCGCGCATAGGTGGAATATGTATGGAAGATTTCGCCGGCATCATTCTTATAGAACACACTCGCGCCCGGCCCTTCTTCCGAAGGAAACTCCGTCGGTTCGTAGTTGTAAAGCACCTTCCCCGTGGCCTGCTCGTCCTTCGTAAACGACACGTGATAGTCATAATTGAAGTCGTTCCCAGACGAAGACACCCACTTGAACTGCCATCCCATGCGCTTCTTGAAGGCCGCGATCTCAGGCCACGTCGCCCGCGAGATTACCAGGAAGGTCACATCCCGGTGCGCCAGGTGAACCGCGGCGCCGTCAAAACCGTCGGCCAGGAACGAGCAACTCGGGCAGCCTTCTTTCCATCCCGGACCAAACATGAAGTGATAGACCACCAACTGGCTGCGTCCGCCGAACAGATCGCTAAGCGTCTCTTTGCCTCGTGGCCCGTCAAACACGTAATTCTTTTCGACCTTCTCCCAAGGCAGCGCGCGCCGCTGCCGGCTCAGTTCGTCGCGCAGGCGCGAAAACTCCTTCTCCTTGCGCAGAAGCTCCTTGCGGGCGGCAAGCCACTCACCTGGCGGCACCACTCTGCCCACTTCCGTTTTGCTTGTCGTCATCGTTGCCATTGTCGTTTCTCCTCTCCTCAATGTTTCTGAGTTGTCCTTCAATCCGCTCTTCTTTCCCCGAACAAGCTTCACTGCCAGAGCCGCTACGCCGCCTGTCGACATCACACTCCCGACCATCACTGCAGCGCTCGCCGCACATGCTGGACACATGGCTCCTCCTTCCGCCCGATCGATAACGGATTGATTTCCCGATTTCTGGCCGCACCACCAGTGAAGCCACTCAATCAGAATCACCCATCAGAATCGGACCTACTTCCGTCCCTTGGCCTCAGCCCGCTCCCGGACGCGCGTGTGCATATGCGTCCATCCCTGGTTGACGCCCTTCCGGTGCTCATCCTGAATCAGCCCGAGCGCCGAGTGATGAAACTTGATCAGCGTTCCCCCGTCTTCCTCGCTCAACCGGTATTGCAGATTCGAGACCACCGGATACGACATGAACAGCGGCCCGGTAATCTCCAGCAGCGTCGGCCGTTTGATGGCCTGCACATGTCCCCAGAAATGTCCGTTGTTATCGCCCAAATCGCGATACCACCGCCCACCCGGCCACGGCTCGATCTTCATCGGCATCCGCTTCCCGTCCGGCGAGTCATTCTCCGATAGTTGCTCTAGCAGCGCCTCGAAGGTCACCTCCAAAGACGCCCGCACGTGAATTTCCTGCGTAATGTTGAGGGTCAGATTCTCAATGCCCGCTGTTGCGATCGAACTCATCCTTCCTCCTTGCTCTCGCTTTGAATTGGATTCGTTTCCGATTAGAGATTGTCCAAAGATTTCTGTTTCGCCTCGGCGCGTTCTTTCACGCAGCTCAACTGGTGGGACCACAGCCGCTCAAAGGTCTTGGTCCACTCATGCAGTGGCCGGATCGCATCCGCATTCGTTCGATAGAACATATGCCTTCCATGCCTCCGCACTCGCACCAGTCCAACCCGCCGCAGCACCCCGAGATGCTTCGACACCGAAGGCTGCTCCATCCCCAGGCTCGCCACGATGTCTCCCACCGCCCGCTCTTCGAGCGCCAGGTAGCGCAGAATGTCTCGCCGTCGTGGTTCCGCCACCGCATTGAAAGCATCCGACGTAGTGGCCGCCCTTGCCATGACCGGAATATATATTCCTATATAGGCATATGTCAAGAGGTGAGACGGAGATATTCTTGTTCCTTTAGGAATGATTCGAGAATGCGAGTGGATCTTCAGTTCTGGGGGTTCGTGAACGGTTGGCATTGCGTTCATGACCGGTTCGATCTCTGCCCCGGGAGTGGTCGAAGCACTCGACGGCGGCGCTCTCAGCTATCGGGACAAGTTCCGAACTAATCTCTGGAAGAATGGCGAAGTCCCGAAGCTCCACATGCAGATCCTCGAAGGCAATCCCACGTTTTCCGTGTGATCCACGATTCTCCTTTGAAGCCGTCGGAGAATCAGACCTCAGCCCCATTGCAGCGAACTGAACCATTTCAAGTCTCAAGCGCTCGTACTTCCCAGGTGCATCCTCAATCGTCGTCCGGTAGCATCTTTGTCGGAGGGTCAAACGTGATTCTTACCACGGGCGTGAAGCGCACGCTGTCGGGGTTTGCGACATCCGCAGTCTTAGCCTTCGTCTTCTGTCCGATCGTCATCGGCCAGCAATCCCCGCCCCTGAATTGGACCGCCGAACAGGACCATCAAAACATGATGGATCAACTGGGGATCAAGGCGCTCCGTGGCGGGCCGAGCGGGAATGAAAAGGATCCCAATCACGCCAATTACGACGAAGCGAAGGCCAATCCATACGGTGATCTTCCCGACGCCCTCACGTTGAAGAACGGGCAAAAGGTCACGACGGCCGAGCAGTGGTGGAAGCAGCGGCGTCCAGAGATTGTCAAAGACTTCGAGCGTGAGGTGATCGGCCGCATTCCACCCAACGTGCCGAAAGTGACCTGGGCCGTGAAGAGCACGGCCGATTCGACAGCCGGCGTTTTCCCCGTCGTTGAAAAGCAGTTAGTCGGGCACGTGGACAACTCGGCTTACCCGTTGCTGAACATAGATATCGAGATGACGCTGGTCACGCCTCGAAACGCGAAAGAGACCGTGCCCGTGATCATCATGTTCAGCAGCGCGGCCATCCGCCAGTTCCTTGCCAACCATCCCGAATTCAAAAAGATGATGGGAAGTGATCCACCCTCGTCGGAACAACTCATTGCCCACGGGTGGGGTTACGCTCTGCTCGACACCAGCACCATACAAGCAGACAACGGCGCAGGTCTGACGAAGGGCATCATTGGCCTCACGAATAAGGGCCAGCCTCGAAAGCCGGACGACTGGGGTGCGTTGCGGGCGTGGGCCTGGGGTGCCTCGCGGGCGCTCGACTACCTCGAGACCGACCAGAGCGTGGATGCGAAGCGCGTCGGCATTGAAGGTGTCTCGCGTTATGGAAAGGCAGCGCTGGTGACCATGGCGTTCGACACTCGCTTCGCTGTTGTGTTGGTGGGCTCCTCGGGGGAAGGTGGCGCCAAACCGCACCGCCGCAATTTCGGAGAAGCAGTGGAGAACCTTACAGGATCCGGCGAGTATCACTGGATGGCAGGTAATTTCTTGAAATACGGCGCAGCCGAGGCGTCGTTCGGAAGCAAAAACGCCAGCGACCTGCCGGTGGATGCAAACGAACTGATCGCCCTGTGTGCACCTCGGCTGACCTTCATCAGCTATGGCGTTCCCGAGATGGGGGATTCAAAGTGGCTGGACCAGCAAGGTAGCTTCATGGCCACCGTGGATGCAGGTGCAGCCTTCCGGCTATTGGGTGTGAAGGACCTCGGAGTCATCGATGACTATCGCAACGCGAAGATGCCGCCCGTGAATACGGGCCTTCTCGACGGCCAGCTCGCGTGGCGGCAACATGACGCAGGTCACACCGATGCGCCGAACTGGAAATACTTTATTCCGTGGGCCAACAAATTCCTCGACTATCAACCCACAGCGTGGGAACTCCCCCCTGATCAGCCGGTTTTTCGTACGGACGCAAACTCTCTGGTTGCGCACTCGCAGTTGCTCGCGAAGGCCAAGCAGCCGGGCATCGACATTTACTTCGAAGGCGACTCGATCACAAGAAGGTGGGGCGCCCTCGACTATCCAGATTTGCTCGCCAATTGGAAACAGAATTTCTTCGGCTGGAACGCCGCTGATTTCGGATGGGGCGGTGATCGAACGCAGAACATCCTCTGGCGCTTAGAGAATGGCGAACTCGACGGAGTCAATCCCAAAGTCGTCGTTCTGTTGGCCGGCACAAACAACCTCGGTGATCGATCGTCTCCCGGTGGGGCCCCTGTGAATGCGGACGATATTACGCGAGGCCTGAAAGCGATCTTGCGCGTGATTCAAGAGAAGGCGCCCACGGCGACCATCATCGTGCTGGGCATCTTCCCGCGGAACGACAATATGGAACTCATGCCCGTCATCGACGCAATCAACCGCAGCTTGTCGGAAGTCTCCGACGGCCGAAAGATCCGATATCTAAACATTAACGACAAGCTGGCCGACAGCGACGGACGGCTGTTCGACGGCATGATGAACGCAAAAGATAAACTCCATCCAACAGTGAAGGCATATCAGGTCTGGGCAGATGCACTGAAACCGATCTTAACGTCTTTGCTGGGACCCCCTGCTGCCGTAGATCACGCCCCAGCGCCTACGGGTGATCCCTCCGACGGGCGCTGACCGAGTCTCGCGAGGTTCGACACCAACAACCGTGCGGAGCCCTTTATGGATACTTTTGTGGCTTCACATTATGTCTCGCCCGTCCGATTCTTTGAGGTCCGGTCTCAACACTCGTGATGAAGCGTAGTCGAACAAGCTATTTGAAATCAATATTTTTGCGTCATGATTCCATTAGACCAGGGGAGTCGTACACCTCCAACAAATCGCCTCCGACCCAACATGGAACGCCGATCGCCCTTTCTTTACTCAACTCGTCTAAACTCTTCCCAGAAATTCTTCTTGCCGGAGGAACCATCCTTTGCCTGCAATTCGCGCGCTCTTTTGGGATGTCGGAGGAGTACTACTCACCAACGCTTGGGACCGCACGGAGCGCTCCGCCGCGCTCGAACACTTCCAGCTTGACGAGAAGGAATTCCAGGCTCGTCACGAGATGGTCGTCTCGTCGTTCGAGCGTGGCAAGATCACGCTCGACGAGTACCTTGATCGCACCGTCTTCTACCACACCCGACCTTTCACGCGAGACGCGTTCCGCGAATACATGTTTTCTTTGTCGAAGCCTTTTCCTGAACTTTTGCAATTCGCGCAAACGCTCTCCAACTCCGGCAAATATCTCATGGGCACAATCAACAACGAGTCGCGCGAACTCAACTACTACCGGATCGAGAAGTTTGGACTGCGAAAGATCTTCCGTCTCTTCATCAGCTCCTGCTTCGTCGGAATGCGGAAGCCAGAGCGCGACATTTATCGTTTGGCTTTGGAGACGACGCAGATTTCGGCAGATGAATGCTGCTTCATCGACGACCGCGCGCTAAACCTGGAATGCGCCGCCAGACTGGGGATGCACACCATCCAAATGCAACACCTGGATCAGTTGCGCTCAGACCTCACCAAGTTAGGCGTGACTCTTTAGGAAAACGATTGGGACGGAACGAACGCGAATGGCACGACTAGTCGTGCCATTAACGAGCCCGATAAGAATTGGGCTTGAGCGTCCGAGGTGCGTCCGCATCATGGAGTTTTCCGCGGCACGCTGGTTTTCACTCCCGCGCCCGGCGGAACATCAGATTCCAGCGTCGTTAACGTCAAATCGCTGGACCAGCAATCGGCTGCAACTCTCCATTCCCCGTTGCTCTGTCGCGCACAGACCCATAAATACTTTCCGCGCTCTTCGCGGCGCTTGCCGGTTGCGCTCGGAATCAAGGCTTTGCACCGTCCAGCTTCGTACGCCAGATCGCCGACCACTTCGACCCGCAGAGGTTCGATCTCGACCTCTCCCAATCCTGCATCCAGCGCCCCAAAGAAGAACTCGCGGACCGCAGCAGCGCCTCGTATCGGAGGGCAATTCGATCGCAGCACGAGCGCATCCGCCACGTAGAGTTCAATGAGATCATCCAGATGTTTCGTGTTGCAGGCCAGAACCCATTCGTGTGCAATACGACGAACCGCGGCTTCGGCGCGGCTCATATCACCCCGCAGCGCCGCCGTCGGACGCATCTTGTCTTCCCGCATGGGATCCCGCGTCGATTCGCGCCCTGGATCCACTGCAGTTCGCGCCGCCATCGCTTCTCCGCCAGGAAAATAGTGGTGGTGATAGTGATGATGGTAGTGATGTGTTTCCAATCCCGTCGGACGGGTTGTCGGCGGCCGTGATTCCAGTTCCTGCTCATGAAATGGATTCGGCGGCAGAGCAAGGGCCTGCGCTGGACGTTCCTCTTTTGTGTGAGGCACAGGGTCTGCGGTCTCTGGCTCGATGACACGGATGCCGCACATACCGCAGAACTTGTTTCCTTCGCGATTGCGGTATCCACACACGCCGCAAACGATCGTCGTAGAATCGACAGCGAGTTCCTGCTCCGCATCGTCCGCGGCTTGCTCCGCGTCCGCGGCTTGCTCCGCGTCCGCTTCGGCGGCTAACCGCTGCGCAGATTCCAGCGCAGCGGCAATCGCGTCTGGGCTGGGCTTAGGACGCCGCATTTCCGGCTGCAGCCTGCGGTAGAGCTGTTCCATCTCGGACGAGTGTACTGGCGAATCAGAAGGTCTGGGATCTTTTTTGTCTTTGTCCACGAATCGAATCACCCCACTGCTGGGGTCATTCTAGCCCAGCAACTGGATCAAGTGCTATCGACTGGAAAACTCGATCTTGCCCTCAATCTCAGTCGGAACTCCGTTGCATGTCGCCGGACGATATCGCCAGGTGCGAACCGTCTTCAGCACATGCCGGTCACCAGCGAGGCCCGCACTCTCCAGAATCAGCGGACTGTGCACGCGTCCATCGGTTCCGATGATGAAGCTGACTTTTACTTTTTGACCGTGCGTCGCAGAAGTGAATAGAGGATTCGGCGTAGCCAGCGCTTCTGGAGGTTGAACATCTTCGCAGGCAGGTTGGGAACTGATGTGAACCACGTCGACAAACTGGGATGCACGCGCCAATGTTCTGGATAAGTGGGTTTCGCGCTGCTCGAGGTTCGCCGTTTGCACGCGCGGCGCAGGCGTGTTCACTGCCAGCAGAGTCGCGGGAATCAACAACAAAATCGCAGGCCAGTTGCGACGGTGCATGAGTTTCATAGCTCCTGTGAGCGGGGTTTCTCTTAGGTACTCAGTGGCAAATGCAGGACCACTCTCACTGAGCTGCATCTCTTTCCACTGCAATGGCTTGCAGCCTGCCCGGAGCGGCCAGGACTTACCCAGGTGAAAGAGATTGCACAAGAAGAAGGCGGAGCCCTGAGGACTCCGCCTTCGAAAATCGGCAGCGTACCTTAGGGTTTGTAGATGCTGTACTGGTTGGTATACGTGTACATCGTCGTCCCGTAGGTGCTGTAGAACGACATGTAAGCAGTGTGAACTCCCGCGCTGACGACTGTCGTGTTGATCGAACTGATGGCCGAGTAGGAACCATCAGCGGCATCGTAGCCGTTGTAGGCGCAAGCGCCGACGATGTTTCCGTCGACGATGAGGCATAGAGCGCGATCATCATTGGCAAGGCCGCCGCCCGAACTGGTGGCGAACGAATTCACGACGAGAGTGCAAGTTCCCGAGCCGCTAAGGCAAGTGAACTTCGCTCCACTATCCTCATTGTTGAAGCCCGCGACCAGGACTGCATACGGTGTTCCGGTCGTGACGAAGTTGGAGAGGCCAATCTCGCTCACGGGTGGTGGAAGACGGAGCCCGGAGATGTCGCGTGGCGGACCTGCCTCGTGGGTTTCAGCGGCGGACACGACGAAGTACGCGCCCACCAACAGCATTGTGAGGGTGACGCAAAGGGCCAGCTTTGTCATCTTACTCATGGTTTCTCCTGTGGTGCTTTTCTGAAGGTTTGGTGTTGCGAGGCCCAATTGAAAAACGCCAACGACGTTACCTCATGTTTCCGCAATCTCAAAGCACAAATTTTCGATCCGGCTGTGGAAGACGCGGATCATGCAAAATCTTGCATTGTAGTAGCAATTTCATGCAGAGCCAGAGGACTCGCTTTGTGCCTGAGTCAGCCGCGCCGCAACGTCAGTAGCGTAATCTCCGGGGGGCAATTCAGACGAAGAGGAACATCCACCGTACCCAAGCCTGGGTTCGTGTAAAGAGTAAGGCCGCCAATCTTGTACAAACCCCAAACGTATTTTCTGGCCAAGTCCGGTAAGAAGAGAGGATGGACAAAGGGCAAGCGCACCTGACCTCCGTGAGTGTGCCCCGACAGTTGAAGGTCGACCGGAGAATGCACAACCTGATCGGCATAGTCGGGTTCATGGGCAAGCAGGATCGTAGCTTCGTTCGCCGGAACTTTGCGCACCGTCGCGGCCAGGTCCGCGGTCCCACCAAGGACATCGTCGACTCCGCTGAGCCAGAACCGAGTTCCATCGCGTTCGATCGGAACGGACTCGTTTGCCAGCACCTGAATTCCAGTAGCGCGCAGAGAACTGGTGATGCGATCCGGGTCGGTGAAGACATCGTGGTTTCCCAGCACAGCCCAGGAGCCGTGAGGCGCCTTCATTTGCCGCAGGAGCTGAGCGCAAGGGTCAACGGCAGACGCGCCAGCCGCGGTATCTCCGAACAAAGGCACGGAAACAAAATCCCCGGTCAGCGCAATCAGGTCAGGACGCAGTTCGTTGACCATGGGGATTGCCGCGCGGAGCGGATGAACAGAAAAGTAAGGATCGTAATGGAAGTCGCTGAGTAGCACGATAGTGAAACCATTCAGCCGCTCAGGCCATCGGCCAAGCGCAATATCCTTGCGGACGATTCGCGGATGGTTGGGCTCGATTAGCGCGGTATCAATGGCGACTGCGGCCACCCCAGCGGTCGCTGCGAGGCGGAAAAATTGCCGCCTGGTCGTAGGTAGAAAAGGCAATCGGTTTCGAGCCCTTTACAACAAGATTCCGCGCAAGGCGGACTCCACTTTTTAGCATAGCGCGAATACGACCATTCGCGATATGACAGGGCAAATGCGGCCGGTCAGAAACTGAAGGTAGCTTGCAAATCGATTCGACGGTTGGCCGCCGAGCCGGGAGAGAACGGCCCTCCTTGCAGCGCGTTGGAAACGTCAAACAATCGCGAACCAAGAGTGCCGTTGGGATTGGCGGCGTTCACATTGTTGAAGGCGTTGCGCACGCTAACGCCTAGCATGAGGTTGTAGCGCCGGTCAGAATTTGATGACGCGAACGAGGGTCCGCCGCCAAACAATGGCCCTCCGCGGCGACCACCGCCGCCACCCGGACCACCTTGCCCTCCTGCTCCTTGCCCGGCATTTGCTTTGGCCTTGGGTCCGAATCCGAACGTTTTTGTGAGACGAAGATTCATGACGAAATGATTGGGACCCGTCGCGTAGTTTATAGGAAGAAGGCTGCCAGTAGTTCCGAGCACATCGAACGTTCCCAGAGTTGTGCAGTAAATGTTGTTCTGCGCACCCGAGATGGTGACGACGGGGCAAGTAGCGGTTGAGACTAGCCCCGGCCGATTGTTGTACAGGGAGTCTCCGTTGAGGTCGAGGGGCGAAACGATGTTGAAGGGACCTCCGGAGCTGACCACCATGAACGGGCTGAGACGGATCAGATAAGGGAAAGAGATGCTCCCGCCGAGAAAGAATCGGTTCCTGACGTCGAAAGACGCGCGACCGTAATCCTGGCTGATGTCATAGGAATTCGACGCAAAACTGGAAACCCCGGAGGTATCGCTATTCGCAGAGTTCAGCGTGTAATAGCCAAACAACTGGACCTTAGAACCGATGCGCACGTTGGTGTTCACGATGAACTGGTTCTGGGAGAAATTTCCCTCGGAAACGTAGCGATAAACGTTCTCGCTGGGGATCGTGCAATTCGGGATGCAAGGCGTCCCGGGAGGTGGGGCGTTAGGATTGATAGTGAGAAACTGGTCAAAGCCGCGCGAGTTCAAGTACGTGAGCGACAATGTCGCTGACTTGGTGACTTGCCGCTCCACGCTGATTGCACCTTGCAACGTGTACGGAGCATGCAGCGTGGAAGAGATCTGATATGTGGTGGACGAGATGGAACTAGTGCTGGTTGGACCGACGCAGCTCGAGATCGGGGTCGTGAGGGGCTGGTCCAAACCTGGATAGCACGATGGAAGTGGGTTGGTGACGATGTACTGCTGCTGCGTTACGCCATTGAGACGCGCTGCTTGCAGGATTTGTGCGGTCTGAAAGCGATCATAAAAAATGCCATAGCCTCCGCGAATGACGACCTTGGGAGGAGCTGCTCGGCCGCCCACGCCCCAGGCAAATCCAACGCGGGGTGCCCAGTTCGCACGATTGTCGATGACGTTCTGCGTTTCGAAACGAAGGCCGTAGCTCAGGGTTAAGTTCGGGCGCGCGCGCCAGTCGTCCTGCACATAGGGCTCGAAATCGTAATAGTTCACGGCTGCATGGGGCGACCCAGTGGTCATTGAAAGCTGGGTGGGAAAAGGAGTCTGGTACGCGGCGTAATTCGGAAATACGAATGTGCCGTTGAATCCTGCCGTCGAAGAGTCCGTGTCGTGCGTGGCGCGAAAGCGGGCCCCGAACTTGAGAGTGTGATTGCCATGAATGAGGGACGTGTAATTCTGCAGTTCGTAGCTATTCTGGAGATCGTTGAGAGTTCCCTCGCTGTTGCCGCCGCCGAGAAAACTGCCAAGAACGCTCGTTGCCGGGTTCTTGTCCTGCGGATTCTGAAGATTGTTATCGCGGTTGTACTGGAACCGGGTCTCGTTGATGATCTTGGAACCGATGACCTGGGTGTCGCCGATTTGCACGGTCTGTTCTGTGCTCTGGGAAGAATAGGCCTGGCTAGACAGGCTGAGCGGATTTCCCAAGTCATCAGTTTGGGTATCGCGATAATACTGGTAGCGCGCCGTCAGGGTGTTGTTTTTCGTAAGGGCCCAGTCGAAGCGCGGACTCAGATTGGTGCGCTGGCGCGGATTGGGCAGGGATTCGGCAAACGGGTTCCCGGTCGTCGGATCGATCGCATTGATCGCGGCTACTTCATTGATGTTGCGGCGGTCGATGTTGAAAAAGAAAGAAGCGGTCTTACCAATCGGACCACCGATGTTTCCGCTGAACTGCGTCGAATAGTACGGCGGAATATCTCCCGCGAAAGGATTCGGTGAGTTAAAGGATGAGTCATTTCCATCAGCGAAGACCTGGCCGTGGTATTTGTCGGTGCCGGGCTTGGTGAAGATTTCGATGCGGCCGTAACCCAGTTTGTCGTACTCGGAAGAGAACGGATTCTGGTTGATGCGGATTTCGCGAATCGAAGCCTTTGGCGGAAGTTGTCCGGCGGTAAAACCATCGATGTACATCTGTCCGCCATTGGGACCGGCAGATGGGCCGGCGAGCGCCTGCAGATCGGACTGCAGTTCGTCGGGATCGTCCGGTAAAGCCTCGAGTTCTTTACCGGAGAGAACGATAGCGCCGGCGTTGTTCGAGGGATTCACATCGATGGTGGGCGCGGTGTCGGAGACCTGAACTTTCTGAGTCTCGACTTCGATCGCCATGGTCGACATTGAGCCTGAGAGGCTGATCGGTGATCACGACATTATCGTTTTCGTACAGACTGAATCCCGGAGCGGCCACGGTCAGCGTGTACTTGCCGGGGGAAAGCGTTTTGAACTCATACATCCCTTGAGCATTGCTCTTGGTCACGATCGGAGATCCGGTCGCGGGCGTCATGATCACGCTGGCGTCGGGAATGGCCGCGCCGGAGGGATCCGTGACTTGTCCGCGGAGAGCGCCGGTACCGGTTTGCGCTAAGACTGTACTGGCTGTCATGAATAATAAGAACGTTAAAACAAAGACACGCATGTATTTCTCAACCTTCACTTTCTTCCTGATTCCCGATCACATAGAGCCGGAATCACAGCACCTAAAGGTTCGGATTGCTTACCGGCCCTTGCGGTATGACTGAAGGCAAGCCTGTTACGAATCTTCTCGGCGCCGCTATTGACTTGCTTCCCCGCCGCCGGGCGCGCCACCCAAACTCCATGGCGCCAACATCATTGACTGACTGCCCGAGGGAGCGGCCTGGAGAATCGGTTCGACTCCACTGAGCAAAGTAATTGCAGTGCCTCCACCCGTTGCTGTGCCCTGCGTCGTCACAATTAGCACGGCATCTCCTTTATGCAGGTCAGCAAGCGTGACGGCAGGCATTCGGCTCAGCATCTGCTGGAAATCGGGCGCACCGCCTTGGCGCATACCTCCGCCCATGGGACCGCCTGAACCGGTTCCACCAGCCGGAGTCGCAGACGGTTGACCGTTGGCAGCACCCGGCGCAGATTGGGAATTTCCAGAACCCGCGGCTCCAGGAGTACCCGGAGGCAGGGCGCTTTTTAACCGAGCGGCAATGCGCTGTGCCATTTCGGCGGGAAGTTTATGAAGCTGCGAATCGGATGCGATCTTCACCTGGACTGCTTTCTTGCTCAACAAATCCTGAACGCTGATGGTGCCGGCGCTTGCATCCACGGAATTGACGGTGCCGGCGATATTGCGGAAGCTGCCGGTGACGATTTCGTCGGCCGTTAATTCGGAACCGTCGGTGCTTCGATCTCCGCGTGCCCGCAGTTGGTCGCCGGGTTGAACTTCCTGCAAGGTGCTGGGCTTGGCGTCGTCGAATTTGACGGAGTCGGGAGCATAACGTCGGAACACGGTGGTCTTGGACGTGTGCACGGCAATGCTTTTCTTTCCGCCGAGGCTCGTTACCGAAATTGTGACTGTGCCCGTGGCGGAATCGACGGCACTGACCAACCCACCGAGGCCGCGCTTCTGCCAGTCCTGGCGCTCCTGCTCATGCCGGGCTTCCAGGTCGGAGTGGGAGATGACGATGATCTCCAAAGCAGCGATTGCAGTTGCGTCGGCGGATGCCTGACCACGAACGCGAACGCGGTCGCCGACCTGCAACTCCTGCAGCTGAACTGGGGTCGCATTGGTGAGATCCTTATCACCGGGTGCGATGCGCAAGAGGCGAGCATTGGGCTGAACCGTCACGGCGACGTCAGGGCCGGAATCCGGCACCAAGGTGATGGCATTCCCGTTGATCGTCTTGATGGCCCCGATGCGCCTGGCTACGGCTGGTTGACTTGCTTCCTGAGCCTGACTGACAGGCGATGCGGTACCAAGGCAAAGAAATTTTGGACCGCAAAACAGCAGGCCCGCGAATACAACCGTTGTGATTTTTGATCTGCTTGAGTTCATACGCCCCACCTTTAATTTACATGGCTGGAAGTAGCGGAAGTCGATGATTTACAAAGTTTTACCCACACTTAACAAGTATTACAAAGAGGGCGGCGGACGCCGCCTTGTCGACCCGACGGTCACCCAGACTGCTAATAGACGCTTCCTGCGGAGCCGGATACGATTCTGACTGGGTACGTGTTCGGAAATCGACTTTCAGTATGCGTGTGTCTATCTTACGTTGTTTCATCTGCTGGGCGATGTTGGTGATCGTTCCGGTATCGCTGCTTGGCCAGACTGAGCAGGGGCAGACCGGGGCGGCGGCGGCAATTCTTCATACGCAGGGTGGCGTTTGGATTAATGGCTATGAGGCGCGGGATTCGTCTGCAGTCTTTCCTGGAGACTTACTGGAAACGAAGCCCGGATCTTCGGCAAACTTGAGTCTCGATGGATCGACGGTTTTGATTCAGCCGGAATCGGTGGCCAAGCTTGAGGCCAATTTGCTGGAACTGGATCACGGAAGCGTCTCGGTGGGAACGTCGAAGAGTTTCAAAGTCCGGGTGAATTGCATCACAGTCGTTCCGGTGCTCAGCGAATGGACCCAGTACGAGGTCAACAATCTGAACGGAAACGTTCAGGTGGCGGCCCGCAAGGACGATGTGAACGTCGAGCGGGAGATCGGATCAGAAGAAGCCCTCGGCGGAGACGCAAGACGTCGCATGGAACCACCGTTCACGAGACAGAGCAAAAAAGTTTCGACGAATCGGAGATCTGCGGAGCTCCAGCGGCGCCCGTCGGCGCGAGCACAGGCCTGAATCCGAAATGGATTGCGGCCGGAGCCGCAGCAGGAGCGGGCGTCCTACTTTGTGCTGCTGTGCTGTGGCGGCGGTGGCAAGAAAGCACCTCTCAGTTCGTCGACAGCCGTGATCGAAGCTGTCGAGCTTCTCTGTGTACTGACCTCTCACAGAATTCTTTCGTGGGTGTAACCTGCAGACACCAAGGCTGCAAGTAACTCCGCAATATGGTCGGGGCCGCGGGTTTCCATGGTGATGTCGATGGCGGTGTCGCCGAGATTGACGCCGTGGTAGGCACGGTCGTAAGCGGTTTCGACGATGTTGGCGCGATGATCGGCGAGAATCCCGGTGAGGCGATGCAGCGCGCCAGGATAGTCAGGCAGATGAACGCGGAGGCGGACGAGGCGTCCGTCTTTCACCAGGCCGCGCTCGATGATGCGCGAGAGCAGGGTGACGTCGATATTGCCGCCGCAAACCAGGACGGCAATTCTTTTTCCTTGCAACGGCAGCTTGCGATTCAGGACGGCAGCGATGGCGGCTGCTCCGGCGCCTTCGGCTAGAGTTTTCTCGCGCTCCAGCAACAAGAGAATCGCGTTCGCGATCTCTTCTTCTTCCACCGTGACGATGTCGTCGACATACTTCTGAACCAGCGGGAGCGTGCGTTCTCCGGCGCGGCGAACGGCGATGCCGTCGGCGATCGTCTTGGCCGACGTCAGAGTCACTGGCTTGCCTTCGGCCACCGCCGCCTTCATGGAAGGAATCCTGCGAGGGCTGCACGCCAAAGACCTTCACGGCAGGATTGGTTTCTTTGACGGCGCAGGCGATGCCGCCGATGAGACCTCCGCCGCCGATGGGAGCGACGATGACTTCGATGCCGGGATGCTGCTGCGAGGATTTCGAGGCCGAGAGTTCCCTGCCCTGCGATGACCGCGTCGTCGTCGAAGGCGTGAATGAGAGTCAGGCGGTCTTGCTTGCTCTGCTCGACTGCTTTTTCGTAGGCCTCGTCGTAGTTCGTGCCGTGCAGGACGACTTCGGCGCCGTAGGCGCGCGTTGCCGAAACCTTCGTGAGCGGCGTGGGCAGCGGCATGACGATGCGTGCGCGCAATCTTGTGGCGTCCAGCGTGGTAGGCAACACCCTGCGCATGATTGCCGGCGGACGCGGCGATCACTCCGCGAGAACGTTCCTCCTGGGTAAGCGTGAGGAGTTTGTTCAGCGCGCCGCGCTCTTTGAACGCGCCTGTGCGCTGCTGGTTGTCGAGTTTGAGAAAAATGGAATTATTGGTGAGGCCGGAAAATGTCTCCGAGTGCGTGCAGGGAGAGATGCGGATGTCCGCGCGAATTCTTTCGAGAGCGGCCTGGATGTCGGAAAGTTGGATCATGACGCGTGGCGCAGTCATCTTACTGCATCTTCGATCCCATTTCGGATTGGTGTCGGGACGAGGGTATGAAATTCATCACCACGAAGGGCACTAAGGTACACGAAGGACTTCGACGAGCATGAGCCTGTAATGGTCGGAGTGTCACGAGGCGATCTGTTGCGCTCGGGAAGCCACTGGAACAACGGGACCAATCGCCGGCGCCTTCAGGTACGCATCGACACCAGCGGCAGCTTTGCGGCCTTCGGAGATCGCCCAGACGACGAGCGATTGCCCGCGGCGCATGTCGCCAGCCGCGAAGACTCCAGGGACCGATGACATGTAGTTCTGGTCGGTCGCCACGTTGCCGCGGTTGTCGAGTTGCACTCCCAACTGCTCGATCATGCCATTGCGCACCGGGCCGAGGAACCCCATGGCGATCAGGATCAGATCGGCGTCCATGGTGAACTCGGTACCGGCGACGGGCTCAAACTTCGGAGGAGGGCCGACCCGTACGCCGTGAAGTTGCGTGACGTTGCCGTTCTCGTCGCCAGTAAACTTTGTGGTGGCGATGCTCCAGTCGCGGATGCCACCTTCTTCATGAGCGCCTTCAATGCGCAGTTGCATGGGCCAAAGCGGCCACGGCGTCTGCGGCGAGCGCTCGTCGGGCGGCTTGGGCATGATTTCGAACTGATGCACCGAGATCGGCTTCTGGCGGTGAACGGTGCCCAGGCAGTCGGCGCCGGTGTCGCCGCCTCCGATGATCACGACGCGCTTGCCGGTGGCAAGAATGTCGATCGCAGGATCGAGCGTGTCGCCGTGGCAACGCTTGTTCTGCTGCGGAAGGAACTCCATCGCGTAGTGAATTCCCTTCAACTCGCGTCCGGGAACTTTCAAATCGCGCGGCTGCTCGGAGCCGCCGGCCAGAACGATCGCATCGAATTCGCGGCGCAGATCTTCGACCGGGATTTTCTTGCCGACTTCGGCATTCGTGACGAACTTCACGCCCTCGGCGGACATCTGCTCGAGGCGGCGGTCGATGATGTGCTTCTCGAGCTTGAACTCGGGAATGCCGTAGCGAAGCAGTCCGCCGATGCGGTCTGCTTTTTCGTAGACCGTGACCGAATGTCCGGCGCGGCACAACTGCTGTGCTGCGGCGAGTCCAGCCGGGCCTGAACCGACGATGGCGACTTTCTTGCCGGTGCGAAGTTTGGATGGTTCGGGACGGATCCAGCCTTCGAGGAATCCGCGCTCCACGATGTTCTTCTCGTTCTGCTTGATCGTGACCGGCGGCTGGTTGATGCCCAGCACGCACGACGCTTCGCACGGAGCGGGACAGATTCGTCCCGTGAACTCCGGGAAATTATTCGTGGCGTGCAACTGGCGGACCGCGTCTTTCCAGCGTCCGCGATAGACCAGATCGTTCCAGTCGGGAATGAGATTGCTGACGGGACATCCGGTCTGGCAGAACGGGACGCCACAATCCATGCAGCGGGCACCCTGCTTGCGCAGCTTTTCTTCGGGGAAATCCTGATAGATCTCGAACCAGTCGTTAACGCGCTCGGCGACGGGACGGCGAGGAGCCAGTTCGCGCGTGTAATCCATGAAGCCAGTGGTCTTACCCATGTTGCACCTGCTCGGCTTGCATCGGCTCGGCTTCCGCGACGATGGACTCGGGTTGATTCGGAATGTAGGCTTGCTCGCTGCGGCCACTCCCAAGCACGCGCTTGAATTCGTGCGGGAAGACCTTGATGAACCGCGAGACCATATCCTGCCAGTTGTCGAGAATCCACTTGGCACGGCGGCTGCCGGTCAATTCCATGTGGCGCGTGACAAGATCACGGACGATCTGCACATCTTGACCGTCGAGCAAAGGCTCGAGGTCGACGGAATCCAGATTGCAGCGCTTCTCCGTAAAGTCTCCGCGCTCGTCGAAAACATAGGCGACACCGCCGCTCATGCCGGCGGCGAAATTTCTGCCGCAAGAGCCGAGCACGAGCACGATGCCGTTCGTCATGTACTCGCAGCCGTGGTCGCCGACGCCCTCGACGACTGCGGTCGCTCCGGAATTGCGAACTGCAAATCGCTCGCCCGCAACTCCGTTGAAGAATGCTTCGCCGCTGGTCGCGCCGTAGAGGGCGACGTTGCCGATGATGATATTTTCTTCGGGCAGCGAAGCTCGAGACCGCGCGGCGGATAGACCATGATTCGCCCGCCGGAAAGTCCCTTTCCGACGTAGTCGTTGGCTTCGCCTTCGAGCGAAAGCGTAACTCCCTTGGCAAGAAACGCTCCCAGGCTCTGACCCGCCGAGCCGGTCAGATGAATGCGAACCGTGTCGTCGGGCAGTCCCGCGGAGCCGTAACGGCGCGCGATTTCTCCGCTCAGCATGGTTCCGACCGAGCGATGAATATTGCGCACCGGCAGATTGATTTCAACTTCGTTCAGGCTCAGCAAGCGCATCCAGAGAATGCTCGACCGAGTTGGTGATCGAGCGCCTGTTCCAGACCGTGATCCTGGCTGTGCACGCAACGGCGGGCCACGCGCGACGGCACCGGCGGGTTGTAGAGAATCGCCGAGAAGTCGAGACCGCGAGCCTTCCAGTGATCGACGGCAGGCTCCACGTCGAGCATGTCGACGCGGCCGACCATCTCGTCGACGGTGCGGAATCCGAGTTCCGCCATGTACTGGCGAACCTGTTCGGCGATGAAGAAGAAGAAATTGATGACGTGCTCGGGCTGCCCTTTGAACTGCTTGCGCAGTTCCGGATCCTGCGTGGCGATGCCGACCGAGCAGGTGTTGAGATGGCACTTGCGCATCATGATGCAGCCCATCGCGATCAAGCGGCGTCGTCGCGAAACCGAATTCCTCGGCGCCTAACAATGCGGCAATGGCCACGTCGCGGCCAGTCTGCAGCTTGCCGTCGGTTTGAACGCGAATGCGACTGCGAAGATCGTTCAGCAAGAGCACCTGCTGCGTCTCTGCCAAGCCCAGTTCCCAGGGGATGCCGGCGTGCTTGATGGAACTCAACGGAGACGCGCCGGTTCCACCAGTGTCGCCGCTGATCAGGACAACGTCGGCGTGCGCTTTCGCCACGCCCGCGGCAACCGTGCCGACGCCAACTTCCGCGACCAGCTTCACGGCGATGCGAGCGTGCGGGTTCACGTTCTTCAGGTCGTAAATCAGTTGCGCGAGATCTTCGATCGAATAAATGTCGTGATGCGGCGGCGGCGAGATCAGACCGACGCCGGGGATGGAATGCCGCAGGCGCGCGATCACATCGTCCACCTTGTGGCCGGGGAGTTGACCGCCCTCGCCGGGCTTTGCGCCCTGCGCCATCTTGATCTGCAACTCGTCGGCATTGACCAGGTAATTGGCGGTGACACCGAAACGCGCCGAGGCCACCTGCTTGACCGCACTGCGGCGCAAGTCTCCGTTGGCATCGGGCTTGAAGCGTTCTTCGTCTTCTCCGCCTTCGCCGGTGTTGGACTTGCCGCCGATGCGATTCATGGCGATGGCCAAGGTCTCGTGTGCTTCCTTGCTGATCGATCCGAACGACATGGCGCCGGTCGTGAAGCGCTTCACGATTTCTTTGGCGGGCTCGACTTCTTCGAGTGGGACGGGCTTGTCGCTCTTTTTCAACTTCATCAAGCCGCGCAGCGTGCAGAGATTCGCGCTCTGGTTGTCGATGAGGTCGGTGTATTCCTGAAAGGTCTTGAAGCTGTCCTGCCGTACGGCCTGCTGCAGCTTGCTGATGGTCTGCGGATTGAGCAGGTGATATTCACCGTTGACCCGCTGGTGATAACTGCCGCCAACCGAAAGCTCCGTCTCGAACTCGGTCAGCGGGCGGAAGGCATAATCGTGCTTCAGCAACGCTTCGGCGGCCAGAACCGAAAGACCAACTCCCTCGAGTCGCGAGGTGGTACCGGAGAAGTAAGCGTCGATCAAATCTTTGTTCAGGCCGATCGCTTCGAAGACCTGCGCTCCCTGATAACTCTGCAGAGTCGAGATCCCCATCTTCGAGAAGGTCTTCAACAAGCCCTTCTTGATGGCCTTCATGAAATGCTTCACGGCGAGTTCGGGGGTAATGCCATCACCCAATTCCCCGCGCCACACCAGGTTCTCGACGCTCTCCAGAGCGAGGTAAGGATTGATCGCGCTCGCTCCGTAGCCGCTGAGCAGGGCGAAATGCATCACTTCGCGTGGCTCGCCGGATTCGGTGATCAGCGCGACCTGAGTTCGCGTCTCTTCGCGGACCAGCAAATTGTGGACAGCGGCCAACGCAAGCAGGCACGGGATCGGCGCGTAGTCTTTGTCAACGCCGCGATCGGAAAGAATCAGCAATGAATATCCGGCTTTCACGGCCAGCGACGCTCTCTGACACAACTCGTCGAGCGCGCGCTTGAGTCCTTCTTCGCCGTCCTTCGCGCGGAACAGAGCAGGCAACGTGGTCGCCAGCAGATCGCGATTCGAAACGCGACGCAGTTTTTCCAGTTCGCGATTCGAAAGCAGCGGATGCGCCAGCTTCAGCATGTGGCAGTTCTCGGGCGCTTCTTCCAGAATGTTGCGCTCGCTTCCGATATAGCTGATGAGCGACATCACCATCTCTTCGCGGATGGGATCGATCGGAGGATTGGTGACCTGCGCGAAGAGCTGCTTGAAATAGTTAAACAGCGACTGCGGCTTGTCGGAGAGACACGCCAGAGGCGTATCGGTCCCCATCGAACCGATCGGTTCTTCGCCTTTTGCGGCCATGGGACCGAGGATCATCCGCAGATCTTCGTCGCTGTATCCGAAAGCGCGCTGACGGCGAAGAAGAGTCTCGGCGTCGGGGAAATGCATGCGCGAGGGCTCAGGCAACTGATCGATCGTGATCTGATTGTCTTGCACCCACTCGGCATAGGGCTGCCGCGACGAAAGCTTCTGCTTGATTTCTTTGTCCGAAACGATGCGGCCTTCGACCGTGTCGACCAGGAACATCTTCCCGGGTTGCAAGCGGCCCTTTCGCTTCACCTGTTCGGGTGCGATGTCGAGCACTCCGGCCTCTGAGGCCATGACGACGAGATCGTCGTGCGTGACGACGTAGCGTCCAGGGCGCAGGCCGTTGCGGTCGAGGGTCGCACCAATGACGCGTCCGTCGGTGAAAGCGATCGCGGCGGGGCCGTCCCAAGGTTCCATCAGGCAGGCGTGATACTCGTAAAAAGCGCGCTTCTCCGGCTTCATGTGGGGATTGCCTGCCCAGGCTTCGGGAATCAGCATGGCCATGACATGCGGAAGGCTGCGACCAGACTGCAGGAGCAGTTCGACTGCATTGTCGAAGTTGGCAGAGTCGCTGCCGTCGGGAGCGATGATGGGATGCAACTTCTTCAGGTCATCGCCGAACAGCGGAGACTGCAGCAGCGACTGGCGGGCGTGCATCCAATTCACATTGCCGCGAAGCGTATTGATCTCGCCATTGTGCGCGATGTAGCGATAAGGATGCGCGCGCTGCCAACTGGGAAATGTATTCGTCGAAAAACGCTGGTGCACCAGGCACAACGCGCTGACCGCATCGGGATCGGAAAGTTCTCGGTAGAAGTTCGTGATCTGCGAAGCCAGCAACAATCCTTTGTAGACAATCGTGCGGCAGGAGAGCGAAGGGATGTAGAACATCTCCGCGTCTTCGACGCCCGACTCGCGGATTTCATTCTCGGCGCGCTTGCGCACGACATAGAGCTTCCGCTCAAACGCGTCTTCGTCCATCCCGGGAGCGCAACGCACGAAAATCTGCTGGATGTAAGGCTGCGAAGCACGCGCCACGCGGCCAATGGCGGAGGCATAGACAGGAGTATCGCGCCAGCCGAGTAAGGTCAGCCCCTCTTCGCGGATAATGCGCTCGAGAATTCCTTCGCATTGCAGACGCTGGTGCTTTTCGACCGGCAGAAATGTCATGCCGACGCCATACGTGCCCGGCTGGGGAAGAGCGAAGCCGAGCTTTTCGCATTCGCGTGCAAAGAACTTGTGGGGAATCTGGATAAGAACGCCGGCGCCGTCGCCGGTCTCGGGATCGCAACCGCAGGCGCCGCGATGGGCGAGGTTCAAAAGAACCTGAATTCCCTTGCGGATGATGTCGTGACTTTTCTGACCGCTGATGCTGGCGACGAAGCCAATGCCGCAGGCGTCGTGCTCGTGCGCCGGGTTGTAGAGACCCTGGGCGGGGGGCAGGCCATTTCTCGAGTTTAGACGCGTCGTCATGGACTTCGTCCGATGGACTGAATTCCTTTCGAATCGCTTGTTCTTAGGCGTGTTGCAGGGCGAGAGGGCGTCGCCACAGCTGCTCCGGAACAGACAATCGTACACTCTTTAATAGCGTCTGGGAGCGGGCAAAGTACAATGCAGAATTTCGATGCAAGGCATGCAAATTTCAGGGTAGGCTGTGACTGGGCTGGTTCGGGGTAATTCCCCGCGAACTGCGTTAACTCCGCTATAATTTCGCCACACAACAATGGACTTTGATCAGCTCATCACGTTTCTGGAAGTTGCCCGACAGGGTAGCTTTTCGCGCGCTGGGGAGAAGGTTTTCCGCTCACAATCGGCAGTTAGTGCACAAATTCGCCAACTGGAACAAGAGTATGGCGACCGGCTGCTCGACCGATCAGGCAAGACCGTAAAGCTGACTCCGGCCGGCCAGGTGTTTTTCGAATATGCCGAACGTCTGAAGAATCTGCGAGATGAATCGCTAGTAGCGGTCGCCGACCACAGTGGCACGCCCCGCGGCACGTTACGCGTGGGCGCGAACGAGGCTACGTGCCTGTACGTGCTGCCGGAGGTGTTCGCGGAGTACTGTCGGCGTTATCCTCCAGTACAAATCAGCATCTATCGAAATTTCAGCTACAAGATCGTGGAAAAACTGGAGAACGGGCAGGTGGAGGTGGGCATTCTTACGTTGCCAATCCAGTCCCCTAGTTTGAAGATACAGCCGATCTTCCGGGACAAACTGATGCTGATGGTGAGCCCGAAGAACCCTCTGGCCAAGTTCAAGGTCGTGCCGGTCAGCGAGATCGTGAAACATCCTTTGCTTTTCCCCAAGACCGGACACACGCGTAGGCTGCTCGATAAACTGTTTCGCCCCTTCAATGCCGAATTGCAGGTCCGAATGGAACTGCCCAGCATCGGCATGATCAAAAGCTTCGTGGCCGCCGACCTGGGCGTGTCGCTCATCAGCGCGTCGTTCGCCCGCGATGAGGTAGAAGCGGGTCGGGTCAAACTGATCGATCTTGAGGATGCGACGCTCTACCGAGAACTGGGACTTGCCTACCGGCGCGACCGAACTCTGTCGGTGGCTTCAACGGCTTTTGTGGCTCTGTTGCGACAGTTCGCGACGCAAATGAAGAAGATCGAAGATTAACTGGCCGGTTAGACTCCGAAAATCTGATTGCTTCTATCTAAATTTTGAATTTCCCCAAAGCCGCCCGGCGGACTAGGCTTGGAGACGTTCTAGTAGTCTGTTTTGACCATTTTTATGAACACCCTCGTCCAGAAGGCCAAGCGAATTACATCGACAGGCACAGGTATGTCGACACGAATTACGTGTCTTCTGGAGGACGGGATCGGATGAAGTAAAGCACTCTTAAGCAAAAACACCCGAACCCACCGCCAGAAGCGATCTGGCGGTGGGTTTTTCTTTGCGCCAAAAAATGAGAAATGGAGAACGATTATGAGCGGAGCACAACGGCAAAGCAGATTTGAGCGAAGCGACGATGTGGTGGTGATGAAGTTCGGAGGCACGTCGGTGGAGGATGCCGCCGCCATTCGCCGTTTGATTGAAATCGTGCGGAGCAGGATCGAAGCCCAACCGGTAGTCGTGGTGAGTGCGCTCGCAGGAGTGACCGATCTGCTGCTGGAGGCTGGACACGCCGCGGCCAAAGGCCATTTGGGCTCGGCCCTTGCCATCGTGCGGAACGTCTATGTCCGGCATGAGGAGTTGGCGGATTGCCTTGTCGATGGTTCCAGTTATAGCGTCCTTGATCGCGAACTACGGGGCGACTTCCAGGCGCTGGAGGTGCTCCTGCACGATTTGGAACTGTCACACCAACTGAGTTTGAAATCGCAAGACTACCTACTTGGCTTCGGAGAATGTTTTTCGAGCAAACTGGTGAAAGAGGCCCTGTGCCAAGCGGGAGTCAAGGCGGGGCACGTCGATGCTCGGCAATGCATCGTCACTGACGCACGCCATGGACAGGCGAGTCCCGTGTGGGATGTTACCGAGCAGCGAGTTCAAGAGGCGTTGGGGCCATTACTGGAATGCGGGCAAGTCCCGGTTCTGGGAGGGTTCATCGCGATCGACGTGCGAGGGAATTCCGACGACTCTGGGCCGAGGCGGATCCGACTTCAGCGCCGCCATTGTCGGGGCCGCGTTGTGTGCCGCGCGGATTGAGATCTGGACCGATGTCGACGGCATCATGACGACCGATCCCAAGCTTTGTTCCGATGCGCGAGTGATCCGCAAAATGAGCTTTGATGAGGCCGCGGAGTTGGCGCACTTCGGTGCGAAGGTGTTGCATCCCGCGACTCTGGCTCCGGCTATGCGGAGAAATATTCCGGTTCAGGTCTTGAATTCGAGACATGCGGAAGGTGGAGGGACTGAGATCGTTGCCAAGGCAAATACTGGTAGTGCGGTAAGTGCCATTACTGCGAAACGAAAGGTGGCTGCGGTTGAAATTGAATCGGGCCAACCGGTCGACTCAGCATTGTTGCACGCCGTGTATGCGGCATTCGATCGGCACGCCTGCTCAGTGGACGTGATGGCGGTGTCGTTCGGGCAGATCTCATTGTTGGTGGGTTCGACGGGCGCGTTGCCGGCGATTGCAGAGGATCTTCGAGATGTGGCTGCAGTGCGATGGGAAAATCACAAAGCGCTGGTGTGTCTGGTAGGAGAGAACATTCGACGACAGCCTGAGGTCGCCAGCCGGATTTTCGCAGCGGTGTCCGATATGAACGTGCGGGTCTTGTGCCAGAGCGCTTCGGACCGAACGATTTCATTTCTGGTGGACGAATCGAAGGTCGAAGAGTCGGTTCAGCGACTGCACCGACTCTTCTTCCCTCGGCCAGAACCCGCGCGTGACTGGGGAGGGATGTCCAGTGCGTATTGTCAGGCGGGTTAAGCGATTGCCGGCTCAGTCGCCGAACTTGGCCGCTTTCGACACTGTTGCACCACTCGAGACAGGCATGGGTTCAATGATGTGTAGGCCGCACTCGGTCTTGGCGAATCCCGGCCAGCGACCAGCGCGCGGATCCTCTCCTGGACGAACCGCACGCGTGCAGTGCGTGCAGCCAATGCTGGGATAATCCTGATTGTGAAGTTCGTTATAAGGAACGTCGTGGTCGTGGATGTAGCGCCATACCTGCTTCGATGTCCAGTCAATAATCGGATTGACCTTCACCAAGCCGAACTTGGCATCCCATTCAACCCTGCGGGCACTGGAGCGGACGGAAGTCTGGTCGCGGCGAATGCTGGTGATCCATGCACCCAGCTCGCCCAGTTTGCGGCGAAGCGGCTCGACTTTCCGCAGACTGCAGCATTGGTCGGGATCGCGACTCCAGAGCGCGGCACCGTGATTCCGCTCCTGCTCCTCGGGCGAAAGCATCGAATACACCTTCTCAATCTCGATTCCGTATTTCGCCTCGATCCGGTCCATCAGGTTGTATGTCTCCGGGAAGAGAAACTCGGTGTCGATGGTGAAGAGGCGAAAGCTTTTGCGGACGCGAGACGCCATGTCGATCAGTACCATGCCTTCGGCTCCGAAAGCCGAGGAGATGGCCACGCGGTCGCCCAAGGTTTCGAACGCCCAACCGAGAGCCCGTTGAGGAGTCCAAGACTCGGCGGCCTGCTGAACGTCTCCGACCAGTTGATCGAGGTGTCCTACCATCTGTTCTTTCACGAGAGTGGCTCCTCAGTCGTAGTGAACTCCACTGAGTGGGAGTCCGAAAAAAGAGCTACGGCAAGTGTGCTGTTGTCGCTAGTCGGAATCAAAGCGGCTCCAAATCGATCCGCCAGGGACGCAGGGTCGGCAAAGCGGACCACCTCACCCACGACGAGCAACGTGGGGGCGGCGAGCTTCGGAGACCGATGCAAGTCCGCAATCGTGGAACGGTGCGTACGCTGGTGTGGGGTCGTCGCACGCGAGATGACGGCGCAGGGCGTATCAGCAGCCAGTCCGGCAGCCTTCAATTTCGCAGCGACGTCGGAGTAGTTTTGCCCGGGCATGTAGATCACCAGCGTCGCACCGCTGCCGGCCAGCTTGTTCCAGTTCGGGGCCTCGCTTCCAGAGGCCTGGTGTGCGGTGATAAAGACGAGCGCTGAGGATGCGCGCCGGTGCGTCAGCGGGATCTGTGATGCTGCCGCCGCGCCGAAGGCAGAAGTCACGCCGGGCACAATCTCGTAGGAGATTTCCGCCTTGCGCAACGACTCGATCTCCTCGCCGGCGCGGCCGAAGATCAAGGGATCGCCGCTCTTCAGACGAACCACATGCAGCCCAGAGTCGGCCAGAGCGACCATCAGGAAATTGATTTCTTCCTGGACGATGTTCTTCTTGCCGCAGCGCTTGCCGACGTTGTGGACCTGCGCAGTCGAAGGGATAAGCTGCAAGATCTCGGGAGAGATCAGCTCGTCGTGAAGGACAGCATCGGCTGTCTTCAGGACGCGCAGCGCCTTCAGCGTAAGTAATTCCGGGTCGCCCGGTCCGGCTCCCACAAGATAAACCTTACCTTTCATACTCCCTCTCCTTTTACGGCCAGTTCGGGCATGTCGGCCAAAGCCGCTTCCAGCGCTTCCCTGCTTGCCAGTGAATGCAATAGTTCCAGTTTGCGTTCTTTGTCGAGATCGCTGGCGAGAATGCGCTTTCGGGTCTCGCCGAGTTCCGCCACCCACGCGGCGTATGCGGGGCCAAACTGTTTTTCAAGTTGCTGGCGAATTTTCTGGGCCAGCGATGGACTCTGCCCCGCCGTCGAAATGGCAATTTGCAGATCGCCGCGGCGCACCACGGACGGATAGAAGAAATCGCAGAGATCGGGTACATCAACCACATTGCACAGCACGCCACGTCGCCGAGCTTCGTAGTACGCGCGCTCATTCAAGGTGCGCGAGTTCGTCGCTACGATTGCCAGGAAAGCACCGTTGAGGTCTTCTGCCGAGAAGGCGCGGAGCTCAAGGTCGATCTTCCCTTCTCTCGCCCATTCGCGAACCACCGCGCTCGCTTCTAGGGCGACCACCCGGATGTGCGCCCCCGTTTCAAGCAGGCCACCGATCTTTGGCTCGCCGACTTTGCCGGCGCCGACGACGAGGCATTCCCGGCCTTCCAGCTTTAGAAACATTGGAAATAAGTTAGTCACCGATTCCTCCTGCTTGAGCCAAACTGCGAGTTGGGTCCGGCAGATCCCGAGCCACCGCGGCCACGGCCTCTCCGGCTAGGAACTCTCGCAACTCCGTGTCGCTGTGGCGAACGAAGAACCGTCGCAAATTCTCGCCAGGCTCGCGCTGCGCGAGGTATCGTCCCAACACCCGTTCGAGCGCATCGGGAACTTCGGTCGCGGGGCAGCGATACCCGATCGGGCGCGCTGTGGCCTGATGCAGACCTAAAGCTCCGCCCACGCAGAAGTAGTAGGCGTCGACCATACGGTCCTGGATTTTGATCTTCTTCCCCTCGATGCCGATGTCGGCGATCCAGTGTTGACCGCAACTGTTGGGGCATCCCGTGACATGCAGTTTCAGGTGCTGATCAAAACCGGGCAGCCGTTCTTCCATTTCTTCTACCAGCCAGCGTGAGAAGCTCTTGGTTTCGGTAATGGCCAGTTTGCAGAATTCGGTGCCACTGCAGGCCACGGTGCCACGCCAGAAAGGGGAGCCCCCGACTTTCAATCCAATGGCGTCAAGTTCTTTCGCTAGCGGTTCCGCGTTGAGAGTGGGGACGTTTACGATCAGCAGGTTCTGCATGTTCGTGGCGCGCAGTTCGCCCCCTGCAAACCTCTCGGCGAGATCCGCAGCCGACTGCATCTGTTCAGCGGCGATGCGCCCGCGAAGAGCTACCGCCCCCACGT
This sequence comes from uncultured Acidobacteriaceae bacterium, assembly GCA_963788555.1. GTDB lineage: Bacteria > Acidobacteriota > Terriglobia > Terriglobales > Acidobacteriaceae > Sulfotelmatobacter. The sequence goes on along the minus strand of CAWBHM010000008.1, from coordinate 1,185,803 downwards.
AAGAGAGACCAGGCTGTTTCTGGGCATGAATTCCTACGTGATCGCGATAGACGTCGTCGGGGGCATGTTCCTCGACTGCGGGATCCAGTTGAAAACCGATGCGGTCCTGCAACTCCTCGAGGAAGCGGTCGGCGGTCCATCCGTGGCGCAGGAAGAGAAATTTCAGCCTTGCGCGTTCGCGGTGTTCGCGTAACACATCGGAATCGCGAAAGAGTTCGGCAATCCCTTTGATGACCGGCAGAACCTGGTTCCAGCGGACAAACGCGTTCAGCCGTGCACCGAGGTACGGTTCCGTGGAAAGGCCGCCGGCAACGCGCAGGGAGAATCCGACTTCAGGACTTCCGCCAACAACGCGAGTCAGAGCCGTGAGGCCGACGTCATTGATTTCAGGATAGGGGCACCAAACGCGGCATCCGGTGATCGAGATCTTGAATTTGCGCGGGAGGTTATAAAAATCGACGTTGCCGGCGAGCAATTGCGACGCTTCCAGAACTAAGGGGGAAGCGTCGATGATTTCATCAGCGTCCACACCGGCGACGGGGCATCCGGTCACGTTGCGTACTACATCACCGCAAGCTCCCGTAGTGTTCAGTCCGACTTGCCAAAGTCCGTCGAGCACCTCCGGCAGAGACTCGATGGTGACCCAATGGAGTTGAATATTCTGCCGTACGGTGAGGTCGGCGATTCCGTTGGCGTAGCGGCGAGTGAGATCGGCAATAGCGCGCAGTTGGCGGGAAGTCATCATGCCGTTGGGAATGCGGATGCGCACCATGAACCGCTGAAGCGCGTTGCCTTCGCCGCCTTTGCCGCCAGTGACTCCCGCGCCATCGCCCTGCGTATAAACACCCCACCAGCGGAAGTAGGTTCCGATCCATTCGGGAGGAATTGAATCGAATCCCTCGCGAGCGAAGCGCCTGATTTCGTTGAGCCCTTCCCATGGATTCACGGCGCGCTTCAAGCGCTCGACCCTCTGTGCCTTGGTTTCTTTCAACGCATTTGTCATAAAGGTCCAGAAATTCCCCGGAAAAACGAAAAACCCACCGCCAGGTTCATCTGGCGATGGGTTCATGAAGTGCCGGTGATTAAGAAAAACTTCTTAGGTCAGCAGCCTCCCCGCGCCAGTGCACACGCATGCACAACAACAACAAGTGCAACAGCACACCGCGCGAAGATTGCGAGCTTCTGACATTCGAGCTTGAATTCTAAGATGGGCGGCTTGCGCCGTCAACAATCTTACGTAACACCTTCGATTCATAGTTTGCATGGAAAGAATCATAATTTTTGCTGAGCTGCACGGATCCGATTGCATCGCTGTAGAATCAGCAACTTAGGATTCCGAACAATTGTTGAGTGATAATCTTTGGTTTTGCCTTGCGAGGCCTCGACTGCTGGGGCTAGCAAAGGAAAGGTGCGTTTTGCATGAAGCGTTCTTTTATCTTCTTAATATCCGCGTTAGTCCTTACCGTTTCACTAGTCGGTGTTCCGGCTGTTTCTCAGAACTCCAGCCCAGCTGATCCGTACAAGTCGACGCTCGACCGGCTCGAAGCACTGACTCGTCAGGATGAAGCCGAATGGCATTTTCATGCTGACGTTCCACATCCAGAAGATCCTTTGGTGAGTGACACCGACTGGGGCACGTTTACGGTAAAAAATGTTTCGGGACCCGGGGGAAGAAATGCGAACGAGGAGCATTGGTCGGGAACACGTGTGTTCCGTCGTTGGATCCAGATCCCCGAGAAGATCAACGGTTACGCCACGCAAGGCTCGAAGGCATCGATTGATCTGCGATTTGGAAGTCGCGACGGCTTGAAGATTACGGTCTTCTCGAATGGAGCGATTCTCTATCGCGGGAGTGACGACGATATCCTAACCATGCTTCTGACCGAGAATGCGCAACCGGGACAGAAATTTCTCGTTGCGGTGCGAGTCGTGGCGGGAGACGAAACACAGTCCGAATTCTTTCACAGTGAACTCATCATTGAACCGCCGCGCACGCGCCCCGATCCTGCCTTCCTGCGGACGGAAATGCTTTCCGCACGCCCGATCATTTCAGCCTACGAAGACGGCAGGGCGGAGCGCGAGAAACAGTTGGATGCGGCGTTCAAAGCGATTGATTTTTCGCCCCTGGAAAAGGGCGATCAGGCCGGATTCGATGCGTCTCTAAAACAAGCGCATGCCAAGTTGGAGGTCCTGAAGCCATGGCTGCAGCAGTTCAACATTCGCATCGTGGGCAATTCGCACATTGACATGGCGTGGCTCTGGCCGTGGACTGAGACAGTCGAGGTCGTGCGCAATACATTCCAGAGCGTGCTCGACCTGATGCGCGAGTATCCCGACTTCAAGTTCACGATGTCTTCGGCGCGGACCTATGAATGGATGCAGGAGAAATATCCCGACCTCTTCCAGCAGATTGAGCAGCGCGTCAAAGAGGGTCGTTGGGAAATCATTGGCGGTATGTGGGTGGAGCCCGATCTGAATATGCCGGATGGCGAGTCCCTGGTACGGCAAATACTCGTGGGCAAGCGTTACTTTCAAAAGAATTTCGGCGTGGATGTGAAGATTGGCTGGAATCCGGATTCGTTCGGATACAACTACCAACTCCCGCAGATCTACAAGAAATCGGGCATGGATTATTTCGTCACACAGAAACTGCTTTGGGCACACGAATTCACCACGTTTCCCTACAAACTTTTCTGGTGGCAGTCGCCAGACGGCAGCCGTTTGCTCACCTACTTTCCGCATGATTATGCGGGCGGCATTGATGGCGTACCACTGGCCACGGACCTCTCGATCTGGATGCCGTCGATCTATGGCAAGACGATTCCAGACAAACCTGAGATGATGCACCTTTATGGAGTGGGCGACCACGGCGGAGGGCCGACCCGCATCATGCTGGATAATGCGGACAGATTGCGGGCCCCGGAAGCGGTGTATCCAAAGCTTGAGTTCAGCTTCGCGCGTGAGTTCTTCAGCGACATGGAGAAGAAACTTTCCGGCATGCAGGTTCCCACCTGGGATGGCGAGCTTTACTTCGCTTATCACCGTGGAGTATTCACGACTCAAGCTGAAACGAAGCGGAGAATCCGGCGGGCCGAGGAAACGGTATTGAATGCCGAAAAGTTCGCGTCACTGGCTTCGCTGTATGGGCGCCCGTATCCGCAGGATGGAATGGAACTGACCTGGAAGAATCTGCTGTTCGACCACTTCCACGACATCATGCCGGGTTCTGGAATTGCAGTGAACTATCTGGACGCGAAGCGGAATCTGGAAAATGTGGATCGGGCGGCGAATCTGGTTACGATGGGCTCGCTGCGCGAGATCGCCGCGCGCGTGAACACGCAGGGAGACGGAGTACCAGTACTGATCTTCAATTCGCTTTCCTGGCCGCGAACAGAGGTGACCGAAATAGAGGCCCAACTGCCAGCACCCACCCAACAGATCGAGGTACTGGACTCCGCAGGCGAACCCGCAGAATCGCAACTGCTCTCACTCGACAAGGAAACCCATCGCGCCCGCTTCTTATTGCTCTCGAGCACGCCATCTCTGGGATACAAAACCTATTTCGTGCGTGCTGCGGCCGTGGCGCCTGCGGTTCATTCCATGTTGAAAGCTTCATCTGACACGCTGGAAAACGAGTTTGTCCGAGTTAAGATCGACGCCAAAACCGGCTGTATGACCAGCTTGTTCGACAAACGCAGCGGTACTGAAGCGCTGGCGCCCGCGGAAACAGATACCGGCGGACCTAAGAGTTCTGTATGTGGCAATCTGCTGCAGACCTTTGTCGACAAGCCTAAGCAATGGGATGCGTGGAATATCGACGCCGACTTCGAGAAGGAGCACTGGGATCTGGACAAAGCAGACGAAGTGAAACTCGTCGAGAGCGGACCTCTGCGAGCGATTATTCAGATCAAGAATCACTTTCAGAACTCGACGTTTGTTCGTGACGTCATTCTTTACGCCGGCGTGCCTCGCGTCGACGTGAAGATGCAGGCCGAATGGCACGAAAAACATATTCTGCTCAAAGTAGCGTTTCCCGTCAGCGCACACAACGACAAGGCGGCCTTTGAGATTCCCTTTGGTTCGGTCGAGCGTCCTACCACTCGGAATACACCTGCGGAACAGGCGCAGTTTGAGGTTCCGGCACAGCGGTGGGCTGACATCTCGGATTCGAAGCACGGATTCAGCCTGCTCAATGACTGCAAATATGGTTACGACGCAAAGGGAAACGTCCTGCGGCTGTCGCTGCTGCGCTCGCCGGAGTGGCCCGATCCCCATGCTGACGAGGGTCATCACGAGTTTACATACTCGCTGTATCCACATGGTGGCGGCTGGAAGGACGCCCTGACGATTCGCCGAGGATATGAACTGAACTACAAACTGATTTCAATGCCGTTCGGAAAGCATGAGGGAGCACTGCCGGCGGAGCATTCCTTCCTGCAGACGCATTCGGATAACGTCATCATAACCGCGGTAAAGAAAGCTGAGGACGACAATGCCCTGGTTGTGCGCTTCTACGAATGGGCTGGGAAGGATGGTGCGGTTACAATTCAACTTCCTCCGGGGGCAGTATCGGCGGCGGAAACCGATCTAATGGAAAAGCCGATCGGCAACTTAGCGATGCACGACGGCGCGATTACGGTGCGCACCAAGCCATACGAAATCAAGACCATCAAGGTTCAGTTCTCAGGGATGCCACAAGCGACGGCCAAAAATGACTGAAGAGTCGAAGGAAAGTGGATCAATCCTGGGGGTCGATATCGGTGGTACAAAAGTTGCGGTCGGACTGGTGAATCGCGAGGGTCGGATCCTCACGCAGAGCCGCAAGCCGATGGTGGCCAACGACACCGCGGACGCGGGGCTGCGGGCGGTGGCTGGAGCGATCGATTCATTGGCCTCGTCGGCGCCTGGGGGAATTCACAGCATAGGAATCTGCGCCCCTGGGCCTCTGGATCCGAAAACGGGCATCGTGCTCAATCCTCCAAACCTGCGCTGCTGGCGAGACTTCCCCCTTGCCGACAGAATTGCGTCGTTGTATCACGTACCCGTTCGAGTCGACAACGACGCCAACGCTGCCGCACTGGCGGAGACTCGCTGGGGTGCCGCGCGCGGATACCGCTACGTCTTCTACGCTACGATCGGCACCGGGATTGGAACCGGCATTGTACTGGATGGCCAGATTTATCACGGCAATACTGGATCCGCCGGCGAAGGTGGTCACATGAGCATTGACTATCGTGGACCGATTTGCGGCTGCGGCAAGCACGGATGCATTGAAATACTGGCTGCCGGCCCGGCGATCGGCGGTCGCGCTCGAACCAAGCTGGCTGCTCGACCTTCTCGATCCATGATCCTTGACCTTGCTGGGGGCGATGTCGCCGCCGTGACCAGCGAATTTGTGGGGAGGGCTTATGCCGCCGGTGACCCGCTTGCGCGTGAAGTTCTGCAGGAAACTGTTGAACTCTTAGCGGCGTGGCTCGGCAATATCGTCGACCTGCTCGATCCAGATGTTCTGGTGATGGGTGGCGGCGTGGCCGCGATGCTCAAACCCTTCTTCGAAGAGATCAAGAATCGTCTTCCGACCTGGTGCGTGAACCCGCGGGTTTCCGATATCCCGCTGTTGATGGCTCATTACGGCGCAGACGCGGGAATCGCGGGCGGCGCCGCGTTGTGCGCCGACGAGCTTACTTAACCAACACAATCGTAAAACAGAGGTCTACGAATGTTTCACTCGCCACACTTCCGTCGAATCGCAGCACTCGCTCTCTTGGCAATCGCATTCGCTCCGGGCTTGGTTGCGCAAGAACTGGCAAAGGCGCCTCACGCCGAAGTCTTCCCTCTCACTCCTACTGTCGGTCCATTCACGGAACCTGCGATCGTGGTCAACCCTGTAAATCCACAGCAGGTGGTCGGAGTCTTTCAAGATAATGTGCACGCGTCTTTTTCGCAGGACGCTGGCCATAGCTGGCATCCGGCCGAAGGAGTCGATCCCAAGAACTATCGCGTCTCCGGCGACGTATCGGCCGCATTCGACAATCAAGGCCATGCCTTCGTCTGTTACATCGCGTTCGACAAGCTAGGAACATTTAACTACTGGGCGCATGGAGCCACACGCAATGGCATCTTTGTGCGCCGTTCGCTCGACGGCGGAAAGACATGGGAAGCGGAACATATTCCAGTCGCGGAGCAACCCAGTACGCCTGGAATTCCGTTCGAAGACAAGCCGTATATTGTGGCGGACAACAGCAAGAGCCGTTACGCAGGCAATCTCTATATCGGATGGACACGCTGGAGGCTGACCGATTCGCGGATGGTAATTTCGCGTTCGACGGACGACGGAAAGACCTGGTTAGCGCCAATCGAGATCGACGCGCACCCAGGACTGCCACGGGATGACAACGGTGCGGCGGAGGGATTCGACGGCGTAGTCGGTCCGGACGGCAAGCTCTACGTCATCTGGAGCCAAGATAACGAGATCATGCTGACCACTTCGCGCGATGGAGGTAAGAGCTTTTCTCATGCTCGTCCGATTTTCAAAACTGCTCCCATCATGTTTGCCGTACAAACACTGGAACGGGCGAATGGCTTTCCCCAGATCGCAATCGATCCGAAAGGTAACCGGCTGTACATCACGTGGAGTGACTACCGCAACGGCGACCTCGATGTTTTCCTGGCGGCGTCTGACGATGGAGGCAAGCATTGGTCGGAGCCGGTCCGGGTCAACAACGACGCTCTCCACAACGGAGCCGAGCAGTTTTTTCAGTGGCTCGCGGTGGATCCAACGGATGGCTCCGTCAATGTAATCTTCTACGATCGTCGGGGCGATCCTCAAAACCGGAAGCAAATCGTGGTGCTGGCACGCTCGGCAGACCGTGGACGAAGCTTCAGCAACTACGCCTGGAGCGATGAACCATTTGAAGCCAGCGGCGTCTTCTTTGGGGACTACAGCGGAATCGCCGCGTATGGCGGGCGCGTCTACGGTATTTGGACGGAGAAACCGGTGCCAGCGCCGGAACCGAAAAAGAAGACCGAGGAAGAAAAGGACGCCAAAGATTCGAAAGAAGACAAGCCGCAACCCCGCGGAACTATCGTCAAAATTGGAACGGCTGACTTTTCCAGTTCAGATCGCACCAAGTAACGGTCGAGATATCACTCATTATCGATCGCGGCAAAGAGAAAAGGCGATCTCGGCAAAGAGATCGCCTTTCGCGTCACGGATTTGGTTACAGCGGCTGGACGTTCTCAGCCTGCCAGCCCTTGGGGCCCTTGGTCACGTCGAATTGCACTGTCTGGCCCTCCTGCAGGCTCTTGAAACCACCCGCCTGGATCGCTGAGAAGTGCACAAAAACATCTTCGCCATTCTGACGGCTGATAAAGCCATAGCCTTTGGCGTCATTGAACCACTTTACTGTTCCTTGTTCTGCCATGTTGATACTGATGTTCCTTTCAATCAATTTACGCTGGAGAGACTCGGAGGTACTGCAGGCAGGTACAGGCTGATTAGGCGAGAACTGCTCACGACCGATTCGGTCTAACGCACAGCCTGATGCTACGCCGGGCGCCAAACGTTAGCAAGCGAATTGCTATGGCCGGATCGACTTACCTTGAGAAGGTGCCTCCGCTACTGGAGCCGCCCTCTTCTGTAGCCTTCGACTCACGACTCTCTAACTCAGCCTGACGGAGTTCGGTGGCCTCGGCAGGATCGGTTCCCGCCTTCAGGTTGCTTTTTTCGAGAAAATAACGCCAGCCCTCATGCCGGTCAGCAGAGCTTTGTTCACCTTCGAAATTCTTCAGGACGGACTCCGCGTTCTGCCGTCCCTTCACCACTTCTACCACTCCCGCAGATTCATAGGTGCGCACGTTGTGACGGATGACCACGTAAGAAGCCTTCAGTTCGTCGTGTGTCAGATGCTCTCCCCTTTTCGGCCCGCAAGCAAGCCCTGTTCTGAGAATATGCGCGTGAGCCGCGATTAGCAAGCTGATTGCAGTGATCGAGTTAGCCGCCAGTGGCCAGTTGGGCGATTGCGCAGATCCACTTTTGCCTTGTTGACAGCTTTTCAGTTATCTGTTACACATTGTAACGCTACAATGACTAACACATCAAAAGCGCGTTTAAAGAACATGGGTGAGGTCGAGCAACTCGTGATGGATTACATCTGGACGCATGGTCCCTCCTCCTCCGAAGCGTGCCGCGAAGGACTGACCGAGTCCCGGCCCATGAAAGACTCCACCATCCGCACGGTGCTGCGCCGGTTGGAGGAAAAGGGCTTTCTGACTCACGAGACAGAAGGCCGCACGTTCATCTACAAGGCTTCGGACGCGCGTCAGAACGTGGCTGTCCGCGCCGTGAAAGCCATCATCGATCGCTTCTGCGGGGGCTCGGCGGAACAGTTAGTCCTCGGGATGGTGGACAACGCGGTATTTAACCGTAGGCAACTGGAGCGCCTTGCGCGGAAGATCGCCGAAAGAACGACTGCGGAAAAATAAGGAAGGATCGCCATGTTGAATGCCGCTGGTTCCCTGCCTGTAAATGTTCTCGCTCTCCTCGCGAATTCTGCCGTACGCGCTCTCGCCCTCGGTGGAGTGGCGGCTCTGGGGTTAGCTGCCTTTCGCGTACGAGCAACTTCAGAACGGCTTCTCACTTGGACGATCGTGCTCTATACCAGCCTCGCGATGCCATTTCTGCAGGAGATCCTCCCGACGGTTTCAATTCCTTTGCCTGGATTTCTTCAATCTCGCGTGGTGCCAACTGTTACCCGTCTATCTCCGCCTCCAACAAGTGGCAAACTTTCTTTAGAGCGCAAATCAGCGATGCCAGCGGCCCCGTCTGGGGACATCTCCTATCCAGCGTTGGCGTTTTCTCGGCCGGACGCCAGCGCTACGCGGAGTGGAACACCCGCGCTGGTAACTGCTCCCATACGCTTCCGTCTGTTTTCGTGGTCGATTCGATGGACCGCGGTCGCAGCGAGCCTCTATCTCGGAGTCGCTTTGCTGCTTTTCACAAGGTTCTTCGTGGGCCTCGCATTCAGTCGGCGGCTGTTGCGGGCCTCCGTCAAGATTGAGGACGTTCGCCTGACTTTGCGGCTGTGGGCCTGCGCGCGATCCTCCAAACTTGCTTCTTCTCCATACGCGTTCGAATCCGAACTCATCTCTGTGCCACTCACGATGGGCGTAGTGCGGCCTACGATTTTGCTTCCCGCCGCCTGGCGCGATTGGGATGATGCGAAGCTCGACGCCGTCATCGCGCACGAGGTCTCGCACATTGCACGGCGAGATGCTCTTACGCAGCGTCTTTCGTTGGTACATCGCGCAATCTTCTGGTTCAGTCCTCTTGCTTGGTGGCTCGATCGGCATCTTGCTGATCTTGCCGAACAATCCAGCGACGAAGCGGCATTGAGATGCGGGGCCAACCGTATGGACTACGCCAGAACATTGCTGGGATTCTTCGAATCATTGCAGACCGCGCCGGGGCGAGTCCGGTGGCAGGGCGTATCGATGGCCAAAGTGGGTCAAGCGGAACAACGACTAGAAAGAATTCTCAGCTGGAAAGGGTCTGTTGCTATGAGCCTGAAAAGGTCGGTCGCGATTGTGGTTCTTGCGCTCTCTCTCCCGGCTGTTTACCTCGCTGCCTCTGTACACGCGGACAACTCTCACTGGAATCTTCCGAGCGTGGGCCGCGCGCAGAGGCCTACAGCACCAACATCTGCAAAATCGCCCGCGCCGAAAGCACAACCACAAGTCACAGCGGAGCCCGCGATTGCCCCTGCTACGGACCCGTCTCCGGCGGGCGCGGAAGCAACCCCACAATCTGTGCCAGCACCCGCAGCCGTCAGCCAAAGTCCTTCGGACGCGCCGGCCGCGGCTTCGGATTCAGCGGCGCCAGTCGCTCCAGTAGCTGCGCCGCCAGCACCAAGCGTGGCGTGGAGTGCTCAATCCAGCCATTCAAATTCAGCGTACGGGCGAGGCTATTCGTATGCTTATGGCTACGACGATGAGCAGCGCTTCGTCATCGTTTCCGGAAAGAGCGATTCTCTTACGATGTCGGGCACCACGGAAGACGCCCGGCACGTTGAGAAACTCAGAAAACAGATCCCCGGCGATTTCATCTGGTTCCAAAGCGACGAAAAGTCTTACATTATTCGCGATCAAGCCACAATCGATCGTGCCAGGAAAGTTTGGGCGCCTCAGGAAGAGCTTGGCAAGAAACAAGAAGAACTCGGCAAGCAGCAGGATGCCCTAGGAAAACAACAGGAAGCCCTCGGCAAGGAAATGGAACAGATCCACGTAAAGGTTCCGGACATGACTGCCGAACTCAACAAACTCCAAGCTGAACTGAAGCAACTCAGCTCGGGCGCGACCGTGGAACAGGTCGGACGCATTCAATCGGAGATTGGAGGATTGCAGAGCAGAATCGCTGATCTGCAATCGAAGGCTGGCGACCAGCAAGGCAAGCTCGGCGAACAAATGGGCGTCCTGGGCGAGCAGCAGGGCAAGCTCGGCGAACAACAAGGCGAGCTAGGTCGTCAGCAAGGCGAACTGGCGCGGGAGGCTTCCCGGAAGATGAAGCAACTCCTCGAAGAAGCGATTGCGAAAGGCATCGCACAACTCGAACTGTGATCACAAATAGATAAAGCAATCCGAACTTGCCATCGGACCAACTTGTTTCGATTAGAAATAACATCGCAGTTCGACTGCGACCGCCTGTTTGCTGCGCCTTCCGCGTAAGAGGCTCTCAATCAGCTAGCTCCTCTGTCACCAGAAGAATGCAATCACTTTCTTGTCGGCGAAAGGTGAGAGGTTTTCCGCTCTTTCTACGGTGAATAGACAAGGAGCAGTCGCTACGCTGGTTCGCCTCGCTTGCCAGCATCACACTTCAACCGTCGAAGCCGCCCGGCTCATCGTCGTCCCTTGCCCAGTGAGTTGACACTGGAAGAAACTGTAACTCCACGGTTTCAGATCGACGTACAAACCTGACGATGCCATCTCATTTCCGTCGCGATCGTAGCTCGCCTCCGAAAGAGCGTCGACCAAATGCCACACTTCCCCTTTTACTTTTTCCCAGGGAACTTGCACGCGAGCCTGCGCTGTGTTGTCGCTGAGATTGACTATGATGAGACGCTGATCGCCGTCCTTCACCCAGTTCCAAGCAACCAGGTTTTGACAGCTTTGATTGTCAGGCCATCCATTACGCTCGCAGAGCTTCCATTCACCACCGCGAAATATCGGGGCATTGATCGCTGCCAGGAGTTTGGCGTAGAACGCCTGCAACGCCTTGTTTACGGGCTCCGCGGGGCGTCTCCCGAGGAAGACTGGCACCCTTACCTTTCTGCCTTCGAATTGTCCTTCATGGAAGAGTCTAGCTCCCGGCAGTGAAGAACTGGTAACTGCCGCAGCCTGCTCTTTCGCGAGGGAAAAGGTCGCGGCAGCGCGAGGCTCATCGTGGTTCTCGAGGAAGCGAAGAAGCTTCTGTTGGTATGAGAGGTCAGCACAGAGATGCAACCGGACACTGTCGGCGCTTTCATGTTCCACGCGATCGTAGAGTCGCTTGTCGTAGCAGTAGTCGAACCCTTGCTGTTGCAGTTCCCACTCTAAATCCCAGTACGCCTCAGCGATAAAGCAGCAGTTTGGATACGTTCGCTTCACGGCAGGGATGACGTCATTCCAGTACTCGGTTGGGGGCCGTTGCCCTGCGCGGCTACCCCAAGTACGTTCGAAGATCTGGTTCAATAGAAGCATGGCCATGTCACAACGCACACCGTCACACTGGTCCGCAATACTAGAGACGGTTTCAATGACGGCTTGGCGAAGCCCAGGCTGAAATGCATTGAGTTGCAGAACATCGGGCCAAGCTGGGAAGTAGGGGTCACGTCCACATGCGTAGATGCTCCCTAGTACCTCAATATAGGACGCCGGGTTGTTCGCCGCATCCTCAACACTTCCGCGAATGAAGTATTCAGGGTGATCGGTGGCCCACGCATGATCGGGAGCCACATGATTCGGCACAAAATCCAGAAGCAACTTCATACCCCGCTTCGCCAGTTCTCGTCGGGCAATCGCAAGACCCTGGGGGCCTCCGAGATGCTCGTCAACCACGTACCGCTTCACGCAGTAGGGAGAACCCACATTGTCTTGTGGCTTGAAATCCGGCAAGGCTCGACGGAAATCATCCAGAAGGCCCTGGTTCGTATTAGCAATGGCGATGCCCGCAGGACTTCGCTCCCAAACCCCCATGAACCACACGGCATCGAATCCGAACTTGGCGATCGCCTCCCATTCGGTTGTGGGTACGGTGCCCAAGTCAACGAACCTTCCAGTTTTCAGACTGAGTTCGGACAGCCAAACCCAGGTATTGATCTCGTAGATTGTCGGATATTGCGGCCAGATAGGCATGTTGTTATCTCCTCCGGTCGGATTGCCGCCTTGCAAGCTGCGGCGTTGAACCGGCGCATACGAAGTAGGTACCCCAAAGGTCATTGCGTTCCGGTCTTACTTTCGCCGGGAAATCGGAATGAATCCGTCGCCCGAAGTTCGGTCACGCGACGCACAATACCGATGGCCCGGTCCGAGTCGACGCCTGCTTCGCTCGACAGGTAGGTTAATTGTGTGGGCGCCGCAAACCGAGCCCCAGCATCCTGGACAATCTCAGCAATCTTCAGGATGACATCCTGGCGAATCGCGGTGAACTCCAACCAATTGCCCGTCTTGCCATAAGCGAACAGCTCTACGTCGTAAGCCGCTCCGGCGAAACTGCCGACTCGAACTCTCGAAGTTCCCTCTTCAATCCCGGGATGGGCGTTTAGCATGCTCTGGACGCGGTCGAGCACGTAACGAAGCTGTTCGACCTGAGTCTCGATCCGCAGGGAGAAATTCTGGCTGAGAAGCAACTTGGGGCGGCCCTGCATATTTTCGAACTGCATCTGCGCCAGCAACCCGTTCGGAACGACAAGCAGGTTCTGGTCGAGGGTCCGCAGTTTCAGAGAACGGAGCCCGATGTCCTCCACGGTACCAACTTGATCACCGATCCGGCAGAAATCACCGACCTGGACGGCCTTGTCCATGAGCAACGAGATTCCGCCTACGAGATTCTCGAGCGTTTTTTGTGCTGCCAGCGCGATCGCAAGTCCTCCAATGCCAAGTCCAGCCAGCATCGTCCTTACGTCAAAACCAAAGATTGCCATTACGGCGAGCACAGTAATTGTCAGAAGAACGATGTGGGTAAGTCGCTGTGTCAGGATGAGGATTGATCTCCCACCTTGACGTTGAGTTCTGGTTCGGTTCACCTCGTATTCGAAGCCTCGGTCCACAATCCTGCTTGCGAGCCATGCGAGACATCCCATCAGGAGCGCCGCGATGAAGCGAAGGTAGTACGCGCGATACAAAAGCGGAGGTTCAATCAGGTAGACCAAAAGGCTATGGATCAAGATCGCCATGATCCACTTAAGTGGCGTGCCCACGGGTGTCTGCCAAATCGGGTTGAAAGGAATTTTTCGGAGTTTGCAACGGATGCGTTGGGGCGTACTGAGAAGTAATGCCAGAAGCCAGGCCAGCAGCCATGAAATCGGGATCGACAGCAGCCATCCGACCCATTTCGCCAACGGCATCCCCCCCAGTCGGCGACTGCTGAGCACACCGGGGATGATTCGGTCGACTATGGCCGGCCTCTGCATTTCGATTTGGGCGTAGAGCTTGGGAATATCTGCAATTGTGTCTTTCGAAATCAGCCAAATTTTTCCCGCAACTGGGTCGTTCACCCTCACCAGGATAACGTCGGCGGTCTCGTCGCCCACTGCCAACACTCCAGCACGCACTTCACCGGGCGGAAGTCCAGGTTCAACCGTGCCCTCAGGATCATTGCTCAACAAGTTGATGTTGCTTTTAAACCAACCTTGGAGCTCTTGCAGTTGCTTGGCACGCTGGGCTAAGTCCGTGTTGCGGCCCGGTATCGGTTGAAGATAGCGAGCGGCTGTCACGTAATCTGCACGCTGGTCGTACTTCAAGAATCCCATCAACGCGCTGTGCGGAGTTTGACGTCCCAGCAGATCGATTGGCGCTGTGGGCTCGGCCTTGGGCGGCGGAGGTGCTGCAGGCATCGGAAACTGGGCAAGAGAATGAGCGGCCGTGCCAATCAATACAATGACACAGAGAGAGGCACGAAGAATCAGGGTCCCGTGAAGCAACGTGCCCATCCGTTGTCGATTCTCCGTTAGCAGACGCATCTGTTTTGCCGGTCCGCCCCAAACCGCCCATTGTTAGGCCGAGACGATGTCAAGGGCGACTGCCGACGATCCTCGGTAGGTGTAGAACGTTAGGCGGAAGCACCCGAAATTCGGTCATGCGACCCGTTTGTCCACCACCGGTTCTTTCCTGCTGAAGGCACCTTCTTTGCCGCCATCCAAAAACTGTTGGGCATCGAGATGACCGAATACCTCGATCAGCTTTGCGATTACTCCGGTCCAGCCAGTCTGATGGCTTGCTCCCAATCCAGCGCCGTTATCTGCGTGGAAGTACTCGTAGAAAAGGATGTATTCCTTCCAGTGAGGATCGGTCTGGAACTTCTCGGTCCCTCCGTACACGGGTCGCCGACCAGACTCGTCACGGAGAAAGAGCCCCATCAACCGATTGGTAATTTCCCGCGCCACCTCAAACAGATTCATGAGATTACCCGAGCCTGTCGGGCACTCAATCTTGAAGTCATCGCCATAATAGAGGTAGAAGGACAAAAGAGCGCGGATCAACAGGGCATTTATCGGCATCCAGACGGGTCCGCGCCAGTTCGAGTTTCCGCCAAACATCCCGGTATCGGATTCGGCCGGAAGATAATTTACGTGATAATCCTGGCCGCCCACGTTGAAGACGTAGGGATGATCAGCATGGTAGCGGGACAGTGCCCGGATGCCGTGAGGACTAAGGAATTCGTTCTCATCCAGCATGCGCGTCAATATCCGGCGCAAACGCTCTGGACCTACCAATGCGACGATGCCGCGATCGCCATACCCCAAATGGCCGGGACCGGTGGGATGAATGCTCTCGCGCAGTTCGGGCATCCGTTGCAGGCGTTCCCTGAGAACCTCCGTTACGCGGGGTACCCGTTCGCGCTGCCAGGGCTCAACTACACAAGTGGCACAGAGGGGTAGCAAACCCACAATGGAGCGAACCTTGAGGCGCGTTGCACTCCCATCGGGAAGGCGCAAGACATCGTAGTAGAATCCGTCTTCTTCGTCCCACATTCCCTCTTGCCCTGTCTGATTCATGGCGTGCGCTATGAAAAGGAACTGGTTGCCAAGTTTTATGGCCATGTCTTCATAGAAAGGATCGTGAGCTGCCAGTTCGATACTGATCTCCAACATGTTCTGGCAGAATAGACACATCCACGCCGTGCCGTCAGCCTGCTCAAGGTGGCCACCGGTAGGCAGCGGTGCACTGCGGTCGAAGACGCCGATGTTGTCCAGTCCGAGAAAGCCGCCTTCAAACAGGTTGTTGCCGAAGCGATCTTTGCGATTCAACCACCAGGTGAAGTTCAGCATCAACTTCGAAAAAGACCGCTTCAGGAACTCCACATCGCCCTTGCCCTTGAGAGCTTGTTCGGTCCGATAGAGGAAGAGAGTGGCCCAGGCATGAACCGGTGGGTTCACATCGCTAAAGTTCCACTCGTAGGCCGGCATCTGACCGGTCGGATGAATGAAGAACTCCTGCAGCATCAGGTCGAGTTGTTGTTTCGCAAGATCCACATCCACGGCGGAGAGAGCGATGGTATGGAACGCCAGATCCCACGCGGCATACCACGGATACTCCCATTTGTCCGGCATGGAGATGACGTGCTGATTCAGCATGTGGAACCACTCGCTGTTTCGCATCGAGCGAGTCCCGGGCTGCATCGGATCCTCACCATGTTCGGTAAGCCATTTGTCGATGTCGAAGAAGAAAAATTGCTTGGACCACAGCATCCCGGCAAGTGCCTGCCGCATGACGAGGGCTTCATCGGGGCTGAGGCGGGTTGGCGTTATGGATTTGTAGAATTCGTCGGCCTCGGACTGGCGAGCCTGCAATATCCTCGTGAAGTCTTTAAAGGGATCGCCGGCAGCAGCCGGTGCGGCATCCGTTAGCCTCAATCGGATGGTGGCTGTCTGTCCCGCTTCCACTCGCAGCTCGTAATGCGCCGCCGATTTAGTGCCCGTCTTTCCCGGGTTGACCGCATCTTGCGCGCCGTTCACTACGAAATTGTTGATTCCGTCTTTTACATAAGGAGACGCATTGGCAGTTCCGAAAATTCGCGCATTGTTCGTCTCGTTCTCTGTAAACAGCAGCGGGACGTCTCCCTCGCAGTACAAATAGTGTTCCCCATATTCGGCGTGGGACGTTACAATCGTTTGAGAACCCTTGGGTCCAGAGACCAGCTTCAGAGAAGGCTTCGGCGTACCTGGCCACCAGGTCCACGTGTTGCGAAACCACAGTGTGGGCAGGACGTGCAATGTGGCCGGCTCGGGCCCGCGATTGCTCACGCTAATCTGGATCAGGATGTCCTTGGGCGACTGCTTGGCATACTCGACAAAAACATCAAAGTATCGATTGTCGTTGAAGACTCCCGTATCCAGCAGTTCGTATTCCATGTCACCACGATTGCGCCGCTTGTTGGTTTCGATCAGATCGCTGTAAGGAAAAGCGGCTTGCGGATACTTGTACAGATACTTCATATAGGAATGCGTGGGCGTGCTGTCGAGGTAGAAGTAGTACTCTTTAACGTCTTCCCCGTGATTGCCCTCGCTATTCGTCAGGCCGAATAGGCGTTCTTTGAGAATGGGATCCTTGCCATTCCAGAGAGCAACGCTGAAGCACAGTGCCTGCATCCCATCGCTGATGCCGGCGAGGCCATCCTCGCCCCAGTGATAGGCCCGCGATCGGGCTTGGTCGTGCGTGAAGTAGTCCCAGGCATTGCCATCCTTACTGTAGTCCTCACGGACGGTGCCCCACTGCCGCTCACTCAGGTAGGGTCCCCACGCTCTCCAGGGCTTCTTGCCGGGACCTAATTGCTGGAATCGCATAGTTTCGAGTGTGCTCGATTCCTGGAGTCGGGCTGATTCTGGATTTTGGGGCATATTGCTTTCTCCTTCACGCAAAATCATGGCCGGGACGGACGTGAACGACGAAGTCACGGAACGTGAATGTGTGTGTCGAAATGCAGGCTCCGTCGCTGATGACAAGGTTCCTGCGTTCAAGTTCGGTATGGTGTCGAACTGTTAACCCGCACACCGATTCCCATATCTCCAGCTGCGCTGGATGAGGTCATACTGATCGGGCGCGCCCCAGAAGGAAACTGTCAAAACTACCACTCCATCCCAAGCTCCTGTCACTTATTGCCGAAGGTCCAACTGAGTCCCGAGCTGGAGCCGTAATCGCTGCCGGGCAGACTATTTGGGGGTCGGTTGTCCCAGCTGCCATAGACCGAGACATTCCACGACAGATTGCCGGTGAGCTTCACGTAATAGGTTGCGTTCATGTTGAACTTCACGCGACCGGGCTCAGACAGGATCGGCAGAAGAACAGTATTGAGGTCTCCGTTGGTCTTGTTGAACCGGAAAAATTGCAAATTCGCCACGAACAGCGCAGTCGTCAGATTTTGCGAGGTGATATTTTGCTGATACTGTGTGTTCTGCCCTGCGAGTCCGCCGACGACCGAGATGCGTGCGAGGTTTGTGTTCCTCAAGTAACGGCCGATACCACCGCCGAAGGTAGCTTGACTGAGAATCCCTTGCTCAGAGCTTTGCAGGAAAGTGCCAACGCCCTCGTAAAACCAATTGTTCCAGCGCATGAGATGGAGGGCATCGACATCCACCTGGTTTCGGGTAGAGGCGCTGGTGCCGGTACTGGCAGACAAGGTGGAGTTGAAACTGGCACCTGCTGCCCAGCGCTCTCGCGGATAGGTGACCTGTGCTCCTATGTTGAACTGTGTCGATTGGTTGCCTTTGGAGTAGATGATTCCCGTATTGACACTACCGTTGAATCGCTGGATGAACTTCGAGGAGGTCGTGTCCAACTCAACGATTCCGGATCCGGCGAGTTCGACTTCGTGTCCCGGCGACTCTACGACCTCAATCTCCAGGGGACGGCCACTCACTGCGTTCGCAGTGTTGAGTGTCCCCGTGTATACCGAGCCATCTTGTGTTTTCACCAAGAACAGCTGCTTGCTTTCCAGTCGGGTAACCTCAGACCATTGAACCGAGCTTGTTCCGAGTATGTACTTCATGCTGACGTAGAGCACCCCGGCTTTGAGACCTTTAATTTCGCCTGTGAGGTGATCGCCGTTCGCCATGACAATCACGTCGGTGCTTTCTCGGGCAAATACAGTGGTCGCTAGAAGAAGAGCGCAGGCCAAGGCAACGGCTGGAGTTCTGATTCTGGATTTTGCCTTCATAAGGTTCTTTCTCCGAATAGGGATACGCTCAGGTGTTCCGCCAAGCGAACAATCGGATTCTGCAAGTCATCTCTTAATCGTTCAGAAGGGCCGGAAAACCTTGGAAAAAGCATCTCGGAATCGTTCGTTTTAACGAGTCAACTATCTACTGGCAGTTCTGCCAGTCGCGCAGCTTGAAGTATCCGCTCGAGGTACCGAGAGATTGGCCGGAGAGGACCAAGGCGGAAATCCCCGCTGGCCGACGGCAAGCCTGCACTCAAGGGTGCTGGAGTAACGAAGTAGTCTCGGATTGCCACACGATGTTCGTGCGGCCGTGGCATTGGAAGTCTAAGGACACACCGCACTAGAGTGACACTACAAATTACGTATCCCCTGCTCGAACTTGGCTGCCGGTTTTCACGCTATAAAATCCGACTCACCATTGCGCCGTTCCGTAGGGCACTCGCGCGGTATAATTTGCGGTTTCCAATCCTTGACTCATTTAGGATCCGGTCGATGCTACTTAGAGTGTTCAACGACAAAACCACCCTGGGGCGGGCGGCGGCCGAGCAGGCCGCGGCTGCGATTCGCGGCGCCATTTCTGAGAAGGGTAAGGCCCGCATTATCGCTGCTACCGCCGCTTCTCAACTCGAGTTTCTGGAGGCACTCACAAAGGCCCCGGGAATCGATTGGACTCAGGTTGAGGTCTTTCATCTCGACGAATATGTCGGTTTGCCAATCACGCACCCAGGCAGCTTTCGCAAGATGCTTATGGCCGAGTTGGTCAACAAAACTGGAATCTCGCATTATCACTTGCTCGAGGGCGATGCTCCCGATCCGTCCGCCGCGGTGCGGGAGGCAAGCGAGCAACTGGCTTCGGCACCAATCGATGTAGCCTTCCTCGGCATCGGCGAAAACGGGCATATTGCTTTCAATGATCCGCCCGCCGATTTCGATACCGAGGAACCTTACATCATCGTCAACCTCGATGAAGCGTGCCGTCGCCAGCAGGTTGGTGAGGCATGGTTTGCCGATATATCGCAGGTGCCGAAGAGGGCCATTTCAATGTCGGCGCGACAGATTCTAAAAGCACGAGAGATCCTCGCGGTTGTTCCCGATCGCCGCAAAGCACAGGCTGTGAAGGCGTGCTTCGAGGGAGAGATCAGTCCCATGGCCCCAGCGTCGATTTTGCGACGGCATCCCAACACGACCGTGTATTTGGACACGAACTCGGCTTGGTTGTTGGGTCCACAGCTGCAAAGTACGCTAGCTAGAGATTCTCAGGTGACCGTCGGCTCGTGAGTCTCGGTCTCGACCTGCCGCAGTTTCTTTGACGGGTCCACGAAGAGCCAACATGCCGCTCCGATCGCACACAACGCTGCAGCCACCAGGAACGAGGTAGTCCATCCGAATCGGGCCGCAATCCAAGGCGTCAGCGCGGCAGTGAGAGCTGCTCCTGCTTGATTGCCGGTGTTCATAACCCCCGAGACAGAGCCGGACGATCCGCCGGCGATGTCTGCGGTCACGGACCAAAAAGAACTCTGCGACAAGTAAAGCGCTCCTGCGCCACCCGCAAGAACAAAACTAGCCAGACGAGCACTCTGCACTTGACTGCCGCAGGCAATGAAAATGCCCGCCACGCCGATGGAGATAGCTGCCACACCGCAGCGTCCAAGCCGCGGGCCACGCAATTTCGTGATGCGGTCGTTGATCGTCCCACCCAACAGGCAACCCAAGACCATGGCAAGAAAGGGCAGCATTGAATAGAGAGCACTCGCCCTTAGGTCCAGCCCCCTGACCTTTGAGAGATACGTGAAGAACCAGCTAAAGAAAACCCAGGCAACATAGCCGTAGCAGAAGTAGCTGATCGTCAGAGCCCACACCTCTCCGCTTCGCAATGTGCGCTGCCACGGTACAAGGCCATTCCGGTTGGAAGTCGTAGCGTTCCCGGTAGCCAGGGTAAGTCCAGACTCGATCATTGCAAGTTCAGACGCGGACACCTTGGGATGTTCAGCGGGAGTGTCACGTGCTGAAGCAAACCACAACGCGCCCGCGATCAGTCCGATTACGGCGCACACCCAAAATGGTGCCCGCCATCCATAGTGGACCATCAGGTAGGGGATCAAGGGTTGGGTGAGACCGGCTCCGGCTCCGACCCCGGCAAAGATCCAGCCGTTGGCGATGCCACGTTCCTGAACTGGTATCCAGCGCGAGAGGAACTGGTTCGCGGAAGGGTAGATCACGGCTTCACCTGCGCCGAGGAGGAACCGGACCGTCATAAAGAGGTACAGAGCGCCGGCAAAGTTTGCCGGAACAAGAGCAGTGAGAGCGGTGAAGATTCCCCACCATATGACTCCGCCGGTGAGCACCAGACGCGGTCCGTAGCGATCGGCGAGGCGGCCTCCGACAGTTTGAAACAGGCCATAACCGACGAGCATCATGCTAAACACCCTTCCGAGCTGCACGAAGGAAAGGTGATAGGCATCGGCAATGGTGCCGGCAGCCGTTGACATATTGACGCGGTCCAGATAGGACACGGCGCTGAGGAGAAAGAGGAGGAACACCAGAAACCAGCGCACGCGCGTCATTTTCGCCGAGGGCATAGGTACGATTTCAGGAAACTAGGCCGAGTGTTCCTTCAGGATGCGCGACAGTTGCTCGGCGACGACCCTGTCCTCTCCAGGCTGCAGCATAAACGAGCACATGGTGAGACCGGGCCGGCCTTCGCCGCCGCTGATGACAATTGCCGGTTTGGAATTCCGCAGCAACATTGAGGCCTGCTGCGGCGGCAGCGAGATTCTGGAATCCCACGTGATCTGCATCTGGGGCACGTGATTGGCGATGTCCGGAATGAAGAACGACGTGCTCACCCCCGGAACCTTGGTCAGTTCGCGCGAGATCAGTTCGAGGCGGCCTTGCCACTCTTGCGCAAGCGCGTCGTGATCTTCCTTCAGATAGAGTTCGAGTGCCTTCACCATCCCCACAATTTCTTCTTTGCCCACCTTCTGGCTGCGGCCCAGCGTGTCCTCGTGGGGGCTGTTGTTGAGCAGGGCATTTGCGACCAGATCCTTCCGTCCGATGAGTAGGCCAGCGCATTGCGGTCCGCGCATTGCCTTGCCGCCGCTGAAGGTAATCAGGTCGTATCCCATGTTGGCGTAGTCCCAGAGATGGGAAACGGGAGGCGTGTCTGCTGCGGCATCGTTCATGCACGGAATGCCATATTGCTTGGCCAGTTTGACCCACTCGTCCACTTTGATCTGGCCGGTGGCGTTGGCAAAGTTTGAAAAGTGCATCATCGCCGTGCGATCGTTGATGGCTTGCCGGAGTTGATCGCGAGTTTCGATCTCGACGAGCTTGACACCGGTCGTCCGCAACTGGTGATCGAACGGATTGCGATGTGATTTTTGAATAATGACTTCTGCTTTCATCCCGGTGAGATCGGGAAGCTGGCGAATCAGGGCCTCATTGTCGCCTGTGAGGATGCCTGCCAACCCAGACTGCATCGCCGCCGCTGCACCGGAAGTGACCAGTGCGGCATAGCCGTCCGGCAGTTTCAGCATCTCTGCTATGCGCTTGCCGGCGGCAACTTCCAAGTCAGGGATACTCACGAAGTGGCGGCCGGCCATGGCCATGACAGCTTCGAGCTCGGGTCGAAGAATTGAGCCGCCCAACATCGTCATCGTGCCTTCGCAGTTGATTACAGTGGTGACACCCAGCTCGTCGTAGGGATTGCCCGTCTGTCCGAAACCGCTCACGCTTGTGTTTCCGGCCGCCGCGCTTGCGGCCGAAGAAAGCTTGCACGGCGCGAGGATAGACGTCAGCAAGGCCGCGGCGGTCCCCAAGAATCCGCGTCGATTCCATGACGATTTCAATCGCATGAGGATCTCCTTCGGTCCGTTACCGCTCTACTTGCGCGTTAGGGCCGCCACGCAGTTAATTTCGACCAGCGAATCGCCAGGCAGCGCTGCGACTGCCACTGTGGTGCGGGTTGGTCCACCGTGTGGGAAGTAAGTGCCGAATACCTTGGTCATTGCGTCCCAGTGCTCGATCTTCACCAGGAAAACGTTGGTCTGAAGAATGCTGTCAATCGTGCCGCCACCGACCTCCACAAGTTTCTTTATTTTGTCCATCACCATGGTGGTGTGGGATTCGATGGTCCATTCCTTCGGATCTCGCGAATCGTGTGCGCCTTGACCGGAGACATAAATCAAACCGTTGTGAACGATTACCGGCATGATGACGTCTTTTTCGCTGCCAGGCTTACCTTCCGTATTCAGCTTGCGGACGGTGTTGGCATCCTGCGTGGGGTTCTGTGCCAGTCCACGCGAGGGAAGCACGGCGGCAGTCAGTCCGAGCGCGGAAAGAACGGATCCGAACCGCAACGCAAATGTCCTTCGAGTCGAGGTCAAATTCATAGAGGTGCTCCTTTCAAGTTAGGCGCGGTGATCGCCGTGTCTTAAACGGTCCGCCGTCTGGATGAGCGGCACTGCGAACGCGATGCTACTCCGTTTTGAAAAATGAAAGTGCTGGATTATCCGATGAAAATCGATTTAATGCAACTTCGTCTCGCTAAAGGCGGCCGAATTTCTTGACGGCTTGCACGATGGACTTCAGTTGCTCGATGACCGCGTACATTGAGTGCTCCTTGTAGTCCATCTGTTGCGCGAGGGTGAGAACGGCTTGTGCCTGCGCTTTCGGCACGACGGCGACACCGTCACTATCTGCGACGACAATATCATCAGGGCTCACGGGCACTCCATTGCACATCAACGGGATCTGCGCTCCTGCAAACCGGTAGTGGTGCACGGACGTAGAGGGAACGATACCCGTGGCAAAAACCGGGAAGCCGATCTTTCGCAGATAGGCGACGTCCCGTACTCCTCCATCGATCACGGCCCCGGCGTAACCACGCGCTGCCATCGCCGTGCCCATCAGTCCACCCATACCCGCGATGTCCTCTCCGTCCTCAACCGCCATCACGTACACCGAATCTGTGGATCCTTGATCAATGGCTTCCAGCATTCCCGTGAGTGCTTCGGGATCCTTATTGCCCTCGTCTTTCTTGAGTTGTACCGTTCGCGCGTAACCCGCAAATTTGGCGGCAAAAATCGGCTGCATGCGATGGCTCATGTACATCCGCTTTCCCGTAACCTGCTCGAGCGCATCCGACACTGACGCGACTTCTACGCGCCGGAATTCCGCGATCAGGTCGTGGCTATTCAAAGCGATTGCAGCCGCAGCATTGGATTGAGCGTGCGCACGGCCGACGTAGACCGCCGCTGCCGCAATAAAGACCAGGGCCACAAGAACAACTACGAACGTTCGTGTTTTCGAATAGGGATGAATTGGGTGCATTCCGTCCTCCTGCTTTTATGTGTTCGCGGACTTTAACATCACTAGTGCCTTGTTTGAAAGGGCACCCAATCCAGTGATCTCTCTGGAAGATGTCCATTCCCCCAAACGCGCAGAAAGTCTTTTTTCGAAGAGCCTACGCCCCACTGCGATAGAATGTGGCCGCTTGCATATGCTGCCGATCCGCAATTCTTTGTCTCCGTTGCTCGGGCTCTGCCTCTTTTTGTGGGCCTTCAATGTCAGCTTCTCGTTAGGACAACAGAATTCTTCTTCAGACCATTTAAAGGATACAGGCGAACTGGGTCGAGCCACGTACAGTTCCGCGTGCGCTGGGTGTCATGGACTGGATGGCAGGGGAAGCGACAAAGCGGTCGACATTTCGGGAAGCGACAACGTCCGCCGTTACTCAGATGCTCGACTGTCCGACATTATTTCGAACGGCATACCCGGAACCGGCATGCCGGCATTTCACAACCTGGGTGTAAGGCAGAACCGAGCCGTAGTGGGCTACCTGCGGTCACTCCAAGGCAAGATTGTTACCCGAACCGTGCCTGGGGATGCAAGCCGCGGGAAAGAAATGTTCTTCGGCAAAGGCGAGTGCTCGAGTTGCCACACGATTTCGGGCAACGGGGGATTTCTCGGCCCTGATCTTTCGGGCTACGGGTCTACCTCGTCAGCCAAAGAAATCCGCGACGAGATCATCCGGTCACGGAGAATGCCGCCCCAAGGCTATCGAGCGGCCGTGCTCATTACTTCCAATGGGGATCGACTCGAGGGCATAATTCGTAACGAAGACAACTTCTCCGTACAGTTTCAGACCAAGGATGGTAGCTTCCGTTCCTTTCAGAAGTCGGAACTGCGCAATCTCGATCGTCTTGAGACCTCATTGATGCCGATAAATTATGGCGAACGCCTTAACCCAGGCGAACTCGATGATTTGGTTCGCTACTTAGTGTCTGCGGCTCGGGATGCGAGCCAGGCCGTGGCGCCCCGCAAAAAAGAGGACGATACGGAATGAAGCTCCGGCCGACAATTCTGCTTCGGTTCGTGACTGAAATCTGTCTGGCACTGAGCCTTTCCGCCCAGAAAGCCAGGGTTTTTAAGCTGGAACCGCTCTCTCCGAAGTTTCTCGAACTCATTGGCGACGATGCAAAACTGGAGACCGTCGCCGCAGGCTTTGGCTTCACCGAGGGGCCGATGTGGGATCCGGCGGGGTTTCTCTACGTCAGCGACGAGACGATCAACAAGATCTTGCGCGTGTATGCGAACGGCAAGAAGGAAGTAGTCATCGCGTTGGGAGACCCGGATGGAAATACCTTCGATCGCCGGCATCGGTTGGTCGATTGTGCGAGCGTTCTCAGAGCTATCATCGAGGTGACGCCCGAGGGGAACTACAAGATACTCGCAGATCATTATGACGGAAAGCGCTTCAACAGTCCGAACGATGTGATCGTAGGCCCGGATGGTGCCCTCTATTTCACCGATCCGACCCTCGATCTGGTTGCCGGAGAGAAGCAGGAAATTCCATTTCAAGGGGTGTACCGGCTGGATGAAAGCAGAAACGTGCGCTTACTCACGCGAGATCTGGCGCAGCCAAACGGATTAGCCTTCTCTCCAGATGGTAAGAAGTTTTATGTGGACGATAGCGAGCGGCGGAACATTCGCGTCTACGACGTGACTGCCGACGGAACACTGGTGAATGGGCGCCTTTTTGGCGAAGAGCCCGGAGGGAAGGACGATGGCGTTCCGGACGGCATCAAGGTGGATCAGAACGGCAATCTGTTTGTCACCGGTCCGAAGGGTATCTGGGTTTGGGATGCGAACGGAACTCACCTGGGCACGATCATCTTGCCCGAACAGCCGGCCAATTTGACCTGGGGCGACAAGGACTACGGCACGCTGTACATCACCGCAACTACGTCGGTGTACCGTCTGAAAACGAAAACGCAGGGTTTTGTGCCTTACCTGGAGCACTGAAGAGCAGAAATGGATTCTTTCAGTGCGGAAGCGCAAAGCTGAATACGTCGCTTCCTGCGCTGATCGCGACGTACTGAACGCCGTCAACGGAATAAGTCATCGGAGACGCGCTAAATGATTGACCGGTGTTGAAGTGCCAGAGAGCGTGTCCGGTTTCGGAATCGACTGCTTCCAGGGACTCGGCGTCATCTGCAAAAAACACGAGTCCCCCCGCGGTTGTGAGCGTACCTCCCCACGAGTTGCCGCGACCCGCTTGGGGATATCGCCAGGCCTCTTTGCCATCCGAGACCCGAAGTGCCAACAGAACTTTCTGTGAGTGCTCACCAGCGGGAAACTTAGTCCCAGTGCCGTAGTAAGTCTCGCCCGGAGTGAACGGCTTCGCGTTCGCGAAATAAACGCTGCAGCTTTCCAGAGCCATAACGTAAAACAATCCAGTATTTGGATTGTAGGAAGGCGAAAACCAATTCGTCGCACCAACGATACCCGGGCATATGGAGGTTCCGTCTTTCGTTGGCACCCGCTCCGATAAAAGGGGACGACCGGAGGCGTCAACTCCTTTAGCCCAGTTCAACTTTTCTACAAAGGCGGTAGCACGCAGGAACTTGCCATTCGTGCGATCAAGGATGTAGAAAAAACCATTTCGGTTGGCCTGCAAGAGCAGGTGCCGTGCCGTGCCATTCTCTTCCGTATCCACCAACACCGGTGTTTCATTCGCATCGTAGTCGTATACGTCGTGGGGAGTGAACTGGAAGTACCACTTTAGTTTTCCAGTGTCAGCCTCGATTGCCAGGACGGAGGCGGTGTACAGGTCATCCCCCGGCCGCGAATCTCCAACGAAATCGGGCGCGGCATTGCTCGTGGTCCAATACAGAGTGTCGAGGTCCCGGTCGTAAGTGCCAGGCATCCAAGTGGTGGCGCCTCCATGCAGATAAGAATCTCCCGGCCAACTCTTGGAGCCGAATTCTCCCGGGCCTGGGATGGTCCACAATCGCCACTTCAGTTCTCCAGTTGAGGCCTTGTAGGCAGCCACGAATCCACGCACTCCGGAATCGCCGCCGGATGTGCCCACGACCACCTCATCTTTCACGACAAGCGGAGCGCTGGTCGCGCCATAGTGCTTCTCTTTGTCGGCATATTGGACGTCCCACATCAGGTTTCCCGAGCGGGCATCGAGACAAAGCAAGTGCGCATCGTCAGTTTCGGAGTAGACGAAGTTCTCCCAGACCGCTACGCCACGATTCTTGTGAGCTGCGGCGTCATCAAGGAGTCCCGAACTTACCGAACGACTGTAGTGCCACAGGCTGCGTCCCGTGCGCGCGTCGAAGGCGACGACATCGTTGGCGGAAGTTATGTACATGACGCCGCGAATCACCACGGGAGTGGCTTCCAGTCTTTGAGAATTGCCCGAGTGGAAAACCCAAGCGGCGCGAAGCTGAGCGACGTTCGCCTTGTTGATTTCACGCAAATTGCTAAAGCGACGTCCGCTGTAGTCGCCGTTATAGGAAGGCCAGTTCTCGCTCACGGGGCTGGTCAGCAAATCGTCCGCCTTCACAGACGCCGGAGAACTCGCCAGAGTCCGTGATGCCTGTGCCGTCAGCCATTGTGTACAAGCGGCCAGCAGGAGGATCGTAATTGCTGCACAGTTCCGCTTCATATCAGTGACTGTCCGGGCTGCTTACCTGAACTTCTTGAAGCGCACCACGGTCGATTCCGCTTTCGTCTACAACATGGATCGATAGCCGCGCTGATTTTGCAGGAGGACTAATCTCCGTATCCAGCGATACGGCCTTGCTTGGGTCGACCTCGTCAATTGGCGTAACTCCGACACTGTGTCCGTGCTCATCGTAGAAGTGGGCGATTGCACGCCCGGAATAGAAAACTCCAAATGAGCCGGACAATTTGATCTTGCCGTTCTCCATGCCGGTCGCTCGCAACGGGCGTATTACGATGCCTGCGTCGGTCACTCCGTGAAATTCACTTCCGGAGCGGGTAGGAAACCACTCCGTCTCGAGGGTACAGCTCTCACCGGGACGCAAGTGGCACATCGGACTGTTGAGCTCGGCCTCGAGGTAGTAGGGACTCGCATCCGGATCAGCGCTAAGGGAGGGATTTCCATCACCGTTCAGTCTGAGTTCCGGGCCGTTGGTCCAGAAAATCACGGAAGCCTTGCCCGGGTAAGGTCTGTTCAGGTCGTATTGAAAGCGCTCGACCATTGCGTATTGCGTTTTGCCGTCGACGACCGCCAGCCAGCCTTCCGTCGAATCGAGCCACAACTCGGCAGCCATGTGAACATAGTGGACCGTGAAAATACCATCGTCCCTCACCGAGACCGCAGGATTCTCTGCCGGACCGAAGCGAACGTGGTAGCGGTTGAGATAGGCGCTATTTCGGTTGGCCGGAGTGAACGTCCAGAAATCCTTGTTCATCTGCGCGGCGTGTTCCGAGGCTGGCGCGCCGGATGCAGACGTGTCGTATTGCGAGACGGACTGCATTGACCATTCCAGCATATGGCCGGTGGTGTTCTTCATGGACGCGTGAAAACTGATGCGCGGGGAATCGGCATCCAGACCAATGGTCCGCGTAAATTGAATTCCCGTCTGCGGATCGGAAGGACCCGTCAGTTCGACCTCACAGCGCTCCCCTTCCGAAAGCTTTCGAAATGTGAAAGGGCCATCGTCCAGCAAGTCGGAGTCGCCGACCCAATGCTGTTCATCGTTGTTTCCTTCGGGCAAGAGCCAGAGCTTGTCTCCGCCGTAGTTGAACCACTGACTGGAACTCGGAGGAAAATACTTGCCGGCAAACTTGGGATTTACGAACAGGTAGGCGTGTCCGGCAAACCTCACTTGCATCAGCCGTCCGCCATTCTGCGGCACGAGAATCACCTGCACCCACCGGTTCGAGATCTGCTGTGCCTGCCAGCCCTGGTAGTCGACGGCTTCAACACGACAGTCGGCGCCTTTCGGATTTTCCTGACCGAATGCCGGAAAGGAGCCAGGCGTCGTCAAGAACACGAGTGCAGCCAATCCTGCCCAGATGCTTTCCAGTCGATTCAAACGCAAAACATGGAGTGTCATGATCGCTCTTCGATGGAGACAACGGCTGCGCGGTAGAGAGTAGCACGCAGAACTTCTCCACAGAAATCTGGCTACAAACGAAACGAATCCTAATAAAACGAAATATTTCGATTGGCGTCAAGCACATTCTGTGGTATACCAGCGTTCGCAAGGGGACAAGAATTGTGAGCACTCATCTCGTGGGAAGGAACTGGAGGAGACTTCTATTCCTGCTGCTGATCGCGAATCTTTCGGCCCAGGATCGGAAGGTTGACCCCACGTGGCTCCATCGATACCTGCCGCATAGCGAGGCGAGGACTGAGCTATCCTCCGAAACCTGCCACTACAAGCCAATCTTCGGGGCGGGAGACGCGGACAATCGAATATTGCGCAGCGTATCTCGCTTCGCAGAGGTTTCAGTTGACGCCAGGGGCGAGTGCCAGAATGTTCTGTATGACCGTGAAGAGGAGATTGATTTTGTTCTGGAGGGCACAGGCACTCTGCGATACGGCGACGAGATGCATCCCCTGCGCGCGAATGATTTTGTGTATCTGGCCCCTGGTGTCAAGCATTTGATCGCCAACAATTCCACCCAGGCTTTGCGCGTCCTGGTTATGGGCTTCAAAATCCCGCCCCGCATCTCGCTCGGAACGTCCTCTCCGCCTCCCAGAATCGTCAATTTGCAGGATGTGAAAGAGGAAACTGTGGAAGGCCATCCTACGTCGGTTTTGTACAAGTTGCTGGTCGGCCCACGAACTGGTAAGCGTGACGCGATCGATGAGGCGTACGTGGTGACCAGCCTTTTCTGGATGAACTTCGCGCCCGGGGGTACAAACTTTCCGCATCACCACGAAACCGCGGAGGAGATTTATCTAGTCCTTGAGGGTCAGGGAGAGATGGTGGCGGGAAGCGGAATGAATGGAGTCGAGGGCCGCTATCCGGCCAAAGCAGGAGATGCTTACTACTTTCGCCCAAACTGCACGGTAGGGTTTTACAACCAGAACAAGCCGGGAGCCAAGGCTTACATCCTGGCCGTACGATCGCAGATTCCACTGAGCGGCGAGGAAGATTAAACTGTCCCGCATCCCCGCAACTGAGCCAACATGATTGGTTGAACGTTTTGAACAACTGAACCTTTCCCTTAGGAGGCATTGATGCCGATCCAGAACCCCAGCCGGCGATCATTTGTGAAACTGCTGACGGCTGCCCCACTGCTGAGTCAGATCGCCGCGCGTGACCTGTACGCGCAAGCCGCCACCGCGATCGGCCGGGATCCCCGCCAGAATGTGTACACCAGGCTGGGAGTGAAGACGGTGATCAATTGCCGCGGCACGTGGACATATCTCAGCGGGTCCCTGGAATTTCCGGAGGTCCGTCAGGCGCAGGTCGAAGCGGCGCAGCATTTCGTCAACATGCTGGAGTTGCAGCGCGCCGTGGGCCGGCGTTTGTCTGAGCTCACCGGTGCCGAATCCGGCATCGTTACTTCCGGCGCCGCGGGCGCCATGGCAGCCGCGACCGCCGGATGCATGGCCGGCATCGATGACAAATACATCTGGCAGCTTCCGGACACAACCGGCCTGAAGCATGAAGTGATCATGGTCGGCGGCCGCAGCGCCTTCGACAGCGCCATCCGGCTCACCGGAGCCAAGCTGGTTCTCATATATTCTCCAGAAGAGCTCGCCAACGCCATCAACGAAAAAACCGCGATGATCTACACCACGGATCTGGGTGAAAAACTGGCGCGGGAACTGGCCATCGCCAAAGATCACAAGATTCCGATGCTGCTCGATGACGCCGCCGGCATCCCGCCCGCCGACAATGCCAAGCTTTACGCCCGCATGGGACTCGACCTCTACTGCTTCTCGGGCGGCAAAGGGCTGTGCGGTCCGCAGTGCAGCGGATTGCTTCTGGGGCGCAAAGATCTGATTGAGGCCGCGCTCCTCAATTGCAGTCCGCGCGAAGGCGCCGTCTGCCGCCCGATGAAAGTCGGAAAAGAAGAAATTATCGGGTGTCTGACCGCGCTCGAGACGTGGCTGCAGCTGGACGAGAAGAAGCTCTACGCCGAATGGAACGGCCGCATCGATCGCATTCGAAAGCTGGTCGAGACCGTGCCCGGCGTCAAGACCGAGACCTACACTCCCGACGATGGGAACCGTTATCCAACGCTGAAGATCTCGTGGGACCAACAGGCCTGGGGGTTCAGTATCTCGGATTGTGTCGCACAGCTACGCGCGAGTGATCCGGTGATCGAAGTGCTTGGTGCAGATAATCCAAGCCTGGTAAGGGCAGTTCGCGAGGGAAATCCCAACCACAAAGAACCAAAAGGCCCCGACCACATTGAACTGGTTTCAATGACCATCCAGCCCGGCGAGGAAATGATTGTCGGACAACGGCTGAGGGCCATTCTCGGCGCTGCGCAGAAGAAGGCGGCGGCCTAAGAGACGCGAGGTTGTCTTGAGAAGAATTCATCCGAATCTTCCTTTGCGACTGTTAGCAGTGGGTGTCTTGCTTGCGTCGACTCTCCCAGCGCAAGAACATGTGCGCCCCGTCGTTCCCGGACAAACCTCTGCTCCAGCGAATCGCGCCTACTCGCCCAGTGTAGACGCCGGAGACTATGTCTACATTTCCGGGCAAGGACCTGGTCGTCCGGACGGGAGTGTACCGCCGACTTTTAAGGGGCAAGCAAGACAGGCACTCGATAACGTGAAGACGCTCGTCGAATCTGCAGGATTGACCATAGAGCACGTGGTCTACACCCAGGTGTACTTGGAAGACGTCAGTAAATATGGCGAGTTGAATCAGGTCTTCGCCGAATACTTTGGGAAGAATGCGCCGGCTCGCGCTGTGTTGGGAGTTGCCCGCGTTCCCGAGTCGCCCATTCAGATCAGCGCCGTCGCCGTTCGGAGTTTGGCTGAGAAGAAGCCTGTTTATCCTCCGAATTACAACTCGAACGACCCTGCTCCGCCAGGGATGCTTACTCATGACAGGCTTTTCGTCTCAAGCATGCCCGGCAGTGATCCCGTCAGCGGCAAAGTTCCGGATGATGCGGCAGCGCAGGTAGATCTGGCGCTCGACCGTGTTGAGGCAGTCGTCAAGGCGGCGGACCTCGAACTCCGCGATATGGTTTTCGTAAATCCGTATCTGACAGCCGATATTCCAACGCGCATCATGAATCAGCATTACGCCCGGCGGTTTGAATTCGGGAACACTCCAGCGCGGGCCACAATCGAAGTATCGAGTCTTCCGGGTGGCGCCCACATCGAGTACACAGGCGTTGCTGTACGAGATCTCAAGCAGCGTAAGGCGGTGCGTCCGAAAAACATGCCACCCAGTCCGACTGCCAGTCCGTGCGTTTTTGCTGGTGACACCTTATATTGTTCCGCGAAGGACGGATTTATTCCCGGACCGCGTGGCGGCATCTATGCGACCAGCACACAACACCAACTCCGGCAGACCATGCGTAATCTTCTCGACAACCTTGAAGAAGCGGACATGGATCTCAATCAGGTCGTGTCCACGAATGTTTATCTGGATGATCTGTTGGATCTGCATGTTTTTGACGCAGTGTATGCACAGTATTTTGGCTCCTCACTTCCGGCGCGAACCACAGTTCAGCAGATCGCACCCACGGAGCGTAAACCGGACAAGGACGATCACTTCCCAGGACTGGAGCAAGTCTCGCTGATTGCGGTCCGAAGTCGACCGAACCGTTGAAGGTCACTCCACAATCCTAGCCGCGACCAGCACTCAGAAGAACGACAGGATTCTCGCCCGGACGCAGAGTAAAGCTCCCTCGCTGCGCGCTGACGTCCAATACGTCGCCTTCTCGCCCACGGTTGCACAGAAATGAACTTCCAATCCCATGCAATTCATTTTTTGACGCTGATCCGGAAATGGTCGGCAGCACGCACATCAGACAACGAATAGCTGCGAAGAACCGCCGGCTTGCCCGGATCGACGATCAGCCGCAAAACCACAAATTGACGCGCCTGGAAGACTGGAAGAAGCTGCCCATCGACTGGCTCAAGAATGACGGAAGTGACGCTCTCGCTCTCTTTATTAATGCGCGAGACTCGCGTCTATCGAAATCCGGGCAATGCCGGTGCTTGTTCCTCATAGGCGAGTCCCGGATTCCCTGCCACAGGTTTGGAGCTCGAATCTTGTTGGACCATTGCCTGGAACGAACTCTGCCAACCCCTGCTAAGTGCAGGAATCCGCAGCGCGCGCTGCAGTTGCTCGCCGGAATGTCCGGGCAAATACAGAAGGGCGTCAACGTCGGCCACACTCATCCGCTCTGGATCGTCAATAATTGTTGTAATGTCATCTCCCTCACCAACTTCTCCCTCCTGCAACGCGCGAAAGTAGAATCCCGGCCTGTGGTGCGCTACGAGCAGGCTGGCATACAAGGTTCATTCATGCGGATTCCGACGCGATAACACGTGACGCGCGGCTGTGTCACTTCAAATATCGCGTCACCAATGCGATATCGATCGCCAATGCGGACCTCGCTACAGGAAGTCCCTCGACGGTGAAGTTCTCTCCGAACTGGCCGAAAGTAAAATCGCTGCGGCCCAAAAAGCTCTCCCAGTAATGGCAAGAATCCATCTGGTAGACGAATACGGCGCGGTGCTCCGTGACCGGCGAGATCGGCTTGCGCATCACCATCGATATCGAGCTTGCGCACCATTCGCCGTCCATCAACTGGAGATTTCCCGACAGACGTTCGGACCGTCTCGCCGTTCCATGTCACGTCGCGCGGAAGGGGACATTTACTGACAGCAACCTGGGCATGCGTACCTCGTCGAAGTCCAGCGTCTGGTTAGGGTCCTTTTATTGTTTTACCAACGACGAGCCGGAGCGGCACCATCCACGTGGAGTATCTCTCCGCTCACATGGCCGGCCTGTGCCAGGTAGAGCACCGCATCGACAATATCCTCGACCGTCGCCTTGTTCATAGCGGGCTGCAACCTCGAGTCGGTGGGATCATTCTGGTGCATCGGTGTATCCACTTCGCCGGGGGCTACGGCATTAAAGCGAATGCCGTCTTTTGCATACTCGATTGCCAGATTCTGAGTTGCCGAATTCAAGCCGCCCTTCGTAATCATGGAAATCGAGCCATTTACGCCCGCAATTGGCCGATCGGCAAGCGCCGCAGTAACGCTTACAACGCATCCCGATTTTTGTTTCAGCATCTCCTTCACGGTGCGCTGAGTGATGTAGAAGAATCCAAGCAGATTAGTGGAGACAAGGGCATCGAAGTCCTCGGTAGTGAAGTCAGTGAAAGGCTTTTTTAGGAAGATGCCCGCGTTATTCACTAGAACGTCGACAGTTCCGAAGCCGTTGATCGCTGCCTCGACAGCATAGGTAGCCGTTTGCTGGTTGCCAATATCGCCATCAAGCAGAATCAGGCTGTCCGAGCTAGTCAGCTTTCGAGTGGCTTCGCGAGACGTCGCGACGACGTTATAACCTTCTTCCAGGAACCCACCGACTAAACCCGCGCCAATACCCCCCGAGGCTCCGGTTATGATTGCTGTTTTCTTGCCAGACATAAACGACCTTTCGGTTTAAAGGTTCGGATCCAATTCACCGCTGCACGCCGTCCCTTCTCAAAAGCGGCTTCACCCTGCTCGCCGCGACGCAGCGCCGTAGCGTGAAGAACCGACGAATCCTAGGACCAGTGCGGCGATTTCGTCTGCGGCGGTGTCCAAGGCGAAGTGGCCGCCATCGACGATGTGGACCTCGGCTTTGGGGACATCGCGGCGATAGGACTCCGGCTCGGAGGGGTCGAACGAAGACTCATACTTACCCCAGATCACCAGCAGCCGCGGCTGCTTCTCGCGCATCCATGCTTGCCATTTCGGGTAGGAATCGACGTTGGTGCGGTAGTCGTAGAAGAGGTCGCTTTGAATGTCAGCCTGGCCGGGCTGATTTATAAAATAGAATTCGTCGGTCCAGAGATCGGGGTCATGGCGTTCCACATCGGGGTCGTTCCCGGCGTGGCGGGACTTCGTGCTCGCAAGCGACAGGAGATTTGTGCGCAGCGCGCTTTCGTTGGCAGCGCGATCGGCCCAAAAGACGCGCCGCGTCTCCCAGTTCTTGCCGAGACCAGTGTTGTGTGCCACCGCGTCTTGGACGATGAGAGCTTCGACTCGGTCCGGGTGGGCCAAGATCATGCGAAAGCCAACGGGGCCACCGTAATCCTGCATGTAGAGGGTGAAGTGGGAGAGACCGAGCGCTTCGGTGAAGTGATCCATGATTTCCGCGATGTGATCAAAGGTGTACTCAAATTGTTTTGGGTCCGGCCAGTCGCTGTGACCGAAGCCCGGGTAATCGGGCGCGACAAGGTGATAGCGATCGGAAAGACGGGTGAAGAGGGGCTCGAACATTCGCGAGGAAGACGGCAACCCGTGCAGCAGTAGAATCGTCGGGGCGTCTTTCGGACCAGACTCCCGGTAAAAAATCGACAGCCCATCGATCTGTGCGGTGCGATAAACAGTTGGATGCTTCATGGAATGCTCCTCTCCGTTGACCTGGGCGAACAATTGAAATGATGCGAGCAAGGCCGTTGAGCGCAGTTGGGTATGCTGCTTCGGCCAACGCCTCGTTCCCTTCTGCTCTAGTTTTCGGCATCAAGGTGCATAACGAGTAAAGACTAGATCGCTCCCTTTATTCTTCTCGTGGCAGGGGAAGCAGCTCTTCATAAACGCCGCGTCTCCAGGCTTGCCGTCTGCAAAGTGACCGAACCCCCACCCGCTGGTTGCCGCGTACTTGGTTGAGTCCTTGACCATAAACTGAACATTCGTGGGAGCGCCGGGAACGAAAGATTGAGCCTGGCCAAAGACTTTATTGTTTTCGTCCGACGGCACGTTCTTGTAATGCAAAGCCGCGATGATCGTGCCGTCCGGGAACGGAAGCTTCCCTGCACGGAAGGCCTTGATCGCTACATCGTTGCCCAAGACGGCACCTAAACTGTTCAGGTTGCCTGCTTCATGGGCCGAGGAGATCCACTGCCAGTCGCGATACCCTGAAGGGATGTCGGTAACGTAGGGAGCGGACTGCCCGTCCGCGTGGCCGGGGGCGGGGCCAATGAGCGCGGCAATGCCGGCCGTTGCAACTGCAAACAAAAAGAACGTGAAGCGTCTCATAACGGTTCCTCCATTCAATATGTTTCGGTAAACGAAACCCGCTGCGATTAGGCATCACACCAGAAGCGCGGATGCGAAACAATTGGACGATACTATTGGCGAAACCTTCGGATCAGTCGATGACACGGGCGTTCGACGATCTCGTGCTCCAGTCACACGATTTGCCAGTCGAGCCGAGGCCGCGACTGTGACGGCCCGCCAATCTCGACTGGTGGATCGAGGCGCGCAATCCATTAACTCAGACTCGTCAAGCCAGTCATCCGTGGAAAGCTGAGCCTGTTCCGGACCGAATAACTCCTTCACAGCGCCGATGAATGATGCCAACTCACGCTCTGCCAAATGTACTTGGTTTGCACAAGTCAAACTGTCAAACGATTCATCCTTGTTCATGAGACCTCTTCCCGTACTCAGGTGCATAAACCGGATCAGCCTCTCCATCGGTGCGTCCAGAGGCTTGAGCCATGTAGACGACGCCAGTAAGCGCTACAACTGCAACCAAGAAGTAAGCAAATCCTTTCATACGACGTGCTCCGTTCCTAGATGCGTATTTGTCACGAGTAGCTGAAGCCTCTTTATAATCTTGGCCGTCGCAACACCACACACCGGACGATTCGGGTAGTGGCGATTTCGATTGAATTCGGTCGACGCGAGTAATCAGAACAGAAGCTTGGGAGATGAACAATTGGACGATGGTATCGGCGATACCTTGGTATCGACTCTGCGCCCCCTCCAGACCCCAGCGGTGGTCGGAAGGCAGTTCACAGGTATCGCTGCCAACGAGGTTGTGGAGGGCTGTTGCCCCCGAATGGCCCAAGTCTCTCTTTCGGTTTAGAATGCCTTAAACTAAGAACCTCGGGGCAAGGTTCGCAAAGCATGACTGCTGAAAGACAACATGCCCAAACCTGACCATGAACGCGAGGAATCTGCCCTCCGCTACAGCGAAGAGAACTATCGCCTCGTGGTCGAAACGGCCCCTGATGCCGTGATCAGCATTGACGAGCGCGGTGCAATTCTGTTCGCCAATCCCGCCACTGTGAGAATCTTTGGTTATGATCCGACGGAGTTGATCGGGAAGCCGTTGACCGTCCTGATGCCGGAATTCCTGCGGAAATTGCACGAGAAAGGATTCAGCCGCTATTTGGCTACCGGCCAGCGGCACATCAACTGGC
This sequence comes from uncultured Acidobacteriaceae bacterium, assembly GCA_963788555.1. Taxonomy (GTDB): domain Bacteria; phylum Acidobacteriota; class Terriglobia; order Terriglobales; family Acidobacteriaceae; genus Sulfotelmatobacter. Next base: position 1,148,722 of record CAWBHM010000008.1, on the reverse strand, counting down.
AAGGCACTGAACTGACCGCGCTGCGCAAGAATGGCCAAGAATTCCCCGTGGAAATCTCGTTTGGAGAGCTATCTAGAGATGGGCATAAGGTATTTACCGGCTTCATCCGCGATATCAGCGAAAGAAAGCAGGCAGAGGAAATGCGAGCAGCGCACGCCCGCCAGATCGCTGTCCGCGCTGATGTGAGCATGGCTTTCGGTAAGGAAGAAAGTTTGAAAACAATCTTGCGTGAATGCAGCGAAGCCATTGTGCGCCATCTTGATGCAGCATTTGCGAGGATTTGGACCCTGAGTGACGATGGACAAATGTTGGAACTGCAGGCCAGTGCGGGCATGTACACACATCTTGACGGACCTCACAGCCGCATTCCGATGGGACAATTCAAAATTGGGATGATTGCACAAGAACGAAAACCGCATCTGACCAATGATGTCCTTAATGATCCTCGAATCAGTGACAGAGCATGGGCAGAGAAAGAAGGGATGGCTAGCTTCGCTGGCTACCCGCTGAGCGTCGGAGACCGCACGATAGGCGTGCTGGCCATGTTCTCTCGAAAAGCGGTCACGCCAGAAACAACAGAGACTCTGGCGTCTGGTGCGGACTTGATCGCTCAGGGAATTGAACGAAAACGTGCTCAACAAGCATTGCAGATGACGCAAGCGGAGCTTGCCCGGGTTTCCCGACTGACAACCATGGGCGAACTGGCAGCGTCCATCGCCCATGAAGTCAACCAACCTCTGACCGCCGTAACCAATAACAGCAGTGCGTGCCTGCGACTGCTCGCCGCTGATAACCTCAAACCCGAGGTTCTGCGTCGGGCTCTTGAGGAAATCGTAGCGGACGGCAATCGAGCGAGCGCCGTTGTTGCTCGAATCCGCTCATTCATAAAAAAGGAACCGGTCGAAAAGAACAGGCTGGACATGAACGACGTGATTCAAGAGGTGTTGGCGCTAGCTGACCGTGAGCTTTATGAGAATCGAGTTCGGCTCGAACGCCAATTGACGAAGGCCCTCCCACTGGTGTTGGCGGATCGGGTTCAGATGCAACAGGTCCTGCTGAACTTGATCATGAATGGCATCGAAGCCATGATCCCTGTTACAGATCAACCTCGCTCACTCTGGGTGGAGTCCCGGGTTGACGAATCTGGCGACATACTGGTCGCGGTACGCGACTCAGGCACTGGCCTTGGATCGGCAGCAGAACGCGTCTTCACGCCCTTTTTTACAACCAAAGCGACCGGCATGGGGATGGGCTTGTCGATCAGCCGGTCACTTGTTGAAAACCATGGAGGGCGGCTCTGGGCCATGCCGAATTCTCCCATTGGCGCTGTGTTTTCCTTCACGCTGCCAGTAAGTGCCGGGAGTCCAGCGTGACTATTGATTCCATTGTCTTTGTGGTCGATGACGACGCATCCGTACGTTCTTCGCTCAAATTCCTCTTAAGCACTGTGGGGCTGCAGGTTGACAGCTTTGACTCGGCGGATACCTTCTTGCATAAGAAACTACCAGATGCGCCGAGTTGCCTTGTGCTTGACGTCAGACTGCCCGGATTGAGTGGCATCGATATTCAGCGTGAGCTGGCAGCGAGAAATATTCGTATCCCCACAATCTTTCTCACCGGCCACGGCGACATTCCAATGAGTGTTCGCGCTATGAAGGCGGGGGCAGTCGAATTCCTAACCAAGCCGGTCCGCGACCAGGATTTGCTGGACGCTGTTCGAGTAGCACTGGAGCAAGATCGTGCGCGGCGTGAAAAGGAGAAAGAAGTTACGGACCTCCAACAACGCTTCAACTCGTTGACTTCCCGCGAGCGGCAGGTGATCTCGATGCTCGTCTCGGGCATGCTCAATAAACAAATTGCTGGTCAGCTCGGCACTGCGGAAAGTACCGTGAAGGTCCAGCGCAGCAGAGCGATGGAGAAGATGCGCGCGGAATCCCTTGTCGACCTGGTGAGAATGATCGAGAAGCTTCAAGGCCCCTCGGAAAAAGCCTCGTAAGCGAAAGCTTACCCGCATCATCCTTTTTACGACCTGGATCTACCATCGCCCAATAGATTCCGTCTCCCTCTGCGAATACCTTGAGATCGGTGAGGGATTTGAGTGACAGAGAATCTGATCTCGATAGTTGACGACGATGAGTCAGTTCGCAGGACCACCACACTACTCATCGAGTCCTTTGGCTTTCGGGCGGCAGCTTTTGAATCTGCCGAAACGTTCCTGAGATCCGGGCATCTGCACGATACCTCGTGTCTCATCGTAGATGTGCAGATGCCAGGCATGAATGGATTACAGCTTCAGAGTCATCTCGCTGCCGCAGGCTGCAGCATTCCTATCATCTTCATCACCGCTTACGAGAGCAAAGATTCCCGTCAGCGAGCGATGCAGGCCGGCGCTGCCGCTTTCCTAGGCAAGCCTTTTAGCGATGAGCAGCTTCTACAAATCATTCGTTCAGCCTTAAGGTTCTTTCAGCGGAACGATTGCTGAGGTCCAATTGAGGGGTGAAGCATGAGTTTAATGCACGCACTTTGCAATGAATTGGCGGCACCGCCTATGGGGGGCATGAGATCAATCGTCTTCGTGGTCGACGATGACATTTCCGTGCGCGAATCGCTGGAATTGTTGATCCGCTGCGAAGGCTGGCAGCCGGAGACCTTCTCTTCCGGCCAAGAATTCCTTAGCCGTCCACGAGCTCTCGTTCCGAGCTGCTTGGTGCTGGATTTTTCTCTTCCAGGACTCAATGGTCTCGAGCTGCAGAAGCGCATCGCCGTCGAACGGACGGACATGCCGATCATCTTTATCACAGGCCACAGGGACGTGCCCATGACGGTTCAAGCCATGAAGGCTGGGGCTATCGAATTCTTGACGAAGCCATTCGGTGAAGATGCGCTGTTGAGTGCCATTCGGGCCGCTCTCGAACGGAGCCGCGTTGCTTTGCGTTGGGAGGCGGAGATGCGAGTGCTCCGGGACCGTTACGCGTCTCTTTCTTGTCGCGAACGGCAGGTTATGGCGCTGGTGGTTTCCGGCTTGTTAAATAAGCAGATTGGTGGAGAACTTGGTATCAGCGAAATCACGGTGAAGGCACACCGCGGCAAAGTAATGCAGAAGATGAAGGCCGATTCTCTTGCCGACCTGGTGAGAATGGCTGCGAAGCTCCAACCCGTACCAGCAGCGATGGCCGCGGCCTAACAGCTGTCGTAAACGCTCGAGCTTTTGGACCTCGTAACTGCACGGAGAGGTGAGAACATGGTCAACTCTGCCAAATCGCATGATGTTCCACTGGACAGTTCAGTTCCAACCGCCTCTTTGGAATCGATCCTCTGCACGGAAGAGTTGCAGCGCCGCCCATCGCGTCCGCCCGATTATGAAAAGGAGAACCAGTCGCTCGTAAAGCTGGTAAGTGCGTTAGCTGACTCGCCGACTACCATCTTTCGCGCGCTTGCGGAGACGATCCAGGATATTACGCAATGTGACTCCGCCGGCCTGAGCCTGCTGACGAGGGACGGCACAACGCCGCACGTTGATGGCAAGAGGTTCTATTGGCCAGCCATCGCCGGCATGTGGAATCCCCACGTCGGTGGTGGAACCCCGCGCGATTTTGGGCCCTGCGGAGACGTGCTCGATCAAAATCGTACGCTGCTGTTCACCCACTTCGAACGGCGTTATCCCTATTTGATGCCAGTCAATCCGGCAGCCGAAGAATGCCTGCTGGTCCCATTTTACGTCGACGGCAAGGCGGTGGGAACCATATGGGGAATCATGCATGGCGATCGCCGCAAGTTCGATGCAGAGGATGACCGGGTCATGGCCTCTCTCGGGAAATTTACGTCTTCCGCGTATCGAGCGTTGTCACACATAGAAGAGCTCAAAATTCAGGTGGCCGAGCGTGAAAAGGCGGAAGCAGCAGTCCGTCAGCTGGCGAGTGGTTTGGAAGCCAAGATTCGTCGTCTGGTCGAGGCCAATGTTGTCGGAATTGTCATGTGGAATCTCGAAGGTGCAATCACCGGAGCCAACGAAGCATTTCTCCGCATGGTGCAGTACGACCGGGAAGATCTAGCCTCCGGGCGCGTACGCTGGGCGGACCTGACACCGGCCGAATGGCATGGCCCTGAACGGGCGGTGGCTGATTTGAAGGCGACTGGCATGTTTCAACCCTTCGAGAAGGAGTACTTCCGGAAAGATGGCACCCGAGTGCCTGTTCTTCTCGGCGGCACGCTCTTCGAAGGGAGTGGGAACGAGGGTGTTGCTTTTGTGCTCGATTTGAGCGAACAAAAGCGAGCCGAGAGCGCTTTGCGGCGCAGCGAGGCATTCCTCGCGGAAGGTCAACATCTCGGTCAAATCGGTAGCTTTTCCTGGCGCGTGGCGACAGACGAAATCACGTGGTCAGCGGAGCTCTATCGCATCTACGAGCTTGAGATCGGCGCGCCCGTGACGCTCGAACTGATCCGTAGCCGAGTCCATCCGGAAGACGTCAGTTTGATCGAGAAAATGAAGATGGTGGACCAGGCAGGACAGGACCGCCACGACTTCGAATGGCAGTACCGCTTGCTAATGCCGGACCACTCGATTAAGTACATGCATGCTGTCGCTCATGCGACCCGAGACCAGGATGGTCAACTGGAGTACATCGCCTCAGTGCAGGATGTTTCGGCGCGCAGGCTGGCCGAAGAGGCACGCGACAAGGCTCGATCGGAACTTGCACATGTGGCCAGGGTGATGACCCTCGGAACGCTGACGGCGTCGATCGCCCACGAACTCAACCAGCCGCTGTCCGGCATTGTCACTAACGCCAGCACTTGTATGCGAATGCTAGCCAACGATCCTCCAGACGTCGACGGGGCGCGCGAGACCGCTCGGCGCACGATTCGCGATGGCAATCGTGCCTCTGATGTGATCACTCGTTTGCGTGCACTTTTTTGCAAGAAGGACGCCACGACCGAATCGGTGAACTTGAATGAGGCTGCGCTGGAGGTGATTGCCCTGTCGTTAGCCGACCTACAGAAAAACGGTGTAATCCTAAGTCCTGAACTTGCCGATGACCTACCGCTGGTCACAGGAGATCGTGTACAGCTTCAGCAGGTCATCCTGAACCTCGTTCTAAACGCCTCAGACGCGATGAGCGGTGTGGACGATCGTCCGCGGCAGCTGGTGATTCGGACCGAACGAGAAGACGATCGTGCGCGACTGACTGTGCAAGATGTGGGCATCGGCATCGAACCCAGCGGGGTAGACAAGGTGTTCGAACCCTTCTACACAACTAAGAGTGGCGGCATGGGAATCGGACTTTCCGTCAGTCGCTCGATTATCGAGAGGCATCATGGACGTCTGTGGGCAACCCTGAATGATGGTCCGGGAGCCGCGTTTTCGTTCTCCATTCCTCGATCGCCCGAGGGCTTTGCGCATTCCGATGGTCTGCGTAACATTCAGGCACCTAGCGAGGCCTAAGCGGCATGGAGAATCAATAAATAGTTTGTGACGAGTCGCTGACGGGCGCGTGGGATTAGGGACGGTCCACGTTAGCGGCGCATCCTCGTGTCGCGAAGTTGCCCAGCCGGCTAGAAGATAAAAATGCTCGTCCAACCGACACCAAAGTGCAATTGACTCGCTCGACCAAGGCGAGCATGCTCGCGTCATGGGGCGTGAACAACCTGTGATGATCAGGCGGCTGCTCGTATCCGTGGTCGATGACGATGAATCCTTGCGCGAGTCGCTGCCCGACCTGGTGAGGGAGTTCGGGTATTCGGCTCAGCCGTTCTCCTCGGCGGAGGTCTTCCTTGCATCCGATTACGTGGACCAGACCAAATGTCTTATCCTCGATGTCTCCATGCCCCCAGGCATGTCCGGACATGATCTCCAACGGGAATTGTCTCGCAGCAGGCGAGAGATCCCGATCATCTTCATCACCGCTAGCACCGATAAGACTGTTCGCACCCGACTACTCGAACAAGGTGCCGTGGAGTGCCTGTTCAAGCCATTCAGCGACACGGCTCTGCTTGAGGCACTCAATGCCGCAATCCGAGTGAAGTGAGCAATCGGGACTCTGGTACCGCCTGGGCGACTTTGTCGGTCGGAGTCGCGTTTAGTTCAATCCGCCGTTCTGAGTCGCAACGCTAAATTCAACACCTCATGCGCGCTGATACCAAGGTATCGCCAATACCATCGTCCAATTGATTTGCATCCGCGCTTCTGGTGTGATGCGTTGGCCGCATCCGGGGCGACCGTATGTAGGTAACAAACACCACTCTAAGGAGGACACCATGGCTCAAACAATCGCTACACAACAAAGTAGTAATCAGCCAGCTCGCAAGGATACGATTCGTCGGTTTCCTCATGTGAATGCTCCGGAAGCGGAACTTGCCGAAATGCGCAGGCGCATTAACGCGACAAAGTGGCCGGAACGAGAAACGGTCACGGATGCATCGCAAGGCGTGCAGCTAGCGGCCACTCAGGCGCTCGCGCGCTATTGGGCGACAGAGTACGACTGGCGCAAGATTGAGGCAAAGCTGAATTCCCTGCCGCAGTTCATCACCGAGATCGATGGACTGGACATTCATTTCATTCACGTCCGTTCAAAACACGAAAATGCGTTGCCGCTGATCGTCACGCACGGATGGCCCGGCTCGATCATCGAACAGATGAAGATCATCGATCCGCTGACCAATCCCACGGCGCATGGCGGCAGCGCATCCGATGCGTTCCATCTGGTGATTCCGTCGATGCCGGGCTACGGGTTCTCAGGCAAGCCGACCACCACCGGTTGGGATGTTGCCCACATCGGGCGTGCCTGGGTCGTGCTGATGAAGCGCCTCGGGTATACGAAATTCGTGGCGCAGGGCGGCGATTGGGGCGCGGTAGTCGTCGATCAGATGGGACTGGATGCGCCTCCGGAGTTGCTCGGCATTCACACCAACATGCCTGGCATCTTCCCCGACGAAATTGACAAGGCGGCTTTTTCCGGAGCGCCGGCGCCAGCGGGTCTCTCAGCCGATGAGAAGGTCGCTTACGAGCGTTTGCAGTTCGTGTATCAAAAGGGAATCGCCTACGGGTTCCAGATGGGGCTGCGACCGCAGACGTTGTACGGAATCGCCGACTCACCCGTCGGCCTGGCGGCTTATTTCCTTGATCACGACGCCCGCAGCTACGAGCTGATCGCACGCGTCTTTGAGGGAAAATCCGAAGGCCTCACGCGCGACGACATTCTCGACAACATCACGATCGCCTGGTTGACGAACACGGCACTTTCTGGCGCCCGTCTCTATTGGGAAAATTGGGGCAAACTCGGGTATTTCAATGCCAAAGGCGTCTCCATCCCGGTTGCCGTGAGTGTCTTCCCTGACGAACTCTATCCAGCCCCGCGGAGCTGGACAGGGCGGGCGTATCCCAAACTCATCCATTTCAACAAGGTTGAGAAGGGTGGGCACTTTGCTGCATTTGAGCAGCCCCAACTTCTTTCCGAAGAGGTGCGCGCGGGTTTCCGATCACTGCGGTCTGGCGCGGCCAAGTCGGATGTTCCCTTCGCTAAAGCTAGCTAAGCTAGCTGTTTGTAGGACGGCAGGAGAGCTTCGATGGTGCAGGCTCTCCTGTTTTGACTTAGGACGCACATCGCTCGGAACTCCGCTCGCCGCATCGGCTCATGACCCTAGCGGAACGAGAATTTGCGGCATTCTTCGACGCCATGAAGAAGTTATTTGGTCCACAGCAGGCTCGGCTGGCAAATCGCCTTACTCGGAAAAAGGATGTGACCGACCCGGAGCAGTTTGGTCAAGAACGACCTCCGGTCGAAGCGTCACAGTATGACCAATCCCGGTCTTCTACATCCAACTGTTCATGAATGCTTGTTTGTCCAACTTGGGAGGTGAATCATGAAAGCAATCGTTGTCCACAAATATGGTGGTCCGGAGGTCCTGAAATTTGAAGACTATCCTGATCCAATACCCGGCCCGGGCGAGGTGCTGGTGCGGGTCGCCGCTGCGAGCGTGAATCCGATCGACTACAAGCGACGCGCCGGATTAACGAAGGATTTTTACCCCATGAAGTTCCCAGGGCTGATAGGCGTCGATATGGCTGGGACTGTCGTCAAGATTGGGCCGGGAGTGGAGGGCTTTTCCGTCGGCGACCAGGTGTTCGCGATGGCGGACAATACGTATGCCGAACTTTGTGTCGTGAAGGCAGCGGTCTTGGCGAAGGTCCCGAAGGGCCTCGACTTGATCCAGGCGGCGGCGTTGCCGCTGGTGACGACGACCGGCAACCAGCTCCTTTCCGCTACGGAAATCAAAGCCGGCCAGACGGTTTTGGTCGTAGGTGCAATAGGAAATGTCGGGCGTTCGGCGGTATTCACTGCGAAGCAACGGGGAGCGATCGTGATTGCGGGAGTGTTAAAGACCCAGATGGATCAAGCGAAGACCATCGGCGCAGATCAGGCGGTCGCAACCGACGACGACAGCGCGATTGCGAATCTTGCGACGCTCGATGCGGTGGCGGATACGGTCGGCGGAAGAACCGCCGAGAAGCTGATCGCCAAGGTTAAGCCGGGAGGAGTCTATGCATCGGTTGTAGAGGTGCCGCAGAACGCCGCGAAATACCCGTCCGTGAAAGTGGTGCACGTATTTTCGAAATTCGACAGGAAAACGCTCGAGTTCATGGCCGAAGCGGTGCGCGATGGCAAGCTGGTTATCCCAATTAGCCAGAAACTGGCACTCAGTGACGCGGCCGAGGCTCAAGCAACGGCAGAAAAGGGCGGTATCGGGAAGATCTTGCTGGTGGCTTGAACTCGCTGTTGTTTATCGACAACGGGAAGGCTCCGCATAAACCTGCCTGACGCGGCGATTTCGCACGAAGGCTTCTTCGCAACTCACTTCTTCACCGTGGGTGAAATGACTTCGCCTAAGGTTGGTATCCGTCCGCCATCCACTTTGCGAATAGCTCAATGCGAGCCTGAGGCCAAGGACCTTCCCCTCTCGGGGGCGGGGGCGGCATTACCGCGCCACCGATTCCCCGAATGCGGTCGTAAATGGCGGCCGCGTGTGCCTTCACGTCATCATAACTTCCCAGGTTGAACGCTTTGCTCATGCCTCGAATGTCTCGCTCCGTAAAAAGCGGGCGAATGTCCTCTTGAAAGCTCGTCGGTTTCATCATTGTCCTCACAGCGATTGGAATTATACGTATGCGGCGCTCGCGCCTCGTGACTCAGAACCAGAATGCCGGTTTTCACCGCTTCATTCATCTGGCTAGGCTTCGCCGATCGATCACCCCAGCAACTTTCCGGCGAGCCAGGAATCGACACTGAACCTTCCTGGACCGGAGCAAATCAGCCAGACAAAGAAGAGCACGTACAGGACTTCAGGAAGGTAGAGAAAATCGTCGAGCCAGCTAAGGGGCGAAAGTCCTTTAGGCAGAGTGGAAATTGCGCTGGTCAGGGTGGCGACAATCATATCGATCAATAAAGCCACGCAGGCTGCGCTCGAAAGAAACCCCATGGCTATCAAGGATCCGCAAACGAACTCGACACCCGCCACGAAATAAGCCGTCTGGCGGGGAAACGGGACTTTGGCTTTAACCAGCGTTTCGTAAACGGGTTTAGTGCCGCCGGCGACAAACAATTTGTTTGCTCCGGAGATGGCGAAGAACAGCCCGATCGAAACGCGGACCAGCAGGATGGCATACTGTTCCAAGTCACTGCTACCCTGCAGCGCAAACTGGACCAACCGTTTCCAATCCATCTCTTGTCTCTCCATCGAAGGGAAGCGCTGTAACGACACACGGTGTCACGCTGACTTGCCCCGGCAACCGCGCCGCTGTCATCCTTACATGAGGTCGGTGCTCTGTCCGACCTCGATAATGTTACCGTCAGGATCGCGGATGTAGCAACGAATCTCCCCGTGTCGCGGGTTTCCCTCCGATTCTTATGCCGCTGAAACCGACTTCTTCTTCCCATCGAGTGCCGGTAGAAGAAGTTTTAGAAGCGCTTCATCAGAGAACGGATTCTGACCTGAGATCAGCTCGCGATCTTGAACGACATAGCTCGTCCATGGAGCGAGCACACTTACGTTACCGCCCGCCGTACGCAAGGCAAAATCCGGGTAGAAGAGAACCTTGCCACCAATCTCAAGCGGTTCTCGCTGCTGCTCTTCCGCTGTCGAAAAGATGGTCATCTTATATCCGGAATAGATCCAGCCTTGAGCCTTTGCCCGTGCTCCAGCGGCATCACCTGCGGCCAGCGCGGCGACCACTTCCGTCGAATTCGGAAGAGCCGAGAGAAGTGAAATCGGGCCATGGCAGAGCACTGCCGTAGGCTTGGATGTTTCGTGAAAGTGTCTCATCACGGTGCCGGCGTCGGGATCATCGAGAAGATCGATCATCGGTCCATGGCCGCCGGGGACGAAAACAGCGTCATATTGATCGAGATCCGATGCGATGACATCCGAGATACGAGTTGGATTTTTGAGCCCCGTCAGGCTGTCGCGGAATTTTAGATAGTCCTGAAGCTTGGCCTCGCTCCCGCCGAAGAAATCGGCCACAGCTGAATGGATATCCAATTGCGGCGTGTTGCCTTTTGGGTTGGCGAAAGTGATTTCGTAGCCCTCCTTCATCAGGGCGCGAACCGGAACAGTAAGTTCGTTGAGATAGTAGCCAGCGCCGGTATACACCTTGCCATCTTTCAAGGGCAAGCCGTGACCGCTCGAGACTAGTACCAGGACTTTTCCTTTAGTTGTCATTTTGTTCTCCTTTTTGAAATCGAGTCGTTCTCCTGAAAAATGGAACTAAGACTGGGGACTGACAGGGCGTTCACTAATTCCCATTCATTGAAATTGGGGAACGTTCCGTCTGTCCCCTCGGTTTCTAGTCACAATAGTTTTTCTCCCCGAGTTTCCACGCCTATATATTCAGCTCTTGAGGAATGCCAGCAGGTCGGCGTTGATCCTCTCCGCCTGCGTAGTTGGCATGCCATGCGGAAAATCCTTGTACGTAATTAGCGTCCCGTTCTTCAGCAACTTTGCCGACTTCGGTCCCGCCGCCACGTACGGAACGATCTGGTCGTCCTCGCTGTGCATCACCAACACCGGAATCGTGATCTTCTTCAGGTCCTCCGTAAAGTCCGTCTGCGAGAAGGCCACAATCCCGTCATAGTGCGCCTTGGCGCCGCCCATCATCCCCTGCCGCCACCAATTTGCAATGGTGGCCTCAACGGATTTAACTCCGGGCCGGTTAAATCCATAGAAAGGCCCCTCCGGCAGGTCGCGATAGAACTTCGAGCGATTCGCCGCAAGCTGCGCCTGCAGATCGTCAAACACTGACTTCGGCAGACCCTCCGGATTGGCATTCGTCTTCAACATCAGCGGCGGCACCGCGCTAATAATCGCAGCCTTGTACAAGTCCTGTTGCCCACGACGGGCCAGATAGTGCACTACCTCTCCACCGCCGGTCGAGTGCCCGACGTGGATCGCATCTTTCAAATTCAGATGCGCCGTAAGCGCCGCCAGGTCATCCGCGTAATGGTCCATATCGTGCCCATCGGCCACCTGGGTCGAGCGCCCATGCCCGCGCCGGTCATGCGCGATCACGCGATAGCCCTTGCCCAGAAAGAACATCATCTGGTTATCCCAGTCATCCGCCGAAAGCGGCCAGCCATGACTGAACACGATCGGCTGGCCCGAACCCCAGTCCTTGTAAAAGATCTCAACGCCGTCCTTGGTGGTAATAGTTGGCATACAGACTCCTTTTCCGTTGGATTAACGCCCGCAAAGTTCCGGAGTTTCCTCGAGTTCCCTTGCCCCCGAGTTTCCTGCTCAGTCATAGCTACTTTGAGACGGTCGATGCAGGTTATGGCTGCGGGAATCCAAACATCAACCAGGACTGATTGGCCACCCAATGCGGGTATAGCTCCGTCATTTGATCGAACAACTCCTGGTCGGACGTCACGGTTTTCTGCAGCCGATCGAAGTCCTCGAGGTAACGCTTGGTGTCTTGGATCGTCGAGGGAGAGTCGGGCGCGCCCGTCTTCTTGTGACCGGCCACAACAATCGCCGGGTTCAGCGCCGCTAACCGATCTAGCGCCGCGATCCAATTCCTTCGGCTTTCGGGGGTGGTGTCGCCGACGTACATGCGGCATTGGTTGTATACAACGTCGCCAGCGCGATCAGGCCGATCGATGGAACGTAGAGAGACGTCGAATCGGGACTATCGGTGCGGCCCTGCTTGATGATGCGCAATTCGTGGCCCTCGAGAGGGAACGTTTCGTGCTCATAGGGCTCAGGTGGAACCAACTTGGTGGGCACTTGCCCCGGAAACATACGGCGGGCCAACCGCTCCACAGTGGGAGTGAAAGACATCTGCATGGCGTTCACCGCCTCGGGCGTTGCTATGGCCCGAGCGCCCGGGAAACGGTCGAGCAGAATGCTCAGACCGTAGAAGTGGTCGAAATGGGCGTGGGTTATATAGATGGTCTCCAGGTTGCGGTTGTGCAGAGCGACCCAATCCGCGAGAGCCTCGGCCTCAGCCACTGTCCCCATTGCGTCCACCAGCACCGCATCGTATTCGCCGAAGATTAAAGTCGACGTGATCGGGTCAAAGCCGAGCGCTTCGCCGAAAGGCTTTGGCCGCTCGCCGACCATAGTCTTTCCCGGGGCTGTAAAAACGTTCACGCTCAGCGTGTTCGACGCGACAGACGCGGTCACGGGCGTGGTCTGTTTTCCATTTGTGCGGTCCATCTGGTACTCCTTTCGATCTCAGAGCGAGTGACTGTTCAAAGCAAGATTGCAGAAGCGCAACGATGAGGCCCAGAGTCGGCATCCCATCCGGCCCGAGTGTTAACCGTACGTGAGGGTAGTGCTCTGTCCGACCTCGATAATGTAGCCGTCAGGATCGCGGATGTAGCAGCGAATCTCGCCGTACTTAGGTATTGGCTCCGTGATGAACTCGGCTCCTCGACTTTTCCATAATTCATAGCATGCTTGAATATCCGCAACGCGGAAATTCATGAAGCTGTTGATGTGATTCGGGTCGGGAACGCTGAGCGTTACCGTCGGCTTATCTGGGGTCGGCCCGCCCCCAACGTTGAGAATCATCCAGATATTTGCAAGCTGAAGGTACGGAGGCGCGTTGCCATCACCCATGGTCAGAATGCGAGCGCCGAAGACCTTTTCGTAGTAACGAGCCGATCGCTCGACGTCGGCCACGGTGAGAAAATGCGCGATGCTGATCCCTTCGCGCGGGGGCATCTCAAAGCTCTTCTGGTCGACTTGTACCGCGTTCATTGATGGCTCCTTTTGTACGCCGTCCATTGATGGCTCCTTTCGATACGGTGCTCATTACAAATACGATGTCTCGAGTCCCGCTCCCATTCATAAAAAATCGATCGACGCCAGCTAGTGCAGCAGCGATTCCCAATTTGCTGGAACTCTCCCTGCCGGTCCAGGTGATGGTTGATCCTCCGGGTGCGAGTGTGGCGGAAGCAACTCCACACTCTTGATCATCCCCCGCTTCTCGTAATCGTAGAACCAATCCTCTCCCGGCTCGAAGCTGGCAATGATCGGTGCCCTGTTGTCGCCGCATGCTTGGACGCATGCTGGCTCGGAGAACTGTCGCAGCAACCGATGTGCCCGCACTTCGCGCACCGACGGAGGTGAAACCACCAGCCTTTCGGTGACGCCAGGCATTCGACACACCCATCGCCACTCGGCTTCGAAGCGGGATTGATTCCGCGCAGGTCTTTTTTCATTTTCAATTTTCCTTCCATTCCCGCAGGCAAGCTTGCCTTCGAGCCCGTCCCATCTGCAACCTCCGGAGTTCGGAACCGCGTCGGACGCGCCGCCCTACCGCCCGATTTGGCCCAGGTAGTATCCGAGTCGATTTTCAACATCCCCGGGCTTGTGGAAGCCGCGCTCCATCAGCGCTTTGATTCCATTTTGTGCGGCAGGTCGCCCGAGCGAAGCAATGCACGCATCCCACCCGGCCCCGAGTTCGACATCCGGCGGCAGGCTGGTGTTGACGAGGCGCTTGGTCTGGGCGATCGCCCATTTGTCGAACTTTGCGATCCGCGTGGCGAGCGCCTCTACGAACGCATCTAGCTCGGCGTCGGGCAGGGCGCGATTAATGTAACCGTAAGCCTCGGCTTGGTCCGCGCTGATGTCTTCCGAGCTCAAGAGCACTTCGAGGGCGCGGTTTCGACCGATGAGTCGGGGAAGCCGAGCCATGGGGCCGCCCCCGGCGACCATTCCCACACCCACCTCCCATTGCGAGATGATGGTCTTCTCGCGGCTGGCAAAGCTCATGTCGCAGGCCAGCGTGATCTCGCTGCCGTTGCCGGTCGCACGGCCGCGGATCAGGGCGATGGACGCAACCGGCAAGCGGGTCAGACGCACAAGAAAGTCCGGCCAGGGCGGCAGGCCCGTCGTGCCCTCCGGCAGCGAGGTCAGGTCTTCAATCTTGGCCGTGAAGTCCGAGTGATTCAGGAAGTAGTCGTCGACCGCGCTGTCGAAGACCACGACCTTGACTTGCTCGTCGGCCTCGAGTGCGTTGATGACCTCCTGGAACTGCTTGTCCATTTCCGGACCCATGACATTGATCGGAGGGTTGTCGATCGTGACACGCCAATAGGCTGGCGACCGGCGAGTCAGGTGAATCTGTGCAGGTTTCGCGCGTGCGTTCACCTGTGTGAGTTTGGTAGGTGGGTTCATGGTCGCCATGGAATCTTCCTCCGTGACCATTCAGCCAGAACAAAACCAGCCGCGCAATTGGACGATGGTATTGCCCATGCTTTCGTATCGACTGCCGTCGGTTCGTGCCTGAGGCATACGGCTTTTCTCCATAGCTAGCCTGAAAGTCGATCAAAGCGAAGGGAACCTCCTCCAGCACGCTCGATAGGAAGGTGTCGCCGATACCAAGGTCCAATTGTTTTACTCCCCTCACCTCGGGCTTAATTGCAATCGTTCAAGATGCACGCGGATCGGGCTCAGTAAACTTTATTTGTGAGGAGAACGCACCATGGCTGAACTTGTGACGAAATCTGTGCCGGAAGAACAACAAGAACAGGGGATAGAAACACACACCGCCGGGAAACGTATCGGCGGCTTTGCCATGGTTGCAACAGCCGTGACAGTGCTCGCCGTCCTCGGCGTCATGGTCCTTTACGCGCAAGGCCAAGACAAGGACAAGTACGCGCTGGTATCGCCAGGCGGAATTGCGTTCTCCGACTTCAGGGGATACGAAGACTGGGCTGACGTCTCCTCCGCCCGAACCACCGAAATACTCAAGGTGATCGTCGCGAATCCCACGATGATCAACGCGTATAAAGCCGGCGTCCCCGGCAACGGCCGGCCTTTCCCGGAGGGGTCCATGATCGTCAAGCTCCAGTGGAAGTTGAAGAAGAGCACGGAGGCCCCTTTCGCCGTGGAAGTGCCCGACGTCTTTTCCCAAGCTTTCGTGATGGAAAAAGACAGCAAGAGATTTTCGAAAAGCGGCGGATGGGGATACGCGGTCTTCAACTACGACCCCGCATCCGATAAGTTCACGGCCGATGCCAAAAGCCCTTCGGACTGCGGCTACGCGTGCCATACGCCAGTGAAGGCGAAGGACTACATCTTCCACCCGTACCAGAAGCGTTGAACCGGTCGATACGTTCGTCCAATTATTTCGCCTGCACGCTTTCGATCTAATCGCAAATGTGCATCACGACTGAACCAGAAGGGGTTTATATGTCAAACGACCGAACAGCCGCCATGACGAAACCACAACAAAGTATGGGTGCAGCGCATCAGCCGGGCCAAGACATTTTCAGAGCGGTCTTGTCCGAAGACATCAACTGGAAGCCCTTCGCCGCATTCCCACCTTCGGTCCGCCTAGCTGTCATTGTCGGTCAGCCCTCGCAAGCTGGCCCCTACACCATTAGGGTTCGAGTGCCCCACGGCGTCAAGCTGATGCCTCACCGACACCCGGAGGATCGAG
The DNA here is from genome assembly GCA_963788555.1 of uncultured Acidobacteriaceae bacterium. GTDB lineage: Bacteria > Acidobacteriota > Terriglobia > Terriglobales > Acidobacteriaceae > Sulfotelmatobacter. Next base: position 1,132,785 of record CAWBHM010000008.1, on the reverse strand, counting down.
TCTACACAGTGATTTCAGGCATTTTCTACATCGGTCTGGGCGATCAGTTCAATGCGGAAAAGCTGGAAGCATATCCGCCCGGAAGCGTCATCGTTCTGCCGGGCAATACGTCTCATTTTCACTGGGCGAAATCCAGTGAGTACGTAACCCAAGTGACGGCGATTGGTCCGCTTGGACTTGAATACCTCAGTGCGCAAGATGATCCAAGAAACCACAACTCTTAGTTGGGTGCGTCGTCGCACGACGGAAAAGTCCTGGTCGCAGCGAGGTCGACTTCGCTGATAAACTCTTGTCCGCGATGCGCTATCCGTTTGGCGGGCACTTTAAGAAATCCCATGGCAATTCCGAGGCAGCCTGACCGACGCAGAGTCGAACGATGAAGCCCGATCCGACGAACACGCCCGAAGTAGCAGGTAAATCGCCTGCCCTCGCACAGGCAGTGGCTGCGCCGCTCACTCGCGCCGCGATCTTCCTGGTCGCGACGCTCAATCCCGGCCCTGAAAATCGCGCAACCCTGCGCTCGTTCTGCGGAGAGCTCGCCGGTTTGGTGCGCGCCGTGGAATTTCGCGACCTGGAGGGAGGACTTTCCTGCGTCATCGGGTTTGGATCCGACGCGTGGGACCGCCTCTTCGGGCAGCCGCGGCCGGCAGAACTGCATCCCTTCCGGGAGATTCGTGCCGGGGCACGCCATGCGATCTCCACCCCAGGCGACCTGCTCTTCCACATCCGCGCCAAGCGCATGGACCTGTCTTTCGAACTGGCCACGCAGATTATGGCGCGTCTGGGAAGCGTCGTTTCGCCGATAGATGAAGTTCAGGGTTTCCGCTACTTCGATGATCGCGACCTGCTCGGCTTCGTCGATGGGACGGAGAATCCCCAAGGCGAGGCGGCGGCCGACGCCGTAGTAGTCGGTGACGAGGACGCTGACTTTGCCGGCGGCAGCTATGTCATCGTTCAGAAATATCTCCACGATCTTGGCGCATGGAATGCGCTCTCCACCGAAGCACAGGAACGCATCATCGGCCGCACCAAGCTTTCCGATATCGAACTAGACGATTCGGTCAAGCCAACCTCGGCGCACAGCGCGCTTACCACAATCGTCGAGAACGGCAAAGAGATCAAGATCCTGCGCGACAACATGCCCTTCGGCCGGCCGGGCTACGGCGAATTTGGCACTTACTTCATCGGCTACAGCCGTTCGCCCCGCACCATCGAACAGATGCTCGAGAACATGTTCATCGGCCGCCCTCCCGGCAACTACGACCGACTGCTCGACTTCAGCCGCGCCGTCACCGGAAACCTGTTCTTCGTGCCGTCGGCGACATTTCTGAAGAATGTCGCCGAGGACCAAACCCAGTCTGCTGCGGAATCCCCAGCAGCGCCGCCGGTGGCCGAAACCTCTTCATCCATTCCATCGGTGCGCGACGGTTCGCTCGGCATCGGTTCTCTCAAAGGAGACGTACCACATGAATAATCTCCATCGCGAGCTTGCCCCCATTTCCGATTCGGCTTGGGCTCAAATCGAAGAGGAAACATCACGCACGCTTAAGCGCTATCTCGCGGGACGGCGCATTGTTGACCTAAAGGGGCCGGCTGGCGCGGGCCTCTCTGCCGTCGGCACCGGTCACGTTCATACAATCGCCGCCCCGGCAAAAGGCGTTATCGCGAGCCAGCGCGAGGTGAAGGCGCTGGTCGAACTGCGTGTTCCCTTCGAACTGGATCGCAAAAGTATCGACGATGTTGATCGCGGTGCGAATGACTCCGACTGGCAACCGGCCAAGGACGCCGCGCGACAGATCGCCCTTGCCGAGGACGCCGCCATATTCGACGGGTATGCCGCCGCTGGCATTGGAGGCATCCGTCAGGGGACCAGCAATCCGATCATGACGCTCCCGGCTGATGTGCGCGAGTACCCGGAGGCGATTGCCCAAGGCTTAAGCCAGTTGCGTCTCGTCGGGGTCAACGGCCCCTATGCCGTGTTGCTCGGCGCCGATGCTTACACCGCACTCGCCGAAACCAGCGACCACGGATACCCAGTGTTGGAGCACGTCAAGCGCCTGGTCAAAGATCAAATCATCTGGGCGCCCGCCATCGCCGGCGCTTTCGTGGTAACCACTCGTGGTGGTGATTTCGAACTACACATCGGGCAGGACGTCTCCATCGGCTACCTCAACCACAACGATGCCGCGGTCCGTCTGTACCTGCAGGAGACATTCGCTTTCCTCCTGCTGACCACCGAGGCTGCCGTGGCGCTGGTCCCTCCCGCAAAGGCGAAGAAGACTTGACGCGTGAGATGGGGACGCCCGATTCGGCGAAGCTCCCGTTTTTCCTTTCGCGGCGACCCAGTGCCATGATCGGCCCCGGAAGCAATACCAAAGTAGAACGGACCAGGATGCCCATTGTGCTTTCCATCGAGCAGATTGCGGCACTGCTTCGCATCCTCAAGGGGCCCACGCGGACGATGGTATTCCTCGCCGTGTTCACAGGCCTTCGGGTTGGGGAGTTGTTAGGCCTCAAGTGGAAGGATATCGATTTTCAGAAGATGGAAGTCCATGTTCATCCGCTCGATCGTGATGCAGCACGTCGGGGACTGCAAGACCGAAGCCTCTCGCAAGCCGGTTCCGCTCGATTTGCGATTGTCGAAGGTCCTGTGGAACTGGCGACTGCAGAGTCGTAGCCAATCGATGAGGACTGGGTATTTGCCAGCCGGCACAGCAAGGGCAAGCTGCGGTACTGGCCAGGTTCGCTCTACAAGGCGCACTTGGAACCGGCGGCCAAGGAAATCGGAATCGTGGGCCATTTCGGTTGGCACACGTTCCGGCACACGTATGCGACGCTCCTCAAGGGGAACGGCGAAGACGTGAAGGTTGTGCAAGAGCTAATGCGACACGCAAACATCTCGGTCACTCTGAACATCTACGCGCAAGCGATCACGCAAACCAAGCGAGACGCGCAGAGCCGGGTTGTGAGCTTGTTGCTCGACAAAAATGAAGAACAACCAAGCACCGAGGCTTATCGGACGTTAACGGACGTACAAAATTCTGGAGGGGATTTGCAAGTGGTTGATAAGGTTGGCGTCCCCGACGGGATTTGAACCCGTGTTACCGCCGTGAAAGGGCGATGTCCTAGGCCAGGCTAGACGACGGGGACCTCGGTAAGGGCAGGATAACCGGCGAACTTTTGATGGTAGCAGCCGCTTTGCAGCATGTCAAAACACAGCAGATCCCCCACATCATTTGCCACCAGTTCGCACAAACGAAACCACAAAAGACACAAAAAAGGAGAGAAAGTCGTTTCAAATTCATCCGCGGTTCTCCGCCTCATTTCGATCAGGCATTTCAGTATGGTGTCGGTCTACCTCGCTCTCTGATTGTAAGTTTCGCTCGTGGATTCTGCCCGATCCGTTTCCTGATAACTACAGAAAACAATGTATTTACGGGACGATGCGTTACCCGAAGAATCAAATAGCTCTGCCCTTGCAGGGCACTACAGCTATGAACCCGGCTCAGGATAGAAACCGTGAAGAAAGGATCTGACCCTGCCGCATGTTGCAAGAAAAGGTAGCGCCCGAAATCGCGCGGTGTAGTTCAGGTTGTGCAGGACTTGATGATGTGCTCGGAGGTGGATTGCCGGTTGGTCACGTCTACCTCGTCGAAGGAGAGCCTGGAACCGGTAAGACGACGCTCGCCATTCAGTTTGTTGCCGAAGGGCTCCGGCGCGGCGAGAAGGTCCTCTATGTAACTCTCTCCGAATCACGTGTCGAGTTAATGACGGTGGCGGGCTTGCATGGATTTGAGGTGGATGGCCTCACCATTCTCGAAGTAAGGCCAAGTGAGCAAGACCTCAAACCAGAAGGACAATATACCGTCTTCCATCCTGCCGAGGTCGAATTGAACGATCGCGTCCAGACCATTATGGCGGAAGTCGATCGCCAGAAACCCGATCGGCTGGTCATTGACGCGCTTTCCGAAGTGCGCATGCTCGCGAAAGATCCTCTACGGTACCGTCGCCAGATTCTCTCGCTGAAAGAGTACGCTCCCGACACGTGCACCGTTCTATTACTGGATGACCGCACCAGTCGCTACGCCGATCTTGAACTTCACAGCATCGTGCATGGCGTCGTTTCCATGAGTAGAGTGAGCCGCGAATATGGCAAGACCATGCGACGGATCGAAGTGACCAAGCTCAGAGGGAGCGCGTTTCGTGAAGGCTTCCACGACTACGTGATCCGCAGCGGAGGAGTCGTCGTATTTCCTCGCCTCGTAGCTTCGGAATATGCCAACGAACACGAGGAAGCAAGTGTCGCGGCCAGCGGCCTGGCGGAACTCGACGAGTTGGCGGGTGGCGGACTCGGTCGTGGAACGAGCACCTTGCTCATCGGGCCGGCCGGATGCGGCAAGACCACTCTTGCCCTGCGCTTTTTGACGACCGCAGCGGAACGAGGCGAAAACACCGTTGCATTCATCTTTGAAGAAACGATCAACACTCTGATGGGGCGTGCAGCAGGCCTCGGCATGGACCTGAAACGACATATCAAATCGGGCACTATGAAGATCGAGCACCTGGATCCGGCCGAAATGTCTCCCGGTGAGTTTGTGGACATGGTGCGCCGAAGCGTGGAAGAAGACGCATGCGCGGCCGTTCTCATTGACAGTCTCAATGGATTTCTTCAGGCCATGCCCGGCGAGCAATTTCTCGCTTTGCATTTGCATGAGCTCTTAACCTATTTAAACAACCGTGGAATTCTCACGCTCATGGTCCTGGCGCAAATGGGACTGGTCGGCAGCGCCATGCAAACTCCGATCGATGTCAGTTACCTCGCGGACAACATTCTGGTACTTCGATACTTTGAGTCGCGGGGCGAGGTGCGTCAAGCCATCTCGATGATGAAGAAACGGAGCGGGGGACACGAGCGTTCCATTCGCGAACTTCGCTTCTCTCCCAATACGATCCAGGTGGGCGCGCCCCTTTCGAATTTCCAGGGAATTTTATCGGGAAGTCCGACCGCATTGGCGCCGCTATCTGGGGAAAGACAACGCTCATGCCTGATCTGATGAGCGATCTCGAAGTGATAGTCTTCGCGCCCTTCGGCAAGGACGCGGCGCTTATCGAGAGAGTACTGGCGCAGTCTGCGATTAGCATACGAACGCTCCCGACGCTGCGGGAACTGGAGATGCGCAATCTCTGAGCATGCCGGGGCGGCAATTATCACCGAAGAGGTACTACAGAATGGAGCAATCAGCGCGCTCGCGCTGAAGCTCTCGACTCAGCCTCCATGGTCCGACTTCCCGATGATCGTTCTCACCGGAAGCGGTCTGAGCACGGCAAGCACCGAGTCGGCAGTTCGTTCTCGCGCTCCGCTCGGCAATGTTACGCTGCTTGAGCGTCCTCTACGCCCGGTTACCCTGATCAGCACGGTACGGAGCGCACTGCTGGCGCGGCGGCGGCAATACGAAGTTCGCGATCATCTGCAGAAGAGGCAAGCTGCGGAAGACGCGCTACAGCGCGCTCATGATGCGCTGGAATCGCTCGTAGAACAGCGAACGCTCGCCCTGCGACGGCTTTCAGTAAAGTTATTGCGGGTACAGGATGAGGAGCGGCGCCGCATTGCGCGCGAACTGCATGACAGCCTGGGTCAGGATCTGACTGCTGCCAAAATCAGTCTCGACATGCTCGCCCAGAGCCTCAGCGGGAGCTCGCCCTATGTGCGGGATGCGCAACAACTTGTAGATCGATCGATCGCCGATACCCGGACGCTCTCTCACTTACTTCACCCGCCGCTTCTCGATGAAGCCGGATTTGCTTCAGCCGCGAAGTGGTATGTAGAGGGCTTCGGAAAGAGAAGCGGAATCGCAGCGAAACTCAATCTTCCCGAACACGTAAATCGACTGCCTCGCCGGACGGAAACAGCGTTGTTCCGCATTCTTCAGGAAGCCTTAACCAACGTTCATCGGCACTCCGGAAGCCGCGCGGTTGAGGTTCGTGTCACCGCCGACGAATCTCGAGTAGTCCTGACAGTGAAAGACTATGGAATGGGCGTTCCGCGAGAAGTGCTTGATCGATTCTGGAAGACAGGAAATGTGGGCGTGGGCCTTGCGGGCATTCGGGAGCGGTTGAAAGAACTCGGCGGCAGCCTGGAAATTGAATCGAATCTTGATGGAACGATCCTCAAAGCCACCATTCCAGCGTCTACGGCCGATGGCATGGCGTCCGACGATGGAGAAGCCTCTATTCCGACCGCTCAACCATCCTCACTACAAGCCAGCTGACTGCGCGATAGCCGGCAAGCGCCGGCCCTGAAGAAATCCCGCCGAGCCTCGATCCGACCGTGGCGCATTTGCAATAATGATGGTGAGGCGCTGCCTCTGATCTTTCCTATGGCTGATCCCCTTTATCTGAGCCTGTGGTTTCCCGACTTCTCCGGTCCGGCGATGCTGCCGCATATGTTCGCGGTCCTGCAGCAGTTTCCTTTCTCGGAACGACGGCCCGGCGTGACGTACGCCGCTGTACAACCTGTCTCTTGGAACGAAGCCAGCGTTCTGGAGCGACGGTTCTCGCCCGGAATCACGCCCGAGGAAGCAGTCGTGGTCGCCGCCGACCTGATTCATGACGACTACGCCTACGTCTTCGACGCATATTGGGACCTATGGACGCCGGACGAAAATGGTCATCAATGGCAACTCATCCCGAGCCTCGTTAAGTTCATCGTACAAGGGGAGGAGTTCGACGACGGAATTTATCCAGGAAACCGGCCACATCGAAATTGACTTCGGGCTGGACTCGCTGTTCGTTCAGGAGAACGTAGAACTCACGGAAGAGACTCAGGTCAAGATTCGTGACAACGTGGCGAAGCTCGTAGAGTTCACCAGAAAAGCGGAGATGAATACCCGCGCGACCTCGCGCCGCTTATGGTCAGATTCGGAAGAGAGTCTGCCGCAAAAGCTGATCGCGCGGCTGCAAAAAGTTCAATAACCACAGAGGACACAGGGTAATTCAAGACCCCGTGTTCCTCTGTGCCCTCTGTAGTTGAAGTGCTACTTCGTTCGGCCGCCTTCGACCTTTAGCGTCTCGGTCGCCGCCGCCTGCGCTGCCGCCAATCGGGCGGTCAGCACCCGGAACGGCGAGCACGAAACGTAGTTCAAGCCGGTGCGATAGCAGAATTCCACGGACGACGGCTCGCCGCCGTGTTCTCCGCAGATTCCCACCTTCAGCGTTGGCCGCGTCTTGCGGCCGCGCTCCGTTGCCATCTTCACCAACTGTCCGACGCCTTCCTGATCCAGAGCAGCGAACGGATCCTGCTTCAGGATGCCCTCGGCAAGATACGTCGGCAGCACCTTGTTGATGTCGTCGCGAGAGAAGCCGAAGGTCGTCTGCGTCAGATCGTTGGTTCCGAACGAGAAGAACTCCGCCTCTTTAGCGATCTCGTCCGCCACCAGTGCCGCACGCGGCAACTCGATCATCGTGCCCACCATGTACTCGACCTTGGTTCCCTTCTCTTTGAATACTTCGTCCGCCACGCGCCGCACGATCGCCGCCTGGTTCGCCATTTCTTTCACCGTAGCGACCAGCGGAATCATGACTTCCGGCAGCACCTTGATTCCCTTCTTCGTGCAGTCGACCGCCGCTTCGAAAATGGCGCGAGCCTGCATCTCTGTAATCTCGGGATACGTGATGCCGAGACGGCATCCACGATGTCCGAGCATGGGGTTGAACTCGTGCAACTGCTCGACGCGGGCGAGGAGGGTGGGCAGGAGTCTTCTTCAGGTCGCCGACGCTCTTCGCACCGTAATCGGAATAACGCTTCAGCAGTTCTTTCTTCTGCCTTCGCATCAGCATGCGGGAATGTGGCAATATCCACCATCAAGTCCTCGCGACGTGGCAGGAACTCGTGAAGCGGTGGATCCAGCGTGCGGATCGTAACCGGCAGACCGTCCATCGCCTTGAAAACGCCGGCGAAATCCTTGCGCTGCAGAGGCAACAATTTCTTCAGCGCGCGCGATCCGATCCTTCTCGTTGTCCGCCAGAATCATCGCGCGCATGTGACGAATCTTATCTTCCCCGAAGAACATGTGCTCGGTGCGACAGAGACCGATGCCTTCCGCTCCAAATGCCCGCGCCTGCACTGCATCCCGCGGAATATCGGCATTCGCCCGAACCTTCATCTTGCGATACGGATCGGCCCAGTTCATGAACTTCTGCAGCTCCGGATCATCGGGGGACGGATCGAGTGTGTTGAGCTTTCCTTTGATCACGCGGCCAGTGGTGCCGTCGAGCGAGATCCAGTCGCCTTCTTTGAAGGTCTGCCCCTTCACCTTCATCTCGCGAGTCTTTTCGTTGACGTCGATGTCGCCGGCTCCCGCGACGCAGCACTTGCCCATGCCGCGCGTTACGACTGCGGCGTGACTGGTCATGCCGCCGCGCGAGGTGAGAATGCCCTTCGCGACTTCCATGCCGTGAATGTCTTCCGGCGTCGTTTCGGCGCGAACAAGAATCACCGGCTTCTTCGTGGTATCGTGTCCCGCCATCCTCACCGCTTCGTCCGCGGTGAAGACAATCTGTCCAACCGCGGCTCCTGGCGATGCCGGCAGTCCAGTGGCGAGCACTTCAACTTTCGTGCTCTTCTCATCCAGACGCGGAACGAGGAAGTCATACAGCTGATTAGGATCAACCCGGAAGATCGCTTCTTCCTTAGTGATGAGACCCTCATCGACCATCTGAATCGCGATTCGAACTGCAGCCAGCCCCGTGCGCTTCCCGTTGCGGGTTTGCAGCATGTACAGCTTGCCGTCCTGCACGGTGAACTCGAAATCCTGGACGTCCTTGTAGTGCTGTTCCAGCCGAGTCGTGATCTCGCGCAACTGGTTGTATGCTTCGGGCAGAATCTCATGCAGTTTTAGAATTGGGACCGGAGTGCGCACGCCGGAGACCACATCTTCGCCCTGCGCGTTCATCAGGAATTCTCCATAGAATTCCTTCGTGCCAATCGCAGGATTCCGCGTAAAGCCCACGCCGGATCCGCTGGTGTCGCCAAGGTTCCCGAACACCATGGCCTGCACGTTGACCGCTGTGCCCAGCATGTCGTCGATGTTGTTCATGCGGCGATAGTGCTTCGCGCGATCGTTCTGCCAGGAGCGGAACACGGCATCGCGCGCCAGGACTAGTTGTTCGCGCGGATCCTGCGGAAAGTCGCGCTTGGCGTGCTTCTTCACGACCTTCTTGTATTCGACAATGACTTCCTGAAGATCTTTCGCCGTGAGGTCGGTGTCGAGCTTCGTCTTCCGCTGCTTCTTTTTGGCATCGAACACTTCGTCAAACGCGGCTTTTTCGATGTCGAGCACGACGTTGCCGAACATCTGGATCAGGCGGCGGTAGGAATCGGCCGCGAAGCGCGGATTGTTGCTGCGCTTGGCCAGGGCCTCCACGCTCTTGTCGTTCAGGCCGAGGTTGAGAATCGTGTCCATCATGCCTGGCATGGAGAACTTCGCACCCGAACGCACGCTGACCAGCAGCGGGTTCTCGCCGGTGCCGAGCTTCTGACCTTGCAGCGCTTCCAGTTTTGCCAGCGCCTCGTCCATCTGCCGCTCGACCGCTTTCGAGGTCGTGCCGGTTCGCATGTACTCGCGGCAGGCCTCGGTCTGGATCGTGAATCCTGGAGGCACGGGAAGCCCGGCATTGGTCATCTCGGCCAGTCCGGCACCCTTACCGCCCAGCACGTCTTTCATCTTGCCGTTGCCGTCGGCCTTGCCGCCGCCGAAAGAGTAAACGTACTTGGTTGTGGACTTTCTTGGTTCTTCCTTCAGTTTCGGGGAGAGTCATCGTCGCCATGTATGAGTCCTTTGTGTCAGATTTCATCTGTTAGCCATGTATTGAGTCAGTTTGAATTGTATGAAATTCCAGCAGGATTTCGTTTACCGTTCCGATACCATTCCAATCTCAGACCTTTCCCTTCGGTCACGATCTCCGAGAAGTCGGCGATCGTGGAAAACTCTTTCAGCAGTGTCCGCAGCAGCGCCAGTCGGTTCGCTCGCAGTTTCGGATCGTCGACCATGACCATCACTTTGTCGAAGAACGCATCCACGGGCTCGCGGGCCGAGGAGAGCAACCGAAGCGCGTCGCCATAATCTCTCTTCTTGCGAAGCGCCTCTACCCTCGGACCGTTTAGCTCGACATAGGCTGCCAGGTTTTTCTCTTCTGGCGCGGAATCCGGAAGAGATTCGAACTTCGCAGCGGGGGCAATTCCCTTCTCCGCCGCCTGCTTCAGAATGTTCCGCATGCGCTTGCAAGCTGCACCAATCGCCTGGAACTCGGGCATGATGCAGAACCTGTTTCACCGCCTCGGCTCGTCTGCACCGCATCCACTACATCTTCCGCATCCGCATCCCAGCACCGCTTTCACCACATCGTAGGGTACCCGAGCACGTCCTTCAGATAAAACTCCAACCGCTCGCGGAAGAATGTGGCGATCGACTCGGAAGACTGTCTCATCGTCGACGAACTTCTTCTCCGCCTCGGATCGCTGATATCCCGCACGCGCATCCCGCATGAGTTCGTCCAACCGCAATGGCAACTTCTTCTCGGCGATCACCTTCACGATGCCATTCGCCTGCCGGCGCAGCGCAAACGGATCCTTCGATCCGCTCGGCACCAGTCCCAGCGCGAACATCCCGGCAATCGTGTCGGCCTTGTCACCGATCGAAAGCACGGCGCCTTCCATCGACCGCGGAACATCGTCGTCGGTCGACTCGGGCTTGTAGTGATCGTAAATCGCGTCGGCGATGGCGAACCGCGTCGCTTCCGGCAAGGCTCTCGTCGAGTTGCTGCGCGCGCGCGTACAGGCCGCCGACGATTCCCTGCAGTTCCGTGAATTCCTTCACCAGTTCGGTGGTCAAGTCGGTCTTCGACAGGCACGCCGCCTTGTGAATCACCCCCGGCCGCACCGGTATCTCATGCTGCTTAAGAATCTCGCTCAGCCAACTGCACAGGCGCTGCACACGCTGCGTCTTGTCGAAATAACTTCCAAGATCTTTCTGGAAGGTTACATGCTTCAGAGATTCCAGGCGCTCCAGCAGAGATTTCTTCTGATCGGTCTCCCAGAAGAAGCGCGCATCGTTGAAGCGTGCCCGCAGCACCCGCTCATTTCCGTGCCGAATCAACCCCTGGGGATCGCTGTCGGTATTCAGCACGGCCAGGAAATGCGGCGCCAGTTTTCCCTTCGCATCTTCGATCGCGAAATACTTCTGGTGGTCGCGCATCACCGTGACCAGCACTTCCTCAGGCAGAGCTAAGAAACTGCGGATCGAAACTGCCCAGAATGGCCGACGGAAACTCCGTGAGATTCACGACCGTATCGAGCAGCGCCTTATCTTCGCGCCAGCGAGCGCCGGGAATGGTGCGCGTCGCGGCATCGAGAGCCTTGCGAATCTGATGCTCGCGTTCGGCGCGGCCTAGCACCTTCGCGGCCCGCAGAGAATCCACATACGCATGGCCCGGCCCGCGGAATCGTCACCGCACCATCAGACAGAATCCGATGTCCGCGCGAACTCTTCCCTGCACGAATGCCGTCAAACTCCAGAGGGATCGTCTCCTCGTCGAGCATCGCGACCAGCCAGCGTACCGGACGCACGAAGCGCTCGTTCGGCTTCTGCCAGTACATGTTCTTGGGCCAGTAGATCGTGGAGAGTTCTTTGGGCAAGGCTCTCGGCCAGAATCTCGGCAGCACTGCGGCCTTTCTTCGTGACCTTCGCCGACGAGGTATTCGCCCTTGGGTGTGGTGACTCTTTTCCAGTTGGGTGACATCCACTCCGGCTTTTCTGGCAAAGGCATGCGCCGCGGGCGTGGGCTGGCCATCCTTATATGCGACGTTGACTCGAAGGCCCGGTAACCTGCTCGACGACGTCCGCCTGGGAAGCGGCAATGCCCGACGCCAGAATCGCCAGACGCCGGGGCGTATCGAAATGCGTGACTTCGCCGCCCGACAGCCGCTCGCGTGTCAGCAGCGCCGCAACGCGCTCGCGCAGTTCCTCGGACGCCGCGTCAATCATCCGCGCCGGAATCTCTTCGCATCCGATCTCTAATAGGAAGTCTGGCATGCCTTCAAACCATCCAGTGTTTCAAAAGGTCGTGTTCGCAGAATGTGACGAGGATCACAATTCGCCTGTGCAAAATCCAATAGCGGGACGCTGGCTCGTCGGCTAGACCACCGGCGACAATGCTTCCTTCTTCGCCTTCGGCTTCTTCTGGCTCACAGGTTCAGGCTCGTCGGATTGCTCCGACGCGGATTCAGGTCTCTGAGTTGGCTCTTTTGCTGATCCACCCAGGCCTTCGCAATCCCCACCGCCAACGCTCGCACCCGCGCGATCACGCCCACGCGCTCGGTCACCGAAATCGCTCCGCGCGCATCCAGAATGTTGAACAGGTGCGAGCATTTCAAGCAAAGGTCGTAAGCGCCCAACAATGGGGCTGCGCAGAACCTGCGCCATGGCAGCCTTTCCTCCATCGGCCATCGCAACAGCCGGCCACACGGCGCCGGCGTCGGCCTTCAGGGAGTCGAGGTCGACGCGAATCTCCTCCAACAGCCCTTTGCACTCCGACTCGTACAACCGAAAATGTTTCCAAGCCTTTTCGACGTCCGCCAGCTTCGAAGTTGTACACGGAAAACTGCAACTCATCGGCCAACCGCACGTCGCCATACTTCACCACGCTGCCGATCGTTTTCGTCAACCGATGGATCGCGCGCCCACACGATGTCGTAGATCGAATCCACATCCTGCAAGAAATGCGGCGATGCGCTCGAGACCATACGTCAGCTCCGCCGAAATCGGAAACAGATCCACGCCACCGCACTGCTGGAAGTAAGTGAACTGCGTGATCTCCAGTCCGTCGAGCATCACCTGCCAGCCCACGCCCCACGCGCTCAGCGTGGGAGCTTCCCAGTTGTCTTCTTCAAACTTGATGTCGTGCTGGCGCAGGTCAATGCCAATCGCATCCAGCGACTCCAGGTACAACTCCTGCACATTCTCCGGCGGAGGCTTCAGGATCACCTGCAACTGCATGTGCTTGAACAGCCGGTTGGGATTCTCTCCATAGCGCCCGTCTGCGGGACGTCGTGACGGCTGCACATAGGCGACCTTGTAAGGCTTCGGTCCCAGCACACGCAGAAATGTTTCCGGCGCCATCGTGCCGGCCCCGACTTCCACGTCGTAAGGCTGCTGCAGCACGCATCCGCGCTCGGCCCAGAACGTCTGCAGACGCAGGATCAGTTCCTGAAACGTGAGCGATTTGGACGAGGATGGATTCACAGATTCGGCTCTTGGCTCTTAACTTTCGGCCTTGGCGCAAAACCCCAGAATGCGAGTGGTCCGTCGAACTCCTACAGCGCAGCCGGAGCCCAGCAGGTTAATCCTTGATTGTAATGGAAGTCGTCGTCCGTCGTCAGCTAGCCGAACTCGGCAGCTTCAGCCAAGCCAGCGCGAAGATTAGCAGCGCGGTTGCCAAGAACGAAGTGGGAGCAACAAAGAAGTAACGCAGCCCCACGGCGGTCATCGTGGCCAGCCAAATCGTGTGGACCAGCGCCACTCGCTTCAGCAGGCCCGAGCGTTCACCGGCAAGCACCAGATCGAGGACTCCAAGGCAGAACACACCCAGCATGAAAGAGATGCTGAATCCGCGCATGAAATTATCCATGCTGCGCATCGATCCCATGACATTGAATTTGTAGTTGGACATCAGGTCCTGCAACTGGCTTTCAGTGTCATTTGTCGGAACTTGTTTTTCGATCAACGACAGTGAGTGAACTAGTCCCAGCAATATCAGCAGCAAAGCGCCAGTGGTGAACAGCCGTCTTCCCCATTTGTCCGGCATATATGATTCCTCGTGCCGTGAGTTATAGCACGTGTGTTCAAAATCCGCCCTTCTCCAGCATTCCCGCCGTGACCAGCTTCTTCTCGATATGCCGCTGCAAAATCTGGATCAGAAACTTCCGCAGGTCAGCGGCTTGCGCCTTCGGCCACGGCATCCCTGCGAAGCTTTCCACCGGAGCTCGAAACATTTGAGCGGCCAGCGTTCGTGAGTCGCTCGAAATCTCCGACGACGCCAGCCGCTTATCTTCGGGGCACATCAGCCCATCCGCCAGCGCGTGGAAATAGGCCCGGCTGCCGTTCAGACTGCGTCCGCACACGATGCACTCCGTTAACTCAGGCAAGAAGCCCACCAGTCGCGTCAGCCACAATTCGAAATAGGTCACTGGCATCCAAATGTCTGGGCCACTCAAGACGTGCAGCACCGACAGCGTCAGGCGAAAAATGGCGTCGTTCGCCTCGTGGTCCGGCAATAGTTCGTCGAGCAGTTCGGCGATGTGGCCGAGCGCCACGGCCCGCGCATAACTGACTTCCGAGGCCATCGGAGACTCCAGCACCTCGCAGGAATCGAGCCGCGCCAATTCCTGTCGCTCGCGGACGTCGTAAAATGCGCGCACATAAGTCAGCGGCTCCAGCGCTCCGCCGAAGCGGCGTTTGGATTTCTTGGCCGACCGCGCCACGCCCCGCACTTTGCCTTCGGCGCGCGTGAACAGCGTGACCAGCAGATCGGCCTCGCGCAGTGGATAGCTGCGCAGCACGATCGCTTCCGACTCTCTAAGGGCCATGGGAGTTCGAGGGTAAAGGGTCGATTCTAGTGGAAGGAGCTTTTAGACGTCAGGTTTCGACCCGCTCGGTTCGCCTTTCGATATACTTTCAGGATTGTGAAAAACGTAGTCACTGCCCTTCTCGTGATTTTAGTCGTTGCCACGCTCGGACTCGCCGACGAGACCTCCTTCCACCATGTCTGGGTGCCCACAGCGAAGGGCAAGCAGATTAAAGCGGTGCTGACCTTCAGCGATCAAGCCAAGGCTATCGAAGTACATCCCGCCAAAGCCCTGGCGATCTCCATTCCATACGGACACATCGACAAGTGCGATTACGAGTTTACGAACGCTCTCATGGGCGAGAAGAACTATTGGCTGAAAATCGACTATCACGAGCAGGATGCGCACAAGGTGCTACTCCTGCTTATGGACAAGCGCAATTACATACAAATTCTGGATGCGCTCAAGACTCACACGGGGATTGACGCTGAGGTTGTGGGAAATGCCAAGAAGCGATAACGCTGTGAGGATCCCCAGCGGGGCCAGACAAATAGAAGGCGCGCGCCTTTGCAAGGACGCACGCCGATAATCCCTCAATCAAGCCCAAAGGCTAGCTCACTGCTAAGAGCCGTCACCGCCCGAAGTACTTGGCATTCCGTTCCGTAAAGGCGTTCCACTTTTCCGGCAGGTCGTCGAGCGCGAAGATCGCCGAGACCGGACACACCGGAACACAGGCGCCGCAATCAATGCATTCGACAGGATCGATATACAGCAATTCCTCGGTCGCGTAAGCGGGCTCATCTTTCTTGGGATGAATGCAGTCCACCGGACACGCATCCACGCATGCGGTGTCTTTGGTGCCAATACACGGCTCAGCAATCACGTAGGCCATAAAGGGTCAGTCTCCTGAGAGTCTCTGCAATTTATTTTACTACCGCGGCGGTTTTGTGACCGGACATTCTAGCAAGAACAGAGGCGGCTGGTACAGGGCCCGCAACCGCGACGCCTTCCTCGACGCTGGAAAGAATGGCTTCGTTTGGATGAGCCTCGAGCCTGAATGCTGATGGCTCCTCGCCCCGTCTCCCCAGTTGTCGGCAGGACACTGGCCTTCCATCTTGCTCACCGCGCTCAGAAGCTACCGGGATGTCGGGCACTACTGTCCAAAACCGCTCCCTGCCCGTGACCAAAGTAATTTTGTCCTTAAACCATGAGAGTGAGTTAATGGTCGGAGCGGTGTTGCGCGACCTTGCGGAAGGCTCGCTTCCATGAACAAACTCAAGATCTTAGTTTCCCTGATCACAGACGACAACGGGTATCAACTGGAGCAAGCGGCTTCGGCCCAGGCAGCCGCTGCCAAACTCGGGGCAACCGTCCAGATCCTCTATTCCGGCAACGACGCTGTTCAACAGACACAACAGATTCTGAGCTTTATTCAGGAACCCTCGAAACGTCCCGACGCCATCCTGGCCGAACCTGTAGGGACAGGAATGGCTCAGATCGCCAGGGCTGCGGTGGGAGCCGGCATCGCGTGGGGCATCATCAACACCGACGTCGACTACATCACGCAGCTGCGGCAGCACGCGCTAGTCCCGGTTTTCTGCGTGTTGTCGGACCACGAAGCTATCGGAAAGATTCAAGGCCAACAGATCGGCTCACTTCTGGGTGATCAGGGGTGCGTTCTCTATATCGAGGGCCCCTCGGTCCGCGACGTCGCAAAGGTCCGTACTAAAGGGATGCTATCGACCAAGCCACCGCGAATCGACATAAAGACCCTAAAGGGTGACTGGACTCAGAACAGCGGCTATCAAGCCATACGGTCGTGGCTATCCTTGAGTACCTCGCGACAGCTTCACGTCAGCATGATTGCGGGCCAAAATGACGACATGGCGATCGGCGCGCGCCGGGCATTCGAGGAGTTGGGAAATTTGGCTGAGCGAGATACCTGGCTCCGGCTTCCCATTACCGGCTGCGATGGGCTTCCTCGCTCCGGGCAGGAATGGGTTCGTCAAGGACGACTCGCCGCCACGGTAGTCTCCCCACCGATCATGGGAGACGCCATCCAGTTGCTGGCTTCGGCTCTGAATGCAGGGTCTCAGCCGCCGGAGAGAACTCTAGTAGCTCCCGGTTCCTTCCCTTCCTTGAAAGAACTGCAAAAGGCAAGAGGACAGGCGGCAGCGCAGACCTCATAGAGATTGTGCCAGAGCGAGTGGCCGCAGGTTCGAAGGAATAGACGCAGGGCAAAGCAAAAACGGCTGACAGCCATCGCTGCCAGCCGTTTCGCTATCTTCGACGCTAAGTTGGGTTACCGGCGTCCTCCGCCATGAAACCCTCCTCCACCGTGAAAACCTCCACCGTGGAATCCGCCTTCACCATGGAAGCTTTCACCCCCACGGAAGCCACCACGAGCGACGTAGCCGTGCGTGTTGCCACCTTGAACGTAGCCACCGCGTCCATAGCCCCAGCCTGGCCGACCGTACCAGCCATGGCCCACGAACCCCGGTCCACGACCCCAGAAGGAAGCTGGGTGTCCCCAGTGATACCAGGGGCCAGCTCCAATAAACACGCCGCCTACGAAGTACTGAGGTCCGTAGAAGCCATAAGGCGCGCACGGATAGGGCGCGTAGTCATAGTAGCCCCACTGACAGACTGGGGGCCCTGCCGCAATGTAGCCCGGCCCCACGCCGATGCCGACCCCAACTCGTACCTGCGCCTGTGAGTAGGCCATGGGCATCATTACCAGCACCGCCAACAACGCCATATATTTCGTGTAACGCATAATCACCTCCGCCCTGGAGACCGCCTTTTCTTATCTTGGTAGGTTCCAAGGAATCCTTCCAAATCCTCTACCTATTTGAACTCCGGAGGCGAAGAAAAGTTGCAGGAATGGGGGTGGTTGATTTCAGCCATCCTGCTCGAAATCAACCACTTACGGACAGGAGTCGATCCAGCTGTTGAATCCGGGGAAGTTCTACGGACGATAAATCCACGCCCGAGTGGTCGCTTCAGGATTGTTGGGATATCCGCCCGCCAACAGAACACTCCCATCTCTGAGCTTGGTCTCCGTCATGAAATGCCGTGCGTCCGGCATCTCGCCTCCGGCCAGCAGAAATTTCCCGCTCGCCGGATCGAAGACCTCGACTTCTTTGCTGCCTCCCGCGATGAGCAACTTCCCGGAGGCCAGTTGCACGGCTTCGTCCGGCAGCTTGAACCGGCTGGCATTCATCGGCGACGCAGCGCTGAATTTCCCAGTCCGGGGATCGTAAATTTCCGCGCTGTTCAGGTTCCCCTCCCAGCCTGCGAGAATTGGCGCCACCTGCAATCAGCACTCTCCCATCTGGAAGAAGCCCTGCGGTGTGTTTGCAGCGCACGGAACCCATGGCGCCGGTTTCAGAGAAGTTGCCAGTCCTCGGGTCGTACAGTTCCGCGCTTGACTGCACGGCGTCCCCGTAGCCTCCGGCAATCAGAACGCGCCCATCCGAAAGGAGTGTCGCCGTATGGGATATACGCGCGTGGCTCATCGAACCCGTGGGCTGGAACGACAAAGTCTTGATCTGGAAGATCTCAGCCGAAGCCAAGGGCTCGTTGTCACGTTTTTCGCCACCGGCAATGAGCACATCGCCATTGGCCAGAACCGTGGCGCTTGGTCTTCCACGCAGGCTGTTCATTTTTGCGATCTCGGTGAACTTGCCAGTAGCCGGGTCATAGAGCTCAGCCGAATCCGTTCCGCCCGTGCCCACCCAGCCTCCTGCAATCAGCACTTTTCCTGACCGCAGTAGAACCGCGATATGCCCCACCCGCCGCTGGTACATCTCCCCGGTGGGCTGGAACTTACTCGTGGCGGGATCATAAAGCTCGGCGGACTTATAGAAATCCTGATTACGCCGCATGCCTCCGGCAATGAGAACTTTGCCGTCAGGCAACAACGTCGCCGTGTGTCCGGACCGCGGCTCCAGCATCGGTGTGGCTGGAGTAAGACCACCGGCATTTTGGGCAGCCAGGCTGGACGCGTGAAAGGCGGTTGCGGTGATCGCGAGAGCGAAAGCACTAAGCACAATGAGAAGGAAGGGCCAACGATGCATGAGCGTTCTCCTGGAAGGTAAGACGCCCCACAGCACCAGGAGTGAGCAGACCTATAGCTATGCCCCGACCAACTCTTTCTTCTCACTCGGCTCGTACTCCACGATGTATCCCGCGACTGCGCTGGCCGCGACAGTATATGGCGATGCCAGATACATCTGTCCGGGACCGCTGCGACCGGGGAAATTCCGGTTCTGCGCGCTGATCACGACTTGATCGGGACGCGTGGAGACTCCCGGACCGGCATTGATGCACGCACCGCAACTCGGTTCGATCACTTGCGCTCCCGCCTTCTGAAACACTTCCAAATATCCCTTGCGCAGGCAATAATCGCGGGTTTCCTGCGATCCAAACTGGATGTAAAACTTCACCGAATCTGCCACGTGCTTGCCCTGCTTGAGTGCATCGGCCAGGACGGAGGCGTACATATCCATGTCTTCGTTTTTGCCCGCCGTACAGGTGCCGCCGTAGGCGATCTCGACCGGAACAGGGGTATTCAATTCACGAACGTATTTGCCATTTCCGGGATCGCCCGGCGTCGCCACCATCGGCGTGATCTCGGCCGCGTCGAGTTCGATGACATGCGCATACCGCGCTCCAGGATCGCTATACAAGCCTTCGATCATCGCCTCGGCCTTTTTTCGATCCAGACCGCGCCGCTCCACCAGGAAATCGACCGCCTTCTTGTCCGGAGCAACGATGCCCGTGAATCCGCCGATCTCCGCCGCCATGTTGGTCATGGTGGCGCGCTCGTCGACGCTCAACTCCTCGATCGCCTCGCCCGCGTACTCCATGACTTTCGCCAATGCCTTGCCGCTGCGCACGTAATCCAGACTCAGAATCTTCAGGATGAAATCCTTCGCAGTCACATTGGGATGCTTCTTGCCGCGAACTACGATTCGCACCGACTCCGGGACCTTCACACGCACATCTTTCGTAATCCACGAATTGAATACATCGGTCGTGCCGATCCCAAAGGCCACACACCCGATGGCCCCCACGTGCGGCGTGTGCGAGTCAGAGCCAATATTCAACTGTCCCGGCAAAGCGTAGCTCTCGAGGACAATGGAGTGGCAGATTCCTTCTGAGCCCTTGCGGTCGGTCAACTCGCCGTGCAGGCGGATTCCCTGCTTCTTGGCGAAATCCTGCTGCTTGAGTTTCAGTTGCGTCGCCAAATCGAGCAGGCCCAGCTTCTTTTTCTCTTCGGAAATCACCTCATCGAGAAACGTAAGGTGATCGCGGAAGAACAGGATGCTCGACGGATCGTTGACCTTCGCATCCTTGCCCACATAGCGCTCGAAGAAGATGGCCGCCATGGGCGTAACGTATTCGTGGCTGAAGCGAAGGTCGGCGCGGGCGAAGCCAGTATCTCCGGGCTTCACGGAGGTCACCCCGACTTCCCCTGTCTCATTGATCATGTGCCGGGCGAAGATCTTCTCGGCCAGCGTCATTCCTCGTGTGGCGCGGGTGCCCTCGCCCGCGCCCTGGATGGGAGGCAGAAATACTTTCCCCTGCATGCGCGCAACGTTAAAGGGAAACAACCCGCCGTACTCGATCACTTGCCGCGTAATTTCATCCTCGCCGGCAGTGAATTCGCTTAACGCGATCTCTTCCCCGCTGCGGATGCGGTCGATCAACGAAAAGTTAGTTGAAGTCAGAAGCCCCAGGTTCTGGCAATTCTGCTTGTAGATGCGCTCGATGTTCTCGGCAATCACCACGCGGATACCAGCACACATCTCCGCATAGGGAGACTGCTCGCGGCTCGATCCCTTACCGCGCCGCTTTCCACTCACCGCGCAGACGAAGCCCCAGCGCTTTACATCGCCACGGCCGATCGGCGTCGCATTGCCGCACTTTAGTCCCAGGTAGGGAATCTCTCCCAGCGTCTCGTCAAAGTAGAAACAGTAATGCGCTGGTGTGATCTCATCGGTCGAAATATCGTCGCGCAGCTTCGGATTGTTCGCCGGATTCTTCGTATCCCATGGCAGGTCTTCTCCCGCGAGCTGCCGTTTGATCAGCTCCGGATCTTCGGTGAGAAAAAGAATTCGTCCCTGCAGCCGGACTTTGTCGGGCCGCTTTTCGATCTTGCGTTCCAAGAGTGAATTGATCACGGTAACCCTGAAGTGTTTTGAATTGGCCGTCTCCCGAGCGGAGCGGGCCGGCATCCCACAGACTTATTGTAACAAGGCGGATGCAACCCGGAAGGACGCTCAGCGCTGGTATTCGCTGGGCACAGGCAACGGACTCAGACCGCGTCCAGCAAAGATGTCGCTGAATTCCTGCAATAGGGCTTCGTGCACCAACCCGTTCGATGCCAGCGTTTCGCGGCTATCGATCTCGAACGGGGATCCATCAAAGCGGGTAACCTTGCCGCCCGCCTCCTCCACGATGAGCGCGCCCGCGGCCGTGTCCCAGGGATTCAGATTGAATTCCCAAAATCCGTCGAAACGGCCGCTCGCCACGTTGCACAAGTCCAACGCCGCCGAGCCTGCGCGCCGAACTCCGTGGGTACGTAGCGTAATCTGGTGATAGAAATGAATATTGGGATTCTTATGCCGCTTGTGGCTCGGGAACCCGGTGGCCACGAGACATTCCTTCAGTTGCGCAGTCTTCGACACGTGGATGGGCTCACCGTTCAGATGCGCGCCTCTTCCCTGCTCAGCCGAAAACAATTCATCCCGCGTCGGATCGTAGACCACGCCTGCAATGCGGCGCCCCCGCTGCCCTGCCGAACGCTCCTCAACGGCCTGTCGCTCTAACGCCATCGATACGCCAAAGACGGGGTATCCATGTGCAAAGTTGGTCGTGCCATCGAGCGGATCGACATACCACCGGTAGTCGCTGCCCAGATCGTTCAGCCCCTGTTCTTCTCCCAGGATGTCATGCGAGGGAAACTGCTCGCCGATGCGCTCGCGGATCAATTTTTCGGCAGCTCGATCAGCTGCCGTCACCAAGTCGGCGTCGCCCTTGTACTCAATTTTGAGCCCTTGTCGAAAATATTGGAGAAGAAGTGCTCCCGCCTCGCGAGCGATGGCGGACATGGCGGGAAGAAAACTTTGGGGATTATCGATTGAGGATGACATTGATTATGAAGCTTTCGGACTTCTCACCAGCGGGATTCCAGATTCAAAACAGATCCGTTTCGCTAAACGCCAGGGGCTCAACGACGTGCGGAAGCCGGAAGCCCAGAGTCGGAAGCCGTCCTTACTTCCGCTTTCCACCATCTTCCGCGATATACATGATCTCGTGTTTGAAGATGAACAGATTGGGCGCGCCCTCGCGCGTCAGCCGCACCATGTTCTTGTCGTAATACTCGATCCAGCCCTGAACGATCTGCCCGTCCATCAGTTTCACTGACACCGGCTTCTGTTTTTCCCCCAGTGCCTTGAGGAACGCGGCTTCTTCGAAGGTGTCTTCTGGAGGAGGTGTCCGGCTGCGCTTGGCAGCATTGGGATTACCTTGTGGAGCGCGGAAGGGCATGCAGGCATTGTACACAAAGCAATGGGGCGAATGGCGCGCGAAGCCCGGGAATTAACGCACAAAAGCGGAGTACAATTTTATGAAATCTACAGTCAGCAGGAGGCGCACCGTGAAGAATTCCGTCCTGCTCGCACGCTCCCTCGCACTCGGACTCCTCGTGTTCTGCACGGCCTCGGCAATGCCCCAAGCACGGAACAATTATCCCAAGCCTCCCGAGCCGCAGAATTCCGAAACGACCAATCCGGCTCCCAACAACCCGTCCCGCCGCGTAGACCTCGCCCAACTGCAGCGAGACGCCGATGAGCTGGCCCGCACCGCGCAAAGCATCCCCACGGACGTAGCGAGTGTCCGCAAAGGCATTTTGCCGAAGGATGTGATCGAAAAGCTAAAGCAGATTGAGAAGTTGTCGAAGCGCCTGCGGACGGAGCTGAACCCTTAACCCTCGTTCACCACGGGCAGGTACGCGCTCCGTGACAGAAAAAACCGCCGACATAAATGTCGGCGGTCTCGTTGCCTTAACTCCTGCGTTTGACCTAGAAGATCACCTTCAGACCAAACTCGATCTGGCGTGGCGACCCCAGCGTGTACACGCCGGTTCCTGCCCCCACGCGGTTGCCGAAATGCCCGTTATAGTCGGTGCCGTTGACGCTACCGACTGAGCCTGTAAGCAGCCCCGACATCATGCTCGTCGGCAGATCGAAGTTAACAAAGTTGAAAAGGTTGTAGATACCAACCGAGGGTTTGATCGTCACCTTTTCCTTAAAGGTGTAGGTCCAAGACACAGTGGTATCGAAGGTCTTCAGCCACGAGTAGTTTTGCTGACCAGCGGGTGCTAGGGGCAGAGAAGGAGCTACGCCGCCCAAGGCGACCAAGTCGTTAGCCTGGATCCCCAGGCCGGCGCCGATCACCACGTTCCCAGCGGGAGTGGGCTGTCCGGCGACGGTCGTGTTGTACTTGGAGATGACCGCGTTGATGCCACTCGCGTTGATGCCGCGATCAAAGTTTCCAACATGTGTTCCTGGGATCGGATCCTGCGTGGTGCCGTCTCCAGTGAAGTCAGTCTGAAAAATCTGACCACCGGACCCGGTGTTCGGAACCGTCAGCGTGGTTGAAAGCGGACTGTCGAAGTGACCAATAATCCCCCATTGGAACCCGGCAGGTAAGTCTAAGTAGCCGCCGAAGGAAATCTGGTTAGTCCGATCAAGAGTGGATGGACCGAAATAGCGGTTCACATTGGCATTGTCCAACGAGGGAACAATGAAGTCTTGATCGCCGCTAGCTGCAGTCACCAGGTTGTCCGCTGCGACGCCGCCACCGGTATTGCTGAAGCGGGACAGGGAGTACGAAACCTGGAAGTTCATGGACTTGACGCCCCGGAACGGAGATTTGACGTTCTCCACCAGCTTCGCCTGCAGTCCGTTGTAGAGAGATCGTCCTACGGGGGTGAGGAAGCTGAGCGGCGGAGCGTTGGGATTGATGCCGCCGAACGCGCAGTTACGACCTAGCGCCGCGAGGCAACTGTTGCCACCCATATCGGCCGAAGAACCTAGCCCGTTGCCCGCATAATCGCCGATGGTGGCTGCTCGGGGTACCCACTGTCCGTTGTCCGTGGTTCCAGTGGCGGGATCAAAGGCACAAGCTGTGCTAGTCGCATAGGATTGGACCACCGTAGCAACACCGCAATTGGCGAGAGTTGACGCAACCGCCTGTTGCGCCGCCGCCAGGTTAAAGTACCGGGTGTCCCCCGCGTGATTGTGGTCAACGCCCAACAGATAGTGCGTCTGTACGTTGCGGACGTAGTCGACACTCAGCACCATGCCCCTGCGAATCTCGTGCTGGACGCCAATGTTCATTTGGATCGAGCGCGGTGATTTGTAGTTTGGATCAAACATCGAGGCGCCTGGTGCAAAGAAGCAATTGCTACCCCCCGCACAATCCGTCAGATACTGTCCCGCGTAGGCCGGGTTGCTGGCTGTCAGATTCAGAGGCGACGCCGCCACCCACTGCTGCTGCAATGCGACGATCGCGGGCAGCGCGTTTCCGATGAGCGGAAAACCACCCGAAGCCGTAGGACCGCAAACGGCCGCACTGGGAACTATCGGACCGGATGGACTTTGCAACGTCACGGGCTGTCCCGGCGCGCTGCAGGTGAGAAGAACTGCAGAAAAGCGCCGGTTTGTTCGCGAGGTGGTCCGTCGAACAGCACGTTGTTCCATACGGCATTCTCCCAGAACAAGCCGATGCCGCCGCGAATCGACGTCTTACCGTTGCCGCTCGGATCCCAGGCGAAACCTACCTGGGGGGCAAAATTGTAGTTGGGTTGTCGTACAGCGTCGCCTAACCCCGCAATCAGAGAGTTGAGTTCCGGAATCGCAGGATACTGGCTGTCGGTCCGGCCCGTGTCACGATCGTAGCGCAGCCCGTAGGTAAGGGCAAAATTTCGCTTAATCTTCCACGTGTCACCCAAGTACAGCAGGATGCGGTTGTCCGGACCCAGTCCGCCCGCAGGAAAGCCGAGCGCTGGCTTCGTGGTGGAATAGCCCAGCCCGTTGGCAATAGTTACAGAGTCTGCCGGATAGTTGAGGGGATTGGATGAGCCACCTGGGAAGGGCCCGCCTGCCGCGGCCGTGACTTCGTCGCTGGAGACCGCCGATATAATCTGCGGGCCATTCTTATAGAACGAGGCAAAACCTCCACCTTGAATGTGGTTGTATGCGGCGCCGAATCGGATCACGTGTGTGCCCCAGATCTTGCTGCCGTCGTACTTGAATTGGTGATTGCTCTGCGGTGTGCTCTGCGGCGCCAAAAGGTTCGGGCCAACCGCCAGGCCAGACCCACCCTTGATGATCTCTGCCCCGATGTTGGCGAACGGTAGCGAACTGCCCGTAGTTGCATCGACAATCTGATTCTGGAACTTCAGGTACGAGAAACGAATCGAGTGACTGATGCTGCCCGTGTTGAAGTCTACGCCGATCACATGATTGCGCGTAATGTTCCTGTTGTCGTACAGCGAGTAACCAAATCCAAACGTGGCGCCCGAGAATTCTTGATGTACGAAAAGCGAAGAAGGCGCGCGCTCTTCGTGAAGGAGTAGTCCAAGCGGCCGAGCAGATTAGCCTCGTGGAACGGATCGGCGAAGATGCCCGAAAACTGGGTAAAAGGCGCCGAAACCGGCACTGGGACCGTCGTGTGCTGAATCGTTCGCTCACCGTCCGCGAAGAAGAACAGCTTGTCCTTGAGAATGGCCCCGCCGAAATCACCGCCGTACTGGCTGCGCTGGAACGGACCCGGTGCTCCCGGAAGTTGTGACGAGAAAGCACTGTCCCGGAAGGTGCCGAACGCCTCGCCGTGGTATGAGTTCGTTCCTGCCTTAGTAGTCACGTTGACTGAACCAGAAGAGGTGAGTTCAGTGGACATGTCCAGGCTCGACTGGCTGATCTGGAACTCTTGAATTGCACTGGCGGGGATGTCGATCGTCGTTGTGCCGACCGTCTCGTCGGTAATGTCCACCCCATCGACCTCAATTCGGGCCGTTCGGCCGAATCGTCCACCAAACGAGATCGAGGAATAGCCTACTTTCGTCGGATCGAAATTCGGTCCGTCCTGAATCTGAACGCCGGGCTCGAGCTGTGCAAGGTCGAGAAAGTTACGACCGTTCACCGGCAGATTCTCGATCTGAGTGGAGTTGAGCACACCTTGCACTGTGGCCTGCTCAGTATTCACGGCTGCAGAACTTGGCCTCGACATCAACCACGGTGCTTTCCTGGCCAACCGCCAGCTTGACGTTGCCGTTCGCCGTATTCTCGACCTTCACGTCCACCGTCTGACTCGCCGTGTTGAACCCCTTCATTGCAACCTGAACTGTATAAGTGCCCGGTACTAGAGCACCGGAGTTAATAACCCCCGGACGAGTTCGAATTGCCTTGATCGCCTGGTCCGTAGCAACCTGGTGATGGTAACCTTGGCGCTATCGAGCACAGCACCGGTGGGGTCGGTCACTGTGCCGACTGATGCTGCCCGTACCGACGGTGGTTTGCGCCGAAGAAAGCCGAAGACAACAGGACGTGGCGCATCACGAACGCTACTACGATGCGAGATGACTTGGAGTTCATCGTCAACCATCCTTTCGAAAGCTCTGCGGAGTCTTTTTCCCTGGTGCTCAGACGGTGTCTCACTGATCTGTTGATGCAACAGACATCTGGTCTATCAGTCTTGGGCAGCACCGGAATGCACCCGGCGCCAAGAACTACGTCTTAACAAAATCAAGGCTGAATTGTGACGTTCCCACTGTAACCCGCTTTGACTTGTCCCCTGCCAGTGCAATTTTCCGGCCAGCCGCCTGCAATCCGGTCGCGCTGGCCTAGCCTTCATTTTTTCAATCACTTGCGCTGCCTCGTCGTTGCCGCGAGTGTTTGAACAGAACTGTTCCTGACAATGGCATATTCCAAATCTTGTATTTCTCTTCTGTGAAACGGGAACGAAACAGCTTACTGTGGCCTTTACATATACTTACAAACAATTCTTGACGGCGCTGTTTCGGTGATGCAGTTAGAAGACGTTATGTTTCGTAGGACGCGATCCCTTGCGCTCTCAGAAATCCGACTTGACCGTGTAGTACCCTGCCCGATGGCGCACTCGATAGGCCGCTGCTTCGGGCACACCCGCCACTTTTACTTCGATCCGTCGGAACTCCGAAAACGACGTTTGCTGCGAGGGATAGTAAGCCAGAAGGTACTGGGTCCGCAGTTCGTCGCTGATCTTGTGGAACGCCTCGTCGAGCTGCGCCGTGGAGGTCGCGTAGTAATACTTGCCTCCGGTGTCTTCCGAAAGCTGGATCAGGGCATGCTCTCCGCCCGTTTCACGTCCTGCGCTGTTTTCGATGGGAACGACGATGATGGAATACACGATCGCTTCCGCTTCCTCCGCCGCGCGCACAGCTTCTTTGTAGGTGAACTTGCTCCATGTATCGCCACCGTCCGTGATCAGGACAATTACTTTTCGTCCCTTGCGCCGGTCCAAGGCGCGCGATACGAGATAGATCGCATCATAAAGCGCGGTGGCGGAACCGGGGCGCAGATGATCGATGCCCTCGTCGATTCGTCTCAGATCGGACGTGTAGCCAGGAGTGGATTCGTGTACGTCCTCATTGAAGCCATAGACCGAGAGTCCATCGATGGGGCGCACGATGGCGTGAGCGAACCGCTTGGCCGAAGACTGTTCCAGCGGCAGATCGTGACGCGTCGTCAGGCTGGTATCGACGGCAAGCGCGATCGAGAGGGGCAAGGCCGATTCTTTGTCAAAGACAGAGATTCTCTGCTCCCGCTCATCTTCTTTGAGAACGAAATTCTCTTTGGTCAGCCCCGCCACCGGAGATCCGCGCTCGTCCGTCACAGTTACGAAGACGTTCACTAGATTCACGTCAACTCGCAGCGTGGTGGTCGGTTCGGACTGGCGATCAGAGGGCGCCGGTTTCGCGGGATTTTGCTGACCTTGTTTCTGCTGCCCGGAAGTTTGCTGAGTCGACGCTCGTCCATCCGACGCGGGTTGCGCCCGCAGTTCGCACTGGGGAGCAAGCAACCCGATCAGGAGCAAACTCGTGGCGGATTTTCTCATCGAGTGAACGGATTATACCTTTGGAAAGTGGCGGCAGAGCCTCGCGATTCAAACGTCCTTCGATCTCAAGCATTAAAGACCGATGGCTGCCCCCAAGCCCGAGCCAATCTGGCCGCTCAGTTAGATGCGAGGTCCGGCTCCGGGCTGCCTCAGGTTCCAGAATTTGCCCGGGGAATCTCTTCTGGGAAGGGCTCGCCGTCGGCCCAGACTGCGCCATCCTCGAAGTGTTCTTTCTTCCAGATAGGTACGGTGCGCTTGAGCGTGTCGATCAACCACCGGCACGCATCAAACGCAGCCGCGCGATGCGCAGACGCAACTGCAATGAGCACACTGGTCTCGCCGATCTCCAAACGGCCCAACCGGTGCACGATGGCGACATCACGAACCTGAAACCGTTGTACCGCCTGCAGGGACAACTCTTCCATCCGCTCCAGCGCCATTGCTTCGTAGGCTTCGTAGTCCAGATAAACAGTCTTCCGCCCGCGCGTCTGGTTGCGGACCACCCCCTCAAAAACCAGCGCAGCGCCGTCATCCCTGTGCTTGAGGTCCGCCAGAATTCGACTCGTATCGATGACCTCGCGCACGATCCTTGCATAACGCTGGCGGCCTGCTGGCTCCGGCGCGCCACCGCTGACTGGCGGCAACAGCGCTACCTCGTCGCCCGCTCTCAGTTTTGTGTCGGGCCCGGCATATTGCTGATTCACCGCCAGCGCCAGCGACGGAAGCGCGTCCTTCAGACGCGGAATCTGCGATTCATAGAGGGTGAGCACATCTCGGACTGAAGCCCCGTTCGGCAGTTCGATCTCGTCCGCCGGCTTTCCGACTAGATCCTTCAACATGCCGAAAAAGAGGACTCGCACTTGCATCCGATGTTTAGTTTATCGTGAGTTCCCTGCCAGGCGCAGGCGGTCGACTGAGATCGTTTCTGGGGGCGAAATAAAAAGGGCCAACCTCGAATGAGGCTGGCCCCTGAATTCACAAGTTCTTAGGCCCGCGTCAGCACCTTGTCGTGAACCGCTTCCGGCTCCTTCACAGGCTGGGTAGGGTTGTAATCCTGTTTCGGATCTTTCGGCGGCGTCGAAAGTATCTTCGCAGCCGGGCCCTGCGCCACGGCAGGAAGCGAGACCCCCAAAGCTTCATCGATGGTCTTCACATAATGGACCGTCAGATTCTCCAGTTGTTCCGGCGTGAGATCCTCGTCGACGTTCATCTTGTTATCCGCCGGCAGAATTACGTCGGTGACACCGGCGCGTTTTGCGGCCAGTACTTTTTCCTTGATCCCGCCGACGGGAAGAACGTTCCCGCTCAGCGTGATCTCGCCGGTCATCGCCAGTAATGGCGTGATGCGCCGCTTGGTCAGCAGCGATACCAGGGCCGTGGCCATGGTTACTCCTGCCGAAGGCCCGTCTTTTGGAATCGCTCCCGCAGGCACATGAATGTGTATGTCATGATTTGCGAAAAAGTCTTCCGCAACCCCGAGCCTGTCGGCGTTTGACCGCACCCAAGTCAGCGCCGCCTGCATGGATTCCTGCATCACCTGTCCAATCTGCCCAGTCATGGTGAATCCGCCTTTGCCCTTCATCGCGTTGGCTTCGACGAACAGAACGTCGCCACCGGAAGGAGTCCACGCCAGACCCACAGCCACTCCGGGCCGCTCGGTACGTTCCGCAATTTCCCCTTCGCTGCGGATCTTGATGCCGCCGAGAAATTCCTGAATGACATCCTTGGTGACAATGAGTTTTTCCGTTTTGCCTTCGGCTAACCGCCGCGCCTGCTTGCGGCAAATCGTCCCGATGGTCCGTTCCAGACTGCGCACTCCAGCTTCCCGCGTGTAGTGGCGGATGGTGTAACGCACCGACTCTTCGGGAAACTCGATCTGCTCGGGCGTGATTCCGTTTTCTTCGATCTGTCGCGGAATCAGGTACCGGAACGCAATGTGAACCTTCTCTTCCTCGCTGTAGCCTTGCAGTTCGATGATCTCCATGCGATCACGCAGAGGCTCGGCGATCGGATCGAGCATGTTCGCCGTCGTAATGAACAACACTTTCGACAAGTCGAACGTCACGTCCAAATAGTTGTCACGGAACGTGGAGTTCTGCTCAGGATCAAGTGCTTCCAGAAGCGCCGAAGCTGGATCCCCGCGGAAGTCGCGTCCCACCTTGTCGATTTCGTCGAGCATGAAGACTGGATCTTTCGTCTCCGCGCGACGAATGCCCTGAATGATCTGTCCGGGCAAAGCTCCGATATAGGTTCGGCGATGCCCGCGGATCTCCGCTTCATCATGCACGCCACCGAGCGAGAGACGCACGAACTTGCGGCCCAGCGCCCGCGCGATCGACTTACCCAGCGAAGTCTTGCCCACACCTGGAGGTCCGACAAAGCACAGAATCGGGCCCTTCATATTGGGCTTCAACCGCCGCACGGAAAGATAGTCCAGAATCCGGTCCTTGACCTTCTCCAGATCGTAGTGATCCGTATCCAGAATTTCCTTCGCTTTCGGAATCTCGATTTCCTGCCCCGAAGTCTTCGCCCAGGGCAGCACGGCCAGCCATTCAATGTAGTTGCGCGTCAGGGAATAGTCGGCTGCCATCGGCGACATCCGCGACAGGCGACCCAACTCCTTCAGCGCTTCTTTCTTGACCTCATCGGGCATGCCCGCTTCTTCAATCTTCTTCTTCAGATCCTCGACGTCGCGTTGCCCCTCGTCCTGCTCGCCCAACTCCTTCTGAATGGCCTTCATCTGCTCGCGCAAGTAGTACTCGCGCTGCGTCTGCTGCACCCGGTCCTGCACTTCGCTTTGGATCTTGTTGCGCAGTTGCTGGACTTCCAGTTCCTTCGCAAGATGCTGGTTGATCTTTTCCAGCCGCACGTGGATATCAAGGGTCTCGAGCGTGTCCTGCTTGTCAGGGGTTGAGAGCGACGGTAACGACGACGCAATAAAATCCACCAGACGCCCAGGCTCGTCAATGTTCATGGCTACCGTGGAGAGTTCATCCGACAAGGTCGGTGAACCAGCGACGATCTGCTGGAACAACGTCAGCACATTGCGTTGCAAGGCTTCAATTTCGGACGTCGCGACCGGCGTGGTGCCCTCAGGCAAAGCGGAGTAGTAAGCGCTCATGAAGGGCGTCAATTGCGTGAACTCGCCCAATTTGATTCGTTCCAGGCCTTCGGCAAATACGAACAAACTCTGGTTGGGCATCTTAACGACCTTGTGCACCACGGCGGAGGTCCCAACCGTGTAAAGGTCGCTGGGTTGCGGGGAGTCTACGCGCGCCTCGCGCTGAGCGACCACAATGATGGTCTTGTCCTCCCCAAGAGAATTGATCAACTGCACGGAACTCTCCCGGCCGACGGTCAAAGGCAATACAGCGTGCGGGAACAATACTGTGTCCCGCACCGGGAGTACCGGGAGAGCCTTTTGGTCGTTTATTTCCTTATTCTTAGGAGTGCGCTCGACGGGCGGCTGCTGGCTCATTATTTCTCCTTGAGTGTAACTCGCTCAAGTTTAGATGATACTCCTGCGGGAAAGGTTTCAGATAGCCCCAGACGGATTCCCGCAAGATCTTGGATTCTATTCCGCTACCGGTGTTTGTGGATATGCCTAAGGTGCTGAGGCTAACGCCGAAAGTTCCCCTTGCCAAGGCCTAAATTGGGCCTAAATTGGGACGCAGCGACTGGCTAGGTCCGCACGCGCGCACATTGCGTGGGATCCTTGCCCCGTTCGTCGTTCCCGCAGAGAGAGAGAGGCAAGAACCGGATTTGTCCCGGAGTCGGCCGATGAGGCACCTGCTCGAGCCCATGCAGACCCCACCCGTTCGCCGCATGAGACGTAATGCGGCGCCCGATTCTGGGCGCCGCACGAATCATTGGCTTCGCTGGCAGTCCGGCGAAGGCGAAGGGAATTTTAGAAGACGTGCTTCGCGGAGTCTCCGCGAAATATCAGTTCCTGGAGGATCCTTTCGTTCGCGGCGTTCAATTGGTAAATCTCTTGATTGTTTTCCGCTTTCTTGGCCAGAGGAACCAATGTGCATTTCACTTTGACTTGGTCTTTGGTATGAACTCGCTGGAAGACCATCACATGTTCCTGCCCCTCCATCGTGTGCCGTACGACGTACTCACCCGCCGGCAACACGGCCGTTCCGATCCGGACCGGTGCGACGAACGTGACGCTGCTTACCTCGCGGACTCCCATGGCGTCCTTGGAACCAGCCATGGCGATCAAACCGAGAGACACCACACACATCAACAGGCCCAGAACCTTCAATAAACGCATGAGCGCTCCTTTAAGAAACGATTCGGTCATGCCCGAGCATGGGTTACTGACACCGATACCTTTGGGCACCGCGGTAAGTCTAGAAGGATGAATTCCTACCGGATGTGTGCTGGGTCACAAGGCATTGTGACGGCGGAGAGCGTTTTCAACGCCCGTGTACGTCCATCCGGTCCGTCGACGATCAGCTTATTTTCAAATTGGGAGGAATGGATCGAAACAGGCGTCGTCCCAATTCAAACCGCCGGATATATGCCCAGCACCTTCACAAACTCGGCCACTTCGCCTAGATGCCGTAGCGCGTTGCGCGCAGGCTCATCATCCCCTCGCAAAAAGTCCACGTAGAAGACGTACTCCCAGGGCCGCCCGCGCCTAGGCCGCGACTCGATCTTGCTCAAACTGATGTCCCGGAGGGCGAACACGCTGAGAGATTTAAAAAGAGCGCCCGGCACATTCTTAACCTGGAATACGATCGACGTCTTATTCGCTCCGCGAGGAATCAGGCGGTGATAGTCCACGGTCCGTTTCTTCTTCTGTGCCCTTCCGCCGAGCTTGCGAATCAGAAAGAAGCGCGTGAAGTTGCGCTTATCATCCTCTACACTGGATTTCAAAATGCTGCCGGAATACTCCTTCGCGGCCTGCCTTCCGGCAATTCCCCCCGCATCTTTCAATCTGTTGGCAATGACATGCTTCACACTGCCTGCCGTGTCGTAGAACGGCACCGCCTCAATTTTCGGGTGCTGCCGAAAGAAATCCCGGCACTGGTCAAGCGCCACCGGATGGGACAACACGCGCCGTAACGACGACAACTGCACTCCGGGCATGGCGATCACGTTGTGCACGATGCGCAGCAAATATTCGGCCTGAATGAACACTCCCCGTGTGAGCATCAGGTCGGCATGCTCGGCCACGGTACCAGCCAGAGTATTTTCGATCGGGATCACCGCTGCCTGCACTGACTCGCGCTCAAGGCGGTCAAACACCTCCACCGATCGTGCGCAGGGTACCACCGTGCATCGCGGGAGCATTCGCTCCGCCGCTTCATGACTGAACGCCCCGAGTTCCCCCTGGATCGCAACTTTCATGTGTCGTGCCCGAATAGGCACGTTAGCTGGAGAAGGCCTATCAGCGCAATTGCCTCTTGCGGCTCAACCGATGAGCTCCTTCTTCATGACCAGAGCGTCAACGCCGTTGGAATAGTAGCGCGGCCAAGTTCGGACGACGCTGTACCCGTGCCTTTTATAGAAAGACAGGGCCGCAAGATTATCGACCGCTGTCTCCAGTCCCACGGTGCGGGATCCGCCGGCGCGCAGGCGCTCCTCCGCGGCCAGCAGCAACTGCGACCCCAATCCCGAACGCCGCGCCTCCGCGACGACGTCAATGGTAATGACGTGTCCGGTTGGGCCATCGTGCACTACGATGAACCCCACGGCGTTCCCAGTCTCTCCTTCAGCGACTAGCGTGAATGCGCCTCTTCTGCGTATGTAAGTGTTCAGTTCCTGCTTCGAATATGCGATCCCCGGCGCAAAGCATTCCTGATCCATGCGCCACAGCATCTCGAAATCGCCCGGCTCGAAGTCGCGGATGACGAAGGCCACGCCGACATTGTAGCGGGCTAACCCGCTAGCGAGGCTAACCCGCAGTGCCCAGACGAGTTTTCCACAGTCCACCTGCCCGTTCGCAAAAAAATCGTCCTTGGGGTCTATTGTCCTCTTGCCCCAGCCGCAACCTCGGACGTACCATCGGCATCAGAGGACTGTGGGAAGACGTGGTGGGACGCCTTCTAGTCATCGACGTCGTCAGCGCGGTTGCGGTTTTGGGAGTGTGGTATTTCCTGTTTGCCGCCTACAACCGTCGCAAAGGGACCGAGGCGCTGCGCTGGGTGCAATCGGCGTGCGCAGGTAAAGGACGAATCCTTGACTCGCACTGGCTCAACAGTTCCCGTCTTCATGCCCGCATTCAGTTTCCTTCCCGCAGTTTCGAAAACGCCCATGTCACGATGAAGTTCCGGCCGCGCGCCCTTCCGGTCCACTGGTTGCTGAGCTGCTGGCACAAACAAAAAGAAACGCTGACTTTTGAAGCCGACTTGGGTGGCTCCCCCAGCTTCCATCTCGAGGTGGTGCGCCATCGCTGGTGCGCCCATAGCCGCGGAGTCACGGCCCGCCACCGCGACGAACGGCAATGGGATGTCTACGAGCCCGGACCCGTCGTTCTAACCACCCGTATCCATTGGAAACAGGACTCTACCCCCGAACTGAATACCCTCATGACCGTCCGCCAACAGGACGTGCTACAGGTTCGTTTCCGCCCCGAGTCTCCACAGTTCTCAGCGACCATCTCCCTTGATGCGCTCTACGACCCGCGCACAGCCGCAGGCTTCCTCACTACCCTGCGGGAACTGGCTGCCGGCGCATCGGCACACCGCCAGTAGTCGACCACCGGATGACCCATTTCTCAAGTTGTTTGTAGAAGAACCGTTGTTACCGTGGTCGCCATCTTCTGATCCATCCCTCAAGTCACGGCAGAACGCATTTTGCAGTAAACTTCGCACATGCCCACCTCGCGCCAGGGGTCAATCCACCTCTTCCGTTTCTCCGGAATCGATGTGTTTCTCCATTGGTCCTGGTTCCTGGTAGCCGCATACGAAATTCAGGCGAGAAAAGGTAACTACTCCTCGATCACGTGGAATGTGCTGGAATACCTCGCGCTGTTCCTGATTGTGATGCTGCATGAATTCGGTCACGCCCTTGCATGTCGTCAGGTTGGAGGAAGAGCAAACGTGATCGTCCTGTGGCCACTGGGCGGTGTCGCTTATGTCGACCCACCCCCGCGGCCCGGCGCAACCTTGTGGAGCATCGCAGCGGGACCACTGGTTAATGTCGTGCTGTTCCCGATACTGCTGCTGGTCTTCTTTCTGGGGCGATCGTCGGGATGGGCAGGAACGCTACCCGACGTCTACCGACTGGTGCGGGCAGTCTTATACATCGATCTCGGCCTGCTGATTTTCAACATTCTTCCTATCTATCCCCTGGACGGCGGCCAAATTCTTCGCTCGCTGCTGTGGTTCGTCATGGGACGCGCCCGCAGTCTGATGGTAGCTACCGTGCTCGGCCTGATTGGAGTAGCCGGTTTCATCGGTCTCGCCCTCTGGCAGCAGGACGTCTGGCTAGGAGCGATCGCCGTCTTCATGCTGATGAATTGCTGGGGAGGCTTGCAACACGCGCGAGCCCTATTGCGCTTCGCAAAAGTACCGCGACGCGACGGTTTCGCATGCCCAAGTTGTAAAACCGCACCACCGGTGGGAGAGTATTGGAAGTGTGGAAAATGTGGACAGCCCTTTGACATCTTTCAATCCCTTGGAACCTGTCCCCACTGCGCAACTCAGTTTCCGATGACCAAGTGTCTGGACTGCGGCGCTCCGAGTTCCGTGAATGACTGGATGGGCGCTGCTCTGGTGCCATCGAACAGATAACGGTTCGCCAACGACCGTTTTCGTGCTAGGGATGAGCCTGTACGGTTCGGCCAACGCTACGGCTCTCTTCCCGAATAAATCTCTTTTATGCTTTGCATCAGCTTTTTCAATTGGCGGCTTCCCGGCGCTCGCGCTATCCTTCGTGTTCCAAATCGGCCTGTTGAAACCAGCCATTTCAACTTC
Source organism: uncultured Acidobacteriaceae bacterium (assembly GCA_963788555.1). GTDB lineage: Bacteria > Acidobacteriota > Terriglobia > Terriglobales > Acidobacteriaceae > Sulfotelmatobacter. The sequence continues at coordinate 1,097,067 of CAWBHM010000008.1, read as the reverse complement.
CTGTATCCGTGAACTGGTTTTTGCTCAAATCATAAGTTTCTATCCGAAGGAGACTGAAGGACATCCATGCCCACCGAACTCCGCAATTTCCTGGCTCTGTCGTATGACGAACTGGAAGAACTGAACCTCAAGGCGAAGGAACAGCGCAAAAACCGCGTTGCCACTCACAAGGTCCAGGAGGACCGCATCAAGTACCTGACCGACGAGAAGCGGATCAAGGCCGTAACCGTGCTCTTCAGCGATCTCGAAGGCCGGTTGCACATGCTCGACTATGACAAGAAGTTCCTGATCAAGAGTTGGGACAACCTTACCTTCGACGGCTCATCCATCCGCGGATTCACCGCGCAACGTGAGAGCGATCTACGCCTGGGCATCGATTGGGGCGCGTTCTACTGGGCTCCGGCAGACGTCTTCGGCTCCGGCAAAGTATTGGTGTTCGGCGAAGTCATCGACAAGGGCGGCACCTCGTACGCGGGCGACATTCGCGGCGTGCTCAAAGGCTATGCTGATGAACTCTTCAAGAAAAAGGGCTACACGCTCAACGCCGCCAACGAGATTGAAGGATTTCTCTTTAAAGGCGCCGATGCCGAGCGTCACTACCACGAGACCGCCAAGTTCGAATACGTCAATACCGGCGGTTACTATCACTCTCTGCCCGGCGATGCTCTGCGCACCTTCATCGACACCACCGCGGAAGTGCAGCGCTCCATGGGATTCCAGAACGAGAAAGACCATCCGGAAGTGGCGCCCTCGCAGTTCGAAATCAACTATGGCTACGGCGAAGTCGTCTCCGCTGCCGATCAGATCCAGCTTTACAAGCTGATTTGCCGACAGGTTGCGACCCACATGGGATTGACCGCATCGTTTCTGCCTAAGCCTGTTGTTGGCGTCAATGGCAGCGGCATGCACACCAACGTTTCGATCAGCGAAAACGGAAAGAACCTGTTCTGGGACGCGAAGGGCGAAGAGAAGCTCAGCAAGATGGGCTGGTCCTTTGTCGACCGCATTCTCACTCACGGCAACGATATTTGCCTGCTGCTGAATCCCAGCGTGAATGCCTATCGTCGTCTGGATCCTCACTTCGAAGCGCCCAACCAGATCAAGGCGTCCGCCGTCGACCGCGGTTCCATGATCCGCATTCCCATCGGCAACGAGAAGAGCATGCGCGTTGAAGTCCGTTCCGTCGCCCCCGATGCAAATCCGTACATGGTCATGTACGGGATCTTCAAAACCGGCCTCGACGGCGAGACCTCGAAGATCAAGAACCTGCGCCAGGCCGAACGCTACCTGCCCGACAACATTTACGATGCCCTGACCAACTTCCGCAAAGCCGAGTGGATCTCCACCTTGCTGGGCGAAGATGTGAAGGGACGATATGCGGACCTGAAGCAGGCCTCCGCCGACCGTTGCCCCCGCGCTCTCGGAACGTTCGTCAAAGCGCAGGAGGTCCAGTTCCATCACGAGGTCTACAACCAGTTCCTCTGGAACTTGTTTTAGACCACTGTCAGCTCCATCCAACGCCTCGGTCGAAAGCCGGGGCGTTGTTGCGTCGAGTCTAGATTTACTTCGTATCTATCCGGCGTATGTCCGTCAGATAGCGTGAGTGTCCCTTCCCAAGATTCCGGTTCTATAGTGTTGCCTACACATCGGGCCCACTCAATTTCCCCAACCTCTAATAGCGCCGGCATCTTGGCGGCCCTCGCGGGGGCGTCTCGCCCTCCGTTGACTCGGACGCCTCGAATCCCTAAGATGACAACCCGACGCAGATCTCAAGCTCAAAGAGGTTGCTCCATTGTCGGAACTCCCGATCCCCCCTCCTGTCCCCCGCAACCTGTTCCGCGTGATCGCCACCGACATCCATTTCTGGATTCCCTTCGCGGTACTCATCGGCGGACTTCTGCTTCTGAATCGACTCCGCTGACATGAAGGAAACAATCCTCGAATCCGAGCCCACGCCCGGCAGGCCCGCTACCATGCACGCAACGCGCCTGCGCAGCCTGCAGGCCTTGGGCATCTTCTGCGGATTCGCCGCCGGAGCGTGGCTCGGCGGCGCCGAAGCTCCCATCAAACTCGTCAATCCTGACATCTCGCCCATCACTGTTTCCCTCATTATGGTCTTCGGAGTATTCCTCGCGCGCTGGAGCGTCCCAGCCTTCATTCGAGGTACCTCTCACGTTCGCAGTGATGTTCACCAAGCTCCACATCTCGTCGTGTGGGCCGTGCTCGCTGGATGCATGTGGGCCGTTGCCAACACTCTGACCATTTATGCGATCCGCAATGTCGGTCTCAGCATTGCGTTTCCCCTTTGGAATACGAATAGCCTGCTCGGCATCTTCTGGGGATTTCTGCTCTTTAACGAGCTGCACTACGCCGGATGGAAGCGTTGGCTCGGCGTGTTAGGTGGCGCTGTCGGTATGTTCGCGGGCGCCACACTGCTGGCGATTGCATCATCTCACCAGGCCGCACCCGGTAAGGCAACCCTCGGTGTGCTCGCCGCTCTCGGCGCCGGAATTCTCTGGGGAACGATGTATATCCCTTATCGCAAAGCCTATCTCACCGGCATGAATCCGCTTTCGTTCATCACCTTCTTCACGGTCGGAGAACTCGCCACTATGACTGTGCTGGCGGTGACCTACCGCGGCGCGGCGCCGCTCTGGCACGAATTGGTGGGGGCGCGTGCGGTTCTGTTCTGGCTGATGCTCGGCGGCTTTGTCTGGGTCCTCGGAGATTTATTCCAGCAATACGCCACCAAATACGTTGGCATCAGCCGCGGCATTCCACTCTCCAACACGAATCAGCTCTGGGGTTTGTTGTGGGGCGTCCTCGTTTTCCATGAACTGCGCGGCGCTAGCCAAACCGTGTACGCCCAGGTCGCCGGAGGCTCCTTGCTCATGGCGCTAGGTGCAGTCGCGATTGCCTTGTCGTCCGCCACAGACCGCGAGCACTCTTCCTGGCAAGACGCTGCCAACCGCGAGGGCCAGCGCTACAACGTGGAAACCGAATATGTCCGTGCGGGCATGGAGGGCCGCCCCCATGGGAGCCCAGCAACTGACAGGACAATCCTCGATTGGCTGCTGATTCTTGTCACAACCGGCGTGTTCGCGATCCTCGCCCTGACGGCAAAGCTGCCCCACATGGACATTGCTCTAGGTTGGGCCGCCGCACTCACCGGCGCAATGTTCGCCCTGCTCGTCACCTGCGGCATCGCACTCTGGCGCACTACCCGCTTCCGATGAGTTGGACGCTCTCACTCCAGTTGGCATTCGGGGACGAGAGTGCCTAATAATTCCAGAATTCTGCCATTGTTTTTCGACAGTGCACGAATCGAGGTCGCCGACGCGCTTACGCAAGATCATTCCCATCCGGGCGACTAAAATGAGTTCCTTCCTGCTACTTCGTGTCCTTCGTGGTTGAGTTTCTTCCTCGCAGCCCCCGACTGCTTCGCTGGTGCGCTCGATATGGGTATGCTAGATTCAGGAGTTTCATGGACCTCGCACCCACCATCTCGACGCAAGGCCTGACGCGCCGTTTCGGCGACCTCGTGGCTGTCGATGGCGTCAACCTGCGCGTCGCTCCCGGGCAATTTTTCGGCTTCCTAGGCCCTAATGGCGCGGGCAAGTCCACCACCATCAAGATGCTTACCGGCCTGCTGGCGCCCAGTTCCGGTCGAATTGAGATTCTAGGTCTCGATCTCGACGCTCACCCAGTTGAAGTCAAACGTCAGATCGGAGTTGTTCCTGAAGGCATGGCTCTGTTCGGCCGTCTCACCGGCGCCGAGTTCCTCAGTTTTGCCGGACGCATGTACGGCCTCGACCGCACCACCGCAGCCAAGCGCGCCGCTGAGTTGCTTGACTTCATGCAACTCGCCGATCAGCCGAAAAAGCTCGTGACTGACTATTCCCATGGCATGCAGAAGAAGTTGGCACTTGCCGCTGCGGTAATCCACGGACCCAAGGTCTTGTTCCTCGATGAGCCATTCGAGGGCGTGGACGCCATCGCCGCCGGCACGCTCAAATCCATGTTGCAAGGCATGATCGCGCGTGGCGCCACGATCTTCCTGACCTCGCACGTTCTCGAAATTGTGGAGCGCCTGTGCAGCCACGTCGCCATCATTCATCAGGGACGACTGGTGGCTCAGGGATCTCTCGAAGAACTGCGGGCTGGTGTCGAAGCCCAAACGCCCGCTGCAGCGAGCAACGGATCGCAACACTCCGGCGAGAAACTGACGCTTGAGCAACTCTTTCTGCGGATCGTGGGAGGAGAACGTCGCGCCGAACAGGAGCTTTCGTGGTTGGGATAGAAATCCCCCGGCGAGACTTGGTTATAAAGAACGAGAAGAGCGCCCCAGCGACCTTCTTCGGCGATGGATTCGCCGGGCCCGCAATCGCCTCAGAGCCGGGAACGTCTTGTGGTGAGTCGTGATCGACATAGTCCGAAGCGAGTAGTCAAAGTGCGCTCCGCAGCCGCAGCAGACCTTATAACTGTGTCCATCGATCGTAAACACCCGGCTCAACTTGGTGTGGTGGCAACCGAAAGCAAACTCCAGCGCGTTCGCAAAAGGATGTGCAACCGCTTCCCAAAGCGGAGTTTCTTCGGATTCCATGATTCCCTTCTTACCTCCACAACCACTCCTCTATCTTCTGTCGGCAAACGCGGAGCGACCGTGAGTTTCCCCACTCTAGGTCGTGACCGAAATCACAAAACGCAAATGAACGCTGAAATGGCATCTCACACGGCCTGCCGTTCTCGGCAGAAAACCATGCAGAATCATTGTCTTATCTGTCCTAGGGTTTCCTGATTCATCTATGTCAGAATGCAGGCACACGAAATGACGCGTCCCGAAGTCTCGTCCCAACTTACGGCTATCGCGAACCTCCGCTGGCGCATGTTTGTGAACGGCTTGCGCAGCATGCGCGGCAAGATGGAACTGGCCTCCCGCCTCCTTGTGACCTCGGCCTTCGCGATCGGCGGATTTGGCGGCTTCTCGCTTGCCACCGGCCTTTCCTGGTATTTCGTTTCGCAAAATCATGCCGAGTACCTGGCGACGCTCACCTGGCCTGTCTTTTTCTTCTGGCAGCTCTTTCCCGTGATGGCGACCGCCTTCACCAACAATCCCGACTCGTCGGAACTGCTGCGTTTTCCCCTGGGCTATCGTTCCTATTTCTTCGTCCGTCTCGCCTATGGCTTTTTTGATCCGGCCAGCGCACTCGGCTGCGTTGGTCTGTTGGGAATACTGATCGGCGTCACCGTCGCACGTCCCGTATTGTTTCCGTGGGCTCTGCTGGTCTTGTTGACCTTCGCGCTTTTCAATCTCGTTCTGATGCAGACGGTCTTCGCGTGGCTCGAACGTTGGCTGGCGCAGCGCCGCACTCGCGAAATCATCGGCGTGCTCTTCATCCTAACGATGCTGAGCTTCCAGTTGATCGGCCCCGCGATCGAGCATCTGGGTAAAGGTCCTCATCCAGAGTTCAGCCAGGCGGCCCGAATTGTCGCTGCAGGTCAGGCCGTCTTGCCCCCCGGCTTGGCAGCCAGTGCGATCGCGCAGATTTCTCATGCGCGCTTCTTGACTGGAGTTATTTCCCTGCTATTTCTCGCCCTACTGACTGTGGCGATTGGATCCCTGCTGCACCTCCGGCTACGTGCCCAATTTCGCGGGGAGAATCTCAGCGAAGCGGCAGCGCGCCCCACGGTAGCTCAAGTACAGGGCCTTCAAATCGGATGGAACCTACCAGGATTTTCTCAGTCCGTCGCCGCCGTATTCGAAAAAGAGATTCGCTATCTGGCGCGCAGCGGCCCGATGCTGCTCACTCTGATCATGCCGATCTTCATGCTCCTGATTTTTCGCCTCGGACCGTTGAATTCCATGCGGCACCCCAGCGGCCTGAGCCGAACGCCTGACATGGCGTTCCCCGGAGCCGCCGCCTACGCGATCCTGGTGCTCACCAACCTGGTCTTCAACAGCTTCGGTGGCGACGCCGCCGGCATTCAGTTCTTCTACGCGTCTCCGGTAACGTTCCGTCAGATCGTGCTCGCCAAAAACCTCACGCACGCCAGCATTCTGCTTTTCAATACCGTGTTCGCGTGGATCGCCGTTTCCTATCTTTACGGTATGCCACATCTTGCTGTGTCGATCGCAACCTTCGCGGGACTGCTCTTTGCCGCGCCCTTGAACTTCGCCGCCGGTAATCTGCTGTCGATTTACTCTCCGAAAAAGCGAGATTTTTCGACCTTCGGTCGCCAGACCGTCTCGCAGACCACTGTCTTGGCAAGCTTCGGGGTCCAAATCGTGATCGTTGGATTAGGAGTAGCGGCCTTCACCATCGCGCGGCTCTACAACAATCTCTGGATCGCCGTTTTGCTCTTTCTGGGGCTCGCCGCGATCTCAATCCCGCTGTATTTGGTGGTGCTAAACCGCCTCGATGGCATCGCTTTAGAACGACGAGAGACGCTGATGGCGGAGCTGTGCCGCGCATAAGTGGGCAAACAAAATTGACATCTGCGGATGATCACTGTTACTTCAGCTTTTTTCTGGCTTCGCCAGAAACCGGTACCCCACGCCGCGCGCCGTCAGCAAGTGCTGCGGATGTCCCGGATCATCCTCGATATAGCGCCGCAACCTCACCACAAAGTTATCAATCGCGCGCGTATCGGTATCCTCGTGCAGCCCCCACACTTCTTCCAGAATCTGTTTGCGCGAAACAATCTTGCCGTCATTTCGCACCAGATGCCGCAGCAGCTCCGACTCCATCAGCGTCAGACGAATCGTGCTCGCTCCCGATCTCAATTCCAGCCCGCCAAAGTCGATCGTCTTGTCGCCAAACGAGAATGTTCCGAAGTCTCCAACGCTCGCGGCGTCAGCCCGCGGCTCACCCGGTTGTGCAGCGTGCCCCCCCCGCATCCACTGACTACGCCGCAGCAATCCCTGCAAGCGCGCCAGCAGAATCGAGAGATCAAACGGCTTCGCAAGATAGTCGTCTGCCCCGGAGGCAAATCCCTTTAACACATCTTCCGGACGTCCCCGCGCCGTTAGCATCAGCACGGGCACATAGTTCTGTGCAGCGCGCAGTTCCGAGACCACGCTGAATCCATCTTTCCCCGGAAGCATGATGTCGAGCACCACCGCGTCAAAATTCTCTTTCTTCTCCAGCAGTCGATCTGTCGCTGCCTCGCCGTCGCCCACCACTTCCGCCGCATACCCTTCCGCTTCCAGGTTGAAGCGCAGACCCTGCGCCAGATGCGCTTCGTCCTCGACTACCAACACTCGGCTCATGCCTCCCACCTCGGCAGTTCGAGAATAATCGTCGTTCCCTGCCCTTCGCCTTCGCTCTCGGCAAAGACCTTGCCGCCGTGCTTCTGTGCAATCGCTTTCACAATAAACAACCCGAGGCCTGTTCCCTTCACGTGGGCCAGTGAACGGTGCGTCACCCGATAGAAGCGCTTGAAGATGCGTTTCATGTCATCGGGAGGAATTCCGACCCCCTGATCCCTCACCCGCAGCACGATGCGTTTCTCGTCCGGCGTCTCCAGTTGCACGCGTACGTCAACGCTGTCCCCGGAATACTTGACCGCATTGTCGAGCACATTGATCACAGCAGTGCGCAGATCTTCTGCGCTTCCCCGCACGCGCAACTCATCTCCGTTGCTCGATGCCTCCTGATAGCGAAGCGCCTCGGGCTGCAAGTGATGCCGCGCCCGTGTGGCCTCCATACAATCGCGCACCAGTTTTCCGAAGTCGACTTCCGCTTTGTCCCGTCCCGCTTTTTTGACCCCCGCCCGGCCGGCGCGAAGCACTTGTTCGACCGTCTCTGTCAGCCGATCCGTGTCGCTCAACATCAGACTGTAAAACTCTTGCTTCTGCGCTTCCGGCAGCTCGCGCCGCTGCAACGTTTCCAGATGCAAGCGGATCGACGCGACCGGCGTCTTCAACTCGTGAGTGACGGCATTGATAAAACTGTCATGCTGCTCGCTGCGCCGCAGCTCGCGCACCAGAAAAATAGTATTCACCACCATGCCCGCAATAATCAGCGCAAAAAAGACGATGCCAAAAAACAGCAGCACACCTTCGCGCCAGTTGAGGATGATCCAACCGACATTCAGGGCAATCGCCAGCGCCACCAGGCCAATGCCCAGGCAAAGAAAGAAGACGATGGTTCCGCGGCGGCTCGAGATGCGCATGGAAGCTCAGCCCGATTTTACCGCGTTCGCGGCAATGCGCTGCGAGACCCGCAGAACGATGGACACACGGCATCAACAAGAGCATCCCTGTCAACTCAGAACGGGAAGCGTATCGATAGAATTGGAATGTGAATGCTGGGATCAGACGAGGTCGTCATGATTTGGGCACCAGCGGCAACATCTGCATTGCAGATTGAAGGTCTGCTGCGGCAGCGGCAGTGATGGGCCGCACAGACATGCGGTCTATAATCTGCCTATGCCTATCTCAGCCAGAAACAAACTGCGCGGAACAATTGAAGAAATTCAACTCGGCGACATTATGGCCCACGTGGTAGTTCGTGTCGGCGATAACCTGATCGAGAGCGCGATCACACGCCGGAGTGCAGATGAGCTAAAACTCAAGAAGGGCGACGCCGTCAGTGCCGTGGTTAAGGCAACCGAGGTCATGATTCAGAAGGACTGATTCCGAATCACTGCACGTTGACGATCTTTAGGACCGTAAGTTGTCTAATCCAGCGGGCAGGTCTTTTCTCGTCTGGAATCACGATGCGATACGGTCCTTCTTTTTCATCGAGAGGTTTGCCATCTTTTAGGAAAGCCAAGAGGATCTGCTTGTCCGTGAAGGCGGGGTCCATTTCGGGCAGCGCGATGACGATTCGATAGCCGTCAGCGGCCTCCGCGACGAGGCAGGACGCGAGTCGTTTCCCTTTCAGTGCCTCCCCAAACTCCACGTTCGCTTTCTCTAGCACGGCGCGAAGGGTTACGCCCTCAAACGTTGCGGAGACATCGTGAGCTGACGCCTGAAGCTTGACATGCGGCAACGCCTCCAGATCAGCACGCGACAAAATCGTCTGTTTGCCATCTTCTTTCTGTATGGTTAGCTGCTGAGAGTGAGTGACGACGCTTTGCAGCACGAGAACGAACCAAACAACAGCCGGGAATAGCCTTCTTTTATTGTGATGCATAAGATTCTGGACCTCGCCGGTCAACGATCTGTCCGAAACCACAACTCACGTGGACTCCCCGACTGAACCCGCCGCGGAAACGATCAGAAGGTGAAACGACCACCGACTGTCGGAGCACAGTTGTTATTGGAGATATACGGGACGCCGGGGCCATGAGGAATGGCGATGGCCAAACCGCCGCTCACCCAGGAGTACGCAATCCCGGCAAATCCGTCGAAGCGCTTGGTGAAGTGATGATCCACATAGAGCGAGCCCTCGTTGAGGGTACCCGCGCAGGAAGCGCGGAAATTTCCGGGCACGCAGGTGGGCGGAACACGGAAGGTGTTCTGCCGCTGTTGATACCACGAGAAAGTGAAGTCGGTTTTGCTGCGGTAGGTGTACTTCACGCCCGTCCACCAGATATTCACCAGCTTTTCAGAGTCAAGATTGTTATCTTCGACCCCGCTCATGAAATAACCGCCCTGGTCCGAGGCTCCAACACCTAACGGGTGCTTCGGGTTGTTCTGCCAGATGTATTCATACCCGGCAAAAAACTTGAACGGGTCCCACGCATACTTGGCAGCGACCATAATTCCGTAGTTGTCGGTCACGATGCCATACACGGTGTCGTTCGGGTCGATCAGATTGGGCCCCATGCCGGCCCCCCCGTTGATGGGGTTGGTATTGATACTGTCTGTGGTCGACTGATATGGCTGCGTCAGACTCTGAGGCCCCAGCAGCGGATTCAATACGCTGATCGCCTGGTTGTAGTGTTGGGCGACGAGGTCGGCGGAGAATTTGCCGGACGTTCCGCCGAGGTCGAATCCATAGGCGTTGTTATGCACCGATTCAGGCGTACAGGTGGTTGCAGTCCAGCCTGCAGTCGCCGAGTAACAGCCGCCAGAACCATCGGCGAATTTATACATCGCGCCGAAATGGACCGGGCCATACGTAAGGCGATACTTTACGGCGTCATCCCAACGGCTGTTCTCGGTGTCGCCGCCACCCGCCATCGTGCCGTTATACCCGATGTATGAAAAGCCATAGCTGCCTCCGGCCGGATCATAAAGGAGCATCGCATCGGTGCCGAGAGAGCGCTGACGACCGAAGGTCAGCGTGCCGAAACGAGTGGACGATATACCGCCATAGATCTCGTCATTGAAGGGTTGGCCCGCGCGCGCGCCGTCGATGGCGTACGAATAGCTGCTTCTGGGAAGGCCGTTGTTGATGATGTCGGTCTTTGATGCATTGGCGAGCAGGCCGGACTGAGGATTGATGCCAGTGGAAGCGTTAAACACCACCGACCAGCCAGGCAGAAACTCCTCCTTGCCCCTGATGCCGATCCCCGTCTGCTGCAGGTTGTTCGGTGCAACAAGGAATCGATGTTGAAAGCCGTTGCGGTTCACCAGAGATGCACCTTCATAGTTATAGCCGTTTTCCGGTAAACCGTGACTGACCCAGCCGACGCCAATGTCATACGCGCCATAAAGCGTGATGCCGTGCCAGGTCAGCGTGCAATCGGTGGTCGCGAACTCGTGGCCGCTCGTGCAGGGATCGGGAGTGGGTGGAACTGTCGGAGCCGTTTGGGCCGACGCCGGGAACATCCCCATCGCAAGCCACAAAAGCAGCACGAAGGGTCGGGTCAGCAGCAGTGAGGCAGCCTTTGGAACGTGGCCGGCGCGCGTCAAAGTTTTCCATCGCCTCCAGTATCGGAAGAGTATCTGCGAGCGGTCAGAGAGTTTCGCCATGGACCACCTTTCCTGAGAATCCGTCGATCTGATCGGTCTCATTCTCGCCATCGCGGATGGGTTCAAGCCGCTTGTACCGACCAACGTGTAGCATTTCCGCTCCCAAGATCGGGGATCGATTCGAGAAATGTGCAGTGTACATGAACTACAGCTCACATGTCCAAACCAATACAGATCAATTCGCTTTTGGTCACGTTGCGCTTATTCTGATACCAACGGTGGGATTGACCGCACACCGTACAAGCGGTAGGATTTCATTCCGATGCCCCGGAAATCGCAGCCTGCCCGAATCCCCGAAGAAATGCTCCAGCTTCGAGACGCGGCTTTGCAGCTCGGGATCAGCTTCCCCACCATCAAGCAGTGGATCTACAAGAACAAACTGCGCAGCGTCCGGACGGCCGGGGGACATCATCGGATTCCGCAGAGTGAAGTCGACAAGCTACTGTTCAAGACCAGAGGTAAGAATGAAAAAGAACGACAGGACGTCATCCGCCGGGTCAGCGGGCGCAATCAATTGGTAGGACGCATCGATTCTGTCCGCATCAGCGGTCTGATGGCGGAAGTAAAGATTTCCATCGGCGGCCAGCAGATCACATCGATCATTACGGCAACCTCCACGCGCGAAATGCAATTGAAAAAGGGACAAACTGCGGCAGCCTTAATCAAAGCTACCGAGGTGATGATTATCCGCGTATGAGAAACCGGCCGCCGGAACCGGTCGCGAGAAACGGGTCGCGAGAAACCACGCTCCCGTAAAGTCAGGATTCGTATCAGGGTATGCGTTCAGGCATACCGTTACGCGGCGCCTTAGATCCGCGCCTTCAGGCGCTGCCATCCGACGAAAAAAGCCCTCGCCAAAAAGGCGAGGGCTTCTCTGAACCAAAATCGAACCTAATTAGTCTCCCGCCACCGAAACTTCCGGCAGCGCCGCCGTAATCAGCCGACCATTCGGAGTTGGTACCAATCCGCGCTCCACTTCGTCGAGCTTCACGCGCTTGATATCCCACGCTAGACCGAGCGTCTTAAGTGCCCAAATCCCGTACCAGTTCATGTCAACTTCGTACCACCTAAACCCATGCTGCGCGGCCGTCGGATGCGCGTGGTGATTATTGTGCCAACCTTCACCGAACGTCAGCAGCGCCACCCACCAGCTATTGGTCGAAAGATCGCGAGTCGCAAAGCGTCGCGTTCCCCACGAGTGCGTCGCCGAATTCACCAGCCAGGTCGCATGCAGTCCAACCACGGTGCGCATAAAGATGCCCCACATCAGGAACGGCAATCCTCCGATGGCGAGCAAAATCATGCCTAGCACGATCATGGGAACGTAATGATATTTCGTGATCCAGACGTGAAACTTATCTTTGGCAAGATCGGGGACGTAGCGCGCCAGCGTCGTCGTGTCGTGATGCATCGACTTGCCCATGAGAATCCATCCCATGTGCGCCCACCACTTGCCGTCGATCGGGGAATGCGGATCGCCTTCCAGATCGGAATACTGGTGATGAATACGGTGCGTCGCCACCCAGAAAATCGGCCCGCCTTCCAGAGCGAGCGTGGCGCAAACCGTCAGGAAGTATTCCACCCACTTCGGAGTCTTATAACCCCGGTGCGTCAGCAACCGGTGATAGCTCATCCCGATCCCGAGACTGCCCGACACCCACCACAAAAACATCGCGACAAACAACGCCTTCCAGGTGAAGAAGAATAGCGCGGCGATCGCGCCCACGTGAAACGCGGCCATGAAAGCCGCCGTAATCCAATTCACTTCACCCTTTTCTGCTTGCCGTCTCTCCAAATCTCGCAGTTCCATATCCAAAGAAGGTCCCCATTTCGTGGTCGTTTGAGTTCGATCAGCCCCATAGCTAACGTATCAAGCGAACCGATAGGGTGACTGTAATACTTGTGTAATAACGGTTTTCTGGGGATTACGGCGGTAACGGGCTAGTACTGTCGGGTAGGATTCAGAGCCAGTTCTTGGCCCCGTATTTTCTCAAGTCCGCTTGCGTGAGTTCGCCGAGTTCCGCATCCAGAGCCTCATCTGATGCGGGGAGGTTGAAGCAGAACTTCCCCAGCATGCGCTTCTTCTGTCCTTCGAACGGGACGTCTTCGCGAAGCTCTTTATTAACGACCATTCCTATGCGGCTTTCCCCTTCACCTGGACGCCCGCCCACTTCTCCAGCAGCGTCAACGTCGCCGCATAGTCGAGATCCTTGTTCCCGTCTTCCGACGCCATCTGATAAATCTCTTCCACGGTTTCGAGCGCCGGCAGCTTCACGCGAGCCTCTTTAGCCGCCTCCAGGGTCAGCCGGATATCCTTGTGCATGAGCCGTAGCGGGAAATTGGGCGTGAAGTCGCGCTGCAAAATAAATGGTCCCTTGTATTCCACCACCCCCGACCGCACCATCGTCGCGTCAATCAGGGATAACAATTGTTGCGTGTCTACCCCTAGTTTGGTGGCGAGCGTCAGTGCCTCGGCGAATCCCTCAAAAATCAATGCGATCTGCAAATTCATGGCAAGCTTCGTGGCCTGTCCCTTGCCCGTGTCGCCCATCCGGAAAATCTTCTTCCCCATCGCCGCGAATAGCGGCTTCAGCCGTTCCACCGGCGCTTCATCTCCGCCGACGATAAATACCAGAGTCCCGTCCCGCGCTCCGATCTTCGACCCCGTCATCGGCGCGTCCACCCAAGTCACTCCCTTCGCCCGCACACGCTCGGCGAACTTCAGCGTCGCCGACGGAGAAATCGTGCTCGAATCCGCGATGATCATGCCTTCCGTGAGCGACGCCTCGACACCATCCGCGCCAAAAATCACACCCTCCACTGCGTCCGTGTCAGAGACGCACATCCACACCGCCTCCGCGCCCTGCGCCGCTGCTCCCGGAGTCGGCGCCACGCCCGCCCCCTCCACCAGTTTGCCTGGCGTCCGGTTCCAGACCGTCACTTCGTGCCCGGCCTTGACCATGTTCGTCGCCATCGCGTGACCCATGATTCCCAACCCCAGAAACGCAACTCGCATAGGGACTTCTCCTTCGTTCGAAACCAATGCGCAAAATAAGAACGTTTCCGGATTAGATATGACCGGCGCGATCAAGGTCAAGCAATCCCTTGGACGGATGAGTGTAAAGATTCATGTGGGACAGCCGCCCTCGGCTGTCCTTCGAGCGACATTCAAAACTCATCTCCGTCCAGATGTCGGTGTGAAAAATCCTTCATATCGACACCACCACAACTATCCGGTATAGTGCGCGGAATGGACGTCCCTTCAGGCGGCAGTCCATATACCCCCTGCGAACCATTGAATCTCCGCATACTAAGGATGCTTCCGATGAGACTGTCACGAATTGCTTTCGCCCTCTCCTTGCTCTTGGCCTTCTGCTTAGCGCTCAGGCTACCTTCCTCCGCCCAGACCTCGCTGGCCAGAATCAGCGTTGACAATCTCACCAACACGGATAGCGATCACAAGACCGAAGTCGAGCCCGACATGTTCGCTTGGGGAAGCACGATTGTGACAACGTTCCACGTCGCTCGTCGGCCCGGCAGCATCGGTTGGGGCAGCGGCGATGTCGGCTACTCCACTTCCACCGATGGCGGCAAGACCTGGCACTACGGCAATCTCCCGGGCCTCACGGTTAACTACAAAGGTGGAACCTACGGAGCAGCCGCCGATCCCTCCGTCGCCTACGACGCCAAGCACGGCCAATGGCTTATCTCCACGCTTCCGCTCGCCGGACTCAATCCGTTCTCCGGAAAGATCGGCGACGTCGCTGTCAGTCGTTCCACCACCGGCCTCAGCTGGGGCAACCCCATCATCATCGACAAGACCCACCTCGACGACAAGAACTGGACGGTCTGCGATAACACCGCGACCAGCCCGTATTACGGCAACTGCTACACCGAGTGGGATCAGGCTTACGGCACGGGCGATGTTCTGATGAGTGTTTCGAGCGATGGAGGACAGACCTGGGGTCCCGGCCTCGCCTCTTCCGACAAGGCCGGTGGTCTCGGCGGTGAACCTCTGGTGCAGCCCAACGGGACAGTCATCGTTCCGTTCGAAGGCGGCGGCATCGATGTGTTCAGTTCCTCCAACGGCGGCGCCAGCTGGGGCAAGAGCCAGCAGATCGCCAGCATTCAGAGCCACTTCGTCGCTGCGGGATTGCGCAATCCCAACTTGCCCTCCGCTAGTATTGACGGCGCCGGCAAGGTTTTCGTCGTCTGGTCCGACTGCCGCTTCCGCACCAGCTGCGCTGAGAACGATATCGTCATGAGCAGTTCCTCTGATGGCAAGACCTGGAGCGCTGTCACACGCATTCCCATCGATGCCACCACCAGCACGGTCGATCACTTCATTCCCGGCATCGGCGTCGATCCCACCACCTCGGGCGCCAACGCACATCTCACCATCGTCTACTACTACTACCCAACCGCGAAGTGCACTTCCAGCACCTGCCAGTTGGATGTAGGCTTCACCACTTCTGTCGATGGCGGCAACACGTGGACGGCCGGCAAAAAAATCGCCGGACCGATGAATGTAGGCTGGTTGCCTGTGTCCGACAACGGGCCCATGGTCGCCGACTACATTGGTGTCTCCTACTCGAACGGCAATCCCTTCGGAGTGTTTCCGGTTGCTCAGGCGTTAAACGGTACAACGTACAACGAATCGATGTTCACCACCAAAACACCGCTCCCGGTCTCCTATGACGCTCCGCGCTTCAGTTCCGTGGACGATCATCCCGTGCCCGGCGCCAAGTCCGATCACGAAATGAAGTTCTATTACGACGATGAGGGACATCGCGAAATTCCGCGTTCGCGCTGGATCACCAACACCGATCCGCAGTGAGCACTCTTGTGGGTCCGGGTCTCTGACCCGGACAGGCCGAGCGAAAGCTCGGCTTGCTCTTGCTTTGCAGCGAAACTGATCGCTTCAAGAAACGAAACCGCCGGCATTCTCGCTGGCGGTTTTCATTTGTAAGTCTCAATGAATCAACATTACTGGCGTCACCGACGGGAAAACTAAAAAGCAGCCCGCACCGCTTCCTCTCCATCTAAAATAAACACGAGGTAAATAAATTCGCCGCATCGATCTTATTACTCGGCTCTCGCGGCGATTGGGACTAGTATGAAGGGGCTCAAGCTGCTTCCGGTCCACCCCCAGGCTCTGTAGCAGGATGATTAAACAAACGCTTCGTAACCCGGCCCTTCGTAAACGCGCCACCCAGTTTGGACGTTTGGTGCGGCGCTCCGCGGTCACTCCCCGTTGCGGTCAGACCCACAAACCGCGCCTCGTTACGAACGGCGAACTCGGCGTCACCTTCATCGGCCACGCCAGCTTCTTCGTGCAAATCGGTGGTCAAAACGTCGTCATCGATCCGAACTTCGCGCGCTGGCTCTTTGTGCTGAAACGCCTGCGCCGCCCCGGCTTACGCATCGCCGACCTGCCGGCCATCGACGCCGTGCTAGTTACGCACGCTCACTTCGATCATTTGCATCGTCCGTCGCTGCGCGCGCTGGTGCAAAACAATTTGCGCACACGCGGGGTTGCGCCTTCCATCATCATTCCCACCCACGTTGCCGACCTGGTTTCCGATCTGGGCTTTTCCGAAATTATCGAGCTCGACTGGTGGAAGACTTCGCGCCGCGGCAACTTGTCGGTCACGCATGTGCCATCACGCCACTGGGGCGCTCGCATCCTGAAAGATTCGCACCGGGGTTATGGCGGTTTTGTGTTGAAGGCGGGCAAGCACTCCGTTTATCACGCGGGGGATACTGCCTATTTCTCCGGCTTCAGCGAGATCGGACGCCGTCTTTCTCCCGAAGTCGCATTGCTGCCGATCGGCGCCTACAATCCACCGCAGTTCCGCAACGTGCACGCTGATCCCGCCGACGCGATGCGCGCGTTCCTTGATCTCAAAGCGCGGTGGATGGTTCCCATGCACTACGGCACCTTCCGCCTTTCGCACGAGCCGGTTGATGAACCTCTACAACTCCTCGACGAGGAAGCCCGCGCCGCCGGGACGAAAGACCGCGTGGTCGTCCTCGAAGAAGGCGTCACAAGATTCTTCTAGTACAGTAGCTCGCGCATCCTGCCGGCTGTCGCGAGGGCGTCTCGCCTTCGAACCCTGCGCGCCCCACAACTGCCGAGGGCAAATTTCAACGCGCCTTAGAGCGCGTAATTCACTCTCGTATACCTCGCTTCGCGCTCATTCCATCCGCTTAATCGGAATGTCCTTCCCGTCCGCGTGCAGAATCATCGTCGTTGCCCGCCCCTGGATGTCGACTTGAAAAGTCATCGTATCGTCCGACGTAGTCGAGTAGAAATCCGTCTCACTCTCGGGCAGCAGGTCCTGCTTTGGCTCATCATTCTCCTTCACCGAAAGATGATCCCCCTCGCGTCGGATCGTGAGAACTACATTGGGTAATCCATAACGTCCGACATAGCGGTCTAGCACCCTCCCATCTACCGCAACTTGCTTGTGCACTTTCAGCGGAGGGCGCGGAGGCAGCTTGTCATACGGCGTGTACCCTTCCCACTCGATCGGCGTGAACGTGTCCTTCAGCACAGTCTCCAGCACATCCTTGAAGATGCCCTCGCCATTGCTGCTGTTGGACAGGATGATGAGACCAGACTTCTGTTGGTCGAAGCACACCACGTAGTTTCTCCATCCGTCATCGTGCCCTTCCTTGAAGAAGACCTTCCCGTAAGGAGTCCAGTAGAGACCCCACGCTAGTCCGTAGCTAAGGCGAATGCTCTTGTTGTCGTCGGTGGTCTCATCACTAAGCGTCGGGAACTGATGCTTCGACCTGATTTGCACCTGCGGGCTAAGCATTTGCTCGCGCGTCTTGCTCTTTAACGATCCGCCATCCATTACCGCCTGCATGAATCGCGCCAGATCACGGATCGTGGTTTGCATGGAACCAGCGGCGTCTGGCTCTTTCCATCGATGAGCACCCACGGAACGTCCATATTCGTCGTAGCCATTGGCATAATCACTTTCAAACCGCTCTTGCCAAACCATGCTCGTCCGGGTCATGGCCAGCGATTCAAACACGCGTTGTTGCATCGCTTCGTCCAGCGGTTTCTTCGTGATGGTCTCAACCACCAACTGCAGCAGATCAATTCCTTCTCCCGAGTAGGCATACCGCGATCCCGGCTCGAAGTGGATCTTGAGCTTGCGATCATCTTCCAACCATCGCCAATTTGCAAAGCCGCTGGTATGGCTCAACAGCATTCGAGCGGTAATGCGCTTGTAGCGCGGATCAACGGCCAGGTCCGCATATTTCGGGTACTCCGGCAGGGGCTTCGGCAAGTACTGGTAGACAGGCTTGTCCAAATCCAGCTTTCCTTCGTCGACGAGTTTCAGCACCAGATATGCGAACGTCGATTTGGAAATGGAAGCCGCCGACATGACCGAATCCACCGTGAGGGGCAAGTTCTTCTCCTTGTCCCGGAATCCGTACGCCTTGAGGAGTTCGAGCTTTCCTTCATGGAACACAGCGATACCTGCACCCGTGACTTCGGCAGCTTTCATCAACCGCGTCATGGTTGCATCCACCTCCGCCGCGGTGATCGTGCTGCCATCCAGGCGCGTGACAGTTGTCTGTTCTGCAACGGTAAGCGATACACTCAGCCAAACGATTACAAGCCACAGAAGTTTCTTCGTCATCGCATTGACCTCATGCACTTTCGATTTTCGAGACAAAACAAGATGTGAATGTCACCCACAAATAACGGCGTCCAAGTAACACGCGTAGGGGATGAACCTACTGAATTTGTGGTCGAAAACAAATGACCTTCCTGTCATGTCGCTTTGACGCAGCGCCGCTTATTTTGGTGTAAACTGCCTGAAAATTCCTGCCTAGGAGGTTCTTGAATGTCCGTAAAACCAATTCCCGATGGCTATCACACCCTTACCCCTTATCTCACGGTGCGCGATGCAATGCGCGCTATCGAATTCTATAAGCAGGCGTTTGGCGCGCAGGAGCGAGGCGTCATGAAAGGCCCGGATGGCAAGGTCATGCACGCGGAGCTCATGATCGGCGACTCGATCATTATGCTCGGCGACGAAATGCCTGAGTACGGAGCGCTCTCGCCGCAGAGCAGCGGTGGTGCAGGCATGGGTCTGCACATCTACATCGACGGCGTCGATGCTGCATTCGATCGTGCGGTGAAGGCAGGCGCGAGAATCGACATGCCGGTCTCAGACCAGTTCTGGGGCGACCGCTACGGCAAGCTGACGGATCCTTTCGGTCATAAGTGGTCGATCGCCACACACACCAAAGACCTGTCCGTCGACGAAATGAAGAAAGGCATGGACGAGGCGATGGCAATGATGCCGAAGCCAGAAATGCAGAAGACCGCCTAGTCTTGCCTAACTCAGCAATGTTCATGTGGGGACAGCCACCTCGGCTGTCCCGCGTGGGCGATGCCTGGCGCCATCGACTGCGGTCTAGTAGGCCAGCAGAATTCTCAAGTCGCGCAGATTGTTTCCCGTCGGTCCGGTTTCGACCGCATCTCCCAGGGTCTTGAACAGAGGATAGGCATCGAATCGATCGAGCGCGCTGCGAACATCGAGCCCGCGAGCGCGCGCACGCTCCAGAGTTGAGCCATCTGCAACCGCTCCGGTCGCAGGACTGTTTCCGTCTACTCCATCAGTGCCGGCGCTGAGCACGACGATGCTTTCATCTGCGATCTGCTCGGCACACGCCAAGGCGAACTGCTGGTTGCGTCCGCCAACTCCGCCGTTTGTGACCTTCACCGTAACTTCTCCGCCCGAGATTAGACACACCGGCGAGAACTGCTTCTTCAACTCACGGAGGCGCTGTAGCAGGTAGTCGGCGGCCTTCGCGTAATCCCAGTCGTCGCAGGAGTTGTCCACGTGCACGATGAAGCCTGCGCGCTCGGCGGCGGTGCTGGCTTCTTCGATCGCGGTCTGGTTTGTGAGGATCGGCCACCAGCGCGCGCGATGGAACGCTAGATTATCCGACTTTGGCGTCTCTTCCAAAGCGTGGCGCTCAAACAGTTCCCGCGTCGATTGGGGAAACCGTTTCAGCAACTCGTACTTCTCGGCGATGCGGTAACAGTCTTCGACGGTAGTTGAATCGGGCATTGTGGGACCAGAGGCAAGCGCATCAAGAGTGCTGTCGGGAACATCGGAGACCAGCATCGAGACTTGCTGAGCGGGAGATGCAGCGAGCGCGAGGCGTCCACCTTTCACGGCGGAGAGATGTTTGCGGATGGCATTAATCTCGGCGATGGGCGCACCGGAATGGACGAGCGCGCGATAGGTCGCGATTAGGTCTTCGAGGGAAATCTCGTCATCGATGGGCTTCTCGACGATCGACGAGCCTCCACCGCTCAGCAGGAAGAGCAGCAGCGCCGTTGCTGGCTGGGCTTCCAGCATTCGGAGCATCGCACTGGCTGCCTGAATCGATTCCGAGTTCGGAGTCGGATGGCCACCGCGGAAATAGCGGAATCCGTGGACCTGCGCCGCGGGCTGCACTGGAGTGGCGACGATGCCTTCGAGGGAAGCTCCGACCTGCGCGGACAAGGCCTCAACCATCGTGTGTCCAGCCTTGCCGAGCGATACGACGAGCACACGAGAATACGATTGCAGGTCGTAGAGATCTTCGCAGACGCGCAAGACGCCGCGCTCGCAGTGCACGTGCCGGGCGAATCCATTGGTGATCGAGGCTTCCGCCAAGGCGTGCAGGAAGATGTCGCGGGCGTGCTGCCGCATCGGGCCGGAGTCGGAGTTGGACAAGATCATATGGTCAGGATCATAAAGATCGGCAGGAGCTTTCAGCCGTCAGCTCTGAGCTGTCAGAAAAACCGAGAACTGCGCCTTCGGTTCATCTATATCGTTCAACTGACAGCCTATGGCTGAGAGCGGATAGCCTCCCTTACCCAAGACTCAATCGCATCCCGCAACTCACGCAGGCGGCCTTCGAAGAAGTGGTCTGCGCCTTCGATCAGCACCAGCCTCTTGGGTTCGGGCAGCGACGCGACCAACGCTTCCAGTTGGGCGCGGGGACCGAACTGATCGCGCGCTCCGCTGACAAAAAACTTGGGCTTCGCGCACTGCTGCAGGAAGTCGAGGGCATATACGCGCGGCTCTTCTGTCGCCTCGGCCACTGGGACGACGGGCGTTCCGACGCCGATTACCGCGCGAACCCGCGCATCGGGACAAGCTGCGCGCAGTCCCACAGCCGAACCGAAGGAGAATCCTGCAAACAGAAGCGGCAGATGATACTCGGCATCGAGCCAGTCGAGAGCAGCGCGGACATCGTCCGCTTCGCCTTTGCCTTGATCGTGTTCGCCCTGGCTCAGTCCTGCTCCACGGAAGTTGAAGCGCAGCACGGGAAAGCCGAAGCCGTTGAGCGCCTTCATGGTGTGGAAGACAACCTTGTTGTGCATCGTTCCGCCGAACAATGGATGCGGATGGCAGACCAGCGCTTCGTGTGTGGCGTTGTCCGCGCCGGTGTTGAGCAACGCTTCCAGACGTCCAGCAGGACCGTCGAGGAACAGCGAACGGATGGATGTGGTCGAGGAAGTCACAGGCTTAGATTACACGGCGGAAGTAAGAAGTCAGAAGTCAGAAGTCAGAATGCAGAAGTAAGAAGGCGAAACCTGAAGTACGAAGTCTGAGGTCTGGAGTATGAGGTCCGAAGTCTGACGTCCAATTGCTGTCTGCTATTCTCTCCTCCATGGACGCTGTAACTCTGACGCGACAACTGGTGGACATTGAGTCCATCTCGGGCAACGAAGCGGCGGTTGGGAACTATCTGTACGGAGAGCTTTGCCGGCTCGGCTATCAGACGAAGAAGATGCCGGTCGAGGGCGATCGCTTCAATGTGTACGCGACATTGGCGGAGAATCCGCACCCTGCAGTAGTCTTTTCCACGCACCTGGATACGGTGCCTCCGTTCATTCCGTCGTCGGAAGATGCAGGTCGAATTTACGGACGCGGATCGTGCGATGCAAAGGGCATCATCGCGGCGCAGGTTGCGGCGGCGGAGCGGTTGCGGCAGCAGAATATTTATGTGGGGTTGCTGTTTGTGGTGGGAGAAGAGCGCGACAGTTTGGGAGCGAGGGTTGCGAATGAATATGTCGCGAACGGTCATGCTTCCGGATGCCGTTACCTGGTGAATGGCGAGCCGACGGAGAATCACAACGCACTGGCATCGAAAGGAACGCTGCGGGTTGAGGTGACGGCAAAGGGGCGCATGGCACACTCGGCGTATCCGGAACTGGGTGAGTCGGCAATTGACAAGCTGATTCCGGCGCTTACGCGGTTGCGTGCGATGCCGCTGCCTTCCGATCCAGAGGTGGGTCCATGCACGCTGAACATCGGGC
This sequence comes from uncultured Acidobacteriaceae bacterium, assembly GCA_963788555.1. Classification (GTDB taxonomy): domain Bacteria; phylum Acidobacteriota; class Terriglobia; order Terriglobales; family Acidobacteriaceae; genus Sulfotelmatobacter. Next base: position 1,074,850 of record CAWBHM010000008.1, on the reverse strand, counting down.
TGATTGAAGGCGGACGCGCGCCGAATGTGATTCCTGACTACGCGCATGCAGATTTGCTTTACCGGCTCATTGGCCCGTCAAAGGATTTGCGAAAGCAGATACTCGCGGCAGCGGGCGATTCGGTGCAGGTAACATTTCCTCTGGAGCTTCCCTTTCTTCGGTTGCGCACGGTCGACGGATTGCCGACGATGATCGCCAAGTTCACGACGGACATTCCCAAGCTCACGAACTGGGGCGAACCAGTGCTGCTGGGTCCGGGATCGATTCACGTGGCGCACACCGATGGCGAGTACATCGAGAAGCAGCAACTCGCGGAGTCGATCGATCTGTATTGCAAGGTCGCGAAGCAGCTTATGGGTTGATTGTGATTCCTAAGGGCTCGCTTGATTGGGATGGCATAACCTCCACCTAAAATGAGGCGCCTGACGGGCAGTACCGGGCAGCACCGCACCGACCGAACCGGGATGACAGGGGTGTGAGAGACGGGCAGCGCTTACGAACTGCTCAGTCCGGCTTGCCTTCGCCTCCTTGTTTCGGCTGGCTCTTTGGTTGGTCTTCGGTGTTGCGCCCTGGGCCTGGATTTTGGCCTTCGCGAGCGTTGTCTCTTCCCTCGCCTTCTCCGGGAGCGCTTTGTCGAGGATCTTCAGGGGCGCGGTTCTGATCGATTCCTGAAAAGAATCCGGGGCGGATCAGGACATGGCGAGAGCCGGGCATGATGCCCTCGACCTCGACGATTCCTTCGAAAACGTCGACGTAGGTTTTGTGCTTCTTGTTGACGTTCACTTCAAAGCGCGTACCGCGAACGGTGATGACGGCGGAGGGGGTGCCCATACGAAACGAGGGAGTTTCTCCCATACGCTTTTGCGCTTTGACCATGATGTGACCGAGAAAGAGTTCGAGGAAGAATCCCTTGCCTTGCGCCGGAGAGCGCAGAATCACGTTGCTGTGCGGCTTGATAAGAACCTGGGAACCGTCTTGCAGTTCGAGCAGGACGCTGCCTTTGAAGGTATCAATCTTGCTGTCAGCGACCAGAGTTGTTCCCCGCTGCGCATTCACCGGAGTGCCGTCGGGAGCAGTCAGGGTTACTTCGCCCTTCAGTTCGGTGACCAGGGCTGAGCCGACCGGAAGGACGGTCTGAGGCGGAGAAGTTTGGGCCGCGCTTATGACCAGACCTATGAGCATGCTCAGAGCGATGGGAGGGAATCTGGAGTTTGTCATCTCATGACCTCGGATCGAGCGTCCACTGCTGTTTTTGCAGGCAGATGGATTTCGAAGATCGTGCTGGATGGTTCGCTTTTTACCTGCACGGAACCACCATGTTTCTCGGCAATGCGCTTCACGAAGGCAAGGCCGAGGCCCCATCCAGGCTTGGCGGTTTGCACTTCCTGGGCCCGGTAGTAGGGATCGAAAAGATGAGGGATGTCGGTTGGGGCGATGGCTTTTCCCTGATTGCGCACCGAGATCACTGCATCGTCGGCAGAAGCAAAGCAGCGAACCTCGATGTCGGTGCCGGACTTGCCGTATTTGATGGCGTTACTTACGAGGTTGAGAACGGCGCCGCTGATCAGGGTGGCATCGCCGACCATGACGACGGCTGGATCGTCGTCGAGAACGAGCCGCATGTTTGCTCCCGCAGCGAGTGGGCGCAGGATGTCGAAAACCTGGCGAGTGATGTCGTGGAGTTCGAGGACGTCCGACTGGACGGGCTTGGCTCCGGCGTCGAGACGGAGGACGTCGAGATAACTGTTGATGAGGGCGAGAAGACGTTTGGATTCCCAGAGAATGGTTTCGGGAGCCCCATCACAGTCGGACGAACCGGGCGCCTGGATCATGAGATCGGCGAAGCCCTGGATGGAGGCGAGCGGCGTGCGGAGTTCGTGGGTGATGAAGGCCAGGGCTTCGGCGCGAGCGCGGTCGCGTTCGACACGGGTTTGAAGGCTGGCGAAGGTGAGGACGGTGCCGCCGCCCGGCGAGAGACGCGTTGGGGGTAAGGAAACTGTACGAACAGCGTACAGTTTTCCAGACAGTTGGACTTCTCCTTCCTCTCCGCCATTCACGGAAACCAGGGGCGCGTCGGGTTCAGCGAGCCAGCGGGCGCGAAGCTGTTCGAGAGATGGCGGAAGCGTGGGAGCGAGAGCGGCAGCGAAGGCTCGATTGTGCAGGAGCAGATTGCCATGCTCGTCGAAGATCACGACGAGATCCTGGGTCGACTCGAGGAGCGTGCGATGCAGTTCGTAGAGCGAGCCGAGTTCGGTTTCCAGTTGGTGGAGCAGGTCGAGCTTCCAGGAAAGATCCTCTCTTTTCGGCGCAGAGGTGCTTTTCCCCTGCGACATCAGCCAGGAGCGCAGTCCCATGAGTTGGCGCGTCACACTGCGCTCTACGAGCGCGAGGTCGGAGGCGTATACGAGCAGAGGGCCAGCCATCACCGCGAACAACATGGCTCCGGTGGGGATGAGGCGTGCCGCGATGAGAAACACCAGGAACGAAATCGAATACACAGCTGTGGCGAGCGCGGCCAGCAGGGCAACCGAAGTCCATCCGCGCCATCGCCGGAAGATGACCACAACGACCATGCACGTAAACGCCAAGAGCAACGCACCCCAGCCCGTTGGAAGTTCGAGGAGCAATCGTCCGGCCAAAATGCCGTCGAGGATCTGAGCGTGCACTTCGACGCCGGCAGCGGGCAACTCGGTGGCTAAGGGAGTGTTCAAGCGGTCGCTAATTTCGGTGCCGCCGAAACCAATTAATACCGGGTGGCCCTTCAGACTCGCGATGTGCTCCGCACCTTGAAGGATTGTGGCGGCGGAGATGACATCGAACTCGTTATGGCGGAATGGGATGCGGACGAGGACTGGCTTTGCCAAGCTGAGGACGGATGTGTTCTCGAAGCGAGGAATAGCGTATTGGTCGAGGAATGCGAGAGTACGCTGGGAATCGGTGTAACGCGCCACTTCCACGGCGAAAGCCCATCGTGGGCCGTCAATGGTGAGTTCGAGAGGCGGGAAGCGGCGACAGATTCCGTCGTCGTCAAGGACGGCGTGGGCGTGTCCCACGGCGCTGGCTGCTCGGGAAAATGCGGGCAAAGGCTCGACCCAGTGGGGACCATCGGGAAAGGCGCCAATCTTGCCGACGAGCACGGTGCGTCCGGTTGAACGGATCGCAGTTTGTAACGCGCCGTCGGCATCGGGCGACTGAGGTTCGGAAAGAAGGACGTCGAGGCCGATTGGTCCTGCACCGTTGTCGGAGAGGTTCGTGATCAACCTGGCGAGAAGTTCGCGCGACCAGGGCCATCGACCGTATTGGCGCAAGCTGTCGTCATCGATGAGAACCAGTGCGACTGGGGAGCGGTGCGTGGGCTTGGGGGCCAACCGGAAGAAAGTATCGGCGACACGGAGTTCGGAGTCGCGGACGACGGGGATGAGCGAGAACAGGAAGACGATGAGGAGTAAGAGCAGGGAGAGTCCGAGGCGCTCGCCCCATAGCCTTGGCAGGGAATTGCGTGCCTTCGCGACGTCTGGACCCTTTGTGCTGAACGTTCCCATGAAAGGTAAGGCTGGCGGTCAAAAGCCGGCCTAGTCACTTCAGGTTAGCCTCGGGGCGGGGCGTGGACTGTGATTGAAATCACGAGGGATCATCCGCCGCCCTGCCACCGCGGTACTTCATAGAGTCAAATCAGGTATTGCAATGACTACGCTAATGGCGTATAGTTTGGGGTATACTCTAGTAGCGTACCCAGTATGGAGTTCGTCGAAGCGCCGTCGTTCACACGTCACGTATCGGGGTATCTGAACGAGGATGACTACAGACTTTTGCAAACCACGCTCAGTGGGAAGCCTGAGTTAGGTGACTTGATGCCGGGAACGGGCGGTTTCCGAAAGATGCGTTGGGCGGATGCACGGCGTGGCAAGGGGCGAAGAGGCGGTCTACGGATTATCTACTTCTACTTTCCATCCGATCATCAGATTTGGTTGATGACTCTTTATGACAAGAGTGAAGCTGCCGATTTGACGGCAGCAGAAAAGAAAATGCTTAAGAGCGCGATCGAAGGCGAGTTGAAGACGCGAAGGGCGAGGCGTGCCGCGCGTTAATCACGGAGGATTCTCTAATGGCAAAGCGGGATATTTTTTCCGAGTTGATGGACGGAGTTTCGGCGATGAAGGCAGACCGGGAGGGCACAATAACCCTGCGCAGCTACAAAGTCGAGGCTGCGCCCCTGCCGAAGGTGGATTCCAAGCTCATTCGCGACACACGGAAGAAGCTTCGCTGCTCGCGAGCCGTATTCGCCCGCAGATTGCGGATTAATGAAAGGACCCTTGAAAAATGGGAACAGGGGCGGGCGAAGCCGAATCCGCAGGCGGCGGCGCTGGTGCTGCTGGTGCGAAGGTATCCGGATACGCTGGCGAGGTTGGATGAGGTGGCTGAGGGGTAGAATCGCAGCCCTAACCTAGCGCAAAGAACGCAATTAGGATAGGGCAGCCGGCACCCTGAGAATCCAAGAAAAGCAGTTCCCTCGCTCGCTCTTGCCCGGTTTCACCGGCTCTGAGTGGCTCGGAATGACAGAACGTTGATGGTCCGTCAGCGCGCGTCCTCTGCAATCCTTCCCTGGCTCTTCCGTATACTTGAATTATGACCACCACGGCCCTCAACTCCCTCGCGCGTGCTTCGTCCGCCTACCTGCGGTCTGCTATGCATCAGCCGATTCAGTGGCATGAGTGGGGGACGGAGGCATTTGCGGCGGCGCAGCGCGAGAACAAGCCGATGCTGCTCGATGTTGGGGCGGTGTGGTGTCACTGGTGCCATGTGATGGATCGGGAGTCGTATGACGATCCGGAGATTGCGGCGATTGTGAACGAGCATTTCATCGCGGTGAAGGTGGATCGGGACGAGCGTCCGGACATTGATAGCCGGTACCAGGCGGCGGTGCAGGCGGTGAGCGGGCAGGGGGGATGGCCGCTGACGGCGTTTCTCACGCCGGATGGAAAGCCGTTTTATGGGGGAACGTATTTTCCGCCGAGCGATGGATATGGGCGTCCGAGCTTTCGGCGGGTGCTACTGAGCATTGCGAACGCCTACAAAGAAAAGAATGGGGATGTGGTCGAGCAGGCGAAGATGGTGGAGAGCGCGATTGCGCAGTCAGAGTCGTTTGCGGGAAAAGACGGGCGGGTTTCGGAGTCGGTGATTGCGGCGATCCGGACATCGGCGTTTCGGATGTTTGATCCGCAGCATGGAGGATTTGGACAGGCGCCGAAGTTTCCGCATCCGTCGGCGCTGGATTTGTTGATTGAGAGGTATGCCCGGATTCGCGGAGCTTCGCTCCGCGGAACGGCCGAGGGCGGCGGTCCCCACTTGGACCCTACCACAGGCAACAGTTCTGCCGACGAGCCTTTGCGCGAGTTGATTGTTACGACTCTTGAGCACATGGCTCGGGGCGGGGTGTATGACCAACTGGCGGGAGGGTTTCACCGGTATTCGGTGGATGAGCGGTGGGTGGTGCCGCACTTCGAGAAGATGTGCTACGACAATTCCGAATTGTTGAAGAATTATGTGCATGGATATCAGGCAACCGGCGAGGAGTTCTTTGCCGATGTTGCGCGGGACATCATTCGCTGGATGGATGACTCGCTTAGCGATCGCCAGCGGGGCGGGTTCTATGCGTCGCAGGATGCCGATATCAACATGGACGACGACGGCGATTACTTCACCTGGACTCTCGACGAGGCGCGGCCGGTGTTGACGGAAGAAGAGGCGCAGGTGGCGGCGTTGCATTTCGACATCAATGAAGTCGGGGAGATGCATCACAATCCGGCGAAGAATGTGTTGTACGTGCGGGCTTCGGTTGAAGAGATCGCGGGGCGGACGAAACTGGCAGCGGAAAGGGTGAAAGAGCTGCTTGCGTCGGCCAAGAAGAAGATGTATGCGGCGCGGCTGCAGCGTCCGACTCCGTATGTCGATAAGACCGTGTACGTGGGATGGAACAGCTTGTGCGTTTCGGCTTATCTGGAGGCGGCGAAGGTGCTGGGGCTCGGGGAGGCACGGCGGTTTGCCTTGCGGTCCCTGGATCGGGTGCTGGGAGAGGCTTGGAAGGCGTCTAACGAGAAACAATATGCGGGAGGGGGCGCCCGCGCCACACGAGCAATGCTTCTGCATGTGGTTTCTTATTCCGATCCGGCGGCGGCGCACCGCGAAATAACCGGGCTACTTGAGGATTATGCATTCACGGCGCTGGCTTGCCTGGATGCTTACGAGGCAACGGCTGATCTCAGTTACTTCAAGTTTGCGCAAGCGATCACGGATGCAATGATTGAGCGGTTTTACGATGCGACGTCCGGGGGATTTTTTGACAGCGAGCCTCCCGCGGACGGCCAGAGTCTGGGCGTGCTGGCGACTCGACGCAAACCTCTGCAGGATTCCCCGACGCCGGCGGGAAATCCGATGGCGGCGATTGCGCTAATACGGCTGCATCACTACACCGGCGATACCGGGTATCGCGACAAGGCGGAGCAGACGCTGGAGACTTTTGCGGGCGTAGCGGAACAGTTTGGAATCTTCGCGGCGACGTACGGGATCGCGGTCGTCCATTTGCTGGAAAGCCCGATGCAGGTGGTGGTGATCGCGGAAGAGGGCGATCTCGAGACGGCTGAAAAGCTGTATCATGAGGCCGTCGCGCCGTTAGCTTTCCCCAAGAGCATGTTGCGATTTGAGTCGAGTCAGGCCGTGGCGAGAAATCTGCCGCCGGGATTGGGGGAGACGATTCCGAATCTGCCTGCATTGGGGTCGGGGAGGTCGTTCGCGGTGCTGTGCTCGGGGTCGGCCTGCCAACCGCCTGTTTTCGATGTGGCGGGATTGCGGAGCGCGATGGAGGCGGCGATCGGGTAGCGGTAGGATTTTGATCGCAATTTCCGCAGCGCCTGAAGGCGCGATCATTCCGTTTGCTCGGATGCTATGCCTGAAGGCATAGCCAGATACGAATCGGGAATATCTCTCTTAGGCTCCTAGCTCGGCAGATTCCCTGGATTCTCGAAGCAAAAAAATAGGGGCTGTCGGGTTCGTATGAGTCCCGACAGCCCAAAAATTGCGAGCCCAGTTCTCGGCCCAAACTACAAGAACGACAGGTTACTTTGGTGACCTTGCAGTCACAGCCTGCATCCTATCTACTGCGGGGGCAGGGTTGTTTGGCAGTTTGGCTGTCTGGGTGGGCACAGGATAAGTGGACCACCGTCCGCGGCGGGAACCTGTTGGACGGCGGCAGCCACAAATGTGCCCACTAGTCCTAACATCAGGACCGAAATCCTGATTGTTCGTTTCATGGGTTCGTCTCCTATATCCGCGTAGGGTTTCCCCGGAGGGAAGCTTTTTCGCGGAGCCGCATTATAGGACACGTGTCAAGTTTGATGTGCAATAATTTTCATCGTGCCTATCATCCCCTCCCGTATCGACCTCAATACTATTCCTTCCAACTAGCGCTAACAATCTGAAAACAGGCGTTTATGACGCATCGACAGAGTTTTTCTTCAATGGATTTTGGGGCCCAAATGGCAGGGCTATCGGTAGGCAAACATTTACGATTTCAGAACAAGAATTGGAAAGGCGCTAGGGCTTGGAGACGATGGGAATGCTGTAGCTTCCCGTGCCAGCGGCAGCTCCGCGCGCGGTAGCAGGGGCGGCATTCCGGTTGTTGGCGGTGTGGATGGGATCGTGCTGGGTGCGGGAAAGGGCGCGATCGACCATGCCTTCGAACATGGGGATCAGGGAATCGGCCGGCAAAGGATGGTGAATGTCGGAAAGGCTTTGCTCCCAGCGCTGAGGCTGCAGAAGCGACATGGAGACATCGCGAGCAGGACTTTTGGCAGCGGCATACCCAAACCATATCAGCAGGGTGCAGTTATAAGCGGCCATGTTGAGGACGCTTGCCCATGCGCTACTTCCCAGATGGTTTCCCACCCAGGAGGAGATCAGGATTAGCTCGACCACGGCAAAGGAACCGAAGCCCAGGGCGATCCCGAAGCTATGCTGGCGACGGCTGACACCGACATAGTGAGCAAAGAAAAGCAGGAACAGAACCATTCCGACCTGGATCATGCGTACGCAACGCTGCGAGGTGGTGATGGCCTGCATCCAAGGCGCGAGCTGGGATGAATTGGTTGAAACCGAGACTACCCCAGCGACCAAGAGCATGACCAGGCCGGCCCACTTGAAGAGCACCGTACCCAGATCACGCAGAGTATGGAACGCGCGGAAAACGTCGACGAAGACTTCGTGAATCACCGCGAAACCGAAGGCCACGCTAAGGGCGTCGCAAGTCCAATAGAGATAGAACAGGGCAGAATAGCTGTGCCAGTAGGCAGGAAAGACGACGGCAAAGGTGACTAACTGAACGATGATGTAGGCGAAGAAGAACTTGAATTTGCGATAGAGGCCTCGACGAAACATGATGGCAGCGATCCCCAACTCCAGAAGGGGATGTGCGACCCAGAGCGCGTAATAGAGAACCTTAAATTTTTCGCTCATCATTCTCGCTCGCCGAGCAAGAAAAACTACAAGGCAAAGGCAAAGCAGATCGGTAATGAAACGTTAGCTGTTTCTGATCCTGTGTTCAATGCACTGAAGTAATTGCCAGTAACGTTACCGCGGTGGGTACTAAGCCCGCAAGGTTACCTTCGTGCTAGGGTGCCAGAGGGATGAAGAGGGGCCAGCCAAGCCTTTTTTCCATATAGATCGGGTGAGGGGGAAGGGACACGGCCTCTGCCCCAATGCGGCGTCGACCGTTCCCCCGGGGGCAATCGTAGGATGCCTAGAGGTTGCGAAAAAACGCCGCTCTTGGAAGGACCTCGAGCACAGGAGCTGAAGCCCACAATGATTCCACGTGCTTTACGCGGCCCGAGGAAGGGCCGCTCTTCCACGGTGCCCTATATTTTGTAGTTTTTCCCCACGTCGCTTACGCGTCGGGCATGGAATGGATGTAGGCGCGCATCATGCGGACTTCGTCATCTTTTTCGTTCAAATCGTGCAGGAGGATGTCGCGCAAGGACACGATGCCGACCAGGTGACCGTCGTGGCAGACGGGCAGGTGGCGAAAACTGTGGCGGCGCATCAGGGCCATGCAGTTTTCCAGTTCTTCGTTCATGCTGATGGTGAGGGGATCGTCGGTCATGACCTCCGCCATGCAGGTACTAAGGGGGTCGCGGCCTTCGGCCACGACGCGTTTCATCAGGTCGCGTTCGGAAAAAATCCCGACCAGTTTGCCGTTGTGCACGACGGGGACTGCGCCGATGTTGTGCTCGACCATAACGCGCACCGTTTCGAGCACGGTTTGGCCCAATTCTGCCTGATAGGTGTCCTGATCTTTAATCAGGTCGCAGATACGCATTTGACACCTCCCGGTGCAACAGAGTTCCGAGCTGTCCAAAAGCATCTACCGGGGCGTGAGTATATGCCGAATAGGAGATGGAAAGAAAGCGAAAAAGGTTGGGGAGTAGAAACCCTGAGCCGGTAGCACGGGAATCCCCGGGGCCGAATGCGCGGAATCACTGTTCTGACGCGGATTCTGGTATTACAATCTCGCTCGTTTCAGAACCGGAATCATCCGCTGCGGTTTTGATGGGAACAGAAAGGGAGATCGCCATGTTCGTCGCCGAGGTCTTACGGAAGCTAACGCTGATCGGTTTAGTAGTCAGCCTTCTAGGCATTCCGAGTTGGTCGCAGTCGCCATCGCAGATATCCAGCCTGGATCGCGGTCGGGCGCAAGACATGTTGAAGACGGTCGCGAGTGAGATTCGCAAACACTATTACGATCCCAAGTTTCACGGATTGGATTGGGATGCGAAGGTCGCCGAGGCGAAGGAGAAGATCGCGAAGACAACTTCCATGAATATGGCGCTATCGCATATCGCGGCTGCGCTGGATACGCTCAACGACACGCACACATTCTTTCTGCCTCCAGAACACTCGTACCGGCACGAATATGGACTGCAGTATCGAATGGTGGGCGAGCGGTGCTTCGTGAGCCACGTTCGGCCCGGGAGCGACGCCGAAGCCAAGGGAGTGAAACCCGGGGATGAGATCGTCACACTCAATGGTTACAACGTAAACCGGGATGATCTTTGGAAAGTGCAATACGTGTTTTCCATTCTTCGTCCACAGCCGGTGTTGCAACTGGTTCTGCAGAATCCGGCGGGCGCGCAACGCCAAATTGAAGTGGCGGCGAAGATCCGTCAGAAAACGAAGATCGCGGACCTGGGGCCAGGGAGCGGAGGAGTCAATTTTTATGATCTGGTGCGCGAAGGCGAAGATCAGGAACATCTGATGCGAGCCCGCTCCCGAGAGTACGGGGATGACTTAATGGTTCTGAAGTTGCCGGAATTCTACTTCTCCGGGACCGAGATCTCCGACATGATCGGCAAAGCCCGTAAGCATCAGAACCTGATTGTGGATCTACGAGGAAATCCCGGCGGATCAGTCGACACGCTGAGATTTCTGGTGGGCAGCATGTTTGACAAGGAAGTGAAAATCGCGGATCGGGTCGGACGGAAGGAAACGAAACCCGAGATGGCGAAGCCGCGCAGTCCGTTTCAAGGGAAAGTTGTGGTGCTGATCGATGCGGACTCGGCGTCCGCTGCTGAGTTGTTCGCTCGCATCATCCAACTGGAGAAACGAGGAATTGTGATCGGGGACCACTCTTCCGGCAGCGTTATGGAATCGCGGGAATTCGAGGAGCAGACAGGGACGGATACGTCCGTCTACTACGGAGCTTCGATCACCGAATGGAATCTCGTCATGTCGGATGGAAAGAGCCTGGAGCACGTGGGAGTGACTCCCGATGAAGTTGTGCTGCCGAGCGCTCTCGATTTGGCGAGTGGACGGGATCCGGTGCTGGCGCATGCGGCGGAGACGCTGGGAGTGAAGATCAGTGCGGAAGAGGCGGGGAAAGCGTTTCCCTACGAGTGGCCGCCGCAGATTTAACGCGGAAGTTCTTTTGACAATGATGCGTCGCCGGCAAATACAAAATACGAGGAGTTCCACAGCGGCGTAGGTACGCTTCCGCGGGCGCGGGCCGTGATGACGATGTTGTAGTCGTCTGTGCCGCCGAGATTCATTTCTCGCAATGCATCTCCGGCGACTGCGGCTTGTGCGCCATCCGCGGGTTCGTTCATGCCCGGTTCAATCACAGCGAGCCATGCAAGGAACTCGTGCAGATCGCGGGTGCGTGGGCGTCCGGGAACTGCGAAGGATACTTCTGCTTCTTGCGTTGAGAAATGCCAGGCTAGCGAGGCAGCGAGATCGACTGCGTTTTCGTAGGCTCGTTCGGAAATCAGTCCGGGCTCAGGATTGTCGAACGCAATGCAGAGTCGGCGCTCGTCTTCGCGGGCGAACTCTCGGACTTTTAAAGAGCCCGACTTCGCGGTCGCCTTCCAATCGACGTGGCGGGCGGAGTCCTCGGGCATGTATTCGCGAATACGGTAGAGGTCGGAGCCGCGGCCGCGCACGAAACTTTCCCACTCGCCGCGTACGAGCGGCACAATCTCGAAGACTTCATCGGTGGGTTCAATCCGGGGATAGACCAGCACTTCGCGCGGCAGGGACACATGGCGCGTCTTGGTCAGGAAGGCGAAGGGAAATCCGGTGGCGACTCCAAAGCTGTTTTCGCGATAACGGCCGCGGTGTTCGAATCGAATCTGCAGGTCGGCGGATGCCTCGGCCAGCGGAGGGAGAAAGGGAAAATAAGCCATCCCCTGAAAAATGCCCGGGGGCGGTGAGACGACGGTGACGCGGCGCAGGCGGCGATCAGGCAAGCGCAGCCATTGCTGCTCGGACGGGCGATTGAAGGGGAAAGCGAAGGTGGTGGCCTCCCACTGCCATTGTTTGGCGGACTTCTTGCGCTTCTTTCGGGTGGAGACCACTCGAATCGAAAAGGATGGGAGGAAGCGGCGCGGATTGCGGAGGACGATGCGTCCCAGCACGGGGCGTCCGGCGAAGACGTGTTCGGGCAGACGAACATCGAGTTCCAGCCGCCGCAGCACCCAGGCCGAAACGACTCCGGAAACCAGAATCGCGGCGAGCATGGCGGCGACGACAATGTAGAGAAGATTGTTGCCGGTGTTGAGCGCGGCGATGCCGATGATGAGGGTTACGACGACATAGATGATACCGGCGCGCGTGACGTCGTAATCGAAGGACTCGCGAAGGCGTTCGACGGCCACCCGGCGGGCGAGATATGGGACGGTGACCAGTCCTACTAAAATCGCGAGGAGGAGCGAGGTCGAGGCCAGGATCAAGGTGGCCCAGAAGTTGCCGGCATCGCGGGAGACTGTCGAAAACAATGCCGTGGCGAAGGCCAGTCCCAGGCCCAAGAGCGCGAGTAGGAATTTGACCCAGACTTCCGCGGCGGCTGATTGCAGCCATTGGGCTGCACGACCGGGCACAGAAGGGGCTGATTTCAACGGATTGGCGTACGCAGAACCCACCTCTTTGCAGCCTAGCATTCTCCGGGAGAACGGACAATCGGGATCGGGTTGCGGGGAAAGCGTTCGTAACCTCGGAACTGTACGGCCGCTCGAGCTTCGATCGAGGGACAGTCGAGGGCGGCTGTCCCAGATTCGGCGCGGCGGCACTACCAAGAGCCTTCTGATTCTGATTCTGTTGTGCTACGCTTTTGGGCTCCCAAGGTTCTCAGGCCCCGAAGTTCACCTACATTTCCCCAGCTTGAAAAAAGGAGGTTGGCATATGCCGATCGGAAAACGTGCAGCAGCGGAATTCTTTGGAACGTTCTGGCTCGTGTTCGGAGGATGCGGCGCAGCCGTGCTCGCCGCGGGGGTACCGAACGTCGGCATCGGGTACGCCGGCGTTGCCCTGGCGTTCGGACTTACAGTTCTAACCATGGCTTTTGCGATCGGGCATATTTCGGGTTGCCATTTGAACCCGGCGGTCAGTCTGGGGCTAGTCGTCGGAAAACGATTCCCCGCTTCGGAGTTGCTGCCTTATGTCATCGCGCAGGTGGTGGGTGGAATTGCCGCGGCAGGCGTGCTCTACGTGATTGCCAGCGGAATTCCGACGTTTGATGCACATGCAGGATTTGCGTCGAATGGATATGCCGAGCATTCTCCGCAAGGCTATTCCCTGCTGGCGGGCCTGGTTTCCGAAATCGTGCTGACGGCGTTTTTTCTGATCGTGATTATGGGCGCCACCGACGGGCGCGCACCCAAGGGATTCGCGCCGATCGCAATCGGGCTGTGCCTGACGCTGATTCACCTGGTTGGCATTCCCGTGACGAATCTATCCGTGAATCCCGCTCGCAGCACGGGCCCGGCGATCTTTGCGGGAGGCTGGGCACTGCAGCAATTATGGATGTTCTGGGTGGCACCGCTGATCGGCGGCGCGATCGGCGGAGGGATCTATAGCATGCTGTTCGGGGAATAAGCAAAACACGAAGCTCGGCCACGGAACTACGAGGATCTACCGGATACCTCAATGAGTTTCTTTGATCCGTTAAAGTCCGCGTGATCCGTGGCCGGGCCTGCACTTTGCGGCCGCTACAGTTGCATGGTAGTATTTCCTCCCCTCCCCGTTGACTCGGTTTACCTCAATCTCTCAGTTCTGAAAACCTCAAGGAGAATCTTTATGCGCAGAACCGAGGCGAACGACTTTCTGAACTGGCTTGGCGGCGCGCTGGCGCGCGTTCTAGCCGTAAGCACGATGACACTGGTGGTGTTGGCCAACGGGTGGGCGGCGGCCCGCACTCTGTATACGTTTCAAGGCGGTAATGACGGTCAGTTGCCCCATGCGGACCTGACCATCGATAGCGCGGGGAACCTGTACGGCACCACGGAGTATGGCGGTGGAAGCACAAACTGCGGAAGCAGCGGCTACATCAGCGGGTGCGGCACCGTGTTCGAATTGGTGAAGAATGCAAATGGAAGCTACCAGGAAAAGGTGCTGTATGCCTTCCAGGGTGGCAACGATGGATTCACTCCGTACGCAGGGGTGACACTGGACGCGGCCGGCAATTTGTACGGCACTGCCATCGACGGGGGTGGCAGTTCGAATTGCCCGAACGGCTGCGGAATTGTCTTCAAACTGACGAAGGGCTCCAGCGGAGCGTGGAGCGAAACGATTCTGCACGCTTTTCAGGGCGCTCCGGCAGACGGTTATGGCCCGGGCGGGAAACTCATTCTGGATTCGCAGGGCAACCTCTATGGGACGACTTTTTATGGAGGCGTGGGCGCCTGCTATTCGGCAGGCTGCGGCCTTATCTTCGAGCTGAGCCCGACGGCAAGCGGTCCCTGGACCGAAACGCTTCTCTACACCTTCACTGGAACGACCGATGGTGGCACACCCGCAGGATCGCTGATCAGGGATGACGCTGGGAATTTTTACGGCACAACCTCGGGCGGGGGCCCCGCTGGAACGGTGTTCGAACTCTCGCCATCGGGCGGAGGATGGACTCTCGCAACTCTGTTCACCTTCGATGCCAGCCGGGGCTCGACGACGGGCGCATATCCCGATGGTGGAGTCGTGCGTGACGGCGCGGGCAATCTTTACGGCACTACCTCGTGTGGAGGTCTAAGAGTGATACCTACGGGGTGGTCCCCTTGCCGCTTTGGTTTTGGCACAGTGTTCGCGCTCTATCCGCCCGTCGGTGGCGGCGGGTGGGAGGAGCAGGTTCTTATGAAGTTTACGGGAACCACGAATGCGGCCTATCCGGACACTCCGCTGATCATGGGCACCGACGGAACTCTCTGGGGCACGACTTTCTACGGTGGGGATCGGCAAGGAACCGGCGAAGGGACGACTTTCGGGCTGGTCCCGAATGCCGATGGAACATGGAGTCAGAGGATACTGGCAAGATTCCCTGGCTTGAGCGTGGCTGGGGGCCTCACACCATACGCCGGCGTAGTCCAGGACGCCGCCGGACATCTATACGGTACGACCTACCAAGGGGGCAAGAACGCCTCTGGCATTGTTTACGAGGTCACGCCGTAAGAGCGATTGGCGGAGGGATCTATAGTAGGCTGTTCGAGGAATAGAGATAGGCGGTCGAAATGAGCGCGGAGGGGAGATCCGAGTTGCCTCTCCGCTCCGCTCTTTGACTCGGCATTTACTGGCTAAGGGAGAACACGACACCTCCGCCGTCATTGCCGCCGTACATGGTAGTGCCGTACAAAATGCCGCCGGGACCCTCAATGACGCCGCCTTCGGGGTTCTGTCCGTTCGTACCATCGAACGTGAACAGCAGTTTGAAAGCATAGCCTCCCGTCGTTTTCGGTGAAAGCCGGAAGACGGTTCCGTTGTTGGAATTGTATTGCGCGGTTTCGCCGTAGAGATTTCCCTTGGAGTCGATCATGAGGGGAGAACTGGGCTTGCTGCCGTTTTCTTGCGTGAAGCGGTGCAGGATCGTTTCATTCCAGGTGCCCGACACCTGGGAGAGCTTATAGACCGTTCCGCAACCAACAACGTCGATCCCGGCGGTGCACTGCGTGCCTCCGCCGGCGCTGGTAGCGCCGTAGAGGTTCCCATTCGCGTCGATGACGGGCTGCGGGTCTGGGTACAGACCGTCGACTCCACCTTTGAAGTTGTAGAGAATCTCTTCCGTCCATCCGCTAGCGCCAAACGAGAGTTCAAACACGATGCCACAGCCGAGACCGAAGCAAGTATTAGCGCCGCCAGCCGACGTCGTGCCGTAGAGGTTACCGGCGGCGTCGAGTGTGAGGCCACCATAGGCAAGGTATCCGTCTCCCGGGCCACCGAAGCTGTGCAACACGGTTTCGGTCCAGCTACCATTGGAATTGGTCATCTCGTATACGGTGCCGGATTGCCTTCCGCCTCCGAGAACCGTGGTTCCAAACAGGTTGCCGGAAGCACCGAAAACCAGAGGCCCTTGCGGATTGGCTCCGTCGAATCCGGAACCGAACGAATGGAGCACGGATTCCTGCCACATTCCGCCGGACTTGCTCATCTCAAAAACCACGCCCGCGTTGGCAGTCCCACCGTTCACCGTGACACCGTAAAGATTGCCCGCGGAGTCGGCGATTAACGAACCTATCGGAATAGAGCCATCGTTGCCGCCGGTAAAACTGTAAATAACCGATTCTTGCCAGGCGCCATTCCTCTCGGTGATCTGGTAGACAGCGCCCTTGCTGTTGGCCCCGCCGAAAACTGTTACGCCGTAAAAGACGCCTCCCAGTCGAAGCAAGCCGCTGGCTTGCGGATACTGACCATCTGGCGTACTGGTGAACTCGTGTAATACAGTTTCCGTTTGTGCTGATGCTGAACCCAGCCCGAAAATTATCCCCAATGCGAGCACTGTCAGAATCGCGACAGTCCTCCCCATAGTATTTGCCAGCTTCATGGAATCCACTCCCAGGGAAATAGATCTGCTCACGAGATACAGCGGGGCGGAGAGTTCCTCGGATGGGTTTCGAAGTGACGCTACCCGTGCAACCTGTGCGCACAATGGATGCAGACTTCGGGAACGAAGGTTGGTTCGCGGGAAGCGATTTGGAACCGACCCATCAGTGAAGGTACTAGTTGGCCAGCTTCTCAGTACTCTGACAGTTCTCTCATCGCAAGGTAAAGATCATTGGGCTGCGGAAGGATGGCGTCTTCGAGAATTGGCTGGTAGGCGACGAAGACGTCTTTCGCGGCTACGCGGCGGACGGGAGCGTCGAGCTGGTCGAAGAGTTGATCGGCGATGCGGGCGGCGATTTCGGCGCCGTAGCCCCAGCTTAGCGTGTCCTCATAGGCGACCAGGGCGCGATTCGTTTTTGCGACCGACGTCGCGATGGTGTCCCAATCAAAGGGATTCAGGGAGCGCAAATCGATCAGTTCGACTTTTACACCCTGTTCGCGCTCCAATTTTTGAGCGGCTTGCAGGGCCCGCGGCACGACGGCGCCATAGGTGATTACCGTCAGGTCGGTGCCGGGCTGCACGACTTTCGCCTTCCCGAAGGGAATCATGTAGTCCGCACCGGGATACGAGGCGCGGCCGAACGACTCGCGATAAAGGCGCTTGTGTTCCAGGAACAGGACTGGATCGTCGCAACGGATGGCGGTGCGAAGCAGGCCAGCGGCATCCTGCGAATTCGACGGGAAGACTACGCGCAGGCCGGGAATGTGCGTGAAGACGCTCTCGCCGCATTGCGAGTGATAAATGGCTCCGCCGGTCAGGTATCCGCCGATCGCGACGCGAATCACGACAGGGCAGGAGAATCCATTGTTGGAGCGCCAGCGGATCACGCTGAGCTCGTCGCGGATCTGCATCATCGCGGGCCAGATGTAGTCGAAGAACTGGATCTCGACAACGGGCTTCAGACCACGGGTAGCCATGCCGGTGGCGCGTCCTACGATTGCGGCCTCGGCGAGCGGAGCGTTAAACACACGGTCGTTGCCGAACTCGCATTGCAGGCCGAAGGTCAGTTTGAAAACGCCGCCCTTCCCTTTCACGAGTTTGCGCTTTAAGTATTCCTCGCGGCTGCAGTCGGCGACGTCTTCGCCGAAGATCACGATGCGCTCATCGCGCTTCATTTCGTCACGCAGCGTCGTGGTGATCAGATCGGCCATAGTTTTTGCGGCCGGCTTTTTGCCGTCGGCCGGGACTTCGGGGGCGACAGCCTGCGTGTCGAAGGCCGATGACGTGGGATCGAGATCAGGCGAATAGACAAAATTCGTGATGCTTTCGGGAACCGGCGGGAGCGCTTCCAGCGCCTGATCGACCGCGATTTGCAGCTCCGCCTCGACTTCTTTCTCGAGCTGGTTAATTCCTTTTTCGTCGAGGATGCCTTCGCGCAAGAGGAACATTTGCGTGCGGGTGACGGGATCGCGCTGGGCGTCGCGCTCGCGCTCAGCGTCGGGACGGTAGAGCCGTTCGTCGTCCGACAAGGAGTGCGAATACGGGCGGATCACGTGCGCGTGAACGAAAGCGGGACCGTGGCCTTCGCGGCAGTAGCGCGTGGCGCGAGTGAATGCGGCGTAGCTGGCTACCGGATCGGTGCCGTCGACTTCTTCAAAATGGAAATTCGGAAAGCCAGAGACGAGTCGGGAAATGCTTCCGCCTGCGGTTTGCACTTCCACCGGTACGGAGATGGCGTAGCCGTTGTCTTCCACGCAGAAAATGACTGGTAGCTTGCCGAGTGCGGCGGCGTTCATGGCCTCCCAGAATTCGCCCTCGCTGGAAGTGCCGTCGCCAAGAGAAACGTAGGTGACTTCATCGCCCTGGAAGCTGACGTTTTTGAACTGGCGGTAGTCCGCGGAATTGGTAGGCACTTCCGCGGCCTTGGGATGATGCGCAAGATAGCGTCCAGCCTCTGCGCACCCGATGGCCTGCAGGATCTGCGAACCGGTTGGCGAAGACTGGGTGACGATGTGCAGATTAGGATAGCTCCAGTGCGAGGGCATCTGTCGGCCACCCGAACTAGGATCGTCGGCAGCACCAACGCCCTGCAGGAACATCTCGTAAGGCTTGACCCCGAGACTCAGACACAAGGCCCGGTCTCGATAGTAGGGATAGAACCAGTCGTAGCCCGATTTCAGGGCTAAGCCAGCGGCAACGCCAATGCCCTCATGCCCGGCTCCGGACATCTGAAAGAAAATCTTCTGCTGGCGTTTGAGCAGGATCTCGCGGTCGTCGATGCGTCGCGACGTGTAAATAATGCGGTAGGCCTGGATGAGCTGTTCGCGGGTGAGTCCCTGATAGAGCTTGTTCTTTTTTGTGCCGTTGGCCGTAAGCGCCAGCTTGGGGTCAGTCTTTGTCGTGGCCATCCGGTTCCTGGATCCTTACTTGCTTTAGATTCCTAGCAGGCCGTCGGGATTCACCCGGCACCGCTGGAACCTGTTGGATTGTAAATGGTAAGTGGGGGTTGGAAAAGTAAGGAAAATTAGTTCCCTACGGTAAAGCGGTCGGACCAGTTCCCGACAGTCCCGTACCCCATCTATGCCGTTGGTCACTTTGTAGCCTCTTTTCAGTTCCCGATAATGCTTGGGGCGATCACCGCCTGCTTGGGGAACGCTAACTGCTCGAAATGGGGAGGAATATCGGTGACGAAGACTTGTGTGCTGGTGTGTTTCATGGCGATTGGCCTTTCTGCAAACGCGCAAGATAAGCCTCGCGTATTTGTGCAAGGCAAGGGATCGGAAAACGTGAGCTCTTCGGGGGGCGCAGGGGGCGGACAGCATTGGGCAGCCTGGGGCTCGAAGTCCACGGTTGACGCTCACGACGAAAGCATGGAGGTCACGAAGGACCTGCAGAAGGAGTGCTCCGGGGCAACCATCACCATTAACGAATCCAATGCCGATTACATCATCATGATGAATCGGGAATCCAAGAAGAACCGGGGTCTGCTGCGGACCAATAGCCAGATCCAAGTAGCAAATAAAGCGGGGGACGTAATCGGCACCAACGCCACGCGAACGGTGGGAAATGCGGCGAAGGATGCCTGCAACTTGATCATGGCCGATTGGCAGACGCACGGGCGAGTCAATGCACAGGAGGCACCGACAGCTCCAGCGCAACAGGCGGCTACTGTGCAGCCTGCGGTGCAGGTTTCGCCCTCCGTACAACTGGTACCGGCTGTAGCCTCGTCGCAGGCTCGCCGTGCCGTGGTTACGGAAGCGGCGCCGGTGACCGCGACTGTGTCTCTGGCGGACGCGGCCAAAAAAGAAAAGCAGCACAAGGCATGCCTGGACCTGGCAAAGGATAATCCGAGCATCAACTGCCAGTAGTTGAAATGAGGCTTAGGCCGCGGGAACCTGGCCTAAGCCTCTTTTTTATCCACACCCGCTTTTTGATCAGACTTCAGCAAGAATCAATCTCATCTTCGCTTACGCCTTACCGGTCGTCTGAAGTGCAGGCGCGGCTTGCACGCCGGATAGGTCCGGGGCGAAGTAGCGGTGCTGGAAATACAGCGCGACGTTGACTAGGCCGATGAGCGCCGGAACTTCCACCAAGGGCCCAATGACAGCGGCAAAGGCTGCTCCGGAGTTGATTCCAAACACTGCGACGGCAACCGCGATGGCTAGCTCGAAATTGTTGCTGGCGGCTGTGAAGGACAGAGTCGCTGTCTTCGAATAGTCCGCTCCCAGCTTGCGTCCCATGTAGAACGACACCAGGAACATCACCACAAAATAGATCAGTAGTGGAATGGCGATGCGCACCACGTCAAAAGGCAGGCGCACGATGTATCCGCCCTTCAGGGAGAACATGACGACAATGGTGAACAACAGCGCGATGAGCGTGATCGGGCTGATTCGCGGGATGAAGTGCTGTTCGTACCACTGCTTTCCGCCCGCACGAATCAGGGAAAAGCGCGTGATCATCCCAGCCAGAAATGGAATACCAAGATAGATGAAGACGCTCTGGGCAATGTCGCGCATCGACACATTCACCACCGAGCCGTGCAATCCAAACCACTCGGGCAGCTTGGTTACAAACACCCACGCATACACGGAATAGAAGAGCACCTGAAAAATGGAGTTGAAAGCCACGAGGCCAGCGGCATATTCCGTGTC
The DNA here is from genome assembly GCA_963788555.1 of uncultured Acidobacteriaceae bacterium. Lineage (GTDB taxonomy): Bacteria > Acidobacteriota > Terriglobia > Terriglobales > Acidobacteriaceae > Sulfotelmatobacter. The sequence continues at coordinate 1,054,354 of CAWBHM010000008.1, read as the reverse complement.
GCCCTTCGCCAGTTCGTTCCAAACGATGACCATGGCAATGCAGCGCGCCAGCCCAATCATGATGAGGCCAGCCATATATTCCGGGTAGCCGCGCAGGAAGATGATGGCAAGAGCAAACATCAACAGGGGACCGATCACCCAGTTCTGCAAGAGCGAGAGGCCGAGAATCTTCTTGTTGCGGAAGACCTCACCGAGATCTTCATACCGGACTTTCGCCAGCGGCGGGTACATCATCAAGATGAGGCCCACCGCGATGGGGATCGAAGTTGTGCCCACGCTGAAGCGATTGAGGAAGGGCACGATCCCGGGCAACGCCCAGCCGCCGGCGACGCCAAGCAGCATGGCGGTAAAAATCCACAGCGTGAGGAACCGATCCAGGAAGCTGAGACGAGACATCACATTGGTTTTCATTGGCTGACGAGCCTCACTTTGTTCGTGTCCGGTTGTTCGTGTCCGGCAATGGCGGTAGGCACCCGTTGAAATTCATTGTTTCCCGATCTGGTTGAGTTCTTTCTTGAGCGCGAGATCGTCGAGGGTGGAGAGCGGCAGGCTTAGGAACAGGCCAATCCTGCGGTCGAGCAAAAAAAAGGCCTCGCGAAAGGCTCGCTCCACCTGCTCACTGGTTCCTCTCACGGCGGCGGGATCCGGGATGCCCCAGTGCGCGGTCATGGGCTGACCGGGCCATACCGGGCAGACTTCTTTGGCGGCACTGTCACAGACGGTAAAGACGAAATTCAGGGACGGGGCGTTGGGTTCGGCAAATTCGTCCCAACTCTTGCTGCGCATGCCCGAGGTGGGAAGATGCACAGACTCCAGTTGGCTTAATGCCCCGGGGTGTACCCGTCCAGCGGGGTGGCTGCCTGCGCTATACGCTGTGAAGTTAGGGGCGCCCTTCTGATTGAGAATAGCCTCGGCCATGATGGACCGCGCCGAGTTCCCGGTGCACAGAAAGAGAACGTTGTAGTGTCGTGGCATGATCGTTCTCCATTCGGGTTCAGTTGCAGCAGGTCGGGCCGCAGCAGGCCTGCTGCGATCGACTCGGCTTCGCGGCGCGGATGAAGGCGCTCAGGAACTTTCCGTCGACCTGTGGAGCGAGAGCATCGACGTCGATTCCCTGCCCTGCGAGAAATTCGCGGGCATCTTCGGTGCGGTAGATGCGCGTGGGCTCGACTTCAATCTGCTCGAATCCCGCTGCAGCGAGTTTGCTTCGGTAGTCGTTCTCTTCCAGTGCTCCGGCGATGCAGCCTACCCACGCGAGAACGCTCTGCCGAATCTCGGGCAGAATCTCGCCGCGAGTCACGACGTCGGAGACCGCGAAACGTCCACCGGGCTTCAGCACGCGGAAGGCCTCGCGCAGGACTTTGTCTTTGTCGGCGGAGAGATTGATCACGCAGTTGGAGATGATCACGTCGACCGAATTGTCGGGCAAAGGGATGTGCTCGATCTCGCCTTTAAGGAACTCGACATTCTCGATACCCGACTTACGCCTATTGTCGTTGGCGAGCGCAAGCATTTCGTCGGTCATATCAAGACCGTAGGCTTTGCCGGTCGGACCGACGCGGCGCGCGGAGAGCAGCACGTCGATGCCTCCACCGGAACCGAGGTCGAGGACGATCTCGCCGGCCTTCAATTGGGCCAGTGCGGTGGGATTGCCGCAGCCGAGTGAGGCCTGCAGGGCTTCGTCGGGAATCAGTCCAGCCTGCGAAGCGTCGTAGAGGTTCGTCGTGATGGGATCGCAGCAGCCGGTGTTGGCTGTCGCGCCACAGCAGGAACTGCCTCCGGACTGCACGCGCAGGGCGGCTTGGCCATATTTCTGTTTGACGACTTCTTTTATATCGGTGGTCTGAGTAGTACTCATAAATGGCTCCTATTTGCAGATCTGAATAATGTCTTGCGGTTTAAGCGCTTGATTGCGGGTGCAGCATTCGGCATAGAGGAATTGCAAGAGTTCCTGCAACGCAACGGTGTTCGCGGTGTAGCGAAGGAAAGTGCCTTCGCGCTGCACTTCGACGAGGCCCTCGGTGCGCAGCTTGTCGAGGTGGTGCGAAAGAGTTGAGTTGGGGATTTCGAGTTCGCCTTGAATGTCGCTGACCACGAGTCCCTCGGGATGGGCGGTCAGCAGCAATTGCATGATGCGCAGGCGGGGCTCGGTACCCATGGCGGAGAACATGTCGGCGTACTTGGCGACGCGTTCGGCCGTGGTGCGGGAAGAAGTCTTTGTAGCCACTGCCATATTTCGATATTACTGGAAATATAGGGAATGTCAATGGAATCGCACCTTAGAAATTCTTTACCACGAAGGACACGAAGGTGCACGAAGGAAAACCTTTGGGTAAACACATCGGGCTTTTCGGCGGCGGAGTGCTGACGGGTGAGTGCCGAGTGCTTTATGCTGGAAGGAGATGATTCAGACTCGCCGAGCTTTCGACCCACACGCGATCAAACTGGTGATCTTCGATCTGGACGGCACGCTGATTGACTCGCGCCTCGATCTAGTGCATTCGGTGAACGCCGCGCTGCGGCATATCGGACGGCCGGAATTGCCCGACGACGTGATCGCGAGCTATGTGGGAGATGGGGCGCCGATCCTGATCCAGCGGGCGCTGGGTGGCGAGGCCGTTGACGAGACATTGGTTCGCAAGGGGCTGGAGTTTTTTCTTTCTTACTACCGCGAGCACAAGCTCGATCACACGACGGTCTATCCCGGTGTTGCCGAGGCGCTGGCCAGCGATTCAGAATTCCTCGAACGGCACTCCGCGGAAGATGGCGGTACTTTCCAATAAGCCAGTGAATCCGTCGCGGGCGATCGTCGAGGCTCTGGGGCTCGGGACGCTTCTTCACGCAGATCTACGGTGGCAACAGCTTCGCGACCAAGAAGCCGGATCCCGAGGGTGCGCTGCAAGTTGCTCGCGGAGAGCGGCGTACGGCCAGAAGAGGCTGCGATCGTCGGCGACTCGCATGTCGACGTCCGCACCGGGCGCAACGCCGGGCTATGGACGATCGGCGTGACCTACGGCTTCGCCACGCACACGCTGGAGAACGAACCTCCCGATGTGCTGGTGGATCGGCCGCACGAGGTGGGAGCGCTGTTTTCGGGCAAGTAACAAGCTAAACCGCACAGGAGCGCTGAGAAAACACCGCAAAGAGCGTGGAGAATACGGTTTCTGCGATGATTGCGGCTACACTCGCTCCACGACGAAGGAAATTCATAATCACACATAAATGACCGTCTAACACTCTGGCCTCACAAACGGTTTCACCCCGAAGGAACTGCGCAAGCTGCGCAGCATGAAGAATCCGTACGGCATTCAGAAGTTTCTCGATGACATGCCGTATCACCTGGAAGATACGGCGTGGTCGCCGCGCAAGGTGCTGGCGGAGGAATCGTCGCACTGCCTGGAGGGCGCGATCTTCGCGGCTGCGGCATTGCGGGCCAACGGATATCCTCCGCTGCTGCTGGATTTCGAAGCGGAGCACGATACCGACCACGTGATCGCCATCTACCGCGAAGACGGCTGCTGGGGCGCGGTGGCCAAGTCGAACTACACGGGATGCCGCTGGCGCGAGCCGGTCTACCGCACGCTGCGCGAGCTGGCGCTGAGCTATTTCAATGCCTACTTCAACCTGCGGCGCGAGCGTACGCTGCGGCGCTATTCGGTTCCGGTGAATCTGAAGCGCTTCGACCGGCAGAACTGGATGACCACCGAAGAGCCGGTATGGTTCATCGTGTATCACCTGTTCGACATCAAGCACTATTCCCTGATGACGAAAGCACAGGAGAAGAAGCTGCATCGGGTGGATGAGCGGCTGTTCCAGGCGGAGTGTTTAGGAAAAGCGCACAAACTCAAGGCTTAAGGGCGAAGCTGCTCTAAAGTTTCGGGGATTTCTGCCGATTTCAGGTGAAGAACCTTTGTGCTTGCTTTGTCGATACGCCTTGGACGCAATCTGCATAGCGCGTGTTCCCTGACCCAGGCCGGCAAGGAGTCTGGTTCGGGAGATCCTCGACGTGGAAGAACGCGGTCAGTTCGGAACTGGTTTTACTCGCGAATTTGTGGAAGCGCGCCGCCATCCCCGATTCAAGCTCGAGGTAAGCGTGCGGGTCTATCCGCGCGACTGCCCTGTGGTGCGGGGCGATACGGTAGACATCAGTGAGTCGGGAATTTCCGCCATGCTGCGGGAGGAGATTCCGGTGGGCGAAGTGGTTCGACTGGAGCTCGCATTACCCTGTGGTGATGTCGAGGTTCTTGCGCTGGTTCGTCAAAGAAATGCATTCCGCTATGGCTTCCAGTTTCTAGAGGCGACCTCCGCGCAGGACGTTATAGGCCGCACTTGCCGCCAGCTTGAGGTCGAGCAATCAGTGCTTGGGCACGAAGAAAGCTAATCTGCTCCACAGAACCCAGTCTGTATCCTTTGGCGCGCCTCTCATTGCCGTAAGTGCGCTCGAGTCTCTGGCGTATAGCTCGTGCATCCCAATGGAACTTGGGGCCGTCTAACGACGTAAGATTACGTCATGATGGTACGACTCCTCACGGTTCGACTCCTCGCACTCTGGCTGCTTATCGCCTGCCGGTTTTCGCCCAGCAGGAGGAGCCGCCGTCTGCAGCTGGAAACAACGGGTCTGCTGTCACAACATCGTCAGGCGCGACCGCGCTCGATCTTACGCCGGGAGCCGACGGGAAGCTCTCGCAGGAACAGATGCGGCAGCTGTTTCGCGTGGTCGCCGACAAAGACATCGAGAACGACAAGCGCCAGCGCGACTACACCTACATCGATCGCGAGGTCCAGAACAATCTGGACGGTAAGGGCAAAACCAAGTCGACCGAAGTGAAAACTTACGAAGTTCTCGAGATCTACGGCGAGCCGGTGCAACGGCTGATTGCAAAAGACGACAAGCCGCTCGATGCCAAAGAGGCGGCCAAAGAGGAGCAGAAGATCCAGAAGGTCATCGACAAGCGCAAGAACGAATCGGAAGAAGATCGCAAGAAACGCGAGGAGAAAGAAGTCAAAGAGCGTGAAGATGGGCGCAAGTTCGTGCGCGAAGTGGCCGACGCTTACGACTTCAAGCTGGTGGGCTCGGAGCAGGTTGGCGGACGGGACGCATGGGTGATCGACGGCGAGCCGCGACCCGGATTCGAGCCGCACATGAAGGAATCGAAGTTCCTGTCCAAGTTTCATGGGCGCGTTTGGATCGATAAGGGCGACCTGCAACTCGCAAGAATGGATATCGAAGCGCTCGACACGGTGTCGTTCGGATGGGTTCTGGCGCGCATCCACAAGGGCACGCGCGTGATGCTAGAACAGACGCGGGTGAATGACGAAGTCTGGCTACCGCGGCATGTCACCTTCAAGGTGGACGCACGCGTCGCATTGTTCAAGGGCTACAACATCGATGGCGAACAGGAGTATCGCGACTACAAGAAGTTTGGTGCGTCTTCGAAGATTGTGGGCATGGGTGAAGTGAAGGAGCCCCAATAGCGCGGCTGTTCCCTCGGGAATATTCTCCCGCCACCCAATTGGTAATCCCGCCGTTTCTGGCTACGCGGCTTTATAATGCGGAGTCCCAAGCGTCCGTTCGCGGCTCAACGCGGTGACCGATGCTTCCGGAACCGGCTTCTAATTTCGATGTCCCCGAGAGGCACAATGGATTCTCGCCTGCACTCGCTCACCCGTCGTGATCTGCTGCGCTCCGGTCTTGCACTGGGAGCTTCAACGTTGGTCGCAGGATCAGTTGGCCGCGCCCATGCGCTGCTGGCTGACTATCCTGGCATTCCTTCGGCGGAAGCGTCCGCCGCGGTGGCTCCGCGCGAGCGTCTGTTGTTCGACTTTGGCTGGAAGTTTTTTCAGGGACACGCCGACGATCCGCTGCGCGATCTGGGATTCGGCATGGGACAGGGAGATTTCGCGAAGAGCGGCGAATTCAAGTTCGCCACGGAGAAATTTGACGACTCGAAATGGCGGGCGCTCGATTTGCCGCACGACTGGGCAGTGGAATTGCCGTTCGTGCACGATGACGAACAGCAGTCCCATGGGTACAAACCGCTGGGACGAAGGTATCCGGAGACGAGTGTGGGCTGGTACCGGCGTACGTTCGATATTCCCAAGGAAGACAACGGACGGCGAATCACGGTTGAGTTTGACGGCGCGTTCCGCAGCGCGCTGGTATTTCTGAACGGGTACTTCATCGGGCGCAACGATAACGGCTACGCTCCATTTCGTTTCGACGTGAGCGATTTTCTCAGGTATGGCGAAAAGAATTATCTGATGGTGCGGATGGACGCCAGCTTCGGCGATGGCTGGTTCTACGAGGGCGCCGGCATTTATCGGCATGTTTGGCTGACCAAGACGGACGCACTGCACCTGGGGAGCTGGGAGAGTACGGTTCGGACTTCCGTGAAGGGCAATGCTGCGACCTTGAATCTCGGAACCCTCGTGCAGAATCAGGGATCCGCAGCCCGAGAGTTGCCGCGTGCGCTGGCAGATCTTCGACGCTACGGGGAAACAGGTTGCCTCGGCGGACTCAGCACCGCAGTCGGTTGCTGCAGATGGCTCTGCATCCTTTATGGCTACCGCCAACGTAGCGAATCCCGCGCTCTGGTCGCCAGAAACTCCGAACATGTATTCGGCGGTTGTGACGGTCGAATCCGCCGGCAAGCCGCGCGACGCCGAACGCATCAGCTTTGGCGTGCGAACGATCGCATGGGACGCAGACAAAGGATTCTTCCTGAACGGCAAGCCGGTGAAGATCAAGGGCACGTGCAATCATCAGGACCACGCGGGCGTGGGTGCAGCGCTTCCCGATCGATTGCAGTGGTACCGGCTCGGGGTCTTGAAAGATATGGGCGGGAACGCGGTGCGCACCTCGCACAATATGCCGACGCCGGAGTGGGTGGAGGCTTGCGACCGGTTGGGCATGATGATGATGTGCGAAACGCGGCTGATGAGCGCGAATCCGGAGGGCATGGCGCAGTTGGAAACGATGGTGAAGCGCTATCGCAACTCGCCGTCGATCATTTTGTGGTCCATGGGCAACGAAGAGTGGACCATGATGTACCAACCGCAAGGCGTCCGCGTGATCGACGACATGATTGCACGCACTCACGAACTCGATCCCACGCGCATGTGCACGGCGGCGGTCAATACGGCGTTCGAAACGCACTTCCCGGAACAACTCGACATCATGGGCTTCAACTACAACCTGAAAGTGCATGACGGCTGGCACCAGGCGCATCCGAAAAAACCAAGTGTTGGATCGGAAACCGCGAGTACGGTTTCGACGCGGGGCATCTACTCGACGGACAAGTTGCGCAACTGGGTCAGCGCTTATGACTTGAATCATACCGACTGGTCGCAACTGGCGGAGGAGTGGTGGAAGTTCTACGCCGCGCGGGAATGGCTGTCGGGAGGCTTTGCCTGGACGGGATTCGACTATCGTGGTGAGCCCACCCCGTACGGCTGGCCGTCGGTCAATTCGCAATTTGGCATCGTCGATATGTGCGGATTTCCGAAGGACAACTTTTATTACTACAAGGCGTGGTGGGGATCGGAGCCAGTGCTGCATCTGTTTCCGCACTGGGATTGGGATCAGAGGGACGGTGAACCGATCTCGGTGTGGGTGCATTCCAACCTTGATTCCGTCGAGCTGTTTCTGAACGGCAAGAGCCAAGGCTCACAGAAAGTGCAGCCTTTGACGCACCTGGAATGGAAGGTGAAGTACGAACCGGGCGTGCTCGAGGCGCGGGGTACGAAAGATGGAAAGGTCGTGTTGACTGAGAAACGCGAGACCACGGGTGATCCGGTCGCGATTCGGCTAACGGCGGACCGAACTGAGATCAACGCGGACGGACAAGATGTGGCGATCCTGCGTGTGGAGGTCCTCGACAAGGAAGGGCGCGCGATTCCCAGAGCGGCGAACATGATCAGCTTCAAAGTGAGTGGCGAAGGCGCGCTGATTGGCGTGGGCAACGGCGATCCTAACTGCCAGGAGTCCGACAAAGTGCCCAAGCGGAGCCTGTTTAACGGGCTGGCGCACGTGATTGTACAGGCGAACAAGAATCCCGGAACAATCACGGTGGAAGCTTATACGGAACCGTATCCTCGTCCGAAGTTGCCGTCCACACAGGTAACGATTACCACGAAGAAGGTGGAACTGCGGCCAGAGGTGGGATAGGGGTCTGCAAGTTTTTGCATCCTCCGTTTTTGTTTGACTTTGAGGCACAGCGGTTATATCTGTATGGGCGCGCCGCTATGTTTCGACGAACCCTGCTGATTTTCCTTTGCATCGCCTCCCCGCTCGCTTCCGCACGCGATAAGACCGAGACGTGGCTCCGGATTTCGAGCCCGCATTTTGTAGTGGTGACCAATGCGAGCGAAAAACAGGGCCGACACGTCGCCGACCATTTTGAGCGCATGCGGTCGGTCTTTCACGCGGCGTTTCCGAAGGCGCAAATCGATCCAGACGCGCCCATCATCGTGCTCGCCGTTAAAGATGCGAAGGATTTCCGTGCTCTCGAGCCGGAAAGGTATCTCGCCAAGGGATCACTGAAGCTAGCCGGATTGTTTCTCAGGGCCGCCGACAAGAATTATGTGCTGATGCGCCTGGACGCGGAAGGGGAACATCCCTACTCGATCGTGTACCACGAGTATACGCACTTGCTGCTGAGCAAGTCCGCGGAATTCATGCCGCTGTGGCTGAATGAGGGGCTGGCTGAGTTTTATCAGAATACCGACATTCACGAAAAGGAGGCGCTGCTGGGAGAGCCTAGTGGCGATGACATCTTGTGGCTGCGACAAAATCGACTGTTACCGCTGGCGACGTTGTTTACGGTCGATTACAACTCGCCCTACTACCATGAGGAAAATAAGGGTTCCATCTTTTACGCTGAATCGTGGGCGCTGACGCACTACCTGGAAATGAAAGAGTTTGCGGAAAAAACGCACCATGTGCCCGATTATCTGGACCTGGTATCGAAACAGGTGGATCCCGTCACGGCGGCCAGCCGCGCGTTTGGAGATTTGAACCAACTGCAGAAGGAATTAGAAAAATATATCGAGCAGACAAGTGGCTTCCGCTACCTCAAGATGAATACCATCACGGAGGTCGACGACTCGGCGTTTAAAGTTCAGACGCTTACCGAGCCGCAATCCGACGCCGTGCGCGCCGACTTTCTTGCCTACAACAACAGGATGGCCGATGCGGAAGCGCTGCTGGATCACGTCCTGCAGGAAGACCCCAACAACGTCTCCGCACACGAGACCAAAGGCTTTCTGGAATTCCGCCAAGGGCATCTGGACGAGGCGAAGAAGTGGTACGCGCAGGCTGTCCAGTTGGACTCGCAAAGCTATCTCGCTCACTACTACTTCGCATCGATCGCAATGAATGGAGCGCGGGACGCGGCAGATCAGGATCAGGTGGAAAGCAGCCTGCGAGCGGCGATCAAGTTAAATCCCTCGTTCGCTCCCGCCTTTGACCGGCTGGCGATTTCGCTGGCGATGCGAAACAAGAGTCTCGACGAAGCACGCATGATCGAACTGAAGGCAATTGCTCTGGACCCCGCCAACGTTGGATATCGGATCAACATGGCTCACATTTGGATGACCATGCAAAAAGGCCAGAACGCAGTGGAAGTTCTGCGCTCCGCCGCGAAAATCGCGAAAACTCCGCAGGACAGCCAAATCGTTGAGACGGCTCTGACGAATGCCCAAGAATACGCGGAGTATCAAGCTCGCTTCGCCGAGCAAACGCGGCGACTGAACGAGGAGGAAAAGGCCGGCGGCGGGACACAGGTTTCGACGAAGAGCGACGGATATGTTCCTCGCCTCAGGCGTCGTGAGGAGTTTGTGCCGCAGGGTCCGCATCGATTCGTGGTGGGGGTGTTGAAGGGCGTGCACTGCGACAATCCTGCGCTGGACCTCACGGTGAGTTCGAGCGGAAAGCTGGTTGCGCTTCATGCCGACAACTATTTCAAGCTTCCTTTCACCTCTCTCGGTTTTCAGCCTGCCAAAGACCTGAACCCATGCGCTGACCTGGAAGACCGGCCTGCGAAAGTCGAGTATGTGGAGTCGGCAGATCCTAAGGTTACGGCACAACTGATCTCTGTCGAGCTGCACAAGTGAGCTAGCTCGTATAACCTCCCCCGACGGTTCCCTTATAATAGAAAGATTCTCTGGCGACGAAATTCGCTTCTGTGGGGCTGCCGGCGAAAACCTGGCCTCGCTGCGCTTGGCCGGACGGGCGAAGGCGCCGTCCCCACACGAGCTCATTACATTGAGGACAGGAATTGTCCTCAACTGGATTTAGGGTTTTGAGCTAAGAGCCAAGAGCTAACAGCTAAGAGCTTCTTCTATGGATTTCAAACTCGTTTCCAGCTACAAACCGCAAGGGGACCAGGCGCGCGCCATTGAGGCGTTGCTGCGCGGGGTGTATGACCGCGAACAGCATCAGGTGTTGCTGGGCGTCACCGGGTCGGGCAAGACGTTCACCATGGCCAAGGTGATTGAGGCGGCGAACCGTCCGACGCTGGTGATGGCGCACAACAAGACGCTGGCGGCCCAGCTTTATCACGAGTTCAAGAACTTTTTCCCGCACAATGCGGTCGAATATTTCGTCTCGTATTACGACTACTACCAGCCGGAAGCCTACGTCCCGGCCGCCGATCTCTACATCGAAAAAGAGGCGACGATCAATGACGAACTCGACAAGCTGCGGCTGTCGGCGACGCGGTCGCTGTTCGAGCGGCGCGACGCGCTGATCGTGGCTTCGGTGAGCTGCATCTACGGCCTGGGCTCGCCGGAAGCGTATTACGGCATGATGATGTTTCTGGAGAAGGGCCAGAAGATCAAGCGCGAGGACATCACGCGCAGGCTGGTCGACATTCTCTACGAGCGCACCAACGGCGACTTCCGGCGTGGGACGTTTCGCGTCCGCGGCGACGTGATCGAGGTCTTCCCTACCTACGACGACATGGCGTACCGCATCGAGTTGTGGGGAGATCGAGATTTCATCGCTCACGCAGATCGATCCGCTGTTCGGCACGGTGAAGCAGAAATACATGCGGCTGCCGATCTATCCCAAGACGCACTATGTGATGAAGGAAGAGACGCGGGCGTCGGCGGTGGAGTCGATCAAGAAGGAGCTGGCGTGGTGGGAAGTCGAGATGGAGAAGCAGGGCCGGCTGGTCGAGGCGCAACGCATTCACCAGCGGACCATGTTTGATCTGGAAATGATCAAGGCCATGGGCTTCTGCCACGGCATCGAAAATTATTCGCGGCACTTTACCGGACGGCTGCCGGGCGAGCCTCCGCCGACGCTGCTGGATTATTTTCCGCGCGATTTTCTGATGTTCATCGACGAATCGCATGGGACAGTGCCGCAGTTGCGCGGAATGTACGCGGGCGACCGCTCGCGCAAAGAGACGCTGGTGGAGTATGGCTTTCGCATGCCGTCGGCGCTGGATAACCGTCCGCTGACGTTTGAGGAATTTGAGCACCGCACCAATCAGCTGATTTATGTTTCGGCAACGCCGGGGCCGTATGAACTGACGAAGTCGGCAGGCGTGGTGGTGGAGCAGATTATCCGGCCGACGGGACTGATTGATCCCCCGGTGGAGATTCGTCCGGTGAAGGGACAGATTGACGACCTGCTGCACGAGATTCGCGCGCGCGTGGAAAAGGCGAGCGTGTGCTGGTCACGACGCTGACCAAGCGCATGTCGGAGGATCTGGCCGAATACTACGCCGAAGTCGGCGTGAAGTGCCGCTACATGCATTCGGAAATCGAGACACTGGAGCGGGTGAAGATTCTGCGCGATCTGCGCAAGGGCGAGTTCGATGTATTGATCGGCATCAATCTGCTGCGCGAGGGACTGGATCTGCCGGAAGTTTCGCTGGTGGCGATTCTGGACGCGGACAAAGAAGGATTCCTGCGGTCGACGGGTTCGCTGATTCAGACGATTGGCCGGTGCGCCCGGCATCTCAACGGCCGCGCACATTCTTTACGCCGATCGCATGACGGATTCGATGAAGCGCGCCATCGACGAGACGTTGCGGAGACGTGCGATCCAGACGGCCTACAACGAAGAAAATGGGATCACGCCGGAATCGATCGTGCGTCCGCTGGATATGACGCTGGCCGGGATCGTGGCCGCGGACTATGCCGACCTGACGGGCAGGCGAGTCTGAGGGCATGCCGGAGTTCAAGACGCAGGAAGAAGTGGATACCTACATCGGCAAACTCGAGAGCGACATGCGCGAAGCAGCCAAGCAGTTTGAGTTCGAGAAGGCGGCGAAGCTGCGGGACACGATCAAGGAGTTAAGGACGAAGGAGTTCTTGTTCGCATAGAGATCCCTTAACCACAGAGGGCACAGAGGAACGCGTAGGAAGCATCTTTTTCCTCCGCGTTCTCGATTGTCCCCTCTGGTCTTCTTTGTTTTTGTTGATCTGCTTATCGTCCGTAGGCGGCGCTGGCGGCCAGCGGTTTCCGGTGGAAGGTGTAGCCGTCGTAGGTCTCGGAGCGGAAATTGAGGTTCGGGGCGCAGAGCTTTTCTGTCTGGCTGAGGAAGAGGTATCCGCCGGGTTCGAGGTAGAGATGGAGGCGCTCCATGAGCGCGGTGCGCTGGGCGCGGGAGAGATGGGGCAGAACGTCCATGCAGAAAATGCAATCAAAGCGGCCAATGTAAACCGGCTTGGTCAGATTCATGGTGTTGAAGGTGACCAGGCTGCGGAGGCGCGGCTTCACCAGGAGGTGCGCGCCATTGGTTAAGCCATTCCCGGAACCGTTACTCGAGCCGTTGCCAGAGCCGTTGGGCGTCCCATTTTGCGAAGGTTCCTGAGAGCCGTTCGAGGCTCCGTTGGGAATTCCGATCTTGGAGAAGCAGGCGCGAATCGCGGCCGGAGGCAATCCTGCCAAAGCAGACTGCGGATAGAGGCCACGTTCTGCAACTTCGATAGCGGAAGGAAGCAGGTCGCTGCCCACGATATGAATGGACCAGTCCCTCGCGACCGGAGCAGAAGCGAGGACTCCACTCTCGGCAATGCCGCCGTTTCGGGCGGCCGCATCTTTCCCTTTGGAATCCTTGGTGCCGTTGCCGTTCGTCGAACCATTTCCGTTGCCGTTGCCGCCGGGGATGGCCTCGCACAGGGCCATGGCGATCGAGTACGCCTCTTCGCCCGTGGAGCAGCCGGCGCTCCAGATGCGGAGAGTGCAAGGTCCGTCGTCGGACTTGCGGGCGTAGAGTTGCGGGACTACCTGTCGGGCCAGTGCATTCATGGCTCCGGGATGACGGAAGAATCCGGTATTGGCGTTCAGCACGCCGTCGAGGAATGTGGGCAGCACTGCCGGATCCTGATCCGAAGCGCGCAGGCGAGCGATCAAGGCCGCGGGAGATTCCAGTTCCTGACTCTCCAGATAATCGGCCACATGGGCAGCCAAAGCGCTGTTTGGACAATCGAGCAAGATTCCCGTCTGACGCTCGACCAGCAGGCGCAGTTCGGACAGCTCGTGCTCGAGAATGGTGACGCCCGCCATCAGTCTATGCATAGAATCCTTCCCCGGAGGGTGCGCAACGGCCGAACTTCCTACGATCGGCTCGGTAGAGGGAGGAGTGAATATTCATATTCAGTCGCCGCCAGCCGTGGCAGCATACGACTTGCCTGAATCTTGTTCGGCTTGCTGCGCCACCACGTTCATTTCTTTTTCCAGCGACGAGAAGCGCTGCATGATCTCGTGAATGCGGAGCGTCATGTTGCGAATGGTCTCGATCTGGGCGCGGGTCTGGGCGGAGAGGCTGCCTGGTTCCAGCAGCAGCAGGTCCGAGTTTCCCAGCACCGACGTCAGAGCATTGTTCAGGTTGTGACGCATTTCCAGCATGTAGCGGCCGAGCGTTGCCTGGCGATCGAGCGTGGCGCAGGAAGTCTCGGCGGCTCGCGCCCGAGATTCGGCTCGCGAACGGTGCACCGCCTCGCTCGCTGCCAACACCAGAGTTTCGAGCCAGTGTTCACTGCGACGCAGGATGGAGATTCGCGGCCAGCGGTCGCGCACCAGCTGTGCGGTGGCGGCATCCTGACAGACACAAAAGATCGGCTGACCGGTGGAATGCAAAGGCTCGAGCACCACCGAGAGAAGATCACGTCGCAACTCGCCGACGATGGCCACGTCGAAAATATCGACTGCAAAGCGCGGCCACAATTCGCCGCTCAGAAGAGTGAACGTGGGGACGTTCCGCTCCATCTGCCAGCGGGCAGTGATGCGTCGAGAGAAGTCGACTTCGTCGGAGATGATCAGTACGGTCGGTGCTTGCACGTCACGAACTTCCTTTGCTTCAGGGACCGTGAATACAAAATCCGCGGACCGCTTATTTCTTTTTTCCGGGCTGCGAAGCGGAGTCCGGATCCCAGCCTGGCGCACTTGAAACTTCAAATTCCGGAGCTTCCGCAGGCGCGACGACGGGCTTGGGGGATGTCTTCGCGGCTGCTGGCGGGGCAACAGTCTTGGCGACGGGCTTGGTTGCGCCCGCAGCGGCTGCGGCCGCAGCCGCTTTTGCGGCAGCTGGTGCCGGCTTGGCCGCGACTGCAGGTTTTGCAGGTGGCTTCGCCGCCGGAGCACTTTGGCAGCTGGCACTGGCGTTGCCTTGGCGTTCCCTTCGCGTCCGTCTCGGAGGCCTTGCCTCGACCCAGAGCGTGTTCAACCGAAGCGCGCAGATCGACCAGCATGCGCAACGGCGATCCCGAGGAATACTCCGCCTGAAACATCACCTTCCACGACTGGCAGATCATGCGCAGGCGAATGATCGGCTCCTGCGCCGAAAACTGAGCGCGGCGGCAGTCGATGGTCTGGACGCCCTTGTCCTCCAGTTCAGTCAGACCATCGAGAATGATGTTGAGATCGCCCAGCATGAGGCGGAAGAAAGCCCGCCGCATGAGATATCCAAAGCGGGTGAAAGCCACCAGAGCGACCGGAAGGTAGAAAAGCTCCCCGGCAAGTCCCTTGGCCTTGCGGCCTTGCTCCAGAACCCCACCATGTAACAGTTCATCCAGCGAACGGCATTTCCGCGCCGCATCGAGCACGCGATCAAGTGAGTTCAGCCAGACCGGAGGCTTCAATTCGACCTGGCCCAACACCGGCTCGAGCGCCTGCGCTACATAGGCGAGGTCGACTTCAGGATCGTTCACTCCCGAAGGCGCCAGCTGGCTGAAATACTGCACCAGGAGAAAATCAATCTTGTCGCGGACCGCGTCGGTCTTGGTTTCCTTCGCCAGGAAGTGCTGCAACAGGCTCACCAGCCCTTCCTGATTCACCAGCGAACTGGTCTGCAGGAACTGTCGCAACTGATGCACCTGGATGAACTGGTCCATCTGCTCGAGCCATTGGTTGGCCTGTTCGACGACCTCTTTACCGGGCGTGTCGACACCAGATTCGAGGTCGGCGCAAGGCTTAACGTCGATGGAAAACTCGCGCGCCATTTCGAAATAGATGGGATACAGCCGAGTGGCGCACTTCCATTGGGTGGCAAGATCCTGTACGGGTGTTGTAGGAGTCATGATTTCACGATCCAGTTGGGCACTTCTCCGCGAAAACGCGCGGCGATCACACTTTTGCCGGGGTGATACTGCACGGCGACGACTGAGACCTCGACATCGAGCGAGCCATCGGAGTTTCGCAGGCGAAGACCGTCGCCAAACTCCAGCGGGGTTTTGCACTCAAAAAGAACTTCGCGGGGGGTGCCAAATTCAATGACGATCCCTTCGGTGAAAAGAGCGGCGGCGGGATCACTGCCCTGCACGATGCGAGCGAGTTGCACCGGCATGCGGACGGGCGAGGCTTCCGGAAAAAATCGGGCGAGTCCCGCCACGATGCTGGCGTTCTTTGCGTTGCGTGCCGTAGCTGCGGCTGATTGCGCCAAGCGGATGAGGATCCCTTAATCGAACTCGTTGACCACGACTCGTTCTGCCGGATGAAATGCGGTGAAGCTCCCCCTCTTCCCGGTTAGGAAGAGCTGTCGGAGAGCAGATTCCGCGGTTCAGAAAAGGACGAGCAACACGGCAACCATCGCTGAGAACGGAAGGACTAGCACTGAGGTGAATGGGTTTTCAGCGGGTTAGGAACGAGTTTGAAAGCGTTGGACGCAGTGGCGAGGCTCAAGCGTCTCAGGATGAGATGTCCGTCTCAGAATCAGCGCTAGTACCCTTTCCTGACCGTGTCATTGCAGCGTATGGCTCGAAGAGCCCGAACTGGATTGTCCCATGCCGATGTTGTAGCGCTTCAGTTTGCGGTACAGCGTGGCGCGGCTGATGCCGAGCATGCGTCCGGCGAGAGCTTTGTCGCCCTTGACCTGTTCGAAGACGCGCTGGATGGTGGCGCGTTCGATATCTTCGAGATCGGTGGTGGACATGAGCGCTCGCGGCGATTCGGGCATTGCTTGCGCTCCGGCGAGATCGGGATCGAGCACGGTCGATCGTTCCACAGGCGCGACCGCGGATTCTCCGGAGGCGGGCAGCGCCGGAAGCAATTGCGGGCGGAAGGTCGCCGAGATCGATGATCTGTCCGTTGCCCAGTGCGACGGCGCGCTCGACGCAGTTTTCCAGTTCGCGCACGTTGCCCGGCCAGTCGTATTGCATCAGGGCCTTCATGGCGGCGCTGGTGACGTGCAGCTCCGAGCCGGGAGCGTAGCGTTCGAGGAACCAGTGCACCAGCATCGGAGTATCGCTGCGCCGCTCGCGCAATGCGGGAACGTACAGCGTCACGACATTCAGGCGGAAGTAAAGGTCTTTGCGGAAAGTTCCATTCTTGTAGGCGGCTTCGAGATCGCGGTTGGTGGCGGCAATCACGCGCACGTCGACTTTGATTCTCTGGTTGCTGCCCACCGGACGAACTTCTTTTTCCTGCAGCACGCGCAGCAGTTTCGCCTGCAGTTCGAGAGGCAGTTCGCCGACTTCGTCGAGGAAGATCGTGCCGCCATCGGCGGCCTGGAATAATCCCTGCTTCGATTTCAGGGCGCCGGTGAAGGCTCCCTTTTCATAGCCGAAGAGTTCGCTTTCAATCAGCGTGGGAACGAGCGATCCGCAATCGACGGCGACAAACGGACGGTTGGCAAAGGCGCCGCGGAAGTGCATGGCGCGCGCGACCAGTTCCTTGCCGGTTCCGCTTTCGCCGTAGATGAGCACCGGAGTCCGCGTGTCTTTGAGGCGCGCGACCATGCGCAGCACATCCTGAATCTTGGCGGACGATCCGACGATGCCGTGCACCGCGGTCTCGGAATCCATGCGCTGGCGCAGGAATTCGTTCTCCTCGACCAGCCTGATCTTTTCCGCCATGCGCCGCAGGAACAGCCGCAGTTCCTCCAGCGGAGAAAACGGCTTGGTGATGTAGTCGTAGGCGCCGAGTTTCATGGCCTGCACGGCGGTTTCAATCGATCCGTGCCCGGTCATGAGCGCGACTTCGGTGCGAGGCAGAAGCTTCTTTACTTTCTCCAGAAATTCGAGGCCCGACATGTGCGGCATCACCATGTCGGTCAGCACCATGTGCACGCGACTGCTCTTCGAGAAGCGCCAGCGCGGACTCGCCGCTCTCGGCTTCCAGGCAGACAAAACCCAGCGCCTCGCCGACCGTGACGCAGAGCTTGCGGATACTCTGTTCGTCGTCGACGATCAGCAGGCGAATGCGAAGATCGTCTTTACTTCCGGCGCTTGTTCACTCGGCCTTCCCAAAGGTCTTCGAGACCACGTCGATAAACTGCTGCACGCGAAAGGGCTTCTCCACGCAGGGAGCGCCGGTCTGCGCGCAGAGTCGCGACCGTCTCTTCGTTGGCGATGTCGCCCGTAATAAAGATGATGCGCGACGCCAGATCGGGACGGTGGTGTGCGACCCAGGCATGGACCTGGCCGCCGTCTACTCCGCCTGGGGTTCGCATGTCGGAAACGACTCCGAGAAATGATCCGTTCTCGAGCAGGCGAAGCGCATCGACGCCAGACTCGCAGCAGACCACCGGATATCCGCTGCGCTCGAGGGCAGCTTGTACATACGCCATGACGGCGGGCTCGTCCTCGACGAGCAGCACGGGCAGACGCTGGGGTTTAAGGGCTGGTAGGCTCATGGTTGTATCACTCCTGCGGCCACACCGACAGACGCTGTGTGGGAAGCTGCCGGCAAGCGGACGACGAACGTCGCGCCGTGCCGGCCAGTATTATTGTGACAAAGAATCTCTCCGCCGTGCTCCTTCAGAATGCCGTAGCAAATGCTGAGGCCGAGGCCGGTGCCTTTGCCGACCTCTTTGGTGGTGAAGAACGGGTCGAAGATTTTGTCGGGATGGGAGATTCCGTTGCCGTTGTCGCGGAACGAAACTTCCACGGCATCGCCCGCCTTGGTCGACATGATCTCGATGCGCGCCGGACGGCCGACTTCGTGGACCGCATCGTAGGCATTGTTCAGAATGTTGAGAAAGACCTGCTGCAACTGGTGGGCATCGCCCATAACTTCGGGTAGTTCCTCATCGAGATGTTCGACGATGTCGACGCCGTGGCTGTTGAAGTCGTACGAGCGCAACTGGATGGTCCGGCGCAGGATCGAGTTCAATTGGACCGCATTGCGCTGCGGCGGCATCTGGCGCGCGAAACTCAGCAGGTTCTGCACGATCTGCTTGGTCCGCTGCGCCTCCTGCAGAATCACGCGCATGTCCTTGCGAGCAGTTTCGGGCAGATCGGGATTCTCCATCAGCAGGTCGGCAAAGCCGAGAATCGCGGTCAGCGGATTGTTCACTTCGTGCGCGACGCCGGAGACCAACTGTCCGACCGCAGCCATCTTCTCGGCATGTACCAACTTGTCGCGCAGCACCGCAGAATCGGTGATGTCGGTCAGCACCACCACGATGCTGGTCACCGTTCCCTGCTCGTCGCGCATGGGGCTGAGATTGGCCGAAAACTTTCCAGCGGTTCCGTTGCCCCGCACGATCTCCAACTCCAGATTGTCGACCTGCTGGCTGTTCAGCGTGCTCTGCAGCGCTTCGGCGAGAGGCCGGACAAAGCCGGGTGCGGCCAATTCCAGCAGGGGTCGCCCCAGCACTTCGCGCTGCTCGAAGCCCGCGTCGTACCAGCGACGATTGGCGTAGCTGACCAGGCCCGCGGTATCCGCAACCAGAATCAGGCTTTGCGTATTGCTGAGAATCTTGCCCGAGAAATCGCGCTCGCGATGGAGTTCCGACTGATAGGTGCGCAGGCCGGTCACGTCGAGCATCAAGCCCCGAATCTGCAGCAAGCGGCCGGCGTTGTCGTGCAGGCCGAAGGCATTGATCAGGACGTGAATCGGCGATCCGTCTTTGCGTCGCAGAGTCGCTTCGAAATTGCGCAGATGGCCGTTCTCCTTCATCACGTCGGAATGGTGCTCGCGCTGCTCAGGTGAAAAATAGAGCTCCGTGGGAATATCGATCTGCAGCAATTCCTCGCGGCTGCTGTAGCCGAGCATCCGCACCATGGCGTCGTTGACTTCGATGAAGCGTCCGCCCGGCGTGCTGAAGAACAGGCCTTCCTGGATGTTGTCGAAGAGTTCCCGATAACGGCGTTCGGCCTCGCGACGGTCGGAAATATCTTTCAACACGTGAATCGTCTGCAGGCCTTCGTCGGAAGCTCCATGCACCCGCGAGGTCGAAACCAGATAGGTACGGTCGAAGACTGGGTGCACGAACTCATCGGAGTCGTCCGCCATGGCGCGGCAGAAGGGACAGGAGTAAGAAGCGGTGTCGCTGGTCAGGGCCATTAGAGCCCGCATGTTCACGCCGATCAATTCGGCGGGCGGCACGCCGATCATCGCCGCCAGCGAGCGATTCACACGCAGAACCTTATCTGCTGGATCATGCACCACGATGAAGTCGGTGATGGCGTCGAAAATCTCCATCCAGTGGCGATTCGCCTGCTCGATCCGCGTGAACAGACGGGCGTTCTCCAGAGCCATTGCGGCATGGCCCGCCATGGTTTCAAGAAAGACGCGATCTTCCGGATCGAGAGGAGACGATCGTCCGGAAAGACACAGAAGTCCGGCCACGAGCCCGCTGGTTCCCGGCAGTCGCACCAGTGTGCAATCGCTCCAGCCCAGACCGGAGGCCGCTTGCGCGCCCAGCATCTGTTCCGCGGAGCCGGAAACCACCGTCTCCGCGTGTCGCGTCACAAAGTCGGCCAGAGCCGTGCCCACCAGGCGATCCATGACCGGATCAAGCACGGGCTCGCGACGAGAGGTCTCCGCGGACTCCGCGGCTTGGCTGTGCAAGGCCAGTACTTGCCAGTGACCTTCCTGCAGCACTGCCAACAGACCGTCGCGGGCTGCTGTTAGTTCCGCAGTGCGGCCGACGAACCTCCGGGCAAACTCCGGCAGGCGCAACGCGCCATCCATTTCGCGCGCCAGTTCAATCAGAGCCTCGGCGCGACGCCGGTGTTGCTCCGAGAGATGCAGGTTGCGCGCAACCTCCAGCACAACCGCGGCCTGATTCGATAAGGCGCGAGCGCGGCGAATATCCTCTTGCGAAATTCCCGTGCCGTCGAGGCGGTCGAGAACGCCGAACATCCCCAGCACCTGTCCGCTGGTGCCGAGCAACGGTACCGCGAGGAACTGGTGAACCTTGTACTTGCTGACGACCTCGAGATTGACCCCGGGAGTGCGGCTGGCCTCGTCCGTCCAGAAGACTTCTTTGGCGCGCAAGGCTCGCGTGGCGACGCCCTCGGGGAATGGGTTGTCCACCCGCTGCGGCTCTCCCTTTTCGACTCCGTAGCGGACCTGGAACTGTCCATCTTCTTCCAGCGCAATAAAGCAGCGGCCGAAGCCGAGGAAGTCCGCCGCCCGCACTACAAAAGCCTGCAGGAAATGCTCCAGATCGCCGCTGGAACTGAGTTCCGAAGAAATCTCGAGCAACTGATGCAGTTCGTGCGCCTGAGCATCGGCGGTGGCATGGAGTTCCGCATGGGCGACCGCAACCGCGCCAAAACCTGCGATCGCCGCCACGAGCGCTTTCTCGTCCGCGGTGAAAACGCCGTCCTGCCGCGGATAGAGAAGAATCGCGCCCTGCGTGCGCGACGTACGGAATGGCGCTGCAATCAGCATTCCGGGGGAAACCAGATTGCCCAGCGAATGCACGTCCGCCCCGATCGAGAGCGTGATGGGCTCTCCGGCGGCCACGGCGCGCTGCGCCAAGTCGGCGGCGAATCGTAGCGTCTGCCGGTCATGACGGGCGCGCGCTGAAGTCGCCAGTTGCGGAGTCTCCGCCGACACCGCCTTCAATTCAAATGGTCCTTCGCGTCGCAGCAAGACACAAACCAGCTTGGTGCGCAGCAGCAGGCGCAACCGATCGGCCAAGGCCTCAATCACGGCGGAGACATCCGGCGTTCCATGCAGAACGTGCGCGACATCGGCCAAGATGTCGGCGCGGCGGTGCTCCTCGCGCGAAGCCTCGCTCAGCCGGGCAGCTTCTAGCAAGGAACCCAACTGTCCCGCGAGGATGGTCGCCTTAGCGGCCAGATCCTCGCTGAAGAACTCGTCGTTGGAGTCGTCCAGAAACGTCGCGGCGCCGATGACTTCGTTAAACACCATCAGCGGTGCTGCCATCAGCGAACGCGCTTCAAATTCCGTGGCAGCTGGAAATGCGACAGACTTCACGTGATTGGCGAAGATCGTGCGCCGCTGCCGCACCGCTTCAGCAGTGACCGCACTCTGATCGGGTCGCAACCGGATTCCCACAAACCGCTCTGCCAGCTTGCCGTCGGCTTGCTCTCCAATCAGTTCATCCGCGAAGTGGCAGCGCCAGAAATAAACGCCCGAGACTTGAAAAAATTCACGCGTGACCCTGCAGAAGAACTGGATCAGGGTAGGAGCGTCGCAACGCTGGCCGGCCTTCGCGGCGATATCCAGCAAAAGTTTCTGAAAACCCTCGTCCGACCCAGCGGGATAACTGCGCGCAGTGGGAAGAATAGGGTTGCCGGAAACGCTCAGGGCTGCTCCGACAATGGAGGTGTAGGATTCGCGATTCACAAGTGCTTGAATCTATTGGGAAAGTACCTGTCATCTCAATTTGAGTCAAGTGAAATGGGCGACAGGGGTGCCTTTGTATGAAATCCCGAGACAGGATGAGACGTTGTCTCAGCATGAGAAATATACCGCGGTTCGAGCGGAATGAGACAGCTCTAATCGCCCAGCCCGCGTTCGCAGGTTCTTGGCGGCTAGGTAACCGTTCTATTTACTTGTAGATGCAGTCCATTACTTTGGTTTTCGCAAGAAGGTTCAGGTGGCCCGGCCGTTGCACGTTGGGGTTCATCAGTTTCCTGTGTGCGGAGGAGGACTTGTGTCTCGACGAAACGCAGCGGCTTTGATGGCCGCGCTAACCCTGGCAGCGACGCTCGGCCCGATTCACGCCGGAGCGCAACAGGCCCCGAACGATGAACTCCTGCGTCGGGCCAAGAACAAAATGCAACCCCAGTATCCGGAACTCGCGAAGAAGATGAACCTCTCGGGAACGGTGAAGATCGAAGTTGTGGTCGCCCCGAACGGTACGGTGAAAGAGGCCCGCGTGATTGGGGGACACCCGGTACTGGCCACAGCAGCGCTGGACGCGGCCAAGAAATGGCGCTTCGAACCCGCAGCAGGCGAGAGCACGGGAGTGATCGACTTTAAGTTTGAGCCGCGGTAGTCCCACGGCCGCGGAGGAGACGGGCATGACGATCGGCAAGAAGCTGTATACGAATTTCGGCATCATCCTGACGATGGTGTTGGTGCTGTTCATAGTCAACTGGTCCGCCGTGCAGCGCGAGCATTCGGCCAAGGCCGCGGCTGCCGCGTCTCTCGAACTGGCCGACGCCACCAACTCTGTTCGCTTCCAGATGATGCAGAACCGTCTCTACCTCAGCAACTACCTGTTGAGCGGCGACACGCGCGAAGTGGACCGCATGAACGAAGGTCTGCGCGTGCTCAACGAGAAACTGGAACAGGGTAAGTCCTTGGCGAACTCGGAGCAGGTCAAGGCCGCTCTCGCCAAGGTGCAGCAACTGGAACAGTCCTGGGGCAAGGAGTTCGCGCAGCCCTTGATCGAAAAGCGAAAAGATGTGGACTCCGGCAACGCCACCGTCGCCGAACTGCAGATCTACTATCTCCAGAAGGACGCCTCTTCGTGGGTGAAGAATTCCACCGACTCGCTCGACGTCGCCGACGGCGAGAACCGCAAGCTAGTGGAAGAGCGCCGCAAGTCGGATGAAACCGCAGCGACTGCGACCATCATCGTTTCTTTGCTCAGCACCCTGCTGGCCTTGTCTTTGGGCGTGGTCATCGCCTACCGGACTGCGAAGTCGATTACCGAGCCGCTGACCAACCTGATGAATGTGGCTCGCGGCATCGGCAACACGGGCGACCTGGAACACAACATTGAACTGAACCGGGACGATGAAATCGGCGAACTGGCCCGCACCTTCCACAAGATGGTCACGTACCTCAAGGAGATGGCGGGAGTATCGGAATCGATCGCCGGTGGCGACCTGTCGGTAGAAGTGAAGCCCCGTTCCACTCACGACACACTGGGCAATGCCTTCTCCCGCATGGTCGACGGCCTGGCGGGCCTGGTTCGCAGCGTTCGCGACGCTTCATCGCAGGTGGCAAGCGCCTCCAACCAGGTCGCCGGAGCTTCCGACGATGCAGCCAAGATTGGACTGCAGGCCTCTTCCGCCATCGATGAAGTCACCAGCACCATGCACGAAATGAGCGTCAACGTGCAGAACATGGTGAAGAGCACGCAGGTGCAGGCTTCGAGCGTCAGCGAGACCTCCGCATCCATCGATCAGATGGTGGCTTCGATTCAGCGCGTGGCCGACACTGCCAAGGTGCTGCTCGACATTTCCAACCGCTCGCGCGAGGAAGTGCACAACGGCATCGGCACCATGGAAAAGGCGACCGACGGCCTGAACCGCATCAACACCACCATTAACTCTTCAGGGGAAATCATTGGAGCCCTGGGACAACGCGCCGACGACATCGGCAAGATCATCGAAGTCATCGACGATCTCGCCGAACAGACGAACCTGCTGGCATTGAACGCCGCCATCGAAGCGGCACGCGCCGGAGAACACGGATTGGGATTCGCGGTGGTCGCCGACGAAGTTCGCAAGCTGGCTGAAAAATCGGCGCAGTCCACGAAGGAAATCTCTGAACTCATCCAGAGCATTCAGAAGGAAGCCCGCAAGGCGGTCGAGAACATGGACCGCTCCACCTCGATCGTCAACGAGGGCCTCGAACTGGGCGGAGAGCTGAACGCTGCGCTGCGCAAGATTTCCAATGTGGTCACCGAGGTCTACAAGTTCGCGCAGGAGATCGGCGCAGCCACCAACGAACAGTCGCACGGCTCGTCGCAGATTGCGCGCGCCACGACGCGGCTGAACGAAATCACCCACGAAATCAACTCGGCGGTGGAAGAGCAGGCTTCGGGAGCGCAGGCCGTGGTCAAGGCCATGGAGCGGATGCGCGAACTGGTGCAGCAATCCACATCGGGTTCGACCGAACTCGCAGCCTCGTCGGAGCAGATGTCGAAGATGTCGCGCGGGCTGCTGGAATTCATCGACCGCTTTTCGCTGGGAGAGGCGTCGCGCGGGCAGGCAGGCGGAGACGCAGGCCGCAATGCCCGGCGTGCGGCAGCGGGAGCGCAGTACTAGCGCTGCCGTCCAAGGAACCCGTAACCAGAGCTTGAATATATGAGCCGAGAACTCCATATCGTCGGTTTTAAGGTGGGACGCGAGACCTACGGCGTGCCCATCACTTCCCTGCACGAAATCGTGCGGGTCCCTGAGATCACGGCCGTGCCCGATGCTCCCGACTATCTCGAGGGTGTGATCAACCTGCGCGGCAAGATCGTATCCGTCATGGACCTGCGCAAGCGCTTCGGAGAAAAGCAGGCGGTGCTGAAGAAGCAGAATCGCATCCTGGTGGTCGAACACTCGGGACGTCTGGCCGGGCTGATTGTGGATTCAGCCTCGGAAGTACTGAAGATTCCAGCGGACGCCGTGGAAGCTCCGCCGGCAGTGTTTCAGGAGGGCGGCCTGAACTGTGTTACCGGACTGGGCAAGGTCGCAGGACGCCTGGTGGTGCTGCTCGACATGAGCAAACTGCTGGCTCCAGGCAGTCTGCAAGTGAAGAGTGAAGCGGGTGAAAAGAAGACCGCTCCCAAGGCTGAGGCACGAGGCGCAGGGGCGCGGTAGGCAAATCAAAGTTGCAAGGTTTCAAGGTTGAAAACGGACTTTGAAGAAGGACTTTGAATTCGATCACGTTGAAGGACCCCAACTTTGGAACCTCGAAACCGGCGAAACCTTGAAACGTTGAACTTGGAACGAGAAAACGCATGAGCACATCCGGAGCGGCACCTGCTCCCATACTGACGGAAGCGGAACTGAAGTTGCTGCAGGCGCTCGTGTACCAGGAGTGCGGCATGCACTTCGACGAACGCCGCACCCACTTTCTGCAAGATCGGCTCCTTCGACGGCTGAAGGAATGCCGGGTCGACTCCTTCTACGCCTACTACCGGCTGCTGATCAGCACCCAGGGCAAAGACGAACTAGCCAAGCTGCTGGAAAACCTGACCGTCAACGAAACCAGCTTCTTTCGCCACAAGGCGCAGCTCGACCTGTTTCAGAAGACCGTGTTGGAAGAGTTGTTCAAGTACAAGAGTTCGCGGCGCGAGTATTCCATCCGGATCTGGAGCGCGGGCTGTTCCACCGGGCAGGAAGCCTACACATTGGCCATGCTGGTGACCGACGCGCTGGCCTATTACTACCTGCGCAACCCGCTGCCCATCGATTTGCCCCTACCCAAGCCGCTGGTACCGCCACCATGGCGGGTGGAAATTCTGGCAAGTGACATTGCGTACTCCGTATTGCGGCATGGGCAGGAGGGCACCTACAGCGAGAACCAGATGTCGATGGTCGATTACGGGTACCGCCTGCGCTACTTCGACAAGATCGGTGAACGTTATGCCATCAAGAAGCCGTTGAAAGAGATGGTGCACTTCGACTTTCACAACCTGAAGACCGAATACCTGCCGCAGCGCAACGATGTGATCTTCTGCCGCAACGTGATGATGTACTTCGATGAAGCCGAGCAGAAGCGGCTGATCGAAAAGTTCTACCGCTGCTTGAATGCCGGCGGCTATCTGTTTGTAGGACATGCGGAAAGCCTGTTAGGCCTGACCAAGAAGTTCCAGATGGTTCACAAGGACAGTGGTACGGCCTACCAGCGGCTTGAGGTGAGGGAGTAACGCATGACGAATTCCCCCGATGAGCGCGGCCTGGAACTGCGGGAACTCTTTTTTGAGACTTCGCAGGAACTGCTGCAGGCGCTCAACGAAGAAGCGCTGAAGCTGGAAAAGAAGCCCGGCGACGAAGAAATCGTCCGGAGCATCCGGCGAACGGTGCACACGTTGAAAGGCGACTCGGCGGCCTGTGGGCTGCGCGAGTTGAGCGAACTCGCGCATCAGTTCGAAGATGCCTTGTCGCTCGAGGGCACGGCCACGCAAACCGCGGTGGCCGAGATCGCGTTTGCCGCCGCCGACGTCTTCACGGAGATGATTGCGGCATACCGCAACGGTACGAAGCTGCCCTCCACGAAAAGCCTGAGCAAGAAGATCAACGACCTGACGGCCGCACCCGCTTCCGGAAAGACCCGGCGCACGAAGAAAGCCACCGGGAAACCGGTCGCCTTGAAAACTTCGACAACCAAGGCTTCGGCATCGCGTGCCTCCGCCAAGGTGGCGGCTGCGCTCTGGACCGAGTACGAAAAGCTGGCCATGACCAAGGCGCAGGCCAGCGGCCTGGCTGTGTATCACGTTGTAGTCAAGATCGATCCGCACTGCGCCATGCCGATTGCCGGGCGGCAGCTGATTCACAACGCCCTGGCTTCCGTCGGTCAGATTGTCGCTGTCCGCCCTGACGCGAAGTCTCCAGCGGCCTCCAAGCATGTCGAGTTTGTTCTGGCCACCTCGCAAACGGTCGAGCAGATCTCGGCCAAGGGACGCATTCCGACTATCGCCGAGGAAGTCACGCTTGAGTTGATGCTGGCCGCAAATCCATGCTCCGCAACCAGCAGCCGAACAGCCGGCGCTCGCGCCGGAAACAGGGGATGAAAGTGATCCGACGTCCGATACGGCTGCCCCTGAGCCTTCCGCAGCCCCTCACAGTTCGGGAACGGTGGCGGCGCAGGAGAACCTGCTGCGCGTCGAAGCCAGCCGCATCGACAACGTGCTGAATCTGGTGGGCGAACTGATTATCGGCAAGTCGATGTTGCAGCAGGCGCTCAACGAATTCTCCAAGCGCTATCCGAAGGAACTGCTGCGCGGCAAGTTCGGCGACGCCATGGCGTTCCAGGCGCGCGTGTTGAACGATCTGCAGCGCTCGGTGATGAAGATTCGCATGGTGCCTGTGGACCAACTGTTCCGGCGCTTCCCGCGCATGGTGCGCGACGTCTCACGGCAGTGCGGGCGCGAAGTGGAACTGGACATCAGCGGGCAGGACACCGATCTCGACAAAGGAATTCTCGACGCCATCGCCGAGCCTCTGACGCATCTGGTGCGCAACGCGGTAAGCCACGGCATTGAGCCCCCGGAAGAACGGCGCAAGCTAGGCAAGAAGCCGCAGGGTGTTATTCGTCTCAACGCCTATCACCACGGCAACCAGGTGGTGGTCGAAGTCACCGACGACGGGCGCGGCATCGACGCGCAGAAGATCCGCGCCAAGGCCATTGAACTCGGGATGACGACGCCCGAAGAAGCCGCGCGGCTCAGCGAAGCCGAGATTCTCGACTTCATCTTCCGGCCGGGATTCAGCACCGCCGAGCAGGTCACCGAAGTCTCCGGCCGCGGCGTCGGCATGGACGTCGTTCAAAGCGTGCTGCATCGCCTGAAGGCCTCCGTCAGCGTAGAGACGCATCTCGGCCAAGGCACAACCTTCCGGCTGAAGCTGCCGCTGACGCTCGCCATCATCAAGGCGTTGCTGTTCTGGGTCGAGCAGCGGCTGTACGCCATCCCGCTGAACGCTGTGCTCGAGATCGCGCGCACCTTTGAAACCGAAGTGCACCAGGTCGACAACTACGAAGTGTTGCAGTTGCGCAATCAAGTGCTGCCGCTGCTGCGACTGGGCCGTCCCGTGGTCGACGAAAATCGAAAATCCAAGCTCTTTGTGCTCGTCATTACCGTAGGAGAGAGGAAGTACGGCTTGATTGTCGATGCTTTGGAAGGCGAAGAGGAACTGGTGATCAAGGCTCTGGATGACCAGACATTCCAGACCGATCTGGTTTCGGGCGCTTCGATTCTGGGAGACGGGCGGGTGGTGCTGATCCTGAACTTGCCCGCCGTGGTTGAGCACGTGGCCCGCGCGCGGCCTGAGCAACTGGGACATTGCAATTCGGGGCTATTGTTGTCGCACACCGACCGTGTGCGACTGGCGCTGACTCCCGCGGCGGGGGGCCAGGCATGAAGAAGTCTGTACGCGTGCTCGTCGTCGACGATTCGGCGCTGATGCGGAAGCTGATTCCGCAGATGCTGGCGGTCGACGAGTCCATCGAAGTGGTGGGAACCGCGATGGACGGCACCTTCTGCCTGAAGAAGATTGAAGAACTGAAGCCCAACGTGGTGACGCTCGACCTGGAGATGCCGGGGATGAACGGCATCGACACGCTGAAAGAGATCATGCGGCGGCAGCCGGTGCCCGTGATCGTGTTCAGCTCGCACAGCACCGAAGGCGCTTCCGTCACGATGAAGGCGCTGGGGCTTGGGCGCATTCGACTTTGTCACCAAGCCGAAAGATGCCACCGCCCACATGGCGGAGACGGCGCGAGAACTGATCGCCAAGGTAAAGGCCGCGGCCGAGTGCAAGCTGAAGCCGCGCATGCTGTCCGGGAGTTGCGCCCAAGCCCGAGAAGGCTCCGGCGTCTACGGCGGCGCCGAACAAGGTGGTCGCGATCGGCGTTTCCACCGGAGGTCCGCAGGCTTTGGAGTTCGTGCTGTCGCAGTTGCCCGGAGACTTTCCGGGAGCGATCACGGTAGTGCAGCACATGCCGGACGGATTCACCGACATGTTCGCGCGCCGACTGGACGAAGTGTGTCCGTTGCGCGTGAAAGAAGCGCAGTCGGGCGACATGCTGCAGCCGGGGCGCGTGCTGATCTGTCCGGGAAGCCGGCACATGAAAGTGAAACGGCTGCCGCTGGGAGACATCGTCGTGCTGTGCGATGAGCCGCGGGTGAACGGGCACCGTCCCAGCGCCGATGTTCTGCTGCGCAGCGTGGCCGAAGAGTTCAAGACGCAGGCGATCGGGGTGCTGATGACTGGGATGGGGGACGATGGCGCGGAAGGGTTGGGAGCGATCAAGAAAGAGGGCGGCATGACCATCGCGCAGAGTGAAGAATCCTGCGTGGTGTATGGCATGCCGAAAGCAGCGATTGAACGGGGGTATGCCGTTCGCATTGTGGGTTTGGATGTGATGGGATCGACGCTGCAGGCCCTTTGCGGGCGCAATACGGGATCCGCCGGCCGGGCCGTACGGGCCGGTAATTAAGATCGAGCACGGCAGGTACCCGTGACCAGCGTCATCTGGCAGGGGACAGCCGGGCATGATATGCAGTAGATAGGGGAGGACTGTATGGAGCAGTTTGCACCAGTGAAGCGCAGCAAGGACGGGCAGCCGGTCCGCTACTTGATCGTGGACGACTCGGTGTTTGCCCGCAAGAATCTGGCCCGCATGATCGAAACGTTCGGCGGGCAGGTGGCGGCGGAAGCCGGCGACGGCTTGACTGCCATCAGCGAGTTCGACCGCACGCATCCTGACATCGTGCTCATGGACATCACCATGCCGCAGATGGAAGGAATCGAAGCGGCCGAACGCATTGTTCAACAGCATCCGGAAGCGCGCATCGTCATGGTCTCCTCGGTGGGCTATCAGGAGAACATTGTCGCGGCGCTGCAACGGGGAGCTCGTCATTTCGTGCAGAAGCCGGTGAAGCCGGAAGTGCTCTACGAAGTCATCAAGTACGTGCTGGGCGAAGACGGCGCCGTGGCGGCCGCCGCCGGAGCAGGAGTCTAACTCGATGAAGATGGAACTGATCCAGCCTTTCATCAACGCGGCGGACGCCGTGTTGTCGCAAGGTTTGCAGGGCACGACCAAGGTGGGCAACCTCACCATGGAAGAGGACGCGTATCGCCGCAAGGGCGTGGCGGGCATGATCGCGCTGACGGGGGACATCGAAGGGCGCATCATTCTCGACCTGGAGCCGCAGACGGCGGTGAAAGTGGCCAGCCACTACGCGGGCGCCGAACTGCCCGAATCGGATGCGCTGATCAAAGAAACCATCTTCGAACTCGCCAATCAGGTCGTGGGCAATGCCATCTCGGCACTCAACGACCAGGGGTTCCATTTCCGGGTGCATCCCCCATTGCTTCTTACCGCACAAGAAGGCGACAAGACCAGCGAAGATACCGAAGCGCTGATGATCTGCTTTGAAACTTCTCTCGGCCACGTCTTCATGAACGTCGCGTTGCGCTATAACAAGCGACGGATGGCCGACCATGCAGCGGTTGGCGCCTGAGGTCCATCGCCTCTGGTTTCTCAAATAGCGACTCGTGCACGGCCTTGAAGCCGGCGTCCGCCTGCCCTTCGACCTTCCAACGACATACCTGCACATTTTCCGACTTAGGCGACGGCCTTGCGGACCTGGTCGCTTGCCGGATCTTGGGTCGCAAGGTAGGGCAGACGCGCCGAGGAGGCCCATCGCGAACGAACCGGGCCCAGTAAGACGCTGGAAATATCTTTTTGTGCTGCTCTGGCAGCGAGGAACTTTTTTGTCGTCCGCAGCAGCCAATCTTTGCCGTAGCAGGCGCGGAAGCCTTTCTCTAGCAGAGATTCCAGTACACCGGGCGGGCAATTTGGGTGGTTCCAGACGAGGTGTTTGGTGTCGAATTTGGACCAGTCGTTCTCAAAAATACCGTAACCGGACTCGAGTTCATGCCACATTTCAGTCTGGGGATGGGGGGTAACGATGGTGATTTGAGTTACGTCGAGCTTTAAGGAAGCCAAAGTTTTCAAATCGGCATCGATCGATTCTGGCGTCTCCGGCGGCAGGCCGATGATGTAATAACCTTGCGCGTAGAGGCCCTCGCGGTTGAGCCGCTCCGCCAGTTCAAAAGCCGACTGCACTTTCTCGTTCTTGTGCATCTGCTTCAGGATGTCCTGATGAAAACTCTCGATGCCGAAAAGCGCGCCTTCCATGCCACACTTTCGCCAATCGTTGAAGTTCCGGAGCAGCAGATCGACACGCGACTGCACAAGCCACCGAAGGCGGTGGCGTGCCAATAGCTCGATGACAGCA
Source organism: uncultured Acidobacteriaceae bacterium (assembly GCA_963788555.1). Classification (GTDB taxonomy): domain Bacteria; phylum Acidobacteriota; class Terriglobia; order Terriglobales; family Acidobacteriaceae; genus Sulfotelmatobacter. Next base: position 1,023,002 of record CAWBHM010000008.1, on the reverse strand, counting down.
TCGGCATGCGACGGAAGGTTGCCGAAATTCTCATCGAGGAGCAGGACAAAGTGGACGCCGTGCTCGACATAGAAACGCAGTACTCGATCCAGCGACGCGAGAGAAATTTCCTTCGGATGCGGTGCAAATGCGGTCGTCTGGCAAAAAGTGCAACGAAAACTGCATCCGCGCGACGAGAACACAATGCCAAGCGGGAACGACCACCCTCCGGGCAAGCGGAAGCGGGTGATCAAGGGTGGATGCTGGATTTCGTCGAGATGGGTCCCTAGTTTCTGCGCCAGCGCGTCTTCACTGTAGCTGGTGAACACGTGATCGAAGTGCGACTGGATGGAGGGAGTGAGGGCGCCGTAATTCCCTGCCCAGAGTTCGGGGACACCGGCTTGGCGCGCTTCGGCAGCCATGGCCAGGATGTCGTTGGTCTCTTCGAGATAAAAGGAAAAGCCGACGGCATCCCAGCCGCGCTTGAGCTGGGCGGAAAATTCGGCGCGCGTCGGATATTCCAGGATGTGCAGCTGGGGAAGATTTTGGCGCAGGAAGCGCAGGCCAAACGAGATGGTCCGCGGCATACCGAAACGCCAGCGAAAATTCCGCGGCGCATTCTCGCGAAAATAATCGTAGAGGCCGGAGTCGCGGCAGCGAGTCGTCAGCAAAATTCGAGGCAATGTCACCTCCCTGTGGAACCGACCACAGAAGCGGACCCGGCGCGGTAAAGAATCTAGCACACTTCTCGAGGCAAGTGCGATAGGTTCCTTTTAGGGGAGTGGAGAACACGTTCAGTAAGGCGTGCGATTATTTACCATCTTCAGAAAGCGCGAGCAAAACGTTTCCGGGCATGCCGGCATTGATCGAGTAGCCGGAGGTGACAAACAGCATGCCTCCCGCTAGGACAGGACCCGCATAATTAAGGGAGCCACCGTGAGAATCGACACCATTCACGGTGGGGAAATTCCGTGCGGTATCGAAGTCCCACACGATGGTACCGTCGAGTTCATCGTAAGCGCGTAAATGTCCGTCCAGCGATCCGGAGAAGGCAACTCCTGGAATCGCGGTGGCAGGGGCCGGTTGCGCTGCGCTACAGCCCGGCTTATCAAGGCAGGCGGGCGGCGGGGCAGGGGTAGACCAGATCTTCTTTCCAGTCGTGATGTCGAGGGCGAAGATGCCTCCGCCGGATTTTGGATCAGGCGACCAGTCGGATAACGGGAAATACACGCGTGCGTCGGTAGCAGCGCCGCCGAACTCGATGCCGCCGAGCGCACCTCCCTTGCCGATGTGCGATTCCCAAACGACGCTGCCTTTGTCGTCAGGATCAAGACCGAAAGCGGATCCGGATTTCTGTCCCACGATCAACAGAGTTTTGCCGCTCTTGAGAACACGCAGAATTGGCGGGGCCCCCACATCGAAGTCTCCACCAGGGTTCTTGGGGCAACTCGATTTGTCCTGGCTGAAACAACCGACGTTAAACCTGTCTTCAGCGGTGAGTTGCTTCATCCAGAGAATTTTCCCGCTGTCCAGATCGAAGGCAATGACGGCATCGCTGGTGGTGGTGGCCGGCTCTGAGTAGTTGTCGCCGGTGCCGATGTAGAGCGCATGGCGATCAGCGTCGATCGTCGGCGAGTTCCATACACCAGCACCGGAAGGTCCAAGCATTCCGGTGCCGGCCGCGTTCGTGGAGGTCGGTTGGGCGGTGGTCTCGATCGTGTAGGTCTTCCAGATCACAGTTCCGGTCTCCGCGTCGAGGGCGACGACACTGCCGCGGAAGGTACAGCATGGATACTTCGGATTCGCTCCGCCGAGTTCTTCTGCCGAGGAGACGGGTACATAGAGCTTGCCTCCGTAGAGCCGGGGAGCACCGGAAATCAACGCGAACGGATGTGGATCAAGTTCCGTCTTCCACACGAGGGAGCCTGTGGCCGTCGTGATGGCATAGGCGCGTGCTTGCAGGTCGCCAAAGTATGCGGTCGAACCGTCGTCGCTAATGGTGATGGCGGTGCGCACAGGGGCTGAAGGCAGAAAAGACCAGTAGACGCATCCGGAGTGCATGTCGAGCGAATAGATTCGTGCGTCACCGCCAGCCACAAAGACCCGATCGCCGATTATGGTCGGTGGCCCGCCCGCACTGGTCGCGCCGGAATAACCGAATGCCCACTTCACTTTTAACTTTGATAGCTGGGACTTGTTGAGTCCCGCGCGTCCTGCCGGTTGGAAGCGGCTGTTGAACAAGTCAACACCCCATCCATTCCACAAGGGTGAGTTCGCCATCGGCTGCGCACCGGTTCCGCACGCGTTCGACGGACCAGATTGCTGCGCGGTCTGAGGCCGGCCGAGATATTCCGCGACAGCAACGCGCTGCTCATGCGACATTCCCGACGCCACGGCTTTCATCTTGCCACTTTCGAGCGCAGTGAGGATGGCAGGTTGCAGCATGAGTTGAAGAGTGGTTGGCCAGGGCGCCCGCATGGGATTGAACGGGGTATGACACTGGACGCACTGCGAGTGATATAGATACGACCCATCTTTGTCGAACTCTGGCGCTTGAGCGGCTCGCACAAATGTGACGGGAATGTCTTGCCCACTTTGTTTCCAGTCGCCGGCCAGTCCTTGATCAGCACTGAGGCTGCCCTTGAACGAAATCTTCGGATCACTTACTTCGAAGGCAACTGAGCTCTCGTCAGATTTCAGCGACTGGAGCGGAATCGCGAGTTTGCCCCGATCAGGACTGTCGAGCGTGCCCGCGGCGCCGCCGTTGGCTTGTAAGGCGATGTGGAGAACGATGCGATAGTCCGCGCCGTCGACGTGAATCTTGCCCTGCCAGATGCCATTCACCGGCTGAGTTGTGGCTGCGGCCGCGAGTGACGTGCACAAACAAAGCAGGAGCTTCACAGTTAGCAAACGTCGCATGGGTACCTTCAAAAAATACAAGCGTTTGGGAATTCCGGGCTCGAAACAAGAGCTGATTTTGACCGAGATGGGCGATGGTAGCCATGCGGAACGAGCAAGTCAACGTAATTCGGGCGTGTTACAATCCCGGCGCGTTCGCGTGTGTGGACTCCACGGGGCGGCTCATCACATATGTCGATGGAGCACTTTGATGTCGTGATCATCGGGGCCGGGCTTTCCGGCATCGGAGCCGGTTGCCGTCTGCAAACGCGATGTCGGGGCAAACGATACGTCGTTCTCGAGGCTCGCGCTGAGATTGGCGGCACGTGGGATCTGTTTCGCTATCCGGGCGTTCGCTCCGACTCGGACATGTTCACGCTTGGCTACCCGTTCCGGCCGTGGAAAGACGCCAAGCCGATAGGGGACGGGAGCGCAATTCTTCAGTATGTTCGCGAGACCGCCCATGAATTCGGCGTTGACCGTCACATCCGGTTTCAGCAACGGGTGCAGTCGGCTTCGTGGTCCTCGGAGGACGGGCGCTGGCTGCTTGAGGTGAACACGGGCGCAACCGGCGAAACAGTCCGCTATTCCTGCGATTTCTTATATGGGTGCACCGGGTACTACCGCTACGATGCCGGATACGAACCGAGTTTTCCCGGGGCCGACCGTTTCCGTGGTCAACTCGTGCATCCGCAGCAGTGGCCTCGAGATCTGAATTACGGGGGGAAACGAGTGGTGGTCATCGGCAGCGGGGCCACTGCGGTCACGCTGGTTCCCGCAATGTCTCGAACGGCAGCGCATGTCACCATGTTGCAACGCTCACCAAGCTACATTCTGAGCTTGCCGACTCACGATCCCATCGCTAACCTGTTGCGCCGTTTGTTGCCCTGGAATGCGGCGCACCGGCTAGTGCGATGGAAAAACATACTGGTGAGTCTGGGGATTTATCAGCTGAGCCGGCGCGCGCCCAACCTGGCCCGACGCCTGCTTCGCGACGGAGCAGCCAAGAACCTGCCACAGGGCTATGAAGTCGACAAGCATTTCAACCCGCGATACCAACCATGGGACCAACGACTGTGTCTGGTTCCTGATTCCGATCTGTTTAACGCCATCCGCGAAGGGCGCGCATCGGTCGTCACCGATCACATCGATAGCTTTACCGAGCGCGGGATCCGTTTGCAATCCGGCAAGGAACTCGAAGCTGACATCATCGTCACGGCAACAGGTCTACAGATGCTCGCCCTAGGGGCGGTTCGTCTCACCGTCGATGGGAAGCCCATCGCCCCGGGTGATGCGTTTATTTATAAGGGCGTGATGCTCAGCAATGTGCCGAACTTCGGATTCTGCGTGGGATACACGAATGCGTCCTGGACCCTGCGTGCGGATTTGGCGTCGACATTTGTCTGTCGCCTGCTGAATCATATGGATCGTCACGGCTACCGCACCTGCACGCCGGTATGCGATCCGGCATCTTTGACGGCCAGGCCTCTGCTCGATCTCAGCTCCGGCTATGTCCTAAGAGCGGCGCCGAACCTGCCGAAACAGGGAGCGCAAAAGCCGTGGCTCATCCGGCAGAACTACATTCTCGATATGTTCACCATGAAGTTGAGCCGCTTAGAAGACGGGATTTTAAAGTTCGGCCCGCGAGTTCCGGCCAGGCGGACGGAGACGACCCCAGGGATAACTACACCTTCACGCGCGTGAGGCCCTACGTCAATGCTAGTGTTGGCGGACCGTCGGAGTCGTTGTCGGGGTCGGCGAATCTTCTTAGCTCGGGATATTTCTGGACCAGCGTGGGCGGGGCGAAAACTCGCTTGCGGGTGATCATGGCTTTCAACTCCAGCGCGTTCACTCCCGCTTTACTTTCGAAATGGTTGTTGGTGATGACGTAGGTGATTTCCGCCTGGGCGGCGACGTTTTCGATTCGTTCTTTCCAGCCGATTAATTCCTTTTCGTTATAGAGATAGTTGTAGCGGTCATTGCGGTTGTCGGAGTCAAACCACTGATCGTAGTTGCGGCCATGCATGCGCACGTAGGCGATTGGGGCGGTGACGTGCTCGGTGGGGGCGAGAGAGCGTCCGAGGAGCGGCTGGTCGATGTTGCAGAAGGCGACATTTTTCTGGGCGAAAGAAGCGAGGGTCTCGGCGTTGTCCCAACTGGAGTCACGCACTTCGACCACGCGGGGATATTCGATGAATTGGCGCAGGAGGCGATCGAGATATTCGCGGTTTAGCGAAGTGTTCTTGAAGGACAGCGGAAACTGAATGAGGAGAGCGCCGAGGCGGCCTTCGTTGGCGAGGACGTCGAGACCTTCGCGAGTGCGGGCTTCGTCGTCATCGGTGGGGCGGATGGTGGCGGCGGAGGTGGGCCCGATGACCGCGATGGGAGAATGCGTGAATGCGCGGTAGAGCTTGGCAGTGAAGAGGAAGTTGGGATTGACCGCGGCGACTTTGCGGCACCAGAGCTTGGCAAGCTGGGCTTTGATGGGGCCGTAGAACGAGGTGTTGATTTCGGTGGTGTCGAAGAAGCGCGCGAGATATTCGAGGGGATGCGTCTTACGGTGCTGCATGCCGGAGGGATAGAAGACTCCCTCCCAGTCTTTGTAGGACCATCCAGCCGTGCCGAAGCGGATGGTGTTCGGCTGGGGCTGAGGCAGGCGGACTTGTGCGGAGGATCCCATGAGTGGGAGTGCAGACGGAGGGCAAAGGCAAGAGTAGCACAGAGAATTACTTCTTCAACTCGGCGGGCCAGTTGGTGACCAACTGGAGGGGAGATTGGGCTTCTTCCTCACTGTGGTTCACGAGCAGACGCTTTCCATCGGAGGAGACGTCGAAGGGTACGCCGACTCCAGGGGTCGCGGCATGGAAGAGATGAACCGGCGTCCCGACTTCGATCTCTGAGCCCTTCGTCGCCACCGGGCAGACGAAAAAGTCTTCGGTCAGACTCGTATAGAAAAGTTCTTTGCCGTTTGCAGTCCACGCGGGGTAGGCAGCGCCGCCGGACGACACCTTCCATTTGCCTTTGCCCTCGGGAAAGCTTGTGAGGTACACCTCCGCCTGACCGGATTCGTCGGAGACGTATGCGATCCAGTGGGAGTCGGGGGAAATTCGATATTCATGAATGTTGGATTGGGGTGAGGGCGGCTGTACCACGACAATGGACTTGGCGTCTCCGGTAACGGGCCGCATCCAGATAGAAACCATCTTCTCGCCGTCCCCCCAAAGGTAGGTCAGATATTTTCCATCGGGCGACAACCCTGGATAGTGATAGTTGTTCTGTTCGGCGAGGAGTGTCTTTTCGGATCCGCTGCCGTCCGCGGCCTTGGAACGGATTTCAACGTTGCCGCCGCCGGAGGTGACCAGCGCCGAGAACAACAGCGTCTTGCCGTCTGGAGACCAAGCAGGATCCTGCACCACCTGCGGATCGAAGGTGATGCGCGTTTTCGTTTTGCGCTCGAGGTCGAGTGTCCAAATGCCGAGTTCACTTGCGAATGCCAGTTTCTTGTTGTCCGGAGAGAGACGCACGTCCCGCACATCGACGATCGTGGGCTCATGAGGGTCGTACTCGGCGAGGGCCTTACCCGAGCGGTCGAACCACACAAAAAGGCTTTTTGCCGAGGTGGTACTACCGGCCTGGTAAATCAGGAGTCCGTTCTGGGAGACGGCGAAGATACTTCGCCAGACGCCAACGTCGTCGCGAACGCTATTGACCAGCGCGGTTGGCGATCCTGATAACGTGCCCGTTTGTGGATCGAAGGGCTGCGCCACCAGGGCCGTGTTGGCGCGGTAGAGAAGATATCCGGAGGCATATTGGGCAGCGGAGTCGGTTGCGATGACTAAGCGGGATTCTGTGCTGTCGACAGACGCGAAGTAGATTCCGTTCTGCTTGGTATCGCCGCCCGTGTGACTGGTCGCGAAGAAAATAAAATGTTTGCTGTCGGGTAGAAACCAGGGCCAGCGATGAGTATCGTGCTTTGTTCTATCGAGCACAGTGGCCGGAGTTACGTTGCCGCCCTGCGCACTTACCTTGACCAGCGGGTTCTGAAAATCAGCCGCGTACACGATCACATCGTTGACGCTCCAGGTTCCTCCTCGCGAATTGGGAGCATCGGCGATGACGGCAACCGGACCGCCAGAGGCTGCGATCTTGGCCAACTTGCCGTTGGCGAAAAAGGCGATGTAGCGGCCATCCGGCGACCAGAAGGGATGGGCCGCGCCTGTCGTACCCTGGAGCGCCTGCGCGGAATCGCTGTTGAGGGATCGGACCCACAGCTCTTTCGTTTCACCGGAATGAGCCACGAAGGCGATCTTGTCGCCCTGGGGAGAAAGCACGGGCATGCCGCCGGCGTCGCCAGTCGCGTCGAGGGAAAACTTGTCGGGCGGAGGAATTTCGGCGCGAATCGAAACGGGCTCCTCGGAGGAACGTGCCCAGCGGTATCCGGCGAATGCGGCGAGCCCGAGGAAAGCGAGGAGAAGCACGGATGCGACGGCTGCCCAGGACTTGTTGAGCTGCGGGGACTGATTTGCGGAGGCAGGCGGCGTTGATTCAGCTAGCCAGCGCAGGTCCATGGCGACGTCGTGCGCCGATTGGAAGCGGTCCGCGGGATCTTTGGCGAGGCAGGCGCGGATCACGCGATCAAGCATGGGCGGCGTCAAAGGCTGGCTGGCGCTGATAGGGTCCGGCTCTTTTTCCAGTATGGCTGAGAAGACGCTGAGCTGCGATTTGCCTTCGAAGGCACGGCGTCCGGTGACCATCTCGTAGAGAACGCATCCGAAGCTGAACAGGTCGCTGCGAGCGTCGGCTTCCCCGCCCTGCAGAAGTTCGGGGGCCATGTATTGAAAGGTGCCGACGATAAAACCTTTTTGCGTGAGGGGCGAGGTAGCCGCGGTGAGCGAAGCCAGATTAATGGTCGGCGTAGAGGGAGTCAGCGGACCGGTGGCACGCGAGGGTATCGACAATTCCGGCTTCGCGAGACCGAAGTCCATCAGCTTTGCGCCTGCTTTGGTCAGCATGACGTTGGCCGGCTTCAGGTCGCGGTGGATGATGCCCTGTTGATGCGCCTTCTCGAGAGCTTGAGCGATTTCGGTGGCAATCTTCAGAACCTGATCCAGTGGCAGCACGCCTTTTGCGAGGCGTTCGGCGAGGGTCTGGCCTTCGAGGTACTCCATGACCAGGAAGTTGGTTCCATCCTGAGTGCCGATGTCATAAAGGGTGCAGATGTTGGGATGCTGTAGCGCGGAAATGGCTTTGGCTTCGCGCTCCATGCGCTGTTTCAGTTCCGGATCGGAGGAAAGATGCGAGGGCAGAACCTTGATGGCAACGGTGCGGTCGAGACGGGTGTCGGTGGCGCGGTAGACCTCGCCCATACCGCCGGCGCCGAGGGCAGACTGGATTTTGTAGGGGCCGAGTGTTGTGCCGGAGGCTAAAGCCATGGGTCGGCGCAATTATAGACGAGGGGAGAAGGCTTGCAGCATCGGGCCACTGACAAAGAACTTGCCACGACAGACAGATTATGAAACACAGAGAAGATGCGGAAATTGTTGCTGTGGGCGTTGACATTGGGTGTGCTCGCTATTCCTTGCGTGCGTGCGGTGGCGCAGGAGGATTCCGAGGCCGCAAAGATTCGGGCTCTCGAAATGAATTTAACGGACGCGTACAAACACCGGCAGTTTGATCTGCTGGCTTCCCTGCTGGATGACGATTTCGTCATCACGTTTGAGGATGGGAATACTTACGGCAAAACGGGGTACATCAGTTTTAGCGCGAAGTCTTCGATTCGAATCGACGTGGCGGAAATGTCAGACATGAAGATTCGAGTACACGGGAATACCGGCATCGTCACCGGGGTGTATCACGAGCGCGGGGAGGACAAGGGACAGCCGTACGATTTTCACGACCGCTTCACTGACGTGTGGATGAAGGTCGCGGGCAGATGGGTCCTGATCGCGTCGCATTACGCCGTCCCGACCAGGCAGTAGTTGCTCTAATGTGTCGCAGTTCCTTGCGCCGAAAGAGTTTGATTGAGCTGGCTGGCTAACTGTGCGGTTTGCGCGTTCGAGATTTCGATTTGGCCGTCGAGCACGAGGCTCAATCCGCCGACACCGACGGTTTGGAATCTTGCGCTTTGCATGGCGGCAGAGTTCTGCACCGCCAGGGGAAGCGCAGTTTTGAAATCCGATCCGGCGCGTACTGCCGACAAGACTGTGGCGGCGGCGATATCTCGCAGATCTTCGCCGAGCGATCCGGAGCGAAGCGATTCCTCCAACATTCCGGTGGCGCCGATCCGTCCGCTGGTGGCCACGATCTTCAAACTATTCGACGGTTCCACTGCAGCCTTCAGGTTGATCTCGACGGTGCCGTCGCCTTCCGCGAGTTCGGTGGAGGCTTGCTGTCCGAAAGAGCGACTACACATCCAACGCTCAAAGTGGAGTCGCACGAGGAGGAGGCTCGATGGAGTTGCGGGCGTGAGCGTTGCCTGCTGAATCTCGATCCGTTGCCCGCAAGTCTCGGAGGTATCGAGTCGGGCGTGCAAGAGTTCGGTCATGTTCTGCTGCACGCCGGAGAGATCTGCCATCATCTCGAGCTTGAACGTGCGCTGATCACTCTTCACCGCAGTCTGCAAGAGGGCGCCCGTAATTGTGACTACGATGGTTTGACGCTCGAGTTGGACTTCTCTCTTTACAGAAGGAAGCGTGAATGCGATATCTTGCCCGCTCGCCAGCGTGATGCTCATGTCCCTGCCGAGGGAGAGTTGAATGTTGCAGAAATCGGTGAGAGCTTTGTCGAGACTCTCAGCACGAGATGCAATCTCGGCGCTGCTCGCCTTAAGAGTGAGACTCTGATCGAAACTCTTCTGTTCCTGATCGAGAACGGTGTCCGCCTTCGAGAGCCGCTTCGCGATGTCTTTCAAACCCGCCTTTTGCGCGGAAGAGAATCCCTCCTGAAACTTCTTGTCGGCGCTTCTTGCTTTCTGTAAGAGGTCATCGATGCCCTGCGAGTGCGGGGGCTGCGCTAGAGTCCCTTCCTTGCTCGGGGGCTGCAGAAGTTCTTGCACCGCTGTTTGTGCTGCCTCGATGCACGTGATCAGGGCGCGAAACTCGACAGTCTGTTCGGGGGTCGCCTGAACTGCCAAAGCCTGATGAAAGTCCTTGAGGCTGTCTTTTTCGTCGACTCCGGTGGGGCGGCTGATTCCCGACATACCGCCACCGCCGCCGCTTGCCATCCCTCCTCCGCCGTGGCGCTGAGCAGCGGCTGCACAGGGCCATGCGAGCAAGATAAACCCGAATGTCAGAGCACTAAGAGCAGAGCAATAAATCCCTTTTCGTAACATGGCACAACTCTCCCGACAAATCCGACGCAAGACTGGCAGAAAACCAGGGTGGAAGGAACATCCGGATCGCACGTCAATCGGTCACCCCGCGACCTGAACAAACGGGGACAAGGCAATAGCTTGGCTCAGTCGAGGGAAAAAATCCACAGGCTTTACAGTTCTTTGCAGTTCTTTGCAGGTCGAGAAGTTTCGTGGATCAACAAGCAGAGCGTCTTGCAGGATTCGTGATTTCACTCCAGCGACAACACGATCCAATAGACGCCGGAAGGATAGCTGTCGGTGCGGCCGTAGCAGGCGCCGATGGAGAAGCGTTGCAGGTTAGGGCTGGCGATGGCGTGGGCGGCGCCAGTGGGGAGCGTTTCGGGACGCAGGCTGGTATAGGTGAGAACAGTAGAGCGTTGGGCCAGCTTGCGGACCGAAGCCGTGCCGAGTTTGTCAGCCTGCTCCATGGAGCAGGCTGCGTCGTCAGCGACGAGAAGGTCGCGGCGTTGCAGATCGGGCTGGTTCACCTGGCGCCGCTTTTGATTCACCGCGGCGGCGATTCGGTCTTTCACTTCGGCGACAGAATAGTTGGGGAGGCCGTGGCCGAAGTCTTGCACGATGTAGAGGCGGTCTCCGCTACGAACCACCCCCAGCCCGACCACGTTGTAGGCCGGGTTGAGCAGGTTCGCGCGATGCGGGGGTGAAAGCATGAGATGTTCGTGTCCGTGCTGGGCGTCGTAATCAAGTGCGACATTTTCACCCTCCTGGTCGACCAGGAGTTGAGTGGTCGCGGAGACACGTAAGGCGAGCGAGGGCTCGCCGACAAATTGATGGGAGAGTTGTCGCGCCTCAAGCATGGCCAAGGCATGAGTGCGCGCTGCCTCAGAGAGTCCAGTGTCGAGTGTAAGCGGGGGAGCGCCGGCCTGCTTGCGCAATTGGTTGGCGAGCGCCAGCAACTGGTCTTCGATTTGAGATTCGTACTCGGGGAAAGGAATGTTCGGGGCTCTCGCAGCTGCGGGTTTCACAGTGGCTTGCGGGGCGGGCTGGCCTGAGTTTCCGGGGCCTTCGGCTGGGGAAGCCATTAAACGAGTCGCAGGCTGCACGGTCGCGGCGCCCGTGCTGAGCAGGAACGCCAACAATAGTCTGGGGGCTCTATGCATCCAGTTTGGCCCACGCAATCAGATCCTGGGAGGGATCGAGTTTCAGCCTCAAATTGATCTATCGGCTCAAAGTCGTTACAGGCGCAAACTTTGTTGCTAGTGCTAGGCTAGGGGTTGGGTGAGAGGGCGGGAAGTTACCAGTGTCTATGGAACTAGGGATCAGTGGGGTCATTGGACTGTTGTTTGGCAGCCTGCTTGCCTGGCTGGCGCTACGTTCGCGCCCGGTCGCGATACAGGCACGTTTGTCATTGACGGAAAAGGAATTAGCAGGCGTAAAGGCCGATGTGGCGCGGCTTTTGGAGGATCAGCGGGAACTGTTGGAGAGCCGCGCGAGATTAGAATCTGCTTTGGAATCAGAACGAAAGACCAACAACGAAAAGATCGAATTGCTGACGAAAACTGGGGAACGTGCGGCCGCGGACTTGCAAAATGCGTTCAAGGCGCTGGCTGCGGATGCGCTGAAGAGCAACAATTCGTCCTTCCTGCAGATTGCGCAGGAAACATTGAAACGATTTCAGAGCGAGGCCAAGGGCGATCTCGATGCGCGGCACAAGGCGGTTGAAGATCTGGTGACGCCGGTGCGGGAGTCGTTGAGCAAGGTGGACGCGCAGATTCAGCAGATGGAGATTGCGCGGGGCGAGGCTTACGGAGATCTAAAGGCACAGGTGCAGTCGCTGATTACGACGCAAAAGGAATTGCAATCGGAGACTGGGAATCTCGTGCGGGCGTTGCGGACTCCGAATGTACGCGGTCGGTGGGGGGAAATCCAACTGCGGCGGGTGGTGGAGATCGCAGGGATGCTGTCGTACTGCGATTTCTCGGAACAGGAAACGATCACGGGAGAAAGTGGGCGGCTGCGCCCGGATCTGGTGGTGAAGTTGCCCGGGGGGAAGCATGTGGTGGTGGATGCCAAGACTCCGCTGCAAGCATTTCTGGATGCGTTCGAAACCACCGATGAAGAGACACGGCGGGCGTGCCTGGCAAGTCATGCGAGGCAAGTGCGCGATCACATCAGCACTCTGGCTGGGAAAAAATATTGGGAGCAGTTCGAGTCGACGCCCGAATTCGTGGTGATGTTCCTTCCGGGCGAGACGTTCTTTAGCGCCGCGCTGGAGCAGGATACCGGCCTTATCGAACATGGCGTCTTGAACCGAGTCATTCCCGCATCACCAACAACTTTGATTGCGCTCTTGAAGGCCATCAATTACGGATGGAATCAAGAGAAGCTGGCCCGCAACGCGCAACGGATCAGCGATCTCGGGAAAGAGCTCCACGACCGGCTGCGAAAGCTTGCGGGACATATTACGGGGGTCGGCACGAACCTGGATCGGGCAGTTGAAGCCTATAACCAGGCGGTGGGTTCGCTGGAGAATCGCGTGCTAGTCTCAGCCAGGAAGTTTGCGGAGTTGGGGGCGTCGGTGGCGGAGGACATTCCGGAACTGCAGCCGATTGAGACGACGGCGCGGGCGCTGTCGTTCGAGTGGGACGACGAACCGATCCTGGACGTGCCGAAGAAGGGTGAGCGGAAGGCGGGGTAGAACTCACTATCTGTCTTACTCCGCGCGGGATCTTTCGGGGGGTCGGGTGCCCTCAGGAAGTGTGGATGGCGGTCTCAGGTCATACCCCTTTCTTGTTATCCTGTCCCTGTTATCTGTTATTTCAACCCTCCAGTATCCCATATCCGCCTTTTTGGTCCATTCTACGGTTGATCGGTATCGCATCCCTCAATCGAACAAGAGACATCTAAGCGTAAGAAACTCAAGGGAAAGCGGATACCGAATCCCACAGAAACATCCCAAAAGACATAGTTAGCGTTCGAAAATACATCTATAATTTCGGAAGTGGCTTTATTTAGGGCACTTAACAGTTCGGGAATGGGAACCCGGGTGGCAGCGAAGTTGCATATTGAAGATGATTGGGGAGTCTCTCCCAAGTCAGAACAGCCCCCTGCGGGTTCGGGGCCAGCACCGAAACCCATGAATCGGGAAAGCCAAGCTCGCTTTGTTGCAGTCCTGCTGTTCCTTCTGACGGTAGCTGCGGTCGTGTTTGCCGGGTTCAATTTCCAGAAAGAACGGGAATCGGCCGTGCCGGACGATGGGGTTTGGTGGGTGGAGCACGACGGGCGGCTGGTGGCCGACCGGATCGATCCCGACGGACCGGGCGCAAAGGCGGGTATCAAGACCGACGACCAGTTGGTCTCCGTCAACGGCCAGGAAATCAAGAACACCCCGGGGCTGGTGCGGCAACTCTACAACACCGGAGTGTGGTCGAAGGCGACCTACTCGCTACTTCGCCAGTCGGTCACGCTTGACTCCAACGTGATTCTGGTTCCGGCGGATCGTTCGCTGAATAATTGGCTGCGGCTGATTGCGCTGATTTATCTGGGGATTGGGATTTACGTGTTGCTGCGACGCTGGACGGCACCCGGCTCCACGCACTTCTACATTTTCTGCCTGGTGTCGTTCGTCGCGTATTCGTTCAAATACACGGGCAAGCTGAACGATTTCGACTGGACGATTTACTGGAGCAACATCGTTGCCTGGGTACTGCAGCCGGCTCTGTTTCTGCATTTCGTCCTAACCTTCCCGGAAAAGCGGCAATTTGTTCGGCAGCATCCGTGGGTGCTGGGCTTGGCGTACCTGCCCGGCGCGCTGCTGCTCGGGCGGCACATCATTGCGTTGCGTCTGGCAGAAGCCACCGGGCATTTGCGATGGGACATGGACCGGCAGGAGATGGCCTATGGCGCCACGCTTTTTGTCGGTGCAGCGGCCGTGCTCTGGTATTCCTATCGGCTCGCGAGTACGACGATCCTGCGGCAACAGCTGAAATGGGTAACGCGCGGAACCGTGCTGGCGATTGTTCCCTACACACTCTTCTACGTTGTTCCCTACCTGATGGGTTCGCTGCCAGGCACAGGCATGAAGTTGTCGGTGCTGTCGCTGGGATTGCTCCCCTTGACGTTCGGCTATGCCATCTTCCGTTACCGGTTGATGGACGTTGACCTGATCTTCAAACGCGGCGTGGTCTATACGCTCGCAGCGGCGGCAGTCGTAGGAATGTATTTCGCGCTGGTCGCGGGAGTCGCCACTCTGGTGCACAGCCGACAGCCGGGCACTGGGCCGATAGGTCTGATTCTGGCAGTTGTGGTCACGGCGCTTCTGTTTGATCCGGTGCGCAAGTGGATTCAGGACCGGGTCGACCAGTTCTTCTACCGGACGGTGTATGACTACCGGCGAACGTTGATTGAGTTCGGGCGGGAGTTGGGCTCGGAAACGGATCTGAATGCGCTGCTCTCGTCCGTTCTGGACCGCTTGTCGCGAACCTTAGCTGTGGACCGGATTGCAATCTTCTTGCGGTCGGGAGAAGAGACGGAAGAGTTTGTCGTCTCCAAGTCAGTGGGCATGAACCCCATGGGGATGCTCGATTTGACGTTCCTGAGCGCGCCCCGGCCTGAGCCCGCCGGGCACATGTTCTTTGAGAATACCCATCAGGTTCCGCGCGAGACCGCGGGTTCGCAGGATGCCATCGCGCGTTTGGATCTGAATTACTACATTCCTTGCCGCGCGCAGCAGAAGACTGTTGCCGTCCTCGGCTTGGGAAAGACCAGTAAGGGCGACTACCTGTCGAGCGAAGACATTGAACTGCTGGAGACGCTCGGCGGATATCTGGGCATCGCGATTCAGAACGGGCGGCTGTACGCGTCACTGCAGCAGAAAGTGGCGGAGTACGAGCGCCTGAAAGACTTCAACGAGAACATCGTGGAGTCGATCAATGTGGGAATCATGGCGCTCGACATGGAAGACCGCATTGAGAGCTGGAACTCCCAGATGGAAGTGATGTACGCGTTGCCGCGGTGGCAGAGCTTGACACAGCCGGTGCGCAGCATTTTCCCGGCAGAGTTCGTCGAGGAGTTCTATCGGGTCCGGCAGAATGCGGGAATCAACAACCTGTACAAGTTCCGGCTGCAAACTCCGGCGGGGGAAACGCGCACGGTCAACGTTGCGATTGCACCGCTGGTAACGCGGAAGTTCCAGGTGATCGGGCGTCTGGTGATCATGGATGACATCACGGAACGCGTCGAGCTCGAGGGGCAGCTTTCGCAGGCGGATAAGCTTTCATCGATCGGTCTGCTGGCCGCTGGAGTTGCGCACGAAGTCAATACGCCGCTGGCGGTGATTTCGTCCTATACGCAGATGCTCGCGAAGCAACTGCAGGGAGATCCGCAGAAGTCGGGATTACTGGAGAAGATCACACGGCAGACGTTCCGGGCTTCGGAAATCGTCAACAACCTGCTGAACTTCTCGCGGACCAGCGGCACGGAGTTCGCAGACGTCGATATCAATAAGGTCATCACCGACACGCTGGCGCTGCTCGAACATCAGTTCAAGACGGCGAAGATTCAGGTTCAGTCCGAATTAACCGTGGGAATCTCGCCAATCCAAGGCAATCCCGGCAGGCTACAGCAGGTATTTTTGAATCTGTTTCTCAACGCGAAGGATGCCATGCCTGGAGGCGGCAAGTTGAATGTCGCTACGACCAACGGGGACATGGTGAGTGTTCGCGTGTCGGACACTGGATCGGGGATCGCGCCGGAACACATCCAGCGCATTTACGATCCGTTCTTTACGACGAAAGCGACGCCGAAAGAGGGACAAAACCGCGGCACCGGTCTGGGGCTGTCGGTCACCTACGGAATTATTCAAGAGCACGCGGGCAAGATCCGCGTGGAAAGCAATGCGGGTGCTGGAACCACGTTCGCTTTGGATTTCCCCCTGAGCAGGAAGGCAGTACATGTCTGAAGCAGCAGTCATCACACGCGGGACGATGAACGGGAATCCGTCGCCGGCAGGAGCGGTGCTCATCGTCGACGATGAGGCGGAGATCCGCGAATCTTTGCAGACCCTGCTGGAGATGGAAGGGTTTGAAGTGGAGACGGCCGTTACCGGGGAAGACGGCCTGGCGCAGATGGCGGACCGTCCGTTTGATCTCATCCTCCTGGATCTGACGCTTCCGGGACGGAATGGGATGGAAATTCTCTCGGAGATTCGCTCGCATGACTCGCGGCTGCCCGTCATCATGATCACTGCTTATGGGACAGTGGAGAATGCGGTGCGCGCGATGCAGTCGGGAGCGGCGAACTTTGTCCAGAAGCCATGGGACAACGAAAAGCTTCTGGCCGACGTGCGCGCGGCAGTCGGGTGGCGGCGGGCAGAAGAAGAGAACGTTCAGCTCAAGCGCGCGCTCAAGCAACGCTACAACTTTGAAAACATTGTGGGCAAAAGCGAGCCCATGCTGAAGATTTTTGACCTGGTGGCGCAGGTGGCGAATAGCCGATCGACCGTGCTGTTGCAAGGTGAAAGCGGTACGGGCAAGGAAGTGATCGCGAAGGCCGTTCACCTGAATTCTCCGCGGCGCGACAAGCCGTTCGTGCCAGTCAATACCGGGTCGATGCCGACCGACCTGCTGGAGTCCACACTGTTCGGGCACGTCAAGGGAGCGTTCACCAGCGCGATCGCGTCGAAGAAGGGCCTGTTCGAAGTTGCGGACAAGGGCACTCTGTTCCTCGACGAAATCGCGACCATGGGACTGGAGACGCAGGCGAAAATTCTGCGTGTCTTGCAAGACCGCCGGTTCATGCATCTGGGGGGAATTCAAGAAATTCAGGTGGACGTGCGCATCATCGCGGCTACCAACATTGACTTGCGGCAGATGGTACGGGACGGACGGTTCCGCGAAGATTTGTTCTACCGGCTGAATGTGATCACGGTCGAACTGCCGCCGTTACGGCAGCGCAAGGAAGATATCCCCCTGCTGGTGGAATTCTTCTTGAAGAAGTATGCGGAAGAAAATGCGCGTGCCACTCCCCGCATTACGCCGGAAGCGTTGCGTCCATTGATGGCCTACTCGTGGCCGGGGAACGTGCGCGAACTCGAAAATGTGATTGAGCGCGCAGTTGTGCTCTCGTCCGGGCCCGAGATCAGCATGGACTTGCTGCCGGACTCGATGATGGGACGCGGTTCCTCGCTGACGCTACACGACCCGCCGTCGGATGCATCCCTATTTGAAATCATCGGAGACGTGGAGCGCCGCATCATCATTGATATGCTCGAACGCTGCAACTGGAATCAGACGGAAGCAGCGGAGCGTTTCCACGTGCCGCTGTCGACCCTCAACCAGAAAATCCGGCGGCATAATATTGAGATTAAGAAGAAGGGGCGAGGGTAGCGTAGCCGGTTTCAGACCTCGGACGTCACACCCCGGACCTTAACCATCCCGCTGCTGACACTCATTCGATCACGTCTAGCTCGATCGCCAAGATACTTCTCAACCGAAACACTTGGGTCGCTGAGGTCTGACGTCAGAGGTCCAAGGTCTGAATCTCGACAGCGTTCTCTGTTATAGTTCGGTCAAGCCAGTGCATTGCATCTTTCTCTGGCATCCCAATCGCATGGAACTGAACTCGCCCACGGAATTCGTCAAGCAGAAAGTTCTGGTAGTTCAGGAATACACCCTGCTGGCGGCGCAGTCGGTGGGGAATCTGTTTCGCAAGCCTCTGTATTTCGCGGACATGGTGCAGCAAGCCGATCTGATCGGCGTGGGATCATTGCCCATCGTGGTGCTGACGGGCTTCTTTACCGGTGGCGTACTGGCATTGCAGACTGCGAACACGCTGCAGCGCTTTGGTTCCATCACCCTGATCGGCCAGCTGGTTTCGACTTCCATGGTGCGCGAACTGGGTCCGGTGCTCACCGGCCTGATGGTTGCGGGACGCAATTCTTCCGGGATGGCGAGCGAGTTGGGATCGATGGTTGTGACCGAGCAGATTGATGCCATGCGAGCGCTGGGCACCGATCCGATGAAGAAGCTGGTGACCCCTCGTGTCACTGCGACGGTCTTCATGCTCTTCTTCCTGAGCATCATCTCCGATCTGGTCGGCCTAGCCGGCGGGCTTATGGTAGCCAAGCTGTTTCTCAATCTCGATTCGCGCCAATACTGGGCCAATGCGTGGCAGGTGCTGGTGCTCCAGGACGTTTTCATGGGATTGCTGAAACCAGTGATGTTCGGCTTCATCATCGCGACGGTTGGATGCTATTACGGCATGACTGCGCGCGGAGGAACCCAAGGCGTGGGCCGGGCGACGACGCAAGCGGTGGTGGCCGCATCTGTGCTTATCCTGGTTACTGACTTCTTTGTCACCAAGCTGTTGATTTCAATTCTGTCTTACAGGTAAACGCATGTCCGCGCCTACGCTGCCCATCGACCAAGCTGCCGCGGTTACGGCGCGGCCGTCCGGGTCGGCGATCGTTTTCGAAGACGTATACCTATCGTTCGAAGAGAATCATGTGCTGCGTGGGGTATCGTTCCATCTTCCTTATGGAGAAACTAAGGCTCTGTTCGGTGTGGCGGGATCGGGGAAGAGCACGATTTTAAAGCTCGCACTCGGACTTATGCGTCCGGACTCCGGAAGGATTCAGGTTCTGGGTAACGAAGTGACTGAATTGCGGGAGCAGGCCTTGTTTCCGATGCGGGGGAAGCTCGGCATGGTCTTTCAGGAGAGCGCGCTGTTCGACTCACTGACGGTCCAGGAGAATGTCGCCTTTCGCTTGATGGAGGAGCGCGGGATTTACGACGACGAGATCGATGGCCGCGTACGCGAGGCGCTGCGCTTCGTGGAACTGGAACATACGATGGACAAGTTCCCGTCTGAACTGTCGGGAGGCATGCGCCGGCGCGTCGCAATCGCACGCGCCATCATCACGCAGCCGCAGCTCCTTCTCTACGACTCCCCCACGGGAGGTCTCGATCCGATCACGTCGAATACGATCGTTGAATTGATCATGAAGCAACGTGATGTTTCACGCACCAGCTCCCTGCTGGTGACGCATCGACTGCAAGACGCATTCACCATGGCCACACACGAATTCGACCCCAAGACCAACCAGATGCGCGTATTGCCGCGCGGACAGTACTGCGACGTGCCGATGAGTTTTTTGATTCTCCGCGATGGCAAGGTCATCTTCGACGGAGACGTTCACCAATTGACGCACACCAAGGACGAATACATCCGCGAGTATATCTCGTAGGCATTGGGTGATTGGGTTATTGGTGATCGAAAACTTTTCACTTCCCTGCCATCGTTTTCTCCACATCTTCCGCTTTCGATGGGGCGGCTGCACTGAGCTTGATCAGCTTGCCGTCCGCGTCCACGAGAAAGTCGTCTTCGATGCGCACGCCGATATTTTCTTCTGGAATATAAATGCCGGGCTCAATCGTGAAGGCGGCTCCCGGTGCGAGCGGGACTTTGTAGTCGCCGGGATCATGCACGTTCAGGCCGATATAGTGGCCCAGTCCGTGAATGAAATATTGATCGAGAGGCTGGCCGTGCAGATCCTTGCCATGAGTCTTTATGTATTCCTTCGCTACCTTGTTCAGGGAGGCGTCGGAATCGCCAAAGAGCATAGACTTGCCGGATTGGAAGGCAACCATGGCGGCTTCCTGTGCGCCTAATACGATGTCGTAGATTTCCCGCTGGCGCGCGGTGAAGTGGCCATTCACCGGCAGGGTGCGGGTGATGTCGGCGGCATACATCGAACATTCCGCGGCGGCGTCGATCACGACTACGTCGCCCGCTTTCATTGTGTTCGTGTTCTCTGAATAGTGCAGAACTGTCGAGTTATGGCCGGAGCCCACGATGGGTGCATAGGACGGACGTTCGCAGCCGCGGCGGTCCCACTCGTATTGCATGAGGGCGGAAATCTCGTATTCTGCGACATTCGGCTTTACCGCCTTCATGGCGGCTACATGCGCGGTGACTGAGGCGTCTACCGCTTTGCGGATCAGCGCAACCTCGCCCGCATCCTTGAAAGTGCGCAGCGAAGACAGCATGGGCTTTACGTCCTGAAAAAAGAGAAATGCATTCGTACGTTTCAGGAATGTTAGGGGATCGGCGCTGGCTGAGGTTTCTCCCTGGGAAGCGACATCGGTGTAGATGACAGGGCGGCTACCAGTAAGGACCTTTGATACTTCGTCCGGCAGTTTTCCCATCTCCTCGACGTGGTCGAAGCCGGTAAGCTTCGTAGCATCAGGATTCTCGGCGCCGAGTTTGGGCCCGGTAAATTTCTCCATCCGCAGGTTGTGAGGAGGGAGAAAGAGAATCTCGGTGTACGGGCGTGCAGGAGATTCATCCTTGGCCTCGACGGCAGGCGCGATGAGCAGGGCCACGCCCGGCTCAGATATGCCGGAGAGGTAGTAAAAGTTATCGTCTTGGCGGAACGAATACTCAGAGTCCGCGGCTTCCAGCGGAGCGAACAGAACCACCACGCCGGACGTTTTCTTGACCAACGCTTCGCGACGAGCGTGATAGTCGGGGTTCGGTTGTCGATCGAGAGCACTTCCCAGAGAACCAGCACATAACAGAGTACAAAGACACAGCAAAGCCTTCCGCATCCACCAACCTCACCTGTTCGAATTTTGTGAATCGTGTTTCGCGGTTACTTGGGAGCTGACGCGAGATTCTTTCCGGCCTGAATAAACGATGCTACGTTGCTTTTGTCGATCAGGCCCGAACCGGTATCGACAAAGCTGGGGATCGGGGCGAAGGTATCCTTCGACCAATCCGCGTCCAACGACGCCGGCTTGTGATGGTAAAGATTGTCGAGCATCTGCATGCCGACAAACGCCATGGTGTAGGGTTTCTGCGCAATCGTGGCAGCGATCAGGCCCTTCTGGATCCAGTCCAGCGTCTCCTGGTCGGTGTCCATGGCGATGACTACTTTTCCGCTCACGTGATAGCTATTGAGCACGCCGGCGACTTCCTTGCCGGACTGGGCTTCCAGGCAAACAAAGCCGTCCACTTTGTCGCGCTCTTTGCCGACGATCTGAGTGGTTGTATCAAAAGCAATCCGGGGATCGCCCTGGATGTCAACGACGCGGGTGATCTTGATTTCGGGGGTCTTCGCGAGGGCGTCTTTGTATCCGCGCAGGCGGTCTTGCAGGTTAGGCTGGTCTGGCATGGTAAAGACCACGACGTTGCCCTTACCTTTTAGTTCCTGCGCGAGACGCTGTCCGCCAGTAACGCCAGCCTGATAATTGTTGGTGCCGATGAAGAAGAGCCGCTTGGTTGCGGGCCCGTCGGAATCAATCGTAATTACTGGGATGCCGGCGGTCACCGCCTTATCGATGCTGTCTTTGAGCAGCGCTGCATCGGTCACGTCCAGCAAAATGCCGGTCGCTTTCTTCTGTACCGCTTGATCGAGAGCATCGCGCTCGGCTTTGGGATCGAAGTTCTGCGGTCCGGTGAAGTCGGTGCGGACCTTCATCTGCGACGCGGCATTGGCGAAACCGGCGCCTGCTGCCTTCCAATAGGGCAACTGAAGGTTTGCCGAGACGAGAACAAAGTATTCGTCAGAGTCGTGGGAAGCCCCGCAACTCAAAACCAGCACGAACAGGACTGCGACGGCAGCGGATTGGAAAGTCCTGCGCGAGAGGAGCATCGCATCCTCCTTTCGAAGATCCTCATCGCGACAGATGCAAGTCTGTGGATCAGAACCTTCAGCGACAGGATTGTAAACGAGCGGTCAACCGAAGACCAGAAATCAACGCAGAGTGACGCATCGCAACTGCACGCTAAACGCCGACCGGAAATGGCTTGGTGTGCGTGGTCGTTCTCGCCGATGGGCCTCCGAAGCGACCCTGCAGCAGCGACATCAGACCCGTGTACCAATAGCCCACTACGAAGAGAAGAAGGAACGGCACGGTGATGTAATTTTCGTTGTCGATGGCATAGTAGACCGTCGCCGCGAAATAGGTCCCGATCAACAACTCGAGCCAGGGCACCCATCCCAGGCGTTTTCGGTATTTGGTCGCACCGACTCTGTCCTGCTTCGACACCACGCTGTATTTGGGGGTACGCGCGAAAGCGCTCTGCTTGCCGATCAGAGCCTCAATGACGGCTATGGTATTGGTGATCGTGAGGCCGATTCCGAGGGCCATGAGAAATGGAAGGTATAACAGGGCGCGGGGCCAACTTCGCGGAAACAGTTCGCGCTGCGAGACCAGATAAAAGCTAGAGATCGAAAATGTCGATGCCATGAAGAGCGGCAGGTCGATGTACAGCATCTGAAACCAGCCTTGATAAAAGCGAATAATCATGGCCGGCAGCAGGAGCACGGAAAGCATGATCATCAGCGGGTAGCTGATGTTCGCGGTGAGGTGATACCAGGCTTCGATCTTGGTGTGCAGCGGGGCATCGCTCTTCAGCACGCGTGGCAAAATTTTCTTTCCCGTCTGGATCAAACCCTTCGCCCATCGCGCCTGCTGTGTTTTGAATGCAGTCATTTCTACCGGCAACTCAGCGGGACATTCCACATCCTGTAGATAGATGAACTTCCATCCTTTGAGCTGGGCGCGATAGGAGAGATCGGTGTCCTCGGTGAGCGTGTCGTGCTGCCAGCCGCCGGCTTCGTCAATGGCGGCGCGCCGCCACATGCCGGCGGTGCCGTTGAAGTTGAAGAACAACCCGGTGCGTGCGCGGCCGGAGTGCTCGAGAACGAAGTGTCCATCGAGGAGAATGGCTTCGACCTCAGTCAGAAAGGAATAGTGGCGGTTGATGTGGGTCCAGCGAGTCTGCACCATGCCGATCTTGGGATCGGTGAAGTGGTGAATAGTGCGCAGCAGGAAATCTTCCGGGGGAGTGAAGTCGGCGTCGAAGATCGCAACGAACTCACCTTTCGCTGTCTTCAATCCTTCGGCCAGCGCGCCCGCCTTGTAGCCTTCACGATTCGTGCGGTGAAGGTAGCTGATGGGATTGCCCAGGGCCGCGTACCGCTCGACCAAGCCGCGGGCCACTTCGATTGTCTCGTCGGTCGAGTCGTCGAGCACCTGGATGTCGAGCTTCTCTTTCGGATACTTAAGTTTGCAGATCGATTCCAGTAGGCGCTCGACCACGTACTGCTCGTTGAAAATCGGTAGCTGCACCGTAACGCGCGGCAAGTCTTCAAAACGCGCGGCCGGCTCGGTCGTGCCGTTCTTCCTGTGCTTGTAATACAGATAGACGAGGATATAGCGGTGCAGTCCGTATCCCGCGAGCAGAATCAACACGATGAAGTACGGGATCAGGAGGGCTACATCGAAAGCATTGGCGCGGTAGAGTCCGCGAAATGTGGTATCCAGAAAGTGCTGGCGGATGTAGGGAACGACTCCCTTGGGGGCAGTCCAGACAGACAGCTTGGCGGTCAGGATGAGATCAGAAGTTAACAAGGTGTCCTGTGAAGCTTCCATTTTAGCAGTGTGAGGAACAATAATTAGCACAAGGGCGGGGAGCCAGGCGCTGAGATGGGGCCGCTGGGGCTGAGGTTCTGCCGGAATCCCGCCGCCTGGGCTGGCTTTTCCGTGCTAATATGCTCGGGCAATTCAGCGTTGCCAGGAGGACCCCGTGACGCCCAGCCGGCTTGCTTTCGTGTTCCTGCTAACCGCGGTCTTGGTCATTTCCGCCGCCGCCCAAGATTCCACACTACTGGTTCCTCAAGTCTCGCGAACGGTTCCGGTGGCGACTGGAGCACGAGCGCTCTCGGCCGAGCGACCGTTGGTTGCACCCGAGTCCAGTCCGCAAGCGCTGGTGGATTCCGCCGCTCCGCCTGCCAATTCGTGGAAGCTGCTGGCGACGCTGCCGGGCACAATTATCCACGACCTTGTTTTCGTAAGCCCTCTGGTGGGATACGCCGCCGCAGAAGGTGGACAAGTGTGGAAGACGACGAATGGCGGCAAGTCGTGGAGCATGGTCTTGAATCTGGGATATCCGTATTACTTTTACGGCGTGGCCGCGCTGAACGCGAACACCATCGCAGTAACTGGTTTCTACGACACCGTTTCGAGCCAGCCAGGAATTCTTAGGTGGACGGTCGACGGTGGAAAGACGTGGACCAGCGACATCACAATCACCAGCAGCAATAGTTGGCTGCAGCGCATTCGTTTCGCGAATGCCAAAGATGGGGTGATCCTGGACCTGGCCAACGGAAATGCGCAGTACACGACCGATGGCGGCGCCACCGCTTCGGATTGGACAACGGTGGTGAACAATCCTGATGGAGGGTGGTTCGGTCTGCAGTTCAGTTTGCTGCCAAATCTTCATGCGCGCGCGTCGGGCGTTAATTTCTGCACCAGCATGAATGGCGGAATCCAGTGGAGCTGCGGGCCGTCGGTTGATTCCGTTTTTGACGGGCCGGTGCTTTTCCAAGGGGACGCGGTGGGTTGGGTTGGCGGCGGGGAGATCTCTCCCAATGTCGAGGGATGGGTGCATGTCACGACGAACGGCGGAAAGACATGGAGCGGTCGCACCCTCGACGGACCGTGGCCCATTCGACAGTTTGTGGCGATCAATTCCAAGATGGGTTGGGCCGCTGGTGGCAATCTCTACAATGGAGTGGGCGGTATCTATTTCACCAGCGACGGCGGGCAAACCTGGTCGGTGGATGTAAATACCGGCGCTGAAATGGACGCGTGTGACAAGAGAACTCTGAAGGTTGGACACCAGGTCTGGTGCGCGGGCTACGACGGGTCGCTCAACGGAGTGATCTACAGCGCGGTGACGCAGTAGCGATTGCCTTGGCGGGCGTTCAAGCGAGTTGCCCACAGGCTCTGCCTCAGCTACAAATAGAGCCACGCATGGATTCCACACCAGCGGGGGCTGCGGACCGCCGTTCCCCTCCATACTTCAAGGCATGGGCGCGCGTTCGAAATTCACCGGGTTGGATCGTCGCGATCGCCCTATTCCTGCGCGTCGCCTGGATTCTCATCGGGCATACCTACAAGTTCAAGAATACCGATGACAATTTTGGCTTCGGCTGGGAGATGGGACGCATCGGCGCGTCGCTGGCCTCCGGACACGGCTTCAGCAGCCCGTTTGGCCCGGCGACTGGGCCAACGCGCATGGGAGCCTCCGCTGTATCCATACGTGATCGCGGGCGTTTTTCGGGTGTTTGGGATTTATTCGAGGGCGTCGGCCTTCGTGCTGCTGACCCTGAACAGTGTTTTCTCGGCCCTGACCTGCCTGCCAATCTTCCTGATTGCGCGACGGATGTTTTCGGAGAGAGTCGCTGTCGGCTCGGCGTGGACCTGGGCACTTCTTCCCAACATCTTGTTCTGGTGCACGCGGGCGATCTGGGAGACGAGTCTCGCGGCGCTGCTGCTGACGACAATTTTCTGGCTGGCTTTAACGATGGAGGATCGCGACGGCTGGATGCCATGGTTTCAGTTCGGACTGCTGTGGGGCATTACGGCGTTGAGCAGCACTTCCCTGCTGTCGTTTCTACCTGCGGCAGGATTGTGGGCTTGGTATCGTCGAGCACGTCAGCGCAAACGATCTTTGGCTGGAGTTGTGTTGGCCTCGGTCGTTTTCTTTGCCTGTATCACACCGTGGCTAGTGCGCAATTATCAGACGTTCGGCAAATTCATTTTCATTCGCGACAATTTCGGGGCGGAGCTGCGTCTGGGAAATGGCAATGGCGCGGACGGGACGCTGATGTTGTATCTGGACGCGACGCATGATCCGTACGCGATGCGGCAGTTTCAGGCGATGGGTGAACTGCCCTACATTGCGATGCGCAAGCAGCAAGCGCTCGAATTCATCCACGCCAATTACGGTCGATTCGCCATGCTATCGGTGCGACGATTCGTTTATTTCTGGGCCGGGCCGCCGAAGGACACGCAGCCCGTCTGGATAGGCGAGGTAAAGAATTCGCTTTTTCTGGCTGCTTCGGTGCTGGCGGTCTGGGGATTGGGGCGCGCGCTGCGCTTGCGTGTACCGGGCGCGTGGCTGATGTGCTGGCTGTTCCTCCTGTACCCCGCGGTGTACTACTTTGTGTATTGCATCCCGCGCTACCGGCATCCGATTGAGCCGGAGATGGCGATACTCGCTGTCTTCGTTCTGACCGAGGCGAGAGAGAAGACTAAGGTTTCTCTTCCAGATCAATCTTCAGAACATGAATCTGCTTGAGCTTAGGGTCGAGAACACCGTTGATCACGACACGGCGACCTTCGAACCCATGGACGAGGTCGGTGCGGTCGAGACGGTAGACGTCGTTGTCGGCTGAGAGAACGAGATATCCGCCGAGGTGCTCAATGCAGTAGACCGAACAGGTATTGGAAGTACCGCCCATCGACTTCGACTTGAGCATCTCCTGATGAGAGCGCGTCAGCGAGTGGACGTTCAAGGCGCACTGGCTGTCGGAGACTTCTCCGCGGAAGGTGCGGGCGTTTTGTCCAAAGGCGGCGCCGGTGAATGCAAGCATCACAAATGCAAAACTCCAAATTCTGAGTGCCTTCATAGAATCTCCTGCTCTCGACTGCGTCACGGCAGCACCGTGAACTTCATGTGCATGCCTTCGTGATCTTCACTGCAGATCACCGTGCAGACCACTTCGTACGCGCCCGGTTTGTTGGGGACGGTGAGAAGGAATTCCTGCTTGCCGGGCTTGAAAAGCAGGTCCCATCCGTCCACTTTGGTGCGATCCTTGGCTCGTAGCAGGGTGAAGCCATGAATCGAACCGTCTCGATTCCACGATTTGCCGCGATTCGCCGTGACCCGCAGAAGCACCTCCTCGCCCGCTTTCACGGTGATCTCCGGAGTGCGCTGACCGGCGATCTTGTAACGACTGTCGCTGTCGGCAGTGAACTCGATGACGCGAGCTTGCGCGCCGGCGCGGGACACGCTGAACAACAAAACGCTGACGCCGACAATCCACAACAACATACGACGAGTTCTGTACGAAAGTGTCATCGAGGTCATCTTCTTGGTTACTGGGTCATATAGAACAGGATCAGGCGGCGGTCTTCATCAGTGATAGTCGCCCGCACGCGCATGTGGCGCAAGATGGTACCCATCATGCGCGGAGGAAACTTCTGCGGAGCGGCATGGCAGCGACCGCAATTCGCACGAAAACGTTGCTCACCTGCGAGGCGCATGTTGTCGGCATCGGTGACGTGCGCGACGGGCGCGGCGGCGGACCCATCTTTGCCGCCGGAGAGAGATCCAGCAAAAACGGAGGATGCCAGCGCCAGAGTGCATAGGAGCACCGGGACCACTGTCTTGAGTTGGAGAGTGGGCTTCATGGTTGCGACCCCACACGGCCGAGCGGGATGAGGAAGCGATAGGCGATGCCAAAACTCCACTGATTGGCATTCCCGGCCGAACTGAATTGGCGTCCGTAGCTTGCGATTGCTTTCAGGCCATCCCGCAGGAAGTAGTTGACACCGAAGTCCGACTCGCGAGTATTCGCACCGGGAAGATCGAGTTCGACGTCACCATCGGGGCCAATCTCTCCGGTGTAGAACTGCTGGAGGCGAGCGACGACTTCGGTGCGGCGCATTTGCTTCTGCCAGAAGCGCGCCTGGCTGAGGCGGTAGGCGCCCTCGATCCAATAACCGCTGCCCTCGAAGGACCGAGCGAATTCGGAACGCAAGTTCAACGGAACCTTTGCGGGTTGCCAGCCCATGTGGAAGCCGAAGGCGTTCTTGCGGTCGTCCTGCAGAGTTCTTTGCCACGAGCCACCAACTTCAAGGCGAGGGCCGGGGAAGAAGAATCCCATGCGTCCGCCGACGTGGCGTTCGGAATCCACACTGCCGATCCCAATACTGGTGACCGAAACGTAGGCAGCGTAGTTCATGTTGGCTCTGGCGCTGACGGGAAAGCCTCCGCGGAACATGGCGCCGTCGCTGGGAGCAGTGGCGATGGGAAGAATCAGAGGATCGGGCTGCAGCGCGCGAATCCACACGGGATAGAGGCGCTCGTTGAAGATTCCGAATGGGGTCAGGAAGCGCCCTGCTGTAATTGTGACGTAAGGGCTGGCGATGTAGTCGAGTTGGGCGTAGTCGATGTGCTTGTCGACCGGACCGCCATAAGGTCCACCCTCAGGTGGGCGCTGAAACTGGCCCTCGAATTCCGCGCGCGCCTCGATCAGCCATCGGTCTCCCAAAGGCACCAGGAGGACCGGGTTTATCTGGGTATCGATCACATTTTGACCGCCCGTCACGAAGCTGAAAGCACCGGCGCTGCCGGTGAGGATTGGTACCGGCTTCTCGGTGTAGGTATCGGTGGACTGGGCGGCGATCCATGGCGGAGCGCAGAGCAAAAGCATCGTGAGCGAAGAGAGGGCGATCCCCCGCCGCCGCTGGAACGCGATCCTGATGTGTAGAAACCGCACAAGGAACCCCAGTTAAGTACTTGATGAGATTGTCTTTCAGGGTCGCATTCAGGGGAACATCACGTCGGTAACCTACGTATCCCTTAGTGTGGGAATAAGTCATTTCGGATCGGTTCTCACGAATGCTCGGGAGCCCCGTCTAAAGCACTGAAACGGAGGGAATCATGAACCGCCAACGCCAATCTGCCACCCGGTTGGGAGCTACGCTGGGAACCGTCTGCGCGCTGCTCGTCCTCGCGCTGGGAGCACATGCGTCCGACCACCGCGGGGCCCTGACCGAGGAGTTCCATCAGACCTATGCCCTGACGGCGGATGGCCGGGTTGAGCTCGACAATATTAACGGCGACGTGCACATCTCCAGTTGGGACCGGAATGAAGTGAAGGTGGACGCGGTGAAGTACGCCGACACGAAAGAGCGGCTGGAGGAGGCGAAGATCGAGGTTGACGCGCGCAATGACGCCATCTCGATTCGAACCAAATATCCCGATCACGACCATAATTGGAACTGGGGTTCGCACAACAATCCCGCCAGCGTGGAGTACACGCTGACGGTACCGCGAACGGCCCGGCTGGACGAGATCAAGCTGATCAACGGTGAACTCGACGTGACTGGCATGAGCGGTGAGGTGAATGCTTCCTGCATCAACGGGCGGCTGGAAGCGCATAATCTTTCGGGACGCGCACGGCTGTCGACGATCAATGGCCACCTGGAGGCGCGATTTGACCAACTGTCCGGGCAAAAGGTGGAGCTGAATTCGGTGAACGGATCTCTTGCCCTGACAATTCCTTCGGACTCAAATGCAGAAGTCGAGGCCAGCACGGTTTCCGGCAATATCGGCAACGACTTCGGGCTGCATGTAAACCGTCACCGGTTCGTGGGTCGCGATCTTCGCGGAGAGTTAGGCACCGGCGGTGCACGCATTAAGCTGTCGAATGTAAATGGAAGAATCGACGTGAATCATGCGCAGGATGGACGGGCTCTTAGCCCGGTGAAAGATCTGAGCCATCGCGACAAGGATGACGAGGACGACAGCACGATCTAGTTGCTTCGGGGACGGAACAACAGCGCTAGTAGATCGTGTATCCAGGCAATGGCGTGCGGATGTCAGGTTTCGAGGCCATCAGCAGTAATGCGCCTTCCCGCTTGAACGCCCTCAAGTCTTCAAGACTGTCGAACGACTTGGTCTTGTAGCCATCCGGAGTGGGCGTGTCGTCGGGGATGCGCACCGCCTTCACGTCTTCAAATGCGTGCTTCTTGAAGAGTTCTACATATTCTTCCGCGGAACGCACGTGGACCGGGACATTCAACTTGTCGACCCATTGCAGTGAGTATGGATTGTCTTTGTAAAGATTGATCAGGATAAACAGCCTTCCCCGAGGGGCCATCACGCGGAATAACTCCATCAGTGCACGGTCTTGATCGGGATAGTAGTAGAACGATTCCACCGACAGGACTTTGTCGAAGAAATTTTCTTCCCAGGGAATTTGCTGGGCCGATCCCCAGACATAGAGAATGTTCTCGAAGTCTCTTGAGGATTCGCGGGCCTGGCGGACCATTTCGTCGGACACGTCGAGGCCAACGACCTGGCCAAAACCCTCGGGGCCTTCGCCCACGAGACGTGCCAGCAGGCGCGTAGCCCACCCAGAGCCGCATCCGAGATCGAGAATCCTCTCTCCGGGGCGCAGGCTCATGAGGCGAATCGTCTTCTCGGTGATATCGAGATGATGGCGCTCCATCTTCTCGCCTTCTCCGGCGGTGGCCCATCGGTTGAATTCGTGTTGCAGCTTTTCGTCGGGAGTTTGAGGCTTGTCGGGCATGGGCTTCCTTCGTGAACCTTCGTGTCCTTTGAGGTTGTGGCTTAAATTCTATAACCACGAAGGGCAGGACGGAGCACGAAGGACGATGACTTGTGCTACAGTTTTCCTCTTCATGGTGACACGTCCTCAGAATCCACAGTCCGAGCCGGATCCGGAGCCCGGATCGCTTTACTGTCCAAATTGCGCGGAAGAGGTCACCGATCCGCTCACCTGTGGAGATTGCTCTTCGGTGATCTGCCGGCGATGCGGCACAGCGCTGGAATCGTCCGATGAATTGGGCATTGGATAATGGAATCCATCCCGGTTCTTCCTGCGGATCCGACATTGTCCGGCTCAAAACCTGGCGAGGCGAAACCCACGCTGGTCCGCGGACTCGGCCTGCTCGATTCGGTCTTGCTGTTGGTCAGCGGGATTATCGGGTCGTCGATTTTTCTGACCGCAAAGGATATCGCCGTGCCCTTGCCACAGCCTGTGCTGTTTCTGCTGGTGTGGGTGCTGGGAGCGCTGATTTCTCTGTGTGCGTGCTTCGCGTTTGCCGAACTCGGATCGATGTTCCCCGACTCGGGCGGGCAGTATATCTATCTGCGCGAGGCATTCGGGGATCTGACCGCTTTTCTCTATGGTTGGATGCTGTTCAGCGTGGCCAATGGCGGCAGCATTGCCGCACTCTCTGTGGCAGCGGCAGCCTATGTCGGGCAGGTAATTCCGGTTGTCTCGCAGGATCACGTGGTGGTGGCCTTCGCTGGGATCGTGGTGACGCGCGCGCATTTGCTGGGACTTGTGCTGATCGCAATTCTGACTTATGTCAACGTCGTCGGCTTACGCTGGGGCGCTCTGCTGCAGAACGTTTCCACCTGGACGAAATTCACCGCCATGGCGGCATTCGTATTCTTGGGATTCGCCATCGGCAAGGGCCACTGGTCCAACTTCCAAGCGCACGGAGTTAGCTTGACGATGGGGGCCGGACCGGCGCAGTTGATTTCCGCACTGGGAGTCGGATTGATCGCCGTGTTCTGGGCCTACGATGGTTGGGTGTACATCACGTGGGTCGCGGGAGAGGTAAAGGAACCGCGGCGGAATGTTCCGTTGGCCATGGTGCTGGGCGTTCTTGCGGTGGGAGTAATTTACATCACGATGAACCTGACCTACATGTACGCGCTGCCTCTGAAAGAAATCGCTGTACACGAAACGATTGCGCACGCGGCTGCGGCGGCGCTGTTCTCTCCACGAGCGGCGGTGTGGCTGTCGCTGATGATTGCGATTTCGTGTTTCAGCGCGGCGGCTACTTGCACGCTCTCGGGCGCGCGAGTCTATCTCGCCATGGCGCAGGATGGCGTTTTCTTCAAACGGATGGCGGTGATTCATCCCAAGTGGCGGACACCAGCCTTTAGCCTGATCGGGCAAGGTATCTGGGCGGCGGTCCTGACGATCAGCGGACGCTATGACCAGCTTTACACCTACGTCATCTATGGGATGGTGCTGTCGTACACGCTGACGGTGATCGGAATGTTCCTGCTTGCGCTGGAAGCGACCGGAAATTCCGCGGCCTTATCGTTGCACGGGATATCCGTGGCTGCCGGCGATCTATGTGCTGATCGGGACGGTTTGGACGCTGAACACAATCATCACGCGGCCGACCGAGGCTTTCTGGGGAACGGCAATCGTGCTTGTCGGCGTACCGTTTTATTTGTTCTGGAAGCGCAGCAACCGGAAAGCTGCAACCGTGGAGTAGCGCATGTTTGAGCGGTACACGGAGAAAGCGCGGCGTGTGATTTTCTTCGCGCGCTACGAGGCGAGCGCGTTCGGCTCGCCGGTCATCGATACCGAGCATCTGCTTCTGGGATTGGTCCGCGAGGAGAAACTGCTCTGTCTTCGCTGGGTGCCGCGGGCACAGCCTGATGCGATTCGGGGCGCAGTGGAGAGTTGGACACAACGTCAACCGACAATAGCCACAAGTATTGATCTGCCGCTGAGTCCGGCAGGCAAAAGCGTCCTCCACCATGCCAAAGACGAAGCGGATCGGCTGAACAGCAAGCACATTGGAACCGAGCATCTGTTGCTGGGGCTTTTGCAGGAAGAATGCAAAGCCTCCAACTTGCTGCGTGAACTGGGCGCAGATATTGACAAGCTACGTGTCAGGTTTGAGCGCGAGCGGGACACCAGCCCAACTTTTTCAGACAAGGTGCGTTCCGCGATTGACGAGAGGCTGAATTCCGCGCAAACCGTGCAGATCCATGGTCTGCAGTGGAATCGAGACTACATCCTTGATGGCGTGAAGCGTTGCCGCAAGTACGACTGGCACTGGAGAAAGTCATTGTGGAAGCCGCGGGATGTCGTCGCGCATCGCAAGACTGGGAAGCTTTCGCTCGATCTAGCATTGGCCGAAGACCGAGAAAATTTCGAAATCCTAAGCATGGGATGGAAGAAGGATCATTGCGCTGTCTGTGCGTGGGAACTGTTCGAATCGGACGACCATCATGGCGTTGGATACACGAATGGCCAGCAATGGGTCTGCCTGGAGTGCTATGACAAGTTTTGGGATCGGCCAGATTTCATTTCGAGTTCCTACTCGGATATCACTTAATCCCCAACTTTCGGCTTGCTCCCCGCCCGCGCCGGTGTTATTCCTCTTCTTCTTGCTCACGTTAGTCTGACCCTGGGACACGCCATTGGTTGACTCCGCTCCGAAGCCGCAAACCGACAACATAAGTTTTCTCTCCCCCGGCGTTTCGATCACTGAGGCGGAGGATCCCAATCGCCCGCGGCAGGTGATGGGATTCCGCGATCTGGTTTTGTTTTATGTGATCACCGGCATCAGCCTGCGCTGGATCGCGACGGCGGCGGCGGCAGGGCCGAGTTCGATCGTCATTTGGGTCGGGGCGTGGCTTTGCTTTTACACTCCGCTGGCGCTTTCCGTGCTCGAGCTTTCGTCGCGCTATCCCAATGAAGGCGGACTTTACGTTTGGAGCAAGCGGGCCTTCGGTGATTTTTCAGGATTCATGTCGGCGTGGACGTACTGGACCAGCAACCTGCCGTACTTCCCTGCCGTGCTCTATTTTGCGGCGAGCAACGTGCTGTTCATGCGGCAGGCGAATTGGGAGCATCTCTCCGGCAACGCCACTTTCTATATCCTGTTTTCCCTGCTGACATTAAGCGCGGCCACCCTGCTCAATGTCGTGGGGCTGGACGTTGGCAAGTGGCTGCACAATGTTGGCGCGATCGCCATGTGGATTCCGGTCGGGATCGTCATCGTGATGGGGTTTGTGGCGTGGCATCGTTATGGGTCGGCGACTTCGTTAACCCTGCATTCGATGATTCCGAGCACGCATTTCAACGACATCATCTTCTGGTCGGTGCTGACGTTTGCGTTTGGCGGATGTGAGACGGCGTCGTTTATGGGGGAGGAGATCAAGAACGCGCGTCGCACGATTCCACTCGCACTATTGTCGGGTGGGATCACGGTCACGATCTGTTACATCCTCGGAACGGTCTGCGTCTTGCTGGCACTGCCTGCGACCGAGGTCAACAGCCTGCAGGGACTGGTACAGGCCGTGTCGAAAACCGCATCACGCGTGGGATATCCGGGAGTGTTGCCCCTGGCGGCGTTTCTGATTGCACTCAGCAACATCGGTGCAGCAGGAGCATATTTGGCGGCGGTAGCGCGCCTTCCGTTTGTGGCTGGACTGGACCGCTTTTTGCCGCCAGCGTTTGGGGCGCTGCATCCGAAATGGAAGACACCGTGGGTCGCGCTGCTGACGCAATTCTTTCTTGGAGTCGTATTCATTTTTCTGGGACAGGCTGGGACCAGCGTGAAGGGCGCTTACGATGTGCTGGTCAGCATGGGAGTTATTACGTATTTCATTCCGTACCTGTATCTGTTCGCGGCGATGATCAGGCTGCAGCACGAACCTGCTGGTCCAGACGTCATTCGAGTACCCGGAGGGACGACGATGGCGAAGCTGGTGGCGACCTTAGGGTTCGTGACTACGGCGCTAACCATTCTCTTGTCACTAGTTCCGCAGCCGGACGAGCCAAACAAGCCGCTGGCGATGTTCAAGGTGATTGGCGGGACCGGGGCACTGGTGCTGGTGGGGGCGTGGATTTATTTTGCGGGCAAGCGACGCGCGAGAAAAAGTGCATCATCAGCCTAGCGAGGGCCGAGTTGCGACGATGTGGGGACAGCCGAAGGCGGCTGTCCCCATGTGAATCACCTATACCGGCGAGGCAGTTTTCCGCGGAGGGTTGAAGAACGGCAGGTTTGTGACCTTCACGTTCGTCTTCAGACGCATCGATTCGATGGTGATTTCCATCTGGAGCTGCGTTCCCGGCTTTGCATATTCCGTTTCGACGCTGGCTAGCGCGATCAACTTCTTCAGAATGGGAGACCAGCTTGTCGTAGTTGCTTTGCCAGCTTGCTTGTCACCGGAGTAGATCGGAACGGCGACGCGGGAGGCTTGCGATGGCGCAGCCGGAGTCAGTCCGTAGCGCTCATAGAGTTGCTCGACATCGATCCAATCGACTTCGAGGCCTACGAGTTGGCGCGGTACGCCGCGCTTCGCGTCTTGCTCGAGCGCCTTTTTACCGATGAAGTTTTCTTTGCCCAGATGAACCATCTTTGCGAAGCCCAACTCGTAGGGAGAGAACTTCTGCGACGGAATCAGTGCCTTCTTCGAACTTGTGTAGTCGACCTCGATGAGCAGAAGCCCCGCTTCGACGCGGGCGACGTCGAGCGCCAGCATACCGGCGGCATGCAGATCAAATTGCTTGCCCTTTTCGGCGAGCGCATCCCAGACTTTTACAGCGTTATTCCAGGGCATCCAGATTTCATAGCCGAGGTCGCCAGTGTAGCCGGTGCGGGAAATGTCGACGGGAACACCTGCGATTTTGCCGCGCGTGACACGGAAGTATTTCAGGTTGGCAATATCGGCTTCCGCAACCGCTTTCAGCAGTTTGGCTGATGTAGGTCCTTGCAACGCGAGGGCGGCGACCTTTTCGGAAATATCTTCGATCTGCACGTCCATGTTAAGCCCATTTTGGCGAAACCAGCGCAGGCTTGGATCGGCGGCCGTCCAGCGATAGACGTTTTCTTCGAGGCGCGAAATGGTGCCGTCGTCGATGACCTTGCCCTCCTCATCGCACCAGCAGCAATAAATCACCTGTCCCACTTTTACTTTGTTGATGTCGCGGGTGATGACGCGGTTCACTAAGCGGGTCGCATCTTTGCCGGTGATCAGATACTTATACAGCGGCGAAATGTCGATCAGTGCAGCGGCATTACGGATGGCGTTGTACTCGTGCTCGTGGTGAACTTCATACACGCTCACGGTGTAATAGCCGGACCATTCGCGGTAGTTCAGGCTGTGGCACAGTGGAAAGGTTCGCTCGTGAAATGCAGTTCCGATGGGCAAAGGGGTTCCTCGTTAACGGCGACCATGCAACGCGGCAAACCCACTACCACCAAGGACATGAAGGAGCACGAAGTCGCCGAAGTCGGATTATATGCATCGGCCGTATGCACGGCAACAGCGTCTTCGCCTGACTTGCAGTCAACCCTGTCGTAAAAATGCAGACAAAATGAGAGCTTACCGATAGAATGACTCTTCGACTTTCGGTCGCGTATGCGCATCTTCATGGCCAATTCGTGCGGCATTCTCCGCAGCTGGACGGTCCTTCCCAGCGGGCTCTGATCTTCCCTACCACCTGCTTCCCTTCGCGCGTATCATTGCGTTTCCCAACATTTGAACGTAAAGGCTTAAGAGCTTAGGAGCGAAAAGCGAATGGCTGGTTCTAAGTCGTACGACGTGATCGTCATCGGTGGCGGGCATAATGGCCTGGTCAATGCCGCTTATCTGCAGCGCGCCGGCAAAAAGGTGCTGGTGCTGGAACGGCGACACGTGCTCGGTGGAGCTGCCTGCACAGAAGAGATTGTGCCGGGATTCAAGTTCTCGGTGTGCTCGTACGTGGTGTCGCTGCTGCGGCCGGAGATTATTCGCGATCTCGATTTACCACGGCACGGACTGGAAATTCTCCCGCTCGACGGCACGTTTACGCCGATGCCGAGCGGGGATTATCTCTGGCGCGTGAATGACCATGGCAAGACGCATCGCGAAATTGCACGTCACTCACGGGTCGATGCCGAAGCCTACGATGAGTTTGGCAAGGCGATGCAGGCGATGTGCCGGTTCGTGAAGCCCATTCTGAGCATGGTTCCGCCGGATCCGACCACTTTGAATCCACGCGAACTGATGAAGCTGTTGTTTATAGGCCGGCGCTTCCAGGGCATGTCGAGCTACGACAAATACAACCAGGTCCAGCTTATGACGATGTCCGCCATTGATTTTCTCGATCAATGGTTCGAGACCGACGTGCTGAAGGCGACGATGTCGGCCTCGGGAATTATTGGGACGTTCCTGGGCGTACGCTCTCCGGGAACCGCATACGTGCTGCTGCATCACTACATGGGTGAGATCGATGGAGCGTTCCGGGCGTGGGGATTTGCCCGCGGAGGCACGGGAGCCATTTCGAATGCCATTGCCGATGCCGCGCGCGAGGCTGGCGTCGAGATTCGGACGCAGTCGGGCATTTCGCAGATCATCGTCAAGAATGGCAAGGCGAAGGGTGTGGTCCTGGCAAACGGCGATGAGATTTATGCGGATGTGATTTCGTCAAGCGTCGATCCGCGCCTGACGTTTACCAAGTTCATTGAAGCGCAGCACCTGCCCGGGGATTTTCTGGAAGACGTGAATCGCTTCAAGTATCGCGGGTCTTCGGGCAAAGTGAACATGGCGCTCGATGCCCTGCCGGACTTCAAGTGCATGCCGGGACCGGGCGCGCATTTGCGTGGGGCGATTTCGATCTCACCCTCGGTTGAATATATGGAGCGCGCGTACGACGACGCCAAGTATGGCAACTTCTCGAAGCGTCCGTATATCGACATGGTGATTCCCTCATTGACCGATCCGTCGGTCGCTCCTCCGGGAAAGCATGTGATGTCGTGCTTCGTGCAGTACGCGCCGTACAAGTTGCGGCCGGGGCTCAACTGGGATGATCAGAAGGAAGCGTTCGGCGACACGGTTGTAAACACGATTGCCGAATATGCACCGAACATCAAAGACATCATCATTCAGAAGCAAGTGGTAACGCCGCTCGATCTGGAGCGCGAGTGGGGACTGAGCGAAGGCAATATCTTCCAGGGTGAGCTTTCGCTGGAGCAGTTGTTCTTCCTGCGTCCGGTGCCGGGATGGGCGCAGTACCGGACACCCATTAAGAACCTCTACATGTGCGGATCGGCGACGCATCCGGGTGGCGGAATCATGGGCGCGAACGGGCGATTGGCGGCGCTGGAAATTCTGAAAGACGTCAAGGGAGCGGCATAGGCATGGGCACGCAGCGCGACATCGTCATCATTGGCGGCGGCCACAACGGGCTGGTCACCGCGTTTTATCTGGCTAAGGCGGGATACACACCTCTGGTGCTCGAACGCAGCGCTCAGGTCGGCGGAGCCGCGGTTACCGATGAGTTTCATCCCGGATTTCGTTGTTCGACGCTCGCGCACACGGCGGGACCGATTCTGCCGAGCATCGTGCGCGAGATGCAACTCGAGAAGCACGGGCTTAGGCTGATCACACCGGATGTTTGCGTGACAGCACTCTCACCCGAGGGGCGGGCGCTTTCGCTGTATCAGGACACGCAGAAGTCGGCACAAGAAATCGCTGCGTTCTCGCAGAAGGATGCGGGGAAGTATTCGGAATTCGCGCAGTCGCTGGCGAAGATCAGCAAGGTCATTGGAGAGGCCCTGGCAACCACGCCGCCCGACATCGACCATCCGAGTCGCGGTGACCTGTGGAGCATGCTTCAGACGGGACGTGCGATCCGCAAACTGGGCAAGAAAGATATGTTCCGACTGCTGCGTTGGGGACCAATGGCAGTGGCCGATCTGGCGTCAGAATACTTTGAAACAGAGCTGCTGCGAGCGGTGATCGCCGCGCGCGGCGTTTTCGGAGCGTTTCTCGGACCGTGGTCGGCGGGGAGTTCGTTGCTGTTGTTAATCCGCGCGGCGGGCGATGCGCATCCAGCAGGGTCGGCTTCGTTTGCTGCGGGTGGGATGGGCGCGGTTACGCAGGCGATGGCTTCCGCGGCTAAGGCTGCAGGAGCGGAGATTCGCACCGGAGCTGAGGTCATTGAGATTCGCGTGCAGAACGGCGCGGCGACGGGAGTCCTGCTTTCAACAGGAGAAGAGATTCAGGCCAAAGCAGTAATCTCGAATGCTGACCCAAAACGCACGTTGCTGAAGCTGACCGACCCGACGCATCTGTCGCCCGACTTCGTGCAGAAACTGCAGCATTACCGCGGGAACGGGACGGTCGCGAAGGTGAACCTCGCTCTCTCAGGGCTGCCCCAGTTCACGGCGATTAAAAATGGCGATGCTAGCGCGCTGAAAGGGCGCATTCACATTGGTAACGAGATCGACTATCTGGAGCGGGCTTTCGACGAATCCAAGTACGGTAACTTCTCGCGGCAGCCATATCTCGACGCCACAATTCCGTCTCTGACGGATCCGACGCTTGCGCCTCAGGGCAAGCATGTGATGTCGATCTACGTGCAGTACGCGCCGCACAAGCTGAAGGGCGATTGGGAAGAGCAGCGCAAGGCGCTGGGACAGACGGTGGTGCAGACGCTCTCGCAGTATGCACCGAATCTGCCGGAGCTGATTCTGACCCATCAGATCATCACGCCGCGCGACTTGGAAGAGAAATACGGGCTGACTGGCGGGCAGATTTTCCACGGCGATCTAGCGCTCGATCAGTTCTTTACCATGCGTCCGTTGCTCGATTGGGCACGGTATCGAACGCCGATTGAGAATTTGTATTTGTGCGGGAGCGGGACACATCCAGGAGCGGGGCTGACTGGAGGATCTGGCGCTAACGCGGCACGCGAGATATTGAAAGAGTTGAAGAAGTAGCACCGGCGTGTTGCGAGGTGGAACTCAATGCTGATATGAGGGGAGGTCTCCTGGAAGGTCATTCTTGTGATCTTTTAGAAATCTCCCGATGAATTTCTGAGAGAAGCCTGCTTGTTTGAGGTAGCTACCAACTTCTTCCCGGCTTAGATAGCTATCTGCTGCACCGAAAAGTGTGGCTGCCGCATCATGCCAATTCTCAAAACCGTCCTCCTGATCGCCCTGAAAGTCCGGATTACCGTGTAGTTCGGGATGCAATCTATACCTCAGAACGAGTTGTCGCGCTGTCTCTAACAGCAGACTTCGATATTGATCATGGAACCACTGCCGGATACGATTTGCATCGCCGGCGGCGATTAATTGGGCCTGCGCGAGCTCGGCTTTTTGCAAATCGGCCTCTTCCTCGCCCCGTAGCACCGGACGGCTGCGCTCAAGCTCCAACATCCGCGCATAGAGGTCAGGCTGCTCAACCTGCATTCTCAACCAAACGATCTCGTGTAAGAGCATGGCATACGGTTCGTCGAATGTCCGAGCACAGTTGTCGAGATGCTTACGCAAGGCCGCAATCGCAGCTGAATCTGGTATGAGAGTAAGTCGATCGTCATATTCGCATTCGTGAAAATGAATCAAATGATCTTCCCACGCAAGGTTATCATCCAGGCCGATCTCGATCTCGTCCGATGAGGAGTGTTTTGTTCGTTCTCCAAAGCGCGCCGCCCGTTCCAGATCAATGGCCAAATCCGCACTGATCTTGTATTGCCCGACGTAGACCGGAAATGGTTCCCCAAGCGTCACTTCGTGCCAAGTCGGCACTTTCGATTCTTCTGATGGCAGTTGATTGTCCATGTTCCCACATCCTCCGAGCGGTGGCGGGGGCAGCGCCCCAGACTGGGCATCTAGCCAAGTCGTCTGATCGATACGGTCTGCTGACAACCGACTACCGATAGATGCACCTTCCGCTTTGATAACGACGCTGCAGGGCAAGAGATAACGTCCCGTGGCTGGGTTCACGCAAGCCGATTCCAAGGTTATGGGATCACCGAGATGAAACCAGGTCTTGCCGTCTTTTGCTCGCAGTAGGATGTGAACGTCCTGCGCAAAACTCACACAGCTGAAAGCGGCAACCGCAAGTCCCACAAGACACGTTCTTAATTTTTGGGGCATAAACGAATTCGGCCTCCGACCGGGACCTCCCTGAAGGATAGCCTTGGCGTTCTTCCCTTCCCAGATGACTCCCGTCACGGGGCCGAAAGACCATAGTTACCTTCGACGAATTGGTTAAACGAGCACTGATACACTCAGTCGTGCGCCAATGAAGCATTCCGCCATCCTGCTCATCTCCTGTCCCGACCGCAAGGGCGAAGTCGCGACCATCGCCGACTTCGTCTACCGGCACAATGGGAACATCCTGCACGCCGATGAGCACGCCGACGAGGAGTCGGGGCTGTTTCTGATGCGGGTCGAGTTCGATCCCAAGGACTTTGACATCGATCTGTCTCAGGAAGATCTTGCGGACTTCGGGAAGCACTTTTCACCTATTGCAGAAGCCTTTGGGATGAAGTGGCGGCTGGCGCAGTCTTCCGTTCGTCAGCGCATGATTATTCTGGTTTCGAAGTATGATCACTGCCTGGTCGATCTGCTTTACCGGCACAAAAGTGGAGAACTGGCGTGCGACATTCCGCTGATCATCTCCAATCACGCTGACAATCAGGCAATTGCCGATTTCTACAAGATTCCCTACGCGATTGTACCGGTGACGAAGGACAACAAGAGTCAGGCTGAGGCGAGGATTCAGGCGCTTATCGACGTGCAAAAACCGGACTTCATGGTGCTGGCGCGGTATATGCAGATTTTGTCGAACGAGTTTGTGAACCGGTACCCGCAGAGGATCATTAACATTCATCATTCGTTCTTGCCGGCCTTCGTGGGGGCGCGACCTTATCATCAGGCGTTCGAGCGCGGGGTGAAGCTGATCGGCGCGACCAGCCACTATGTGACCGAGGTGCTCGACGATGGGCCGATCATCGAGCAGGATGTGGTTCGGGTGTCGCATCGCGATACCGTCGAAGATCTCATTCGCAAGGGGCGCGATCTGGAAAAGGTTGTGCTGTCGCGCGCGGTGCGATGGCACGTCGAGAACCGCGTGTTGGTGTACGGGAATAAAACGGTTGTGTTCTGACGCCCGTCTGCGACAGTCAGCAGGTCTCGCGTCGTCGAAAAGTAGAGTTTAGACTTCTGCCGTCCCTACGGGACTGGGTTCCACTTCTTGGAAGCTTTATCCAGGACTTCCGTCCTGGGCTATCACATGCCCGCTGCTCCGCGGCTGAATTTCTGTTGCGTCGCAGTGTGTTTCCCCAACACTCTGACAACTTCTATACGCGGAAGTGCATGTACTTCTGCGACGGATGCCTATCGCCACATGAGAGTGCCGCTCCGGTAGTAACTTGCACCGGTGGTAACCTTTCGTCTTTACTTGAACATTAGTAAAGTTTCAGAGCGAACTCTTGTTTGGGGGCATGTTTGGCCGACGATCTTCGGTTTGAATTAGCCATCCTGGCGACGGTCCAGGGCTTCTACCAGAAGCTCATGCGGGACGCGCTCGGCGGGGACGTGCCCATCCCCAGCGGACTGGACGAGGATGCGCTGCGCCATTCCGAGCGGGAACTTCCGACCACGCTCTCCCGAATGTATCGCTGGCTGCACCTGCTGGATATGGCGATTACGCCCGCGATGGTGCGGCAGGCGCTGACTCCGGATACAGACTCTGAAGTCGCCGAGGCGTTACTGCGGTACTTTGTGCGGCGGCGCGAACCGAGCGACGTAAACCGCGACAAGACCGATCTGATTGCGACATTCTTATACCGACATCCGCGCGTGCCGGGACAGTGGGAGCAAACCGGGTACGGGCTGGATGGGGCGCTGCCTCTTTCGCCGTTCGAAATCGCTTTGATTGAAATTCTCGCTGATTCAGACGTGCCCTCACTGCCCGAAGAGCATGTACAGCTGCTGCGACGGTTCGATCCACTGCGCGACGAGATTTCGCGGTTCCGCGATTTCAACATGCTGATGGACTCCGGCATTATTGGGCGCGTGCGGGAACTGAAGCAGTGGTTGGACGCGTCGTTCTATCATCCGGGAGTGCTGGCGACGGTGTCCGCGCACAACGCACATTTTGGCAAGAAGTTCGACGAGTTGTTCGCCAAGGCGCTGGGTGAGATCAAGACTTTTGGACAGGCGCTCGAAGAAATGGGCGGAACGATTCTGACTACGGTGGACGGCGTGGAAGTCACCGTGGATCATGTAGCTGCGATCCAGGAGAAGCAACTGCTGGAAGCGGATTACGGCAACGCGGCTGAGAAATTCCGACGCGTTTCAAAGCTGAAGAAGGAACTCGATCGGCGACCGCCGATCCGGCGGTCTCTGTTGACGCCGACCGCGCAGGCCTCGCGCACCGCAGGTGGCGCAGGTGCGGCGCCCAAAGCTGCGAAGGCCGTTGCGGCGAAAAAAGTTCCCGTTCCAGTCCCGGTGTTTCAGCCTCCGGCGATTACGGCACAGCAACTGTCGGCGGAGGAGGGCAAGCTGCGGCGCGTGGAAGAATCGATTCGCGTGTTTGTGCGCGTAGCTGATCCGAAATACCGGCAGGTCGTCCCGATGCGCTTCTTCAACTTGACGCTGTCGGTGCCGGAAGCCGATGCGTATAGTGCGACGTTCCTGGAAGAAAAGAGTCTGCGCGCGGACGTGGCGCGCACACTGATCCGGATGGTTTCAATTTCTGCCCGCATCAGCACAGAACTGGAAGAACTGAAGCGCAGCCAGAAGATGTCCTCGCTCTGGAAGCTGCACGCCGATTCCGTGGTCGTTTTGCTGGACATGGCGAGCACGTCGACGGAGGAAGCGGGCGGCGTTGGGAATACAGCCGAGCAGAGCGGTGCGGGCGCCGCAGCGCGGTCGATTCACGAGTCTGTGCAGAAACTGCGGAACCAGGCGGATGTGGCTGTGAAGACATTGGCCAACGTCAGCTAGCCGGTCATACCTTTCCCCATTTATCCCTCCGATTCATCGTTCGAGCGTCTGTGTCCCGTGTGACCGAGCCTCTCGACTAAACCACAGAGGACACGGGGGGACACAGAGGAAAACAGAGGCAAAAAGAAGGACGGGCGGAAATCGCCCGTCCTTTGCTGATGGCTGAAAGCTGAGAGCTGACAGCTCAGTTGATGTCGAACTGCTGCTGATGGACCGCGGGATCGCTTTTCACGATGATGGTGCGCTTGGTCATTTCTTCCATCTCGTTCAGCAAGCGGCCGTTGTTGGACTTCAATTCTTTCGCTACGTCGGGATGCACGCGCAGCATGACATCTTCGTGCTCCAGATGCTTCGCGATCTTCCTCATCTCAACATAAATCTCGTTGCAGACGGTCGTCACCGACTTCACGTATCCAGTTGATTCGCAGTACGGGCAAGGAGCGCCAATCGTGCGTTCGAGCGACTGCTTTACGCGTTTACGGGTGATGGCAACGAGTCCGAAGTCGTTAAACTGCAGCGTCTTTGAAGGCGCGCGGTCATGGCGGAGTTCTTCTTCCAGCGCCTGCATGACGCGCTGGCGGTTGCGGCGCTCATCCATATCGATGAAATCGATGATGATGATGCCGCCCAGATCGCGCAGGCGAATCTGGCGGACGATTTCTTTGATCGCGTCCACGTTCGTCTTGACGATCGTGTCTTCCAGACGCGCGGTCTTGCCAACGTA
This sequence comes from uncultured Acidobacteriaceae bacterium, assembly GCA_963788555.1. Lineage (GTDB taxonomy): Bacteria > Acidobacteriota > Terriglobia > Terriglobales > Acidobacteriaceae > Sulfotelmatobacter. Next base: position 978,931 of record CAWBHM010000008.1, on the reverse strand, counting down.
TTTGCCGGTGTTAATGTCGATCGCGACCAGAGCCTCAGTCTGGTTGATGACGATGTAGCCGCCGCTCTTGAGCCACACTTTCGACTTGAGCGCCTTGTTCATTTCTTCGGCGAGACCGAATTGCTCGAACAGTGGCGTTTCTTTGGTGTAGAGCTTTACGCGCTTCACCATGCCGGGTTGGAAGCGGTTGAAGAAGCGCAGCACGCGTTCGTATTCCGGTTCGGTGTCGACCCAGATCACGCTGAAGTCGGAGGTGACCTGGTCGCGCAGCACGCGCTCGACGACGTTGAGATCGTGATAGATCAGAGCAGGCGGCTTGGAGCTTTCGGCGCGATTCTTGATGTCCTGCCACAGGCCTTTCAGGAATCGGATGTCGGCGCGGAGCTCTTCTTCACTGGCGCTCTGTGCGGCGGTGCGGACAATGAAACCTCCGTGGCCGTTCTCACGCTCGCTGAGGATGATCCGCTTCAGGCGCTGGCGTTCTTCTTCGGAGGAAATCTTGCGCGAGACACCGGTATGGTTCACGGTCGGCATGTAGACCAGGAAGCGCCCGGGCAGTGCGATGTGGCTGGTGATGCGCGCTCCTTTCTTGCCGATGGGTTCCTTGGCGATCTGGACCAGAATTTCCTGGCCTTCTTTGAGCAGATCGCTGATCAAAGGAACGGGCGCATTCTCACGGCGACGGAAACGCTGTCGTCCGCCTCCACCTCGTCGCTGACGGTCGCCGCCGCGGCGCTCGTAGCCGGGGCGGTCGTGACCGGGACGCGGGCGCTGGCTGCGCTGTGTGTATCCGGCTGTGGCCGCGGGTGCGCGAACTTCGACGCGGGCGTCGACAGTGCCGTTGGCGCGAGCCTCGGCATCGAGCATGGCTTCGGCTTCGGCTTGGGCCTCTTCGAGTTCGAGTTCCTCGCTGTCCTCTTCGCCTTCGGCGGGAGCAGCCTCGGTGGGATGCGCCGCAGATTCGGGCGTTCCAGCTTCGGCCATCGAGGAGTGATGAATCTCAGCGACGGCCTCGCGGGCATCGCCGTTCAGATGTCCGGGACCAGCCTGGGTCTCTTCTTCGAACTCGTCGTAACCTTCATCAGACGCAGCTTGGTAATGGACGGTGTCCGCCTCATCGTCGTCGATGGTCTCTTCTTCCATGGTGCCGGGAGCGGCAAAAACCGGGGCCTGTTCGTCACGATGAGAACGCAGAGCGTGATCGATCGGCTCCGGAACGGACGCTGCCTCATCTGTCTCCTCGTCTTCGTGGACTTCTCGTTCGCGAACTTCTACTTCGCGGAGTTCGCGGGCTTCTTCCCGGACATCTGCCTGGGCTTCGACCGGCTCAAACGTGACGCTGGACTCGCCAGGCCAACCGAGAGCCGGGATGGTGGCTTCGGAACGGCGGAACTCCTGATTCCAGTCGGCCGTGGTTGAGGCCGACTCAAGCTGTTCCACATGCTCTTCCGGAGCTGACCGGATGTCTTCGTTTTCCTCGTGAAGCGGCTCGCCGACGGACTCGGAAGCAGCGAAGATGGGTTCATCTTCTGGAAATCTAGCGGCTAGCGGGGCAGCCGACTCGGCTAGGGGCTCCGATGCGGTGGAGAAAACGCTATCACGGACGATGGGTTGCGGCGCGGGAGGCTGCTGTGCCAAGCGCTGATATTTGGAGATGGACTCTCCCGGCAGAATCATCGGCTGGTAGCCTGGAGGCGGACCAGAAGGCTGAGTTCTGCCAGAGTCCACGGTGCGCGATGGTGCGGGTTCTGCGGGGCGGCTGAAACGCGGTTCGGGGCCACGCTCGGACACGCGGTCGGGACGGTCGGCAGATCTTTCGGGCCCGCGATCGGGTCCTCGGTCACGGCCATCACCCCGGCCATCGCGACGACCGCCACGTCGGCGGCGACGGCCGCGCCAGCCTCCGCGCTCACGATTCTGGGAATCGCCACCAGTGGCCACGTCTGCGGATTCGGCGACGGGAGCCGGCTGCCCCTCGCTGAGAGTTTCGGCTTCGAAGGTTCCCTCGTCGGTGGCGGGCAGCAGGTCGGCTTCGGGACTGGCTCCATTCTCCGTCGCGCCTGTTGTCTCAGACTTCGCCGGGCCTTGACGCATGTCCTGCACGCTGCGGTTCGCTGGGATGACGTCGGTCAGATCGTCGTCGTGCTCTTCCAACTCCATGAAGTCGGAGACATATAGGAAGGCATCGCGTTCCAGGCCGATGTCCACGAAAGCCGACTGCATGCCAGGGAGCACGCGGGTAACGCGGCCTTTGTAGATGGACCCTGCTAGGGTGTACTCGTTCTCGCGCTCAAGATAGACTTCGGCGAGCAGATCGTCTTCCACCAGGCCCACCTTGGTTTCGTGGGGAGTAGAAGAGACGAATAGTTCTTTGTTCATTCGAACACTCCGGTCCCGCCGACCCTAACGAGTCGGCCGGGCGTCACCGGGGTGGAGTCAGAAGAGGTGCGGGAGGATGAAGAGAGGAGCGTCGCGATGCTGCCCCGAACAGGGGACAGACTGTGGCAGAGAGTTCTTCTCTACGCCGAGTCCGCTGCACAAGCTTGGGAATCTTTTGCACTTATCGCTTTAACTTCCGCCGGGGTTTGTGACCGCACTCTCAGACCCAAACTTGGGTCGGGGGGCCGTTCCCTGCCCGGCTGACTGCTCAGCTTCAATCCTGCCCGGCCTTCTGCTGCCCAACTAGCCGGTGAAATGCCCCCTTCACGCGAGGGCGATCGATATTTTTGGGGTTGCGCCTGCGAGCGCAACAAAACTGCTTTCCTGCCGTTCTTCCCTGGTTCCTGAACCCGTTGCTTCTGAATCTTGTTCCGTCCTAACTGGGGCTCACCCAGTCAGTTCACGAAGCGGCGCATACGAACATTCATAACCATCCCCAGCGCCAGGAACATGAACAGCACAGAAGACCCACCATAACTCATCAGCGGCAGTGGTATTCCGGTAACTGGCATAAAGCCAACCACCATGCCGACATTGACCAGGATATGGAAGCTAAGCACAGCCACCACACCCATCACCACAAACGTGCCAGCGCGGTCGGGCGCTGTTTGCGCGTTTTGGGTCAAACGCATCAGCACAATGAAGTATAGCAGCAGAACCCCGAGAGCGCCTACGAATCCATGTTCTTCCGAGAAGGCAGCGAAAATGAAGTCCGTTTGGGGAACCGGGAGGAAGGCGCCGTGTGTTTGCGAGCCTTTGCCACCCCAAAGGCCTCCGGAACCGACAGCGATCTTGGATTGCTCAACTTGGTACCCGGAGCCTTGGGGATCCAGTTCGGGATCAACAAAGCTGGTCAGGCGTTGCTTCTGGTACGACTTCAGGACGTGCACCCTTGGGATGAAAAAGACTGCTCCCAGACCTACCGTCGCGAGCAATGCCACGGTCAACCCTTGCTTCCATTGCAGTCCGCCCAGAAACACACCCATGGCCGCAATGGGCAGGTAGGTAAGGGCAGTACCGAGGTCCGGTTGTTTGAGCACCATCAGCATGGGGATCCCGACGATCCCGGCGGCCTTCATGAAATCCGTCCAAGAAAGCTCCCGCTCGCGCATGTCGGCGAAATACTTGGCGACCGCGAGGATGAGGATGAGTTTCACCCATTCGGACGGCTGGAAGTGATTGCCCCCGGGCATTTTGATCCAGCGTCGCGCGCCCAGGTACTTTTGGCCGAAAAGTAACACAGCCACGAGCGAGGCGACGCCAGCGATGTAGAACCAGTGGATCTGATCAAGGAGTGCCTGGTAGTTGACCAGGCTGACGAGGAACATCGCGCCGACGCCGGCCATGATCCAGTAGACCTGCTTGACGTGCGCCCCCGCGAATTTCGTGTGCATGGTAGCGCTATGGATCTCCATAACGCCCATGCCGCAAATGAGGAGCACGAACACCAGAAGAACCCAGTCGAAGTCGCGGTATGAAACGTAACGTGCCATAAAACAGCTTCTAGCTTTTAGCTCCTAGCTTTTAGCTTTGTCATTGTGGGATCCACAGTCGGAATTGCCTTCGGCTGAGGAGTCATTCGTGCATTCCGGGCGCGACGACCGCTACTGCCAGCGGCTTCTTTGGCAGGTCCAGAACGAAATGGCCGGCTTGCAGGGTTTCCTTGTCTCCGTCGGAACCAGGCTCGGTCCAGAGACCTCCGATATCGACCGTTCCGTTGCTCTTTGGCTTCTCTACCATCTTGGTGGGAGCGCGACGTTGCTTGTCGACGTAGGCCTTGATCACCTGGGTCGCTAGCCGAGCCGCCAATCTGCCGTGCTCACCGCCCTGAAACAGGACACAGACGACGATGTCGGGATTGCGCCGCGGGGTGAATCCCACGAACCATCCATTTTGCGCTAGATCGTCGCTGTTCTTGAATCTCGCGCGAGTGGCCAGCGACACGATCTGTGCCGAACCGGTTTTGCCAGCGATGTCGATTCCCGGAATATGCGCCGACGGAGCGGTACCCTCCGGCAACAGCACGCGCGACATCGCGTCCGTGATGAAGTTCCATCCGTTGGGATCAATCGGGACGTTTTTCACTTCCGTATAGTGCTGAGCTTCGACATAGCCTGGAGGCATATCGGTTGGGTTGATCACGTGAGGTACAACCATGCGACCGCCCATGGAGATTGCGCTAACGGCGCGCAGTAACTGCACGGGCGTAATGGCGACCGCGCCCTGGCCGATGCCGACCGAAATCGTTTCGCCGGCAAACCATTTTTGCTTGAAATTCTTGATCTTCCATTCTTCCGAAGGCATGACGCCGCTGACTTCGTTCGGCAGGTCGATTCCAGTTTTCTGGCCCAGCCCCAACTGGGTAGCGTATTTTGCAATGCGGTCGATGCCCAGTTTTTCCGCCAGCGTGTAGAAGAAAACGTCACAGGACTGGTAGATCGCTTTTTCCAGCGTCACCGGTCCATGGCCGCCTTTCACCCAGCAGCCGAAACGACGACCGTAGAACTCGGCACCTCCCGTACAGTTCACGTGGAGGTCTTGCGCAATACCCTCTTGCCATCCCGCCACGGACATAATGATCTTGAAGGTCGAGCCGGGAGCCAGTTGCGCCTGGATGGCTTTGTTCAGCAGCGGCTTGTCGGGATCGGTGACCAGCTTGTTCCATTGATCGCGCGATACGTGCACCGCGAAATCGTTGGGGTCAAATGTGGGCCCGCTCACCATGGCAAGAATTTCGCCGGTGCGCGGGTCCATGGCAACCACCGCTCCGTTCTTTCCTGCCAGAGCTTCTTCGGCGGCGATCTGCAGATCGATGTCGACCGTCAAGCGTGAGTTGTTTTCCGGGGATAGCTTCGGTTTCACCCAAGCGTCCAACTTCGCGGCCGTGGCTGTCGACCAAGGCTTGACGCGATCCGTTCTTGCCCATCAGCAACGTGTTGTACTGACGTTCGACTCCGGAAATGCCGACCACGTCACCGGCATTGTAGAGCTCGAACTGCGGCTGGTTCAGCATGTCTTCGCTGACTTCGCCGACATAACCGATCAGGTGCGCCATGAATCCGTTGCGCGGATACAGGCGGCGGTGCGCCATGATGGTGTCGAGTTCGGGCAATTCGTTGCGATGAGCTTCGATGAACTGCAGTTCATCGGGAGTGATGTCTTCTTTCAGGAAGATCGGCTGGTATTGCGGCATCGCCGCAAAGCGGCGGATGCGGGCCCGCACCTCATTCGGATCCAGATGCAAACCCTGAGCAATCAAGTCCGCGTCGCCGACCAGGTCGCGCGTGGAGTCGCGCAACAGTAGCGCAGAGAAGGATGGATAGTTGTCGACGATGGTGCGGCCTTCGCGATCGAGAATCTTGCCGCGAGGCGCGAGCACCGGGACGTTGCGAATGCGGTTCTTTTCGGCAGCGGAGGCGTAGTAGCCGCTCTCCATCACCTGCAGCCTCCACAGTCCGTAGGCGAGCACCAGGAAGATGCCGAGGATGATGTATTGCGCCGCCGTGAGGCGGAACTCGGAAACTTTTTCGTCGCGGCCGAACATCAAGTCAGTACCCAGTACCGAGTACCCAGTACCCAGTGGCCCTTGGATCGTTCGCACTGCGGCAGTGTTGGGTGAATCTCGTCGAGGTTATTTCCATTGTAATGCTCAAGAAGTCGCCGCGGTGAAGCGGGGGATAACGAAGGTCACCGTCCAGGTCTGCATCCGACTACTGAATACCGAGTACTGAGTACCGGGTACTGCATTCACGTTCTCTGCTTGAACTTGTCGAGCAGGAAGAACAGCGCCACGCCGAGGATCGCATTGGCGACGCCGGCCAGAATGCCGCGGGGCCAGCTCCAGGTCTGGGTCATGTTCACCATTCCGTGCGCCACGGTGAAATAGACCGCCGAATGCACCAGGTAAAAGCCCGAGCGTCACCAGCAAGCGGGCGCCGGCGTTTTCCACGTCGAGCTTTACGCCCAACGAAGAAGCTCCGTAGCCCACGACCGTCTTGGCAATTCCGTAGATTCCGATCGGATTGTGGCCAAGCATGTCCTGCGCCAGGCCAATGACTGCGCCCGTGAACAGGCCGGCAACCGGACTTCGGCGCGCCATGGCAAAAAAGATCGTCACCAGCAAGGGCAAATCAAAATAGACGGCAAATCGGGGAAAACGCAGCGGTAAGAATGCCTGTACGAAGAGTGCGAGCAAGGGCACACCGATCGTTACCGGGATACTGAATCGGTAGACCTCAACCTGCTCCCCGGATGTGTAAGTGATCGGCACGCTATTGGGGGCTGCCCTCGGTCGAGCGGAGGGTGAGGCTGAGGATCTGTCGTCGGCTGCGGTTGCTGGGCCGGCTTGTCAGGAGAAGTGGCGGAGTTGGTTTGCGACGGAGCCGGCCTTGGTGCCGAGGGTTTGGAAGCTGCCGCACCAGCGGCTTTCGGCGTCGTGCTGGTTCCAACCCTACCTGTTTGTCCTGTGGCTGAAGCGTTGGGGCTGTTGGCAGATGGAGTCTTCGCAGCTTGCGGCGTACTGTTGGGAGTGCCTGCGGGCTTGGTTGCGGTGTTCTGACCGGCGGGCTTGTTAGCACCTTCTGTAGACGCGGCTGCAGCGTTTGGATCAGTGGCAGGCTTGTCGGGCACTGACGGCAGACGCTGCGCCAAAATATCGGCAGCGCGAACTCGAACATTCTCTTCGGCCGTCGCCTGCCTTTCCTGCTTTTCGACCAGCACCAAGCACTTCTTCAAGCTTGCTGAGATTAGCGGCGGGCTTGATCTTGATGTTCAGGAACAGATCTTTGCCGGTTCCGACCTTGGTCACGGTGCCAACAGGCAATCCCTTGGGAAAGATCTGGTCGCCTCCGCTGGTCAGCACGGTTTCGCCGACCGGAACCTGTTCGTCGCTCATCACTCGTTCGAGAACGACTTCCCCGTTCGCCGTTCCCCGGAGGACTCCCTGCAGGCGCGTCTTTTCGAGTAGGGCGCCTACACCGCTGCTTTGATCGCTGATCAACAGCACCTGCGAAACCGAGGGGTAAACGAGCAGGACTTTTCCGACAATGCCGTCCGCCGTCATGACAGCCATGTCGCGCTTGATGCCGGCGTTGTCCCCTTTATCGATATAGATGATGCGCGAGAGATCGCTGCCGCTGGAGCCGATGACTTGTGCAGCGACGGTGCGGGAGATGAATTGCTCTTTGAAGGCCAGCAGAGTCTGCAGACGGCGAGCCTGGGCAGCGTCTTCGCTGAGGCGAACCTGCTCGAGCCGCATCTGCTCGATCTGATCTTTAAGCTGGCGGTTCTCGGCGCGCACGCCGCGCAGGTAAAAATAGTTGTGCCAGAGATTGCCGCTGCTGTTCTGGACCCAGACCAGGGCTCGTTCGAAAGGAGTAATGGCTCCGACGGTCCAGATGCGGATCAGACGCGTATTTTCGGCATCGTTGCCGCCGCGCTTGACCTGCATCGCGAGCCCGAGCACTTGCAGAAACAAGACTCCTACGAGAATGATCAGGTTGCGATAGCGGCCGAGTACAGATTCCATAAAGCAGTTGTCAGTTGCCAGAAGTCAGTTGCCAGTTCGGATGGTTGTCGTGCTCGGTCATCAGGGCCAGCCGTCAGCTGAGTTCTAACTGGCAACCGGCAACTGGCAGCTGGCAACTGCATCTTACTCGATCGAGATTTTTCTCAGCAGCTTGAAGTCGCTGAGCATCTTGCCGGTGCCCAGGACCACGCTGCATAGTGGGTCGTCGGCGATGGAAACCGGCAGCCCGGTTTCTTCGCGGATGCGCTTGTCGAGATTCTTGAGAAGCGCGCCACCGCCGGTGAGGACGATGCCGCGGTCGCTGATGTCAGCGGAGAGTTCGGGTGGCGTCCGCTCGAGGGCGACGCGGATCGCGTTCATGATGGTGGAAACGCATTCGCTCAGGGCTTCGCGGATTTCGCCGTCGTCGACGGTAATCGTCTTGGGCACGCCTTCAATCAGGTTGCGGCCCTTGATCTCCATGGTCATCGGCTTGTCGAGTTGATGCGCGGAGCCGATTTCCATCTTGATCTGCTCGGCAGTGCGCTCGCCGATCAGCAAGTTGTATTTACGCTTCAGGTAATTCATGACGGCTTCGTCCATCTGGTTTCCGGCCATACGCACGGAACGGGAATAGACGATGCCACTGAGCGAGATCACCGCGATGTCGGTGGTACCGCCGCCGATGTCGACGACCATGTTGCCGCTGGGCTCGGTGATGGGAAGTCCGGCGCCGATCGCGGCCACCATGGCCTGCTCGACGAGATGCACTTCGCTCGCCTTGGCACGATAGGCCGAATCCATGACCGCGCGCTTTTCCACCTGCGTAATTTCCGAGGGCACGCCAATCACGATGCGGGGATGCACCAGCATCTTGCGGTTGTGCGCCTTCTGGATGAAGTAGTTCAACATCTTCTCGGTGACCTTGAAGTCGGCGATCACGCCATCTTTCATGGGCTTGATGGCGACGATGTTGCCCGGGCGTGCGGCCCAACATCTCTTTCGCCTCTTTGCCGACGGCCTCGACTTCACCCGTGTTTTTGTTGATGGCGACGATAGAAGGCTCGTTCACCACGATCCCTTTGCCGCGCGCGTATACAAGCGTGTTGGCGGTGCCGAGATCGATCGCCAGGTCGCTGGAAAAAATGCTGAACAGCGACCGGAGGTTGTGGTTGCGCGTCGAGCCTGAATGAAATCCGTTGTTTGACATGACGAAATATTCTCGCGTCTTTCGACGTGGTGCTCTTCCGGGAGTGGCCCGGATTCTTTCTATTCTGTTGTCGGGATTCTGGGTGTCTTTATTCTACGAGATACCCGGCAATCCTGCTTAAAACCAGTTTCAAGTTTCCAGTTTCAGAGTTTCAAAATCTAAAAACCCGGTTCCTCTAAATAGCCTCGTCAAAAACTTGAAACTCGGCGAGCTTGAAACTCGAAACTTTGAAACTGTCTTCTACTGAATAATGATCTTCTTCTGCTGCGTGTTCACGCCGCCCTGCGCCGTTTGGGCCGTTACGGTAATCACGGCTTCTCCGGTGGGCAGCGGGGGGGTGAAGTAATGAAAGCCGCCATCCGAGTTGATCATGGGGACTTCACTGCCGTTCACCATCACTCGCGCGCCAATCTGCGTTTTGCCCGTCACTTCGATCACGTGGCCATGCTGAATGAACGGATCGAGTTCCAGGTCGATCGCTTCGTTTTCCTTGCCCTTGGAAATAATGGTAAAGCGATTTTTTTCGCTTTCCGCCGATTCGTTCCCCGCCACGTCGTAAGACTGCACCATCCAGTAATAAGCACCTTCTCCAAGGCTGGTGACCGTTACCGCTGCCGTATTAACCTTCTTGTCAACCAGTGTAGAGGAGAAATAAGGGTTGCGGGAGATGCGCAGGCGGTAACCAACTGCATTCGCCATCGGCGTCCAGGAAAACTCGACGTCCTTGGTCGCCTCGCCTGCTGAGAACAGCGGCGCCATGTTGGCTGGACCGATGGGCGTGGGCGGACCGATCTCTTTAGCCTTCTCGAGGTGCGACTGCTGGCCCTGAAAGCTGACTTTTTCCCAGTTGGCAAGTTTTACGGTTTCGCCGTTGCGCGTGACCTCGCCCGTTCCTTTTTTCATCAGGATTTCATGCTGGTCTGATTTGGGATCGTTGTGAACTTGCGCCGCAGATTCTGGAGACAACGTTGCCGTGGCTCCCGCCACAATCACCTGCGACTTGGAACCTTGACTATAGGTCGCCGTAGACAAATCCACAGTTCCGGTACTCACGGCTACGGCAACATTCGTCTGCTGCTGATCGTTGGCAGAGTTCTCTTCGATTACGATCAGAGAATCCTGTTTGACGGTGTAACTGGTTCCGTCGTTGAAGACCACCTTGGCCATGCCTTCGGAACCCGTCTGAACGACATCGCCTTTTTCCAGAGGAATGCTGTAGTCGCCGGGAACCCAACTGTTGCCATTGCTCTTCTTCACGCGAACCGTGCCATCGAGGGCGGTGAAGTGCGCCTGCTGAGCCGTTGAGACTCCAGCGCCCGCCGTCGGAGCCATGCCCGAAACGCGATCGAGGAGTTTGCTGACGACGTCTCCGCCCGCTTTCACCGCATTCTCAGAGAACTGCGGAAAGGTGAAACGCATGAAGGCGCAGAAAATCCCGGCGACTGCCAGAACCAGCAAGGCCACACTGCGGTATGTGACGGTCGTCCACGCAACGTGGATGCCGGATTTGCGATTGTCAGCAGGCACTTGGGATTGAAAAACCTCGCTAAACCTGTGCAAATATGCGGTAAAGAGAAACGTTAGCACATGCAAAACCGAGGAAAAAACAGGTAATCAGTTTGGGAGGTTACCGAAGTGCCAACGCGGTTCGTGAGCGGGGCGATCTAGGCGCGGCAATGTTAGAAGGAACTAAGAATCCCCGGGCGTCATGACAGGCCCGCGCTCGGGCAGCTATTCTTGGTGGTCAAAATGGAAGCCACTTCTGCCACCGCAGCTGCTCCATCCCGAAATCGGCGATCCTTTCTTGCCGATGGGATGGCAGTGATCTGGGCGATCGCCCTGGCCAAACTTCTCTTTCACATTTATTTCAACAATCGTTATGGCTACTTTCGCGACGAGTTCGACTACATGTCGTGCGGCGACCATTTGCAGTGGGGATATGTCGACCAGCCTCCGCTCATTCCTTTTCTGATCCACATCTGTCGCGCTGTACTGGGAGACTCGCTGCGCAGCATTCGCTTCATCCCTGCTCTGGCTTCTTCCCTTCTGGTCGTACAGACTGCCGTGCTAGCTCGCGAACTGGGAGGACGCCGCTACGCCGTGTTACTCAGCGCGATCTGCGCAGTGATCGTGCCGCAGTATCTCTCCAACGGCAGCCTGCTCGGCACGAACTGTCTTGAGCCCAACCTGTGGATGGGCTGCGCCTACTTCGCCATCTTGGCCATCAAGCAAGACAATCCCCGCCACTGGCTGTGGTTCGGCGTGTGCGCCGGCCTCGGCCTCGAAAACAAGTACACCATCGCCATCTTCGGCCTGGGAATTGTCGTGGGCCTGTTGCTCACCGAGCAGCGCCGCGCGCTCCGGAGCAAGTGGATGTGGCTGGGAGGACTCGTCGCTTTTCTGATTTTCCTGCCCAATCTGCTATGGAACATTCACTACGACTGGCCGTTCGTGCAATTGATGCGCGCCATCCGCGCCGAAGGTCGCGACGTTGTGTGGGGGCCCTCCCAGTTTTTCTTTCAGCAAGTGCTCGTCACCAATCCTTTGGTCGCGCCCCTCTGGCTGGGCGGGCTGTTCGCTCTGCTATTCTCCGCGCGACTCCGGCCGTATCGGCTGCTGGCTTGGAGCTACCTGGTTACCTACACCATCTTGTTCCTGCTTCACGGGAAGAATTACTATCTGGCTCCGATTTACCCGATGTTGCTGGCAGCGGGAGCGGTGGCGCTTGAACATTGGCTGGGCCATTCTAAGCTGGATCATCCTAGACTTGATCATCTTAGGTTAGACCGTCCCGAAAGCTCGGCGCCGCGCCTGCAGTGGTTGAAACCCACCATTGTGATCGTCCTGGTGGCCAGCGGAATCCACCTAATGCCGATCGTCGTCCCGGTTCTGTCGCCCGAGCATTTCCTCTCCTACATGAAAACACTTCCGTTCAAACTCCCCGTGAATGAGTACTCCCACGCGCGCGCCGCCCTTCCGCAGTGGTATTCCGACCAGTTCGGCTGGAAGGAGATCGCGGACGAGGCCGCGGTAGCATGGAATCAGATTCCCGTCGACGAACGCGCCGACTGCGGTATCTTCGCCCAGGATTACGGCCAAGCCGGAGCCATCGATTTCTTCGGCCGCCTGATGGGACTTCCGTCCGCGATCAGCGGCGATCGCACCTATTGGCTCTGGGGGCCGCGGGGCTATTCCGGCAAATGCCTGATCGTGCTTGGCGACCACAGAGAGCGTTTGCAAGAACTCTTCCAGCAAGTCGACTTCGTCGGCCTCTCCGCCGACAACCCGTGGGCACTCGAAACCCAGATCAGTGTCAACATTTGCCGGGGACCAAAGTTCGGCACCCTGGACGACCTCTGGCCGAAGATCAAGCGGTGGCGGTAGAGACTAATGTGGCGACAGATCAACGCCACGGTCGGATTTTCTAAACTCTCACGCTCTATCCGTATCCCGCCAAAAGCATCATGCGCATGCTCGGGCCCGCAGAAGATCCACGCGCTCAGAACATCTTCGACATCGTTGCCACCTTGCAGGAGTACGAAGGCATCCGTCTCCGGGTGCGTTCGATCCGCGATTAAAACACTGGTGTAGACGTTCGTAACCTTTCCCAGGACTGCAACTAGCCTTTCGCCGGTGTCTAATAGAAGCATGAGGAGATGGATTCTCCGCCCGCTCCGATGGCTGCCCAGAGGCGGGATCGTCGTGATCGCCCTGCTGGCGGGAGCCACTCGCCTCGATCAATACCACCTCCGGTGGCGCTCGGAACTCCTGCTTTCGGACATTCGCGCGCTGGAGTTGCGCAAGAGCACTTATGCGGACGCGCGGAAGGTGATCGACCGGTGGGGAAACAACGTACGCGAGACAGGCGGCTGCCGGCGCGATTGGTGCGACGTCGAATTTGGACTCGATGACTTCGTCTGGCATCACAGCCAGTTCTTCTACAACCACCAACTCCGGACGGTCTACCGGTGGCTGGGAGGCCGGCCAGCGATGATTCTCGGCTCGCTTCGCATTCGCAAGGATGCCGTCGTCGGAAAGGACATCGCAGAATACGTGGAAGGCCCGTGCGACCGCGACAATACCGGAGACACTTCTTGTCTCACCGTTATTGGGCAGATTCGTACGGGACACGTCTGGCCCTTTCCCCTTCATCCGGAATATAATTTCGGAGGCCCGAGCGGCTGCACAAACTGCGTCCACGGAGTTATAACTTTCACTCCTTACGCGGATTCCGCAGATGTCAGGCGTCTCACCGACCTCGATTTCTCCTGCATCACACGCTGGCATCCCTGCGCAACGCAAGGCGATGTTCTCCCAGCATGGAAGCAACTTCTCGCACAACAACCGGCCGAAGCGTTGGCCCAGCAAGAGGAACGCACCAAGCCCTGTTCACCCACGACGATCCGGTTGCTAGGCCGCGGAATCGGCCGTATACCTTTAGCGACGGTGATCTACGTCGACCAGTCAGACAAGACGACGGAAGTGACGATTCGCATGGACGCGAAGCCAACGGCGCGGGCATTTGAGGCTCAACCCGTGTACACGTTCTACGAGCCTCAACCGGGGCGAGTTCGTTTGGGCGATCGGGTGCTGGCGTTTGGCGAAGGGTGTTTGCCACCACTCGCCTCGGAAGAGAATCTGCGCGTCGCGCAGCAAGGCGTCGCTGAAAACGTATCCGACCACCCTGATTCTTCGCCTTTGCCGTTCGGCGACATCAACCCTCCACACATCAAGGCCCACTGAAGTCTCGCGGTTTCAGACAGCAGTACAAACCCCACCCTTGCCGCACCTTCCTCGCCGGTTGTAGCATCAACTGTTTGGGCCTTCATATTCAGAACCCCTAGGAGACAGTATGGCAACCGATACCGTGACCAGTCCGGCCACTCTCAGCTACGGCACGACCAAGGTATTCAAGAATTTCATCGATGGTGAGTGGGTCGAGTCTTCGACCGGGGAGACATTTGAGAATCGGAATCCCGCTGATACCCGCGACCTGGTCGGCATCTTCCAGAAATCCGCCAAGGCTGACGTGGACGCTGCCGTTGCCGCTGCCAAGCGCGCCTTCACCAAGTGGAGACTGGTGCCAGCTCCGCGTCGTGCGGAGATCGTCTTCCGGGCAGCCGAGATCTTGATTGAGCGCAAGGAAGACTATGCGCGGGAGATGACTCGCGAGATGGGCAAGGTTCTTGCCGAAACCCGTGGCGACGTCCAGGAGGCCATTGACGCGGCATATTACAATGCGGGCGAGGGACGCCGGCTTTTCGGTCCCACGGTGCCGTCGGAGATGCCCAACAAGTTTGCCATGGCCGTACGGCAGCCGATCGGCGTTTGCGGCATGATCACTCCCTGGAACTTTCCGATGGCCATTTCTTCGTGGAAGCTTCTGCCCGCGGTGGTGTGTGGGAATACTTGCGTCATCAAGCCGGCGCAGGATACTCCACTTTCTACGTTCAACCTGGTTCGCGCCTTGGCTGACGCGGGGCTGCCCAAGGGCGTGATCAATATCGTGAGCGGATTCGGGGCGGAGGTGGGCACGCCGATCGCCGAACACGCCGATGTTCGCGCCGTCTCGCTGACGGGATCGTCTGCCGTGGGCCGCATTATCGGCGGAATCGCGGCCAAGAGTTTCAAGCATTGCTCGCTGGAACTGGGCGGCAAGAATCCGATGATCGTGCTCGACGATGCCAATCTTGATCTGGCCATCGAAGGCGGGCTCTGGGGAGCGTTCGGGACCACAGGCCAGCGGTGCACTGCGACCAGCCGCATGATCGTGCAGAAGGGCGTGTATCGGGAATTCGTCGAGCGACTTGTCGAGCGCGCCCAGAAATTAAAAGTAGGCAATGGGCTGGATGAGACGGTGCAGATGGGTCCGGCCGTCAACGAACGGCAGCTCCAGACGGATCTGAGCTACGTTGAGATCGGCCAGAACGAGGGCGCGAAGCTGGTGTGCGGGGGCCATCGACTGGATCAGGGTGAATATCAATATGGCTGGTTCATGGAGCCGACGGTGTTTATCGATGTCGATCCCAAGATGCGCATCGCGCAGGAGGAGATTTTCGGACCCGTGGTCTCGATCATCCCCTGCGATGATTTGGACGATGCTATCGAAATTGCGAACGGGATCGAGTACGGACTATCGTCTGCGCTCTATACCAAGGACGTGAACAAAGCGTTTTCGGCGATTCGCGACCTCTATGCCGGCATCACGTACATCAATGCGCCCACGATTGGGGCGGAAGTGCATCTACCCTTCGGCGGGACCAAGGCGACGGGGAATGGACATCGCGAGGGCGGGATCGGCGCCATCGACTTCTACACGGAGTGGAAGTCGGTCTACGTCGATTATTCCGACAAGCTGCAGAAGGCGCAGATCGACCGGGAAGACTAACTGGTCACTTTCGTCAGCACGGGAGCGGCGGGGTTCTGTAGTCGTAGGGACTGAGCTTCGCCTCCATATCCCGGCGGGTACGTCGGTAATCTTGTTTGGGCGCTACGAGCAGCCTACCTTAGCCGCATGAGGCTTCCCTCCAGGTCTCAACTCTCACCTTTGGGGTTGTCTTGTGATGGATCGATATCGTCGCAGTACTCGCGGACTGAATAGCGCCAGGAAGAGACTCCAGTTTGCTGTCCTGGCCTTGCTGCTGGGTCTTATGGCCAGTTCCACTCCACGTCTGCTGGCTCAGAGCACCGCCGCGCCCAAGCCAAAGCGCAAGGTCCTGGTGATGACTGAACCGGATTATCCGTATGTACTGCGGAACGGTCACTTTGAGGGACAGGTTCGCCTGGAAGCGACGGTGCTGCCCAACGGCAATGTTTCGAAGGTTGAATGCAAGGGCGGCAATCCCATGCTGGCGCAGTATGCCACGCAGGCGGTGATGCGGTGGAAATATGCCCCCGGCTCGGCCCAAACCGTCGAGGAAGCCATCTTCACTTTCAACGCTAACAAGTAAGTCTTCCGCCTTTAAACCTTCCCTTTCTCCGTTTGCAGTTGGCGGGGACAGATGCAGATTTCTGTCCTTTATCACCTTCCATGCATTTAGAATTTCTGCTTGGCCGCGGCCCGGAACTTTCGCCGTGGCGAGGGTTTTATGACTCCGATCAGCCAAGCTCACGAGATTGCCGCCGCCACCCGCCTGGAACATGTTCGATACGCTATTCGCGACTTGGCATGCGTCGCCGACGAGGTGGTCAAGCAGGGACACAAAGTTCTTCCGCTCAACGTCGGCGATCCGCTAAACTTCGACTTTCAGACGCCCGCGCACATTATTGAGGCTGTGTACAAGGCGATGCGCGACGGCAAGAATGGGTACGCGCCGTCGCCGGGCGTTCCGGAAGCGATCGAGGCGATTCGTGGCGAAGCGGAGCGTAAGGGCATCGCCACGGTGCGGGACATTTTCGTAACGGCAGGGGTGAGCGAGACCGTCGATCTTTGCCTTTCAGCGCTGGTGAATCCTGGCGAAAACGTGCTGACGCCGAGTCCGGATTATCCGCTCTATTCGGCGGTGCTTTGCAAGCTGGGAATCGGACTCAACGCGTACGACCTGAATGAGGACGATGCCTGGCAGCCCGAACTGGCCGACATCGGGCGCAAGCTGACGCCGCTCACGCGCGGAATCGTATTGATCAATCCGAACAATCCTACGGGCTCGCTGTGCACGCGTCAGATGCTGGAGCAGGTTGCAGAACTGGCGCGGCGGCATAATCTAATCGTTTTCTCGGACGAAATTTATGACAAGCTGATTCTGGACGGCACGCCCCACATTGCATTTGCCTCCGTGGCACCGGATGTGCCGTGCGTGACGTTCGGAGGGATGTCGAAGAACTATCTTGTCCCAGGGTGGCGCATCGGATGGGGCATCGTGTCGGGCGACGCTGTTGCCGTGAAGGCGTACACCGAGGGCGTGCACCGTCTGCTTCGAGCGCGCCTGTGTGCCAACCATCCCGAGCAGTATTCAATCAAGCCCGCGCTGGAAGGGCCGCAGGATCACCTCCTCGAAGTGCAGCGCAAATTGCGGTCGCGCCGCGATCTCACGCAGAAGTGGTGTGAAGCGACGCCACGCGTCAGTTGCGTTGCGCCGCGCGGGGCGTTCTATGCGTACCCACGGATTGAGATCCCGGAGAGCGATGAGGTATTCGTGAAAGAGTTGATTCGGCAGAAGCACGTCATGGTCGTACACGGCTCCGGATTCGGGCAGAAACCGGGCACGCAGCACTTCCGCATTGTGTTCCTGCCGGACGAAGCGATCCTAACCAAGGCCTACGCCGGGATTGCTGAGTTTATTCGTGAGCGTTACGGGAACTAATTCATCGCGCGGGTGAGCGGAAAAAGACAATCTCGGTTGTGGGGGTTGGGTCTCATAAGGCGCTGATATCACGCCAGATGACCATGGTATAATGACCATGATCACGAGTCCCATGAAAACCAAAACCATCCCTGCCGGCACGTTCAAAGCCCGCTGCCTCGCCATCATGGACGAAGTCCAGGCCAAGCGTCAGGCCGTCGTCATCACCAAGCGCGGCAAGCCGGTGGCAAAACTCGTCCCGGTCGAAGAGGAAAAGGACGACATCTTCGGCTTCTTCAAGGGCAAGATTGAAATCAAGGGGGACATTGTGTCTCCGGTGTTCAGCCCGGAAGAGTGGGGCGATTTGTATTGATACTGCTTGATACCCATGTGGTGATCTGGCTGGCGCATGAATATCATCGCATCTCCCCAAGGGCTCGTTCGGCGATTCAGGAGGCCCGAAAGAAAGAACGCGGGCTGGCAATTTCCAGCATCACACTTCTGGAAATTGCCAGGCTCTCAAGTCGCGGACGAATTCATCTAACACCCGACTTAGAAACTTTTCTGTCCGATGTTGAACTCTGTTTCATCACGCTCCCAATCACTGCGCAAATCGCGAGACAAGCGTTCGAACTGCCCGAAAGTTATCCGAAGGAACCCGTGGACCGCGTCATCGGCGCAACGGCATTGATCGAGGACCTGCCCCTCATTACTGCGGACAAGGAGATTCGCAAGTCCGCCGTGCCCACGATCTGGTGAAGGCTCAAGAGATTAATCCACCTGCCTTTCGTCGCTTGGCCTTTGTTCACGAATCTGTTTAAATCGTGAAGAAAGGCAACTCGCAGGGGCGTGCTGGTGTTCGTATAAACCGTGGTCGACATTCATTCCCACATCCTTCCTGAAGTAGACGACGGGCCCAAATCCTGGGATGTTTCTGTCGCCATGTGCCGCGCCGCGGCCGCCGACGGCGTTACGCACATGGTAGCCACGCCCCATGCCAATGACCGGTATCACTATGATCGCGAGTACCTGAAGGGACTGGTCGCGCACCTGCAACAACTGGTGGGCGATTCGATTCAACTGGGTCTGGGCTGCGACTTCCACCTTTCCTACGACAACGTGCAAGATGCGCTGGCGAATCCCACTCGTTACGTCATCGAAGGCACACGCTACCTGCTGGTCGAGTTCAGCAACTACGGCATCCCGCCGCAGATCTCAGATTATTTTTATAAGCTGGCAGGCTGTGGCATCACGCCTATCATCACCCATCCTGAACGGAATCCGATTCTGCGCGAGGACCTGCAGCGCGTCCTGGAATGGGCTGAACAGGAGTGCATCGTCCAGGTAACCGGTTCGGCTTTGACGGGATTCTGGGGCGATCGCACGCGCCGCGCGGCGATTTGGCTGCTCCAACGCCAAGCCGTGCATGTTCTTGCCACCGACGCGCACGATCTGGAAAAGCGGGTCCCGGTGCTCTCGACCGCACGCGATGCCGCCGCCGCCATCTGCGGCGAAGAAGTTGCCCAGGCCATGGTCGAGGGAAACCCGCGAGCCATCATCACCAACCAGCAGCTTCCCTACTTTCCACGACCGGTGATGTCGAGTTACAAGAAGAACTAGCTTTTAGCTTTTAGCTTTTAGCTTTTAGCATTTAGCCACGCGAGGGCGGTGCTTCTTGGCTCGAGTGGTTCTTGACTCGAACTTGGGTCAGGTTGTGAAACGGGAATGGGCCAAATGCGAAGTGCTAACTGGCAAGTGCTGATTTCACTGCGGTCGATTGGGATCGCTTGGCGTGGAACTGTTCGCCGAGGCAGGACTGGCGGCGGGTGGCGCGCTGTGCGAAGTGGTGGACAACGGCTCGGCGCGGGGCGCATCCGGGACTGTCGTCATGGCGCTATCCGGATTCAGAAGACCATCTTTACTCGGCCCCAAACCCAACTTGATCAGGGCGCGTGAATCGGGGACTGTCTTGCTCTGCCATCCATGATCCGCCTGGTATTTGCGCATGGCGTCTTCGCTGGCCTGGTTCCATGTACCCGTGGCTTCTCCGCTCATGTAGTGTTCGCGAATCAGCGCCTCTTGAATTGCCTGTGCTCGCTCCGAATCAATTTTCTGCTGGCCTCGGACTCGGGCTGATTTCTTTTTTGAGGACTTTTTGCCGGAAGTGTGCGTTTTGCTTGCGGTCTTCTTCGTGCTAGCCGAGGTACCCGTCGATTTGGATGTGCTTGTGTGAGCCTTATGCGATGCAGTTTTCGAGGCCGCGGGCTTTTGCGCCGGATCGCTGCTTGAAGTCTGTGCCGCGGCAAGACACGCGCACAGGGCCACAATGGCCAATGCGATCATTGGTGTCTTGCGGATTGCGATCCAAATTCGCAAGCGAAACTCCACCTCAGAAAATAGAAAGCCCAACTGGATCCTGGCACTGTAATCATCCTCGATTGGAGCCTACAGTGCCAGTTCCCGTTGGGCTTTTTTCAGTTACGGAAGTGTACCGGCCAGGAAGATCGTTCCGTCCTGCCGCGAAGATCCTCGCGAGCGCACCAGAAATACCACGTCCTGACCGCTCTTCAGGCTCGACTCGATCTTGGCGAAGTCTTCCTCACTGTTTACCGGTTGCTTATTCACTTCCAGGATGATGTCACCACGTCCCAGGTTGACGTCTTCGGCGAAGGAGCCGGGCTTCACGTCCTGCACGATCACGCCCTTTCCTGCGGGCATGTCGAGACGGTCAGCCATCTCCGGAGTCACCTTGCGAACGGTGACGCCGAACTTGCTCTGCTTGGGAGTGCTTTCGTCGTCGTTCTCCTGCTCGTCGCCGAGGCGCGCGGCAAACAGTTTTGCGCGATCGGCGATCGTCACCGAAGTTTCTTGCGTCTTTCCGTTTCGCAGGAAGCTCAGACTTACCTTGGAACCCGGCTTGCGCGAAGCGATGTCGGCGACGAGTTCTGACCCCTTGCTCACTTTCTTGCCGTCGACGCTCGTGATGGTGTCGCCGACTTTCAACCCAGCCTGATCGGCAGGACTGCCTGCCACGACGCTGGAAACGGTTACCCCTGTTCCCGAGCCATAGACGCGAGCGATTGCGGGATTCTCCACCGCGTCGAACATGATCCCGATCGAGCCGCGCGAAACTTTGTGCTCTGGCCCGGTCAGCTGGTTGTAAACGTCGACAACCGTCTTCGAGGGAAGCGCAAAACCGACGCCAGCGTAGGCATTGGTCTCGCTGAGAATGGCAGTGTTGATGCCGATGACTTCACCATTCATGTTCACGAGCGGACCACCGGAGTTTCCGGGATTGATCGCCGCGTCAGTTTGAATGAAGGTCTGGAACTGACGGCCGGGGACGATGTCGCGGCCCTTGGCCGAAACAATTCCCGCTGTGACGGTCTCGGATAAACCGAAGGGACTGCCTACAGCCAGAACCCAGTCGCCCACCTGCATGCTGTCGGAGTTGCCCATTTTGGCGGACGGGAGCGCACGGTCAACGTCGACCTTGATCACAGCCAAATCCGTTTCTTGATCGGTGCCGATTACCTTGGCGTCGTGCTGTACGCCTGGCGGGTCATCCTCGAAGCGGACGCGGATGCGGTCGGCTTTCTCGACCACGTGGCGATTGGTGACGATGTATCCCTTCGGATCAACGATGACGCCTGAACCCAGGGAGCGCTCGCGAATGGCACCGTCCCCCGGCCCTCCAGGGCCTGCCTGACCGCCGCCCGGCCCACCGAAGAAGTGGTTGAAGAAGTCGTCCATTCCACTGCCGCCACCGCTGTCGTCGTCGTCAGGATTTTGTCCTCGGCGCTTGTGGACGTTCTTGATGGTCGATTCCGTATTGATATTGACCACGCTCGGTTCCAGTTGCTTGGCAATCTGTGAAAACGTGTTCGACATCTGCTGCGGCGAAGGCAGGCTGAGCGGAGTTGCATCGCTCTTTTGCCCCTCTTTCCCTTTAACGCCGTAGGAAACAACCGTCCCGATCAGAATGCCCAGCGAAAGCGTCGCCAGAATACTCAGGGTGTAGGCCCAACGATGAGCCTTCAGGCGCATCCACATCGCGCGCGAATCCATATGTCTACCGTCCTCCGAAACTCGTTAATCCCTTATAGTATACCCATTTACGTGAGGATCTTGGCGCGTCCCAAGGCGACGCATTTCCCACCGGTTCGGGCATTCTCTCAGGCGTTTTACTCTTAGACGCGGAACCGGGCCAAACCGTGTGTTGCGACAAGACCGTTCCGACAGATTCGATTTTTCGCGTTGACTTGCTGAACTCTCTGCTGCAATATGTTCGGGCCGTTGCGGTCCACCGAATCCCGCCTGCGTTCATTCCCTGTCGAAGAAAGCAAGGAGCCCGAGCGGTACCAAATCTAGCTCCAGGAGCTTTCCATGAAAAGTATTGTATTTACCCTCGCTATATCCCTGTCCGTCTGCGCCTTTGCGCAGAAGGATGAACATGCCAGCCATTTCACCAAAGTCTTTAGCCCAGGAAGCGAAGCGCCCGTTTCTGCCACGATTTATTACGGCGGCGGTCCGGTCATGAGCGGTTCCACCAATCTCTACGTCGTGTACTACGGAAGTTGGCCCACCAAGTCCGTCAACATTATCAACGGATATTTGCAGCACTTGGGGGGAACCCACTACTACAGCGTCAACACCACTTATTCCGACACCACGGGCGCACATATTCAAAATGTCGTCCACTACAGCCCAGCAACCAATTCCTACAAAGACAATTATTCGATGGGTAAGAATGTCACCGATGCCGAGGTACAGACCATCATCTCGAATGCGATCGCAGGCGGCCATCTGCCCAACGACCAGACCAATGGGATTTATTTTGTCCTCACGGCAAAGGATGTGTCCGAGACCAACCCTGCCCTCGGGGCATTCTGCGTGCAATACTGCGGCTATCACGGGCCTTCGAACTCGATTATGACGGGGGAGACCATCAAGTATGCCTTCGTGGGTAACCCCGCCCAGTGTTCGTCCGGCTGCGATGGCAATGTCGCGATATTCCGCGACTCAACCAGTCCAAACGGTGATGTGGGAGGAGATGGAACCATCAGCATCATGTTCCACGAATTGTCGGAATCCGTCTCGGACCCCAATGTTACGCTCAGCAATGGGGCCTGGGGCGATCTGGTCACAGGCGAGAGTGGCGACATGTGCAACTTCACTTTCGGTGCAACCAAGATTGCCGCGAACGGTTCCCACTACAACGAGACCATCAACAAAACCAACTATCTCATTCAGCAGATGTTCAAGGTCCCCACTACGATCAACGGCATCGGCTTTTACACCGGAACGTGCATCACCGCCCTGAAGTAATAGCCGCAAAACGCAAAGCCCGTCCAGACGCCGCGTGTGGACGGGCTTTCGATCGCACGGACACTCACTTCGCTTCGTAGACCGTCTTGCCTCCCACCACGGTGCGCAGCACGTGGGTGCCAAGCAATTTTTCCGGCGAGGATGCGGTTGGGTCGCGGTCGAGAACAATGAAGTCGGCCAGCATTCCCGACACGAGTTGGCCTTTTTCCTTCTCCTCAAACTCGGCATACGCAGAGCCGGCGGTGTAGGCGGAGATTGCCTGATCGATCGTAAGCCGTTGGTCGGGGAAGTATTCCTGCTTGCCGTTCTCGCCTTTTCGCGTGACCGCGGAATAGAGGCCACGAAACGGAGTGACTGGTTCCACGGGATAGTCCGTTCCAAAAGCCAACTTCACGCCCTTGTTCAGAAAGGCCAACCATGCGTACGAAGTTGCCGCGCGTTTGGGACCGAGCCGGTCCTGAGCCCAACGCATATCGGTGAGTAGGTGACTGGGCTGCATGGACGCAATTACTTTCAGGGTCTTGAACTGCGCGATCTGAGCGGGTGTGGTGACCTGCACGTGTTCGATTCTCAGGCGGAAATCGTCGCCCCCATTCGGTGCTCGAACCTGGGCGTCGTGCGCCGCTTTCTCGGCGCCGGCAAAAGCGTCGAGCGCCATCTGCGCGCCCTTATCCCCGATCGCGTGAAAGCCGATCTGGAAGCCGGCCAGCACGCGCTCCTTCGTCATGTCATTCAGCTTCGCGGCATCGTAGCGCGGCAAGCCGGAGTTCTTGGGATCATCGGAGTAAGGCTCGAGGAGGGCCGCGGTGTGCGATCCGAGAGAACCGTCCATGAAGCCCTTCAGCATGCCGGTGTGCAGCATCAGGTCCGATTGCGGATGCGAGTTGCGTTTCTTGTCCAACTCTTCGACGGGATCGTCAAAGGGCAGCCATTCCGTGATGCGCGCGGTCAGCTTGCCTTCTTTTTCCAGTTCTTCGTAAATCTCAAAATTCTCCCAAGCCGGCGAGTAATCCTGCGCGGAAGTCACGCCGTGCTCCGCCAGGTCCGCAAGAGCCAGCTCAATGCCCTGCCGCCGCAGCGCGTGGGTAGGCTTGGGGACTACATTCAGAACTGCCGCTTGAGCTGTTTCCCGCAGAATGCCGGTGGGTTCGCCATTCTCGTTGCGGTCGATCTGTCCGCCTTGCGGATTGCGGGTCGCCAGCGTGATGCTCCCCAATTGCAGCGCCCGGGTATTGGCGACGGCAATGTGCCCGTCGATGCGCACTAGAAAAACGGGATGCCCGCCCGAGACTTCGTCGAGGTCCCAGCGCGTGGGCGTGACCTTCACAGGCCATAGAGTTTCATCCCAGCCGGAACCCAAAATCCATTCGCCGGCCCGCGACTGTCCCACTTTCTTGTCCACTCTGTCGCGGAGATCTTCAAGGGACTTCACGCCCGTCAGATCGACGCTCAACTTGGTAGCTCCGGCGTCGTCCAGATGAAGGTGAGCATCGTTGAAGCCTGGCATCACGAAATGTCCGCCCAAGTCGAACACCTGGGTCTGCGGCCCTTTCAGTTTCTGGATATCGATGGTCTTGCCGACTTCCTGAATGCGATCGCCCCGGACCGCAATCGCTTCCTCACGCAGGACTGAACTGAATGGCGTATTGTCGGGCACGCCGGTGTAGACATTGGCGTGCATGAAGATGATGTCAGCCTTCGGCTTGGCGTCGGCGGGAGGGGCGTCCTGGCCAAAACCGTGCGTCCCCCCGAGGACGCAACCCAGCACTGCACAGCCTAGACCCGCTCTCAGTTTCAGACTCATTCCCCCACCCCCGCCAGCGCCAGCATTGTCAGCAATATCCGCTTCAAGCCAAGTTCACGTCCGTTGGAATCGAACCATTCCTGTAAGGTGTGCGCCCCGCCGCCCGACCCGCCACCGCCAATGGCAATGGCCTCCTGTCCCAGGGACAGGGGAATGTTCGCGTCGGTTGAAGCGCGTTGGACCTGCGCAGCGTTGGCGAGTTGGGCATCGACCGCGCGCACGACCTGCAAGATCCGCGCTCCGGCGCGCAATTCGCCTGCGGGACGGTTGCCGATGACCACCACTTCACAACTCACGCCCGAGGGCCTCTTCTGCGCCGACGATCGCATTTCGGCGGCCATCGTTTCATCTTCGAGAGCGCGGTTCAGGGCCAAACGCAGCGACTGCTCCAGGCGCTCCATCTCGGTCATGGACGTCGAGCGGATATCGACCTTCATGCTGACCGACTCGGGGATCGAATTCACCGAAGTGCCGCCGCGAATTACTCCGATATTGAACGTCGTCTTGGGAGAGGTAGGGACCGGAGTGGCCGTAAACATATCGATCGCCTTGGCCAGAATGACGATGGGATTGGGCGCTCCGAAATCGCTCCACGAGTGGCCGCCCGGACCGCGCACGATTACTTCAAAGCGGCGGCTGCCAAGGGCCTCGGCGACGATGGTGTCGGCTCCAGCGCCGTCGAGGACAAGGCTATAGGCGATCGAATCTTTCCAGCGAGGCGTGGAAAAAATATGCCGCATGCCACGCAGGTCGCCTTCGCCCTCTTCCCCGACGTTTCCGATAAAAACAAAGGGTAGCGCATGGCGGAGACGAACCTGGCGCAGGAGCGACGCGATCCCCAAGAGTGCCGCGACGCCTGCACCGTTGTCGGAAACTCCGGGTCCATATATGCGGCTTCCCTGCTGGCGGATGTTCAACGGCGTGTTGGCTGGAAAAACCGTATCGATGTGCGCGCTTAATGCCACGTACCGGCGGCCGAAGCCGGGATGCGTGCCGAATACGTTCCCCACGTCGTCGATGCGAACGTCATCGAGTCCGACTTCGCGAAAACGTTCGGCCAACCAGGCGCCCCGTGCCGACTCACCAAACGGAGGCGCTGGAATACGAGCCATCTCCATTTGCCAGTGCGTCAGTTGCGGCTCCTGGGTGCGAAACCAGTTGAAAGCCGAACGTACTTCCGGGGACGCGGCCAGGCGAGCTACTTCCTGCTGCAACGAGAGTGCAGGCGCAAGGTCCGGTAAGTCCGGGCGCGGGGGATTCGGGCTCATGGCAAAGTATTGCGTAAGTTTACAACGCGTGGAAGACAAAAGGGATTGGCAATCGGGGGAACGGGGATTACCGGAGGGTGGTAACCATGTGTCTTAGGGAGCCCTCACCTTTGGGTGCGATTATCGGCCGCGCTCGACGACAGCAAGAAATCACGCTAGCAAATTTAATGCAATTCCTGCCCTACGTTCCACAGCTGCAACGAGGCTCTTGGTTGCAGGGACGTCGATGCCGTGCCGCTGACCGCCCCGCAGGATGGGCCCAGCGATCGCATCGAGTTCCGGAGTGTTGCCGCGCTCGACGTCTTTTTGCATCGAACTGCGCATATTGGACGGCACCTTTCTCATGGCCGCGAGGGTAGCTTCGGCATCGACCTTCGCGCCCTCCGCCACGGCCACAGTACAGGCTTCGCGGACGCACGACTCCAATTTCCGATTCCAATCGGGATCGGACATAACCGCACCGGTCGTTCGATCAGCGGCCGTGGTGGTCAGCGCGAACGGCGCGAGGAATACGATCTTGCTCCACATGAGCGTTGGTTCGTCGTCAATGAATCGGCACTCGAATCCTATCTTCTGGAATTCGTCGATGGTTCGACCGAGCAGGCCCCTTCCAGCGGAAGACACGTTCAGACGGGCAAAAGGCGTGCGATGGACAAAGTGGCCCGGAGACGTCCGCTCAAACTCGCCGGCGATCGTAGCCGCAATGACGCGCTCGGAGCCGTATCTCGCGTGCAGCACGGCTAAGTGGTCGATGCCGTTCAGCAGAGGGACGATGGCTTTGACGGAATCAGGGTTTGTGAACGAGGCCAAAGCCGCATCCAGTTGCGTCGCTTTCACAGCGATCCAAAGAACGTCGACAGGAGGAACTTCGGCAGCGCGAGAAACCGGAACGCGAAAGTTTCCAAAAGCGCTTTCCAGGGATAGCTCTTCTGGATATCCAGCGAGCGCTTGCGGTCTTACTACAACCGTTACCGACTCGCCGGAGTGCGCCAGGCACGCTCCGATCAAACCTCCAACGCCACCCGCGCCAAGAATTGCGTGTCTCATGGGAGCCAGTTCACTCTTCGGTTCACTTCTTAGCTGATGAGGTAGGGACACATTCAAGAATTTCCGCTTCGCTCAAAGTGTGGTTGCTCTGTTTGGCCCGCTGGTAGATGCGGTCCACCACATCGTCGGACGGCGGGATGCGATGCCGTTCCAGCCACCACAGCACATTCGACTTTCCGCTCATCGGACCGATGTCGATGATCTGCTCCAGGCCAAATACGTGCGAGGGCACGCCCGAATACACAGTATTCGCGAGGACGACGTCGTTTTTGTGATACGCCTTGATGATCGCGGCCGCATGCACTCCGGTCGCGGTGCGGAACGCATCTTCGCCCACTACCGGATAATTCGCGGGAATCGGAACGCCCGTCACCCGCGATACCGCCTGGCAATACTGCTTGAGCTTAGTCAGGTCTTGCTGGTCCCAGGGTGCGATACCCATCAGTTTCAAATTGACCAGCATCTGATCGACCTGCGTGTTGCCAACCCGTTCTCCGAGTCCAATGGCGCATCCGTGGACGCAGTTCGCGCCCGCGATAATGGCCGCCATGGAATTCGCAATGGCGAGTCCGCGGTCGCTGTGTCCGTGCCAGTCCACACGAATATTTTCGCCCGAGGGCTTTACGCACTCGGCAATCACAAATCGCACCAGCGCCAGCGCACCCATCGGCGTGGCGTGTCCCGCCGTATCGCAGATACAGATGGCGCGCGCACCGCAATTGATGGCCGTCGTGTAAAGACGCTTCACTGTCTCGGGATCGCAGCGGCTCGTGTCTTCGGTGACGTACATGACGTCGAGACCGAGCGAGACCGCATATTTCACGGCCTTTTCCGTCGTCTGGAAGAGAAAGTCGTCGGTCCATCCTTCGGTGAATCTCCGAATCGGGCTGGATCCAATGAACGTCGCGGCCTCGATCGGCAATCCGGTTTTCTGCACGATCTCGGCGACCGGACGGATGTCGTTCTCGTGCGTCCGGGCGGCGCAGTTGGCGCGAATCTTCATCTTGTGCGAAGCGATCTCGCGCGCCAAAGCAGTCACGGCTTCCACCGCGCGCGGCCCTGCGCCTGGCAGTCCTAGCGCCAGGGAATGGATTCCAAGCGCTTCCATGAGATGGAGGATTTCGATCTTCTCAGCGATCGAGGGATCGCGCACCGACGGCGACTGCAGGCCGTCGCGCAGTGTCTCGTCATTGATCAACACCGGCCCCGGCGGCTTCAATCCCGGCGGGTGGTTCTTGTTCCAGTCGTAGATGAGGTCGGGAGTATTCATAGCAACAGCTGCTAGCTTCTAGCTGCTAGCAAAACTCACGTGGGGACAGCCGCCCTCGGCTGTCCGGCCGAGCAAAGCTCGGCAGATTTTTCGGATCCCCAGATGCAAATCGTCCTACGCTTTTTAGCTAGAAGCTAGTAGCTAGAAGCTCCTTCACTTCTCCTTCGGCGGCAGCGTCAGCCCAAAGACCGAGATCATTCCCTGCCCGGCGACGTTGAGTCTTGGTCTCGCCCGGAGTGGGAAGATACAGGGCCTTACAATTCTCACAGCGATAGACTTCCGCCTTTGGTCCCCAGGCCTTTTCCACGTCGCCGCACTCGCGTTCGACCACGTCGGTCATGTAGAACCAGAGCTTCAAGTGTCCGCCGCAGAATTTTCCTTTCGCGTCTTTCTCGTTGCAGGCGCGCTGCCCCGCCTTCTTTACCTTCACTTTATGGTTGGGCAGCTGCGGAATATTCTGGGAGTTGGAAGTGGTCACTTCGCCAGTCGCCAAAGGACTTACCCCTCGTTCGAGCGGCCCAAACGCCGCCGGATTCAGCCTTACGCGGTCATTGTAACCGAAACCGCGAAGCCGAAACATGTCCGAGCCCGCGGGTGACGGCTCGCTTCTTCCTTTGGCAGGCTCTCCTTCCATATACCAGTGCTACGCCACTGATGGCGTATGCTAGGCAGACTTTATGACTCCGCTTAGGACTTCGCTCACCTGCGCAGCACTGCTGATTTCGTTGGCCCTTACGGTCCGGCTGGCCCAAGCTCAAACGCCAAAGAAGAAAAACACCGTAAATCAGGAATTGGTTCAGACTGAAATCGGCTTCTTTGAAGCCTGGAAGTCCAAGGACGTGCAATATTTCCGCAGTCACATCCCGGAGAACGGAATCTTCTGGGGCGAGTACGGCACGGCTTCGCGGGCTCAGCAACTGGAGGAGCAGAAAGGGGCCGCACAAGCGTGCGTGGTGGAGGGCTACGTCCTTTCCGACTTCGGGGTACTGCCGCTCGCCGCAGGCACCTACATGCTCACCTACAAAGCCGAGCAACATGCAACCTGCGGCGGACAAAAGGTTCCGGTGTATATGAACGGAAGTTCGGTCTACATCTTCAAAGACGCACGCTGGCAGGCCATCTACCGCGCTGAAATCCCACTGAAGAATCAGAACTGAAATAGCTCTGCTAGGCTGTAGGATCGAAGTTCATTTGTGGACTGGGTCCGCCCTTCCGCACAACTGACAGGGACGCATGATCACAATCGTTTCTGGACTACCTCGCTCAGGCACGTCTCTCATGATGCAGATGCTGGTTGCCGGCGGCATGACCGCGTTGTCAGATGGCGAACGGCAAGCCGATACGGATAATCCGCGGGGCTACCTGGAGTGGGAGCGGATCAAGCAACTGCCCGATGATCCGAACTGCATCGGCGAAGGTGAAGGGAAAGTCGTCAAAGTGATCTCGCGGCTCTTGCTGGCGCTTTCGGCCCGGTATGAGTATCGGATTATCTTCATGCAGCGCCCACTGCCGGAGGTGCTCGCGTCGCAGGATCAAATGCTGCGCCGCCGCGGAACCTATAAGGAAGGAACCGACCCAGCACTCGATTTCAGCCGCCTTCGAGAAGCACTTGCGCGAGGTACATGCGTGGATGGACGGCAAGCCCTACGTCAAGGCTCTCCGTGTGCAATATCACGACGTGCTAAGCACGCCAAAGGAGATCTCGCAGAAACTCGCGCAATTTCTGGATGTCGCGCTGGATGTGGAAGTGATGACCCAGCAGGTTGACGCGTCGCTTCATCGCAACCGTTCGAAATGAAGTCGGATGCTGTGCAACCGCGACTTACAAGCTTGACTCATCGATTTCTCCGCGTCCCGTAACTCCGTGGTGAATCTGTACCCTCAGAACTCGCGCTTCGGCGTGGCTTGGTCGGCTCCGACTCGGCCGGTTTTGATCTCTGCTTCGTAGTAGCTCTCGCCCTTCACCGGAGCCAGGGCGAGGCGACGAAGAACTCCGATCTGTCCGACGTGAGTCAGCGCGTCGGCAACCGGACCTTGAAATACCTTCTCGGTCGAAGCATGGAGCGGTTCATTCGACGACAGGTAGTCATCGAACGTCTTGATCGTGGCGAAGAACCGCTTCACCTCCTCTTCCCACGGCAAAGGCGTTGAGTCGTGCCACGTTCGCCGGCCCATGACAATCGACAGCGCCCAGTCGAACAGATCTCCGACATGCGCCAGGATCTGTCCGGGCGTGCGCACGCCCTCACCTGCCTGAAACTCGGCGAAGCGGTCGGGCGCGTTGCGGACTGCTTTTCCGCCGCGATAGGCAACAGTGGCCAATGTATGCCGCAATAGTTCCCGTTTGGGATCGGCCGCTGGAACCGCATCGGTAGGATGACTCATGGCAACAGACTACACTGGACTCTGGGAGACGAAAAGCATGGCGAAAGAAGTTCGCTCTGATTCTGACGAGACACACTTTGCGCAGTCCGCTTCTGCACCCTCCGGTCCGGTGAGCCGCGAGAATGCCGAGCACTATCGCTGGGGAGTCGATTGCGATGGATGGCACCTGGTGAAGGATCAGCAACTCAGCGTGATTGAGGAATTCATGCCGCCGGGGTCGGCCGAGATTCGCCACCACCATGAGCGTGCCCAGCAGTTTTTCTACATTCTCACGGGAGAAGTTTTGATGGAGATCAATGGGGAGAACTCGCTGATCCCAGCGGGCAGCGGCGTGCGGATCATGCCCGGAACGCGTCACCAGATTCGCAATCCATCGTCGGCCCCGGTTCGATTCTTGGTGATTTCGCAGCCCCCGAGCCACGGCGACCGGATCGACGAGAAATCGTAAGCACTTTTACTGGGCAACGGCTCATGTGGGGACGGCCGCCTCGGCCGTCCGGCGAGGGCGCAGCTCAGCCGCAACATTCACAATTGTTTTCGCCGAACGACGCCAGCCGCCCGCAGCGCCCCGCGCAGCCGGGTTGCGAGGCCACACGCGAACTGCATATCCAGAAATCCTTCCATCTGGCGCCGGAAACTCTCTCCGTACCCATGCCACCAGACTTTCTTCATCCCCGGCATGCGGTCCATATCCAGGTACTTCACTCGCACCATCTCATCGAGCCCGAAACGCCCGTGAGTACGGCCGACTCCACTCGCCTTCACGCCGCCATGGGGAGCCTCGCTGATCCCGAAGCATGAGATCACATCGTTCACCATGACCGTGCCCGCATGGATGCGCCGGGCGAGACGCTCGCCACGCTTTCGGTCGCGCGTCCACACGCTTGCCGCCAACCCGTATTCGGAATCGTTGGCCAACCGCACGGCTTCATCGTCATTGTCACAGGCCATCACCGGCAATACCGGACCGAACGTCTCTTCGCGCATGATGCGCATGTCATGCGTCACATCGGCGAGAACCGTGGGAGCATAGTAGTTCACACCCAATCCAGGCAACCGCGTGCCTCCCGCTAGGACCCGCGCCCCGCGGGCTTTTGCGTCCTCCACATGCGATTCGACGATCCGCACCTGACGCTCCTGGATCATCGGCCCTAGATCGGTATGCGAATCCAGACCATTGCCCACCCGCAACTGCTTCGTCTTCTGTGCGCAGGCATTGGCAAAAGATTCGTACAAACTGTGGTGAACGTAACAGCGCTCGACCGACAGGCACGCCTGCCCCGCATTGACGAATGCTCCCCACACCGCCGCGCTGGACGCGACGTCCACATCGGCATCATCGAGCACCAGCATGGGATCCTTTCCACCCAGTTCGAGCACAACGGGCAGCAAGCGCTCCGCAGCGGCCGCCGCGATTCGCTTCCCGGTCGCAACGCTGCCGGTGAAGACGAGTTTGTCGATGGGAGATCGCAGTAGCGCTGCTCCGGCCGGGCCCTCGCCGACGATCACCTGAAAGACATCTCGAGGAACTCCTGCCGCATGCAGCAATGACGCCAGTTCCATCGCCACCAGCGGCGTCAACTCCGAAGGCTTCAGCACTACCGAATTGCCCGCGACCAGCGCCGCCAGAGTTTCCGTCGCTGGAATCGAGAAGGGATAATTCCAAGGCGAAATAATCCCAATCACCCCATGCGGCTCGCGCACCAACCATCCGCTTTTCAGCTTGGTAACCAGGTTGCCGTGAGGCACCGGTTCGTCACGCAGCAATCCCCATGCGTTGTCGATCAGGAAGCGCGCTGCGTCTAACACCACCAAAACTTCCGTGACCAACGCCTCGACGAGAGGCTTGCCGACTTCGTGCGTGATCGCCGCCGCAATTTCGGATTTTCTTTCGTACAACTTGCGCTGGAACTCGCGCAGCACGGCAATCCGCGCTCGCAGGCCTAGTTCAGCCCAGGCAGGCTGCGCCGCTCGCGCTTGCTCCACCGCAGCCTCGACCTCGCCCTCACTCGCACAGTTCAGTTCGCGAAGAACCTCTCCCGTCGCCGGATTCCGGGACACAATCTTCCGCGCTGCGATTTGTAGATCTGTCGCCATTCCGAAATCTTAGTCCGTCGAGACGCAGGTTGCTATGTTTCTACTCACAATCCAAAACCCCAGGCAGAGAGGCTAGTGCATCCCGGGATTATCGGGAGTATCCGTCAGAGGACGCGATGACCGGCACGCCAAGAGATTGGCTCTGGGCCTCCAAAATAAGCCGCGGCCTTGCCTGTCCGCCTTGCCTTGACAGGAGGGTTTCCGTGGCCTAGGCTGCGAACCGGCAATCGGTCCCCCGACCCAACTCAGGTGGAATGAATGACAAGAGAGGTGTTGGACGAGCGAGCAAATCGAGCAAGGCTGCATTCCCGGGTGCTGCGCGCCTGTTGCATCGTGGCTTTGACGGTCTTGGCGCCGGCCGGCGTCCGTGCGGCCGACCGTTACGAGGTGATTATCGAGCGCGACGTACCGGCGAAGATGCGTGACGGCATCACACTGCGCTCAGATGTTTGCAGGCCAAAGGCGGACGGCAAGTTTCCGGTGCTGTTGACGCGCACGCCCTATGACAAGAAATGGGACGCTGATATTTGCCTGAAATGGGCGGCGCGCGGGTACGTGGTGATCGCGCAGGACGTTCGGGGGAGATACGCCTCAGAGGGCGAATGGTATCCGTTCAAAAACGAATCGCAGGACGGCTACGACACGGTGGAGTGGGCGGCTGCGCTTCCGTATTCCAACGGAAAGGTCGGGATGTTCGGTGGCTCCTATGTTGGCGCGACGCAGTATCTCGCCGCTATTGCCAGTCCGCCTCATTTGGCGGGAATTTCCCCCGACGTTACGGCGTCCAACTATCACGACGGCTGGACCTATCAGGGCGGCGCGTTCGAGCAATGGTTCGACGAATCGTGGACAACGGGACTGGCGGAAAACACCATGGAACGCCGCGCACAATCGGGCGGAGACGCGCTCGGCTGGACACAAAAGCTGCCATTATGGTCTTACCCGGTGCGCGAAGCACCTTCGGCGGCGGGACTGGCTCCCTATTTCACCGACTGGCTGGCGCACCCGAACTATGATGACTTTTGGAAGCGCTGGTCTATCGAAGATCACTATGCGCAGATTCAAGTTCCCGTATTCAGTCTGGGCGCCTGGTACGACATTTTTCTGGGCGGGACGCTGAAGAACTATGCACGGCTGAGGAGAGAGGCGGGGACGGAGGCAGCGCGTCATGGCCAGCGCCTGCAGGTTTACGTCGGCGGACACGCGGGTGGATCGGATGCTCGAAAGGTTGGCGCGGTTGATTTTGGGGACAAGTTGCCGTTCGATCTGGATGAAGCCGTGCTCCGCTGGTACGACAACCTGCTGAAAGGGATCGGGGATGGATCGGATCAGGAAAAGCCGGTAAGAATCTTCGTCATGGGCAAAAACGAATGGCGCGACGAAAATGACTGGCCGCTGCAGCGTGCCAAGGCAACACGCTATTACCTTCACTCGACCAAACCGGCGAACGGCCTGGAAGGAGGCGGTGCGCTGACTACGGCTGCACCTGCCGAGGAGAAACCCGACCAGTATGTGTACGATCCCAACGAAGCGATCCCCACGATTGGCGGACCGCTTTGTTGCTCAGCGCTGCCGACCGGGGTCGGCCCGCAGGACCAGCGGCCTGCGGAAGCGCGCGGTGACGTGCTCGTATTCTCCTCGCCCGCATTTACCCAGAGCACGGAAGTGACGGGTCCGATTGCGCTCGACCTTTATGTCTGGAGTTCCGCGGTGGATACAGACTTTACCGGGAAGCTGGTTGACGTCTGGCCGAACGGATTTGCCCAGAATTTGACGGAAGGCATTCTGCGCTTGCGCTACCGCAATTCGCCGGAGAAACCGGAACTCGCAAATCCGGGCGAGATTTATCACATCAGCGTGGATCTGTGGGCGACGAGCAATGTCTTCCTGCCCGGACACAAACTACGGCTCGAAGTTTCCAGCAGCAACTTCCCGCGATTTGATCGAAACTTGAACACGGGCGAGGATCAGGCGCGGGGGACACACATGGTGAAAGCAACCAACGTCATTTACCACGACAAATCCCGGCCTTCAGCTCTGGTTCTCCCCATTTTGCCGTAGAGGGCAAGCGCTCGAAGACCTCTCCGACAAATGGTGCGATTTCAGACTGTCGGGTCCTAGTAGACGACCGTTCTGATCATCCTCGCTACGTCTCTGCGATTCGTGGCGCCGCTGCTACCGGCCTATGAGCCACGACCAAAGGGAGTCGAGGTTATCAACCCGGCATATTCCGTGGCGCACGCAGCAGAGCCACCGAATCCTCATTATGCGGATCCTGTTTGCAAACGCACACGGTAATCATGAACCGCTTCGCATCATGACCTACGAAAGGAGCACCCTCGATGAGCGGTGAAAAGTATATTGGTCTTGACGTACATCAAGCAACGATCGGTCTGAACTGAAGGATGCGCGGAACCGCGGCAGTCGCGGAGCCTCGCACACGCTACGGTGACGAGGGCACTGTACCTGCGGGGATTTGTGCCGCGGGCGACTGGGGATAGAGCGCCGCGGCCAAACGAGGGTAGCGCGCGGCAAAGAAATAAATGGAATACGCGGGAAAGAAAACGATGGCGGGTACAGAGAGCAGGGAGACGAGATAAAGAAAAACTCCTAGCAGAATGCATCCCACCACGATTGCCAGAGTGATGGTGTGTGCGTTCCAGGTCAGCCCCGCGGATTTACCGGTCAGGATGGCGAGGATGCTGAGAGCCGCGGTCGGCAGAACGAAGATCAGACCTACGATGATCGAGGCAATTCCAATCAGAATGCCGACGACGAAGGCGAGCACGATCTTCATCACGACATAGGCGACGTAGGATCCGCTCTCGGCCTTGATCATTGGCCAGAGCCGGCGCCATCCCTCCATGGCGTCAATGTCTTCGAGAGCCATTTGGGGGACAACAAAATCTTTTGTCAGTACAAGAATCACGGCGGTTACCAAAGCGAAAACGAACAACACAAAGGCGAGAAGGACTCCGCCCAGAATGAGAGGGGGCAGGTGATCTTTCGGTGCGCTGAACCATCCCCGGGAGAAAGCGATGGCCGCGGGGATTCCAACGAGCGCACCGATGACCGCCGTGCTGAGGAGAAAGTAAAGCAGCTTCCACACA
The DNA here is from genome assembly GCA_963788555.1 of uncultured Acidobacteriaceae bacterium. GTDB lineage: Bacteria > Acidobacteriota > Terriglobia > Terriglobales > Acidobacteriaceae > Sulfotelmatobacter. Next base: position 943,185 of record CAWBHM010000008.1, on the reverse strand, counting down.
AAGTAGCGCCACCCGGGGCCTAGGCGGCGAGACCAACTCCAGCGGATGTGACACTCTCTTGCCAGGATGCTATCGAACAGCACAAAGCGCATCACACTGCCGACGTACATCAGGATAATTCCGATTGCGAGAGCGGCAACGATCAGGGAAGTAATCAGGGCTGCCAGTAGCGCTGGATCAATTCCCAACGAGCCTGGGAACGAAATGTGCGGAGTTCCGCCCGGATGGGTGGGTGGAATGAAGTTGGAGCGGTTGCATCCGTTAGAGCCAAGCTCGCCCGCCAGCAGGCCAACGAACGCAAGCTTCGTCCATTGCGCGATACGGAAGGGCTTGAACAGTTGCAGCCGGGTGTGTTCGACAGCGGGAGTGATCGAGTCCACGGCGGAGATTGGCAACTTGCACCTCAGGGCGATGAACGGCTTCCCCAGAACGGTACTAAGAATCGAGCCGCGGATCAAATCAATTTGGAGCGAGGAAGATGCGGGGCAGGCAGAAAGCTGCTCCGGCGGTCCGATCTGGCATTTTCCAACTTGCGCGTACCGACATACCATGGTACATTGGTACACGTGACGGATGATCCTAAACTCGAAATCGAGCGCGTGCAGACCGGCGTGCGCATCGAAAAACGAATTCTAAAGGTGCTCAAGGCCTTCGCGGAATATCACGATATGACGCTGGGAGATGTGCTCGAAGGCATCGTGCTGCACGCCTTCGATGGCAAGACGCCGTTCAGTCCGGCGTCGCTGGAACGGATTCGCGAGCTGAAGAAATTCTATGAGCTGGATCTGGACTCGAGCGCCAGCCACCGGCTGAAAGAGATCAAAGCCAAGTCTCCGCGCAAACGGGCGGAAAAATAGCGAGGGAGCGCATGGGCTTCATCAAAGCCAAATGTGGTCTGACCGTCTTGCAGTACTGCCTCGGAATCGTGATCCTGATCGAGGCCGTAATGTTCGTGCTGCCGAGCGCGGCGCACGACTTCGCCCGGACGCACATGCCCGGCTTCGTCCGGCTGGTTCTGGGGTTTGGCGAGATCGCGGGCAGCGTGCTCCTACTAATTCCGCAGACGGCAATCCGCGGGGCTTGGCTGCTGCTGGCAGTTTTTGTGATGGCGATCCTCCTGCACCTGCTCCACGGGATGTATGGGATCGGCAATCTGGTGATCTATGCCGCGGCGGCGTTTGCGATTGCGGTGGGAAAGGGCAATTGAGCTATCTGATTGCGGAGTTGGACTATGACCGAACAAGAGCTCATCCATCAATTCGAGACGGACACCCTTCCCGCCGACCAATTCCATCACGCGGACCACGTGCGACTGGCCTTTGCATATCTCTCGCAGTACCCGGTCTGGCAGGCATTGGAAAAGTTCGCCGCCGCCTTGCGGCGATTCGCCACTGCACGCGGGAAATCCCAGCTCTACAACGAGACGATTACCCACGCGTACTTTTTTCTGATCCGGGAGCGGATGGCACGCTCGGCGGCCACGGATTGGGAAGAGTTTGCCCTTGGCAATCCTGACCTGCTGACCTGGAAGGGCGGAATTCTTACGCGTTACTATCAGGAATCCACGCTGCAATCGGACCTCGCTCGCACGGTATTTGTCTTCCCTGACAAGCGGTGCTGAATCTTGGTGCTGTCTTTCGCGGCCCTTCTCCGTCTAAGCTGCCGTAGTGGGCACGATAGAATACGATCACTCCACGACGGGGCAAATCTCAATGCAATGGAATTTGAAGAGAACGGTTGTCATCTCGGCAGTCCTCACCCTCACGCTGGCGCATGCGCAAGAGATCCACAGTGGCGAAGGGCTATTGCGGGCGATGCACGACCGCTACAAGTCGTCGTGGTATCAGACACTCACGTTCACGCAGAAAAGCACAACGTATAAACCCGACGGCACCAGCACCGCCGAGACCTGGTATGAGGCTGCGCTGCTGCCGGGGAAGTTGCGCATCGACATCGGGCCGCCGGCCAACGGAAACGGCTATGTCCTGGTCGACGGAACAGCCACCGTGGTCAAGGGCGGCAAGGTCACGGGCACGTTTCCGCTGGTCAACATGCTGCTGGTGCTGGGATTCGATGTCTACACGCAGGATCCCGAGACCACGATCAAGGTCGTGAAGGGCGAGGGCTACGATCTCACCAAATTTCGCGAAGATACGTGGGAAGGGCATCCCGCTTATGTCGTCGGCGCCGACAAAGGGGACTTGAAGTCCAAGCAGTTCTGGGTCACGAAGGACACGCTGTTGTTCGTGCGCGAAATCGAACCGGCGCGGGATGATCCCAAGAAACTGGACGACATCCGCTTCACCGACTATCGGCCCTTGGCCGGCGCATGGGTAGCGCCGCGGGTTGAGGTTCATTCCGAGGACAAGCTGGTTTTTAGTGAGGACTACACCGACATCCAGGCGAATGTGAAGCTTGCGCCGGCGATCTTTGATCCGCAGCAGTTCAGCACTACGCATTGGGAGAAACCCTGAATTCCCCCGCACTGGCGGGGATCGTGGGAACCCGCGGAGAGATCATTCAACCGCGGAGTTCGCTGAGAACTGCCCCGGAGATCGCAGAGAAAAGCAACAGCCTGGGATTCCTTTCCATTTGCATTCCTACGTTCCTCCCGCAGTAGAATAGCCTCATCATTTTCGAACCCATTCCAACCCCAGGAAGTGCCCCATGGCTCATTTCAAAGTGAACGGACACGCCCAGACATTTGACGGCGATCCCGAGATGCCCCTTCTGTGGTATCTGCGCGACATACTCGGACTCACGGGAACAAAATTCGGCTGCGGCATGGCTCTATGCGGAGCTTGTACCGTGCTGCAAAACGGCAAGGCGATCCGCTCTTGCACGAAGCAGATGAGCACCGTCGAGGGCCTCGAGATCACGACCATCGAGGGAATCTCAGCACAGGGGCCGCACGCCGTGCAGAAAGCGTGGGCGGAGGTGAACGTGCCGCAATGCGGATACTGCCAGCCGGGCCAGATCATGCAGGCGGTGTCGCTCCTCTCGTCGAAGCCCAAGCCGACGGACGCCGATATTGATGATGGGATGGCCGGGAATATTTGCCGGTGCGGGACGTACCAGCGCATCCGGGCCGCGATCAAGGAAGCGGCGAAGGAGACAGCATGATCACCCTGGAAAACACCGCTACGGAAGAGATCACGATTGAAAATGTGTCGCGGCGCAGCTTTCTGCAAGGGATGCTGGCGAGCAGCGCGTTTGTGCTATGCGTCGGAAAATCCCCACTTCTCGCAAAAGCCGCGAGAAATGGGGCACCCGGATTAGGGGCGAGCGCGGCCGCTCCTATTGATGCGTCGGCCTTCCATCCCAGCGTCTTTGTGGGCATCAACACGGACGGCAAAGTATTCATCGTGGCGCACCGGTCGGAGATGGGGAATGGCGTGCGCACCAGCTTGCCGCGCATCCTTGCGGACGAACTCGACGCTGACTGGAGCCGCGTCGTCGTGATCCAGGGGGACGGCGATGCAGCCTACGGATCGCAGGACACCGACGGCTCGCACTCGGTGCGTGAATTCTTTGACGCGCTGCGCGAGGCCGGAGCGACGGCCCGCCTGATGCTGGTTCGCGCGGCGGCGCAACAGTGGGGCGTGCCGGAATCGCAATGTGTTGCCGATCCCCTGCACTTCGTTTCCGACAAGAGTTCCAGCCGCAAGCTCGGGTACGGAGAACTTGCCGTGCTCGCTGCCAAGCAACCGGTACCCAAGAAAGAAGAATTGAAGTTCAAGTCGGCGCAAGAGTGGCGGTACATCGGCAAACCCGCGCCCGGCTACGACGTCACGGATGTATGCTCGGGCAAGCCCCTGTTTGGAATGGATGTGCGCGTTGACGGCATGCTCTATGCGGCGATCGCGCATCCGCCGGTGCTAGGAGGGAAGGTTAAGTCGGTCGACGATTCGGCAACATTGAAAGTGATTGGCGTGAAAAAGACGATCCCGATTGATCCCTTCAAACCTCCGCACGCGTTTCAGCCATTGGGCGGAGTGGCGGTGATCGCCGACAACACGTTTGCGGCGTTCAAAGGGCGGAAGCGGCTGAAAATCGAATGGGACAACGGCAGCAACGCCTCGTACAACTCCGCCGAATACAAGAAGGAGTTGCAGCAGACCGCTCGCCAGCCGGGGAAGGTCGTCCGCACCATCGGCGATCCCGATGCCGAGTTTGCCAAGGGCGGCAAGATTGTCGAGGCGGAATACTTCGCTCCCCATCTGGCGCACGCTTCCATGGAGCCTCCGGTGGCGGTCGCCGATGTTCAGGGCGAGAAGGTGACCGTGTGGTCGCCGACGCAGAATCCGCAAGGCGTGCAGGAAGAGATCGCCAAGGCGCTCGGACTGAAGAAAGAAAATGTAGTTTGCCACGTGACGTTTTTGGGCGGCGGCTTCGGACGGAAGTCGAAGCCCGACTATGCCGTCGAAGCGGCCGTGCTGTCGACGGAAAACGGGCAAGCCGGTCAAAGTCATCTGGAGCCGCGAAGACGACATTAAGTTCGACTACTTCCACTCCGTCGCAGCCATGTACATCAAGGCCGCGATGGACGATAGCGGCAAGCCGAAAGCATGGCTGCAGCGTTCGGTCTTCCCGCCGATTGGATCGACCTTTGACAGCAGTGCAAATTACGGTGGCGCTGGGGAAATGTCGATGGGATGGGATGTGATTCCCTTCGATGTGCCGAACTTCCGAGCCGAGAACGGACAGGCCGTGGCGCATGTTCGCATTGGATGGCTACGGTCGGTCGCGAATATCTATCACGCATTCGCGGTGCAGTCGTTTGCCAATGAGCTCGCCTATGCCGCGAATCGCGATCCCTACGATTATTTGCTCGCGTTGATCGGATCCGGGCACATCGTCGATGGGCCGCAATCGGGCCCGCCGGAGATGGCGAAGAAGTATCCCTACGACACGGTCCGCCTGCGGCGCGTAGCCGAGATTGCCGCCGAAAAAGCCAACTGGGGCAAGAAGAAGTCCGGCAAAGGCAGCGGCATGGGCATTGCGGTCCATCGCAGTTTCCTGACCTATGTTGCGTCTGTCGTCGAAGTGGAAGTCGACGACCAGGGCGTGGTTCGCATTCCGCACATTTACACCGCGGTCGATGCGGGCATCGTTGCCAATCCCGAGATGGTGCGATCGCAATTTGAAGGCGCTGCGGTCTTCGGAACCAGCATCGCTCGTACCGGAGAGATCACGGCGACGGCAGGAGTGATCGACCAATCCAACTTTTTTGACTACCAGGTTGCGCGCATGAACGATGCACCGCGGCAGGTCGATGTTCACATTGTCGAAAGCACGGCCCCTCCGGCGGGCGTGGGCGAACCGGGGGTGCCTCCGATTGCCCCGGCGATCTGCAATGCGATCTATGCGGCGACGGGCAAGCGGGTGAGGGAGTTGCCGCTGACGCGGAACGGATTCTCGTAAATTGCACCCGGAGTTTCCGGCGCATCAGATAGGACGATCCGGGTAGATCGCTTTCGGAAAGCGCAGATGAATGAGCCCCGCGCACAGCAGCAGCACTGCCAGCGCGAATATGCTGCCTTCCGGTCCCGCTGACCCGCCCGTGAGCCAGTTCGGGCCTCGCACGGAGGAGTTTAGAAAGCGGCCTACGCCGAGAAGACCGCTATCGGGCGTGCCGTAAAAGAAAGTCTCGGCCCAATCCCACGCGGCGTGGAATCCGATGGCGAACCACAATGTTCCGGTGCGCCGAATCATCAGGCAGAAGAGCAGACCGGTCGCAACCACCTGCAGAATTCCCAATACGTTTTCGCCGTGATTGGTGAGATGAGCCACTGCGAAGATGGCCGAGAGGAACAGGGCCGCCGGCCAGAAACGAATACGCCGCGACATCGTGAACAGCCAGTAGCCGCGGAAAGCAAACTCTTCGGCCAACGACACGGCAAGAAACGTTGCAAACCAGGCGAGCGCCCAACGAAAGACGGCCGCTCCCGTGAGTTCCACGGAGTCAATTCGGAACAGGCCCAAAACCCGCAAGACCAGCAGAATGGCCGACAGCATTGCGAAGCCCCAGAGCGATCCCTCCCAAAATCGTCCGCCGAATGCTTGGCGCAGCGGAATTCCGTAATCATCAAGAGGACGTTTTTCAATGCGGGACACGACCCACGTAGCGAGTGAAACGAAAAATACCATCACCGCTTTGATCGGCAATTCGCTGCGCACGGACAGAACGGACGCATTCGGGCCTCCTCCGAGATGGAACCCATAAATGAGCGCGAACGGAACGGCGAAGGCGATTCCAGCCCAGGTGAGCAGGTGGATGCGATCGATCCGTCCCGAGGTCTTCGGTTGTGCGGGAGACGCGACCCTCAGTCCATCCGAGCTATTGTTGGATGGTGGCTCATGTTGAATTTCTGTAGGGAGACCCGGACCTGATTCGTCATGCACGGCACGCCTCCAGTCGGGAGACTAGAGTATGACAGTCGAACCTGAACAGTACTAGGACTATCCGCCGCGAATCGATTCGGGTTTCCGGGCGGCTTCCATGGTGGAGGGATCGCGGTCTCTCTTGAACGCCAGCCGCATCGGCGCTACTATGGCATGCTGCACCGAGCGTGGAGTCTGGATTCCCTATGCCGCAGAACTACGTCCCCATCTTTATCTTTATCGCGATCGTGGGCTCGCTGTTGCCCATCACGTTGCTGCTGGCCAAGCTGGTTCGGCCATCGAATCCCAGCAAAACCAAGCTGATGCCGTATGAGTGCGGCATTGATCCGATCGACAGCGCTCGCGGGCGCTATACGGTCCGCTACTACATCATCGCGATTTTGTTCGTGGTATTCGACGTCGAGACTATTTTTCTGTTTCCCTGGGCCGTACGGTTCAAGGCGTTTGGGCTGTTTGGGTTGCTCGAGATGCTGATCTTTCTCGCGATCCTGATCGTCGGTTACATCTGGGTGTGGAAGAAGGGCGCGCTGGAGTGGGTGTAGGGCGTCCCGATGACATGACTACCACGCCCGTCAATTCGATGGATTCGTCTCCCGCTGAAACCTTCACTGCGTCGCGGTGGACGCAAGGCAATTTCTTTTTTCCGACCCGGCTCGTCATCAGCCCGCAGCGTGTGGCGCGCGTCAAAGGGCGGCTGTTTGGCAGCAACGAGGAAAGCATTTCCATGTCGAAGATTGCGTCGGTCCACATTTCCACCGGCGTGTTCTGGTCTGAGATCGTGATTGAATCTACCGGCGGGACTGATCCCATCACCAGCCACGGGCACCGCAAAGGCGATGCGCAACGCATCCGCGACCTGATCGAGACTTATCAGGCGCAGGCGCGTTGATTTCGAGACCTGCCAGCAGGCACTCCGAGGATGTGGACATGGCATACATCAATGAATGGGAAATGGTCGAGAAGCTCTCGACGAGCAAGAGACCTCGGGCCACGATCTATCTGAACGAAAAGCGGGTCGATGAATACTACAGCCAGCGGCTGGGCCCGATCACTCAACTCGCCAAGACCGGCAAATTTGGCGGTCACCTGGGGGCAAACCTGCTGGGCATACTCAACAGCGAGCTCGAATCAGGGCGGGAAATGGCGGGAAGCGGAGCGATCACGCCCATCCTCAAGGCAATACTCATTGAGAGTGAGGCCCGCGACAGCGATCAGCTTTCGAATTTATCTCTGGGGAGCACGCGGGACAGGATCCTCACCACCTATCTCGGGCCAGGCCGGATTTTCGACACCGAAGATGAAGTCTGCGCCGACGAGGCGATCGGCGTGCCGGCGGACGCAGCCCAGGTCATCCAGAACGAGCGCGCGCGGCAGCAGAAGGTCTTGCGAGGACCAACCCTGGTCTGGATGGCGTGGGCGGCCGAGGGCCCGGTTGCCTCGGTATGTCACGATTCGCAAAACAACATCAATCGAAGTTATTTGGCGTCGTATCCTTTTTCTCCGTTCGGCATCCTCGGATTCTTTGAACGAGAACTGAGCAACGTTCAGTTCATTACTCCTTTTTGGATATGGCACGATGGCCCCTAGTCCGTTGTTCGGCGGCACAATCCGCTCACGGGACCTCGTTGACTTCGCTCTCTCAAGCTGATAAAAGTTAACGTTCTTTTTTAACACGGACTGCGCCGAGGTCTGGACGTTCGCGAGCTATGCCGGACGAAATTAAATCCCCCGCGACACCGCCGCCGGAAGGTGAACCGAAACCGACGGCGGATCAGCCCGCTACTGCGGGCGGGGTGAAGGCTACTTCTTCCGGTTCGGTTCAATCAGAAACAAAGACTGCTCCCGCTGCGCCTGCTACGACACCTGCAACCCCTCCGAAACCCGCCGCTGGCGCGCCTGCCGCCCCCGCCGCTCCCAAGCCTGCAGCGGCTCCTGCGAAACCTGCTGCTCCTGTACCAACGCCCTGGGATTCGCCCATGGTTGCCAAGCTCAAGGGTGAATACGGATCGGGCATCGAGCCGCTGACGCATCTTGGGCAGAATTACATGATCGTCGATCGATCGCTGATTCCCGAGATCCTGCAAGTTCTCCGCAACGAAGAAAAGTTCGATTACTGCGTGGACATCACAGCAGTGCATTATCCGAAACGCGAGAAGCAGTTCGATGTGGTGTGGGTGCTGTACTCTTTCCCGCGCAACGAACGCATCCGCGTGAAGACGCAAATCGCCGACGGCGAGGCTCTCGCCAGTTCGGTACCGATCTGGGCGACGGCGAACTGGCTGGAGCGCGAAGTCTTCGACATGTTCGGCATCAAGTTTGACGGCCATCCCGACTTGAAGCGGATTCTGTTGCCCGATGGATGGAAGGGACATCCGTTGCGCAAGGACTATGGGATTCTGCAGCAGGACAACGAGTGGGTGCAGATCAATTTGGGGATTGAGAGCGGGCAGTAATCCGAAGACCTGAGCGAAGACCTAAGCAATGACCGATCCGAACACACTTTCGCCGCTCGATCTGGACACGCCGGACAAGACGTTTCTGGACGCGAACGAGCTCGTCATCAACATGGGGCCGCAGCATCCAGCGACCCATGGCGTGCTGCGCGTCATTCTGCGGCTTGATGGCGAGAAGGTGATGGGGCTCGAGTGCGTGATCGGCTACCTGCACCGCGGTGTCGAAAAGATTGCCGAGAACCGCACCTACACGATGTTCAATCCGTACGTCGACCGCATGGACTATGTCGCTGCGGTCTCGAACGGACTGGGATATTGCGAGGCGGTCGAGAAACTTCTAAGCGTTGAAGCGCCGCCGCGGGCGCAGTATATCCGCGTCATCCTGACCGAACTGAACCGGATTGCCAGCCACCAGCTCTGGCTGGGAACGCATGCGCTCGACATTGGCGCGATCACGCCGCTGTTCTACACCTTCCGCGACCGCGAAGAGATTCTCAAGATTTTCGAAAAATATTGCGGCGCGCGCCTGACCACGCATGCGTTTCGCATCGGCGGCCTGCAGTACGAGGCCTACGACGGTTTCGAACGGGACGTGAAGAACTTCGTCAACTTCGTGAAGCCGAAGATCGACGAGTACGAAGAACTGCTCACGACCAACCGCATCTGGCTGGAACGAACCAAGGGCGTGGGCACGATCTCGGGCCACGACGCGATTGCGCTGGGCGTGACCGGGCCCGTGCTGCGGGCGAGCGGCGTGAAGTGGGACATCCGCAAGGCTCTGCCTTACGCCAACTACAAGAATTTCGATTTCGAAATTCCCGTCGGGGCAGAACGGCGATACGTACGACCGGTACCTGGTGCGCATGGTCGAGATGCGGCAGTCGCTGCGCATCATCGAGCAGGCGGTCGCCGGAATTCCGGAAGGGCCGATCATGGCCAAGGTCCCGAAGGTGATGAAGCCGCCGGTGGGCGAGATTTATCACTCGATCGAGGCTCCCAAGGGTGAGCTGGGATATTTCATTGTGAGCGACGGCTCGACGCAGCCTTATCGGATTCGCGTGCGCCCGCCGTCGTTCGTGAACCTGCAAGCGCTCGACGTGATGTGCCGCGGACAACTGGTCGCCGACGTGATTGCCGTCATCGGCACGCTGGATATCGTTCTCGGCGAGGTGGACCGCTGATGCACGATCTGATCCTCTACATCACAGTCCTACCTCGACAGCGACAAAACGCCCGGCGGCGCAGGAAATATTTTCTGGGCGACGGTCTACATCCTGTTGGTCTTCGGCGGACTCTCGGTTGCGGTCATCGCGATGAACTGGCTGGAGCGGAAGATTCTGGCGCACATGCAGGTGCGGCTTGGGCCCGATGCGCGTGGGTCCACACGGACTGCTGCAGCCGATCGCCGACGCGATCAAGCTGCTGCTGAAAGAAGACATCATCCCGGCCGAAGCCGACGAGCTCGTCTTCTGGATCGCGCCGTTCATCGTGGTGCTGGCGGCGTTCACTGTATTTGTTGTCGTCCCTTTTGGCCCCACCCACGCCATCACCGACATGAACATCGGCATTCTCTTTATGCTGGGCGTTTCGTCGCTGAGCGTGCTCGGCATTGTGACCGCCGGGTGGGCCTCCAATTCGCACTACCCGCTGATCGGCGCGCTGCGTTCGAGCGCGCAAATGGTCTCGTATGAAGTAGCCATGGGCCTGGCCGTGGTGTCGGTCATCCTGATGACCAGCCTCACGACCGGCACCGGCACGCTCAGCATGATCGGCATCGTGCAGGCACAGCTGGCGCAGGGGGAATGGTTCATCTTCAAGTTCTTCCCGCTGGGGCTGATCGGATTCGTCATCTTCGCGATCGCGATGGTCGCGGAGACCAACCGCGCGCCCTTCGATCTGCCCGAAGCCGAATCGGAGCTGACCGCTGGATTCCACACCGAATACAGCGGCTTCCGCTGGTCTTTATTCTTTCTGGCGGAATATTCGGCGATGATCGCGGTCTCGTCGATTGCGGTCACGCTGTGGCTCGGCGGATGGCTGCGGCCCTTTCCGAACTGCTTAAGCGGTCCACCTGGGACTTGGTCTTCTCCCTCTTTCCCGGACTCACTTTCCTGTTTCTTGCTGCGATCTGCTTCTTCAATACGGCCCGCATGCCGAAGCATCCGCTGTTCAAGATTCAGACCATGGGGCTGGCGGGATTCGGCGCCGTGCTGGGAGTGATCGGACTGGTGTTGTTCATTCCAGCCGTGCGCGTGCGCGTCAACGACATTTTCTGGTTTGCCGCCAAGGTTGCCGGCTTCATGTACCTCTATATCTGGTATCGTGGCACGTTCCCGCGTTACCGCTTTGACCAGCTCATGAAAGTAGGATGGAAAATTTTGCTGCCGACCGGACTCGGCGCTCCTGATCCTCACGGCCGTCGTCGCCATGCGCGCAGAATTGTGGGCACAGCTGCGAGGAGTGGGACATCCATGAATCCTCCGGTCGCAACTCCGTTCTTCTTTTACCTGCTGGCCGCGACCATGATCATCGGCGGCATCCTGGTGATCACGCGCAAGAACGCGATTCACTCGGCGATGGCACTGATCACCACGCTGCTGGCCCAGGCCGCGCTCTACCTGATGCTGTACGCTCCGTTCGTCGCTGGCGTGCAGATCATTCTTTATGCCGGCGGCATCATGGTGCTGTTCCTGTTCGTGATCATGCTGATCACCATCGAACGCAACATGAAAGAGCGGCAGTTCAACAAGCAATGGCTGGTGGGGATCGCGGCCGCAGCCGCACTGGGCGGGCTGTTCATCGCGGTCTATACCACGACTACCAAAGGGCAGAGTGCTCTTCCCCGAAGGCCGAATGACCTACGGCGAAACGCAGAACACCCAGGCGATCGCGGGACTGCTCTTCGACCGCAGCGCGGGACAGTACATGTTCGCCTTCGAAATCGCCTCGCTGCTGCTGCTGGTGGCGATTATCGGGGCGGTGGTGATGGCGAAGAAAAGGATTTAGCTGCGAGCTTCGAGCCAGGAGCTGCGAGTAATCCAGCTCGACCAGCTCATAGCTCATAGCTCGAAGCTCTAAATGGATGCAATGCTCCACATCTCGACGCTGCACTACCTGGTCCTGGGCGCCGCCCTGTTCCTGCTGGGCGTGATTGGCGTGCTGACGCGGCGCAATGTGGTCATCGTGCTGATGTCGATTGAGCTGATTCTGAACGCCGTCAACCTGAATCTGGTCGCGTTCTCGCGCTACTGGCAGGGACTTCACGGTCCCGGCGCATTGCACGGACAGGTCTTCGCGATTTTTGTCATCACCGACGCCGCCGCGGAAGCCGCGGTCGGGCTCGGCATCCTGATCGCCTTCTTCCGGAATAAGGAGACGGTCAATGTGGATGAAGTGAATTTGTTGAAGTGGTAGAAGACAGTTCTTAGCCATTAGCTCTTAGCTCTTAGCTAAACACCGTAGGGTTTGAGCTAAGAGCTAAAGGCTAAGAGCTAAAAGCTCCAAGAACTGAAAACTGAATGTTTCTCTCCCACATCTGGCTCATTCCGCTTTTCCCTGCCGTCGGCGCGGCGATCATGTTTTTTTTCGGGCGCAGGCTGCAGAAAACGACGGTGAATGCGGTCTGCGTGGGCTCGGTCGTACTGGCGTTTCTGATGGCGTGTGGCGCGGTTTTGCAGTACACCAACTGGGCTCCGGCGCACGATCATCAGCCGTATCAGACGATCCTCTACACATGGCTCGGCAGCGACACCGGCCACCTGAACTTTCCGAAATCCGACGGGACGCCGGCGCCGCTTCAGGCGGACGCGGGATTCCTGCTCGATCCGCTCTCCAGCATCTGGCTGCTGTTTGTCACCGGCGTCGGCATGCTGATCCATATTTATTCCACCGGATACATGGCGCATGAAGGCGGCTACTACCGATTTTTCGGATACCTGAACCTCTTCATGTTCTCGATGCTCACGCTGATTCTCGCGAACAACTACGTGCTGATGTTCGTTGGGTGGGAGGGCGTGGGGCTGTGCTCGTACCTGCTGATCGGATTCTATTTTCAGCGCAAGTCGGCGAGCGACGCGGCGAACAAGGCATTCATCGTCAACCGGATCGGCGACGCTGGATTTATTCTGGGCATGTTCTTCATCGCCTGGTACATGGGATCGCTGCGGTTCATCGACGTGAACGCTGCCGCGCGCAGTGGAGCATTTCACATCGGCGATCCGATCATCACTGCTGCGACGTTACTTCTCTTCGTAGGCGCTTGCGGCAAGTCGGCGCAGCTACCTCTTTATGTGTGGCTGCCGGACGCGATGGAAGGCCCGACGCCAGTCTCCGCGCTGATCCATGCGGCGACCATGGTGACCGCGGGCGTTTACATGGTGGCGCGCTCGAATGCGCTGTTCGTGCTGGCGCCGAAATCGATGCTGGTGGTCGCGATCGTAGGAGCGCTGACCGCGATCTTCGCCGCGTCGATCGGGCTGGTGCAGAACGACATCAAGCGCGTGCTGGCGTACTCCACAGTCTCGCAGCTGGGATACATGTTTCTGGCGCTCGGCGTGGGAGCATTCGCCGCTGGAGTGTTTCACGTTTTCACGCACGCATTCTTTAAGGCGCTGCTCTTCCTTGGCGCCGGCTCGGTGATTCACGCCATGAGCGGCGAGCAGGACATGCGCAACATGGGCGCACTTCGCGATCGCATTCCGATTACGTATCGGACGATGCTGATCGCCACGCTGGCCATCGCGGGCATTCCCCCGTTTGCCGGATTCTTCTCGAAGGACGAAATTCTGTGGCAGACGTGGACCTCTGAAGGCGGCGCCTACCGCATTCTTTGGGGCATCGGCTACATCACGGCGCTCATGACGGCGTTCTACATGTTCCGACTCATCTATCTGACGTTCTGGAGCCCTTCCCGCGTCGTCAGCCACGAGGTGGAGCATCACATTCACGAGTCGCCCGAAGTCGATGACGATGCCGCTCGTAGTGCTGGCCGTCTGCTCGATTTTTGCCGGATTTCTGGGATGGCCGCACAGCCTGGGCGGCTCCGACCGCTTCGCGCGCTTCTTAGACCCGGTCTTCGCGCGCGGCGAGGCCCGAGTCTTAGTGGAACAAGGCAAAGCGGGACAACTCGCTGCCGGAGAAAAAGAAGAAGAGCATACGAGCCCGACGGAATATTTACTGATGTTCCTGTCGGTAGGCGCAGCCGGAGTCGGGATGGTTCATGGCAGGGCGCTCCTACGCGAAGGCCGACAAGGGCTACGTAGAGCCGATTGCCGCCGCCGCTCCGCCCGTCTACAACACGCTGCTCAACAAGTATTACGTCGACGAAGGCTACGACTATCGTCTTCACCGGCCGCCGGAAAGTCGGGAGATGTGCGCCTGGGCGTGATGGGACTCGGCGAAGCCAGTTCCTGGTTCGATTCCCATGTGATCGACGGCGCGGTCAATGGCGCAGGATGGATCACGCGCTTCACCGCAACGTTCTCCAGTTGGTGGGACAAGTGGATCATCGACGGCATCGGCGTCAACGGTCCCGCGATTCTGGCGCGCATGCTGAGTTATCCGGCGCGGCTGTTCGAGTGGGGCCTCGTGCAGTGGTATGCGCTGGTGATGACCGCAGGGTTGGTAGGGTTCGTGTTTTATTACGTGTATCACTGAAACAGCTGCTAGCTCCTAGCTTCTAGCTACTAGCCAATCCGGCTGAGCTAGAAGCTAGCAGCTAGAAGCTAGAAGCTGACTATGCAAAACCACATCCTATCGATCATTCTCTTCACGCCGCTGGTGGGCGCGCTGCTTCTCCTGTTTGTACCGAAGGAGAACAAGGACGCCATCCGCTGGATCGCGAATATTTTCGCGCTTGCCGGGCTCGCTGGTCTCGCTGCCGCTGGTGCCCATGTTCTGGGCGCAGCGCTTCGAGCCCGGCTTCAAGTTCGTCGAAGGCGCGGCCGGCAACTGGATTCCCTCGATCGGCGCGGGTTACGTGCTCGGCATCGACGGCATTTCGTTTCTGCTGATCATGCTGACGACGCTGCTGGGATGGATCTCGATCCTGTCGTCGTGGACCGCGATTGAGAATCGCGTCAAGGAATACTACATCTGGTTTCTGTTTCTGCAGACGGGCATGCTCGGCGTCTTCATGGCGCTCGATTTCTTCCTGTTCTTCGTCTTCTGGGAAGCCATGCTGGTCCCGATGTACCTGCTGATCGGCATCTGGGGCGGCCCGCGCAAACTTTACGCCGCCATCAAATTCTTCCTGTACACCCTGGCTGGTTCGGTGCTGATGCTGCTGGGCATTCTGTTTCTGTACTTCCACCATCACGCGGTCACCGGAATCTACACTTTCAGCCTGCAGGCGCTCTATGACACCGCGCCGCAAATTTATTCCGACTACGGGCCGCATGTTGCGACGCTGCTGTTCCTGAGTTTCTTCTTCGCCTTCGCAATTAAGGTTCCGATGTTCCCGTTCCACACCTGGCTGCCGGATGCGCACGTGGAAGCGCCGACGGCGGGCTCGGTGATTCTGGCCGGCGTTCTGCTGAAGATGGGGACGTACGGCTTCATCCGCTTCTCGCTTCCCTTCTTCCCCAACGTGCTCACGAATCCCGCGACGTTCCTTGGTATGACCGTGCGCGGGTGGATGATCTTCCTTTCCATCGTCGGAATCATCTACGGCGCGCTCGTGTCGCTGATGCAGAAGGACATGAAGAAACTGGTGGCCTACTCGTCGGTGAGCCACTTGGGCTTCTGCACCCTGGGAATTTTCGCGCTGACGCCGCTGGGCCTGAGCGGATCGGTGCTGCAGCAGATCAACCACGGCATCTCGACCGGCGCGCTGTTCTTGATTGTCGGCATTCTCTACGAGCGGCGCCACACCCGCGAGATCTCGGAGTACGGCGGCATCTCGAATGTGATGCCGGTTTACGCCACCATCACGATGATCATGTTCCTGTCGTCGATGGGGCTGCCGCTGCTGAACGGCTTCGTCGGCGAGTTCACCATTCTGCAAGGCACGTTCATGGAGAACTGGCGCTGGGGCGCGTGGGCTGTCCCCGGAGTCGTTCTGGCTGCGGCGTATCTGCTCTGGCTCTACCAGCGCGTGTTCTTCGGGACGGTCACCAATCCGAAGAACGAAAAGCTGCACGACCTGACGCCGCGAGAAGTCGCCACGTTCGTTCCGCTGCTCATTATGGCGTTCTGGATCGGGCTGTATCCCAAGCCGTTCTTCCAGATTCTTGAGCAGCCGGTGAATCACACGATCGCCATGGTGCGGCCGGATTATCCGCAGCCGGCAGTGAATGCGGCCGCGCAACCGACGGTTCCCGATGCCGTTACGTGGGTCCAACCGCAGCCTGTGCCAGTAAGCTCATCCGAGTCCACGACGACGAAGGGGAAGAACTAGTGGTCTGGACTGACTATCTTCTGGCGCTGCCGATCACGCTGCTGACGCTGTTTGCGCTCGGCATCCTGCTGATCGACCTCATGCTGCCGAAGGACATGAAGTGGGCGAACGCGGTCACGGCCATGGTTGGAGTGCTCTTCTCCGCAGGCGGGGTTTACAAGATCCAACTCTGGATGGACACTTCGCCCGGAGCGCTCGGCATGCTGCGCACCATGCTGGTCGACCGCTTCGCGCTGTATTTCTGGTATCTGTTCCTTGCGGCCACGGCCATCGCCATCCTGATGTCGGTGCGCTACCTTGAGACCGAGCACGAGAATCACGGCGAGTACTACGCGCTGATGCTGCTTTCAGTCGCCGGCATGATGTGCATGGCCGCCGGCTTCGACATCGTCCTCATCTTTATTGGCCTCGAATTGATGGCCATCTCCACCTACGTCCTGGTGGGATTTCTGCGCCGCGACCGGCGGTCCAACGAAGCCGCGCTGAAATATCTGCTGCTCGGTGCGTTCTCCTCGGGCATCTTCGCCTACGGATTGTCGCTGCTCTATGGTCTGACCGGCAGCACGAACCTTGCAGTCATCCAACAAGAACTGGCGCGGCATGTACTGAACAGCGAATACAAGCCGGTCGCAGTCGTTGCGCTGCTGACCACGATCACCGGACTGCTCTTCAAGATCGCCGCGATACCTTTCCACCAGTGGGCTCCCGATGCCTATGAAGGCGCGCCCACGAGCATCACCGGATTCATGTCCGTCGCCGTGAAGGCGGCCGGATGGGCCATGCTGCTGCGCATCCTCCTGGTTGGGCTCGCGCCCATGCGCCCGATCTGGGTTCCCTTGCTGGTCTTCGTGTCCATCGCGACCATGACCGGCGCGAACTTCGCCGCGCTCACCCAGACCAATACCAAGCGACTGCTGGCCTATTCTTCGATCGCGCATGTCGGATACATGCTGCTCGGACTGATCGCCGGAACGGCCACGCAACTCAGCCCCGACGGCATCAAAGGCATTCTGATCTACCTGCTCGTCTACACCTTCATGAACCTCGGCGCCTTCGGCGGTGATCACTTCGCTGCGCCACCGCAACGTGATTGGTGACGAACTCGACGACCTCAACGGGCTCTACTCTCGCGCTCCAGTCGAAGCCGTGCTCATGCTGGTGTTCATGCTATCGCTGGCAGGCATTCCGCCGCTCGCCGGATTCTGGGGGAAATACTTCATCTTCCTCAGCCTGATTTCGCAGCGGACACTATGCGCTGGCATCGCTGGGCGTGCTGTATTCCGTCTTCGGGCTCTACTACTACCTGAAGATCGCCAACGCGATGTTCATGGGCAAAGTGGAGAAAGGCGAAGAAGTACTGCCCGTCAGCTTGACCATGCGAGCCGCGATCGCTGTCAGCGGTATTGCGACGCTGTACATCGGACTCCTGCCCAACAGCTTCATTGAACTGGTGAACTGGGCGCTTGGCATCGCGCAAAATCCCGGCGCGCGCGGCTGAAAAGCTCAATGAGAGCTTCCGTAAGCCGAGCGTCCGAGCTTCGCTTAGGCCGGACAGCCGAGGCGGCAGTCTCCACATAGGCTGACCCAACAATCGTCGGCAACGCTCGTGTCCCGCGCGTCATCTCATCCCCGATTAGACTCCAACGCTAGGTGAAGTTCGTATTATGAAACGCCGGGAATTCTTCAAGACCGCCGCCATCTGCGGCGTTGCCAGCACGTTGCGCAAAGCCTTAGCCCAAGACAAGCCAGCCACGGCGCAGGAGGACGGCTCCATGCATCAGATTCCCCTTACCACCTCGGCCGGAACCCGCAAGGGCGACATGCTCTACCGCACGCTGGGCAGCACGGGCGAAAAAGTTTCTGCGATCGGCATGGGCGGCTTCCACATTGGACAGCACGGCCTCTCCGACGACGACAGCGTCCGGCTCATCCGCTCCGCCATCGACCGCGGCATCACCTTCATGGACAACAGCTGGGACTACAACGAAGGCCAGAGCGAACTCCGCATGGGCAAGGCGCTGAAGGACGGCTATCGGGAGAAGGTCTTCCTCATGACCAAGATCGACGGCCGCACCAAAGAGACCGCCGAGCGCCAGATCGAAACCTCTCTGGAACGCCTGCAGACCGATCACATCGATCTGGTGCAGCATCACGAAATCATCCGCTTCGACGATCCCGACCGCATCTTCGCCGAAGGCGGCGCCCAGGAAGCGGTCCTTGCTGCGAAGCAAGCCGGCAAGATTCGCTACATCGGATTCACCGGGCACAAAGATCCGCACATCCACCTCTACATGTTGAAAGTGGCGGGCGACCACGGCTTCCACTTCGACACCGTGCAGATGCCGCTCAACGTGATGGACGCACACTTCCGCAGCTTCGCGCAGTTGGTCCTGCCCGAGCTGGTCAAGCAGCAGATCGGCGTGCTCGGCATGAAGTCGATGGGCGACGGCGTGATTCTGAAGAGCAAGACGGTGTCGGCGATCGAGTGCCTGCACTACGCGCTGAGCCTGCCGACGTCGGTGGTGATCACCGGCATCGACAAGCCGGAGATCCTGGACCAGGCGCTCGAAGCGGCCAAGACCTTCCAGCCGATGAATCGCGATCAGATCGCCCAACTGCTGGCAAAGACCAAAGAAGTGGCGATGGCGGGAAAATACGAGCTCTTCAAGACGTCGTCACACTTCGACTCGACGGCCAAGCATCCGGACTGGCTCGGCGGCGAATCCCCAGAAGTGCAGAAGCTGGCACCGCCGTCCGCCTAAAGGTTCGTGGCACCGCGGCATCGCTCTTACGATAGAATCGCTATCGCCGAGTGCTAGCGATGCCGCTTCCGACTCCTCCCGACGACCGTAGTCCCGAACGAAAGACGAATCCATGGGTGCAGGTGGGGCGTTACAGCCAGCTCGCCCTCATGCTTCCAGCCGGAACCGTTGTGGGCTGGCTGATCGGCTCCGCCCTCGACCGGTGGCTGCACACGTCATGGATCAGCATTGTCGGACTCTTCCTGGGAATCGCCGCCGGAATGATCGAACTGATTCGCACCGTGCTTCGCGATACGAAGTAAGACTGCGCTCGCGCCCGACCGACCATGAACCCAAGCGACGTGAATTCCGACAGTTCCCCGCCCGCGTCGGACGCCTTCTACTCCGGCGCTCTGGGTCGAATTCGGAACTCCATGATCGGCCTGGCGTTGCTCCTGTCCGCCGCTGTTTGGTGGAAATTCGGCGGCCCAGCGGCTCTGGGCTTTTTCTGCGGATGCGTCATCGCCTATCTCAACTTCCACTGGCTCAAAAACGGCGTTTCCGGCCTCGCCGACCGTGTTACACAGACTGGAAAACGCCAGTCCAGCTTCGGCATCGTCGCCCGCTTCTTACTGCGCTATGTGTTGTTGGGAGCCGCCGCGTATGGTATATTAACCAGTTTTCCCGCGAGCCTCAGGGGTTTGTTTGCGGGCCTGTTTTTGCCCGTCGGGGCCATTGCCTGCGAAGCAGTCTATGAGCTGTATGCGTCTGTGGCTCGGGGGATTTAACGAAAAGGCTGTTCGCGACCAAGGAAACGCTAGGAGCTAGCAGCGAGAAGCTGTCGTTATGGAACAACTCTGGTTTACCGCCATCCTGAACCGCCTGTTCGGCAGCCCCGTCACGGCGTTCCTGCGTGCGCTCCACATTGAACCCAAGCATCCTCTGACCCCAATCTCGAACTCGTTCTCGATGGAGTTGCTGGTCTTTGCTTTTCTGCTTATCGTGTTCTTGCTGGTGCGCTCGCGGCTGTCGGTTGAGTCTCCGGGAGGGTTGCAGCATTCCTTTGAGGCCATCGAGGGATTTGTTTTGGGGCAGAGCCGCGAAATCATCGGCCATCACAGCGAGCCCTACACTGCGTTTTTTGCCATCGTCTTCATTTTCATTCTGGTCTGCAATCTGATCGGGTTGATTCCTGGATTCGAATCGCCGACCGGCGTTCCTATCGTCCCGCTGGGATGCGCGATTTGCGCTTTTTTTTACTACCACGCTCAGGGCTTCAAACATGCCGGAGCGAAATATCTTCTGCATTTCTTCGGGCCGCCGATGGAGGGCATGCCTCTGGTCGCTCGGATTCTGCTGGCGGCGCTCATGCTTCCGATCGAGTTGGTCAGCCACTTCGCCCGCCTGCTGTCGCTCACGGTGCGTCTCTGGGCCAACATTTTCGCCGGCGATCTGATCACCCTGGTTTTCTTTTCCATGATCCCGATTGGTATACCGATCATCTTCAGTAGTCTGCATATCGTGGTCGCGGTGTTGCAGGCTTACGTGTTCATGCTGTTGTCGATCATTTACGTCTCCGGCGCCGTCGCCGAAGAGCATTAGAAAAAGTTGTCAGTTGTCAGTTGCCAGATGTCAGTTGCCAGCCGCTGAGACGCGGGAAGTATTGGAAACTGACGGCTGGGAACCAGCAACTGCGCCGCAAGCGTGAGGGCGTCTGCACGGTATGGCGTCAACCACCCACTGGCGGCAATTTGATAAGGAGAAACACAATGCGTAAGTTGAGTCATCTGTTCATGACGTTATCGGCTCTCTGCTTCGCCATGCCTGCCTTCGCGCAGGGTGGCGGCATGACCCAGGATAGTTGGGTCGCCATCACCGCCGGATTCTCCATGGCCATCGCTTCCGCAGTCTGCGGACTGGCCCAGGGCAAGGCCGTCGCTGCGGCTACAGAATCGCTGGCGCGCAATCCTGCCGCGCGTCCCGGCATTCAGTTCGCTCTGATTCTCGGACTGGTGCTGATCGAGTCGCTGGCTCTCTACACGCTGGCGATCATCTTCTTGAAGGTGAAGTAAGAAAGATTCGCGGAAGCAATATGAAAGCCTCTGTTCGCTTGAGCGAGCAGAGGCTTTTTTTTCTTCCGTGTGAAATCTCTAGTTGAACGAACGTTGGTCTCGAGGTGGAGGTTCTGAAAGCTAAGAGCTAGAAGGCTAGAGCTAAAAGCTGCTGTTCCTAGACTTTCCGCTCTCCGGCCCACTCAGGTCCTTTATTTTGCGGAACGTTGTTCAACGCTTCCACCAGGAGGCGGCGCAACCGGTAACGGCTCTCCAGGTCGGTATTCACAATCTCGAATCCCACTTCGTTAACGCGGGCCCGGCGCAACAGCACGTGCGCGCGAAGCTTCGAGCGCATGCCGAGCGTAATTTCCAGGTCCGCCTCGCTGCCAATGCGGAGGTTGTCTTCCTTCGTGCCCATGCCGCCACCGAGGCTCAGCTCGCGGATCATGATCCTGGACTTGCCCCACGAACTGCCAATCGTTCCATAAACCGTTTTCGCCAGCACCATGCGCTCGTAACGGCGCTGCCGGACCCACGGACACGCTGGAGCCATATCGAGGGGCGCGATCGCCAGTTCGGCGGGCTCGAGGCCGCTATCGGACAGAACCTGCGAACTGTATCGCGGATCTGTTTTCGACAAAGCCTGCGCTGCCGCAATTCTCAACTCGCGGTGATGCACCCAGCCAAAGGTCTTCTTGGCTTCCAGAATTTCTCTTAGCGTAGCAACTGCTTCGGCATCTTTCAGCCGTCCCAGCGACTCAATCGCTTTCAACTGCACGTACGGAGATCGCGAAGCCGCTTCCCCGGGCCGCGCCATGGCGATCAGCGGCGCGGCGGCTGTCAGGTCGCCACTCATTCCAATTTCATCCACCGCCTCGGGCAGGACCAGTGGATCGAGAATCTCTGCCAGCTCCAGCAACGTACGCCCGCGATCGGTCGCCGCACCGTAAGCGATCTGCCGCACGACAATATCGTGATAGAAGCGGTTCCACTCCGGCATGCGCACCGGCAACAGTTCAAGCAGTGTTCCCACATCGAGCCGGCTTACGATTCCGACCGCGCCCGAAGCCTGTCGCGGCTGGCCCGTCCGCAAGATCTCACGCAGCTGCAGCAATATCGGAGACCCCAACTGCTTCACCAGTTCGATCATGCGATCGCATTCATCGCGCCGCATGCAGCGGAAGAATCGATCTGCCAGGTGCTCCGCGCCCGACTGGCTCGTGCGCCGCAGCACCGACAACATATCCTGAGGAATGGGATCGAGCTGGATCGCTTCCTCAATAAACTCCGGCAGGCGGTTCTCGACGCCTACTCGCGGCCGCAGATCGCTCATCAGCACCGGACGCTCCACGCTGATGTGCTCCATACCGGCGCACACTTCGTTGACTGCGGCGTAATTCTTGGCGGAACTCGCCTCCTGGCTCAGGCGCACGAATGCCGCGCTGAACAGGCTTTGCAGCTCCGGTTCTTTCTCGGAGATCAGCACTTCGCTCAGCTTGCGGATCGCCTGACCCATCGGCTGTCCGCCTACCCGTGCGTATAGGTCGGCCAACTGGCTGAGGCCGATCGCGGTACGTCGCCGTGGCTCCACTTCTTTCGCTCCCAGGCAGCTCGAATAATTGTTCAGAATTTCAGCCGCGCTCTGCTTGTCGTCCCGGTCGAGCAGGACCTCGACAAATTGCCGTAGGTTGCGCGGAGGCACACAGGGCGCTTCATGCGACATCAGAACGCTCTTCTTGCCCGACTCCGGCACTTCCGCCCAGAACATGCGGTCCAGGATGTCGGCATGGGACTCCACCAGAATCCCGGCCTTGCTCATCTTCTCTTCCTGCAGTTTCAGGATCGAGCGCAGCGAGTCCATCTGGCGGCTCATGTGCTCCATCATCTGGTGCACCGCGTTCACCTTGACCTCGCCCTTCTGATAACGCTCCAGAGCGAAGCGAATGGCCATGTGCTCGGCGGCCTTCATCAGCAACGGCGTGTCTTCCTGCTCGGTCGTGGCCTTCGCCGCCAGGCTGCCCAGCAACTGCTGCAGGTTCAGCCGCGTATTCGGATCGGTCTCCGTCAGCTCCTTCTGAATATCTTCTTCTTTAACGTTGGGATCCTGCTGCACCTGTCCAAAGCGCGTCAGCAACCGGATCGCCTGAATGACTTCCTGTTCCTGCAGAGGAACCATCCCTCCGGTCCATGCCGGAGCCGCGCCGGTTGCGGTGCCGCCACCCGTACCAACAGGAGTGCCATCCGGAACCCATCTTCCCTTGCCCGTGCCTTGCGGAGCGTTGGGTACGCTTCCGAGCGGCACCATGGGAACACCGTCCGCGCCCGTTGCTCCGCCACCGCTCGAGTTTGCGCCTTCGGCAGCAGCAATCAACTGCAACAATTTCTGCGGATCGTTCAGCCACGCCTTGAACTCGGGGCCAAGCGTTTGCGCGGCGATCTGCGCCGCGATGCTGACGTCGCCCGTCAGCGGATCGGCTGCCACGAACTTTACCTCATTGATCTTGATTGTGCTGCCCAGTTTATTGCTGCCCAACGCCTCTTTGATCTGCTTCGAAACATCCTGCGCTTTCGATCCGGCGACCGTGAACGCGCGCACCAGCTTTACAAAGTCCTGCTCGGTAACGTCTTTGGAAAAATGCAGAGAAGCCAGACCGGCCGTGGACAACAGCGTCGCAAAGCTGCGCTCCGCATTTCCCGTTTCCAGCGGAATTCCATCCAACAGCAACTTGTTATCCGATACACCGAGCAGAAATCCCGCATCTCCGGTGGTCGGCAAGCCCTGCTTCAACTCGTTCCAAGTCGTTTCGAATTGCGCCTCCGTGCGCTTGTGCTCATAGCCATACATCCGCGCATACTTGATAAGGATGTTCAAGCTATGAACAAACGCACGCGCCGAGGCGGCACGCGCTCCTTGCGATGTATTGGTGACAGAGATAAAGCACTCCTCGACTGCGCAAGTTGAAGCTCAAGGGTAAAGCGAAACGGTAAGGGCTTAAACGTTACGGAGGTAATGGGACGGCACCGCAGTCACGCCCGCGAGAACGTGCCCCCGAACCACGAAAGCCTTGGCCACGACCAATCACAAAACGCAGATCGAAACGCTCGCTCATAACTGCCGTAACTTGCCAGCACAAAGAACCGGCGATACGTTGACTGGTCGCGTTGTTTTTTCAGCTTTCCCGCAATCCCGGAGACCCGACATGCGTATGTTCAAAGCTGTCCTATTCGTTCTGTCATTTGCCAGCATGTTCGCCACCGCACAGGAAGTGGCCCAGCCCGCGCCGGCGAACCAATCGAAGGCGTTGGTGTACGTCTACCGCTACAAGCAGTTTGTGGGCAGCGCCCTGGCGCCTTCGGTCTATTGCGACGAAACTCAGCTCGCCCGCATGGAAAACGGACGCTACTTCACCGTCAAAGTCGATCCCGGGAAGCACATCTTCCGATCCAACGATGCCCAGTCCGGAATTGCGCTCGAGGTGAAAGCGGGTCAGGAGTACTTCATTCGGGTTGAGATCGCGACCGGCTTCCTGAAGGGACATGGCCGCCTCATTCTCACCTCTGCTGAACAGGGACGATATGAGGTGAAATACACTCTGAGGCCTTTGGATAGCGACAAGGTTGCCGACACGGCGCGCGTCTCCGTGGAAGAAGCGAAGTTCGATACGCCGTTGCCTGCAGCTCCGCCAGCCCCGCAGACCCAAACTCAAAATATGCACCTCCCGACCGATGATCCTCCGGTCTCTGAAGTGGTGCTCAGCGATTCACCGGTAGGAACGGATCCACTCATGTCGGTGGGCGAAGCTGCACGCCAGGCGCGGCAGAAAAAGGCAACCGGCAACACGACATCCGTACCGCAGTAACATCGGATCACACCATACGTTTCCGCGAGAGGACTGAGAACCAAGATGCGCCTGCGTCCATAGTCCACTCACAGTCCTAGGCGCTCCGCCTGCCATCCGCACGGTGGTATACTTCGTCCGCCCACTATCCTCAAACCGCCTCGGTGAGGTGTGTATGTTCTATCGAGTGTGCCTAGGTCTTGTCCTATTGGCCTCCGCCTGCGCCCAGCAGGTCGTTTCTCAGGCATCTGCTGCAGCAGCTCCGGCCATTCCTGAGACCCCCGCGGGACGCACCTTTAAGGCGTGGCTCGAATCCTTCAACAGCGGTGATCGCGCGACGATGGAGGCCTACTTTCATAAATACGATCCTGAAAAGCCGATCGAGAGAGAGCTTCATTTCCGGGAAATGACCGGCGGATTTGAGTTGCTCAAAATCATCAAGAGCGAACCGTTGCGCCTGGAATTCCTGGTGAAGGAGCGCCACAGCGACACGCAGGGCATCGGGAAAATCGATGTGAAAGAGGGCGACCCCGGGTTGGTTACCAGCTTTTCTCTTCGTGCCATTCCTCCGGGCACTTCCATGGCGAACATTGAATTCAATATCGATAGCGCCACTCGCACCCGCGTGATCGATGGCGTCATCGCGAATCTGAACGAGTTCTATGTCTTCCCGGACACCGCCAAGAAGATGGAAGAGGCTCTGCGCACCCGGCAGAAGAAGGGTGAATACGATTCCGTGACCGACGGAGAAACCTTCGCCCAAACGCTGACCGACAATTTGCGCGCGGTTAGTCATGACAAGCACCTGCGCGTGAACTTCAGCCCAGCGCCCATGCCGAAACGTCCGGACGGTCCACCCAGCGCCGACGACGTCGCTCAGTATCGCAAAGACATGGAGCGCATGAACTGCGGCTTCGACAAGGTTGAGATTCTCGAAGGAAATGTTGGCTACGTGAAGTTCGACATGTTCGCGGATCCTGATGTCTGCGGACCCACAGCTGTTGCCGCGATGAACTTTCTGGCCAACGTCGATGCCATCATCTTCGACTTGCGCGAGAATGGCGGCGGCGATCCAAAGATGATCGCCTTCCTCTCCACTTACCTGTTCTCAGAACCGACTCACCTGAACGATCTGTGGGAGCGCAAAGGTGACGTCACGCACCAGTATTGGACTCTACCGTACGTGCCCGGAAAGCATCTCGACGGCAAGCCGGCGTATGTCCTCACTTCGAAAGACACGTTCTCGGGCGCGGAGGAGTTCAGCTACAACTTGAAGAATTTGAAGCGCGCCACTCTCATCGGCGAAACCACCGGCGGCGGCGCGCATCCGGTGGACGGCCATCGGATCGACGACCATTTTATGGTCGGCGTCCCGTTTGCGCGAGCGATTAACCCTATCTCGAAAACCAACTGGGAAGGAACTGGCGTGGAACCCGACGTGAAAGTGCCTGCTGCCGACGCTCTCACCACAGCCCAAAAGCTCGCTTCCGAAGCTGGCGGCAAAGTAGGTCGACCGAAGAACTTGTAAAAAAACAGGCGTCCGATGTTCCGGACGCCTGTTCTCAATTTAGTTCCAACTTCCTGTTAGTTGTGTGGCTTCTCCTCCTGTTTCTTCTTTTGGTCAGGAGGAGGCGGCTGGTGCTGCGGCGGCGGCGCTGGATGCGCTTGCTGTGGTGGCGCAGACTGCTGCGGCCGTTCGCTCGGTGGCGGACTCGACGGCCGCTCCGCCGGTTGATTCCGTTGCGGCGGCTCTGTCGGCCGAGCCTGTTCCGGACGATTCGGCTCCGGATGATTGTTCGGTTGGGCAGAGGGTGGCCGATCGTTACGCGCAGGCGGTTCTGCCGGCCGGTTGTTCGGCGGCGGCTGATTCGCTTCCGGACGATTGTTCGGTTGCGCAGCCGGCGGACGATCGCTACGCGCAGGCGGCTCTGCAGGGCGGTTGTTCGGCTGCGGTGGATTCGCTTCCGGACGATTGTTCGGCTGCGGCGGATTGTTTGGAGCAGGACGATTCGGCTGCGCATTATTCGCGGGCGGAGGATTTCCCGGCCGGTTCGCGGGCTGATTGGCTGGCGCGTTCGGTGGCTGGGTTCCAGGACGTCCCATGGTGGGTGTGGCCGGCTTTCCCGGAGGCGCTTGCTTCACCGGAGGACGAGCAGCCGCTGCGGGCGCGGTGTTCGCGGCCTGCAGACGCTGCATCTCCTGGCGGGCGATCGGCTGTCCCGGATGGGCTGCCATCGCTTGCTGCTTCGCGGCAAATGGAACCGGCGGAGGTGGTGCTTGCGTCTTCGCGACAACCTGCCGACTCGCTACCGCAGCCGGAGGCGCTGCCACGCGATTCGCCGTGTTGGCGTGGACTCCCAGAACGCTGTTGGACGTGGGGGCAACCGCCGCCCGGGCATTAACTGGCGCCGAAGCAATTTCCCTGGCATTGACCGGTACCGCGACCCGCGAAACCGGTTGACCGCTGGCGAATGCATTCTGCGGAACGGCGGTCACCGCGCCCGAAACGTTCTTGTTCACGTACGTGACGTTGGTGATGTTCGTGGTTTTGTTAATGACAGTGGTGTTATAAACATTCGTCACCTGGGTGACGTTCACGTTGGTGTTGCTCACGTTCACGCGGTTGACGTATCCGCGACTTACCGGATACGACGGCACATACACTTCCCGCGGACCGAGCGGGAACCAGCCCATGTTGGCGCCACCGCCTCCGACAAAAACGACTAGAGCAGGAGCGTAGACCGGCCGCACTTCCGGCGGGCCCGGCACCCAGCCCCAGCGTCCTCCAATCGAGAGCCAGCGCCCGTAGTGAAACGGAGCGTATCCCCAAGGCTCGTCATCCACCCAAGTCCATCCCCAAGGATCGATCCAAGCCCAGTGACCTTGACGATAAGGAGCCCATCCCGCCGAAACATGCGGATACCAGACGTTACCGTATCCGGGATCGGACTGCCAGTCGCCGTTCTGATCCAAGTCTTCGTAGCCGACCACGTCATGCGAGACATACCGCGCGGAAGGCGAGTCTTCGTAACGCCGTTCGCGGCTGGAAGCCCAGTTGTCAAAGTCGTCGGGATCGCCGATGTCTTCGACCTGCGCATTCAGGCGATCCGTGCCCTCGAAAGTGGCGCGCTGTCCACGATGCAGCGAATAGGTCTGCCCGTTTCCGGTCGATTCGCCTTCTCCTTCGCGAACGCTGACCACCGTGTAGCGCCCATCTTCACTGGCTTCCACGCGATAGCGGCCGGGCTGGTAAATCGTGAAGGCTTGATTCGGCGTGTCGATCTCGAACACATCGTCGCGGTCCAAACGGCGGACCCGCACGTTGATCGCTCCTGCACTCAGCTGCAGTTGCACCGTGCGGTCGTCCAGATTCAGAAATGAGACGCCGGTACTGCTGTTCAGATCGATCACGGCTGAACCTAAAGACAGTTCGGCACGAGAGTCTTTGTCGGCCCAGAGCTGGTCGCCCGTCGTCAGCGGACGGTTCGAAGCGGCTTCTACCCACTGGGATTCGCCGGCGGGCTGAAACGAAACAGAGCCTTGCATGTAGGCGAGACGCGCCACTCGGCTCGGCGGATCTTCCTGATCGGGCTGAGGTTGATCGGGCTGAGATTGATCGGGCTGAGGTCGATAGGGCCGCTCCTGCGCCACAATCCGCTGCCCAAATGCGGCAGTTAGCAGAGCCGCTGCGAGCGCGGCGATCGCCCAGTTGGCGATCTTCCCGCCCAGTTTTTTTGTCGGTTGTCTCATAAGTGATGTCATCCTTTAGACCAGGTGTCTGCTTTCAAGTTTCAAGTCCCACCTCACGATGGTCTGGCGGCCCAATGATGTGCCGCACGCCTTCGCGCGAGCTCTGGACGTAAGCCCTGATCTAAGATGCTTTGAGACAAGAGCACGCCCGTACAGCAGAAACCCGATGGTCTCATTGTCGAGCCTCAGATTGGTTGCTGCAAGAAACGAAGGTCCATCACTTTCGTGCTGGAATCAGCATGATTATGGGGTCCGCGGTTGGGTACTCCGAAAGGTTCGGGCCACGTGCTCTCTAAAGATTGATGTGGCTTTCTTTTCGGCTGCAAAGTGGGGTCGGGGAGTTTGCCGGGGTCGAATTTCTCGGCTAGGGCGGGCAGTAACTTTGCGGACCATGTCGGAAAGTTCGGCGCGAATTTCGTCTTTCGAGCTGGACGCGGGCATTTTCGGGATCAGCGCCACGCGTCAAGCTTTCGGACGGTGAGTGTTCCCTTGACCCGGACCAGTTCCAAGTTGGGTGCCTTGCGGCCCGGTCCCGCAATCGGGTTTCGCCTTCATCGCGTTTGTGGGTTTGGGCGGCGACTGCCGGTTCCTCTTCATCGTCGTCATCTTCTTCGAGGTCTTCGCCTTCCCCCTACCCTGGGTGATCTATCGTAATCAGCAGGTTAGGGGAAATTATGGAATTAATCTATGAGCTGCAATCAGTTGCGGGCAAAATCTTGAGCGCGTGGGAGTTCGGGGACAAGAACGCTCTTCCTATCACGAATCCCTTCCTTCGATTCCAGGAGCAAAATCAAACGGTGCACGAACAAAACCCCACACTAACCTCGCAAAAGACGCGAGGTTAGTATGGGGCACCCTCAAGAGCACGGGCACTCACTGGGAACGTGTTTCTCGCGTGAGTTGCTTGCTGGGTCACGGGACCAGTATTAGCGAATGAGATTTCTCGGTCAAGGTTGGATGAACATCGCGGGGCTGTGGAAAACGAAGGGGGCAGCAGTTCCCCGGCGTCGGACTTTCATCCTGAGATGGACGGCATTTCAGTAGAATACTCGCGGAGCGATGACCCGCTCTTCACTTGAACGCCTTGAGAACAACTCGCAAAACCACGGGACTGCGCTACTGGATGACACGCGTGCCGGAAGAGTGCGAGCAGGTCGGGGCCGATTTCAGTGCGGACCCGGTGCACGATTTGCGGGTGGCGCTGCGGCGGTGCCGGTCCATGGCCGACGGGATGATCGCCATGGATCCCGATAGCGAGTGGAAGGCGATGAAGAAGGCGGGCAAGCATCTGTTCCAGCGACTGGGCGATCTGCGCGACGTGCAGATCATGATGGAGTGGATTGGGAAGCTGTATCCCAGCTCGGTGGAGGCGGCGAGTCCTGTGGCGGTCCCAGGATCATCCGCTGCGAGTGGCAGCCCCGCCGAAAACACGCGCACCATGTTCGCCGATGCCGCGGCTCATGCGCTGTTTCAGATTCTGCGGGCCCGCGAGAGCGAGCAGAAGCGGGAGGCCAAGGCGGCTCTGGACGAATTCGACCGGAAGCAATGGCGGGGGTGGAGCAAGTCGCTGCCGCAGCGGGCCGCGCGCATTCGTCCGGGCAGCGCCGTGTTCAAGCACCTGGCGCTGGAACGTTGGACCGCGGCGCGCGAGTTGCACATACGTGCTCTGCGAAACCGCTCGCAGGTGGCGTTTCATACTCTGCGAATCGGGATCAAACGGTTTCGCTACATCGTCGAGAACTTCCTGCCCGTGGAACACAAGGCGTGGAGCGGTGACCTGAAGCACATGCAGGACCTGCTGGGAGAAGTTCACGATCTCGACGTGTTATGGGCGACGACGCTTTCCTGCCACGTTTTCCCGGATGAGGCGTCGCGCAAAAAATGGCATGAACGCATTCTGGAGGAACGCACGAAGCGGATCGACGAATATCGTGAACGCTGCGTTGGTCCCGATTCGCTGTGGGACGTGTGGCGCGCAGGCCTGCCGCGAGGCAAACAGATTCAGCAGGTTGCCATGCAACGGATGAAGCTGTGGGCGAAGGTACTGGATCCGGATTTCGCGCACTCCGAGCGGGTGGCGCATCTGGCGCTGGAACTTTACGACGGACTGGTGGCGGCGGGATTGTTGGGTTCAGGATTGTTTGGTTCACGGTCCACCGAATCTTTGGCAGGAAATGGCGCGGGATCCGACGCGCGCGACAGCCTGAACATCGCCGCATTGTTGCACGATGTGGGCAAGGCGAAAGGTGACAAGGGACATCCCAAGAAGTCGCTCGAATTGATCCAAGGGCATGGCACCCCGCTGGGATGGAAAGCGGAGACGATGACGCGCGCAGCGGTGGTGGCGCGCTTCCACGCTGGGGCGCTGCCGACGCGAAGTCACAAAGCGCTGCGCGACCTGTTGCCTGACGAGCAGAGAGTCACGATTCAGTTGGCCGCAGTTCTGAGGCTGGCGAATGCGTTCGACAGCGAGCACGATGGGCATATCCGCAGGGTACGGGTCGAGAATGTGGACACCGCAGAGCGGCGGACGAATGGATTCCTGCGAAAGCCCGCGAAGCTGGGACCGAACGAAGCTCTGGTGATCGGCGCGGAAGGGTTTACGGCTGCGAGTTCTACCGCCCAGGCCGTTGCTGCCGAAAGATATTTGCTGGAGACGGTGTTGCGCAGGCCGGTGGTGGTGAGGCCGATGAAGAGTCCGGCGCCACCGAGAGTTGCCATTGAAATGAAGAAAGCTGTGTCGTAATTCCCCGGCGATTGCATGAGGAAACGCCGCAGGCACTTTTCCAGAACGCGGTAAGACGTAGACTGTCCTCATGACTCACGCGCAATTGGTGGAACGGGCGGTGCGGTGGCTGCGGGCGTATCGCTGTGGAGTGGTGTTGTCGGAGCAGGCTTGCGTGAGCGGGGAGATGCCGGACGCGATTGGATGGAAGCGAGCCAGCCATTCGGTGCTGGTGGAGTGCAAGGTGACGCGCGCGGACTTTCTGGCGGATCGCGCGAAGCCGTTCCGCGCCAAGCCGGAACAGGGAGTGGGTTGTGAGCGGTTCTACTTCACTCCGCCGGGCTTGGTGAAGTTGGAGGAATTGCCTGCGCGTTGGGGACTGCTGGAATTGCGGCGCGGGCACATCGAGACAGTTCAGGCTTCGGCCAAGGATCTGCGAACTGCCAAAGGATTCCGTTACGAGATGAATTTGTTGTTGGCCAGCTTGCGGCGCGTGGAAGTGAGGATTGAGCCGCAGAGCATCACGGACTTTCTGAAGTGGAAGAACCGGATGGCTGAGTACAATCGCGGGACTCTGCCCGAGGGATTGGCCGCGGCGGAAGAAGAGTTGAATGTTTTTCTTGAACCGGAAGTGCCGTGCTAATGCGTTCGAATAGCCGGCGTCTTAAGTTCTGTCGCCGCTCCGGGGCTGGTTCATTTTCCCTCTGATCTCCCATGGCTTGCGCCATGGGCTGCGTTCTTTCGCCGCTCTGCGGCTCGAGTCGGTGCTCTGCGAGTGAAAGCGAGATGACTGTGGCATTGCTTGGCTCGAGGGCGAGGCACCCCTTCGACAAGCGCAGGTCCAGCTTTCGCGACAGCCGGCGGGACGTCGGCGCTACAAAAAAACCGGGCTGGTTGGCCCGGCTTCTTCTGCGTCGAGTTGGATGCGGTTACATCACAGCGCGGCGCGACCGGCGCTGAGGGTGCTATTGAGCTCCTCAGGCGAGTCCACAGATCGAAAGATCCGGCGCGGCAAGAGCTAACCGACAAGCGGTTGTTTGCAAGCGCCATGCCATGCATCCATTGGTTCTACGGCTCCCCGCCAACCTGTTGTTTCCATTAATGTTAGACGGAAGGCATTTGCGGGTAGCATTTTACTGTTGGTCTCATGGAGCGATCGCAAAGAGCAAAATCTTGCACAGATTGCACACAAAGATGTGCATGCTCGAGACCTTCGGGTCCGGCATTGACTTTGCCTTGACTACCGTCGGGACGCGGGATATATTTTGCCTCCTCCCCAAGTGAGACGAGATCTCACTGCAAGAACCTTTAGGTAGTCACTCTCTCCGTATCTCGTAAGATCCCGGCCCCGAGCAAGTGTGATTACTCGACGAAGGAGGATTCCCGTGCGAAGTCGGAAACTTTCCATCTTTTGGAATGTGCTATCGGTTATCTTGGCGGCGGTCGTGGCGCTCGCGGCTAGGCCGGCGACTGCGCAGCAGGAAAAGGTGCTGCACAGTTTTAATAGCAACGGTACGGACGGGGTTGGACCAGTCTCTGGCCTGATTCTCGACAAGGCGGGCAATCTCTACGGCACGACGCAATATGGCGGCGCCGGAACGTGCAATAGTGGCGGCTTTACCGGCTGCGGAACGGTTTTTGAGTTGTCGCCGAAGCCAGGTGGAGGCTGGGTCGAAAAGATCTTGCATAATTTCGTCAATGATAAAGTGGACGGCTCTTCCCCTCGCGGCATGTTGATTTTCGACGCGGTCGGCAATCTTTATGGCACAACCTACTATGGCGGAAGTGGCAGCAGCGTCAATTGTATGAATGATGGAGGCTGCGGGACGGTGTTCGAGCTGTCGCGGGTGAAGGGGGTTTGGACCGAGAAGGTGCTGCACAGTTTCACACAAGATGGCACCGACGGGATCTTTCCCACGAGTAACCTGGTATTCGACGGCACCGGAAATCTCTTTGGAACAACGGACGATGGCGGCGGGGCCTCCTACTACTCTTCCGGCACGGTCTTCGAACTGACGCCGATAGCTGGAGGGTCCTGGACGGAGACCATTCTGCACAGTTTCCCTTACAGCAACGGCACGGACGGGTATTATCCCGCCGGGCTGCTCATGGACGCCGCCGGCAATTTCTACGGCGCGACATTCGGCGGTGGCGCTTACAGCGCAGGAACAGTGTTTCAGTTGACGCCGGCAACGGGCGGAGGGTGGACCGAAACGATTCTGCACTCCTTCGACAACAATGGGTATGACGGCAATAACCCGTGGGCAGGGATGATTTTGGATGCTGCCGGCAATCTTTACGGCACGACGATCTATGGCGGATCCCGCAGCAGTTCTGGTGGCGGTGCGGTCTTCAAGTTGACTCCGGCGGCGGGCGGCGGCTGGGCGGAAACGATTCTGCATAGCTTCGAACACTCGGCCACGAGCGGGCAGTTCCCACGCGGGAACTTGATCATCGATGCGTCCGGCAACCTCTACAGCACAACGCTAGACGGCGGGCATAGCACTCTTTGCCCTGACGGCTGCGGCACCACGTTCAAGTTGACGCCCGGGGCGAGTGGGACTTGGACGGAGACGCTACTGAATAGCTTCGGCCGCGGCAAGAACGACGGGCAGTATCCGTATGCCGGTTTGACCATCGACGCTGCAGGGAATCTGTACGGCACAACATCGGGCGGCGGGGCTTACGGGTTCGGATCTGTGTTCGAGATTACACCGTAGCGGTCTGTTTTTCGTAACTGCTGAGTCGTATCACTGGGCCGATGCCCCGCTCCGATGGACGCGCCGCCCTTCGACAGACGGGCGCAAGGGCGACGGCGTAAGGTTAAGAAGCCTCACATATCTCTGCGGCCTTCCATTGCTTTCAGCATCGTAATCTCATCGGTGTATTCGATGTCGCTGCCGACCGGGATGCCCATGGCGATGCGAGTTACTTTCACTCCGACGCGCTTGAGTTGCTGCGAGAGATAAGTGGCGGTGGCTTCGCCTTCGACGGTGGGGTTGGTGGCGACGATGACTTCGTCGACGTTGCCGGCATCGACGCGTGTGATGAGATTCGAGATGCGCAGTTGCTCGGGGCCGATGCCGTGCAGCGGAGAGATGGCACCATGGAGGACGTGGAAGACTCCGTTGAAGTGCTTCGTCTTTTCGATGGCGGCGATGTTGGTGGGTTCCTCGACGACGCAGACCAGGCGCTGGTTGCGGGTGAGACTGGTGCAGTACACGCAGGGGTCGACGTCGGTGATGTTATTGCAGACCGAGCAAAGGCGGAGGTTGGCTTTGACGTCGCGGACGGCGAGGGCTAGGGCTTCGGCGTCATCGTCGCTGGAGCGCAGGATGTGGAAGGCCAGGCGCTGCGCGCTTTTGGCTCCCACACCGGGGAGTTTCTTCAGTTCATCGATCAGGCGGGACATCGGTTCGGCAAATTTGGACATTCTCAGTTCACTTTCAGTCGGCCCGTTATATAGGCAATAACCTCGTTTTCACTTACGGCAAGAAATTGCATGGGTCCTTCGCCGCGCTCAGGATGACAAATGCTGTGATGGTCATTGCGAGTTGGGAAGCGTGTATTCGAAATCGTAGGAGTGCTTGCCTTCGGCAATATTGATTGTCATCTTTCCGGAGATTCCTGCCAACTGTCCGGTGCCGGAGTCGGGGACGACGGTGATGGTGAGATGTGGTTTATTTTGCGTCATGGTACCGGTGTGCTGGAGCACGAAGCTGCCGGTGCGGCCAAGAAGAGTCCCGGTGACTTTTTCGATGGCGACGTAGGCTCCGGATCCCTTCACGGCGGTGCCGGCGGTGAGCATCTGACCCTGGCCAGTGGCTTGGAGATCGCGGTGGTATTGCTTGTCGAGCGTCATGCGGCCGAGGAGCGGGTCGTCGGACTTGTCGTCCTGGGGCACGATTTTTACGTCGAAGAGGCCGGTGGCGTGATTGGGCATAAGGGTCTCCCTCGGGGATGATGCAACGGATTCGGTTGGGGCAGGCGTTGGGTGGAAGAAGATCATGCCCGATATAGCGACGCCAGCGGCGAACTTGAGAGTCAAATTTTGCATTCAGACCTCTCCGGTGATGTGATTGTCATTCGGTGCGGCAAATACTCTTGCAGTTTCAGTCGCGCCGAGAAAAATGCATAGGTCCTTCGCTTTGCTCAGGATGACAAACCTGTGTGAGGTCCCACACAACAGCTAAAGGCCGGGGATGCCGAGGCCGCCTAGCATGCCGCCGACTGTGGATTGCATTTGGGCGTCGACCTTGCGGGCGGCTTCGTTGACAGCGGCGAGGACCATGTCCTGCAGCATTTCGACGTCGCCGGATTTTACGGCCTCGGGATCGATGCGGAGGCTTAGGAGTTGTTTGCGGCCGTCCATTTTGGCAGTGACGGTGCCGCCGCCGGATGTGGCTTCGACGACGGTGGCCTGCATTTTCTTCTGCAGGTCCTCATATTGCGATTTGGCTTTGGACATCAGGTCTTGCAGGTTGAATCCACCCATAAGGCTCCAAGTTTCGAGTTTCGAGAGTTTCGAGTTTCAAAGTTTCAACGTTTCACGGTTTCAGAGTTTGAGGGCTGTTACTTTGAAACATTGGAACCTCGAAACGTTGAAACCTGGGCTACCGCTTCTCTTTGTAGTCAATGACGGTGCGGACTTGGGCGCCGAATTTTTCCTGCATGCGGCGGACGACGGGGTCTTGCTCGGCGCGGCCTCGGCCACCGGGGCCCGAGGGACGCGGAGGACCGCCGTTGCGTTTGTTTTCCTGGGGCACCACAGTCGCACCGGGAACTACTTTCAATTTCACGGGGCGGCCGAGAACTCCGCTGGCCGAAGCAATAGCCAGGCGTTTCGCGTCGTTGCTCAGTGACATCTCTACGACGGTTTGCGATTCGGCGATCTTGATGACGAGCTCGTTGCCCTGGACGCTCCATTCGCCATCGGAGAGCATGGAGACGAGGACGCGCTGATTGCCGTCTGTCAGGGCTTGCAGGACGGCGGCTTGAACACGATCGAGGTTCGAGCCGTCGGCCGCGGGCAATTTCGGCTCTGAAGTCGGCTGGCCCTCAGGCGCTAAGGGGTTTTGTTCAGCGTCTGCAACGGCAAGAGTGGAACTCGTGACATTCCCGATTGTGTCAGGTACGCGGTGCGCGGTGTCGGGTACGCGCTGGATTGGGTCGCGAACGGGTTGCAGAGTGTCGGGTAATGGCTGCATCGAAGCGGAGGAAGGGTTGCTGGCGACGTCTCTGCGGAGGGGATCGGGCGCGGCCGAGCCCATGATGACCGGCTCCGACTGGCTCGCGACGGCTACGATGCGCGGACCGGGAGCGGGTGACGCACCTGAGGAATCTTCCTGGCGGGGAGTGCCTTTGCGGGCGGAATCGGCGGCGAAGGGAGAGACGAAATTTGGGCGGGCGGGTTGAACAGGTTCGGCACGGCGCGCTTCAGAGGCTGGACTGCTGCCGACGATCGACGGTCGCGCTAGGGACCGCTGAGCGCTCGTTGAGGGAGCGGCGGCTACGTCGCTCAGCAACTGTTCGATGGGCAGCAACTTTTGCGCGTGGGCCATCTTCAACAGACCGAGTTCGAGGTGGAAGCGTTGTTCCTGTTTGTATCCCAGCTCGCTATGGGTGCGCAGCATGATTTGGAGGTGCCGGGTGAGATCTTCTTCACCAAACCATTCGGCGACGCGAGCAACGCGCTCACGCTCTTCGCTGGAAACCTGCAGTAAGGAAGAGTCCTTGCCGGCGATTTTCGCGACGGTGGCGTTGCGCAGGAAACGAACCATCTGGCGGGCGAAGTGGGTGGGGCTGTGGCCTTCGCTGATGAGGTGGTCGACCTGGCGGAGAATTTCTTCGCTGCGGCTTTCGGAGACCGCTTGCATCACCTGCTCGAGAATGTGGGCGGGGGCGGCTCCGACCAGGTTGCGGACGGAGTCGACGGTGACGCGTCCGGAGGCGGAGGCGATGGCTTGATCGAGAATCGAGAGTGCGTCTCGCATGGATCCGTCGCCGGCTTCAGCGAGGAGGGCGAGGGCATCGTCGTCGGCTTCGATTTTTTCACGCGTAGCGAGATCGCGGAGTTGGGCGACGATGGCATCGAACTTGACCGCGCGAAAACTGAAGTGCTGGCAGCGCGAACGGATGGTCTGCGGGATGTCTTCGGGCTGCGTGGTGGCAAGCATAAAGACGATGTGATCGGGCGGTTCCTCGAGCGTCTTGAGAAGGGCGTTGAAAGCGGCGTCAGTGATCTGGTGAGCTTCGTCGAGGATGTAGATCTTGAAGCGGTCGCGCGCGGGACGATAGCGGGCGGCTTCGCGGAGTTCGCGGATCTCGTCGATGCCGCGGTTGGTGGCGGCGTCGATTTCAATGACGTCGACGGCGTTTCCGGCGCGGATTTCGGTGCAGGATTCGCAGATGCCGCAGGGCTCGGGAACCGGATGATCTTTGGAGCGGCAGTTGAGGGCCATGGCCAGGATGCGGGCGACGGTGGTTTTGCCTATGCCGCGGTGGCCGCTGAAGATGTAGCCGTGGGCGGTGCGTCCCTGTTCGATGGCGTTCTGGAGGGTGCGGGTGACGTGCTCTTGTCCGATGACCTCGGAGAACTTCTGCGGACGGTATTTGCGGGCCAGGACCGTGTAACTCATGGGTGGAAGAGTCGATTATACGTGATGGGCGGCGTGGGTGGCGGGTGCAGGCCAAAAGCTTTCACCGCAGAGATCGTGGAGAAAACGCCGCGGAGAACGCTGAGAATTCTTGATTGTCATGGGCGTCTATAACGCGGCAT
Source organism: uncultured Acidobacteriaceae bacterium (assembly GCA_963788555.1). GTDB lineage: Bacteria > Acidobacteriota > Terriglobia > Terriglobales > Acidobacteriaceae > Sulfotelmatobacter. The sequence goes on along the minus strand of CAWBHM010000008.1, from coordinate 905,044 downwards.
GGGCGGACTATACACCAGGGATGCGGGAACAGCGGCACGGGCTTGCGAAGCGTGGGCGCACGCGGTAGGCTGGTGCATCAAGATTGGTGTGCGGAGACGACTGGGCGCGCGAAACAAGCTCGGCGGCCGCGAGGAGAGAGGCTGGTATGCAATTAAAGTTGACGAAGCGAACGGTAGACGGGATTCTGGCCATTGAGGCTACGGGGCGGATTGTGTTCGGGGAGGAGACGTCCCTGCTGCGGGAAGATGTGAAGAAAGCTATTGCCGACGGCAACAAGCGAATTGTGCTCAACCTGGGCGAAGTGAATTACATCGATTCGGGTGGGCTGGGTACGCTGGTAGCGCTGCATACGACCGCGCACAACGCCGGAGGCACGATTAAGCTGGCGAACCTGACGAAGCGCGTGGGCGACCTGCTGCAGGTCACCAAACTGCTGACGGTGTTTGAAGTGCACAACTCGGAGTACGAGGCACTGGAAGCGTTCCGCACGGCGGCATAGAGTCACGTCTGGAATCCGCCAGAGGCAGCTTGGGGGCACCCGCATCGGAACGCTGGTAGGGATCCTTCGACTTCGCAGGCCGGCTCGCTGAGGCGAGCCGGCCTGTTGCGCTCAGGATGACAAAAAGTAAGAAGAATTCTGAAAAGGCGGGCGCGATTCGGCTACGGATCGAGCGGGCGGTGCGCGCGATTCCGCGGGGGAAAGTGTCGACTTACGGCGCTGTCGCTCGCGCGGCAGGTCTTCCGGGCGCCGCGCGGCAGGTGGCGGCGGTACTGCGCCGCGGATTCGGATTACCGTGGCAACGCGTGCTGGGCGCGGGTGGACAGATCAAACTCACGGGCGACTCGGCAGCGGAGCAGCGCTTTCGGCTGGAGGCGGAGGGCGTGCGGTTTCGCGGACGAAAAGTCGATATGAAGGCGTGTGAGTTCAAGCGGCGACCGGTTCGACGAAAAAGTTCCACGCAAGCGAAAAGACTCTCCAGAAAATCCTCCCGAGAGTCCTAGATTTACCATCCGAGAATTGGGCGAGGGCCCGCGCAAGTTGCAAAACTGTTCACATTGACAAGGGTTCGGAAACCGAGATATGTTCAGCCGCACGATCGAAACGATCGCGCCCAAGGTTCCAGCCCCGCGGATGCCCTGCCATTTTCGTGGCGACTCGACGCGCAAATCACTTTCTATCTAGGTAAGGACGGTCATGAATCGCATTCCCTCTGGTTGTGGTTTCGAAAAGACTTTGTGTGCGCTGCTGGCAGCGGCACTCGGCGTTGTATGTTTGCAGAGTCCGCAGGCGAGCGGGCAGGAGGCTCCTCTCGCTACGCTCACGCAGATCAGCTCCGACCCGTTCACCATCGGTCCGGGGCAGCACGCAACTGAAGTTGAGCCGCACATGCTGGCGAATGGCACGACTCTGGTGTCGGCCTTTCAAACGGGGCGCATCGTAAACGGCGGCGGTACGGCGATTGGGTGGGCAACCTCCACCGATGGCGGGAACTCCTGGGCTCACGGATTTTTGCCGGGACTCACGACGGGAAATGGCGGCGGTCTTTATGACGCGGCGAGCGATCCCGCGGTAGCATTTGACGCGAAGCACGGTGTGTGGCTCATCGCGTCCCTGCCGATTTCGAACTCGAAAGAGACTCCGGCGGTGGTGGTGAGCCGCTCCAGCGATGGCGGATTCACATGGGACAATCCAGTCAGCGTTGGACCCAACGTGGCCAGCTCGGACAAGAACTGGATCGTGTGCGACAGCTATTCTGCAAGTCCGTTCTACGGCAACTGCTATGTCGAGTGGGACAATCCATCCACCGGAGATGGGATCCTGATGAGCACATCCAGCGATGGCGGTCTTACGTGGAGTGCGGCGACAGGTACGACGAACCGGGCCACGGGCATCGGCGGCCAGCCGCTGGTGCAGCCCAGCGGAACCGTGGTCGTTCCGATTGAGACGAGTGGCATGTCGTCATTCAGTTCGACGGACGGCGGTAAGACGTGGTCCAAGCCAGTGACTATTGCCAGCATCCAGAGTCATACGGATGCGGGAGGCATTCGCAGTGGCCCACTGCCTTCCGCAGCCGTAGATGGTGCGGGGACGGTGTGGGTGGTGTGGGAAGACTGCCGCTTCCGCAGCAAGTGTTCGACGAATGATCTGGTTTACAGCACGTCGAGCAACGGCGTGACGTGGTCGAAGGTGACGCGGATCCCGATCGACGCCACCACCAGCACGGTGGACCACTTCATCCCGGGCATCGGCATTGACCCGGCTACATCAGGCGCGACGGCTCACGTCGCCGTGCACTACTATTTCTATCCGAAGTCCAGCTGCACGCAGGCGACGTGCCAGCTCTTTGTGGGTTACGTGTCGTCTCACAACGGCGGAAAGACCTGGAACGCTCACGTGACGCTGACCGGTGCGATGCAACTCAAGTGGCTGCCCAACTCGCAGAACGGGCTGATGGTGGGGGACTATATCGCGACGGTTTTCAATAACGGCGTGCCGCACGGCGTGTTTGCGGTAGCAGCGGCGAAGTCGGGAACGACATTCAACGAAGCGATGAATACCGCGCAGGGGCTGACGGTGCCGTCGGATGGTCCGCAATTCTCTTCGGCCGGGGACAAGCCTCTGCATAACCTCTCTGACGTGCTTGAGAAGGAGCGTCCGGAAAAGGGTGTGATGCCGCCGTCGAAGCGCGCGGCGAAACGGAGCGCGAAGTAGGAGCGAAAACTCGAATCGACCCTATCAACGGCCGCTAGCGAACCAGCTCCCACTAACGGCCGCTTTTGAACTGGTCGTCGATTTCGACCTGATATCCCGTCACCATTTTGTTGGTTTCATTGGCCATGCCGACGACTGACATTAATTCCTTGAACATCGCGTCGGTCATGCCTTTTTTTTGGGCAGAAGCCGTATGGGAGGCAATGCAGTAGTGGCATTGATTGGTGACGCTGACGGCGACGTAGATGAGTTCCTTGGTGAGGGGATCGAGGGCGCCGGGAGCCATGATCTGCTTGATGTCTTCCCATGTGCGCTTGAGCGTGGCGGGGTCGTGGGCGATGGCTTTCCAGAAGTTGTTGATCCAATCAGTTTTGCGGGTGGCCATGATGTCGTCGTAGATGGCGCGGACTTCGGGAGTGGCGTCTTTGTATTCGATAAGGCCGAGAGTGGACATGGGGATCTCCTAGCGTTGTAAGTAAGAAGGCAAATAAGGAAGCGAGCCAATCGCGCGATTATTCGCCCACAAAACACGCAGGCGATTCGCGCGGCTCGCTCAGGTCCTTCGGTGGGCAAAGTGCGCCCACCTCAGGATGACAATCCAATCTTGTCTACGAATTTGGCAGTTCGCCATTCAGCAGCTTCTCCAGCTTTGCCGCGGGGACTCGCACACCTACATAGAAGTGGCCGAAGAGGGCGTAGACGGCGCTGACTTCGTCGAAGCGCATTTCGTAGATCAGTTTCTTGAAGACCAGGGGCTCGTCGGCGAACAGGTCGACGCCCCACTCCCAATCGTCGAAGCCGATGGAGCCGCTGATGATCTGTTTGACTTCTCCGGCGTAACGGCGGCCGATCAGGCCATGATCAGTCATCTGGCGGGCGCGTTCTTCGATGGGAAGCTTGTACCAATTCTTGTCTTCCCCGCGGCGGCGGTCCATGGGGTAGAAGCAGGCATAGCGCTGCGGAGGAATTTCGGGGTAAAGGCGCGGGCGCATGGCTTCGCGATGGCGGTTCAGCTTGCACTCGATTTCGGCTTTCCACTGGTCGGAGTGCGGCTCAATGCCTTGATCGGTGAGTTCTTTGTAAATCTTCAAGGTGGAATCGTAGAGTCCGAGTTCGATGATCGAGAGGTAAGAAGTAGTGGGCTCGAGATAATCGCTGAGGCGGAGATTGGCGAGTTGGAGTTCGGCCTGGTTGAGGTCGGCGAAGGACTCGCGGAAGTGGATCAGCATAAGGTCGCCCTTGTGTCCGATGAGGGAGAAGAGCGCGGATTGGCCGGGGGAATGCTTCTCCATGGCGGCCAGAGCGTCGGAGGCTTCTTTGGCGATGGCCGCTTTCTCGGAGGCGGGGAGAGAGCGCCAGACAGGCCAGCGAAGGCGCATCATCTGGTGTAGGACGCTGTAGCCTTCGGTGGTGAGGGGGACGGCGGGGATTTCCGCGGTGACTTGAGGACGAGGTTGGTGAGTGGTGGTCATGCGAGCCTCTTTCGGGTGTCCGATTGCAAAAGATTATTGTACGCGGTGAGGCCTGAAGGCCAAAAAGGCGCAGTCGCTGGGTCGCGGATCGGTTTTACGATCGCAAGGAGAAGACCATGAACCACGAAGGACACGAAGGAGCACGAAGGTTAACGCTTTGCTCTGAGGACGCTTTTGGGAGCGTGGGTGGTGGTTTCGCGGACGATGAGTTTGGGTGCGACCGTGATTTCGGCACCGTGGGAATCGGACGCTGGGCGGCGGATGCGGCGTAGCAGAGTCTCGGCGGCGATCCGGCCCATTTCACGGAGGGGCTGGCGAACGGTGGTCAGCGGCGGATTCTGATAGGCGGCGCTTTGAATGTCGTCGAAGCCAACTACAGAGACGTCCTCGGGCACTCGCAAGCCGGCTTCACGAAGGGCGCGGATGGCGCCCATGGCTGAGATGTCGTTAAAAGCGAAGAGGGCGGTGAAGGGTTTATGGGAGGCGAGCAACTTACGGGCGGCCTCATAGCCTAGCTCGGGAGACGGTGAGTCTCCTTGCAGCTGCGCCGTGAGCGCCGGAGAGACTGAGAGACCGAGGCGACGAGCGGTCTTCTCGATGTTGGTCCAACGGACTTCGGTATCGGAACTAAATTCCTGGCCTTTGATGAAGGCGATGTTGCGATGATCGAGTTGAGCGAGATGCTTGAGTGCGACTTCGGCGGCGCGGACGTGGTCCAGGACGATGTTGGTCACTCCGTTCTCATGGTTGCGGCCTGAAACCGTGACGACAGGGACGGAGAGCGAAAGAGTCCAGGGAGTGTCGACAGCGATCAGGCCGTCGATCGATCGTTCCAGAAAGAGTCTGGGATATTCGTCGATGAGATCCGCACGGTGGCGATGGCTGGCGACGAAATAAAAGTAGCCTTCTTGCAGGAGATGGTCTTCCACGCCGCTCATGACGTGGGCTGAGTAGCCTTCGCTGACTTCGGGGACGATGACGCCGATGGTGAAGCTGCGCTGGGCTCGCAAAGAACGGGCAAGAAAGTTGGGCCGATATTTGTACTTGCGGGCTGCAGCGAGGATGCGGTCTTTGGTTTCTTGAGGGATCGAGTCGGCCACGGGCGAGCGATTGATGACCAGAGAAACGGTGGCGGGCGAGAGTCCCAAGTGCTCCGCGAGTCCTTTCAGACTCATCGGTTTGGGCCCCAAGGCACCGGTCCCGCTCGCGCCCTTGAGGCTTTTGGTTTTCTTTTGGGTCACGCTGCGAAGTCTCGCACAAAGGGGAAGGGGTCGCAAGCGGATGAGCCGCTCATGCTGGGCTCGGGAGCAATACCGATTGACAATCCGGAGAAAAACATTTGTCATACAATTCGAGAATCTTCTACTAATGCGATTTAGTAGAGAGTGACAGCGCCGAACGGAGGACCTGTCTCATGCCATCTGCACCACGCCGCGAAGTTGCCCGCCGGTCTGCTCATTGGTATTCACAGCAAGACAATTGGTCGTGCATCGGAACCTTAATTCGTAGCACCGCGCTGGGCTGGGGAATTTGCGTCGCAATGACTGCGATTCTATTTGCCCAGAGCAGTTCCCTGCCCCGGAGCGAGGCGGGCGGAATCTCGGACTCCAGTCTCGACGCACGAGTGGAAAAGATCCTGCAGCAAATGACGCCGGCAGAAAAGGTGGGACAGTTGGTGCAGTATTCCGCGGGACAGCCCACCGGTCCGGGCACGGGCCGCACGGATTATGCCGACATGATCGGGCGGGGGCAGATCGGGTCACTGTTCAATGTGATCGAACCGCGCGAGATCAACCGGCTGCAGAAGATTGCGATGGAGAAGGCGCGGCTGCACATTCCGATCCTGTTCGGACTCGATGTGATTCACGGATTCAAGACGGAGTTTCCGATCCCTCTGGGATTGGCATCGACATGGGATCCGTCGATCGTAGAGAAGGCATCGCGGGTGGCAGCAATGGAGGCATCGGCGGACGGAATCCGGTGGACGTTTTCACCGATGGTCGATATAGCGCGAGATGCGCGCTGGGGGCGGATGGCGGAGGGCGCGGGAGAAGACCCTTTTCTGGGCGCGGCGATGGCGGCGGCCTACGTGAGAGGCTACCAGGGGTCCCGACTGGACGCGCCGGATAGCATTGCGGCATGCGCCAAACACTATGTTGGCTATGGCGCGGCGGAGGGCGGGCGCGACTACAACACGACGGAAATTTCAGAGCATACGTTGCGCCAGTTCTACATGCCTCCGTTTCATGCGGCGGTTGAAGCGGGAACCGCTTCGCTGATGAGCGCCTTCAATTCGTTGAATGGAGTACCTTCGTCGGCAAATCCGTTTACGCTGAAGCAGGTACTGCGGAAGGAGTGGGGGTTTCGCGGGCTGGTCGTCAGCGATTGGAACTCGGTTGGGGAACTGATTCCGCAAGGTGTGGCGGTCGACGGTGCAACAGCGGCGAGAAAGGCTTTCCTTGCAGGCGTGGATATGGATATGGTCAGCAGCCTCTACCACGACCACTTGCAACAGCTTGTGGGAGCGCGGCAGGTGGCGCCGAATGAATTGGACGAAGCGGTGCGGCATGTTCTGCGGGTAAAGATAGCGCTTGGATTGTTCGAGCATCCGTTTGTGGATGAGGGCGCGGCTGCGAAGGCGTTGTACCATCCGGAGAGCATCGCACTGGCGCAGACTGCGGCCGAGCGCTCGTTCGTGTTGCTCAAGAATGGGAGCGGACCGGGCGGGAAGGCGCTGCTGCCGCTGGAGAAGGGAGCGCAGAGAATCGCCGTCATCGGACCGCTGGGAGACGATTCCACATATCCGGCCGGAGCGCCGCAGGGATCGGGACCGCGCGTTTCGCTGACCGCGGCGTTGGCGCAACGAGTTGGCGAGGACCATGTGTCGCGATTCAAGGGATCGGGCATTCTGGATGGAACTGATGCGGACATTGCGGCTGCGGTGTCGGGAGCGCAGAAGGCGGATGTGGTTGTGCTCGCTCTGGGAGAGAGCCCGGAGATGAGCGGCGAAGCGGCATCGCGCGCGCACCTGGGGCTTCCGGGAAGACAGCAGGAGTTGTTGGAAGCGGTCGTGGGGACGGGAAAGCCCGTTATCCTTATTCTATTCAGCGGACGGCCCCTGACGGTGCCGTGGGCATTTGAACATGTGCCGGCGGTGATCGCGGCATGGTTGCCGGGGACTCGGCGGGGGACCGGCGTTGGCGCGGACGCTTTTCGGTGAAGTGAATCCGAGCGGGAAACTGGTTGTCAGCTGGCCGCGAAGCGTAGGGCAGGAACCTCTTTATTACAACGCACTGAATACTGGAAGGCCGCCGGGCGACGTGGATCTGACGCGTCCCCCGACCGACATTGTGAGCAAGTATGTGTCGCGCTATCTCGACGAACAGAATAGCCCTCAGTTCCCTTTCGGCTACGGCGGCTCTTACACGACATACTCTTACGGGCCGACGACGATCAGCACACAGCGGATGAGCGCGGGAATGCTGAACAAGAGCTTGCACACGGCGGGAGAGGGATCCGCTGCTATGACCGCAGAGGCAGAGGTCAGGAATACGGGTTCACGGGCGGGCGAAGAAACCGTGCAGCTTTATATTCGATTACAGGGAACGAGTGTTGCGGAACCAGTGCGGATGCTGAAGGGATTTCAGAGTGTGACGATCGCTCCGGGAGAAACGAAGAAGGTGAAATTCGAGTTGAAGCCAGAAGCGTTTGCCATTTGGAACGATCGCAATCAATTTGCGGTTGAGGCGACAACGGTGAATGTTTGGATCAGTCCTGATTCCGCGCATGGTACTGCGGCAGAGGCAGAGATCGCGCCCTAGCCAGTGCGGAATAACGCGGCCCCGCAAGGAACACCGACCACGGGGGCTGAAGAAGCTTCTAAAAGGCTTCGCCGACACCCATGCTCCAGGTCCAGCTGTCTTTGCCGCGGGCAAAGTCAGTGCGAAGGTTTACATGGTACTTGGGACTCAGCACGAACCTGGGACCTCCGCCTGCAGCGGGCAGGAATTGATTGCTTCTGAGCATTTCGCTCACCCCGGGGAACACTTCGCCAATTCCTGCGAATCCGGCGACGCCGAGCCTCCATGGCAAGCACAGTCGATATTCGAGTTGTGTCGCAAACATGTGGTGATCGATATATCTGCCGGCGGTATATCCCCGCAACTCGTTGTCTGTGCCATAAATACACTGCGCGTAGAAAGGCGGATCGCCACCCGTGTCGCAAACGTAAAGATCATAGCCCAGGACCTGACTCGGGCCCAGGCTGAAGAATTTATCGTAATTGAATTTGTAACGCTGGAACGAGTACTTACTACCCAACGCCTCAGAGAAGAAGTCGCCGGTGAATTCCACTTTCGATCCAGCGACTGGATAGAAATGGTTCGGTCGCGTGTCCCGGACAACGCGAAGGCCTAAAGATCGCAGAGTGGTCTGGATTCCAACGTCGGGCGGAAGCGGAGGAATGTCGCTGCCGTGCTCATTTACGGTAATAAAGGAACCTCCATCGAAAAACCGAGGACCGACGAAGAACCTCCAAACAATGCGCCGCACGAGTTCTCCAAAGTAGGCGTGGCCGGTTTGGGTGAGGGGCAACTTAAGCCCGGCGTTCCCTGCCTCAGTTCCGATGCCGTAGAGGTTGTAATTTAGATTTCCATTGAAATAAGCGGTCGTGACTTCATAGGTGTCCTGTTTCAGGAACAATTGTCCGCCCACGAACCAGGCGCGAGTGCCGTTGTTCGTAATGAGACCGCCGCCTCCAATGGTCGACGGGGGAGAAACCTTGTCGTTCCTGCTGAAGGGGAAGATGTATGCAGCGATTGGGATGAAGCCCGTTCCGATCGCAGGACTGACGAGCGGAAGCGGGGCGAGCAGAGGTGATCCGCGAAAGCGCTTCTCCTTTTTCACTTTCTTCGGTTCCTGACTCTTCTCGCTTTTCGCTTCCACTTGTGCCTGGGGAGGGGGAGGCGCGGCGGATGGCTGTCCGGCCTGGTTGGGGGATGCCGGTTCGGCCGCAGGGGGAGGGTTGGGAGGCGGAGTATCCTGCGCGACCGTAGACTCCCCGGGGTAAAGCCAAAATCCGGCAGCCAAGCAAACAGACAACACAAGCGAACTCTTCAGTCGCTTAAAGTTCGCGGGTGGGACGAGGCGAAGACGAGTGGCACGGATTCCTGCATCAGTTTTTTGATAGATCAGCACTATTCTCCAGGCCCGGCGAGCCGCTTCCCCTTCGTAAGCAGAGTAGTTCTCGGTCAGGAGCTATCGAACTGTCAGAAGTCACAGTCTTCGCAGGGGAGAGATGCGCGAAGGATAGAAGCAGGATCGCAGGCGTTCGATCATCTCCTCTTTACCCCAACGAGGGCGAGAACGAGCACCGTGGCCACTGCAGTTCCGACGATCACAGCGGACTTGACAATCGCAAATGTCATTGCGGTTTCGGCTGGAGAAGTCATGGCAATCCTCAAACGTGAATCGATTTTTGTTATTTCATTCTTAGCCGAATTGTCCGGCTCGAGAAACTGTAACTATTAACAGGGCGGGATTGCTTCGTGATGGGCCTGTCATATTTGACAGTTTCCAAGTTGTGGAGGGGCACCTACCATCGCGCCATTGCAGTAGTGAGGAGCGCTCCAAAATGTTCATTACCGGAAGCTCCAGTCATACAGTCCACACACCCGCGATGACGGGGACGCTCTGGCATTGTGGGAAGTGCGGATCATTTATTTCGCTGCACACGGAAAGAATTGTGGAAGACCTGAGCTGCCCCATGTGTTTGAACGAGCTTGAATTCTGCAACTCATTCGACAGCGGCTTGGTGCAACCAGCCGGCGATGCATGACTCAAGCCGCCAGCCGGTCAGGAAACCGTGCCAGGAGGAGGGACGATCGATAGCGATGCCCGCGTCGTTTTGTACGGATGTGCTCCCGGCGGGGGCGGTGATTTCGCTCCCAGGAGACGTGTATCGACCGGCATCCCCGACTAACATGAAGTAAACGCGCCGGTTAGCAAACCCGGACGGGCCTGCGGGATCGTGGTTCGTGCCGATTTACTAGGACGCGCCCCTATGCTATGCTCTCTCGACTTTTTGGGGGAGTTTCATGGGCCAGGTTTGTTTTTGTCTGCGCAGGGTCTCTCGCGACAAATTGGCTTTCTTAGCTGCTCCACTGGTTGTGCTGCTATTCCTGACGTCAACTTCTCATTCCCAATCTGCACCACCAGCCACAGAAAGAGATCTCCAGACACATTCCCCCGTATCAGAAGTCGACTCGATACACGTCTCCAGTAGCGCCAAAGACATTGGCAAGAACGCTCTTCGGATTGATGTGAACCTGGTGACGGTGCAAGTTTCGGTTACCGATGCGCTGAGTCACGCGGTGACCGGATTGCGAAAGGAAGATTTCGCGCTTTATGAGGGAGGCGCGAAACAGCAGATCCGATATTTCTCGGAGGAGGACGGTCCGATCTCGGTGGGGCTGATCCTGGATCTGAGCAAAAGCATGGTCAACAAGTTCGAGACGGAGCGCGCGGCCGTCGAGCAGTTTTTTCAGAATGCAAATCCCGATGACGATTATTTTGTCATCACGGTTTCAAGCCATCCGAAGCTGATCGCTAATGCGACAAGATCGCTGCGCGCGATAGAAACGGAGTTGGGGTTGGCTGTGCCGGATGGAAATACGGCGCTGCTGGATGCCGTTTATTTAGGAGTGGCGCAGATGCGCACGGCGCGATACAAACGCCATGCGTTGCTGATGATCTCCGATGGGGGCGACAACAATAGTCGATACAAGCTCCGGGAGATTAAAAGTATCGTCCAGGAATCGGACGTCGCGGTCTACGCCATCGGTCTGTTTGACACGGCGTTGTTCAAAACCTTTGAGGAATATATGGGTAGGAAGTGGCTGGAGGAGATTACCGATGCATCCGGCGGGCGAACAGTCACGGTCGATAATCTCTCCCGTCTGCCTGAGATCGCGGCCGCCATTAGCTGGGAACTCCGGAACCAGTACGTACTGGGATACCAGCCATCGAATCCCGTGACGGACACGCAGTGGCGAAAGATTAAAGTAAACGTCGTCCCGCAGGGAGATGCCCCACCTTCGAGCCGATCGCGTTTACAGGCCTACTATCGAAGAGGGTATTTAACCTCGGGAAGGTGAGGGTGCGTGCCTTCCCGAGACTTCGAAACTCCTCGACTGATAGTTCACTGCTGCCACTAGTGAATGAGTGGAATCGCGGCGGTTAGCTGCAAGTTGATAATCAGACTCAGCCGGTTGTCCACCTGGTAGAATTTCGCGGCGCGCTTCGCTCCCAGCGCCTTCATAAACTTCGGCCAATAATCCTCGCGCAATTTCAAAGTCTTGTCGTCTACATTGATCATGCGCTGAACCAGGTCCTTCGCTTTGTTGTCGTCCAGCGTATCGTAGCTCGTCGCATAGTCTTTGATCAGCGCGATGCGCTCATCCCCGATCGCCTGTTGATCGCGCGCGTAATCGCGATAAACCGGCCAGAACGCAGTCGATTCGGCATCGGTGAATTTCATGGTGGCTGTGATGATCTCGTTCTTGCCCGCTTGGACGTCGGAGCGGAGCAATTGGATATCAGAGTCGCTGAGAGGCTTTGCAGATACTTCCACGGTCTGAGCGAAAACAGCGGTGCTCAGTAGAATCATCGAGGCACAAATGCACAAAAACGTTCGCATAGGGTTTCTCCTGTTTAATTAAGGTCCGATCAAGTCCTGTCTCTTATCTTCGAAAATGTGTCCACCTGGAGTATGGCGGCGCTGTATTACTGAACCGAATATCCATGGAATGCAGGCAGAAAAAGCTCTCTTGAAGGTGCTGATACCGGCTTGATATTCCGTCTGGGCCTTGGACTTGATGTGTTGCTGACCTTGCGCCTGTGGCCCGCCTGCTCTCGAAAACCCGGTGTACTCGAAAATGCTCTGTCAGCAAAAAGGAGGAATTGCCGGCCCGGTAGACCCGCAATTCCTCGGTTTCGCTAAGGGCACTGTTGGCACGCGAGACTCGCCGAAACGACTAGCGACTCTTCCGGACAGTGCGCAGCCCAAGAGAGGACGCCAAGGAGAGAAGACCCAGCAATCCGATCAGAGGCAGTTCGCTTCCGGTCTTGGGCAGAGCGGGCGGAGTTGCTTGTGCCACTTGCGCGGGAACGGCAACTTCCTCGACAACCAGAATTGGGACATCGGCTGGCGGAGGCGGCGGTGGGGGAGGCATTTCGCCTGTGAGTTTGCTGTTCTGCGCAATCACAGTCGCTGGTGCCTCCACGACCTTGGTGGCATTGACGGTCATCCCTTTCTTCAGACCCCAAGCGTCGACCATCTGTCCATCGACATTGAACTTCTGGCCGTTTGGAATCTTGAACTCCTGGTTCTTTCCGTCTTCCATGGTGAGGATGACAGTGCTGGGGGGATTGATGAACCATACTTTGCCCGTCACACTCTTCACCGTGGTAATGGTCTGTGGGGTCGTGGTCGTAGTGATGGTCTTCTGGACTTTCATGCCCACTTTCAAGTCATGAACGCCAAGTTGCTGGCCATCGACCGTAACTCGGGCGCTCTCCGGTACGTTGTCAAAGTGTCGAAGCGTGCCGTCGTCCATTTTGACGACGACGCTGTTGCCGGAAACGAATACAATCTCACCGCTCTTAACTTGGGTGGTGACCGTACCCTTCCCGGAGGTGGTGGTGGTTTTTGTTTCCACTTGAGCGCTCATGCTGAGGGTAAGGGCCAGGCAAAGAGCCGCTACCGAGAACACCAGCGGTACATGTGTCCATCGTGTATTTGAGTTCATTTGTTTTCTCCTTGGATCGGTTTTCGAAATCATGTTGCTTCAGAGCACGCCTTCTTCTATTCCAAAACATCCTTTTGCGGCGCCACCGGGGTGGGCACCAACTGCGGCCCCTCGGGGTTATGAACACTCGACGTGGGAGGGTCCGCAATCGACGCCTGCACGATGTAGCGTTGAGGAGCGCTGCCAATGAAATAAAACGGGTAACAGGTGACCAGCGTCAAGGACGAGTGGGGCCTGGGCTGGAGCACAGAGACGTCGGTGGGGGCAACGATACTGATGCTATCGATGAGATAGGTATCGGTACGCTGCGCAGTGATCACTTCGATCCTGTCGCCGACGACGACGTCTTTCAGGCCCCGGAAAAAACCGTCCCGATGACCGGCAATCCCGACATTGCCGTTCTGACCAGGAGTGGGTGTGCCAGCCACGTGTCCGACGCCTCGATTCAAACTGATATCGTCGGTGCCCTCCAGGATGGGAACTTCGATGTTGACCCTGGATATCCGAAGGATGCCGAGAGCGGGTGCGAAATGCGCGGCCAGGCTTTCCTGGTATTCCCGGACGCGTTTCTCGTCCCACAGACTGAAGTCTGGAGCTGTGGTGGTGAAAGCCACACCACGAGGGCCAGCAACCGCGGCGCGCTGCTCAGTCTTAAATCTTTGCAGTTCCGCATTGGACAACACGGTTCGGTGCATGCGCGCAACTACGTAGAAGGCCAACATCAGTAGACCAACAACTAGTAACAAACGCTCGAGTTGGCGAGACCAACGCATCTTCTGAACCTTTCTGCGCAAAATATCCGCGTAATGCGGGCGAGAAGGATGCCGTCCAGACTTTGTACGAGAGGCTGGAGTTTGTGGCTTGTTACCCTCTATGGCCGAAACAGTACAAGGGAGAAGGGCTTTGCGTAACTGTCAATACTTACAGCGTCCCGGGAGGCGATCGTACGAAGCCATTCGCAGTAGGAGGGAGTTTGTAGTGGATCTCGTGGGTATGGGATAGAGCGCCGGGAGGTGGTAATCCCCACATTTCATTCCCATGCACGGTAAAGACGAGTGCCTATCCTTAGGGCGAGAATCAGCCTCAAGATGTTGAGAACGAGGCTGGCGGATCTGGGAAACCGATTCATATTGCTTGCACCGGTGACGTGAAAACAGTACTGGGCGGGGTAGCGTTTTGTAACTGGTAGTACTAACAGGGTCTGGCGCAGGCGGAATGATGCAGGGGCAGCGAGCAAAATCGCTTGATGTCAGGCAATCTCCTCAACACGATTCATACATCAAGCTGGCGGACACAAAGAGCTTGTTCGAGAGCACGGCCTTAATCGCGTGGAGAAGGTCGAGGTTCAACCGGGACTTAATCACATAGGCTGAGCCCCCGGCTCCGATGGCGGCGTTGACGTAGTCGCGATCTTCGTGGACGGTCAAAAAGATGATCTTGGCGCTACAACCGGCGTCTCTGAGTTGGCGGGCAATGTCGATGCCGCTGTGTTGTCCCATCGAGATGTCGAGAACAATGACATCGGGCCGGAGGCGGAGGTATTCGCGGACGACGACTTTTCCGTCAAGGATCGCGGCCAGGACTCTGTAGGACTTCACTTTCTTAAGCATGCTCCCGACGTGATCGAGGACGGCGGAATTGTCGTCAGCAAGGAGTATGGTCACGTCCGGCACGTGATTCCTTTCAATGGTGGCAGGACTGCGTTCAGGGAACTTTAGAGTGGCATTGCAGTACGGGCCCTAGAGCACCACATCTGCCGCGAGTCTATGCGGCGTCGGTGGGGTCGACTACTGTCAATTCTGACGGATCTTTGGCCGCGAAGGGAACCGTCCCTTCCACCAAAGTGCCGAGGGACGGTTTCGACGAGATGGAGAATTCTCCGCCGATCGACCGCAGGCGCTCGCGCATGCTGATTAAGCCAAGCCCATGATTCATGCGAGGCTCTTCGGGATCGAAGCCAACACCGTCATCCGAGATTCGTAAATGGATGACATCGGACTGGCAGCCTAGTTCGACTTTCACGTGGCGGGCATGGCTGTGCTTCACCGCGTTGCGCAGTGATTCCTGCACGGTGCGGAAGAGATTGAGAGAAATGTTCTCATCAAGATCCTCCGGTAGGGGCTTTACGATGCATTCGATCTCAGTCTTATTCTGCTGGGCAAACTCGTTGCACAGTTGGCGCACGGTGGTAGTAAGGCCGAGATAGTGCAGTTTGGAGGGGTGCAACTGATGTGACATGTGCTGGATGTCGGTGGCGATTTCATTTGTCAACTTCCAAAGCGCGTGCAGAGCCTTGGTTTGGGAAGCGCCTCTATCGCGGGATGCGGATTGCTCAGCTTCCTGAAGTCCATTGGCCAGCAAGGCCAAGCGCTGGTTAATGTCGTCGTGGAGTTCGCGGGCAACTCGTGCCCTCTCTTCTTCTCCAGCGCGAAGCAGCCGGCCACTGAATTCGATGACGGTGGCTCTGGCCAGCTTGAGATCGGTGATATCCGTGCAACATCCGACGTATCCGGCAAAAGAACCATCGCTGTTAAATCTGGGCACCCCCAGGTCGAAAATCCAGCGATAATCGCCGTCGTGGTGGCGAAGCCGATATTCCATCCGAAATTTCTCGCGGCGGTCGAAGTGTCGGTTATACACATCCATGCACTTATGGAGATCATCCGGGTGCACGCCTTCCGCCCAACCGTTGCCGAGTTCCTCCTCCAGGGGTCGACCCGTAAATTCCAGCCAAGTCTGGTTGAAATAGTCACATAACTTGTCAGGACCGGCCATCCATATCAGCGTTGGTGCCGTATTGGCGATCAGGCGGAAACGCTTCTCGCTCTCGGCGGCGGCTTGTTCGGCGCGGCGGCGCTCGGTAACATCCCTGATGATGACGGTAAACAGCTTCTTGCCAGCGTTTTCAACGTGGGAGATCGATGCTTCTATGGGGAATTCTTCGCCATTCGACCGCATGGCCCAGAGCGAACTCTGTGGGCCCATGATCCTGTTGGTAATGCCAGTTTCACCAAAGCGCCGAACGTAGGCTCCGGGGCCAGTGCGGAAACGCTCAGGAATAAACTGGGCCAGGGAGTGGCCGATTGCTTCGTGTTCCGAGCAGCCAAACATCTTCTCGGCAGCGGCATTAAACAGCACAATTTGCTGGTCATGATCGACGGCGATGATGGCATCCATGGCGGAGTCGACGATGCCCGCCATCCGGCTTTGGCTCACCTCAAGCTTTGCTTCCACTTCCTTGCGGTCGGTGATATCTGCAACCACGGTGAGGACACAGGACTCGCCAGCGATTTCGATCAATTCCGCGCTCAGCAGCCCGACCACGAGCCTGCCGTCTTTCGCGCGGAATTGACATTCCATATTGCGAAGGGAGCCTTTTTCCTGCAACAGTTGAACGAGTCTGCCCTTCTCCAACGGCTCCATTTGGAGTCCGATTTTAAGAGCGCTTTTTCCTATCAATTCGCGACGGGGATAGCCAGAAATCTGCTCAAACGTTTCGTTCACGTCGAGATATTGAAAGCTACCGGCAGAGGCCAAAGCCAAAGCTGTAGGACTTTGGCGAAAGATTCGAGAGAACCTCTCTTCCGATTTTTCCAGTTCTTCCTGGGCGCGCTTGCGGTCCGTGATGTCGCGCGAAATCGTGGAGGAACCGACGATTTTGTCGGCCGCATCTCGTAATGGCGAGATGGTTAGCGAGACATCGAGCTTCTTTCCCGTCTTTGTAACCCTGACGGTTTCATAATGTTCGAGCTTCTGCCCGGCTCGGGTGTTGAGAAGAATCGTCTCCTCCTCAGCGCGAAGCTCGGGCGGGATAATCAGGTTGATCGACCGCCCCACGGCTTCTGCCTCGGAAAAACCGAAGGTCTGCTCAGCTCCCCGGTTCCAACTTAAGATGATGCCCTTGAGATCTTTGGAGATGATGGCGTCGTCGGAGGATTCCACGATATCGGCGAGCCTGAACCGTGCTTCGTCTGCTTTCTTGCGGTCGGTGATGTCCTGGGTCGTGCCGTGAAGATAAGTTACGTGACCACTGGGATCAGTTACAACCGCGCCACGAGTAGTAACCCAGCGCTTGCTGCCATCGGGCCGCACCACTTCGAGATCTAGTTCTTGAACATAGCCCGTCTTCTGATCATCGCGCATGGCGGTGCTGAGACGGCTCCAACTCTCAGGGGTGAATAGCCGAGGTAATTCTTCGGCGGATGGAGGAGGCATCTTAGGATCGAGTCCGTGGATACGGTATAACTCCTCGGACCAGGAGAGGACTTTCGTCTTTGTGTCCCACATCCAGTTCCCCAGACGAGCGAGGCTTTGCGCCTCCGCCAGTTCGGCCTCTTTCTGACGAAGAACTGCCTGCGTTCGCTTGCGGTTCGAGATATTGAGCAGCAGTAAGACGATCAGCAGGGTTTGGAGCAGCAGGACAGCGGAAAGACCGAGGATCCTCCAGCGGTACCGCTCCCAGGGAGAATACTCCCAGTTCATCAGGACGCTATTCGCAGGAACCTCGTCTTCCGGAATGCCCCAACGGTGCAATTGGCGCCAGTCGATCATGAAGTGCTGAAAATCGCCGGTGGTGACGAGAATATCCTCAGCCTTTTCGCCCTTGAGAATGCGTGAACCATCCTGCCCAAGCGTACGGCCGACGTCAGCCAAATCGGCGACGCTGCCCCCGACCACACCATTTCCCACCACTGAGGAAAACGTTCCGTAGATTGGCCGTGCGGCGGCTTTGGAAATGGACGGGAGAATGCGGGCGGGAATGAACTGCTCACCGTTGGAATCGGTAGCAAAATCGAGGAAGAGGATGACGGAGCCAGGCTGAGCGGCGGCGAGTCGAGGCGTGAGTTCGGTCAATCCGATATCAGTGAGGTATTCAAACTTCAGATTCGACTCGTAGGGCTTGAACTGCTTACGTGCGATCTGGAGGTCAATCTTCTCGCCGTCGGAAGAACCGGCCACCACGATTACCCGAGAGGTGCCAGGATTTTGACGCAGTGCCAGCTGCAGGGTGGGCAGGTAGTTCGTCTCGCGAATCACGCCGGTAATGGGGGGACTCTGATTAAGCCAGAGAGAAGTGCTTTGGGGATTGACGACGAAGAATAAGAGAGTGCCGCCGGGAAACAATTTCGGTTGCATCGGTTCGGCGAACATGACCGTGTCTTCGCCAACGGCAACGACGAGTTGGAAAGATTCCCCGCGATACTTATCGAGGAGATAGGAGGCGAGGGCCTTGCCCCGTGAGGGGTCTGCGAGAGCGGAAGAAAAATCGAGATACTCTAAGCTAAAGCGAACGGGCCTACTGGAGCCGGTCAGAATCTGAGCCTCGGCCTGCTCGATCATAGCCGCAACATCAGGTAAATCAGGGTCGAGAGAAGAGAGAAAGAGGACCTCCGTCTGTTGGGGAAGGGGGCGAGGCGACCGCCGGGCACGGCGGACAGGCCCGGCATAGAGGGGACCGGCGAAGACTAACGTAACGAGACAGAGCAGGGCCCAGCGGAACATAACCGTTCCGGTTTCGAGACCTCGGCAATTTCGCGCTGCGGACGTAACGAAGCCACTTTCGAACCGCTGAATTGCGTCGCGGAACGTTCTTGAAGCCGTGCAAACGGCGAGAATATCCTTCTCTCCCAATCGCACTTGTGACGGGAATCACAACGCGCTGTGATTCCGGCTCGAGTCCGGGTAGATCGGTTCCAGTCTTCGGTTCCAGTCTAAGGAGAGATCTGCCGTTCAAGTACTAGTAATGTTGACAGTTCGAGACCGCCGCATGCATCTAGCATGCTACTACTGAAAGAGAAGAATTCAACAGTACTGGGGACGAGTTTTCAGGGCCATGCAGCCAAGGAACGGTCCTTACAGGACCCCATCTTTGTCCATCTTTGTCACGACCAGATCGACGAGTCCCTTAATAGCCTTATGGACATTGGAGGGATTAACGGTGTCGGTCGTTCCTGTCCAGATGAGCTGTCCGTCCGGCGCAGTTGTGACGTAGACGTTGGTTTCGACGCGGACTTTCTTCTCTTTCTCCAGATAACCGGGCGAGTAGATGACTGGATAGAGAGTGCCATAATACCCGTAGAAGGTGTTGTAGTAGGGATAAGGCGTGAAGTAGGGTGTGCCGGGAACGTAGGTGACAGTATTGTCCACTTTCACAAGACGGGAGACCACCACGGCTTCGATCTGATTGGCCCGAATCTGCTCCCTCAAATAGGTGAGATCGAGTTGTGTGCCGGGGGGACGCAGCAGGATGGTGTTGCCGGCAACGGCTTCGAAGCCTTTGCTGGTGAGTTCGGCGGCCAGTGCATCCTCAAAATCGGCGCGTACTTCCATCTTATTGCTGAAGCCCATGGCCAGGACGCGATGAAACTTGGTTGCGGGAGCGTAGCTGGGATTTCGCCAGCTCGCAATCAGCTTGCTGGACCTGCCGAACAACAGGGTGGCGGCCGCCAGCACGATGGCCATGATAAGCATTCTTCGACTCACTCGATTTCACCTTCCCATTCGAATGTAGATGCCGCGCTTGACTAGCAGGCCTCTTCCCAATCTTCATTGTCTTATCGTTTTATCGTTTCGCGCCGCCGTCGTGGAGGGCCATTTCTTCGGTGCCGGCCACCTTATGGCTCTTGAACTCAGCCAGCAATCCTTCATCGGTCAAGTCGAGAGGGTGCGAGTTTTCCCAGTCGTGGTGAGCGATTTTGGCAAGACGCTTGACGATATCATCGTCGCGGACCTCGATGGCTAATTCTCGACGGCTATCGAAGCTGCCGGGAGCAAGGTTGATGGATCCGACGATGGCTCGGGCATGGTCGGCAAGGAGCATCTTGGCGTGGAGCTTGAGATGTTTCAGCTTGTGAATTTTGATACCGACGTCGTTCATGGTGCGCAGTCCGCCGACGGATTCTACGAGCTTTTCCTTCTTAAGCTTGTGAGGGGGGCGCGCCATGACGTGGATCTTTACGCCCCGCGTTGCGGCCCGCACGAGGCGCTCGATAATGACGGCATCCTGATAGCGCTCGTTCTGGAGAAAGATGGACTCTTTGGCGTCGTCAATGAATTGGGCGATGCGATCGCGACCGTTGGCAGAGCACCAGATCAGATGGGACTTCTCGTCGCCGTGGAAAGGCTTTCGGGCCCAGTCGGCCTCGAAGCATTGAATGACTTCATCGACTTCGTGGGCATGAGAAGTCACGATGGCATAGTCGCGGGTTTCAGTCAGGTTTTTCGTTTCAAAGTTCAGGGAATTCACAAACGCGGTCGCGTCATCGACAACCATCGACTTCTCGTGGGTCACGTCGTAGTCAGGATTGCTGTCGATGACCTCAATGCCGCCCGCCTCAAGCTGCTTGCGGGAATCGGTGTTTTCCGACTCGCCGTCGCGGCGGGCGGGATTCAGCATGATGCGCACTTTCAAGCCGCGCTTCCTGGCCGCTATAACGGCAGCCAGCAGGGATGGATCAGAGAAGATGAACATCTTGACGCGAATGGATTTTGTCGCGTTGTTGATGGCGTCGAGAAGTGGTTTTGCAGAATCGTCTGGCATTACAATCAAGGAACGGGACATAAAGCCTCCTTCGAATCATTGCGAACACGCCATAGGCTAAACCTTTACGACGCAAGAGCAATTGCCGGTGCCGTGTTGTACTGGATGCGATAGAGTTCGGCATAGACGCCATCGCGGGCCAGCAGTTGGTCGTGACTTCCCTCTTCGGCAACGACTCCGTCTTTCAGGACGACGATCTTGTCAGCGTCGCGAATGGTACTCAGTCGGTGCGCGATCGTAAGCACCGTTCGTCCTTTCATGAGCTTCTCCAGTGCGTCGATGACCAATTTTTCGGATTCCGTATCGAGAGCGGCCGTGGGCTCATCCAGGATGAGGATGGGGTTGTTGCGGATAATCGCGCGTGCGATGCCAATACGCTGGCGCTGACCACCGGAGAGAGTTTCTCCGCGCTCTCCGATCATGGTGTCGTATCCGTGAGGCATCTTTGCAATGAACTCGTCCGCGTTGGCTAATTTTGACGCTTCTTTGATCTGGGCAGCAGTCACGCCTGGCTTGCCATAGGCTATGTTCTCGCTCACGGTTCCCGCGAACAGCCCAGGCTCCTGGAGGACGTAGCCGATTTGATCGCGCAGTGGATGTTTCTTGTACTCGCGAATATCGGCGCCGTCGATTTTCACCGTGCCGGCAGTTGAATCGTAGAACCGGGGAATGAGGTTGACGACGGTAGATTTGCCACAGCCGGTCGGCCCCACGACGCCAACCATCTGGCCAGCTTTAACCTTGAAACTTACATCCGTAAGAACCGGGGCACCTGGGTCGTAGGAGAAGGCAACGTGGCTGAACTCGATCTCGCCCGCGAGTGTCTGGGGTTGGCGTGCATCGGGACGTTCGGGGATGGTCATGTCGGCGTCGAGGATGGCGCGGATACGCTCCACCCCGACTGCGGCCTGGGCGATGGTATTCGTCATGGTCGCCAAGTCCTGGACGGGCTTAAAAAACTTCCGAAGATACGCCAGAAAGACGGTTAAACCGCCGGCGGTCATGACTCCCGTAAGGATGAGTGACGATCCGCGCCACATCACTACAGCGGTGCACAATGCAACGGTGATGGATACGATCGGAGACAAAAGAGACTTGATGCGGCGGGCCTTAAGAGCGGCGTCAACGGTTGCCTGACTGACCTCGGCGAGGCCTTCTTCCGCCAAGTCTTGCCGGCCGAAAGCCTTCGTCACCCGCATGGATTCGAGGCCCTGCTCCACGACCGAAACGACTTTGCTTTGCTCCTTGCGCACTTCGTGAGTCGCTTTTTTCACGGCTTTATTAAATCTCGATACCAGAAGAAGAAGAAACGGCGTTACGGCTAAGGCGATCAGGGTGAAATCCCAGTTCAGCCGGAACATGATCAACAGCATGCCCACGATGGTGAACAAGTCGACAACGATATCGAGAGGCGAGGAAGAGGCAAAACTCTGGATCGTGGTGACGTCGGAGGTGATGGTGCTCAAGAGCGTACCGCTTTGGTGGGTGTCGTAGTAGCTCAGCGACTGCTGCTGCAAATGGTGGTAGGTGCGAAGACGCAAATCATTCGCTACCCACTGGCCTACGCTCGTGGTGTAGTAGTTCGCAATGTAGGAGGCGACGGCGCCCAACAATGCGATGAAGAGAACAGCCAGCGAGGCGGCGACGGCGATCTGCATCTTGTCGCCGTTCCCCAGAACCGGGCGGAGGAAATCGGCGAGCCAGGGGGCAAGCTTGTGCGACCCAACCACATTGTCGAGGATGATCTTCAGGGGCCAAGGCCCGGCGACGCTCATCGCGGTCTGGACGATCATGGCCAGGAGGATGACTGCCAGAGTTCCGCGGTAGGGGCGGACCAGACTGAGGATGAGGCGCAACATTCGAATCCCTCCCGAACGACGCATACAAACGGTGATCCACTCAGGCCAGGGAGCCACTCCAGCCTGAACGTCATCCACGGAGCGCCTTTATCAAGGCGACTCCGGTGTTCCAGTCCGCCGTTGCTTACGCCTTTGGTGGGAAGCTCTTCAAAAGCTTCGCGACCGCTTGATTGACGCGGTTCAAATTCGTCTGCGCATTCTTGCTGGGATTCAAGGTCTTGGTCGCCTGACCACGCCAAACGAGCTGCTTCGTCGCCGGGTCATAAAAATCGACGCCAAGGGTGCCAATCTGAATTGTGGAACTCGTGGCGCTGGCCATGCCGCCGCCAAACCGCCAACCGCCACCCGTCCCGTAAGCATTCCACTGCTGTTGCTGCTGGATGGACGTTTGAATTCCGACGTACATGTCGGCGGTCTCAGAGTCGGTCTTGGTCATCCCTTTGGAAGTCAGTTGACTGTCAATTGCGTCCCTGATCTGCTGAACGACGATCGGGTCTACTTGCTCGGTGTTATTGATGGTGACCCACTTGTAGGTGTGATACTTCGAAAAGTCGGTGCCCGGCATGTAGTTAGTCTTGATGTCCTGTGCGGCCATGAGTCCGCACGCGATCAAGAACATTCCTAGCGTTAGTGCAACTCCACTAACTCCACTCTTCCGTCTGCGCATCATCGCAATCCTCCCTCGAACGCTGCTGTGGTTATCTCCAAAGAACCGCCGACCCCATACGGAAGCAGCAAGCGAGATTACCCCACCGATCTTCAATATCTTCATTAGAGCGGCTGGATTCGTGGCTGGCTTCTTAATGAGCCGAATTCGATCCGTTCTAGCGTAGGCGCGAGTTTGGGTGGGCTCAACTGGGAGTTCTACCAGTCTTCACAGCGTCCGCTTCGGGGAAGTCCCGATGGCCTGACGCGGCTTTCAACTGTGAAATGACTGCATGCAAGCTCTGCGCTAAGTGAAGCCTGTAATTTATGACAGTTTCGAGGGTCAGCCTTTTTCGGTAGATTGACGATGGGATTGATCCGAAGGAAATGATGGAGAGACGAATGCGGAACGAGCGAGGTTCGGTCCTGGCAGTGCTCATCGTGGCGGTGATCACAGCATCGGCCTTCGGACAAAAGGTGAAGATCGGGTACGACAAGGGCGTGGATTTCTCGAAATACAAGACGTACACCTGGGCGAAGCTCGACCATCCGCTGGAAAGGCCACAGCTCTATAAGACAGCGGTCGCCACAATCGATCAGGATCTAGATGCGAAGGGGCTCACGAAGGTTGACGCGAATGGGGATCTCACTCTCAGTGCCTCCGGTGGGATCGACTTTGGGTACAACATGCCTCCCTCGCCGAATATGAATACGGACATGTGGTACGGGGACACCGGCGCGCCCATTCTCTTGGCGCCTCTGCTGGCGCAAGGGAGTCTCATTTTGCAATTCGTCGATCGAAGCGACGAAAAGATGGTTTGGAGAGGCACAGTCATGCAGAAGCTTGACCTTGAGTAAAAAGATCAGGCACTGGTCCTGGCGCAAAAGGCAATCGACAAGCTGCTGAAGGACTTTCCACCAAAGCGTTAGCTCAATGATGACGGGATCCTGGCACACGACTTAGAAACGGAGCGAGAAGAGTCCATGAAATATTTCGTAATAGTTCTGACGATGCTGTTATGGACGATTTCGGGGTTCGGGCAGAACAACTCCAATACGCAGTCGAATATTCTCGAGTGGGCGCCAGCCAAGAGTATCGGAATGTATGTTTATCCGATGGCGAATCAGAGCCCGTATCAGGAGTTGGCGGATGAAAACGAGTGCTACGGGTCGGCAAAGCAGCAGACAGGATTCGATCCGAAGGCCCCGGCTCCGACGGGACCGAGCGCGCAGCAGCAACAGGCAGCGCAGCAGCAGGCAGCGCAACAAGGTGCAAAGGATGCCCCGAAGGGGCAAGCGGTCATGGGCGCGGCGGTAGGAGCCGGGGGAGGCGCTGCGATCGGGGCGATCGCCGGCAATGCCGGGGAAGGTGCAGCGATCGGCGCCGTGGCAGGGCTACTTGCCGGCAGAATTCGGCACCGGCGTGAAGAAGAAGAGGCTGCCAAGCAAGCCGCACAACAACAGGCGGTGTCGCAACAGGTTTCCCAGGCGCAGGCAATGGATCAGCAGCAAGCAGGGTTAAATTCGTTCCGCAGAGCATTCTCCGCGTGCATGGGTGCTCGCCACTATTCGGCCGACTGAAGTTGCGCCTCAAGGAGAATTCTCTATGAAGCAATCCTTCAAGATGATTGCACTTGCCTGCATACTTTTGAGTGGTCTCGGTTTCGCACAGGTGTCAGCGCCTCAGCCTTCGGCCGAACTGAAGAAGCTCGATTATTTTGTCGGCACGTGGAATCTGGAAGGCGAGTTCAAAGCGGGAACAATGGGTCCTGCCGAGAAGGTATCGGGTACCGATCGCTACGAGTGGATGGTAGGAGACTTCTTCCTGGCCGGCCATAGCGACTTCAAGAGCGCCGCTGGCGTTGGTTCGAGCCTAGCTGTGATGGGCTATAGCGCACTGGACGGCATTTACACTTATGACGCGTTTAACAGCATGGGGGACGTTGAGCACGCCAAGGGATCTCTCAATGCCGATACCTGGATCTGGACGGCTCATGCCAAGATCGGGAGCAAGGACACACAGAGCCGGTACCTGGTGAAAGTGCTATCGCCGACTTCTTATTCGTTCCAGTATTTGATGTCTGACGACGGGTTCACTTGGACCACGGTGTTAGAGGGCAAGGCGAGCAAGGCGAAATAGCTCACTTTTCTTGCGACGGTCGTCGGAAGGTTCCTACGTGGTCGAGTCTCGCAACTCGACCTCAGATCCAATAACTTTCTTGTCAACGCAAGGACGCTCCGACAGAAACGCTCTCGCGGCGGCCGCACTCCCGACGAGAACTATTCTTGCGAGACAACGGTCCAGGTGTTGTCAGGATCGAACTCAGTCATTGCGGCTGCGATGTCTTTTGTGGTCTTCCCAAGATCCTTCTGCAGAAGTACCCCATCCTGATTGATGAGGAATGTCATGACGCCGGAGTTGCCGTATTCCGCGGGATAAGCAACGAAGGCGAATCCGGCAACCATCTTCCCGCCGACGACATAGTCTTTTGCACCACCGGGTGCGTTGGTGCCCTGCTTCGTCAGCATACGGAAGTTGTATCCGTGAAAGGGGGCGTGGGAGCCCTGCTTGACGTTGTATCCTTCATCGGTTGCGAAGGCTGCGAGGGGACCGAGGGGACTTTTGGGTTGCCCGTCTGGTGAATCCCAATACAATCCATTCTGTTTGCCGGTGTCACTAACAAATTTCAAAGCATAATGGTTCGAACTCCCATCGTCGTGGCGCTGAGCGAAGTACTCGGCCTGTGCATCGGCTAAAGCTCCGCAGACGTCGATAACTGCCAGTTCGTTTCGGCCGATGCGGCGCGCCAGAATCTCATCCTTGCCCGCCGCGGTGTCGAAGAACCATTGTCCGCTGGCATTCTTCTTCAGCGGGATGGGGAACGGAAAATTGTCAGCTCCGACCACAAGGATCTGAGCACCGTCGGGCATTTTGCGCCAGCGGTGCATCTGGCCATAGGCGACAACGAAGGCATCTGCCACGGATTTATCCTGCGTCGCGTCGCCTGAGGAGATAAGGTCCTTCGACTCCGGACCCAGCACGGCTAGCAGTGCGTTCTGGTCACCGGACTTCGCGGCCCGCAGAAGAGCGTCGCCCGCGTCATCCGGAGCCCTAAAAGCCTTCGGGGAAGGTTCGGATTTGTTGCAAGCGGTGAGGCCCAGGACGAGCGCCAGAAGCAGCAACTGAATCATGAGTGCAGGTTTGCGGGTATCGTGTGACATAGAAATCCTCCAAGCTCGTAGCTGTTCCCTACTTCACGAACTCTGACAACCGACCAAATGTTGCGGACACGGAGGTCAGACTTATCGGCGGAAGCCACCGCCACCGCTGCGTCCGCCCCAGCCACCACCACCGCCCATGCTGGAGGAACCGCGGGCGCTTGCGGAACGGGAGTCCCATCCGCCGCCGCTAGCGCCGCCGAAGGCGGATGATCCGCTGCTCTTCTCCTGTCCTCCCCAGCCCTTGGAGGCGGCAGAGTTACTGCCCGAATAGCTTGAGGTGGATTTCGGGGTGTTGTTCGAATTTCCGCTCCAGCCGCTTCCGGTGTTCTTGTAGGTGTTTCCATTCGCGGACGCGTACTTGTCGCCGTTAGCAGTCTGACCGATGGCAGCGCTGTTGCCGTTCTTACCCGATGCGCCATAGGCAGAGGCACCGTTCGAGGTTTGTATCGATCCAGTGGTGCCTTGCGAGGTCGTTTGATGCTGGCTGTAGGCTGTGGTTCCATTCTTCGACGCTGTGGAACTCCCCCAGCTTCCGTTAGCGTTGGAACCTTGCACCGTGGAGGCAGAGGCCCCCGTCCTTGGGTTGTACGCCTGGGCAGCGCTTGCGCTGCCATAGGCGTTCGAGGCTGACGCGCCACGGGCATAAGTCCCGGTGGATGGGTTATACGATCTGGCGGCGCTGGTGCTCCCGTAGCCGTTTGAGACTGTGCCGCCGCGTGCGTAGGTTCCAGTGGATGGGTTGTAGCTTGTGCCATAGTGCGCGACTCCACCGGAGCCGTAGTAGCCGCCGTGCCATGCGCTGTTTCCGTAGTAGGCACCGCCGCGATACACGACTGTGGTGCTGTGCCAACCACAGTTCCAGCTGCTATACCCCCAGCCGCAACATCCGCCGGCCATCATCGCGCCGACCGCTATGCCGACTCCGAATGCAAGCACAGCCGTCGAGGGCGGTGGAGCTACATAGACGTAGCTGGGGTACACATAGGGAGTGCCGTAAACGATCGCCGGGTTGTACGTGGGCACATACACAACTTGCGGGTTTGCAGATTGGATAACGATGGTTTGTGGCGACTGCTGCTCGACCACAATCTGCGATCCGGACTTCAAGTTACCAGCAGCCTGGGCTTTGGCGCGCAGAAACTGGATCGCGGACATAACATCGGCAGCCTGCGTGTGATAGGCCTCTCCCAGAGCTGACGTCCAACTGAGGTTCTTGGACATGTTGTCGAGGACAGAGGGGAATTGGGTTAGGGCTTTGACGCTGGGATCCCAAGGTTGGGTATCGACAGCTTGCATGAGGGTCGAGCCCGTAAGGTTGCTTTGGTGAACGAAATTGTCGGCGGCGGCAATCTGGTCGGGGAAAGTTGCAGCTCCCAGAATCTGAGCAACCAATGAGTCGGGGTACAGGGCGATTGGCCCGGTCAGTTGCTGCAACTCTTCGGCGGTAAGGGGCGCGCCTTGTCCTGAGTACCCAGAGGGTGCCACAGGCTGCTGGGCTCCAGCTTCAAACACAGTGGTGACGACCAGCAGTACGGACAAGGTCGTCGATAGAAGCTGTTTCGCAAATGGCTTGATCATTTTATTTCTCCATGCCAGCGGCACCTAATTGCCCTTTATTGAGCAGCGGTAATGATGAGCTCGGTTTCGACCGAGTCGCACATTCCGTAGATCGCTCCCGAGACACAGGCGCCCACGGAATATTTGTAGCAGCCCTTTTTGTTCGCCACGGTCGAAGGAGAACGATCGGAACCGCCAATGATTGCCTCGGTGCCAAAGGGCTGCTCCGGGCCAAAGTCGAGAACAAAGCCGGTATTCTTGGACCCGCTTTTCCAAATGACTTTGGTGCCAGCCTTCACGCAGAAGGGCTGGTTCCCTTTCGCATTGGGAATCACGGGAGTCGCTGAAGCGGAATCAGAGGTTCGTTTGATCTCCACGGTGCAGGCAGTGGAAGACGATCCGCAGGTGTTCTCAGCGGTACAGATTGCCTGTGGGTTTGGCTCTGAGCAAAGATACTTTTCGCTGCCGCGCTGCTGCTCCTGAGCTATCGAGAAGCAGGAAAAGAGAAGCAACATTGCGAGAGCGGCAAATAGAGAGGCGGACATGCGGCGTGTTTTCATGTGATGGCCCCCGCCTAGTTCACGCCAGGCGTTCCTTTCCAATCGATTACGTCCACCAGCTTCCAAGGGTTCTCTCTGAGATCGAACTGCAACTGTCCCTGTTTATCGATAATCAGCTGGGTCGCGGGATACACCATTCCCGTGCTTTGGTTCTTGTCAGCATCGTTCAAGTTGAACTCTCCGGCGGTCAGGTTGAAGGATTGGGACTGGGTATCAAAAAACGCTTCCCCGAACTTGATTTGACGGTTGGTTACGAACACGATCTTTCGACCGGTGGGAGTCGAGACCATGCGGATGTAGCTAACGTCGTAGCCAAGGGTGCCGGTGATCGAGCAATGTCCGACGGCTTTCATCTTGGAAAGTGCATTGACCAATCCCTGATTCTGTCCTTTGGTGAACGCTTCAATCAGGATCTGCCTGTCTTCTGGAGTGGACCAGTCGTAGATATCCAGGGTTACGCCGATGACTGCTCCCATTTGTGTGCCCGTACCCATGGCGGAGGCTTCGATCGTCTCGGATTTCGGTCCGCGGGAGAGAGCGAACGTGCTGGCGAACAGCAGCAGACCAATCAACATCGAGCCGCCGATGGTCCCTTTGTGATTTCTGAAGAAGTCGATATGCCACATTTGGATTGTCCTTTCCTATCGAAAAACAAACGTGCACTGCAGGGTCGCGAGGTGATGGATCAATGAGGTGCGCAAGTTCAGTTGGGCAAATAGCTCAAGCGAACACTTCCAACCGACCGCATTCTTCTTTCACGGATGCCTGTCTCCGAAATCAGCTTGGCCCTCATCCGTGATTCTCTTGGCGGCAGACAATCTGCGTCGGGACTATGCTGGTCGAGGGATTCGATTCTGACAACTGTCAGTTTTGCCAGATGTCAGCTGGATCATTTCTAACGCGCGGACACCTTTGTAGTCCTGGGACGACGGACGAGCGGCCTAGAATGTCCAACCTAGGCTTGAAGTGGAACCGTAGTCGCTCTTCGGCAGGTTCTGCGGGGGACGGCTGTCGTAGTTGAGGAAGTAACCTGCCCTCCAGTAGAGATCCTTGGCCAGCCTTAGTTTTAGGGATGCATTGAAGTCGAAACGAACGCGTCCCAGGTCGGTCAAGCTCGGATAAACACGTGCGTCAGCCAGGATATTCGTTGTTTTGAAGCGAAAGAAATTTACTTGCGTTGCCAAGATCGCTTCGGCGCTGTTTCCAGTCTGCCCGGTTGTCGCCTCCGAAGAGTACTGCTCACGATTCCAGTCCGCACCGGCATAGCCGGTAATTAACGTATTGTTGGTGTGACTGAAGACGTGCCCGAGGGCGCCTCCGAAGGTCATACGAAGGTTGAGTTGCTGCTCGTCGCTCTGGAGGAATTCCGCCAGCCCCATGTAGAAGTTGCGCGGTGAACGCAATTGTCGCGCACCATTCAGTTGCAGGTCATTGCGAAGGTTCGAGACGTTGCCCCCGCCGCTGAAGGTGGACTGATATTCCGCAGCCATGGACCACTTGGTGCGTTGGAACAATGCGTTCGTGTCGAAGTTGTATTGCGTGCGGTTTTGCTGCTTGGAATAGTTGAGGCCGGCGTCAAGTCCGCCGTGCAGGTTCTGCCAGAAACTGGTATCGGTTCGTTCGATCTCCACAACTTCCTTACCTGGAACCACTTGACTGGAAGAGGATCCGGCAACATGAATCTTGAGATCTGGAGGATGCTCAGAAGCCTTTCCATCGGCCACACTCTGTAGGGTGCCCGTGTAGCGTTTTCCCAACTTATTTGCCACCACAAAGTTCTGTGGGCTTTCGACGCCAACAATCTTGGACCAGTCCATGGCGACCGTTCCGTCGACGTACTCGAGTTTGACGTACAGATATCCCTTCTCCAGTTTGATGATCTCGCATGTCAGGCGGTCGCCATTGGCGAAGTGGAGGACATCTTTTCTCGGTCGCGCGACGCAGACACCACATAGAGCCGAGAAGATCAGAAGAAGGCAGGCGAAGTTATGAAGAAGAGAGCCCTCGGGCTGGCCATTGAACGATTGCATTGTCTCACCTGGTTTGAACACACGAACGCGATTAAACGAATTCATGGGTAAGTTATGAGGAACAGGCGGAGCGTACACCTGTCAGAATTGCCGATTTCCATTCGGGAGCTCGACGGCTAGACTCGATCGTCGAATCATCGCCCATGAAAAAGTATCCGCAGGATCCAGTCTGGCTAGTGCTGTTTTTTGCATTCAGCTTGGGCGGCGTCTCTCTGCAAGCGCAATCGGTTCAGTTTCTCCCGGAGGTTGATGCGTACCTCAAGATCGATCCGATGGTTCGGGCCTACTTCCAAGCAAAGGACGACCGGGAAGGGGGCGATCCAACACAAGCTACGCTTGGGCCTAGCGTGCAGTTTTTCTTCAAGCCGCTGGTCAGGCTGAAAAAGATCACCGCTTTCGACCTGGACGACTCCAAGAGAAGACCACTGGTGCTGGAGGTGGGATACCGATACATCGCTGCTCCGGACGCCGATCCCGAGAATCGCATGTTGACGGCTGTGACTGTTAACTTTCCCATGAAGGCGGCAATTCTGATCACCGACAGAAATCGGGCAGATTTGGACTGGAAAGCCGGGAAGTTCACCTGGCGCTATCGCAATAAATTGAGTCTCGAAAAGACCGTTGCGATTCACTCCTATCATTTCATTCCCTACGTCGCGGCGGAACCGTTTTACGAAAGCCAATACGCGAAATGGAGCACCACTTCGCTTTATGCCGGCTTCCTGCTGCCGGTCGGAAAACATGTGCAGTTCGATCCTTATTATGAACATGACAACAACACCGGCAAGCACCCGAATTCGCAGGACAACGACATCGGCCTTAAGGTCAACCTCTACTTTTCAGTGGTCAAGGATTGACGTACAAAGACGCCGCGGATAGCTGACGCGACCAGATTGTTCCCGGGAAGCGTGGGCGGGCGGTTGCCGGTGTTGATGTTGGCATTATCCGATGGCGCTCACCGCGGTTCATTTCGGTGGGAAAATATCTGTGCGGGGTGACGTTCTCGGATCGAGATCAAGATATTTGACGAGCATTACCTCGTTGCCCTGTTCGTTGTATACGAGCTCGTCGACGAGTTTCTGGGTCAACAGAACACCGAAGCCGCCGGGGCGCATCCCTTGAGCAGTGCGATATTCGAGGTGGCGCAAAGGCTCGCCATCGGGATTGGCGATCGCGGCGTGGGGAATTTCATCGAGCGTAAAGCCCTCTCCCGGATCGCTGATGAGACAGGTCACCATATGCTTGGCGCGTACATAGGAAATCTCCACCTGCTTGCTGGGATCGAGACCACCGCCGTGTTCGATGGCATTGGTCAGCATCTCGCGGAAGGCCATTGCGACTGAATGCCGCTCCGGGTTGGGCAGTTCGGCAATCTCGTCAAAGAATTGAAGAACCCGGTCGGCGGTTTGGAGGTCACAACGGGCATAAATGCGAATCCATTCTGGTGTCGCGGAAATGACGTCGATGCCGTCATCCCAGAGCGGTTCTTCCATTGCGAGCTTGATCATGACGGTGAGCGCGCCAGGGGCAAATGGCGCGGAGAAGTAGCTGAAGGCGTGCTCACGCATCGATGTAATGACGTCCGAAGGGGTGCTCTGATCGGCCAGGATGATCAGGCGCGTGTGAGGACGGATGCTTCGTAGCTTTCGCAAAAGTTCTACGTCTTCCCTTCCGGATGTTTTCTCGCTGGTCAGGATCAGGTCGAAGTTCTTGCCCTGAGCCATCCGGAGGGCTGCGGCGTTGTCGGTTGCGTGCTGGAGCGCCCACAGGCCGGGCTCGAAGATTTCACGCAGTTGTTCTTCAATTTGTTCATCGCCGCCCACCAGGAGCGCAATCCGAACCGGAACAGGACGCATTTCGACACGTGGAAGGGCACTCATGATTTTCACCTGACTGATTGCAGTCTTCTTTCGCGACGGTCCCGCAGGAGTCCGCGAGCACTGTGCTCGGAAAGAGTCAGGTGATGCTAGGAGGATTCAGCCGGCTTGTAACCTGTCAACATCGACAGGCTTTTCACGCGTCAGGGTTGGTGGAAATCGTCAATTCCTATAAGTTGGGTTGCATTGTGGCTTTTCACGGTTTACCATGTCGGGAATCGAATTTGAAGCGACTCGTAACAGGTTCTCCGACAGCGAGTTGCGCCCGCGACCAGCAACCAGGCGAGGCGATCGTCCCAACGTCGTAGATTTGCTGCCTGAGTTTCGGGTCTTGGGTCCATACAAATTCGCTCTTCGACAGCTTTCTTGAATCGGCAGGCGGTTCGCACAACGGTGTGAGCGACGTCATTGCCACAAAAGGAACGTTCTGATAAGAAGGTTGCACCCTGGAAGGGACTGACTCATGAATCACCGCTCTCGCGTTCTAATCGCCGATGACCACAATCTGGTGGCCGAACTGTGCAAGCAACTACTGGAAAACGACTTTGAAGTCGTGGGGACAGTTGGCGACGGCCGCGCCCTGGTGCGTGCCGCTGCCGAATTGAAGCCAGATGTGATTTTGGTGGACATCGCGATGCCGGTTTTGAACGGCTTGGATGCGGGCCGACAGATAAAGAGGACGTTGCCCTCGGTAAAGCTGATCTACCTGACTATGAATCCAGACGCAGACGTGGCTGCCGAAGCCTTTGCCCGTGGAGCCTCCGGGTATCTTCTAAAGACGTGTGCCGCGTTGGAAATGGTGCAGGCGGTTCGCGAGGTACTGCGAGGCAAGACGTATATATCGAAGGCTTTGTCGCGCGACACGATCGATTCTCTACGGTGGCAGCACAAAGCGCTGGTAAATGAAGAGGAACGTCTTACAGACCGGCAACGCGAGGTTCTGCAGTTGCTCGCCGAGGGTAAGGTAATGAAGGAAATCGGCGGCATTCTGCACATGACCACGCGAACGGTGGCGTATCACAAGTACCGCATCATGGAAGTGCTGGGCACCAGAAGCAATGCTGAACTGGTCAAGTACGCTGTCAGGAACCACATCGTAGCAGCGTAGTTCGTACTTCGCTCAAACTCCTCGATTGCTGTCGAACGAGATCCCGCTTCCCGCTGGTACAGTGGACAGTATTTTCCGGGCCATCGCAAAATCTTAGACTTTTGTTGGAGCCGGGAAATTGCCGATTCCAATGGGCATGGTCTTTGGAAACGGCTGCTTCGGGTAAACAAACTTCGTCTGGCTCGGATGCAATCATTCTGAGTCTGCTAGGGAGGATCAAAAGTGAAGAGTAAGCAAGTAAAGTGGTTCACACTCATGATGATTTTGGGTGCCGTGATGATGCTCGGCGCCTGCAAGAAGAAAGTAACGCCGCCACCCCCTCCACCACCTCCGCCTCCGCCAGCACCAACGGCCACGATTTCCGTCAACCCAAGTTCGATCCAACAGGGGCAATCAGCAAGTCTCACCTGGCAAACATCGAATGCCACCGACGTTTCCATCGAGGGGATTGGAGCGGTTCAGCCGAGTGGTTCCCAAGCCGTTTCTCCGTCGGACTCGACGAACTACAACCTGACCGCAAAGGGATCAGGTGGGACGGCGAGCGCGACCACTCGCCTCACAGTTACTCCGCCTCCGCCTCCACCACCACCTCCGCCGGCGGGACCAAGAGATGAAGAACTGTTCGCGCAGAATATTAAGGACATTTACTTTGATTACGACAAGTCCAATATCCGCGCCGATCAGAATGCTGCATTGCAGGCGGATATGCTCTTCCTCAACCAGCACCCCAACATCAAGTTCACGATCGAGGGGCACTGCGATGAACGGGGATCCATCGAATACAACGTGGCTCTCGGCGAAAACCGCGCGGGAGCGGTGAAGAATGCGTTGTCGGTGGCCGCCATTGATGCCAGCCGTATGAACACAATGAGTTACGGAAAAGAGAAGCCGTTCTGCAGCGAGAGTAACGAAGGGTGCTGGCAGCAAAACCGCCGTGCTCACTTCGTCTATCAGAAGTAACGTTCGAACGTAAGATCTTTCCGGGGAGCGGCGCACCATTGCCGCTCCCTGTAGTTATTTTTACGCTTCACCGGGAAGTCCGACTGTTAGGTCGGTTATTAAGTACGCCGCACCTTTGGCCTTCCAGGAGGTTGCGGAAGTACGCGACCCCGCGAGGAATGTGGGCCACAGGGGCTCAAGGCTATGCTGATTCCACACGCTCTACGCGGCGCTCGAAGGGCCGCTCTTCCACGGTGGCACGTACACTTGTTGTTTCTACGCAAACTGCTGGGGACTCTCCTACTGTTCTGTTCGGGTCTACGCGCCCAAGAAAAGTGTCCAGGCGAGATCAAGATTCTGCTTCCGCCGCCGACGATGCAGAAGGTCATCGCAACCCTCGGCTTCGAACAGAAAGCGCGTGGTCGAGTCTATTTGTTCGATACCGACGCCCTCGACCTTTTGAAGCAAGGCGTCATCATTCGAGTTCGGCAAGGCCGGAATAACGACCTAACAGTGAAAGTCCGACTGCCCGCGCGCACCAACGAGATTGACACTTCCCCCCTGCGCGCGCACTTTCCGTGCGAACTCGATCGCACTGCAAACGGAGAAGAAGTCTCCTTCGCAGTGGGACGCAAGTACAAACCCGGTGAGGTGCCCGAGACGGGTAACGACATTCTCAATGCGTTGAGTGGATCGCAAAGAAGACTCTTGCAAGAGGCCGGGGTATCGATTGATTGGACCCGGGTGAAGAGTCTAGCAAGCATCAATTTAACAAAGTGGGAAGGAGAGGGCGGACCCTTGTTCCACAGGCTCGCGCTCGAATTGTGGGAGAGTCCGCGGGGAGACGTCCTCGAACTATCTACCAGGGTCGAACCTGGGGCTGGGGCATCGAAGTATGCGGAGTTGCAGCGGTTACTGGACCAGAAGGGCCTGCCTTTGAGCGCCAGCCAAGGCACCAAGACAAGCATAGTACTGGAAGATATTGTTCATCCAGCATCCCCGCCGAGATAACGAGCCTCTCTGATTGCCGCCCGCCGCGGCTATGATCTTCAGTCTGGACGCGACGACATCACTTGAAGCGAATCTTGAAGCCTGCCAGGAGTCCGCTCATATGCACGTCATACAGAAACCCGCTGTTCTTGTAGTCCACGAACAGGTAGCGATAACCAAGCATGACGGCATACCTCTGCTTGAATTCTTTTCCCATCCCGGCGTAAATCTGGTAGGTCAGCTGTGAACCGACTCCAAAACCACCGGCGTCACCTTTCAGGGCGAAGAAGATGCCTTTGTTGGCGTTGTAGCGGAAGCGGGCACCCAGCACGGGGTCGACCCATTTTTGCGTTTGCCCGGCACTAATCACGTTCCCGTTGTTCGGCGGGTAAAGGTTGAGGCTGTTGTTCAGATCCCAAAAACGGCCACCGCCGGTCGCATCGATCGATCCTCGATCCGAGTCCACCAATCGCACATAGAGTTCGGGATCGACAATCAGTTCTTTGGCGTTGGCGGTGAAACCGACATATGTGGGTTGGGGCCCGATGGGTGTGGTCTTCTGATCGGACGATAGGCTCATGAAGATCAGATCGGTGAACAGACCGATGCGCTTCCGGCGCACATCGAGATCGGTCATGTAGCCGATGTTGAGTTCCTTGATCACCTGGGAGAAACTCACGCTGACCGGCGCTATGTATCCAGCGGCCCCGACATTGCCACTGAGGCCGCTAAACCAGAGGTAAAACGGAACCCATTCCACGTGCCAGTCGCTGGGTGGGGGATTAGGATTCTTCACTTTCTTGGCCGGAGACTGGCCAAACGAATACTCGATTCCTACAGTTGGTCCGCGGTGGAGTAGCTGCACGGCGATCTGGTCGCTCGTTCCATGAATACTCAGACGGCTTCCCATCTCATAGCCGGCCCGAAGGTTCAGGTGCTGCGTCAGCCCTACGCCGACGTCGGCGCGGCCTGTCATAAAGTTTCCGTAGCCGAAGAAGGGCATGCCGCGGAACGAACCTCCCAACGAAAGCCGGCCGGAGTCGTGGAGGGGATACCATCTGAAGCCGGCGCCCACGTCGGGTAGAGGAGCAAAGAAACTCCTCGATCCTGAAGTGGATCCCGAGAGGTTGCCCACATTGCCCGCCAGACTTAGTTTGCCTGTCGTAGAGATGAAATTAATATCTGCTTCCAATGCCAAATACCCATGATCACGGCGAATGATGTCGTACTGATATCCCGGGGCAATGTTGATGCTGTTGAGGTCGACGGCGACCTGCGCACCAACGTTGAAGGTCTGTCCGGCGAACATGATTTCCCGGGTGATAATCGTCGTCTTGGAGTTGTAGTTGGGAGTGCCGGTCAGCAGAAAGTGATGTTTGTGAGCAAAGTGCCAGTCGAGCTTTCCGGTAAAAGTGGAATAACTGCCGAAGCCGAAATCCTTGTTAACGTCGAAATAGTTGTTGGTTTTGTTCACGCCAAAATACCCGGAGGGGTGGGAATACCACCAGTCCGCATCCACTCGCCACTTGTAGTTATCGAGATCGCCGCTATCCTGAGCGCAAACGAGAGGGAGCGTGGCAAGACAAAGAATGACAGCAACGATGAATTTTCTCGAGCTCTTGGCAAATGACATTTTGGTTGAACTCCGCACACCTAGTACGAACGAAGGAAAGCTAGCAGGCGTTTACGGCTGGCGATACTGACAGAACTTACAGGGTCGAAGAAAAAAAGGCTCCAGAAACACGCGTGCCGCTTCGCTGAGAGTAGTGAAGCGGCACACGCAGTTCCAATACGACTGGATTGCACTAGCCGATGGACTACATTCCTCCGGCGATTCCCTTGTTCACGACAACCTTGACGTCAACGCGGCGGTTTTCGGCTCGTCCGTCCGCAGTCTCGTTCGGAGCGGAGGGATCTGCTACGCCCATCGCGCCTGGTGCCACAATGTGGCGGAGAGGGATCTTGCAACTCTGGAGCAGGAACGCCACAACCGCATCGGCTCGATCCATACTCAGTTGCTGGTTCATTGCGGCATTGCCCGAGGAGTCTGCATAGCCCTTCACCTGGATGAGGTATCCCTTCGTGCCGATCGCCGCTGCAGCAAGTTGTGTCAATGCCGCTTGATCGCTTGCCGAAATGGTAGAGCTTCCACTGGAGAAGTAGACAACAGCGTTACCCTTGGTTTCATATTCAGACAGATCGTTGAAGCGCTTGTTTTGGGCCTCAATGTCCGCCTGAGTTGCCTGAATATCCTGCGAATTGGCAGCGATGCCTGCTGCGTTGGCAGAGCCTTGTTGCTGGCTCGCGGCAACGCCTGCTTTATTTTGGGCGATGCCTTGTTGGTTCGCAGCAATGTGGGACTGGTTGATCGCCTGCTGTTGTTGTGTCGGGGTCAAGCCTGCCTGAATGGTCTCAGCCAGAACGAGATCATCGTTTTCGAATTCGATGGTCTTGGCAACCACTTGGACATCGGTGCCGGAACCTTCGACTTCAATCTTCAGACCGGGGATCAGAGCGGTCACCGACTTTTCCGTGTGCCGGAAGATCCCTTTCGGGGTTCGGACCTTGGTGCTATCGGTAAGGGTCACAACGACGCTGCCCGACTTTTGCGATTTCAGGGTCAGACTGTCTCCATCACGTCCGGTAATCAGTCCTTCCACTTTAACTTTTTTGCCGTTCGACGCGCCAAACGCCAACCCGACACAAAGCATGCACAACAGAGCGGTGCAGGCTACGATTCCTTTGCGATTTTGCCTCATAGTGGTGTCCTTTCGGGAGCTGTGCTTCTAAACTTGCGCGAGCCGATTCGGCTCGACTTGTAAACGACAAGGGGATATTAGGAAACCTCCGTGATGCTGCATACTGGCAAAAGTGACAGCGGGCGCGCCAGCGGATGGCAAGCGCCTGCAGAAGGCGTCGGACTCAGAAGTTCGAATGCGGACTGCCGGATGGCTAGATCGTGCGGTACCGGACAGACCTTTGGGGGATTGACAATTATTCTCTTAGGGAGAAGATGGAGGAAAGAGAGTTTGGTCCAGTGGGCGGCAAAACCGCAATTTTAAGGGCGAGAAAGTCGGGGCGTGGATGGCCACAATTCGCGTGATGGTCGTAGAAGATTTTGCTCCTTTTCGAAGATTCCTGGCAAAGGCACTTGAGAAGAATCGGGATTTGCAAGTTGTTTTCGAAGCCTCCGACGGACAGGAAGCAGTTCGGAAAGCACAAGAAGTTCAGCCGGATTTGATTCTTCTGGATATTGGACTGCCGTCACTCAACGGAATCGCAGCGGCCCGTCAAATGCGCTCAGTCGCACCCAACTCAAAAATAATCTTTGTAACGCAGGAATCGTCCCCGGATGTTGTACAGGCCGGCCTCGAGACAGGAGCCATGGGGTACATCCTGAAGACGAGGGCAGAGAGCGATCTGCTAATTGGTATTGCGGAAGTTCTTCAGGGAAGACAGTTTGTCAGTGAGGGTTTAACGGCTGCTCGGTTGATTTGAAGCGATACAAACTGCGTTTAACCAAACCGTGACTCGAAGAGAATCTGACCCGACCCCACTTCCTCCCTATCATTTCCTTACTTTTTGGCGCGATGAGCCGTGGCGGATGTGCCAATTCAGGGCGTGCCGTAGTAAATCACGACAACACCACTCACGATCAAGTCTCACAAATGAGCTCACTTCGACGTTGTCCTCAAAGGTGTAACGCCGCATTCTGATCGCCGCTTACTTGGGGGCTGGTGCCTGTTCCATCTGCTTCAGTTTCTGTTCGAGCAACGCCTTTTGTTGCTGAGGCGTTAATTTGGGAAACAAGAACGCGATTTGCAGCCGCATGCCCCAGGGCGAAGTTCCCGGAGGGTGGACGGCGTTGCCATAAAACTGCGCGGTTAGGTTTACAGGCTGGAATCCCAGCTTCATGATTCGTCCGATTCCTCCGCCAAAAGGGACCACCCAGCGGGCGCCGTTGTCAGCTTGCCAGTTTGCGGTCAAGGTGGGCTGCCAAGTGATATACCAGCCATGTTTCAGGTTGTAATTGATGAAGTACTGAAACAACATCTGATTCACATCGGGGCGGCTGGACTGTCCGGCGACCGAGAAGACATTGTTCACAAGCCCGCCGAGGGTCCACTTGCCCGGTTGCGCGAGGACGACCACGGAAGGACCGAGGCTCCACTTGCCCTGTCCTAATATCGGATTCGTCGCGGTTGGTAACACGACTGCCGCGCCTACACCCCAAATCAGCTTGCCAGGCTTTCCCGGAGACAGGAAGAAGGACGGGTTGAGGTCTCCGAATCCATAAGCTCCCTGGTTGACCGGCTGGCTTGTGGTTGGCTGATAGATAATTGGAGTAATAATGCGGGTAATCAGATTCCAGTCCTTGCTCAGACGAGCAGGAATGACAGGCTGAATGTTCAAGATGTCCTGAACGCGGCCGTCGGGGCCAATACCGAAGTTGTTGTTGTTCTGCACCGGAACACTGATGAGGCTGGCAATGGGATTTTGCGCCGCTTTCCGCAACGCGTCGGAATTTTCAGAGGCGGCGGGGGTTTCCTCGGTCGCAACCTGAGTTCCCGGAACGCCAATAGGGGTATCCTGCGCACGCAGAGGAAGAATGAATGAAACAAAGACTGCCAGAGCCAAGATGTCTCGACGAACCGAGGCAGACATGGCACTGGCTACGATTTTTCTCTTCATAGTGAGGGGCCTCGCAAACTATTTCCTGGGACAGCAAAGCTCCATCAAAGGCTCAGACGTGCTGATAGTTGGAGTTCTGCGTAGCAATGTTTAATTGCTTGCTGACCCCATCCATCACCACAGTGTCGACGTGGTTTGTGCCATCCGGCAGACGGCTGAATGTCACCGTCAGATTCATCGCATCCTTGGGGTCGTTCATGTAAGAAGCGATCTGGACCCGCAGGAGCGCCTTTTGCGCCTTGTCGAATACCAAGGTCATGGAGTCGTTGGGTTTGAGATAGTTGCGAACGACGAGTTGAACTTCGTTCGGAGCCCCAGGGGCGGGGCCCAAAGTGATGTTCCCCTTCGCATAGGCCTGCTGCAAAAGTTCCCCGGAGGGTGGCACGTACTGCTGAGCCAGGGCCTTCATCGATTGCGCGTAGTCTGCGTACTCTTCTTTTTTCTTGGCAACGACGTGTTGCTTGAGGCGTCCTCCGCTGGGCGGAGCCGCTTCAGCAGGGGGATCCAACGACGTCTTGACGGGCTTGCCGTCGGGTCCCTGGCGTACCTGGAAGTGCTCCTGCTTTTTCTGTTCGCCCTTCAGGCTAATTGTGACCACCTCGTTCCAACTGTAGGACATGAGAGCTTGTTTGTTTTTCGCAGCTGCCTCTTTGATTTCCGCGACCCGCTGCTGCAGTTCCGGGCCTTGTGCGTTGGCTGGCATGGATCCGGCGCCGGCCAGGAGAACAGGCAGCGTCAGTAAGGTTGCACGCAGAACATGTCGCGCTGTGTTTTTCATAGTATTTCCTCGATGCTTCTGAGGTCTGCACCGCTTGGCCGTGTCCGTACTAAACGTCTTCGTCGAGTGCAAGAGATGCGGCTACATCGCCAGCATCAGCGATCGGTCAGCGTCGCACAACTGGCAGTTGTTACAGCTAGCCGCAAACAACCTTTTGGACCAGCGACAACCCGCAAGCCGCCGCCGCCATTCCATGTGATTTCTGACTAAGGGGTAGTTGGAGTTTTCATGATCGACGGGATGGTGGCGGCTGACCAATCGAAGCTCCCGGCCAAGGCGAGATCGAGGTTGATGTAATTGGCAAGTCGAGCATTGGTGAAGCGAATTCACTTTGACGGTGTCCTCGCCATCGTCGACAGATGGATAACGGCTGCCGCCGCCGTGAGTATTACCTCTTCCTTCTCGTCTTGTAACCCGGCAGTCAAATCCGGCAATACCGCGGGATGACTGCGCCGCGCCAGGGCGTCGTAGGCGGCTGCCCTCACCAGCCATTCCTTGTCCACGGTGGCCGCGACCAATGCCTTTTCGGTGCGCGCATCCGGATCCTTCGCTAGAATTTTGATGGAGGTTGCCTTCAGGATCGGCCCTTTCGACTCGCTGGTGTGGATGGCTTCGTAAACCTGGAATCCGTATCCCCCATAAGGTACGAATCCGATTCCCTGTTCGAATGCCATCGCTTCCATCTGCTTTGGATTTTTCAAGAGATCGTTCAGTTGCTTCTCTTCGCCTCCGACCAAGCCTTCGCCGGTCTTGCGTTGCCCGGTAAGCACGGCATAGTAAACGCCGTATCCGCTTTCGTCTCCAAGCTGGATGAGTGCTTTGGCTGCGGCCATGACGACGGCGCCTTCTTTGTCGCTCTTTGCCGCGGCCACCAATGCTGGGATAGCACTCTTCGAGTCCATTGCACCGAGGGACAGCGCCGCAGCGCCGCGCACGTCTGGGTCTTTGTCCTTCAATCCATTCTCCGCCATAGCTGCTGCTTTGGTATTCGCGGGAATTAACTGCAGCACTCGCATCGTGGCTACACGCTGGTCGGTGCTGTTGTTGTCGGCGCCAGCCTGGAGGATGCTCCAACTCTGCTCGAGCGGCGATTGGGCAGACACAAGCGCTGGTGCGATTGTCAAAAGGGTACCGATCAACGCGGCGCACTCCAGAAGTCGACATTTCTTCGTTGAATTAGTAACCGCAATCATGGCCTCTCCTTACGAGCGTGGCTCACCCTCGTGCTGGGATTTTTGTTTCGTTGGCTGGCTGCTTCTGAAAAATCGAAATTGCGAAGTAAGCAATCGTGTAGAGCACGACCGTGGCGTCCATTGCGGCACCGACCCACAGGCCCCGTGCATAGGGCTGGCTTATGTTGGTCGCTACCAGGTAAACAAAGAAGGCTTTCTCACAAGCGCTGAAGACGAGCACCGGTTTGCGCCAGTTCGCGCCAAAGGCGGCGACGATCATGAAGATGCCTGTCAATCCGAGCATGATTCCCCAATGCTGCAGGATGATCGTGTAGTCCAGCCGGTATGGAATGAGCAACAACTTCTCCGCTCCCCATTCGGGCAAGAAGGCAATGACAGCACAGAAAGCGGTGGCGATC
Source organism: uncultured Acidobacteriaceae bacterium (assembly GCA_963788555.1). Lineage (GTDB taxonomy): Bacteria > Acidobacteriota > Terriglobia > Terriglobales > Acidobacteriaceae > Sulfotelmatobacter. The sequence goes on along the minus strand of CAWBHM010000008.1, from coordinate 862,663 downwards.
CCGGTGACGACGAAGAACGGCTTGAAGGTCAGATCGAACAAGTGTTTCATGAGGGAATCCCTAAAGCGCGAATCGGGAAGACAAGAGCAACAAGCAAAATCCCACCGTCGAACGAATTCATCGCTCCACGTCGTACCCTACGCTCTCGAGTAGGAACCTCCTACTGTCAGAAGGAACAGGGTAGGCATCTTTTTGGAAGCCGGGGGATGAACGTCAGAAATATCCTAACGAGGCATCGAGAGGACGGGCCCGCAAGTATTGCGAATATCCAGAGCCGAAGCTGGTGGGCTGTCAGCGTTGACAGTTCTCAACCCGAGGGGCGACTCGTACCATTCAGCTGTACCTGGTACGCACAAAGAGGACAGCAACTCGGTCGAGTCTTTCTTTGGGGAACCAAAATGCGGTGTACATTCGCAGTTATTCTGGTCGCTCTCGCTCTGACCCTGTCGGCGCGTTCGCAAGATCCGATACCGCTGTTTAAGACGGAAAGTGCGAGCGCGTTTGTGTGGGGTGAAGACAGCGGCGAGAGCGCAGCATCGTCGAGTATTCGAGACCCAGCAACCGGCAATGCGATCCGCAAACTGAACCACGAAGGAATAGAAGTTAGCTCCCAAGCCGGATTCGAGAGGGCAAACCCAGAACGAACTGGCGAACTGCTGAGTCTGACGACAACCATCGTCAACAATACGGACTCTGAACTCTCCGTTCGCCAAGGACGCGCAAGTATCGACGGGCACCTGGTTGCACCCCTTCCGGTTGTGCTGACGAAGAAGGGCCTCAAGAGGAAAGAACGCAATCAGTTCTCGGAACTGACAAAGATGAATTGCTTCACCAGCGGGTTCCTGGTGAGTAAGGATTTGCTGCCGTCATCTGCGTCGTCAACAGTTTTGACGGTAGCACCGAAGAGCGCATTGACGGTTTCATTCGTCACGAAAGACCCGCGTTATAACTCCGTATTGTGTTCGGCGGACGGCTGTTATCCGAAAGGGACAGTGCGGTTCTCCGTTACGGTCAACGCTACCGATTTCGTGTTCATCTGGCGGGGCCGGGATATGGTCTATTGCGGCAAGTGAGAGAAAGGCTAACCGGCGTCCCCTGGGGTCGTCAGTTTTAGAACAGGATGTTCCTCTCGCGATTCCGCTGACCTAGTCCGGTGTTGATTTCTGGGACGCGTCGAAGACTACCTGATCATGCCACCAGAGCCGCTCAAAGAAAGCGCGCGCAAGATCGAAGCTCGCTCTGCGGTTCGTGGACGGCTCCTGCGCTCTGTCGACAATGTCTTTGGTGGTTCGTAGACCATCGATCGCGTCGAACAATCGCTTTTCGGTCGCGCCGATGGGAAGGAAAAGATCTTTGTAGGTGTGCGTCTGATTGATCAAAACTCCTGCAGCCCCAGCAGGCAGGCGTTCCTGCACACAAAGCGTGTCTGACATTCGAATGGGCACATAGTCGAGCCACTCGTCGCCCGAAAAGCCTGCTTGTCGAAAAGAACTGGAATTGTCATCGCGGTAGGCAACCACGCTGTGCCGAATCATTGTGCCTCGAAACAACTCGACGGCAGCATACTGCTCCGGCAGGCTGAGGTGTGTGATGCGATTCGCTTGCGGAATCTTCGCGAGGACGCCACAGTAAACGGAGTAAGTCGCTTGTCTGACCCACCGGCCGAATTGGAGTCCGCCCTGCTCGAGAAAGTCGAATAATTGCGGGACAGAATAGGAGCGGTCCTGCGGATGCAGTAAAGCGTCGGCAAGCGCCGCTTCGTTCCGGAAGTCTGGAGCCTGGGCCAGCAAGCTTTGCAAAGGATGCCCGGGAGGCAGAGCACTGAGGGCGGCGATGAGATCCCGAATATTGGTATCCGTGGCGTGAAGGCCGATCCGTCTGCAGAACTCTTGAAGCATATATATGCCCGTTCGGCCGTAAGGCGCATACACCATGAGTTGCATGGCTCCGTCTGGACTGAGCACGCTGCGCAGGGCGCTGAGGCCCGCGTCGGGATCTGCGAGATGATGGAGAACCCCAGTACACACGATCTGATCAAAGCTTGTTCCCAGGTCGTGAACTTGTTCAAGGGCCAACTGCTGCACGTGGAGATTCTTCAGGTCATATTTCTTTTTCAGTTCTTCCGTGCGGCGCACACTGGTTGCACTACAGTCAATGCCAGTGACTTGAGCTTCGGGCCAGCGGATCGCATGTTTGGCCGCTTGCGATGTTCCGCAGCCGGCCACGAGGATGGAGCGATCTTCTTTATAGGGGCGGTCGGGCCAGAAGAGATGGAAGTCGGCGCGGCGTCTCTCGCGGTCCTGCCACTGCCGTTGATATTTCTCCAGATTGTCGACTGGCGGAGGATAGGGATAGCGGTCGTAGAAGTCACGAACTTCCTCGGCGACATCGACGCGTGGCGAGAGTTGTTCGGCTGGTTGGGTCATAGAAATAACGTCGAAACGCTCTCCGTCACTCTCGCCTGGGAGCCTGAGGCTCCGGAACCTTTAGTGTCCACGAGTCGACCGAACACGATTGTGCGCCCTTGGCCGAACACTCGTCGTAGTGCTTGAAGAAGAGAACGAAATCCTTTGCCGGGAGAATATAATTGGCCTGAAAGTCAATTCCGTGAACTGATTAGGACGGAACCATGCTTGCCGCGAGGGAATGGTCGATCCCTGTAGGGATGGCATATCTTTTGCTCACTTTAATTCGTCGCTCCTTGTTAGCAGGCGGAGCGACGGGGCACTACTGTCAGAACTTCCAGTCAGGCTTGGTCAACCGGGCACTCCCCTCTTGACTCTCGTGTTTCGTTGTTGTATTTCTTGGCAAAATCGCAGGGGGTGCGAGCCAGGCTGCTCCGCCTTCGTCCGAGTGCCACAAATGGAGGAAGCAAGCGAATGGACGTACCAGGACTGTCAGATTTGCTTAAGAGCATCAAAGCACTTGAGGACCTTGCCCGATCGGCCTGCCAGTCGAGGGACGACTTGCGGATGGTGGTTCTTACACGCGAAGAGGAGGAAGTCATAGAGTCATTCCGTCGCTTTAAGGCCCAGGATGAATAGCGATGCCGAGTCACGCTTTAGGGTGTGAAACGTGCCATCGATCCTTGCGCCGTCGGATACTCTTTGCAAGCTTAGGAGCTCCAAAGAAACTTGGACGAGGCATCAGGAGGAACAAGAACTGAAGTAGTCCTCCCTGCGTGCGTTAGAAGTATCGGAAGCGAGAGGCCCGCTAAAGCGGAAAGCAGACACAAAAAAAGGGAGGTCTTTCGACCTCCCTTTCTGCAGGTCCTTCACTACTTACCCGTTGCGACGGCATGCTGTGACAGCTGCGCCAGCACCGCATCCAGGTTGAACGAGGCGGGTTTCTGTCGCGGTGGGAACTTGGCGAAGTTCGCTATCTCCCCCGCCACCACCGCCTGCATCAAGTACAGCTGCGGCACGTGATCGACCATCCAGTCCAAGTAGGTATTCGAGTTTATCTCAGCCAGTTCGAACGGGTCGCGCCGCAGGTTCATGATGTACGGCAACCGAAGCTTCGTGAAAGGTTCCGCCCACAGCCGCATCGTGTGAGCGCGTTGCACTGCCAAGTTGAACTTATAGTCGCCAACCCGAATCGCGGCTACCTCCCCGTCGTCGGTCATGTACATGACCGCGTTTCTCGGGCTCTCCTTGGCTGCGCCAGTGATGTAGGGTAGCTGATTGAATCCGTCGAGATGGACGTGGAAAGGCTTGCCGTCCACCGTGGCGCCGGCCTCCAGTTGTTTGGTGACATCCGCGTTGCCGGCCGCTGCCAGCAACGTTGGGAACATATCGATGTGAGAAACAATGCCGTTCAGGACTGTGCCAGGCTTGATCTTCCCCGGCCAGCGCATGAAACACGGAACACGCCAGCCGCCCTCCCAGTTGGTGTCCTTCTGGGCGCGGAACGGCGTGGTAGCGCCATCCGGCCAGGTGTCGTTCTCCGGGCCGTTGTCGGTGGAATACATGACGATGGTGTTGTCGGCGATGCCCAGTTGATCGAGCTTGTCGAGGATCTGACCGATTTGCTCGTCGTGAACAACCATGCGATCGCTGTAGGGATCCTGCCCGCTCTTGCCCAGGTTCTTGGCTGCGACGTGGGTTCTAAAGTGCATAGCCGTCGCGTTATACCAGCAGAAGAAGGGCTTATTCGCTTTGGCCTGCTTCTCAATAAAGCCGAGAGCGCCTGCGGTGATCTCCTCATCGATGGTTTCCATCCGCTTCTTGGTCAGCGGGCCGGTATCCTCAATCGTCTGCTTACCCACTCGCCCCCAGCGCGGGTCGTTCGTTGCGTCGTCCTTGTCGCTCGCAAAGGTATGCATTACGCCTCTGGGTCCAAATCTCTCCTTGAAACCAGGCATCTTGGGATAGTCGGGCAGTTCCGGTTCTTCTTCCGCATTCAGGTGATAGAGATTGCCGAAGAATTCGTCGAATCCGTGCACGGTCGGCAGGTATTCATTCCGGTCGCCGAGATGATTCTTACCGAACTGACCGGTAGCGTAACCGAGCGGCTTCAGCAGTTCAGCGATGGTCGGGTCTTCCTTCTGCAAGCCAACCGTAGCGCCCGGCATGCCTACCTTGGTTAGGCCGGTGCGGATCGGGTTCTGGCCGGTGATGAAGCACGCGCGCCCGGCGGTACAGCTCTGCTGGGAGTAGTAGTCGGTGAAGTTGACGCCTTCGTTGGCGATGCGGTCGATGTTGGGGGTGCGGTAGCCCATCATGCCACGGCTGTGGTAACTGAGGTTCCACATGCCAATGTCATCACCCCAAAGGATCAGGATATTGGGTTGCTTTGTAGCCATGTTTTGTTCCTTCCTTTAAGTTTTATTTGAATTGAAGTGGCCGGCTAAGCCGGAAAATCAAAATCATGCGTCTTACCGAACTCACACTCGGCCTGCTCGATTGCATTCGAAGGCAATCAGGCCGCCCGTTTCTGCAATGGACTATCGCTTACATGACTGGCCAATTTACGAACTGCCAGAGCCATCATGAGACGAGTGGTACCGGTCATCACCATGCTGATGCCGACCAGTGTCCCAATCACCCACAACGAGCCCAAGGGCCACCGATTCCAGATCATGAAACCCAGCACGAGAGTGACGATCCCATCCAGCAGCATCCAGGGTGAGGCGCCACTCTTGCGCGCCGAAAAATAGGCGATCACGTCCGCGACACCTTCAGCGAACAGGAATATCCCCAGCACGAGGGTTAATCCCGCCACCCCCAAAGCCGGGTGAGCGATCAGGTAGACCCCGGCTGCAAGGTAAAAGATCGCAACCGCGAGCTTCCAAACAATGTGTCCGACGCCCTCGGACTGAAAGGCGTGTACGACTTGCGCAGCCCCAGCAAATAGCGCCAACCACCCGAGTACGATGGCGATGCCGATCGAGGAAGCGATCGGCAGAGCGATTGCCAAAACTCCGAAAATAATTAGCGCCACAGACAATACAATCGAGAAAACAGAGGCTCGTTTCAGTGCGCTTCCTAGCGTATTCATTGTCTCCTCCTATCGATCGGCAACCGGTTTATTGAACCGAAGCGCCTCCGCCCAGCGATGTTCGGGGCGCGAGTTCGGGGTGCAGCGGGTTGACCTGACCAAGTTGTTCAGCCGGCGCGTCGCTTAGCCCACTGAAGGGCGACTGCGGCGCATGATCGCCGTGACAGAAACGGAACTTTTTGCCGCTGCCACAGGAGCAGGGCGCGTACGGTCCGCGCTTTTCATCCTCGGCGGCGACCATTGCCATCACTTCAGAGCACGGACGGCCACGCTGCACCAGTTGACCCATCATCTTCATCGCGGGTTGGGTGTGGGTGAAGAACAGTTCCAGGCCGGCGCAGAGGTAGTTGTGGCCGGGATCGCCATCGCGCGAGAGGGCGAACCGATCTTTCGGACAGCCGCCATTACAGAGAGGCCGGACCGGACAACTCTGGCACTGCGCGGTTAGTGTGTCTCGCTTGTCATCGCCGAACTTGCGCTGCTCGGGCGACGCCACAAGCTTGACCAAGTGAGTCTCGTGGATATTGCCCAGTTTGTAACGCGGTTCGACAAAATGGTCGCAGGAATAAACGTCGCCGTTGTATTCCAGGGCCGGGCCATAACCGCAGGTGGGAGCGTGGATGCAGAGTAGATGACGACCGAAATAGGCTTCGAGCGTCACATCGAACATCTGGACGAAGACCTCTCCTACATCGTGGCGCAGCCACTCTTCGAAGACATCAACCAAAAACTGACCGTATTGCTTGCCGCCGACGGAGCGGTTCGTTACGAGGTTGCCATCCTGGGTGTAGAGCAGGCGCTTGCGGCCCGGCTGGTCGCTCCAACCCTGGTTGGCGATATCGATGGTCTCGGCGCTGGCGCGCTCGACGATCGGAATGAACTGGACCCACTTGGCTTGCATTTCATCGCGGAAAAATCGATAGACCGTGCGACCGTGATGTTCGTTGGCAGTGTTCACCGTACACAAGATGTTGAAGTCGACTCCGTGTTTGCGGAGGTAACGCCAGCCGTGCATAACTTTGTCGAAAGTACCTCGTTTCCCGCGGTCGAGCCGGTAGGTGTCATGGATCTCGCGTGGCCCGTCCACGCTCAGCCCGACCAGGAAGTTGTGCTCCTTGAAGAAAGTGCACCACTCGTCGTCCAGAAGGATTCCGTTCGTCTGAAAAGTGTGCTCCACGGTTTGCTCAGGCCGGCGGTACTTTTCGACCAGTTCGATGGATCGCCTGAAGAATTCGACCTTCATCAGCGTGGGCTCGCCTCCTTGCCATGCCACGGTGACGGTGGGCGTGCGGTGAGCCTCCAGCAACTGGCGAATGTAAGCCTCCAGCGTGGCTTCCGACATCCGATTCTTCTCGTTGGGGTAGAGGGCTTCTTTCGACAAGAAGAAGCAATAAGTGCAATCGATGTTGCACGTGGACCCGCTCGGCTTCGCCAACAGGTGAAAGCCGGGGGGGGATTGGGCCGGCCAAGTTTCATCGATCATTGGAGCCATTCGCTCACCACCTTGTTACCGCACTTGAGTCGACTGCGGGATGACTGGGTTTGCCTCAACACAGTAGGTCCGATCTCTCCGCGACGTAACTGTCAAAACGTACAGGCAACGGAATGCGCGCTCGATATCGACGGACGCAGGAGGGGCATAGCCCCGCGCAAACGTATACTGCACTCGCGACAAGGAGATAATGGCCGCACTCAGGAAGCGTGTGAACGGTCGCAGATCCACCCGATAATTTCTTCCTAACGCCAATATCCTTTGTGAAAGATCCAGGTATTTCCTGTGTGGACGTAACGGGGTTGCACCCAGATGACACCGGCACGCGGGGGGCGGACCCAGCGTCCAGCTACCCACACGTATCCGTTGCCAGTCCAGCGCTGATATCCCCCGACCCAGACATATCCTGATCCGGGTGCAACTCCAACCATTCCAACGCGAACGGGTGGAGGTGGCGCAATGCGGATCACCGTAGTCTGTGCGGCTCCGATGACTCCACCCAACAACAGGACAAAGGAAAGAGCAGCGCGAGTACAAGGCATCACAACTCCACCTCAGAGGCCCTAAGCGGCGTGAACATAGTGCGAGATTAGGTCCGGTGCAGGTCTGGGTGAACTGGCAAAAGTGACAGGCAGACGAAAGAGTCGGACGCAGGCGGTAATTCCTGCGGTTAGTGGTAAAGATATGCTGCGACCAAGGCGCTGGCGGTGACCATCGCCAGGAGCCATAACCCGGCAACGAAGACGAAAGCGAAACGGGCAAATCCGGAGGTGATTTCTTCCCGCCTGCGAATTTCAGCAGCATTCGCAAGCTCGCGACATTCCTGAAGCACTTCGGGCGACGTCATCCTGGTGACTGCTTTTGCCCCGAGGAACAGCACAAGGAAGTCGTCAAGGAATCCGATCACAGGGATGAAGCTCGGAATCAGCTGAACCGGACTGAGCAGGTAAGCTGCGCTACAAGCCGCGACGCCCTTTGTGTACCAGCGCGTACGGGGATGCTTGAATACAAAATAGAAGACATGTGCTTCCTTTTGGACCCGTTGCGCGGTTTGCTTCCAGTTCATCATTAGCCCGGGATGGCGCCTTGCCATAGTCGAATCCACTCCAACCACAACAGAACTCCAGAGTTTCAGGGTGCAAGCGAACTGCTGTCGCTACGCTAGCAGTCGACTCAGCCGCGCACCACTGGGAAATCTGACAGCCGACAATGAGTGGGCGGGGCTCCCATTCCCCTGAGAGTGGGGTGAGAAACTCCTGTACGTTCTGACAGTCGTCACATCATCGACAACCGTTTAGTCTTTTGTTCGTTGCAGTTCTGCCTAAGCCAAAGCGGCCCGACCGTACTTCGAGAGGATCGACATGGCTTCGGGAGATGTTTCTTCTTCCACCTTGAATCTGCCGCGAGCTCCGGGCGTGGTTTTGCTCGTGCGAAGCTTGAGGATTCCTGAGTTCCCAACTGGTACGGGTCGCGAAGAGTCTGTCAAAAACTTGAGTTCGCACCGGCTTTTCAGGCCCTCCCCGCACCACCAAAGCGATGTCCCTGCCGATCAAAACGGCCCATGGCGTAGCCACACGCCGTAGAACGTAATCAATCCAATCAAGATGACAGCGATCGCCACGATGAAGGAGATGGATAATACACTCCGCTTGTGGGACACGCCAAGTTCATGAAGAAATTTCCAGTGCTGCAACGCCGCGGCCGACAATGCCAAGGTACCTAGAGCAATCAGGCTCATACCCAAGTTACGTGGCGCCTGCGGCCGTCGGATGTTACCGGCTGCAATTTCTTCGGGCAGGTATTGGAAGAATTTATAAATGCTGAAGCCGAATCCGATCATCGACAGGGCGGTACGGATCCAAGCCATCAGCGTTCGCTCCGCTGCTATCAAAGTGCGCTGGAACGCCAGGTCGGTTCGTTCCTCCGCGAGAATCGTTCCCCTGTCTTTTAACGGCGTCTCGACTGTGCTCATAACGAATTCCTCAAACGGCCTTCTTTTGCGGGACGATGGTTTTCTCGTCTCCGGCCGCCTTTTGCAAGGCCGTGGGAGAGGCCTTCTTGGCTCGCGCCACACGGGTGACCAGTCCGCGCAGAATCAGGTAGGGGACGATTGCGAGGACAAACGCAACTATGATCATTTCCCCGGGATATATGAAACGAATCACGATGATCTGATACACAGCATCGAGCACCAAGGCTAGAATGAATATTCTGCCAACACTTTTCCAGCCGTCCTTGAGCATGTCGGCACGCTGGCCCTGATCTGAAACAAGCCCCCAGAAATATGGGGGCTTGCCCGCCTTGGCATCTGCCAGCCCCGCGCGGACTGCGAAGAACGCAGCCATGCATGGCTGGAGCAGCAGTCTGAACTTCATCGGTCCGCTGACACGTGCGAGCAATTGACTTCCAACCCGTTCCCACATTTGATCCATAACATTTCCTCCCTGCAATGAGCCCCGCAACGGCCGAGTTGCCGAACGAACATCTTTTCAGAGACCGCTAACCTTGCGTGGGCCAGGGCCAACAGGCTTGGTGGCCAGAGGCACAATGTCAGGTCCCTCGGCCGGAGCATCGAGGGGTACGATCGACGGCCAGTGCTCCCGAACCGCGAACACCCGGAAAGTGAATGCCACCAGCACCGCGATCAGAGTGACGGGAAAGAAGTGAGGGTCCGACTTCGTCGCGATGGCGAGGAGCGTGTAGACCGTACTCGCCAGTAGCGCCGACGTGACCAGTTGCTCCGACGGACGTACGACTTCCGGCGTAACTCCGGAGAAAACGTCAATGAGCACTCCGCCCGCAGTGGTGGCGACCAGACCGATCAGGATTGCACCCGTGATGCCGAGGTTGTGTTCGAGCGCCTTATGAGCGCCCAGAATGGCAAACCAGGGCAGGGTGAAAGACTTGAAGTAGGCGAGGACCCGGGTACGAAACTCCTCCTCTTTTGAGTCGGCCCAGTGATAAATTGCAAGTCCAAGCAAACCCATGAGAAGACACACGAGAGGATAGTAAGGATCGCGGAGGGGCGACGGGATGTCATTCAGCAGTATGTCGCGCGTCACACCACCGCCGATCCCCCCAAAGAATGCCATGATCAGCAGCCCAGCGGCGGTGTAGCCGCGGTTATGGGATGGTTGGCGGGCGACCAAGATTCCATAAAGGGCGTTGATGCCAGCGGAGAACATGTCGACTTGGGGATAGCTTGGCAGATTCATTTCAGTTTCTCCCTGGGCCGTTTGCGACTCAATTTCGCCCGGCCCGTGATGGCGGTTTCAGTTCGCTGCAGATTGAGCGAAATCGGGGTATTGCCGCAAAACCCGTTCAAGCATCATCCTCATCTGCTCGCTGACTTTGGCCAGCAAGCGCAGCCGATTGCCATGGCCAATGGCCCTCGAGTTCGACCTCCAACGACCAACTGAGGAAGGTTCGGACCACAACCAGCGCGCCGAGTATTTCCATTCCCTTGGCAGTCAGGTCTAGCAGGACCGTTCGAATGACATCCGCAGCGACCAGAAGTTCGAGCGCCAGCAAAAGAGAACGACCGAGCAACTGCTTAACGGCGCGATAGGGATGTGCGACTCGGGTCGCCAATTGAAAAAGAAATCGCAGGGAGCCATAGACGATCGAAACGAGGATGATGACGACCGCCAGCCCCTGGATCCCCTGTGACGACAATTCGATCCACTCGCGCATGCTACTCATTCCCATCGGCAGGCCACAGCTTCGTCTTTCCGTGGCGACTGCGGCAAAAGAAGCAAGCCTTTGCAGTCGACCTTGAATGCCCTTTCTCCGTCCGAAAACTCGAGAAAGCCAGCTTCAGTGTCCTGTCGAATGGAGTGTTTGCTGAAGGCAGCCGAGAATCTCCACTCACGTGCAGAGTAGGGGGGATTCGTCTGAAGCCACAACTGTCACATCTAACAGGGGGACTGATCTCGGGTTGCCTTTGATTTCTGCGGAGATGCTCAGGTAGTGAGAACGCGGCCGAGACGATGGATGGGGCCTTCACCTTGGGGGCAAGGCAGGCTCCGGATGAACGTAAATGTCGTTCTGCAGGTCACGCGGAACTTCCGGGTTCTGGGCAGCATCTCGACTGCTTATTACGGTCGCGATGCGATGCGCGATGCGAGCGCTAGCCCGACCGTCCCCATACAGGCTGCGCTTTGCCGCCATCCGGCCGTACAGGGAAGGGTCATCCAAGAGGCGGCAGATTTCCTCGAGGATGACCGAAGGATTGGTGCCCACCAGTCTGCTGGTCCCGGCCATTACTCCTTCGAGACGCTCGGTTTTATTTCGCAAGACCAGCACGGGCTTTCCGAGGGACGATGCTTCCTCTTGAACGCCTCCGGAGTCGGTCAGCAGCAGATAAGACCGCCGCATAAGATTCACAAAGGAAAAGTAATCCAGGGGAGCGACGAGACGAACGCCCCCGGCTTGGGCAAGCATGCGATGTGCGGTTTCCCGAACATTCGGGTTGGGATGTACGGGCCAGACCACTTCAACATCCGGCCGTTTCGCAATTTTCTGAACGGCGCGACAAATCTGTTCGAAACATTGGCCGAAGCTCTCTCGGCGGTGCGCGGTCACCAAAACAAGCTTCTTTTGGTGGTCGAGAGGAAAGGGATCCGCTTTTGCTTTACCGTTCTCCAATGCGATTGCGATCATCATGACCGCGTCGATTCCTGTGTTCCCGGTCACGATGATCGACTCCGGCGGAATACCTTCATCCCTGAGGTTGTTAGCCGCCCATTCGGTTGGCGCGAAGTGTAAGGCCGCGAGCCGAGTGGTCAATACGCGGTTCATTTCCTCCGGGAAAGGAGCGGTCTTATCGAAGCTTCGAAGACCCGCTTCCACGTGAGCGACGGGTACTTGAGCATAGAAAGCCGCCATCGCTCCACATAGAGTTGTGGTGGTGTCTCCCTGGACAATCAGCATGGAAGGGCGAATCTGCTCCACCAACTTGCCGAGTGCGGAGACGAGCTTCGCGGTCAGGGCAGACAGAGTTTGTCCCGGCTTCATTGCATGCAGACAGAAGTCCGGGCGCAGGTCAAAGCCCTGCAATACCTCATCTACCATCTCCCGATGTTGACCCGTGGCGCAAATCGTCGTCCACACTCGGGCGTCACGTAGCGCCAGCACCACAGGGCACAACTTGATCGCTTCTGGCCGGGTGCCTAGGACCACCAAAACCGGCCGCTGCGACGAAAGTTGACCGTTCCCGTTATGCCAGTGTGACTTGCGCATATGCCTTTGACGATTTCGATCCCCACCGCGGACTCGTGAGCCGAACTATCTCTTTTTGCTAGCCTTCTTGGACTTTTTGCGAGCAGGTCGCTGAGCTAAGATGAAATAGTCTTTCGCATGAATCGTAAAATCACTGCCCTCTGTAAAGTACTCATCGATGGCCCGGACTACGTCGGGATAAGCGGGACCGTAATCATCGACAAAGATGTAGCCCCCTTCGCGGACTTTGGGACAGTAAAGAGCCAGATCCTTGCTCACTGCGGGATAACGCTGATCACCGTCGACGACCAGAACACCGATATCATCGGCAATGAGTCCGGAGACATCGCCCGAGAAGGCGGGCAAGGCCACACAGCGTTGATCAACGCGCTGGGTGCGGATTGCGTGAAGGTAGGAGGAATAATTGCCATGAGAATTGAGCGCGTCGGGGCGAAAGCGCTCGAAGGGATCGATACTTAGAATGGTGGCCGGGCTGTTCACGGTTTCGAGAATCTTGGCCATGAAAATGGTAGTGGTGCCCAGGTAGGCGCCGATCTCAAGGACAAAGCCTCCTTTTTCCCACGGATACGAGACCAGCGCTGCTGCGATGTGCAGCAACTCGTTCGCGTCAAGCATCGTGGTCTGATGCGATTGCGCGAGCGCAACATGCGTATCAGTTAGAGTTACCACTTGCTGAGTCGTCGAAAGTATTAATTCCATAACGAGTCCTGCGATTTCGTCACAAACGGATCTGGATTCGACGCACAAGTTCCAAGGGGCCGCTGTTGATCTCGGGGACCGCTTGCCATTTGTCGATCACGTAGTCTTGCCGCCTGCGATAGAGCGGGTTGGGGTCAATTCCCTGTTGCCGCATAATGCGGACGGACGATTGCACGTTGCGATGCAGATAAGTCATGCCGAAGAAGCGCTGATTGCGAAAGCCTTTGACGTGCATCTGAAACGCGAGGTCATTGTCCTCAAATCCCCATCCAGGTCCGTCAAAAGGCTTACTCTCATCGAAGCGGACTCCTTCTTCGAAAACAGCGCGACGAAACATTCCATACTGGGTCCATGCAACAAGGTTGGTCTCTTCGGTTTGGAGGCCATAAATGGAATAAAGATAAGGAGTGGCTCGCTCGCGCAGATGGCTATAACCGCCGGAGTTGGCGCCAATGCATCCCAACCTGTGTCCCTGGCCTTCCATGTATCGCAACATCGCGAAACTCGAGAAGGGGACTAGTTCGATGTCTCCGTCCATGAACACGACGTAGTCTGCATCGGAGTGGAGCATGTGAGCGATGATTTGATTGCGGGCGATCGAGTTGCCAGCGTTGGATGGATTGGCAATGACGTGGAATGGGAGGTCGATATTTGCGGCGACATGGCGAATCGCGTCTACTGTTCCATCGGCCGACCCGTTGTCACACACGCAAATAGCGGCCTCATGGCCCTGGCGCCGCAGCATCTGCGCCTCCTTTATATAGGCGTGTAACGAGTCAACGCTGATCTCGCGAGTGTTCCAGGTCAGTAGCGCTAGCAGGATCTTCCTTTGAAAAGTGGGATTCTGTCGCGGTCCTTTCGAGAAGACGCCGCTAAAGCACGCGTGCGAAAACGGTGGAGGATTGCGGTAGCAAGTTGCATCACTTTCGGCAGGTTCGGGAGTGGGTACTCCAACGGGCTGGAGCCCATGCCCGGTGCAAGCCTCAATCCAATCCTGGTAGGTCGTGTGGTTCCATCCTCCGGTGAACTCCGTGTGATCAGGCCGCATCACACCGGCGCCGAGAAAAGCGGGATCGTCCCATGAGGAGGGAAAGTAGTAATCGCTGGTCAGGACGAGGAGTCCGCCGGGCTTTAACTTGCGTGCCAGATCGGCGATGAGGACGTTTCGATCGGCTTGAACCAGATGCTCCAATGTGTTGATGCAGAAGACTCGATCAAATGCACTGTCCGGAACGCCGTAGGGGAGACGGAAGACCCCGGCCTGGAGCGGGTTCCAGTGCCGATAAAGCACGTGGGGATATAAATTGGAGATGCGTTCACCGAAGCCGACTGGATTGATCGTGCAGTCCAGCACCGACATGGTGTTCTCCAACTCCGACGCATAGAGAGTCCACGGCTGTTCCCACCGGCGCATGTGCGGAAGATCCTGTGAGTAGTTGAAGGCCGCAAACTCCGGCAGTAAGAGATCCGACGTGCGCGCAACCGCGCTGCGGCAATAGACCGAATTGCTCGCAGGCCCGCCGCGACCATCGACAGTCACGTTCACACTTGCACCTCCAAAAGAATTCGTGGCCTTTAACGGTTCCCGGCCTTGCTGCAATTCGGTCTTGAGTCGCGGTGTTGTCAGTGCGGCTTCCCCTGCCAGCATCGCTTGCACCTTCTCTGGTAATTCCGGTATCCAGAAAGCTCCGACGGTAACCTTGGGACTCACATTCGCGGCATGAATTGCTCCCACGCAGAGTTCAAGGTCTTTCAGATCGCAGAGGAGTTCCGCAGACAGCGAAGTTACGAATTTCACATCTTCCGCGACTTGAATCGATTCAAACGGGCACCGCTCCCAAACCGACCGGCGGTACACCAGAGTTGTGCCCGCTACCCAGGGGCGGTTGGCCCGATACTGGTAGCGAAAGGCTTGGCCTTTCTCCTGATTGAAGAAATAAAGAGTGCTACTTCCCGAGATTTGGGCTTTGCCTTTGAGCAGAGGAGCAATCTGACGCCGCAACCGGGACGGGCAGTACCAGTCATCATCGTCCCAATGAGCGATGAACCTTCCGCGGGCCTGCTCATTGGCGTAATTACGCTTGGCCCCGACGGTCAATTTCTCCCGAAGACGGTAGTAGCGGATTCGTGGATCATTCGGCAATAAATCGGAGATCGGATCGGAGCCGTCGTCGACGACAATCAATTCGAGGCAGGGATAATCCTGGCGAAAGAAACAGTCCAGCGACCGGGGAATGAACGACCGCCGGTTGCAGGTTGGCATGATGCAACTGACGAGGGGCCAGTCTGCTTCGTCGAGTGATGGCTGCGCCTGAACTGAAGTTGAATTATCTGGAACCGGAGGGTGTCGCGTGATCGGGTGATCTTGATCAAAAATCATAGGAGCACGACCGCGGCAATTGCTACGGTGATCACTTCTAAAAATATGTTCCCTGGGTCCGCCGGGCTCAATCTGACGGATATGCTTAATGGCTTCGAACCGTGCGGATTCCTCTTCTTGCCTTCGTGGGGTGAGCGGGGCGCGGTGGACGTATGCCGAGCAGGCCCAGAGTGCGTGGAAACCAGCCCGAAAGGCGCGCATCGTGTAATCCATTTCCCAACATCGCGCCGCATGGCCTTCGTCGGCTTCACCGATGGCCTCGACCACGTCATGGCGCACCAGATAGCAGAAGTCGGCGAGCGAGTGGATAGGCTCCAGAGCACGGCAGGTTCCTCCGAACCGTCGAGTTGCAACGGTGGCGATCCGTGAGATGTCATCGACACCCTCTCCGGCTGTCGGGAAAATGCATTGCTGGTTCCAGGCCCGGTTCGTGGACGGTCCCGCCAACCCACACTTTGAGTAGCGCTGGGTGGCCGCCAGCAAAGATTCCATCCATCCGGGCGAAACCTGGATTCCACTTTCCAACAGAATATAGATAGGGGCCGAGCGATGGCGTAAGAGGCGATTGAAGCATGCTGCGGTCCCTTTGCGCTCGTTCGTATTCGACTGAGAAATTTCACCCAGGCTGAGCAAAGCCGCAGCAGTCGGTTCGTCCGGTCCATCCGCCAACAGCACCAGATCGTGCTCTTGCCTGGTGTAGGCGCAGAGACTCGCCAGAGTGGCCTTGAGCCGTTCGGGCTCGGCATGTACGTAGACGCCAATCGAAATATTCGCCATGAACGAGACGTTCATCCTCAAAGCGAGAAACCCAACCGGTATTGCGACGCAAAACCGGTTGCGAATCATCAGCCGGGCAAGTTGACGTGGGCGGAGATCTTGGCGACCTGTGCCTGGAGATTCCGAATCGCCAAATCGCGGTCCGCGAGTTCCTTTGCGTTTGCAGCCTGCACGCTCGCCAAGGTTGTCTGGAGAGTGGATATCTGCGTAAGAGCGGAATTCAACGCCTGCTGCGGGGGAGGCGCCGAACTCAGCATGTAGTACTGCACGGTGCCCTGTTCGTTGGCGACGAGAGTGACGACCGTGCCCGGTTTGAGATTCTGCGGCATGGTTGTATATCTCGCGACATTTGTGGCGACTTGCGTTTTATCAAAGGGCAAAACGGCGTCCACTGAAATGTTGGACGCGGCGAGCTTGGCTTTTGCCGCGTCCGCGCTCTGGCCGACTAGATCCGCAGACCTGAGGCCCGAGAACGCGGCGAGGGCCGTGGGGATCCTCGGACTGGCGGCAGAGACGCCCAGGAACTTTCCGCTGCCCGCGACCTTGGTTACCGTCGAGAGTGCCGTGCCTTTCAGGTTCGTCGTGAAGTTCACCCCACTTCTTACAGACTTGGCCGAATACTTGTACTGGTAGTTGCCTCCGTTAGGATTCGTAACGAACTGGGCGGAGGGCTGAGGAGCATTCAGGCCTCCGAACTTTTCTGGAAGTGCTGCGCAGCAGAATTTTTCCACGGCCCAATGCAACATGGGAACAATCGGCACCAGCGATAGCCAGTAACCCACAGTCGGGAAGCTCTTCACGTACTTCCGCTTGGAGAAATTGCAAACTTTATAAACCTCGTTGTTCCGAATGCTAACGCAGGCGAGGAACAGTTCATCGTCCTCATCACAGCTAGGACACTTCACCAGCAGGTGATCGCAGAAGCAATCCTTGAAATATTGCAGCGCTCCGGCGGTGAGGTCGAGGAAGGCGTCGATGACGGCAAGGCGATACCTGAGAAGCGTTGCGTTCGGCCAGGCATTGGCGAATCCGTCGACATTCACGGGTGCGATCTCGGCTGCGGGAATGGATGTAATGGTGTTGCTGATGTCGTTCCAGACATAGACGGTGCTGGTCTGATTCTGGAAGGTGATTGCAATGGGTTGGACTTGTACGGGGTGCCGGTACTCCTCCAGCGACGGCCGGTCAGGCCGGTAGAGTTTAATACGGTAGCTATCCTCGAAGGTGAGCATGAGAAAGTTGGTGACCTGGTTATAGGCCATGCTCACAGTGCTGTTTTCTCCGAGGTCCATATTGCTGACCAGAGGCTGCCCGCTCGTGCCAGTGGCAGGGTATATAGCCAGTTGCTTATCGGCCTGCCCTTGCAATGTGAATGAAACAAACAGTTGTCCACCGAGTTGGTTGGGCATTTGATTTGCCGGCACTACTGCGATGTCGTCCGTGTCATCGCCTCGCGCCATACCAGTCCCTTGTGGAAATAGTGGATAGGGAAACTGCGCAGCGGCGGTCGCGTCCAGCAAGTTAACCCGGATCACCTCGTCGAAGTGATCCACGACATTACTCGAATTGGCCCCAGTGCTACAGGCGGTGGCGTATGCCTGGTTGCTGCCCTGATCCACGATCAGGTGTCCAAACGCGCTAAATGCATAGGTTGGCGTGGGCGTTGCGCTCACCTGCGTAGGATCAATCACGTAGAGCCCGTCGGCGGCAACCGCCAAGACCATGAGTGCATTGGCCGCAGAAGTCCAAGTAGCCAGCGTCAGCAGGATCTTGTTACACACGACGATCATCCCGGACCAGGTGTGCTGTAGGCCATTCACGGTCGCTTTGGTAAAGGCGGTATCGGTGTTATTGAGATTGGCAATCACGAAAAGTTGGGTGCCGTCCGCGGAAAAAGCAACGTCCTGCACAACCGCGCCTGGGGTCGGGAATGTCAACTCGACGGCCATCTTCTGGTTCGCGAGGTCGTAGACGTCGATGACGGAATCCGTGCCAATGGTGTACGCGCGACTGCCCGTGGGGTCCACGCGCATCCGGGTGCGCAGCGGCTTGGGAGTAAACGAAAACAAACCCTTGCCAAAGATCGTGTTAATTCCGAGTGCAGCGAACGGGTATTCGGTGGGAAATTGGCGGGCGGCATCGAACATGGCACAGTACGTCTTGCTTTGCAAAAGGCCGCGCAGATCGTTGTAGAACTGCTGCAGGATGTTGTGCTCCGTTTGAGAAAGAAATACATAGCTACCGTTGTCGGGATTTGTGTACTGCACCAGAAACAGATTCGTTACGATTGTGGTGAACCGCTTTTGCGCCGGCGAAACCAGATCGGTATCTCCAGGTTGAGCCGTGAATTGCTTGTCGAAGAAGTCGATCAGATTGAGGATGCAGTCGTTGTAGAAGTCCATCAGCAGGCTGTCGGTCAGTAATGAACTGAAGCTGTTCCAAGCCGGGTCGTAAGGCACGAATCGGAACCGTCCCACGACGGTTGGGTCAAGAATCAGGCAATAGTCACCATCGGAGATCGGATGCGGAGCAAGAGCACTTGCCGTATCGAGGATTTGTGTCTGGTAATTTGAGGCCCCTGACATCACGAAAACTTCGACGTATCCGCTGCTGGTGTTGCTCGTTTTCAGGAAGATCAGATCGGGGACGCCGTCTTTATCGTAGTCGGCCATCAACCATACACCGTCGGTCTCGGGAGCGAAGGTGGTTCCTGTGTCGAGAATGCGGGTCTGATAGTTCGACTTCCCGGATGCAATGTGGACCTCGACGGTGCCCGTGCCGGTGTTGCTGGTCTTGATGAACACGAGGTCGGGAATGCCGTCGCGATCGTAGTCGGCCATCAACCAAACGCCGTCGGTTTCCGGGGAGAAAGTTGTTCCCGTGTCCAGAATGCGCGTCTGGTAGTTCGACTGGCCCGACGCAATGTGAACTTCGACTTTACCCGTGCCGGTGTTGCTGGTCTTGATGAACACGAGGTCGGGAATGCCATCGCGATCGTAGTCGGCCATCAACCACGTGCCGTCCGTTTCCGGTGCAAAGGTCAGTTCCCGTGTCCAGAATGCGCATCTGGTAGTTCGACTGGCCCGACGCAATGTGAACTTCGACTTTACCCGTGCCGGTGTTGCTGGTCTTGACGAACACCAGGTCGGGAATGCTGTCGCGATCGTAGTCGGCCATCAGCCACACGCCATCGGTTTCCGGGGAGAATGTCGTTCCTGTGTCCAGAATGAACGATTGATAGATCGACTTGCCGGAAGTTGCGTGTAACTCGACCTTGCCGGAACCAGGGTTGATCGTTTCGATCAGAATCAGATCGGGAATGCCATCCTGGTCGTAGTCCGCCATGATCCAGGTTCCGTCCGTTTGAGGAATGGTCGGAGCGAGCATGTTCAGAAAATCGAGCGTCTGATCCTTATCGACGATGATTTCGTTGCCGTTGCAGTCGATTGCGCGGCCGGTCTGGGTGGTAATGTGGCGCCGGGGCGTACCGATTGCGTCGGGCCCGCACGTGACTTCCAGGCCACAGACGATCCCCCACCCATGCAGGTATTTGTTGTGGTCGCGAAGATCGGACTCGAGGCATAACTGGTCCAGAGCATCCTGCACCGTGGCGACGCCTGGCATGTCGCATCGGCTTTCGTAGCAGACATCGTCCGCACAGATCGTAGTGAGGCTCGGAAACTGCTTGCGGCAGTCGTACAGCATCCACAGGCCCGCCGTAACCTGAAGCAGCGCGAGTTTGCAGTAGTGGTGCTTCACACCGAGAGGAGGCTGCGGAATGGGGTGCGCGTTGGGTACGTCGAAGGAGGGCCACTCGATCTCTCCGGTGCCAGTGCGGGCGGGTATATTCCAATAACTGCGCGTGTTGTAACTTCCGTCGAGGAATTTAACCTGGATGCCCGCCTCGATATCGATCCAACCCGATGAAACTTGAATTCCTGATGAAGTTACGCTTGATCCGGTCATATCCCAACGACGCAACCGGAGGCCATTGCGACCGATGTACGCAGAGGCCGACGCACTCAACGTTACTTTGTTGTTGCTGGGATCGGGTTGCTCTGTGATTTGTGCAAGAAAGCGAGACGAGCCTTGGAGTTCATCGGCGCGATCCACAATCTCGACCCACTGTCCTTTGGCAAAGCCGAGCACATCATCTTTGCCGAGGTCGTGGAGATAAAGGTGCACATCATCCACTTTCGTGATGCTGCTCTCCACAGTTGCATTGTCGCGGGACCAAACAAACGTGGCTTGTGTGCTGGTCGTAGCGCCTTGAAAAATCTCAACACGATATAACTGGTTGTCGAGACTTTGATAGCCCGCACTCGGCGGCAGCACGCATGGATCCTGGCCGGTACCGGGAGGTGTGGTTCGTGCATTGAGCATTCCGGTCATGGGTGCGACGTACTGGTCCCACTCCGAAAAATCGGTGGCGCAACCTGGCGGCGAACTGAGTGGACTGGTCAAAGGACTATTCAGAGGACTGTTCAAGGGACTCATCAGTCCACTCACGGGCAACAGTTTCACTTGCCAGACCGTTTGGAGGCGCTCGGTGGTATCGGGGCCGCCAAGTGCAGTCTCGCGAATCCTTGGATCTTCCAGCGCGTTTACTTCCCTTTGCCACGCTTCGAGAAATACGAGATATGCCCCGTCCGCAAGAGTGACAGGGCCGCCACTGGTGCTGCCACTCAGCGGACTCGCCAGAGTGAAGTCAGGAATAGGAAAATCGGCTTGGGTGGCATAGGTGGTGACGCGACGCAAAAATGCGGGCCCAGCGCTCTGGTAGGCGCTGATGTCGGAATCGACGGTCAAGGTCAGCGAATTAGGATCGATGTTCGTAATCTGAACGGCGGTGGTACCCACCACTTGCGCAGCACCAACTTCCAGCCAGTGGCCTTGTTCGAGATCGCGTCCGTCCAAGATCAAGTTGGGGACAACCGCCTGGTTATTGGTTCCCTGCGGGAACGTGATTGGCATCGACGTTGGATTAAGTTCGCAGAACAGTCCGTCGGCATAGAGATGTCCTGGCTTAATCACGAGGTCGTTGCCGTGCGGGGCGGGTGTAATGAAGAAACTGTCGGTGTTCTTGGGGACACCACAGGGGCCGATGACGTCGACGGTCTCAGTGTTGGTGCGGTGTTGCTGGATCGCCAGTTGCTCGTTCCAGTCAGCATCCAGCTGAACTCGGCCTTGCTGCATCAGGACGCCCGAGTAGTGCTTCGCTTGATCGAAAAGAGTGCGGCTGAAATCGCCCGGCATAGCAAGCCTCCAGAAAGTTCTTACTCAACTGGCGTGAACAATTCCTGCCTCCAGCCCAAAGCGCAGATACTCTTGCAGACTGCCAGCGAGATTGGACTCGCGCTGGGGCTGGTATAGATCGTGAAAGACACCCATTTCGGACTGATCGTCCGCGCCCTGCGTTATCTCCGTGCCGGATTGCGTTGCGAGCTGGCAGTAGCCAGGATCGCCGCAATTCGTAGCCGTGAAGGCCGGGGACACTGCGGTTGTATCTTCGGGGGTTGGCTGACAGCGATATTCGCGTGGTACGAGGGATCCGAGGGGCACGAAGCTGAAGCGTACGCATCCTTGTTGAAGCTGGTCGGCGATCACCGGGCCGAGCCACAGGTCCATACTTAGGAGTTCTGCCACAAAGATCGTGTTCGTAGCCAGGTCCATGCGGAGTGTGTGGACTTTGCCAGTGACCGTGGAGTTTTTGATAGTGAGCGGACCGCCTGCTCCAATGCTGTCCAATCCGCTGTATGCCACTTCGGAGTCTGCGAGTGCGTCAACGATGCTGTTGGTGATGGTGAACTGACACGTGTCGGCCGCGCGAATGGATCCGAGAATGCAGCTGTCGATGGTGACAACAACATCGGTTGCCTCGATCCAAAGGCGCGGGGCAGCGGGTTGGGCCGTGACGTTTCCGATTCCAAGCGTCGGGCCCGGGAACAACGTACAGTGCGACAATTGCAGCCCGTGCAGAGCGTTCGGATTCCCGCTGCCGTCATTGAGGGGCACGGCGATGCTGCCGCCGGCGATCATCAGACCATTAATCTGGAAGGCGGACTCGCTTCCGCCCGTGATGGTGAGATCCCCATTGAGGACGACAACCGGCCGGGCACCGCTCTTCGCGCGCAGTTCGATCGTTTTGCCCGCGGGAACGGCAACCGTTGGGTCTTCGATGTAGTACTCGTTATCCTGGATCTCAACCACGGCAGAAATCATAGGATCCACAAGCTGACTAACGGCGCTATTCAGAGCCTGCTGAATCGTCGGAAAATCGTCGGGGACTCTCACGGTAACTCCAGCATCCGAGTCCAACACGCGGCTGTACTGTCCTCCACCCATCTGCGCACTAAACCCGTAGTAGTAATTAACGTGGACGTTCGTTGGAGCGGGTTGATTGGCGGGAAACGCGATCCTGCCTAACTCAGGATCGATCGCGATGTTGTCTTGCGGCATGTGCGCCCAACCAATGACGTTCCCGCCAGAATCTTTTAGGTCGCTCAAGTTGCACACTTCGATCGGCACCGACGGCGGTGGAGAGCCGGGGATCGTGTAGTCGAGAAGAACGCTCTTGCCAGCGCCGTAGTAGGCGTTGAAGTTGAGGTTCATCATCCGACGTGAGATCGGCATAGGAACATTGAGCGGCGTCGCGCGCTGGGTCTGCTGGTCTTCGGTGGCCGAATGGGTGTAGAGAGGCGTGTCTCTGCCGATCGCATCGAAACGATAGCGGCGCGCGTCGAGTTGGAAGGCGGGGGAATTTTCCATGGGATTGTCGGGGATGCGCCACAGGAAAATGCCGATATTGGGAATGTTGTATTTCCCTCGCCTCTTCGCTATGTTGCGGACGTCAGCCGTGTGCGCGTAGACGTCGAAGGACGTGTTGAGTAGTTGTTGATCCGCATCGCGAACATCGGCGATAGAAAGATTATCGGTGCGTATGTGATTCATGTACTGCGATGTCGCCAGGAACAGGAAATATTCCACGACGTTCGCATCCCAACCGGTCACATCACGCGCCAGGCGCTCGAGGACAGAAATAGTTCCCTTGCGCCGGCGGTTCGTCAGGGTATCGGCGACCTCGGCGCGCAGGCTGAACTGCGCATTCGGAAAAACAAACAATCCGCGGGCGCCCACCAAATCACCAATGTAGGGCACCACCCATTCCTGGCAGGTCTCGATGAACTGGTCGTCGTAGGCTCGATACAAGCTCTCTTCGAGCACTTCGACTTGCTCGGCAATGACGGAGATCAGAGCCTTCAATGGTCCGCGCTGCTGCTTGTCTTGCAGTTCTTCAAGCCGGCTCTCTTGCTGCGCGGTCAGGCTGCCACTAATGGAGAGCAGCGCCTGCAACTCGGCCTGTTCGGGCGGGTCTAGCAGACCTCCCAATTGCGCAGCCAATTCGGCGTCACGCGTCCGATAGACCGCAGGCAGCAGTTCATATATCTTTCTCAGATCGAGCGTCATTGCGTCACCTCCAGGTCCAGGGGACGTGAATCGAGCGTCAGCAGTTGCGCGGCAAAAAATTCTTCCTTGCCTGGCCGCGGTACGGCTGCAGGGATGTGAGTGGCCAACTCTGGAGGCAGGTCGGAACGGTAGAACTCCGTCAGGTCGACATCGAGGACACCGACTACGTTCTGAATGGTCGAGATGACTTCGCTGAGATGGACGGGCTGGCCGAAATCGCGTTCGGCAAACGAGAAGGCCGTGCGCAGGGCGTCCTCGACATTTGCCTCTACCTCATCCAGGATGTACGCAGGATCCACGGCGACCGTGCCCCCCACGCGGAAGAAGATGGGGTCATATGGTTGCAACAACAGACGGACAAAAGGTTCCGAGCAAAGGCGGATGGAATCGGTCAGATTCTTGTAGAGAGTGCTGTCGACCGCCACCGTGGCGCCGTTCACGCCCGCGACGGTCAAGAGCACGATGCGTTGCTGTCCACTCCAAGTCCAGGTCGCAAGAGCTTTGTCGATTCCGGCGAAAGCTCGAGCGAAGTCCTGATAATCCTGCAGGGAGACGATGCGGCCGAGCGTCATGATCGTGAGGGTGGCGTTTTGGCGCGCGTCATCCAGTTGCTCCGAGTCGGCCGCACCGGTCGCCGCCTGCGGGTTGTTGGCCGCTTTCACGCCCAACGGTCGCGTGAGCATCAGAGAGAGTTGATTGGCGCGGACCAGTCCGCCAATGCCGATTCCCCTGCGGTATGTTGCTTTGATATTTTGCTGACCCGTAGGTAATCGCGAACCGGTCAGGCCATCGCCGAACATCACCGTGGTGTTGCCTGCGTCGTCCTGCCGGGTTATATAGATGTGTTCTTCGGGTCCGTGACCGTAGAAGAATGACACTTCTTCCCACAGCAGATCATCCACGCGTATCTCCAGCGTGCTCTGGGTTCCCGAGGGAGTCTCGGCACTGATGTAAGTCAGCGGCGATTGCTGCAGCACGAAGCTCTGGAAGATCTGGCTGCCGTCTCCGCTTCCCAGGATTTCCTGTACGGTCTCGCCGTTCGTGCTCAAAGCTACATTGGCATTGATCTGCACCGTCGCGCGCTTGTAGGGATAGTCGAGGGAACTATCGAGCGTGATAACAGTGAAGCCATCCTGCAGTATCACTTCCTGCAGCACGCGAAATTCCGCTACCGTCACGCCACTCAGGTCACTGCGCTCGCCAGTGATCACAACCCTCGAGCCTGTAGCCAGGCCGAGGTAGGCGCGATCGAGCGTGATCACATTGCCCTGCACGATATCCAAGATGGGAACCTGAGCAAGGGGCAGACTTTCGCTCTGACACAGAATCGTGGTTCCGCGGATTGGAAAGGACGACAAAGGAGATGCCTGCGCAACGCTCAGCATCGATACCTTTGCCGACAAGGTGAAGGCGGAATAAGTGGTTTCCGTGTTGGAGGAGACTTGGAGCGTGGCCGTCGCAATGCCGGGCGAAAGTAGAGCGATCCAGCTGTTGGCGACGACATCGGGATAGGTGCTGTCAAGATAGAGAGCGCACTGACCACCGCTACAACTGTCGTAATAATCCAAGTGGAGGTTTTCCCAAGTCGTTCCATATGGGGCCGGAATGGCAAAGTTTTTCGTGCCCGGCGGAGTTGTCGAAAGATCAGCCTGCAGGAACACTCCCTCTACACGCAGTCCTGGTTGAATGGAATCCCACAACGGCGCGTTGTACCCGAAGGCCGCTGCTCGCTGCCGAAACACCCAGAGTCCACTATTCGGCGCGGTCGAAGGCTGGGCAATCTGTTGGTTGATCTCGGTGGCCAGTTGATCCACGGGCCAGTTCTGGATGCTAGCCAGCCCCAGAAGCGTGTCGGACTCCCATTGCTTGGCAATGATTTGTTGAACGGTGGAGGCGTTGAGGACAGTGCCGGCTGGGAAGTCGTTGATGCTGCCTTGTGGCAGCCCGGACGGCGCGGTATAACTGGCCGGGTTATAGCCGGGCGTGCCCGAGGTAATTGGAGCCACGTCAATCTCGGTGGTCGAAGCATTGGGATCGATCGAGGTTGGATCCGTTGTGATGGTGATGTTCAGGATGGTCTGCACCGAATTTCCACCGCTCCCATCCATGATGAGCACCCGGTCCCCTTTCTTCAGGCTGTTGATTGCACCCAACAAAATGAAGCTTTGAGAACTCGTGGCGATCTGTTGCGGCTGGGCGAGGCGCGGCGAGATGCTGTTCCATTCCGCACGCGCATCAATCTTCTCGATGGTCTCGAAGGTCTGCGGCTTCTCGTTAGGACCGGGAACGCTCTGCACCTTTGTGCCAATGTCGACAGTAATCGTGGGAGGCGCTTCTGGCACCACCGCAGCTGTCGTCGGCGACACGAGCGTAGTCCCCAAGGCACCGGGAGAATCGTCTATGGTAAAAGCCAGGCAGGTACTGGCAGCCACGCCGGGGCGAAGTTCGTAGCCGATTAACTGTGCCAGTTCGAGTACTGAGCGTCTTTCCACCGCAGTCCGCAGGTATGCTTCGTTGGCGATCCGCTCCGTGTAGAAAGTCAGAACATCGCCGACTGTCGAGAAAGCGTCAAGTAGCGCGATGGTGAAATCGTCGTCCTGTCGCGCAGTAAATGCATTCAGAGCCACTTGTCGCGAAGAGTGCAGCCGGGCCAACAAGCTCGCCTTGAACTGCTGGTGGGTGCCCACGCGGTACGCAATCGCGGATAGGCCAGGGCGATTCGCGATGGTCTGTGGAGTCTCCTGCCGAACTCCTTCGCAGCAGCCACAGTTGTTGAGTGCACCGAGGCTCGGATCCGTTGCCACCTTACCGCCCTCCCAGCATGTTGAGTTTCAGAACACCGTGTTCGGGATAGTTGGGATCGTTGTCCAGGCGCGCAATCTCCAACCGGTTCAGTTCCAGTTTGCCGGCATTCGGCGCGATATCGGAGTCGTTTCCCTGCCGCTGAAATTTCGTGACCCGCACCGAGTCCACACCGGCTGTGCTCTGCGCCAACGCGTAAATGCGACTCAGATAGACGGGCTGACCGAAGGTAAAGTTGTCAGGATAGAAAGCGCCCTCGCTGCCATTGGGCAAGACGCGGTTACTCAGAACATCCTGCAAAGCCCTTTCGACATCGCTGGCGAAATAGTCGGGCTTGACGCACACATCCATGTCGATTTCCAGGGAAACGAAGACGGGTGTATCGACTTCCACGTCATGGCCTGCCATGCGATACAACTCCATGCACTGTTTCAGGCCGTTTCTGAAAGTGTCGTCGACAGCGGCACCGCCTTTGCGATCGGCGGCAATGGAGACCGTGTACCAGCTGCCCGTCCAACGGAACGTGCCCACCGCTCGCTGCAGGCTGGAATCGCAACGCAGGGCGATGTCGCCATAATCCTGCGCGGTCACTGCCCGGTTCTGGACGCGGAACGCATAGGGCGCTCGCTGGCGCACAGCTTCCAGAGTCTCCGGATCCAGACCACCACTGGCGGCCAGCGGATTGCTGACGGCGATGACCACAGGGTTGGACGAATAACCGGTAGTGACAAATGGATCGTCGCTGCCTAAGTGACAAAGGGCGTCCGCCCCGATGTTACCCGTGGTGCCGTTTCCGACTCGATAGCGTGCGTGGAAAACCGTCCCGGGATCCGGGCGCTCGCCGAAGGTACCGTCCCCAAAACGCAAATAGGCGCTCCCGTCGTTCTCCATTTCCACCACGAAGTCTTTGGAGTCGAAATGGCTGCTGAGGAGATCACGCTGAGGCGTCCAAGGATCAGCCTGCTGGCTCACACTCAAAACAATGGCAGGGAGCAATGCGTCCGGTGCACGCTTGGTGATGGCTGCAGTTGCGGACGCGGTGTTGTCATAGGGATCGGCAAATGTTAACGGGGACTGTTGCAATAACGGGCGATATCGCGCAGCGGTTGGTTGCGGAGCTTGGTTGTTGCAGGGATCGTCTGCGGCAGCCGAAACCAGGGTGAGCGCAGGATTCGGGACGGGGACCGGATCCAGAGCTTCGTCTTCAATAGTGTTCCCGTCATCCGCCAAACCATTATTTCCAAGGACCACAGTGATGTCGTCAAAGTATTCGCTGCCGACAAGCGTGGAAATACAGACTGGAAAAGGCAGCGCATCCTCGGCAGACCACTCGATTGCGGTGACTTGAACGGGATTGTTGTTAGGGACCGGGTCGAACTGACCGCCGATCGGGTCGCTGGTAAACGTGACACTGCTGAGACGGACCGCACAACGATTTGCCGGATTGGCATCCTCCGGCACTCCGGTGTCGGCACCTTTCACTTCCTTGAAGATGAGTACATTACCGGGCTGCAGGTTGGGGAAGTTACCGCGCAACCAGGCCTGCGTTGAACCCAAAGGAAGGCAGCATTGTCGCGATCCCCAAGTGTAGAACGACATCTGGTTGTGTTCGGCGAAGAGCGCAACACTTTCGACCAGTTCGAATACCTGTGGATTCTGTGAGAGCGCCGCCTGTAAGGCTGGCGTCGAGTTCACAATGACGACGCCCTGGCCCACGACCTTGGTTAACAGTTTGGTTGCAGAGGTATTCGACCGCGGCTTGAGCACAACCTGACCATGAATATCTCCGCGCGCGTCGAAGTGCACCCAGGTGCGGGCGTTGCAGCCGTCGTGCATGGGGTAACCGACGAGGCGCACAATTCGGCGGACGGAAGTGCGGCGGCGGGCTGTATCCAAATAGGCTTCGGTGGCGACCGAGTCCTGCAGATAACTGAGATAGTCGCCGAGGTACGCAAGCAATTCGACCAGCACAATGCCCAGATCGGCAGGACTGCTTTCCTGCCATTGCGGCATGATCGTCGCCATGCGATCGAGCATGAGCTGCCGGAAGCTGGCGTAGTCCTTCGCAAGGTAAGAGATGTCGACGGGCGTGCGCGAAGCCGGCGGACAGACTCGCGGCTGCTGGCAGTCAAAGTCACTGGGACACGCAACCTTGAATGAGAAGTCAATGCTCGACAGGATGGGATCGAAGTTCGGTGGCAACTTTGGGGCATCGTTACTGTCGACCAGGCGCAGCGTGTAGGTCGAGAAATCGCCCGGTTGTCTCACCTGCACGGACAACACTTTCGGATCTCCCGCCGGCGAGGCCGATCCTTCCTCCTGGACCTCAACGATTTCGATATTTTGAATGCGTTCTCCGCCGTCGATTCGTACATTCGCGAGCCCCAATTGTCCGGGAGCGAGGTCGTGGACAAAATGCACCCGGAGCGTGTGCTGGCGGTCACTGAACGGATCCGTCGGGACGTCTACGACCTCGAGGAAATCGATTCCGTTGTAAACGGATTGCGCTTCCAGGACGTTTCGCCGGTTCGGGTCGCAGCAGGAGTAGATCATTGCGAGAGACCTCCACGCGTGAACTGCGCGACCTGCTGCTGCTGGGTATTGCGAACGACATATTCGATGGTCACGTTCAGAGTGTTGTCGTCTGCGCTGACCTCGACCTTGTTCACTTCGATCAACTGAGAAAGGTTCTGTTGCAGGGCTCCTTGTACAAGGAATTGCGTAGCGGCGGCCATCTCCTGACCATTGGGTGCGAACACGTCCTGCATCAGTCCGCTGCCGAACGTGGGACGGTTGACACGTTCTCCCGGGGCGGTAAATAAGACCTGCTCGATCAGATCGCGAATGTGATCGTCCAGATCTGTACCTGCCGTCCGTCCGTGGCCGTCGAAATGGTAAGGAAAATCAAGGTTGAACATATTTCCTCACGTTCCCACCACCCGAGTTTGGGTAACCGCGGTGATCGTTGGGGTTCCGGTCGGAACACATAGCGCCTGGCTGTCGAATAGCAACAACGGCTGACCGTTGGACAGAATTCGCACGGACCCCATAAGAAACTGCGCCGTCACGCAAGGTCCATTTGCAGCTGGCGGCGGAGGAAACGCGCAACCGGCGATTACGTAAGGAGTCGGAAGCGTGACCGTGGGCATTCCCGACACCATCACACGCGGATTCACTAACGTCGGCTGCGCCTGTCCGGCGTGCGAACACATCACGGTCGCTCCCTGGTGCAGCAAGAATCCCGGCATAAACAATCTGTCCTCAGTGTTTTCCGTACCGATCTGCTACGTGATGATCAGCGCGCCTTCATTCACCGTGACGGCCGGCCCGACCATCGTTATGGACGCGCCCTTGCCGTTCTGAATAATGATTCCAAGATCGTTCACGATAATCATTGCTCCCGTGGTGCTCTTCAGCATGATTCCTCCCGTCGGGCCCGGAAGATCGCTGATCGAAAGCGAGTTCTGTGCGAGCGTTTGCATCACGATGCTCGGCGAGACGGGAAGTCCCAACTTCACGAGGGGTGGAACATCTGTGACTGCACCCCAGCGACATCCAACCCACACCGGATAGTTGGGATCGCCCTGTTCAAATTCCACCCACACTCCAGCCCCGATCGGAGGCACCATGTAGACGCCCATGGGTGGACCGGAAGGCCCCGCAAGAGGCGTGCAGGGGACCGCCCAACTCGAAGGAACCAATCCCAAGACATCCGGGACCTCCACCATGAGACGGCCAAGTCCCATAGGATCGATGTTATTGATCACCGTGCCGCGATATTTCCCGAAGTAATTGCCGTTCCCGTTTGCGGTCATGCTGGCACCCGTGGGGTTTGTGAGATCAAACCATCGCGCGACAAAGTGAAACTCTGCTTGTATTCGCCACGCTTGATGTTGTGAGTAACAGTCTTCACGTAATACATTCCGTCGTATGTCACCCCGGCGCCACGCACTCCCACAAGCTGTCGCGCTCTCAGGATTCGTCCATAGCGCAGAGTATTCAGGCTGCCCGATCCGCTGACTGCGTCGGAGGTCGCGGCGGTCTTGGCGAGGGCCAGACCTATCGCTTCAACCGGGTTTTTGTTCGTGCCATCTTTCGCAAACTCGATCTTGGAAGGAAGGGTCAGCCTCGCGCCGAGTGGCGGCCGCAGAATGCTGATATTGGGGACCGGAATCGGAATCGGAATCTTGTTCGTGAACGGATCGAGGATGGTCATAATCATGACCTTCTTGGCCAGGCCATCGAGACTGAAGCTCAGACTCTCGACGTTCGTATTCGAGTCCATATTTACGTTGAGCGCGGGCTGTGGGATCGGAATCCGGATGTCGGGTCCGAAGTACGCCAGGTTCATTCCCGGTGCCGGACCCGGTTCGATGTAGAAGACGTATCCCGTGTCTTGCATAAGCTTCTTGATGTATGCCAGATCGGTTCCCTTCATGTCGGCTCCGGTCTGCGTGGGAACTTTGTCGGTTGGCATCGGCGGTGCATCAAATAAAGGCGGGATCACAAGCGGGATCACGCCAAAGATGGCGTACTTGGCGAGAATCAACTCGATCCGCGCCACGATCGGCATGCACGGATAGCGCATGAAGGGCATATCGAGGATGTCCATCATGACGCTGACATCTTCTCCGGTGAGTGTAAGGGTCGACTGGCCCGGTTCATTACTGGGTGTAACTTCGTGGCGAGTCACAATTCCGTCCACTAAAACGTTCGGAACGCCGCCCAGCGTGCAGACCAGAATGATTCGCGTGAGGATGGGATCGAAGAAGCCAGCAGGCAGCAGAGTTTGCCGGATGATCGACTTCTTGCTCACGTTGAACACGAGTTGAAAGCCGGTACGTTCTCCTCCAGTGCTCACCTGTGCGCTGACCAGCGCATCGGCAACGGCCTTCGGCGCCGGAAGCGGCACTCCGGGTCCAATCAGCAACGTGAGATAGACGCCTTTAAGCATTGCGTGGTCCTGGAATTCCTTGTGGCAACGTGATGCGAACGGTTCGCCCGATCGGATCCGTCAGATCGAAGGGCGAGAGCGCTTCATTGGCATCGCAAATCCGCCAGAATTGTTCCGGATCGTCCAGATATTGGGCCGTAATCGTGTCCAGGCGTTCCCCTTCGGTGACGCGATGTTCGAGCAGCAGATCGAACTGGTCCCCCGATGGCAGAAATCGCCGGCTTACGTAGCCGACTTCGGTTCCATCCTTGGCCTCCCATTTCAAGAGAGGCAACGAGTAATAGCGGCTTCCCATGGCGAACATATCCACCTCATCCAATTCGGCTGATTCCCAACGCTGCGAGGCTCGAGCGGCCAATCATGGTGGCCAAGCGCTCTTTCTGCTGGTGATAAGCCATAAACAAACTATTTCCCTTATGGTCAAAGTCGAGGTCAACGACGTTCAATACGCGCAAACCGAGACTGATCTTGGCGCGGATGGGGTTCAGGTTCGTATCGAACGCTTCCTCGGTAATGCTGAACTCGGTCACGCGAACCGGCAGAATGCGGTTCGGGCTCCACACGAACAGCGTTAGGGGGGCCTCCATGGGAGCGACCTCGATCGTTCCCGCCTGCGCGATGCTGTTGTCGCTCTGAATTTGCGAACTCGCTGGATAGATCAACATTTCCAGCGCGGCCAGTTGCGGGTGAATTCCGAACTGCACGGTCGTCGGATTGTCGCTGGGCTGTTCCAACTGATCGGTGGCGTCGATCTCAGCGTCTAGTTTGATCGTCTCGATCGGAGGGCCAGTCAGCCTCAGCGCGTCCAGGCGATCGCCACCCTCCGCAGTTACACCGCGTGCCTGCAATGTGCGGCTGAGCGTGTCGGGGTTGTACTGCATCGCAATCACGCTCTGCACCACCAGCGTGTTGGGATCGGCTTGGACAATCCCTGCTCGCAACAACCTCGGGGTTCCCGGAAATGAACTCATTTGGCTTCTTCTTCCTTGCTGCTGCCACTTCCGAACGCTCTCTCCAACACTTTCTTTGGGTCGATGTCCGGTTTAATCCACTGGATGTCGTCGAGCGAAGGAAACTTAAAGGGCTCATCGGACGCGTAGTGAATCGGATTCTTAAGCTTCATTCCCATTTGCATCCCGGTATCGAACTTGAAAGATGCCAGGTTCCAGACCTTCTTGGTCTCAACGCTGAACGGGCCGACCCCTGCTTTTGCTTTCACAAACGCGTCCAGGGCGAGGGTCAATGCCAGGCCTAGAAGGAGTTCGAAATTGGCATCGAGTTCCAGGCGACTCTTCTGGTAGTGGATCTTCACTTCGGAGGCGACGTGTCCTTCGAGCGAAGCGGTGGCGGTGATCGTGAGGCCGCCGGAGACTGACGCGATTCCAATCGACACCTCGATTGAGCCGCTGATGCTTCCTGAGATGTAGGCGCGTGCTCCGATATAGAGCTGCGCCCCCATCAGTAAGTCGAGATCCGGTTTTTCCTCGAGCGGATTGAATGCCGCTTCAATCTTGGCGTTGCGAAGCTCGCCGGGTCCGATCTGATAGCCCGCTGATAAGGCGCCATCGATCCGGGCATTGAGACCTACCGGTCCGATCGAGGCACCCGGTATGGGAATACTGACTCCAACCTCGAAAATCTTGTAATCACCCTTGATCGGGTCGAACAGGTGGATCGGCTTCGGGAAGGTCAAAGCTCCTTTGAGACGGACTTCTTCCTTCTCATTGACCTCGATGCCTGCAGTGCCGACAAGATTGTCGGTGATCTGATAAGTGACCTCACCTTCGCCGGAGAATTTCGGTTCGCCCCTCTCCTGGCGCATTTTGATGTGAAGCTTCCCTTCAGCGCGCCCCTTTTTAATGTTGATCGTGCCCTCGCCGGAAAACTTCTCGTCGCGGTACTGCACCTTTAGACGTCCGGCCAGTCCGTGGAACTCAAATCCGGTTTCTGCGCTCCCCGTGATGTGGTCACCGTCGTATTCAATTTCGATCTCGACGGGTTTCAAGCGAGGAGGCGTGAACGCGCCTTTCCCGCGAAATATCCATTTATGCCGTTCGTAGAGCAGGCTTACATCAACGCCATTCGTCCCTGGTATGTCCAGACTCACGTTGCCTTCGGCGGAGACTCCTTTTGAACTGAGACCGACAACGACGCTGCCACTCTTTACATATTTCAGCTTTTTCTGCATCTGGGTGGACTCGATCTTGACTCCACCCGTCCACTCTTTGTTCTGGTACTTGATAGTTCCTTCGGCGTTGTCCACGCCGGGAAGGAATACGTGAATTACGCCAGCGGCCAGAAGGCCTTGAGCGTCGCCGGTTACGTCGAGTTTGCCGTCGAGAATCTTCTTGGGACCGGTGACCAGCTCAAAGGCCAGCATGCCGTAGGGCTTAAACTGCGGCGCCAACTGCAACCCAATTTCGCCTTCCGTGATCTTGGCTCCCGGGATCGGCGGTTTGAGCTTCTTGGCATCGAGGGGGGCAACCAGAGCGAAGCTCTCTTTGTCGAACTTGACGTGCAGTTGAGGCAGGAACGGAATGGAAGACTTGATGGTGCCTTTGCCGCTCAGTGATCCGTCTTCGGCGAGTTCAAGTTCCTCGATGACTCCATCGCTGAGGTAGGGATAGTGAAACTTGAGGTTCAGTTTCTTCTTCGGAAGCCTTAAGCTCCGATCAGGCGAGACACTGAGCGTGAAGGGCTCTTCTTTGTCGACTGTTATTGGGAGTTTGGTCTTTGTGCCAGTCTCTGTCTTGACATCCATGATCGCGTCGATGGTGTCTTTTCCCGGCCCTCCTTTGGGATTGAGAAAATCCAGTAACATTCCAGGCACAATCGTTGCGCTAGGCTGCTCCCGCACTTGGAACCTCTTCTTATTGCCTTGGGGGAGAATCAACTTGGCGGAAGTGCCCCCAGCCTTGACTGGGTATTCCTCTCCTTCGATTTTCGCTTTCCCTCCTTTAACGTTTGGGGCCGCCTTTTCGACCGCCACGCATGGCCCAGTGTCACCCGCTTCTTTCGTGACTTTTTCATAGTGCAGAATGACGTTTTTCGCTTCCGGCATCGCGTCGCGAATTTTTGTCGCTTGGGCCTTCAGATTCTGGAAGATGGTTCGGCCGCTGAATACATTTTCGGCGCCGTCCAGCATTGCCATGTTGTCGGGAATGTTGGTTCCACCAAACTGCAACTCAACGACGTGATCAACGTGACAGGTTTTCTTGCCCGCCTGCGGAGGATCGAAGTCTTCCTTGTCCCCGCCTGCCGCCTTCCAGTTCGCCGCTGCCCCGTCTTCGCTCCACCCCAACTTCTGCAACCAGTATTTGCGCAGAGTCTTAGTGTCAGGCCGCCCTTGTTTAGTGCCAATCCGGGGCGACTCGCTCACGATGCCACTGACATCGACCAGTGCCTCCAAAGCCCCAGCATCGGCGCGGTTTTGCCACAGTGTCTCGGCAGTTTTGTCACCCTTTTCGGCCGGGAGGTCAAGCGCATCACGCATGTTTACTGCAACGACGTCCTGGCTTATGCCCTGGCCCGGCTTCGCCACCTGCTTTACTCCGACTTTGCCGAGTTTGCTCCCGGGTGCCACTTCTTCCCAGTCACGCTGAGAGTCCTCGTCTTTCGTGGGCGCCTCGCTCGTGGCTGTCGGGCTCGTGTCTTTCTTCGCACGCGAGATCAGCGGCTGAGTGGGATGATGGGTCAGCGCAGGAGTCCCGTGAGAGCCAACACCGGATGTGACTGCTCGCGCCACTGAGTCCGCCTCGTGCTCGAGTTGCCGGTACTCGGAAGTCTGTGCCAGCGACAAATCGTCCGAAGACCGTTGCAGGCCATGTTGCTGTACCGTGTGCGCCAACTCATGCGCCAACAGGTGTTGGCCGCCGCGCGAGTCGGAATCGTATTTACCATGATCGAAAACGATATGCTGGCCAACGGTGTAGGCGTGGGCATCTACCGCGCGTGCAGACTCGGCGGCTCGGGAGTCGGTGTGAACGCGGACCCCACTGAAATCGCGACCAAACCTTGGCTCCATATGAGAGCGGGTCGGAGCATCGAGCGCTCGTCCCGGCGAATTCAAAACCTGGTTCACGATCGGCGGAGCACTTGCAGTGCGGCTTGGACTCGAAGCAGACTTCTGCAATTTCTGTTCGTGCGGCTTCTTTTGCTCCTGAACCTTTTTCTGCTCCTCCGCTTCCTTCTTCTGGCAAGTTTCGCAGCCTGCGCCTGCCCCGCCATCCCCGCCGCAGGCGCATTTTCGCTGTAGCAGAACCGAGCGGCTCGACGAGAATCTGGCCGGCGTCGGCGTCTTAGTGGGCGCCGCCTCACTCTTGGCTAACGTCGGGATCGCGATTTTCGCGTGCGTACTCACTTCTTGCCCCCAGCAGGAGTTCCGTAAAGCGCTCGTGCGACACGTTCACCGATGGAATGGGCACTCTCGCCTGCGCGGATCTGAATCTTATTGGTGGTTGCGATCTCCAAGGAACCGTCACGCATCCACAATTCGGGGACTCCGCGTGCGGTCAAGATGCGGCCCAGTTCGCGCTTCAAGCTATTTGCAATGACTCGCTCGCTGCCCCGGCCAAATCCACGCAGTACCAACTCTTCGATCCGCAATTGCACCGCGCCGCTCTGCCGCGGAGACACCGAGGGGACGTGAGTCGATTTGGACGTCGACGGCACGGAGGCCGCAGAAGCGCTCGTCATGCTGGTTTTCGCACCGTGCTCCTGGCGGAACTGGGACTGCCACCGTGCTCTCTTCTGTCCGCGGTTCATGCCCAGCCTCCGACTTCGGCGCTACTCAACTGCTTCTCCAACTTTCCGCATTCATGCTGTGCGGAGGTCAGCAAGTGATCCATGCGCACGGGAGCACCTTCATCGGCCGCAAGAAATGCAGCGTTCAGCGCCACGTTCCGGATGTTTCCGCCAGGCAGGTTGAGGCGAGCCAGCTTGTCCAAGTCGAGGCCCGAAGTCGGTGCCTGAGTTGGGAACATGCAGGCCCAAATCCTCCGGCGCAGTCCATGGTCGGGAAATGGAAAATTGACGATGAAGCGAATGCGCCGCAGGAACGCGGTATCCAGCGCCGCCCGCATGTTGGTGGTGAGAATCGCCAGTCCGCGATAGGCCTCCATACGCTGCAGCAGGTAGCTAACCTCGATGTTAGCGTAGCGGTCGTGACTGTCTTTCACTTCGCTGCGCTTGCCGAACAGAGCGTCCGCTTCGTCAAACAGAAGGATGGCCCCGCTGTTCTCTGCCCCGCCGAACACAGCACATAGATTCTTCTCTGTTTCTCCGATGTACTTGCTCACCACTTGGCTCAGATCGATCCGGTAGAGATCGAGGTGGAGTTCGTTGGCCAGAACCTCGGCGGCGAGAGTCTTCCCGGTTCCGCTTTGGCCAGTGAACAAGGCCGTAATACCCAGTCCACGCGAGTTCTGTGCCGCGAATCCCCAGCTCTGGAGCACTTTCTCCTGCTGCCGAACGTGGATGGCTACCGTGTGCAGCATGTTGAGGCTGGCTTCGGGTAGCACGATGTCTTGCCAGCGGGCTCGAACATCAATGCGTTGCGCCCTGCCCTCCAGCACCCCACGCGATTCCTTGCGACAGGCTTCCCAGATCAGAGGGAGCACATCGGTCTCCTCGCCAGTCACGGCATCAAGAACTCTGCTGGCAGCGGTCTTGATGCTGGGGAAGTCGAGGACGAACTGCGACGCCACGCGATCTAATTCGCCGTTCAGTTTGTCGGCGTGCACGCCAAGAACATGCCGCCACAGAGCACTCTGCTCGTCGGCTTTAGGCCGATCGATGTTGAGAGGCACGAGGTCGCGCTGATGCAACTCGAGTCTGCCCGACCCCGCCACCAATAGCGGACCGTTGACACGGTCGGCGATCGCGGCGGCCACTTCCCATTGAGCAGGGGTTGCTCCTTCCGCCTGTAAAAGGAGGGCACTGCCAGTCATGAATGCGTCTCGGTCCCACAGTTGCGCGAAGCCTTCCATTTCGGCGCTGCTGGCGGGCAGAGCGCCAAGCCGGATGGCGTAGAGGCGCAAGCCCAATGCTGCACATGCCGCGGCGGCGAGAGCGCGCTTCCCTTCGATGGCGTTGCCTTGCAACTGCGCGACCGCACGAGGGCCTTCTGCTCTCGACCATAGTCCGGCTAATTTCTCAGCGTGCGGTCGATAGGAAGCGGGCAGCACTGCGGGCGGCTCCACAGCCTCGACGCATATTCGCACCCGTTCGTCGAGAGTGGGTGCTCCCATCAAGTAGTGCAGCACAGCTTCCTCAATGCGAAGGGGGCTGGTGGTCAGCGTTTCGGCTGCACCAGGCTGCAGCAGCTTCCAGCGTCGGAGAGGCGCGTTTGGTAGTAGTGCGCTCCAGTGAGCCTCCGGCAGCACTTCCAGGGCGATGCGGAAGGTCGCGCAGCGCGGGCGATCCTCCCCTTGCATGGCAGCGCACAGTACGGATACTGTCGGGTCCAGTTCCACGGCTGCGCAGAGAGTGAGTATGTCCGTCTCGAATGAGGACAAGTGAAACTGGCGGCGCAGTATCTGCAAGGGATGGTCTTCGGCATCTGGAGGCGATGTTTGCGCCGGTGGCACGAACTCCTTCCCGTTGAGCTTGTGTTCCAGTAACTGGCGAATCCTCGCAATGGCCTCCGAAAGGGACGTGCCTTCCATCGCAGTGTGCCCAAGTCCGGAAGCTGCGCTCATGGGATACCTACTTGCGGTGCAGTGTAGAGCCCGCTGGAGTCCGGTATCAGCAAGCTTTCGGAGTCGTCAACCTGCACGCGTACCAGGTAGTTGCCAGGCGCCACCCCAATAAATGGGGCGCTGACATTTGGCGTTGGCGGCGGCGGACTAGCTGGCGGGCTGGCAAGATTCAATCTCGGCGGCACTTCAAAGCTATACGCCAGAGCGGTGTCCGCTGGCGGGCTGGTGAGGGGCAACAATTGGTTGAGCAGGACCGAGACCCGCTGGTCCCAGGCAACGGGTGGGTCGACTGTCAGGTCGAGACTGCCGGACCGAGGCGTGCTGCCTGCACCCACGACGCCTGACGCGCTTGCCGCCAGAATGACCGGGGTCAACACGAAGGTCGTGACATTCGACTCAACGCCGCGATGAGTGGATGGTGGCGATCCCAAGAGAACTTGCTGAATCACCTGCACCGTCTGCACCCCCGCTTCCACCGTTGGCGGAATCGCTGCAATGATTTGGTTCGGCTTGATATCCGAGTCCGGAGGTAGAACTTCGATGTTCCCGATCACTACCGATGTGATTTCTCCCTTAAGTTGGCTGCCTTGGAGAACGAGGTTATATCCCGGCAAAATTGGCTGGTCGGGAACGATAGGAGCATTCGCGGCTTTCTGCGACGAGATTGTTTCAATGACCGGTGCTTCGAAGGGGATCACCTGCACGGTCCGGTATTGCACCGGCAGCGCCGTCTTGATCGAAGCCTTACTCTCAATCAACACAACGGAGGCCTGGTACGCCGCAGTGGGACGGTAGTGCGTCTGGAAGGCGGTCCAGAGTTTGGAGATTTCTTCGGTGCTGAGAATCTGCGGCCAGATCTTGATCAGTTCTACTTGCTCCGCTAATTCCGATGTGTACAGGTTGAGCATCGCGGGAGGCAGGCCACCGCCACTAGGGACCAGAGTCGGAGCAGCGAGTGACTTGCGGATTGCATCCCGCGTCAGGATTGGGGTCTCGTGCAATAACTGCATCGCGTAGCCCAGCAAAATTTCCGCATGCAGTTGCTGTGCGCCATAAGCCATCAGCAGATAGTGGAGATCGAGGGCAAGCGGAGGATTGCCGATTCTTGCTCCACTTGCGTCGCGTGCCGGGAATCCGACATTCCGCCATCCTGGATTTGGGGTCACTTGATATAGAAACAGGTTGAGCTGGCTCGGGCCGGTGCTGGAGGTATCAATCAGATCGGGGGCAAGCGCAGTGACCGACACATCGCCGACGCCAGTCGAGCTGATATCCCGGTCGATCAGGCCATTGTTGATAAGATCGACCAACACGAATGAAACCGCGGCCAGTGCCAGGGCATTGCTCATCCCTGGCCTCCGCGCTGCTTCATGTATTGCTCCAGAGATAAAAGCGGCGCTGGCGCTGTGTGTGCAGGTCGTGCCGGCGCGGCCTGGGGAAATACTGCCTGCACGTTGACTCGCCCGATAACAACGCTGACATTGAATTCTCGCGTCGGTTGTTCCATGGCCTTCGTTTCAGTGGGCGGGAATTTTGGAATCTTGGGAGACAGCCGCTCGGAGTGGAGCGCGAACTCCGCTCGGTCAGGAACCGTGACGCGCCGGGGCTCTTCTCGTACAGGACCGTGCGATTCGGACTTGTCAACCTCGGTCTCCTTGGGGTGTGTCGGTGTCGATCGCGGCCCCGCGACCGGTGCCACTCTTGGTCGTTGCGTAGCGAGTTCAGCATCTGTCCACGTGGCTTCCCGGAGCGCGTCTGGCAGAGTTCGCTCGGTTTCGCGGGATTGTCTGGGCGTGATTCGGTGCTTCGGTCGCACCGATGGTTCTGGGGGCGCGGAGTCACTTTCGCGTTCTTCCTCGCTTAGAGCCTTCGGTCCCAACGCAAACTGCGGACTACGCTTTCGTCCAGTGATGCGGGCCACGGGCGCGTCTTGATCGCCAGTCGCTGCGCGATCGTTCTGTGGGCCGTAAGAAGATCCGATCGGGTTCTCGCGCGTGCTGGGTATTGTGCGAATATGCGCATCGTCTTGCGGGGTTACAGAGTCAGCAGCGTCAGGACGCGTCTCAACATCCGCTTTTAGCGACGGAATCGGGCTGAACCTCGCCAATCGCAGCGTTGGTGGCGGCTCGAACAAAGAGGGCACGCGCGGTTGGAGCAGAACGGACTGCCCGAGAGCTTTTTCCGCAATGTGATTCAAGTAAGATCCCATCGATTCACCCGGCAATCAGGTTCAGGTAAAGATTGCGGCGCAGAGAGCTCAACCCCAGAATTTCCGTTTCGCTCCAACCGTAGGCAGAGGCAAGTTGGTGAACCTCATTCAACATGCGACTTGCCCAGGCGTGAATTTCAGCCCAGAAAAACGAATCAATGTCGAAGCGTTCCTCCCATTGGTGGTGGCACTGGTAGCACTCCATCGCCAATTCGACCTCCGCCTGCGGGTCCTCCTCTGTCATGCGTTCTGAGACGGCGACCATGACAGTTTCTGGCAATTGCTCCGCTGCAACGCTCTCCCCCTTGCAGGTCACCTCCAGCAGACAGCGCCGGAGAATTCGTTCGTCCACTTTGACTGCTGTGTCGCTCGTGCTTCGCAGTGCGCGCAGATCAAGACTGTTGGGCAAACGAAACTTGATGCTGTAGTCGCCGCTCTCCAGCGCTAGGGGTGTCGACCCTCGCGATGACCTGGGCTCGCGCTTCCCTACCCGCAAGTCGTCGACTTGAAAGTTCAGTTCCAGAGCATCCGCGCACTTGGGACAATGCGTGATCGCGGACACTTCGGGCCCGAAGGTCAACTCTCTCAAAGTAAGCAAGCGCGCATCTCGCTCGCCCACGGAGTACCGTGCGGGATCCTCTTCAGGAGACTCTCGGAAAGCCGCGCCGAGCAGAATCAGAGCCCGGTCTACGCCCGACAGACCAAGCCCCTCTTCCCAAGCCTGGAGCAATTCCGACGACAACAGTGCCCGCATAACCGTTACACCGGTGGCTCGGTGAAGCTCGGCTCAGCGAGTTCGGGTACCTCGTAGTCGCGCTCCCATCCCTCGTTTTCCAGCTTGACGTGCTGGATCGCGACGGCATTGGCGTTGGCGTCAAGATCGGGTAATGCCTGCCATTCCGAAACCCAGCAGCGGTACACCTTGTATGTAATGGCCAGCTGTCCGGCTTCGTTGTAGACCTCGATAGTGATGTCCTTTCGGAAGTCTTGCAGGGAAACTTCATTCCCCAACCCCTGCCCGAAATTCCACACCTTGTTGGCCCACTTTTCGAACTCTGTGTCGAGGGTGACACCCCGATCCAGCGTGACTGCGTCATATTCGGTGCGGCCAGGCGACTTGCGGCTACTGCTGGGGTCGCCGCCGTCGCGGTGTTTTACAACTTCAGTCGTTCGTTTCAGCACGCTTACTTTGCTCACGCCGGCTACGTACCGACCGTCCCACTTCACGCGAAACTTGAAGTTTTTATAGGGGTCGAAACGTTGCTGATTCACGGTGAATTGCGCCATCTCGCTCTCCTTAAACTTGGATCTGACCCGCCATCTGCTGGATCTGAATGACAACGAATTCCGCCGGTTTGAGAGGCGCGAAGCCGACGAGAATATTCACAATTCCCAGGTCGATGTCATTCTGGGTTGTGGTCTCCTTGTCGCACTTTACGAAATACGCATCGCGGGGACTCGAGCCCTGAAAGGCGCCCTGGCGAAACAAGTTGTGCATAAAAGAGCCGACGTTTAGCCGAATCTGCGCCCACAGTGGTTCATCGTTGGGTTCGAACACCACCCATTTCGTGCCGCGATACAAGCTTTCCTCAATGAAGAGAGCGGTGCGGCGAACTGGAGTGTATTTCCATTCCGACGCCAGTTGGTCGGCTCCCTGCAGGGTTCGCGCGCCCCACGCAACCCGGCCGATGATCGGGAAAGCGCGCAGGCAGTTGACGCCGAGCGGGTTGAGCTCTCCGTTCTCGTCGTCGGTTAGTGGGACGGACAGTTGCGGCACTCCAACGAAACTCGCATCCTGGCCGGCGGGTGCCTTCCAGACCCCACGTTGCGCGTCGGTGCGAGCAAAGATGCCTGCCAACGCCCCACTCGGCACGAACACTTCGATTTGGTTGTCGTGCAGCGGATTGGCCTCCATTAAGCGCGGGAAGAACAGAGCGGC
The DNA here is from genome assembly GCA_963788555.1 of uncultured Acidobacteriaceae bacterium. GTDB lineage: Bacteria > Acidobacteriota > Terriglobia > Terriglobales > Acidobacteriaceae > Sulfotelmatobacter. The sequence goes on along the minus strand of CAWBHM010000008.1, from coordinate 820,506 downwards.
ATGATCGCTCCTTGTGCCCACGTAGTCGATGTTCGGATCCGTGAACTTCGAGACCGCCGTTGACTTGCTGGTCCAGTCACTGGGCGGATCGACGAGGTAGAAGGCACGCCGCTTCTCGCAGTATTGTGCCGCCGTGCCGACTAGTGTCGTGCTGACGTCGCTGTTGTTGTTGGTGTAGGGAGGAATGCTTAGCAGGTTAAAGAGGTCTACATTCTCCAAAGCGTAGAGACCAGTTTTGTTGGTGTCCGTCCCTGGACCGGTGAAGTCATTGTCGCCGAGATCGTTGCCATCAGTTCCCGGGGTTGCCCACACCTTGGAGGGACTGAGCTGAGGTGGGCTGCCGGAGAGGGCGGTCGTTTCCGCCGGACGGACTCCAGGCACTTCGTCGTTGCCTGAGAGATCCTCCTGGACCACAACCAGACTCGAGTTCTGCGCGAGCACATTGGTCACGTACCGGGCATCCGAGGGATCCACCGAAAGGTTTAGATATTTTTCCGTCGCCAGTGTCTGCGTCCGCGTGGCATCCATCAGCGTGATCGTTAAATTGAACAGCAGGATGTCCTGATTGTTCTTTGTCTTGTGGTCTACCAGGGCGAAAAGGTTGCTGCCCCATGAGCCGACGCTAGCTGCCTGCAGGATGAGGTTGCTGAAAGAACTCGAAAGTGGGCTGTCGGGGGGACTGGCTGGAAGCTTGGTATCCTGCGGCAGCGTGATGGTGGAGGCCACGCCGCCGTTCGCCAAGCGCACAATCACCGCCTGGCTCCCTCCGTTCAGATAGAAATCGCGAACTGCGAAGCTCATGGTGCTGTTGACCCACAGCCCCCCAAAGATGCGGTCATAGTCGGGATAGCTGTTGATCACCGTGGCCTGGTTGACCGGCCCGCGCGCTGCTCGTCCAAGGAAAGCGGTGATCGAGGTCGCCACTCCGGTAATGGTGTGGACTCCACTGGGGATCTCCTCGATATACACGCCAGGATAGGTCGGTGTGATGGGCATGAAAGGCAATCTCCTTTTGGCTATACGTTTACCGAACCGCCCGTGCCAGAGCGGCCACGATCGACTTCGTCACGGAGAGGACATGAAGCGTTCCTCCAGCGCCGTTTGTCGGCAGCGATGAAGGCCTACCTCACTCGTTGTCTGTCGCTTCGGGCCCCTCGATATCCTTCAGGAACAATTCCGCCTCTTTACGCTTTTCCGGGTTCAACTGGAAAATGTGTTCCGTTCCCTGGACGGATACTTCTTGCAGATAACCTTGAGCGATCAGCCACCGCAGAGCATTCTCCGTCGCTGCCACCGTGCGATGCACCGCTTCTTCCAGCAGGCGCCAACGCGCAATGCCAACCAGGTTGTCCGCCGCCTCCGGGTTGCGGAGGAAGTAGCTCAGGATTTCTCCGGCTACTTCTTGCTGCGACTTTCCTGTTCTAGACGGCAAGTGAAGGCTGACCCTCACACTCTCGTTGCAGGCAACTGCGCTGCCATTGAGGCGGATCAAAGGCTGTTGCAGCCAAGCACTTTACTGCATGTCATGAAGAGTTTTCCTCTAGAGGGCGGGCGCTCCCGTATCGCGTGAGACATGCAACTCGAACCACGGCAATTCGTAAGAGTGTGGCTTCGAAGTGGTTAGCTGGGTGGGACAAGATTGACCCGGGCGGGGACACAGCTGACCCGCTACGAAGCTTGGCGCAGACCGTATTTCTTCACGAGGCGTCCAAACGCCCGTCGATCTTTACCAGCTTCTCGTGCAGCGCGCGTGATGTTTCCAGAATACTTTTCCAGCAAATCTTCGACGTAGCCGCGTTCGAACTTCTCGATTGCGACAATCTTGGCACTACGAAAATCTTCGGCTTGCAACTCGGTCGTACTCTCGAATCGCGCGAAGTTAATATGCGCGCTGGATATCTGGATGCCGGGCGCTGCGAAGGCCGCACGCTGCACGGTGTTGTAAAGTTCCCTTACATTCCCTGGCCAATCATGCTCCTCGAGCTTGCGAATTGAGGCTGGTGAAAACACCTTTTTCTGCATTCCTCCGGTCGTGCAGACTTCCTCCACAAAATGTCTGGCCAGCAGAGCAACGTCTCCCTGGCGTTGGCGCAGAGGGGGCAGGTGGACGCGCAACACATTGAGGCGGTAGAACAGATCCTCGCGGAAATGTTTCTCGCGGACTAATCTCCCCAAGTTACAGTTCGTGGCGGCGATGATCCTGACGTTCGCGCGGCGAAACTGCTCGGATCCCAGCGCGCGGTATGTCTTTTCTTGCAGCAGTCGCAGTACCTTACCCTGGATAGCAGGCGAGAAACCGTCCACCTCGTCCAGGAACAGGGTCCCACCCTGCGCCAAAGCGACTAGGCCGCTTTGGTCGGTATGCGCGTCTGTAAAGGCGCCGCGCGCGTGCCCGAACAACTCATTTTCAAAAAGGTGCTCGGGAAGAGCGCCACACTCGACCGGGATAAACGGTCCCTGCCGCCGTTTACTCATCAAGTGAATAATGCGGGCGCACAACTCTTTTCCCGTGCCGGTTTCGCCTGTGAGCAGTACCGGCGCCTCACCGGCCGCGAAGGCCGCTGCTTCCGTCAGCACCCGCAGAAAGTTTGGATCTTTGCCGACCATCTGCCGCAGGCTCAGCTCCGCAATCAAAGAAGCGCTCGCGTCTTCGACCGTGCGCGGCGAATGCCCTATTAAGCGGGCCACCCGGCGGCGGAACTCGTCTCCGCGAACCGGAAAGAGCAGAAAATCATCCACTACTTCCGTTGCGAGTCGCAGGAACTCGCCGTTTTCGCTGGGCAGAATTGCCAGTGTCGGAATTCCAAGCGGATGTTCCGATAGCCAGCGAAAGAACTTAGCAGCTTCGTCGCTGAATGGTACCGCATTCGCGACCAGGAGGTTCTCGTCGCCGACGATCAGTTGGTGCGACAGGAACGTCCCCCAGCATCGGCGACGACAGATCGGCAGTTCTCCGCCGAGATCCAGAGCGGTCTCCAGCGGCGACGACCCATGTTCGATGATGAGAGCTCCACGAGTCACTAGCCACTCCTTTTCGACGGTGGAGTGAAATCTGCTCAGTTTCCCGAGCTTGCCCTGGGCCCCTTAGAAAGATCTTCATGTGTTAGTGTCGCCGGGTGCTTCGGCGTTTCAGTGGGAGTTCGAAATTCTACTGATTCGCTCGCGAGAACGAGCGAAACTTTGACTTCGACAACCGACACACCGATTCTTGCTTGGCCCTGCCCCGTGAGGCCAAATCCTGGGGCGCAGTATATTGCCGACGGGCTATCAGTTCAACTGTAAATTCTTCCTTGTTCCGAAATCAGAACACGGTTGTTTTTGTTTCATCGGCGACCGAGACTTCAGTCAGGAACTGAACGGTGTTTTTCGCAAACTGGGGATGCCGTCAAAATGAGGTGCATCCCGTTCGTCGACAACCACGGAACTTCCCGTCCTCGCAAAGCGATATGTCTTGCCGCTCACCGGTCCACGCACCGTTAGTCCTGTCGATCCGATGTACTGGAACGTGGTCCCCAGTTGAGTCCCTTGGACCGACACAGCGCGTGGTGCGGCTTCGCTCGCGACCTGTTCATGCCGCGACTTCATCGCCGCCGTCGATTTAGTCTTGGGGGTTAGGGCGTTCCTCCCCTTGCCGCAACATCCCATCTTTTATCTCTCTGTCTTCCCAGTAAACGGGCTCTCCGCGGTCTCTCTCGCCCCTTACGCGCTCGAGCAGGATAGCACTCGCGGACAATGCTGGCCACAGTAGCAGTCGTTCTTTCCAACTCACCCCGATCACGATGGCGAAGGGGATAGCGATCGAGAGACTCAAACAATAGAAACAATCCAGCAATTCGCCCCAGAAGCCCGAACCCACCGCTCTCCGCAGGCGGACAAATATGCTCCACGGACCATCTTCTGCATTGAGCAGATGCGTCAAACGCCACACTCCCAAAGCGCCCACCAGCAGTCCATAAAGTCCCATATTGTCGATCCATTCGAGGCGTACTCAACCAGCGCTTCGTCCTAGCCTACACCGGTTCTGCTCATGAGCGTGGGTATCAGCTTCGTAGTTACACGCTCCGGACGAGCTGCAAGATTCTTGCTTTTCCTGTCGAGGCGTTGTCTTGAGAGATTCTGGAGCTCTGATTTGCTGTCCGAGCTGACTCTGGCGCAAGTGGCCGCACCATCGCCTTTTACAAAATCAGAACACTTATGGAAGGTGTGAGAGGGTGTTGTGGAGTGGAAGCCTCGGCGAGACTCTTGGGATACTCAGTCAGCCTTGCCGGTCAGAGGAGAAGGCATTTACGCCGATCCAGAATTCTGCGAGAGACTTAAGATTCTTTTTGTACGTGCGGGTAACGGTATATTCCTTCCCGCCTTTCAAGCGGAGACCGTACTCTCCCGTCGAATACGGCCGGATCTCTTCGACAAACGAAGGGTTAACGAGAGTGGAGCGATGAATCCGAACAAACCCGAATGGCTCAAGCCGTTCGGACACCGCTGAGATGGTCTCCCGCAACAAAAAAGAAGTGGAGTCGCTCTGGAGGAGCACGTAGTTCCCCTCAGCTCGAACGGCGACGACGTCGCCGAGATTGATAAAGAGGATCTTGCCTTTTGATTTGATTGCAATCCGAGGAGACGATCTGTTGGCAAGAACACCGAAACCCAAGAAAGGGTTCATCGAACTCGCCGCTGGTTGGGCCGTGAGTGGCAGAAGACTCGGCTGTACGGTGAGATCCATGGCAAGGGCCTAAACAATGGGTTCGTGCTGAGTGGGCCGGTTGTGATGCTCTGCGCTCCCGGCCCCCCCATGCTTCCGAACTCGCGGACTGTTCGCTGCCGCCGAAGGCCGCGACTTACGACCTATTTTGATCCATGAAGTGGTCGGAGACAATACCCACTTGACGGAACCTCAACATAGCCATTATGATCCGCCGCCATGAAGAAAGTACCCTCCGGAATTTCGCCCGTAATCTCGATCAACCGGAAGGCCCCGGAGGCCTTGCACCGGCAGATTTACGATTCGTATCGCACAGCAATCGTTGAGGGCAGGCTGCGCCCCGGACAGCGAATTCCTTCCACCCGAGTGCTGGCCTCAGAATTGGGTGTGTCCCGGTTCCCTGTTCTGAATGCCTACGCCCAGCTTTTGGCAGAAGGCTATTTCGAGAGTCAAGTCGGCGCCGGCACTGTCGTTTCGAACTCCATCCCGGATCAACCCACGCCGAGTGTACTGACCCGGGAGCGACCCGCCGCATCTCGCGCCTCCGGTCCCCGCATGGTTGCTGGGCGTTGCGCCGCCGTTCCTCATGGAGTGAAGCCACCTTGGCTGCTTGGGTTGGGGGCGTTCGGCGTGGGACAAGTGGCCAGCGATCAATTTCCAATTCGAGTCTGGTCGAATCTTGTGACGCGCCGCTGCCGAAGCATGGAGGCCAAATCATTTCACTATGGTGACCCGACCGGTTCCAGGGCTTTGCGTGAAACGATTGCGGCTTATCTGAGGACCGCCCGATCGGTACGTTGTGATGCCGAGCAAGTGATGATCGTCAGCGGATCGCAGCAGGCCCTTGAGATTTCGGCGCGAGTGTTGCTCGACCCCGGAAATCGGGTTTGGGTCGAAGATCCCGGCTACGGTCTCGCACGAGACGTTCTTGCGCTCGCAGGATGTCATCTGGTACCGGTTCCGGTTGACCGGGAGGGTATGGATGTCGCCACCGGGGTCAAGCGATGGCGCAAGGCGAGGGCTGCGCTGGTTACTCCATCCCATCAGTACCCATTGGGCGTAACGATGAGCGCGTCGCGTCGACTGCAACTGCTGGACTGGGCGCAAAATTCAGGAGCATGGATTATCGAGGACGATTATGATAGTGAGTACCGCTACGGAAGCATGCCGATCGCATCGTTGCAGGGTCTGGACGCCAATTCTCGAGTGATTTATATCGGGACCTTCAGCAAGGTTCTGTTTCCTTCCTTGCGTCTTGGCTATCTCGTCATCCCTCCCGACTTAGTCGATCGCTTTTTACAAGTCCGCCGCGCCATGGACTTGGGCCCGGCTACCTTCTACCAGGAAGTACTGGCGGACTTCATCCGAGAAGGACATTTTGCGCGTCACATTCGAAGGATGCGAGTTCTCTATGAAGAACGCGCGAAGACGTTAGTGAGCAGTCTCAAGAGAAACATTGGGGACAGGGTCGAGGTGTTCGGGGGCGAGGCTGGCATGCATCTGGCTGTGATACTGAACCAGAGATCTCGTGACGTAGAAATCGCCGAGCGCGCTGCACGGCAGGGCCTCTGGCTCTGGCCTCTGTCGCCCTCGTATCTGAGCGATGCTGCACGCCCCGGCTTCATCTTAGGATTTGGAAGTACCGACATCACCGAGATTCCCTCCGCCGTACAGAAGCTGTGCAATCTGCTGTGATGAGCAAGGACGCGAATGAAAAGGGGTATCTTGAAAATCGGGATCTACGGAAAGACGGAGTTACCTTGAAGCAGCGCAACGCGGCGTAGACGCATTTCGGCGCACTGTCGAAGACGAGAATGTACATTCATACCAAGTGCTACAAAACTTCGTCGGAACCGGCTAGCACATTAATCTCCACCACCTGCGCTCCCAACTGCGGATGGACGGCTCTAAGCCGCACTTTGCCGGTTCTTTCCTGAGCACGTATCCAGACCGCGCCGGTGCCTCCCACCAGCGAAAACGGATTGTCTCCAATGATCATGGCGGGCCCATCCAGTTCGAATTTGATCGAGTCATTCGCAAAGGGGCGAATTGCGCCGAATTCATCAGTGACGCGCAACACAACCCGGGTCGAGTCCGCGCCGTCAGCAAGTAACTCCACGTCATCGGCGAGAAGCATGAACTTCGTATCGACTCCTCTTCCCGACATGTTCTTTTCGATGACCTTCTTTCCCTGGATGTAGCCCTCGATGCGTAGGTCCCCCCACTTGTGAAACAACTCGCCCATTTCGAGAACGAAGGGCGCGTAGCGAAGGTGGGCAAACTGCTTTTCTGTCCGGATCGACCTCCGCGATCAACTTGTCGTCGATGTAGAACTTGAGATGGTCGCAGTTGGAGCAGACGACCGCCTTTGAAAATCCGATTGATGCATCCCCGCGCGCCCAATGAAACGCGGGCTCCAGCACGATCTCTTCCGCCGGATCGCACTGCGATTTGTAGAATCCTGCCGCCGGCTTGGGCTCGCGGAAGATGTCGGTGACGCCGTGGTAACAGATTCGATCGCCGGAGCCGAAATTGCCGTGGGTGTTGTAATCGAAGGCGCACCATCCAATGCCGCCGGCGTACTGCGGATTCGGATGCCAACTGGTCGTGGATGCGGGCATGACGCAGCGTGTGCTCGGTGAGCCGCTCGACCTGGTCGATCGTTTTCGTGGGATAAGTGTGTCCGACGAATTCAGTATTCAAATACCGTGGATGATTCGGCGGCTTTAAGCGGGAAACCGAAATCGTTCATCGTGAAAACGTCCTCCAGGAATTCAGATTCCTGGAAGTAACGGATGCCGCCAGTCTGGCGGGTCGGATCCAGCTGATGGGCCAGCGCGTTGGTGCGCGTATAGAAATCATGGTCATCTTTGGATTCGTTGATGCGCACTCCCCACAGGATGATCGAAGGATGATTCCAGTCGCGACGGATCATTCGCCGGACGTTGTCGACTGGAGATATCCTTCCAGGCCTCGATCTCCGATGTGCTGCCAGCCGGGAATCTCCTCGAGCACCAGCAGGCCGATTTCGTCACAAGCGTCGAGAAAATGTCGTGACTGCGGATAGTGCGACGTGCGGACGATATTGCACTTCATTTTGTTGCGCAGAATCTGAGCGTCGCGGCGTTGAACCCGGCCGGGCATCGCCTGCCCGACGAACGGGAACGTCTGATGACGTCGAGGCCGCGCAGTTTAATGACCTTGCCATTCAGTTCGAAACCGTGATCGGTAAATTGCGCCTCGCGAAAACCAAAACGTCGGGAGTCTTCATCCACCAGCTGCGTCCCGCGTCGTAAACGCACCCGGGTCAAGTACAGGTTCCGCTTTTCCAAGTCCCACAATCGGATACCGCTCAGGTTCTCGAGGTGCACCGTGTGCGACTACCGGCTCGTTAGTGGCCCCGGTGGGCGGCACCTTCTGCGACGCTTTGGCGACAACCCGGTCGCCGTCAAGTAATTCAACCTCAAGGGTCAAATCGTCTTTCGACGCTTCCAGATGCTGAAGAAAGCAATCGACGTCGAGGCTAGGAGCAGAAGTCAAGACATTCTTGGGTCGCACGAAAATGTTCTCGATAAATGTCGCGGGCACGACGCGCAACGACACCTCACGGTAGATGCCCCCGAAGGTGAGGTAGTCAATTTCATATCCGAAGGGTGGAATGTCCGGCCGCTCGCTGGAATCAACATCGACAGCCAGCACGTTGTCTCCGTCGAAGTCGAGGTGCGGAGTCAACTCAAATGAGAACGGCGTATATCCGCCTTTGTACTCTCCCGAGTCGCACTCCGTTGATCCAAACGGTGGACGCCGTCATCACACCTTCAAAGTCGACGAAGACATGTTTTCCGCGGGCCTCCGGAGGGAGCTTGAAGCGGCGACGGTAGAGAGACACAAACTCGTAAGTCTTCTCGTCGAAGCCGTGCCACGGAAGCGGGACATTGGTATGCGGAATCACGACTTGCTCAAATCCGGAGTCGTCAAACTCCTTAGAGTGGCCGGCTTCGACAGGGCTTCGACTGTACCGCCACTTTCGATTCATCGGGAGAACGAGGCGCCCCGCTCCTGAAGGCACGCTCGACTGCGCGCCAGTTTCCGGGAGGGCGTAGGGTGCGAGAGCAGTTCCAGCGATGAGTGTTCCAGTTTGTTGCAGAAACTTGCGTCGATCCATGTCGATCATTTCTCCCTAATTTGTCGTGCCTCTAGAGACCGCATCGTACGCGCTCTTAAACCGTCCACGCCAACAACTGGCTGAGATCAACTGCTGACGTGGATTGGGTTCCGCGGGGCGTGGACGGGCCAATCGTCAGCGCCTGATTGTGCCCTTCAAACCAAACAACGAACGAAGACTGTTCTGCTCCCGGCAATCGCTGCTGATTCACCCAGTTGTAGTAGGCGCCCATGTCGGCGTCGATCAGCGAGCCGATGAAATCAAATTCAGAATTGGCTGACACGCCGGAGAGCATCTCGTTCATCGGCTTCTGGCGTTGCCGCGGAGCAAATCGCACCAGCAAGGTGAGGGGCTGCGCCCGGCGCAGAGTTTCGCGGGCAGCCCACTGGGCAAAGACCGTGCTGAAAATTTGAGTTCCCGAGCCTTCGGTCTAGCAGACTGACTTCGAAGCGTTCTAGTACTCTCGTCCTTCCGTCCACCATTTCTCTGCGCCATCCATTCCGAGATCTGCGGGACGCAGCTGAGCAAGAAGAGTTCGTAGAGCCTCCGGTCCCATGCCGGGCTTTTGCAGTTCCGCTTGCATCCTGCGCAACAGTGCCGCCCGCGCCTGGTCGAGCTGCTTGTAGGAAACGCACGTTATGTCCGGAGAGTGCTCGGCTTCGTCACCGCCATCGATGTACCAATGACCGTAGGGAATGGGATGGCTTTGGGCTCTTGCGGCCACAGCACCAAGCAGCTGAGGGAGTCCATCCTCGGGTTTGACCGCGCTGAAATATGCACCCCGGGAGCGCAGCTTACGAAATAGCTGCTGATCGTAAGAGGAAACTCCCTCGCCGATCACGGTAATCCCGAGCCTTGGAATAGAAGGAAGTTCCGGGGGCACCGCTGAGCGCAAACGATCCGCGTAGTCGTTGGAAGCCTTTCGAAACGCGTCAAGTTGATGGGTACTCCAGAGATGGGCCGACAATTGTTCGACAAACTGGGCGGGCGCTTTGACCCAATCAAACGATTCGAGCTGAGGTGACAGGTGGATCTCAGAGAATTCGTGAAACCAGTCCTGCAACTCGGCCGGAGACAACGGTCGGAGGGTCGCCAGTTCTCTTTCGCGTGCTTTGCGTTCCGCGGGAAACTTGACATCGAAATCTATGATCTCGCGAAGTAAGGATGGCAAAAAGCTCAGCGGGAGTCGCTGCAGAGTTCCCAAATAGTCCGCGATGAGTTTGCGCGCCTCTGGCGGGTAACCCGCAAATTGCTCGAGTTTGAGATCGCGTGGAAGCATGCTAACTACAACAGTTCGCCGATTGGTTTCCCCTGAGCAAGAGAGGGAGAGAACCCAAGCATCGATCCCAGGGTAGGCACCAGATCCGTGGACTCCATTGCCCGATCGAAAACTACGCCCTCGCGAATGCCGGGACCGGCAACCAGCATCCACGTGGTACGGGAGAGAACGTCCCCCGTGCGGTGATGCTGAAAGCCGTTTCCTCCAGCATCGTCGTCGGAATCGCGTCCAAAGTCGGGCAAGATGAAAAGAGTGGTCTTGCCCGCATATTCCGGCTCGCTCTGGATCGTCTTCCACAAATCAGAGCACAGACGATCGGTGCGGCGAATTCCCTCGATGTAGAGCGAGTATGCACCAGCATGCGCGATATCGATGTCATGCATGGTGATCCACAAAAGACTGGGCGCTACTTGCCGCATCAGCTGGCGAACAATGTAAAGCGAAAGCTCATCCGGACTCGAGAGGGTTTGCGCATGGCTTTTGAAGTCGTCCACCGAGAGTTTCAGGATCATCTCGAGTTGTTGCAATTCGAACTCGCTGCCTTCGAGCTCCGGCGCATAGAACGGAGTTTCATAGTTGTCGCGCAGCAAATGCTGGTAATCGCTGGTGCGACCGGAAATGGCAGCGGTCAGTAGATGCTTTGGCAAAATCACGCGGGCGCCTAATCCCGGGCCGTAGGACCGATGACTGCTCTCGCCGATTCGGTTAAAACCATTGCTGGGAGCCACCACCCAGGCATCCGAGGAAGGACGCTTCAAGTCCTTCCGAAAGTACTCGAACACGGTTGGAGATTGGGGCGGCAGTGACGCAAAGTTATTGATGGTTTCGTAGACTCCGGTTGCGAGGCTCGCGGTCGCCACGTAGTGGCCCAGAATTCCGCGATTTACGACCTGCGTGAAAGAATGCGGCCTGCGGGATCAGTTCGCGCATCAGGTGCGGGATGTTTTCCTGACCTTCCGGATGCGAATGTTTCCTGATCGCGCGCCCCACCCCCAAACGTCACGACTACGACCTTTCTTTTCGAGGGAGAGACCGCAGCACGGGCCCACGGAGAGCGCATCAAGGTGCTGCCAAGCGTCGCCCCCGCGGCGCTGCGCAAGAAATCGCGGCGGCTGCGGGCGAGAAGTCCGCTGACCTCGTGAGTGGCCGGCGCCCTCACCGGGCCATACCCACTTGGGTGACTCGATTCTGATCGGAAACTGTCATCCCTGATCCAGCTTTCTGCACTGCTTCGGCGGAGGGGTGGTCACTGCTTCGCAGGCCCCTCTCCCTTCTCCGAGTAAACGAATTGCCGAATATCCGCGATCTGTTTATCGAGCTCAGCGAGATGTTGTGCCCGCAGTTGTTGATACATCTGAAATTGCTCCTGTGCTTTGTCTTTTTGACTGGTGTGCACATAAGCCTGGCCCAGCCGGTAGTGGGCGTCGGCGAGGTTGGGGTTGTTTTCCAAGGCCTTCATGTACTCGGGAATCGAGTCGGCATACTGAGTCTGATCCGAGTAAAGATTCCCCAACTGCAAATGCGCCTCGGCGAGTTTAGGATCGAGCGTAACTGACTTGCGGAGCAAGGACTCGATCTGATGGAGATCAAGGCTCGGGTCTTGTGCCCTTTTTCCCTTCCACAAACTCATCGCGTAGTAGTAGAACGCGCGGCCGTTGCTGGGCTGCAGTTCCGAAAAACGGGCGAAGCGCTGGATGACCTCGTCCGCCTGGTTTGGCGAACTGTCGTAGGCCTTGGACAAGAAGAAGTAACAAATTGGGTCTGAGGGACTCAGGTCAGAGGCTCGCAGAAGGGACTTTACCGCCTCGTCGTAGTTGCCTCGCGAATACAGGGCGATACCAAGACCGATCGCCATGCGGGATGAATTCGGATAACGCTGGGCCGACTGGCGGAAGATTTCGATCGCCGGCTCGAGCGTCCGGTGCAGGAGAAGTTCACTCGCCCAATCGAAAAGGTTGCTCTCGCTCGGGTTCACGATGCGCTGCGATCTCGAATTCATTCACCGCCGCTACATACTTCCCGTCCTTTTCTTCGATCTGGCCCAACAGATTGTGCAGTTCCGCAGTGTCTTTTTGCTTTCAGAAGGCTTTGGGCAAGCTCGCGCGCCGGGGCGGGCCGTCCCGTGAGCACATAGGCCAAGGCCAAGTCGTAGCCATTGTCATAGGAGGAAGGACTGATTTGCTGTGCCTGTTTAAGAAAAGGATTGCGTCCGCAAGGCTTCCCGTTCCGCACATAGAGTTCGCCCAGATTGTGGTTGGCATCGAAGCTTTTCGGGCTCGAGCGCGACCGGCTTCTTCAACTGCTCTTGCGCCTCTTCCAGCTTTCCCAGGCGAACCAGATTGGCGGCTAGATTAGTCCGAGCTGCGGCCGAAGCGGGTTTTAGGCGTACCGCTTTCTCAAGGTGTGGATTGGCGAGCGCGTCCTTTGATTCTCCCGAATAGACCAATCCCAGGAGTTCGTGAACTTCGAAGTTCTCAGGCACCTCGCGCAGCAGATGTCTCCAAGCCGGCGGCGGCCTCGGAGAATTTTCCAGCGTTGTACTGCGCAACGGCTGCCTGGAATTCGCGGTCGAGTCCGGGGTTTTGTTCCGGAGCGATGGCGGCAATCGACACTGATGCCAGGAGTGTCAAGAGGACGGGAATCAACCAATGGTTCGGGTTCACGCTCTTCGCATGCTACCACCCTTACCAGTGGAGGGCGGAAGGTTCAAATCAGGATGAGGGTTGCGGTAGGGACGGAGCAGAAATCCTCCTTCCACAACTGCCCCTCAACGAAGCTAGAAGTAAAGCTTCAAAGCGAACTGGATCTGCCGCGGGTCGTAGGGAGCATCGCGCGTCGATCCAATCTCGCCAAAAGTGGAACTGGTGAAGTTCCCCGAACCGGAAACCGCAACAACACCGTTACCTCCAAAATTCGGAGCATTGAAGTTCGGATGGTTGAAAATGTTGAAGAACTCCGATCGGAACTCCAGCCGGAAGCGCTCGGTGAGTTGCATCTCCTTGAAGACCGAGAAGTCCAACCGTTTAAATGGCGGTCCAGCAATCTGGTCGGGAGGACCTCCGAGGGCAGACACCGGGCAGGGCAACGCTGTGCATGGCGCCGGCTGGCTGAACGCTTTGGGATTGCTGAAGAAACTCAACTTTCCGTTGGAGTCGATATGAAGGCCACGGCCCAAGGACTGCCCTGGCACTATCAGGTCGTAGCAGTTCGCCCCTGCGGTCGTCGAGACGGTGTTCGTCGGGCAAGTGAGGGTAATCGGCTGACCGCCCTCGAGTACTGCGGACGCGTTGATGCTCCAGCCTCCAAATATCTTGCTGGTGGCTCCTCCGCTCGACAAATATCGCTTGCCCTTGCCGAAGGGAAGCTCATATTGACCACTGAGATGGAACACATTTCGAATATCAAAAGGCGCCAAGCCGTAGTCGTAATGGATGCCAAGCCCCGGGATCCCCGGAGCTCGATAGCCGGCGTTGCTTCCACCATTCAGCAAGTCGACCGCGTCGGTACGCGTCTTGGAATAGGTATAGGTGACCAGGAAATTCAAGCCACCCGAGAATCGTTTTTCCGCCTTGGTTTGCAGGCCATGGTAGTAACTATTGCCCGCCGTAGCTGCGTAACTATTGTTGCCTCCGAAATCCGGGAACGCAAGCCCCCCTTGAGAAGCCGGAAATGCTCCGCTCCCCGGAGCGCCGTTGAGCCCAGCGGTATTTGTGAGCTGTGTTCCGGTAGGCAGGATGGCAGTAGGATTGTTGGAACCGGGGAAGACCTCCAAATGCCGCGCCAGCGACGTCACGTAACCGGCTTGTACCGTCAACGTCGGAGTCAGCTGATACTGCAACGTGAAGTTGCCGCTCATGGTGTAAGGAGTTTGATAGTTGAACTGGATTCCTCGCAAGCCTAAGCCGTTGGCGAGGACTGTGGTCGGATCGAGCGGTGTACAGGCAAATCCGGTTTCGAATGTCGCCGTGCCTCCAGGTCCAGCCGCGGCACATCCTGGAAAGGTGCGCGGGGTCCAATCATTGGGCTGCCCGTAGTTGAAATTGAATTGGAAGGGATAGTTCTCTCCCAGATTTGGGGAATATCCCCGGTTCTCAAACCCGTTGAAGAAAAGACCAAACCCTCCTCGAGCAACAAACTTTGGCGTTACCTGGTAAGCAAAGCCAACCCGCGGTGCGAAATTGGTCTTTTGCGAATTGCCGAGCCCTTTGCCGTACTTGTTGGTGATCGCGAGTTGAATGCCGTCTGCTGCCAACAAATTCGTAAAACTACTGGAGAGGGTTGCTGGGTTGGTTCCTCCCGGAAGGATGTACATCGGAGCGCCGGTGGGAGCCCCGCTGGGTACGAAGTTGGCTTGTGCTCCATGATGTTCGTACACCAAGCCGAAAAAGTCCCAGCGCAAACCGAGGTTGACGGTTAACTTCTGCGAGACCTTCCAGTCGTCATTGAAATACGTGCCGTAATAATTCTTTCCGTTGTCGGTGAGCGAAATATTGGAGGCGTAGATGTTGGTCGATCCTCCGAGGTAATCAACGGTTCCGCCGTTGTGCGCAAGAATAGGAGTCAGCAAGAATGCGGCACGACCCGTGTTGCCCTGGTCGCTGTTGCTACCTGGTGCCCCGCTCGGTATTTCTGTGTAATTGCCGTTGTAATCGAATTCTCCGTGAGACCATGGTGGTTGCAGCGTGGAGAACTTAACGTGCTGCCACTCGAATCCCATCTTGAAGGTATGCTTGCCGTAAATCTTGGTCAGGTCGTCCGTCAACTGGAAAGTTGAGCTGACTTCGTCCGAAGGCAAGAATGCATTGCTGCCCAAGGTGGACAGTCCATTGATCCCAAAAGCGGGAAGTCCGCCGTTCTCTTTGACTTGAGGTATGTGCTTGGATGCCATATTGACTAGGAATATCCGTGAGATCTCCCGCTACCGGGCCTGCACGCGTGGTATGCAGATAGTTAAATCCGGCGCGTGCCACGTTCACCAAGTTGGGAGAAAAAACGTGGGTATAGGCCAACGCGCTCTGTTGCGCAATCGCCGTTTGATTTCCCTGTTGGAAAGCCCCGCCGTCGGCAACGCCACCAAAAATTCCGGGAATGAACTGCGGATCGTCGACGTAGCTGAACCGAAAGAACACCTGATCTTTCTGACTGAAGTTCACGTCCAGGCGCGTATCGAACGAATTACGGTGTTCGTCAAGCTTCGGCGAATTGGCGAAATTCGAAAAAAGCGCAGAATTGGTTGGCGAAGGATAGAGATTCAGCAGCTTGACTGCGTTCGGATCCAAGCGCCCTGCCGGAATTTGGTTCAGGCCGCAACCAGCAAGCGTAAAGACGGTAGTGCTCGCCGGACATGTGCCAAATGGATCGCGGACATACACCCCCGTCGAGACCTGTCGCGTAGTTGCAGGATCCAAAATGGTCCCATACGGCATTGTTCGACCCAACTGATCGGTCAAAGTGCCGGAATTTGATTGTAGGGTGATCAAGTCTGAGAAATCGGTATAGCCGCTGTTTCGCTCCGCAACCGTCGGAACCGACCCAGTAAGGATTGTTCCCTGAATCCTCCGCAGACCCTCGTAGTCCCCAAAGAAGAATATCTTGTTCTTCCAGACGGGGCCTCCGAGCATAGCTCCAAACTGGTTTTGACGAAGCTCGCCTTTGGACAAGCCACCGGCATCTTCAAAGTAGTCAGCGGCATCGAGTTTGTCATTGCGGAAAAACTCCCATGCGGCCCCGTGAAAATTGTTGGTGCCTGACTTGATGGTTGCGTTCAGAACGGCTGCTCCGGAACGGCCGTATTCGGCGCTGAAACCCGACGTCTCGACTTTGAATTCCTGAACCGCATCGACTGGCGGAAGAACCACATAATTCGTGCCATTCAGGAAATCCACGGTATCGGAATTATTGTCGATTCCGTCCAACATGTAATTGTTCTGCGCGGGACGGTTCCCGTTCGCAGTAAAGGCACCGCTCGCTGCGTTGCCGCGAGTGTCGGCCTCGGGGGAATTCACTCCGGCAGCGAGTTGCGCCAGGAAAGTAAAGTTCCTGCCGTTCAGGGGAAGATTGTTTACGCTGCGCTGGTCGACCACTTGGCCCACCGAGGCATCCTGACTCTGTAGCACTGGAGCGGCGGAAGTGACCTCGATGGATTCGGTGACGGCGCCGGGTTGGAGCTTAAAATTCTCCAGAACCCTCGCACTAACGTCGACGACAACGTGCGTTTGGACAACCTTCTTGAAACCCGCAGCGGTGGCCTCCAGGTTGTAAGTCCCAATTCTCACCGGGCTGAAGTTGTAGACTCCGTCCGCACCAGTTTCCGTGGATAGGCTAGCGCCCGTGCCTTCGTTGGTGAGCGTTACTTTGGCTCCGCTGACCACTGCGCCGGACGGGTCGGTCACAGTTCCCGTGATCGAACCGGTATCGACTTGAGCATGGAGCAACCCGACGGCGAGAGCGGTCAGGAACAGCACAACCGACAAGACCCGCGAGGTGCGGGCGAATACACATCGGTTCATGAGCTCTCCTTTGAGCCGGCCTGCATCTCGGCAAGCCTTTCGAACCACCTAGTGGAACTGAATTCCCCAACCTCGTGGAAAGCATCCTGCGGGTTAAGCGCTTAAGCCTTACATGCAAATTAACCGCTTAACCTAAAAATACTAGTGGAATCGGAATAACATGGTGCGCGACGCATTGTCAAGAATTTTTTCTTGGTTTACACTCCGCGCTGTCTCTCTTCGACGGCGCGATTTCCGCGCCGAAAGAACGCTGGCCTTTCTGACGCTGGCCGACTGCTGTCCATCATGAGCGTAACTATTAGCGATGTCGCGAAGGCTGCTGGCGTTTCCACCGCTACGGTCTCGAACGTTCTGAACAAGACAGGCAAGGTAGGAGCAAACACGCGGCGTCTTGTGTTGGGCGCGGTGAAGCGCATGGGATACATTCCGGATGTCCATGCACGCCACCTCGCTTCCCGTGATCGAAACACCCTCGGAATCATCATTTCCGACATTGAAAATCCATTCTTTCCCGAGGTGGTCAAGGGGTTTGAGACGCGGGCAAGGCATCTCGGTTACGACGTCATACTGAGTGATACAAACTATGATCCGCGCAGAACTCGGCAAGCCGCCGAGCGAATGATGGAACACAAGGTGCGCGGAGTTGCAGTCATGACTTCCGAAATTAGCATTAAGCTAATCCATCAGCTGGCCCGGAGAAGAATCGCGGTTACGTTTCTCGACCTTGCGCCCGTCCGAAAGTACATCAGCAACCTGCGGATCGACTACGCCTCTGGCGTAAAACAGATTGTTAAGCATTTGTACGCGGAGGGACATCGCCACATCGCGTTCGTTGCGGGCCGCCCGGGCCTGAAGTCCAGCGCCGTGCGGCAGGAAGCTTACGAACAGTGCATGCGAGACTTAGGGCTGGAGCCTGGGCCAGTCCTGCCTGGTGACCTTCGCTTTGAAGGCGGCCTGGCGGCAGGAATGAGCATCGCAAAACTGTCCCCACGGCCGACCGCAGTAGTGGCTGTAAACGACCTCACTGCGGTCGGGGTCGTGAAGGGATTGTTGAACTCTGGGTGCCGCGTTCCGCAGGACATTTCGGTCACGGGCTTTGATAAGACACGCTTGGCAGAATACAGCAATCCTTCCATCACTACCGTTGATGTTCATCGGGAAACCCTGGGTCAAGTAGCGGCAGACGCTCTTCACGAACTTTCAAACTCGGAAAACCCACAAGGCCGGGAGTACCAGATCGAGGCCGAATTGGTGTTAGGGGGTTCCTCAGGGCCGGCGACCCGTTGATTCACCACGCCAATTGGTAGACTGGCCTTACTCGCGGGTCCGTAAGCGATGCTACGTCAAAACGACGAAGACTTTTTCATCTCACGTCGACGTTTCCTGAAACGGATGCGTTGGGCTCCCGTGCTTTTCCTTCCAGCACCCCTTACCAGGCCTCTTGTCCGCTCCGCTATAGTGAACATCGGACCATCCCAATCTCCGCACTTCCCTGCCCTTGATGCTCGTCTGAATCCGCACTATCCGACGAAGTCTTCCCTCGATGACATTCTTCGCCTGGCCACGCCCGGCACCGATGAATACGTCACCGAAGGCTACGCATTTCAGTTAATGGCGCTGCTTGAGGAATGGAGCCGGGATCTGAGGAAGACCTCCTCCGCCACGGCAGCCCTGAGCAAGTTCGTTCACTCGTCCATCCAAGCAACCACACTCGTTCCGGTTCACGAATCCCATTTGCGTCAAGATGACCGCATCCAAGTGATCCTAAGGAAATTTGCGCCCGGACTTTCTCCTGGCCGAGATCGATTCCTGGACTCAATGAAATCCTATCTTGCTCCTTTAAGGGAAATCGAAACTGCCGATTTTGAAATTTACGAATGCACGCAAATCTCTGAATCTCCCTTAACCCTGGAGGTCAGGATTCGCTACGATTTTGCAGCTCTGCGAGACGCACATCTGCGTGAAGAGCGAATCGGAGCATGGCTCACCCAATGGTCACGCAATGAATCCGGCGAATGGCGGGTTTTGAAGTGGAGTGCCGAAGAGGAAACCGTCAGCCGCGCCTCCGGTCCGATATTCGTTGACGTCACTGCTCAAGCTCTCGGGCAAATCGATTCCTATAAGGAACAACTGATTCATGGAGCGGACTATTGGCGAACCGTTCTCGACGGGGCCGTCGGAGTCGATGTTTACGGAAACAATGGATTGGCAGTTGGTGATTTCGACAACGATGGTCTAGATGACTTGTACGTCTGCCAACCCGCGGGACTACCCAACCGGCTGTATCGCAATCGTGGCGACGGAACTTTCGAGGATGTAACCGAAAAATCCGGAGTCGGTGTCTTGGATTTCACGGCGTGCGCTCTGTTCGCCGATTTCGAGAATCGGGGACTTCAGGATTTGTTGGTGGTCTGCGCAACTGGACCTTTGCTTTTCTCGAATGATGGTAAGGGCAAGTTCTCACTGAAGCGAGACGCATTTCGTTTCGCACGTCCGCCCCAAGGGTCATTCACCCATGCCGCCGCCGCCGACTACGACAGGGACGGGCGCCTGGATATCTATTTCTGTCTCTACAACTACTATCAGGGGCTGGATCAGTATCGCTATCCAGTGCCGTATTTTGATGCGCGAAACGGGCCGCCAAACTACCTATTCCACAACGAAGGAAATGGAATCTTCCAAGATCGGACGGAAGCTGCAGGTCTCAATGTCGACAATGACCGCTACAGTTTCGCGTGCTCGTGGGGCGATTGTGACGGAGACGGCTGGCCAGACTTGTATGTCGTTAATGATTTTGGCCGCAACAACTTGCATCGGAATAAAGGCGATGGAACTTTTTTCGCCGTGTCAGCAGACGCCCGTGTAGATGAGGCCGGAGCCGGCATGAGCGCTTGCTGGCTGGACTTCGACAATGACGGGAAGCAGGACATCTATGCCGCAGGTATGTGGGTGGCGGCCGGCATGCGAGTCTTTGGGCAACCGCATTTTCATGAAGGAGAGCCGGAAAAGATCCATGAGCTATACCGACGACACATGGCCGGCAATTCGTTGTACCACAATGAAGGCCACGGAACTTTTCAGAATGTGGCGGCGAAAGCGAAAGTCGAAATGGGGCGCTGGTCGTGGTCGACCGATGCGTGGGACTTTGATTGTGACGGCTATCCCGATCTTTACGTAGCGAATGGATACATTTCCGGCCCAGGTCAGAATGATGTTTCCAGCTTTTTTTGGAGACAGGTCGTCGCCCATTCGCCTCAGGATTCCAGTCCGTCGCCCGATTATGAGCGCGGTTGGAGCGCAATCAACGAACTCATTCGTTCCGACGCGACCTGGAACGGGCGCGAGAGAAACGTCTTCTTCGTCAATAACCGCGACGGGACTTTCTCAGATGTCTCCGGCGTGGTGGGAATCGATTTTCGCGATGATAGCCGGGCGTTCGCACTGGCCGATCTCGATGGCGATGGCAGGCTCGAAATCGTACTCAAGAATCGCAACGCTCCGCAGGTTCGGGTCCTTCATCTCGCAATGGAGGGGGTCGGCAATTCGATCGGAATTCGGTTACGCGGAAGCAAAAGCAACCGAGACGCAATCGGTGCCGCGGTAACCCTGGAAGCTGGACCCCTTCGCCAGACCAAGTATCTGCAGGCCGGTTCGGGATTCTTGTCACAACATACGAAGGAACTCTTCTTCGGCGTCGGAAAGATTGAGGGACCTGTTCATGGGACCGTCCGCTGGCCCAGCGGGCTGGTGCAGGCATTCGATAGCTTGCCAATTAATCATCGCATCGAAATTGTTGAGGGGAACCGACAGTTTCAGGCAAAGCCTTACGCGAGTTCCCCGCAGTGGACCCGTTTCGATGGCCCTCGAATTTCAGAGATTCTGCCGGCGTCCCTTGGAACTTGGCTGATTGAGCCAGTGAAGGCCCCCGATTTTTCGTTGCCAGACACGGCCGGTAATTTGTGTGAGCTGCGTTCATTCCGGGGTGGCTCCGTTCTGCTCATCTTCTGGAGTTCCGATTCGTCGGTCTGCCTTGAGCAATTGCAGCGTCTCGGTCAATCCCAATCGGCGCTTGCCTCACGCGGGTGCCGCGTCGTGGCGATAAATGTCGATGCCCCCTCCGAGCCACAGGCCATTCAGGCATTCTCTGCGAAAGAAAAGCTGGCATTTCCGATTCTGTTGGCCACCCCTGACGTGGCTGGCATTTACAACATCGTTTATCGATATATGTTCGACCGCCATCGAGATCTTCCGCTTCCGACTTCCTTCCTGGTTGACGACCTCGGAAGCATTGTCAAGATGTACCAAGGGATGCTGACTCCCGAATTCTTGTTACAAGACTTGGCATCGATCCCTCACACACCGCAGGATCGAATGCGCAAAGCACTCCCCTTCCCGGGCACGCTTTGTCAGGACACATTTCAGCGCAACGCTTTCGCGTATGGCGTGGCTTTCTTTCAACATGGATTTCTCGATCAAGCTGCGGAATCGTTCAAGCAGGTCATCGCGGCCAAGCCCGACAATCCCGAAGCGTATTACAATCTGGGAACGCTTAGTCTTCGCCGCAACTCCCTGCAGGAAGCACAAGAATATCTTGAGCAGACTGTAAAACTGCGTCCGAATTATCCCGAGGCATGGAACAATCTGGGTATGCTCGCTGCTCAGAGAGGTAATGCTGTGGAAGCCATTCGAGACTTTGAACAGTCGCTCCATTTGCGCCCTTCATACGCGACCGCACTTCTGAACCTCGGAAATGTATATCGGCGACAAGGAAATGTTGGCGAATCCGAAAAAACCCTCAACCGCGCCGCCGCTATTGAACCCAAGAATCCAGAGATCAGCTATAGCTTGGGGATGCTCTATGCCCATAGCAATCAAACCGAACGCGCCCGTGAATACCTGGAGAAAGCAATAAGCCTGCGCCCGGAATACCCCGAAGCTCTCAACAATTTGGGCGTACTGTTTGTTCAAACTAAGAGCTACCCGGAAGCGGAAGAGAAATTGAAGAGGTGCATCGAGGATGCTCCGGACTTTGACCAAGCCTATCTCAATCTCGCCCGTCTGTACCTGGTTTTGAATGATAAAGAGAAAGCGAGAACTGTTTTGCAGGCTCTTCTACAAAGACAACCACAACACCAGATGGCCCAGCAAATGCTCCAAATGCTATATTGAGGCCTTCGGAGAGGCATGTGCAGATGTTCGGTTGCGCCTCGGATCAAGCTCTGATAGCCAATCGCAATCCAAGTTGCATCGGCGTCCTGATTCTGGCCCTGTTCGCCGCTCATCATTTCGGCTCGACAGCGCAAGGGCAATCACAATCGCCCTCGGACCCTTCACGTTTTGAGCAAGCCGAGGACTTGATTCAGAAAGGTCAGTTCGATCAAGCAAGGGATGTCCTCGAAGATCAACTCCGGCTAAATCCATCCAGCGTGGAAGCATACAATTTGTTGGGAATCGTTTACACGAACGAAAAAAACTACGAACGAGCTACCGAGTCCTTCCAGCAGGCGTTGAAACTTTCCCCCAACTCCACGAAAACCCTCAACAACCTGGGCAACCTTTACGTCGCGCAGCAAAAGCTCGATACGGCGGAGGAAGAATTTACAAAAGTCCTGAATATCAATCCCTCGAATCGCGATGCAAACTACAACCTAGGTTTGCTTTTACTCGCAAAAGGATCGCCGCTCGAGGCCATCCAACACTTTCAGCGCGTGCATCCCTCGAACGTCGAAACTCAGTTTAATCTTGTACGCGCTTATCTGCAGGCAGGCAAAACTCCCGACGCACAAAAGATGGCTCGCGAGCTGTCGACGGCGCATCCGGACGACGTTCAGTTGCACTCGACGCTCGGCGTGCTTCTCGCCAGCTCGAAGCAGTACAAATCCGCTCAACTCGAGCTGGAACGGGCAAATGCATTGCAGCCGGAAACATTCGAGATTCTCTATAACCTCGGGCAGGTGTACCTGCGGGGGCACGAAGACGCCAAAGCCGAATTGGCTCTCAATCGCGCGCTCAAGACCAAGCCTGATTCTGCCGAGACACTTTATCTACTGGCCCAACTGTATTCAGAACAGTCGAGGCCGGTGGACGCCCTCGATCTATTGGTTCGCGCTCATAAGTTGGCGCCGCAGAATACCGACGTCATCTTCCTCATGGCTCGTGTCAGCATGACCCAGAACTACTTTGAAGACGCAATCCCGCTACTCGAATCCGGTATAACAATTGCGCCGCAACGCGCGGATCTGCACGCCGCCCTTGGCGAAAGCTATTTCATGTCGGGCAAGACGGAAAGCGCCGTTGAACAGTTCCAAAAGCTTATCGAATTGGATCCTTCCGCTCGCTCCTATGCTTTTATGGGACTCTCCTATCGGCACTTGGGACGTTTTGACGAGGCCCTCAAGTACTTCGGGGAAGGGTTAAAGAAAGATCCGCACAGTACCTCATGCCTGTTCAACATCGGCTATATCGAAGAGCGGCAAGGGAACTATGCGCGAGCGGATGACTTATTTCAACAAACCCTTCGGATTAACCCGGATTCTCCAGAGGCCCTTCTCGAACTTGCGAATCTCCGCACGAAGGATAAGAAGTTCGCTGAAGCGGCTGAACTGCTTCGGAGATTTGTGAAAATCAGCCGCAATCCTGCCGACGGCTACTATAAACTGGCGATGGCTGAGCGGAGTCTTCATCAGCTGACTGCCGCGCAGAGAGACTTAAATGTCTTCCAAACACTCTCGAAAAACGTGACGACCGGGGCCTACCCTTATCAGCATCTTTTTGATTACCTCGACAACCGCTCGACTCTTTCTCCGAAGGAACGCACGCAACTCGAAGTCTCCGAATTGACTGACCAGATTCAGAAACATCCCGGTCAGCCTAGAGACTTGTATCTACTCGCCGAAACATATTTAAGGCTTGGCAACACAGATGCTGCGCGGGAGACGATCGCGCAGTTGGATCAAATGAGTGCGGATGACTATCGCACTCAGGCCGGCATCGGCGTTCTGCTGGCGCGGTACCGTCTGTACGATGACGCCATTCAGCACTTCCAGAACGCACTGCGCGCGAACCCCGAATCTGACGATGTGAAGTTTGATCTCGCCAACGCCTATTTCCACAAGGGTAAGTACACCGACGCACTCGAGGCCGCGCAGCAGGTTTCGGCGGCAGGCCAGCAGGATGACGGTTTCCAGGCGCTCCTGGGAGACATTGAAGGGCATGCGGGGCAACCGGCCAAGGCAATAGAAATCTTTCAGAATGCCATCCGCCGCGATCCCGATAACGATCAGTATTATCTCTCGCTGACCCTCCTGCAACTTCGCAATAATGATCTCAACAGCGCCGAGCAGACGCTACAGAAAGGCCTCGCGCGAATTCCTGGCTCTGGGAAAATTGTTTGGGGACTGGGTATCATCTCCGTTCTGCGCGGAGATGCCGCACAGGCAGCCCAGCGCCTCGAGCGCGCCGTGGACTTACTACCTGAGTGGGTTGGTAGCTATTCCACGCTCGGAGTTTTTTACTATCAGACTGGACAGATTGAGAAAGCGCGCGAAGTGCTCAACCGTTTCAAAGGAAGCAACGCGGGTGGTCTGGACGTTGACCGGATCGAGCGGACCCTGTCAGACACACCAGTAAAGGCCTCCGCTTCGGGCCAACCGATACCGATGGTCGCTCGGCAACAAGTCTTTCAGCTGGCACTGATGATTGCGGATCGCAGCTTGTGACGAATACGAGGATGTTTACCGGCACACGATGCGTCGCAGTCCTGGCACTCGGCATTGCGATTGCAGCCGCAGTCCATGGGAAAATTCTCGCTGCTCAGTCATCGACAACGCACGAGTCACCAATTCCCGTCCACTATACCGATGTCCGCGAAAGCGCGAAAATTACTTTTCAGCAGGACTCCACCCAGACCGAGGAAAAGTATTACCTCGAGACCATGGGGACTGGCGTCGGATGGATCGACTACGACCAAGATGGTCTGATGGATATCTTCTTTGTTCAATCGGCTGCGACCGACATTTACAAACCGCCTCATCCATTGCGCTGCGCGCTTTACCACAACAATGGCGATGGCACGTTTACCGACGTCACTGAGAAAGCCGGTGTTGGTGGAGAGGGCCATTACGGTCAGGGTGTCGCCGTGGGCGACTTCGACAATGACGGCTTCCCTGATCTGTACGTTACCGGCTACGGCAGCGCCATCCTCTATCACAACAACGGAAACGGAACTTTTACCGACGTCACCGCCAAGGCCGGTGTCGCCGATAAGGGCGGATGGTCCACGAGTGCAGGATGGTTCGACTACGACAAGGATGGGTGGCTCGATCTCGTCGTCACGAACTACATCGAATGGACTCCCAAGAATAATCTCTGGTGTGGCGAACACCGGCCGGGTTATCGCTCCTACTGCCATCCCGGCAACTACAAGGGTCAGCACATCAAGCTCTATCACAACAATCATGATGGGACATTCACAGACGTCAGCGACGCGTCCGGAGTCGGAAAGCCCGAAGCTAAGGGCATGGGCGTAGTCCTGGCCGACTTCAATAATGATGGGTGGCCTGATATCGCCATCGCCAATGACTCGTGGCCCAACTTTCTGTTCATCAACAAACACAACGGAACTTTTGAAGACGTTTCACTGATCTCGGGACTGGCGGCCAGCGAGGACGGACGCTATGAAGCCGGCATGGGCATCGATGCTGCCGACGTCGACGGTGATGGATGGCAGGATGTCTACATCACTCACCTTGACTTTGAATTGAATCGACTGTATCGCAACAGCCAGGACGGAACCTTTACCGACGAAACATACCGCTCTGGGCATCGGCAACAAAGCCGTTTTGATGAGTGGCGTGGCCATGAAATTTCTGGATTACGATAACGACGGATGGAACGACATTCTTCAACTCAACGGTTCCATGCTCGACAATGTTGCACTTTATCACGCAGAAGTGTCGTACAAAGAATCATTGCTGATGTTCCGCAATTTGGGTAAGGGTCAGTTCGAAAAGACGAGCGAGTCACTCGGTCCAGATTTTATGCGTCCGATCGCGGGGCGGGGACTGGCAACCGCGGATTACGATAACGACGGCGACATCGACATCGTCACCAATAATCGAGGCGACTACCCTTCCCTCTTGCGCAACGACGGCGGCAACGCCAATCATTGGCTGACCGTTCAGTTGATCGGAACAAAATCGAATCGCGACGGCATCGGCGCTTCGCTCAAATTGACTTCGCAAGGTTTCGTACAGGTCGAACAGGCGAAGGGTGGCATGAGCTACATGTCGGCCAGTGATCCTCGAATTCATTTCGGTCTGGGAAAGCGAACCAAGATCGATTCCCTGGAAATCACATGGCCAAGTGGGCGGGTAGACCGACTGACAAACGTCTCCGTCGACCAGATCATCGCGGTGAAGGAAGGCGCTGGAATTGTTCCGCGCCAGTTTCCAAAGATTTCGAGCCCGAAATGAATTTTCCCCGGCGACGTTTTCTTGGCTCTTCCCTAGTGGTTTTGGGCAGCACGCTGCTCGACGCGCTAACCACGCCAGTGTGGAAGTGGAAGAACGGAATTCTCCTTCAGCCGAACTCAGCTCCTACCCCAACATCACCGGTACAATTCGTCGACGTAGCCCGCGAAGCCGGGCTTAACTCTCCCAACGTATGGGGAGCGACTGACCACAAACGCTACATCATCGAGGCCAAGGGGAGCGGACTCGCTTTCTTCGATTACGACCATGACGGCTGGCTCGATATTTATCTGACAAACGGAACTCGCCTCAACGAACCATGGCTCTCCGGAGAGGCTCCGACTTCACATCTGTACAAGAACAACCGCGATGGAACCTTCACCGATGTCACCGAGAAATCTGGCGTGGCGCGCACCGGGTGGCAGACCGGCGTGTGCGTGGGAGACTATGACAACGACGGGTGCGACGACCTCTTCTGCTGCTTTTGGGGACATAACATTCTTTTTCACAACAACGGCGATGGCACTTTCACAGATGTTACCCGCAAGTCTGGCCTCTATGATGAACGCTATCGCTGGGGATCAGGCTGCACCTTTGTCGATTATGATCGCGACGGACACTTGGATCTCTTCGTCTGCAATTACATTCAACTTGATCCAGCCAAGACCACGTCGACTGACCCTGCTGCTTGTCAGTGGAAAGGCATCCCGGTAATGTGCGGCCCGCGCGGCCTTACGGGCGAGACGAATGTCCTTTTTCACAACAACGGCGACGGCACTTTTACGGATGTCTCCCAGAAGTCAGGCATCCTCAAACCTGGACCGAGGTATTCGATCACTGCTGTCGCTACCGACTTCGACAATGACGGCTGGCCCGACATTTATGTCGCCGTGGACTCCGAGCCCAGCATTCTCTTTCGCAACAATCACGACGGAACGTTTACCGATGTTGCGGTGATGGCTGGCTGCGCCTACAGCGAGAATGGCCATGAACAGGCGGGCATGGGGGTCGCAGTGGCGGATTACGATTGTGACGGTTGGTTCGATATCTTCAAAACAAATTTTGCCGACGACACGTGCAACCTCTATCACAACAACGGAGACGGCACCTTCAGTGACGTGACCTTCGCCTCTGGAATCGGAATCAACAACCAGTATGTCGCCTGGGGTTGCGGATTTATTGACTATGACAATGATGGGTGGACCGATATCCTGCAGGTAAACGGACATGTTTACCCGGAAATCGCGGGCCATGAGATTGGCCAGACCTTCAAAAATCCACGCCTAGTGTACAAAAATATGGGGAACGGGCTCTTCAAAGATGTCTCGTCCACCATGGGCCCTGGAATCAACGAGCGCTTTTCCAGCCGCGGAGCTGCGTTCGGCGACTACGACAACGACGGCGATATAGACGCCTTGGTGCTGAACATGAGCGATTTGCCCTCGCTCCTGCGGAATGACGGCGGTAACAAGCAGAACTGGATCAAGATCAAGTTGATCGGCACCAAATGTAATCGCACCGCAATCGGCGCCCGCGTCCGGACCGTTGTCGGCAACCACGCTCAAATCGACGAAGTGCGCAGCGGCTCCAGTGTCATGTCGCAAAACGATTTGCGCCTGCATTTCGGCTTAGGTAGAGCGCAATTGGTCGATCTGATTGAAGTAAAGTGGCCCACGACGCAAAAGATCGAACGCTTTACGCAAGTAAAGGCGAATCAGATTCTCACTATACGAGAAGGGGCAGGGATCGTTGAGCCTGCATCCTTGCAAATAAAGTCGGCGAAATGAAGGCTCTGCTGCTGTCTCGATATCGTAATCTCGAACTAACCGACGTGCCGGTCCCTGAGCCGGGGCCGGATGAAGTCTTGATTCGCGTTGCTGCTTGTGGAATCTGTGGGAGCGATGTGCATGGCTACGACGGCTCTTCCGGCCGACGGATTCCTCCCATCATCATGGGACATGAGGCCGCGGGAACGATTGCGGCGGTCGGGCAACGCGTCAACGGCTTCTCGGAGGGTGATCGGGTCACGTTCGACTCGACCGTCTACTGCGGAGAATGCGCCAACTGCCGGCGTGGCGAAGTCAATTTGTGCGATCGTCGCCAGGTCCTAGGCGTCTCCTGTGGAGACTACCGTCGTGCTGGAGCCTTTGCGGAGTTCGTCTCTGTTCCAGCGCGCATCCTCTACCGACTGCCAGACAATTTTGTTTTTGCAGAGGCCGCAATGCTGGAGGCCGTGGCAGTGGCCCTGCATGCGGTCTCGTTAGCGCCAGTGTTGCGAGGAAGTACTGCTCTGGTGGTCGGCGCAGGCACAATCGGACTGTTGCTGCAGCAGGCTTTGCGGGTGGCAGGTTGTACCCGTGTGTTTGTCGCCGATGTGGATCCGACGCGGCTGACACTTAGCCGCGACCTTGGAGCCACGGCCACCCTTTCTGCCAAATCCGATCTTAAGCAACAGATTCTTGAACTCACCAACGGAGCCGGCGTCGATGTCGCCGCTGAAGCCGTCGGCAAGTCCGAAACGGTGAATGCAGCGGTCGATAGCGTGCGAAAAGGCGGGAACGTTCTTTTGGTTGGCAACATTTCGCCCGGGATCACACTGCCACTGCAAACAGTGGTTACTCGACAGATTCGCCTGCAGGGCTCGTGCGCGTCGGCAGGTGAATACCCTACGGCGATCGAACTGCTGTCCAGCGGAAGGATTCAAGTCAAACCTCTCATCACTGCCATTGCGCGACTCGACGAAGGACCGCAATGGTTTGAGCGCTTATATGCGCGCGAGCCGAACCTCATGAAAGTCGTTCTCACTCCTGGAGCGAACCTGTGACCGATTCGGGTGGAAACCAAGGACTGTTCGATCTGAGTGGACGAGTGGCCATCGTCACCGGGACCAGTCGCGGCCTCGGCCAGGGCTTTGCCCGCGCGCTTGCACAGGCTGGCGCAGACCTGGTGCTCACCAGCCGCAATCGCGATTCTCTCGCCGAATTCGAAGCAGAAATCAGAGCACTCGGGCGGCGGGCGATATCGCTCGAACTCGATGTTCGCGATCAAGAGAGCATTGAGCGAATGACTTCTGCCTCACAAGATGCGTTCGGCCACCTAGATATTCTCGTAAATAACGCGGGCTGCAACGTCCGCAAACCCGCGCTCGATGTGACTTGGGACGACTGGAATTTGATTCTCGACACAAATTTGCGTGGAAGTTTTTTTGTCGCTCAATCTGTAGCGCGCCGTATGATTCCACGACAGTACGGACGCATCATCAACATCGGCTCAGTCACAAGTGTGGCCGGCTATGCTGGACTCGCCCCCTACGGGGCCAGCCGCGGGGGCATTCGGCAACTCACGATGAGTTTGGCCGATGACTGGGGACCTCACGGGATCACTGTCAACTGTCTTGCTCCAGGCTGGTTCCGCACGGACCAGAACAAGGTTCTTTACGAGGACAAAGAATGGGTTGAATGCTTGTGCGAGCGCATTCCCGTCAAACGCCCGGGCCAGCTTCACGATTTGGACGCGGCGGTCGTCTTCCTTGCCGCCGAATCAAGCCGTTACGTTACCGGACAAACTCTGTTGGTAGATGGTGGCATCTCCACCGGCGCGATGCGGGCTCTCCCAAGATCCCGTTAGGTTATTGGTGAATTCTCGCCGCCCACCCACCACCGCTTGCCAGGGGAAGCTTCAGTTTCGTGGTCTTGTTGACCTGGGTGGTTATTTTCTTGTAGTCGCTCGCATTGCGATCTGCATTGACGCCGTCCTGGTAGGCCTCCATCGTGAAGTTCCCTTCCGGCAAAAATGAAAGATCGATATCAAGCGTGCGCGAGGTCCAATCTGTCATGGCTCCCACGTACCAATCGTGGCCGTTGCGTCTGGCAACAACGACATACTCAGCGATTTGCGCATCGAGCACCTTCGTTTCGTCCCACTCGCTCGGAACGGGGCCGAGAAACTCCATGGTTTCCGGTTCACGCAGGTAATTGGACGGGCTGTCGGACAGCATCTGCAGGGGACTCTCAAACACTACATACATCGCCAGTTGATGGCAGCGGGTGCCGAGCGCCATCGGCTGACTATGAATCGCCGCAAAGGTAGCTCTGGTCGCATTCCTCATCGCTCCCGGCGTGTAATCCATCGGACCAAGAAACATCCTTGTAAAGGGCAGCGTCACATTGTGCTTCGGCTCGGAATCGGCGCTCCATTTGCTCCACTCCATCCCGCGCACGCCCTCCGTGCTAATGAGATTCGGCCAGGTGCGAGTCATGGTCGCCGGTTTTTGATCACCGTGAAAGTCGACCAGCATCTTCCGCTTGGCGCACTCTCTACTGACCTTGTAGTAGTACTCGATCAGGATCTGATCGCTGCGCTGCATAAAATCAACTTTGATTCCCTTGACTCCCCATCTTGCGAATTGATCGAGTGCCGGAATCAACTGATCGTCCAGTGTCTTCCACACCACCCACAGAATGATTCCCACGTTCTTCTGCTTGGCATAAGCAGTCAGTTCATCCATATTGATCTCTGGAACAACTTCCAGCACATTCCCAAGCTTGTACCAGCCTTCGTCGAGAATAATGTAAGGAATGCCGTATTTGGCCGCGAAGTCGATGTAGTACTTGTATGTTTCCGTGTTGATTCCCGCTTTGAAGTCGACTCCGTAAACATTGTTGGCATTCCACCAATCCCATGCGACTTTCCCTGGTTTGATCCATGAAGTGTCCTGCACTTGCGACGACTTCTCCAGCAAATAGACGATTTGGTTGGTGAGCAGATCTCCATCCTGATCAGCAATGCCAATCACGCGCCAAGGGAAGGTGCGTCTCCCTGCCGTAACGGCAATGTAGTCAGCGCTCTCCGCCACTCGATAGTCCCGATCTCCAGTAAGGCTCTCCTTTAGCGGGTAAGGCGGAAACGTAGCGGCGAGACCATTTCCGCTAGTGCCTTTCAACCACAGCCCTGGGTAAGACTCGACGTCTGATTCTGCCAGAGCGACCTTCGCGCCCTGGCCAACATCCACCACGGCGGGCAGGGTCGCAAGAAACGCCGGAGCAATTTCACTTAAGTGTTGGGGAACATACTTGCGTTCGTTGTGCGAGAAGAAGCTGTCTTCCTGTGGGTAGTAGACAACAAAGTCGGAAGGAAAGTTAAACGCCGACTCTTCTCCATAGATCTTTACTTGCCCTTGCGGCAGGGAGGTTTCGAACCGATAAGCGGCACCCTCGTTGTATGCGCGAAATGCGACTGCATACCCGCCATCCATGTTCAGCTTCAGTTCGTTGTAGTGGTCGCGAATTTTCGCGAACTTCTGACGCACTACGGGTTCCACGATCTGATCCGAAGAACTTCGCTTGGCATCAATGAGTTTTGGCTGAATCCCGAACTTTTTGTGCTCCACGTCGAGGGAAAGCGTACAGTCTTCGAGCACAGACCGTCCGTTGAGGACAACGTCGTAGCGGATCTCTCCTACCGTTCGAATTCTGACTTCGATTCGTCCATCCGGCGAACGCAAATCAAAGCTTGATTGTGCAACGGCTTCATCACAAAATGAGGCGACGAGCAAGAGGAGTAACAGCAGGGGAAGAAGCGTCTTCATCGGATCACCATATCTTCTAAAGGAATGCGTTTGTCACACGGGAGAAGAATCTTACTCGCGCGCCAGCATCATTACAAATCTCGCACACGCCTTCTCGAGCCGAAAGCCTCGATCAGTACTCGACCCATAAAGTGGCGCGGAGTTGGTCTGGTAGTTTTGACAGTACCCTGTGGAACCCTTCAAAAACTAGAATCGGAAATAGCAACTCCTGAGAGGGCCTTCACTCTCGCTATCAAACGGTGAGTTCTTTCCATGGAAAGCATCCCCGGGAAGTGCTCCCGTGCCGCACAGATCGTGGAGACTCCTCGTCGTGTTGCAGGCTTGGGCTCATACGGTTGTCGATGATGGAGAGCGGCTCGTGCCCGTACTCATAGACGGAACCGAGATACGTAAACTCATCTTGTCGCGAATCGCAGGAGCGTATCACCAATTCGGGGCTCCAGCCATGATTTTCAAAGGAGAACAACATGAAATCGAAGGGCTATGTACACCGACTGACTGTAGCATCGACCATTCTGTTCGGCTTGGCTGGCGGAATCTCCGCACTTGCTCAGGATGGGAAACTCGACCTTCATGTTACCCCCAAACAGGCCTACCTCTTCGTTGACGGCCGCGCCATCAGCGAAGCGAGCAAACACCACAGCCTGAAACTCAGCGCCGGTGACCATAAGATTGAACTGGTCAACTATGGCTATAAGCGGGAAGAGCGGACCGTGACGATCACCGCAAAAAAGACGACCCCACTGGACGTGACGTTGCAGGCGGTCGGCGCAACCGTTTTAGGCCCCTTCGGCGCGATGACGATCGAGGGAGCTGATCGAGGGGCTGTGCTGCTGAATGGCAAGACGCCAGACTTTTTCGTTGGCCATGGCGACGAATTTGACCATGAGTGGGGGTGGAAGCAAGAACTGGTCGTCCCCCCCGGTACTTACCAAGTCACGATATTGGGTGGGGATCAGACCGCCTGGGCAGGAACGGTCGAAGTGCCTGCTAACGAGCGCGTGGTCCTGTCCGCCTCCAAGGGCGTCCGCAAAACCGTGCCTTGGC
Organism: uncultured Acidobacteriaceae bacterium; assembly: GCA_963788555.1. GTDB lineage: Bacteria > Acidobacteriota > Terriglobia > Terriglobales > Acidobacteriaceae > Sulfotelmatobacter. Next base: position 787,747 of record CAWBHM010000008.1, on the reverse strand, counting down.
CCCGAGGCGAGAAACTTAGTGCAATCCCGCGCTTCAAGGTGGGGGATGCCAGTGCAACTGTCGCTGTCGCCAAACCGGCTGCGGATTTGTCGGCAACCGTGACCCAGTTGAACTGCGGCGATGCCTCTCAGCTCAAGTGGACTACCTCTGACGCTCCTCAGGTTGAAGTCAGCCCGGTTGGCCCTGTCGCAACTTCCGGCGAACAAGCGATTCAGCCCAAGCAGACCACGACCTACAACCTTACAGCTCTGGGACCGGGTGGCACTGCGACCTCGAGCGTGACCGTCAACTTAAACAATACAGTTCAAGCAAACTTAGGGCTTTCGTCCCCCGAGATTCGATACAAGCGTGTGGGAGACAAAGTTGTCGAAGATAGCAGCACGGCGTTAACTTGGACGGCCACAAACGCCTCCGCTGTAACGATTGATCCCCTCGGAACCGTTGATCCCAGTGGAAACCGTACTTTACAAATTGCTCCGCAGAAGACCGACCCGGGGCCTGTTGACGAGACCATCAATTACACCTTGAAAGCAACGAATGACTGTGGGGGAGCCGAAACCAAAACAGTCGCCCTGCGCATTGTCGGCTCGATTGAGCCCGAGGTTAAGCTTTCGATGCGTAGCGTTTACTTTCCGACGGATCGGCCGCGATCCACCAAGTCCGACGCGGCCTTGCTCCCCAGCGAGATGGATACGCTCAAGAGTATCGCGGACACGTTCACTAAGTATCTCGCCATACATCCCGATGCCCACTTGGTACTCTCGGGGCACGCAGATCGACGTGGGTCGGAGACCTACAACAAACCCCTCTCGGAACGGCGTGCCGAACTGGCCAAGCGTTACCTGATAGAGCAAGGCATCCCCGAAGCGAACATTGAGACTCAAGCTTACGGTCAAGAACAGAACCTGACCGCAGATCAAGTCAAAGAACTGGTGCAGCAGGATGCCAGCCTGACGGATGAAGAGCGCCAGAAGGCGCTTCAGAAACTACCCACCATGGTTTTTGCATACAACCGTCGCGTAGACCTCACCCTGAGTCCTGCGGGGCAGCAGTCGGATCACGTGTATCCGTTCAAGACCGATGATTTCGCAAAGCTAATCGATCGCAACGGTCCGACCAAAGAAGGCAGCGGTGTTGAACTGGCTGCGGAGAAGAAGAAGATTGAGAACTAGCTTCCGCTGAGAACCCCGGTGGTTGCGTGAAGACCGTTCACTGGGAGTAGACGACCGAGTGTTGCCTCTTCCCTGGTCACTTAGCGCCAGCTTCGATTGTCGATTGCACTATGAGCACTGGCCCCAACAGGCCGGATGGTACTAGTTTGGAATCAGCCTTGTAGTACTTCGGCGAAGTGAATGTATACGTCTTTGTGACATTTGGTTGCCGGTCGCCGATAATCCGGTTGACCCAAGGGTTCGTCACTTTGATTTCGACGTTATTCGCGCCTGGCTTCAAAACGTCGGTCACATCTACTCGATAGGGTCTCCTCCAAACAACACCGAGCCCTTTGCCGTTGACCGAAACGTCCGCAATATTGTCGACGTCTCCCAAATCGAGCGACAACCGCGCCCCTCGCTTGAACCACTCCGGCGGCGCTTGAATCGTCTTAGTGTAAGTGCCTGTGCCGGAGAAGTATTTGACTCCTTCATCTGCGTTGTCGCTCCAGGAAGTCAGTTTGTCCATCGTGATCTTCGCCGGTGCCCCGCGATCGGGCTGAAAACTCAGATCCCAAGGCCCGTCGATGGCCGCGACCGATCTTTCGACAATTTTGGGTAGTGTACGGGAGGGAGTCCTCGTCGGTTTTTGGAAGACGACGAAAACTGTGCCCCACGGCTCAAGATGCAGGGGCAAGGTCGTTCGGCCATCCACGGTTCGAAAAGATGCCGGTTCCATCACGCCAGTATCAGCGTGCCAGAGTTCTGCTTCTTTTTCCGAGACGCGGAAGGTTGCATCCAGGTCCTCGTTCCGGTCCTGGCGATTATCTATGTAGTAAATATCTCCACCGCTGAGTTTGCGGTGGACGAAAAGGACTGCAATGTCACTCTGCGGTTTTGTGTATTCAAAATCCGGAGTCACTTGAATCGCCTGCATCACTTCCGCCGAAAGCTGGCTTCCATAGACCTTGCCTTTTCCATAAGTATGCTCGCCAGTTCCCGCACCCCACATCTCGTTCACAATGTTCTGAAATTCCCTCGGTTCATCACTCAGACTAGGAGTATCCGATGGCTTGATGCCGGCCACGATCGCACCTGCCTTCACCAGGTCCCGAATCTTCCGCAGGACCGGCAATGACATCTGCTGGCTGTGGGCATCCAGCGCAAGCACCCGATATCGCATTCCACTGTCCGTTGCGAGTTGGCCGTCGATGACGGATAGTTTATGAATCAGCGCGTCCGCGTTGACGTAATCGAAGTTGTATCCCTCTGGAATCTCTGGACCTTTCTTTCCGAACAACGCCGTCAGATTGGTGTCTTCTCCGTAGAAGTAAGCGATGTCAGCGGCGAAATGGCCCTGCTGTAGCAGGAAGCAACTACGCGCCAGGTATCGAATCCATGGAGTAGCTTGCTCCGCCCACGTTTCATTGCGGGTGAACCATTGTCCGAAGGGTCCGAGGGCCAAACCTGGCTTCTTGTCGAGCAGCGGCTGGTGAACCGAGGTATGAATGACGAACCGATTCAATCCCATGGCCATTTCCTTATCGGCCGTAGGCTTCAGGGTTGCCGGAGACCATGCCCAGGCGCCGGAGGATGCGGTCATCGACTCGGCCGCAACAAGATTCTGACCATAGATGTGCGCCACCGAAGCGGACTCGCGAATATCTGCGTTGTAACCCGGTAGATCCTTATTCACTCCCGGCTTTTGTGTCCACATCGCAGACATAGGTACGTCGTTACTACGCTTCACCTCCATGCCATCGCCGATAAAGGCACGGCCCTCTTCGTGGGATTCCCCATAGTGTCCCATTCCACGTTCATGAAGAATCGCCGTGGTCTGATCGTAGTGATATTCGGCAAGCAGATCGCCGAGCGTCTTGCGATAATCCCAGAGAAACCGCTCGCTCGCCTGCGAACTCTCAATCACACGGCCCGCCAGCACTGGCATCCACGGCCGAGGATCGTATCCACGGCGCTTGGTGAATTCGGCCACCATGTTGTCAGTCCAGTTCGCTGTGCCTGCTTCCCAGCTGTCGCTGATCACGTACTGCAGCCCACGCTTGCCCATGAGCGGACCAAGCGCGCTCTTGTAATTGTCGAGGTACGTATTCATGTACTCCCTGACATCCTCGCGACTGAGTTTGTCCACCTCAAGTCCCGTTCCCTCGGGAGATGCCGGGTGATTCGTCACTCCGGTCAGTGAAAACCCAAAGCGCAGCACCACCCAATGACCCGGTAGCGGGGTCCAATCCAGTGTGCCGTCGGGATGCATTTTGGAAGTCAGATCAACGGCATCCTCCTTGCGAATGGCATCGGCAGAGGCAACGGGCGGTGTCGGGTACGGATCGAAACTCAACAGATTGGCAAAGCCAGCCTTTTCCTCGAAGCGGCTGACGCGCGCGCCGGGATGAAGCACCAGTTCCGCGATTTCGAAATTCGGATCCGGCTTCATTTCGCTGAAGTCGCCAAAGGGATTATCCACATCGAACTTCATCTCGCCTAAACCTGCTGACGGCTTGTCAGTAAAAGCAACCCGAAAGAACCGCGCGCTTCTCGCAGGGAACGCGATCGTGTGCTCTACCCCTCCATCGTTGGGAATATCCACCAGTTTGCGAAATGTCTGCCCGTCGTCGCTGACTTCGATATCCGCAATGGATGGCGCCGCTCCAAACATATTGGCCGCCGCGGCCCCAGGATCGTTCAACACCAGCGTTACCGCATTCATCGTTTGCGGCATAGAAAATTCATACTGCACCCAGGCCTGCTGGCCCGCGGGCGCCTTGGGCAACTGCGTCGTCTTCACCAAATCGCCATCTGTCAGCAGAGCTAGATCAATATTGCCGCTGCTGGATGTGATCTTTGGTTGGAGCAGAGCCACTGGAACATCACTGGCAGGCGCGCGATACGCAATGACGGCGGCATCCGAATAGAAAGTCGGCGGAGCGGTTGCTTGACCGCTGATCATTGCGAGGAAATCGAAGATCGGAACGTTCTGGATGGGCCCTGTGACGGTTGGAGGATGGGGCAAGGAACCGGAAAAGGGCTTACCGCCTTCGATCCGAGTTTCACTCCACACTACTTTCTTCATCCCTTGGCTGGGCTTGACCCACGGTCCACCCGATTCGCTCCAGCCGGGTGAACCGGCGATTGCCTCTTCCAGTCCGAGTTGATCAGCCAACTTCGTCGTAAACAGAAATGCGTCCTTCCACTCGGGGGTCATGTAGACCAAACGCTTGTCGACCAGTTTGGGAGTGCCCAGCGATGCGTCGAAGTTCTGAAAGCCGCCGATGCCGACGCGGCTCATCCACTCCAAATCCAGTTTGATGCCCTCTTTGGTGATGTTGCCGTTCATCCAGTGCCACCACACGCGCGGCTTCGCGGAGTTCGGTGGCGTCTTGAAGCCGTCCTCAACCGAATTTGAGTTCTGTCCGAAAGCCAAGGCGGCTAACCAGACGGCGCCCGAGAGCAGTACGAACTTTCGGATCTTCACAACACGAGTGAGACTCAATGCGGTTCCCCTCACTTTCCTGCCGATCTCATTCCAACTTCGTACAGCTGGCCATAGGCGAGCCCGGCAGATTACTTCACCTCAAAGTTGTAGGAGCCGGCCCCAATCCGTATCAAATAGGATCCATTTTCCGTCTGCGCCTCCACCGGGCTGCCGTCTTCTGTCACGTGCGCCCCTGCGGTTGCAGGCAAGAAAACTTTGGCCGATGTGTTCGCTGGGATTGTGACTTTCAAAGAAAAGGGTCCTGTGGGAGTTCCCTTCCAATCGCTCACGATCGTTCCATAGACCGATTCATATTCAGCCCGTGCCGACGTCATGCGCGCATCAAGGTGTGGGTGAACGACGATTTCCTTAAATCCCGGCGAATCGGGCGTGGTATCAATCCCGGCGGCATAACGGTAGACCCATGCAATCACCGAGCCAAAAGCGTAGTGATTGTAGGAATTCATCGAGGGATCCCCGGTGTCTCCATTCCACCGTTCCCACCACGTCGTCGCGCCTTTCGAAAGCATGTAGCCCCAGGAGGGATACGTATCGTTCAGTAACAGACGATAAGCAACGTCGCTCCGCCCGTGATCGGCAAGGGTAAAAAGCAGGAAGGGAGTTCCGAGGAATCCTGTAGAGAGATGCCAGTTGCGTGCTTCGATATCTTTAACGAGCTTCTCGACTAGCAAAGGCTCAAGCGCTTGCGGAGCCATCTTGGTGTACAAGGCAACCACATACGACGTTTGCGTTCCAGTTCCAACCGTTCCGTCTTCTTTTATGTAAGCTCTCTGAAAAGCCGAACGAATATTCCCGACGACGTCGTCGTAGCGCTTCGCGTCAGCCTCCTTTCCCACTGCGTGCGCCATCTGCGACATCATGTTCGCGATCAAGGCCCAGTATGCGGTCGCGAGCAGATCCTTGTTCGTGTTTTCGTCCGGAGCCAGCCAGTCCGCGAAGTTGGGCCCGACCCCCTTTGTGCGCAGGAAATCTGGGTTCCGACTCTGGATAAAGCTCATCCAGCGTTGCATTGCATCCCAGTTTTCTTCAATGACCGCCTTGTCGCCGTACTGAACCCAAGTGGTCCACGGAACGATCACACCAGCATCGCCCCAACCCGGTGCGCCCACCATGCCCTCGCTCCAGGCAGAGGTACCTTCTGTTCCGCCTCCACCGAATGGAAGTGTGTTCGGAGAAACGTTCGTAAACGCGCCTTGCGTGGTTTGAGCGTCAACGATGTCTTGGATAAATTTCTGAGAAAAGGAGGCGATGTCGAAGTTGTAACTTCCCGTTCGCCAAAATACTCCAGCGTCTCCCATCCAACCCAACCGCTCGTCGCGCTGGGGACAATCCGTGGGAATGCTGAGAAAGTTCCCCCTCTGGCCCCAGATGCCAATCGACCACATCTGGTTGACCAGGTCGCTTGATGTCGTCAGCTTGGCTACGGGATCACCGCTCACGCTGCTGACGACATCGCCCTTAATTGCTTCGAGAGCCGGGGTTCCCGGATAACCGGTCACCTCGACATAGCGGAAACCATGGAAAGTAAAATGTGGCGCAAACGTTTCTTCTTCGACGCCGCGCAGAATGTAGACATCGGTGGCGTCTGCATTCCGCAGGTTTGCGGTGTAGATCGTCCCATCCGGATTCAAAATTTCGGCGAATCGTAATCTGACCTTAGTGCCCGCCGTGCCCTTCACCTTCAGTGTGACCCATCCCACCATGTTCTGACCCATATCAAAGATGTAGGCGCCATTTGCAACGGCAGTCACGCCCTTGGGATCCAACGTAGAAATGATTCGCGCGGGCGCGGTGATTTGACTGGATACGGCGATCTTGGGTGCGTCCGCAGCCACCGCCGCTTTCCACCTGGAGTCGTCGAATCCAGACTTCTCCCATCCTGACTGTTCGAGGCGCGCGTCATACACTTCTCCGGCGTAAATGTCCGATCGAAGAATGGGCGATGCGGACGCCTTCCACGACTCATCGGTCACAACCGTATCGTGACTGCCGTCCGCGTAGTTGAGTTCGAGCTGCGCCACGAAACGGTCTGGAGGCGAAAAGAAATGCATTCCCACCCACGTCAGACCGCTGCCATACCATCCGTCGCCCAACAGTGCACCGATTACGTTGTTGCCGTTCACCAACAAGCTGGTCACATCGTAGGTCTGATACAAGACGCGTTTGCGATAGTCGGTGAAATCGGGCGTCAGGACATCGCCCCCAACCTGACTGCCATTCAAAAACACACGGTAGCTGCCCAGAGCCGTCACGTAGAGTCTGGCGCTCTCTACATTTTTTGAGAGCCCGAGCGTTCGCCGCAGGTATGCAGCCGGCTGGGGCAGTTCTCCCGGATCTCCGAGTCGTTGGTCTGACAATTCCGCTACGACGTGCGCTGGTTTCCAATCCGCTGTCTTGTCGAGATTCGCCTTCCAGTGTTCATCCGTTGGGTAACGGATGGTTTTGCCATTGGCACGCGTAATCTTTACCAACGCCGCCAGTGCGGCCTTCGTAGTTTTCGCCCCCGCATTCGGCCCGAACTCGGGGGCCTCGGGAGCGGTCACTGTCACTTCAATCGAATTCTCACCCACAACCAGCTGATCAGAAATATCCCTCCGGTCGAATGTGGTCCATCTGCTCTTCGCGTCAACTTCATGACCGTTCACCCTCGCGACAAAGTCTCCGCGTGTCGCAAGGAACAGGACCCCCTCTTTTGCTTTCTCCGCGAGTTTGAAAGTAAAGCGAAATTTAGAAGCCGTTTTCGGCACGGCCGCAAGCGCATCCTGACCTGAGACCCAAATCCAGCGGATCCCCTGGCGGTCGGCTTCATCCTCGGGATTTTTCCAGCGAATCCATTTCGCTTTCCAGTCGGCTGCCTGAAGAAGGCCCATCTCCCACCAGGCCAACTCCATAGACTCCGACACGTGCCCTGTGGCGTCCCATGCACGAACCTTCCAGAAATATCTCTTCCGCGATTCCAACGTTGGTCCGCGATAGGCAATTCCAACTGACTCCGCGGAATCAACTCTGCCGCTATCCCACACGTCGGCCTTGCCGCCACGCAAGTTTTCGTCGCTGCTGGAAACCGACACCTCATACGCGACTTGTTTCCAGTTGCGTTCCGCACTGTCGCTTTGCCATGACAAGTGAGGCGTCGCTGCATCAATTCCCAGCGGATTTTCCAAGTATTCGCAACGCAGGTGAACCGGCGTAGCAGCAGCACTCAAACTCAGGCCGACCAATGCGACAACAACACTCAATAATCCAGGATGCTTCACCAGATCCTCCTCGGATCGGACTCGAGCAACTCCACCGATCGACGCACAATGTTCTTCATGATCTCCTGCAACAAGGGTCGCCGATCGGACCAGTGACGAAGACCGTGGATGGTTTCACTTGGGCAATACTTGTGTCAACCAGCGAACTCTGACCGCCACGCATTTCGCTATGTAAAAGACGCAGGGAACGCGCTAAAACAAATGGACAGCGGGAAGACTTGAGGCCATCGCATCGACAGAAGCTCAAAATGACCCGAGAGCTCTTCGCCTCCGATTCCGGCGATGCCAATTTCGTTTCGCAGTGCGGAATGCGACACCGGACAGAATGCAAGCCGCCGGTGGGCTACCGTCAATGCGTATCCGGATCAACCGTCTGCCTCGTCACATCGCGTGGTGAGACGGTCGGCTCGACTTCCTTCTGTTGGTTGAACTGGTGCCGTAGACGCGTGAACTCGGCCCGGGCTTTCTGCTGTTCAGCATCGTTTCCCAAGATCCTTTCCACGTGCGCCAAGCGAAACCACGCGACCTCATCCTCAGAATTCAGGGCAATTGCTTTCTGCAAATGGAGCAATGCATCGTGAGGATTTTTCACCGAGATCAAAACCGACGCCAGTCCCGTGTGGGCTTCCTCAAAATCCGGATAAGACTTCAAGGCAAGTTCAAAGAGCTTCTGCGATTCTTCGAAACGTCCCGCCTGACGATAGATTTCTCCAATCTCATAAGCCGCGTTGGCATTGTTTGGATCCAGTTGCAATTCCTGTTCGAACTCACCCTGCGCGGCCGCCACATCTTGAGTGGACGTCTTGTCGTGTGAGCGTGCCCGTAAAGTGCGACCCATACGATAGTGAATTCCTGGGCGGCGAGGGTCGATCGCGAGCACCTGACGGTACTCGGCTAGAGCTGCTTCGTAAGACCCTTGGCTTTCATCGGCCTCTGCTGCTGCCTGATGACGCCATACAGAATTCGGCGCAACTTTGGAGAGTCTTTCCATCGCTAGAAAAGCGGAGTTCCCATATACCTTTCCGGCGTGGTAAAGAACTTCCGGGTCGTCAGGATAGCTTCGGCTCAATTCCAAAGCGACTTGCACTGCCTGATTGTCGCGCTCTAGCCCCTCATAAGCCCTCAACAATTGCAGCCCACACATCCGTTTGGTATCGGCGTCCTTAGACTCGCGGAAGCCTCTTTCCAGCCCCGGCAACGCTTCCTTATATCGGCTCAGTTCCGAGAGTGAGATGGCTAACAGAGTGCCCGATCTTTGCAGGCTGGGCTTAAGCTTCAGAGCCTGGCGCAGAGTTGCCACCGCCTGTTCGTACTTTCGCTCTTCGAAGTAGATCAATCCCAGGTTTGCATGGACCTCGGCCACTCCAGGCTGCAATTCGCGCAGCTTCTCGAAAGCATGCTCCGCCTCGGCGAAGTTCTGCTGTGCCAGAGCGCGTTGCCCTTCTTCTGCATAGCGTTCCACATCATCTGAAGATTGAGCAGCAACTTGTGAGGCAGAGACGCAAGCGAAAACGAGTATGGTCTGTAACGATCTCCAGGAATGCGGGGTCATTTGCTGCGAGTGTACTTGAGACAATCAGACCCGCCAAGCCGCGACTGGGCGGGTCTTGAGAACGACACGGGCTAGAAGGTCAACTTTCCACCGAATTGGACAATCCTTCCTGGACGCGCGAGACTTACCGCTCCAAACGAAGGTCCGGTGATTGAGTTGCCTACAGCGGATTGACCTGGAGACACGCCCGGTTGGCTTGGATCCAGTCCATAGTCTGCATGATTGAAAGTGTTAAACGTTTCCACGCGAAACTGGAAATGGATCCCCTCAGTGAACGCAAACGTCTTATCGAAGCCAATGTCCCAGTTGTTGATGCCAGGCTCCCTGAGAATATTACGTCCGCTGTTGCCGAATGCTCCGGGAAGAGGTTGAGCGAAGGCGGCAGGGTTGAACCAGTTGTTGATGCCGTGAGGTTTACCCGGGGCTCCGACCAGATCACAACGCTGCGTAAAGGTGATCAGGAGGCCGTACGTGTCGTTGCACAAAACAGAGAATGGAAACCCTTTTTGAAATGTCGTAATACCAGTCACTTCCCAGCCGCCGACAGCGAGGTCAGCCGCTTTATTCATGCCGTTGCCTAAATGTTTCCCGCGGCCGAAAGGAAGTTGATACACATAGCTCGCCACAAACCGCTGGGGAACATCAAAATCAGACGGACCGTAATCCAAGCGCGGATTGTGCTCGTCCATATGCCCGGCGAAAGCGTTCGTGGCGCCAATGCCTGCGGCTGCAGACTTGTCATCCAAGCTTTTCGCCCAGGTATACGCCGCCAGGAAAGCCATCGAGGTGGTACGGCGCTCCAATTTCACGTTCAGTGCGTTGTAGTTTGAATATCCGCTCCACTCACTGTCTAAAAAACCGAGCGACGACGTAATGTTTGCGTATGGCCTGCGGCTCGCCGCGGGGCAGTCACCGCCGGTTCCTTGAGTAGAGGCGCAGAGAGCAGGATCGGTTGGCGGCAGCGGGTGTCCAATGTTCGTACGATTCAGCAGATGCGTGCCTTTATTGCCGACATAGTTGGCCTCGAGCGTGGTGTTGCGAGCCAGATCCCTCCGCACCGAAAACGACCACTGCTGCACATAAGGATTGATCGGCTTCTCCGAGATGATGACCGCAAAAAATTGGCCGCCATCGGTCGCGGGACTGACTTGGTGAAGAGTGACCGGTGGAAACATGTTGTCCGTCAGTTTGGGCAGCGTCGGATCCGTTGTCGGGTTCGGCGCGGCGCGCACCACGAATGGATAGATATCGCCGGAGTCATCGATTTCTCGAGTCTCGGAAGAGTCGAAGAAGATACCGTAGCCGCCGCGAACCACGGTCTTATCGCCTAACCGATAGGCGAACCCGACGCGGGGCGCAAAGGGCTTCTTAGAACCGGCCGCCGGATTCGTTCGACCGCAATATCGATAGAAACCATTCCCTTCGGGCGCGATGGGACCGCCGAGCGCAGCGACGGTCTGGGTCGCCAGTGCTTGATCCGCCATGCACAATCCACCGGCCGCGTTCGCCCGATCAAACCAGAACATCTTCTTGCTCTGCTCCGTCGGCACACTGCGATATTCCCACCGCAATCCCAGATTCAGCGTGAGGTTCTTGCTCACTTTCCAGTCATCCTGCACAAACGGCGCAACATAAAGGTATTGATACTTGTTCAAATTCCCGATTTCACCCGAAGGCGTAAAAGGACCCGGCTGAAATGTGCTTGCATTGTTGTAATAGCCAAGCAGGAAGTCAGCTACCGCATTGCCCGTCCCGCATAACCCTGAAGGGGTTGTGCAACCGGCGCTATTGTTGCCCACAGTCGTGTTGTTGTAGGTGAAGTCGCCCAGGTAGTCCGCCGACAGGTCGCGGTTCTGAACCCACTTCCGGTAATCGAATCCAACGGTCACCGTGTGCTTGCCATGAATCATGGAAAGCGAATCAGCGAAATCCCACATCGGGATGTAGCTGGTGGTGCTGTCATTGGCTTGACTACCGTAGCTCGCACTAAAACCCTGTAACGAGACCGTCGGATATAAACGGTAGGAACCAGGAATGTTCTGGAAAACTCCGGTCAGGCCCATTGTGGCTACATCGGAAGCGGGTGCGGCAACCCCGCCTTGATTCGAGGTCGCCCCGAGTCGGCCGAAGCGAAAGTTATTAACCATGTTGTGGGGCAGAGTAATCGTATGGGAAACCTCCCAACTCTGATTCTTCTGGGTAAAGACGCTGGCTCCGAACGGAACCGAGACTGATCCGCTGATGCCCTCGTTGGAATAGTTCACATTTGTGAAACGGAAAAAGATCCGGCCCCACCGACCCAGTTCCTCATCGAACTTGTACGTCTGCCGGTTCACAGTGTTCGGCAGCGTCGTCTTCAGGAGGTAGTTTCCTTGCGGACATCCCGGACAATTCGGTGCCGGGAAAAGCCCTGCGGCGAGTTCAACTTGAGCGATACGCGAAAAGCTGGCCGACGGAATTGTGTTCCCTGGGAAAGGAGCCCCGGTCGAAGGATCAACGGGCATGCAAGGCAAGTTATTGGACAGCGCGGTCGTGCAGGCGGCCGTTCCATAGGCCGGCAGGTTCTCGCCAGAAAAGTTTCCCTGCAATTCCGCAGCATCGGGAGCGCTGAAGAAAAGGTTGGTGCCGTTTCTGATGCGCCAGCCCTCATAGTTGACCAACCAGAAAGTCTTGTTGCGGCCGTCGTACACTTTCGGGATATAGACCGGACCGCCTACCACAAACCCAAACTGATTCTGCCGCAACTCCGGCAGCGTCGCCTGAAATGGTCCTCGCGCATCGAAAGCATTGTTCCGGGCAAACTCGAAAATGGACCCATGCAGTTGGTTGGTGCCGCTCTTACTTACGATGTTGATTTGATTCGCGCTGAATCCGTATTCAGCTGAATACGTCTCGCTCTGAATTTTGAATTCCTCAATCGCATCTTGCGATAGGATCACCGCGGGAGTGTTCAATGCAGTGTCCGTATTGGCCAGGCCGTCAAGCATGTAGTTGCTGGATTCAGGCCTGCCCCCATTGATGCTGATGGCGTTCCCAGCCCCTTGCCGCATCTGGCCCTGTTCTCCATTGGTTTCAACCGCCCCCGCTCCGATGAACAACAAGTCCAGGAAATTCCGCCCATTCAATGGCAACTCGTTCACCTGTCGTTGCGTTACCGTCTGTGAAACGGTGGCATTGTCAGTGTCCAGCGAAACGGCGTTGGCTTGAACTTCCACGGTCTCTGAGACCGCACCCGGCTTCATGACTACGTTAACGCGCGCTTGCTGCGCGACGACCAAGCCGATGTTTGCCACGATCGATTTCTGGAAGCCTGTCGCTTCAACCGTGACTCTATACATTCCGGGACTAAGGTACGGCACGCTGAAATCGCCTGCGGAACTAGTCTGTGTACGGTTCGTGACATTCGTAGCGACGTTCGCCACGGCGACTTGGGCTTGAGCCACGACTGCGCCGCTGTTATCCGTGACGGTTCCGAGAATCGTACCAGTCGCTCCGGCTTGGCCAAACAGCAAACCCGCCGACGAAACAATCAACAAGAACAGCAAGAAGTTACGTGTCATCGTGGACATGTTCATTCTCCTGGCGACTTCTCGAACGGTATGCTTGGGGCTGGGAGTGCTTTCTCAACTCAGTTGTGATGTTTCGTCCCACACTTCTTCGCCCCACATTGCGCCGGATGCTCACACTGGTGATTGCACACCGTCAACCCGCAACTGGAAATCACCTTGTGTTTCGCGGTGAGAAACAAGCACCGATCGCTCAGAGAAGATGGTCAAACACCTTACACAACAGCGAACTTACGGAGAAATAATGGCGGGATTGGGTTGGTTCTGACAGGGTTCGAACAGCCGCGGCAATTCTGCAATGCAAAATAATTTCGGGGACTCGTGGCACACGTGCCGGGCAGAGGCCGCAACCGACCTCTCGAGGCAGTCACCATCCTGGCTTGTCGGGAAGATAAAGACTTGGCAACCGGAGGCTATCGAACACGACTACGCGGTCCGAGTCTCGCGTTGCGGCACAACAATCTCGGCGCGCACCATTTGGGTCAAGCCATCGTTGGGATAGTAGTGATTCACTGTGGTGGGAGTCACGAGTTTGTGCTCGACGAATACTGCCGGAGGTACCGGCCGCTGGTTCAGGATATCGAGACTGACTCGAATGATGTTCTCTCCATACCGCTCGGGAAAGTACGCGACCGATCCGACAAACCGAGTCTTGGGTTCGCGGAGTTCCGCCCGCCCCTCAGGTGAAGCGTTCTGCCCCATGACGGCGCAGTTCTCCGCTCGGCCAGCTTCCTGAAAAGCGCGTAGGGCTCCCAGCGCGCTCGGATCGTTGATGCCACCAACCAGTACGCGACGGGAATGAGACGAGCGCAAATGTCTTCTCACTGCTTCAAAGCTTGGGCCTAGCTCTCCATCGCCATCCAGATAGGTGACCCGGCAATGCGCTGCGCTCGGAAGCACCAGGTTGATCCCCACTAGCAATCCCGACAGACGCATGCGCGGCAAATTTCCAGCCCGTTTCAACTCCAGCAGAATGATTTCGTCGACCTCAGATTGCCAGTGCTCTTTGACCCATCGTCCGAGATATCGTCCACCAATCAACCCCGCCTCATAATTATTGGCGCCGTAGTAGGTCGCACCCGGATGGGGAATATCAATCGCGATCATGGGAATGTTCGCTTCCCGATATTTTGCGGCGACAATCGGAGCAACTTCTTCATCGGTCTGAAATTCAATGGCAAGATCGACCTTCTCACGCACCAGCAAATCCGCACTGCGTTGCGCAATCTTAGCGCTGTACCGGTTGTCAACACAGATGAGTTCAATTCCTTCGGCAACCGCAGCTCGCTGCAAGCCCTCCGAGACCTCGCGGGAAAACTGGTAGTCGGTGCCTTGTGCTGCATAGCCGAGCCGATACAATCTCTGTTTCCAGGGTCGCACGCGAGACTGGTAGAGATTCTGTCCCAACTTGTCCACCATTCCGCACTTCTCGAGGGTATAAAGAAGACGGAACACCATCGTCTTTGGCAGTCCGCACCGAGCCGCAATTTCCTTCAGTGGCAGGGCCTCACCCGGACATCGGAAGGCGGTCAGCAATTGGGAGGAGTGAACGATCGACTTAACCAGGTAACGATCCCGGGAAGGAGCGTTTGGGCTCATAGGGATGCATAATATCCGTTTTTTAAATTTTGCAAAGCAAAATTTGTGATCCCGATCACAGGGCAATGGCAGCCTGGGGACGGCACAAGAGCAGATGCACGATGCCTTGTCAGAAATCTCAAAGAGGGATGTCAGATTCAACTACAAGTTTATGAACCGGACATGCAGGTTACACTTCGAGCGCACGGCACAGGAACGGCCAAATTGGCGTAAATTGGCGGGTTTTTCTAAGGTATTTCCGCCGCACGCCTCCCGTTGACCGTTCTCTTGGGATGGAAACCAGGATTCTGCATGGCAGAATTGTTGCTTCGATCGAGGCTGTGCTCCCGTGAGATTCGGCTTTTGCCACGCTTCCGAGGTCTCGGTCTCTGACCCGTTTGGGTCGCAGGAGTGTCATACAGTGTATTCTGCAGTGCGAAACGCCGGGTTCTTGAAAAGAAATTCGTGACCTAATGCGCCGAGGATTGTAACCTTCGATTCCGAAGAGAGGTCCCTATGGACGCACGCCAGAGCGAGAAGATTTTCAACGCACTCGAGTCTTTCCGCATCGAGCTACCGTCCTGGGGCTTCGCGAACACGGGCACTCGTTTCGGAAAATTCATCCAACCGGCCGCAGCCACCACCACGGAAGAGAAATTTAGCGATGCCGGCCAGATCCAGTTGCTCACCGGAGTCTGCCCGACCGTCGCACTGCATGTTCTTTGGGATTGCCCGGATGGAGTGCGAAGCACGGACGCTATCAAGAAGTTTGCCGATCACTATGGAGTTCTTCCCGGCTCAATCAATCCCAATCTCTTTCAGGATCAGGAATACAAGTACGGCTCTTTTGGCAATCCGGATCCCGCGATTCGCCAGCGCGCTCTGCAGCACACCAAGGACAGTATTGAGATCGCACGGCGACTGCACAGCCGGGACATTTCCATGTGGTTCGCAGACGGATCCAACTATCCAGGAACGGCGAATATCCGGCAACGCAAGCAATGGTTCACGGAAGTGCTGAAGGAATCACACCAGGCGTTGTCTTTGGGACAGCGACTTCTCATTGAGTACAAGCCATTCGAGCCTGCCTTCTACCACACCGACATTGCCGACTGGGGTATGTCGCTGCTCCTCTCGCGCGCCGCCGGTCCTCAAGCGAAAGTCCTGGTCGATACCGGACATCATTATGCGGCGCAAAACATCGAGCAAATCGTTGCCTGGCTCTTGTCCGAAAACATGCTGGGAGGATTTCACTTCAACGATCGCCGCTACGCCGACGACGACTTAACCATCGGTTCCATCGACCCTTATCAGGTCTTCCGAATTTTCCACGAAATTGACTACTTCGAATGGGAGACCGGCAAGCGGGCCGACATCGCCTACATGGTCGACCAGAGTCATAACCTCAAAGGAAAGATTGAGGCCATGATTCAAACCGTGACCATGGCGCAGGAACTGTTCTCCAAAGCAGCGTTGGTCGAGAGTCGCGAACTCGCATCGGCCCAGAAAAACTGCGACCTGGTAAAGGCCGAATCTTTGCTGCAGGATGCATTCGCCACCGATGTGCGCCCGGTGATCCAGGAGTGGCGCAGCAGCAAAGGATTGCCGGTAAATCCAATGGAGGCATTTCGTCAGAGCGGCTATCTCGAGCGCATCACCAAGGAACGCGCGGCCCGAAATTCACAGAACGTCTCCTCCTATGCCTAAGAGCACTCACGGGAAGCCATACCTGGCCTTCGATTTTGGTGCCGAGAGTGGGCGGGCCGTCCTGGCCCATCTTCAGTCGGGCATTCTGACGACAGAAGAGATTCATCGTTTCCCCAATGAACCCGTCGAGTATGGCGGCATCTCTCCGCTGGGACGCTCCCAGACTCTGGCTCGAAGTACGGAAGGCGCTGTCGATGGCTGGGAGAAGATCGAACTGGCCGGCATCGGTGTGGATGCTTGGGGCGTGGACTATGCCTTGCTGGGAGAAAGTGGCGAGTTGCTTGAGAATCCTTACCACTACCGAGATCGTCGCACCGAAGGAGTCATGGAACAAGTCCTCGAGAAGGTTGACAAAGAGGAGATCTATAAGGCGACCGGGATTCAGTTCATGCCCATCAACACACTGTATCAACTCTTCGCCGCTCGACGACACACTCCCAAGCTTCTCGACGCGGCAAGATATCTGCTCACGATTCCAGATCTGTTTAACTACTGGCTGAGCGGAACTGCAGTCTGCGAATTTACGAACGCCACCACCACCCAGATGGTGGATCCGGTGAAGCGCACATGGGCCAACACTCTGATGCAGAGGCTTGAACTGCCAACTCATCTACTGGCGCCCATCGTAGAGCCAGGCTCGATTGTCGGCACACTCCTGCCCGACTTAGCAGGTCACTCCTCTCTTAAAGGCACCACGGTGATCGCGCCAGCGTGCCACGATACGGGCTCAGCGGTGGCCGCGATTTCAGCTCGCGATGGCACGGCCTTTCTTAGTTCCGGAACCTGGTCGCTACTGGGCACAGAACTCGATTCCCCGGTGATCACAGCTGACGCTTTGCGCCTGAACTTCACCAACGAAGGCGGCGTGTGCGGAACGACCAGGCTGTTGAAGAACGTCATGGGCCTGTGGATGCTGCAGGGCTGTCGTCAAGCCTGGATGGCGCAGGGGCTCTCCCTCGATTACCGTGAATTGATCGAACTGGCGACCCGGCAGACGCCGTTCTGCCACCTCGTCGACCCGGACGATGAGTCTTTCCTTCGTCCTCCCGACATGCTCGCCGCCATCGACGAATTCTGCACCCGGACCCACCAGCCAGTTCCGCAGGAGGCTGGCGCATACGTGCGAGCGGTACTGGAGAGCCTCGCTTTCAAATATCGTCTTGTTCTCCGCAATCTGGAACAAGTGAGCGGCAAGCGCATCGAGCAGATTCGCATCATCGGCGGTGGTTCGAAGAATCGGTTGCTGAACCAACTGACAGCCGACGCGACGGGAAAAAGAGTATTCGCTGGACCAGCCGAAGCCACCGCCCTCGGCAACATCGCGATCCAAATCTTGGCGACTGGGAGGCGTCTCCTCCCTCCAGGAAGTCCGCGGCCTTGTTGATCGCTCTTTCCCCACTGAAGTCTTCGAGCCACTGGAAACCGACAAGTGGGATCAGCACGCGGAACGATTTGAGCATTATTGCGGGAGCATTTATGCCTGAAATCAAAGAGACAACTCACCTGAGGGATTTGTGGAGCGAGGCCGAAGCACAAAAGATATCTGGCAATCAGCTCGCACTGTTGCGCTATCGCTCGAACCTGCTGGGAGCAGACTTGCGCATCACCAATTTCGGCGGCGGCAACACCAGCTCCAAACTCGAACTTCCCGACCCGTTCACCGGCCGCCCCGTTCGTGTGCTGGCCGTCAAAGGCAGTGGCGGAGACCTCGGCTCTATCACCGATGCCGGATTTGCTCTGCTCTACCTGGATCGCCTGGAGCAACTCAAAGAACTATACCGCGGCGAGGCGCATGAAGATGAGATGGTCCGCTACTACCCGCTCTCCGCCTTCGGTGAGAATCGCGTAGCGGCTTCGATCGACACACCTTTGCACGCATTCCTTCCCTTCGATCATGTAGATCATCTGCACCCGGACTGGGCAATCGCTCTGGCGGCGAGCGCGAACGGCAAACGCAAGCTGGAAGAGTTCAATAAGGAATTTGGCCGCAAGATCGTGTGGGTTCCGTGGCAGCGTCCCGGATTCGAACTGGCGCTCATGATTGAGCGGGCGGTCAAAGACAATCCCGGCGCAGAAGGCCTGATTCTTGGCGGCCACGGACTGTTTACTTGGGGAACAACGCAACGCGATTGCTACCTGAATAGCATCCACACCATCGATAAGATGGGCGAATTCATCCTGAAGCACCAATCAAAAAAAGGTAGCTTGTTCGGTGGAACCGTGCACAGTCCGGTTGAGGATCGTAAGAGGGTCGCGACCCAGATCCTTCCCGCACTGCGAGGAATCGTGTCCTCGAATCGCCGGGTAATCGCCCACTACGCCGACCACGAAGACGCACTGACCTTCGCCGGATCGAAGTGGGCCAAGGAATTAGGATCGCTCGGCACCAGTTGTCCAGACCATTTTCTGAGAACCAGGGTCTGTCCTTTATTCCTTCCCTGGGATCCTGCCAAAGAAGACGTGAGCGCTCTGAAAACGCGAATTCAGGATGCGGCCGTCGAGTACCGAGCCGCCTACAAGAAGTACTATGACGCGTGGGCAAACTCCGATTCTCCCAAGTTGCGCGACTCGAACCCATCCGTCGTCGTCGTTCCGGGACTGGGCCTGTTTGGTTTCGGCAAGAACAAAAAAGAAGCGCGGATCACCACCGAGTTCTTCATCAACGCGATTCACGTCATGGCTGGTGCAAACGCTCTGGAAGATGGCGAAGTCTCTCATCCGCTCCCGCAGGCCCGTCACGCGGAGCAGTCTCGGCAGTTCACCCAGTTCCACAATTACGTAGCGCTTCCGAGATCCGAAGCCTTCCGCATCGAGTATTGGGCCTTGGAAGAAGCAAAGCTGCAGCGCATGCCTGCGGAAGCCGAATTCAGCCGCAAGATTGGGCTCGTGATCGGAGGAGCCAGCGGCATCGGTCGTGAAGTCGCCCTGCTGCTAGCACGCAAGGGTGCTCACGTCGTCGTTGCGGACTTCGACCAGCAGGGCGCAAAAAAAGTCGCCGATGCAGCTGCCGCAGTCTCATCTCCCGAGTTTGTTGCGCACACCCGCGCGGACCTCGGCTCAGCAGCATCCGTCACGGACGCAGCCAACTTCACGATTTCACACTTTGGCGGGATCGACATCATCATCAACACCGCCGCTATCTATCCCGTGCCCGCCGCAGACGGCGAACTCACCGATGCACAATGGGCGCAGACCTTTCTTGTAAATGTCACCGGAAACTATCACCTCGCCCGCCAAACCGAATGGATATTCAAAGATCAGGGCCTTACTGCCTCCATGGTGCTCACGAGTTCCGCCAACGCAGTAGTCCCGAAGAAGGGCAGCGAGGCCTACGACACCAGCAAGACGGCTCTCAACCACTTGATTCGGGAACTCTCCGTCAAACTCGGCCCGCACGTGCGCGTGAACGGAATCGCGCCCGCCACGGTGGTCGCCGGTTCGACCATGTTCCCGCGAGATCGCGTCATCCAGTCTCTCGAGAAGTACAAAATCGCTTTCCAGGAGTCTGAATCGACCGAGGAACTTCGCACCAAGCTCGCCGATTTTTACGCGCAACGCACGCTGACCAAGAGGCCTATCGTCCCTCAGGATTGTGCCGCAGCAATCGTCTGGCTGGCCGGCGATCAGAGCGCGAAGACCACCGGGCACATCATTCCCGTAGACGGCGGCTTGTCCGAGGCCTTCCTCCGCTAGGAGCAACGATGCAGCGTATCTGCTTTGTGTTGCAGGTTAAGCCCGAACGACTCGAAGAATATAGAGAGCGCCACCGCACCGTGTGGCCTGAGATGCAGGCCGCGCTGCGTGAAACTGGATGGGGCAACTACTCTTTATTCTTGCGCGATGACGGCCTTCTGGTGGGCTATCTGGAAACAGCCGACTTTGAACGCGCCCGTGCTGGGATGGCCAAGCGCGAAGTCAATGAACGCTGGCAACGCGAGATGGGTGATTTTTTCATTCAGCCCGACGGCGTGTTGCCCGATCGCGCCATGCAGCCCTTAGAAGAAGTCTTTCACCTGTAAATGCAGATGCGAGGATTCCATGAACCCAGCACTGGGGGTGTTTTTTCACTGGCTCGGCGGTCTCGCTTCCGCCAGTTTCTACGTTCCCTACCGCGGAGTAAAGCACTGGGCATGGGAAACGTATTGGCTGGTGGGCGGATTCTTCAGTTGGATTATTGCCCCATGGCTTCTCGCGCTGACGATGACCCACGACCTTCTTCCCGTTCTTCGCGAGTCTCCAGCCAGCAGCCTTTTCTGGGCATACACATTTGGCGTGTTGTGGGGACTCGGCGGCCTCACCTTCGGACTCACCATGCGATATTTGGGAATGTCGCTCGGCATGGCCGTGGCCCTCGGGTACACCGCTGCGTTCGGCACATTGATGCCTCCGATTTTTCGGGGAGTGTTTGCCTCCGAAGTTCTCGGCACCCACTCTGGCATGATCATTCTTGGCGGCGTTGTGGTCTGTCTTCTCGGCATCGCGTTCGCCGGCGCGGCCGGAGTATCCAAAGAGCGTGAGATGTCGACCGAGCAGAAGCGAGCATCCATCAAGGAGTTCGACCTAAAGAAAGGACTGCTCGTCGCCACCTTTTCAGGTGTGATGAGCGCCTGCTTTGCTTATGGACTTGCGGCAGGCGATCCCATCAAGGCCATCACTCTTCAGCATGGCACTCCTACACTGTGGCAGGGACTTCCGGTTCTCGTCATCGTTCTCGCCGGAGGCTTCACTACCAACTTCATCTGGTGTCTCATTCTGAACGTTCGCAACCGGACCGGCTACCAATACTTTGAACCAGAAATTCGTGGCGACGTTCCCGCACGCGGTGAAGAACACATCCTCGAAGCCGTCACCGACGCCCCCGCCGAAGAGATGGCAGTCGCTCTGGCAGTCGCCCAAGATGCGCCCGTCCGCGCTCCCATGCTTCCCAACTACTTATTCTCGGCGCTCGCTGGCACAACCTGGTACATGCAGTTCTTCTTCTACACCATGGGCGAGACCCAGATGGGACGATACAAGTTCTCCAGTTGGACGTTGCACATGGCCAGCATCATCATCTTCAGCACGCTGTGGGGCATCGCCTTGAAAGAATGGCAGGGCGCTGGAGGTAGAACCAGGCTGCTGGTGGCCTTCAGCCTGTTGGTCCTGGTAAGTTCGACTGTCATCGTGGGCTATGGTAACTATGTTGGCGGGTCACACTGACCTCTCACGACCGAAAAGATCTGCACATGGGAATCCTTAGAGGCAAAATCCATTTCTTAACTTTTGTTGTTTTGATTTTCTGCTTCGTTCACTCTCCCACGAGCGCGGCGCAAGACGACGACCTGGCTCTACTAGAAAAATCTTTTGCGAATCCGCCAGAGGACTGCCGGATCATGATGCGCTGGTGGTGGTTTGGCCCTGCAGTCACAAAACCGGAACTGCAGAAAGAACTGGAGGAAATGAAGGCCGAAGGAATTGGTGGAGTTGAGATCGCCACGCTTTACCCCCTTGCGCTCGATGATCCGAAGATCGGCTTTCACAACCAGCAGTTCTTGTCCGATGAACATCTCGACGCCATTCGCTTCGCGGCCAACACTGCGAGGGACCTTGGGTTGCGCGTTGACATCACATTGGGAAGCGGGTGGCCCTTTGGAGGACCGCATATCCCGGTGACACAGGCTGCCGGCGAGTTGCGCGTGGAAACCACCTCGGTTTCGCCGGGAACAGATTCGGTTGCGATGCCCAACATTGCGACAGGTGAGCAGTTGATCGCTGTCTTTTTGGCTCCCGTCATAGATGGTCTTGTTTCGGTACAAAACGCGAAGCAAGTGTCATCGATCGCGAATGGCCGTCTGCAATTGGCAACTCCGCTGGAAGGCACTCAGGAAGCGGTCTTCTTCATATCAAGTCGCACTGGCATGACCGTGAAGCGTGCCGCAGTTGGTGCCGAGGGATTCGTACTCGACCACTACGATCAAAATGCGATCGAAACTCACCTTCATGCCGTCGGCGATCGCATGATGGAGGCTTTTGCCAACCACCCTCCGTACGCAGTGTTCAGCGACAGTTTGGAAGATTACGGATCTAACTGGACCGGCGATCTGATGGAGCAGTTTCGCAAACGACGCGGATACGATCTCACTCCGTACCTACCCGCACTAGTCGGCGATGCCGGGCCGCTGACATCCGCAGTTCGCCATGATTGGGGAAGGACTCTCACAGAACTGGCGAACGAGCGATTCCTTGCTCCGCTCCATGCGTGGGCGCAGCGGCACCATACGTTATTCCGGTCCCAAACCTATGGCTATCCTCCCGTCACCCTATCGAGCAACCGTTATGCCGATCTTCCCGAAGGCGAAGGTAAAGCCTCCTTATTCATGTGGCGAGAGTTCTCCGACGTTCGTTGGGCGGCGTCGGCTGGTCACCTCTTCGGCAGACCGGTGATTTCGTCGGAGACGTGGACGTGGTTGCATTCCCCCGCATTTCGCGCAACGCCGCTCGACTTGAAGGCTGAAGCTGATCTGCACTTCTTGCAAGGGATCAACCAACTGGTCGGGCACGGTTGGCCGTATTCTCCTCAGGAAGCTGGCGAACCTGGGTGGCGTATGTACGCCGCGGCGGCCCTCAATGCTCACAACCCATGGTCCTTTGCAATGCCAGACGTGGCTCGTTATCTACAGCGCGTCAGCTTCGCCCTGCGCCAAGGCAAGCCCGCCAACGATGTGGCGCTTCTCTTGCCGACTGACGATGTTTGGTCCACCTTCTCCGTGCAAAGCAACTCCTCGAACCCAGTCATCAGCCTGGCCGGATTCAACACCGCCGGTTCGAATTTCAGCATTGACGAATCTCTGGATCATTCGCTGCTGAACACGGTCATTTCTCAGGTACTCGATTCTGGCTTCAACCTGGACTTTATCGATGCCGACGCAATCGACACCGTCGGCATTCCATACGCAGTGTTGATACTGCCGGCCGTTGACCGGCTACCCCTCGCAACTTATCGCGAGATTGAAGAATATGCGCGGCACGGAGGGATCGTTATCGCCGCGCACAGCTTGCCGTCGATCGCGCCCGGCTTGATTGACGCAGATTCTGAGGGCCAGCAGATCCGGGATATCTCGCAACGCCTCTTCCGTGCAAGCAATGCCACGGGCCACTTTATTCCGGATGAGAAACAACTCGGAACCGCTCTCGCAAGTTATCTCGCCCCCGATGTCATTCTTTCCCCTAAGACTCCGCGCGTGGGGTTCATCCATCGAAAGCTGGCTTTTGGAGATTTATACTTCGTAGCCAACACCAGCAATCAACCACGCCAGATTCTGGCGAAATTTCGGCATGCCGCGCAACACGCTGAATGGCTAGATCCGTTTACCGGCGAGATCGCTGCGGTGGAGAACCCATTTGCCATCGACCTCGATCTGCAGCCATACGAGTCACGGTTGATCCTGTTCACTGATCTGGCCGTTGAGCATCAAAAGAGGGAGCCTGTTTCGCGCATTCCAGTAAGGACAATCGACCTCACCACAGCATGGAAGGCAACCTTCCGCGAAACAAATCAGTCCGTCAACCTATCGAAACTCCATTCCTGGAGCGAGGATCCGCCACTCAAATACTATTCGGGCGAGGTTAGCTATGAGAAAAGCGTCACGCTTCTGTCCAAGGACCTGACGCCGGGGATTGCTGCCGTACTCGACTTCGGACAGGGCACCGCTCTCGAGGAACCGAACCCGCTGCTGCAGTTCAGCATGAAGGCTTATTTCGAAGGCCCCATCCGAGAAGCGGCGGAGATCTACGTCAACGATAAACGCGCCGGGTTCGTCTGGCATCCCCCATACACGATTGATGTCACAAAGTTCCTAACCTTGGGAACCAACAACCTACGGATCGTCGTAGGCAACACCGCCATCAACTCGTTAGCCGGTCATGCACTTCCTACTTACCGATTGCTCGATGAAAGATATGGCGAGCGATTCGTGCCGCAAGACATGTCGAATCTGCAGGCGCTGCCATCTGGAATTCTGGAAGGCCTGCGGCTGAGTCTGACACGGCCTCGGAAATAATGTAGGAGGTAGGTATTTCTAGATAGCGAAGTTACTGATCGGGGGATTTTGTCCGTTCGAGATTACAGGGTTTCAGGATCTCTTCACGTAAACTTCGTAGCCATTCTATGATCGGTTCAGACCGAAGCCGCGAGGGCGAACCCTCTGCTAGAATCGCGACATCATGAGCCCCGAGACCCCATTCACCGACGTTCCTGATGCGATTGAGGAAATCCGCGCCGGCCGCATGATCGTTGTTGTCGACGACGAGGATCGCGAGAACGAAGGCGACCTGACGCTCGCCGCCGAAAAGGTCACGCCCGAAGCCATCAACTTCATGGCCAAGTACGGACGCGGACTGGTCTGCCTGGCCATGACCGAAGA
This sequence comes from uncultured Acidobacteriaceae bacterium, assembly GCA_963788555.1. GTDB lineage: Bacteria > Acidobacteriota > Terriglobia > Terriglobales > Acidobacteriaceae > Sulfotelmatobacter. The sequence goes on along the minus strand of CAWBHM010000008.1, from coordinate 763,023 downwards.
GCGACTTGAGCACCTGAACATCGGTCCCATGACGTCGGAGAACACGTCGCAGTTCGGTACCGCATTTTGCGAGGCGATCGACGCGCGCACTGGCGTGACGACTGGCATTTCGGCGCACGACCGCGCGCGCACGATTCAAGTCGCGATCGATCCCGCGACGAAGCCTTCCGATTTGGCTCGTCCCGGACACATGTTCCCTCTTCGCGCCCGCAAAGGTGGAGTGCTGGTGCGCGCCGGGCAAACGGAAGCGTCGGTCGATCTGGCGCGGCTCGCGGGAATGGTTCCCGCCGGAATCATCTGCGAAATCATGAAGGACGATGGCAGCATGGCGCGCGTGCCCGACCTGATCGAGTTCTGCCGCGAGCACAAGATGAAGATGCTCACCGTCGCCGAACTCATTCGCTACCGCATGGCGCACGAACGCTATGTGCACCGCGTCGGCGAGGCGCTGGTCGACACGCGCTTCGGCGAGTTCCGCATGATCGCCTACGAAAGCGAAGTGGACGGCGGCGAGTCGCACGTCGCGCTGATTCGCGGAGACATCGAACACAGCCAGACTCCGGTTCTGGTTCGAATGCACGCGCACTGCCTGATGGGCGACGTTTTCGGCGCGACCGGATGCGAATGCCATGCCACGCTCGAAGGCGCGCTCCGACGCATTTCCGAGGAAGGACTGCGGAGCCCTGATCTACCTGCACCAGACGTCGCAGGGATTCTCGGTCGAGAAGGTCGGCGATCGCAATGCTCTCGGCTTTCACCGCGGACAAAGACTTACCGCGCTGTACGACAACGAAAAGCAGATTCAGCGCGAAGTCGGCATAGGCGCTCAGATTCTTTCGGACTTAAACCTGCACCGCATCCGACTGCTGACGAACCGCCCCAAAAAGGTCGCGGCGCTCGAAGGCTTCGGCATTGAAATCATTGAGCAGGTTCCGGTGGAACTGCAAGAAGTGAAGGCAAGAAAAAAATAAAGGGCCGCAGCAAGCGGCCCTCAATCTCTCGGCAAATGTCTAGAAGGGTTTGCGCACCACGACTTCATTGTCGCGGATAAAGAACTGCGCCGAGCAGTGCTCGGATCCGCAAATCACGGGCAGGAAGCCGTTGATTTGCTTGCGCGTGATCAGGCCCAGCATGCCGCAGGAAGGGCAGGACAACACGGCCCAATAGGGATCTTCCTTTTCGCCGATCTCGCCGGCATTTTCCAGCACGAAGACGGTTCCCGGCTGCATCTGTTCCGGTATCCACTCATTGAGAAGGTCCAGTTCACCGACCATGTCTTCCTCCTGTGTTCGTAGTGCTGGTTCGTGCTGCGATCCCCACTGCTAGCCTACGAAGCTTTTTTAGCACGCCTGCGGTAATCAGGCGACGTTACCGAAGTATTCGCCTTACCGGAGACGACCCCAGCCCGCACCTGCCGCACCGCGTCGCTTAAGCAAACACCCAGAATCGGCTGGGCCGAATTCTTCAGAATGTCGACAATCTGCCGTGCGGACGTCTCCAAATATAGATGCGTTCCGTCGGTCAAAAGGTGATAGTCGGAGCCCCGGCTGACGATGTCGGCCAATCCCTTCCCGATCTCGCGATCGAGAAAGCGCATGACCTTGCGAACGCCCTGCAGCGAGAATCCCTTTCGCCGCAGTTCGCAGATCACAGCCACTTCGGTCAGGTGATCCATCGAGTAGAGACGCCGATGCCCTTCGTGCTCGGGCCTGACCACGCCGCGCTCATCCCACCACTGGAGCTGGCGAGGCGTGATCCCGGTCAGAGCAATCACCTCTTGCGATGTGAACCGGTCTCGGCATGCGCCCCTCAAATATGTTTGAAACAATCGCCGGGCAAAATGTTTCAAACATTTTAGGCATGCCCCCCTGTGGATCAAGCAAAGAATCGACGGAAAAGGGGGTGACTAAGAGAGTTCCTGGTCGAAGTACGGATGAGTTCTTATGGCCAATCCGGCACGAAAGTCACGTCGGGGTCGAACTGAAACCGCTTATCATCTGCTTGGAGGATGAGCCTTGCCAGCCACTGAGTTTAGAGTCTTGCCGGATGATCTCGCTGGACGAGCACGCGATCGCAAGGTGCGCTTGCTTCTATGGGGCGCGGTTGCGGCGTTAAGCGGAACCGCTGTGCTGGGGATTGTCGCTGTCCGATCAATGAGTCACGAGATGGAGTCCGCTCTTGTCTGGACCGCCGCAGCGATAACGGCTGGGGTTGTGATCGGCGCATACTACTTGGCTTACAGGCACGGCCTGAACAAGTTCAGATCGAGCTTGGTTTTTCTGTTAACGGACACGGATCTGGTACGCCAAAGACTTGGCTGGCCGGAGGTCCGAATTGGACTACGCGAAGTGGAGCGTCTGCGTGAGCGTCGTGGGTGGTTGGTGGTCGAAAGCCGAGACGCCGAGAAAAAGATCGCAATCCCAAATAATGTTCAAGGATACGCAGTCTTGAATCGGGAATTGGCAAAGCATGCTTCGGGGATTGAGAAATCGAAGAGGCTCTGACTAGGCTGCACCAACATCGCCTCAGCCACCGCCGACAAAGTGGACGATTTCGAGGCGGTCGCCTTCGTTTAGCTGAGTGGAGGACCAGCGGTCGCGAGGGACGATGTCGAGGTTCAGTTCGATGGCAACGCGGTCGGACTTCATACCCAGGGTCTCGACAAGGGCACCAAGCGTGAACGGAGGCGAATCCGGGAAATCGCGCCCTTCGCCATTAATCTGAAGTTTCATGGCTATGAATCGGTGGTGCAGTTCTTAGAAGGTCCGCCCGAGATCCCTCCCTTCGCCTGAAAAACGGCTCCGCTCGGGATGACGGCGGCGTAATGATTTTAGCAATTCAGCTTTCTCCGCCGCTACTCTACTCTGCTTTGCGCAGCGCAAACTTCCGCGTAGCGGTTCGGCCTTCGAAGTTGGCTTGCACCAGAAGAGAAGAATCCGGTAACTGCGCCTCTTCCACTTCGATTTTGATTTCGGCGCCGCCGCCGGAATCGGCGACCGCCTGAGTATAGAACGGGGCTGCGCCAGGACGGGCAAAGCGGAAGGTGAGGCGTGCGCCGGAGGCAGCAGCACCTCCTTCGGTAACGCGCAACTGCATGGTCAGGTTGCGGTCGGAGTGGACGGAATCAGAGTTGAGCCATTGCACGTCCAACTCTTTCACCGTGGCCAAAACTTCGGGCTCGGGATGGTCGAGAACGTCGTCCAGCTTACCTTCGCGGATGGCGTCGAGCACCAGGCGGTGTTGCTCGCGGAGAAACTGTTCTTTTTGCGCATCGGCGACCTGGATGTCGCTGCTCTTGCTGCCGTAGGAAGTAGCCTTTTTGCCGATGCAGCGACCGCGCACAAAGACCTGCGTCTGCAAAAGGAGTTCGCTTTCACGCGCTTCGCTCTGCACGTGGTAAATGGTGTCGCCGTGCTTCACGTCGGTGTTGAAGCCGAAAATCATAAGGATTGGGGCAATCTGGTAATTGCGTAATTTTGTAATCGTGTAATTGGAGCGCCAGCCTGGGGCTGGCTGCATTTGATTCTCAATTACAAAATTACGCGATTACTCAATTACAAAATCTTCTTCTCCATTTCCACAGGATGATGCCGCTGTTCGCTTGACACTGTTCGTGTAAGCCCATAACCTAGAATGTTTAAGCAACACTTGGCGCGAATTATATATAGCTCCTCCTATGCCCGACAATTACTTCGCTCGCTACCTCCCGTTTTTGATCCATATTCTTATGGCGGGCGGCATTGCGGGTGCGATTATCACCCTTTCCTGGCTGGTTGGACAGCGTAAACCGACCCGCGCCAAACTCTCTCCTTATGAATGCGGCATGACCCCGGTGGGGGACTCCCGGCAGCGCTTCTCGGTTAAGTTCTACCTGGTGGCTATGCTGTTCATTCTGTTCGATGTTGAGGCCGTATTCATCTATCCTTGGGCAGTTAATTTGCGGCAATTGACCGCGAACCACGAAGGCCATTTTGGCCTGTGGGAGATGCTGGTATACATCGGGATTTTCCTGGTGGGCTTCTTCTATGTCTGGAAGAAGGGCGTACTGGACTGGGGCGAGACCTCTCCGAAGCGGGGGAATTTCTGATGGCGCTGGCCCCCGCGATCACTGATTTGGAACAACTGAAGAACCATCCGGCGGTAGCGCGCCTGGTCGGGTGGAACGCCGAAGCCGTAACGGACGTAAAGTTCGATCGCGACGAGATGACGATTTACGTCGATCGGGCCTACATCCGCGAGGCCTGTGTCGTGCTCAAAGAGGATCCGGCGTGCCCGTTCAATTTCCTTTCGGATGTGACCTGCGTGGACTGGTATCCAGCCGAGCCCCGGTTTGAGGTGGTTTATCACCTGCTTTCGATTCCAAACAAGGAGCGCATCCGGCTGAAGGTTCGCCTGAATAGCGGCAGCCCTGCGGTGGAGTCGCTTACCTCGGTTTGGCCGGGGGCGAACTACTTTGAGCGCGAGGTATTCGATCTGTTTGGCGTTCGGTTCACCGGGCATCCTTATTTACGGCGCATTCTGATGCCCGAGGATTGGGAAGGCCACCCTCTGCGCAAAGATTATCCGGTGGAGGGCTACCGCTAAGGTAGAGATTAACGATGGCCCACCTGACCCCCACACCCGTTCTAGAGCCCGGACAGGATCGAACCATGATCCTGAACATGGGCCCGCAGCATCCGTCGACGCACGGCGTATTGCGCGTTTTACTCGAGATTGACGGCGAGACGGTGGTGCGGATGATGCCGGACATCGGCTTCCTGCACACCGGGATTGAGAAGACCTGCGAGGCTAAGTTTTACCAGCAGGTGGTGCCGCTGACCGACCGCATCGACTACCTCTGCCCCATGACCAACAACCTCTGCTACGTGCTCGCAGTGGAGAAGTTGCTGGGGCTGGAGATTCCGCCGAAGGCGCAGTGGCTGCGGGTGCTGCTCAACGAGCTGACCCGGATCAACTCGCACCTGGTGTGGCTGGGCACGCACGCCATGGATATTGGCGCGCTGACAGTCTTCTTGTATTGCTTCCGCGAGCGCGAAGAAGTTTTGCGCATGTTCGAGATGGTCAGCGGGCAGCGCATGATGACGTCGTACTTCCGCGTGGGCGGAATTGCGCTGGAACCGCCGCTGGGATTCTTCGATCGCGTCCGCGACTTTGCCGGATATTTTCCAGAGAGGATCGACCAGTACGAGAATCTGCTGACCGGGAATCCGATCTGGACCATGCGGACCAAGGGCGTGGCCCGGATGACTGCGGAAGACGCCATTGCATTGGGTGCGACCGGGCCGACCCTGCGCGGCAGCGGCGTCGACATCGACCTGCGGCGCGATATGCCGTATTCGAGCTACGAGAAGTTCCAGTTCAAAGTGCCGGTCTCGCAGGAAGGCGACGTCTTCGCCCGGTACATGTGCCGCGTGCAGGAACTGCGCGAATCGACGGACATCGTTCGACAGGCGCTGGACGGCATGCCGGAAGGCCCGATCAAGGCCGATGCTCCGGGAATCGTGCTGCCCGACCGCGAGAAGATGAAGACGCAGATGGAATCGCTCATCTACCACTTCAAGATCATCACGAAGGCTTCGCGGTGCCGCCGGGCGAGGTGTATCAGGCAGTCGAATCGCCGCGCGGGGAGATGGGCTACTACATCGTGAGCGATGGAACAGCCAAGCCTTATCGCGTGCATATGCGGTCGGCCTCCGAGGAAGCGGCGTCGACATCGACCTGCGGCGGGATATGCCGTACTCGAGCTACGAGAAGTTCCAGTTCAAAGTTCCGGTCTCGCAGGAAGGCGATGTCTTTGCGCGGTACATGTGCCGCGTGCAGGAGCTGCGCGAATCAACGAACATCGTTCGACAGGCCCTGGACGGCATGCCGGAAGGCCCGATCAAGGCCGATGCACCCGGAATCGTGCTGCCCGACCGCGAGAAGATGAAGACGCAGATGGAATCGCTCATCTACCACTTCAAGATCATCACCGAAGGCTTTGCGGTGCCGCCGGGCGAGGTCTATCAGGCGGTCGAGTCTCCGCGTGGGGAAATGGGCTATTACATCGTGAGCGACGGAACGGCCAAACCGTATCGCGTACACATGCGGTCGGCATGCTTTGCGAATTTGCAAACTCTGCCGAAGATGTGTGAAGGACGGCTGCTGGCCGATGTAGTGGCAGCGATTGGTTCGATCGATATCGTGCTGGGAGAAATTGACCGGTGACCCTGTGATCCTCTGTGTCCTCTGTGGTTCTGGGCCTTTCTCACCACAGAGGACACAGAGGATCACAGAGATTGACAAATGAAATTTTCTGACGAATTCGAAGCGCGCTTCGCGGAGATGGTCCCGCATTATCCGACGAAGCGGTCTGCGCTCGTCCCGACGCTGCTTTACGCGCAGGACGAAGTCGGCTATCTATCAGACGAAGTCATCGCGGAGATCGCATCCCGCCTCGACTTGACCGAACTCGAAGTGCGCAACGTGATCAGCTACTACTCGATGCTGACCACCAAGCCGCGCGGCAAGTTCAACGTGCAGGTGTGCACCAATATCAGCTGCATGGTGCGCGGCGGCGAAGACATTCTGCATCACTGCGCGAAGAAGCTGGGCAGTTGGCCACAAGCAGACCACGTCCGACGGCATGTTTACGCTGGAAGAAGTGGAGTGCATTGGCGCTTGCAGCTGGGCTCCGGCGGCGCAGGTGAATTACGATTTTCACGAGAACCTGACCACCGAAAAGATGGACCGGATTCTCGACGAGTATAAGAAGAAGGCAACGCAATAGGATTTGTAGATTGTCGGATTTGAGATTGTTCACTCAGCCTGTGTGAGTCGTAGTGTTTGAAATCTGCAATCTGAAATCTTCAGTCAACAATCGCTCTCATGGCTGACTTGGTCTCCCATCCCGACGAGGTAAAGGTCGTCTCCCGGCGCTTTGGCCAGGGTGCGGCCGATATCGACCGCTATCTCGAACTGGACGGCTACAAGGCCGTGCAGAAGGCGCTCGCCATGGAACCGGACGCCATCATTAATGAGGTCAAGAATTCCGGGCTGCGCGGGCGCGGCGGAGCGGGATTCTCGACGGGGATGAAGTGGTCGTTCGTGCCCAAGCAGTCGGCCAAGCCCAAGTACGTGCTCTGCAATGGCGACGAGAGCGAGCCCGGCACCTGCAAAGACCGTCTGATTTTCGAGCACGATCCGCACTCGGTGATCGAAGGCGTGATGATCGGCGCGCTGGCCGTGGGCGCGAAGAGCGGCTACATCTACATTCGCGGCGAGTACCGGTATCTCCTGAACATCATGCAGAAGGCGATTCGCGACGCCTACGCCAAGGGATTCATCGGCAAGAACATTTTCGGCAGCGGACGCGATCTGGACATCTACTGGCACGGCGGCGCGGGAGCGTACGAAGTCGGCGAAGAGTCAGCGCTGATGGAATCGCTCGAAGGCAAGCGCGGCATTCCGCGCATCCGGCCTCCCTTCCCTGCTGTGGTTGGACTCTGGGGCGGGCCGACGGTCATCAACAATGCCGAGACGCTGGCGAATGTGCCGCACATTATTCTTGGCGGCGCGGACTGGTACGCCAAGCTGGGCACTCCGAAAAACGGCGGCACGCGCCTGTTTTGCCTGAGCGGCAACATCGCCAAGCCCGGCGTCTACGAACTGCCGATGGGCTACAACCTGAAGAAGATGGTCTACGAAGTTGGCGGCGGCATTCCGAACGGGCGCACGTTGAAAGCGGTCGTGCCGGGCGGAGCGTCCTGCCCGTGCCTCACTGCCGATGAAGTTGATGTCGCCATGGATTTCGATTCGGTCGCGAAGGCCGGATCCATGCTGGGTTCAGGCGGCGTGGTGGTGATCGACGACCAGCAATGCATCGTGAAATTCGCGCTGCGCACCATGAAGTTCTATCAGCACGAAAGTTGCGGATGGTGCATCCCGTGCCGCGAGGGCACCGACTGGATCAAGAAGACGCTGATGCGCTTTCACGGCGGCGGCGGTATGAAGAAGGACATCGACAACATCCAGTACCTGGCGGAGAACATGCTGGGGCGGACGTTCTGTCCGCTGGGAGACGCGGCGGCGATGCCGACGATCGGATTCGTGAAGAAGTTCCGCAAAGAATTTGAAGATCACCTGGAAGGCCGGCCTTGCCCGTACGAGAAAGAGGGCGCGGCGGAGCTTGCACACGTAAGCTGCGTCTCGGCGATCGAGTCACTGCGATTGAAATCTGAATCGCGAGATTATCGACAAAATTACTCAATCGCCATGGCTGATGTAAATCTCACTGTCGACGGCAAGAAGCTCACGGCTCCCGCGGGCACGCTGCTCATCGAGGCCTGCAAGACCGTGGGCATCGAAGTGCCTTCATTCTGCTATTACCCCAATCTCTCGCTGCAGGGCGCGTGCCGCATGTGCCTGGTGAAAGTCGAGAAGATGCCCAAGCTGCAGACCGCCTGCACCACGGTCGTCGGCGAGGGCATGATCGTCACCACCGACAGCGACGAGATCAAGCAGGCGCGCAAGTCGATGCTGGAGATGCTGCTCGGCAACCATCCGCTGGATTGTCCGGTGTGCGACGCCGGCGGCGAGTGCGAATTGCAGGACATGACGTTCTCCTACGGCGCGGCCGAATCGAAGTTCATGGAGGCGAAGAACCACAAGGAGGAGCAGCAATGGTCTCCGGTGGTGTTCTTCGACCGGCCGCGCTGCATTCTCTGCTATCGCTGCGTGCGCGTGTGCGGCGAGGGCATGGACGTTTGGGCGCTGGGCGTGCAGAACCGCGGCGTCAGTTCGCTGATTGCGCCCAATAAAGAAGATCATCTGGAGTGCGAAGAGTGCGGCATGTGCATCGACATCTGCCCGGTGGGCGCGCTCACCTCGGGTGCGTATCGCTACAAGACGCGCCCGTGGGAGATGAAGCACGTCGGCACCGTCTGCACGCACTGCGGCGACGGCTGCAAGACCACGCTGGGTGTGCGGCGGTCGGATACAGGTATGGAGATTGTCCGCGGCGACAACCGCGACAAGAGCGGAACCAACGGCGACTTCCTCTGCATCAAGGGCCGCTACGCCTTCGATTTTGCCAATCACGAAGAGCGTCTGACGCAGCCGCTGATCCGCAAGAATGGCAAGCTGACTCCGTCGACGTGGGAAGAAGCGTTCGAGTTGGTTGGGAAGAAGTTCGCGGAGGTTCGCGACAAGGATGGCGGTGCGGCGATCGGCGTGATCGGTTCAACGCGCACCACCAATGAAGAAGCCTACCTGCTGTCGAAGTTTGCGCGCACGGTGCTGAAGACGAACAACGTCGATCATCACCGAACGGCCGACTTCCCTGCTCTCGCGGCGGCTCTGCGCGGCAAGCCGGATGCGACCGCGAGCATGGCGGACGTGTTCACGGCCCCGGCGATTCTGCTGATCGGGAACGATCCGACCGAGCAGCATCCGCTGCTCGCCTGGCAGATTCGCAACAACGTGCGTCTGCATCGCGCGAAGCTCTACGTGGTCAATTCGGAAGTCCATCAAGCTGCGGCGGCAGGCGACAAGCTTCACCCAGATTCCTGCGGGAACCGAAGGAAAGGTTGCGAGTTTCCTGGCGGGCGACGATGGGGCCGCGGATACACTGGCCAGCGCGTCGGCGAGTCAGAGATGCCTGGGTCGCGCTCTGCGCGACAAGCTGCGAGCGGAAAAGAATCTCGTCATTATTTTCGGTTCGGAAATTCGCGGCAACGACGTCGCGAGCCTGATCGCATTCGGCTCGGGGATTCGAGGGATCCAAGTTCGTCTGCCTCGCCGACTACGCCAACTCGCGCGGAGCGGCCGATATGGGTCTTTACCCCGACCTGCTGCCGGGCTATCACCCGACCGCGGGACACAGCGAGTTTCATCACGAGTGGACGGTCCCGCAAGCCCGCTGGGCTCGATCTCACGGGCATGGTGGAAGCCGGGAAGAGCGGCAAACTGAAGGCGCTCTACGTTGTTGGCTCGAATCCGATCGGACGGTTGAAGATCGATCCGTTTGCGTTTTCGAACAGCTTTGTCGTCGTGCAGGACATGTTCCTGACCGAAACTGCGGTCATGGCCGACGTGGTTCTGCCTGCGGCAACGCGTACGAAAAAGCCGGCACGATGACCAACACCTGCGGCGACGTGCAACTGGTCAAGAAGGCCGGAGAAGTTTCAGGCACGAAGACGGATTTCGAAATGATAGTCCGCATCGCCGACGCGATGGGCGTTGATGTTCGCAAATTGGTTCCGTTCGGCGGCGGAACGCACGCGGATATGGGCCAGTCCCGCGGAGCGCAGTCGGGCGAGGCCGACCGTCATGCTGTGTGGCTTGAGATGCAAGGACTGGAGCCGAAGTTGAGCCCGCTCGATCCCATGGCGATTCTCGACGAAATCCAGCGACTGGTTCCCGGCTACGACGTTTCCCGCGTGAATCTGCTGGCGGGAAACAGCGAGCACACGATCGCTCGACGAAGAGCGGACCGGGCGCAGCGCACAAGCCGGAATCGATTTCTCCGGCCAACGACAGCCTGTTCACGTTCCGGCACGCTGGGACGTTATTCGCGCACATTGAAGTCGGTGATGGAGAGTCACGAAGTCAAACCCGCGGAAGTCGCGGCGGACTAATTTCTAGCTGTGAGCTTTGAACTGCGAGCGGTGAGAAAAACTGTTCGTTGTCGCTCGCAGCTCGCGGCTCATAACTCGCAGCTCAGCAAGAGAGGAAGCAAGGCGTGGCGTTGCCAATCTGGCTATTCATACTGGTGTCGGTGATCAAGTCCGCGATCGTTCTGGGCGTGCTGCTCACCGCGGTCGCGTACACCGTCTGGCTGGAGCGCAAGGTGGTGGGCCACATGCAGAATCGCTGGGGACCCACGCGGGTCGGCCCGTTTGGCCTGCTGCAACCCGCGGCCGACGGCATCAAGTTTCTGTTTAAAGAAGATCTGACTCCGCCGCACGTCTACAAGCCGCTGTTTCTAGCGGCGCCGCTGATCGCGGTCATTTTCGCGCTGACGTCGATCGCGGTGATCCCGTTCGGCAACTCGATCGCTGATTCGGCGGCGTACAGCATTCCGCTGCAGATCACCGACGTGAACACCGGACTGCTGCTGATTCTTGGAGTCACGTCGATTGGCGTGTACGGTGTCGCGCTCGCGGGATGGTCGTCGAACAACAAATATTCCCTGCTCGGCGGACTGCGCGCCAGCGCGCAGATGGTGAGCTACGAGATTTCGCTCGGGCTGTCGCTGGTCGGCGTGCTGATTCTATCCGGGCAGCTTCAGCTTGCGCGACATCGTGGACGCACAGGGCGGACACTTTTGGGGATTCATCCCGCGCTGGAATATCTTTCTGCAGCCCGTTGGCTTTTTCTGCTACCTGATGGCGGCCTACGCGGAGACGAACCGCATCCCCTTTGACTTGCCCGAAGCCGAAACCGAATTGGTGGCCGGTTATCACACCGAGTACAGCGCGATGAAGTTTGCCATGTTCTTCATGGCCGAATACGCCAACATGATCACGGTGGCTTGCCTGGCGACGCTGCTGTTCTTCGGCGGATGGCACGGGCCGATCTTTGGACCACCGATTTTGCAGGCGCTTCTGCCGCTGTTCTGGTTCGCGGCCAAGATTTTTGCGTTTCTCTTTCTGTATATCTGGGTGCGCGGCACGCTGCCGCGCTTCCGCTATGACCAACTGATGGCGTTCGGCTGGAAGTTCCTGCTGCCGCTGGCGCTGGTGAATCTGATTGCCACTGCGATCGCAGTGGCGTGGTGAAGAAGCAGTACCCAGTACTCAGTTCTCAGTTGGAACGCATCGTCTGAGAGGCGCCGTAGGTCGGCGGTTTTTCTGAGTACCGAGTACTGAGTACCGAGTACTAAACGTTCATGCTTAGCATTCATCTGATTCTGTTTCTGGCCTTTGGGGCCGTCTGTGTGGCGGGGGCGATCAACCTGCTGGCGCAGACTCATCCGATTAACAGCGCGCTCTCGCTGATCGCGGTGATGGCCGCGCTTGCAGGCGAATACCTGCTGCTGGGCGCGGAGTTCGTCGCAGCCGTGCAGGTCATCGTCTACGCCGGCGCCATCATGGTGTTGTTCGTCTTCGTCATCATGCTGTTGAATGCCGGAGTCGAAGAACACACCAAGGGCAGCCGCGTCGCTTTCTTATTCGGCATTCCGGGATTGCTGCTGGGAAGCATCCTGCTTGGCTGGGTTGTGCTGCGGCACTCGGGAACCGAGGCGGTTGCCGCTGGCGCGCTGCCCGGCGATCCCAAGACGATCGGACAATTGCTCTTTCACGAATTTCTACTGCCGTTTGAAATTACTTCCGTCCTGATCCTGATCGCGATCATGGGTGCGGTGGTGCTGGCCAGCAAGCCGCCATCGGCAGCCCGCCAGGGAAGGTGGACTGATGGTTCCTCTTTCTTATTACCTGGTGCTCAGCGGATTCCTGTTTGCCTGCGGCGTGGCCGGATTTCTGATCAAGCGCAACATCATCACGATCTTCATGTCGATTGAGTTGATGCTGAACGGCGTGAATCTTTCTTTCGTCGCCTTCGCCGCACACTGGCACGCGCTGGCCGGACAGGTCTTCGTCTTCTTCGTCATGGTGGTGGCGGCGGCGGAAGCGGCGGTGGGACTGGCAATCATCATTGCCGTCTACCGCACGCGGGAAACGCTGAACGTGGACCAGGTGAACCTGCTCAAACTATGACGTCCTCTCTCAATCTCTGGCTGATCCCGGTGCTGCCGCTGGCGGGTGCTGCGATTAATGGGTTCCTCGGGAAAGAAGTCTTCGCGGACCGCGGTCAGCACGATCGGACTATTCTTCTCGGGCGCAGCTTTCGCTTGGGCGCTCTCGGTCGCGCTACGCGTTTCGTCCGGCGACCTGCCCTACCAGGAATACGTCGCACACTGGATCCGTTCCGGAAACTTCAGTGCTGACTTCGCCTTATATCTCGATCAACTGTCGCTGGTCATGCTGCTGGTCGTCACCGGAGTCGGATTCCTCATCCACATCTACTCCGTCGGCTACATGTGGGACGACCCCAGCTACTACCGCTTCTTCACCTACCTGAACCTGTTCATGTTTTTCATGCTGACGCTGGTGCTGGCCAACAACTACCTGCTGATGTTTATCGGGTGGGAGGGCGTGGGCCTGGCGTCGTATCTGCTGATCGGGTTCTGGTTCACGAAAGACTCGGCGGCCTCGGCCGGCAAGAAGGCATTCATCGTCAACCGTATCGGCGACTTCGGATTTCTGATTGGGCTCTTCCTGATCATCCAACATTTCGGATCGCTGGACTTTACGAAGGTGTTTGCACAAGTCCAGCCGCTTGCGAGCGGAAACGGCTGGCGCCGGACTGCTGACTGCGATCGGGATCTTATTGATGGTTGGTGCGTGCGGCAAGTCGGCGCAGATCCCGCTCTACGTCTGGCTTCCTGACGCGATGGAAGGTCCCACACCGGTCTCTGCGCTCATCCACGCGGCAACGATGGTGACGGCTGGCGTGTACATGGTTTCGCGGTCGCACGTGATTTTTGAGCGCGCCCCGATGGCGCTGACGGTTGTCGCGGTCATCGGCACGCTGACCGCGCTGTTCGCCGCGACCATCGGCATCGCACAGACCGATATCAAGAAGGTGCTCGCCTACTCCACGGTTTCGCAGCTCGGATACATGTTCATGGCGTGCGGTGTGGGCGCGTTCTCTGCGGGCATTTTCCACCTGATGACGCACGCATTCTTCAAGGGGCTGCTGTTCCTCGCTGCTGGATCGGTGATTCACGCTGTAGGCGGCGAGCAGGACATGCGCAAGATGGGCGGGCTGCGCTCTTACATTCCAGTGACATTCGCAACCATGGGGATCGCGACGCTCGCTATCGCCGGAATCCCGCCATTCGCGGGCTTCTGGAGCAAGGACGAGATCCTCTGGAAGGCCTATTCCAGCCCGCACGGCAGTTGGGTGTTCTGGCTGATCGGCGTCATCACGGCTTTCATCACGTCGTTCTACATGTTCCGCTTGCTGTTCATGACATTTTTCGGCGACTATCACGGCGCGCACGTGGACGAGCATGGACATGGAACTCACAGCCATGGTCACGATGATCATGGCCATGGTGAGCCCCACGAGAGCCCGATGGTCATGCTGGTTCCGCTGATGATCCTGGCATTGCTTTCGGTGATCGGCGGTCTGGTGGGAATCGGCAACCGCTTCGAGCATTTCCTGGAGCCCGTTTTCGGTTCGGGAGCAGCCGCAGAGGCCGCTGGAGAAGCAGCCAGCCGGACTACAGAGCTTATGCTCATGGGAGTTTCGGTCACAGTCGCGCTCTTGGGATTCATCCTGGCTTACGTACTTTACGTCAGCAAGCCCTACCTCCCGCAAAAGATCGCCGAACTCTCTCGGAGGTCTCTACCAAACCGTCTTGGACAAGTACTACGTGGACGAACTCTACGCGAAGGTGTTCGTAAAGCCGTTGATCGACGGGTCGACCAGCATCCTGTGGCAGGGCGTGGACCGCAAGGTCATCGACGATACCGTGAATAACGCTGCCGAGGGTGCACGTCACGTCTCGGACGAAGTGCGCCACATGCAGTCCGGCAACGTGCGATCGTACGCGGGCTGGATCGCCGCTGGGTCCGCCGTCGTAATTGCCTACATGATTTGGATGGGAGTGCGATGAGCACTGATAGCTGGAGCCCCTACATCCTGACGTTCGTGACGTTTGCTCCGCTGGTCGGAGCTTTGCTGCTGATGCTGTTTCCCCGCCGCGATCGCGACATCCGGATATTCGCTCTGGTCTTTACGCTACTTACGTTTCTCTTGTCGCTGCACTTGCCGGTGCACTTTCATCGCAGCCAGGCTGGGTTCCAATACGAAATCGACCGCCAGTGGATCTCCACGCCGAACATTCACTATCACATGGCGATGGACGGCATTTCGTTGTGGCTGGTGGTGCTGACGACGTTCCTGACGCCGCTGTGCGTGCTGATCTCGTGGAAGTCGGTGCACGATCGAGTGAAGGAATTTTTCATTCTTCTGCTGATTCTCGAGACCGCGCTGATTGGCGTATTCACCTCGCTCGATCTCTTCCTCTTCTATTTCTTCTGGGAAGCCACGCTGATCCCGATGGCGCTGCTGATCGGAGTTTTCGGGCACGAGCGCAAGGTGTACGCGGCAGTGAAGTTCTTCATGTACACGATGATCGCATCCGTGTTCATGCTGGCGGCGATTCTGTGGCTGTACGCCAACACGGGCAGCTTTGACTTCGTAACGATCCGCGACCTGATCGCGAGCGGCAAAGTCCCCAATTTCCCGGCCGCAGCGCAGTGGCTGTTCCTTGGCTTCTTCCTTGCGTTCGCAGTGAAAGTTCCGCTATTCCCGTTCCACACGTGGCTGCCCGACGCTCACGTTGAAGCGCCGACTGCGGGATCCGTTCTGCTGGCTGGCGTCCTGCTGAAGATGGGCACGTACGGCATGCTGCGCTTCAATCTGGGCCTGTTCCCCGAACAAGCCCGCCACAATGCTCCGTGGATCATGACGCTGGCGCTGATTGGCATCATCTACGGCGCGCTCGTGGCCATGGTGCAGCCCAACATGAAGAAGCTGATCGCCTACTCTTCGGTCAGCCACCTGGGCTTTGTGGTGCTGGGGATCTTCAGCTTCACGCAAGCGGGCTTGAATGGCGCGATGTTCGTCATGCTGGCACACGGCATTTCTACCGGCGGCCTGTTCATGCTGGCTGGAATTCTTCACGAACGCCGCCACACTTACGAGATCGCGGAGTTCGGCGGCCTCGCTTCTCCCATGCCGGTCTATGCGGCTTCGTATCTATTCATCGTGCTGGCATCGGTCGGGCTTCCGTTGCTCAACGGATTCATCGGCGAGTTCCTGGTGCTGAGCGGAGCGTTTCAGGCCCGTGCGATCTACGGAATTCTTGCTGCGACCGGAGTGATCTGGAGCGCGGGCTATCTGCTTGTGGATGTATCAGCGGGTGTTTTACGGCAAAGTGACGAATCCGATCAATAATTCCATGGCGGACATGATCGGCTTCGAGAAGGCCGCCGTATGGCCTTGCGCCATTGCGGCCCTGGTGATGGGCGTGGCTCCGATTCTTGTGGCTGGGCGCGATTGATCCTGCGGTACAGGCTGCATTGACTCCATTCACGCAAGTGGTCAGCAAGGTGGTGGGACAATGATGCCCGTCACTGCTGCTTATTGCAAACGATTCCGCAAGGGGTGGATTACATTCGCATCCTGCCCGAACTGATCTCTGTCGGTTTTCGGGATCGTGGTCATGCTGCTCGATCCGCTGGTGGATGAAGAGAAGAGCCAGAAACTGCTCGGCTTCATCGCCCTGGGAGGCACCGTCGCCGGGCTTCTGTCTACGTGGTACATGGCGCAGTCCCCCGGCTTCGCTTTCTCCAACATGGTGAAGGTCGACGGGTTCAGCGTGTTCTTCCATTTTCTGGTGATCGCCATTGCGGCAGTCGTCATCCTGAGTTCGTTCGAATACATGGCAGTGCAACGGATTCGCGCGGGAGAATACTACGCGCTGATCCTTTTCGGCGTGGTCGGCATGGCGCTGATGTCGTCGGCCGTAGAACTCGTGCTGATCTTCATCGGGCTGGAGATCTCCTCCATCTCCACGTATATCCTGACAGGATTTCGGCGGAATGAGGCGTCGAGCAGCGAATCATCGCTGAAGTATTTCCTTTTGGGATCGTTTGCCACCGCATTCTTCCTGTACGGCGTTGCGCTGATGTTCGGCGCCACCGGATCGACCAACATTGAGCTGATCAGCCAGACGCTGCAGGCGGGCCCGGTCCAGTTGCTGGTCTATGTCGCGATGGCCCTGATGTTCGTGGGCCTGGGATTCAAGGTTGCGGCTGCGCCTTTTCACATTTGGACTCCCGACGTCTACGAGGGCGCGCCCGCTCCGATCGTCGGATTCATGTCGACTGCCCCGAAAGCCGCCGCTTTTGCCGTGCTGCTGCGAGTGGTTTTCACCATCAACGCGCCGGGCCGTTTCTGGCTTCTGTGGATGGCGGCAGCTCTGTCGATGACGCTGGGGAACGTGGGCGCCCTGGTGCAGACCAACGTGAAGCGATTGCTGGCGTATTCGTCGATTGCCCACGCCGGATATCTTCTGGTCGCGTTTGCGATGACCTCGTCTGAGAATTTTGTTGCCGGGATTTCCGCGGCGATGTTCTACACCGCCGCCTACGCCGCCATGAACGTGGGAGCGTTCGCCGTGGTCAGCCATTTCGCGAATGCCGGAGAGCGGTATGTAACCCTGGAGGACTATGAGGGACTCGGGCGCACTTCTCCCTTGCTGGCGGCCACGCTGACGATATTTCTTCTCTCTCTAATCGGCATTCCGATGACCGGCGGATTCTTCGCCAAGTTTTATGTTTTCAGCGCAGCAATCCGAGCGAATCTGATCTGGCTGACACTGATCGGTGTCGTCAACAGCGCGATCGGGGCTTACTACTACCTGCGGATTATGGTCGTGATGTATATGCGCGAATCACGAAAGACGGTACCGGTCACGCCCGTCCCGTTCGGGTTGGGGGTCGCGCTGGCGGTCAGCATTCTCGCCACCCTCTACCTCGGCATTCTTCCGAACCGTGTTTTGCAATATGCCCAGGAGTCGGCTCAGGAAATACTTCCGCAGGTTTCTTCGGCAATTCCCGCGACCGCCCAAACACAGCCACCAGCGGGCGTTTCGCAGCATTAACTTCGAATGGGAAAATCGTAAAAGGCACATTGACAAGAGTGTCTACGGGCGTGCATCATGTCTAGCAACCAAGTTCAAGCTCAGTCCTTATCCCTCTCAAGGAACTGACGCGGCTGGAGGAGAGAAAATGTCTAATCTGATGCGTCGGCTTTGGTCCGAAGATGCGGGACAAGACATCGCCGAGTATGCGGTTATGCTGGCGGTCATTCTGGTTCTGGTAGTGGGAACGGTCCGCTTGATCGGATCGAATGCCAACAATGCGTTCTCAAGTGTAGCCAGCTCGCTCCAGTAGCGGTATCGTCCGCCCTTGAGGACCGCTCGTTTGATTTTGTAATCAGGATGAAAACTTCCATGACACGATTTACTTCAGGCGCCGCATTTACCGTTTACTTCTGGTTTACAGAAGCAGCGGCTGCGGAGCAGCTTGGAGTAGGATGAGCCACTAAGGCCACCGAAACGAATCAAGCTTCCGCAAGCCGCGATCCAGAGATCGCGGCGTTTGTTTTTACAAACGAATTCCCACAAGGAGCCAGCCCGATGATTGTCAACATGTCTGAGAAAGCCACCGATCAGGAAATCAACCACATCATTGAACGCATTCGCGAAGCCGGCTACCAACCGCATGTCACGCGCGGAACGGAGCGGACGATCGTGGCCGCAGTAGGGCAGCGGACGGCGCCACGAGATTGAAGCGCTTCAGGTCGCACCCGGCGTAGATAACGTGGTCGCCATCGCCCAGCCCTTCAAGTTGGTGAGCCGGCAAGTGAAGCCCGAGCGCACCGTCGTGACTGTAAACGGTGTTGCCATCGGCGGTCCTGAAGTCGTGGTCATCGCCGGACCTTGTTCGGTGGAGTCGCGCACACAACTGCTCGACACGGCTCACGCTGTAAAGCGTGCGGGTGCTGCCATGCTGCGCGGTGGGGCTTACAAGCCACGCACCTCACCCTATGACTTTCAGGGTCTCGGCCTGGAGGCGCTCAAGATTCTGCGCGAAGCTCGCGAGGAAACAGGCTTGCCCGTGGTCACGGAAGTGATGAGCACCGAGGACGTAGACGTCATCTGCGAGCACGTGGACATGCTGCAGGTCGGGGCACGCAACATGCAGAACTTCGCACTGCTCCGCCGCCTCGCAACGGTGAACAAGCCCATCCTGCTCAAGCGCGGCCCCTCGGCCACGGTAAAGGAATGGCTGCTCGCCGCGGAGTACCTGCTTTCCGGAGGCAACCAGCAAGTAGTCCTCTGCGAGCGCGGTATCAAGACCTTCGAGACCGAGATGCGCAACACGATCGACCTGGCGGCGGTCGCGCTGGCACGCGATCTGTCGCACCTGCCGGTGATTGCCGATCCTTCGCACGGAACCGGCAAGCAGAGCCTGATTGCCGCGGTTTCGCGTGCAGCTGTGGCCGTCGGCGCCGATGGGCTGATTATCGAGGTGCATCCGTGTCCGGAGCGAGCGCTCTCGGATGGTCCTCAGTCTCTCGACTTCGCGGGATTCGGCAAGGTCATGCGGGCGCTGGCGGAGCCGCTGCGGCAAACTGCGAGCCTACCCGCTGCGGTGTCGGCGTCGTCGTAGAACGGAGAGTCTGGACGGTCCTCTTCGCGAGTAACTCGCGCCGCGGTTGGACTGACCGGAGATCGATCCATTGCGTCGGTCGAATCTTTTTGAACATCAAAGAAGCTATGCTTGCGTCTGTGACTCGCCTGAAGGTGCGATCGATAAGATTTCTTCCACTATTGGTGTGGCATACGTTCCGTAGCCAGCGGCAAGTGGAGCGTGCGCCTGGCTTTTCCGGAGGAAGGCTGCTCGTTGACTCCGGGATGACATTCTGGACTTTAACGGTATGGGAGAGCGAGCAGGCGATGAGGAAATTCCGCGGCGCTGGAGCACACGCCCGGGTGATGTCACGTCTCGCGGAGTGGTGTAGCGAGGCGGCTTACGGACACTGGGTCCTCACTGCGAACAACATACCGACGTGGGAGGAAGCGTACGAGCGACTGACAGCGGAGGGTAAGCTGTCTCGTGTGGCGCATCCGTCCCAGAATCATTTGGACCGGCAGTTTGCGACACCCAGATTGAGCCCGCTGACCGGACAGGACTTGAAGGCAGCCTGAACTCTTCACCGACCTTTGCCCTCCGAGTCGGTTCAATGTCCTGCCGCAGTCGCCGGTTGCTTCACTTGCAGCGCGGGATCGCCGAACAGAATGAAGGTCCGGCGCACGTCCGGATCGGTGATCTGTGACTTCGCTTTCACGATCGCCGCACCCAGAGTTGTCCCCTTTGCCGACAAGGCATTCTGCACTACGAGTAAATCGAGCGTTGTTTGGGGTGGCGCCTGGTTCAGTCCGCTCGATGCCAGGGCAGCTACAGCGCCACCATTTGGCGCCAGAACGAGCGTGACGGCCAGTGGCTGGGCATAGACATCCTGGAAAAATCCATTCAGACAGTCCATGATCAGGAAGACGGGCAGCTGCGATCCGTTGGTCAGCGAACTCACCGAGGTGGTGTCGAAAATGTCGGAGCCGGACCATTGCTCTTCCGATCCGTGTCCCAGATAGTTCACCAGCGCCTGGCCCGAATTAATTGCGGTGAGGATGTCTCCTCGAGCTGCCGTGGTGCCCACGACATCGGTGAATACGTCCGTGACCTGCATCGTCGAGGGCAGGCTCGCCTGGACCGTCTGACTGTCTTGGGTGAAGTTCTCCGTGTCGCTCTTGTCGGCGACCATCAACGCATTCGCGGTCCAGGGGCCATTGGTCGACTGCCCTTCATAGGCAACGATCTTCCCCACGACCGTGGTGGCTTCCTCCGATGTACCGACCGGCAAACGACCGGTGGCGATGGTCGGCAAACCTGAGTTGTTGAAGTCAGAGAACCAGTCGTCGGACGCGGTCATCAGACTGCTTGAAGGCACGATGCGAGTTGGGACGAAATCAAGACTGCCGAAGCCAAGATAGTTCCTCGGGTCGAGCGAGGCCCGGCCATTCAACAGCAGGTATGACGGTGGCGTCTTCCAGTTTTGCTTTGCAATCCTCAAGAACTGTTTGATCGCGAAGGGAGTACGCTCCCCAAAGTTAAACTCGTCGTACAGATCGTTAATTGGGATGACAGCGGAGGTTTTGCCTTGAGCCTGATGCGCACGAACGAGCGGCGCCAGAGCATCGGCAAACGGTGCATACGTGACCATGGCAATGTCCGCACCCGCCTGTTCACTGTGCCAATGCGAGGGGTGGTTAGCCCACACGCCGGCGGCAGACGCAATTCGATTGTCCGCGACCGCCAGCAGCGTATGCCGAACCGGGGTTGCTTGGTTCGTTGTAGTGAAAGGTATCTGCACCGAGGCGGCAAACTTGCCATTCAACGAAGTAACTTGCGGGGTTAACTGAAGCGGACGATTCGGGTCCGTAATATCGAGAACCGTAGGCGCGCTCGTGAAGTCGTCCACCGTGATTTCATCGCCGGCACGTCCAGTAAACTTCAACTCATCGGAGTCTGCCGCATACTTGTGTGGATAAGTGATGCGGATGTAGTCGACGAGGCTGGTGTCGTAATCCCCGTTCTGCGCCGTAAGAGTGACCGTATTGCTCCAAGGCTGCAGTACGCCCGGAGGGATGGTGACGCTGAGAGTGCCTGTGTCCTGGCCGGTGAAAATGACATCTCCCAGCGTGGTTCCATTCAGAGCGACTGTCACGTCGTGCGGAAAGGCCGTAATGATACCTTGCAAAGCCAATTCAAGGCGCGGCGCCTGTGTCGACGCCGTGTTGAGATGCGGCACCTCGATCACCTGTTCCACGGGAGCGGGCGAAACGAGAGCACCGAAGAAGTTCTGTCCGTTCGTGGTTAGCAGTGCCGCAAAGTAGATGGTGTGCTGCTGCAATTCCACGGTGGCGGTATAGCTCGCCGGCGGCTGGTTCGAACCAACGGACACCGGCAGTCGCGGAATACGCTCGCCTCGTTCGTCGCCCACCGCGAGCCAGTACACCCGTAGCCCGCTGAAGACGGTGTTGATCCCCGTTCCGTAGAAGTTGATAGCCGCTTGCGGTCCGAAGCCGCCGGGACCTGCGGTTGCGCCCGTGATCTGAAATGCCTGTTCGTTCGCTTCCGCGAACAAATGCAGGAGCGCCGGATCAACGTTCGGATCGAGTCCAGCTTTTACCAGTTCCGGCTGCGTCACGCGATACCAGCCTTCGTGCCGCACGAAAATCTTGATCGCTGGATGCGCTGCCAATTCAAACTGTTTCTGGATCTGGCTTGGAGTCGGCGTGGAATCCTGGGGCACAGACTCCATGAGATGACTCTCTTGGCTGCCGGGTGCGGGCGGCACCGACTGATTCATCTGGCTCAGAATGCGCGTCTCGGACATGGAAGCATCGGGCATGGGCTGAATTCCTGACGATGCGGAAACTGGGCCGTGCATGGTCCGCGTGCCGTTGACGTCGATGTCTTCCAGCCAGTAGGAAGCTCCAGTGACTCCTCCGGCAGGATCAATCCAGGCATAGCTGCGGCCCGCATGCTTGGGCAGAGCCCCGCTCATAAGTAAAGCCGAACCGGCAATCACGGAAGGATTCATACGCACGCGGTTGCCGTTGAGATCACGATAGACGTTGAAGCCCAGGTTGTGGCTCTCGCCGCCGGTCTTCCACGTCAGTACGACGCGGTTCGCACCGTTCTTGTCGCTAGAGTAGTGCGCCGAGAACGACTGCAACGTAATCTTCGTGGCCGCCGTTACGGTCTCAATCCAGGTGGAAGTGTTGTTTGTAGGATTAGGATCCGTCTGATCCGGCGCGGTAACCATTGCGGTGTTGGGATACATGCCCGGCGTGTTCGGCAGTGTCAAGATCGAAATCGTCGCAGTGATGCCGTTCGCCATTGTCCCGAGCAGGCACGTCACGGTTCCACCCGCCTCCGAGCACGATCCCTGAGTCGAGTTCGAAGACAGATATGTCATGACCGAGGGCACACTGTCGGTCACCGTCACGTTCGTGGCGGTTGCAGGGCCGTTATTGGTCACGGTCAGCGTGTAGGTAAGCGGCGTTCCCTCGGTAACTGGATTCGGAGTTCCCGTCTTCACGATCGCCATGTCCGCGCTGTTGGCGTTCGCAACCACCACTGTTGCACTTGCGGTATTGGTGGTGATGCCGGGCACGATGTTGGCAGCGGTTGCGGTCACGGTGTCTGTGATGTTGGTTCCAGAGGGCGTTCCGGCATTCACCTGCAACACAAGAGCAAAGCTCGCAGTGCCATTGACGGCGAGCGTTCCGCTATCCGTGCAGGTAATGGTGCCGGTGCCGCCCACCGGAGGCAGTGTTCCGCAGGTCCATCCCGCAGGAGGTGTCATCGACTGGAAGTTGGTGTTGGGCGGAGTGGTCTCGGTAATGGTCATCCCCGCAGTGGTCACAGCTGGACCGTTGTTGGTCACGCTCTGCGTGTAGGTGACATTGCTCCCCGCCGCAACGGAACTGGAGGAAGGCAGATTCGTCGTGATCAGATCCGCTTGCGTCGCGGTAGCTACGACGTCGGCGGCCGTGGCGCTGTTGTTGGTGAGATTGGGATCGGTAACCGCGGAAGTGACGTTGACCGTTTCGTTGATGGCTGTGCCAGCCGTGGTGCCGGCGTTTACCGACACGACGAAGGTGATGGTTGCTGACCCGGCCGCGAACGCTGGGTTGGCGCAGGTGAGCGTGGCAAGCGTACAAGTCCATCCCGCCGGACCGCTGATCGAAACTGCGGTCGTATTTGCAGGGACCACATCGGTCAGGGTCACAGACGTCGCCGTGCTTGGTCCGCTATTCGTCACGACCTGCGTGTAGGTGATGTTGTTGGTAGCCTGCACCGGGACTGGGTTCGGCGTATTGGTGACAGAAAGGTCTGCCGAGTCCGCCACCTGCACATTGACGGTAGCGCTATTGTTTCCGCTGTTCGGATCGCTGGTGGTTGAGGAAACCGAATCGGTCTGCGTGATCGTCGTTCCCGGCGCCACGTTCGAGTTTACCGTCACGACAAACGTAAATGCGGCCGTAGTATTGGCCGCCATGTTCGCCGTGTCGGTGCAAGTGCGAGTCGCCAGAACGCAGGTCCATCCCGCAGGACCGGTCAGCGATACCGCCGTCGTGTTGGCAGGAAGAGTTTCGGTGAAGACGGGCGCATTCGCGGCCGCCGGACCGCCGTTGGTCACGCTTTGCGTGTAGGTAATGTTATTGCCGGCTGTCACCGGATTCGGACTCCCCGAATTGGTGACGCTCAAATCGGCCTGCGTACCAGAGGCGACGGCAATACTCACGGTCGCGGAGTTGTCCGCCGGATTCGTGTCGCGCGTCGTGGTAGCGGCGGTGTCGGTGTCGGTAATAAGCGTTCCGCCGGTTACTCTTATAGATCGCTGTGATCGTTCCGGTCGAACCCGGCGGCACGCTCGGGTTTGTGCAGCTAACGGGCGCGGTGTTCGGACAAGTCCAAGTTCCTCCGCCGGTGGTCACAACCGCCACCGATACAAAGGTAGTATTCGCTGGCGTTGGCTCTGTAAATGTCGCCGTGCTGCAATTCGCGGGACCGTGATTGTACACAGTCTGCGTATAAGTGATGTTTGCCCCGACAGTCACCGGACTGGGGCTTCCGCTGTTGGTCACCGTCAGGTCGCAGGCAATGATTACGCTGGTAGTGACGGTCGTGGTGCTGGTAGTCACCGAGTTCGTGGCAGACAGAGTCGATGTCGCCGTAATGGTGGGCGCCACGACGCTGGGCGCAACGTTGACCACGACCACGATGTTCGGCCGACGCTCCGACCGCGAGGCTGGGATCGGTGCAAGTGACGTTCCCTGTGGAGCCGACCGCCGGCGTCGTACAAGTCCAGCCCGCTGGAGCCAAGACTGACTGGAAAGTCGTGTTGAGCGGTGTAGCCTCAGTGAAATTCGCAGTCGTTGCTGCCGCTGGACCGTTATTCGTTACCGTCTGCGTATAAGTAATGTCATTTCCTGCCAGCACCGCCGTGGGTGACCCAGCCGTTGTCAGCACAAGGCTCGCCTGGGTAGCTGTCGCAACAATGTCAGTCGCCGTCGCAGAATTTGCTCCGTACGACTGGTTCGTTGCATTCACGGTCGCCGTATCGGTGATGACGGTTCCGCTGGCCGTTCCGGCGTTGACGCTGTATTTAACAGTGAACGTTCCCGATACGCCTGCGCCCACACTTGGGTTCGTGCAGGGTGACGCCGGAAATCCTGCGCAAGTCCATCCCGCGGGCGGCGTGACCGAAACGAATGTCATGTTCGCCGCCGGCGTGATCGTTTCGCTGAACGTACCGTTGGTTATCGCGGACGTTCCCGTATTCGTCACCACTTGCGTGTACGTGATGGTGCCTCCCGCTTGAACGGGATTCGGCGACGCAACGTTAGTCACCGAAAGATTCGGTCCGGTCGAGCCCACGATCGTGGTAACTGTCGCTGAGTTGTTCGACGAAATCGGATCGATCGCGGACGAACCCACCGATGCCGTTTGGGTAATGACGGTTCCATTGGCGGTTCCGCTATTCACCTTCACGACGAGCGTGAACGATGCGGTCGTCAATGCCGGCATGTTGGCGTTGCTGCAGACCAACGAGCTGCCTACAGGTATTCGGACAACTCCATCCCGCGGGAGCAGCGATCGAGAGCAGAGTCGTATTGGCCGGAATCGAAAGCGACAAGCGAAGCATTATCGGCAGCGCTGGGCCCGTTGTTCGTGACCACCTGCGTGTAAGTGATATTCGCGCCGGCAGCAACCGGGATTTGGCGAACCCGCGTCCGTCACGCTCAGATCGGCGCTCGAAACCACATTCGCCGTGTCGGTGGCAATGTCGTTGAGCAGGTTCGCTTCGCCTCCACCGCCCACCACAGCCGTATTCGTCACCGTAGCCGGAGCCGCCTGCGATACCGCGGCGTTCAGCGTGATCGATGGATACGAGGCTGCCCACGCCCAATGAGTCCGAACGGACGCAACTGACTGTCTGTCCTGAAACTGAGCACGTCCACCCGGTTCCGGTTGCGCTTGTCGGAGTCAGGCCCAGATGGCAGCGTGTCGTTGACCGTGACCACGCCGCTGCTGGCGCCCAGAAGGCTGACATTCGAAACTGGAATCGTGAAGCTGGCGTTCGAGCCGCGCGTGAAATTCCCGACGTGGCTCTTGCTGAGAGTCAGGTCTGGAACGCAAAGGGCCGACGACTGCATGCCGGTGACCTGCGAGAGCGTGGCGTTGCTCGTGCTCGTCCCAGACCCGCCGAACGTGGCTCCGTAAGCGACGCCAGGTGTCAGCGTCGTCCCATTCCCGCCGCCGGTTACGCTGATGCTGGCCGCAGCACCCGAAATGAAGACCACTCCGCCGGCACCGCCGCCGCCAGGCCCGTGGCGATCAGCCAGACTGTAGGGTTGACTGTCCCAGGCATCGCCGCCGCGGCCGCCGTTGGCTTGCAGGGTCAGTCCGCTCTCGCCGCCGTTGGCTGTGAGAATGACGATCGTTCCACCCGCGCCGCCGCCGCCGCCAGCATCGTTGGACGTTCCGATGTAGGCGCTGGTTCCGTTTGCAGTCAGAGTCGCCGTGCCCGTCAGGCTGTCGGCGCGAATGAAGATCATTCCGCCGCCCGCAGCTCCGCCGCTGGCTTGATTGTCACCGTCGGAATTGTTGCGCGAACCGGCGCCGCCTCCGCCGCCCAGCGAGATGCGATCAATCGTCGCGGGAAACGGAGATCCGCCTTCGCCTCCGTCGCTCAGATTCGTATTCCAGGAATCACCGCCAAACCCGCCCATGCCTCCGTTGCCGCCGCCACCACCGCCCGCGTTCTCGATGTTTCCGGCTGCGTCGCCGTCGGTTCCACCGCCGCCCGCATTGCCGGGCGCACCGCGTGCCATACTGCCGTCCCCAGTACCGTTGGGATATCCGATGGTGGTCGTGGTTTGCAGGAAGGAACCGCCGGATTCAACCCACTTTGGCGTGCCGGCAACGCCTTCTCCCTTGGAAGCGTCGATCCCATTCACGCCGCCCGCAGCGCCGGTATAGGTTGTGGGTGCGGTTTGCACGTAATCAGAATTCAGGGCTCCGCCAACTCCTCCGGTCAACTGCATTCCAGCGCCACCGCGGAAGCCTTGCCCATCAACGTGTACAGTCGCGCCGCCCAGATTGAGTTGTCCGGCAATATCCAGGGCCAGAATTCCGCCCGTGGATCCGTTCCATGGGGACGCGGTGACCGCTCCCAATGTGGCGGACAGATATTGCGGCACCAGCACGACCTGATACGTGCTGACTCCCTTGGTGGCGGAAGCAGCAGCAGACGTGTATCCGAACACCAAGCCGCCGCCTGGCCCCGCTCCGGTGATGGGAACCGAACCTCCTGCGATCGGGCCAGTTGCCGTCACGAATTCATAGTTGCCGGCATTATTGATCGTCGTGAATCCAGAACCTGTGCTTCCGTTTCCGTAAGCGACACCGTTCGAAGTGTTGATGCTGGCATCCTGCATCTGGATCACCAGCAGCAGACTGCCATTCGCGATGGTGCCCGTCCCGTTCACAGCGCCCACGGGAATCGAAGTGGCTCCCTTCGCCACGCTTCCGTTTCCCGGATAATAAGTATTCACCACTCCACTCAGCGTTCCGCCCGCCACGAGCGTCGTCGTGGAACAGACGACGCTTACCACCGGAGCCAGCGACACATAGGTATTGTTGCCAGTATTCGGATCGGGAGGCGTGCCGGAATCGGTCACCGTTGCCGTGTTTGGATAGAAGCCGGCCGTCGTGGTCGACACGACTACCGCGACGGTTGCCGTAGCTCCACTGGCAAAACGTCGTCGGCAGCGTGCAGACGATCGTCGCCCCGGTCACGCACGTCGTTCCCGCGCTGGGCGTCACCGAAACGATGGACAACCCCGTTGAGGCATACGTGTCAGTCAGGACGACATTGTTCGCCGCCGATGGACCACTATTCGTAACCGTGATGTTGTAGGTGGAATTCTGCCCGAGCGGCACCGCGCTGACACTGGTACGTAACGCCAATGTCGGCAGTACTCGGATTGATCGAAACCGCTCCCAGCGACCAGTTCGAGGTGCCACTGAACGTCTCCGAGATCGGCACGCTTGGCGCACCCGTACGGCTGGTTCCGTTGCCTCTTGTGCCGGTTGTATTGTTCGCGCTGCGGGCGGTCCATTCCGAAACCTGCGGACCCGGCACCGTGATGGTCCTGCGTTCCGTCGACCGCCAAAGTGTCGAGAATCATGCCGTTAATCACGCTCGGCACGTCCAGTTGTGAGTTGCCACCATTCGCTCCGTCGGCGGAAACGAATGTCCCGAGCGGTACGGTCTGATCCACTCCGGTGAACGTGGTTGCACCGGCCACCACGCCGACAGTCGCCGGCGATGGGCAGGTTCACCGTGACCACAACGTTGAAGGGCCCGCCATTGAGCGGCGCCTGCAAATACCACATCTCCACCCGGCGCGTATTGCCTGCATCATTGTGCGATCCAACAAGAGTCAGCGCCGTCCCGTTGTAGGTCACCCCTACCACGCCTGTCCCGCTCACCGCGGTGATGTTCATCGACACGCCGACGAGCAACAGCCGATTTGCAGTCGCAGTTGTGGTGTGGGTGAAGGTGAGAGTGTGACTGCCCGGCGGTCGTGTACGTGGCGGTACCAGATGTCGAGGCATCCACCGCGACCTGCGCGCTCAGATCGGGTGTCGCCGCCAGAATCAGCAGAAGGCCCAATGCTAAGAGGACGGTATGCAACGTAGTGCGGACTGGGCCGGAAGTGGCCGTCCGCGAAGAATTCGATGTGGCTACCGCAAGAGCTTTCGACAGGATGTGCTGCGCGCGCGCCGCGCATCGCAAGGTCCATCCACCAACGCCTCTGAAATTAGCCCGCACGACTTTACGTCCCACGTGCACTTCCTTGGCCTGAGCAAGGCCCAAAATCTGCGCTCCCTTCAGCGCCGGATCGTTTTCGCTGTCCGCAATCACCGCGCGTGACGAACTCGTCTCTGCCGTGATCCGCAACCACGATCCGGTGAAGCCGGAAGCCATTCTTAGATCTTGTTAAGACGATATCGTCCTTTCGTAATTTGCTCACGATTACGGGAGTAACCTGCACAACTTCGCCGTCACGGATTGCGGGAGACATGCTGGCGCCGCGCGCCTGAAAACGCACGCTCAGCCCCTGCTCGAGCAATTCGCGGATGACCTGCTTCGAAGAGCTTCGAATCGGCCCCGCGGCGTAGTCATTGAAGTTTCAATCATGGAAATTGAGAATCGTGTCTACAGCCCGCTGGTCGGGCTCAAACGAATAGCGATAACAAGGGACCGAGTCCACCAGTTCCTGCAAGAAATCCAGCGCGGAATCGACATACTCATGCCGGTGAAACGGCACAAAACTTCGGGCAAACAATTCCGCCACCGCCTGGCTCGGAGAAAGCCGGGTCAGCACATTCCCATGCCCATGCTCAAGAATGAAGATCCGCGACAGAGGCGCGCTGCTCGGCGACGCATACATCGCCTCGCCATGCCACGGCGTGCCGTACATTCGCATCTGCCCTTGTCATTCCGACTCGCAGCGGAGCGAGTGGGGAATCTGCTTCTCGCTTTGTCATCCTGAGCGAAGTGATTTGTTTTTAGTCTGTCATCCTGAGCGGAGTGACCGATCCGCGAAGCGGAGCAGTCACGCAGTCGAAGGACCTCGCTGTCTGCCGGCAGCGCCCGTGGCCTCGCGAGGAGTTTCCACCGGCACGCATCCCGCCGCACAATAATCCGATCATCACTCAAAACCTCAACGTCCTCGCGCTCCGTCCACAGCCGCGTCGTCGTACTCTTCCCCGCTCCCGAATGTCCGACAAACAAATTCCCAGTCCCATCCGGCCGGACGATGCCAGCACCCATGCAGTTCAATCGCCTTTTCCTGCGTGAGACGGTGCATGATCAGGAGCTCGTCGAGGGGATAACCCAGAGGATGCAGTGGCCACTCAAAATGCGACAAGCACTCTTCACTCATTTGGAGAAGTCGCAGTACGAAATTGATGATCGATCAGCAATCGCTTGATAAGGCCGCTCGCCCGAAGATCGCAGTAATGAAGTCGAACTGAAAGCCGCTCGTCGACCTCATACAATTGCCATGTGCGTTCCAGAGTCGAAGAGTTTGTGTCGCGTCGATGGCGACAAGCTCCGAGACCCAGCTCCACTTGAATTCGAATGTCGGAGCACCGCCCGGTCGGATCGAAATGGCTCCAAGCGAGAACTCAAGGCAACATCGCTGTGCGTCTCCTCCGGTCAACTCAATGGACGACTCCGCCAATGCGAGAATCTTGCTAGAAATATCGGAGGGCGCCCGTAAGTTTCCCGCCGGACGTGTGCATGGAATTGCCCTAATTCCTATTTCCATCGCGCAGCATTATGATCCGAAATTTACGCACGGAGTCGGACTGCTACAGAACCCCCATGAACCCGTTTCCGCCCCCTAGAATCTTGCAGTGACCCAAGTACGGCCTCTTCTGGCCGCAAACTGATCGTCTTCACGTCGCGGTGGCTCATAGGTTCTCTTGCCCTCGACCTGGTTCAATTTGTCATTCATTCCGACTTCTACCTCCGTCGCTGGCTCAGTGATGCCCACAGTTACCGCATCCCCCCGCCGAGATCCCTAGGTTATTGAGGATTGGCAGTATCTGCTGAGGAACCGACCACGACTCCACATCAATTTCCTTGCTCGCGATTCGCCGTGCGGACTCGATCATTGCATCGTGCTTAACTGCCGCCGGCGCAGAACTCGCACTCCCCATGGGCGGGAATCTCGGACACCAATGCTCGCAGCACGAAGATGAGCCACCTGACATAAGAACTCGACCGGACTCTCGCGGTCTCCATTTTCCATCTCTCCGTTCGCTGGGCACATACCGCACAGAGACTGGATACGGCATTGAGTGCACTTTGTACTCGCGAGTCCGCTTGCGCGTCCGCAACTCAAGCAGGGACTCCTTCCCACACTCTCCTGCACTCCTGCCTCGCGCACAGTAAAGGTCTCCTGCTGCGAGATTACGCAAATTCCGATCTCCCCATACGCATTGATGGCAAACCCGTTCATACCTCCCCCGCAGTGGTAAACGGTGTCGATCTGCGAAAGCTTCGGAGGCTTCTCCAGATCCCGCTTCGCCAGTCTGACGATATTCGCTCATTCGCCTTCGGCGACAGCCATATCGAGCGCCACAACTTCCTCCGGCGTAAGCCGCACCGCCAGCGGACTCTGCGAGCAATCGATCCGCGGATTGATCTGCCCATCCATCTTGAATTCCACGCCCAACTCATCTTCCGCGAACTGCCGCATCGCCATCACTTCGTGCTTATTGATGCTGGTCGCCACCGTCTTCAACTTCAGCGGCAGCCCTCGCTCCTTCAGCAATCTGATCCCGCGCAGGCACCGGTCATACGATCCCGGAATCGCCGTCAGCGCTTCGTACGTTTCGCGCGTGCGCCCGTAGAGCGTGATCTCAATCGCAAACGGAGGCCACTCCGCCAGATAATCCGCGATCTGTTCGTTGATGATCGTGCCGTTGGTGAACAGCGTGATCAGGAATCCTTTTTTCTTGGCGTAGGTGTAAATCTCGAGGAAGTCTTTGCGGGCGAAGATTTCGCCGCCGGTGTAGAGAATCCAGAAGCAGCCCATCTCGACCAGTTCATCGAGCACGCGGAAGTGTTCTTCCTTGGTCAACTCCCGCTGCTTGGCCTCCATGTCGCCCATGGGCAGGTTGTTGTAGCAGTGCAGGCACTCCAGAGGACAGCGGCGGGTTACTTCAATCGAAACCTGCAGCGGCACGCGTTCGCCAGCCTTGGCGCTGGTGCAGATCCGCACTAAACGCACCGTAACTTAACTGCTCCAAATCCCCCTCCATGCTCTGAAAGCAGCGGACGCGGTTCGCGTGTCGCGACTTCACGCCCGCTGCTGCCAGTCCTTCCCGCCCCACTGGTCGCTCTTCAGTCCCCAGCCATCGCTACACGGCGCCGGAACCTCGACCAGACCAACCGACTTCATCTCGCTCACAAAATTCGCGACATCCGCTCGGCCTGCGCCGGTTCGACTTCGTATTCCTGCGCGACGGCCGTCGCCAGTTGCGCCACGGTTCGCGGCGACTCCAACAATTTCCAGATCAGCGAACCGGTTCCGTTGAAGCTGTAGATCGACGCCAGGTCGCCCACCTTGGCGCGCACCGGAACGATCAATGTTTCTCCGGCGACCACGCGCGCCACCACTGACTGCGACCGAATCAGAACTTCTTCTTTCATGACATGGTTGCCAAGATGAACTCCTCCTGTTCCGGATTTCGTAACAAACAGTTCGCTTCGAAAGCCGAGTGCGGTTTCGTCCCAATCTGAGATTACGGCAAAGGCACCCCCTACAAGCAATCGGACATTGGGGGTGGGTATTGAGTTGGTTATCACCCCCGATGGTTCCCAACTGCATACAAAAACATGGGTTTACGGGATGGATCTGTGATTCAGACGGGCGTCAGGCTCGCGGCCGGAGTTGACGGGTCAGGACCCGGCTCTCGCAGAACCAAAACATGTCAACCTTTCCAGTAGACAAACGAAACAAAACGCTATAAAAAGAAATCCAGCATCGCGAGCCGTCGCATACACTACGGATTCGCCGCAAGCTATTCCCGTGCTCAACGAAGAACGTCGCCGCGCCATTCTCGATCTGCTTAACGCACCAGGGCCGGGTTCTAGTTACGGAACTCGCCCGGCAGTTCGAAACCTCTCAAGTTACGATTCGCAAGGATCTCGAAATCCTGCACGCGCATGGCCTGGTCCATCGCACCCACGGAGGAGCTCTGCCGTCGCGCGAAGGCGCGCTTGAAGATCCGACGCTGCGGGAGAAAGAAAAGCTCCACCATCAGGAGAAACTGCGCATCGCGGAATGCGCAGCCGCGAGAGGTGAAAGAAGGCCAGGTGCTGATTCTTGACTCCGGCACCACCACCACCGCGATCGCGCGCGCGCTGCGCAACTTCCAGAATCTCACCATCATTACCAACGCAGTGAACATTGCCGCTGAACTGGCCGGGACTGCGGTCGAAGTGATCCTCACCGGCGGCACGCTGCGCAAGAATTCATTTTCGCTGGTTGGCCCAATCGCCGAAGAAACTCTGCGCCGCCTCAGCGCCGATCATGTTGTTTCTGGGAGTCGATGGATTCGACATTCACTTCGGATTGAGTACGCCCAATTTGCTGGAAGCGAAAGTGAACCGCGTGATGGTCGAGGTCGCAAAGAAAACCGTGGCAGTGTGCGACTCCAGCAAATTCGGCCGCCGCAGCCTGTCGCTGATCGCTCCCGCCATCGGCGCTGCAGGAAGTCATCACCGACCGCGGCATGCCGAAATCCGATCTTCGCGCCCTGAAGCAGGCGGGAATTGAAGTCACGCTGGTCTGACGCAGAGCGCCTGCCTAGCACATCAATCCCATGCCACGTTTTGACGTCACCATCGCCGGTGAACTGAATCTCGACCTCATCCTCTACGGTCTGCCCGAGCAACTTCCGCCCGAGCGCGAACTGCTCGCCGACCGCATGATGCTCACGCTCGGCTCGTCGTCCGCGATCGTGGCTCACAACCTGGCCGCGCTCGGCAGCCGCGTAGGATTTCAATCGCGCATCGGCGACGACCCGCTGGGACAGATCGCAATCGAGCGCCTGCAGCAGGGCGGCGTCGACGTATCGCGTGTGCGGCGCGTTCCCGGCTCAATCACCACCGGCCTCACCGTGATCCTGCACCACGAAGCGTGGCGCAACATCCTCACTTACTCGGGAACGATTGCAGAGACTTGCTGGGAGGATCTCGATCTCGACTATCTCGCCGACTCCCGTCACTTTCATTTCTCGTCGTACTATCTGCAGCGAGCACTGCGCCCGCGAGTCGGTGAATTATTTCAGCTGCTGAAATCGAAGGGACTCACGATCTCTCTCGACACCAACGATGATCCCGATGATCGGTGGGAAGGCGGCCTGCACGAAGTGCTGCGCCACGTGGATGTCTTCCTGCCGAACGAACGCGAAGCCTGCAAGGCGGCCGGCACCGACGACCTGGAAGCCGCGATCCGCAAGCTTTCTGAGCTGGTACCGCTGGTCGTTGTGAAACTGGGCCGCAAAGGAGCGCTGGCCCAGCGCGGCGGCGAACGCTTCGTCAGTACCAGCGCAGGAGGTCGTCGCGGTGGACACGGTCGGCGCAGGCGACAGCTTCGACGCCGGATTTCTGCATGAGTACGTGCGAGGAGCGGATCTGCCGACGTGCCTGGCCAGCGGCAATCGAGCCGGAGCACTCTCGACGACGCGTCCCGGAGGAACCGAAGCCTTCCGCGACTGCCGAGCATCGCGAGAAATTCTTTCGCAAAAGCTCTGAAGCTTGGGAAACCGGACTCCGCGAATCGTCTATTGAGCCGTCTATTGCGCGCTGACTTCCAGTAACAAGATGCTCTTTGAACTCTGTTTTCAAGCGCGGAGCCTTTCCCGCTTCCGCCTGCACCGTGCCCAGGTCTTTCCCATCCACATAATCCACCACCTGATAGGCTCCCGGCTTTAACCCGCGCAGCTCGATCTCACCCGAGAACGTTCCGTTCTCTTTCTCGGCGAAGAATGCGTAGTACATCTTTCCGTCCTTCTCAATCGCATAAGCTTCAGGCACGTCGTAGCCGTACACGTAGAGATCCCGGAAATCGCCCTTCGACAGCATCTTCTCGTTGTAGAGCCCGATCCACTTCTTCCAGTGCGCTTCCTTTTCGCTGGTCAGTGCCACCGGCTTGAACTTCGGTCCCGGATCGGGCCACACAAACTTCGTTCCCGGTACGCCGCCCGTTCCCAAGCGTCGAGGCGAAGTCGCTTCCATGCTCGCTCCAGTTGCCGTGCGCCAGCGGAGTCATCGACGAAAGTTCCACGTGATCTCCATACACCGCTGCCTGGGGCCCGAGCAGCGCCTTATACATCTTGATGCGCCGCCGCACCTGCACCGCGCCCACCGGATCGGCCGTCACCGCCTGATCGATGAACGGCAGCCACGCCAGCGACGGCGGCGTCCCGCACGGACACGCCTGCGTCACGCTCTCCGGCTTGATCGCGCGCGTCGTCTGAAAGATCGTCTTGTACACGTCGCCCATCGCATTCACCGAATCCTGCGGCGACTTGTGATGATGCGCCGGGTTGTAGCACGCGGGCACGCTGTAAATATTGTCGAGCTTCGATCCGTCAAATCCCCAGTCGCGAATGAATTTTTCCGTGAGTTGCTTGTAATAGCTCTGCACCTCAGGCACCGCCGGACACAGCGTCGCAAGATCGCGAGTCATGCGCGCGTGCTTTCCGTTCTTGTCGAGAATGAACCAGTCCGGATGCTCCTTCGCCACCTTCGAGACAATGTACTTGTGCGACTCCCATCTCCCCTGTCCGTCTTCCAGCGCCGAGCGGCAGCCACCACAGCTGCGCCAGAATTCCTTGCTTGTGAAAGTCATCGACCATCTGCTTGATCGAGTCGCCGGGAAACGTATCTGTCCGCGGATTCCAGTCGCCGTACGTGTCGAACCAGCGATCATCCAGCGTCGCCCACTTGATGCCGAGCTCTTTCAACTTCGGTACAGTTCCGAGCATCTGCGCCGGGGTTACGTTGAACTCGTAGCCCCAGCCGCACCAGCTCACGTTGTAGGCTTCGTTCGAGGGCTTTGGAATCTCCCATCCTTCTTTCTGCAGCACGCTCGACCACATGCGCAGCGGCTCGTAGAAATCTCCGCTGTACACTGCCACAAAACTGCGCGGCGTTGAATAAGCTTCTCCGGGCTTGAGTACTGTATTCGCCGGAATGGTTACGCTCGCGCTCACTCGGCCGTCCTTCTCTACCTTCACCGGAATTGACAGCGTCCACGGTAGTGTCTCTACGTGGCCGATCGCTTCGCCGACGGATGCGGTCCAGAAGGCGACGACCGGAATCCCGCCCCCGTAGCCGCCTTTCACCGCCTCGCCCATCACATTGGGCTGCGCGGAGACGCGTGTCAGCTTCTGCACATCGTCCTTGCCCCAGTCGTAGCTCGATCCCTGAAACGACCACATATCGTAGGGCTGTGCGTTTGCGTCCGCCTGGGTTGCGCTGAAGCGATGCTGCTGCATCAAGACCTGGTCGATCTGAAAATCCGACGTGCCTACGTTCTTGTATGTAGAACTGACCAGCACGATATTGGGAAGATCGTCGTACGCCTCCACAACCAGCGTGCGCTCAATGTTCACTCCTGCTGGAGCGAGCGGACGCGCGGGAATCTCCACCCGTTTTCCGCGGCCGAGTTTACCGATGCTCTCTGCAACTTTCGCCCGCGCAAAATCTGGAACGAAATCGATTTCATTTCCCTCGTGCACGATGGAGTCGCTACCGCCAGTCGATCCCACGCTGGGCTCGTCCAAGGTCAACCGCTTGCCATCTTTCAACAGAGCTCGCCTGCAGAAAGCCTGAAGGAAGAATCTGGAACTCGGATGTGCTGGTCGTCAGCACCGCTGGCCCTCCATCCCGCACCTCGACCTTGATGTCGGAAGGACGCGACGGCACAGGTTTCGGCTGCGCTGGAGGCTTGGAGCAACTCAGCATAACGCCGACGAGTCCAGCGAAAGAAATTCCAAGGACGACGGAGAAAAAACGAGAAAGACTAACCTCCAGGTAAGATACGCGGTGCTTCATGATTCCCTCTCGCAAGGTCGCTCTAGAACGAAAGCAAACACAAGCATTCGTAACTATACCGCAACCGACGAGTTTTCGGAATAAAACCTCAAGGCGGAATTCGGGGTTTCAGCGAATCTCGGCCAGGAATGCTCCAGGGCACCCGCGCTTCGGCAGTGGGCATTGCACCCACTTCGCTCGCGACCCAGGCTCCCACCAGATTTGCCACTTCGTTCATCAGGCTCAGAGATGCGCCGTGCAGATACTCGTGGACCAGCCCTGCGGTAAACGCGTCTCCCGATCCAACGGTATCCGCCACACGGACCCGAAAGCCCGGATGCTCGCTTATATCCTTGCCCTGCACCAAGAGGCTTCCTCGCCCTCCCCGTGTGATGCAGACCAGTTTCAAGTCGTAAGCGCTGATCAATCGCTGGGCCGACGACAATTCATCTTTATGCGGCAGTTTCGCCAGGCTCATGATCTTCGGCAGCTCTTCATCATTCAGCTTGACGATATCTGCCAGCTTCATCGATTCCGCAAGAACGTCGAGAGAGTAATAGGACTGGCGCAGGTTCACGTCGAAAACCTTCACCGTTTCCACTGTTGTAGCTTGAAGGAACTGCCGAATCGTAATACGGCTTTCTTCCGAGCGCTGGGCGAGCGATCCAAAACAAACCGCGTCGGCGCTTTCGGCGAGCCGCTGCCAGTCCAGCGTCCACTCGAGTGCGTCCCATGCGACTGGATGCGCGATATCAAACTCGCGCCATTCCCTTTCCGTCGAGCTCGACCTTCACAGTTCCGGTTGGATGCTCGCGATCCGTCTGCACGTGATCGATGTCGAGTCCCAGTTCCTCCATGCGACGGAGAGCTTCCAATCCGCGCGAATCTTCGCCCACGCGGCTGGCCACAATACCCTGGTCGCCCATTAGGGTCGTAATGTAAGCGAAGTTTGCCGGCGCTCCGCCCAGACACGTTCGCTCCGGTAAAAGATCCCAGAGCACTTCACCCAGCCCAATGACTCTCTTTTTCATCGTTTCATTCCCGGCGGTATTCGTCATTCACTAGCATCCCGGTGCCAACCGGAAACGAGGGAGCGGAGACCGACATGCGCAAGAAAATCTGGGGGAGCCATTGGCTCCCCCATATTTGTTCGTGGTAGGCGGCCGAGCTAGAAGGTGACCCGGAAACCAAGTTGCATTTGCCGCATTTGCAGGTCGCCTTGCAAGGCGTTAATGATGCCGGCGCCCGACGCAGTCAATACAAGTGTTGCCGGGCAGAGCGTACACCGGATGGTTGAAGATGTTGAAGAATTCAGCCTGGAACTGAGCCTTGATGCCCTCAGTGATGCTGAAGTTCTTGAAGATGGACATGTCCGACATGAACTCGCTCGGTCCCGTGAACTGATTGCGATGAACAGTGCCGAACTTGGCAATTCCAGGATCGGTGAACGGCCCGGTTTGCGTGACGAGCCGGGACTGTTGGGTCGGTGGCCGAGGGCAGTCCGCCTTGCCGGTGGTCGGGAGACGAAGACGGACTGTCGCAAAGGGACGTCGGTTCCGGAGTAAAGTAAACAACCTGCCTGGTTTGCTTGTTGAAGCTCCCCGCCCCCATGGGGAAGCTGCCGTTCAGACTGGGGCGGCACGGTCCCGTGTCCCGGTCTAGATTGCAATTGTTGTAGCCGGGCGACCACGGTAGACCGCTGCCGATAGTGAAGGTCGCATTCCACTGCCATCCGCCGACGACGATAGTCCATCCCGCGGCTGACGTTGCCCATCCAGTGTTTGCCTCTGCCGAACGGTAATTCGTACAGCGAGGTAATGATCAGCACGCTGTCACGATTAAAGTCCTGCCGCCCCCAGCCCTGAGTGTAATCAGGCTGGTAGCTGCCGTCGTTGTCGTAGGCTCGTGGAGTAGGTGTAATAAGCGTTGAGCGTCAAGCCGGCAGACAAGCGGTGGTCCAGTTTGATCTGCAGCGCGTTGTACTTGTTGGTGCCGTCGTTGCCGGCATACCCCATGGACTGACCTGAGCAGCAAACAACGGGGGCAGTCACGCCAGCCGCATTCGTATAGGAAGTCGTGAAGGCGGTGTTGAAAGGTGCGCGGGCGTTGAAGCTCAGACCACCGGCGCCACTCGAGTTCGACGTTTGGTGGCAAGAAACCAACCACGGTCGGCTGGTTCGGGTTATAGGTCGGTCCAGTGCCCTTGAACACATGACTTCCGTGGTTGCCCACATAGGCGATTTCCAGGCTGGTCTTGTTGGTCAGCTGCCGTTGAATGGTTGCGTTCCACGCATCGACCGTGGGCGCTACGAGTTTGTCGGGTCGCAGGTGTGGCGATACATTGGCCTGCGGCCCAAACAGCGGAAGTATCCCGCTGGACGGAATTACAGGGAACTGGTTCGGAGTCGGGCCGCAAATCGTTGGATCATACGTACCCGCCGGATGCGGCAAGCACCCCGGTGTTCCCGGAGCAGAACCCGGTACACCCGTAAAGTTAAAGGCTGCGGTCTTGTTGTCATTGGTAGGCCCGGTCAATTGCTCGTTGGCCAGAACCGGCAGGTTCTGGGTCACCGTGTGACCGAAGAGCGATCCAAAGACGCCGATGT
The DNA here is from genome assembly GCA_963788555.1 of uncultured Acidobacteriaceae bacterium. Lineage (GTDB taxonomy): Bacteria > Acidobacteriota > Terriglobia > Terriglobales > Acidobacteriaceae > Sulfotelmatobacter. The sequence goes on along the minus strand of CAWBHM010000008.1, from coordinate 724,027 downwards.
CGAAGCTCCGTCCGTAGCCCATGCGGATTACGGTCTTCGGATTGACTTCATATGCGATTCCAATACGCGGTGCAAACAGTTTGTAGTTGGCGGCTGTGTTTCCGCTCATATTGACGCCGCCGTAACCGGCAACGCGGATCACACCTTCCGGCAGCACAGCGAAGCCGCCGTTCCCCTTGCCGTTGACGTATTCCGGAGTGTAGAACTCCCAACGCAAGCCGTAGTTGATAGTCAGTTTTTGGGTCGCGCGCCAGGTGTCCTGTGCGTAGATGAAGTAGCGGTTCTGAGTTTCCTGGGCATTCGGTTCAGTGGCCGATCCCACGTACCGATTGAAGGACGTTACCTCGCCAAAGAGGAACGTCGCGATGTCCAAACCACCCGTGCCGTTGTTAGACGTGCCCAAGTGGTTGAAGTTCATGATGCCGGTACGGTTTGCATCCGAGGGCACACGCAAATTGGTCGCGTGTCGCAAATCAACGCCCGCCTTGAACTGATGGTTGCCCTTCATTTTGGTCCAGTTATTAACGAACTGGATGCCCTGCTCTCTCTCGATCAAGGGGCAATTGCAGCGGCTAACGTTCAGGCCCTCTCCGATACCGTTGTAACCAGTATTGTTGACTCCGACCGTCTGGTCGAAGGTGAATTGGGGCAGGCCGCCGGTTGTGGGATCGGACGTGTTAAAGCCCGACAGCCCCAAGGCCGTGGCTGCGGCCACGTTCGCGTCATATTTCGTGGAATGCGGATTGTACTTGAACCATCCGAACCGGAAGTCGGTCAGTAGGCTGCTGCTCAAGGTGTAGTCGAAGCCAGTCGCCAGACTGTAGTTGTTGATCTGGGACTGTCCCGCCAATCCGAGGTAACCCAATCCCGGTCCGCCAATCTGCGTTCCAAAGATGGGTGAACCGGAAAGCGTAAAGTGGGAATGCGAGTATCGGCCGAAAACATTCAGCTTCTGGTTGACCGAGTAATCGACGCGTCCAACATACTGGTAGTCGTTGAAGCTGCCGCTCCCGCTCGCCGTATAGTTGTCAACCGTACCGTTGTTGATGCCAGTTGCATTCGGGGCCGGCAACAACGACAGGATGCTTCTCAGCGACGCCGCCGGGATCATACTGCCGGAGCACGCTCATCGGAATCATGCTGCCGATATAGCGTACGCGATCCGTTCGGCTCGTACGGGTTATAGACCGCGCCAGCACCGCCGCCCAGATTGGCGTTTACATATTCGCTCAGGTCGCAAAGGTTCGCACCCTTGGGCAAGACAGGTGGTAGCGAACCAGTTTCCGTCGGAACCGAAATGCTGATCGTTTGACCTGAAGTGCGTCGCGTGCCTTCGTAGTTGGCGAAGAAGAACAGCTTGTTCTTGATGATGGGACCGCCGACCGCGCCACCAAATTGCTTCCAGTTGTTCGGCGATGGCTTGCCGGTAAACGGATTCACTGCCGGACCCGTCGGATCCAAATCATAGAAGTACCCGCTGCCATGGAAATTGTTGCTGCCCGACTTGGTCTGCGCGGTCATGATTCCGCCCAGCGCTTTGCCAAATTCGGCGTCATAGTTCTGCGTCGCAATCTTGGTTTCCGTCACAGAGTCCAAGCTCGGATTAACAATGATGATTCCCAAGATTGGATCCTGATTGTCAGTTCCGTCGAGTTCGTAGCCGGTACCGCTGAAATGCTGACCGTTTACGAAGATCTGTTTGCTGCCTTGAGGGTTCTCGGTCGCCGCATGGCCCCATCCCGTGATGATCTGGGTTCCGGGGGAGAGAAGCTCGAGGCTTTGGAAGTTGCGATTGAAGATGGGAAGTTCTTCCAGCTGTCTCCCGGAGAACTCAACGGACACATCAGCGCGGTCAGTCTTGAGCTGAGGCGCTTCGCTGGTGACCTCCACTGTTTCGGAGGTTCCGCCAACCTGGAATTGGCCGTCCACGCGAGAGCCATTGTCCGCCGAGACTTGCACGTTCTTATTTTCAAGGAGCTTGAAGCCCTGTCCCTCGATGCGGACCGTATAAACGTCTGGGATCAGATGCGTCACCGAATAGTTGCCACTCTCGTTGGTCGTGGCCTCGCTGGAAACGTTTTTCGTCTGGCTGGTTACGGTGATCTTGGCTCCGTTCACCGCCGCCCCGGAAGGATCCGTTACCGTTCCCAAGATGCTGCCGTATACAGCCTGACCGAATGCGGTGGGCACCCAGAGACTGCACAGTAGACTCAATGTCGTCGCCGCCACCCAAACAGACCTTTTCATGAACTTCCTCCTCGAACTCGCGCCAACTCGATGTGCCCCAGAAATGCAGAGGGAGACTTGACGATGCAGGGTGCAGTCGTAGTACAAAACAATTATCTGGAGTAGGTTTCACTAGGTTTGATACCGTTACAGGAGTAAAGTACTAATATTGCAGCAAGATACGTCGTTCCGTTACTTCCCTGTGATATGGCTGTCACGCACACTTTCGCAATCGGTCGGCGAGCAATGCTTCCAACAAATAGATAAACTTATTAAAAGTCATAGCCTGCACAGCTCTGAGTCCCTGTGTAAGCTGCTCCGCTATCTCGCCGAACACTCGCTCGATCATCCCGGTATCGCTCTGAAGGAGTATCAGATTGCCACCGAAGTTCTGGGGCGACCTCGCCGGGTTCGATCCGCAAAGTGATTCCACGGTGCGAGTACAAGCTGGACGCCTGCGCGTCAAACTGACCGAGTACTACACGCATGAAGGTCCAGAGGATCCCATCGTTGTTGAGATCCCAAAGGGGTCCTACGCGCTCACGTTTCATGTGCGCGCACCGAAGCCCGGCACCCAGCTAGCCCCGACTTTGGTTCTCGAGCCCGGTCCCAAGAAAGAGCGGGCGGCTTTCTCGACCCACGGATGGGCTATTATCGTCGCGGTTCTATCGGTTCTGCTCGCCATCACTCTGGTGACGACGGCTGTTCTGCTGGCACAACGCAACCGCACCCAAGCCACCGCGAGCCAGCCGGTTCCTGCCGCTTATCAGATTTTCTGGAATCGTTTCCTGACGGGCCCGCAGCAACCCTGGGTGATTTTCAGTAACGGAAGCTTCGTAGGACGGCCCGAGACCGGGATGCGTTACTTCAACCCGTCGTCTGACACACGTGCCTTCATCCTTGATCACTACACTGGCGTCGGCGAGGTGTTGGCCATCCACCAACTGGATCGCGTCTTCAATCTCCTCAATCGTCCTATCCGCGTCAAACGCGGAGCTCTGTTCTCTCTCGACGATGCCAAAAATAACGACCTGATCTTCGTTGGATCACCGTCCGAGAATCTCACTCTGCTCGATATTCCCGGAACCCAGGAATTCGTTTTCCGGCGCCTCGAATCCGGCCCCCGCAAAGGGGATCTCGCCGTTCTCAATGTTCATCCACAAGGCGGTGAACCGAATTTATTCCTCGCAACACCCGCCAATCAACCCACTACCGAAGATTATGCCGTGGTGAGTCTGCTGCCTGGCCTTGACCCCTCGCGGTCCATTCTGATCCTTGCGGGCAATTCCACGTTTGGCACTCAGGCCGCAGTAGAGTATGTCTGCCGGGAAGACTCGGTAAAGGAATTGCTGCAGCGACTGAACGTTTCAAAGGCGAGCGACTTGAAACCCTTTGAAGCCCTTCTCCACGTCAAGATCGCGCATGGGGTCCCGGTCATGACGGATCTTGTGTCCGTCCGCAATCGCAGCAACTAGCCGGGTTGGGAACAATCTTCGTAGGATGTGGAAGGACGCGGAACCCAATCTCCTGAACTCTATATCCCCTGCAGCTCTAGCTCTACCGAGGCGATTGCAAGTGCGGATCCAAGTCTGCAGCTTTTTGAAACTCTTTTTTTGCCTCGTCCTGCTGCCCCTGCTGAGTTAGCGCCAAGGCGAGTTGATAATGAGCAGCCGCGTAATTCGGTTCGGAGTTAATGGCAGATCGGAATTGGGCGATCGCCCCATCCACGTCCCCCGCGCCAAGCAGCCGCTTGCCGGAGTTCGTGGAAAATGTTGCTGCCTGCAAGTTCTTACTGGAGGCGGCGATTCTCGCGCCCTCTTTGGCCTCGTCCGCCGCTCCCTGCGCATCGCCTAACTGCCGCAGTACCGCCGCGAGGGTCGTATGTGCTCCCGCAAAATCAGGTTGCAAACGGATCGCCTCACGCAATGCTGCCGCCGCTTCAGGGAGCTTTCCTTGCTGCTTAAGAACCGTGCCTAGCGTGTAGTAGGCCTCGGCATAATTAGGTTGTTGCTGGATCGCCTTCTGTAGTTCTCCCGTTGCCTGGTCGAATTCACCTTTTTGCCAGAACAGAACGCCGAGCGTGTAATGAGCGTCTGCCAGATCGGGCTGCAACCGGATCGCAGTTTGAAATTCAGGCACCGCCTTGTCGAGTTGATCTTTCAACTTGTAGGCCAGCCCCAGGTTGTAGTGCAGCGATGCGTCGTTGGGCGCAAGCTGGATTCCGGCCTGCAGTTCCGTTACTGCCGCATCAAAATCGGATCGTTGCATGTAGGCGATGCCCAGGTTCCCGCGTAGTGTGCCGTCCTCGGGACGCAGCCGAATCGCAGTCTTAAATTGTGCAACCGAGCTCTCTGCGTCGCCTTTTTGGATCAGGGCTAAACCCAGCTTGTTGTATGCTTCTGCATCCTGCGGCCGTAGCTTGACTGCCTCCTGAAAGGCGCTTACGGCTCCGTCTGCATCACCTGCACGCCGACAGGCCAATCCCAACTCCATCTGAAGGTCAAACCAGTCGGGCTTCAGCGAGGCAGCTTTGCGCAATTCCTGTAAGGCCTCGGCACTCTTGGATTGCACCGCCAGCGTTTTTGCCAAATAGTAATGAGCTACCGCATTCTGCGGAACTAGTTCAATCGCCTTCGCCAATTCGCTCGCCGCTTCGTCGAGCTTCTGTCCCTGCAGAAACACTACGCCCAGATGAAAATGGGCCGGCTCGAGATTCGGTTGCAGCCGAAGGGCTTCTTTGAATTCGCCCTCGGCATCGGCAAACTGATTGCGCTGCGCCAGGATCGTCCCCAGATCATCCCTTAAGTCGCCGCGCTCCGGAGCAAGTTCCACTGCACGCCGCATTTCCGACAGGGCTTCGTCCCCTGTCTGCGTACTCAGAATCTTCGCCAGCATGCGGTGAGCTTCCGCATTATCCGGAGCAATCTTGACCGCGGCGCGAGCCTGCTGCTCGGCTTCCGGAGACTTCCCTTGTTGCAGCAACACGCCCGCCAAGGTTAATCGAGCCTGCACTAACCCCGGCTTCGCCTTGATCGCGGCACGAAGATGCGACACCGCCGCATCCGACTCTCCTTGCTGGGCCAAGACCCAACCCAGCGCCGACTGCGCCTCAGCGTCGTTCGGGGCAAGCTGCACCGCTTTTTCAAATTCGGATCGCGCGCCTGCAATGTCGCCGCTTTGAAGTGCATCTTGCCCACGCTTCAGTGCCAGCCCCTCCGAAGATTTGGCCGGAGCTGCTGACTTGGCAGGAGTTGCCGCTTGTCCCAGCGACAGAACGTTGGTGACGAGAATGGTTGCGGTGAGGACACTTCCGAGCCTGAGGAGACGTGGAAACACGATGAATGAGAATGTTCTATCTTTTCCGCATTATATCGAACGCCCACGGACGCTCTGATGTGGTATGACTGGATACAAATTGCTTCGGGCGCGGACGGCGCGCCGCGACCTATGGAACTATCTCGACGAACATTCCTGCAACTCTCCGGAGGAGCCGCGATCGCCACGGCCACCGCTCGGATATGGGGAGCCACCAACGACCCGACGACAGCTGCGCTCTGCCGCAAACTAGCCGTCGACCCTCTTCGCCCGCAGTACCATCTGCTCCCTTCCCACAACTGGATGAACGATCCCAACGGCCCCATCTTCTTCCGTGGACGCTATCACATGTTCCACCAGTACAACCCGCTAGCCGCGGTTTGGGGGAACATGAACTGGGCGCACGCCACCAGCCCCGATATGCTCCACTGGCAACACGAGCCAATTGCTCTCTCTCCGACTCCGGGCGGGCCGGACCGCAACGGCGTTTTCAGCGGCAGTGCGATTCTCGACAATGGGCAAGTCACCATGATTTACACGGGTGTCGCACCACCTACAACCGCTAACGACGCGACGTTGCGAGACGGAGTGCACACCTGGCGCGAAACCCAGTGCCTCGCAGTTGCGCAGGACGATGACCTCCGCACCTGGAAGAAGTTCCCCGAACCGGTAATCGCCGCTCCTCCCGACGGACTTGCTGTAACCGGATTCCGCGATCCCTGCGTCTGGCGCGAACACGATCAATGGATGCTTATTGTCGGCTCGGGCATCTTGCACAAAGGCGGGGCCATCCTTCTATACAACTCGCCGGACCTCCGCCGCTGGACCTATCTCCATCCGCTCATCGAAGGCGCGCCCACCAACATCAAGAGCAAAAACCCGGTCGACACCGGAGAAATGTGGGAGTGTCCCGACTTCTTCCCGCTCGGCAACAAGCACGTGCTGCTCGTCTCCACCATGGGCAAAGTCCGCTGGAAGGTCGGCATCTACGCGAACCAGCGCTTCACTGCCGAAAACGTAGGCGTCGTCGATTGGGGATCGTACTACGCCGCGAAGACCATGCTCGATGCAGACGGAAATCGCATCCTCTGGGGATGGATTTCAGAAGCCCGTCCCGAAGCCGAACTCGTCGCGGCAGGGTGGGCGGGAGTGATGTCACTACCACGTGTGCTGTCTATAAACACCCAAAACGAACTGCAAATGGAGGTCGCACCGGTAGCCCGTCAACTCCGAGCCACGCTCGCCGCCATCAATCCCGAATTGAATCCCGCCCTGCGCCAGAAAACTCTCGACTCGATTCGCATCCACGATCTGGCCGCGGAACTGAAACTGGAATTAGTTCCTAAAGCAGACAAGATCTCCATTCATCTGCAATCCGAAACCGGACAGAACTTTGCCAGGATCGCTTTCGCCAACAAATCGGGAAAGCGAGAACTGCGGGTGAACGACATCACCGCGCCCCTTCCGGGCGCCGTAGGTTCGCCTATCCGTCTGCGCCTTTTCCTCGATGGATCGGTGGTCGAAGTCTTCGCCAACGAAACCACCTCACTTACCGCACGCATTTATCAGATTCCCTCCGGCCCACTGCGGCTAAAGATAGACGGCGCCGCCGAGCTTACGAATCTCGATGTCTGGCAAATGAAGCCGATCTCCACGGACCGGCTCACCGGTTCCCTGTGTACATAGTTCCGGGAGGGGCTGATTCAATAAATCGCCTTCCCCGCCTGCGTACTTTCAATCTGCCCATGCTCCACCGAAAGGGAATACGCCGCCCCTCCGTCCACCACCCACGAACTCAGATCAAAATGACCACCCGCTTTCACCCGGTACACCCCGATGTCTCGAAAAGTAAGCGGCTTTCCCTTTTCGCAAACCTCTGGCATCTTCGTCGGACGCAGAAAATAAGCTCCCTTCCCCGAGCCCACCACCGTCGCCTTCCCATCCGCCTCGACCAGCACCGCCGACTTCTCGTCAATCGCGACTTCCCGTGGCGACGAACTCCACCCATCCTTCATAATGCGCGCCAGAAATCCCAGTGTGCGCCCCATGCGATCGCGCTTGGCAAAATGCGAATCCGTAATCAGATTCTTCAGCAGAGAAATGTTTAAGAAATCTCGCTCCAGCGTGACTCGCTCAAGGTAAGGATTCGGCAACACGTCTGCAGAAGATAGATTCTTATCGTCCGGCTTGTCTCCCTCAGCGCTATACACAAACTCGCCGAGCACCGCCAGTCCAGCGCTGGTCCCGCCAATGGGCTTCCCCGCCGCAATGTCGTCGTTGATCGCACTTTCAACGGGCGTTGTCCCTTCCAGTTGCGAGTGTAGTTCGCCTGGTCCCCGCCGGCGATGAATACAACTTCTGCCTTGCGAATAATCTCGGCCACCGCCGGATCCTCGGCCGCCACGCGATCCGGAATAATCAGCGTCGCGACCGAATTCGCCTTGCACAGGCCGTTTACGTACGAGTTGTAATCGTCATCGCCCCGCGCGCGCAGAATCAGAAAATCTCCGCCATTGCCCTTATTGCACAGCCAGCGAAACGCCTCATCCAAATCGCTCCCGCCGCCCATCATGGCGATTCCGGCCACTGGCATGGTCTGAACGTCGTCTTTATTGCCGAGACGAAAATACTTATAGGATTCCGCTTGCGCTTGATTCGCCCCGCAGGCCACTAAATAAACGAGGAGAAACCACCGAAGATGTTTGTTGATCACGCTGAGAATATACCGCAAGCGGAACGAGCAGATATTTCCCTGACTCAAAAATGAAAAGTGTGACGGCGTTCGGCTCGTTCAAAACCTGCAGCAAATAAAGATCGGACAAGGTTCGCACGTAGGAATAAACGTAGGACTTGGTCTCCGATGACATCAGCACACGGCCAACCGTATCGATTCCTGCAGCATCCGAGGGCTCGATCATTTCCATAGAGTTCGCTAGCCGCTCGACACATCCACCCGAAAAACCTGGGAGGGCACCTGCCCCCGTGCCATAACAAAAAGTCAGAGCCCATCCGCCGTCCAGGCTGTTGCTATTTCTCCTGGCTGCCTTCCCGGTACCAGCTTGGGTTCTCCGCCTTCGACAGAAAACAGGTAGACCTTCTGATCTGGGCCGCGAGCGGCGAGTACTCTCTCGAGTTGCACAATCGTAACCACCGCGGGAGGGGGCATCGGCATCAAAATAGGGCCATGCGGAATTGGCGGAAGGCCGCGATCTTGGCTGTGGCGTGCGGGCTGGGGACTTGTGTGTCGCGGGCGCAGAGTGCGCAAGCTTCCCCGGGCTCAGGGCAGACGCTTGCGAAGGGCGCGGCGATGGATGGGTCCAGATCGGGGCATGGGCGGAAAAGCCCTCGGGGGTTGAATTCGAAGGATCGGCGGGCGGTGGTTGCGGCGGCGCTCGGGTCGAAAACGACGCGGTACGGCGAGCGGGATTGCTCGCATCTGGTGCATGCGGTTTATCAGCGAGCGGGGTTTCCGTATGCGTACGCGACGTCGGAAGATTTGTACGACGGGGTAGAAGGATTTCAGCGCGTCTCGCAGCCGCAGGCGGGGGATGTGGTGGTGTGGCGGGGACATGCGGGAATTGTGATTCGTCCGTCGCGGCATTTGTTTTATAGCTTTCTGCATGCGGGGCCGGGGACGGATGATTATCGGAATCGCTACTGGAGAGGCCGGGGAGATCCGCGGTTCTATCGGTACCTGAAGAATGCGGCTTGCGCGGGGTGCACGCTGGCGCGAAGCCGGTAGTCGCGGCTAGCTGGGAATCTGCTTTGAAAACCCTTTACCACTCAAAACCATTTACCACTAAGGACGCGAAGGTACACGAAGGAAACCGGTGGCTGATCGGGGCCTGGTGATACTTCTTTTGTGCGTCGGACCTCCCGTCGCCGTCGATCCATCGCCATTGACCCATCGCCGGGGGTGGCGTCTGCTGTCCGTTCCTTCGGCCTTCCCTTCTTGCTCGTGTAATCTGCCCGTATAATCAACCTTCAGGCATTTTATGATTCAGACTTTATTCGGCAGCCTTACGGAAGAACAAAAACCGAGCTTCATGGACCGCATGAAGCAGGCGGTCACGCGCACGCGGGAGAACCTTGCCGAGCGCATCGAGGAAGTGGTCGCGTTCGGCAAAGAGATTGATCGCAACACGCTCGACGATCTCGAAGCCACGCTGATTGGGGCCGATCTTGGGAACACGACCACGCAGGAAGTTTTAGGCAAGCTGCGGGACAAGGCGGACCGGAAGCAGATCAAAGACGTGCCGGAATTGAAACGTCTGTTGAAAGAGGAGTTGCTCGCGATCCTGAACACGGCCAACACGCGGCCGGTGAACAAAGTGGATGGGACGCCGGAAGTGATCCTGGTGGTGGGTGTCAATGGGACGGGCAAGACCACGACGATTGGAAAATTGTCACAGGTGTTCCGGTCGCAGGGGAAGAATGTGCTGCTGTGCGCGGCGGACACTTTCCGGGCAGCGGCGATCGATCAACTGGAAATCTGGGGACAGCGAACGGGGACGGAAGTGATCAAGACCAAGCCCGGAGGGGATCCGTCGGCGGTGCTGTTCGACGCGTTGCAGGCGGCGGTGGCGCGCAAGACGGATTATGTGGTCGTCGACACGGCGGGGCGGCTGCATACTAAGAGCAGCCTGATGTCGGAATTGGAGAAGATGCGGCGGACCGCGCAACGGATTATTCCAGGGGCTCCGCATGAAACTCTGCTTGTGATGGATGCGACGACAGGGCAGAATGGGTTGCAGCAGGCGCGGATGTTTACCGAGTCGGCGGGTGTTACGGGAATTGTGTTGACCAAGTTGGATGGAACGGCGAAAGGCGGGGTGGTGGTGGCCATTTCGCGCGAACTGGGATTGCCGGTACGGTATGTGGGCGTGGGGGAGAAGGCGGGAGATTTGCTGCCCTTCGATCCGAAGGAGTTTGTGGATTCGCTGTTTGAATGAGCGTTCTTCGAACGCGCGAGAAGCGTTCACCACAGAGGACACGGAGATAAAGACCCCAGAGAAACGTTGAGACTAGCAATTCGGTTCCAGAGAATCTTGGACGTTGTTTGAATGAGGCTGTCCGAATAGGAGCGCTTATGCAGGATGCTGGCGAAAGGCCTTCGCGATTCCGACTTGTGCTCGATTTTCTGAAGCGGCTGCTGGGGAAGAAGACGGCGCCTCCGAGTGATCCGTACGCTTACGCGATGGCTCCGTTGCGACGCGGGCCGACGGGGCGCAGCGGGGCTGCGGTGGCGGAGATTGAAGACGATTCGTACCGGAGCTTCCCACCGAGGCGGTGAGGGCTACAGATCCAAAGATGGCCTCTTGTTATCCTTCGCGAGGGCAAAGAGCGATGCGCCCGCCGACCAGTTGCATAGGTCTTTCGCGGCAAAGTACGCCGGTCAGGATGACAAGCTGTTGGTATTTCGTGCAACGCCGTTTATCCTGAATGCCCCCTCACTCCGCCGACGAATCGCATCTTCAGCGCGCGCTGGAACTCGCGAGGCAAGGCATCGGTCTGGCCTCGCCCAATCCTTATGTTGGGGCGGTAATTGCCGACGCGCAGAGTAACGTGGTGGGTACCGGCACATACACCTACGCGGGCGTGAAGCACGCTGAGGTTCTGGCGCTGGAAGCCGCGGGAAAGAAAGCACGCGGCGGAACTCTTTACATCAATCTGGAACCGCACGCGCATCAGGGGCGCACGCCTCCGTGTACAGATGCGCTGATTACTGCGGGAATCCATCGCGTGGTCGCATCGATGCCCGATCCCAATCCAAAGGTGAGCGGGATCGGATTCGAGAAGCTGCGCGCTGCCGGAGTGCATGTTGAAGTAGGACGACTCGAAGAGCAGGCTCGGCGGCTGAATGAGGGCTTTGCGCGGTATATCCGCCATGGCACGCCGCTCGTGACGCTGAAGGCGGCGATGACCTTGGACGGCAAGATCGCTCCGCCGCCCGCGGAAGCACTGGAACGGCAGGACGGGATGCCCGCGGGAGGATGGGTGACGAGCGAGGTTGCGCGGGCGCACGTGCAGGAGTTGCGGCATCAGAATGACGCGCTGATGGTTGGGGCGGGAACGATTCTTTCTGATAACCCGCTGCTAACGGATCGGAGTGGACGGGCGCGCAGGCGTCCGTTGCTGCGGGTGATTTTGGATTCCCGGCTGCGGCTGCCGCTGGATTCGCGACTGGTGCGGAGCGTGGCGGCGGAACACAAGAACGATGTGCTCGTCTTCTGCTCTGCCGTGGACGAGCAGAAAAAGGCGCAACTTGAAGGACTGGGAATCCGCGTTGAAGTTGTTGCTGCGGTGGAACCGGACGGGCGTCCGGACCTGCTGGCAATTCTTCGGCGGCTCGGACAGCTGGAAATCGTCAGCGTGATGATTGAAGGTGGGGCGACGGTGAACTGGACCGCGCTGGCGGCAAACGTCGTGGATAAAGTCTTTCTGTATTACGCTCCGAAAATTCTTGCGGGATCGGGATCGATTCCCTTCGCGGCCGGAGCGGGATTCCATCACCTGGGCCAAGCGGCCCAGGTGAAGCACGTGCGTCTACATCGCTTCGGGGAGGACTTTGCGGTGGAGGGGTATGTGCGGGATCCGTATGGAGAGTGAGAGTACTCGGTACTCTGTACTCGGTTCCAACAGATTCTTCAGTATCTGAGTACTGAGTACTGAGTACTGGGTACTTAGTACTCGTAGCGTTAGAATGTTCGGTTCATTCCGGAGGAGATTTATGTTTACTGGCATCGTGGAAGAAGTTGGGCGGGTTAGCCGCATTGAGCAGCGCGGAGAGAATCGGCGGATTACAGTGACGGCATCGAATGCGCCAAAAGAACTCAAGAGCGGCGACAGCGTGGCGGTGAGTGGAGTATGTCTTACGGCTTTGGACATCAAGCCGGGATCATTTTGCGCGGATCTGGCGCCGGAAACTTGGGTGCGAACTTCGTTCTCGCGCATTAACGAAGGCGCGCTGGTGAATCTTGAACTGCCGATGAAGGCGGACGGACGCTTTGGCGGACACATTGTGCAGGGACACGTGGATGGAGTCGGGAAACTAATTGAGTTCGAGCGGATTGCGGAGTCGGAGAACTGGTGGCTGCACATTGAACTGCCGAGTGACGTCGAGAAATATACGGTCTTCAAGGGATCGATTTCGATTGAGGGAATCAGTCTGACCGTCGCGAAGCTGGAAAAGAATCGGTGCACCATTGCGATTATTCCTCACACGGTGGAGATGACGAATTTGCATTCGTTGAAGGCGGGTGATCCGGTGAATCTAGAGGCCGATCTCATCGCAAAATATGTGGAGAAGATGATGAACAGCGAGCGCGATGAGAGTTCGTTGACGGTGGAAGATTTGGTGCGGCAAGGGTTTTGAGGGCAATCGTTGGTCGTCAGTCGTTCGTCGTGCTGGCTTTCATTTTCTGTTGTTCTAGTGCGCGGCAGAGAGGGCGTCCTTTATTACCGCGCCGCCTTTCATAACATACGTCACGTGCTGCAGTGTGGTGATGTCGGTGAGGGGATCGCCTTCTACCGCGATGACGTCTGCGGAGTGGCCCGGTTCTAAGGCGCCGACTTTTTCTTCCCAACCCATTAATTCTGCGGCGTTCATCGTCGCGGCGCGGATGGCTTCCAGCGGGGGCATGCCGCGCTTGGTCAGAGCTACGAGTTCGTTGGCGTTCTTGCCCTGACCGTCGGCTTCGGCAGCGTCGAAGCCGGAAGCGATTTTTACTCCGAGACTCATGGCCATTTGAATTTCCTGCTGGATGCCTTGCAGGAAGGCGTCGAAATGTTTCTGCTGTTCGGGAGTAACGGGTTCGTTCTTGCGGCGCTCGACGATGCCGTCGATTACGCCGACCGTGGGAACCAGGAATGTGCCTTTGGATTTCATCAGCTCGAGATCGGCGCGGTCGATGCCGTGTCCGTGCTCGATGGAATCGACTCCGGCGGTAACTGCGTTCTTGATGCCTTCGGGCGTGGTGGCGTGGGCGGCGACTTTGAGTCCCTGTTTGTGGGCTTCTTCGACGATGACGTGGATCTCGTCGACGGTGAGCGTGGGATGCTCCCAGTCGGCGTAGACCTTGATCAAGTCGGCGCCGTGGCCGATCTGTTCGCGGACGGCGCGGCGGGCCTCTTCGACTCCGCTAACCATTTGCGCACCTGTAGGGAAATTCGTGAGGTCGGGTGAGACGCCGAACGGGTTGTATTGGCCGACGGCAGCAATGGCGCGGGTGGAAACCTGCATGCGCGGACCTTCGGCAAGGCCTTGCTTGATGGCGTCACGCAGAGCGACATCCGCGTAGCCGGAGCCTTCGTTCTCGACGTCGCGGATGGTGGTGTATCCCGCTTGCAGCGTGATGCGAGCGTTGTAGGCGCCTTCGAGAGCGCGGAAGGCTTGCGACTTGGTGGCCAGATTGAGGATGTATCCGTCGTCACCTTCGGGGATGCGCGCCATGATATGAGTGTGGCAGTCGATGAGACCCGGGAGGATTGTGGCGCGGCCGAGGTCAATGACTTTGGCATTCTTGGGAGCGTGCGCCTGGATGTCGGAGGCCTTGCCGACTTCCTTGATGCGATCGCCTTCGATCCAGAGGGCAGCGTTGTCGACGTAGACGCCTTTGCGGACGTCGAGGAGTTTCGCGGCTTTCAGGAGAGTGGAGGCGAGCGGCGCAGGGGGTGACTGTGCTTGGACGGTCAAGCACGGTAGGGCGAGAATCACGGCGAAGGCAGCGACGCGAGTTTTCATGGGCACGTAGCTTAGCTGAGACGGAGCGAGCGGGCAAGGAAAGAGGATTGGGAAAGAGGATTGGGGAAAGAGGATTGGGGAAAGAGGATTGGGGTCGACGAAAATCCCCACGGTCTTGGCCCTCTACCGAGAGGTGAGAGTCCACTGTTCCCCCCGCTTTCGTTTTTGCGGCAACACTTCTAGGCTTCCAGTTTCAGTTCGTCGAGTTCGAGGAATTCCTGGATGATGGGCTCGGGGGATTTTTCCATTTCCGGGTACGTACCGAAGAAAATGGCTTTGCCTTCGTGGAGGAAGACGACGCGCTCGGCCAGTTTTTTCGCGAGGCGCATGTCGTGGGTGACGACGATGCTGGTAAGGTTCAGCTGAATCTTGAGGCGCTTGATGAGGTCTCCAAGCAGTTGCGCCATGAGGGGATCGACCATGGTGGTGGGCTCGTCGTAGAGGACACATTCGGGGCGCGCGGCCAGGGCGCGCGCGATGGCGACCGAGCGCTTCATGCCGGTGGAGAGATCGGAGGGGAGCAGGTCGCGCATCTCCTGGACGCCGACCATTTGCAGGAGGCCGTCGACGATCTGGAAGATCTGCTCTTCGTTCAGTTCGCGGCTTTCGCGCAGGGGGAAGGCCACGTTCTCGCCGACGGTGAGGGAGTCGAAGAGGGCTCCGTTCTGGAAGACCATGGTGACCTTCTTGCGGATGAGTTCCAGTTGCTCTTCGTTGTAGTCGGTGATGTCCTGGCCGGCGACGATGACGCGGCCGGAGTCGGGCTTGAGGAATCCCATGATGTGGTGCAGGGAAACGGATTTGCCGACGCCGCTGCGTCCGAGGATGCAGACAGTTTCGGCGGGATAGACGTTGAAATTGACGTGATCGAGGACCACGTTGTCGCCGAAGGCCTTGCTGACATCGCGGAATTCGATGTAGGGGGCGGGTTGGAGAGCATCGTCGGGCATGAATCAGCTTCTAGCGGCTAGCTCCTGGCGTCTAGCTTGAATCCTGTCAACCTTATCAGATTTGAGCGGCGGACTCGGCCGGGCCGGTGAGTTATTGAAGTCGTTCTTCTCGCGGGCGATCGGCCCCAAGCGACCTTTGACACAAGAGCGCTTTACACAAGAGCGCTTTACACAAGAGCGCTTTACCTTGACAGTCAGATGCCGGAGGGTGAAACTGATGGGCGCGAGTTGGCATCATTCCCTTCCCCCAGCCGGACAGACAGATCATTTTTATTCTCGCGGCTTTCTATTCTCGCGGCTTTCAGAAGACTGGCGGCGTTAGACGCCAGCGGAAAGATCAGCAGGGCCGGGCCTGATTTTCGATCATGTCGGTTTAGAGGAGGAGACCCTCGTGAATACCAGCCCACAGCACGCCAGACGATTCCGAGGCGCGAAAACAGTCTTGCGCCACATCACCCATGGCTTGATGTTCATCATCGCCGCAGTGGTTGCGATATCTCTCGGTGCCGCGACGGCACGGGCTCAGATTCCGGCTTCGGAAAATATGGGGGCACAATCGCGAATGATCTCGACGGATAACAGCCGAGTCGAGACGATTGGCACGGACAACGTTCCGGTCACGGTGAGGCCGGGTGCCTTGAATTTTCCTTTCCAGTTGGAGGGTACAACGAGTGCCGGGAAGACGGTGACTTTCACCAATGACGGCAATGTCGATGTTTACTTCACCAGTATCGTGCTCGAGGGGGGGAACTCCAGCGACTTTACCTTCACGACCACTTGCGGGATCGACGGCAACCCTCTGGCTCCGGGGGCGAGTTGTACAACGACGGTCTATTTCACTCCGAGCATGACAGGGGGAGAGACCGTGATCCTGCTCTTCAGCGGCAACTTCACCCAGCAGGAAGTGTTTACCACTGGTCAAGGAACGGCAGTGGTCATCAAGCCTAAGTCATTGACGTTCCAAAAGACGACGGTCGGCACGACGAGCGCTGCCAAGACGGTGATCTTCGAGAATGTTGGCCCGACCGCGCTGCCGATCTTAAGCTTCTCATGGAGCGGCACGAAGCCCTACTTCAGCCAGACGAATACCTGCGGAACCAGCGTTCCGGCGAACTCATCGTGCAAGATCAGCATCAGGTTCAGCCCGCTGTCGGCCGGGACTTTTACAGGGACTTTGTTTATTGGCGATCCTGATCCGACGGGGCCCCAGAAGGTGGCGGTTACTGGCATAGGGGTTGCGGCTGGGGATGTGCAATAGAGCCTAAATCAACACTCTCACTGCGCGCGAGCCGCGAGCAGGTCTTGTGGAGTGTTTAGATTGCGGAACATTTTCGGGGAGAGACCTGCGGTTTCCAGTTCTTGTTCTGTGATGGTCTGCGTGCTGGAGGCGTCGAACAGCTTGTCGATCTTGTAGCGGCCTGCGCGCAAGGCTTGCTCCGCCAGTTCTGCAAATTGACGGCGGTAGAGGGCACAGAGAGGCTGCCATCCTTCGCTGGTGCGGGGAACGGTCACGGTCGAGGTCGGGGAATCTTTTGCCCGGGCGATTAGGAACTGCAGCAGTGTGGATGCGACGAAGGGAAGGTCCACGGCGAGAATCAGATTCAGGTCTGTTTGGGATGAGCGGAGTGCGGCGTGGATTCCTGCCAGGGGGCCGCAGTTGGGAAAGATGTCTTCGACGGTTGGCGCGAAGGTAGAGAACTTGGAGGGGTCGCCGACGATGCGGACGTTGGGGGTGATGCAGCGGGCGATGCCAAGTGCGCGCGATAGCAGCGTGCGTCCTTCGAGTTCGACGAAGGCTTTTTCGGAGCCCATGCGCGTGCTTTTGCCGCCGGCGAGGATGAAGGCGGTCAGGTCGGGGAAAGCAGCGGCCATGGGGCGATGATACATGGGCGAGCGACGTCCCTGAGCGGGAGAAACGATTGTGCCGTGCCCGATGGGACTCGTCGGTTGTTTCGCGCATTCTCTCCGGCGCGACCGTGCCGGGCTTTCGCGAGCCGCCGCTTCGCACCTGGAGTTTGGCAGCTCAGCCGTCATCGTCAGGCCCCTGTTCGGCACCCTCGGTTTCCACAATGTAAGAGGTTGCACCGCCGTCACTTACATCGATGCCAGTGCCACAAGGTGCACGAAAGTAACCTATCCAAAGGGAAAGCTTCGCGAGATGATGGGCCTGCATCCGAGGGTTCACTGACCCGGAAGTAACAAACATGCCGCAAAAATTCATGGATGTGCTTATGCTTGGGCGCTGCTCACACGAATTTTCATGGCCGCGCCGTGGCAACGATGGCGACTACTACCAGGTCTGCCTGCTGTGCGCCGCGGAATACAAGTACGACTGGACGACCATGCGCCGCACGCAGCGCGTGGAGCATGCCAAGCCCGAGACCACCGTTCGTCGGAGCCATACACGGGAGAAGAGACCGTCGTGGGTTCCACGGGCGCGCCGGTTGAAGCTCGACATACCCTTGCGATATCGCGTGAACAAGACCAGCACGTGGTATGAGGGGATCATCGAAAACATCAGCCAGAGTGGAGTGCTGTTCAACGGGCCGCAGCAGTTGCCAGTGAACGCGCTCATCGAGATGGTGTTCGAGATGCCCGAAGAAATCTCAGGACAGAAGAACAGCAACGTGGTGTGTCAAGGGCGCGTGATGCGCGCCAAGGATGCTGCGAAGTCCGAGGAAGCGGCCGAGCAAGAGACAGGCGGGCTGGCGGCTTCGATCGTCGACTACAAGTTCATCCACTGAGGCGGCACCGCGGCGAGACCTGCGAATGACGCTAGTCTGCCCGTTTGCTGGTGGCTCTCCGGGACTTCAGCTTGGGTTTCGGCCTGCTCCTGCCCTCGAGATTGAGCGCCACTGCAGCGCGGATCAGTTCCTTCAAGGCCGCTTCATCAATCTTGTCACCTTCGTGGATATCAATGGCCCGCCTGACATTTCCCTCGAGGCTTGAGTTGAATAGTCCTTTAGGGTCCTTCAACGCAGCGCCCTTGGCAAAGGTCATCTTGACGACGTTCTTGTGCGTCTCTCCCGTGCACACGATGCCATCGTGAGAAAAGACGGGAGTTCCCGATGATTTAGGCTTGACCCACTTCCGCTCTTCGACGATCTCAGGGTCGGCCTGGTGGATGATGTCGCGCACTTTAGCGAGCATCTTCCCGCGCCAATCCCCAAGTTCCTTGATCTTCTCGTCGATGAATGCAGAGGCAGATTCTGCGGGCACGGATTTTTTCATGTACAGCTCCCACTCTCGCATTTAATTTAGCGGCGCGCCGCTGAAGGTGCAACCTCCTCACTCGAGCCAACACCAGACATTAAAGGGGAACCCTCGTGTCTTCTTGGTTCGCACGTCGCCTTGTTCTTCGCTATCTGTTCGCCTAGAATGCAAGGCAGTTTGTGGAGCAGCCTTCGGTTATGCCGACCAACCTCGACGACTTACGACTCTTCGCCGTTGCCCGAAGCCTCTTCGCACCTACCTCGCTGAAACGCGCTGTCAACAGGTTGGGCTTCATCCAAGCCGATCCGATTCGTGCGCCAGCGCGCGCGCAGGACCTGATACTGCGCCATCGTGTGAAGGACTACCGGGCTGGCGATCTCGAACGCCTGTATCCGAAGCTCGGCGTCGAAGAAGACTTCTTCATCGTGTACGGCTTCGTGACGAGGTCCCTACAGGCGCTGATGCATCCGCGCTCGCTTTCCGATGTGCGGGAAGTCCATCGGCCCTGGTCCGCCGCACACAGGAAGCAGGCACAACGCCTGCTGGAATTTGTGCGCGAACGCGGTACGGTTCATCCGCGCGAAGTCGATGACCATTTCTCGCGCGGGAAAGTGACCAACTACTGGGGCGGTTCGTCGAACGCCACGACGCATCTACTGGCTGCCATGCACTATCGGGGAATGCTGCGGGTGGCGCGGCGCGAGAGCGGCATACGCGTCTACGCTTGCCACCAGCATGGTCCGGAGCCGCT
This sequence comes from uncultured Acidobacteriaceae bacterium, assembly GCA_963788555.1. Taxonomy (GTDB): domain Bacteria; phylum Acidobacteriota; class Terriglobia; order Terriglobales; family Acidobacteriaceae; genus Sulfotelmatobacter. Next base: position 704,829 of record CAWBHM010000008.1, on the reverse strand, counting down.
CGATGCAGCCGAGCGCCAGGCGCGGATCGATGCTCTGGTGGATGCGGCCGTCCAAATTTATGCGCCCCTGCCTGCTGCGGGCCTGTGGAACATCGTGTGACGCCTGCGCTATGCCGTGCCGCAGTGGCACAGCGAGTTGAAGGGCGCTTTGCAGCGGGCGAAGCAGCGGCTCGCGCATACGCGGATCGATGGCGTCGATTGGTATTGGCCTGCTGAAGGAGAATCCGGCACGCGGTGAACTCCAGGAAACGGTGCGCTTGCTGGCCCCTTTCGACCCGGTGGTGTGGGACCGTGACCGCTTCGAATTGTTGTGGGGCTGGGGATACCGTTTCGAGGCCTACACGCCGGCCCCGAAGCGAAAGCTCGGCTACTACGCTCTGCCGCTACTTTGGCGGGATCGCGTGATTGGCTGGGGCAACGTGTCAGTGAAGAATGGTGAGCTTGAGGCTGACATTCGGCTATATCGAATCGCATCCGCCGCGGGATCGCGCTTTCAACCGCGAACTCGAGGCGGAACTGGATCGCATGCGAACGTTTCTCGGCCTGGAGTCCGGACGGACGTCGCGGGCGCAGACTGCTTGATCCTTAATTGGGGATGCTTGGGCAAACCGCACAGGCAAAGCCATTGTTTCAGGCCGCGTATAACAAACTGAAGGCGAATTCCGATCTAGCTGAGCGCGACCCCAAGAGATTGTCGCGGCTATTGGAAAAAACATTGTAGGGGAAAGTTTCCGACGTGTTTCAGCGAACCGCAGCGGGATACATCCAGCGATAGAACTGCCCCACTCAAGCCAAAACCGGGCTTGAATGGGCCACCGCGAGGCCATCTTACAGATCCGAATCTAGACCCTGAGCCAGCCACGGAAGCCCCGCGCGGCATAGTAAGATTCCGCACCGTTGTGATACAGGAAAACCGTGTCGAAGCGGCGATCGCAAAAGAGGGCGCCGCCGAGTTTTCTGACTGCAGCAGGTGTCTTCACCCAGCTCGACGTTTTCGCATCGAAATTTCCAAGCTTCTGCAACTCGCGATACTGTTCTTCCGTCAAAAGCTCAATGCCCATGGCCGCAGCCACATCCACGGCGTTGTCTTTCGGTTTGTTTTCTTTCCTTGAATCCAGCGCTTCGCGGTCGTAGCAAAGACTTCTGCGGCCCTTCGGACTCTCTGCCGAGCAATCATAAAAAATGTATTCGCCCGTCTTCTTATCATGACCAACAAGATCCGGTTCACCGCCAGTTCGTTCCATCTGCATGGAGAGACCACAGTTTTTCAGGATTCGCTTCCAGCTTCGCTTGTACGTTTGTCCCAGTCAAGACCTTGATGGCGGTTCATGTTTTTCTCAAAGCGGGCTTTCAATGTTTTGAGCAGTTCTTCACGTTGTTTTTTTGAAAGAGTTTCGTTTGACATTCTTTTCGGAGACCTTTCGCGCGGCTGGAGCCGAGTACGATAGCTCGACAAAGCCGTTCTTATAAGCGACCATGTTCTTCAAATTCCACTTCTCTTCGGTCGGGGAACCGCCGAACAGGCGCAGTCCTTCGCCCAACAGGACAGGCGCGATCGTCAACCTGATTTCGTCCACCAGGCCGAGTGCGAGAAAACGCTGGCACAACATGGCCCCGCCCGCGAGCCAGATGTTGCGAAATCGAGGCGCGAGGTTCACGTCAACTAAGGTCTTGAGATCGCCGGAATAGAACTCAACGCTGTTTCTCGCGCGCGGCAATTCTCTGCGGGTCACCACGACGACCGGCGTATCGCCATAGGGCCAGCCCAGCTCGAGCGCATGTTCATAGGTACGGGAACCGAGAACATAACAGTCGATGGCTTTGACGAAGGTCGCAATTTCTTCCTCCGAAATGGAAACACCGGCTTCGTAAACACCATTGCTGTCTAGCCAAGAGACAGTGTTGTCGGGCTTCGCGATGAAACCGTCGAGACTGGAAACCACGTGCATGGTTACACTTCGTTGTCTTGCGTTGTCTTCGCTGCGTGACATCGCTCCTCCTCGCAACGGGTTCGGCACGGCAAATGTCACCGAAACAGCCGGCGCTGGTGCGTCCTCCGCCGATCAAAGATCATACGTTCGAGTACGAACTGGCGCCACCTACCGGTCTCTTCGAAACCAGCCGTCGCACCAGATGGCCTTTCCACATCCAAAGTCCCGAAAGGAGCAGCCCAGGAAGAAAGACATATCTGACATTGGTGGCGTAGTTGTGAGTATCCGAAGGCGAGTCATAGATGTAACCAAGTATCGGAATGCCGAAGACAATGTGAATCCAGCGAAAGATCGAACGTTTGGCGGCTTCTGTCATAAACTTACCTCCTTTTATCGGTGTTGCCTGGTCGTCTACTCTGGCTTGGCCTGAGGCGGCCAGTTGAGCGTTTCGATCCCGAACTGTTTGGCGTACTCCGCGTGCAGCCGCTGCCAACCTCCGAACTTCATGGCATCGGGGCCGACCATGCGGCCGATGGGAGTTCCGCTGAGAAGGTGATCCAGCACATCGAAACAGATGTGCCACCCGGCCGCCCCCATTGCGATGAAGCGGTGACCGATGTTGGTCCACAGCGTCAGGCGCGTGCCGCCACCCGAGGCTTCGAGTTCCCACCGCATATCGAAGCCACCCCACGTGTACTCAAGCACCTCGGGAGCGTCGGCTCGCGTCACTATGGTTTCGGTAACGCGCGGAGCGGGCGCTCCCACCGTGGTGAGTTTCACCGTGGTTCCCGCCAGACCCAGATTCCCATCGGCGTCGAAGGGAGCCCACTCGCGCAGATGCGCCGGGTCGGTGAGCGCCTGCCAGACTTTTTCCGGCGTGTGGCGCAGCTGCCGGACGAGAATAAGCGTCCACTTCTCTTCGCCGTTTGGTCCCCGATCCTTTCGTATCTGCGCGCCTTGGGCCGGGCCAGGACTGTATTGCTGAAGGTCGGTCATCTTCTCGCTCCCTGTTGAATGTCCGTGCTACCAGCGTGCCAGCTGGGTGAGCTGGATGAGGTTGCCGCAGGTGTCGTTCAGCATCGCGATGGTCGAGCCAGTCACGTCGGTGGGCGGCATGGTGAACTCGGGCGCCGCGGGCCTTGATCCGCTCGTAGTCGCCCTTGATGTCGTCGGTGAAGAACATGGCCGCGGGCTGGTTCTGTTGAAAGATCGCCTGCTGATACGTTTTGGCCGCGGGATTGTTGTTCAGCGCGAGCTGCAGCTCCGTGCCGTCCGGCTCCTCGGGCGAGGCCACGGTCAGCCAGCGATATGGGCCCTGACTGAAATCGGTCTTCTTGGCAAAGCCCAGCACTTCGGTATAGAAGCGCAGGGCGTTGTCCTGGTCGTCGACGTACAGGGTGGTCACTTTGATTTTCATTTTGTTTCTCCTTTATCACGTCGCGGTTTGGGCCGCGACGGCTTCTCCTTTGACTTCCCTTTCGTTGGGGTTGACTGATCCTTACGGTCAGGATCCATGCGGTCATGATCCATACGGTCGAGGTGGCGTTCGAGCGCATCGATGTGGGCGGACCAGAAGCGGCGGAACTGAGCCAGCCAGGCATCGACCTCCTGAAATGGTTCAGGTTTCAGCCGGTAGAGACGGCGTTGTGCGTCCACGGTGGACTCCACGAAACCTGAGTCGCGCAGCACGCGCAGGTGCTTGGACACGGTCGGCTGTGTCATACGGAGCTGACGCTCGATCTCTCCCACCGACTGTTCGGACGAGACCAGGAGGCCCAAGATCGCGCGGCGATTCGGCTCCGCAATGATTTCGAATACAGATTCCATGCTGTTGATATACTCCACCGCGTATATACGTGTCAAGGCATATATTCACAGAAATGAAGGGCTTTGGACAGGTAGATATTCTCGAGAGGGTTTGGTTGAGGCTCGGCTCTCTCCGTGCAATTACGTCTGCAACAATACCGTCCTGCATCTAAACTGTACTGGGGTACGGGCGGCCCACCCATGGGCCGGGGTAAGGAGTCGAGTATGAAAATAAATTCTGCATTGGTGTATTCCCTCGTTCTGACCATCCTTCTTGGGATTGGAGTGGGTTGCGCCAGGAAGCCGGACGACGCGAAAATCTCGACCGAGATTCAGAGCCGGTTCAACCAGGATTCCGGGCTGTCGGCGAAGCAGCTTTCGGTGCACGCAGACGATGGCGTGGTCACTCTGGCAGGCACGGTGGACAACGACGCGCAACGCGAGGCGGCGGGGCGGCAGGCGGCGTCGGTGGCGGGCGTCAAAACGGTGATTAACAATCTGCAGGTGGGCAATACTGCAACTGCGGCGCCGCAGGAGGAAACTCCCTCGCAGAATGCGAACGCTCCGGCAGCCGAAAAACCGAAGGCGACCGTGTCCAAGAAAAGCCGCAGAGATCATGCGCGCGACGATTCGGGCTCGATAGGAAATGGCGGGAGTGACTCGAATGCCAATCCGATGAGCGCCAGCAACCATCCGGCTCCGGATGCGGGATCGCAGGCGCCACCGCTCGCCGAGAACGTAGCGCAGGCTCCTCCTCCGCCGCCGCCGCCTCCGGCGCCGAAAAAGTTGATCATCGATCAGGGGACGCAGCTGACAGTGCGGCTGATCGATCCGATTGATAGCGAGAAAAATCAAACCGGAGATACGTTCCACGCAACGCTGAATGCGCCTCTCTCTTCGGATGGAGAAGAAGCTGTGCCGGCGGGCGTGGAACTCACCGGGCACCTGGTGAGCGTGAAGAGTGCCGGGAAGTTTGCCGGGCAGTCGGAAGTGGTGTTGCAACTCGACAGTCTTTCGTCCGGCGGGAAGACGTATAGTCTGCAGACCGATCAGTACAAGAAAACGGGAAGCTCGCGCGGGAAGAACACCGCCGAGAAAGTCGGCGGAGGCGCGATTATTGGGGGCATCATTGGCGCGATCGCAGGCGGCGGCAAGGGTGCCGCGATTGGATCGGCTGCCGGAGCCGGCGTCGGGGGCGGAGTGCAAGCGGCGACCAAGGGCCAGCAGATCAAGCTTCCGTCGGAGACGGTGTTGAACTTCACGATGCAGGGGCCGATCACGGTGGTGCAGGCTCCTCCGGCGGATGCGAACCGGCAGAAGCTGACGAGCGCGCAGTAGGGATCCGATTTTCGCATACTTTTTTGGAAGCGACAAAAACCCCCGCTTCTCGCGCAAAGGACGCGCGAGAAATGGGGCACCCGCACCCCGCAGGTTTGCCGGTCTGACGCAAGATCCCCACTCCGTCTGAAGAGCGGCTCCGGTCAGGATGACGGCCATCGTAAGAGCTCTCACCTGCATCCCTTGCCCTGGTTCGCGTACACTCTCTTTCTCAGGCGGACATGGCTTCGATCACAGCGGTGCTGCACACGGAAAACGATGCTCTGCGTCTGGGGCGGGCGTTGGAAACGCTGTACGCCTGCGACGACATTCTCGTGGTCGATCATGGATCGCGCGACGGCACGGCGCGCGTTGCGCGGGAGTACGGGGCGAGGGTCGTCGATGGCAGGCACGGAGGCTCCGCGAGGGATTATCTTCGCGTCCCAGCAGCCGAATCCACGGGCGTGGGATCAGGCGGTCCGCGATGGATTTTGTGTCTTGATCCGCGCGAGTCGCTGACCGAGAAGCTGGCTGCCACCTTGTTTGAGTGGAAATCGGAATCGTTTCATGCCAAGAGCTACACAGCCCGGGCCTTTTCGGTGTTCCTCCGCGAGGAGACGGCGGAGGGATGGGTAGACGTGCCAGTGGCGCAGACCCGACTCGTACCTCAGGACTGGAGCCGGTGGCATGGCAGGTTTCCTATGGCAGATCCTTCAGCTCTGACGCTGGAGGGGGAAGTGTTGCGGTTCGCGTTCCCGTAAGGCGGGCGCCGCGTTGTCACCGGGAGGTTTCCTAGGCTTGCGGTGGATCGTTCGGCGAAGTAGGAGGGGCCACCAGGGCGGCCACCGCCAAGGCGCGAAGGTTCTCGATATGGGCTTTCAGTGCCGTGTGAAGTTCGGCGACGGCGACAGCGAAGTCGGCGCCGTCCGCGGCCACAGCACGAGCACACAACTCTCGAATGAGTTCCTCAGAAGACATCGCCACTGGGTAGGGTGCCCGACAGAAGGGTCTGATGCACTACAGCACGCTGTGTAGAACTTCTGAGTACCGGAAAGACTTGACTTTGAGGTCTTTAGCACCCTGTGCGCATTGTGTCCTGGAAAGCTGGCATCCTCAATCATCGGGGCATCTAGGCGACCGTGAGAGCTCGTCGTTCGACCGACTCAGCGGTCACAACTGCTTGTGATTTCCGTCACATTCGCTCCTGTGGAGGCGCGCCTAAACTGCAGGGTTGTGGCAGTTTGGGCCACGTAAGCCCTGGAGGAAACTAATGCGTGTAATGAAATTCATCAGTCTGGCGGTCATTCTCATCTTGATTTCGGCATTTGCTGTGGCGCAGCAGGCCCCGGCGCAGAGCACAACTACCGTGAAGCATGTTCCGATCACGAGCACTCCGTCGAATTCCGGCAAAGAGATGTTCAACAGCTATTGCGCGGTTTGCCACGGAAAAGACGGCAAGGGCGATGGGCCAGCAGCCTCGGCCTTGAAGACTTCGCCGACGGACTTGACGCTTCTGGCCAAGAAGGATGGCGGGAAGTATCCGGCAGCGCATGTGGCGTCAGTAATGCGTGGACAGGCCACCACACCATCCCATGGGAGCCAGGATATGCCGGTGTGGGGTCCCCTATTTTCGAGTCTCAGTCCAGGACACGATGCCCAGGTACAGCAGCGAATCACGAACCTGGTCACGTATATCGAGGGCGTGCAGCAGAAGTAAATTAGGGTTAAGGAGTTTGCGGAATTGAAGGCCTCCGGGGCGCGGGTGACGCGCTCCGGGTTCCTGCGTTTTTTCTGCTGCGCTGCGGAACTGATTTCGCCAGGTCTTTCCGCAACGGGTCTTTCAACAAACCGTCCAGCCCGTATCAGGCAATTCGCGAGACCGCAGGCAGGCGAACCCGCTCCCCGCGGGCCCTAACCTCCCGATGGTGAATGTCTTACCGGCCCTTGGCCGGTTGGCCAGTGACTTCAGTACCTTAGGCGTGCTCGGTTTATCGACTTATAATCCAACCAAGAACAGAGTATTCCAACGTTCTACAGGAGACGTTTGCGCCGGTGGCGCGATCGTTTTCTGGGAGATTTTCAGAGACCACGTGGATCCATTCATCGCATCGGCGATTTTTTTCTTCGGGCTGTGCTTTGGCAGCTTTCTGAATGTGTGTATCTATCGCCTGCCGCTGGGATTGTCAGTGGTTGCGCCGCGTTCGGCGTGTCCGAAGTGCAAGAAGCCGATCGCTTTTTACGACAACGTTCCGGTATTGAGCTGGCTGATTCTGGGCGGGCGTTGCCGCCATTGCAAGACCAAGATTTCGCCGCGCTACCTGATGATTGAGTTGCTGACGGGGCTGTTGTTTCTGGCGTGCTACTGGCATTTCGGACTGACGCTTTCGACGCTGAAGTACTGTGTGCTCGCGTTTCTGCTGCTGGGATTGATTTTCACCGATGCCGAAACCAAGCTGCTGCCGGACAAGATGACGCTGCCGGGATTGGCGCTGGGATTGATCTTCAGCCTTTTGGTTCCGGTAAACGATCTGGCTTCGCAGTTCTTGCCGGGGGTGGTGAATCTGCCGTTCAGCGGGGACGTTTCTACGCGGATTTTGTCGCTGCTCGATTCCCTGCTGGGGGCAGCTGTGGGCGCGTCGTTCATTTACGGTGCGGGAGCGATTTATTTGCGCTGGCGCGGCATGGAGGGCATGGGCTTTGGCGATGTGAAGCTGATGGCCATGGTGGGCGCGTTTCTGGGAATGAAGCTGACGATCTTCACGATTTTTACGGCGTCGCTGGCGGGATCGTTTTTTGGGCTGGGCACAGTGTTCGTGGTGTGGCTGAAGCGGACGCACCGATTCATGAAGCGACTGGCCAACGCGCAGGCGGCCCGGCGGCGCGGGTGGCAGTCGGCGCAGGTTGTGTATCGCAATTATCAGATGCCGTTTGGGGTGTTTCTGGGAAGCATGGCGCTGATCGCATTCTTCTTCGGCAACCGGTTCCTGCACTGGTATGGAGGGCTGTGGTGAGGATCCTGTCGAATCCAGTGGTCCTGCGGGCAGGGGTGGTGCTGTTCTGTTCGACGCTCGCGTTTCTGATGGGATTGCTCTTCATGCGCATGCTGAAGAAGAGCATTACCGAGGAGCGGGATTTTTCGGCGAATCCGACGCCGTCGCTAGAGACTCTGCCGCTGCATTTGTACAACACGGTGATCCAGCAACTGAAACAGCAGAAGCACGAGTTGCAGGTGCAATCGAAGGCCGAGCAACATCGCGCGCGCATCAGCGATAACTTCAGCCAGGCGGTGCTGTCGAATCTTTCGTGCGGCGTGCTGGTGTTCGGTCCGAATGGACTGGTGAAAACTTCCAATCCGGCGGCCAAGGCGATTCTTGGTTTCGCTTCGACGACGGGAATGGGAGCGGAAGACATTTTTCGCGGGGCTATTGTGAACAAACCGGCGCTATCAGCGACAGCTTGCAGACGAAAACGGCGACGAGAACATCGACGAACCCGTTTTCATCGCGGACGAAGTGAGTGCGGTGCTGCACGAAGGCAGCAAGCGGCGGCAGGTTGCCGCGGAGTACGAGACCCCGGTGGGGGAGAAACGATTTATCGATGTCACGGTGACTCCGGTGCCGGCGGCCGATGGTGGCCTGCTAGGCGTCACGTGCCTGATCAATGACCTGAGCGAACTGCAGCGGATCCGGCGCCACCAGGAGCTGCAGGGAGAGATTTCGGCGGAGATGGCGCTGCAACTGCGCACTTCGCTGGCGACGATTTCCGGTTACGCGCAGCAGTTGGCGAATAACCACGATCCGGAACTGGCAACTCAATTAGCCAGCGACATTGCGCACGAGGCAGCGCACTTGGATCGCAGCATCGGAGGATATTTGATCACCAAGCGCACCGCGCAAGCGGCGGCAGCGGCAGCAGGAAGTTCAGCAGATTGATGAATTACAAAGCGCGGCGGAATCGGGCCGCGCGAGACAGACTTATTCGTAAAAAGGTGAACATGATGAAACGTATCGCATGCAGTGGAATGGGACTCGTACTGATTCTCGGCTTGGCCGGCCTCCCCGCCGGCGCTCAGAATCAGGCTCCATCGAGCGCGCCAACCTCCTCCTCCGGCTCGTCGCTGGGTGAGTATGCCAGGCAGATCCGCAAAGATCCCGGAGCCACGTCGAAGCCGAAGGTATTCGACAATGACAATCTGCCGCGTACGGACAAGCTCTCGGTCATAGGCCAGACGCCGGCTACCGCCACCGACAATTCTGGCGACAGCAAGACGGCGCAGGGTGAGAATGCTCCTGCCGCGGCCGGCGAAACGAAGGCTGCGAACCCCACCACGGAAGACAAGACTGCCACGCAGACGAAAGCACCGTCGGCAACGGCGGTTCAGGGTCCTGACGACGAAGCGACGAAGGCAGCAGCAGCCAAGCAATGGGCCGACAAACTTGCCTCGCAGAAGGATCAGATTGATTTGCTGGCGCGCGAACTCGACGTATTGCAGCGCGAATACCAGATTCGCGCCGCGGCGATGTACGCCGACGCGGGCAACCGGTTGCGCAACTCCGGGGACTGGGATAAGCAGGACGCACAATACAAGCAGCAAATCGCCGACAAGCAGAAGGCTCTCGAAGACGCCAAGCAGAAGCTGGAGGATATGCAGGAAGACGCGCGCAAGGCCGGAATGCCGTCATCGGTCAGCGGGCAGGAATAACAATTCTGTACAGACAATTTGAGCGCCGGGGATAAATCTTCGGCGCTCAATTTTATTGCAGCATGCGCGGGCGGGACGCCGGCGCTACGTGTTCGGCTCTACTTATTTAGCGCGACTTATTGCGGCTGACTTCAATGCTCGAATCTGCTTTACGTGATGGAGGCCATGGACCAAGTGAAATTTTCTCCACTGTGCGGTGGTCAGAGGTCCGAGGATGGGATGGTCGAGCAATTTGTGGCGCGAACCGAGACTCTCTTCGCAACGGGTCATGATGCCGTCCATCTCGGCGATCTTGGGCGCAATTTCGGAAAGCACTTTCTCCGGAGGCGCGCCGCGAGGGCGGGCCACGGGCGGAGCTTCCCTACCGGAAGGCAGGTAGCCCAATCCAACCACGACGAATGTACGGCCTCGCTGCTTCCAACTTTGGCTGGTGGCCAGCGACTTGCCGGCTTCGGCGACGCGTTCGAATCCCTTCACCGTTCCGGTATAGGTCAAATACAAATGCTCCAGGACTTCGGCGGCACACCATTTGCCGGGAGGGTGAAAGGTCAACTGCTGGGAAGACAATCCCGCAACCGCCAATGAAATCTCTTGCTGCAATCGTTGAAGATGAGGGTCCACAGCCGTCACTTACGTTTTCCGGCCTTTCAGTTAGAATGTTGCGCGAACATAAAACTAATCCACGTTATCACAGGAAGGATGCCATGAAGAGGTCCAGCCTCAGCTCTGCCGAGCCGCACACTATGGCAGCGAAAAAGGGAGGAACAAACTTGCTCAGCAGTGAAGATCACAATGGAAAACGTGGGCGCGGAATCGCTTACGGCATTTTGTTGACCGCGGTGCTCCTCACGATGCTGGCGTCACTGAACGGCTGTTCGTCGGATTCCGGCAAGCCGGCGGAAGAGGCGAAGCCGGAGGTAAAGGGGCCGGAACTGCTGACGGCCCGATCCGCATTTCAGAAGCTTTATGTGGCGGCACGCGGCTGGAGCCAGGACGCGAAACCGTACCGGCTTGAGGCAGTTCCGACGAGTGATGGCAACGGACATGACGGAAAGTGGGCGGTGTGGAAATGCAGTTTCGCATCTGCCGCACAACGCTCACAGAAGACGTACACGTGGTCTGGCAGCGCGGCTGCGGACGCGACCGGCGCGCGGCATCAATCCCAGCCACGAAGACAGCTACAGCCCTTCGAACTCATCGACACTCGTGTTCGACATGGCATTCCTGAAGGTTGATTCGGACCAGGCATTTGCCACCGCCCAGAAACATGGCGGGGATAAGATTCTAGAGAAGGCTCCCGACACGCCCGTCATTTACATTTGCGACTGGAATCACAACACGAGCGAGTTGACGTGGCATGTGATCTACGGCTCGGGCCGTGAAGGCGCGAAGCTGACGGTCGCGGTGAATGCTTCCAGTGGTGAATTTATCCGGGTGGAAAAATAGACCGGTCGTTGGCGGCGACTTCAGGGGACGTAACAAATCCGAGAGGGTGTAGGGCAGGATTTAGCTTACCGGTTCGCGTCTTTCTCGTGGCCCCTGTAAGCTTCGATCTGAGAAAAAAAGGCGTGCAGAGCCTCCGCGGAAGCAATGGCCCGGTCAAGGGTACGGCCTTCGCCGAAAGCAACGATGTCCTGCGGTGAATACTGGAGACGAACGCGGTCGGCGGCGCAATGGGCGCTTAGCAACTCGACGCTGGCAGCTGCGAGATCCGCTTTGAGTCGAACAACGTCGATCTGTTTCCTAGCTCCGGACGCCATTTCACACTCCTCAATTTTTTGGGGGATAGCGCAGGCGGGTCCCGGAAACCGTATTGGGAGGACTGCACTTTCGCGGTTCCGGCGGGACCCACCCTGCGAGGTCATCAGTAGTGCTTGTCCGTATAGTATACGGTGTTAGTTATACGCAGTTCAAGGAATAATTTAGAGTTTGGAGGCAAAAGTGCCCCGGCATCCTGATCCTGATCTGGAACAAAGAATTCTTGGCGCGGCATCGCGGTTGTGGGCGCGGGGCGGCGAAAAATCGCTCACCATGCGCGCCGTAGCCAAGGCAGCGGGCACAACCACACCCACGGTGTACGAGCGTTACCGAGACCGGGACGACATTCTACGCGCCCTGCGCATCAAGACCCGGACGGAGTTGTATACCGCTCTCAGCGCAACGCGGACGCTGCGCGAGGCATTTGAGGCACACCTGGCGTTTGCGCTTGCGAACAGCCACGCCTACGAAGTGCTTTTCGATGGAGTGGCGAAACCTCCTTCGCTGCACGAACCTTGGCCTTCGTTCAATCTCATCCGCGAGCGCCTGGCTAGCCGGTTAGGAGGAACGCCGCGGCAACATACGCGCCTGATGCTGGCGGTCTGGTCGCTGATGCATGGGACTGCGATGCTCGTCATCCGCGGCGGTTTCGAGGGCACTTTGCGCACGCAGACCATCCACGCCTGCCTGGATGCTTTTGACTGGATTCTCGACTGTGCGGGGCAAAAGAAGAATGTGGCGCGTTCGGGTCCGAAGTGGCCGCCGAACTTGATTTTGGGGGAAGGCAAACAAAGCCAAGTGGGGAATAGCGAATACAGCAGCCACAAGACAAAATCGAAAACCAAGAAACTGCAACGGTGAACGATGCCAAGTCTGCGAGTTGCGCAGGCAGAACCACTGACTCCCCTTGCTGAGGCGGTAGTTCACTTGGCGGGCTTGACGTTGGCGTCGGGGCCTTTTAACCGGTCGATCGCCTTGCGCGCGTCTTCTGACTGGGGACCGTGCGGGATAATTTTCAAATAGCTTTCGTATTCCCTGCGGGCATCGTCGGGCAGGTCGAGTTTTTCCAGGCAGACGGCGAGGCGAAACGTAGCGACCGCGTCATTATCCTTGTAGAGAAGAGCTTCGCGATAGCGCTCTTCCGCCGCACGATAGTTCTTGCGCTTGAAGTAGAAGTCGCCCACCTCAACATCTTTTGCCGCCTTATGCGGATCCCAGGGATGGAACTCGCTCAGGTCGCCACTGCCTGAGCCCTCATCCGTAAGCGCGTCGGAACTCTGGGGATGGGTTTTGGCATCATCCGGCGGGGGGCTCAAGTCAATGAGCGTATCTTTACTCGAACTCTCTCCCGGCTCGTTGTCGAGATCAGCGGCGTTGATGCGATCGGACCGAGGCGGTGCGAGATTGGGATTGTGCGGTGCGGATGGTTTGGAGGCGGGCGATGAGGCAGAGTCCGGCGATTGGGAATTCGACGGCTCTGAATTCGAAGGAGTGGAATTCTGCGCCCATACTCCGACGCTACCTGCGAGCAAGAACAAGAAAAACAAACTACGCATAGTCTTTATTTTACTTCCCCTATTTTACTTGCCTCCGTGCATCGCACGAAAGGCCTGCAGGCATTTGGTTGCGGTCTGCAGTTCGGAGAAGCGGCTTCCCTCTTGTTCGACGAGGTAATACTCGACACCGCCGCCGCTCTCTGCTGCCTGAAAGATTCCCTTCCAGTCGGCCACTCCTTCCCCGAACAGAACCTTGTAGCCCTTCGCCGGGTCGGGAGACCAGTCTTTACAATGGATGGACCGAATGCGTCCCGGGTTGGCTCGGATCCAGGCAACCGGGTCAGAACCCGCTTCCAGACAGGTTCCCACATCTAACTGCAGCATCACGGAAGGCTTCGTGCTCTTCGCAATCAAGTCCATGGGGCGCTGCCCGGGCGCGCCGGTGAATTCAGCCTGGTGATTGTGGTATCCGGGCTTGAGCCCCGAGGGTTGCAACGTCTCGGCGGCGGAGTTCAGGGTGTCCACTACGACCTTCCATACATCGGCTCCGGATTTCGGGTCCGACCACGCCAGCACGACATACTTGCTCCCGAGGATCAAGTTCAGGTCGCGCGCGCGCTTGATTTTCTCTGTGGAGAGAAAGTCCGCGTTGTTGTGGGTGGAGTAGCAGCGGATGCCGAGGTCGTCGAGAACTTTCCGCATCTGCTTGGCTTGGGTCCCGGTCCACTCAAAGTATGGGGCGTAGAACTCGACGGCCTGATATCCCATTTGGGCGACGGCGCGGACGGTGCCTTCCGGATCTTGTTTCAGAGCATCGCGGACAGAGTAGAGTTCGAGGCCCACGGGAATGGAGTTCGTAGCGGCCAGGCTCCGGAAAGCCCACGGCAGCGTGGCGGAAAGAGCAAGGAAGGATCGTCGAGAGATCGGGGACATGGCAGAATCCTACCTCTTAAGCTTCCTTGCAGTCGAAGAAAAAGCTTTAGACCACAGAGGGTGAGAAGAAGGGCCGCAGAGCTCGCAGAGAAACCGACCGCACCGTGAAGCGAAGTACGCTATGAGTTGTGGGGTACTCCTAACTTTGGAGGATGTTCTCCATGGTTGGGGATGCTGCCGGTACAGGATTTAAACGGGCTACAACGTAAAGAGTGCAGGCGCTGGATGAGTAGTGTAATCCTGAGAAGGCTGGGGCTACGAGTGCGGCGTACCCGCGAATATCCCGCACATCGGCCACTCAATCGGCATAGGGGGAGTGGTCACCCACTCTCCCCTGCCACACCACCGTACATGCGGGTCCGCATACGGCGGTTCAGTTCGGTTGAGCTAGAGCGCGTCCAGCAACCGAGGAAGACCGAGCGCGTCGAAGTAAGCAATCGGAAGTGCGGATTGCAAAGCCGGACTGTTGGCCAAGCGCCAGGGGCCATGGGGACTGCCGGCGGTTTGGGCCGCGAGGTCATGTCCGATGTTTCGCTGGCGTAGCCGAACATACCGCACCTTGCTGCGCTTCCATTGCTTCCAGATCACGGAGCGCAACCTGCGTCGCATCCATTCCTCTAGCTTTCGCAGCACCGAGGGCGTCTGGCTGAAGCCGAAGTAACTCTTCCATCCGCGTACATAGGTGGCGAGTTCCTTCGTCATCTGCTCCAGACTGATGCCCCGTGTTCGTCGCGTCAGTTCCCGGACTCTTTGCTTGCAGCGGAGCAGCGCCTTGGGCGCGATGCGCCGTTTCGGTCTGGTCCCGCTCGTAAAGCTAAAGCCCAGAAACTTGCGCTCCTGCGGTCGTGCCACCGCGCTCTTCGACTCGTTCACCTTGAGCTTGAGTCGCCGTCGCAGGAAACTGGTCACGCTTTGCATGACGCGCTTTCCTGCCCGCTCGCTCGCCACGTAGATATTGCAATCATCCGCGTAGCGCACGAAACGGTGCTGGCGCCGCTCTAACTCGCGGTCGAGTTCGTCGAGCACGAGATTCGACAGCAGCGGTGACAAAGGCCCTCCTTGCGGAGTTCCTTCTTCCACCGGACTCACCAGCCCGTTTTCCATCACGCCCGACTCCAGGAAAGCTCGGATCAACTTGAGCATTCTCTTGTCGCTCACCCGCCGCGCGACCGCCGCCATCAGTTTGTCGTGGTTCACTCGATCGAAGAACTTTTCCAGATCAAAGTCCACCACCCAGCGGTTGCCCTCGGCGATATACTGCTGCGCCTGGGCCACCGCCTGATGCGCCGAACGCTGCGGACGAAAGCCGTGACTGTGTTCGGAAAACGTCGGGTCCCATCTGCCTTGCAGAACCTGCATCACCGCCTGCTGGATAAATCGATCCAGCACCGTCGGAATGCCCAGCTTGCGCACTCCTCCGTCCGGCTTCGCGATCTCTACTCGCCTCACCGGTCGCGGGTGGTAAGTCCCGCTCAACAGCTGTTCCCGTATTGCTGGCCAGTGCTGCTTCAGGTAGCCCGGCAGTTCCGTCACTTTCATGCCGTCGATCCCCGGACTCCCCTTGTTGGACTTCACTCGTCGTAAAGCCCGCTGGCAGTTCTCCCGCCCGCAGACTTCTTCCATCACTTGCTCTTCTCCAGCCGGACTTTCGGTTTCGCATTTCGCCGTGAGCGATTCGGTCCCTTCCCGCGGAGCCCTTGGAGCTTCACTCCTCCCCTCCCCGGTAAAGGCCAGCAACATCTGTAGCTGGTTCTTCTGCCGCTTGTCGTTCATCGAGTCCTGCGTCCTACTCGCCGCTCCTTGCTGTTCGGGCCTTCGACCTCGCGGCCTACTATGCCCTCTGCTGACTCCCGCCCCACGGTCAGAATGGATCGCTCCACCCTCAGTCACGATGCCGTGACGTGCGGCGGGTCTCCCGAAGTAAGTTCGACCGCCTTCGACGCGCAACCGCCGGATTTACCACCAGTGTGCTTGGTGGAAACGGGCTTCGCTGTCCTTTGCCAGCTCGCCCCACACCGTAGGCCTCATCATCCGGTTCTTGTTCATCGGCTCGCGCCTTTGATCCACGCTTCTTTCAGACCCCGCCTCGCGACGACGCCCTTGCGCTTCTCTAGCCCTTCACCTCCACCAGACTGGGCAGGGGACTTTCACCCCCAAGCTGTCGAACATGTTCGGCACACAAAACAGAAGCCGCCAGGCGGCGGCTTCGAAGATTGGCTCCTCTTCTATTTCTATTGTTCAGTGTTGCAGATTGGACTCGGTAACGGTGGTCTGCCGCCTCTTACGGCGCAACAGATAAGCTATGCCGCAAAGTCCTGCGCCCATAAACATCATCGAGCCTGGTTCAGGCGTGGGTACTATCCGCAACCCGTTCCCAGTGATGTTCGTGTCGCCGCTTGAGATCGTAGTCGAACCGTTGAAGAACCCCTTCCCCGTGTTGATTGTGAGCTGGACCGTCGCTCCTTCGGTAGACACACCGGTGAACCAGGTTCCGCTCAGAGTGCCAACCAGCGTGTAGTTGTGCGTGCCATTGGCCAGCGTAATCAGGTTCCAGGTGACCGGACCAGTGAATGAGCCTGTGAAGATCACCCCGTTTGGAATGCCGTCCGTTCCGTTTCCTGTGATCGTGAACGCTCCACCAGCAGCGAACGTGCCACCCATCTGCAGACTGCCGCTGGTAAGTGCGCCGGTAGAAAATGTGATCGTGCCCAGGTCGCCAGTCAACAGAGTGCCAGTATTGATGGCGATGAGAGTTGATCCCGACAGACTGAGCCCAGCGGTGCTACCGCTCAAGGTGCCACCACTGTTCGTAAAGTCTACTGAATTGGCGGACGCTGCCACCGGCAGCGCCAAACACAACAACAACCACAACACAATTTTCATTGGTTACCTCCAAAAGTCCAAAACATTAATGTATCGCGGGCACGATGATGGGTGAATGAGCCCACAGATCGCGCCCCGCTGCCCAGCAGCAAGGCTGCCTAGCTAAAGCTTGGCTTCGAAGTCGCTTCGTCCCAAACTTCGATGTAGTACTCTTCGGCCCCGAGCTTCACGGCGAGGCAAGGATCATGGGCAACGCTCTTACGTTCGAGCGCGTCCACTTTCAGGGTCGCGTCCGGAGCCTTGTTCATGATCCCGGCTGGGTCGGCTGAGTTGGGGTTTCGTACGGGAAGCCCCAAGGTATTGAAGGGATAGGTTTGGTGCCATACTGCCGGTGATGTTGCACCGTAGAACTTCGGCAGCAACTGCGGGAATACAGCTTTCTTCTTTTCGATTTTGTAACGCTCAACGGATTCGCGGTCAAACGAGTAAATATCAAACTCGGCGAGCACGCTCGCGAGTGGAACTTCGGGCGCGGCGGCTTGGGCTGGTGTTCGGCGAAGTAGATGTGGCAGCGACATGGTGACCCTCCGTCCCTTCGTCACGGATTGTCGCCCTACGGTGCAGACATCTTATCATTGCCGTCAAGTCCCCATAGCCGAATTTCGTCGTCGTTTTGGCGCTGATACGGGCTCGACAACCTCGGATGTAGAGATACTTCGGGCAGCCTAGGCGCGTCAGGTTGCGGTTGGCGATGCAGTTGGGTGCATGGCTCTTGACGACGACTTCAACTTCGGGACGTTCGGTGTGCATGCGGGACACCGGACACCCTGTGTCTAAACCTGCGCCCAGTTGGCTTCTTGGCTTTAGGGCGATTCCTTCCGGTAACTCGTTGAAAAAAAGCAGGCCGCTCAGGGGGGAGGCTTTGAGCGGCCTGGTTGGCGAAGTCCTCCGGGGAGGAGGGTAAACTTGTTCGTCGATTACATCGACGGATTATTCTGGCCCGTGGTCGCCGGTGCAGATGACGGAGTGCTCCCATCCACACTGTTGGTCATCAGGCGCACATCGACGCGGCGGTTATCAGCGCGGCCAGTAGAAGTCTTGTTCGACTCCACGGGCTTGTCTTTGCCGAGACCGATCACATAGATCTTGTGAGCCGGCACGTTGTACTTGGTGGCCAGGTACTGGATCACCGAGTTGGCGCGGCGCTGGCTGAGATCGTAGTTGTAGTCGGCGGATCCGACCGAGTCCGTTCCGCCTTCCAGGGCGATGATGTAGCCCTTGGTGTTGGCGATGCCGGCAGCGAGCTGATCGAGCGCTTGCTGGGCTTGGGACGTCAGACTGTCTTTGTTGAAACCGAACTTCACTGACGTCTCAGCAACAGCATGATAGTTGTCGAGGTTGGCGACCGTGTTGGTCAACACACCTACGCGGCCGTTGGCGGCGTCGGCCATCTGCTGCGCGGAAGTTGCGGTCTGTCCGGCGGTCTGCGCCTTCTGCTCGACTTCAGCGGTCTTGGCGTTTACGGCCTGAATGCCGGCCTGGGCGCGCGCGTCAACGTCCTTGATGTCTTTCGTATTCTTGGCGGTCAGGTCGTCGAGCTCATTGGTCTTGTTGATCAGTGGCGTCGTCTGTTGTTTCACGTAGTTCTTGCTGGCACAGCCGACGGTGGCCACCATGCTGGCTGCCAGGCAAATCACTAACGAAGTGCGGTTCATAGGGTGCGGCTCCTTGATTTCTTTCTTATGGCGCGCCTTGGGTTGCCCCGCGCGCAATTTGGCTCAGTTTTGATGCCCTAGAATGACTGCTTGTTGCTTACTAGTCCCGCCATGACTTTTGCACGGGACGTGCCAGTTTTCTGTACTTACGCGGTGCGGTGTAAGTATATACATTTTCAACGGGTTGCGAAAGGAGAGACTAAAGTCGGGTCCCCAACAAAAGGCCGGTTACGACGCAAAGGACACATGGGGAGTGGAAATTTTATATGGTTTGGCTCAGGTTCGCGAGGCGACTAGACAATACGAGGGGGGCAGAGCAGCGGAATCGCCTCCCGCTTGTTCCGACGGTAAATCCGAAAATCGCTGGCGTCCACCGTAATTACCGTGTGCCGTGGATAGAGCTCGCTCATGCGAATGAGGCAGAGATCCGCGAGATCGGGTTTTCGGTCGGCGTACCGTCGCGCCAACTCCCGGAGTTCTGGCAGGTTCTTGGAAAGGTCAAAAGCGACGCGCAACAATTCGTCTTCAACCAGATTGAGCACGTAAGCGCTGGACTTCAGATGAAATGCCGCCTCGGCTAGAACGGCTTCGCAAGTAAGCAGGGGCTCAGTCACGGAGCGCGCCAAATTCACTGCCCAGCCGTGGTAGTTGTCGTCCTGACTGCAGGCGGCAACGATGAATCCGGTATCCGCGATTCCTTTCATTTGCTGGAGAACCCTTTGCGGGAGGAAAGATCGGGTGGCCCACCTTTGATCGCCCCTAAGTGCCGTAGAAATCGCTGCTTCCCGCTGTTGGCTTTGGCACTCTCCAACTGTTCTCGCACCAGCTTGCCCATGGGGATGCCCGTCAGGCGAGAGGTCTCTTTCAACCAGGCCAGAAGCTCGTCCGTAAGACGAATTGTCAATGTATGACTCACTTGGCATAATTGTAACACACCTGCCTAACACTCCCGATCTGTGCGACTTCCGGCTTCTCGAAGCGTGGCAAAAGCTCGTCACTGCGGAGCGAAGAAAGGCCGCACCGAGCCCTTGAGCAAAACTGAATGCTAAATCTCGGGCGCGATTGCGGTTCCGCCTTCACTTCCAGATGTCCGTGATCGGCGCCGCGTCGCGGTCATTGGCGGTTAGGGGCTCGAGACCGAAGTTGTCTTCGATGGTGCGTAGGACGCTGTAGTGCGTGTAGGGCTTGGCGAGGGCTTTGGGATCCTGCTCGTTCGCGGGCTTCACCATGTCCCCGAGAAACAACGTGAAGATGCGGTTGTCTGCATTCCCGCCTGATTCGTCGAAGGTGACGACCACCAGAGTTCCCTGCCGCAGCTTTTCCGGGAAGGTGTCATCGAGAAACTTCTTCACCCACTCACCAGCTACTTTGGAGCTGGTGTCATGTCCGTCGTGATTCATGTTGGGCGTGTAGAAGGAATAGGCGACCAGGCCCTTGCGTGCGTCCTGCACGAAGAAGTTGTCGGACTTGCTGGAGTCGACGCGAATCACGTGGTCACACCATTTCTGCTGCACCTCGCGAAAACTGAGGAAAGGCACGTGGCGCCGAACGTAGTTCCCGCGTTTGCCCGGCACGTTCTGCGATGAGAAATTCCAGGGACAAGGCTCATCGGGGAGTTCCTCGGCGTACTGCTTGAATTCGAGTCCGGCGGCGATGAGACGATCGGCAATGGTCCGGTGCGCGGCGTCCGTCGGAATATTCACCTGGTTGTCGGCGAAAAGGCGGCCGCGGCGATGGATGCCGAAATCCGTGCCCGCAACCATCGCCAGGTAGTTCGGATACGACGGATGAAACAGTGCATGGAAGTTGGTGAAGCTGGCGCCGCCCGAAGCCAGATCGGCCAGACTCTTGTCTTTGCTGGCAACTTCATAGTCGACATTTTCCAGCACGATGATCAGTACGCGGTCGAAATGGTGAGCGGGCGCCCGGGCTGCGGCTCGAGCAGCCTCGTCCTGCTTGCCCTCCGGCGACTTTGTGATTTGTGGTTGAGTCGACTGAGCGGGAGGTGCGGCAGGAACACTCTGCGCTGAACCAGAACTGGCACAGAGGAGAGCGCTCAGGACCAGAGAGGCGTTCCAGAATTGTTGGGGACGGAGGTTTTGCGCGCTGTGAAGAAGACTCATTAGCCTTTTTGTAACACAATCATAGAGATTCCCATCCAATAGAATAGATCCCTTGCGCCATGGACTTGCAGGCCAAAATCCGCACCATTCCGACCGAGCCGGGCGTGTATCTCTACAAGAACGCCGAGGGCGAGGTCATCTATGTGGGCAAGGCCAAGAACCTGCGGAGCCGCGTCGCCAGCTACTTCCACGAAGCGCGGTGGGAAGACGCCAAGACCGGCACGCTGGTGCGCGAGGCGGTGGACGTCGACTACATTGTGGTCGCCAACAACAAAGAGGCGCTGGCGCTCGAGAACAATCTGATCAAGCAGCGCAAGCCGCGCTTCAACATTCTGCTGCGCGATGACAAGACTTATCCTTACGTGAAGCTCACGCTCGGCGAGCGCTGGCCGCGCGTCTACGTTACGCGCCGACTGCGCAAGGATGGCAGTGCTTACTATGGCCCGTACTTCCCTGCCAACCTGGCGTACCGCATTGTCGATCTGATCCACCGCAATTTTCTGATTCCTTCATGCAAGGTCGACCTGACGCGATTTCATCCGCGGCCGTGTTTGCAGTACTACATCAAGCGCTGCCTCGGGCCGTGCGTAGAGGAGTTGACTACGCCGGAGATTTATCAGGAAGCGGTCCGCGACGTGAAGCTGTTTCTGGAGGGGCGACCGACCGATTTGAGCCGGTCGCTGCACACCCGCATGGAGCAGGCCGCGGCCGCGCAGGAGTATGAGCGGGCAGCGCGCTATCGCGACCTGATTTCGACCGTCGAGCAACTGCAGGAGCGGCAGCGCATCGCCGCGGCCGAAGGCGATGACGCGGACGTATTCGGCTATCACTACGAGAACGGAATGCTGGCGGTGAATCTGTTCCACATGCGCGCCGGGAAGATGGTCGATCGGCGGGAGTTCTTCTGGGAGGAGTTGCCGGAGTTTCCGAGAAGCTGATGCTGGTCACGGTTCGCCCGACTTGTCATCCTGAGCGCAGCGAAGGACCTATGCAGTCTGCCGGCAGCATCGAGGGCGCCGTCGAGTCCATAGGTCCTTCGGCCCTCAAACCGCGCGGGCCTCAGGATGACAAGTTAATTGGCACAGATTTCCATCCAGGGGAATTTTTTTCTGCTCTGCTGAAACAGCTTTACATTGGGCAGCCGTATGTTCCGCGGAACCTTTATGTGCCGGTCGATTTTGAAGACCGCGAAGCTCTGGAAGATCTGCTCTCCGAGCAAAGCGCGAGCGAAGGCGCACGGGCTACGCGGGTGCATATTCTTGTTCCGCAGCGAGGCGACAAGCGGTCGCTGATCGATCTGGCAGGGAACAACGCGAAGCAGTCGTACGACCAGCGATTTCGCGTGCTCAAGCCGAACGCGCAGAAGATTCGGGAAGAACTGCAGGAAACGCTCAGCCTGCCGGAACTTCCGAAGCGGATCGAGTGTTTCGACATTTCGCACATCCAAGGGGCGGAGACCGTTGCCTCGATGGTGGTGTGGGAAGACGGCAAGATGAAGAAGTCGGATTACCGCAAGTTCATCATCCGAACGGTCGAGGGGGTCGACGATTTCGCTTCGATGCGCGAGGTAGTCACGCGGCGGTACAAGCGTTTGCAGGACGAACAGAAGCCGATGCCCAGCCTGGTGCTGATTGACGGCGGCCTGGGACAACTTCACGCTGCCGCGGAAGCGTTGGATTCGCTGGAGATCATCAACCAGCCCCTGGCGGCGATCGCCAAGCGCGAGGAGATTCTGTACGTCTACGGGCAGGAGAAGGATCCGATTGCGCTCGACCATCACTCGCCGGTGCTGCACCTGATTCAACTGATTCGCGACGAGGCGCACCGCTTCGCGGTGACGTTCCATCGCAAGCGCCGGCAGATTCGCGACCGGTCGACGGAACTGCTGGAAATCCCGGGAGTCGGCGCGAGCACGACGCGGCGACTGCTGGAGCACTTTGGCAGCGTGCAGGCAGTGAAGCAGGCGGATCCGGCGGCGTTGTCAGCGGTCGTGACGCGAACCCAGGCGGAGGCGATCAAGAATCACTTTCGCAGGTGAATCCCGCGTCGTAAGATTCGAATCAAACACTCTTCTTCATATGAACGAAAACAAGCCAGACAAGCATCGGATTGTGGCGTCCGCGCTCATTCCCGCTCGGCGCGAGCGCGTTTATTCCCTGATTGCGAACTATCACGACGGGCATCCCCGCATCGTTCCCAAGCAGTTCAGCTGACATGGTGGTGGAGCAGGGCGGCGTGGGTGCCGGCACAGTCATTCGCTTTCAGTTGAGCGTATTGGGAAAGAAGCAGACGTATCGCGCGGCGATCACTGAACCCGAACCCGGCCGCGTCCTGGTCGAAACCGATCTCGACAGCAACGGCGCGGTGACCACGTTCACGGTTGATCCGGGGTCGGCGCCCGCTGATTCGCGCGTGACGATCGCCACGGAACTGCCGGTCAGAAGCGGCTTTCTCGGGAGGATTGAAAAGTCTCTCACAACGCTGCTGCTTCGTCCGATGTACGAGAAAGAACTGGCAAACCTGGCGCGGGTTGCGACCGGACACTTCGGCGTCTGAGCGGCGGCTTAGGTTTTCGGCCCGGGACTGGCATTGCCCATGTCGAGAACGACCTTCCAGCTTCCATCCTTCTGCAGCTTCCAGATGCTGGTGTACTTGCCGTATTGCACGATCGGACGTACCGTCTTTTTCTTTGGCGTGGAATTCGTAGTTGCCGTAGGTGTAACCGAGATCGCCCGAAGCGGAGATGTCGGCGCCCACAGGCGTCCAGGTGAGGCGATTACTCTTGTCGTCGAGAAAGCCCATTCCCTTGGCGATC
Source organism: uncultured Acidobacteriaceae bacterium (assembly GCA_963788555.1). Classification (GTDB taxonomy): domain Bacteria; phylum Acidobacteriota; class Terriglobia; order Terriglobales; family Acidobacteriaceae; genus Sulfotelmatobacter. The sequence continues at coordinate 681,410 of CAWBHM010000008.1, read as the reverse complement.
TCCACCTTGCCCTGGATCAAGGGTGCGCCGTTCGGGACTTCGACCGCGTCGTCGGCGTAATACGACATATATCCCTCGGAGCCTTTTTCGGCGGCCGCTTTCATGAACTCGCCTTCGAGTTGCTTCAACACCTCAGCAGTGGCTTTCGGTGAGGCCGAGACGGTGGCATGGGGGATGGGGAGCGCGATCGTGATCACCAGGAGTGCGACAACGAGAATTGGGAGAAACGATTTCATGGGGACCTCCAGCGAAGGGGCCATTCTACGCTGTCAGGCGGATTCACCACAGAGGACACAGGGGGCCACGGAGGAAAACACGCGCCCCGAATTCGATCTGGAGTCTCCGTATGTCCCCGGTGTCCTCTGTGGTGAAGTTTTGAATGCCTTTGCTACACTAGCGGCCATCGTGATCAAACGCATTTTTGTGTTGCCTCTCGTCTTTCTAGCTGGATTGGGCGCTTCGCGGTCGATTTGCGCGCAGACTTCGAACCCGCCTGACATGGCCACGGCGCAGGAAAAACATCTGCGGAACGTGCACCAGTTGACCTTTGGCGGGCAGAATGCCGAGGCGTATTTTTCTGCCGACGGAAAGAAACTCATCTTTCAGTCTTCGCACGGCGATGTGAAGTGCGATCAGATTTTCGAAATGAATATCGATGGCACCGACCAGCACATGGTCTCGACCGGCAAGGGGCGCACGACTTGCAGTTTTTTCTTTCCAGATGGCAAGAAGATTCTGTACGCCTCGACGCATCTGACGAGTCCGGAATGCCCGCCGCGCCCCGATTTTTCGAAGGGCTATGTATGGGCGGTGTATTCGGGATACGACATCTTCACAGCAAATCCGAATGGATCCAATCTGAAGCAACTCACGAATACGCCGGGCTACGATGCCGAGGCCACGATCTCGCTCGACGGCAAGAAGATTGTGTTCACGTCCATGCGGAACGGCGATCTCGACATTTATTCGATGGACGCCGACGGCACGCACGTCAAACAACTTACCCATGAACTGGGATACGACGGCGGCCCGACATTTTCTCCCGACCGCAAGTCGATCGTGTTCCGGGCCTACCATCCCACGACTGAGAAGGAAACTTCCGACTACAAGGAATTGCTGGCGCAGAATCTGATCCGCCCGACGTCGCTAGAGATCTGGACGATGAAGGCGGATGGCAGCGGCAAGAAGCAAATCACGAATCTGGGCGCGGCGAGCTTTGGCCCGGCATATCACGGCTGATGGAAAGCGTATCATCTTCTCGTCGAATTACGATCCGGAGACGCACGCTACGGGCGGCATGGGAAACTTTGAGTTGTGGCTGATCAATCCCGACGGCAGTGGGTTGGAGCGCGTCACCTACAGTGACGGCTTCGACGGCTTCCCCATGTTCTCGCCCGACGGAAAGAAACTGGTGTGGGCCTCGAACCGCAATGCCAAGGCGCCGCACGAGACGAACATTTTTATTGGGGACTGGGTGCCCTAGGCAAATCTGACGTTTGGAACGCTGCCAAATGCGAGGCCTTGATGGTCTCGCGCGGGCCGGCGAGACGTCGGCGCTACGCTTTCGCGCTTCTGGTTCTGCTCGCCAGCCAAGCGACCACGAGCAGCATCCCGCACCAACCTATCACGCGGACGACGGCCGCGATCTGCGTGTCGTGGTCGAGCACACCGAGGCTCGAGAAGATCACGTGGAAGTCGTGCTCCACAAAATCCGGATCGCCGGTCGTAACCAGCGGGAGCACCTGGGCTCGGGCATCGGCCATGTAAGTCGCGGTGTAGAGCCAGTTCTCGAAGAAGAAAAACAGGCAGAATACGAAGCCTGCGGTCTGCCGCTCGCTGAAGAAGTACGTGGCCAGCAGCAGTGGCACAAGCCATTGCAGCAGCGTGCCTCCCCACAGGCCGAGCGTGGGGCCGAACCATCCGAACAGATTGTGGCCGCCCTCGTGAACGATCAAGTTGGCATTGTCGATGAAAAGATATCCGCCGTGGGCCGAGAATGCATAGAGCAGGAACGCCACGTAGAAGATGAGCCACGCCACGAGCGCCGGACGAGGGACCGGCTTCCAGGGTTCGTCGAGAATCGATTGCAGCGCTTCGAGCATGAGCACCTGCCACAATTCTATGGACGCGCCTGGGAGCGCGGGAGGTTACGAACGTGCGGAGCCCCACTCGGGACTGAGCTTCTATCTCCTTTGGCGATGCGAGAATCGTTAGGGTTGGTGACCATCGCGTGAAGGGGAAGTTTCTTGCTAGAGTGATGAGGTGTCCGTGTGCTGGCGCAACCCTGACGCGAGACGTGGAAGCGCCGAATTGAGCGATTCGCAAACTCTATGAAACTTCGACACTGGATTACCGCGATCATCCTGCTGCTACTGGTGGGAGCCGCCATAATCGGGATGGTGTCGACGCGGCAACCGGTCGGCATCAGCGAGGAGGTGGCCGCCCCGCCGGGAATCCCGTCGCTCGCGAAAGGCCAATCCCAGGCCGCACAGCATCCGGTGGTGAATCAAAGCCCCTTGCAAACCGCACGCCGGCTCGGAACTCTGGCGTACGCGCAGGAAGAAAGAGATCTCGCGCAGCAGGCCGAGAAGGCCGCAGACCATGAAGTCGATCTTGCCTTCTTCGACGCCTTCCGCGCGGCCCAGGACGGCTCGGTTAAGCTCACGCCTGCGCAAAAGCAATTGGCCGACAAGAAGAACCGGCTGCAGCAAGGGGTCAAGCAAGATCAGGACAATGTCAACGCTCTGACCAAGAGAATCGCCGCTGCTCCCGATTCGCAAAAAGAAAATCTGCAGGATCAACTCAATGTAGCGCAGGCACAACTCGAACTCGATCAGGATGAATTCGACGACGCCGCGGAAGAGTTGGTGCAGGCCGGAGGGGATCCGCAGACGGAGGTCCAGCGTCAGAAACAGGAGCACGACGACGAAGAGGCTCACCTGGCGGCGCATCCCGTTTCGGCGGTGAACAAAGCCGAGGGTTACTACCAGGCTCACACTTTGCTCGATGTGGTGCGCGCATGGAAGGCGTTTCGCGACAAGAAAGCCAAGCTCGAAGAAGCGCGGGAGCAAGCCATCGCGGATGCGGGGATCCTCAGCCAACAGCATGCCTCACTGGCCGCCGAAACGCAGCAGGAGAGCCAAAGCCGCGCATCTGCGCGGGATCAGGCTCAGGGCTTTGCAAACAACAATCAGAATTCGAGCCGTGACGCTTCCAAAGCAGCCGCTCAAGCTGCGCTCGACTCGCTGAAGCACCACCGCGAGGACCAGAAGAATCTCGCGGATCTGGCAAAAAGGGTCGCCGACGAGCAGAAGCTCAACGAAATCTACGGCCGCTGGATCGATCTGATCAATGTGCGGCAACGAGCGGCACTGCACAACATGATCGAAGTGCTGTTCTGGATCCTGTTGGTTGCACTGCTCGTGTATCTGGCGAACCGCCTGATTGACCATTTCACGGTTGCTCTGAAACCTGAGAACAAACGAGTGGAGACACTGCGCGGAGTGCTTAAGTTTTCGGCGCAGGCCCTGGGAGTGATCGCAATTCTGTTTCTGATCTTTGGATTGCCCAATCAAATAACAACGATCCTCGGCCTTGCGGGCGCGGGCCTGACGGTAGCCATGAAGGATTTCATCATGGCGTTCCTGGGATGGTTTTATTTGATAGGGAGGAACGGCATCCACGTCGGCGATTGGGTCGAGATTAATGGCGTGGCCGGCGAAGTGGTGGAGATTGGATTGATGAAAACCATTTTGCTAGAGACTGGCAACTGGACGGATGCAGGACATCCCACCGGCCGCAAAGTATCGTTCATGAACAGCTTTGCGATTGAGGGCCACTACTTCAACTTCACGACTTCAGGTCAATGGATGTGGGATGAATTGAAGGTCACGATTCCGTCGAGTCAAGATCCTTATGCGGTCATCGACGGGATCCAGAAACTAGTGGCTGCGGAAACGGAAGCGAACGCCCGCACAGCGGAACAGGAATGGAAGAGCACTACCAACCGTTACCGAGTGCAAGCGTTTTCAGCCGCGCCCGCGCTGAATGTATTGCCATCCGGGGATGGTGTGGAAGTGCAAATCCGCTACATCACGCGCGCAAACGAGCGCCACGAGATGCGCCGTCGATTGTATGAGGCCGTGGTCGGGCTGATGCATGGGAAGCGGGACGCCGTGAAGCAGTAGAACAGCCGCTAGCTACTAGCTATTGCTTCTCGCTCTTGGCGCCATCAGGCGAGTCCAGCGAACAACGACTCTAAGCGCCATCGTGGAAGAGCGGTCCTTCGAGGGCCGCGAAAGTCTGCTCAGAATTGAAACAGTACTTTAGCCGCTGTGAAACCCATGCTCAACCAAGAAAGCTTAAGGACACTCATCGTCACCGGGGCCAGCCGCGGAATTGGTGCCGCCGTCGCCACGCTCGCGGGTACGCGCGGATACGCGGTTGCGGTCAACTTCGTAACGGGCAAGGCTGAGGCTCACGGGGTCGTGGACGAGATCGTAGCGGGCGGCGGACGGGCCATTGCAATTCAGGCCGATATCTCCAGCGAAGAGCAGATCGTGCGCATGTTCGAGACCGCGGAGCGCGAATTGGGTCCGATCGAAGCGCTGGTGAACAATGCGGGAATCACGGGCGGCTTTGCCCGCGTGGAAGACGTGACGAGCGCGGCGATCACAAACGTTTTTGCGGTCAATGTCGCGGGAACAATTCTGTGTTCGCCGCGAGGCGGTGCGGCGGATGTCGACTCGTCGGGGCGGAAGGGGTGGCGCGATCGTGAACATTTCTTCGATCGCGGCACGTACCGGAGCGTCGGGAGAGTGGGTGCACTACGCGGCGTCTAAGGGCGCGATCGACAGCTTCACGATCGGATTGGCGCGGGAAGTGGCGACCGAAGGAATTCGAGTGAACGCGGTGGCCCCGGGATTGGTCGAGACCGGACTGCACGCTGCGAATGGCGAGCCGGATAGGCTCCAGCGGCTGATGCCGACGATCCCGATGGGAAGGCCGGGCACGCCGCACGAAGTGGCGGAGGGAGTTCTGTGGTTGCTGTCGCCGGCAGCGTCGTTCACGACGGGATCGATTCTGGAAATAGGCGGAGGACGGTGAGGCGAGAGCAGTTGTCAGTTGTCAGTTGTCAGTTGTTCATCCTCTGTCTCGTCAACGAACCCAGTTACGCCAACTGCTCGCTTTTCCTGCTCGACCTTTTTCCAAATCCTTCCGCAGGTATGCCTTGATCTTCTCCGGCAGGCGGGAGTTGTGCAGGATGTCACGCAGTTGAGCAGCCGGAAGGCGGCGCGCGAACTCGATGGCGCGGGCCAAAGGAGTAGATTCGTTGCGCAACAAGGCCCAGCGAACCTCGGGACGCAAAGACCATTTGGGGTGATGGCAGAGCGCTTTCACGAAGGCTGGAGAGGCTCCCGGCTTCGCGAGAGCCTTTACCAGGGCAATTTCAGTGACACGTGGATTTTCCAGGGCAGCCTGCCAAACGCGAGATTCTTTGTCTTGTAGCAAGGCGGCAGCGACCAGGGCGGACGAACGTCGCGCCAGCGAGATGCGCTCGCCCAAACTAATGGAGGCGAGACGCGCCACCAGCAACTCGTCCGCAACTCGCTTCAGGTCGGCAGCGACTGCCGGAAGCAGCGCGAACTGCATCAGATCAAACGTGTACAGTTCGCGGATCAGGCGCAACGCAACCCGGCGCGGGGCACGGGGATGGGTGGCGACCGCCACCCGCACTTTTCGCGACTTCATCACCGAGGCGTTCTGGCTGAATCCTTCAAGGGCGTCGGAGGGCAGATTGCGATCTTGCAGAATCGCAAGCGCGAGATCAGCGGTGAGACCTGGATCAGTCGCGTTCGAGATAGTGACAGACACTGGCGCTAAGTCGCGCGCAGAAGCGGCGGCGAGTGGACTGTCGGATTGGAACTGTGCGTCAGACATCAATCACGGGCAATTAGCGAGCTGTCGCGGTTTGTGCGTCCGCTCTTCGCGCCATGCGCAACGCGCCGTCGACCGGGTCCACGACCTGTGGATTCATTTCAACCCGCGGGTCCACCGTGCGGAGTTCATTGTAAAAAACCTGCCGGACCAACGGAGAGTAACGAAAGACGCCTCCGGTCATGGCCACTGGGACGGAGGCAGGGTGATCCTTCTCGAAGAGTCGCAAGATGACGACTTGCGCGACGGAGGCAAGTTCGCGTCCCGCATTGGTGAGAACCTGTTTGGCCACGGCGTCTTGACTTTGCGCAACAGCCGGAAAAAGCGCAGCGAAGTCGGGCGGCGGAATTGAATTGGCCGCGCGCGCAAGGTCCATCAGAGACGACACGCCCCAAGCCTTGAGCAAGGCGCGAGATAACGAAATCTCCGGCGGCGGGTCGCGATCAGGAGTTTCGTCTCGTGGATCAGCGGCACGCAGAATCGCGCTGACGGCAGCCCGGCCGATCCAGTGGGCGGAACCTTCGTCGCCGATGGCGAATCCCCAGCCTCCCGCACGCGCAGTCCTACCCTGCTGGTCTCGGCCATACGCGATCGAACCCGTACCCGCAATCACGATGACACCCGGACCGGCATCGAATGCAGCCACCAGGGAGGTCTGAATGTCGCCGACGACGTCGATGGGTGTGGGAATAATCTCAGTCAGCGCACGGCGGACAATCTCGGCTAACTCCGGGCGAGCGGCCCCGGAGCCTCCAACGCAGGTGCGCGCAACCTGCGCCGGAGTAATGCCGGCGGCGGCGCACGCCTGCCTCACCGACTGTTGCAGCGACTCGCGGGCTTGCACGTCGCCTACGCGGACGATATTGCTGGGCCCCGCCGTCGCGGTAGCGAGCAGGTGGGACTCATCGCCCACCGCACAGGTCGTTTTGGTCCCGCCTCCGTCAATGCCGAGATAGTAGGGCACGGGTTATTTCTAACACAGAGCAGTTGCCAGTTGCCGGTTGCCAGTTGTCAGTTGCCGACTCCTCTAGGTAGCTTCCGGTGACGGGACTACGGGACTATAGAGTCTCACTCGTGCAAACGGGCGATTGCTTTCATAATGAGAGATCGCCTGCGAGAAATCTATGACTGCGAAGATGGTGATTACAGAACTCCCCGATAACGGGGATGCGCGCGGATTTGGTTTCACCACACCCACAGAAGCACTTGCATTTGTAGGCCAAATCGCGGACGTGCATTTGGCTTCCACCAAACCCGGGACGGTGCGCGGAAATCATTATCACGCGCGGCGGCGGTCGGCCATCGTGGTCTTACCCGGTCCTATGTGGTCGTTTCACTGGGACGAAGGGGAAGGATCTGCCATCCAGCGCCGCGAGTTCGATGGCCGCCGGGCCATCCTGATGCTGATCTGGCCGGACGCTTCGCATGCAGTTCGGAATGACGGAGATGGCGACTTGTACTATGTGTCGATTTCGTCGGAGGCTTACGATCCAGCAGGGAACGTGGCGCGGAAGGTAGTGTAGCCTTTAACCGCTGAGTTCGCCGAGAAAGGCCACAGAGAACGCGAGCGGATCAAAGTTCACAAGCTCTTCTCTGCGATTTCTGTGGATTTTTCTCCGCGAACTTCGCGGATCAAGGCTTGTGCTGCCTGAATACATATGGGTCTGAACCACCTGGATTTCGCGATCATCGCGCTGTACCTGGCGGGCATCACGCTGTTTGGCCTGCGCTTTCGCAGGAAGCAGAAGTCGCTGCGCGATTATTTTCTTGCGGGCCGCGATATTCCCTGGTGGGCGATTGCGCTTTCGATTGTGGCCGCGGAGACCAGCACTCTCACCATCATCAGCATTCCCGGCCTGGCGTACGACACCAACCTCACCTTTCTTCAGGTCGTCATGGGATACGTGGTGGGGCGCGTCGTGATCAGCTTTCTGCTGCTGCCGCACTACTTTCGCGGCGATCTCTACACCGCTTACGAGCTCATCGAACGGCGCTTTGGCCGCGGGCTGCGCTCGCTGACGGCAGGATTGTTTCTGCTGACGCGCGCTGCCGCAGAGGGCGTACGCGTCTATGCGGTCTCGATTGTGGTGTCGATCGCGCTCGGGCACAGGCGAGGTCGCCTCGATCGCCATCATTACTGCATTGACGGTCATCTATACATTTGAGGGCGGCCTTGCCGCCGTGATCTGGACCGACGTGGTGCAAACCGCGATCTATGTGGGCGGCACGCTGGTCGGGCTGGTGACGATTCTGCATCTCGTGCCGGGCGGATGGAGCGCGATTCATGCGGCCGCGGCGGGAGCGGGCAAGCTGCAGGTGTTCGATTTCGGCCGCAGCATGTGGATTCCGTATACGTTCTGGGCGGGGGTGATCGGCGGGACGTTTCTTCACTACGGCGAGTCACGGAACCGATCAGCTCATCGTGCAGCGCTTGCTGGCGGCGCGTGGGCAGAAACAATCCGTGATGGCGCTGCTTTCGAGCGGAATCGCAGTGCTGTTTCAGTTCGCGCTGTTTCTGATGGTGGGCATCATGCTGTGGGCCTACTACCGAGTTCCGTCGTCCGTGTTCGGCAGACCGGACCGGATTTATCCGACGTTCATAGTGACGCGGATGCCGCATGGAATCTCGGGCGTCCTGATTGCTGCGATTCTGGCGGCGGCGATGTCGAACCTGAGCGCGGCGCTGAATTCCCTTTCCTCGAGCGCGATTATGGATTTTTATGCGCGCTTGCGCCCCCACGCGGACGAGAAGACCAAGATGCGCCTCTCGCGGTTGGCCACACTCTTATGGGCACTCGTGCTGTTCGGGCTGGCGATCATCGCACTGCACAAGGTGGGACGCGTCGTGGAAGTGGGCCTGCAGATCGCTTCGGTCGCGTACGGAGCATTGCTCGGCGTGTTCCTGCTCGGGGTCCTGACACGGCGCGCCAATCAAAACGGGGCGATGGTAGGGATGGCAATCGGGTTCGCCATCGGAACTATACCTGTGGCTCGGCACGCGCGTCCCGTGGACATGGTGGGTCATGATTGGCACCACGGTGACATTCACAATCGGATGGATCACGAGTTCGATCATGCAGGAGTAGCCCATCTCCGCGCGCTCTGCGGCCGCTCTCGGCTGCATGAATCTTTTAACCGCAAAGTTCGCCGAGGATTCGCAAAGATCGCAGAGAAGGCCTGGCAAGGAAACCCAGCCACGGGTTTCGTTTTGGGAATATCCTCCGCAACGATGCAGGTTTTGTATCGTTGCCCTTGCCGCGGTCGGAGTAGAGTCCTCTTGAGGCGAAGAATTTGACTCGAATTGATATTACGTCTCCGATCATTGGGGCGGCGATCAAAGTTCATCGGCAACTCGGACCTGGACTCCTTGAGTCCGCGTATGAGGCTTGCCTCGCGTATGAACTTGAAAAACTCCACTTTTTTGTCCAACGGCAACGAGCGGTCCCGTTGGTCTATGAGAACGTGAAACTAGAGTGCGGATTTCGTGCGGATTTGGTGGTCGACGGCAGAGTTGTGGTTGAGATCAAGGCAAAAGAGGCGATCCATCCAGTAGACCAGGCACAATTGCTGTCTCACCTGCGATTGCTAAATATCCAGATCGGCCTCTTGATCAATTTTAACGTGGTCCAACTCAAAAACGGGATCAAGCGCATGGTCAACAACTATCACGAACCTTTCGACGTCGAGGACGCCGTCCGTCCTTTCTCGAGAACGAGAACAAGCACCTAACCGCAAAGCACGCCGCGAAATTCGAAACCAAGAGTTTTGCTTAGCGCGCTTTGCGGACCTTCCTTGCGAACTCCGCGGTTAAGAGCTTTCCCTTCCTCTCGCGTATACTGACACCCTTCCACATGTCCGATCCAGCGCAGCCATCCACTTCTCGTCCGGAACTCTCCCGCGATCTGGGCGTGAGCCACGCGTCCGCGATTGTGGTGGGCACGATTATCGGCAGCGGGATTTTTCTGGTTCCCGCCGAAATGATGCAGGCCGTCGGTTCCGCCAAGCTTGTCTATCTGGCGTGGATCGTGGGCGGACTGCTCTCGTTCTTCGGTGCGCTCACCTACGCAGAACTGGGAGCGATGAAGCCACAGGCGGGCGGCGAGTATGTGTATGTCCGCGACGGATACGGACCTCTGGCCGGCTTCCTTTATGCGTGGACCTGGTTCGTGATCGCGAAGCCGGCATCAGTAGCGACCGTGGTCACCGGGCTGGTGCGGATTCTCGGGACGTTTCCGGTCTTCTCTTTCTTCTCCAGCAACGTCATCAGCGCTCCTTTCGCCGTGAATTGGGGTCAGATGTTCGCCATCGGCGCGGCCATCCTGATCTCATTTCTGAATTATCTTGGCGTGAAAAAAGCCGGGGAATTCCAGCTTGTGTTCACGCTATTGAAAGTCGCCATCATTCTGGGAATCGTGGTGGTCTGCTTCAGCGGGATAGGCAACGTGCCCGGCCGGGGCTGGAGTAATTTCGCGGGCACATTCGCCGGTGCCAAGGGCGGCATCGCCGGCTTCATGGCGGCGCTGGTGGCAGCGCTCTGGGCGTACGACGGATGGAACGATCTGAACATGGTGGCTGGCGAAGTGAAGCATCCCAGAACGCAATATTCCGATCGCGCTGATCGCGGGCGTAGCAACGGTTGGTCTGCTTTACGTACTCGTCAATGCCGGCGTGCAGTACGTGCTTCCGGCGAGAGCCATCGCGGCTTCCCCGCGTCCCGCCTCGGATGCGGTCGCACTCGTGATGGGGCGCATGGGCGCCAGCATTGTTTCCGCGGGCATGGCGGTCTCAATGCTGGTGACGCTGAATGGCACCATTATGAGTGGCGCACGCGTACCCTTCGCGGTGGCCCGCGATGGATATTTTTTTAAAGCGCTGGCGGAGGTGCATCCGCGCTTTCACACGCCTTCAGTTGCGATCTTCGTGCAGGCAGTCCTGTCGATTCTTTTGTTGCTGGTGGGAGCAAATTTCCGCCAACTCTTTTCTCTCGCGATTTTTGCCGAGTGGCTCTTCTATATGATCGCGGGAAGCACGATCTTTGTCTTTCGGCAGCGTGACCCACAGGCGACGCGTCCCTATCGCATGTGGGGATATCCTTTCGTACCCGCGGTGTTCGTTGTGGTGGCCGCCGCTCTGTTGTGCTACACCTTCAAGAATGACTGGCCGAATTCGGGGTACGGAGTACTCGTAATCCTTGCGGGGATTCCTGTTTTCGGCTACTTCTCACAGCGTCGCAACTCCGTCGCAGCGCGTCCTGAGAGTCGCTGAGCCTTTGAAAGCGGCCGGGAAATCGCTGAGATTCTTCTCATCCGTTGATTCCGGTTTTACTCGGTGTTTCTTCCCTGTTTCAAGGGTCTAGGCCGGTTCCCTCACCCGAAAGCGCCTGTCCCGCGACCGTTTTGGCGCATTCATCCAAAAGGACACGCCCAAGGTTACCTAAGGTCAAGAGCCGTGGACACGTTTACCCCCTGTCCTATCTCCCGTATTTTTAAAACTCCAAGTCCCGGCGAATCTCCCCAACCGGGTCCCAGTGGAGTGATATTGCATGGCGACGGCTTACGGCGGATTTCAACTCGGACTTCTGCCCGAACGCAAGGTCAACAAACGCGCTCTGGCGACAGCCTATGGACTGGTGACCCTGGTCCTGCTCATCGTGATCAACCTGGGGCTGATCCTGCCGGAAAAGCTGCAGCTCACGCAATACCACGTGACGGAACTGATTCCGATGCCGGCATTACGGCCGGAACCGGCACCCATTAAGGTGAGCGCCGCAGGTGAAGCCGAAGCTTCTGCCCGCGGTGAAGCTCCCGGTGTTTGAACAGCCCAAGCTGGTGGTGCCACGCGAAGTTCGCCGCGAGGCCCCGCAGCCGGTGGAAGCGCCGAAGGTGGTAGTGAACCAGTTCGCCGCTCCGCAGCTGAAGATGGCAGCCGGTGGTGCGCGTCCGCAGTTGGTGCACACGGGAGATTTCGGCGGCAGCTCGCAAAAGCCGACGGTCAACGCCGCAGTCGAAAAAGTTCAGACGGGTGGCTTTGGCGATCCCAACGGTTTGACGGGCACGGGCAAGCAAGGCGCAAAACTGTACGCTGCGCAGGCTGGTGGTTTTGACATGCCAGCAGGTCCGGGACAGGGCAACGGATCGGGTGGGGCAAAAGGAATTAAGGGCACAGTCGCCAGCGCCGACTTTGGTAACGGCATCGCGACCGGTGGCAAGGGCGACGGGCGCAGCAACGGCCAGGGCGTTGCAACAGGCGGATTCGGATCGGAGCAAGTGGTGCATGCCGGACCGAAGATCGTGCAAGCGGATTCCGGCCCGGCAACCAGCCCGGTGGAGATCACGTTCAAGCCGAATCCGATCTACACCGACGAAGCCCGCAGTCTGAAGCTGGAAGGCGAAGTGCTTCTAGAAGTGAGTTTTTCGGCGAACGGCACGCTGCATGTGAATCGCGTGGTCCGCGGTCTGGGTCACGGACTGGACGAGGCTGCGATCGCGGCCGCCAACAAGATCCGGTTCAAGCCGGCCTTGCGCAATGGGCAGCCGGTGGATTCGACCGCGATCGTTCACGTGACGTTCCAGATGGCGTACTAAGAGTTTTGGCGAAGTAAGTTCTGGCGATTGAGCAGGAAACGAATCGGTATCGAAACTGGTCGAAGAAACTTGGAGAAAAGAGTCATGCGTACTTGGAAAGCGATTCTTACCGCGGCTTTGCTGGCATCGATGAGCGCAGCCGCACAGCAAGCGGCGGATTCACAGCCGTCCGCACAGCCGCCTGCGCCCGATGCGACGCAGACAGCGCAATCGTCTCAGCGCTTCTCCGGCAACGGACTCAGCCGGCGGCCAGCCCAGGCCGCAGCGCATACCGCAACCGCACAGCTGCCGCCTCGCTCCACACCACCATGGACCAGGTGGTGAACCTTTTCATTGAGCGCGAACACGGCCTCATCAAGGTGCTCTGCGACCCGCACACCTGTGGTCGAGACCTATCTGCAGAACCTGACCGCCGACCCGCAACTGGGCCCGGTGCCGAGCGAGGATCACTACTTCCTCGGCCGCCTCGACATGGGCGAGACCGTCGACCGCAAGGACTATCTGAAGGAAGAAGAAAAGGGCATGCAGTCGCGTCTGCTGGGCGGCTTCCAGAAGCTCTACAAGGTCCAGTACCAGCCCATGGGCTTCTCGTGGATGGTCTATGCCGACCGCACCGACTTCGACCGCGAGCACTATGACTTCCGCTACGCGCGCCGCGAATTCCTGGGCGACGTGCGCTGCCTGGTGTTCGACGTGACCCCGAAACCGAAATCCGGCCGTGGCCGCTTCCTCGGCCGCATCTGGGTTGAAGATCAGGGATTCAACATCGTGCGCCTGAACGGCACCTACGTTCCCGCGCCGCGCAACTCTTATTTCTTCCACATGGACAGCTGGCGGTTGAACCTGATCCCCGGCTACTGGGTTCCGTCGTTCATCTACAGCGAAGAAGGCGACTTCAGCGCTGGCGTGAAGAACAAGCTGGCCTTCAAGGCGCAGACCCGCATCTGGGGCTATGACCTGAAGAAGGGCGGCAAGGACGACGAGTTGACGCAGATCCGCGTCGACAGCGTGCACCGACGAAAGCGCGAACCGCGCAGGATGCGTCTCCGCTGCAGGCTGAGCGCGTATGGCAGCAGCAGGCGGAAGACAACGTCGTGGAGCGCCTGACCAGCGCCGGATTGCTCGCGCCGGATGGCGACCTCGACCGCATTCTCCAGACCGTCGTCAACAACCTGGAAGTCACCAACAACATCGACCTGCCGCGCCCGGTACGCACGCGCGTGCTGCTCACTTCCCCGCTGGAAACTTTCAGCGTGGGCAACACGATCGTGATCAGCCGTGGTTTGATCGACGTGCTTCCGGACGAGGCCAGCCTGGCTGCCGTCCTATCCCATGAACTCGCGCACATCGTGCTCGGCCACAACCTGGGCAGCAAGTATGCCTTCAACGATCGCATGCTGTTCTCCGATGAAGGCACCTACCAGAACCTGGGCTTCAAGCACATTCCGGAAGAAGAAACAGCCGCCGACAAAAAGGCCGATCGAGCTTCTGAAGAACTCGCCCTACGCGCAGAAACTGGACAACGTGGGCTTGTTCCTGAAGGCCTTGCAACAGCGCGCTCCGCAACTGGGCGCGCTGCTGACCACGCACCTGGGCAATCCGCTGGCGGAAGGTGGAGCGGTCAACCGTTTGTCCGCTCTGGCCACGCAAGGTCCGGCGCTCGACAACACCAAGCTCGATCAGATCGCTGCCCTGCCCCTGGGCGGCCGCGTGAAGATCAATCCCTGGAACGACAAAGCGGAAATGGTGAAAACGGCTCCGGTCGCCATCACCTCGGCGCGTGACAAGATGCCGTTTGAAGTCACGCCCTTCTTTCCGCGGTTGATCCGCTACGGTGCAGGCGCCGCGCCCGCTGCGGCTCCGACCACCGCTGCCACCAACTCAGGCTCGGGCAACTAACTCGGGCCACCAACAGAAGACTTCTACTCCAAGTTGAAGTAAGACGTAGGTCGGGATCCGGAACTTCCTTCCGGGATACCCGGCCTTCGTTCTTGCATGCTCGTATCTCAGGCTACTTGGGCGGTGGGGCGTTCGGCGGCGCTACCAGGCCTGCAACGTTGTTTTCCGCGAGCGCGTGATTCAATACCGGGAGGTCTTCTTTCATCACCTTTTGATAGTCCGCATCCACTGCGGCGATCTCACCTTCGAACCCCTTCAGCAACTCCAGTTGAGTGTCGGTCGGAGCGAAGTCCGCACCTCCCGCCACATCACTGCCTCCGGTTCCTACCTCGGCGTTCAGCCAGATGAGATTGAGGTACACCGCGTACGGTTCGACGAAGTACTTGTCATCGCTGTTGAGCAGGGCCGGCGATGCCAGTCGGTATTCGACGGACTGTAGCTTTTTGTCCAGGCCTTCTACGGCTTTCAAGAGCTCAGCTTTGCGTTTTGCGGCAGCTTCGTCCAAAACCGGAGGCGGAGCGGGCTCGCCTCCCGCACCTTCGTCATCATCGTCCTCGTCGACCTGCGGCTTCTCTTTCTCTTTCTTCTTCGGAGGGCGAAGCATCGTTTCGATCACCTCAATCTGCTTTCGTAGCCATTCGATCTGGTTGACAGTATCGGAGACACCGTTAAGGTCGGACCGGATTCGGAGCAGAGTCTTTACCGAGAGTTCGATGTCTGCATCAGACCCGGGCGCCCGTGGATCGCGCACGATGGAAAGAGGTTGTGCGTAGGTCTGGTCCCCGACCTTCAGGCGCACCGTATATTTTCCCGGCGCCACGATGGGACCAACCTCGGCCGACTTGGTTCCCCAGTGGCTGATGGGACGAGAATCGGAATCGCGGAAGCGGGGTTCTTCCCAGATGTGCGGGTTGTCCGGAGCTGCGGTTCGCAGCGCCACCAACCGTGGCGCGTCATAGCGCAGGTCCCATGGCACACGATTCAGGCCAGCGCGCCCCTTCGCTTCGAGCTTTCGGACGGCCTTCCCTTCCGTGTCCAGAATCTCCAACTGGATCGGATCTTTCGGCGTTGTCTTGAGCGAAAACGTCAGCAGGGCCTGGCCACCGCGCGTAAAGCGATACGCGGGCCGAGATTCAAACAGGGTCACTGAAGCGTCCGAGTGATTCTTGGCCATCTGCTCCAGCGGCGAAATGTCGTCGAGTATGTAGAGTCCGCGCCCGTAGGTGGAGATCACGAGATCGTGGAAATCTTTCTGCACCACAGCCCAGCTCACCGGGGAGTGCGGTAACCCCGCATCCAGCGCGGTCCAATGCCCTCCGTCATTGAGTGAGTAGAAAAGGCCATTTCCCGTACCGGCAAAGAGCAAGCCTTCGCAGTTGGGATCTTCGGCGATGGTGCGCACGTACGACAAAGAATGTTTCGGAAGGTTGCCAGTGATCAGTTTCCAGGTCTTGCCGGAATCTGTCGTCTTGTAGATGAAAGGATCGCGATTGTCCACGAGATGGAAATCAACGCTGATATATGCGGTCGCGGCATTGAACGTCGAAGGCGCAATGCTGGTAATCGTGCCCCACGTAGGGAGCCCTGGAATATTCTTGGTGACGTTGATCCAGTTCCCTGCATCGCCGGTATGCCAGACCTGGCCATCGTTAGTGCCGGCCCAGATCAGTCCCTTTTGAATTTTTGAAGGAGCAATCGCAAACACAACTTCTCCATAGAATTGCCCGAGGTTGTCGCCGACGATTCCTCCCGAAGGAACGATGCGAGCCGGATCCTGCGTGGAAAGATCCGGGCTCATGACCGACCAACTCTGGCCGGCGTTCGTGGTCTTGAAAATCACCTGGCAGCCGTAGTAGACCGTGTTGTGATCGAAGGGATCGATGGCCAGAGGCGCCGTCCAATGGCAGCGATACTTGATGCTGTTCGGCGGCGAATCCAAGGTGTGCATCCATGGACTGACCGAGCGCGCGTGTCTGGTGCGGGCATCCCAGCGGGTAACTTTATTCCCATAGCACGTGGCCCACACCACGTTTGGATCGGTTAAGTCGGGAACCGTGAAGCCCGATTCGCACCCGCCCATCTCATGATCCCATCCGGTCTCTCGCGAATCTACGGGCAGACTGGGACCGCGCATGTTTCCGTCATCCTGCATGTTGCTGTAGAAGTAATACGGAATCTGATTGTCGACATCGACGTGATACATCTGTCCGATGGGCAACGTAACCCGGTGAAAACCACGGCCGTGGACAGTTGTGATGTTCATGCCCCCGTCATCGGTGATCACAAAGCGATCAGCGTTCGTGGGATCGAACCAGATATCGTGCGTGTCTCCGCCCCAGGGAACATCCTTGAAGTTCTCACCGCCGTCGAGGGACTGGTGGAAGGAACTGCTCGCCACAAGGACTTCATTCTCGCTGCCGGGCGAAATGGCCAGCCGAATGTAATATCCCGCTCGGCCGATCAAGGCGCGCTGGTAGTTGACCGCCTTCCAGTGTTCTCCCGCGTCGTCGGATCTCCAGACCGAGCCCTGATCCTTCGTCTGAATCAGTGCGAAGACGCGATTCGAATTCGTGGGGGCAACTGCGACATCAATCTTTCCCAGAGGCCCATGCGGAAGACCGTGTTCCTCAAGATGCGTCCACTTCGTTCCCCCATCGTGGGACACGTAAATTCCGCTGCCCGGGCCGCCGCTGAATTCTCCCCAGGTATGCATCTCCACTTGCCACATACCCGCAAACAGTGTGTGCGGATCATGTGCATCCATCGAAAGCCCCGAGCAGCCAACATTCTCTCCGGCAAACAGTACGCGTTCCCAGTGCTGACCACCGTCGGTCGTGCGGAAGACACCGCGGTCCGGTTGAGGCCCCGTAACGCGCCCCAAAACGCATGCGAAAACAATATCGGGATTGGATGGGTGAATAACGATGCGGCCAATGCGGCCGCTCTCCGGCAACCCCATGTTGGTCCACGTTTTGCCGGCGTCGGTCGATTTGTAAATCCCGTTACCCGTCACGTCGCTATCGCGGATCACCCACGCCTCTCCCGTTCCCGCCCAAATGGTGCTGGGATCGGAGGCTGCGACCGCGAGTGCGCCGATGGCAGCTACGGGTTGCTTGTCGAACACCGGCTTCCAGTGATTCCCGCCGTCCGTGGACTTCCATACCCCTCCAGACGCCGCGCCCGCATAGTATGTACTCGCATCGCCCGGTACTCCGGCCACAGCCGCGACGCGATTTCCTACTTTTGGTCCGACGAAGCGGAATCGAAGCTGTCCTTCCTCCTCCGAGTCCGGTTGTTGCGCACGCACCGAAACCACACTGCCCAGCATTGCGATCGAAGCAAGACAGAGCGTCAGTTTTCTAATGAGCATTTCTGGGAGCCTCCGAAGCAAGCGTGCATCTTACATGTCCGAAGGCAAAGGGGCCAAGCCGGCAGTGTCAACGCCTGTGAAGACCAGATCATCGGTTTCGCCATGACCGCACATCGTTGCGATTGGTAGGTCCTGGGATTTGTAGAGGGAAGCGGGTATACCGGATTCGTTGGGACGTCCCGCGTTCACAGATGGAATGAGTGCCTGATGACTGTCTTTACGCAGGCTTCTTGTCTTTTGGACTGGTGGTCGCAGGCTCGGCGCCAAGTTCGTTCTCTTTCAGTCGCTCTTCCCGGCGGAGATCCGCAATCTCAACTAGCTTTTCCCGGCGAAGTTGGGCCACGCTTTTTCTGACTTCTCGCCAGATTCTGAGCCTTTGAATGTATGAAGCACCGGCGGCCGCCGCGCCGGCTTTCTCTTCTTCCGCCCTCTCCGACGCCCGTTCTGCTTTCAGCGCATCCCATGCTCTCTTGCGCAAGTCGAAGCGCATGTGCATTTCCTGAATGCGCTCCTCCTCCAGCCGATCCACGAGGCGACGGTGGGAGGCCACCACATCAACCAGAGCACTCGTGGTCCAGGCAAAGGTGAACAATCCGGAGATGCCAATGATGGAATTCATGAGCCGCCAGTGCTCTCCGACGTCGAGCCTTCCCATGCCAAGTGTGGTGTAGCAGTTCGCGCAGAAGTAGATTGCATCGTCGGCGCGCACGATCAGACCGGCGCCTTTGAGGGCAGCCGCCCAAATCACGATCTCCATCAGGTGCAGGGTGAGCATAAGGAACACCGATCCCCCGAAAAGGAACGAAGCGGCAACCAGCCTGGGTCTGCCCGAACGCAGACGCTGTTCCCACCGCGCCCGCTGGACGAGGATCCGGTGGAGGCCCACTCCGTGGAACAGGGCAACGAGCACGAGGATAACCGCGCCCAGGCACATCGCCGCCAGCGGTTTGAATTCATCCGGAATTCTAGCCAGGAGTGAAGGAATCTCAGCCTCGCAGTTCCACAGCTATCTCTGATACGTGAGCTTCCTGCTCCATACAACTGTCGCTTTTGACAGGTGCGGCTTCCGCTTTCTGCCGGGACGATGGCTGCGCAGGACTTTGTGTGGGCCGCCCGATCAGCACACAAGACCAGAGCGATGAGCACCTATAGAGCGCAACGTACCAGGCATCGCAGGCGTGCGAGTTTTCAACTTGCGTGGGGCACGATGGCGGCGGCGCTGATGATGAACTTGTGCTTTTCGGCGCTCGCGCAGAACACGACAGGCGCGGACGTGAATCCGCCCGCACAGTCTACGCCAACATCCGCTCCTTCCGCCCAGACTCCAACTCCCGCGCCAGCCGCAACCAAGCCGCGGAAGCTGAACTGCCCGCACGCGGCCAATCCGAACAAACGCCGATTTGGCTGTAAAGATGAAAACGTTGACCGGGAAGAAACGCTGACCTCAGACTGGAAGGGCGCTCGCGCAGAAATGAAAAAGTTGGGGATCACGCCCAGCGCCTCCTATTACTCCGCCCTGCAGACCAACCTGACAGGCGGCCCCCATCAGGTCTGGGGCTATACCGGTCAACTGACCACCGCGCTGGACTTTAATCTTGAAAAGCTATTGAGGATTAAGGGCATGTCGCTCTACGTTTCTGACTCGTGGGGGACAGGGAGCAATCTTTCCGCAGCGATCAACAGCGTTTTCCCGGTCAACAATAACTACGCGGTGGGAGCATATCTCGGAGAGGTCTACCTGCAACAGAAGTCACTCAAGGACGATCTGACTCTGGCCGCGGGCCACTTAGCGGCCAGTTACACTTTTGGCGAACTCCCCATCTTTGACAACTATGTCAGTCTTGCAATCAATCCAACACCAGTGTCCCTGGTAACCAATGATCTAAGCTATACCGGTCCGCCCCCTGGATTGGAGTGGGGAGCGCAGGCCGTCTACAGCGCTACCCCAGTTGTCCAGGTCGCGGCGGGAGTGTTTAACACGAACCTAAATTCCGCGGCCAACGGAAACGTCTTTGCTTTCCAGCAGGGCAACAAAGGCGTTCTCGTTACCGCGCAGGTCAGCTACTTACGCAACCAACAGTCCGACGATAAGGGCAAGCAGGGCCAATATACGGCTGGCTTCTTTGCCGATAACAACTCGTTTGCGACTCTTCCCAGCGGCGATTCGCGGAGCGACGGCAACGCCGGCGTTTTTCTCCTGGGACAACAAACGGTGTACCAGCCGGGCGGCTCCGGCACCACGCAAGGCCTGACGATCTGGGGAGCCTGGGCTTACAGTTCGAAAGAGTTGGTCAGTTCGATGCCGGTTTTTAGTGGAGCGGGCCTCAGCTACCAGGGCCTGATCAAAAAGCGCGGCCGCGACAGCATCAATGCTGGGTGGGTGTATGCCAAAACGAGCAGGTATATTCCGAACGCATCTGCGGCAAAATTGCTCGAAGCGAACTACACGTTGGTCGCAAAGCGATACGTTACGGTCACCCCCGATTTTCAGTACATCTGGAATGTGAATGGCGCAAATAGCCCGGGCGCAGCCGTTCTCGGCCTGCAAGTCATTCTAACTTTTTGATTTGTCAGAAAGCCGGGCCGAGGATCTCGGGTCCGGGAACAGCCTGAGTCCGAGCCACTGCGGCAGATCGCGACGTTAGCAGGCCACCTGCCGCGGCATTTCAATCCGTACCCATGCAGCGAAACTAAATCCTCCGCGGTCCACAGCCTCAATGTGACATCTGACCTTGCGCACAGCCGTCCCTTTATACGATCATGGCTCCGCAGCGCGGTCTCCGCATGGGGCACGACGGAAGCCGTAACTCCTTGGGGCTCAAGATTTTGCCCCTAAGTTTTTGCAGCTCTTAGATTACTTTGCAATTTTCCGCTAAGTTCATGATTCCAATAGACCCCAGGGGGAGGGGGTAGGGATGACGAAAAGGTAAACTTCCCAGACAAGACGGAACATTTTCGGGAACCGCGGCTTAACGCCCAACACTATTTTGAGCAGAAATCCAAGTGTCGCACTTCGCCTCACGCGCGAGCAAAGACAGTCCTTCGAGATTCTCCACGGAATCAGAACCCTACTTAGCTCCCGAAACTTCGTACGCCCGCTCCACCGATCTGTCCATGGAACTGGAACGACGCAAGAGTAACTTGCTCACAGGGAGGAAAGCCGCAAGAATTGAGGCGTCGCGCTGCGGGAGTCGTGTTTCTGCTGGAAGGGCTCATCACTTGAGGCTGTTTCTCAACACGCTGCTCAGGCTGGTCTCGGGAACGTACTTCGTTCTCACCTCGATCTATTGCCTGCTCGCCTTTCTGCCCTATACATTTTTCTTTCTCATCAAAGCGCCTCCGTATGCGTGGATGCCATGGTTCGTCCATCACCAGGCGACTTTGTATTGTGTCGCAGCGCTTGCCGCCGTTGCAGCCAACTGGCGCGTGCGTGAGGCTTGGACAAATCGAAACCGCAACTTTCTCGTTGGGACGATCCTTCTCGCCGCTGTCGGAGCTTATCTCACCTTTCGCCCGTTTCTTGCGACTATCGATGACACGCGGAAGGCCTATTGGTGGAGTCTTGCGTCGCTGCTCCCGCTGATTGCGCTGGCGCTGTGGCGGCAAGCCGACCATGCAGCTACGGATCAACCACACAACACCGACCGCTGCAGCCTCAGTTATTCCGGAGGAGTGCTGCTTGCGTGCGTCATCAGCCTGATCTACGCGCTAGCATCGAAGATACATATCTATAGCGAGACCAGGGCGATTGGATTTCATCGATCGGACCTGGAACTCACGCTATGGAGTCTGCTGTCACATCTCGTCCTGGCCGTCGTCGTCGTTTCCATCATCAACCTGATCTTTCTATTCGCGTCGAAGACTGCGAAGGCACCCTGGTTCCGGCGCTCCGGAATCAGCGCACTGGTGTTCGTCTCGTTGTTCATCGCCCTGTCACATTTCCTCGGAAATGCGTTGAGCTTCGCTGGATGGTCAGCGCGCATCTACGCGGGAGCTCTCGCACTGGCACTAACGCTCTGGGGATTCTCGATCGTCCAGACCTTCCTTGATGCGGCAATCGATACAGCGCAACCCGCGCACTGGTCAAGCCGAGCGATCGCGTGGACTGTGCTGTTGGCGTCGGTCACGCTTGCGATTGCGTTTCCTTACCTGACGCGTGGAGCGGACTGGAGTGGATTTCTTGAAGGCACCATCACGCTGCTCCTGTGGGTAGCGATTTCCGTCTGTCTGTATCGGCTGCGTCCATCCTGCGTTCAGTATTCCGCACTTGCCATCGTGTTGGCGCTGATTGGAAGTGCCGCTGCCTTCAAGGCTTTGCAGGCCACGGAAATCTTATGGAGCAAGCGCCTCGGCGCAACCGACGACGAGATCTCGCTGGCTCTCGAAGCCTATGGAGGACAGGACATCTCGTTTCAGCTGGCGAATCACATTCTCGGTAACGGAAGAGGAGAGGTGTGCGGCGATCTTTGCCGCATTCTGCGCGAGTACACGAACATCCGCGACGCGAAGGCGCGCGTCGACGTAGAACTGGTCGACACGCTAGCCCCAGTTCGTGGCCCACGGCCGAACATCTTTGTGTTCGTCATCGACTCGATGCGGCCCGACTATCTGGGCGCGTACAATCCGCGCGTCGATTTCACACCCAACCTTGATGCCTTTGCTCGCGACAGCGTTGTGATGCATCACGTGTACTCTCAATACGCTGGAACGTCGCTCTCCGAGCCCGCGATCTGGTCGGGAGCGATGATGCTGCACGCGCATTATCCGCAACCCTTCTCGCGACTCAACAGCCTCGATCGGATGCTGCGCGCTGACGACTACCGCAAGGTGGTCAGCATGGACGAGGTTTTAACCACCATTCTTCCTGGCGACGACAACATCATCAAGCTCGATGCAGATAAGAAGTTGTGGAACGAGCTCGAACTGGGATCGACTCTGCAGCAGGCGCACACTGCACTGGACGCTTCGTCAAATACTGGACAGCCGGTGTTCTTCTACGCGCAACCCAAGAACGTGCACCAGTTTGCGCGCAATGAAGTTCCTTCTCCGGCTTCGCAACATTGGCGAGCACCTGCGGGAATGAGTATCCGCATCTCATATGAAGTCCATTGGGTCGACAAATGCCTGGGAGAGTTTTTCGACTATCTGAAACAACGTGGAATGTATGACGACAGCATCATCATCGTAACCAGCGATCACGGCGATGCTACCGGCGAATTTGGACGGATCAGCCATTCGACGCTGATCTGGCCCGAGGTGATGCGAGTCCCTCTCATCGTCCACCTACCGCGCAAGATGCGGGACCAACTCGTGTATGACGACACCCGAGTTGCGACATTGACGGACATCACGCCCACGCTCTATTACCTGGTCGGACATCGGCCCATACAGCAGAACCCTCTGTACGGACGGCCTCTGTTTGCCGAAACAAGCGAGGAACTCGATCGCTATCCGCGGAAAGATATTCTTCTCGCGTCGGATGTGCGGGCCGTATATGGGATTCTCACGGAAGACGGACGGTATTTGTACACCACCTACGATTCACCCGCAGAGAGTTACCTGTTCGACCTGACCGCAGACCCCAATGCGGAGCACAACATCCTATCCCCGCAGCTCAAACAGCGCTATGACGAAGAGATCATTGGTCACCTTCACTTGGTCGGCGACTTCTACCGTTACAAGCCAGGTGTAGGCTCACTGCTCGCATCTTCCGGACGCTAGCACATCTTCACCAGAGGCGAAGGCCTCTTACCGCGTCAGTGTTGCGATCTGACTACTTTGCGCCCAGGTCATCGTGCTCGTGATAGTTCGGATATGGCGGACGCTTGATCTGCGGCAGAGGATGTTCTTTCAACTGCTGCATCACGACTTCGATGGCTTTGTCGAGTTGAGCGTCGCGGCCTTGGCGCCAGGCTGCGGGCTCGAGATCGACCTCAACATCGGGAGCGATGCCATGGTTTTCGACCTCCCAGTCGCCATTGAGGCCATAGATCGCGGCACGCGGAGCTGTAACGCGCCCTCCGTCGATGAGTTCAGGATAGCCACCGATACCGACGAGTCCTCCCCAGGTTTTCTTGCCGATCAAGGGACCGACTCCGGACTTGCGGAAATACCACGGCAAGGCGTCTCCTCCAGAGCCGGACATTTCGTTGATGATCATCACTTTCGGTCCGTAGATCGCTTCGGAGGGACTCGACCAGTCGTGCCCTTCACGAGTGACCACCTTGCTCAGCATGGGGCGATTTAGATACTGAATGATGTAGTCGGCGAGCTGGCCACCTTCGTTGAAGCGTTCGTCGATGATGGCGCCTTCCTTGCCCACTTGCGAAAAGAAGTAGCGGTTGAAGCTGGTGTAACCACCACCTGCTGTGTTGGGGACGTGGACGTAAGCGATGCGGCCTCCGGTGGCCTGATCTACGCGCCGGCGATTGCTCTCGATCCACGCGAGATGACGCAGGTTTTCTTCGCTGTCGACGGGAACAACAGTGACGTCGCGAGAATCCTTAGCCATCTGGATTCGGTCCGACCTTGAGGACGACCTGCTTTCCTGCTGTCTCTTCGAAGAAGCTGTAGATGTTGTCTGTTGCGTGCAGGTCGCGGCCGTTGACGGCGAGGATGTAGTCTCCGGCTTTGACGTTGACGCCGGGTTGAGTGAGTGGAGCTTCGTTGCCGGGATTCCAGTTCTCGCCGTCGTAGACTTTGGTGATGCGGTAGCGGCCGTTTTCCAAGCTATAGTCGGCGCCCAGGAGCCCGCCTTTCACTTTCTTTGGTTCCGGCGCTTCGCCGCCGCCAACGAACATGTGGCCGACCGTCATCTCGCCAAGACATTCTTGAAACAGGTAGGTCAGTTCGTCGCGAGACGCGATGCCATCAAGGTAAGGCGCGTACTTCCTCTTCGCTTTTTCAATGTCGAGGCCATGATAGTGCGGGTCGTAGAAGAAATCGCGCTCGATGCGCCAGGTTTCGTTGTAGATCTGCTTCCACATGGCGCGAGGCTCGACGTAGACTTCCCATCCGTCAAGCTTGAGTGGGCCGAAACCGGGCTTGGCTGGACCTGAGCCGCCCGGACCATCGTCGGCCGATGCGGTCGCCCACGAGTCACCTTTGCGGTAAAGAATCTTTTCACCATCGAAAGAAACGCTGAAGTCGTTCACGTCCTCGATGAGCTTGTCGACCTTGCGCTTGCTGAGATCGAACTTCTGGATGGTCTGACTCACATTGGGGTTGTCGTCATCGGCAACGAAGACCATGGGGCCTTCCGAAAGGAACAATATGCCGGACTTGCCTGGAAGCATGTTCAGATAATTCTTCGCCGGGATGGGCAGCGAGAGAATGCGCTGGCCGATGCCGTCGATGTCGATCTTGACGACGACGGGTTCGTCTTTTTTGTCTTTGTCTTTATCTTTATCGTCCTTACTCTTATCCTTGTCAGCAGCTGATTTGTCTTCGGTTTTGCTCTTGCCTTTTGACTTCTCTTTCGGCTGGCTGGCGGCTTTGTCTTTGTCCTGATCGGGTTTCTTCTCGTCCTTTGGCTTCTCTTCGTCGCTTTCGGGGGCAAGCGGCGACTTCTCATCCTTGCTGAGGACGGTTACATAGACGCTGCGCGAAATGCGGTGCTCGTCGCTGGTCATGTCGAGACCGGCCGTCGTGAGGGCGACGTTGGTCGAGGCTGTGAAATAGAGATATTTTCCGTTCTTGTCGAACGCCGGATTGAGCGCGTCGCTCATGCCATCGGTGACTTGGAATGCTTTCGCCTGATCGAGTGAATAGACAAACACAGCGTGTTGCCCGCTGGGAAGCTGTTTGGCGTAGGCGATCCACTTGTTGTCGGGAGACCAGGTTTGGCTAAGCTGCGTGGGGCCGAATCCGCCGAAGTAGTCGGTGTCGATGAGCTTGGGCGCCGGGTTGTCGAGATCGAGATACCACAACTGCAGCCGCTTGTCGGTGTAGGCAATCTTCTTGCTGTCGGGGGACCAGAGAGGCGTATAGAAGAACGATGGCGGGCTGCCGAGATTGACGCGGCGCACTGTGCCCAAACCGTTCTGATCACGGATCGCGAGTTCGTATTCTCCAGATTCATCGGAGAAATACGCGATGGATTTTCCATCGGGCGACCAGGCGGGATCGCGGTCGGCGACGGCAGGGCTGCGCGTGATGTTGCGAATGTCCCCTTTGTCGGTGGGAACGGTGAAGATCTCTCCCCAGGCTTCGAAGACGGCGCGGGCGCCGGTTGGGGAGATGCTGAAGTTCTGGATCCGTTTGGGTTCGACCTTGGCAAAGTGTGGGCGGACGGCCTCGATATCGCCAACCACGCGAATTGAGACATTCTTCGTTTGATGCGTGTTCAGATCGTAAAGCTTGATGGCGCCGAATTGCTCGATCACGATCGCGTCGGGACCCGCCGAAGCGGTCTTGAAATCAAGGCCATCGCTGTGCAGGGCTTCCGACACTTGCTTCGTCTTGGTGTCGTAAGCGAAGAGGCTAACTGGGCCGTTGCGATCGGAGAGAAAGTAAATTGTGTCGCCGACCCACATGGGATGGTGGTCGTTGGAATTTTCGCGGGGAATCTTGACGATGCTGGAATCCTTCAGATCGGCGATCCAGATCGGGGTGGTCTGGCCGCCGTTGTAGCGCTTCCAGGCTTGCTGCCATTTGGGATGTGGAACATAAGCAATGTGCGTTCCATCGGGTGAATAGGAGGCATCCTCGGCTATGGGAAGTGGAAGCAACGTGGGCATGCCGCCTTCGACGGGCACCGCATAGAGCTGGTCTTCGAAGTGCATGAAGCTGTTGCCCCAGGAGTTGAAGAGGATCTTCTTGCCGTCCGGAGTCCATCCGGTGACAAACTCTTCCGCAGGGTGGTAAGTGAGACGGCGTGGCACACCGCCCGTCGCGGGGACAACATAGACGTCACGATTGCCGTCGTATTCTCCGGTGAAAGCGATCATGGAACCGTCGGGGGAGAAATATGGAAGCGCTTCAACACCAACGCCGGAGGTGAGGCGGTGTGCGTCGCCACCGTCGCGGCGGACGATCCAGAGATCATTGGCATAGTTGAAGACGATTTGAGTCTTGCTGACTGTTGGAAAACGCAACAGGAGCGGAGGATTCGATTGGGCTGAGGCAGTGTGTAAAACCATTGGCACGAGCAGAGACAGCAGCAGACAAAGTTTGCGCATGAAGGGCTCCGTAGCAAAGGCAGCAAAAGTGAAGGGGAATCTTAGTGCGCGGGACAGAGCTGGTCAAGGAAGGCCGGTCGTCCTAACGATCTCGGCGGGAGCGCTCACAGGGAATTTGGGTCTTCCTTTTGGCGAACCCGAAGGTGTGCGCGCTGCATCTAAGGCACGTATATGTCAGCAGTACAATCCAGCTCCAGTCTAAACCCGCGCGACCTGGTGCGGGCGGGTTGGCGGGTTCTCAATGGACATGCTCCGATGTTGTCGATTGAGATCACGCGCGAATGTCCGCTGAGTTGTCCCGGATGTTATGCCTACGGCGACAGTCATCTGGGCGGAGAAACCACGTTGCGGGAGCTCAGCGATTTTCGCGGAGACGCGCTCGTCGACGGTGTGCTCGACCTGGTGCGGCGCAACAAGCCGATGCATGTGTCGTTGGTGGGCGGCGAGCCGATGGTACGGCATCGCGAACTTTCGCGCATTCTGCCCGCGCTCAGTGAAATGGGCGTGTTCACGATGGTAGTGACCAGCGGCGTGGTTGCGATTCCGCAGGAGTGGATGGAGATTCCCCGAGTGCGGGTTGCGGTGTCGGTCGATGGGCTTCCCGAGCATCATGATGAACGGCGCAAACCAGCGACCTACGAACGCATTCTGAAGAACATTGCGGGACGATCGATTAATGTGCACTGGGTGATTACGCGGCCGATGCTGGCGCGGACTTCCTATCTGGAAGAATATGTTTCCTATTGGAATACGCAGGCGGAGGTCGATCACATCTGGGTGAGTCTATACAGTCCGCAAATCGGCGAGGAGAGTGCGGAGCGGCTCACGGCGGAAGATCGGGAGAGAGTTGCGCGGGAGTTGCCGAGGCTGGGGCGCGTGTATCGAAAGTTGCTGGTGACGGAGGGAATGGGCAGGGCGTTTGTGAGCCCGCCGAAGAATCCCGACGAGTGCCTCTTCTCCAAAATGTCGATGAACTATTCTGCCGACTTGCGGACGCATGTCGAGCCGTGCGTTTTCGGTGGTAATCCCGATTGCAGCCAGTGTGGATGCAGCATCAGCAGCGCGCTGCATTGGATTCGGGATGTGAAAGTCGCTGGGCCTTTGAAGGTGGGACATCTGGTGCAGGCTTCTCTTTCGGTCGGTTCGGCGCTGCGGAAGATGCGCGGTGGTTTCGAAGATCCTAACCGATGGGAAGAGGGCGTGCGGCTTGTGGGGGAGAAGACGGGGCTGGTTCAGATTCGGTCTCGAGAAGAAGGCGAGACGATGTAATTGGTGCGCAGGCGAGACTCCCCCGTGACAGCCGGCGAGGACGCCGGCGCTACGTTTGATCGGTGCCTTTTTTCTTTCCCGGGAGGCTTGCGGGGTTTTCGTGGGTGCGCTCGCGGAAGGTTCCTCTCATTCCGGCTGCGAGTTTGACGCTGGACTCTCCGAATTTGTCACGCAGGCGGTCGGCGGCGGACATCACATCTTTCCAACGCTGCTGGCGGTTACCTTCCAACAAATTGATCTGATCGGGTTGGGATTCGAACGAGGAGGCCTGCACGCCGAGGAGGCGAATGGGGATACCTTTCTTCCAGTTTTTGCGGAAAAGAGTGCGGATTTGCTCGAAGATTTCGGTGTCGAGCTGAGTTGGAGCCGTCAGAGTGTGAGCGCGGGTCAGGGTGGTGAAGTCTTTGTAGCGCAGTTTGAGCTGAATGGTGCGCGCGTGAAACTGTGATTCGCGCAGGCGGCGCGCGACCATTTCGGAAAGGCGCATCAGGGTAGATTCGAGCTGGCTGACGTCCGCTGTGTCTTCGTTGTAGGTGTGCTCGTGGCTTATGGATTTAGCACCGACGTCGGCGCCGACTTCGGTGTCGAACCAGCCTCCAGCATCTTCTCCACGAGCCTTCCCGGCCAGAGCCAAGCCCCATTTTCCGAAGCGATCAGCGAGTTCGGATTCTTCGAGGCGGGCAAGGTCTCCTACTTTCTTGATGCCGAGGGCATGGAGATGGGTCTCCATGACCTTGCCTACGCCGGGGATTTCGCGAACGTCGAGCGGGGCCAGGAATTTTGATTCCTGGCCAGGAACTATATAGAGAACCCCGTTGGGCTTGGCCTGTGCGGAGGAAACCTTGGCGATCAGGCGGGAGGTTCCGATTCCTACCGAGCAGTTCAGGCCCGTTTCTGATTTCATACGCAGGTGCAGGTTGTGCGCCGCTTTGAGTGGAGGACCGTGGAGGCGTTCGGTACCAGTCATGTCGAGATAGGCTTCGTCGATGGAAGCCATTTCGACTTGGGGCGAAAAGGTGCCGAGAACCTTGTGGACTTTTTCGGAGCATTCGCGGTAGCGCTCGGGATGGCCGTCGACGAAGATCGCCTGTGGACACATTTTCGCGGCAGTGCGCAAGGGCATGGCGGAGTGGACGCCGAATTTTCGGGCAGCATAGGAAGCGGCGGAAACAACACCGCGCTCGTCGCGCTGTCCGCCGACGACCACGGGCTTGCCTCTCAGTGAGGGGTCGAAGAGTTCTTCCACGGAGACGAAGAAGGCGTCCATGTCGACGTGGAAGATGGTGCGAGTGAAGGCGGGCATGGAAGTTGCAGCGGACATCCTTCAGCGGATTGTAGCAGCGGGTTGGGCGGATGGTCAGCGCGGACCGAATCACGCGAAAGGGCTATGCGTCTGCGCGCTGTCGCGTCACCATCAGCTACCCGAAGAATTTCAGCAAATGCCCTGCCCCGATAGCCGCGGCGCCAATTGGTAGCGATCCTTCGACTTCGCCGGGCGACCCACCTCGTGAATCGCCCGACTCCGCTCAGGAGGACAGACCGGCCAAGACCTTCTCAGGGACCGGCGTAGATCCGTGCATCTGGCGCACACGGTCGTAGATCTTGCCGTACTCGCGGGCGGAAGCGTTCCAGGAGAAATCTTTGTTCATGCCGTTACGCATGAGCGCTTGCCAGGACGTCTGGTCGCGATAGGCGGTCAGAGCCTGCTTGATCGTCAGGAGGAGTGATTCGCCGTTGTATTCGGTGAACTTGAAGCCAGTTCCCTTTCCGGTGCGAGCGTCCCAGGGGTCGATGGTGTCGTCGAGGCCGCCGGTGGCGCGGACGATGGGAACAGTGCCGTATTTCAGGCTGTAAATCTGGTTCAGGCCGCAAGGCTCGTAGCGGGAGGGCATGAGGAACATGTCGGCGCCGGCTTCAATCTTGTGGGCGATTGCATTGTCGTAGGCGACTTTGACGGCAATCTTGTTGGGGAATTGCTTGTTGAGGCGGACGAACATTTCTTCGTAGGTCTTATCGCCGGCGCCGAGCGCGACTACGATCATCTCTTCGCGAGCCAAACGGTCGGCGATTTGCGAGATCAGGTCGAAGCCTTTTTGAGCGGCGAAGCGGGAGACGATTCCGATGACGGGGAGTTTCGGGTCGGCATTCTTCACTCCGAAGGCTGCCAGCAACTCTTGTTTGCATTTGGCCTTGCCAGAAAGATCTTGCGGCGAATACTTGGCGGCGGTGAATTTGTCGGTTTGGGGGCTCCATTCGTCATAGTCGACGCCATTGAGAATACCTGTGACCGTCGCGGCACGATCGCGCAGGACGCCTTCCAGACCGAAACCGTATTCGGCGGTTTGAATTTCCTGGCTGTATTTCTTGCTGACGGTGGTGATGAAGTCGGAATAGGTGAGCGCGCCTTTCAGGAAGTTAACCTGGCCGAAGAATTCCATCTTCGACATGGTGAACAGATCCCAAGGCAGCATGAGAAGAGGGAGGGTATCCGGGGGAAATAGGCCCTGGTAGCCCATGTTGTGGATGGTGAAGACAGTGCCTGCGTCGCGGAAGGCTGGATCTTCGGCGTAGATGGTGCGGAGCAAAACGGGCACGAGGGCAGATTGCCAGTCGTGGCAGTGGAAAACATCGGGAACGCCGAGGATTTTCGAGGCTTCCAGCACAGCTCGGGAGAACAAGGCGAAGCGCTCGGCATTGTCAGGATAGTCTCCGGCGGGGGTGCCGTAGAGGGCATCCCGGTCGAAGTAGGGGGGATATTCGACAAAGTAGAATTTGACCCCACCCTGGGTGCCTCCACTCACGACCGAGGCAAACCGGTACTGGTCGTCGAAGGGAACGGTGACGCTGCGAACGACCGTTACGGGGTCGGCCAGCTTGGTCTGGCGGTAGCGGGGCAGGTAAACGCTGACCTGGTGCCCGAGGGCGGCGAGGGCGCGGGGCAAGGCTCCGACGACGTCGGCGAGCCCGCCTGTCTTGGAAAATGGAACACCTTCAGAAGCGACAAATGCGATGTTCATGAGTGCGGAACCTCCTGAAGCGCACGTTTTTTGCGGCGCACGCTATTATGAATAGGTCTCGGGGCCCACAAGGTCCGGCAGCTAAGATGCGGGGACCGACTTCAGAGTCTACTTCCCGAGGCAGTGAGGGTCAACGTGCCAAAGGTCGTATCGACGCGCCGTCCGCAAACCAAGCCTAAAATGGGACAGCATTTTCTGGCGAGCGAAGATCACGCTTTGCGTGTGGTGGACGCTTTGGGCGATGTGTCGCAGAGTACGGTGCTGGAAATCGGGCCTGGGCGCGGGATCATGACTTCGATACTGGCCAAGCGAGCCCGGCGGCTGATCGCGGTGGAACTCGACCGCGTGCTGGCGGCGCAGTTGCGGCTGAAATTTGGCATGTATCGGAATGTCGAGGTCATTGAGGCGGATGTTTTGGCCATCGACTTTGATTCGTTGTTTGGCCCGAAGCCGGGGCTGAGCCAACCGGGCATCGAACTCAAGCCGCAGCCGGTGAAGGTTGTGGGCAATCTTCCTTATTACATCACGTCCGACATTTTGTTGCGGCTGTTCGAGTTCTCGAAGTACTTCGACAGCATCGTGATCATGGTGCAGCGAGAGGTGGCGGACCGGATTGCGGCAGAACCGGGCGGGCGCGATTACGGAATGTTGGCGGCTACGGCCCAGTTGTATGGGCGTGTCGACAAGCTGTTTACGCTGCCGCCGGGGGCATTTGTTCCTCCGCCGAAGGTGCATTCGACGGTGCTGCGGCTGACGATCGATCCGCAACAGGAAAAGTTGGGTGTGGCTGGGGAGGGGTTCATCGACTTTCTGCGGCTATCGTTTGGGCAAAAGCGGAAAACACTGTGGAATAACCTGAAGGCGCAGTACGAAGGAGCGGAGTTGAAACGGGCGCTGGCGGAGGCTAAGGTTAAAGCCACGGCGCGGGCGGAGACGCTGAGTCTGGAAGAGAGTGCGGCCATTTATCGCGCCTTGCAGGAGGGGCGTGGTGAGTCATAGCATAAGGGTGCGGGACTTGAGGTAACCACAGGGGCTGAAGCCCTCGGGTGTTCGAGGCGCTTAACACAGCGCTGAAGCGCCGCTCTTCCACAGAAACTCTCTCGACAACCCTCTCACCCAAAAGGAGGGGCATGGCTACTACGATCGTGCGTCGTCCGGCGGTGGCGGGACGTTTTTATCCGGGCGATCCGGACGATCTGCGGGCTGAAGCTCGCGGCTATCTCTCAGAGACGAATACTCCGAACCAGACTCCGGTGCGGGCTTTGGGATGCATTGCTCCCCACGCCGGTTATGTGTATTCCGGGCATGTGGCGGGAGCGGTTTTTGCCCGGGTGGAAGTGCCTCGTCAGTGCGTGGTGATGTGTCCGAA
The DNA here is from genome assembly GCA_963788555.1 of uncultured Acidobacteriaceae bacterium. Lineage (GTDB taxonomy): Bacteria > Acidobacteriota > Terriglobia > Terriglobales > Acidobacteriaceae > Sulfotelmatobacter. The sequence goes on along the minus strand of CAWBHM010000008.1, from coordinate 648,786 downwards.
CCATACGGGGATGGGGCGGGCGCTCGCGGTGATGAGTGAAGGTGCCTGGGAGACACCGCTGGGGGACGTGCCGATCGATCACGAACTGGCTGAAGCTTTGAAGGGGCAATTCCCTGCTCTGCAGGAGGATGCTGCGGCGCATCGCGCGGAACATGCGGCTGAAGTCGAACTTCCTTTTCTGCTTCTGCGGCAGCCGGAGCTTCGTTTTGTCCCGATCGCTCTGGGGACTGGACAATTCGAAGCCCTGGAACAGCTTGGGAAGGCACTGGCTCACGTCATCGCGGCGCAGAAAGATCCCGTTCTGATCGTGGCTTCGAGCGACATGAATCATTACGAGTCCGACACCGTCACGAGGGCGAAGGATCACCGTGCTATCGAGCGGATTCTTACGCTGGATCCACGGGGGCTATTCGACGTAGTGACGCAACAGAACATCAGCATGTGCGGATTTGGTCCGGCGGTGGCGATGTTGACAGCTGCTCGAGAGTTGGGAGCGAAGTCAGCGGAACTGGTGAAGTACGCGACCTCGGGGGATGTGTCGGGAGACCGCGACACGGTTGTGGGGTATGCGGGCATAGTAGTCGTCTAATGCTTTCGTGCTCCCTCCCGGCTAAGCCAGAGCGAAATAGCCGAGGCGGCGATCCCTAGGTGAGCACATCGAGACTTCCAGAAAACACCGTAATATCCGCAATTTACGGCTAAAACCGGTCATTCGATCCCAGTACATCGGTAACTTTTGCCTCGTTCTCGGGCCAATTAACCTAGCCTGAGAGCTGGCTCGGGAGAGGTCTGTCGATGAGGCAAAGATACTGGGTGTGGGTGGTGGTGCGTCTGGGGCTAGGTGTCGCCATTGTGGCTTGGGCGGCGAGCTATTTAACGAGTGGGAGTGGGGAGAAAGAATTTCAGAAGACGCTCGATGCCTTGAAGCAGGTTCACACCTTTCGGGTAGCGTTTACGGCGAATCCCGCAAATCAACACAACGAGATGCTGTGGGAGGTCGACTGCAATCGCGACCTGCTGCACTACCAGTGGCATGTGGTGCAGACGAATGGCGATGCGACCAGCGATATGAGCCGTGACGAGTTGCACGTGGCTGGTCTCGAATATGACCGCGGGGGCGATGGATCGTGGACGCTCTCGAAATATCAGGGTTCGCACCAATCGGCGAAGGCGTATTGCACAAATATTGGCCAGGATTTCAGCTACAACCTGATGCCGCCGATTGCGACCATGATCAAGCGCGGAATCCTCCAGAAGGGCGACAAGAAGACCGTCAATGGGGTGCGCTGCCGCGAGTGGCTGGTGACAATGAAGGGTGGCGTCAGCGGACTGGAGCACGACACGGTCTGCATCGGCGTGGAAGATCATCTTCCGTATGAACTGACTGTCGATTGGGCAGCGTCACGATCTTTGTTCTCCGATTACAACTCCCCCATCCAGTTGAATGTGCCCGATGCCGCACTGCAACCGGCCAGCGCAAGTGCCGGGACGAACTGATCCTCCTGCAGCCAATGCCATGAGAGGTCTACTTTCAGTTCGCGGAGTAACAACTGCAGCGGCGTGCATCGTGTGCCTGAGTGCAACGCTGTGTGCGCAAGACCCTGCGAATGAAGATCCGTTGGGCGATGTTGCCCGCCAAACCCGCGTGCCACATGCCGCAGCGCCTGCGGACAAATCCAGCAAGGCGCAGGGTCTTGTCGATGAGATGCAGCAGGAGCAGGAGGCTGCCGAGAGTGCCCCCACGGGCTTCCGGAATTACAACGCCGGCGAGTACCGGCTATACGTACCATTTCCCTACAGTCTGGAAGGCCGGGAAAATGGCGGCGCGGTGTTGGCGGGATCGCGACTGGGGGTCACGAATACCGAGGTGATGACTGGAACTCCTGTTCCAATTCCAACCAGTCTCAGCGACGCTGATCTGTTAAACGCGGTGCGGCAGATCGCGAGCATGCACGGGCAGCAAGCCTATTGCAATGCGACCAAGCAGGGCACGCGCAAGGCCTATCGTTGCTCGTGGCAGAACAGTCCAGTTCTGCTGGGGCGCCAGGTGTGGGGGACGATGGAGGTCATCGTCGGGTCAAACAGTTTGATTCCGGTGATGTGTGTCAGTCCGGATGATGTACACCAGCCGTGTGTGGTTTACGACACCTGGGGACACAACACCTGCAGCGATCGCGATCGGCAGTTGTACGGGTGGGATCAGCGAAAAGCGCAGGCCGCTCACGATGCGAGCTATCGGGAGGAGCGAAGCACCCTGCAGATCTGCGAGCAGATTATCTATCCGTCGATTCAATTGAAGGAAGACATCGTGGTGCATCCGGCATCGATTGCCGAGAGCAAGCTCACTAAGCCTGCGGTGATGACCAGTGCGGCTGCACCGCAAGATAACGGTGGAACCGGCGCGAAAGGACCGTCTCTGGCTGAATTGGCGCGCCGGACACGGGAAGAGCCACGAGAGAGGGCGCAGGCGAAGCTCGACAATGCCGAAGGAACCAGCGTCGCGCCTGTGGGGTTCCAGTCTTTTGTGATCACGTTCTGCCAGAATCCGCCGCAATGCTCGGAGGCTTCGGTCGTGATCCCGGAGAAAGCCGAGGTGATTTCGCGGACCAATGGCCAGCACATTTTCAAGGCTGCGCTCGGTGGCAATGCCGTCATGCTTTATGCGGGGCCAGCGGATGTGAGTACTCAATACCGGAGCATGACCGATCGGGACTACATTCGCATGCGCGATCTGGCGAACTCCAACGGATGGTCGCAGGAGAAGCCCGACGGCGTCAGCACGCAGGAGCTAACGATCGAGGGCAGGCCTGCGCTGATGACGCGCTTTCGCTTCCAGAGAGAACCAAAGCGCTGGTGGATTGGGGAACGAGTACTGATCCAGCACCCGGTTGCACAGTTTCTGGTGGGATGCGCCGCGCCAGAAGAGCACTTCGCGGATGCGGAAGTATGGTGTACGACGCTGGTGAACTCTTTGAGATTGCCATGACGGTGAGAGAACATCCAATTCGCTCGAGGATAGCGCTGATGGCGCTGGTGTGCTGTTTTAGCTGGGGTGCACGGGCCCAGGACTCTTCGAGTCCGGCACTCGGGGATGTGGCACGCAAAACTCGCAACGAACATGCGACTGCGGCTGCGGTTCCTGGCAAGCGCGTGTTGAGCGATGAAGACGACTCCCCTGATGGCAGTGGTCTCTGGCGGGTGCGTGCGTGTCCGCAGATCGCACTTTGCTATGAGCTTGCCGTTACGCTTCCCAAGAATCCGAAGTGGGTCCGGGTGACTCGCGAGCCTCGACCGGTTCTGATTCCCTTGGCCGGGTACGAGGAGAATGCGGATCATGCGATTCGGGTGTACGGCGCGGAGTCTCTCGGGGCGTTGCAGTCTGAAGAGATCGCCAAACGAACCCTTCTGCAGTCATGGTTTGCGCGGCCCGAGTATTTCGGGCAGTCGGCGCGGCTGACGCGGGATGAACACATCTGGATCGACGGTCGCAACGCGGCTATAGTCACTCACTTCTGGGTGCCTGGGGCGGCCGTCAAATATCGAGGAGTGAGTATTGTCGCGGGTTGGGCTTACGGCTATTTCGGATTCGCCTGCGTGTATCGCGACGATGACTCCGTCGCGGCGAGCAGCGTATGCGACGCGATCGTGAATTCTGCCAGATACAGCATTCTGACGCCGCCGGGAAAACGACGCGTTTATGCCGAGGATCAGGATCCGCCGGTGGATGACCCGCAAAACGATCCTCCAGAAGGTGATGATCCGCAGTAGGGATCTTAAGACTGCCATGCGAAAGCTATCGCCGAGTTTCGTGGCTGGACTTGCCCTCCTGTTCTTCGGCACCGGGCGAGCGGAAGTGCGGGCGCAGGCGCAATCGCCGACAACCCAGCAGAAGAATCTGCTACGGGCCGATCTGAGACCGGGAGAGGTTCTGCGATACGAACTCGAAGCAGCCGGGTCTTTTCTTCCGGTCGCAGACGCGAGTGGTGCGATCCTCGCGCCGCCTCGTGGGCCGTGCGACTATGCGCTGGCCGCGATTGTTACATTGCGTCCGCAGGAGCCGGACAAAGATGGCAATACTCCGGTGGAAGCACGCTACAGTGAAACCCGTGTGACCAGCGCGCGCTGCGCGTTATTCTCTGCGCCGGACTTTCAGAAGCGGTTGGCTCCGCTGCAATCGGAACTGGTGATGTTCCGGGTGGGACCGCATGGGGAAACCGCGATAAGCCGCAGCGGCGATAGTTATTTCAAATATTGGGACGGCGGCAATCTTTTGCGGAAGGTCACGCAGGATCTGCTGCAAACGGAGTTCTCGCCTCGACCTGTTGCGAAGGGCGATTCGTGGAAGCCACGAGGACAGTTTGCCTATTCGCACGACCGCGCGTTGAAGGATCTCGAACTAAGCGGGGCAGACCTGCGGTTCAGGAATCTCGTTCAGGTGGATGGCAAGACCTGTGCCTGGGTAACATCGCAGTACGTATTCTCGCCCATTGATCTTCCGGCTGTTGGGACAGCAAGCGGCGGCCGCAAGGTACCGGCGGCGGGCAACAATGCGGTCGCTGCGGTTCTGCACATCTCTCTGCTGCTCGATTCGACGACGCACCACATCGCGTGGCTGCATCGTTCGCAGACGATCGACAACAAGCTGACTCTGGCGTCGCCTTATGACGAGAGCGATTCCAGAGAAGATCCGGATGATCCAGCAGATCTTTATCATGAAGATGCGGATGACTCGCAAAATCCGATGCCCGATTTGTCGAGCATGCGGTCCGACAATCCGGGACGATATCCGTTTATGACCTTTCACTTTCAGGAGGAGGCACGGGCGCGGTTGCTTCCCGATGTAGGCTCGGTGGAGTGGCTGGCGGCATTGAAGCACTTCGAGGCGACGCCGGATCCTGAGTCGGGCACAGTGCCGGTTCCCGCGACGAAAACCCTGCTGCCGAATACGATGATCCAGGCGGCGAAGCCGGAAGTGGTAAAGAGAAGCACTCTGGTGGTGGTGGATTCGGACACGCTGGTTGCGACTCCAGCCGGTTTCACGCGCTACGAAAAGAGTTTGTGCCGCGACGCGTGGTTCTGCGCCACAGTCTCGGTGGCAATGCCGGGAGATGTGCAGATTTCAGACGATACACCCCTACGGACGGTTTATCTCGCGAAGAGGGGTGACACTCTGGTCAGCGTCTCGGTGGGACCCGCGCTCGATCGCCACTCGCAGGGGCTCACCGAGGACGAAGAGTTACAGAAGCAGGCGAGCTATTATCTGGAGAATTATGTATGGCTAGCGGCGAAACCTGGGATTGGAACGAGCTTTAGCAGCGCCACACTCGACGGATATCCGGGACTCATCACCGATTTCAGCGCGACCCAGCGAGATCTAGCCAACATTCACGGGGATTTGGGACTGATCCTTACGCCTTGGGGGAAAGTTGTGCCGGTGAGCTGTAGTTCGGACCACCCATGGTCGGCGGAACTGCAAGCATTGTGCGAGAGGGTGATCATGTCGGTGAGTTTGCGACGGTAGAGTTCTTCGGCGACCGTTATCACTGCGCGAGGGCAAGATGCCCTTGCCATAGAAGGCGGAACGCCGGTACTTCAAAAGCAAAAAGGCGGCCAGTGGTCGCTTTTTTACAAACCGAAAGTTCTGGGAATCAGTGGTGCGAAGTGCCGCCTCCAGAGGACGAGTGCCCTGAGGACGAACTATGACCCGGCGCCGGGGAGGACATAGTGCCGCGTTGTGGAGCGCCTTGTTGTGGAGCACCGCCAAAGCCCGCAGACGTTCTGCTTGAGGTGGTCGAAAACGGCGGTGCGGGATGCACTTCAACGAATCCGGACTTCGTTACCTGGCGGTTCAGATGGCTGAGATTGTTTATGGAACCGCGCGCCACTCCGAGGCCCGCCGAACCGGCATTCAGCACAAGGTGCGACGGCGGGAGGGTTGAGACGGCTCCGCCCTTCCCGACGGAGACGGTATTCACGGTCCCTGTCACAGGAGCAACAAGCGGGTGGAAATTGACGGGCAAGGTTCCGGCATAGCGCGGTACCGTGACCCAGCTATTCCATCCACCGGGTTGCCACATCCAGCCATTTCCTGGGATGAACATCCAACTTCCGTAGCGGTAGGGCATCCATCCCCAAGGATAGGCCGATGCGAACATGTAGCCAAAGCCGGGATAAAAGGACCAGGCGCCGTCCATGAACGGATTCCAACCGATGCCCGTAAAGTAGGGCTGCCACATCATTCCGTAGCCGGCGATGTTGCTGTAAGAGCCGTAGTAATTCAGGTCGCTCACTCCGTAACCGTAGGGCGAGGAATTGTTCTTCGCGTACTGCTCGTGGTAAGAACTAGCTTCCTTATCCCAGGAATCGAGAGGGGCTTCCTCGACTTTGCTGGCAAGAGTGTACTTGTCGTTGTCGGAACCATCAAAGGTGGCGGTTTTCTTCTTTTCCACCACGACTTTGCCGGCGGGACCGTCGACATCGACATCACCTTTGAAGATGGCCAGATGCGCGACCTCAGGCGAAGTCTCGACGCGGAAGTGCGCTGCGCGATAGATAGAGATTTTCTCGCGGGAAAAATTCAGGCTGAGTTCATCTTTGCCCAGCCAGTTTACGTAAGCCATGCCCTCGATGAGCTTGATCACCGAGATCCGTTTGCCGGCATCACTGAGGCCGAGCGTGCTGAACTCTACGGTTGTGTTCGGAGTCAGGCGGAGGGTGCTGCCGTCCTCAAATTCGATTTCGGCGCGACCCCGATCGTGCGTTCTCACCTGCGCTCCCTGGGTGATCGGGAGGTTAAGAAAAGCGTTCTCAAATCCCAGGCCAGTGTTCTTGTCGATTTGAACCGAGCCCTGAACGTCACTCAGGCGCACGATGCGAGCCTGCGAATCGGCCAGGACGGGCAGCACTAAAAGCGCACATGCGGTAGCCGTAAGAAGAACAAAGCTGGATCTGGACTGAGAGAGCTTATACATGGCAACCCCCGGAGGTCTTGCTTCCCTTATTAGAACACGGTTCTAGCGCGGGAGTTGTAAAAGTTATAGCAAGGCAGGAACAGCAGAATCGAGCACAAAAGGCCGATCCCGGACGGGCGTTGATCGAAGGCAGTGTGTTCTTGTGGATCCCTTTCGGATATATGACTTAGCCCGCAACCGCAGCGGAGTCGACCGATTCCATTGGGACAGATGCATGGATGGTGGTCCCACGCCTGAGTTGCGAATCGATGGAAAACTTCCCTCTCACCAACTTCAATCGCTCCTCCATACTAATGAGACCGAGGCCGCGGCCCTCCTTCGCCACTTGCGGGTCAAAACCGGTGCCGAAATCCTTCACCGTGAGATGAATCTCGGCGGAGGTTGCCCACGAGCGGACCTCGAAGTCTCGTACTCCACTGTGTTTCGTGGAGTTGTGCAGGGCTTCCTGCAACACCCGGAAGAGGCAAAGAGAGAGATCCGGAGGCAAATGACGAGGCAAGCCGTCGCTCTTGAAGTCAATCTCAACTCCCTGTTGCTCGCTGAATTCGGTACAAAAACTTCTCATGGCGGCTACCATGCCGAGATACTCAAGTTTTGATGAATGGAGCGCGTGCGACAAGGATTGAATCCCGTGGGCGATATCGAAGGCCTGTTTCTGCAGTTCGCTCATGCGGGAAGCAACGTTCGCCGGCAAATGGTCCCGCAGTTCGGCCAGTTCGTTGGCCAACAGAGCCAGCCGTTGACCGGTGTCGTCATGAAGCTCCCTCGCGATCCGAGTACGTTCCTGCTCCTGTGCCTCAATCAGTCTACGGCTGACGGTTAAGAGCGCCGCCTCCGCAAGCTTTTTCTCGGTCACGTCGACGCCGATGCCAATGTATCCCGCAAAAACATGCTCCTCGTTGAATCGCGGCACTCCAATGTCGAGAATCCAGCGATATTCTCCGTCATATCTCCGGAGCCGATATTCCATTGTCATCTTCTGTCGCCGGTCAAACGATTGGGTGTAGGTTTCCACGCAGTTCTGCCGGTCTTCCGGATGGACGCCGGCGGCCCAGCCATCTCCGAGTTCTGAATCCATGGAGCGGCCGGTGAAATTCAACCATGACTTGTTGAAGTAAGTGCAGAGTTTGTCGACATCGGACACCCAGATCAGGGCCGGAGCGGTGTCGGCCACGAGGCGGAATCGTCGCTCGCTCTCTCGCACCGTTTGCTCGCCGTGTTTTCGCTCCTCGACCAAGGCCGCAAGGATCATAAACGGGACGCCCGCGAACAGCAGGAACAGCTGAAGGGATAGCACGTTGTTGAGCGGTTCTGAACCGGTAAACGGACCACGCCCGTGGGTCGCGCCCCAAATCGACAGAAACGCGATCGCCAGGATCGCCGTACTGATTCCGACCGATCCAAAACGCAACGCAGACCAGAGCAGAAAAGGTAGGAGCGAGTAAAGGAGTACTGGCTGGCTGCTGTGCCCCGGGGCGACGAAGGCAAAATAACCTGCAACGAGCAGAGCGGTGCTCAGCACGGCGGTTTCGAAATAGAACTCGCGTGACTTCGCCGTCCATTCCCGTCCTACTCTCACCCAGCTCAAGATGGCGGGCGTCAGGGTGAGGAGGGCTAGCGCTTCGGTAAAGAAACCAATTCTCCACCGAATCCACGAGCCTTTGCCAAAGGCAATCATGGCGATGAATGCCGCCCCAAGGGGAGCGAGGAGAACGGCAAAGAACGAGAACCTGGCCAGGGCGTTAATGCTGTCGAGACGAGGCAGGCCATTGAAAGAATAGCTGACGCCTACGGAAGCAATGAGAACTTCAACGGCGTCCGCCAGAATCAGTAAGGCCGTGGTCCGCAAGGTTAAGCCCAACTGCAGGTCATAAACAATAAATCCCGTGAATCCCGCTGCCATGATCATTGGCCACATCGGCCGCGGCAGCATAAGCAGGATCGCAACCAAGAGGGCACAGCCGGGCCAGAGCGGCCAGATCATTTGGGGCTGTAAAACCAGTGCATCGCCTAATCGCGCAGTGAAATACCCTAAGAGGGCGACGAGGCTGAGGAGAAGGACTTTGCTGGACGCAGAACGAGGATTGAACAGAGCGGGAGAGCTGTTAGTCGGGCTGAAATACATTGTTGTGCCGTCTCCATGGCAGGCACTCATAAATCAGCGGATGCGCGCAAAGTAATAATCTACCGGAACAAACGGTCCGTACGTCAAAGAGGGCAGAGTCCGGAACCCGTCAGCGTGCGGCCGCGCCAACGGGCCCCATTTCCATGATCCGCTGGGCCCGGGCCCGTACGACATTGATCACAGAGTCGTCGTCGTGAATCTCTTGCAGGACCGGCTTGACGGCCTGCAGTTCCATCAGGTCCCCTCGGCGGGCTTGATCTTCCATGCGCTTCAATTCGTCGTCGAGCGCGAGTTTCTGATAACGGTGGAGGTAGGCAAGACGCCGGCCGAACTCCAGCGTTGCCGAAACGCCCTGAAACAAGGTGGTCAGTTGTTGGACGGCTGGGAGGGGCGAATAGTTGTAGGACGCCGTGGATTCCCGCTGCCCATCTTTGTAGATCAGCTTCTTGGCTCCGGTGAAGGCCAGCTTGTGATTCCCGGAATCGACCTTGCCGGAAAAATAGTGCGCTTGGGCGGCGAGGTCGAACATCCGGGCGCGGGTGGCATCGGATAGGACAAAGTCTGTCTGGTAATTCTCGCGGTCTTCGGAGTCCGGTGAAATCTTGGCAGAGCATTCGTAGCGGGCGTGTCCATCGGATTGCACGACGATGGAATAACGCTCGGGGTCGGAGTTTGGAAAGTCCAACGAAAAGGAAATCGTCGCGGAGTCGGCGGCGTGGGTGGCGATACTGACGAGAAGAGCGACGAAAGCCACGAGCAGAATTTCGAAGATGCGGCCGAATACCTTTCTCGGGCGTACGCACTGTAACTTTTCCACTCGGGTTCCGATCATCGGGGTCAGATTTATTGAAGCAATGAATGCGAACCGCAACACCAGATTATGCCAAAAACTGGGATGATCGGTTGAACTCTATCGTGCGACGGCGCGCTGCCGGGCGAGCGTCCCCGCCGTATGGAGGTGGCAGATGGCGATGGCCAGAGCGTCGGAAGCGTCCATCGGTTCTGGCGGTGCGGAAAGCTCAAGAAGGCGGGTGACCATGTGCTGGACCTGTTGCTTCTCGGCACGCCCATAACCCACGACCGACGATTTGATGGTCAACGGGGAGTATTCGGCAACCTCCAGTCCGGCTGAGGCCGCGGCCAGCATCGCGACTCCACGGACCTGTCCTAGCTTCAGGGCAGACTTCACATTGAGAGCATAGAAGACATCTTCGATCGCGACTTCGTCGGGTTGATGGTGGTCAATGATTTCGCCCAACTGGATGAAGATGCGGGAGAGGCGTCGCGGGAGCGCTTCTCGCGGGGAGAGCTTAATAGCGCCGCAAGTCAGGCAACAGAGCTTTCCGCTGTCGTGCATTTCGACTACGCCGTAGCCAGTGTACTCTCCGCCACAATCGATGCCCAAGACTCGCATGTGAGTGCAGTGTATCGCGGAAAGAGCGGACGTCCTAGTGGGAAGGATTGTGCCGGCGTCGTGGGCGAGCGGAAAAGCACTAACCGCAAAGCTCGCAGAGAAGAGCCGCAGAGATCACAAAGACAGGCAACCGCGAACCGAGGCCATTCGCGTCTTGTAGTTGCTGTTCTCTGCGTTCTTCGCGGCCTTACTCGGCGACCTTTGCGGTTTCAGGCCTTGCTGTTTGCTTCACCATGCCCATGCGTAAGCATCGACGCGGGGATCGGCTCCGGCGCTTAGGACACCCGTGATTGGGTCAACAACAATTCCGGCATTCGAGCCAAGCGACCACGGCGGGTCCACGCGCAGCTTGTGGCCGCGGGCGATGAGAGCCTGACGGGTCGATTCCGGGATTCGCGATTCCACTGCCAAGTCGCCGGGATACATGGTGTGGGGGAAGGGAGAGGCGGGAAAAGCGCGAGACGACCAGCGTGCGGCCTCGATCGCCTGCTGAATATTCATGCCGAAATCAATCATGTTAATCAGGGTCTGCATGGTGCGCATTACCTGGTCGTCACCACCCGGGCTGCCAAGGATCCCATAAGGCTGGCCGTCTTTCATGATGAGTGTGCTTTGCAGGGTGCTGCGGGGACGCTTGTGGGGCTCGAGTGAATTGGCTTCGCCACGAACCAGAGAGTAATAGTCGCCCCGGCAGTTGAAGATGATGCCGGTGTCTCCCATAACCACTCCGGTTCCAAACAGGCTGTGCAGGCTAGGCTCAAAGCTGACCATGTTGTGGTTTTTGTCGACGATTGCGATGTAGCTGGTATCGCCGTCGTGGGGAGCATTCCCGTCGAGGACTTCGTGCACCGGGCGGTCCAACGCTGACGCGCTGGCTGCGAACTTCTCGGGAGAGCCTGGGCGGAGTTCAAGTGACGCTTTCGCGGGATCAATCAGCTTTCGGCGCTCGCGCGCATAATCTTTCGAGAGCAAGCCATCGTAAGGAATTTTGATGAAGTCCATGTCGCCAAGATATTTTTCACGATCAGCCATGGCGAGCTTTACCGCCTCGACATTGGTGTGGAGGAAGTCAGGGCTGTTGTGCCCCATCGCTTTCAGGTCGTAGCCTTCGAGTAGATTGAGAGCGATGAGTTCGGTTGGACCCTGGCTGGCAGAGGGATTCTTGTAGATCTGGTATCCGCGGTAGTTGATCGAGACCGGCGTCTCTACTTCCGCCGTGTATTCGGCGAAGTCTTCGTAGCGGAAGAGGCCGCCGTTGGCCTCCGAGAAGGCAGCCAGGTCCTTCGCGATGTCGCCTTTGTAGAAACGATCGCGGGCCGCTCGCAGCGCCTCGTGCCGGCCTTTCGCCTGATTCGCCTTTTCGGCTTCGACTAACTTCTTGAGGGTGCGCGCCAGGTCAGGGTTCTTGAGAATCTCGCCGGCTTTCGGCGGACGACCATTCGGCAGGTAGATTTTGACGGTCGTGGGATATTTGAGGATCTTCTTCGAGCCTGCGATGTACGAGGCGCCGTATTCACTGAGCGGGAAACCGTTCTCAGCCAGGTCGATGGCGGGCTGTAGAACCTGCTCAAAGCTCATGGTGCCCCAACGGTCGAGCAGCGTGTACCAGGCGTCGACCACACCGGGCAAGCCTCCGGAGAGCAGTCCGTCACTCTCAGGAATCTTGGCGCCGTTGTTCTTTTCGTACCACTCGATGGTGGCGAGTTTGGGAGCGCGGGGCTCGGCATTGATGGAATAGACCTTCTTGTCCGCGGCGTTATAGACGAGTAGGACCGCATCGCTGCCTACGCCGTTGAGGGAGAAATCGGTGACCGCCAAAGCGGCTTGGCCCGCTACTGCAGCGTCGAAGGCGTTCCCGCCCGCGTCGAGAATGCGGCGGGCGACTTCGGTGGCCTCGGCTTTCATGGAGGCGACAGCGGCGTGGCGTCCGCGAATTACGGGACGCATGGTCTGGCCGGAGTCGTCGGTCTGGGAGAGGGATCGGGGAACAAACGCAAGCGTGACCAGGAATGCAACGAAGGCTTCAAGGGCCCGAGTGGATCGATAGGACATCGGTTCTGCTCCCTCAACGGTATTTAGATTTGTGGAATCCCACCTTTCGCAAAAACCGCGAAAGATGGGGCACCCGGCGAAAGGTGTGCACCCGAAGTTTCATAACTCCATGTCAAAATCAAAACGACGGACAGAAGAACCCGAGCCGTAGGTTCGGCTAACAGCACCTTGGCCTGCGCGTCTTAGTTTCTTCGAATTCCTGACGGAACGCGGCGTAGGCTCCTGGCGATGAAGCCATCTGCGTGCGGCGCAGGAAACGATCGTAGGCGGCTTCGTCAAAAATCTTCGCGAAGGATCGCCAGCACCATTTTCGCTGTTTTGATGATGTGACTCATCCTCTCTCCTCCGCCAGACGCGTCATTACGAATGGGGACTCTTTCACCCGCGCGTCTTCCCTTCCACTCAGGACTCCGATCCATTGGCGTCCAGATTCAATCAGAACCAGTGCGACCATCACGACCAGAATCGCTGTCACAGCGGCATCCAGACGGTTGTTGAAGATGAGCCGGGCGGTCGCGTCTGTAGCAGGACCAACCGCCAACACTCGTGCCTGTGCAAGAAAGCCGACGCGCGGGTTGGGATCGAATATCTTGTGCCACGATGCAGTAAACGTGACGGCGACCAGCCACGCCAATGGAATGAGCGTGACCGCGGCATACCGCGCTCGGTGCATTTTGACGATGATCGTGGTGGCAACGCAGAGCGCGACTGTCGCCAGCAACTGATTCGCGATGCCGAACAGCGGCCACAGTGAATTGATACCACCCAATGGATCTTTCACGCCTTGCCAGAGGAAGAATCCCCAGGCGGCGACGATCAGGGCGCTGGTGGCGAGAATCGACGGGATACCAACTAGTCCGTCCCAGAGGTTTGTAGATATGCCCCAGAGCATCCTGAATCATGAAGCGGGCGACGCGCGTGCCGGCGTCGAGGATGGTCAGGATGAATAGCGCTTCGAACATGACGGCGAAGTGATACCAGAGCGCCATCACGGTGGCGCCTCCCAGACTCTGCGAGAAGATGTGCGCCATTCCTACGGCGAAGGCAGGAGCGCCGCCGGTACGGTTTAGCAGGGTTTGTTCGCCGACGGCATGCGCCAAGGCTTGCATGTCGGACGCGGTCACGGGAAATCCCCAGGAGGAGATCGTCGCCGTCGCGGCGACTGCAGTTTGTCCCACGACGCCGGCAGGACTGTTAATTGCAAAGTACACGCCGGGTTGGAGGACGCAAGCTGCAATGATCGCCATCACGGCCACGGCCGACTCGGCCATCATGGCGCCGTAACCGACCATGCGAGTCTCCGTCTCGCGGGCAATCAGTTTAGGAGTGGTTCCGCTGGAGATTAGGGAGTGGAACCCGCTAATGGCGCCGCAGGCGATGGTGATGAACGCGAAGGGAAAGATTTTTCCGGCAAAGACGGGGCCGGAGCCGTCCACGAAGCGGGTTAGTGCGGGCATGTGAAGGGTGGGGTGCAACACGACGATCCCGATACCCAGCAGAGCGATCGTTCCCAGCTTCACGAACGTACTCAAGTAGTCACGCGGCGCCAGAAGGAGCCACACCGGTAATGCCGACGCCGCGAATCCGTAGACAATAATGAGAATTGCCAACGTAGGTGCTCGTAACGTAAACACCTGTGCCATGGCAGGATTCTGCGAGGCCCACTGCCCTCCCCAGATGGCGAGTAGCACGAGGATGAACCCAAGGATGGAAACTTCCAGCACTTTGCCGGGGCGTAAGCGCCGCAGGTAGAGTCCCATCAGCAGAGCGATCGGGATCGTCATCGCAATGGTGAATGTGCCCCAGGGACTGTCTTTCAACGCATTGACCACGATCAAGGCAGCCACTCCGAGCAGAATGACGAGAATCGCGATTACTGCCGTGTAGGCGACAAACCCACCAACGCGGCCGATCTCCTCTTTCGCCATTTCGGTGAGCGATTTGCCGTCGCGGCGAACGGAGAATAGGAGGATCACGAAATCCTGCACGCAACCGGCAAAGACGGCTCCGGCGAGGACCCATAAAGTACCGGGCAGATAGCCAAACTGCGCAGCCAGCACAGGTCCGACCAAGGGACCCGGTCCGGCGATAGCGGCGAAATGATGGCCGAAGACGACCCATTTGTTGGTAACGAGAAAGTCGCGACCGTTTTCCAGGCGCTCGGCAGGAGTGGCGCGCAGGGCATCGAGCGCAAGAATTTTCGCGGAAATGAACTTGCTGTAGAAACGGTATCCCATGGCATAACAGCAGGTCGCGGCCACAACCAGCCACAATGCATTGATGGGCTCACCGCGATGAACGCCGACCTCGCCGACTGCGATGGCACCGAGCACAGCCACGGCGAACCAGGGAAGAATCGATACGGTTTTATTCATATCCGTCGAGCATTGTGTCGAATCCGGCCGCGAAGCGCAACGCCAATGTAAACGTGCGATGAAAGCTATGCCTGAACGATTTTGTACGGGCTGTTTGGCTTTGGCGCCGGTCGATTTAGTGTTACTCTATTTCTTCCGAAAGATGCTTACCCGTGCTTTAAGGGCCATTTCGTCGACCCTATACCCCGGGTGCATTCGGAGGAGTTCATAGCGAACTTATACTCGAAGAGGAGCCTGCGATGAGAATTGGGATGTTAACTGGGGGGGGCGATTGCCCCGGGTTAAATGCGGTCATCCGCGCTGTGGTGCGCAAAGGCGTGTTTCATTATCACGATGAGTTTGTGGGGTTTCTGGAGGGCTGGCGCGGCCTGATTGAAGACAAGAGCATGGTGCTGGACCTGGATAGCGTGGGCGGGATTCTGCCCCGCGGTGGAACCATCCTGCGCACGTCGCGCACAAATCCGTCGAAGCGTCCGGACGGAATTGAGCGATGCGCTGCGACGATCGACAAGCACAAGATTGACGCCATGATCGCAATTGGCGGCGATGACACGCTGTCGGTCGCGCAGAAGCTTCATGAAACAGGAATCAAGGTCATCGGCGTTCCCAAAACCATCGACAACGATCTGGGCGGAACCGACTACACGTTCGGATTCGATACGGCGTGCAACGTGGTGTGCGAAGCGATTGACCGCATTCACACGACGGCCGAGGCGCACAACCGTGTGATGGTAGTTGAGGTGATGGGGCGGGACGCCGGCTGGATTGCCCTGTACAGCGGCGTCGCCGGTGGCGCGGATGTGATTCTGATCCCCGAGCGCCCATTCGACGTCGACAAGGTGGCCGACTCGATTCGTCAGCGGCACGAGCGTGGACGCTACTTCTCGATCGTCGTGGTGGCGGAAGGCGCAAAGTTTTCATCCGACGCGGGCTCCGGAGCCCCCATCCTGCAGGACATGGGTAAGGACGAATTCGGACACGCAAAACTCGGCGGCATCGCGAACATTCTCGCGCGTGAGATTGAGAAGCGTACGGGTTTCGAAACGCGAGCGGTTGTGCTGGGACACATTCAGCGGGGGGGCTCGCCCAGCGCTTTCGATCGGGTCCTGGCGACGCGTTATGGCTTAGGCGCGATCGACATGGTGCATCGCGGCGAATTTGGCTGCATGGCGGCGCTGCGCTCGAACAAGATCGTCTCGATTCCCTTGAAAGAGGCCATCTCCAAGAACCGCGTGGTCGATAACGAGATGATTCAGATTGTCGACGGGCTGTTCGAAGAGATCGGCGTCCGAGAGCCGGCGCAAAAATAGTTTGTAAAGATTCGGGCCTCCACTCGCCAGTATTCGCTCCGCGGGTGGAGGCCCTTTTGCGTACGCTCTCGCCTCCAATTTCTGATGACCGTACGGTACACTTCGAACCATGGAGCAGGGGCTACTGCAGAGACTCTACGTCGCACTGGCGCCGGGACTGCTCCTGATTCTGGAATCGATTCTCGTCGCCGCGGCTGTAGCGTTGGCTTTCCTGGTCTCAACGAAAGAGCCCACCTCAGAGTAAGACTCCGTCTTTTTGTCCTGGAACGGAGCGTTTTCGCGCTTGGCGCGCCGAAGAACGCTATCCATCTTCGCGGTCGGCCTTTGCACGTTTCTTCGCTCGATTGGCGATCACCCCCCTGTGGGGCATTCCGCAGCCCATGTGGCATGACGAGTTCAGTTTTCTGCTGGCCGCCGACACATTCGCCCATGGACGGCTGACGAATCCGACACACCCAATGTGGATTCACTTTGAGAGTTTCCACATCCTTCAACACCCGACGTACATGTCGATGTATCCTCCCGCGCAGGGGCTGATGCTGGCCGGAGGTCAGTTACTCGGACATCCATGGATCGGCCAACTGATCACCACTGCGGTGATGTGTGCGGCCCTGTGCTGGATGCTTCAGACCTGGGTGCCACCGACATGGGCGCTGTTCGGAGCATGCCTGGGGATGTTGCAGGTGGGGCTACTTGGTTACTGGATGAACAGCTATTTCGCCGGTTCGCTCGCCGCACTGGGTGGCTTGCTTGTACTGGGCACGCTGCCTCGCATCCGGCGCCATGCACGCGTGCGCGAATCGCTTCTGATGGGAGTGGGCCTGGCCATCCTGGCGAACACTCGACCCTTCGAAGGATTTGTGTTCAGCGTGCCCGTCGCTGCGGCGATGCTGGTCTGGCTCGTGAAGCAGAAGAGCTTTCCTGCCGCAACCGTTTTTCGACGTGTGGTCCTGCCACTCATTGTGGTTCTTGGCGCGACCGGAGCGGCGATGGGCTACTACTTCTGGCGCGTAACGGGCAGCGCGTTCGTGATGCCGTACGAAGTGAATCGGCAGACTTACGCCATGGCGCCTTATTTCATTTGGCAGAGCCCGCGGCCGGAACCCGTCTACCATCACGCCGAGATGAGAAATTTTTATGTCGGCTGGGAATTCCATGATTTTGAGGCCGGCCGGAGTGTCTTGGGATTTCTGCGCCATCTCGCTCGGAAACTGGGGAAACTCTGGGTCTTTTACATGCGTCCGGTGCTCACCTTGCCATTCCTCGCGTTTCCGTGGCTCTTTCGTGATCGCAGAATGAGGTTTCCGCTAATCCTGGCGGCTGCGGTGACGGCTAGCATGCTGGTCGAAACGTGGACACTGGTTCACTATCTCGCGCCGGCTCTCGGCTTGTACTATCTCTTCCTCGTGCAATGCATTCGGCGTTTACGTTTATTTCGATGGCACGGAAGGCCGGTCGGTCACGCTCTGGCCCGCTCGATTCCGCTCGTTTGCGTCGCTACGATCGTTCTCCGCCTCAGTGCAGTCGCGACTGGCACCCAAATCGAACCTCAATGGCAGAGGGGAAATCTCAAGAGGAATCCGATTGTGCGGGAGTTGCAGGAAATGCCGGGCAAACAACTGGTCATCGTGCACTACGCTCCGGACCATAGGGCACACATCGATTGGGTTTCGAACCGGGCAGACATCGACGAGGCAAAAGTAGTTTGGGCGCGCGACATGGGAGAGACCCAGAATCGCGAACTGTTGCAGTATTTTTCCGACCGTCAGGTTTGGGAAGTCTTCCCCGACGACCAGAATCCAATGCTTGTGCATTATCTCTCTGCTTTGAGCCGCAGTTTGCCGTAAGCGGCGAGTTCACACGCCGCGTATCCCGCGAGAATGTACATCAAGGGCTCGATGGGATGACGATACCGGGCAAAAGTGTAGGTCAGGTAGTACACCAGCGGATAGAACGCGAGGACCGCGAAGAACGGAAAAGACGCCCGACCTCGGAAATGCGCCGCAACAATTCCCAACAGGGCGGCCAGCGACAGGATCGCGGCATACGGTCCGAAATGCGTGGGTTCAGTCCAAAACGCGCGGATCCTTCGTAACACGAGGCGCGCGAAGTCGCATGGATGAGACCGGACGTAGTCCAAAATCCGAGTGCGCAAGTCGGCGGCAAAAGCAATTTCTCCTTCTCTCTGATAAAGCAAGCTTGCGCCGGTCGGATGCAACGAAAAATCCATATTACCAAAATAGGCTTCTGGCCAGAAATTGCTGCGGACGGGGATCACTTTATGAAGGCTTACTAAGTTGCGCGCCGTCCAGGGCGCAATCCCTACAGCACAGACGAGCATCATGACGGTAGGACCGATCCACCGGCGGCGCGTCCAGGCTGCCCAAGCGGCTATCGCAGGAAGCGGAGCCAGGAGCGCGGGGTTGAGCAGCGCGGCAAAGCTCCAGATGCAACCGCAGATCGCCCACTGCAGCCATCGCGATGTGGAATTCAGCCTGAGCGTCCGCCAGAAGGCAAAGGTCATGACCAGTGCAGACAGACAAGTCTCCCAGGGCAGCCATGGCATCACCACGATTGGAGGGGCGATGGCCCATGCCCAAGCCGCTACAAGACCGGGGCGTTCGCCAAACTGTTCTCGACCGAGTTGAAGAATGACGATCGCCGTGAGAGACGAGAAGAATACGTTGAGCAGCACTGTGGCCCACATCGCCGCTGTTGCCGCACCAAACACATAGAAAATGCCGGCGAGAATGCACGGATAAACGGGCGCTAACCAAGCGGTGGGGCCGGTGGCATCATGAAACGGCGTGGCGAAACCGCGGCCAAGGACTAATCCTTGGGCGATGCCAGCAGCCTCGTTGACTCCCCACGATGGCGCCTTGTTCGTTAGAAGCACACTCACCACCACCAATCGCAAAATGATGGCAGTCAGAAACAGCCAAGCGGGACGTCGCAGCCAGGTCGGACGCTGTATCACCTCATTGTTCGAGAGTGCTTTCTGCTCGCCGGCCATGGGTGTCGCGTGGATGCCCTGCCCCAATTCTCTTTTCTCGATTATCTTCCAGGCCTTCTTCATTCCCGCAAGTGGCAGCTATTATAGGCTGACGTTATGTCGAACCGTCCCAGGTTTTGGATCAACGTGAAGCGCTTGCGCGCTCATGGGGCTATTCTCGTCCTTTGTTTGTGGTCCGCGTATGTGTGGAACATCGCGACGCCTGGTCTGCGCGACCGCAACGGCAATCTTAAGGGAACCGACTTCTTGCATCTGTATACGCTGGGCTCGGTGGCAGCCGCTCATCGCGGGGCCGATTTGTACGACATCGATGCCCAAGCGGCGCTGGCGGCGGATCGCGCACCCGAAGCCGCAGGCATACGATATTTGCCTTTGTATCCTCCGCAGGTTTCCATCTTCTTTGCGCCTCTGGCTCATCTTTCCTACGGATGGGCTCTGACTCTTTGGTGGATCTTTAGCGCCGGCGTCTATGGGATCTGCTGTTACTGGATTTGGCGCGCGTGTCCCGGACTGAAAGATTACGGAGGGACTGTCTTTCTTCTCGCCGCCGCGTATCCTGCCTTCTTTCATTTGATCGCTTGGGGCCAAACCTCGGCGGTTGCTCTGGCGTGCTTCACTCTTCTGTTCTTCTTGCTCCGTGACAGGCGAGAATTCCTGGCTGGCCTCGTACTGGGATGCTTGATTTTCAAGCCTCAATTGGGGATCGCCGCCGCGATCGTCTTTGTATCGACCGGAGCATGGAAGATTGTGCTGGGGGCGGCTCTTTCTGCCGTGGCGCAACTCTCAATCGGAGTTTTCTACTATGGAACAGAACCACTTTACCAATGGATCCACCGCCTTCGAAGCCTGCCTGCGCTATTACCGCTGCTGGAACCCAAGCTTTATCAAACCCATTCGTTGCGGACGTTCTGGTCGATGTTGCTACCCAACGCGGGGCTTTCGTTCAGCCTCTACGTTCTGAGCGCTGTCCTCGTGCTCGGACTGACGGTCGCATGCTGGAAGAAGAACCGCGGTGTGCCGCTTTCTCTGCGCTACTCGGCTATCCTTTTCGCAAGCGCGTTGGTGGCGCCGCACCTCACGGTTTACGACCTCGTGATTTTGGCGCCTGCGTTTATGCTGCTGACCGACTGGCTGATGAGTCAGCCTTCAGAACCAATGACGCGATGGTTGGGCACCCTTCTTTATTTCGTATACGCTCTGCCACTCCTGGGACCTTTCGCTCGCTGGACTCATGTGCAGATTTCGGTGGTTGCGATGGTGGCTGCTCTGTACCTGATTTGGCAGATCTGTTGCGGGCTTAGGTCGGAGTCCTCCACAACTGCGGATGCGGCAAAAGTCATGGAGACTGCTTAAGTGGCGGTCGCGATCGAAACGCTATTGGCTTTTTCCAAACAAAAATGCCAGCGCCTCGGGAAAGCGCCGGGCCCAGTGCGATTCGTGGTGAGAGGCTCCCTCATCGATGATCAATCTCAAATGTGTGTCGTCCAAACCTGCACGGTGAAGGATCGCGGCCAGTTCCCGCACGTCGTCCACCATGCTCTGATCTTTATCATCGCGGCCGGCCTCGGCGGTTCCGGTCGCCAGGAACACTCGCTCTGGCCAGCGTTTGACAGCACGGCTCTGTCGAATCAACTGCCGGTTCGATGCCCAGAGCGAGGGACTCTCCAGCAGTAATCGGCCGATCACTCCGGGACGCACCGCGGCAGTGTAAAGGGCGATCAGAGCGCCTAAGGATGATCCGCCGAGGCCCGTATTCTCTGGACCGCTGGCCACGCGGTAATTGCGGGCCATGAATGGAAATACTTCCTTGAAGAGAAATGTCGGATAACGCGTTCCCTGGACCCGCAACATCATGGGGTGCAAGGAGCGGTGCGGCATATATTCGCGGAAGCGTTCGCGCGCGGCGTTGTCCACGCCCACAACGATCATGGGCGGAATCACACCTTCACGGATAAGCCGGTCGGCAGTTTCATCCACCTGCCATTCGACGCCGTTGAACGAAGTCCCAGATTCGAAGAGATTCTGGCCGTCGTTCAAATAGAGCACCGGGTAATGACGGCAGGAGTTTGTAGGATCGTCATAGCCGGGAGGAAGCCAGACGCGCAGAAATCGTGTGTTGCGAAAAATTCGGCTGCGAAATTCGTGCAGACGTAGATCTCCCGTCGCCGCCTGTACGCGAATTACGCCGGCAGGCGGTCCGAGTCCAACGTCTTCAGTTTGCTGGATTTCGTCCATCAGAAAAGGGCTCTATCAGAATACAACGGCTGGCCGCTTTACGCTCTCGCGCTTCGCACCTTCACCACGATGGCGAGAAGGCTGATCAGGGAAATCAGCGTCAGCGAGATCAGGCACAGAATGCACCAGGTCATCAGTTCGTAGGCTTCGATGTAGGTGAGATAGAGGGCAAAGGCCAGTCCTGCGAGAGCCGCTCCCAGAAGACGGGTCGGCGTCTCGGCGCGCGACTTCCAAAAGGTTGCGAGCACGAACAAAGCAGCGTAACCCGCAACGCCGATCCCGGCGACCGGGATCCCCTCAATGGTCGAATACTCGCTGCGGTTCACAATGTCGCAACTGAATTTCTGGCTGAAATCGCAGTAAGCCGTTGCCGACTTGGCATAATGGCGCTGCAGCGAAACTGCGGACACAACCACTCCCGCGAGCGACAGGACGGCGATGAGTGCAAAGAGAATCCGATTGCGGACGGCCGGTTCGGTCACGGCAGGCTGCACCCGGTCTTGTCGCTCAAAGCTTCCAACGAAAGCACGCCTTCTCTGGGAGCCTCGGTCCCGAACTGCCAACTGGGAAACAACTTCACGCCCGCGATTTTGCACTCCGGCGCCTCTTCCGAGGATGCCCTTGATCGCGCACTCCACGTAGGGGACGTAGTGAAACGATTCGCCAAACATCTCTTTTTGCTCGATGCAGTGCGGACACCAGTACAGACCGTACATCTTGGCCTGCTTGGTGGCCAGGCACTTGCGCAAAAGCATCGTATTTGTGATTCTTGTAGTACCGGCAGCCGCCAGCGACGAAGGCGGCCGCCAGAAGGATCACGACCACGCCATACGTCACGAATCTTCTTCGTCTGCCATCGCGTCGCGCTGCCATCGCGCTCCTGTTGCCGTTTTCGTCGTTCTTCAGACATGACTCATCCTTATATCACGGCGATCTTGCACAACGATCAGGCCACAACATTGAGCGCTCCCGGGAGTACGTCGAGTTCCTCGCAATGCAGGGTCAGCACTTCTCCGTCGACCATGACATCGACGGGCGCGTCCAGCTTGAATTCGACACGTCGCGCGCCCTTGCGCTCGGCCAGTGGATGCTCAATGTGCGTGCCGTCGTAAAGACCGGGCAGATTGCGGATCAATCCCAACCGCCCAATCGGGCCCCAGCGGACGTATTCCACCAGACCATCATTGATTTCGGCCTTCGGGGCAATCATCATCGTGCCGCCGGTAAACTTGCTGTTGTTGAAGGTCAGGAACAAGCATCGCCGGGAATCAAAGTCATTTGCGTCGCTGACCCTCACCGGGAAAGGGCGGCGGTTGAAGCGAGACAGAGTCAGAAAGATCGAGGTCAGGTATCCCAGTTCTCCCCAGCCGCTGAAGCGCCTCGCCCGCAACGTGGCGACATCCGCCGTAAAGCCCATGCTCAGCAGATTGATGTAGTAGATGATTCCGGTGCGGTGGCGCAAACGCATCACGTCACAAGGACGGCTGCGGCCCGCGAGCAAAGACTCGATCGCGTATTCGACGCCCTGATGGCTAAAATCGCGCAGGAAGGAATTGCCCGTCCCGAGCGGCAAAAAGCCCAGCGTCGGTCGCTCGCCGGCGAGAGCCTGCGGGATATAGCCCGTTCACGATTTCGTAAGAAGTGCCATCGCCGCCGACCGCAATAAACTTTCGCACGCCCTGCTGATAGGCCTCGCGGGCGATCGCAGTGGCGTCGCCTTGAGCGCGAGTCTCGGCTACCGTGACCTCAATACCGCCGGCCTTCAGGCGTTCGAGAGCCGGGCCCAGCAGTTTGCGGCTGCGACCGCCTCCCGCTGCCGGATTTACGATTGCGAGATAGGTTTGTCCCAAGGTTCCAGGCCCATTTGCACGAAATGAAATGCAGAGTTGCGTAAGAAACTCGCGCGCCGAACTGAACTCAGTGACCGATCACAGTCCGACGATTGCCGTTCGTTCCATCAACTTTCCAATGTCCTCCGCCAGCACCTGGCGCTTGATCTTCATCGAAGCGGTGCGGGGAAAGTCTTTTTCCCAGATCAGATAGCCGCTGACACGCTTGAAATCAGGAAGGCGGCGATTGCGCGCCGAGATTTCTTCCAGCAACTTGCTGTCGAATGTCTGGTTTTGCTCCAGTCGCAGCACGAGAACCAGACTCTCACTCCCCAGCTGCTTCTTGGGCCATACGTAGTTGGCCGCAAAGACGGCGTACTCCTTGACCGGCAGGCCGTCGAAGACCGTTTCAATGTCTTCCGGGTAGATATTCTTTCCACCCTCTGTGACGATCATGTTCTTCTTGCGGCCGAAGAGCTGTAAATGTCCGCCGCTCTCAAACCGGCCCAAATCGCCCGTCAGAAGCCAGCCGTCGACGATCGTCTCGAGCGTAAGTTCGGGATCGTCGAGATAGTGCGACATCACCGTCTTGCTGCGGACGGCGACTTCTCCCACGCCGTCGGCGTCAGGATTCAGAATTCGCAGCTCCACTCCCGGCAGCGGCTTGCCGACCGTATCGGCGCGGAACGGTTTGAGATCGTTCAGAGTCAGAGCGGTGCCCGCTTCGGTGAGCCCGTAACCATTCACCACGGGAACGCCGAGATCGTAGAAGAACTGCATGGTCGAGGGCTCCATGAACGCCCCGCCCGTGATCAAGGCCAGCACTTCGCCGCCAAAGCCGCGATGGACATTCGACAGCAACATGCGGCTGAGCTTCACGTTTGGACGACGGCGCGTCAGCGTTCGGTTGATTGCGATCATGGCATTCAAATACGCCCGCTTCCATGATGGCAGTTCGTCGAATTTGGCTCGGAGGCCGCGCTCGAGATTCTTCACGATCATGGGGACCAGAGATACGTAGGTGATGCGGTAGCGCACGAAGGCATCGCGCACGAACTCAGGACGCAGCGTTCGCAGGTGGACAACGCAGGCGCCGCATACAAATGGCCCGATGAAGCCCACCATGAAATCGATCGCGTGATTCGTGGGGAGAATGCTCAGATAGCGGACTCCCGGCCAGAAGGGATACCAGGCAGTCAGCGACTTGCACTGCTCCAGATAGTTTTCGTGCGTGAGCACACAGCCTTTTGGCCGGCCGCCCGTGCCCGACGAATAAACGATGCAGGCGACGTCGTCCTTCTGACGCATGACAAAGTCGGGCGCGCCTTTGCGCTTGAAATCTTCCCAGCGAAACGCGCCCGCCAGTTCCACTCCCAGCGGAGCCTCGGTCACGAGAACGATCTTGGTCGCAATCTTTTGGAATTCGGGCGATTCCATGATTGCGCGCCACAGGTGGTACTCGACAATGAGAACTTTAGCCTTGGAGTGCGCGAGCAGTTGAAGATGCTCTGCCGGAGTCAATTTGTAATCCAGAGGAACGAGGACGCCGCCACAGTAGAAAATTGCATAGGCCGAAATCAGCCATTTCGACTGATTCGTCATGATGATGGCGGCGCGGTCACCCGCATCGTAATCGGCATCCTCGAGAGCGCGCGCCAGGGGCAGAGCGATCTCTTTAAAATCGGAGTACGTCAGGCGGACTTTTTCGCGGTCGCGCTCCGCCTCAATCAGGCAGACTTCGGAGGAAAAGCGCTCGAGCGCATCGCGTAGCGCTGCGCCTAGGCATGTGTATTGGCGGAGATCGAGCATTAAAGAACTATTTCACCACACGGGCACGGAGACGCGAAGAAAAGCTTAGTTATCAATTCATTACCTGCCAGACTTCGGCTGAAACTTAAAGAACTTACAATCGTGCCTGAATCTTGCTCGCCAACGTGCGGAAGTCGGTTACGCCCTGCAATTCGTAGTCGGGCAATTCGACGTGAAAGTGGTTCTCCAGGCGCGTCAGAAGGTCAAGCGTCTGCAGGCTGTCAATCCCCAGAGCCTTGAAGAAATCGGCATCAGGGGAGAGTTTTTCTCGCGGCACTTTGAAGTGAGCCGCGGCTAAAGTAAGAATTTCGTCGAGCGTCTGATCGGCGGTTTGCATAATAGATACCTTAAACTGTTTTTGAAGCTCTGATAGCTGTGGCGCTCACGGCAGATAGGGCTGCGCGTCCGTGCTCTCCACAAATTTCTTTAACCCGGCTTGCACGGCTGGCCGGGAAAAAAGATCGCAGAAGATATCGATCTCTTGCCGCAGTTCGTCGAACGGAACTGGCTTGATAAATTGCTTGGCCGCGACTGCGGTCTGACGATCAAATTTTCCAATCTGGGCGGCTGTCACTCGAGCCGCACGAAGGGCTTCTCCCTCCGACACGACCTGGCAGACCAGTCCAATCTGCTGAGCCTTAGTGGCATTGAAACTTCGACCGGTCAACAGCAGATCGCGCACGACGGCGTTGCCCAAATCTCGCTTCAGACGGGGAATTCCGCCGAATCCCGGGATCAACCCGAGTCTCAATTCCGGGAAACAGAAGCGCGCCATCTTATCGGCGACGATCAAATCGCATACCAAGGCAAGTTCGAATCCGCCACCGAATGTCACGCCGTGAACTGCCGCAATCGTGGTCAGGGGTGACTGCATCAATTCGATTCAGCACACGGTGAATGCGTTCCAGAAAATCGCGGACTCCACGAGCGGCTTCGGACTTCGCCATAGATTGCGATCGCTCGTAAAGCTCACGCAAGTCTGCCCCTGCGCAAAAGCCGCATTTCAACTCGCTATAAAGAATGAGCGCATGCGCTTCCTTCTCGAGATCGTCGAGGGCCGCCGCAAATTTCTCCAATTCAAGCAGGGAAAGTGAACCGAGTTCGTTGCAGGGATCGCGGTGGAGCGCCAGTTCGACCACCCCACTCTGCATCTGCCACGAAAGCGCTTGCCCTTTGAATTGCTTTGCGTCCAACGATGCCTCCAAGGCTTTTCACTTCACTAAACCGCTTGCTTCACCTGATACATGTCCTCGATCTCGCTCTTCATTCGCGCAGAGATGAGGTCGCGCTTGAGTTTGCCGTTTGCGGTCAGCATCCCGTTCTCGATGGAGAAGGGCTCGTTTCGCAGGCAGAATGCGCGCACTTGCTTGTAATGCGGAAGGGCAGGATTGACCGCATCCAGCGCCGCCTGCACCTGTTCGCCGGAAACGCTCCCCGTGACAATCGCTGAGAGATAACCGCGTCCGTTCCCGACGACCACCACTTGCTGCGCACTCGGCAGGTGGCGCGCGATTTCTTCTTCGATCGTCTCCGGCGCGATCTTGTGGCCGGAGCCGAGGACGATCAGATTCTTGATGCGCCCCACGATTCGCCAGTTTCCTGATGCGTCCATCTCGCCCTGGTCGCCGGTGTGAAACCATCCGTCGCGCAGCACGTCAGCGGTCTGCTGTGGACGATTCCAGTAACCCGGAAACACGTTGGGGCCGCGCACGATAATCTCGTCCGCGTCGCCGAGTTTCATCTCGATGCCTGAAATCGCGGGCCCGACGCGCCCGGGTACGAGGTGGTGCGGATCGTCCATCGTGCAGATTCCCGTCGTCTCGGTCAATCCGTACACCTGCAGCACCGGGACGCCGAGCATGGTGAAATAATCCTGGGTCTCGGGAGTGAGCGGCGCCGACCCGCAGATCAGGGCTTTCAGATTCTGACCCATCATCTTTTTGCGAATCGCCGGGAAGAGCAAGGTATTGGCCAGCCATAGCCAGACGGAGTCTCCCGCTTGCGACTGCCGTTCCCTATCTCGAATGCGTGCTGCCTTGGCGCGCGAGTAAATCGCCTGCGCGATGCCGCCTTTTTTGGCGATCTGTTCGTCCACGCCGCGCCGCATGCGCTCGAGCAATTGCGGCACGTTCAGGAAATAGTGCGGAGCCGTCGCCGGCATGTCGCTCGCAATCTTCGTTAAGTCGGTGTTCAAGGTCACCAGACTTCCGCGCAACAGGAACGTCAAGGTAGCGATCCAGGACGCACAAAAACTGAACGGGAGATAGTGGAAGATGCGGTCTTGTCCCGATCGGCCGCCCATTAAGGAATCGAGCCGAGCCGATGTGCAACCCAACATGAATCCCGCGTTCGCCGCGGTGAGCACTACACCCTTAGCTTCCCCGGAGGTTCCCGAGGTATAGATGATGGTCACGGGATCTTCCTCGCGAACCTGAGGACGATCCAAAGCCGCTCCGTCGACACCGGTAAAGATTTCATCAAACAGAAAGGACGGCGGTGCGTCAGGCCAGGTCTTCAGAATTCCGTCTCGAAGCGTCGCGTCGCCGCAGCACACCAGCGATGGCGTGCTGTCTTTCATCATCGCGACCAGTTCCGCCGGAGCCTGCCGGAAGTAAAGTGGAACCACAATCAGACCTTCCGCCATTGCCGCCAAATCCACGGCCATCCATCGAATGCTATTCGCAGCCAGCAATCCGCAGCGGTCGCCCTTCGTCAGGCCTTTCGCGGCGAAAAAGGTTCGAGCCTTGCGGACAAGCTCCAGGAACTCGCCACCCGTCACTCCCGTCACCTGACCGTCGCGAATCTCCTGCAGCACCGTCGTGTTCGCGGTTGCTTTCACTTGCGAAAATATTTCACCGACAAATGGCATGAGGTTTTCTTACCAGAGACAGGCCAGGTTCAACTATAAGCCGCGACCAACTGCCGCAGTGAAGCGTTCATGGGCGGAAGATAGTCCTCCCAGCTCCATTCGCCGGTGCGGGTCGGAAAGTCGGGATAGCGTCGTTGAACTTCTTCTTCAAAAAACACGCCCATCCGCGCCATGACTTTCAAATTCTTTACTACCGTGCGCGCGATGCCGTCGGCGATGCGTTCTCCCTGCGTGGCCAGAATTTCGAGCGCCGCCAGCAGTTTCGGCTCGAGATCCGGATCCTCAACGGTCATCAACAACTCCGGATGCCCGCGCTCGCGCATCAGATTCCGAATGCGCTCGTCCATCGTAATTCCAGCTGAGGGAACCAGCCCTGGCATGGAGGTCACGATGCCGTGATAACGCGACGAGGCCATCATGTGGCAGGCGCGCAAAATGCTGACCAGTTCGTACATGTTGTATTGATCGGAGGAAAGCACCGGAACTCCGCCGAGTTGCTCCGAAATCCGGTTCGCCGGACGCACATCCAACCGCTCAGTCGCCACCAGAATAACGAACACTTTGCGCTGCTTGCGGAATGCGTCGACAGCTTTAGCAATCGAAGTGAGGTAATGCTGATAGGCGCGATCCGCCGCGGGTCCTGAGTTGTGAAAGTAGGGTCCGCGATAATGGCTCTTCTTGTAAGCGCCAGTCACACTGTGCAAGGCCGCCTTCGCCACCGAGGCCTTGACGGGCCATTCAAAAGGATTGATGGGACAAACCACCAGTACCGGAGTCTTGCCGTCCCAGCCAACTTGGCGCAAAACGCTCTGCCCGTATTCTGCCGGCCGAGGCTCGAAGGTCCATGCGGTATCCGTGCCCAGCTCAGTCGGGACGCCAAGGTCTCGCAGGATTGTTCGGGATTCCTCGTTGCGGGTAATCACCAACGAGTTCTTGCAGTAGCGGCCGCACATTTTGGCAACCAGCGGATCCATGTGGCCAGCTTCGGCGCCATACCCGACGGAAAGTTTGTTTTCGACTGCGGCGATGCCCAGCGAGCCAATCATCATGGTGGTCAGTGCGTTGGCGAATTTGCTCTTGAACATGGAGCCTTCACACGCCACCACGCCATGGTGCCGGGGAACTTCGTCCGACAGAAACGGCGGAAAGATATCCGGCAGATGCACCTGCTTCGTGCCCTCGAAGTATCCCTTCGAGAACTCGAAGTTCTGGCTCATCACGCTGAACTCGACCCGCTCCGCGCCGAGGATGTGGCGGATCTGGCGGAGCATCTCATCAACCCGCACGTCGGAACCCATGTTGCGCGTGCCGTTGTATCCGGCAAAGAGCAGCTTCAGTTTCTCGTTCGGCCTGCCAGGGCTTCCCTGCACCGAGCATCCATCTGGCTTTGGCGCGCTCAATGTTGCTGCTGACCCACGCTTCCAGAATGAAATCCATCATGCGGCAGTACCTCCGCGAGCCGCGGGCCAAGGCTTGTACTGATACTCGAAATTGTTTTCGCGGCTGAACTTCAACAACGGGAAGCTGTACTGCGAAAACGGAACCGGTTTGCGCTTCAACTCAGAGGTCACCCGCGTGTTGTCGAAGACCGTGTTCCACACCAGGTAGGGCATGAACACCTTCAACAGCGACGCGCCCTTGGCCATCGCTCCCTTGCGATTCGAGAGGAAATTGACGGACCCGGAAAAGGGCTTCTCTGCAAATGGAAGGAAAACCGGGGTACGTTTCTGCTGCGCTGCGGCCAGAGCGGTCGTCAACTCGCGGAACGTCTGCGAGCCAGTCCCGGACGAAAGATGGTAAGTGTCGTACTGCGGCTCTTCCTTCTGGTGCAGAGTGGCAATCGCGTCGGCGACGAAATCTACATTCACGATGTCGATCTTGTCGGTGGGACGAAACGGCAACGCGGGCAGGCCAGCCAGAAATACAAAGGCCTTCACCATATCGAACTGCGTCGTTTCGGCGTGACGGCTGTCCCCTAAGACGATACTCGGCCGGAAAACCGTCTTGGGAGTATCCGGGAGAAGCACCCGCGTCATGTGCTCGCAGAACTTCTTGGTGCGGGCATAGGGATCGTAATCGGAGCGGTCCCATTCGATCGAATGATCTTCAGTCACCACTTCATTACTGCGCTTGCCCGCAACCGCAACCGTGCTGACCTCGCTGAAACGTCGCAGGCCGTGATAGTGCTCAGCATGCCGCGCGAGCGTAAGGACTTCGAGCGTGCCACGCAGGTTGACGTTCAGACAACTCTTCTCCGACTTGCGATTGAGCGACGCCGCGCAATGGATCACGGAATCCGTGGTATGCACCAGTCGGTCATACTCATCGCGATTCAAACCGAATCCGGTCGAAGTCAGATCGCCGCAGAAAATGCGCACCTTTGTCTGCAAATACTCGAAGAAGCGGGGGAAGTCCAGGTGCAGCTGCAGAGCTCGCCACAGGCGCAACTGTGCTTCCTGCGGATCACGCGCCCGCACCAGCACGTTCAACGAGGCGCCGTGCCCTTCCAGCAGATTGGCGGCGACGTGCGCGCCGATGTATCCGGTCGAACCGGTCAGGAATATCGCCACGTGGCTCCGTCGGTCCCAGTCTTCACGGCATCTCCGTTAGCGGGGGCAAGTTGAAAGGTGCGAGGAGGCCGTGCTTCCAGAGGCCTGCCTTCGATTAGCGGATACGTCCAGCGGCGCAGCGCCGGAATGTGAATATTGATCCAATACTCCCACCAGTCCAGTGAACGCGTGTCGTAACCGAAGATGTCTTTCTCTTCGGGCACTAGGGCGTAAGAAAGCTTCTCGATATTCTCCGCCGCAAAATCATGCTCATTCAGCAGGATGAAAGGCTCGAAGAGTTCGATGAGCTTTTCCAGGCGCTCCAGACTGCGCTCGGTCTTCACCAACGGAGCCTTCTTCAACGGCAGTGGCGACATGATACGTTGAATCGACTTGATGATCGCCTTCTGCGCCGGCGCCGACATCCGGTTATAACGGGTCTTCGAAACGGGGATCGCGTCAAACCGCAGGCGCAGCCACGATTCCAGGCCCTCCTGGGCGCGATAGTGCTTGCGGTGTGCGAGGGACGTCAGTTCAATCGACCGGCCCATATCGCAGGGGTTGGTCACCGAAGTCGCGAGCTGGTACATCGCGTCGTGCCGGCGTTCCATGACTGCGCCGGCAATCAGGGTCATTCCATTGCAAACCGCGTCGACGGGGACGATGTCGAGCCGCTTGCTCTTGTTCGAAGGCAACTGACGGAAATAGGTCCCCAGTAGATACGACAGCGAGGCAGAGGTGTTAATGCCCTCATTCCATCCAAGGAATGGCTTGCTGACCGAGGTTTCCACAATTGCCGGACGAACCACAGCCACAGGCAGTCCGGCGCCGTGCTTGGCGATCAGCGATTCGGCCAGGCTCTTGGTCAGGGTGTAGGTATTCGGCCAGCCCAGTTCCTTGGCACGCCGCGTTCCGGCCTCGGTCAGATAAGTTTTCAGCCAGCGCACCCGGTTCTTGCGGATCTGATTCTCGAGCGCGGCACCGTGCAGGTTTTTCGCGGCATGCTCTTTCGACTGCGCCTGCATCCGCAGCCCTGCGGTGACTTCGTCGCTCTCGGCCTGGACTTCGGCCTGCTTCACCTGTTCCTGAAGGGATCGCCACTCCTGCTCCGCATCGAAACTCGCAAGTCCCCGCGGATTGTAGTTGGGAGTCAGCTTTTCGCTGACGCGTCCATCCTGCTCTCCTGCCACATAACAGGTGGAGAGGTGCAGAAGTCCGGCATGATCTGCCGATCGGACAAAGTCCAGAATATTGACCGCCGCATCGGTATTGGTCGCGAGTGCGTCCCGCAGATCGGGATTGAAGTCGGTCAGGCCAGAGCTATTAATGATGAGGTCGAGATTCTTCTGCAAACGGCGTGCAGTGTCGGCGCTGAGTCCCAGACCGGGCTGGATGACGTCCCCTTCGATGATCTCGACCTTGTCGTGGAGGAAATCGAGGAGCCTGTCACCGTGGCGCTCAAACAAGGGATCGAACACAGGCGAATCTTCCACCATCTTCTCGAAGCGACGCTCTGCCGGATTGGACTTTTGCCGCCGGATCAGCAGATAGATCTTCTTCACATCCGGCAAATCGAGCAGCGTGTTCGCCAGCCAGACTTTGCCGATGAAGCCGGTAACACCGATGAGCATGACGTGCTTTCCATAAAACGCCCGGCGAACCGAAAAGTCCTGAGCCTGACGGTGACCTTCAAAGTGCACAACTGGACGGGTCGGCGGCACGATAGACCGCTCGGCGGGGATCACAGCCGCCCGCAAATCGTCGACAGAGATGTCCAGTTGCCGCGCCAGAGTCTTGGGCGCTCTGCGCCCATCTGGATTCTCTTCCCGAATGCGCGCGAACGCGCCTCGCGGCCGAATCACTGGCTCAAGCAACCTGCCGGTCGCGGTGCCGTCTCGGAATTCCAGACGATTAGCCACAATCCGCTTCACCCCGAGATGCTGCGCCAGAGGACGCATGACGTGTTCCAGTCCTTGGCTGACCAGCACCACTTCCGCTCCGGCCTGCACCAACTCCTGCACCTTGCGGACCCCTCGTTCTTTCAGGCGGGGCTTCAGTTTGTACAGGAAGAACTCTTCGCCCAGCAGATCCAAGCGGTCGCGGGTGACTCCACGCAGCACGGTATGCACAGCCCGGGTGGCAAACTTGCGGTTGGTGGAGTAAAGAAATGGGCGCAGGAGCGCCATCAGAAAGATCTGACCGCGCCGCCGAAAGCGCTCCGCGAAGGTCTGGGCATTCCAGGTAAAGAAGGCCACGGGCTCGACCACGGTCAGGTCAAGCAGGCTCCCCTCAACCCGCCAGTAGACGGTGGGGGCCGTACTGGAATTGTGGTTTGTCGGTTCCAAAATTGCTGTTCGTCTCTCTACAGGTCGCTCTCGCGGCGGTCAGGCGAAGTTCCTATTGTAAACAAAGGACGCGATGGAACGAAGCGGAACCCGCGTTTTGTTGGCTACCTTCATGACGAGAGAACCGCAGGCGGCCTGCCCCTAAGTCGGCCGACTGGGCGCACTGCCAGCGGATGGACGCCCCACGATGAGCGCGACCGCGCCGCTAACGGCCAAGGTCGCGCCGATAGCCAGCAATCCTCCGCGAAACCCGCCATTCGCCGTTCGAAAGAATCCGATGATGTCCGAACCGAAATACCCCCCGAGATTCGCCAGCGAGTTAATCACGGCGATTCCGGCGGCTGCCGGAAGGCCAGCCATGCGCGTGGTCGCCATCGCCCAGAAGGGACCCACCATGGCCTCGGCCCCAGCCATTCCAAGTCCGACGCCGGCAATCACGAGCGCCGGAACCTTGCCGTAGGCTGCAGCGAGCAAGGCCAATGCCGCGCAGAACGCGGGAGCCGCCGTGTGCCAGCGTCGCTCTCCGGTCCGATCCGAGCGCATTCCGACCAGCACCATTGCGATGGTCGCCAACACGAACGGAAGAACGGCCACCAGGCTCGTCGCAAAATTGCCCAGCCCTGACAACGACTGGATGAGGCTCGGCAGCCAGAACGTGACCCCGTACATGGTCGTAGACACGCCAAAGTAAACCAGAGAAAGCATCCAGATTCTAGGAGCGATCAGGACTTGCCAGAAGCTGCCCTGCTTAAGACGCGAGTCCGCCTGTTGTTCGCCAGCTAGTGTGTCCAGCAACCACGCGCGCTCCTCGCCCTTCAGCCAGGTGGCTTCCGCTGGCCGGTCTGATAGCACCCAAAGAACGACCGCTCCCAAAAGGATGGCCGGAATGCCCTCCATGAGGAACATCCACTGCCACCCCGAGAGCCCCTTGCCGGTCAGGCCAAGCAACGCCCCTGAGACCGGGCTACCGACGATCCCCGCGAGCGGGTTCGCGGTCATGAACCAGGCCACGGCACGAGCTCGGGCACGCGCCGGGAACCAACGCTTCATGTAGAGGATCATCCCGGGGAAAAATCCCGCCTCAGCGGCGCCCAGCAGAAATCGCAGGGTGTAAAAGCTCGTGGGTCCCTGAATGAAGACCATGAGACAGGAAATCACTCCCCAGGTCGCCATCAGGCCCGCAATCCAGCGCCGGACGCCAAACTTTTCTAACACCAGATTGCTGGGAAGCTGAAAGAAGAAGTAGCCGGCAAAGAACATTCCTTGTGCGCGCCCGATGACCCGGTCGCTCAGGCCAAGCTGGCCCCGCATCTGCAATACGGCGAAGCTCACGTTGATGCGGTCGAGGTAAGCGACAATATAAAGGAGAAAAAGAAAAGGCATGAGCCGCCACATGAGTCGAGAAATCACGGCGGATTCAAGGCGGTCGGGAGCAGTTTGCAAAGGTGGTTCCCAGATATTCCGTGGAGCGTACTTCTGCAGCGTTGATCGATGGTGAGAGGATTTTATCCTAGGCCGAGCTTCCGCCGGATCTCAGCCACGATTTGTTCCGGTGGCGAGGCGATTTCGACCGTCACAGCCTCCTCAGGTTCTTCCAGGTCGGCGAACTGTCCAGCCAGGATCTGCTCGTTCGCAAAGTGCCCCTGCCGCGAACGTAAGCGCTGGGCAATCAGATCGGCATCGCCCTTGAGATACACAAACCGAACGTCTGGAGCCACAGCTAGTTCTTGCCGATAAGCTCGTTTCAGAGCCGAGCAAGCCAGCACGACATTCCGGTCCTCTGCGATCCAACAGGTGATCGCCGCACGCAGACGATCGAGCCAAGGCTTCCGGTCCTCATCGTTGAGTGAGATCCCTTGCCGAATCTTCTCTACATTCGCCGGTGGATGAAAGTCATCGGCATCGGCGAACTGCCATCCGAGTTCCTCTGCCAACAAATGTCCCACAGTCGTTTTGCCGGCGCCGACAACTCCCATCACGATCACGATCATGGGTGAGCATTGTAAATGTAGCAAGAGTCTCGCCCGCGAGTGCGAAGACCATATGCCTTCCCGGCAGCCGCCGAGACAGCGACTCTACGAGTTCCACCCAGCTTACTTCTTCGGGTAAGTCTTCTGTGCGCCTGTCCGGGCGTTGGTAAGAGTAAATGAGCCATCCGCCTCGGCCTCGACCTTCATTCCCTTCCCCTCACAGTTTTCCTTCACATTCGCAATACGCTCGTCAGCGACGTTGTGCTCCCGATCGGATTCAGCCGCATAGTGAAGCTGCCACAGGTCTTCCAACCCTGGCGAGTCGTGCACGATCTGCCAAGCTGCAGGACTCGCTCCCTTGCGCGGACCATTATCGATTACGGCCACGCGCGGATGTAGCGCCCACACCAGGGGCTTAGAGTTTGAAAGATCCGCTCCGTGATGCGTTACGAGGAAGAGATCGATCGTGCCAATAAGGTTATTCGGGCAAGCGATCTCAAGCTCTTTCTTCTTCGTGAGGTCGCCCAAGTCGAGGAAACGAAATTTCCCGTAGGTAATCAGAACGCTCACAGAGCGCGCGTTCTCGGTGCTGTCGACCGCGGCGGCCGGTTCCCCAGCACAATATGAATTCGCTTCTCCAGCCCCCGCGAGGGGAGTTGTGATGTGGTCTCCGGCCGCGGACAGCACGCGAACTTCGATGCCTTTCATCGGGAGCCCCCATCCCGGCTTCACAACGACGTGGGCATGGCCGGCGATTGCCTTCTCATAGGCCGCGTAGTCGGTGCGCGTCACCTCAGAGTCCTCAAGGTTCGGCCCATGATCGACAAACGTGCCTACCTTAATTCCGTCCACCAACTGTGGCACGCCTCCAACATGGTCGCGGTGATAGTGGGTGATGAGGACGTAGTCGAGTTGTTTGATGCCAGCCTGATGGGCGGTCGCGACGATACGGTCGGCGTCCCGGCCCTCGTAGCCTGGCCAGCCCGTATCAATCAGCAACGACTCGCCCGATGGACTCACCACCAGCGTCGCCTGGCCGCCCTCGACGTCAATGAAATAAATCTGCAGAGGCTTTTGCGGCGCAGCGGCGGAGCAAAGCAGGTTCGTACTTACAACACAAAAGCACACACTAAGAACGGCAATCAGAACTGGACGCATCGTTACCACCTGGTCGGGAGATGTTGCCGAAGATTATGCCACGCAGTCGGGGGAATGCGGCAGCTTGTTTTCCTGTAGACGTGCGAAGCTACCCTAAGGACAATTCGTCGTTGCAGTGCGCCCAGCAAAGCGCGCTTCGATCCACCCGATCTGATCCCTCACCGAGTCGCCAATGACCTGCCCGGCGTCGAGGCCGGGATACCTTTCCCACTGCGCCCGATCGCCCGCTTTGCAGACGCGATCAAACGCTTGAGCCCTGACCGTTGGAGAAAGAGCCGGATCAGCATCCCCCGTGATGACAAAGACTGGACCGTATGCCCGGCTCCGGCCAAGGTCGCTGCGGTCAAAATACTTCCGTACGAAAGGATTGTTCTCCCACCCTGGCTTTACGATCTCTGCGGCAGAGAGTTCTGGAATTGTTCTCGCAGGCGGGCACGTGCGCTCCAAGTGGTTGTAGAGGGCAACGCCTTTCTCGGTCAGCATGTCTGCTACTTTGAATTCAGGAAAAACCGTCTTGATCCCGTATGCCAGAGTTGCCAGCGTCGTGCCGGGCGCGCTGTTGGTATAGACTCCTCTAGCATTGGCCAGAACAGAAATCGCGACAGCTCCTAGATAATTAGGGTCGCGGATCTCATTTTCCTTTTCGGCAACCGCCAGTGCGGCCAGGGCGCCCTCTGCTTCCCCGATCACAATCCACCTCGCACCCAGTTGTGGCACTGCGGCGTGGGCGGCGGCAACGGAATTGATTAGGTCGGCCGCGTTGGACGGGGCATCCAGAAACGCGTTGCGGAAATTCGTTCCTAGCCCAGCGTAATCTGTGGCGATCACGGCGTATCCCAGATTCACATACATCGCGAGGAAAGGTCCATGCCCCAAATTTCGCATCAGAGAGGGAGCGCAAAGGCGCCCCACGCCGTTGGTGCCGTGGGCCCACACAATGACCGGCCATCCCCCCGCGGGCGGCTTCTTATCGTATGGCGACAGTACGACGCCGGATGCGGCCACATCTTGCCCGCTGGCGGATCGCGAGTGATACAGGATGCGAACTGCGGAAACTGAGTAGGGGAGTTCGTACTGGTCAAATTGTTGGGAGCGGACCAGTTCTCCCGGCTTGCCGGCGGGCAAAGGATCAGGAGTGTCATAAAACTTCGTAAGAGGTAGGGCCGGAGCACGCAGGATTTGGGAATGTCGGGGCGCAGGAGGTTGGGTCTGCGCAGAAGCGGTCCCTAAGATGAGTATTACTGCTGAGACAACGCCAAAGGCCCCTGCCAGCGCATGGAACCTATTCGAGAATTGGATCGAGACCGCGGAGGATGATTTCCCGTGACGCACAATTAGGAAAGCTGGACGGCTAGCCGATCTTCAACCAGGAAGATGCGCTCACAACTTTACCACTCTTGACTGGGTTGGTCTCCGTTTTCAGTCCGTCGGACCTGATTTCGCCTGCGATACATCACAAAAATCACGCCTACGGATCCCAGCGTGGGCGGCGTGATGAGGATCAGTATCCCGCTCTTCAAAGCCTGAATCATCCGCGATCCCGAGGATGCAGCCTGGGTATAGCAAAGCGCGCAACTCTGGGCAGAGGCCGAGACCGGCAGGAAAAGGACAAGGAGTGCCACGAGCGCGATACTCAAGGTCCAGACTGATCTTCGAAGCTTCATCACTGCTCTCTTCTCTCTTCCCAAAGAGGCCGCGCGGGCGGCCAAGCTAGTTAGCCCACGGTACGCCGCCGGACAGGCGATAGCTGTCGGTCCAGCCGTATTGCATGCCCAGAATCACAGCAACCGTGAAAATCAGGACAAACCACTTCAACCCGCGATTTTCCGAAAGGTGCATGAAGAACAATAACGCAAGTCCGGCCTCAATGACAGCTACGGTTAACATGCGAACAAACATCTGTGACGCACTGATGTCTTGATAGGCAATGAAGAATTGAATAGCCGCCAGCACCAGCAGGCCCACATACACGGCAACATCTTTACCGATTCCATTGCTCTTGTGCATTTCGGAGGTCGTCATAGTGATTTCCTGCCCCTTTCCACCTTAGTGAGCCAGATTCAAGAGATAAACCAGCGGCACTACAAACATCCAAACGAGGTCCACGAAGTGCCAGTAGAGCCCGGTGATTTCGAGGTCATCGGCGCCGTATCGTCCCCCCTTGTAGCGGATCGCCACCGCGATCAGGGCGACCACACCGCCGGTTACGTGGAGCAAATGCAAGCCCGTTACGCTGAAGAAAGATGCGCCGAACAGGGGCGTGCCCCAGGGATTATGGAAGAGAGTTGCCCCCTCTGCAATCATCCCCATCCATTCCCGAATGTGCAGGATGGCGAACAGAGTTCCGGCCACGGCGGTAATCATGGTCCAGCGAAAAGCTCCGGCCTTATCGTCCTTCTGCGCTGCCCGGACGCCAAGCAGCATGGTCAGGCTGCTGGTCAGAAGAATGAACGTCATCAGCGCCACGTTGGTAATACCATGAAACGGTTTTGGCCAATCCGGAGTGGCGTTACGAATAAACCCGTAGGCAACCAGACATCCCGCAAACGTCGCGGAGTCGGCGATGATGAACAGCCACATCGCCATTTTTTTGGCGGAAACCGAGAAGGTGGGCGCAGTCATTAATTCTGTCGCCCCGGATCGCGACACTTGCGCGTGAATCGAAACATCTGCCTGGCTCACGAATGCCTCCTACCCTCGACTTTGTTAGAGCTTCATCCAAAGCAGCAAAAGCAGATACAGCCACAAGACGCCCATGAAATGCCAGTATCGCGAAGTAGCGTCCAAAGTGCTCCGTCGCAGCACGGAGTGGTTTAGTTTCCCAATCACGCGCACCAGACCACCAAGCCCTCCAAAGACGTGGAGCGCGTGAGCCACGGTCAGTACGTAGAAAAACGAATAGCTGATGTTGGTGGCGAGCCCGAATCCTTGCGACCGCAATTGCGTCCACGCGAAAGTCTGCCCAGCCACAAAGAGCAAACCGAGCGCTAGAGTGATGTAGAGCCAGCGGGCCGGATTCGTCGCTCGATCTCCGGACACCGCCCATGAAAGTCGCGATCCGTTGACGGGACAACTCCAAGGTCACGCTGCTGGCAACGATCAGAAGACTGTTCAGGTAAAGCACCGGGGGGAGGGTGATGTGTCGCCAATCCTGAGCAGACCCCTGACGAACGACCAAGGCACTGGTGAACGCGGCAAACGTCATGGTGATCGCCGCCAGGCCGACCCAGATGCCGGTGCTCGCCGGTGGAGGAGAATAGTCCTTTACCCTCCGCATCTCTCCATCGGCGGGAACCAAATTCCGCCAACCCCCATTGCCGGATCCATGGCTGGGTAAGCGATCAGACTCGATTGTCGGCGGTGGTTGAATCGTTGTAGCCATACTGCTAATTCTCCCTGGATAAAAACATACGTCTGCTTGCAAACTACTTTTCGTCGGGCACATTCGCCGCTAGTTTTTCGGGCGACGTTTGCATTACGAAATCAGTGGTGGCACCCTCGACGCTGTACTGATACGGATCGTGATACACGACCGGCATGGTATCGCCAAAGTTGTTGTGGGGCGGCGGTGTGGCCGTGCTCCATTCCAGCGAAGTGCCCTCCCACGGATTATCCGTTGCAGGAGCGCCCTTGAACAGACTGTAGATCAGGTTGTAAATGAAAATGAACTGCGCCAAACCCGTAAGGATGGCGGCAACCGTGATGAACCGATGCACTGGAATCAGCGGGATCAGGTAGTCGTCGGTGAAGGCCTGGTAGCGGCGAACATTACCGGCGATTCCCAGGTAGTGGAATGGCATGAAAATGCAGTAGGTGCCCACAAAGCTCAACCAGAAATGCAGCCTGCCCAAACTCTCGTTCATCATCCGTCCGGTCATTTTCGGGAACCAGAAATAAGTACCCGAGAAGATGCCGAAGATCGCCGCAACCGCCATTACCAGATGGAAGTGGCCGACGACGAAATAGGTCGCGTGCAGCATGATGTCAATGGACGGTTGCGCCAAGAAGAAGCCGCTGACGCCTCCGCTGATAAACATCGAAATAAATCCGAGCGCGAATAGCGATGCCGTGTTAATCCGCAGCTTTGAACCATACAAGCTGCCCAACCACATCAGGACAACGATCGTGGAAGGAATCGTAATCACCAGTGTTGGGAACGAGAACGCCAGCGACGAGAACGGATTCATTCCGCTGACAAACATGTGGTGCCCGTACACCATGTAGCTGAGGACAGCCAGCGAGGCCATGGAATAAATCAGAACCCTGTGGCTCAGCATCGGTTTCCGCATGTTGGTAATCAGCACGTGGGAAACAATGCCCATGCCGGGTACGATGGCGATGTAGACCTCGGGATGTCCGAAGAACCAGAACAGATGTTGCCACAGCAAAGTCGATCCACCGGAATGCGGCAACAGTTGTCCGTTGATAACCAAGCCGGAAGAGACGAAGAAGCTGGTGCCCGCGACGTGATCGAGAATCAGCAGAATGCAGGCCGGCATCAAGACCGCAAATGCCGTCAAACCCATGACTGAGGTAATAAACCACGCCCAGGCGCTGAGCGGAAGGCGCATCAGGGACATGCCTTTGGTTCGCATGTCAAGAGTGGTCGTAATGAAGTTCAATGACCCCAGCAATTGGCCCACGCAAAAGATTGCAATCGAGGCGGCCCACAGCACCACGCCCAGACCCTGTCCTGGACCAGCCACGGCGCCCACAGCGCTCAAGGGAGCGTACTGCGTCCATCCACCCAGAGTCGGCCCGTCCGCCACAAAGAACGATGAAATCATGACTAGAAAAGCCACGAACGTGACCCAGAACGACATCATGTTGAAGTGCGGGAATGGCATGTCCTCCGCGCCAACCTGGATTGGCAGGAAGAAATTGCCGAACGCTGCGAACGGAGCAGTCGTGAGCACAAAAAAGACCATGATCGTTCCATGCATGGTCATCAACTGCAGGTAATATTCCGGCGTCATTACATTCCCGGGCGCGCCTGCACTGGAAAGCCAATGAAGGCCGGGAATTGCATAATCGGTCCACCCCAGATGGATTCGCATCAGCCAGGACAGCACCATGCCCCACACCACCGCAACCAGGGCCAGCGCGTAGTACTGCTTGCCAATCACCTTGTGGTCAATACTGAAGACGTGCTTGCGGATGAAACTGGTCGGTGCTCCGTGGACCGCGTGTGCCGTATCGTGCATTGCGTTCACCTCAAAGAGATCTTTGACTTGTCCAGAGACTGCATTGACAGCTACTGCAATGCTGCTTGCTGTTTCAGCCAGGCGTCGAAATCTTCTGGGCTCATGACCTCGAGATACGCCTTCATGTTGTAATGCCCCAGGCCACAAAGCTGGGTACAGACGATTTCGTATTTGCCGACCTTCGTGGCAGTGAAGTGAACCGAGAGATCCAACCCCGGAACGAAATCCTGCTGAACGCGCAATTCCGGCACAAAGAACGAGTGCCCGAGATCTTTGGAATGCATTAAGAGGTGGATCTCGCGGTTGACCGGAATCGCCATTTCGGCCGTCACAATGTCATCCTTGGAATCCTGATCATGCGTCTGATCAATCCCAAAGAAGTTGGCATTTGCCTCATTGATCTGGTCGGGGTGAAGCGGTCCAAACTTTCCATCGGGACCGGGGTAGCGGAAATAGAACGCGAACTGTCCCGCTTGTACCTGCACCGGCATTGCATTCGCGGCCGGCGGAGTGAAGTAGACACTGGCCCAGGCCTTGGCTCCGAATACTCCCAACGCCAAAACCTCAGTTCCGACCAGCAGAAACGCAGCGATGACAAGTCCTCTGGCGCCGCCAGGCAAGTTTCGCGTCTTGGATCCTGCCTTGACGTTCGAGAACTTCCAGATGAAGAAAGCCAGAAGGAACTGAGATGCCAGAAAGGAAATGCCCGCCTCCGCCATCGTCTCTGCATACTGCTCATCGATCAGGGGACCATGAGTGGAGATGTCCTGGGGCAAATGCCAGGTGTGCATCACGATGGGAATCGCCGAACCGATTGCGATCAGAATAATCGTCACCGCGAATATCTTCGCCATATCGCTCCGCCTTTGGCCAGATTAGCTGGGACTTCTTAACGAATCGCCGCAGCCCTTCGACTGCGGCGATTCCACGAGGTTGAAACTTCAATTTGCCCGACGAGTCGAGTCTATTTCGCCTTGAATGTAAAATCGGCCGTGCCCGGCTTGCCTGCGGCGACCGTGACTTTTTGCGTCATGGTCTGATCGGGTTCGTGCCAGGCCGTCACGGTGTAGTTCCCCGGTGGCACGTTGTTGATGGTGTAGTTGCCATTTGCGTCCGTCGTTGCGTACGGACCCTTTACCACGACATGCCATCCATGCATCCAAGGGTGAATATTGCATTGGACCGGGATCACTTCAGGATTCTTCCAGCTCTTCTCGATCGGAGCGGCGCCCGGCGGCTGCGACTGATTCCACGGGATGTTCCCCGTCATCGGATTCGGAAGCGGGTGAATATTGTGGGTAGTTTGATCGCTGGTCACCACCTTGAAGGTCTGACCTGCATCGAGCGCCAAAACGTGTGGCGTGTACATGCAGTTCTTCTGATTAAATACCGGTACCTCCTTTGATTCTGTCGCAGGCCCTGTCCAACCTTCGGAAATATAAAGCACAGCGTTCTCTAGCCCGCCATTCTGACCTACCTCATAGGTTTGCAGGTGCGCAGGCGAAGCGGAGTTCGCTTTTACACAATAGGGATCCTTCGACATGTCGATGCCCTTCATGTGCGGGGCCGCTCCGTCGAGTTTGACTGTGCCGGTAATTTTACCTTCACCGGCTGCGTTGACTTTCTGGCCTAGGAACAACGCACCAGCGGAGACCAGAATCGCTGCCGATAGAACAGCCGATATTTTGTTTTGCATCTTCATCGAAAATCTCTCCTTACGGAACCACGAAGTTTGACACTTGTTTTGCGATGCCAATCCAAAGCTTACTGTTGGCCCGCGGGTGCATTCGGATCAACAGGCTTCAGATTAAGCGTCTTTGCCATCTCTTTTTCTTTGCTCTTCTGAGCCATGAACGTGCGTAGATAGAACACCAAATCCCAGGCTTCATCAGGTTTGATATTGTCGGCAAAAG
The DNA here is from genome assembly GCA_963788555.1 of uncultured Acidobacteriaceae bacterium. Lineage (GTDB taxonomy): Bacteria > Acidobacteriota > Terriglobia > Terriglobales > Acidobacteriaceae > Sulfotelmatobacter. Next base: position 605,645 of record CAWBHM010000008.1, on the reverse strand, counting down.
AAGGCATCGGGGTGCCATCCAAGCCAGTCATGAAGATTCTGTAAATGTCCTGATCGGTGTCGCCGCATTTTGGGCGGGATCCGTCGGTGAAGTTGAACGGCTGAATGGGGCGGCCCAGATCGTCGGTGAGGGTCGCCGCCGACGGTCCGTTGGCCATTCCCTGCACGCCATGGCATTTCCAGCACTGCACCCGGGCAAACACTTCCCTGCCCGCCTTGATGCGCTCTGGGGTGACTTCCGGTTCGGGAGGAATCGTGATCGGCGTTCCCGCTTTTTCGTTCTGCCAGCGCGGCGAAAAATGCTTGATCCATGCCACAAGGTTTGCCCGCTCGTCCTTCGTGAATGTGCTCCACTGAGGCATGTTGGAGCGGTCCATGCCGCGAGCAATCGTGTTGAAAAGGTCCTCATCCGTGGGCAGGGTTCCCGTCGGAGTCGAGCGACACTTGAACACGCCCAGCTGGAAATCGCGGGGCTTCGGGTCGAGATAAACCGCATTTTCGCCATTCCCATCGCCCAATACTCCATGGCAGCCGACGCAATATCTGCGATACGGTACTGTCGCCGCCTTGGCATTTCCGGTGACATCGCCGACGCGGCTGGTCGCGGCGGGCGAATTCAGCCACGTTTCAAGTTGAAAGCTGGTGACTTGCGCCCAGGAGGCCCGCGGCGCCATGAATACGGCTGCGCTCAGTAAAAGAGACCACTTCCCCAATTTTCTGCGCATCTCTCCCTCTCTAGAAATCGAAGTCAAATCCGGTCAGGAATTCGCTGGTATTTATGTTGACCGTGCCGAGGCCGAGCGTGGGTCCAGTGCCGTCCTGGTGCAGCCAGTTGTATTCGTTATGCCAGGCAAAACCTGCCCGGCTGGTCATGAACGGGTTGTAGCGCATGCCGACTGTGTAGGTGGAAATGTTGCCGAAGTTGGAAGCCGAAGGGCCTCCCGAGCCGCCGCAAGCAACGCAGGCCGCTCCGTTTGCCTGCTGCGACATGCGAATCGTTTCATATCGCCCGATGAGGATCAGCTGCGGGCTGAACACGTAGTGGGGTTCTAATAGAACACCGTTCCAACTCGGTGCTTGTGCACCAGTCGGAAGAGTCGACCCGGGTGTGTTGTTGCCCGAAACAGTGCCACCAATCAAATCCCCGTACCCTTGCCCAAACCATGCGTTATCCGAACCGTGCTGAGTAACCACTTGGAGGTCTACGTGCTGCCCGAAGTAGAATTGTCCAACAAAGCCTTCGCGATTGAAGCTCTTGTTCGTGATTCCCGAACCCGCGAGTGGCGTGCCAGCCTGCGTCAGATAGTAGGTCGGCGCCTGCCCGACCATGGCATAAGCTCCGATGCGATCTACTCCCAGCTTGCCGGTATCAAACGCCTGGCTGAATGTGAAGAAGCCAGTGTAGGCATTGCCATAGGGTAAGCCGGGAGTTCCGTCGACCGAACTGAATACAGTCGCTGAATACCGCGTGCGGTCATTCCAGGAGTGGCCCATCACCTCCGCACCCAACTGGTTATCACCCATTTGGCCGAAGATGTTGCCGTCGCCAACTGGGATGAAGTGGTACAGCTGGTAAATGCCACCGTTTCCAGTCAACGTCAAGATGCGCTTTTCGGAAAGCAGGTTATCGAGTTCAAACTTTCCCAACTTAATGTTGAGCCAGGGACTCCCGAACAGGTTGTCCAAGCGTGCCATGACCGTTTCGAAGTGGAAGGATGCGGTATTGTCTGAGGAGGGGAGCACGTAGAACGAGAAGTTCTTTTCCAGCGTGCCGCCAGTGTGGAAGTCCAATCCGCTTATGTCGAAGCCGGAGGTCGTGACCCGCTGCACCGCGGAATTTGGCGAGTTGACACCACCCGGATAAGTATCGACCAAGACCTTACCGGTGCTGACCCGGTGCCAGATCGGGATGATGCGGAAGGTGACCGGCCAGTAGCCCGGATTCTGCCAGATCGGGGAATCCCGGTCGTTCATCAACTGGTACCCGTTGTCTTTGAATTTCTGACCAAAGTAATTCAACATGGGCCACGACTCATGGCAGGCTGAACAGCGAAGGCCATACTTTCGGGCAAATGCTGGAAGCGCATTCGCATTCTGGCTGCCGCTCAACACCAGGAAGACTGCAATCAAAGCCGCAGTCGAGAAATACCTTCCCCACGGCAGCTTCCCACAACGACGAGACAGCGTCCCCATTCGCATGCGGAACTCCTCAGACGAATTTTTCTGAAAAATGCATTCCCACAAATGCAGAGGCTAGCTTTTACCGGTCTTGCGGAACCCCTCCCACAAGGCCGATTGCGAAGTCCCCTAAACCGATTTTTTGGTTGCGGGGTCCTACCACCGTACCGGAGCGGAATCCTACTACGGCTTCGTGACAACTTGCAAGGGGTCGCAAGACTTTTTTTTTACAATCATTTTACAAAGGGAGATGCTTTGGTCCGCCTTTTGGCATGACGATAAACGAAAGTTCGGTTGACAGCGAGAGAAGCATCGTTGAGACTCTCTGCGAAGAGGAACCTATTTTCATAGTCGCGCAATTGCCTTTTTTCGACACCATGCAACGGTCCAGTAGAAACGCACATTCCCCCTGCAGCGCCCTGCGGAAAACCGCAACACTTCTACTTTTATCGATCGTTGCGGTCGCCGCTCCCTCGAAGGAAAAGGACGCCACTCAATACGGAATGGGTCTGATTGTGAATATTCCCTTTCCCGAGAGTGAGGTCACTCAAGTTGTGCGGGATGTCATTCAGAACGGCCTCATCCGGGGTACCAAGGAGTACAACAAGGACGAATACATCACCGGCGCTACGGCCGCGACTTCTACGCATGTTTTCCCCGAATGGACGGAAGGTGGCAAGTGTTTTCTACAAGGTGCGCCTGAAGGCGATCGACCCTCGAAACTTTAAAGACAGCAGTGATGTCGGCACCCTGGTTGTCCGCTATGTCGTGCAGGCCCAAGGCGATAAGAACACCGTCCTGCACATCGACGCGCGATTTGTCGAGGATTTCCGCCATATCGCGCATGCGTCGAACGGCTCGGTCGAAAGCGCAGAGTACAAAGACATTCACGATCACCTGGACGAAATCGAATCGATCAAATCCCAGACGGTGGAGGCTCTTAGGGAAAAGCAGGCAACGAACGGAAAACCTGTCATCGTCCAGCACTGTGGACCGAGCATCAACGGCGACTGCTGAGCCCGCTCCGGCGACGCCCACGGCTGCCGATGTAACACCCGTCGCTGGTGCTTCCTACGAGTCCCAGACTGTGGAGGATCGCGTCCACGATCTCCGGCGGCAGGTCCAGCGACTCGTGAAAGCACCCGGAGCCGCGCTCAAGTCCGCCCCGTTTCATACCGCGACGACCTTGCAATCTCTTCCCACCGGCACCGATGTTCTGATTGTGATTTCGACAACCTATTGGCTCGGAGTAGAAACCCACGAAGGCCAGCACGGTTGGATTTTGCGCGACGAATTGGAGCTGCTGCCATGAGACTCCAATTCGACAACGTCGCGAGGCGGTGGATTGCGTTTGGAATCCTCGCGATTCTCTCCGGTTCGTCGGCGCTGGCGCAAGCCAACTCGTACGAACGCGCGTTCCCGCAGTCCAAAGCCGCCGTGGAAAAGGCACTCGCAGCCCTTCAGTCCAGCCTGGCTGGTCATCTTCCGGTATTGGACGGATTCGCCAAACCTGGAGAGCATCCTCTCGACCGCTATCAACGCGGCTACTACCAGTCGACCTGGCAGGTCACTTCAACACCAGCAGGAGGATCGTTGGTCCGGATCACGACCAAAGTTACGGCTTGGTATGCGGATCCCGGAAGCGCTCATTCTGGTTATCAGTTGCTGACCTCCAACGGACGACTGGAGGCCGACCTTTTGGATCAAGTGGCGGAGCAACTCGCCAAAGGCACAGCGACCAGCACCCCTTCCGCGACGGCCCCGGTGTCAAAGCCGTCCTCGGAACCGGCAGTCTCGGCGCCGTCCCCCGCCCTTCCTCAAACCGATCAAACCTTCGCGTCGTCTTTGAGTCAGGGCCTGGCTGCTCAACAGCACACGAGTGCCAAGCCTGGCGATTCGCTCAGCGACGAAAAATCCAATAGCGCATTGCAAGCCGAAGCTGAAAACCTGGCAGAAGTCCTCAAGAACACGGCGCATCCCAAGAACCTTGTCGCGGTGAAGAAATCTGGGACACCAGTGGTTTCGACTCCGAGCCTGACCGCCAAGCCGCAGTTTCTCGCCAGCATGCACGATGAATTCGAAATGCTCGACTTCAACTGCCGACTGGGTACACGTGCGCATCTCCGGTCTCTCGCGCGGATGGATCTGGCGCAACAGCGTCGAAATGCCCAATGGCATTGCTGACACCGATGTGCCTGCCGCCGCATCGCTGCAGCGTCCGCCGCAGATTTGTTCCACGTGATCCGCGAGGAAACCTCGACATTTCCGGGAGATTGGGAGCCGCTCAAGAACAAGAACGTGAAGATCATTTCCGTGCAGAAGGTCGACGAAAACGCGAAGGACGCCGGCGCCAAAGCGCGGCTCGAGTACGCGAAATTTCTCCTCGCAAAAGAACTATCCAGAATGCGGCGCAGAAACCACAGGAACTGGCCGGCATCGTTGTGATTTTCGATTCCGCCGACGGGGGCATGATCGCCGCGACCATGCCCACGCTGCAGCAATGGACGGGCCGGCACTTTGTCCGATTCGGCGCTCTGGCACAACTGCTTCTTCGATCCACCGGAAACATTTGATTCCACGACGCCTTCGGGAGGACAGTAGCGCTACCTGCACAGACGCGGCGTATGCGATGTGTTAGCCTGATTGCAAGAGCAGCGATTTCGTTTTCACTTGACTTTCGAAACTGATCAGAGTACCTATGCAATCCTTGAGCACGTAACGGAGTGGGGTCCGTGCGTGATCTTCGTCAACATCCAGGAACGGGTTTCCGGAACGCTGTACACGGCCAAAACATGAGCACGATGACACTGCCTCTTGCTGCTTTTCGAACCAGGGCGACTTCCCTTCTCCGCGACTACGCCGAACTGACCAAGCTCCGGGTCACGAGTTTGATCGTCATGACCGCCTGGTGCGGCTATTTCTTTGGCGCTCATCAGAACCGGCGTTTCGTGGATTAGCTGGGGGCTATTCCATTCTTTACTGGGAATCGGCACTCGTATCCAGCGGCACCGCCGCGCTGAATGAAGTCATGGAGCACGACGTCGACGCCCACATGCGTCGCACTGCTCTTCGCCCGCTGCCCGCTGGTCGCATGAGTTTATTTCATGCCACTACCGTTGGCGTTCTTGCCGCGGTCGGCGGATCGATCTATCTGGCCGTCTTCACGAATCCGCTGACCGGACTGCTGACGTTCCTGACCTCTGTCGTCTACCTCGCCGCCTATACCCCACTGAAGCGCATCTCGCCAATCTGCACGTTTGTTGGAGCTTTTCCCGGAGCCATGCCCGGAGTTCTGGGCTGGACCGCTGCTCGCGGCCAGCTGGAATGGGGCACGCTGGTATTGTTCGCGATCCTCTTCATCTGGCAGTTTCCCGCACTTCTTCTCCATTGCATGGCTCTATCGCGACGACTACGCGAAGGGCGGAGTTAAAATGCTGCCAGTCGTCGAAGAAGATGGCCGCTCCACCGCCCGCCGCATTCTGATCTACTCGGTCGCCTTGATTCCTATTAGCCTGCTACCCAGCTTCATGGGCATGGCCGGCCGAATCTACTTTGTGGGCGCGGTCGTGCTCGGTTTCGCCCTTCTTTATTTCGGAATCCGCCTGGCGTTTCTTAAACTTGCCTCTATCCAGCGCGCCCTCGAAGATGCGCGCCCGTCACGTGTTGCAGGCCACGGTGATCTACCTGCCGCTTGTTATTTGCTCTGATGATGGGCAATTCTCTAAAGCCCTAAGCTAATATCTCGTCTCATCTGGAAACGGCCACCTCGGCGGCCTGGTCGAGGGGTTGCCCTGAGAGAGTCCAAGTCAAAAGGGCACTCCGGGCTGCCAGCCGTTTCGCTTCCTAGAGCAATACTCCCTGCATCTGCGCTCGCCCCGTCGTAGAATGCTGCGAGGCCGCAATTTGAAACTCACCGAAGATCCTCATCGCAGGCTGAATCCCCTAACCAACGAATGGGTGCTGGTCTCGCCTCATCGCGCAACGCGTCCGTGGCAGGGCGAAGTAGCACTCTGCCACTCGACGTCGGAGCCCGCCTACGATCCCAATTGCTACCTGTGTCCAGGCAACACGCGGGCGGGGGGAATTCAGAATCCGGCGTACTCGTCGACTTTCGTTTTTGAAAATGACTTCGCTGCGCTGAAACCACAGGTTCGCACACGCGCGCATCGACGTCGATGACATGGGCCTGCTGGTCGCCGAAGCAGAGCCCGGAATTTGCCGCGTAATTTGTTTCTCACCGCGACACGATCTTGACGCTGGCCACGATGGACTGTACACGAGATCGAACAAGTCGTGCGCACCTGGGTCGGACAATTCCGCGAACTGGGCGGCTTGCCGGACATCAACCACGTCCAGATCTTCGAAAACCGCGGCGCCATGATGGGCGCCAGCAATCCCCATCCCCATTGCCAGATCTGGGCGACGTCTTCTATTCCAGAAGCGCCCGCCAAGGAGCTTACTGCGCAGGGCGTGTATAGCAAGAAGTCACAGCCGGTTGCCTTGCTCTGCGACTACTCGCACTAGAACATCGAGAGCAGATCGCGCGTGGTTTGTGAGAATGACGGGTTTCGTCGCACTCGTGCCCTTCTGGGCAATTTGGCCCTTTGAAATTCTAATCTGCAGCCGCCGGCACTTCGGCAGCATGAACGAACTCACGGCGGATGAAATCGCGTCGCTCAGCGACATTCTGCAACGCGTCACTTCCACCTACGACAAAGTTTTCGGCGTTCCCTTCCCCTACTCGATGGGCTTCCATCAGTCGCCGACCGATGGCACAGATCATCCAGAATGTCATTTCCACGCGCATTTCTATCCGCCTCTGTTGCGTTCGGCGACGATCCGCAAGCACATGGTCGGCTTCGAAATGCTGGGAACTCCGCAGCGGGACATCACTCCCGAGAGCGCAGCCGAGCGCCTTCGACAGCTCGCTGCTGCAAAGTAGCGCAAGTCGCTATCGAGCGGTGTATTCTTGCGAGTACTCATCAGCTCACATCTTTATTGAGGACTCTTATGAGAATCGCAATCAGCCACGCCAAGCTTGCCTTCACCTTTCTGGCGATCACACTCTTCTCCGTCATCCAGGCAAACGGGCAAGCATCTGCTATTCCCACGAATCGACTGCTCAATCCCGAAGACTTGGTGAAGCTTCTGCAGACCTCAGGCACGGACAAGGATAAAGATAAGCCGCTCATGCTCCAGGTCGGCTCGCACGTCTTGTTCGCACAGGCACACATTCCTGGTTCTGAATACATCGGCCCGGCGTCGACCGAGAACGGCCTCGTCAACTCCGCAAGCGTGTGGACTCTCTACCGCGTACCAAGCTCATTGTTCTCTATTGCGGTTGCTGCCCCTGGGGCCATTGTCCCAACGTGAAGCCCGCGGACGATGCCCTGCACGCCATGGGTTTCACTAACGTGAAGGTCCTCTACATCGCCGACAACTTTGGCACAAATTGGGTCGACAAGGGCTACCCCGTAGCGAAGGGAGAATAGGTTCTGACCCGCGCAATGAAATTAGTATGGGGCGCAGGAGTCATAGCGCTGGGCGCGAGCGTAGTCCTCTATTCTCTGCGTTACACTTCGCGCGGTATTTCGCCAAACGCAGCGAACCGTTCTCTCGCACCCGATTTCACTCTTCCACGACCGGACGGCCAGGATCTTCGACTCTCCTCCTACCGCGGCAAAGTCGTCCTGCTCGACTTCTGGGCAACGTGGTGTTATCCCTGCCGCGAAGAAATTCCGCACCTCGTCGACCTGCAGCAAAAATACGGCGATCGCGGCCTGCAAATCATCGGAGTTTCCTTGGACGACAGCCCGGATCCTGTTCCTCCGTTCTATCAGCAATTTCACATGAACTATCCCGTCGTCATGGGAACCGCGAAAACCGGCGAGTTATATGGAGGTCGTTTTAGGATTGCCCGTTGCCTTTCTCATCGACCGCGATGGTCATATTTTTGCCAAGCACATCGGCGCGACCGACGCCGCCGTCTTCGAGAAAGAAATTAAGAAGCTGCTGTGAAGCGCCGACGCCCCATCTGGGGCGAGTTGGATCGTGGTTCCCCAAGCCTCGTGTACCCGAATCACAGACCCCTGTGATCCCAATCGTCGTACCCGCCTCTGCCCCGAGCTAGCCTAAGAAGTTTGCTAGGCACGCTATGCGGGAGACCATTAAGCGCCTTTGGCCGGAGATCGACTGGATTGACGATCTCCAATTGCGAGAACAGGTTACCGAAACCTGGATCAAAGCCCTCGAGCGCAGCCCGCTGACCGTCGACGACCTGAACTGTATCCCCTTCACGCTCCTGGTTCCCAACTGCCCGATCACTTTTATGGAGCACAAACGCTGCGTGGTGCACATCGCTCGCGATAGTGCTCGCGCCATGCACAACTTCATGGGCCGTGCGCTGCCCGTCGATATCGATACCGTGATTGCCGGCGCGATTCTGGCCGACGTCGGCAAGTTGCTGGAATACGAGATTGGGCCCGACGGCAAAAGTCGTCAAAGCGAACGCGGAGAAGCTCTGCGTCATCCCTTCACTGGAGTCGCCCTCGCGCTCGAATGCGGCGTTCCCGATGCCGTCTGCCACATCATCGCAGCCCATGCCGCCGAAGGAGATCTGGTCAAGCGCACCACCGAAGCATTCATCGTGCATCACGCCGATTTCATGGCATTCCTGCCGTTCAAGAATCCGAAAAACATCCGAATGACCAAGTCGATTGAACAAGAAAGGAGCGACCGTGTCACCTTCTAACCCGATTTCCCCGGCTAAAGAAACGGTCACCGCGAAGATGTCCCGCTGGGCCGCCGCCCTGCAATTCAAAGACATCTCCCCCGAAGCCGTCTACCAGGCAAAGCGTTTCTTTCTCGATTCCATGGGATGTGCTCTGGGCGGTTACGCAGCAATCTGACGTCAAGATTGCTCTCGCGGTTCTCGACGAGACTGCGGGACGAGGGCTCGCCACCGTCATCGGCAGCGGACGCCGGTTCGATCCCATCTCTGCCTCTCTGGCCAATGCGCTCATGATCCGCTGCATGGATTACAACGACATCTACTGGAAACAGGATCCATCGCATCCATCCGACATTTTTCCCGCTGCCATCGCGTGTTGTGAACGCGTCTACGGCAGCGGCAAAGAACTGATCGTGGGACTGGTTCTGGGCCACGAGTTCGAAATGCGCCTTTGCGAAGCGGCATTCCCCGGAATTCGCGAACGCGGCTGGCATCACGCCACGCTCACCGCATTCGTCTCTCCGATCGTCGCCGGGCGCGCGATGCATCTGTCCGCCGAGCAAATCCAGCACGCGATCGGCATCTCTGCCAGCCGCCACTGCACACTGGGCGCGGTCACCGCTGGCAAGTTGACGATGATGAAGAACACGGTCGATCCCATGGCGACCCAGAGCGGGGTGCTGGCCGCGCTCCTCGCCGAAAAAGGCTACACGGGCCCAGAACACGTAATCGACGGCAAAGAAGGACTGGCTCACGTTTTCAAGCCGGAGTGGAAACTCAATCTTCTCACCGACGGGCTCGGAGAATCCTGGCGGATCACGCAATGTGGCATGAAAGCCTTCCCCACCGAGGCTCTGACCCACGCGCCGATCTCAGCCGTCCTCGAACTCGTGAAAAAGAACGACCTGCGTCCAGATCAGGTCGAGAAGATTCAGATTCGATCGCTGGCCCGGGCTGCCGATATTCTCTCCGATCCCAGCAAGTACGACCCGCGCTCCAAAGAGACTGCCGATCACTCGTTGCCCTATGTGATCGCTGCGGCGCTGGTCGAACGCCAGGTGACTCCCATGCAGTTCACCATGGAAAAGATCATGGATCCTTTGATTCGCTCGCAACTGCGGAAGGTCGAAGTGGTCGCGGATCCGGAGATTGAGAAGGTATTTCCAGCACTACAGAGGGTGATCGTGAACATCAACACAACCGATGGACGTTCCTTCAGCAAACAACTTGACTATCCCAAAGGCGATCCGCGCAATCCGCTGACGGATCAGGAAGTGGAAGAAAAGTTCGGGGCGCTGGCCGACGGTGTCCTTTCCAACGGCGCGCAGAAGCGAGTGAAAGAAGCAGTCTGGAACCTGGAGCGAGTCGGTTCGGTGAGCGAACTCATGGCCCTTATGGAATCCGACGTTCGCAAAACAAAATCCGTGAAGGCTCAGGACAAGCCGAAAGTGCGCGCGCAAGGCCCGAAGAGCCGCAAATCGGTGCTCGCCTAACGGAAATTCGGAACCACACACTCGCTCCGCCGGCGGTGCTTGCTCTGCGAAAGCAATGGAGTCCTCTTATGCCCCAGACAATTGTCGAGAAGATCGCGCAAGCCCACCTCGCTGATGGCCCTAAGCGCCCTCTGCGCGCCGGCGACTTCGTTTCCATCCGGCCGTTTCACGCCATGACGCACGACAATACGTCGGCCGTGATGAGCAAATTCAAAGCCATTGGCGCGAAGAAGATCCACGACCCGAAGCAGCTCGTCTTTGCTCTCGATCACGACATCCAAAACCATGACGAAGCCAACCTGAAGAAATATCGTTCCATCGAAGGGTTCGCGCGCGAACATGGAGTCGATTTCTATCCCGCCGGATCGGGCATCGGCCACCAGATCATGGTGGAACGCGGCTACGTTCTGCCCGGAACCTTCGTCGTCGCGTCGGATTCGCACTCGAATATGTATGGCGCACTCGGCGCAATTGGTACTCCGATTGTCCGCACCGACGCAGCTGCTGTCTGGGCCGTGGGGGAATTCTGGTGGCAGATTCCGCGGACGATTCAGGTTGTATTGGAAGGCAAGCTTCCTGAAGGCGTCAGCGGGAAAGACGTCATCATCTCTCTGTGCGGCCTCTACAACCACGATGAGGCTTTGAACGCGGCGATTGAATTCTCCGGACCCGGCGTCACGAGCCTTTCGATGGATGCTCGCTTCTCGATCGCCAACATGAGCACGGAGTGGGGACCGCTCGTCGCCTGGTTCCCGGTCGACGACATCACGATCCGTTACCTGCGCGGCATGCGTCAGCGACTCAAGGAACAGGATATTGAGCGCTTCACGGAAGAGGACATCGCGGGTTGGATAAGCCATCCACCTCACCCTGATCCGGATGCAACCTATGCGGCGCGCATTGTCCTTGACCTCAGCAAGGTCACACCGCATGTCTCCGGTCCCGACACTGTGCAAACCATGCAATCCGTCGCAGAGATAGAGAACCAGCATGTCGCAATCCAAAAGGCATATCTGGTTTCCTGCGTAAACTCGCGCGTCGAAGACCTTGAAGCCGCGGCTTGGGTCTTATGCGGCAAGAAGGTAGGCCCCAGCGTAAAGCTTTATGTCGGCGCGGCCAGCGCTTGGACGCAGCAGGAGGCGGAGAAGCGGGGCGTCTGGCAAGCTCTGCTGGACGCCGGAGCGATTCCTCTTCCGCCCAGTTGTGGTCCCTGTATCGGCCTCGGAACCGGACTGCTGGAAAGCGGTGAGGTTGGCATCTCGGCGACCAACCGCAACTTCAAAGGCCGCATGGGATCGCGCGACGCCCAATGCTACCTCGCCAGCCCTGAAGTCGTGGCAGCTTCGGCAATCGCCGGTTACATTACCGGTCCTCGTCGATTTGCAGATCTCCCTCTTGCGCGTAACTTCGCCGAGTATGCCACGAATGGACACGCCACCGAACGCATAGAAATCCTGCCCGGATTCCCGGAGCGCGTGCAAGGCCGCCTCATCTTTCTGCCGCACGACAACGTCAACACCGACGCCATCTACGGGAAAGACTATACCTATCGCGACGACATGACGCCCGAGATGATGGCTCGTGTGATCATGGAAAACTATGACCCGACGTTTGCCGGTCGCAGTCGCGCCGGTGACGTCATTGTCGGAGGCTTCAACTTCGGCACCGGGTCGAGCCGCGAACAGGCTGTCACTTGCCTGAAGGCGAAGGGCATTCCTCTCATCGTCGCGAGCAGCTTCTCGCAAACTTACCTGCGCAATGCATATAACAACGGCTTCTTGTGCATCGAGGTTCCAGCGCTCGTCCGTCGCCTGCGCGAGCAGTTCGCAAACGAAATCGCCGGCAAGGAGAAGACGATCATTCCCGGTGAGAGCGTGGAGATCGACTTCACTTCCAGCATTGTCACATGGCGTAGCGAGCGCTTCGCTTTTCCGCCGCTAGGCAAAGTCCCCCAATCATTAGTGATTGCGGGCGGAGCGGAAAACGTCGTGGCAGCAAAACTGGGATTGCACCACAAACATCGGCACGAAGCTGTCGTCGTTTAGGAGATTCAGTTTAGGAGACTCAGCAATCATGGCAAAACATACTGTAATCACAATGCCCGGAGATGGAATCGGCAATCAGGTTCTTCCCGAGGCACTGCGAATATTGAAAGCTGTCGGGTTCGACGCCGAATACATTCACGCCGACATTGGCTGGGATTGCTGGCGCAGAGAGGGCAATGCCCTGCCGCAGAGCACGATCGATCTGCTGGCCAAACACAAGCTGGGACTGTTTGGTGCCATCACGTCGAAGCCAAAAAAACAGGCCGAGGCCGAACTCGCGCCCAATCTCGGCGGTAAGGGCTACTCATATTTCAGCCCCATTGTCACCATGCGACAGCGCTTCCATCTCGACACCTGCATTCGTCCCTGTATTTCATTTCCAGGCAATCCTCTGAACTTCATTCGCAAGAAGACCGGAGGAGGATTCGAAGAACCATTGGTCAACGTCGTCGTCTTCCGGCAGAACACCGAAGGGCTCTACGCAGGCGTTGAGTGGACCAATCCTCCGGAATGGGTACGGGGTGCGCTCGCCACCCATTCCAAGTTCAAGCCTTTTGCCGCGGTTCCCGGCGCGGACCTGGCGATCTCGGTCCGCATTGTTACGCGCCAGGCAGCGCGTAAGATTTGTGTCGCGGCCTTCGAATGGGCGCGGAAATACGGATACGAATCCGTCACCATCTGCGAGAAGCCGAATGTGCTGCGTGAAACCTCCGGAATGATGGAAGACGAAGCTAAGGCTGTCGCCAAGGAGTATCCCGCAATCGCACTGCGGTCGACCAACATTGATGCTCAGACCATGTGGCTGACCAAGAATCCCGAAGACTACGGAGTGGTCGTCGCCTCCAACCTTTTTGGTGACGTGATCTCCGACGCCTTCGCGGGGCTGATCGGAGGCCTCGGGTTCGCCGCCTCCGGCAACATCGGAGACGAAGTCGCGGTGTTCGAACCAACGCATGGTTCCGCGCCGAAGTATGCCGAACTCGATCCACCGATCGTCAACCCGATCGCGATGTTCCTCTCCGCAGTCATGATGCTGGAACACGTCGGCGAAGTGGAGAAAGCTCGGCGCATCCGCGAGGCAATTGCAGACGTCGTGAAGGAAGGCAAAGTTCGCACGTACGACATGATGCGGATTCCCGGCGGTGCGAAAGCCATCGGCCAGGGCGCGGCGAGCACGATCGAAATGACTGATGCCGTTTTGACCAAGCTATCTGGACAATCGCAGTTGTCGAATACGCGCAAACCGGACGCGGAGCTCGTCGAAGTCGGCCAAAGATAAGCGGTCGCACGTAGCCGGTCACACATGGAAACGGTGATCTCATGACAGTCGCAATCGAAAGTCGCACCGGCGAGGCCGGCCACTCGGGAGCCGACATCCGCTCGGATCTCCAGGTGCGCATCGAACCGCGCGAGCGCGGTGGGATGGCCATCGAACTGGAATCGCGGGTCAAACCGTACTACGGCGACTCGATCCGGAGGCAGGCTGAAGAAGTGCTCGAAGCACTGGGCGTGCGGCATGCCTCTGTACAGATCCACGACGAAGGCGCGCTGCCGTTCGTCATCGCTGCGCGGATTGAAGCCGCGGTGCGGCGCGCCGGATTGGGTCAGGGAACACGTGTACTCCCTGACAGAATCGCTCTTCCTGAATCTTCCGCGCGCGATCGTCTCCGCCGTTCGCGTCTCTACGTCCCCGGCAGCGAACCCAAGTATTTCATCAACGCCGCGCTGCACGGGGCCGATGCCATCATCCTCGACCTGGAGGACTCGGTGCATGCCGGCGAGAAAGATGCCGCGCGCTTGCTGGTTCGGAACGCGCTGCGGGCGGTCGACTTTCTGCACTGCGAACGCATGGTGCGCATCAACCAGCTTCCGCTTGGACTGGAAGATCTCGACGAGATCGTTCCGGAGTCGCCGGACCTGATTCTGATTCCCAAGGTCGAGAGCCCGAGCCAGATCCTGGAAGCAACGACACGCATCGCGCATATCAAAGCCGACTACGGCATTACGCGACCGATCTGGATCATGCCGATTCTTGAGTCCGCGCTCGGAATTGAGAACGCACTTGCCATCGCCCAGTCGAGTGACAAGCTCGTCGCCCTGACGATTGGGCTGGAAGACTACACCGCAGACCTGGGCGTGGTGAAAACCTCATCCGGCGCGGAATCTCTGTATGCACGAGAGCGCGTGGTGAATGCCGCTCACGCCGCTGGAGTGCAGGCCATTGATTCGGTCTTTGGCGACGTGGGCGACCTGGAAGGGTTGCGCGCGTGGGGCTTGAATTCCCGCGCTCTCGGCTTCGAAGGCATGGGTTGCGTTCACCCGCTACAGATCGGGGTAATTCACGAAGCATTCGCGCCCACGTCGGCGGAGATTGAGCGGGCACGGAAGATCGTCACCGCTTACAGCGAGGCGCAACAGAAAGGCCTGGGAGTCGTGAGCCTCGGCTCGAAGATGATTGATCCTCCGGTCGTGCAGCGGGCTCTGAAGCTGATGGCGCGCGCACAGGCGATGGGATTGGCGTCGTAATCAACCGAGTCAGAATCTGGGACGCAATTCGAAAGTCGTTCGTCGAAGGGTGAGCTATGGCAATCCTCGAGAAAGCTGAACTAACCGCAAATGCCGCCGGACGCATCGTTCCGGAGACGGTGAACGGACGCACGCACGTTCCCTACATGGGCGTCGGCAAATACCGGCCGCTGGATGGCAAAGCTTCGCCGCCTGTCCGCACGTCCGCCGACTATCCGGCGAATGGCGACAAACGCGTCTCTGATCTCGAAAGCGCCTTGCGGAAATGCGGGCTGCGCGATGGCATGGTCATCTCGTCGCACCATCATCTTCGCGATGGCGACCGCGTTGCACTGATGGCCATGGAAGCCGCGGGGCGAATCGGCGCCAGGAATCTGACGTGGTTCCCCAGCGCGTCTTTTCCCTCGCAGAAGAGCGCGATTGCCTTGATGGAGTCGGGAGTGATCGACCACATCGAAGGCAGCATGAACGGTCCGCTGGGCGACTACTGTACCCAGGGCAAGATGCGCGGCATGGGCGTCCTGCGTTCGCATGGTGGGCGCTGGCAGGCCATTCAAGATGGGGAAGTACACATTGACGTCGCGGTGATCGCCGCGCCGACGGCCGATGCGTTCGGCAACTGCGATGGGTCGCACGGAAAATCCGCGTGCGGATCTCTGGGCTTCGCGCTGGCGGATTCGATGTACGCGGACCGCGTTATTGTCGTCACGGACAATCTGGTTCCATTCCCTTGCGTTCCGTGGCAGATTCAAGGCAACAATGTGGACTACGTCGTCGAGGTGGACTCCATCGGCGATCCCTCCAGGATTGTCTCCGGCACGACGCAGATCACGCGGTCGCCGGACCGTTTGCGCATCGCCGAATTCGTAGCACGCTTTCTGCGCGACGCGGGCATCATGCGCAACGGATTCTCCTTCCAAGCAGGCGCGGGCGGAATTGCGCTGGCGTTCGTCAGTTATCTCAAGCAGATGATGAAGCAGGCGGATGTGAAGGCGCGCTTCGTGCGCGGCGGCTCCACCAAGTATCTGGTCGAATTGCTCGAAGAAGGACTCACCGATTACATCCTCGATGGTCAAACCTTCGACCTCGACGGCGTGCATTCCATGGCTGCCAATCCGCGCCATGTTGCGACTTCGCCATTCACTTCCTACAACTACCACGGCAAAGGGAACTTCGCGTCGATGGTGGATGCAGTTGTGCTCGGAGCGACTGAGGTCGACATCGACTTCAACGCCAACGTGGTCACGCACTCTGACGGGCGGCTTCTTCACGGAATTGGCGGGTGGCAGAACTGCCTGTCCGCGCGATGCACTATTTTGGCTGTACCTTCTTTTCGTGATCGCATTCCAGTGATCGTCGATAAGGTGACGACGCTATGCGGGCCAGGCGAGTTGATTGATGTGGTGGTGACCGAGCGCGGCATCGCGATCAACCCGAGGCGTCAGGATCTGGTGGATGCCGTGAAGGGATCGAAGCTGCCAATCCGACCACTGCGGGAAATCAAAGAAGAGGTCGAACGCATCTGCGGTGGGAAACCTCAGCGCCCAGTTCACCGCGATCGTGCTGTGGCGATCGTGAAATGGGTTGACGGCACGGTGCTCGATACCGTCTGGCAATTACCTTAGCCTGACATCCATCGCCGTTGCAAGAAGGCTTTAAACCACGAAGGGCACGAAGTCACACGAAGAAAATCCCTGCAAACCAGGTTCTTCGTGCTGCTTCGTGCCCTTCCGTACATGGTCAGGCCTAGAGCGACTAGGTCCCTAACAGATGGATCAAATAACCGTCTCGCTGAAGTTGACCGTGTTAATTCCGGTTGCGCCTGCTGAGATGGTGATCGTTCCCGTCTTCGTCCCCGTCGTGTAAGAGACCGTGGCGTGTCCGAGGGAATCGGTCACCGGGGCCGTGGTGGAGAATGTGCCTCCCGCGCTGTTGTCGGAAAAAGTTACGGTGAATCCAGAGACAGGATTGTTGTATTGGTCGGTGACCAACACGACGAGCTGGTTAGGCAGCAAAGTATTGGGATTCGCCGACTGGTTATTGCCGGAGACGATAGAGTTCTTGGAGGCGGCTGCAGCCACCGATTTCTCGCTGGCTGTCGTGGTTACGCTTCCAACGGATGCCGTGACCGTAAGGCTTTTCGCCACGGTGGGCAGAGTGTAGGAAGTAGTGGCTTGCCCGGTCGAATCGGTCACTGCCGGGTTCGGTGAGAAGGTGCCGCCCGAGCCGTCCGTGAAACTGATGGAAGCGCCGACGACGATTGCCCCCGTGGAATCCTCGGCCTTAACGACGATCGGTAAAGGCAGAGTCGTTGCTACCGTTCCGGTCTGTTTTCCGCCGGAAGTCAGACCCAACCTTGCGACAGTTACGGAGGTGGTTGCGGTCTCCGTAAACGTCGTGGAGGTGTAACCGGTGCTGCTAGCGGTGACGGTATAGGTCCCGGGTGTGCTGGGCAGAGTGTAAGTGGTCGACGCGATACCACTGCTGTTGGTGACGGCGGGGTTTGGACTGAATGTACCAGTTGAGCCGTCCGTAAAGGACACACTCACTCCAGCAACACCGACGCCGTTCGAGGTGGCTAAAGTCGTCAACGCCGTAGGCAGCGCCGTGCTGACCGTGCCTGACTGATTGTTGCCGCCGTTTACCGCAAGGGTCTTGGCTATGGTGGAAGTCTCTTTGAAGGTGGCCGAAGTGTAGCCGACAGAGCCCGCCGTGATGGTGATTGACTTGGCCGCGTTCGGCGGCGTGTAAATGGTCGACGCGATGCCGCTGCTATTGGTAACCGCCGTGGCGGGATTGAAAGTACCTTTTGCGCCATTGTCGATGAAGGTCACGCTGAGACCGGAAACGATGGCCCCGTTGTTGGTGGCTTCGACCGTCAATGGGAGCGGGAGCGCCTTGCCGCCTTGGCCCGTCTGATTGTTGCCGCCGGTCACAGTGATAACCTTGCCTGCCGCGGTCGAGGTCTCGGTGAACGTTGCTGTCGAATATCCGACAGCTCCCGCAGAAATGGTCACAGTCTTGGCTGTACTCGGCAGCGTGTACACGGTCGAAGCGATACCGCTGCTGTTCGTGACAGGGTTCGGGGGATTGAAAACCCCGTGAGCCTTGTTGTCGATGAAGGACACGGTGAGACCAGAGACAACCGTCCCGTTGTTGGTAGCTTTCACGGTGAGTGCTACGGGCAAGGTGCTGCCCGCCACACCGGTTTGATTGTTGCCGCCGTTCACGACGATCGTCTTGGACGATGCGGTCGCTGTCTCGGTAAACGTCGCAGTCGTATAGCCTGCGCTGCTGCCAGTGATGGAATAGGTTCCCGGCGGTAGACGGCAGGGTGTAGGTGGTGGTCGCGATACCACTGCTATTTGTCACCGCCGTGGTTGGGTTGAAGGTGCCGCCTGCTCCGCCGTCCGCGAAGCTAACGCTCACGCCCGAAACCGCAGTTCCATTATTCGAGGCCAAAACGGTAAGTGAGGTCGGCAGCTTGGTGCCGACAGTGCCCGTCTGATTATTCCCGCCAGTCGGAGTAAGCACGGACGCCTGGGTCAAGTACCAGGGCGTTGTGGTGTCGTCGGTCTTCAGGAAGTTCATCAACGCGGTGGCGACCTTCAACTGTCCATACTGGAACGAGGGATGGGTTCCGTCGGCGGAGAAGTCGGCGCAATCCCATACCAGTCCGTCTTTCCGTCCCAACATGCCGTTGGACCAGTAGTACGGTCCCCACGACATCCAGGGAGCCACAACTGCGCCCAAGGCCGGGTTGTAATTCAGATTCGCGGCGCCGTTGATCTGGTCCTGAATGGCCCACTTGGTGGCGAAACCAACTTCATAGGCGTAAGGCTCCGGATTGTCAGGATGACCGACGCCATTGGAATATCCGCCATACACGCGCGACGAGAAGTAGACCATCTTCAAGTTCGGAAAGAGCGTGTGCATGGTCTGCATCATGGTCTCGTACTCGCTCTGCAGTTGGGTGATGTCGGTGGGGAAGGTTCCGGTAGAAATTCCGTCCGTATCTTCCATCCAGATCACGACGACCTGATTGGCGGTCACACCGTTCTGCGGAAGATAGTTATTCATTACGGTGGCCCAGTAGGGCGAAGTCGTGGTCGAGAATACGTAGGGCGTGCCGCCGCCTTGCGCTCCGTTGACGATCACCAGATAAGGATTCTTCGCGGGATCGGCATTGGCGAGCGGAATGAACCGGTCAAACTCGTTCTGTGCCGTAGATTCGCCGATCGCCATCATCACGTATTTGCCGGTCGGACTGTAGTTGCCGTTGGCATCGAGAGGCACAATACCTTTCGCGAAGGTAACGCCATCCGCGTCATGAGAAGCCGGACGCACGTTGCTGCCGTTGGGATACAGACCGCCTTCGGATCCCTGATACGTTCCCGTGCCGAGATCGGTCAGCGCGGTCATCGGGGTCGTGGTGTTGGGGACGTCGAAAGAAATGTCGCTGCAGTTGTCGGCCAGGTTGGGGTACACAGCGATCGACATCGCCGAGGTGGCAGAGCCAGAGCTGGTGTCGGTGACTTTCACCGTGAAGGTGTAATTTCCCGTGGCCACAGTCGACGCAATCGTGCCGGTGATTTCTCCGGCACTCGAGAGAGTCAATCCGGAAGGCAAAGTCGAACCCGATGCCAGAGCCCATGTGTACGAGCCCGTGCCGCCGGTGGCAGCCAGAGTCGCCTGGTAGACGGCGTTTTGCGTACCCTGCGGCAGCGCAGGCAAACTCGAGACGACCAGCGCGGTGGGCGCGATTCCGTTGCCGTTGAGGGTGATTCCGTTATCGATGACTTCGTTATAAGTCAGATCGAGCGCTCCGGTTTCGGATTCCACGCCGCTCGGCGTATAGAACACTGAAACCGGCAAGCTGGAACCGGGGCCGATCGTCGAAGGAAGGGTGATCGTGTTCGTCGTGAAACTCGGCGGCGAGAGCGTAATGCCGGTGAGCGTAATGGCGCTGGTACCGGAGTTGGTGATGGTCACGGTCTGCGCAGCGCTGGTAGTTCCGACCTTCTGGTTCGGAAACGTGAACGACGACTTGTTCAAGGTCGAAACGCCGGTGCTCACAACTCCGGTGCCGGTGAGGGGCACATTGAAGACAGTGCCGTCACTCAGGTTGATGACGAAGTTGCAGTTATAGTTCTGCGCGGCGGTGGGACCGAAGTAGATGGAATAGTGCGTGATGCTCTGGGTCAGACCGAAGGAAAACGGAGCCACTCCAGACGCGAGTCCATAGCCGGCGCAGTCAAAACCGATGGTGTTAATGGTGAGTCCATGACCCGTAAGATTGGTGATGGTCAGGACCTTACTTCCCGAAGGCTTGCCGATGTAGGTGTTCCCGAATGCCAGAGAAGAGGGCGAAGAGGAGAGGTCTTGCGCTAAGGCCGAAGTGGTCGCGGCCAAAATGAGCAGACTGCAAATTGCAGTCAGAGTCAGGAAACGGGACATCGGTGCTTTCATAATTCCTCTCACGACGGGGATGTAACTGTTTTCGTATCGAGACGCCGATAGGACCGGTGGCTGATGCGAAAGCGGCTGGTTGAACCTCCCGGGCAGCGTAATAGCCAACGCCGATCGGCAGTGTCTAGGGTCCCTTGGGGAAATTGCTGTTCTTGCCTCGCAGGCCAAGCCTACGAAGCACGATTGGGGAGTTGGACTATTCTGGATTCGCTGCTTCGCCCCGTCAAGGATGAAAGTTCTTGCACACTCCGGGGGGCTTACAGGGCGGGGAGTTCAGGCCCGCTAGTCCTTATATATAGAGGTTCCTTAGACGGGGAAATCCCAACCTTCTTCTTTCATCTTGCGGTTGGTCCAATGCTGGAGTTGCTCGAAGAGAGCAGGCTCGATGACGGCAAAGCGGATGCCGACGCGGCCTTCGTCGCCGATCCACATGAGGCGAGCTTTGGCCTGGAAGAGGATGTCGCTCTCGGGCAGGGTGAAGCTGACGTCGAGCAGTCCAGCAAAGCGAAGTGGCTCTTTGAGGCCATCGAGGCCCATGCCGCCCGTGCTCAGGTTCACGCCTTGTACATGAAGTTCGTCGCCTTGAGAATTCCGGATGGTGACTGCAATTTCCACGCGCGCGCGGAAAAACTTCTGCTGTTCGTTGCTGATGAACGCCAGAGAAGCGGTGCTTTCTCCGGGGGCGAAGTTGATGTTGTATTCCTTCAGTTTGCGGCTCAGGGTGCGGCGGGAGATGCCGAGTTGTTCGGCGGCGAGCGTGCGCTGACCGCCGGTGCGCTCAAGAGCTTTGATGATCATCTGCTCTTCCATGCTGTCGAGATTGCTGACAGGCAGGGAGGCGGTTTGACGGAGCGCCGTGGGCTCTCCCGTGAGAGCGGCGCTGAGTCGTGAGAAATCAATTTCCGGGCTGGTTGATTCCATCGCCATCTTCGCGACCAGATTGCGGAGTTCGCGAATGTTGCCCGGCCACGCATGAGAGAGCAACGCGGAAATCGCCTGCGTCGAAAAATTCTTGCTGGCCGCTTTCAGCCGCAAGAAATGTTCCGCGAGGGCAACGATGTCCTCGGGGCGCTCGCGCAGCGGAGGAACACGCAACTGGAACTGACCGAGGCGATGAAAGAGATCCTGACGGAAGCGGCCGTCTTTCACCGCGGCTTCGAGATCCTGGTTGGTGGCGGCCACGATGCGAACATCCACCTTAATCTTGCGGTGACCGCCGAGTCGGTAGAACGGCTGGCCATCGAGCACGCGCAGCAACTTTACTTGTGTCTGCAATTGCAACTCGCCAATTTCGTCGAGGAAAAGCGTGCCCTTGTCGGCCATTTCGAACAAGCCGGGCTTGGAGGAATCGGCGCCGCTGAAGGCGCCTTTTTCATATCCGAAGAGTTCGCTCTCGACCAGATTCTCGGGAAGCGCGGCGCAGTTGATGTCAACCCACGGGCGACTACGGCGATGCGACGATTCGTGAATCGTGCGGGCGATGAGTTCCTTGCCGGTGCCGGTCTCGCCGGTAATCAGTACGGTTTCCGAGTGGCCTGCGACGCGATCGACCAGCGCCATGAAGCGGTGCATCACGGGACTGGCAAGAATAAAGACTGTGTCATCGATCTTGCGGGAGACGACGCCGGGCGCGGCATACGATTCCGACGTCGAGCCGCGCTCGTGGGAGCGGGCGTTACGTTGGCGTCCTGCCACCGGTTCGACGACGGCGATCAGCACTGCCGGGGCTGAACCGAGAATGGTCGCCGAGAACTGCACCGGAAAGCATGGGCCGGTCTTGGGACGAGCGATGAGCCGGCACTGATAATCGCCTGGTGTGGAAGTGATGGAAAGAATCGTCCTTGCGCAGTTGAACATGGTCGTCACCGTTCGCCTTGTCAGTCTGGGTGAAGAGCGCGGAAAAATCGCGGCCAAGCAATTCCTGCCGAAGAGTATCCGAAAAGCCTGCTGAAGGCTGCGTTGCACGCGCTGATCTCGCCTTGCAGATCGGCCGAGAAGACAGCCATGGGAGACTCCGCGGACGCAGCCTTCACGGCGTCGGTGGGTGCACCGGCAATCGCTCTTGCTGCTCCGAACTGCGGTTCGGAGTCGGCATAGGTCCGTTTGGAGAGATGGTGACACAGGTCGGCGGTTCGACCGAGAAGTGTGTTACGAAAGGGGTAACGAAGGTAATGGCACCTTCGTGGGGCGTCGCTCGCAGGGGTAGCCACCCTTGGGTGATTACCAAAGTAAGCTTTAGAAGACCTAATCTTTGCAATACGATTCGGGCAGGCTCGAACTGGGAGAGATGTCTTCCACGAGGGCCGAGCGCGGGCTGAGGGAGTCCGCGCAGTAAATTTTCGTGTGTTCGCGGGAAGAGAACGGCGAACGCAAACAGGACGCGCTTCGAGGCCGGAAGGGCTGCATTAAGGTCGTCGATGAAAGCAGAGACGGACGGATTGTCGATTCAGACGAAGGCATTCGTCGGCATCACCGCGTCGATAGGCGTGGTGGTGCTGGGGTTTTCCCTATTGCATTGGCAATCGCAGGACCTGATGCGGTTCTTCTGCTACCTGGCCGTGGCGGTCCTGGCATCGGGACTGAAAGTGCAATTGCCGGGCATCGACGGCACGATGTCGGTGAACTTCCTGTTCATCCTGCTGGGCGTTTTGGAATTGAGCCTGCCCGAGACGCTGCTGATTGGCTGCACGCGACGCTGGTGCAGAGCGTGTGGCAGGCACGCAAGCGGCTCGATCCCGTCAAAGTGCTGTTCAACGTCGCGGGCATGATGGCCAATGCCAGCGCGCTGACCTATCTGTCGCTATCACTGGCTGGCTGCGAGATTCGGATCGAACAAGCCGATTCTGCTGATGGTCGCGGCGCTCGTTTTCTTCTTCGCGAACACGTTGCCGATTTCGATTGTCATTGCGCTGACCGAGGGAAAATCGAGCCGCAAGGTTTGGTCGGAGTGCTACTTCTGGTCGTTCCCGTATTACCTGGTCGGCGCCGCTGCAGTGGGTCTGGTCGGAATCGTGAACCGGTCGGCAGGATGGCAAACGTCGCTGCTGGTTCTGCCCCTGATTTATTGGGTGTATCGATCTTACCGGCTCTATCTCGGACGACTCGAAGCAGAGAAAGAACGAGTCGAAGTCGAGAAGCGGCACGTCGAACAAATCGCGTCGCTGAACATGCGAACGATCGAGGCGCTGGCCCTGGCGATCGAAGCCAAGGATCAAACGACGCACACGCATCTGCAGCGGGTTCGAACCTATGCCGTTGCCGTGGCCAACGAATTAGAGTCTGCCGGAAGGCGAAATCGAGGCGCTGCGCGCGGCCGCGCTGCTGCACGACATTGGAAAACTCGCCGTGCCCGAGCAAATCATCAACAAGCCGGGCAAGCTGACGCCGGAAGAGTTCGAGAAGATGAAGGTGCATCCGCTGGTGGGGGCAGAGATTCTGGAGCGCGTGGCATTTCCCTATCCCGTGGCTCCGATTGTGCGTTCGCACCACGAACGCTGGGACGGCACAGGATATCCGGAGGGATTCAGCGGAGAGCAGATTCCGATTGGAGCGCGCATTCTGGCTGCGGTGGATTGCCTCGATGCGCTGGCCTCTCACCGGCAGTATCGTCCCGCGTTGCCACTGGGCGAGGCGATGGCAAAAGTGAAGGAGAAGGCCGGGAACATGGTTCGATCCGCAGAGTCGTCGAGATTCTCGAAGAGCCGCTACGTCGAACTGGAGCGCAGTGGCGCAGATGTCGGAAGACACGGCCGCTCCCAGCGGCCTCTCCAAAACGGTGCGGGTGGAGCGCGGACTGGCGCCGGCGGCGGGATTCGAACGCACCGAACCCACGCACGGTCCGGTCGACAACGCGGACTTCCTGACGTCCATCGCGTCAGCGCGGCAAGAAGCGCAAACCATGTTCGAGCTGAGCCAGGACCTTGGCGTGTCGCTGAGTTTGAGCGAGACGCTGTCGGTGCTGTCGATGCGCCTGCGGCGCATGATTCCTTACGATTCGATCGCCGTATTCGTAAACCGCAACGGATGGCTATCTGCCGGAACTGGTGAGCGGTGAAAATTTCCGCATGTTGTCGTCGCTGAAGATTCGAGTTGGCGAAGGACTGTGCGGATGGGTGGCGGCGAACTGCAAGCCGATCGTGAACGGCAATCCGCAGGTGGAAGCGGGATATGTGGTCGATCCGGGGAAGCACACGACGCTGCAATCCGCGCTGGTCGTGCCTCTCGAAGGTCTGAACGGCGTGGTTGGCGTGCTGGCCATGTACCAGTCGAGTCGAGACGCCTTCACGCCGGATCATTTGAGAATTCTGTTGGCGGTCGCCTCGAAGGTCGCGCTGTCGGTCGAGAACGCGTTGAAGTACCAGCAGGCGGAGAGTTCGGCGACCACGGACTATCTGACGGGCCTGCCCAATGCGCGGTCACTCTTCGTACATCTGGCGCAGGAAGTGGCGCGTTGCCGCCGCATGAAGACTTCGCTCGCCGTGCTGGTATGCGACATCGACGGCTTCAAGCAGATCAATGATTCCTTCGGACACCTCGAGGGCGACAAACTGCTGCGCGAATTTACGACGCGCCTCAAAGACGTCTGCCGCGGCTACGACTACGTGGCGCGCATGGGCGGCGACGAGTTCGTGATCACCGCTCCCGGACTTACCGCTGAGGCGGCGAAAGAAAAGGCCGAGCGTCTGAATCAGGCGGCGATTGAATCGGGACGGCACGTCTGCGGACGCGACGTGATCACGCTGAGCGTGGGAATGGCATTCTGTCCGGAAGATGGCTTCGATGTGGAACGACTGCTCGCCGAGGCGGACCGCCGAATGTATTCCATGAAGCAGATACATCACGCGGCCGCGGTCACGCCGAGGAACTCGACGCAAAAACCCGCGGAGCGACGGCGGAATAGGAGAGCTTGACCATGCTGGGGCGGAAAATTGCGCGGCATGGACTCGCCATCGTCGCTACCGTTCTGCTGGGAGGCTTGCTTTCGGCTGCACTGGTGCGCCTCGCGCCCGGCTTCGACGTGGACGAGGCGCAACTCGATCCTCACCTCAATTCCGCAAGCATTCAGGCCATGCGTCAGGCGCGCATGGAACAGCACAACATCTTCCGCTTCTACCTTCATTCCCTACAACGCGCAGCCCATGGGGATCTGGGGAACGTCTATTTCGCTCGGTCAGCCGGTGAGTCTGCTGCTGCGGGACCGGGCTCCGCTGACGTTGCGACTGGTGGGAATCGGCCTGCTGCTGAGTTGGGCGGTCGCGATGGCGCTGGCGCTGAGCGCGGCTTGGCTGCGAGTGTCGGCGTACGACGCGCTCACGACCGTCATCAGCGGAACTTTTCTTTGCATTCCTGCAGCGGTGCTGGCTCTGTTGTCGGTGCTGTGGAATGTGCCGGGAGCACTGGCGATCGGACTGATCGTATTTCCGCGCGTGTATCGCTACGCGCGGAACCTGCTGGCCAAAGCGTATTCCCTGCCCCACATCATCACCGCCCGAGCCAAGGGTCTGAGCGAGTTGCGGATTCTGTTCTGGCACGTCGTCCCGGTTGCCGGACCGCAGCTGCTGGCAGTCGCGGGAGTCTCGGTCAGCATCGCGGTCGGAGCAGCGATCCCGGTGGAAGCGCTGTGCGGATTGGCCGGAGTCGGGCAGTTGGCGTGGCAAGCAGCACTGGCTCGCGATCTTCCGCTGCTCACGAATCTGACGATCCTGGTGACGCTGGTAACCTTGCTGGCTAACTCCGGGGCCGATGTAATCGGACACGATGCTTCGAGGTCAGGAAGCATGACGCTCTTGCGATCAAACTCGCGATCGAGCATCTGGCGCGGAGTGGCGTGTGCGATCTTGCTGCTGGTGATTGGCGTGTCTCTGGCGGCGAACTGGCTGGCTCCTGCGGGATATGCGAAGCAGTATCGCGAGGCTGCAGGCGCCCCTCCATCGCGACGAGCATTGGCTGGGGACCGATGAGATTGGGCGCGACCGGTTTGCGCGCGTGCTATACGGAACTCGGATTTCGCTGCTGCTTGGCGCCGGCGGCGGCATTGCTGTCAACGCTAATGGCAGCGTTGGTCGGCGGACTTGGCGGATATCTAGGTGGCGCATGGGCGCGGGGAGCGATGGCGGTGACGGATTTGTTCCTGTCGCTCCCCTGGCTGTTTCTGCTGATCACAGTTCGCGCGGTGATGCCGTTGAACGTGTCGCCGCTGGTTTCGGTGCTGGTAACGTTTCTGATGTTGGGACTGCTGGGCTGGACGAGCGCCGCGCGCGTGCTGTGCTCGACGGCTGGATCGTTGCGGGACTCCGATTTTGTGCGGCAGGCGAGAGCCTCGGGCATTCGCGGGCCACGGCTGTTCTGGATTCACGTGCTGCCGAACTTGAAGCCGGTTCTGTACGCACAGTTTTGGATTTCGATTCCGGCGTTCATTTTGAGCGAAGCGAATCTGGGGATTCTGGGCCTGGGCGTGGCCGAGCCGATGCCGTCGTGGGGAAGTCTGCTGAAGGAACTGGAAGGGCTGGTATCGGTGGGCGAAGAGCCTTGGAAGTTCGTCCCACTGATTTTGCTGGTGGTGGTGGTGACATCATTTCAATTCGTGCTTTCGAAGCCTGAGGAGGCGGCCGCGTGACGGCCCTCCAGGGAAGGTTGGCAGTGATGGAAACAGCGTGCAAAAAAACATTTCTGGTCGCAATCGTCTGCCTGCGTGCTGGCGGGTTCGGCCTTGGCACAGGGCGAACTGCGTTTCTGCCTGCGCTCGGAACCTAAGACATTCGATCCACTGAAGGTGGAAGACGACGCCTCGGTGGTAATTCGGTATCTGACCGGCGGCGTTTTGCTGCGCCTGAACCGGCAGACGCAAGCTTTGGAGCCGGAACTGGCCGAGTCGTGGAAGGTCTCGAAGGACGGCAAGCAGATCACATTCAAGCTGCGTGGCGGAGTCTCGTTCTCCGACGGCACGCCTTTCTCCGCAGAGGACGTCGCCTACACGGTGCAACAGTTGATGGATCCGGCGCTGCATTCGCCGACGGGCGACGCCTTCCGCTCGGGACCGGGCAATGTCGAGACGAAGATTACTTCGTCGAACCAGATTTCGATTACCTTTCCCGCGCCAGTCGCAGGACTCGACCGGCAGTTCGATCAGGTAGCGATTCTTTCGGCACACTCCGCCAAGAAAGAAATGGCGGTGCTGGGGCCGTTCATGGTGGCGGACTACAAGGCCGGAGCGTCGGTGCTGCTGAAGCGCAATCCCAACTATTGGAAGTCGGACGCGCAGGGTCGGAAGCTGCCCTATCTGGATTCCATCCGGCTCGATATTCAGCCGAACCGCGACGTGGAAATGCTGCGCTTCAAGCGCGGCGAAATCGATCTGATCAACTCGCTCGATAGCGAATACTTCGACAAGCTGGCGGCGACCTCTCCGCAACTGGTGCATGATGCCGGTCCTTCGCTCGACAGCGAGCAGATGTGGTTCAACGAAGTCGGCAAGTCTCCGCTGCCCGGCTATAAGAAGAACTGGTTCCGGTCGGCGAATTTCCGGCGTGCGATTTCGCAGGCGATCAACCGCGAAGATCTGGCCCGGGTGGTGTTTCGCGGACACGCGCAGCCAGCCGTCGGTCCGGTATCTCCGGCGAACAAATTCTGGTTCAACGCCAAGCTGAAGGCTGAGACCTACTCCCCCGATGCAGCGCTGAAAGCGCTGCAGGGCGAGGGTTTCCGCCTGGAAAACGGAACCCTGAAGGACAAAGAAGGAAATGCGGTCGTCTTTTCGATCATCACCAACTCCGGGAATAAATACCGCGAGCGCATGGCGACGATGATTCAGGAAGATCTGCAGAAGATCGGCATTCACGTCAACGTCGTGACACTCGACTTCCCTTCCCTGATCGAGCGCATGACGCAGACCTTCGACTACGAAGCGATCCTGCTCGGGCTCACCAACGTAGGACTCGATCCGAGCGAACAGATGAACGTGTGGCTCAGTTCGTCGGAGAATCATCAGTGGAATCCATCGGAGAAAACTCCGGAGACCGCGTGGGAAGCCGAGATTGACCGGTTGATGCGAGCGCAGGCTTCATCGGCCGATCCGAAAAAGCGGAAAGAAAGCTTCGACCGCGTGCAGGAGATTGCCGTGGAACAAGCGCCATTTATATACCTCGTGAACCGGAATTCGCTTTCGGCGGTTGCCGCGAATGTGCAAGGCGCGAGCCCGGTCATTCTAGTGCCACAAACTTACTGGAACGTCGAGCGGCTCTCCGTAAAGTAGCCAACGTTCTGGAGCAAGCCGTTGAACCACACAGAACACTGACGCGCAAAGAGGATGGCCAACAATCCACAATCCGGCGAACTTCTGTCTGCGCGCATTTCCGTGAGCTACGGGGATCGGCCTGCGGTCTTGCGCGATGTGCAATTTGAAATCCGGCGTGGCGAAGTCCTGGGACTGGTTGGACAGAGCGGATCGGGCAAGAGCACGCTGGCGATGGCGATCCTCGGCTTGCTGGATCGCAAGCGCACGCAGGCGGACGGCAGGATTGAGTTCGAAGGTTGTGATCTGCTGTCGCTTCGGGAGCGGGATCTGCGCGCCCTGCGCGGACGAAAGATCGCCCTTGTGCTGCAGAGTCCGCTATCGTCGCTGAATCCGGCTCTCAAAATTCGCACCCAACTGATGGAGGCCTGGCGGGCACATTCGGCAGGCCCAAAGGCGGATGGCGAGATCGCCCTTCGCGCAGCGCTGCAAAGCGTCAGTTTGCCCTCGAGCGACGAATTCCTGCGGAAGTATCCCTCGCAGATGAGCGTAGGTCAGGCGCAACGCGTACTGATCGCCATGGCCGTCATGCATCGTCCAGCGCTGCTTGATCGCCGATGAGGCCACCAGCGCCCTCGACGTGATCACGCAGTCCGAGATCTTGTCGCTGTTTCGCGAATTGAACCGCAGCACTGGAATGTCGATTCTCTACATCTCGCACGATCTCGCGTCGGTGGCGGGAATCTGCGACCGGATCGCGATTCTGCACGAAGGCCAGATCGTTGAAACCGGAACGGCGCGAGCAGGTCCTGACCAATCCTCGCCATGAGTACACGCAGCGACTGATGGCAGCGATGCCGCAGATGCCGCAGCAGACTCGCGGCCGGCAAGGCTGCCTCACTCTAGAACTCGTAGCAGCCCACTGTCCTTCCCCCCAACCCCACTGCAGGTAATGCATCCGCCGGGACCAAAGTCACAACCATCGTGGGACAGAGTGTCCCACGCCCCTCATGAGAGGACAGAGTGTCCCAACCTGGAGCTTGAACGACAAATTATCTCCAATAGAAAGAATAACTTACAGGAAACCAGTTGGCTACTCTCGTGCAACAGAGACACCGAGTACTAGCTCGATCTTTCCCCCATTCAAGAAAGAAGGGTGAGATTTTATGGAGCACAGAAAGAAATCACCGAAACCAACGGGGCGCAGCGAACGCCATAGCGCCGCCTGGGGCAAGCGCACGAGCTTGATGCTTACGCTGCTTCTGGCAACAGGAATGGCATTTGGTCAGCGCTGGAGCAACCCGATTGCCGCCGAAGCGCAGTGGGCGGTTCTCGTCGCGGATCGCTCCGGAGCTCTCTAGCCTTCTGGCAAAGGCGCACCAGGGAACGGCCAAGAGCCAGACCGTGAAGGTCATTGTGCAGTACAAACAGGTGCCTTCGCAGTCGCACTATGCCACGATGCAAGGACGTGGCGGACGCTTGCATGCCCGATTGCACATGATTAAGGCTGCGTCGTTCACGATTCCGGTCAGCGCTCTGGCTGCCTTAGAAGCTGATCCGGAGATTGCATCCGTGACCATCGACCATCCCATGAACGTGATGGACGATCTTACGAACGATGCCACGGGCGTCGACGCCGCCTGGAACGCCGGCTTTACGGGAACTGGCATCGGTGTGGCCGTGATCGACAGCGGCATCAACGACAGCCATCCTGACCTGTGGGATGCGACCGGCGCCTCGCGCGTGGTCTATCACCAGGACTTCACTGGCACTGCCACAAGCAATTCCAGCGGAGCGCAGGTACGACCTCTACGGTCACGGCACGCACGTGGCTGGCATCATCGCCGGCAACGGTTCATTGTCCGGTGGCGAATATGCCGGCGTGGCGCCGGGCGCAACTCTGATCGATCTTCGGGCCTTGGACGCGAACGGCGCGGGCACTGACAGCACGGTGATCGCGGCCATTCAGCAGGCCATCGCTCTGAAGAACACCTACAACATCCGCGTCATTAACCTTTCGCTCGGGCCGCGGAATTCCGGTGAGCTACACGCAGGATCCTCTGTGCCAGGCGGTGGAAGCGGCCTGGAATAGCGGGATCGTGGTGGTTGTGGCGGCCGGCAACTATGGCCGTCTGAACGTAAGCGGAAACAACGGATTCGGCACCGTCACCGCTCCGGGCAACGATCCTCTGGTGCTGACGGTCGGCGCGACCAAGAGCAACGGATCCGGCTCCGCTGCCGCCGAGACCAAGGCCAGCTACAGCTCGAAGGGCCCCACGACTTACGATCACGTCGTGAAGCCTGACATCATGGCGCCCGGCAATGCCATCGTTTCTCTGGCAGCTCCGGGAGCTACGCTAGAAGCTTCCTATCCGAAGCGAACTGGTCACTGGGACCGACGGGAAGAACGACTACTTCACCTTGAGCGGCACCAGCATGGCGACTCCTGCCGTGGCCGGTGCAGTCGCTTTGATGTTGCAAGAACAAAGCACGCTGACCCCGGATCAGGTGAAGGCGCGGCTGATGAAGACGGCGTACAAGATGGGACTCACCTTTACGTCGGCTTTCGTTCCGCACCTTAACTCGACGTTCACTGACTTCTACGATCTGTTCTCGGTTGGGTCGGGATTACTGAACGTGCAGAGCGCGATCGCCAATACTGACCTGGCTCCGGCCACGGTCGGCTCCGGCGCTTTCGCCGTCCGTGGTCTATAACCCTCAGACACGTACGGTTTCGCTGGTCAACGGAAACTCGACCGTAGCCTCGAACTCAGTTGTTTGGGGTACGTCGGTGGTCTGGGGAACCTCAGTGGTTTGGGGAACTACAGTCGTGAACGGTAACTCCGTGGTGTGGGGCAGCTCGCTGCCCTGGAACGACAACACGTTGAGCGCTTTCAGCGTGGTATGGGGATCGAGCACGGGCACGGGCACGTCGGCCACCAGCGTAGTCTGGGGTTCGTCGGTGTCGAGTGCCAATGGTGCGTTCACCGACGCTGGAGACGATGAGCAATAGTGAGCCGTGTGAATCCAAAGAAAGGAGAAGAGATACATGAACAACACACGGCGAATTAAGACGTTCATCGGCGCAATGATGCTGGCTGCAGTGATCACCGCGGGATACGCGGGATTCGAGAGCCACACGCTGCACACCTACTTTGCCCTGGCTGTTCTGGTCCTGGCGGCGGCTACGTCGCGGATGAAAGTGAAGCTGCCGGGAATCAACGGCAACATGTCGGTCAACCTGCCATTCCTGCTCACGGCGGTCGTAAGTCTGAGCGCTGCCGAAGCAGTCGTGGTCACCTGCGTCTCAACCGCGGTGCAATGCTGGCCACGGAAGAACGCGAAGTTCAACCCGCAGCAGATGGCGTTCAACATCAGCATGATGGCGTTTGCCAGCTGTATGGCAAGCCTGATGTTCCATGCGACTTGGCTGCGTGGGATGCAGTGGAGCTCCAGCACGCTGGGACTGGCGCTGGCAACAGCGACCTTGTTCCTGGGACAGACCGCTCCGGTGGCTGCAATCGTGGCCGTGAGCGAGGGCAAAGCGGCAGGACAGATCTGGTGGAGCCTGGCGCATCTCTCGTTCCCGTACTACGTGGTCAGCGCGGGAGTCACCACGATGGTCCAGACCGTCAGCTCGCACATGGGCTGGGGACTGGCGCTCGCGGTCTTCCCGATCATGTATGGCATCCACCGCTCCTACCGGTTGTACTTCGGGGGAATGGCGGAAGCGCTCCGCCCCGGAGCCATGGTCAAGGCCATGGGAGCCGGCGCGTAAGCGGTGCAGAAGTTGATTTAAGAAAAGGGTGGCATCGCGGTTCCAACCGCCTGCCACCCTTTTACTTTCGTCCGGAGCAGGTCTCGGAGTCGCCCGCGCCCTTTAGCCGCCCCGTCAAAGCAGACATCTAACACTTCGAGATGATCGATATGCTTAATGCGAAATCCACCGCCTTTGTCCGTGACGCGACAGCCTGCATCCATCGCTTTGGCAACTCGAACCAGACCTCCTACTTTTCCTTCGCCTGATCTTTATATTGCTGCTCGGTACCGACGAAAAACTCCTCGTATTTTCGTTTACCGGAAGAGCCGGATGCCTCGCCGTTGATTTTGCCCCAGACCAACCTCGCCGGACCGGAGTCGGGGATTGTGCGTATGCCCGATGAAGAGCGGAAGTAGTAGTAGTCCCGAGCCCATCCGTATTGCTCGGGCGACGAGGTCTGTAATATTCCGGAGGAGGGGATTTCAAGCGCGGTTTGCCCGGCTCCAGACTGCAAGACGGGGGCTCCCGGGACTTCGAACTCGACCCGCACCCAGCCGCTGTAGCCCTCAGGAATGAAGAATCGCAACGAGCGGGGAGTTGCGTGCCGCGCGCTGATGCTGAACCACGCTGCGGCTGCGATTAACAGCACGACGGTCGCAAGGCCCACAAAAACCCGAAAGGATCTCCCGATACCCTCCGGGAAAAACCAACTGGGCGGCGTGCCTTCAGCGTTCTGGCGGAAGCTGACGAGCGCCGCGTACGCCGTGGCTAGAACCAGAAGAGCGCAAGCTAGATAGGCGAGAATCATCCGAGTTCCAATGGTAGTGTCCTCAGTCTTCCCTTCAACGCTTCCGTTCTGAGGTCTATCTGCAGGCTCAGGTTAGAGACCGCAACCGGCTTGCCCAGCCTCGTCCGGACCGTTCTCGCAATCGCAGGACCATAAAAGCACCAGATCGCAAGACAGGCGATCAAGGCAAGTCGTCCCGCCGCATAGGGACGGAACAGACTGAGGTATGCCGCGACGAACAAGCAGAGCGACCCCAGCAATGAGACTAGTTCCAGGGGATTGAACGGTGCTCCGTATACCGCGAATAACAGAAGTGTGTAGACGTGATATCCAGTCACCGCTCCGACAGAGAAATATAAGAGGAAAGGCAACACCGTAACACCTCGCGATCGTCGCAGGATTACTCGAACGATTTCAACATCGGCAAAATATAAGCGTAGAACACCAGCAAGATGATGAGCGCCATAAAAACGCCGATGGAAAGCGATAGCAGCAGTCCGCGACGGGTGCTGAACGAGTACCGCTCCTTTTTAATACTTCTTTTCATGAACTGCGAAATGAGAAGAGATGCCCCGCCACCGGTCTAGTCAGGCCTCTCTTTAAATCCCCGTTGTTTGATACTGCAGGACAGCCAAGGCCAGCCGGTAATCGTAGCCGGCGCCCACGTTACTGATCTGCGCCTGGGTCTGCTGTAGTTGTGCCTGGCTAAGTTCGACGATCGATCCCAGGCCAAGCTTGTACCGTGCTTGCGCGAGATTCAGTGCAAGATTCGCCTGCTCGATCAGTTGTTGGGTGACCGCGAGACGGTCATACGCCGTCTTGGCGTTCAACCAACTGGTGCGAACGTCGCGTGCAATGCGATCCTTGATATCGCGCAGTCGCTCTTGCGTAGCCTGGGCGCGGAGGGCCGCCTCCTTCGATCTCGCGTTGAAGAGAAACCCGTTGAATACCGGGATGTCCACGTTGACGCCAACAGCGCCATACCAGCTGGAAACCACTGGATTGCGGACGGGAGTATCGCCCACGGCTCCGAGTGCCTGGATGTTGGGAAAGAGCAAGTCCCGCTCCGCCTTTTGAAATTTCAAGGCTGACTGCGACTGAAACTCCAGCCCCAGAATTTCCGGACGCATCGTGAATGCGGTCGAGATCAAATCATCTACGTTGTCGGGCGGCGCGACGGAGGGGGCTGTATCTTCCGCCAGTTGAAAGTTCTGCAGGGTCGCAAAGCCCAATACCGCCGAAAGTGACGCTTGCGCGGAATTCAGATTGTTCTGCGCGTCCAGGAGAAGGAGTTTCGCCTGCGCCAGATTGACGTTGGCAAAACTGAAATCCAGTTCCGACTTCAGCTTGCTCTTGAACAACGCGCCGACCTGGTCGGAAACAGTCTGGCGATCCTTCACCGTCTGCTCCGCCACCGTCTGAACCGCCTGCGCTTGCAGAGCGTTGTAGAAGGCCTGATCGACTGCCAGCAGGATCTGCTCTTTCGTGGCAATGGCGTTCTGGTTCTCCGCCTTGGCCGCCAAGTTCGCGCTCGCGACCAGGTTCGTGGTGCGTCCGAAATCCGTGATGAGTTGACTCACCATCGCGCCCACCGCAGCGCGCTCGTAGATCACGGGATTGTTCAGAGCTCCGACGGTAATGCGATTGCCGGGATTGGTACCGACTGCGGTGAGATCGATGCGCGCGGTTGGCCACAGGCTGGACCGAACTTCTCGCGTTACCTGTTGCGACGCGAGTGCGCTTAGTCGAGCCACGGAAATCTGTGGATTGTTCTTCAGGGCAAGTGCCTGCGCATCTTTCACCGACAAAATCGTAGGCGTTCCGGGAGCCACTTGCGCCGCGCTCTGCCCTGCCATCGGCTGCCCCGTACGGGTCGCGCCGGACTGCGGTGACGTCTGGGGTAGGGGAGCAGCAGGGAGCGTCGAGGCGCTCACCGTGTTGGGCGCTTGGGCAAAGACTCCGACGGGCAAAGCGAGCGTCAATACAACAGTTGCCAGGTGCTTCATCCCGCTGGAGTTCCTCAGTTGACGCAGTTGCTCCCGCATCATTGTTGCGTCCCTTCGACGAGGGCCTGATTGGTTTCTCCCCGTTTCCCGTAGACCAGCAGATATGCTGCCGGCACAATGAAAATGGTTAGAATCACCGATGACGTCAGCCCCCCAATAATCGCTCGAGCCAGGGGCGCGTATTGCTCGCTTCCGGTTCCAAGTTTCAACGCCATCGGCACCATTCCGATAATGGTCGCGAGCGACGTCATCAGAATCGGTCGCAACCGCACTCGACAGGAAGTAACAATGGCGTCCTTGACCGAACTTCCCTGGTCTTCAAGCCGATGAGCGAATTCCACAATCAAAATGCTGTTCGAAGCAGAGATGCCCACGAGCATCAGCAGCCCCATCAGCGACATCACATTCAGGGTCGTCCCAGTCAGCGGCAAAATGATCAGCACACCGATAAACCCCATCGGAATCGCCAACATGATCAACAGTGGATCCTTGAAAGATTTGAACTGGGCGACGAGAATGAGATAAAGAAGAACGACCGACATCGACAGCCCAATCGCAAAACTGCGGAATGAGGCGTTCATCCCTTTCACCATTCCGCGAAGATCGACTCGGACATTCTCTGGAAGTTTCGTTTCGTCTACTGTGCGTTGTACCTCGCTCGCGATCTTCCCCAGCCCTTCACCCACGGGCGTCACATAGACGTCAATGACTCGTTGAATCTGGTAGTGATCCACTTCTGTCGGCGTCCGAATGTCCTGCAGCTTCACCACGGCATCCAGGGTTGTGGGCTGCTTCAGGTTGGGAGCGCGGATCGGGATGTTCGTCAGATCCGCAAAACTATGAATCGCGGCGCGGCCATTCTCGAAATATTGCACGGTGAGGAAGTAATCGTTGCCACTTTTCCGGTCGACCCAGTAGTTGGGGGCGATCATCGAATTGGAATTCAGCGCTGTAATGACGTTATCGACGA
This sequence comes from uncultured Acidobacteriaceae bacterium, assembly GCA_963788555.1. GTDB lineage: Bacteria > Acidobacteriota > Terriglobia > Terriglobales > Acidobacteriaceae > Sulfotelmatobacter. The sequence continues at coordinate 569,452 of CAWBHM010000008.1, read as the reverse complement.
CTTCCTTTTGCGTCAGACCCAACTCGCCGGCATGCACCCGGTCCACATTCAACCGCAGTCCCGGATAGTTCATGTCCTGCGGAATGTAAACCTCGCCCACGCCGGGCAATTGTCGGATGCGGCTCGCCAGATCCTGCGCCAGTGCGTAAGACTGTTTTAGACTGCGACTGCTCACCTGCACGTCGATGGGAGCCGGCATCCCTGAATTCAGGATTGCGTCTACCATGGAACCACTCGAAAAGAAGGCTCGGATATCGGGGTATTGGTTTGCCATTTCTTTCTGCACTCGATCCATATAGACGAAACTGCTTAGCCGATGGTCTTCCTGCAGCGCCACTTGGATCGTCGCGGTATACGGGCCGGCATTCGTTGTATAGAGAGAGGAAAAGTCGGGGACCACTCCGATGTTGGACACCACCATCTTCAGATCTTTCGAACCCACAACATTGCGGATGAGATCTTCGACCTTGGCCACGTACTGCTCTGTCACTTCCAGCCTAGTTCCAGTAGGAACCTTCATATTGATCGTGAATTGCCCAGCGTCGGTGCTCGGGAAGAAGGCGAGACCCAGGAACGGATAAATGGCCAGACTGAGCAGGAACACACCACTAAGGATCGCCACCGTCACGCCGGGGCGAACCAATGCGCGATTCACCCAATATTCATAGAGATCCAGCATCTGGTTAAACTTGCGGTTAAATCCAGCGGTAAATCTATTCCACCACGAGCGGTCCGCGGCCAACGTAGGTTCGACCTCGTATTCATGCTGTTCCTCGCCCGCGGCGTGAGGTACGGCCTTAAGAAATCGGGAACAGAACAGAGGAATTACGGTCATGGCTACCACGTACGACGCAAATAGCGATATCACGACCGCCAAGGCCAACGCGGAGAACAAAAACTTGCTGACCCCATAAAGAAACGTGACCGGAAAGAAGACAACCACTGTAGTCAGGGTCGCAGCCAACACTGCGAGACTCACCTCCGATCCTCCCATTTCCGCGGCCGCCATCGGCGCCGCCCCGTTTTCCAGATGACGGAAGATGTTCTCCAGCGAGATAACCGAATTATCAATGATTCGCGAAAAGGCCAGCGCCAGCCCTCCCAGGATCATCGTGTTAATCGTACTGCCCATCATGTACAGCACCACGAAAGTTGCCAGCGCAGAAAGAGGTATCGAGAGAAAAACCGCTGACGTGGCGCGGACGCTTCCCAGAAAAATGAGAATCATGAGGCTGGTGAGAGCCAGGCCAATCAGGCCTTCATGCAGCAGCGTCTTAATGGCTTCTTTCACGAACGCCGACTGATCGAATACGACCGCGGATTTCAATTGCTTGGGGATGTCATACAGATGCTCAATCGCATCGCGAATTCCCTGCACCACGGCGATGGTATTGGTATCGCCGCCCTGCTTCATAATCGGCAAATAGACTGACCTCTGGCCGTCTACCCGCACCACGTTGTACTGAATCTGATTGGCGTCCTTGGCCTCGCCGATGTCGTTTACGGAGACCCAGGAATTCCCCACCGTTTTGACAGGAACCTTCGACAACTGGTCCATGTCATCGACCAGACTGTTGGAATAGACGTAATAGTCGAAGGGCCCCATCTTGACGTCACCCGCAGGAAGAATCAGATTCGAGTTATTCACCGCGTTCACGACATCCATTGGGCTCAACTGCCGCGAGGCCAGCTTGTAAGGATCGACATAGACCATGATCTGTCGATACTTGCCTCCGAAAGGCGGCGGAATCTCCGCCCCCTGCACCACGGCGATCTGGTTGCGAATCGTAAACTGGCCGATATCATGAAGCTCTGTTTGGTTCAGTCCTTCTCCCTTGAGAGTGACTAGGCAGACCGGCAAACTGGAAGCATCGAACTTCAACACCACCGGCGGCAATGTTCCCGGAGGTAGACGCTTCAGATCCGCCAACGCAAGATTCGACAACTCTGTCACATCCGCATCCGCATTTGTTCCCGGCTGGAAGTACACCTTAATAATGCTCACCCCCAGCAGAGAGCGAGATTCCATGTGATCAATTCCACTGGCTAACGTAAAAAATCGTTCGAGCGGATCGGTGATGTCGGTCTCGATGTCCTCCGGAGGCATTCCTGAATAAAACGTAGCCACCACAACCTCCGGCAAATTGATCGTCGGGAACAAGTCCACTGGCATCCGCGCCAGACTGGTCACACCGATGACGGTGAGAACGAGGCAGACGACGATGACGAAGTAAGGATTACGAATTGAGAAACGTGTCATTTGATCTCACTCTTGAGAGTCCGTCACGAAAAGGACGGACTATTGCTGGCTTCCCTCTTGGTACTGCATGACTTGCACAACCTGCGGATGAACCGTCTCCCCAGGTTTCAAGCCGCTCCGGTCGCTCACGATAACCTCTTCCCCTTCGGTTAAACCTGAAACCACTTCTGCGTCGTTGGTTGTCTGTAACCCCGTAGTGATGGGTCGGTCTTCGATTTCATTGTTCTTGCCGACAACAAAAACAGTGGTCTTGCTCCCTTCATGATTTACCGCCTGCAAAGGTACGGTCGGTATGTCGTCACGATGTTCAAGAGCCAAATCGGCATCAGCATAAAGACCCGGCATTAACACTCTGTCTCGATTCTTGACATCCACTTCGGTATGCATTGTCCGCGTGGCTTCTTTCACGTCCACAGAAAAGCGCGCGACTTTTCCTGGAAAAGTTTTGTCCAGGGAAGGCACTCGAACATCCACGGGATCGCCGACGTGGATGTATCTGACATACGATTCCGGAACCGGTATCACCAGCCGGAACAGGTCATCCTCCGAGAGCTTCACGATCGGGGCCGCTTGCGAATTCGTGCCAGCTTGCACCAGAGTTCCAAGGTTCGCGTAGCGTTCGGTGACGACTCCTGCGAAGGGTGCCGTGATCTTCGAATAGTCAAACAGGCTCTGATCGTGCGAGAGTTTTGCATGGGTGACGGAAAGCTGACTCTGCGCGGCTTCCAGAGCCGCCTGTCCGGCATCCACTTGCGACGATGCCGCCAGATCTTTGCCCTGCGCGTCGTCCACTTCCTGCTGCGCCACAATACCCGGCTGGCTCTCGAACACGCCGTTAAGCCGCGTGTACTGCAGATGCAGGGCCTTATACTGAGCCTGATACCGCGCCAGTTCATGCTGCGCCCTCGATACCTGATTGGCGGCGTTCTTGATTTCGGCCTGATCTTCCTGGAGTTGCGCCTCTAATTCGGGGATCTCGAGAATGGCCATTACCTGGCCGGCTTTTACGTGCGTTCCGTAGTCCACCATCAATTTCTTGACGTAGCCGGATTCTTTGGCGTACACGTCGATCTCCTGGAACGGAACCAACTCGGAAGAAAGCGTGATTTGCCGTCCGAGACTCTTCTTCACGACCTTCGTGACCCCGACCGTGATGGTGGGCCCTCCCGCCTGAACTTGGTTTGCTCGATCTCCCGAGCACGATGCGAGAATCGCCACTGGAGTTATCGCGAGGGCAGCAATCGCAAACGAAATCGAGCGTCTGTGCCTGCAGCTTTGCCGGATAGAGGATTGCCGCATCGACCTTCGCGGGATGGACACAATGCCGTCTTCAGTCATCGTCTCTGGACCAGCTTTCTTTGCGATTTGAGTGGGCCCCATCTCTGGTTCAGCCCCTCTGCCTGTGGTTCATGATCTCGCTCAACTTCGCGACTGAAAAATCACTTGAACGGCAGAAGTCGATCACCTTCTGCTCCGTCTTCTGTAGATCAGCCGCAACCGCCGGAACCTTCGCAGCAATTTCGGCAGGTATGGTCAGAACCCCATGGCGATCTCCATGTAGCAGATCGCCCGGACGAACCTCCATCCCACCTACCGTCACCGCCGAACCAATGTCGAAAATATGCGCGTAGGCATGCGAAACCGCGAGGCTTCCGGCAAACAACTGAATCCCTATCGCCCGCACCGAGGGCAGTTCGCGCACGGCGCCATTGGTCAAGTAGCCGACGCAGCTCAACGCTTTCAGAATGGCAGCGTGCATGTCTCCCACAAACGCCCCGCGGCCCGGCGGATCGTCCATGTCTTCCAGCACCAGAATGCGCGGAGATGGAATCTCCAAGATGCTGTTCCAGAAGTCGGAGCGATCGCGGAACGTTCCCCCCGCGATCGGTGGTGCCCCACTGCGCAGCCGGGCGGTCGCGGCATACCCCACGATCGGCGGCTCATCCTTGAACCAGCACCGGATGCTGGCATCGGTAAACCCCGTGTTGTGAAGCCGAACGTTAAAGGCTTCGATTGCGTTCGCGACCATGCATGTGTTGACGCGGCGAAGAGCGTCCAGATCTTCTTCGGTCAACAGACCTGCGACGGCCATGTGCGTTTCCTTTCCAGATTGGTTTTTCGCGGCCACAGAAACAAGGTCATTCGAACGAATAAGCCTTATTAGAGCTCGAGAGCGCAAGGCCGGTTGCTATGCCTATGGTCTATCCCGGTCCTAACACTCTTGGCTGGTCTCGGACATTTCCAAGCTTGTGCCGCTCGGACGAAAGCACCACGCATCACGCACTTGTGAGTGCAGTTATGGCGAATTCCGGGCGATCAGCGACTTGGACGGCAGGAAAAAGGTCAGCAGGAGGGTGGCGGACGGTTGTACAAACTCGGTTCCAGAAGAAGGCTGGGCATAGGAGCACCAGCGGGCGCAGTGCGGGGATAAGAACTCGGCGCGTCCAGAACGGCATCGCGGGCTACAGCAGGCATCCAGTTAGCCACGCTCTTCGTCAGCCTCTGCCGGCTTGGCTCGTGTGATGCATGCTTGTGTAAGGTCTTTACGGAGTAAGTCAAAGACCCTTGGGGCGTACAGTATCGCGTGGCGACACTGACTGCAACTGAAGAGACAGCCAGAAGAACGACGAGCGCAGAGCAACTCCTCCGCCATCGATTCTCAAGATTGGTCAGTCGCAACATTCGGATCTTTAGAACTACCTTTCCTTCTACCATACAAAACTCGACCTTCGCAAACAAGTCCTCGCGAGTGACCGCGGTAACTGCGATTGGAACACTCCAAAAGGACCCATAGGTTGGATGGACACCGCCTCTTCCTGGTTGCTCGATTTTGAAATGTTCGCAGCATCTCCGTCGGAAAACATCTCCTTTTTGGGTCGGACGGCTGAATGTGTCGAACCGCGAGAAGCACGTCTGAGAATCTCCCAATAATGTCTAGTATTTCTATTGACTATATTGTATATTGTCGAGTGACCCGGAGAAGGAGCAACCTGTGATTCCCTTCATCGAGAAAACCTGGTTCTTATGGTGGACCTTCGCGACCTTGGCAATTCTGCGCTGGTTCCACGTGATCTCATGCCACACCGAACAAGAAGGACTGGAACGTCCCTGCCCCGACAAGCACGCGAGCCCTGACTCCGCAGGACGCGGCTCGGGAAGCCGCAAGCCGCCTCGGTTCGGATCGGAACACGCGTTCTGAGGGAGGGCTAGGACCCAGACAGGGGAAGTCACTGTGGCTCGGCAAAGTTGACGATCGTTGCCGGTAGCCTGAGGCCGGGAGGGAATTGAACCCCCAGAGTGCCCCGTACTTCCGTTCACGTAAGGATACGACGACTTGCTTGGTGCGGGCGGAGGGACTTGAACCCTCATGGGCCGTTTAAGCCCTGCGGATTTTCATGCCGTCTACGGCTTTCGCCGCCCGGACGTGCGGCCCTTTGAGGGCTCACGCCAAGTTTGCGGTCTGGACTATCCCTTCACCCTCCCCCGGAAGCTCCGGAGCTTAGGTGCTGCCCGTCTAGTCTCTACACCTTCCCGGCCGGTGTCTCTCCGGGCTTGGCTCGGGATTGCCGTTTAAGGTTTCCCCGAATTTGAGCAGTTCTGCATCGCCGGTTTCCCGGACGAGCACTCAAGTTTTCCTTAAGTCCGCTGCGTATGCCATTCCGCCACGCCCGCGCGCGGCTGTCTTACTCATGATAGGGCACGTTGCCCGATTTTACACATCCGTTTCCTGGTCAGTCGCTTCCGCTGCAATGGGCGTTCCTCACGCTACGTTAAGCTAGCTTCTTTTACTTTCTCTTCTTCGGTCGCATCACTTTACGCTCATTATTTACAGTGACATAACGTGAGAAAGAAGCGCGCCTCTGGAATTTTACGTCCAGGAATGGCGCGCGATGTTCGCATTCCAGATCTTCAAGCCTGATATGCTGCGAGGAGAAGTTCCGCGGCGACCAGGTCTTCCAGGGCGCAACCTACACTCTTAAACACGGTGATTTCTTCCGGGCTCCGTCTTCCCTGCTTCGCGCCACTTACCAGTTCGTGCAGATCCCCTGCCACGTGATCTCGGCCAATTGCTCCTGCTTTCAGTGGAATCAAGAACTCGCCCACTTCGGACACAGCGGCGCCGTAGGTATCGACGATGAGGCGCGATCGCTGGATCGTACACGTGTCGACTTCCCGCGCTTGGGGACGGAAAGCGCCTACCAGATTGAGGTGGGTTCCGGGACGAAGGTCGCGGCCGTCGAAGAGTGGAGAGGAGCTCGAGGTGCAGGTACAGAGGACATCGGATTCAGCCGCGCAAGTATGGGCGTCGGCCGCTGCTATCTCAATTCTCGGCGTCTGGGCAGAAACGTCCTTTACAAATTCCGCGGAGCGCGAAGCGTTGCGGCCGCAGATGAGCACGCGTCGAAACTTGCGGGCCAGCGGAAGAACCGAGAGATGCGCCCGAGCGAGACGCCCGGTGCCGAATATCCCGAGAGTTGTGGAATCGGAGCGCGCCAGGAATTTTGTGGCGACGGCTGATACGGCCGCGGTTCGGAGATCGGTGAGATAGTTGGCCGCGATGGTCAGGCGGGGTTGGGCAGTTTCGGGGTCCAGGAGAAGGTATGTCGCTTGAATGCGGCCCTCCGTGAGAGTGCTATCGCGGCTGGACCAAGCAGGGGGAGTTGCGGAAGGAATGTGGGCGCGATCCCGCACCAGGACCAGCTTCATTCCGAGCGCATTGGCAGCGCCGTCATAGCACGACATGGCGAGAAACATACCGTCGGCGAGTTCTGCATGAGTCCGCGGCGGAAGACTGATGGAGGGATAACGATCGCGAAATGCGGACTCCAGGGCAGCGCAAAGCTGAGAGGGATCGAGCAGGCGGCGAACATCGGCTTCAGTGAGATCGAGAGGGGCCAAGCGAACCTATTCTACATTTGTGCAGCTGAGAAACGTTGCTTCTCACAAGAAGCGGGAGGGAAAAGGGCGAAAACAGAGGAGGCTGCAAAAATATTCACAGTTGACATTACCGGCGAAGAACAGCAGAATCAAATGACTTTGTTTTCCTCTGTGACCAGAGACCTTGTGGATCTCTGGACCAAAACAAATGCCTCGTTTTTGAATCCCCTGTCCAACATTAACGTTCCATGACCCTAAGGAGACCCATCAGCCTATGAAAAGATTTACTGTGCTCAGCCTTCTGGCTGCGCTTGCTCTGGTTGCCTGCGTAACAGGCACCGCCCTTGCCCAGGAAGATACGATGACGGCGCACCCCATGTTTGAACGGTTGCGTCCAACTCTCCATAATGATGCCAGCAACGCGCCCGTAACTCCGTTGACGACCTGGAATGGATCGTTCGTCTACAAAAGCAAGACCTACAACTACAACATGGTAGGAACCGATCCTTCCACGGGCTCATCAACCACGGTCAAGGTTTTCCTGATCCCGATCGCACTCAAGTTCGTGGTGAACGGCAAGACCACGATCTTCAGCCCGTTGACCATACAGAGCAATGGCAAGTCGGCGGAGGCAAACACGGTAAATTCGCCGATCTTCAAAAACATGAGCTGGGTTACTCCCACGGGAGTGAATCTCGGCACGACACAGTATGAAGATGCCTTCCAACGCGGTAACTTCTGGTCGACTGTTGGCGGTACCGGTTATCACGTTCTGTTGAGCCAACCGAAGGTGACGCCTCTTCAGACCATCACTGTTCCGGCTGCGGACGGCAAGATCGCGACGGAGTTCGGCATTTCAGTAGGAACCGCGGACATCTTCTGGTTCGATAGCCAACTGCAGGCCATTCTGACGAAATTCGCCACCCAGATTACCCCCGGCACGCTTCCGATCTTCATCACGTACAACTCGTACCTGACGGAATTCGGTGGATGCTGCATTGGCGGATACCACAGCTCCTACGGCAGCACTTCTGCTCCTCAGGCCTATTCGCACTTCACCTACATCGGCACCCCGGGCATCTTCGCGCAGGACGTTTCGGCGTTGTCGCACGAAGTGGGCGAGTGGCTGGACGATCCGCTAGTCGTCAACACCTCCGGCAACCCCGTCTCGTGCGGGATTCTGGAAGTGGGCGATCCGGAGGAAGGCTTCTCGAACTATGGGGCTTTCCCCTATGTGTTGAATGGGTTCACCTATAACCTGCAGGATCTGGTTTACCTGGAATATTTCGGCGCCCCGAACACTACCTCAGTGGACGGCGGGACGGAGTCGTTCCAGGATAATCCGTTCAAGCTGGGCATCTGCAACAACGGCGGTTAGCAACATCGGTTGTTGGAATCAACCCGTCCCGCGAGGGACGGGTTTTTTATTGGACGGACCCGCCAAACTGTAAATAGAGAGCGGGCCCATGGAAGACCGGGGAAACCACTAGGGCCGCCAGAAGTTTACGAAATGCGGAAATGCGGTCGCAGTTTACAAAAACAGAACAAGACAGAGGTTTAGAACATTTGCACATTGACTCGGGGTCTACTGTGGGATTAGAAAAAGTGCTCCTGACTCAGTTGTCAGGAGCGCTTTGCGGACGACCAGGTTTGGAAGTCCGCAGAGTCCAGTCTGGGGTTCACGCGTCACTTCGCTGTCAGAGGAAAATTCCCAAGGAGATAGCATCGGATATGACTAGAAGAAGTAGTTCTCCCCTAATTTCAATTGTTGCCTTGTGTTTGCTCACCTGCCTAGGGCTTGCCGGAAGCGCGCTGGCCCAAGATGCGCAAGGTGCGACTCCACGTGGAATGTACGTGGTGATGCCGCCGCACCTTCGAACCGACGTCGCCCCGCCACCCGCTTCCTTGCAGAGCTGGAACGGTTCGTTCACCTATGGTGGGACGAACTACTCCTACAACATGGTGGGCGCGGCGCCTTCCACAAATTCAACGGCTACCATTACGACGTACATCATCCCGGTCAAGATCGTGATCACGGCACGCAACGGCACCAAGACCACCTTCGATCCTTCACACGTGCTCTCGAACGGAAATTCGGTGACGACCAACACGGTGCTGTCTCCGATTTTCGATTCCACGACCACGTACACGCAAGGTGGAGTCGATGTGGGGACCACGCAATATATTGACGCCTTTCAGCGCGCTAACTTCTGGGGCACGGTGCAGTCGAACCCGAACTCGCACCTGCTGTTGAGCGAGACGGTGCTCGCCGAGCAAACGTTGAGCCCATCCCGGACCTACGGAAAAACCGGGAGCCCGTTTGGGTTCACGGCCGCCGAAGTGGATATCAACTGGTTTGACTCACAGATTCCGAACCTGATCAGCAAACTGGGAATTTCGCCGAATCAGTTTCCGATCTTCCTGCTCTATGACACGTATCTGACGCAGAACGGATGCTGCATTGGCGGGTATCACAGCTCGGAAGGCAGCGTCAGTAATCCGCAGTCCTATGCGGAAGCGACCTATGTAGATCACACAGGCGTGTTCTCGCAGGACGTCTCGGCGCTGTCGCACGAAGTGGGTGAGTGGGCCGATGATCCGCTAACGGTCAACTACAACGGAAACAATACGCCGTGCGGAATTCTGGAGGTAGGCGATCCGGAAGAGGGCGACTCCAACTATGGCGGATTCCCCTATGTTCTGCACGGGTTCACGTACAACTTGCAGGACCTTGTAATGCTGCCTTATTTCGGAGGACCGACCAGCACTTCGGTGAATGGATGGCTGAGCTTTCAGCACAATACATCGCTATCGGTATGCTCAAACGGATCGTAGAGTGTTGTCCTTCCCCCAATCGCGGCCCGCTCCGGAAGGAGCGGGCTTTTTTGTCAGTTGGTGATATCAGCCACAAGCGTGGCTCGCGCTTGACAAAAGCGTCCTACAACTCCGCAGTCACTCATAACAATCTTCGATTTGAAGGTCGACTCGCGGCGACGCCGCCCATCCCTACCAATTTTCGTACGTGCCCTCCCGGAAACCATGCTGTGACGGGCTCACATAACTCAAGACATTTTGGAATGCGCAGACGAATTGGGAACTTACACTCGGAATGTTATGGAAATGGATTTGCCTCGTAAGTTGCGTGCCGAGTTTCTGTGGGAAGCGATCAACACGAGACAGTGCAAGACACTGGTGTGTGCTCCACAGCGGCACTGAGGAGAAAGTAATGAAATCCATTTTCGGGGGAAAGACTCTTCTTGCTGTGGCGTTTGCGGCTTTGATTTTTGGCGCCACGTTTTCGCTGGCACAAGGAATAGTGACCGGAACCATTTCAGGTGTTGTGCAGGATCCGCAGGGTGCGGTGATACCCAATGCCAAGGTCACGGTCATGCACTTAGCCACGAACCGCGTATTTACGACCCAAACCACTTCGGCTGGAATCATCGCACTGCGCGACCTGCCGCCAGGAGCGTACGACCTGAAGATTGAAGCGCCCAGTTTCCGCGCGTATGAGTCAAAAAATCTGAGCGTGGCCGTGGGAAAGGACACCGGCTTAGGAACCGTGAGTTTGCCTCTCGGTTCCTCAACCGAGTCGGTCACGGTGGAAGGCACGGCGCCTCTGATCGAATCTACTACCGATCAGATTTCAGATACCTTCACTGCAGAAAAAGTGACCAGCTTGCCGATGGGAAATACATTCGACTCCCTGGCGCTATTCCTGCCAGGCGTTGTGACCGCGGGCGACGCCAGTTTCAGCAACAACAACGGCGCCGAGATGTCGGTGAACGGCCTACGCGCGCGTGCCAACAATTTTCAGATCGACGGCCAGAGCAACAATGACAACTCGATTGCGGGGCCGTCGATCTTTTTTGGCAATCAGGACGCCATCTCTGAAATGCAGGTAGTGACCAACTACGACGCCGAGTTCGGCCGCAATACCGGTGCGGTGATCAACTACATCACCAAGTCGGGGACCAACCAGTTTCACGGAACCGCGTACGAATTCTGGCAAGGTTCGACCTTCGATTCGCTGGAGAATAACGAGAAGAATCCGCTGCTTGGTTTCTGTTTGCCAGGACAGCCGGCGTCCGATGGCTGCATCGTGCCCAAGGTTCCAGGATTTGTGGACAATCGTTTCGGCGGAACGATGGGCGGACCGCTCAAGAAAAACAAGATCTGGTTTTTCGGCTCGGGAAACTTTGAACGGCAGCGTTTCGCCGGCTCTCCCGCTTCGACCGCCAACGGACTGGTGCCAACGCCCAACGGCGACGCCCAGCTGGCAGCGGCGTTTCCCAGCAGCCCGATCGGACTGATCGAAAGCACAGTCGGGCCAAACGCCGTTAAGGCGGGAAATCCGGTGTTCACGAATGTTCAGAATGTGCTGGTGACGAACCAGATCGATCCGACCACGGGATTTGCGTTTCCCTGCGTTACGGCGGGGGTGAATGGTTGCACTCCCATTGAATTCGGCTCGATGACCCGATTCGTTCCAGGTCCATTCAACGACTACGAGGCGACCGGACGCCTCGACTTCAGGCTCTCCGATAAGGACAATTTCTTCGGGCGGTATGTGTACCAGAAGACCTACAGCGGAGGCGTGAACGCTGGCAACGGCATTCAAGTGGGGGACTGGCAGTCGATCCCTGGGCTGAGCCAGCAGATTGGCCTGGACTGGGTGCGAAACTTCAGCAACGCCTTTGTCAATCAGGTTCGTTTCAGCTACTCACGGTCGAGCGTTTTCTTTCAGGAGCAATCGTTCCCCACTTGCAATTCGAATACTCCGACGGCCTGTCCCGCCGACATGGTCCTGATCGGCTCGGCGCCGCAGGACAGTGTGAGTTTCGGAGTGTCGGCCGGTTTCCCGCAAGGACGCATCATCAACGTGTATCAACTGCAGGACAACGCGTCGATGCTGAAGGGAAAACATGCCATCAAGTTCGGAGGCGAAGCGGATCAGCAGCGCTCGCCGAACGTGTTTCTACCCGGTAACAATGGGATCTTTCTGTTCCCCTCGTACAGCGACATGGTCGCCAACAACCCGTTCGGAACCCAGATCGCGCTGGGCAGTCCGATCCTGCCGTTCAGCGAGTGGGATCTGGGCTTTTATGTCCAAGACAACTGGAGAGTCAAAGACAACTTGACGCTCAACCTGGGCATGCGCTGGGACTGGTACCAGCAGGCAATTAATCTTCTCCACGATCAGAGCCTGAAGCAGCAAACAGGCTCAAATCCGTTGTGGACGACTTCTTTGCCGCTGAGTCAGACGACCGTGCCGACAGTCCCGCAAGCGTGGAAGAATTTTGCTCCCGTGGTGGGCTTTGCCTGGACGCCGCACATTCTGAGCGGAGTGCTGGGCGCGGACAAAATGGTCGTTCGGGGCGGGTTCCGAATCGCATATGACCCCGCGTTTTACAACATGTTCTTGAACGTAGCCACGGCCGCGCCGAAGGTGAACTTCGCCACATTGGGACCGATCGTGGGCGGTCCGACCACCGGTGTACCAACGAATGGCGTGTTCGGGACGCAGGTGATTCCTTTCCTACAGCCGCTAGCTGCGGGAGGAAATCCTGGGTTTGCCAACCAGGTGCAGGTACCACAGAACTTCCGCAATCCTTACACGGAACAATGGAACCTGGGTATCCAGTACTCGTTCACGCCGCGAATCGTAGGCGAGGTTCGCTACGTGGGGAATCACGCAATCGCTCAATTTCAGGAGTTGAACGGAAATCCGGCGCTAGCGCCGCTTGTCAGTGCGGGATTCGGGAATGTGATTCCTGCCGGATTGACTCCCTGCAGCGACCCATCGGCTCCGGGATTTGGCGGCGGGTATGCGAACTGCAACTTCACCAACGTCATCAAGTATGCCAACACGGCTCAGTCAAACTACAACGGGCTACAGAGCGAGTTGCGCATCGCGAACTGGCGCGGACTGAGTGCAACTGCGTCGTATACCTACAGCAAGACTATCGATAACACGAGCGAAGTTTTCAGCACGCTGGGCGGCGGCAATACCCTGGGGTACGCGCAGAATCCCTTCGACACCAGCGCGTCGGAACGGGCCAACTCCGGCATCGACTTTCCGCACGTTGTAGGCGTTGCCGTGGTGTACGACTTGCCCTTCTACACGGCGCAGCATGGATTGTTGGGTCACGTACTGGGCGGATGGCAGGTGAATACGACTTACCGCTATACCAGCGGGCAGCCGTATACGACGATCCAGCTATACGCGAACGGAAGCCTATGCGATCCGATGGGAAACTTCGGAGGAAACTATGATGCCTGTCGTCCGATCGTGGCGAATGCGGCGGCACCGCTGGCTACGGTCGGCCAATACAATTGCACGGGCACGACAGCGTCCACCTGCAGCCTGACGGACTTTGTGACCGGCTTGCCGACCACTGCGAACGCGGTGCACTGGATCCAGAATAATCCAGCAGCCGCTATCGTCTACGGCACGCCGTTCGCGGGAACCGGACGCAATACCTTGCGTGGCCAGGACATCAGCACCGCGAACTTGGCGTTCTTCAAGAACATCAAGATCTCGGAAAAGTGGACAGCCCAGTTCCAGGCCCAGGCATTCAATGTGATGAATACGCAGTTCCGTGGCGTGCCTGACCCGATTCTGGATCACGTGACCCGAGGCAGCTTCCAGAACACGGATTACAACAGCAATGGTGGCCTGACTTTTGCCGGCAACATCATTACCGACGGCATCGGGCGGCGTCGTCTGCTGTTTGGGTTGAAACTGATTTTCTGATCACCAAATGTCGTGATCACAAAATCTTGAATCATGGCCGGCTCACACGAGCCGGCCATTTTCTTGCGCCGGAGCACTGGGCTCCTCCTCGGTGTTCGGGAACTTTGCTGAACCCCTTGGTGTCTACGACTCCTAGTTTGGGTCCGCTCACAAATCTATTCCAAGGAGTAGCGTATGAGGACAGGGCTCGCCTCATTGGGTCTGGTGATTTGTATTTCCACGGTGACATTCCTCAGGCTGAATGCTCACCCCAAAACCGCAAACATAAGTGAAGATGATTTCCGGAAAATGGAACAAGCCTGGCTTGACGCCGCGTCGGTTCCAGACCTTCCGGCACTGCGGAAAATGTTTTCGGATGACTTCATGGGTACGTCGTTCGGTAATGGCGTTCTGAGCAAGACCGATGTGGTGCCGGCAGATGGCATGCATGCGAACCACATGCCGAAATGCGTCTTGAAGGAATCCACGGTGCGAACCTTCGGTGACACCGCGGTGCTGATGGGAGATGTCGAGATGCAGATTCCGCAGAAGCCAGAGGACATCCGGATGACGACGGTGTTCCAGAAGCATGGCGGAGACTGGCAGATCATTGCGGTGCATATGTCGAAGGCACCGGAGGGGCAGTAGTTGCGGTAGCCGCTATTTCGACGACAGCAGACAGAACCATCAACCACGAAGGACCACTAAGGAAGTCTGTTGAAGGCTTCCCTTCGTGATCCTTCGTGCCCTTCGTGGTTAGCTTTTCTCGTTCATCCAGGAACGATCCCCACCACTCTAGGGGTTTACGCCTTCCATCGGGTAAGATACTTCGGCTGCGAAAAGACGCGTCCGAAAGCAACGTCTTTCCGCCGCACGAGGACATTCACTCCACTCACGATGAATCGCGAATATCACAAAGCTTATAGTCAGGAACTGCATCGGGACATGGAGGCGCTCGTCTACGGCCATGCGGGGATGCCGCTGCTCGTCTTCCCGACCTCGATGGGACGTTTTTTCGAATATGAAGATCGAGGAATGATTGGTGTGCTAGCGCCGAAGATTGAGCGCGGGGAACTGCAGGTCTTCTGTCCAGACGCCGTGGACACCGAGAGTTGGTACAACAAGGGCGTGCATCCCGGGGTACGGGTGCTGCGTCATTTGCAGTATGAACGATACCTTCTGCACGAGTTCTTACCCTTCATCCGGTGGAAGAATCAGGCCTGGCAACTGGCCGCGACGGGATGCAGCTTTGGCGGATATCACGCGGTAAACTTTGCGATGAAGCATCCCGACGTGGTGACGTATTGTGTGAGCATGAGCGGGGCGTTTGATATCCATCAATTTCTCGACGGGTTTTACGACAATGATTGTTATTTCAATAATCCTCCGGACTTCTTGCCGAATATGTCGGATGACTGGTTCTTGAGCCGCTACCGGCAGATGAAGATTGTGCTGGGATCGGCGGATTGGGATATCTGTCTGGATCAGAACGTGAAGCTGTCGGCGATTCTGAATGCCAAGGCGATTCCGCACTGGCTGGACGTTTGGAACGATAATTCGAAGCATGATTGGCCGCTGTGGCTGAGAATGGCGGGGAAGTATTTTTGACCGTTTCGTGGAAGGGCACGGCCTTCAGCCGTGCCGCCAAAGCTGCCTCTAGGAGCCAGGCTTTAGCCGCTGCGGGATGCTGCACGAGGAGAATGCCTCACCGCAGGGTGAGTGTGATTCAGGGGTAGGGATCCTTCGACTGCGTCAGTGCTTCACTTCGTGAACCACTGACTTCGCTCAGGATGACATTTTCGCAGTGTGACATTTTAGGAATGGAGATTGTGTCGTGAAGAAGATTGGAATTTTGTTTGGCATGGAAAACACGTTTCCACCCGCGTTGGTCGAGAAAATCAACTCGATGCGAGTCGATGGCATCGAGGCGGAATTTGTGAAGATCGGCGGGATCCGGATGGATGAGCCGAAGAAATACGACGTCATCATTGACCGGATTTCGCAGGATATCGAGTTTTACCGCGCATATTTGAAAAACGCTGCGTTGCACGGGACGATCGTGGTGAACAATCCGTTCTGGTGGACGGCTGACGACAAATTTTTCAACTACGCCCTGGCGCACAAGATGGGCGTCGCGATTCCGCCGACTGTAATTCTGCCGCACAACAAGCATCCTGAAGGGACGACCGACCAGTCGATGCGGAACCTGATGTTTCCGCTGAACTGGCAGGAGCTTTTTGATTACGTCGGCTTCCCTGCTTTCCTGAAGCCTTATTCCGGCGGCGGGTGGAAGCATGTGTACAAGGTGCATTCGCCCGAGGAGTTCTTCCATCATTACAACCAAACCGGCCGGCTATGCATGACGCTGCAGCACGGAGTGGAGTTTGACGAGTATTACCGTTGCTACGTGGTGGGGCAAGAGAAGGTGCACATCATGAAGTACGACCCGAAGGCGCCGCATCACGAGCGCTATGTGAAGGGGAATCCACCGCCGTCGACGCCAGCCTTGCGGGAACGGATCGAGAAGGATGCCTTGTCGTTGTGCCGGGCGTTGGGGTACGACTTGAACACGGTCGAGTTCGCGGTCGAGGGCGGAGTGCCGTATGCGATTGACTTCTTGAATCCGGCGCCGGACGCGGAGATAACTTCCGTCGGTCAGGAGAATTTTGACTGGATTGTGAACGCCGTAGCGGAGATGGCGGTGAAGATGGCAATGAGCGGGGAAAGTCCAGTGAAGGAGTTGCGATGGGCGGGATTTTTGGCGGGAGTTTCTGGTGGGAAGCCCGAGAAGAAGGGCGAGCCTGAGTGGGTAGCCGCGCGGAAACGAAAACCCGTGAAATAAAAGGCCGCAGGAGCGTTTGTCATCCTGAGGACCGCGGTGGCTGCGGTCCGAAGGATCTGTGCAACTCGTCGACCGCTCATCCATCACCGGCAAGGTGCACGGTCCTTCGCTTCGCTCGGGATGACAGATCCAGAGGTTGTAATGAGAAGAGGCAAAACAGCCAAGAATGTCGATGAATATCTGGCGGCAGTGCCGGAACCGGCGCAGAGCACTCTGAAACATATTCGCGCAGTGATTCAGTCCGTGGTGCCCAAGGAAACTACCGAGGTCATCAGCTATGGGATTCCGATGTTCAAGTACAACGGGATGCTGGTAGGCTATGCGGCGTTCAAGAATCATTGCAGCTTGTTTCCGACCGGCTCGGGAGTGCTCGATCAGTTCGAGAAGGAACTCGAGGGCTTCCGGACGTCCAAAGGGACGATTCAGTTCCCTTCCGATAAGCCATTGCCGGACGCGCTGGTGAAGAAGATTGTGAAGGCGCGCGTCAAGGAAAACAAAGAGTGGGACTGAGTTACTGCCGCGTCCGAAGCGCCCTTCTCTCATTGTTATACTGTTAGGACTTCCCGGCGGTTGGGCGCTGCCGGCGAAAAGCAGGTTCCTCGACTTCGCTCGGAATGACAAGACTTTAAAGAGGGGACAAAGAAGCAACGGAAATGCAGCCTACTTTCACCATCGGTATTGAAGAGGAATATCAGACCGTCGATCCTGAGACGCGGGATCTGCGGTCGCACATTCATGCCGAAATCCTGGAGAAGGGGAAGATGATTCTTCAGGAGCGGGTGAAGGCGGAGATGCACCAGTCGGTGGTGGAGGTTGGGACGTCGGTCTGCGCCAATATTAAAGATGCGCGCGACGAGGTCAAGAAACTGCGCCGCAACATGGTTCGACTGGCCAAGGAGAATGGACTGCGGCTGGCGTCGGCGGCGACGCATCCGTTTTCGGACTGGCGGACGCAGGAAATCCACCCCGACCAGCGCTACAAGAATATCGTTGAGGATTTGCAGGTGGTGGCCCGGGCCAATCTGATTTTCGGGCTACACGTGCACGTCGGGATCGAGGATCGCGAGACCGCGATCCACATGATGAACCATGCGCGGTATTTTCTGCCGCACATTCTGGCGCTGTCGACGAATTCGCCGTTCTGGCTGGGAATGAACACCGGGCTGAAATCGTACCGCTGCAAGGTGTTCGACAAGTTTCCGCGGACGAACATTCCCGACTATTTTCCGAGCTGGGGCGAGTACGAAAACTTCATCAAGCTGCTGATCAAGACCAACTGCATCGACAACGCGAAGAAGATCTGGTGGGACATCCGGCCGCATCCATTCTTTAACACGATTGAATTTCGAGTGTGCGACATTCCCATGCGGGCCGATGAGACGATCGCGCTTGCGGCTTTGATTCAGGCGACGGTAGCGAAGCTGTATAAGCTCTATACAGCGAATCAGGGATTCCGTCTTTACCGGCGTGCCTTGATCATGGAAAACAAGTGGCGGGCGTCGCGGTACGGCCTGGACGGCAAGCTGATCGATTTCGGCAAGCAGACCGAGGTGCCGGCGCGCGATTTGATTCACGAATACCTCGAGTTCATTGATGATGTGGTCGACGAACTGGGCTCGCGCGAAGAATTGAATTACATCCACACGATTCTGGAAAAGGGCAGCGGGGCCGACCGGCAACTGCGCGTGTTCCAGGAAACCGGGGATTTGAAGAAAGTGGTTGATTACATCATTGAAGAGACGGAAGCCGGGCTCGAAGAAGAGCCGGCGTCCGTACGGAAAGTCGGTTGATGAGTATTTCTGTGAATGAAAGCAATCCTTTAGATTCGGTCAAAATCCCCACTTCTCGCAAAGAGCGCGAGAAATGGGGCACCCGCCTGACCGACATCTCCTTTGACCCTGAATACACACCCGGGGCTTTCAACGCGGTGAATGTCTGCCTGCGCGTGCAGCCGAGTGAACAGGTTTGCGTGATTACCGACGAGGCGACGATCGAGATTGCGGCGGCCATCGTGCGCGAACTGGAAAAGATCGGCGCGCCCTACCACGCGTGGGTACTGGAGGAGGTGGCGGAGCGTCCGCTGACCGACTTGCCGAGCCCGATTCTGGAAGATCTGGAGACGAGCCAGGTTTCGATCTTTGCGGTGCAGGTGCAGACGCACGAACTGCGCTCGCGCATTCAGATGACCGATGTGGTGAACCGGCGCAAGATTCGCCACGCGCACATGGTGAACATCAACCGGCAGATCATGCTGGAGGGAATGCGGGCAGATTTTGCGCGGGTCGACCGGCTCAGCCAGAAAGTGGTCGAGATGGTGCGCAAGGCATCGAAGATTACGGCGAAGACTGCGGCCGGAACCGATCTGACGGCCGATCTGAATCCGAACTACAAGTGGCTCAAGACCAGCGGAATTATCTCTCCGGAAAAATGGGGGAATCTGCCGGGCGGTGAAATCTTCACGACGCCGGGCGAGGTGAATGGGACATTTGTGATCGACGGCGTGGTCGGCGATTATTTGTGCGCGAAGTTTGGAGACTTGAAAGAGAATCCGCTGACCATCCGCATGAAGGGAAACCGCCTGACCGAAGCGCACTCGGAGAATCGCGAACTGGAAAGTGATTTCTGGAAGTACACCCACACCGACGAGAACAGCGACCGCGTCGGCGAGTTTGCCATTGGCACGAACATCGATTTGAAAGAAGTCATTGGACAGATTCTGCAGGATGAGAAATATCCCGGCGTGCATATTGCGTTCGGGAATCCCTATGGCGCGCACACGGGCGCGGACTGGGATTCAACGACGCACATTGATGTCGTCGGCAGGAAGTTCAATATCTGGGTCGACGACGAGCAGATCATGCGCGAGGGTAAGTTTTTGGTGGAGGCGTAGGGAGCTCTTAGCTTCTTGCTTCTAGCTTCTAGCTTCGAAAGTTTTCGGTTTAAGCGTACGTTTGGATGCGAGGGCGAGTCGCCCTCGCGACAGCCGGCGGGACGCCGGCGCTACGTGTGATTGGCGCTTCTGATGATCCCTTCCTTGCGTCAGCAATTCAACGGCAGGTTTACTCCCGAAAAATATCAGGCATTCTTGCGGCGGGTTGATGACGCGTGCGGGACGCATGTGCAGTTTCGATTGTCGGAGACGCCTTGCTTCTTTCCCAAAACACTGATTGACCGGATGGCGGCGGATGGCGAGGCACTGATTCGGCAGTTGGTGGACAATCCGGCCTACCGCGCGAAGTCGGATGAGGCGGTTCCTGCCGAGTTCAAGGTTCCCAATGAGCCTCCGCATCCGATGTTTGTGCAGGTGGATTTTGGGCTGGTGCGCGATGCTGCTGGCGAGTTGCAGCCGAAGCTGGTGGAGTTGCAGGCCTTCCCTTCCCTTTATGCCTATCAGGGGCCGCTGGCGCGATGCTTATATCGAGGTGTACGGACTGGAGGCTCCGGCGTGAGCTTTCGGCATCGGCGTCAGGCCTCGGGTCTACGGCAGCGATTGAAATATCTTCTTGAGCGGGCTGGAGACTTCTTCTTATCGCGAGTTGCTGCGGCGGGCGATTGTGGGCTCGCACGATCCCGAGAATGTGATTTTGATGGAGATTGATCCCGCACACCAAAAGACGCTGCCGGATTTTCTTCTGACCGAAAAGATGCTCGGCGTGCGGACCGTCGATATTGTAGACATCAGGAAAGAAGGGTCGCGTCTCTACTACGAGCGCGACGGAGAGGTCGTTCCGATCCGGCGCATTTATAACCGTGCGATTGTGGATGAACTGGAACGCAAGAAGGTCAAACTCGCATTCGACTGGCGCGATGACTTGGATGTCGAGTGGGCGGGGCATCCCAACTGGTATTTTCGGATCAGCAAGTTTTCGATTCCCTACTTAAAGCATGCGTCGGTACCGAAGACATGGTTCCTGGACCAGTTGCAGGAGATTCCCGCAGATCTCGAGAATTACGCGCTGAAGCCGCTGTATTCTTTCGCAGGCCTCGGGGTCGTGATTTCGCCAACCAGAGAAGAAATTGCCGCCATTCCGGCGGACAAGCGGCCTTACTACATTTTGCAGGAGCGGCTGCACTTTGAGCCGGTGATTGCCACTCCGTTTGGCGGGACCAAAGCAGAAGTGCGGGTGATGTATATCTGGCTCGACGAGCTAAAGCCCGTGATGACCATCATCCGCATGGGGCGCGGGTTGATGATGGGAGTCGATCACAACAAGAACATGGAGTGGGTGGGAGCGTCGGCTGGGCTGTATCTGGATGAATAACAGGGGTATCTGGCAACTGGGCCGGAGGAACTCCGTTAATTTCTTCGGCGTGGAGGGCAGAGAGATGCAAAAGAGTCCAGCGCGATGTTCTGCGCTATCTTTCACGGCACGCGGCGCTAAAAGCGCCCCTTTTCCACGCTTGTGCACGCCGCAGTTTGTTTAGCTCGCGGGAGCAGTTTCCAGTCGGCGGCTGATAAGAATCTCGCCGGCGATCAGCAGCCACAATCAATGCGATGGCGAACACCAGCCATCCCCAATGTTGCAGGGGATGGCGGAGTTCGCGGATGAAGCGGCGTCCGTAGAGATCTGCCACAAAGGCGATTGCGGAATAGCGAACCGCACGACAAAGGGTGACTATGACTAGAAACTTCCCAAGCGGATAATCAGAAACGCCGGCGGCGGCGAAGAACAAAGTAGTCGGAGTCGGGAGTGGAATGACGGTCGAAGCAACCAGGCTTCCGGTTCCCCACTTCTTGAAAATCTTCAGAAACTTCGAAACTTTGCCCTTCTTGAATTTCTTGTCCAGATAAGCGGATCCCGCCTTGCGGGCGAGGCGGAAGGTGATGTACGCGCCGATGACCGATCCGGCGGTCGCGGTGATGGCGTATTCGTACCACGGATTACGGTGGCTGGCGGAAAGAACCGCGGTCAGGATGTCGGGAGCGCCGAAAGTCGGGATCGGCGAGCTATCGAGAACCGCCAAAAAGAAAAGGCCGAGCGCGCCGAGGTGTTGCAGGTTCGAGAGAAAACTCCGAGCAGGTGGCCGCCTTAGCTTCGGAGCGAACAGGTTCAACATCTCTGCAATATATCAAGACGCTGCTGCGGGAGCATCTCCGGATTCAATCAGTAGGAGAGCATTTTCGGGCATGAACGTCGCAGACGATCTCCCTTAGCCGAGTTTCTCTGCGCCAGCGTGTCGGACGATCGTGGTCTCGAGAATCTTGCCGTTGGGCCGTTGGACAAACATCTTGTCAGCATGAAATCGAACGGGCACTGAAGCGCCGGGACCGAACTCGCCAGGTTGGTAACCGTCCGCGGATGCGGCATCGTATTCGCCCACGAACTCCTCACCGTTGACTCTGACGATAATGGCGGTCCTGCGGGTGGGCGGCTCTGCGGATTCGCGCAGGATCTCCTGTTCAGCTTGCGCCCAGTTTTCGACGTCGCGCCCCGGGATTCGCCCGTTGCGGATATAGATCTCTTCCGCGCGCCGGCGGATTGCCTCATGCTGGTCGGGCGCAGGTGCCGGCCAAGGGTTTGGGGTTTTTGGAACAGCGTTCATGAAAATCAACCTCCGCACGCGGATGCGCGCCGCAATTTCGCCTCGCCTCATCATAATATTGGGCAAACCGCCCTTGCGCGGATAAGCATCTGACCGTAAGGACGTAGGGGGCCAGAGTGGGAATCGAGAGCGTTCGTCCCAAAGAGGAAATCTACAATCGGCTGCTCCCCAAGTTCACGCTGAACCATTCTCCGGCACACTCACGGCACCTCCCACGGTCTCGATTACGCTCCGGCTGCTACGCTGCAATTGCGAACTTTCGGCAGCATCCGCAACTCGCTGTAGGCCTCGGAGAATAAGGGAGTTGACCGGATTCGGCTGGGGGCCTAACATTACCGCCGAGCAAGGTCGCGCGCTCTCATGATCGGTCAGCAAGTCTCCCATTACCGTATCCTCGGCAAGCTCGGGGGCGGTGGTATGGGCGTTGTCTACGAGGGCGAAGATCTCAAGCTAGGGCGCCACGTTGCCCTCAAGTTCATTCCGGAAAATCTTACCGGCGACCCCAAATCGCTGGAACGTTTCACCCGCGAGGCCCGGGCCGCGTCGCAGCTTAACCATCCTAATATCTGCACGATCCACGGAATTGAGGACAACAACGGGCATCCCTTCATCGTAATGGAGAAGCTCGATGGAGAGAGCCTGAAGCAGCATATCTCCGGGCACCCGATGGCGCTGGAGGAAGTGCTCGACGTCGGGGTGCAGGTCGCGGACGCCCTGGTGGCGTCGCACACCAAGGGCATTGTGCATCGCGACATCAAGCCCGCCAACATCTTCCTGACTCCGACGGGACAGGTGAAGGTGCTCGATTTCGGGCTGGCGAAACTCGTACACAGCTGAAGAGGACGGCGGCGATCAGTCGCTGACCGCCGTGGGCGTCATCCCGGGCACCGCGGTCTACATGTCGCCGGAGCAGGCGCGCAGCGAGACCATCGACGCGCGCAGCGACCTGTTCTCCTTTGGCACCGTGCTCTACGAGATGGCCACGGGCAAAAAGCCCTTCACGGGCAACAACTCGCTGGTCACGCTGGACGCGGTGCTGCATGCCAAGCCCGTGCCGCCGCGGGATGTGAATCCGAAGATTCCGATCGAGTTGGAAGGAATCATCGGCAAGGCGATGGAGAAGGACCGCAAGCACCGCTACCAGAGCGCGGCGGAGATGCGGTCCGATCTGGCGCTGCTGAAGCGTGAAGCCGAGTCGGGAACGATCAAGCCTGCGACCGGCAGTACAGCGATGCTGCGGGCGGCGTCGAGAACGTTCGGCCGAGACTCGCGGCTTCTGACCTATGCTGCTGTCTGGGCACGGCGGCGCTCCTGATCGCGGTCCTCTCGGCAGTGGGAGCGTGGTGGTTCAAGCACCGGGAGGTCGCCAACGCAGAGGTGCGAAACGCGATCGCGGTGCTGCCGTTGCAGAACCTGAACGGGGACGTGAACGTCGACTATTTGCGGTACGCGCTGGCCGATGAGTTGTCGAGTGTGTTGACGTATTCGCGCACGCTCGAGGTGCGGCCGTCGTCGGTGACGCGCAAGTATGTCGCGCCGGATCTCGACCCGAAGAACGTTGGGAAAGAACTGCGGGTGGGACGGTTGCTGCAAGGTCACTTCATCAAACAAGGTGATCAATTGCAGGTGACGCTGGAAGCAATTGACGTCCCGACCGACCGGGTGGTGTGGCAAGGGACGGCCACGGCAAAGGCCGACGATCTTATCGGACTGCACGAACAACTGAAAAATCAGATCGAGCACGGATTGTTGCCGGTTCTGGGCGGCGGAGGCGGGGCAATCGAAACCGCGTCGCGTCCCAAGAACCAGGAAGCGTACGACTTCTACTTGCGCAGCGTGGCCCAGGCGCATGATCCCAAGCCCAACAAGGAAGCGATCAAAATGCTGCAATGGGCCGTGGGGATCGATCCCACCTATGCGCCTGCGTGGGAGGCCCTGGGACAGAGATACAACTTCGACTCGACCTATGGCGGAGGCGGCGAAGAGGCGTTCCAGCAATCCAACAATGCGTATGAGAAGGCACTGGCGCTCGATCCGAATCGCGTGATGGCTGCCAGCAACTTGATCACGAATCGCGTCGAACGGGGCGACCTGGGACGCGCTTACGATGCGGCGACCGATCTGGTGCGGCGGCGCCCGCAGAGCGCCGATTCGCACTTCGCGCTCAGCTATGTGCTGCGTTACGCCGGGATGCTCGATAAATCGATGCAGGAGTGCAAAGCGGCCCGGCAACAAGATCCGGGGAATTTCGCGTTCCGATCGTGCGCGTGGTCATTCCTGGAGATGGGCAAAACCGACGGTGCCATGGACTTCGTGCATCTGGATCCTGGGACGGAGTGGGCAGCATGGGTGACTCCGTACGTGTACCTGGCCGAGGGGAGCGTGCCCGAGGCGCGAGCCGCGGCCAAGAATATGGCCAAAGCCTCGATCTATCACCGCGACTTGATGGAAGCGTGCACCGCGGCGCAGCGTCCGCCGGACTTGGCGAAGATCGTACGCGAGGCTGAATCCTCGGTGATGATGGAACCGGACCCGGAGGCGTGGTATCACGTTGCCGCGCTGATGGCGGCTTGCGGACAGAACGAGCCGGCGCTGCGGCTGCTGAAGGCCGCCGTCCAGCAAAACTATTGCGCGTACTCGGCGTTGCTGGATGATCCTCTGCTGAAAGATTTGCGGAAGGAAACGGCGTTCAACGAAGTGCTCACGTCGGCGAGCAATTGCCAGGCGGTGTTGAAGGAAGGGCGGCAGTAGGGCGGTTTCAGTACTCAGTACCCGGTACTCGGTTCTCGGGAACATCTTCACTCCTTAACCTCTTATGCGGATGGTTACACGGCGGGCACTTCTCCGGTCTTCAGTTGTGGGCGTGGGGGCTGCGGTTCTCCCATCGATCTCGGCTGGATTTGATGCCACGGCGCGCAAGGGACGCATTCACCAGTCTGTCTGTCAGTGGTGTTATCCTCACATTCCTCTGGATCAACTAGCGGAGTACGCAGCGAAGATCGGGCTGCGCGGTGTCGATCTGCTGCAGCCGGACGAGTATGAAGTTCCGCGGCGCTACGGACTGATCTGCACCATGGGATACGCCGGCGGCGGCGACATCGGGAAGGCGCTGAACCGCGTCGAGAATCACGCCGCCATCGAGCAGGCATTTCGCACCAACATCCCGCGGGCCGCGAAGGCGAGCGTGCCCAATGTGATCACGTTTTCAGGGAACCGCGGCGGCATGTCCGATGACGAAGGCGCGCGCAACACAATCGCCGGACTGAATCGCGTCAAGAAAATCGCGGAAGATCACGGCGTGACCATCTGCCTGGAACTGCTCAACAGCAAAGTGAATCATCCGGATTACATGTGCGACCACACGGCGTGGGGCGTGCGCGTAGTGCGGGAAGTGAATTCTCCGAATGTGAAATTGCTGTACGACATCTACCACATGCAGATCATGGAAGGCAACCTCATCGATACCATCCGCGCGAATCTGCAGTGGATCGGGCACTTTCATACGGGCGGCGTGCCCGGGCGGCATGAACTCGATGGCACGCAGGAAGTTCAGTGGGACGGAGTGATGCGGGCGATCGCGGATGCGGGATTTCGCGGCTATGTCGCGCATGAGTTTATCCCGACCGGCGATCCGAAAGAGTCGCTGCGCAAGGCGGCGGAGTTGTGTGACGTGTAGACGGCTTCCGGCCCTCGGCTCCCGCACCCACATTCCGTGTATGGCTTACCGTTGACCGGCGCGTGCGTCTAATCTAAGTCAAGATTGGAAAGAATTTGCGTCAAACCGGGCCTAGGCCCCATCCTTGTAGCGTGAGACATTCCGGAACCCCTAGCCTGCTGCGGCCCACTCGGCGCCGCACTTCCTTTATTTTTCAGCTGCTGCACTCTTTGGGCGCGAAGTTTGCTTGTTCTCCTCGCCATCTTTCTCTCTCCTCGCCCCCGCCCAGAGTCCAGCCGGCAAGCCGGTCTCGCGGTTGGCCAAGCCTGCGCCAGTTCTATCGTCGAGCACTCCTGCGACAACCTTCGACGTTCTGGCGGATCCTCCCGGTCTGCTGTACCAAGGCGTTCCTCCGGAGATTCCGCAGGACCAGGGCGTCGCCGGTTTGCGCCTTGAGTTGTTACGCCTCGGAACGACGGCGCGGCTGATGCAGGTAGTCGCACATCCGGACGACGAAGATGGCGGGATGCTAACGCTCGAAGCACGCGGTCGCGGCGTAAGCACCTTGCTGATGACCCTGAATCGCGGCGAGGGTGGGCAGAATAAGATCGGCAGCAATCTTTCTGACGTGCTGGGTGTACTGCGGGCGGAGGAGTTGCTCGCTTCGGATCAGTACTACGGCGTGCAGGAACGTTTTTCGCACGTGGCCGATTTTGGATTCTCCAAGAGCGCCGACGAAACTTTCCAGAAATGGGGAGGACACGATACGGCGCTGGCCGACATTGTGCGCGTGATTCGCACGTTTCGTCCGGACGTGCTCGTTCCGCGGTTCTCGGGGACGGAGCGCGATGGACACGGGCACCATCAGGCTTCCAGCATTCTGGCGAAGGAAGCGTTCCGGGCCGCGGCAGATCCCAATCGATTTCCTGAGCAGATTGCGCAAGGGCTCTTGCCGTGGCAGGCGAAGAAGTTTTACATCGGCAATGTGTGTGCTTTTGGCGCGCAAACATGCTCGGATGCTGACTGGACTTTGAAATTGAATACCGGCGAAAAGAGCCCGGAACTGGGGATGTCGTATGTGCAGTTCGCGATGCAGGGACTGCGGCATCAGATGTCACAAGGTGCGGCGAACTGGACGGTCGATCCGGGAGACCGGTTTACATTTTACCGGCTGGTCGATTCGGTGATCCCGCCGACTGTGGGCAAGGATGGGCACGAGAAGAGTTTCTTTGACGGCATCGATACGAGCTGGGCGGGGCTGGCCGCGAGCCTGGGAACGGAACAAAAGAAGCTTCCGCAGTTACAGCAGCAGTTGATCGAGATTGCAAAGGGGATTGCCGAGGCGACGGACGCTGCCAAGGGAAGCAATCCTTCGAGCGCCGCGACGCCTCTGATGAAGGTTGTCGCAGCGTTAGGGCAGGTGAGCAGCGAAGTACGTGGAAGCACGTTGAGTGCTGCGGCAAAGCTCGATCTGCTCACGCGAATCGCCGAGAAGCAGCAACAAGCGGAGACTGCGCTCGAATCTGGCCCTGGGCGTGAGCCTCTCGGCGAATGTGTCCTCCGGTACAGACCAGAAGGGTTCCCTTCCGAAGGAGGCAGATGCACTGACCACCGTTTCTCCGGGACAGGAATTTCTTATCGCCGTCAAATTTCACAACGGCTCGAAGCTGCCGCTGGTCATCGATCACATCAAGTTGGAAGTTCCGTACGGGATGGAACACCATCAGTGGCAAGACGCGGCCCGAAACCGTCAAGGCTGGCGACGATTTGCACGCCAACTTCCGTCTGCGCGTGCCGAGGAATACTCCGCTCACGCGACCTTACTGGCACCGGGATGATCCCGAGACCGAAGCCGTGAATCACATCGACAACGAGAAGTATGTGACGCTTCCCTTCCCGCCTCCAGCGTTGCGGGCGCGGATAGAGTACACATCGGGCACGGGCGCGGGACTGACACGCAACGGGATCACCGCCGCCGTCGTTACGCCGTTTGTGGACGACGCCGACAAGCAGAGCGCGCGACCATTGGCGATTGTGCCCGCATTCTCGGTAATGCTGGAGCCCGGGACACAGGTCATTTCCACACACAATGGATCGACTTCGACCGTCGCTGTGGGCGTGACGAGTAACGTATCCCACGAAATGCACGGCGTCTTGCGACTGGAGTTGCCGGCGGGCTGGCGCTCGGAGCCAGCACAGTTTGCAGTTGAATTGAAAAAGCGCGGCGAGAAGCAGGACGTCCAGTTCAAAGTCTTCACCAGTGGTCTGCAGGAAGGCCGGACGACGGTGCGCGCTTTGTTGGAATCTGAAGGAGAGAAATACAGTGAAGGCTACACACTGGTCACGCGCGAGGATCTCGGCAGCTTCTACTACTA
Organism: uncultured Acidobacteriaceae bacterium; assembly: GCA_963788555.1. GTDB lineage: Bacteria > Acidobacteriota > Terriglobia > Terriglobales > Acidobacteriaceae > Sulfotelmatobacter. Next base: position 541,162 of record CAWBHM010000008.1, on the reverse strand, counting down.
CCAGCCAGCACAGCAACGCGTGAGCATCGTCGATGTGCAGGCACCGCACGATTTGAAGGTCGCCTACATCATGGGCGCCGGAGACGATATTCCCACAGTGCTGAAACAGGTCGGGATGGACGTCACGCTGATTCCCGCGGAAAACATTGCGACAGAAGACCTCAGCAAGTACGGGACGATCGTGCTGGGAATCCGCGCCTACGATACGCAGAAAGATGTCGCCACAAATAACAAGAAGCTGCTTGATTTCGTGTCCGCCGGAGGCACGCTGGTGGTGCAGTACAACGCGAGTGTCGCCGACTTCAACGGAGGAAAATTCACTCCGTATCCCGCGGAACTGAGCCGGGCGCGGGTTTCGGTGGAGGAGGCTCCGGTTGAAATTCTGGCGCCGGACGATTCTGTATTCCATTATCCTAATACGATCACGGCGCGCGATTTCGATGGATGGGTGCAGGAGCGCGGGCTGTACTTCATGAACAAGTGGGACGAACACTTTACGCCTCTGCTCTCGTGCCATGATCCGGGGGAAGATGCGCAGAAGGGCGGACTGCTGCGCGCGCAATACGGCAAGGGAACTTACATCTATGCTGGGTATGCATTTTTCCGCCAGCTACCTGCCGGCGTGCCGGGGGCGGTGCGGCTCTATGTGAATCTCTTGAGCGCAGGGCATGAAAAGCGGTAGGCGTTCTCCAAAGGCGGTTCTCGGAAGTGTCAATGGATAACTCACAGCAGCAGGATGCGGCCAGAGCAACCCAGCAAGCAACAATGCGCGCAATTCGCATTCACGCTTACGGCGGGCCCGAGGTCATGCGATTGGAAGAACTCGCGGTCCCCCTTCCGGGCGCTGGGCAGGCCGTGGTTCGCGTGCATGCGGCGAGCGTCAATTTTCTCGATGTGCAGAAGCGGCGAGGCGAACTCGTGGGGCAGGCGTTTTATCACCGGACCGCGGCAGGCGGTGCCGATCTTCCCGCAACTCTGGGAAGTCAGGGCGTCGGCGTCGTCGAGGCGATTGGACCCGGCGTCAGCAATGTAGCAGTAGGAGACCGCGTCAGTTTCGTCGGAGAATCCTACGCCAGCCATGCGCTGGTGCCAGCTGTGCGCCTGGTTCAGATCCCGGAGGGAATCAGCTTTGAGCAAGCCGCGGCGGGAATGAACCAGGGGTTTCTCGCCTACGCCTTCACGCATTTTGCGTATCCGCTCAAAGCAGGGGAGTGGTGCCTGATTCAGGCAGCGGCTGGCGGTCTCGGTCTGTTGCTCTGTCAATTGGCGAAGATTCGCGGCGCGCGGGTGATTGGCGTGACTTCCACCGAGGAGAAGGCCAAGTTCGTCAAAGACGCGGGCGCGGACGCGGTGTTCATTTCGACAAAATCCGATATCGCGAAAGAGGCTCGGCGAATTACGGAAGGACGCGGGGTCAGCGTCGTTTATGACGGCGTCGGCAAAGATACTTTCGATGCGAACCTCGATAGCCTCGCGCCGGGCGGTTATCTGGTCATTTACGGGCAATCCAGCGGATACGTGCCGCCATTCGACCTAATGACACTGCAGGAGAAGGGGAGCCTGTTTCTGACTCGCACTAACGGACTGCCCTATATCAGGGAGTATCCTCACTACCTTGAACTCTTCGCGTCCTGGGTAAAGGAAGGAAAGCTTTCGATCAAGATTGATCGAACCTATCCCCTGGCCGAGGCTGCCCGCGCACATGCGGCTTTTGAGCAACGCCAGATCAGCGGGAGGGTCCTGCTCCTTCCATAGTGGACGTCCAACAGCGGACGTTCGACTCCTCAAGAATGTCATCTCCCACGCAGAGCACTCCGAGTTCGCCCAGCCTCATCCGCGGGATGGGGCTATGGAGCGCTACCGCCCTCAACATGATCGACATGATCGGCGTGGGTCCGTTCATCACGATGCCGTTGGTGGTGAGCGCAATGGGCGGTCCCCAGGCTCTGCTGGGATGGGTGGCGGGCGCGCTGCTGGCCGTTTGTGACGGGCTGGTATCGGCGGAACTAGGCGCTGCGCTCCCGGCTTCGGGCGGATCCTATCGCTATTTGCGCGAGATGTATGGACCCCGGAAATGGGGAAGGCTGATTTCGTTTCTGTTCATCTGGCAGGTTTCATTTTCTGCACCTCTCTCCATTGCGACCGGATGCATCGGGCTGGCGGGATATGCGGCGTATTACTGGCCGGAACTGGATACGGTCATGGCGCATCACGACGCGGTCGCGCATATTCCGTGGCTGGGAACGCTGCAGGCCAGTTGGATCGTCACGCCGGGCACAGCGGTCGCGGTATCGATTTGTTTCTTTACCGTGCTCTTGCTTTACCGCAACATCACCGCGATTGGGCGCCTCTCCAAAATACTATGGTTTGGCGTGATGGGGACGATTGGCTGGATCATCTTCGCCGGGCTGACTCACTTCAACGCGGCTCGCGCCTTCGATTTCCCACCCGGCGCGTTTACAATTTCCCACAAATTTCTTACCGGGCTCGGCGGAGCGATGCTCATCGCCACCTACGACTACTGGGGATATTACAACGTCAGTTTCCTGGGGGATGAGATCAAAGACCCCGAAAAGAATATTCCGCGGGCCCTGTTGCTTTCTATTCTGCTCGTAGCCTGTCTATATCTCATGATGAATGTCTGCGTCCTCGCCGTTGTGCCTTGGCGGGAGATGCTGCAGGCGGGACAGAACAACACCGGCCTGTATGTTGTGTCGTTGTTCATGCAGAGGGTATACGGCGCGTGGGCGGCGCGCCTGGTGACGGGACTGGTGATCGTGACGGCCTTTGCGTCGGTCTTCTCGCTGATGCTGGGGTACTCGCGGGTTCCGTATGCGGCGGCGAAGGACGGCAACTATTTCAAAGCATTTGCCAAAGTACATCCCCTACACCGTTTTCCGTACGTTTCACTGCTGGCGCTGGGAGTGGTCGCCGCGGCGTTCTGTTTTCTGCGCTTGAAAGATGCGATTGCTGCGCTGGTGGTCATCCGGCTCATCCTGCAGTTTCTTGTGCAGGCCGTGGGAGTGATTGTTCTGAGGATCACGCGCCCGGACATGCGGCGGCCGTTTCGCATGTGGCTATACCCGTTACCGGCGTTACTGGCATCGGCGGGCTTTCTCTTCATATTGTTTAACCGGGAGAACTGGCAAAAGGAGATGCGGTACGCGGCCGTCATACTGCTGACGGGCGTGATCATTTATTTGATCCGTGCCCGGAAGGATTCGGAGTGGCCGTTCGCGAAGAGCATCAACGCAAAGGCTTGAACCACTAAATGCACGAAGGAATTCTTTCACTTGGCTGATCACATTACAGTTCCGTCGGTAGGAAGCGCTGGCATTGGGCAGGCGGACGCTGCGTGGGCTCCCTTGGGCGAGCCTTTGTTTCGGTCCCTATGGATTGCGGCCGTAGTTTCTTACACCGGCACTTGGATGCAGAACGTCGGCGCGGGCTGGCTTATGACGGAACTGACCACGTCGCCGCTGATGGTGAGCCTGGTGCAGGCAGCCGCTGCGGTTCCCGTGTTTCTGGTAGTGCTCCCCGCCGGTGCGTTGGCGGATATGGTCGACCGGCGGCGACTTTTGCTGTTTACGCAAGGCTGGATGGTCGTCGCTTCCACTGCGCTAGGCGTATTGACGCTCCTGCATGCGGTGAATCCGCCGGTCCTGCTCGTATTTACTTTTCTGCTGGGGCTGGGCGCGGTGATGAACGACCCGGCATGGCAGGCAATCACGCCCGACGTGGTCTCTCCCGCGCGGCATGCTTCGGCAGTAGCATTGAATTCCGCTGGATTTAACGTGGCGCGCGCCGTGGGTCCAGCTCTCGGTGGGCTCGTAGTCGCGGCCGCCGGTTCAGGATGGTCCTTCCTTTTGAATGCCGCGTCGTTCTTCGGAGTGATCTTCTTCCTCTGCAAGTGGAAGCAGGTTGCCCGTGAGCCCTACCCGAGGCAGAGTGTAAGAGGCGCAATTGCCGAGGGCTTTCGCTATGTACGCGGAGCCCCTCAGGTTCGGTCGGTGCTCATTCGCACAGGCGCGTTCAGCCTGGGCGCGACTTCCCTGCTGGCCCTTCTTCCGGTGGTCTGCCAGCCGCACGGGGCGCAGGGATACGGATTCCTTCTAACCTGCTTTGGGGTTGGCGCTCTGTCCGGCGCAGCTTTGTTGCCGCGTTTACGGCTGCGATACTCGGTCGACGGCCTGGTGGCGGGCGCAACCGTCGTTTTCGCCGTGATGACATTTCTAGCCGGGCAGGTCCATATCTTCGAGTGGCTCTGTCTGGTATTGTTTACGGCGGGAGCGGCCTGGATCGGCATTCTGGCCTGCTTCAACGTGGTCGCGCAGACCATGTGTCCCTCGTGGATGCGGGCCCGAGCGCTCTCCATGTACTTGCTGGTTCTGCAGGGAGGTATGGCCCTCGGTAGCGCCGTCTGGGGATGGCTCGCGTCGAGGCAGGGTGTGCCGGATGCGCTGGCATGGTCCGCGCTAGCCATGATCGTGGGGCTGGCCACTATTCGGCGGCATCGTTTGACCGCAGCGGAATTGAAGATGGCTCCGGCGGTGGTGAGAGATTAAAGATTAAAGATTAAAGATTAAAGATTAGGGCCCAAGGAGAAAACATGCGGAAGAGACTGGGATTGGCGGTGTGCGGCATGCTGATGTTGACGATGGCTGCCGCAGCGCAGGTACCCAAGCCTAAGGAGGAAAAGCGCACAGTCACGATGGTATTGGATCACACGGTGCTCAATCTGGAGGACGAGTTCATTCCGGCCGCCGAGGCCATGCCGGAAGATAAGTTTGGATTTGCTCCCACCAATGGCGAGTTTAAGGGCGTGCGCACGTTTGGCGAACAGATCAAGCACGTGGCGGCGGTGAACTACGAACTCGGAGCGGCAATTCTGCAGGAGAAGCCACCCTCCGACCTCAACGGCGAAGCGGGACCCGCATCGATCACCACAAAGGCTGACATCCTGAAATATCTGAAGGACTCATTTACCTACGTGCACAAGGCGATCGCGACGATCAACGAGAATAACCTTACCGAGACAGTCAGAAGTCCGTTCGGTGAAGGAAAAGTGTCGCGCCTGGGTCTCGCTTGTAGCGTGTCCTGGCATGGATACGATCACTACGGCCAGATGGTGGAGTATCTGCGGATGAATGGGATTGTGCCGCCCGCGAGTCGATAGTTCCGCGAATCAGATGCGGCGCCTGGAGTCAGCCTTTGCCTGAACAAGGCCGCTGCGGTGCTCTTCAAAACTAAGGCGGGGGTTTCTGGCGAAGCGATCAGGATAGGAATGCAATGCTTGCAGGAAGCTTTGAATCTCCCTGCGGACCTGCTCGTTACCGGACGGCTCTTTTTCTTCCATCGAAAACTGCTGCAATTTAGACTTCATTTCGCCCACCCGTGAAACCGGCCAGAGAAACCCGGGTTGAGATGCCGGGGCTCCCCGCCGCTGCAGCTCATAAAAACACGACGACCTCAGGATAGTTTCGACAAGGGGGAAGTTTTAACCTAGTGGATATACAGGGGCTGGTAAATAGCACGATGGAGCTACAGTGTTTTCCTTATTGCAATTGCGTTAGCTCATTTCCCAGTTGTGCGGGCTCCGCGCAGAGTGATCGAAGTCGGGATGAGCTCCGCACTCACGCGGCCTCGGGAAAGCTCAGACGCGACAATTTTGCGAACCTTTTGCTGTGACGCGCGCGGATCCACAAAGACCAGTACGGAGGGCCCAGCCCCGCTCAGGGCTGCGCCGAGAATTCCTTCTCTTCCCTTTAATTCCTGCAGAATGGGGAGCAACGGGCACAACGCGGCACGGTAGGGCTGGTGGATGCGGTCTTCGAGTGCGGCGGAAAGCAGGTCCGGTCGTCCCTGCGTGAAGGCCGCAAGCAGCAGCATGGAATTCTGAACGTTCACCACGGCGTCCGCGCGCGAGTACTGTGCAGGCAGGACGCGACGGGCTTCTTCGGTGGAGAGCGCTTGATCCGGCACCGCCAGCAGCAGTGGCCACTTCCCTTTCGGGCGGATGCAGGCTACCTGAGCTTCCGCGACCCCGTCGGCCGCCCCGGACATCCGTGCCACCGTAAGGCCGCCCATCCAGCAGGCCGAGGCATTGTCAGGATGGTGCTCGAGCCCGGAGGCCTCGCCGACAATTTGCGCGTCAGTCCAACGCAGCCGGCTGAAGTGATTCGCGAGCGCGATACCCGCCAGCCGGGCCGCGGCTGAGGATCCGCAACCCTTGCCGATTGGAATATCGTTGTCAATTCGAAGAGACAGAGGGGTGACTTCGCGGCCCGCGACTCGAAGCACTTCGCGATAGGTGGCGAGGATGAGATGATTCTCAATCTTTCCGCAGATCTCCTGATCGCGACCCGTGGCTGTGATGGCGAATCTCTCGGTCGCGCAGGCATTGATCTTGATGTAGAAATCCATCGCGATCGCCGCCGCGTCGAACGCCGGACCGAGGTTGGCGGAGGTTGCCGGAAGCCTGAGGCGTAGAGAGGAAGGCTTCTTGCGATTGGATGGCATGTTTCGGGTTAAGACTTCTCCGCCTGCTCCAGCGTGCGCATCACTGCGTCCAGCGTTGCGTCCAACACAATCGGCGGACGGCGCAACCGGTTCAAGGTGCTCGCAATGTCTTCACCAGCATCTTTGAACAGGTCGCCGCGATGGAATTCCATCGTGAAGTCGGGATCTTTCAGCAAATTCCCGGTCAGGACGAGAACCACACTTTCTTCCCGCTTCACGAATCCCTGCTTCACTAACTTCTTCAATCCGGCGAGTGTGACCGCCGACGCAGGTTCGCAGCCAATGCCTTCGGCGCCAATCTCCGCCTTAGCCTGCGCGATCTCAACTTCCGTGACCTGTTCGCAAGCTCCGCCGGTCGCTTCGAGAACGTGGACGGCCTTCTTCCAGGATGCCGGGTTGCCGATACGGATCGCGGTCGCGCGGGTTTCGGCCTGAACGCTCACCAGGCTTCTACCGCCGGCTTCGCGCAAAGTCCGCACCAGCGCGTTGGCACCCTCGGCCTGAATCACTGACAACTTCGGCAGGCGCGAAATCAGACCCAACTCCCGCATCTCGAGCAACGCCTTGCCGATCGCGGAACTGTTTCCCAGGTTCCCGCCAGGAACAATGATGTGATCGGGCGGCTGCCAGTCGAGTTGTTCGAGCAATTCCAGAGCCAGGGTCTTCTGACCTTCGAGCCGAAACGGATTGATCGAATTCAGCTGATAAACGGGCGCGCGCAGAACGAGTTCCTGCAGCAGGCGCAGACAGCCGTCAAAGTCGGTGCGCAGCTGGCAGGTGACAGCGCCGTAATCGAGCGCCTGCGAAAGTTTGCTCCAGGAAATCTTGCCATCGGGGACCAGCACCAGGCTGCGCATGCCTCCGCGAGCCGCGTACGCAGCCATGGATGCTGACGTGTTGCCGGTGGAGGCGCACGCCACCCAGCGAAATCCCGCGATACGGGCGAAGGTCGCGGCGACCGTCATACCCGCATCTTTGAAAGAACCTGTGGGATTCAATCCCTGATGTTTCGCGAACAGACGCGGCACTCCGGTGATGCGAGCGCACTGCGGAAGTTCATACAGCGGAGTGTTGCCTTCGCGCAAAGTGATGGCCTGCGCGTCGCCCTCCAGCGAGGGAAGCATTTCGCGAAAACGCCAGACGCCGCTTCAGATCGATATCCGCATGCGACAGGCGCCGTTCACGCCAAGTCGACTTCAGTGATGCCGCGTCAGGCCGGGCTTCCTTCCAACCAGGATAGGTGATTTCGAGCAGGTCGCCGCAGTGGGCACAACGAAAATCCTGGCTGGCATGGTCGCTCAAATCGCCGCAGGCAATGCAGCGAAAGTTGAAGGCCGACTGGCGCACGCCTGGCGCTGAAGTGGTGAGAGGAGGCATTGGCCCGACTATTTCTCGCCCCGAAGATACTGGTCGCTCTTGTTGATCCAATCCGCGCGCGGCGGAGTGAAAACATCGAGGTCGACTGTGTCTTCCATCGCTTCAGCCTTGTGCGGCATGTTCGCCGGAATGCACAGAACTTCGCCGGCATGCACCACGATTTCTTGGCCGTCAATCCAGAACTTGAGCGCGCCGTCGAGGATGTAAGTCAGTTGCTCGTTGTGATGGCTGTGCTCGGGAACGATGCAGCCTTTCTTCAGCAACACCCGCGCCACCATGATTTCCTGTCCAACCACGAATTGACGCTGCAGGAGCGGGTTGAGTTCCTCGAGCGGAATGGTGTGCCAGGGAATGTATTGCAGGGCGGCCGTGCCGGCCGCGTGCTTGGCCACGGCCCGCTTGGCGCGGGAATGAGATTTTGCGACCTTCTTGATCGTCGCCTTGGAGCGAGCTTTCGATTTTGATTTCGTTTTCGCCATGAGATATCTACGCCTTATGGAGTTTCGTCCCGTCCCTGCAGGAGTCCGTTCTTTTCGAACTCAGTGAACCCTGCCCTCATACAGCTTAACGGCCGTGTCGTGCAGGTAAGCGTGCGCCAGTTCCAGCGCCCGGGCTTCGGTGATTTCATTTTCGGAGATCATCTCAGCCAAAGCCGCCGCCAGTGCGGTGCGGGACGACTGCACGCCCAGCCAGTAGCTCTCTTCCGCTCCCAGCACTTGATTGTAAGGGAAACAGTCGGTACCGAAAGTGATCTTGTCGGGAAAAGTTTCCAGCCACATCTTAAGTGTTTCTTTGAACGCGGATGGATACTGCGCCAGTTCCCCAAATGACGAATCGAGGTAGACGTTCTTCATGGCGGCCAGCCAGATCGCCTCGCGCTCCAGCGGGTAGCCCCCATGAATCATCACAAAAGTGGTCGAGGAGTAGCGCGGATCGCGCAGCACGCTCTCCAGATTCATGATGTTGCTCTGCGACAAGTTGAAATAATCGCCGATGCCGATCGCCGTGTGAATATGCACTGGCAGATGCAGTCGGCCACCTTCCGTGACCAGATAGCGAAAGATGAAGTCCTGGAATGTTCGATACTCTTTTTCGCTTGGAATGCCGCCATTGACGTAGCGCACGTAAATATCTTCCGCCTGCGCCCGCGACGGATCTCCGAACGTTGTCGGCCGGAAATAGGCAACTTCAAATTTCATGGCGATGCCACCACGCTTGGAATTGTCTTCGAGTACTTGGCTGACGAACTTTAAGTAATCAACAAACGTCGCGGGAAGTTTGCTGATGTTCTCCTGCTGCATCCAGCGGTGCAGCATTTTCTCCTGCAGCGGAATGAAGACGCCTTCGTCGGGATTGCGCGCGGTCTCGCGCTCATTGTTAAACGGCCACATAAACGAATCGGCGAAGAAGACCCACGGAAAGCGCTTGGCATCAAGGTAGTCGGGCATCATGGCACGGTTCGCCACCGAACTCTCGATGTTGATCTTGTCGAGAATCGTATTGAAGTACGCGGTGCCCGCGAGTTGTTTCTTCAGTTCCGTCTTCTTATCCAGCAACCACTTCGCGTGGTCGGGAGAAAGGTCAGTATAGGGATAGCCGAACAACGCTTTGGCGGCAACGGCAAGTTCAGGATTGTCGTCCCGGGTGCGCAGCGCTTCGCTGGCGTTGGGTGGCGCAGCCATGGCATCGACGTCGGGATCGTCGGCGTATCCGGGGTGCGCGTGGTGATCGAAGGCCGGGATCTTCTCAATCTGCGGCAGCAGGCGCTGGTAGATCTGCTGGACGTCAGGGCCAGGAAACGGACGTGCTTGGGCCGCAACAAACGCCGGCAGGAAGCCAATAAGAACAAATAGTGAATAACGCACAAGGCGAAATAGCGATTTCATCTATCCCTCAGTCTCAGAAATTGCTACTCATCGAACGGCCGCAGTTCCCTGCCATGCAGTCGACACCTTCACAATGCGCTCCACAGCTTCCTGCAGGGTCGCCATCGATGAGGCAAACGAGAAGCGGATAAACTCCTTGCCAGTCGGACCGAAGGCTGCACCCGGGATGGCCGCGACGCCCGCCTCTTCCAACAGAATGCGGCAAAGATTCTCCGCAGACATTCCGGTTCCCGTAATGTCGACCCAAGCGTAGAAAGCGCCCTCAGGCGGTTGACAGAGGAAGCCCGGCACGCGATTCAGATCGCGCACGAACTGCTCGCGGCGCCGTGTGAATTCTCCGACCATATATGGCGTGTTGCCCTCACGATCGCGGAGCGCGTCAATCGCGGCATATTGGGAGAACTCGGCAACGCAGGTGTAACTGTTCACCGCCAACATCAGCAATGCAGAAACAACCTCAGGTGGCGCAACCGTGTATCCCAGGCGCCACCCGGTCATGGCAAAACTCTTGGAGAATCCATCGATGATCAGCGTGCGCTCGTGCATGCCGGGATAGCGCAGCATCGAGAGATATTCGCCACCGTAAATAATCCGCGCATAAATTTCGTCCGAGAGCACCCACAGATCGTGCTTCACGGCGAGTTCGGCTATCGCCCGCTGCACGGCGTCGGTATAAACCGTGCCCGTGGGATTGCCCGGGGAATTCGTAATTAGCATGCGGGTGCGTGAAGTGATTTTGGACGCGATCTCGGCCGGGTCTGGCTGAAAGTCGTTGCACGCTGCAAGGGTGAACGGCAGCGGCACGGCACCCAGGCCCAGTGCGATCGAGGCATATCCCGGGAATCCGGGATCGGGATACAGCACCTCGTCGCCCGGCTCAAGCAGCGCCATCATTCCAAGGAAGAGTGCGATCTTGCAGCCGGGAGCGAGCACAATGTTCGCCGAAGCAACCGTGATGTTGCGGGTGCGCGCCAGATACGCCACAATCTCTTCCCGCAGGGCCGGAACGCCAGCGACGGCGCAGTAACGGTCCTTGCCATCGGCCAGGGCCTTGGCCGCTGAGTCGATCACCGACTGGCCGGGATGGAAGTCGGGCTCGCCGAGTTCCAGATGAATGATGGAGCGCCCCTGGGCTTCCAATTCTTTAGCCCGAGCAAAGACAGAGAGCGCGCCTTCGCCGCTCATGACGGACATTCTTGATGCTATTGATCGCATGATTTAGCTCTGAGTTCCTAGCTTCGAGTTGTGAACTGCGGCCGATCTGGTTCGGCTCGAAGCTCTTGACTCGTGGCTCGAAGCTTTCTTTCTCACAATCCTTTATACATTCCGCCATCGACCAGCACGGTTTGCCCCGTCACGTAAGATGCCCGCTCCGATGCCAGCCACACGACCGTGTCGGCCAGTTCACGAGGCTCGCCCAAACGCTTGAGCGGAGCGTCGGCGGCCCAGGCGTCAAAGATCTCCTGCTCACTCTTTCCCGAGGCGGAGGAGCGTGCTATCGCCAGTTCCTTCAGACGATCCGTCGCCGTGAAGCCGGGACCGACATTGTTAACCAGGATTCCGTCTTTACCAAACTCGTTGGCAAGACTCTTGACCAGGCCAACCACCGCGGCGCGCACGGCATTCGAAAGAACCAAGTCAGCTACGGGCTGCTTGGTAGTAATGGATGTGATGGTGATGATGCGTCCCCAGTGCTGCCGCTGCATGTGGGGGATGACTTCGCGAGCGAAGTACACCGTGCTCAGGAAGTTCAATTCGAGAGCACGCTCCCAGTCTTCCAGCGTGGCGGCGAGAAATCCTTTGGCGGGTGGACCGCCGGCATTGGTCACGCAGATGTCGACGCTACCGAACTTGGCGGTCACGGAGGCGACGAAGCGGCTGACGGCGGCCGGGTCACCAACGTCGAAGGCTTCGGCGAAGACTTCCACGCGATGCTGCTTTCTGAATCTGTTCTGCGGCGGCCTGCAGCGTTTGATCGTTACGCGCGCACATGGCGACGCGGCAACCTTCGGCAGCGAAGGCTTCGGCGGTGGCCAGGCCGAGTCCCTGACTGGACGCGGCAACCAGAGCTACACGGTTCTTCAATCCCAGGTCCATGAGGGATTATAAACGGTGACGGATACTGGGCATTATAAACCTAAGGTGCGCGTGGCGCTTTTGCTTGCTTTCGCTTCGAATCTGCGCAATTACTCTGGGGAACGTGAGGGAGCCATGAAACGGAACACCCGCCGCCCTGAAACCGCCGCTGTCCACGGGGGAGCCGACCTGGAGAAGAAGAATGGTCCTGTCGGCACGCCGATCTACCAGACGTCGACGTTCGAGGTCACGGACAACGACGAGCAGCAGCGCGTGACCACGACCGACCGCTACTACACGCGGTGGGGGAATCCGACGAACACGGTGGCCGAGCAGGCCGTGGCGGCCGCTTGAGGGCGTGGAGGCGGCGCTCACGTTTGCTTCCGGCATGGGAGCGATCACGTCCACGATCCTGGCATTCCTGAAGGCGGGAGATCACATCGTCGCGCAGCGCGACATCTACGGCGGGGTAACGAAGTTCCTCTCGCAGTGGCTGCCCCGAGTGGGGATTGAAACGACGTTTGTCGATACCAACGACTTCGAACAGCACGCGCGGGCGATCCGGCCGAATACGAGGATGCTGTATCTGGAGTCGCCGACGAATCCGTCGCTGCGGGTGGTCGACGTGAAGAAAGCGGCGGCGCTGGCCCGGCAGCACAAGCTGATCAGCATGATCGACAGCACGTTTGGCACGCCCATCAACCAGCATCCGGCGGAGTACGGCATCGATCTGGTGATGCATTCCGGCACGAAGTATCTGAGCGGACATGCGGACCTGACCTGCGGAGTGGTGTGCGGCCGGCAGGAACTGATGGACCAGATATGGGAGACGCGGACGACGCTGGGCAATTGCATGGACCCGCATGCGGCGTGGATGCTGATCCGCGGCCTGAAGACGCTGGCGGTGCGCGTGGCGCGGCAGAACGAGAATGCGCTGCGCGTCGCGGAGTTCCTGGAGCAACACGCGAAGAGTCCGGCGCGTGCATTATCCCTTCCTGAAGAGCCATCCGCAGTACGCCATTGCGCGCGAGCAGATGAAGGGTGGCGGCGGCATGGTGACGTTCGAGGTGGAGGGCACAGGCGAAGATGCACGGCGAGTGAGCGAGGCCATGCGGCTGTTCACGCTGGCGACGAGCCTGGGTGGCGTGGAGTCGCTGGTGTCGATCCCGGTGCTGACGTCGCACGCCATGATCTCGGCCGAGCAGCGCGCGGAAATGGGAGTGACCGAGCAGATGGTACGCCTGTCGGTGGGAATCGAGAGTGCCGACGATCTGATCGCGGATCTGGAGCGTGCGCTGGAAGCGGTGGGAGCACGCCAAACGGTGGGTAGTAGCTTAGCTTCTAGCGCCTGGCTTTAGCCCGAGATCGCTATCGGCTGTGCTCCCGCCTGGTCCGCCGCGCTTCGCGCTGGCGGGACGGCCGAAGGCGGCCGTCTCCAAATAAGCAGCGACAAAAATGCCGGCCCCTTTCGAGGCCGGCTTCGCGCTTTACCCATTTGTCTTCTAGCTAGAAGATGAACTTCAATGCGAGTTGCAGAATGCGCGGGTTGTGTACCGACGTGATGTAGAGGAACTGACCCGCACCCAAGGAGTTGTTTTGCGAACCTCCCCCTGCCGCCGACCCACCATCTCCTGCAATGCTTCCCCACTCCGTGTGATTGAAGACGTTGTAAGCTTCGGCTCGGAATTCGAAGGCCATGCTCTCTTTGATCGCGAAGTGCTTGAACAGAGCCATATCGAAATTCGTTCTGCGCGGGTTGCGCAAAATATTTCTGCCAGAATCTCCAAAGGTTAAGGCGGTGGGCACCGCGAAGGCGGCAGGGTTATACCAGAGGGGACCAGTGCCCGGGGAACCCGCACGAGCAAAACCGGCGTAGGGATCGCCGACGATGTCCGCCCGTGAACCGGAGCCAACACCAGCTGCCACGCCCGCATTGTCCGTGGGATTCGTAATGCTGAAAGGAGTTCCCGTCGAAATGCCCATAATCCCGGAGTATTGCCACCCGCCCAGCAAAGCATGGCGAAGTCCAGTTCCTCGGAAGAACGGAACGTCCCAGATCCAACTGAAGTTGAAGATCTGCCTCTGATCAAAGTTAGAACTCGCGCGGTTTGAGTTGAAATCGTAGGCATTCACCAAGCTACCGTCGCCGCGATCCGAGGAGTCGTCGATGGAATGACTGTACGTGTAAGCCGCGTTCAGCGTCAGTTGGCCGACGCTACGCCGTACGGACGCTTGCAGCGCGTGGTAAATGGAAGACGACTCTAACTCCAGGTGCGTGATCGTTCCATATCCCGGATAAGGGCGGAGTGGATCAGCCAGTGCACCGCAGGTGGCCACGCCCACGTTCACAGCTGGCCCTGTTGGAAGGCCATTGGAGTTCAGCGCGTACGGGATCGGTGTGCCGGTCGATGTTGTTCCGTTCTTCGGGATTCCAAAGCCATCCGGATTGGTGCAATCTGTCGTGCCAAACGTTTGCCCGGCAACATACGGATTTTGACTCGCCGGCGTGGGATACAGCTGATTGAGATCGCTCTGGCGAGTGAGGTGCGTGCCTTTGCTGCCTACATACGAGATCGTGGCGACGGTGTTGCGGGCGACGTCGTGTTGCACATCGAGATGCCACTGCTGCATGTACGGCCAGGTCACCTGCTTGTACGGGATGGCAACCACGTTGAGCGGGAATTGCACGCCGCTAACCGAGCCCCCAATGTTGGTGTAGCCCGAAATATTACTCTGCGCGACCGTAGTCGCAAGTGGCGGTGAATTCTCGAGAGACTCCGTGTTCCCCTCGTTGCCGTTGGTGTGCTCGAAGAAGATGCCGTACCCGCCACGGATGGCCCACTTGCCGTTACCCGAGGGGTCCCACGCGAAGCCGACCCGAGGCGCAGGATTGAACCAATGACCATTCATGCAACCCGCCGGCACGCCTGCGGTGACTCCGCATTGAACGATACCGTTCGGCAAGTTAGAGACAGAAGGAGTTAGACCGTTCGCCGTAAGGAAATTGACGGTATCGTCCTGATTCACTGACGTCTGTCCTTGTACGTAGTGAGTGGGATCGAAGTTAAACGCCTGATGTTCTTTCTCGCGGTAGGTCTCGTACAAACTCAGGCGCAGTCCCAGGTTAAGAGTGAGGCGGTCGGTGACGCGCCAATCGTCCTGGAAATATGGCTCAAACAGTTTGTACCGGTTGTAATACTTGAGTAGATGGTCCTGCTGACCGAAGCTTGAGATGTTTCCCAATAGTAAATCAGCAAACGGGTTGCCCGTGGTATTGGTCGGGAACGGAGTAGGGTCGAAGGTCAGGTAGCCAGGATAAGATCCCGCCGCCAGTTCGCCGCCGAACTCGTTCTTCTGCGCCGCGGCGATGTATGCGCCAAATTGCAGATTGTGCCGTCCGACGATCTTGGTTACGTTGTCACGGTAGGTATAGGTCGGGTTGGAGTTGTAGATACCATTCGGAATGTAGCCAGCATCCTCACCGAAACTTCCCATAGGCGCCAGCCGGATCCACCAGATTGATTCCCGGCAGAACGCCGTTTCCATTCCCGGGAAATAGATCCGTCATGGTGAATCCCGACGGCCGCTGCCAAGTTGCCGAGATCGTTGAGGATGATGTGATCCGTGGTATAGCTGAAAACAAACTCGTTCAGCAGCGTCGGAGAAACGGTGGCCGTCAGACGAGCCACCAGGCTTACGCCGGGCCCCTTAAAGGCGGTCTGGATGGTCGGAAAACTTCCGTGGTTGGTCCACAACGGAACGGCCGTCGTGGTCTGCCAGGAATCGTGAATGTAGCGGACCGTAGCGCGAATCTTGTCGCTGAAATTGTGGTCTACACGGATCAGTTCCTCGCGCCAATTCGTTGTTTGCGCTGGCGAGGCGTTAAAGAAACACGGATCCGGGTTTGTGCTGCCGTCAGGGAATGAGCCGCCTGGAATGCAATTAGACGCACCAGCATCCGTTGGGCGCGGGGATCATGCCAAGCAGCGCCTGCGCGACCGGCTGAGAGGCTACATATTGAGGGAGACCTGAGATGTTCGGCGATGCTGTGTTTGGACAGTCCGCTACTCGCGGGGCTCCGCCCGGAGCCGTGCACAGGTCAGTGAAGTTCCCGCTCCGCTCGGCGATACTGGGAACAGGCACGATTGAATGTCTGCCCGGGAACGATGTCTTTACGCCACTCCTGCGACCAGAAAAAGAACGTCTTGTCTTTGTTCCTGTTGTAGACGTGGGGAATGTAGACCGGACCGCCGATCGTGTAACCGTAATCGTTCTTCTTGTATTCCGGCACACTCCGCCCTGAAACCACGCTGGCGAATTGAACGCGTCGTTGCGCAGATACTCGTAAGCGTCGCCATGGAATGATCTTGGTGCCAGACTTGGTTTCCACTTCGACCGTGCCCGAACCGTTGCGGCCATATTGTGCGCCGTAGTTTGAGGTAAGCACTTTGAACTCGGCAATGGCGTCAATGCTGGGATAGACGTTCAACGTGGCGTTGCTGCCGTTATCCATGTTGTCGCCGCCGTCGAGTTCCCAGTTGTTGTACTCGACGCGGCCGCCATTCATGCTGAACTGCACATTGCCGTAGACACCGACCGTGCCTTCATCCTGGCCCGTCTGGTTGCTGACGCCTGGAGTGAGCGTGACCAGCTGCGTGAAGTTGCGGCCGTTGAGTTCGAGCTGCGAAATCTCTTTTCCGGTCACGGTGCCGGCTGAGGTCGGAAGATTGAGTTTCGACCTGCGCTACGTTGGTTCCCTCCACGACGATTTCCGTGGTGGTCGGCGCCGACCTCGAGCGTGACATCGACGCGGGACTTTTGCGCGACGTCGAGCTTCACGCCCTTGGCCTGATATTTCTTGAAGCCGCTGGCGGTAACGATGATGTCGTAGGTTCCGCCGAGGCAGCGCGGACTCGTTGTAGTCGCCGGAGGAGTTGGTGACCGTTTGGCGGTTGATGCCATGATCGGAACTGGAGACAACGACTGCGGCGCCGCCGACCGCGGCACCGCTCGGGATCCTTCACCGTGCCGGTGATCGACCCCGTGTCCTGGGCCCAGGCAGCCGCGCAAAACGTTACAACCAACAACGCAATTCGCAACAGCGCTTGATGAGATTTCATGGTCACGCTCTCCCCGATGGCGCGGGCTGTGCCCGGCGCGGTTCATTTGGCCTTGCCGTTCTTCCTTCCGAGCCAGCGGCTCGGAGCATCCGTTTCACTTCCGACACTTGTCCCCGGACTAGATTGAGACCCTGAGATGGGTTATTAAAACGTATGAATAGTGCGTTTATGCGGCATCGACTGTCAAGAAAAAAGCGATGCGCTGTGGACAGAATCCCGGACGCTTCTGCAAAATCGATTTGTGCTATGCAGAAATCGAGTCCGCCGAAGTCACAGCGCTCGGGCAAAAACCTTACAGAAGACTGCGGGTCGACTCCCGCACAACCAACTCCGGGGCGACCTTGCGGTGGCTGGCGCCGATTTCGCGCTTTTCGAGTACGGCGTTGATGCCGTCGACCACGATGCCGACTGCCGACGCCCCCATCGCTTCCATGGGTTGGCGAACGGTGGTCAGTGACGGCGTGTACAAGCGCCGAAGTGGCGACGTCGTCGAAGCCGATCACCGAACATTGCTCGGGGACGCGCACGCCGGCGCGGTGTCAGCGCCCGGATCGCGCCAAAAGCGCTCATGTCGTCGAACGCAAGCAAGCGCGGTGAAGGGGCGCTTCTGCTTGATCAACTCTTCGGTGAGTTTGTAGCCCGACTCGAAACTCGACATAGGATCGCGTGACTCCGGCAGATCCACGATCAGCCGAGAATCGAGTTCCAGATCCGCACTCTTTGGCGAAGTTGCGGATGCCGCGCCAGCGCGGAGAACTGTCGGTCAGCGCCTTGGGTCCGCGGATAAATGCGATTTTGCGATGACCGAGAGAGTGCAGGTGTTCGATGGCGAGGTGGCCGCCGACTTCGTTGTCGACGATGATCGGAACTGATCGAGTCGGTCTTCAGTTCGCAGCCGATCATCGCCGTGGGAATGCTGCTTTTCTCCAGATCGCCGAGCAGGTTGATGTCGAGAAAGAGCCAGTTCGCCAGAACAATCAAAGCTTCGATGCGGCGGTCGAGCAGCATCTCGAGATAGCGCTCGAAGCGGCTGCGCTCGTTGTGCACGTCGGTGAGAATGGGCAGATAAGACGACTGGTAGAGCGTGTTCTCGATGCCGCGCAGCACGAGCGTGCAGTAGGGATCGGTCATGTCGAAGACCATGACGCCGACGGTATGGCTGCGCTTGCTGCGAAGGGAGCGGGCAAACTGATTAGGACGGTATCCGAGCTTCTGCGCGGCGCGCTCGATGCGCTTCTTGGTGACCGCAGGAATGTAGCGCGCCAAGGGCGCGTTGTTCAGCACGATCGACACCGTGGTCGAAGAAAATCCACTTTCCTTCGCCACGTCACGAATGGTTACCATGGCAGACCTTGCGCCGGAACGGAGAGGCGCCGCAAAGACATTCCAGAATCGTTTTCAGTGTTCGCTTTGCCGCTTGAATTGAAAGCGTACACTGGCGGACACTACAGCAGAGACTCATACCAGTGTCAAGCGCGCGAATCACATCGGGATGTTTTGTTTTGGTTCTGCTGGCCGGATTTGCGACGGCGTCTGCGCTGGCGCAAACCTCGTCTGCGCCCGCTGGACACGGGAGCAGCAGCGCGTCCGGAGCTGCCCAGGTGAGCGCGACTCCGGCCGATCCTGCGAAACTTTTTCAACTCGGGCAGGATGCGCTCGCTCACGGACGTCTGGACGACGCCGAGCGCGATTTCCGCGAAGTGTTGCAAGTCGATCCGCGGGCCGGCGGTGCCTACGCCAATCTCGGCGTCGTCTACATGCGCCGGAAGCAATGGAGCAAGGCCCTCGAAGCGTTGCAAAAGGCCGAACACCTGATGCCGCAGGTCGCGGGAATCCGGCTCAACATCGGGCTGGCCTACTACCGGCAGAATGAATTCCTGAAAGCGATCCCCGCCGTTTGAGTCGGTGGTGCGCGATCAGCCGGACGCTCTGCAGCCTCGATATCTGCTGGGGCTGTGCTACTTCTTCGCCGAGCGCTGGGCGGAGGCGGCGACCACGCTGGAGCCGCTCTGGGCTCAGGAATCGGCGCAATTGCCCTATCTCTACGTGCTGTCGAACGCCGCTCACCGGGCGGGAAACAAGGAACTCGACGACCGCGCCACGGCACAACTGATTAAATTGGGCGACAACTCACCGTCCTACCATCTCTTTGTCGGAAAATATCATCTGAACCTCGAACAATACGACGCGGCTCTGGCGGAGTTTCAGGCGGCAGCCGAGGCGGATCCCAAGCTTCCGTTCGTGCATTTCAACCTGGGATTCACCCACCTGAAGAAGCAGGAATATCCGCAGGCCCGCGATGAATTCTTGAAGGACGCCGCCGTCGAGCCCGATCTTGCGCTCGACTACGAGGAACTGGGAGACGTCTATTGGCTGATGCAGGACGACCAGAACGCCGAAAAGAGTTACCGCGAGGCGCTGCACCGCGATCCCCGGCTGGTCAATTCGCATCTGGGGCTGGCCAAGATTTATCAGCGGCAGAAGAAATATCCCGCTGCGTTAGTGGAGATCGAAGTTGCCGGCAAGCTCGATCCCGAGCGTACCGATGTTCATTACGTACATGGGCAGATTCTGCTGCACATGGGGCGCAAAGAAGAGGCGAAGAAGGAGTTGGAGGCGGCCGTGAATATCGACAATCAACATCGTTCGGCCCGGGAGAGGCAGATGGACACGGGCCCGGTGCCCTCGCCCGAACTATTGCAGGACCCGCAGTGATACACTCGGCGGAAGGGACGTGCCGCGTCTCTCCCGCACACACGACCGCAAGTTGCCGCTCAGTAGTCAGCAGGAGGTACAACCGATGAAACGCATCCTGAAAATTGTTGGCATCGTGGTTGCCGTTCTCATAGTTATCGCCATCGCCCTTCCGTTTCTGATCGACGCCAACACCTTCCGGCCAAAAATTGAGGCCGATCTCACGACCGCGCTCGGACGGCAGGTCAAGGTGGGGAATCTTTCGCTGTCGCTGCTATCTGGCGGCGTGAAGGCAGACGACATTTCGATCGCGGACGATCCGGCGTTCAGCAAGTCTCCGTTTGTGCAGGCGAAATCGCTGAAGGTGGGCGTGGAGATGATCCCGCTGATTTTCTCCAAGACGTTAAACGTGACCGACCTGACGCTCGACCAGCCCGACATCAATCTCGTGAAATCGGAGAATGGTGAGAAGTGGAATTTTTCTAGCGTGGGTGGAAAGAATACGTCGGCGCCGAAGCCGGCGTCGCAGACTTCTGGTAATCCGAATCTTTCCGTGGCCAAGCTCAACGTCAATAGCGGGCGCCTGACGGTATCGACCGCAGGATCGATCGAAAAGCCGCATGTATACGATAAGGTTACTATTGAGGTTGATAACTTCTCTTTCGCATCATCGTTTCCTTTCAAAATGTCGGCTGAGTTGCCGGCGAATGGAAGTCTGAAGTTGGAGGGCAAAGCGGGCCCCATCGACGCCGACAACGCGGCTCGCACGCCGCTTCAAGCCAAGGTCACGATCCGCAAGATGAATCTGGCGGAATCTGGTTTCATCGATCCGGCGGCGGGAATTTCCGGAATCGCCGATTACGATGGCACGATCACTTCCGACGGCCGTCAGGCCAAAACCAGCGGCAAGCTCGTAGCCTCGAACCTACAGGTCGTAAAGAAGGGATCGCCGGCCGGAAAACCCGTGGAGGTCAACTATACGGTGGTGCATGATCTGGTCAAACAGACAGGGACCATTCCGCAGTGCGAGATCTCGATGGGCAAAGCGGTCTCGCACCTGACGGGAAGCTACGATGCGCACGGCAAAGTGACTTCGATCAATTTGAAAATCACCGGACAAGGCATGCCCGTCGACGATCTGGAGGCGATGCTTCCCGCCCTGGGGGTGATATTACCTCCGAAGTCAACCTTGAAAGGCGGCACCCTCAACACGAACGTGGCGGTCGATGGTCCGGTTGATAAGTTGGTAACAGTGGGGACGATTCGTCTGGAGAACTCCTCGCTGGCCAACTTTAACCTGGGCTCGAAACTCTCCGCCATCTCCGCGCTCTCGGGAAAGAACACGGGGAACGATACGAGCATTCAGAATTTCAGCTCCGATGTGCGAGTAGCGCCGGAAGGAACGAAGGCCGACAACATCAATCTGACGGTGCCTGCGATCGGCACAGTCACGGGGGCCGGCACGGTGAGTCCGGCCAACGAACTTGCATTCAAGCTGAACGCGGCAGTTGGCGGATTAGGGGACATCCCGGTCATCGTCACGGGAACGACCTCCGACCCGAAATTCGCTCCTGACATGAAGGGGCTCGCGACGGGACTCCTGAAAGGGCTCAGCAACGGCAGCACGAACCAGCAGCAAAACCCGGTGAACAACGTGATGGGACTGTTCAACAAGAAGAAGCCAAAATAGCCGCCCGGCACGCGGCGTCTCGCAAGCCACGTTCGTTCCGGACGTGGCTTTCTATTTGGTGCAACCGAGCCCACGCCAACCTCAATTCCTTCATTTACTGTAGCGAATAATTATTTTATTATAGAGAAATGACAACGGGCGTGGCGGACACGATTTCCGAAGGCTTGGGGCGGTATTCGATTGGCGAAAAACTGCGGGCGATGCGGCTGCGGAAGAGTATGGGCCTGGTGGAATTGGGCAAGCATACCGGCCTTTCCGCGGCTCTTCTTTCCAAGCTAGAAAGGGGAAAGTTGTTTCCCACTCTGCCCACACTGTTGCGCATCGCCATGGTGTTTGGGGTTGGTCTGGACTACTTTTTCACAGACGAACGGAAGCGCCGGGTGGTCGGGGTGGTGCGGCGGGAGGAGCGGGTCCGCTTTCCGGAGAAGCCCGGCACGCAGGACGTCCAGTACTACTTCGAGTGCCTGGATTACCGGGCCACCGAGCGAAAGCTGAGCGCATTCCTGGCCGACTTTCAAGAGGTGCCAGCCGAGAAACTCAAGCCGCACCAGCACGCCGGGGTCGAATTTCTCTACGTATTGAAGGGGTCTCTCACGATCAAGATCGGCAGCGAAGAATTTCTGCTGGAAGCCGAGGACGCCATCTATTTCGACTCAGCCGTGCAGCACAGCTACCGCAGGCGCGGCGCAAAACCATGCACTGGCGTGATTGTCACGGTCCCGTAGTTCCCCGCCCTACGAAGAACCATCCAACTTCACGCCGGCCTACGCCCTGAAGCAAGCGCCCTCCCGGGTCGCCTTGCCTTGGGAGCAGGTGGTACCTTAATTGCTAATCCAAGTCTCATTGACAAGGCCTGTTGACCATTCCATACTCGCGACTAAGCTGCAAAAGTTTGCAACCTTGCTGACTCGAGAAATCCAAAGGGGCACGCAGTCGGGATCGATCTGCCCTCGGTCCGAGTCGAATTTCTCACACCGGTGTTTCAGGGTTTCATCACAGGAGGATCTTCGTGTCTAAGCCGTCTACCCCGAAAAAATTTACCTCTGCTGGTTGGATCGTCCTTGGCTCGATCGTGGCCGTTGCGGTATTGGCGGCCGTGGGAGTCGGCTCAGCAAGTTTGCGCACCTACCGCCCAAATGCGGCTACCAAGCCCGCCGTTGCAGCGACGCAGACGGCAGTGCTGAGCACTGAAAAGGGCACCCGGGTTCGCGCAAATCTAGGCGCGATGCCCCTAGGCTTTGAAGCGAACCAGGGACAAACCGATCCGCAGGTCAAGTACATGGCGCGGGGGAATGGCTACACGGTATTCCTGACGGAGCACGACACGGTCTTTGCTTTGAACTCCTCGTCGCACGCCGCCACAACGGCAGGCAAGGACAGATTCGTCGGAGCCCACAAGACCACGCCGGCGACAAAGACGAAAGATGTAACCGCTGCGATTCACATGCAGCTTGTAGGAGGGAATCAGCAACCGCAGATCGCGGTTCAGGACCAACTGCCGGGCCATAGCAATTACTTCATCGGAAATGATCGGAGCCAATGGCACGCAGACGTACCGCAATTTGCGCGCGTGGCCTACCGCGAGGTTTATCCCGGAGTAGACATGGCTTTTTACGGGATACAAAAGCAACTTGAATTCGATTTTGTGGTCGCACCGGGAGCGAGCGTTGAGCCGATCCGACTCGGCATTTCGGGCGCAAAGCGGATTTCAACCGACCAATCGGGGAATCTAATTCTGGCATCTTCCGCAGGGAACGTGCTTCTGCACAAGCCCGTCGCCTACCAAGAGAAAGACGGAGCGCGACACCCCGTGGATGCCCGCTTTGTGCCGCAAGGCAAGAATCAGGTCGCCTTCAAGTTGGGAAATTATGATCGCAGTCGCGAGTTAGTGATTGATCCCTCGGTCACGTATGCCACGTACCTGGGCGGGTTGGCAGAGGACGATGGATACGGAATCGCTATTGATAGCACGGGCAACGCCTACGTGACGGGACAGACGAAGTCTACCAACTTCCCTGGAGCTACTGCGGCGAACTATGCGGGCGGCTTCGATGTTTTCGTCGCGAAGATTTCGGCGGACGGGTCGACCCTGATGTACTCGACATACATTGGCGGCAGCGGAGACGACAGCGGCAATGCGATCGCTGTGGATAGTTCGGGGAATGTCTTCGTAGCTGGTGGCACATCATCGACCACGAACTTCCCCACCACGGCGGGAGCGGCGCAGACGGTTTTCGGGGGTGGCAGCATTGACGCTTTCGTGTTCGAACTTGCCGCTTCAGGAAGTTCACTCACCTATTCAACATATCTGGGTGGAAACGCGGACGATGTCGCGATCGGACTGGCACTCGCCAAGGACAACTCAGGCTCTGTATTTGTTGTGGGTTCCACGATCTCGACCAACTTCCCGGGCACGAGCACTTCTTTGATTCAGAACGCGCTCTCAGGATCAGGATTTTCCAATGGCTTTGTCACCAAGTTGACTTCCTCGGGCAGCGCGATCGATTATTCAACCTATCTTGGCGGCCCCGGAGACTTTGCATCGGCGGTCGCAGTCGATTCGTCGAATAATGCTTATGTCACGGGCTCAACTCAGAACTCCACATTCCCGGTTACGAGCGGGGTGTTCCAGAAGACATGCGGGACCGCCGCAAACTGCAATGGCGGTCTTTACGATGCTTTCGTAAGCGTCATCAAGGCAGACGCCAGCGGTTTTGTTTATTCGACATTTCTGGGAGGAGCCACCTCTGACCAAGGTCTGGGAATTGCGGTGGACGGCTCCGGGAATGCCTATGTCACCGGTCTGACAACGTCAAACGGCACTTTCCCAACAACATCCGGCGCGATCCAAACAACATACGGCGGAGGATCGCAGGACGCGTTCGTTTCGGCAATTAAGTCGGACGGAAGCGCCCTTATCTATTCCACTTACTTGGGCGGGACGCAAGGCGACGGAGCGGCGGCAATCGCCGTCGATGGAAGCGGAAACGCGTATGTGACCGGCCAAACTGGATCCGCCGCTGGCTTTCCGATCGCCAACGCTACCCAAGGAACTCTTAAGGGCGGAAACGATGCCTTTGTCTCTGAGATCAATGTGACGGGAACCCAGCTACTCTTTTCAACCTATCTCGGTGGCTCCCTGAACGAGGACTCAACTTCTGGGCTGGCGAATGTTAGTCCCATCGGAGCAATCGCGGTCGATAGCGCTGGAGCCAATGTCTACGTAACCGGTAATACCGGGTCGGCGGACTTTCCCGCGACCACCGGTGCGCTTCAGACCACCTCTGGAGGCGGTGCGTTCGATGCCTTTGTAGCGAAATACTCGCAATCGGGAACTACCGCGAGCTTTACGATTGCGAATGGCGCTCTGTCCGCGACCTCCGGGAATCCCGGGGTTTCGGCGACGTCCACGATCACCGTGACCTCGGTCGCTGGCTTCAACTCAGTGGTCACACTGGCTTGCTCAGTTGCGCCAGCGGTCACCGAAGGGCCTACGTGTTCGTTCAGCAATCCGGGCAGTTCGGTGACTCCGCCGGCCAACGGCTCAACGTCCGCCACGCTGACGGTGTCCACGACTGCAGCGAGTGCGATGCTCGAGCGGCCTTCCGATCGGCGATCGTCTGGGCTCCTTTACGCGACGCTTCTGCCCGTGTTCGGAATCACGCTGCTTGGCGCAGGAACCGGATCATCGAAGTCACGGCGCCGAAAGATATTCGGCTTCCTGATGCTTGTACTGCTTCTTGCCGCAGTGTTGATCATGCCAGCCTGCGGCGGGAGCAGTAGCAGCACGGGCGGCGGAGGAGGCAACGCGGGAACACCCGCGGGCGCTTACACCATCACGGTTACCGGCACGAGTGGCGGAGCGACTGTCACGGGCTCCCCGGCGTTAACCCTCACCGTAAACTAACACTCCAACGCACTTCCAACGGCCGTCTTCCCGCGCGGAAGGCGGCCGTTCTTTTTTATGGTGGACGCTTCCACGGGGCTCGCGGCGGCGTGATGGTAGTATGGAAGATTCCGTGGGAATGATTCCGGGGAACTGTGTCGGGTAGCTCCGGGAAAAATATCTGCGGTAAAATGAGGCGCGGATTTTTGCGTCCTCCTGGCTGGCGGGGTGCTTTATCCGGCCTGAGCCAGTTGACCGGCAGAGCCGGGCAGCCTTTGTGTTGTCCTATGAATCGAAGCTACTTGAACCAAAACCTGCTCATGTTGAAATCTGGATCGTGGAAGCCTGAGTTGTCAAAGTCCGGGTTGTCGAACTCTGGGTCGTCGAGGTCTGGGTCGTCGAAATCCGGCTCCCCCAAAAGGTTCATCGTCCCGCACGGGCACGCCAGCATCGGGATTCTGTGCCTGCTCGCCGCTTTCGTGAGTTTGCCGTCGTTGGCCTCAGCTCAAGGCACCTTCACCCTGCAGGCTCCTTCTTTGTCGCAGATTGCCGTCGCGCCCCTGGGCTCGTCGTCGGCCGATATTACTGTGGGGACGGTCAACGGCTTCGCCGGTGACGTCGATCTCAGCTGCACCGTAACGGCAAACACCTCTCTGACCGTCACAGATCCTCCGGTTTGTTCGGTGAGTCCAGCGACGGTGGCGCCGCCGGCAAGCGCTTCCGCCACCATCACCACCCAGAAAGATACCAGTACGGTGTCTTACAACATCACCATTACGGGCACCGCGCCCTCGACCGGACAGATAACGAACGCGCCGCCGCTCACCCTGACGGTGCTGGCGGTGACGGCACAGTTCACGATCACGGTAGATAGGGCAATGTCGCCCAATAGCGTGCCCGCCGGCAGCGGCGCCCAGGGAACGATCACCATCAATCCGATCAACGGATATATCAGCCCTCCCAATTCGCCGGGAATCACGCTCTCGTGCAGTTCGATCACTCCGTTGGTGACGATCCCTCCGATTTGCTCTTTCAATCCGCCGGTAGTACCGGTGGACGGTGCACCTGTCACTTCGACCATCACGATCAGCACCTTCGGACCGGTAACCACGGGTGCCGTCGTGCATCCCAGGGGCTTCTACGCCTTGTGGCTTCCGCTGCCCTTGGTGGCGCTGGCTGGCCTGGGAGCGGCGGTGGGCGGAAAGCGATCGCGGAAGGCGTGGGGACTCCTAGGTCTGTTTGTGATCAGCGGCGCGCTTTTTCTGATGCCCGCCTGCGGGAATACCTCGAACACGACAACGACGCCGAACGGAATCACTCCGCCCAACAGTTATTCCTTTGTTGTGTCAGGAGTGGACAGCGATGGTGTGATTTCCAGCAACGGCGGCTCGACCACGACCAACCCCACGGTCACGCTGACGGTCACCAAGCCCGCGAACTGAGTCATGCTCCATCTCTGGCATTTCGGGCCGCGCGTGCTGCTCGACACCAGACTGATTCGGAGCAGGCTGAAAGCGCCGAAACTGAGCCAGGCCAGGCGTCACCTGACAAGGCTGGTGCTGCTGATGGCCGCCGCTTCTCAGTTGCTGCCAGACGCGGCGCACGCCGCTCCACCCAAGAACAAGCCCAAGATTCCGGCGGTTCGCTGGGACGAGCAACATCCCGGCTGCACGTTTGCGCGCGCCGACGATGGCAAGTATCGCTACGGAATGTCGTACGAGAATGTCGGAATCACCGTGGCCGTCGATTCCCAGGAATTGGAAAAAGTTCACCGTCGCCACGAGCCGTTCTTTGGAGTTCTTCTTACGGTGCGTTATCACGGGCCCGGGTCGCTCGATCTTACGACTGACAATATTTCGCTGGAGTTCGTCAAGCATTTTCAGGTGGTGCAGACCTCGCTCGATCCGGATGATTTCTCGCAGAGAGTTCAGAATGACGCCGACGAACTCGATCACCAGACCGCGCGCGAGGTGGAGAAGCATCCTGAGGAGAAAGAGAAGAAAGAAGCCTACATGCGGGCGTTTCTGAAAGATTCTGCAGAACTGCAGGAGTTCGTCGGGAAGAACAGTTTGCGGCCGACGCGCCTGGGCGCGGGAAATGCGGAGACCAGCGGGTGGGTGCTGTTCAGCACGAACAGCAAGTGGATCAGCGGATGGAAGAAGCAAGAGGACTTCATCCTGCGCGTACCGCTCGCGGGAACTACGTTTGAATTTCCCTTTACGCTACCGCCCAAGCCCGGAGAAGTCATGCTGCGGAAGAGGCAGTGAGGACCGGTCCCCGGCGCTCGGTTTCCGGCGCGACTGCCGGACGGTTAAGCGCTGAAGACGCGGTTCCGGAAGCCGGATCGCGAAAGCCGGAAGCCGCCGTTACGATGCGGCTTTGCGCGCCTGGCGTTCCATCTCGGCGGTCTGGTGCATGAGGACATCGCGCAGCGAGACCAAGCCCTTCAGAGCTTTCCCGTCCACAATCGGCAGATGACGGAAGCCGAACTCGCGCATGATGAACAGGCACTCGTCGATACTTTCGTCGGCCGGAACGGAACGCGGGTTCGCGGTCATTACTTCAGACACTGCGGTGGTTCCTGGCGTGCGGCCCACCGCGACGACGCGGTTCATGATGTCCCGTTCCGACAGGATTCCCGCCAGTTGTCCGTCGCGCAGGACCGGAAGCGCGCCGATGTTGTGTTCCATCATGTAGCGCGCCGCTTCGAGTACGGTGCGCGTGGCTTCGACGGAATAGAGCTTGCGGTCTTTCACGAGATCGCGGAGGGTCGTCATAGATCACTCCTTCGGAGAGTAAAACCAGCGGGGATTCGGCCAGTCCCACGGCCAGCCTTTTGCGGTGGGAAATACTCTATCACAGGCGCAAGTCCCCAATCCGAACACTGCTTATCGAGCCTCTCCTCGGGGCGAGAAATCGCCTTACGCTCGTGAGCGGCTCGGATACCGAGCTACCGCGGATTCTGGGTTCGCCGAATGGCAGAAGGAACTATGAGGAGCGCAGGGGTTTTGAGCGCTATGCCTGCTTACGTCAGTTGACTCTCCCTGCCAACCATGTCGGTCAACCACGTCGTCTTCAAGTGCCCGATCTGCAAAACGGCGATCACATGTCCACTTCTGCCTCTAGAGGCCGATCATTCAGTTTGTCTGGAAAACGGAAAGCCAGCAGTCGGGGCGAAGCATCTTCAGGCCGGAACGTTTGGAAACTGATTGCCTGTTCCCGAACCAAATTCCCTCACTTCAGGCCGAAGGCGTACAGGTTGCCGTCATACGAGCCGACGTACACCATTCCATTCGACACGGCTGGCGAGGACCACACAGAGCCGCGAGTGGTGTAGCTCCACAGCAGGGCACCGGTCTTGGCGTTCAGAGCGTCGACGTTGCCGTCGTCTGAGCCGAGATAAACCACCCCATTCGCAACGGCGGGCGAAGAATCCACCGGACTGTAAGTGACATATTTCCGCAGCAGGGCACCGGTCTTGGCATTCAGCTTGTACACGTTACCATTGTACTGGCCGACATAGACCGCTCCGTTTGCCACGGCGGGTGAGGAATAAGATCCGGTGCCGCTGTGGCTCCATAACAAGGCACCAGTCGTGGCGTTCAGCGCGTACACATTGTCATAGTACGCGGCGAAATAAACCACCCCGTTCGCCACGGTGGGCGAGGAATTCACCGCTTCGATGGTGTAGCTCCACAGCAGGGCGCCGGTGGCGGCGTTCAGGGCGTAGATGTTGCCGATAACGATGTTACCGTCATACGAGCCGATGTACACCATTCCATTCGAGACGGCTGGCGAGGACCACGACACAGAGCCGCCAGTGGTGTAGCTCCACAGCAGGGCACCGGTCTTGGCGTTCAGCGCATACACGTTGCCGTCGTCTGAGCCGACATAAACCACCCCATTCGCAACGGCGGGCGAAGAATCCACCGGACCGCCAGTGACATATTTCCACAGCAGGGCACCGGTCTTGGCGTTCAGCGCATACACGTTGCCGTCGCCTGAGCCGACATAGACCACGCCATCCGAAACGGCGGGCGAGGATTGCACATAGGACCCAGTGGTGTACTTCCACAGCAGGGCGCCGGTGGCGGCATTCAGCGCGTAGATGCTGCCGTCGCCCACGCCGACATAGACCACGCCATTCACCACGGCGGGCGAGGAAAACACCCAACTGCCAGTGGTGTAGCTCCACTTAAGTTGCAGGTTCCCGACAGTGCTGACGTTGAGGACCGTTTCACACGGGTTGTAGCGCTGCATGTTGACAAAGTGGAACTCAGGCCAGGGGATACTGGCCTTGCAGGATGAAGCTTGCTGGCCCCATAGAGGGGTCACGCACTGAGCACAGAGAATCAAAACGGCGATACGGACGTGTTTCATGACGAACCTCCAAAAGATAAACCTGGCCTGGGTTTCCCGGTAATGCTGATCATTCGCCTCTGGGGGTGGTGCGTCCCACGGTGGGAAGTGCTCTTCGGGGAGGCGAGACTTCTTCGAGACGCATTAATGCTGCGCGGATGTGCACGTCGTGTCAGTGATGTGCGTCACATCCGTCGCACGGGGACCACCCATTGTCACAGGCTCAGACAGTCGACTGTTGTAACATCTCGATATCACGCATTGTCGGGTCGATGAGGGAGCCGCCAAAAGACCTAACCTCGGAATTGAGGCGGTACTACTACTTTGTCCCGCTTGAAGAACTGGACAACCGGAGCCGTATTGAGCCAGTACAAAAGAGCCACACTGAGAAGAGCTTTTGCAGCCAGCATTATGTGGCTTGGAGTCACAAAAAACACCTGCAATCGAGACACGGTATTCCAAAGGCGAAGATTGAAAATGCTGAACCCGGAGAATACTAAGACCGCGATTCTCGCCCAGTTCTTACCCTTCCAGTAAAACCATATAAAAAAGTAGCCGATGCAAATCACAAGAGTGATGAACGCCAACAGTCTCAGAGCGTGGGGGGCTTTCGAGTAGTTGAAGGCGCTCCAAAGCATAGCGTTGCAAAGTGCCATCAAGATGGCTGTCAGACCCAGACCCTTGGGGCGGTTCATGCCGAAGCATTGTCTGAGATGTAGGCGACGAGCGCAAGCTTCGACCAACTGTTGAAATATCCCATAGCGCTCATTTACGAGTTTTGAGCGATTCGCCAGTCACGTCAACTTGGACTCCCACCACAGCGCGCCCTCATCGCGTGACGTTTCGAGGTGCGTCCTCACTAAACCAGTCGTACAATCCTCTTGCCGTGAAAACGAGATTGATGCTGGTCGCGACGATCAAGAGCATCCTCGCTGCTGGGTTGCTGATCGGCCAGGCATCGATTGCCCAATCAGCCGTTGTCCTCAGCGAGATTCGATTTGATGGAGAATTGGGTGTTCCAGTCAGTGAACTCCAGGAGTACACGCAATTCCTCAAGGGGCATTCTTTGGAAAAAGAGAAAGTCCTCGAACAGAGTACGCGTGCGATTTCCGAAGCTTTGCGGCACCGTGGATTTTGGAAGGCACAAGTTACACCAAGTATTCAGGCAGCACCGAGTTCCGACGCCGCTCATAAAGGTGCCGTCCTCCAAGTGACGGTCCACGATGGGCAGCAATATCGAGTCAAGGACGTGAGCTTCTCGGGACACGCATCGGAGTTCTCTGCTGGCGAATTAAGGGACGCCTTCCATCTGCAGCGGGGCGACATCGCCGACGGCAACGAAATTGGCACCGGCACCGCAAACCTGATGGCCCTATTCAAAAGAAAAGGGAAAGATTATTTTGTCATCCCATCGATGACCTACGACGACACTGCTCACACCATGTCCTTTACCTTCGACATTCAGAAATGAGCCGTGGCTCTGAAATCGCGGGACAAGTCCCCCGCCCGAACTGAAAGAGTTCGCAACCGGCCAGCGGCGTCCGTCCGACTCCGGATAAGCGGCGGGATCACGAGCAGGACAGGCTAAGACAGTGAACGCATATCCCCATAACGATCAAAATGCGCGCACCGGGGTTCTGACTGTAAACGGCCTGTTTGCAACAGTATCACCGCAATCTGCGCGGTCTCCCAACGTTAGGGATTTCCCCAGTTGTGCAGCAATTGAGTTCAATCCTAGCTTTGTTTCACGTTCCCCGACCGAGGTGTCGTAGCAGGGCGATGGAGGAAAAAAGGCGAAACCGAGAGTAATAGAGCCACTATAACTTTTACCAGTTGCGGATAGGCCAAAACGGGCTTCAAGCTAGACGTGCTAAGACCCTCGTCCAACTTTAGGCGAGGACCTGGCGGATAAACCCATCGACTCGGCTGCAGCGGTTGGGGGGCTTCTTCGTCCCTTTCAGAAGTTCTTGGATTTCAGCGCAGGTCAATGTGCAATCGTGCCCAGTACCTCTGTTCGGGCTCGAATACGTCGACTCAAGCGCTAAGGAGTACCCTATGAAATTCAGATGGCTGGCAATCGCGCTCGGATTGGCCGCGTTCAGTGCGGCGCCCTGGACGTTTCCGCAGACGCCAAATCCAAGCCAGAATCCAACGCAAACGCAGACTCCAACGACCGATCCCGACCAGGGTCAGCCCAAGGCGGGCGACGTGCAGGGTGCCCCCAAGCAAGCGCCAGCCACTCTACCAAGCCAGGATGATAGCGAGATCAAGCACAACGGCGGCAAGACGGATATTGATGCGGTCGGGAACCGGAATGTAGGCTGCCAGCGCGGAGTGGGCAATTGGTACACCATTGAGGGACAGGTAGCGGCCGGCCGCCAGTACTCCCAGCAGATCGAATCTCAGATCAAGTTGATCAAAGACCCAGTGATTACGGAGTACGTAAACCGCGTGGGCCAGAATCTGGTTCGGAACTCCGATGCGCAGGTTCCGTTCACGATCAAGGTGATTGACTCGGACGTGGTCAACGCTATGGCGCTGCCCGGCGGATTCTTCTATGTGAACTCCGGCCTGATCCTGGCCGCGGATGAGGAAGCCGAAATGGCCGGTGTTATGGCGCACGAGATCGCGCACGTGGCGGCTTGTCACTATGGCCGCGAGATGACCCGGGCCAACCTGATGCAGCTCGCATCGCTACCCGCAATCTTTATGGGCGGCGCAATCGGCTACGGCATTTACCAGGGCCTGGGACTGGCCATTCCGCTGACTTTCCTGCACTTCTCGCGTGCCTTCGAATCCGAAGCGGATTACCTCGGAATCCAATACATGTACCGGGCAGGATACGATCCGTCGGGTTTCGTGTCGTTCTTTGAAAAGATTCAGGCAATGGAAAAGAAGAAGCCCGGGACGCTGTCGAAGGCTTTCGATACGCACCCGCAGACACCGGACCGGATCGAGAAATCGCAGGCCGAGATTCGCAAGATCCTTCCCGCCAAGGCGGAGTATGTGGTGACGACTTCTGAATTTGACGACGTGAAGTCGCGGCTGGCGGCTCTCGAGAACAAACACAAGGTGATCGATGAGAAGGATTCCAGCAAGCCCAGTTTGCGGCGAACGTCGAACCAGACCGACCAGTCGGGCGATACGAAGACCGACGATGATCGGCCGACGCTGAAACGGAGCGACGGTTCGAACTAACCAGGGCTTCTTGTGGCACAGACCGTGGCTGTGGAACACAGGCCGCCGTGAGAGGCACCCCAGCCATTCACGATCGCAAGCTTGTGTTGGACAATGGGCTGGCGGTTGATTGGCGTAACATCCCATTACGCGCAAAACCCCTCAATGAGCGCCATGGCCGGGTCTCGTCAAGTATCAATCCACCAGCGTCGAACAAACGGAGCAAGCGAAACCAGTCAATCTCGGACCGCAAATCGCGCGAAGGCGCACGGCGTCACGTCGCCACAGAGGGATTTTGTGTAGCTCGCGTCGCCGGCTCCGGCAGTTGCTGTCCGCAATACGCGCAATTCGCCCAAGTGGGCTCAACGGGCTTATCACATTTCGGGCACGGTGGCTGCAGCAAAGTGCCGCAGTGCGGACAGAATGAGAACTTTGCCTTTTCGACATGCCCGCAGCCGGGGCACGGCTTCGGCAGAGGGTCGCGGAGAATGAAGTACAAGATCATCCCGATCGCATTCGGAATGAAGATCGCCAGCAGCGTCCACATTACGTACCGCATCTGCCGCCGCTTCGCGTCGCCGTAGATGTATCCGATCAGCGCAACCCAAGCCACCATGAGCAGGAAAAATCCGTAAACCAGCAGCGCTTGTCCCCAGCGCGGCAATTTGGCCATCTCCGGATCCTTTGGTGCAACGAAGAAGAACAACCACACGGTGAGGCACGAATAGGCGAACCATGCAAAGATCCACGCTGCCTTTGGGATCACGCGCAATTCCTTTGTGAAGCGGCTCATACCAGCCTCCTTTCGCCGCGCTGCCGGATTGCCAGCATTACTGCGGCCACCCCTCCCGCGAGCCACTCTAGGGCGGTGAACGCGGCAAAACTGATCCATGTTCTATTGGCTGAAATGTGTATGGCTGAACTGCGGCCCGAGCAACCTCTCGAAACGTCCGCTCACAAAGTGGAAAACCGGCCAGCTCGCAATCGTCAGCAGCCACGCAAACGCCACGAACAACAATCATTACGCGGCGGTTCCAATCGTGCTCGGCCTGTTCGGTCAGCTTCGCCTCCGCACGCGCCAGCGTGGCCTGCACCAGCCACGAAGAAGGCTGCGGCGTCGGCAATCGGCGGAGTTCGCTCGCAATCGGCCGCCAAGCCTCCAATTCGTTCGAGCAGGCGATGCAAGACCGCACATGCTCCGCAACCTGCTTTTCTTCCGCGCTCGTCAGCGCGTCGGCTGCGGCCAGCGCCAGCAGTTCTCGAATCTTGTCGTGCTCGTTCATTGCCATGTACCTCCGGGATGTCGCGCTTCGAGCGCGTAACGCAATTGTTCCAGCGAACGTCGCAGCCGCGACTTCGCCGTTGATACTGGAACCGCTGTAACCTGCGCGATTTCCTCAATCTTCATCTCATCCTCAAACCGCAGTGTGAGGACTTCGCGATAGATCATCGGCAGCCCCGCCATCGCTTCGCTGATCTCCGTTCGGCGCTCGGCCGCGAGCGCGTGATCGAGCGGCGTGTGGTCTTTACTTGAAATCCGGTCCGCCACGGTTTCGCTATGCCAGCTGTTGGCGAGCGGCTCGTCGAGGCTCTCCGGACGAATCCGACGCAAATGATCGATCGCCAGGTTGCGCGCCAGCGTGAACAGCCAGGCATCGAAATTGCGGCTTGCATCAAAGGAACGAATCTTTTCGACCACTCTCAACCATGTTTGCTGGAACAGGTCTTCCGCCTCGGCGGGCTGCCGCACGATGCGCAGCAGGTACCGATACAGCCGATTCTGGTACCGGGTAATCAGTTCCGAGAGAGCGTTCAGGTCGCCTCGGCGAAGCCGGACCACATCCGCATCCACTGCCACAGGCCCCTCCAGCGATAGTGCGGTCGTCCCCACCATACTCGTAATACGGATGAGTGCCCAAAAAAGACGCAAGAGATGCAGTTGCTAGATTGGTGTTTCGAGATATCTCAATGACAGAAATTTTCGGAGATTCCCTCGTACCTTGCGTCCTTTTGATGTTCTCGCGCGTATTCCCAAAGTGCTCAAATGCACAGTACAGAGCGCAGGAGCGCAACTCAGATCCTGCATTGCTCTTCCATAGGAGGCTGACATGCATGACACAAAGGAGCGGTTGTCTCTGTTTTGGATCTTCGCGTTATTGAACTACCTGTATGCGGACGTGCTTGCCCTGTTCGCTATTGTTGGCTCGCCAAATTCAGCCCCACACCTTCCGCAATGGGCTCTGCTGGGTTCAGCGGTCTTGATGGAAATACCCATCGCCATGATTCTGGCGTGTCGACTGCTTCCGTTTAGAGCGAACCGGCTGGCGAATATCATCGCGGGTGGCATTGTGACCCTTGTAAACGCGTTTCCTGACCTTCGTTTTGCCTTTGACTAACGGTGACTGGCACGACCCCGTTTTTCCAGCGTACGTGTTCTTCGCGACGATCGAAACTGTATGCACCTCGGTCATCATCTGGCAGGCGTGGACTTGGTCAGGGGTTGAGACTGTCCGCACGTCGTAACTGGTCGCTCAAACGGAAACCGGATGGCCAGTTTCAGGATCTAGTGCGGAACGAGCTCATGCTCTTCGTCGGGTGCCAAGTCTGCTACATGCTGCCAGTCTTCTGACGATGTGTTCGAGGGAAAGGCTTCCTTCTCAGTGACCACACCAGTTTTGGTTGATCGTACCGGCTTGGAATATTGCAGCAACGGCAAGAACGGCAGCATCAGCAGAAAGACCACTCCCATGATCCAGAACGCTTCGACGAACGCGAGCATCGCCGCATGCTGCTGCACTAATCCATAGATCGCGGCGATGGCCTTGCGCGAAGCCGTGACCCCGTCGATGCCGTGTGCGACGAAATCCGCACGCAGGCCCTGCAGCATTCTGGCGGTTTGCCCGCTGCCCGCGGTAATGTTTGCCACCAGATGGTTCTGATGCACTTGGGCGCGGCGGGCCAGAAACGTGGTCATCAGGGCAATGCCCACGCTGCCGCCAATGTTGCGCATCAGATTGAAGATGCTGGTTGCGTTTCCCATCTTCTCCGGCGAGATGCGGGACATGGCCAGCGCCATCAGAGGAATGAAAAGAAAGCTGAGCGCGACTCCCTGCAATACCTGCGCCCAGAAGATGTCCCAGAAGCCGGCATACAGATTGAGCCCGGAGAGTTGGAACATGGTGACGGAACCCAGAACGATGCCCACCGCAAGCAATCGCCGTGGATCCGTCTTGGTCGTCAGGTGTCCCGCCAAGGGAGTAAAGAGCAGCGCACCGATGCCCCGGGGAGACAGCGCCAACCCCGAGTTGTACGCGGGATATCCCATGAGCGTCTGCAAATACAGCGGCAGCAGCACCAGGCTGGCATAAAGCACGAAGCCCAGCATGCCGATGAGAAACACTCCCGCACTGAACGATCGATTTCTAAGCACGCGCAAATCGACGACGGGATGATCGGTCACCAGCTCGCGGATGATAAGCGAGACCAACCCAATCACGCACAGAATGGCGAAGGTCCGAATGTATTGCGAGGAGAACCAGTCCTTGCGCTGGCCGGTGTCGAGCACAATCTGCAGCGAGCCGATCCCGAGCGCAAGGAAACCGATCCCCCAGAGATCGACGCGAGCGCCACTGCGTTTTACGTAGTGCGGATCGAACACAAACTTGTTCATCAGGAAAAGCGAGAGAGCACCGACTGGCAAGTTGAGGTAAAAGATCCAACGCCAGCTGTAGTTGTCGGTAATCCATCCGCCAAGCGTGGGGCCAAGGATTGGCGCCAGCAGAATGCCGATGCCGAAGGCCGCCATAGCATGCCCGTGCCGCTCCTTCGGAAAAGTTTCCAACAGAATCGCCTGCGCCAGTGGTTGCAACCCGCCGCCCGTCAGGCCCTGCAGCACGCGAAAGATAATCAACTGGGTGAGCGATGTAGCCAGGCCGCAGCACAACGACGTTAATGTGAATCCCGCCACGCAGGTCAGCAGCAACCGCTTGCGGCCCATGTGGTTCGCGAGCCATCCGGAAATCGGCAGCACGATGGCATTCGAAACCAGGTACGAGGTGACAACCCACGTGCCTTCCTCATTGGTCGAAGCCAGATTTCCGGCGATGTGCGGAATCGAGACGTTGACGACGGTCGTGTCGAGGACTTCCATGAAGGTCGCCAGCATCACCGAGAGCGTGACGACCCAGGGGTTTACGAATCGTTGTGGACGGGCATCCACCTGAATGGTTCCCTGCCAGCGGAGAGAATCCGCGTTTCGTACTTTTCAGCGTGAAGGAGGGACCAAATCCGTGCCGTGACACGGGTCACAGCGACGAGTGATGGGTGTGGAACGGAAGTCCGTATATGAAGGCTGTTTCTTCGCCCTGCCGTTATTGCAGATGGTTCATGTGGATCGGAGACGCATCCGCGGTGCTCGTATCGGAACGCGGTGTCATCGAGACTACAATGTACTCGCGCTCTTTGCTGTCGAGATCTTCCATGCGCAATAGCATCTTGTCTTTTTGCAGGCGAAATTGCGCCCGCTCGCCCACGGGCAGAAGCACAGGATGCTTCTCATCGCGCGGGCGGATGCGGTAAATCACTCTCTCGGACTGCAGAACATATTCCTGGCAAAGCAGCTCTTGCGTCTTCTTACTGGCGGAATCGGTTCCCAGCGTCTCGCCGGTAAAACTCTTCGACATCCTTCTCGGCCGTGCCGCACTGCACGGAATCCATCTGCAAAAGCTTTCCCGTCTGATAGGGCTTTGGATCTTTGGCGAACGCGGCTGAAGCGAGGCCCAGGGCCATACACAACACTATCTTCAAACGCATATCATGAACCCCCGGAAAGAATTAGTCCCCACCAGATCGAGCAGCGGCGAACGCTTGCACTCGTTCAGGCAATATTTTTCTATGGATGAATCAGAGAGGACAGGTCACCGGAGTAATCGAGGCAGGTTACCTTCGACCGTTCGCCTACCGCGACGTCATCCCGATCGAGCCGCATTCCAGGCGGAGAGAGGGATCTCGCGCGGAGAGCTGATTAGCGCTCCGCTACTTCTTCGAGCGTCTGAAAAAATGCTGGATAGGAAATCGCAGCAGACTCGGCCCCGCGGATAAGCGTTTCGCCCTCGGCCCGCAGAGCCGCTACGGCGAAGGCCATGGCAATGCGGTGATCGCCGAAAGAGTCGAGTTCGACGCCGTGTAGATTTTGTTGTCCGGGAATCTTGAGGCCGTCTTCGCGCTCTTCGACTTGCGCACCCATGAGACGCAGATTCGTGGCCACGGCCGCGATGCGGTCCGATTCCTTCACGCGCAGTTCTTTGGCGTCGCGGACTTCAATTCCCTGCTCCGTGTAGGGAGCGATCGCCGCCAGCACCGGAATCTCATCAATCAGCGCGGCCGAGTCGGCACCTGCGATGCTCGCTTGCGTGAGCCGCCCGCCCTCGACCTGCAACGATCCCACGAGTTCGCCGTGAACTTCATCGAGTTGCGTCACTGTGATTCGCAAACCGATTTGCATCAGGATGTCGAGCAGGCGCGCGCGCGTCGGATTCATCAGTAGACCGGGAATCACTAGCTGGGAGCCAGGGAACAACGCGGCGGCGCAGAGGAAGAATGCCGCGCTCGACAGGTCCCCGGGAATGGTGGCTTCAATGCCCTGCAAGCGCTGGCCACCTCGAATGCGCACTTCGCTTCCCTGTCCAATGCTCTTGCGCTCGAGCTTCGCGCCAAAGGCGCGGAGCGCGACCTCGCCATGATCGCGCGTGCGCAGCGGTTCTTCGATTCGAGTCTCGCCATCGGCGAACAATCCGGCAAACATCAGGCACGACTTCACCTGGGCGCTGGCCACGGGCATTTTGTAGTCGATGGCTTTGAGGGCCGCGCCGGTAATGCGCAGCGGCGGCTTTCCATCCTGCGAAGCGATCTGCGCTCCCATCGCCGATAGCGGCGCAATAACACGCGTCATGGGACGTCGGGAAAGAGATTCGTCGCCCATCATTTCGCTGGTGAATTTCTGACCGGCCACAATGCCGCTCAACATGCGCATGGTGGATCCCGAGTTGCCGCAGTCGAGCGCGTTCGTTGGGGCCGTGAGTGACAGGCCGCGTCCCTGCACTTCGATAACGTTGTCGGCTTTCCGCTCCCATGCGACGCCCAGAGAGCGCATGCAACCCAAGGTGCTGGCACAGTCAGCGCCCGTCGAATAGTTTTCCAAACGGGACGGCCCTTCGGCGATGCCCGCCAGCATGGCGTAGCGATGGGAAATGGACTTGTCTCCGGGCAACCGCACACTGCCGCGCACGTTGCGCGCCGGACGCACAATCACTTGGGAGCCATTTTTCATTCTGAGATCAATATAGCGGATTGGGGAACAGGTATAAGTCCCCACTTCTCGCAAAAAACGCGAGAAACGGGCACCCGGCCCATAAGCGCTAACTTTAAGAATTCTTTCCGTTTTGCCTGCTACCACCCGAATCCAAAACTGGTCAGTCGGGGTTCTGAGTGCTGTGGCCTGGTTTCGTCAGTCAGCTATTGGTTTTGTTCGGCCCGATCAGAATAAGTAACCTGTTCGTCGCGTCCGTGGAACTTTTGTCCGGCGTCCTGCGTACCTTTTTTGCACGCAATGGAGCAATATTCGTCAGACCATAGGAGCGCAATCCAATGCCCGCAGTGCAACCAACAGAGTTCCGCTATACGCGAGCAATCATCACCTTCTTCGCGGCCTACGTAATTGTCACCCTCCTCGCCGTCGCTCTGTCCATGGCTGCCGAAGCCGCCATGCACAATCCTCCCACACGCGACATGGTCCACAGTCCTTCCTATGTCTTTGCGGAAAAGTTCTTCCCGATCATCAATGTATTGGTTTGGACCGGCTTCAGCTGGGTTTACTTCAAGTTTCGCCGCAGCGCTCCGGTTCTTTCCAGGGAAGCTCTCACCTTGGGCGCCTTCTGGCTCCTTCTCGCAATTCTTGTGGACTACGTCGGCTTCGTCCTCATCAAAAATCCGTTTTCTTTAAGCGCCCACGACTTCTACATCGGCCAGTTCCCGTGGATTTACCTCATCTATCTCGCCATCCTCGTCAGTCCTATTCTCTACGCCACCTTGCGCTCAAAACGCGCGAATCGCCATTTCGATCTGACGCACAACCTCAGCAGGAGTTTATAGCAGGGCCGTTGAAGCAAGATAGACCGGTGGTTGGCGAAAAATCTCCATTACGCTCATCTTCCTCGCAGGAGACGGGGCGGTGGTCGATTCGAGGTCAGGCGGGCCATGCAAGCTGATCCTGCTTGAGAATGGCCGAGCGTTCCGGACGGTTGGGGTTCGACCGTACGAAGATCATCTGATCCTTCAGGCAATTTACAAAACGGTCGGCAGCACTTTCCCGGAGGAAGGCTTTCTCGAAATTGCCTGAATAGTACTCGTTGTTGACGGAATACGAGTAGGAAATGGTGGCGACGAAGTAGCTGACATAGCGCACGCGGTGTTCCTCGACGTTGCCGAACTCCACACGGCCCTGTGTAGTGGACCACCCCCCAGCCATCACCCCCTTGACCGCACTCCAGGCGAGGAGCCGCATGAGCCCGGCGGCAGCAATCGCCAGCAACACGAGAAGAAAGAGCAGCCCACGTAGAGGACCACCATCTGGTGCGGAGTTCCACATGGTCGCAAAGTATAGTACGGCGGGTTAGCTGGTGAAAAATCTCGTGGGTGTTGAAAAACTCCATTTTCTCCAAAACAGCCAAAATTTGGGGGATAGAAAATGTCTAGGAAAATCGAGAAAGTCGTTTGTAGAGCTTCCTAGCGCAAAGTTTTTTCGACGCGTTTTGAGAGGTCGAGTTTTTCAACAGCCACTCTCCATTACACTCAGAGTCGCCGAGACCACCTTAAGTTAGCGCTTATGTGTGCAGCGCCCCAGGCACGTGGCCCGCTACATATTGCTACGCCATGGCCTTGGCTTCTGCCGTGGCCTCTTTAAGAATGTTGGCCGGCACTTCTTTCAGGGTGGCGCCGAATTCGAACATAGGCGTCTCGGTGCCGCGGCCCCAGCGCGCGACTTCCCAGTGGGCGCGCACGAACTTCACGTCGGGATGCGCGGTCAGATCGAGCAACAGCGGGGCCTCCTCGCAATAGAACTTCTGAGGAAACGCTGCGATGGATTTCGCTCCCCACGTTGCCCCATCGGCCGAGCCATAGACGCTGATGTCGAGGGACTCCTGCTCGATGATTTTGGTGATCGCGAGATTCACCAGGAACACGCGACTGGCCGCGCCGCTCACGTCGATGGCAGGGCCGTCGCCCTTGGCGCTCACAGTTTGAGAAGCGACGAGAGTTGTATCAATCGTTGTCATAAGGTCGTTGTCACAGCGAGAGGATTCTAACAAATCTGGTTCGGAATAACGCTCGAAACCGCCTAAGTCGCTGAGCCTTCGTGCAAGTGATTGAAAAATCGTAGAAGGGGCCTGGCAGGCTGTTAGACGAACGATCGCCCCGCCGACGACCTCTGCCCTGACCTCGGCAACGATCGTCGCTGCCAAGGCCGTTTCCGGCTCCGCAAACGGCATTCTGGATGCGATATCCGGAGCTCAAAACGAGCTTCCCGGCTCCTCGGCCACTACGTACGTACATATATCGCTTACATTATTGTACGTAATTATGTGCTTTTTGTACGTACAAAGCTGCGTGCAAGAGCTACTCCGACGGATGCGGCCCGGTGAACTCACTGCAACAGGGCTTCTGTGCCGGCTTGAATTCCATCAGTTCCACGCGCACCAGGTCGGGATCGTACAGGTTCAGCTGCCACTTCCCGTCTCGCCCCATCTGAGCCTTTTCGTCGCCATGCGGCTTCCAGCCATGCGCTTCCAGTGTTGCCTGCGCCTTCTTGATGTCCACGACGCCGAGGGAAATATGGTTCATCACTCCCGTCAGCTGCAGGTCGGCATGTTCCGGCTGGTGCAGCATGTATTCGACCCAGTCGGTGCCGTCGGGAACCTGTATGGCGAGCCACTCGGTCACGTCTTCCTTCATGCCGCCGTGCCAGTAGGGACGGAAGCCGAGAATGTCGCGGTAGAAGTGATCGGTCGCGTCCTGGTGGTAAACCAGAAAGCCGGCGTGGATCATGTGACGCGATACCGCAGTGTCCGGCGGCGCAACGGCCTCGCTCTTGCCGCGCTCGACGAACTCGATCTTGTGTCCCTCGGGATCATTCACCACGAAAAATAGACTGTGGTCGGCGCGTCCCTGAATCTGCGGAACCTTGATTCCCTGCGCGGTCAGATACTTTCGCATGGCAGCGATGTTGTCGGTGCGCAAGGCGACGTGATCCATGCGGTCGGTGGATTTGGGGTCGGGCGCAGGACTATAACCGACCCACTGCGTCCCGACGAGGTAGCGCAGCGTGCTGCCGGGTTCGACCGGATCGGCCGAAGCAAGGCCGAGGACGTCGACGTATAGCTTTTTCACCCCATCAGGAGCTGGTGGTATAGAACGAAACGTGGTCGATGCCGAGGATGTGCGGACGCTGTACACTCTGACCCTGAGCACAGAGCTGGAAGCACGACGATGGCAAGCGAGAATGGCGAGTTTTTTCATGGCGTTCCGATTCTAGATCAAGTCGAGAGCTGTCGGGGCTCATTCAGTGTCGACCGAATCGTTGCAGGCTCGTTCCCTTCCGGCATGGCTCAGGGTCGGTCGTGACGAGCGAAGCGCTAGAACTCAACGCAGGCCATCCAGAAAGACGCGGAGAATTTTGGCGGCGTCCTCCGATTGTTCCCACGGGGAGTAGTGTCCCGCCTTTGGGAATCACGAATAATTCGCTATTTGCGATGTGCTGGCGCATCAATTCGCCTTCGTTTACGCCGGTCATGATGTCTTCGTCTCCGGTCACAAGCACGGTGGGAACATTGATGGTCTTCAAGGTTGCAACGGAGTCGGGACGCGCCGCCATGCCGCGCTGCACTTGCGCGACGTCTTCGGGCGACATTTTGCGCATCATGCGCAGCGCGCCGTCGACCAGGTCGGGACGCATTTCGCGCGTGGTCTTGGCCATCAACTTGGGAATCATGGATTCGAAGAACGGTTCCGTGCCGCGTTCGAGGACGTCGTTCGCGGCCTGCTGGCGTCCGGCGCGGGCCTCGGGGGCGTCGGCGGGGGCCTTGGTGTTGCACAGTCCGAGGGCGGCGACGCGGCCGCGATACTTTCGCCAGAACTCGAAGAGCGCGTATCCGCCGATCGACACTCCCACCAGCGGGGCAGCCCCTACGTCGGCATCATCCATTACGCGGGCAATGTCGGCGGCATGCTTCTCCATCGTGGCGGGGCCTTCTCCTACCGCTGACTCGCCGTGTCCGCGCAGGTCAGGCAGGATCATGCGATAGCGGGACCCCAAAGTTTCGGCAACCGGCAGCCAGAATTCATGGTTCACGGGGAAAGGATGCAGCAGCACGACGGGCGGGCCATCGCCGAGTGTCCAGTAGACAATCTCGGCGTCGCCGCTTGTGATGCGATGGGAAGGTATGCGCTCCATGCAGGCGATTAGAGCACAAAAACAGCTTCTAGCTTCTAGCTGTTAGCTAGTAGCTCTTCTTCCCATGCTCGGTCGGTGTTTGACGTTCGCGAACGAGCTTAAGAGTTCGTTACTTGCTGCGCATTCATGGGCGCCGGCAGCAGTAGTGGCTCTTCCGGCATCACGATCCACGCAATGATGTAGGGAATGAAGCCAACGCAGGTCATGATTGCCGTGATCAGCCAGACCACGCGCACGACCGTTACGTCGATGTCGAAGTACTCAGCGAAGCCCAGGCATACCCCCGCGACCTTGCGGCCGATCCGCGGACGCACGAGCCTGGTGCGGGCAAGCGAACCGCCGACGCGAATGCCGCAATAGGCGCAAACCGCCGCATCGTCTTGAATGAGTTTTCCGCAGTAGTTGCAGTACATAGCTCCGCCTCCAAGAGAGGATACGCAATTCCAGGCCGAAAGTTCCGTATGCCCAGTCTGCTTCTCACAGTTCAAGGGTAATAATCTCCATGAGTTCTCCGGCATTCACGATCCTTGATCCCGAGGGCTGGTTCGGAGGGAAGTGCCGTTTGTTCCCGGTTACAAGAAAGTCCGCCTTTCCGGCCGCCGCGCAGGCGATGAATTTGTCGTCATCCGGATCAGGCGAGATCCGGACAATTGGGACTTGGTCGAGAAGTTGGCCCGTGCGCCTGAGCAGTGCGAGCAAGGAATCGACCTCGGATGCTGGAAATCCAAACCTTAGTCGGCGAAGAACCTCAGAATACTCCTCGAGAATCTCGGTAGAAAGACATGGGGCAACCAGTCCTGCGTTGATTGCCATGACCAGCAAAGCCTCATTCCCTGCCGAAGAGATCATGGCCGACACGAGAACATTCGTGTCGATGACTGCCCGAATCACCTGCGTTTCTCGCGCCGATAGGCTGAGATTTCAGCGTCGATGTCGGCGGGCGAAAGTTTGTCCAAGCCCCTCTTCTTAGCCCCGCTCCAGGCTTTCTCCAGCCAGTCAGGAGGCGGAGCGGCGGTGCGAATGAAATCCTGCACACTCATAATCACCACCGCCGGCTCTCCGCGCCGCTCCACGACAAAGCGCTCGTTATTTTCGACGGCACGATCCATGATCTGGCCGAATTGAGTGCGGGCAAGGTGAGCGTCGACGCGGCGGTTCATCAGAATCCATCCATTCATTGATCAATTGATGCATTGATCATACCACAAAGAGTCAACCCCCTAAAAGCCTGCTGGCTTTCTTCACTCCCGGTACGCTTCTTTGATGTAGCGGCGCGCCTGGTCGGCCGGTGTGGTATTGGCGTTGCCGGCGAGGACGGTTTCGTATTTCTTCATGGCCAGATCTCTTTTGTCGAGCAGGTCGTACATTTCTCCGGCGGCAAGATTGGCTTTTTGCAGAATGTCAGGATCGGGATTCGGAGCCTCGTTCACCAGGTCATAAGCGGTGGCGGCGGCGGCGAGATTCTTTTCGCTGCGCAACAATTCGCCTAAGCCC
The DNA here is from genome assembly GCA_963788555.1 of uncultured Acidobacteriaceae bacterium. Classification (GTDB taxonomy): domain Bacteria; phylum Acidobacteriota; class Terriglobia; order Terriglobales; family Acidobacteriaceae; genus Sulfotelmatobacter. The sequence goes on along the minus strand of CAWBHM010000008.1, from coordinate 496,377 downwards.
CAGGCCGCCAGCTCGTAGTGCAGGGTTCCGTACTTCCCTTCGCGTCCGTTCTGCCAGACCTTGCGATAGGTGGCTTCGGCTTCCTGCAAGACGGCCGGCCGCGCGTTGCAGGTTGGCAACCTCGGTCAAGAACAGGTGATTCCGGGGATACTTCACAGCCAATTCGTTCATGTAACCGAGCGCTTCGTCGTACTGATGTTCCCGCCGCAGAAACAAGGTGAGCACGACTTTGGCGTCCACCGAGTTCTCGCCGTCGCTTCGGGCCACATCGCGAAGATATTCGAGACCTTTTTCCGGCGAACCGCTGAGGCCGGCTAGAGACGCAGCCATCTTCACGCTCCAGGGCAGGCGTCCGATCACGTAGTTGTGAGTACCGACCACCATCTTCGCGTCGACGTAGTTGGGATCGAGTTCGAGCACATGCTCATGGTCATGCCGCGCTCCCACGGCGTTGCGCAGCGCCGAAAACCACGCCCGTTCCACCAGGCCGGTATAGACCGCGAATTGCGCCCGCGTGACGCCCCGGCAGTACAGAGCATTCACGTCTTTGGAGTTGGTCTTCAGTTCCTGCTCTTCCAGATCCTCGGCCCGACGGACTAAGTCCTTGATCCGATCCTTGATTTTCTGGTCGGTGGGGCGGGGCGTACGACCGATGAAGCTGTCGTTCGCATAGTCGCCGGTATTCATTGCGCCCGTGTCATAGAGATCGTGCATCAGCACCGCCGTCAGCAGATGGTTGACGGCAAACGGATCGTTCGGCCGCTTCTCCACGATCTTTTCGAACTCCTGGGTAGCCTTGTCGTAGTCCATGTTGTAGAAGTGGTCGAATGCGACGTCCGTCTGGGGATCGTGGGGCGCGCCGTGGATGGCGCTGATTGCTTTCGACTGCCCACTGGCAGAAATGCCTACTGCGAGCAGGACGCACCAGAGGATCAACACGAGCTTCGCGTTGAGCTGAAGATTCGTCAGCAGATTTTTCGTTGGCGGCATCACAAAAGGATTGCCCCCTAGTCTAAACGAACTGGTGAACCGGTGCTTCGGCGAGTCGCGGAGTGTTCGAAAATCCGGAAGAGTGAAGCACGGCCGAACCAAGCCGATTGAACCAAGCCGATCGACTGCAACGACCGCTGACTGAACCAAGCAGACTGAACCAAAACGGTAAGCTAGGTTCCTTCCGCGCCACGTCCCCCGAAAGGATGCGCGCCACTATAATTCGCAGCGAGATTGAAGTTTGCGCGATTGCGGGCAGAGCTTGGATGACGAACAACGTCTCGCTGTCTTGTGTTGCGATTGCAGGTGCAAGGGCTTTCGTAACTGGTGCATCTTTACTCACTTACGCGCGTAATTATTGCTTGCGATGAGGTTCGACGGCGATTTAAGGGAATTGCAAGCATCTGTTTCTAGGGCACTTAGAGCTTCACCCGATTTGGTGGTTGGAATGCCATGGAGGCCTTAGGGTTTTCGCCGTAGGACTCAACTATGTCGGACGTCATTCAAGAAACGCAACCAGAGTTCTGGCGGCCGCCTTCGCCAGTAGTAGCAGACGCTCTCGCGGTCCGAGAGACGATTCCCGACGATGGCGGAGAGTTGCCGGCGTTGCGGTACAGAGTTTCTGCTGGGTTCGCGCTTTTGCCATACCTGCGGAGGCCGACGCCAGGAAGCCATCAGTCCTGCCGCCAAGGCAGACGCCGTCGCCATGGCCGGACTTTGGGAACAGACGGTGGCGCGAGTCTCCTCGATCACCGCGGGCTTTTCGTGGAGCCAGATCAAGTTTCCAGCGTGGATGCGCTACCTGCATTTCCACGAGATCAAGAGCTGGGTTGGTCTTTCCACGGCCTCGCTTATTGCATTTGTGATTGGTTTGGCCTGTGTTGCCGGAGCGTTGCTGGTGGGACTGCTGACCGCCAGAACATTTGTGGATTGGCAGGCCATCCAGTTCTATCGGGCGGAATGGCTGCTGGCGGCAACGGCTTCGTTTGTAGCCGGGATTCTGCTGAAGAAATCTTCCAACCGCGACAACGAGTGACGGCAGGGGCTGAGCCCCGTAAGCTAAAACTCCATTTACTCCGGCAGGCCTATTCGTCCTACCAAGGCCTTGTATCGCGGATCGGAACGGATCGGATCAAACGAGGGATAGCGGATGCAGAGAATCACTTCAATTTCCTGGGCGGCAACCGCTCTCTCCAGATAGTCGAGCGCCCTGCTCCGGTCGCCCGTAACCGAAAGCGCCAACGCAGCCCAGGTCGTCTGCTCCGGCTGGCTGAAAGCCGTGACCGCCAAATCCCGAAAACCTTTCGCGTCGCCGCTCCACGATCCCGGGGTATTGGCGAACTTTTTCAACTCGCTCACTGCATTCGCGTAATCGCCGGTCGCGGCTAACAACTGCGCAAACTTGTGATGAGCTGGTCCGAAAGTTGGATCGCGCTCGAGCGTCTTGTGGAACTGCGCGAGCGCCTCAGGGTAGCGGTGCGCATCCATCAACGTGGTCGCGTAGTTCGTGTTCATGATGGGCGAAAGAGGATCGAGCGCCAGTGCGGTATGGAATTCCTCCAGCGCCTGATCGAATCGCTTCTCGGGCACGAGAAGGCTGAAGGCGTACAGGTAATGCGCCGTAGCGCTGTTGGGGTTGAGTTCGATGGCACGCTGATATTCCTGCTCGGCCTCGCGCCACTTCCAGGTACAAGTTAAGAAATCGGCGCGCGATACATGTGCCTCTGGCAGCGAGTCATCCAAATCGAGCGCCTTGCGCGTTGCCGCATCCGCCAGCAATGTCGCCTGCCGCGAGGTGATGCCAGCCCGGTAACTCGGGATCACGTTGTAGGTGTCGCCCAAGCCGGCGTAAGCCAGGGCGTAGTTGGGATCGGCCGCGATCGCCTGTTGAAATAAATCGATGCTCTTCTTCAAACCGTCCGTGGTTCGTCCGTACCACTGTTGCCGGCCTTCGAGATACAGCCGGTAGGCCTCCGAATTCGTAGTCCCGGCGCTGCCTAATCGCTGCTGCTTCTCTCCGCTCAACTGCACCCGCAGGCGCTTTGAGATATCGCGCGCGATGTCGCCCTGCAGTTGGGTGATTTCCGCCGCCTTGCGCTCGTAATGCGATCCCCAAAGCTCGCTCCCGTCCGCAGCGCTCACCAGGTCGGCCTGCACTCCCACTTCGTCGCCATGCTGGGTAATGCGGCCGATCAGAACCGCGCTGACTTGCAGCTGTTGCCCGATTTTCTGTGGATCGTCGTCCTTTCCCTTGAACCGGAAGACGGTGCTTCGCGCCATCACTTTGAGATCGGGCACCTGCGACAGGGTACCGATCAGGCTCTCGGTCAATCCGTCGCTGAGGTATTCGTTGTTCGCATCGGCGGTGGCGTTCACGAAGGGCAGCACCGCGAGCGAGTCAATCTTCTTTGCGGCTGAGTTGCTGCGCATCCAGTACAGCGCTGTGCTTATTACCCCGACCATCGCAACCGCGGCCAGTCCAAGTACCAGAAGCTTGCGCGATGGGGCTGACGACGCAGCAGGAATCTGAGCCGAAGTCCGGCCGCTTGACTCCGCAGTCACGGATGCGTAAACGGCTGATGCCCGCCCCGAGTCCAAGTCCCGCTTCAGCCGTATCAGGTCGGCGCGCAAGTCGGCAGCGCTCTGGTAGCGGAGATTTCGATCCTTCTCCAGCGCCTTACTGACGATGCGCTCCAGTTCCGCCGGGGCATCCGGGTTGAGCCGGGACGGCGGCGGCGGTGTGGCATCCAGAACGGCCTTGAATATCTCTGCCGAACTCCCGCCCCTGAAGGGCAACGCGCCCGTCGCCATTTCGTAGAGCACCGCACCGAACGAGAACAAATCGCTGCGCGCATCCAGCTCTTGCGCCTTCGCCTGCTCCGGCGACATGTAAGCCACGGTCCCGAGCGTCGATCCAGGGCTCGTCAATTGCTGGTCATGGAAAGTTCGCGTCAGCGTGTCATCGGACCTGCTGGCAGGGCCGACCGCCTGCATCTTGGCCAGACCGAAATCCAGAATCTTGGCGTGTCCGCGTTCGGTAACGAAGATATTTGCCGGTTTGATGTCGCGATGCACAATACCCTTGGCGTGCGCCGCGTCCAGGGCATCAGCAGTCTCGATGCTTAGAGAAAGAAGTGTTTCATTATCGAGTGGCTGTCCGGCGATGCGGTGTTTCAGAGTTTGTCCCTCGAGAAACTCCATCGCGATATAAGACTGCTCGCCACTCTTGCCGATTTCGTAAATGGTGCAAATGTTGGGATGGTTGAGCGCGGAAGCGGCTCTGGCCTCCCGTCGAAAGCGCTCCAGCGCCTGCGGATCGCGCGCCAGATCCTCGGGCAGAAACTTGAGCGCGACAAACCTGCCTAACTCAGTGTCCTCGGCCTTGTAAACGACGCCCATCCCACCTCCGCCGAGCTTCTCCACGATGGAGTAGTGCGAGATGGTTTGACCGATCACTGGCGCGAATCTTACGTGTGCGAGGCGGGCAAGTCAATGAAAGCCGTGGAGTTAAGGATGCAACCAGGAAGTTTGTTGTGGAAACATCGCCATAGCACTCATCATTGCGGGTACTTGAGTGTAACGGCCTCGTTACGTCAATGATGACTGAAATCTGCTAGAACGATCTCACTGGAAATATGGGCTATACTCGGTCGCCATGGATTCCATCAACATCTTATTCGCTGTCGCTTGGCTGGTTGGCGGTTGCATGTGGCTCAGAAGGGCGATGTCGAAGGAAGCAGATCCAAACGCGCCCGTTTCCCTATTTCCCCAGCCAGAGACGGCCGAAAAAGATCGTAGATGGGGAATGTGGGTTAATGCTGTTCTGTACGTTATGCTGGGTGTCCTTTACGTTCTGGAAAGTATCTTTTCCCGGCGACATTAGCCCTCTCAGGTCGAAGCTGACCTCCTGACGAAGCATCCCGTTTGGACCAAAGGTCAAAACGTGTAATCGGGGTGCGCATGCTGCGCGAGCTGTCGCGGAGTTATCTGACCATCGTGAAAGATCTGTCGCGGGTCATGAACCGGCTGAAAGCGGTGTATCGCAGTTGGGCGATTCCTTGCCCCTGGATTGGTTTTGCGTTGTTCGATCTCAGCCGTCTTCATCTTCTATTGGTAGCGACGACGCCGATCGGTTTCCGAAACTATGCAAGCCCTGCGCCGGTTTCGCCGTGGTAGACCGGCTTGAGTTGGTTCCCGCGTAACAGCTCTGCCAGTTTGCGGGCATCGATGCGGTCACTCTTGTTTCCGTCTTTGAGCAGCGCATTCTTGCGCGGATTGCACACCACCAATTTATCGACACGCGGATGGAGCAAATCGTACAGCCAGACCGACCAGGTTCCTTCTTCGAAGGTCACCGACAAAGTTCCCCGCAGTCCCGCAAAGAACTCAACAATGGTGGTTGCCTTGGTCTCCAGGATGGATTCCATGACCACTCTGCCAGTGGCATCCATCACGGCCACCGAGATCGTTGCTTGATGCACGTCCAGCCCAATATACTTTTCGTCGTTCACCAGGGTGCTCCTTTCGTAGGTCATGATTCGAACGATCACAACCTACTCCTAAAGGGGCGCCCTTTTATAATGCGGTTTCGACAGTTACGCACGTAATCGTGCCGACGCTAGTTCCTCGGTGTCCAATATGAGTATGCGTTCAATCCTTGGCGCCATAATCCTTGTTGCCAGTTTTTCGAGTGCAGCGGTTGCACAGAATATGCTGGAACCGGCCATTCAAGTTGAGCTGAATCCTCAGAAACCTCTTCACTTGCGAGTGACGCTGAGGTCTGGTGCGGCGACTACTGCGACGTTCTATCGCGCACACTTGCCGTGGGGTAACAGATACAGCATGGTCTTTGCGGCCGTGAGACCCAACGGAGAGCAGGTCGATTTGGAATTACCTGTTGACGACCCCGGACCCACCAAGGTCTCCGTGAAACCACGGGAAATGCTGACAGGTGACATTGACTTGCGGGATGTCATCCGAGACTTGAATGCGACGAAGAAATCAGATGTACTCCTGTTTTGGGCATACAAGTCTCCAGACGAGTTGCATATTCCACACTGGTCGGGCGGGTTGGTCCTTATTCCCCAACAAAAGTAGCGAACGAAAAATCCAACGAGTGATGGTTGGCGAAATATCCCCGTTACACCATCGTCCGGTCAAAACGTGTAATGGGCCTGGTTACGACAACCATCTAGAAGCGGCAGGAAGGAGTCAGTGTGTCCACCCTGGCTGTTCCTGAACGGGAATGTACTGGGGACGATACTTTAGGCGAAGCCCCTTGTGTCTCGCTTTTGCTGATTTCGTCAACTCCACTTTAAGCTCGTGGCGGTTGCCATCTATCGCGGGAGGAATAAACCCCAGTTCATATCGAAAGTGCAATTGCATCAAAATCGTTTCCAGCCTTTGCTCATATTCTGAAGGAGGAACTGAAAAGTACTCGCCGCCGGTATGTTTAGCCATGTAGTGCATAATTTTCGACTGCTCACCGATTATGAAGAGCAGGTCCGGAGATCGAGCGTCTCTTATGCCGAACACAATGCCGGAGGTTTCGAGGAAATCATCAACGAGTTCGTTCAACTGCCGGTGTGGCTGTCCGGTATGGTCACCGTGCAAAAAGACGATCACCGGCAGTGGCTTTGGATTTTGTTGGTAGGCATCTCGAATGATGAGTCGAATCAGATTGCGGAAAGCCTGTTCCCCAGCCTCATCGGTAGCGGGCGTGCCTCCCTCGAAGGGAATAGGCTTGAGAGTTTCGCCTAGTTCCTGAATAGCGTTATCGTAGTCTTCGGTAGGCTGCAAATCGAGGTGGCTCTCACCGTTGTCACACCAATGGGCAACTCCGATTTTGTCGTGGGTCTCCAGATGATCAAGCGCGGGCCGGAAAAGTGATTCCTGTCCGAGAAACTCCGCCGAGGCGCCAAACCTTGGCAGTCCGCTCTCATTGCAGATCACAACCAGCCAAAGAGTGATACGCCGCGTGTCGTAGCGTGCCCCGGCATCAAAAGTGGAGATCGGCACTTCGTGCCTGTTATCAAACAGACGAAAGTCGTCTTTTCGGAGGTCTCGGATGGGTAGTCCGCTTTTGAGATTTTGGCTCATGACATCGACTAGTACTAAGGAAGACTGCACTCGGAATGTGGGTGTTTGGGGATAAGCCGGATTATGTTGGGCCATTAAGAACCTCGTACTAGCGGCCAGGAAACAGATCGATACCACTCCGAGTGCACTGCGCTGTGTTTTTTTCAGAGCCTTCATTTTTGACCCGTCGTTCCTAGTATTGAAGACGTGGCGGAATGCGGCATTATTACAGCCTTGTTGAGGAAAAAAGAGTTCACTCTCTTCTGAACGAATTCGTTGGGTCGCTACTTGTTGCTCAAATGGCGAAAAATCCCCATTACGCTCAGAGTCTCCGAGACCACTTTAAGTTAGCCCTTATGAGGCTGAGCCCCGCCGTCATTTGCTTTACGCGGCGCTCGAAGCGCCCGCTCGCCCACTGTTCCTTATCCTTGTGCGGACTTCGTGGGGACAGCCCCTCGTCTGTCCGGCAAGCGCAGAGCGCTTCGCTGCTTCGAACGCGCTGTGGAAGATCAGGAAAGATTAAAGAACCAGCCGGGCTTCCCAGCGGACAGCCGAAGACGGTTGTCCCCACATAGCCCACCAAGTAGACCATCTACGATGATTCGCTTCCGGAGCCGGCGGCGCGCCGTTGCTGGTTCATCCTATAAAGGTGGTGGACTGGGCCGGTTCCGCGCCCGAGAGGGTGCCCATTCGAGATCGCGGCGCTAACGAAGGTCTTCGCCAACAGCGTGGCTTCGGCCAGTCCCCGGTCGAGGGCAAGATGACAGGCCATAGCCGTCGCGAAGGCGCACCCGGTGCCGTGGGTCGAGTTGGACCGCTGGCGCTCGGCTTTGAAGGCCTCCTGCTCGATTCCGTGCGGGGTGGTAAAGCTCAACAGGTCGATGGCTTTCTCCAGGTGCCCACCGGTGATGACCACTGCCGGCGGCGCCCATTTCGTGAAGCTTCGTGGACGCGGCTTTCATTTCGTCCAAGTCCGTCACCTTGAGACCGGTAATTAAGGCAGCTTCATCGACATTCGGGGTTACCACGTCCGCCAAGGGAATGAGGCGATCGATCAGCAGCTTGATGCCGGGTCGATCCAGGAGTTCGGCTCCGGAGGAGGATTTGAGCACCGGGTCCAGCACGACATTGGGGAGCCGGGCCCGAGTTTGCTGGCCGGCTGGACTCTTGACCGGCGGCCGCGCCAACAGAAAGTCGACAAGGGCCTTCACTACCTTCGCCGAGGCCAACATGCCGATGTGGACAGCGGCTATCTCGACGTCCGCGACCAGTTCCTCCAAGGTATCCGTAAGGAGGGCCGGATCGACAGCTTCGACCCGCCTGACCCCGGCGGTGGACTGCACCGTCAGGGCAGTGATGCACGCCACGCCGTAGCAGCCGTGAGCGGCAATCGTCTTAATATCGGCGGTCACGCCGGCTCCGGACGAGGGATCGAACCCCGCAATGGTGAGTACGATGGGTGGTTTTTCGGCCATGATCTTCCGTTCCGCGAGTCCGATAGTAACGCGATTCCGGGCCCAGCATCTCACATCGGCAAGGCTTGGAAGTTACTTTGGAGGGTGACTCGCGGAAAAAAATCTTGCGTGCTGACCGCCCAAGCCATCCTTGTAAGTACATGATTCCATGTATCTTGCAATCAGATCAACGGTAAGCCATTGATTCCACTGCAGGTTGTAAATTCTACCTTGCCACGTCCGTCGTGCTATTTACTTTTTGGTAAATGCGTAACCTTCCTGAAATAAAGGGACTTAGCCGGATGTGCCTAATTTTACAATAGGTTACGTAAGACATCGATTACTAGGACGGTCATCGGCCGACCGGCCAAATCGCCTTGACACCAGTTTGGCACGCCGATAGCATCTACAAACTGCAGAGAAACACCAGCCTAAGGCCAAAGGCACTTTTGAGTATGCGAGGAGAACTGAATGCGAAGATGTATAGCTCATGGACTGGCGATTGCTTTTCTGATCGTCGGCCTGGGAGCGGCTCAGGGACCGAACATCTCGGAGGCGACAGCGGCTCCGCTTAGTTCAGCCCCAAAGCAACCCGAAGTCCGCAAACAGGTCGGCAAGACCAAACCGTATCAAGTTGGGACAGCATCGTGGTACGGGGAGATTTTCGAGGGGAAACCCACCGCGAGCGGTGAGCCGTACGATATGTACGACATGACCGCGGCCCACCTCACGCTTCCCATGGGAAGCTATGTAAGGGTGACGAACCTGCGCAACGGCAAGGTCGTTGTGGTCCGGGTTAATGATCGTGGTCCGATCGTTCCGGGCCGCATCATCGACCTCTCGTACGGTGCAGCCCAGGCTTTGCAATTCAAGCATCGCGGCCTGCAACGGGTGCGTCTGGACCTGGTCAATCCTAACGACCAGAAGGACGCACAGAAGTCCGTTTACCAGACGGTCGCAGTGAACCATCCCCCGGTAGAAAAACTCCCGTAAAAGCAATACACTGGCTGGGATGCCGGCAACATTACCCAGCACCCCGCACGGTGGCGTCAGCCACCGGAGCGAAGATCTTCGCCACGCTGCTCTGCAGAGCAATGATCCGCGCCAGCGGCTCATCGTGGCACTGGACGTTTCCACCGCCGCCGCCGCACAGAAGATTGTGGCGGCGGTGGGAGACTCCGCGCTGACCTATAAGGTCGGCATGCAGCTCTATACCGCCGAAGGGCCCGCAAGTGGTGCGGGATTTGGTGGCCTCGGGACGGCGCGTGTTTCTTGACCTGAAGTACCACGACATTCCGAACACGGTGGGCGCAGCCGTGAGCGAAGCGGCCAAACTGGGCGTGAGCATGTTAACGGTACATGCATCGGGCAGTGGCAAGATGCTGCGCGCGGCGGTGGATGCGGCGAAGGTGCGGCCGGAACTGATCGTGCTCGCCGTTACCGTGCTCACCAGCATGGACGCGAGTGATCTGGAAAAAATCGGGATTCGCGGCACCGTCGAAGACAGCGTGGTGCGCCTGGCGACCATCGCGCTCGCGAATGGATGTCAGGGCGTGGTCACATCCGCCCGCGAAGCCTCCACCCTGCGCGCCGAACTGGGACACGATTTCGCCATCGTAACGCCAGGCGTACGGCCAGCCGGCACGGATGTGGCGGATCAGGTCCGCGTCGTCACGCCCGCCGAAGCCATCGCTTCGGGAGCCAGCCATATCGTCGTCGGACGACCCATCACCGAAGCGGCGGATCCGGCGGCGGAGGCGAGGGCGATTCTGGGGCAGATCAGCGGGTAAGAAAGTTCAGCGACCAAAGCCACCAGAATCGGCAGGATGCAGGTAGTATAATGGTGGTATGAAAGAGAAGACTTCTGTCACACTCTCGAAAGAGGTCCTGAGCGGGATTGACCGTGCCGCGGGATCGAAGCAGTCACGCTCGGCTTTCATCGAAGCGGTGCTCGCGCAGTACCTGCGCCAAAGGGCGAGGGCAGAACGGGGTGCGCGCGATTTGGCGATCATCAACCGCAACGCTGAACAGCTAAACAGAGACGCAATGGACGGTTTGGAGTATCAGGCGTCGCTCGGCGACTTTCCCGAAGAGTAGGACTCCCCTGCGAAATGCATATGAGGCGTGGAGATCTCTATCGTGTGCACAAACCACCGGGAGACCCGAAACGCTACCGCAGCTTCGTTGTGGTAAGCAGACAGGAACTCATCGACTCCGCCTACGCCACGGTCGTTTGCGCTCCTGTATTCACGAACGGCGGCGGCCTTTCCACCCAAGTTGCGATCGGGCCCAGCGAGGGCCTCATACATGAGAGTTGGATCGTTTGCGATAACCTCCGAAGCTTGCCCAAAGCCGACCTTACGCAATTTGTAGGAACCCTCTCCTACACAAAACTTCTCGAGTTGGACGAAGCATTGAAAATCGCGCTGGCGCTGGAGTAAATATTCCCGCTGACCATGCAATTTACTTTTCAGCTGACAGCAGAGGACTACCGCGACGGAGCGATCGCGTGGCGCAATATTCGTCCGTGGAGGCGGTGGATCGTCAATGCTGTCTATATCGTTGGATCAATTGCGATCGTCGTTTCGATGATCAGGATTTTTCGCGAGTTGAGTACGTCGACACTCGCGATGCTGGGGGCCGTGCTTGGCTTCCTGGTATTTTGGTTGGCAATCATGTGGGCGGCGCCTCGTCTGTCAGCGCGCAGGCAATTTCGCAATACGCCGACTGCTCACACTCCGGTGACTATTGATGCCTCCGATACAGGCCTCCACATTCAATCCGTTCATGCCGATTCGAAAGCGGCATGGTCGGCGTACCTGGCCTGGTGCGAATACAAATCTGTGTTCGTGATACTTCCTCAGCGCAGAATCTATGTTCCCATCCCCAAGCGGGCTTTCACTCCTGAACAACTTGTGGAGTTTCGAGAGCTGCTCGGCCGCAACATAAATCCGAAGAAGTGGCGAGAAAAGAAAGCCGGAGCGGGAAGGTACTTCGTGCCCGGCTTGGAAAACACGAAACCCTGAAACGCGAAACTTGAACAAAGGCCCATCCTGAACATCGCAAAGTTCGCGACGTTCAGGATGGGTCACGCTGGATTCTTACGGAAGCACCTGGAATGCGACGTTGCTGTTGAGCGTTGAGGCAGGCGTGACGACTTTGATGTTGCCGGTGGTGGCGCCAGAGGGAACCGTTGCGGTGATTTCAGTGGGCGAGACGACTGTGAACGATGCGGAGACGCCGTTAAACGTCACGCTGGTTGCGCCGGTGAGGTTATTGCCGAGGATGATGACGCTGGCACCGGTGGCGCCGGCATTCTGCACGGTGCGGACGAACGGAGCGAGGCCGAGGGAGACGCGGTAGATGCTGTTTAGCGTCGTACCGTATAGGTTACCGTCGGTGGCCTGAAGCAATGCCGTCCACTCGCCGTCGGGGCCTTCGGCAGAGGAGAACGAGTGGACGATGGAGAAATGTCCGGTGGAAGTGATTCGGAACAGGGTACCGCAGTTGTGCGCCCCACCCTGGCGGGTTGCGCCGTAGAGGTTGCCATCGGTGGCGAGGATCAGAGCTCCGGGGCTGTAACCATCGGCGCACCCAGCAAGGCTGCAGAAATCGTGCAGCTTATTGATCGACCCGCCGTGAGTAGTGACAACGCGGAAGGCTGTGCCGCAGCCGCCGGACACTGTGCAATAGGCGCCGGAGCCGCCGCCGGTGAAGGTACCGTAGATCGCGTTCGACGGGGATACGACGAGTGGGGAAGGAATGTAGTTGTCGCCGTCGTGGCAGGTGCTGTCATCGCAGAACGTATAGAGAAGAGTAGGAGCTCCCGAGGGAGTCATGCTGTAGAGGGCGTAGTTGTAATTGGAGGTTGGTCCGGGAGAGATCAGCGAGCCGCCAGTTGAAAGCAACAAAGAGCCGATGGGACCTGCATCCGCGGGGCATACGTAGCCAGGGCAGACGGTGATCAGAGGATGCAGGGATCCTGATGTGGACGTTTCGAAGACCACGGCCTGGTAGATAGAACTGCCATCAGGAGAATTAGACACACCATAGAGATTGCCGTTGCGGGCGAAGGTGAGGCCGAGCGAGGGATAGATTCCGTCGGCGCAGTTGTTTAGAGCGCAGAAAGTGTGAAGGACGGTCATCGATCCGGAGGGAGTGATCTTGTAAACGGTGCCATTGCCGGCGGAGCCGGTGAAACTGCCCTGGGTGGTGCCGTAGAAGTTGCTGTCGGTGCCGAGGGCGATGGAGCCGGAAGGGTAAGCGCCGTCGGGGCAGTTCGAATTGTCGTTGTAGCAGAAGTTGTAGAGGGCGGTAACCGCGCCGGCGGAAGTCACTTGGAAGAACGTGCCGCCGCCATACAGCCCGGAAGTGTTGGCCGTACCGTAGAGGTTGCCGTCGAAACCCTGGACGAGAGAGCTCAGCGGGTCCTCGCCGGTGGTGGAACTGAGGGCCGATAAGGTCGTGAAGGTCTGAGCGGAAGCGGACAGTGCGAACACTGTGAGCAGAAAAACGAGGGCGAGACAGCGAGTCAGGGATTGCGGCATAGTGCAGACCTCGAAGTGAATTCGACGAGAGGTTCGGCCCGGGGGGAGAACAGGGCCGGATGATATCGCGGCGAGCTCAGGAAGGACAAGATGAAGAAAGTTGCAACGTAGGGCTGTAGTCAGCCAGCCAGTCCAACACCACATCGGTTCGCAGCAACGAAGTCTTGGACTGGCCTTTTGAGGAAACGCGAGGTGCGTTTCAGCGTTTCTCAATTCTCCCTACGAGCAGTTGTGCTGAACCTACAGCTTCTCGAAGAACTCACACGCCGAGCAGGAGATGTAAACTCCGCCGGGGATGCCGCGTTCGCGGTCTTTGACCCGCTTCACGATGCGGGTGGGCTTGCCGCACTTGGGGCAATCGGTGCTCTTGGTGGTGTCCATGACCTTCTTGCGGTCGGCTGTCTTGGCGATCTTGGCTCCTACTGCCATGTTGGATGTCTCCTGATCTGTTCAATATTTGCGCAGCGCGATCCGCCTCGTGCCAAGCGCGAATGCAGGTGGATGGGATGTCTCCGAAACTTAACCCGAAACCTGACTGGGATCCACAGTGGAAGACTCTGAAGCTGCGTCTCGATTCTCTTCCGTCGTGTTTGATTTTACAGTAAGGTGGGGGCGGCTGTCTTGCAGACTGGTTCTTGAGTGCTCGTGGTGTTGGGAAGTGAGACTCGTATCAGGGCATGCCTCGAGGCATGCCCTAGGGGCACGCAGTTGACGCTCGGCTATAGCCGCTCTCGTGGGAGAGCCCAGCGGCTAAAGCCGTTGTCATGCTGCGCCTTTTGGCGGCATTGCTAAAGCAATGCCCTGATACGAACCGATCTTTCTCCCTCGATGTCGTTTTTTTCGCTGAGCTCGATGTCGCCTTTTTTGCTGAGCTCGATATCGCTTTTTCGCTGAATATGACACGTGCCCTGGGACCAATTCTAAAGACGCTTCTGTTCACGATCGTCGTGCCTGGGACGGTCGCCGTGCTGGTTCCGTCGTGGCTTGTGGGCGGATTTTTCAGGCCGGCACCCGGACCGTTGACATGGCTTGGCATACTGATCATCCTGCTGGGAGCGGCGATCTATTTCCGGTGTGCATGGGAGTTCGCAGTACGTGGGCTGGGTACACCGGCGCCGATCGCTCCACCGAAGTTTCTGGTCACCACCGCCCTGCACCGTTACGTACGCAATCCCATGTACATCGGGGTCGCGCTGGTGATCGTGGGAGAGGCTGCGCTGTTTCACGCCTCTCACCTCGTGGACTATGCTGCATTGATGCTGCTGATCGCTCACATCTTCGTCATCTTTTACGAAGAGCCGACGTTGCGGCGCCAGTTCGGCGAGTCGTATGAAGAGTACCGGCGATCGGTGCCGCGCTGGATTCCGAGGATCCCGACGGGAACGCAGAAGCATTACCACGAAGGACACTAAGGATCACGAAGGACTTGAACTCCTGGATTTCCTTCGTGATCCTTAGTGTCCTCCGTGGTTGATGCTTGTACGATCACTCTCCGATCCGGCCGCGCAGCACTGTGATCGACGCTTTCGGCAGCTGGTAGAGCTGTTCCGCGCCTCCGTCCACTTTCGATTTCGACGGGTGGACCGTCCGGGTCCGCATGTCCGCCGGCTCCTTCGCGATGCCACTGATACTCGTTCGATCCGAAGGTGATGCGGTCCACCTGGCCTGAGAAGTGGCGGTCGTGCTTCCCTTCCGCTCCGGCGAACTGCGACTTTCACCGCGTGGTCGTTGGACTGGTCGCGATTGACCAGCATCACCGACCACTGTCCGTCCGGGACGCTCGACCGCGTACGCCGTCACCATCACATTTCCCGCGGCATCGTTGACATCGCTGGCCGCCTTGAACTGCTTGTGCGGCGCGTCGATGGGCTGCACCCATTCTTTGGTGATCACTTGCGCCGCGAGATACTGCGGCGGATAACCCAGCACCTTGTAGTTCTCGATCGATCCACAGGAAGTTTCCGAAGCCACTCGTCTCTTTGCGGGTACGGCATGTAATGGAAATAGTAGGTCGCGCCGGCGCCCTCGCTCATCATGGTGCCGACGTAGTCCGCGAGCCACAGCCCGCTCTTCACGCTCGACGGAGGCGCGCCGCCTCCAATGTTTCCCTCGGTCATGAAGAACGGAATATTCGCCGGCACGCCGTTGTCCTTCCAGACTTGCACGATGTGATGACATATCCCGGCTCGGGATACAGATCGGCCCATGAATAGGATCGGCCGGTCCTGATACGGATAATGTTCGAAAGAGAAGAATGTGAAGTCGTTGAGACGTCCGTGCGCCTTCAGATAGTCGACGAAGCGTCCGAGCCACGAAACTTTCCCGTTCGCATCCGGCCAGACTTCGACGTCGCCGAAAGTTCCCTCAAACGGCGGCCCGCCCAGCTTCGCCTCCGGCACGAGCTTGTGAATCGCGGTCGCGAACTGTACATACAACGCGCCGTAGTCCTCCGGCAGCATGTGCTGGCCGTCGGCCTCTTCGCCCATCTCGACCCAGGAAATCGGATAGTGCCGCTTGTAGAGATAGGCGATCTCGTTGGCCGCGTCTTCCGGGCGTGGCGTAGAGCATCGCGATCGGAACCATCGTCGGAAGCCCGCGCGTGACGCCGCAGGTGAAGAAGAAATCGAATCCCACCTGATCGCCGCGCGATTGGTCCAGATCGGTAGACGCAGTCCACGGATCGACCGAAGACGGCCACGTGATGGTCTGATCGCGGCTGGGAAAATGCGTGACGTAGTCGTTGAAGGAGCCGTCGGCCGAGAGCGCGCCGACGTAGAGTTCGTTGATGGCATATCCCACGCAATTGCGCTTGTCGGCCGAGCCATGCGTGTCGCAGGTATTGGAGGACTCGGTCATCCAGATGCGGATGTAGCGGACGGGAATCATCCAGGAAACCAGTTTCAGCGTGACCGTGCCGCCCTTGCCTTCGGTGATGTTGCCCAGCGGAAATGTCTGCCACGTGCCCTTCGTCGTGCCGTCGTAGAAGGGTTCGAGTTCGCCGGTCCAGAACTGAACCGCATAGTGTTTCGCATAGGGATCGGCCCACGCGATGCGAATGGCGTTCACATCAATCTTGGTGCCCAGATCGATCATCACCCACTGCGGATGCAGCGAGTCGTCTTCGCCGGTGAAAGCCTTGGTCAGATACGGATTGCTCTTCCAGTACGAGTTCGGATCGCCGTCGGTGAGGCGCGACCATCCGTTGCCGTCGCCGCGACTGAAGCCGCGATGCGGCAGCGGGTACGCCCACGAGCTATGAATTTCTGCGCCGGGCTCGGCGCTGCCGACGAAGTAGCCTTCCTGCTTGTCGGCGTTGCTCCACTTCCCTGCCGGATTCCAGTGCCAGGCCTCGACCATCAACTCAGTGTTCTGGCGATAGGTCACGGTCTGCCATCCCGCGCCAAGAATTTCGTGCAGCAGCGGATCTTTCAGCAAGTGGTCGGGAGTGCCAGTGCGCAGTCGATCGATCGCCGCCCCGAGAGAGCGCACGGGGCTGAACGTGTTGGCAACGTGCGCGGGATCGGCATCGACGATGACTTTTTGCGCCGAAGTCAGGCTTACCGATAGCAGAAGAAGACTCACCACCCTTACAGCCATAGAAAGACGGTTGCCAATCTGCAACGCCATGAAGCCTCCTTGATCGTCACCGGCGGCAGCCATGGTGTTCTGCTGCTGCTTAGTGAATCGATTTAAGACTGGGAAAAGTCCGCAAACAGCATACACCGGAACTTCCTGCAACGCAGACAAGCTTGATGCATACTCCGGCGATGTTCTGGTCATGTATTCCGATGAGTCGGCCGAAAGCGCGTATGCGCGGCAAGGAACTGGGGAGACGGCGGATTGCGGGAGAGTACACTCTTGACGTGCGCCGCATCGGACCCATAGCGGGTTGGATCGAAGGCCTGGAGCAAGACCTTCGCTACGCGACTCGCGGACTTTGCAAGACCCCCGCGTTTACAGTGGTGGCCGTTCTGACGCTGGCGCTCGGAATCGGTGGCACGACAACGATTTTTAGCTCCATCGATGCGCTTCTTCTGCGTCCCCTTCCTTATCCTGAGCAGGATCGACTCGTAGCCATATCAAATACCTACCGGCAATATCCGCAGGATCGCGGACCGGTCTCGGGCACGGACGTGGCCCATTGGAAAGCCGACAACCAGGTGTTCGATCAAATGGAGTTTGTATCGCGACCAGACATGGTGGCGATGTCCAGCGCGGGTTTTGCCGAGCGCGTTGGCGTGCAACATATGAGCGCGCGCCTGCTGCCCTTGCTCGGTATCGAGTCATTTCTGGGCAGCATTCCCACCGACGAAAAGACGGTACGGCTGGGATCGACCGGTGTCGCCATCAGCTATGAATTCTGGCAGCACCATTTTGCCGGCGATCCGAAAATCCTCGGCCGGAGCATTTTCGTGGATACCTTTTCCGGAACTGTCATTGCGGTTTTGAATCCGGGATTTGATCTTTTCGGGTCGGGGACTCCTGAGATTTTCGAAATTGATGGCATGGGAAATGCCTCGGAATCTGGCGTCAATGATCCGAGATGGGTGTTTTGCATTGGGAGGCTGAAGCCAGGTGTTTCTGTGCAGCAGGCCCAATCGGCGATGAACCTGACGGCGCAACACTTGTCGCAAACTTTTCCCGAAGCATACAAAGACATGGGAGTGAAGGTTCAGCCCTTGCAGAAGGGCCTGTTCGGCTGGTCGAAGCAGGTTTTTTACCTGCTCTTTGCGGCGGTGGGATTCGTTCTCCTGATTGCGTGTACGAATGTGGCCAACCTGTTGTTAGTTCGAGGGGACGGACGGCGAAGAGAAATCGGCGTGCGCATTGCGTTGGGCGCGAGCCGAAAGAGTGTGATCCGGCAACTACTGACCGAGAGCATTCTACTGTCGCTGGTAGGCGGTATGGGTGGTTTGATTTTGTCTTGGTGGGGAGTCCGGATTCTCAACTCGCTGTCCTCTCGGCTACTTCCGTCGGCAGGAGTTTCGCTGGACGGCCGAGTTTTATTCTTCACGTTTGGCGTCTGCATTCTTACCGGCGTAGTGTTCGGAATGATTCCCGCCTATCGGGCGTCAAGAAACGACGTAAACCAATGCCTACGAGAGGGAGGCTGGAGCACGGCCACTAAGTCACGTCATCGCACGCGGAACATCCTGGTGGTCGGGGAGATCGCAATAGCATTGGTGTCGTTGATTTGTGCGGGACTCATGATCAACACGCTGACTCGGATCTTGCGCACGAGCCCGGGATTTAATCCAGACCATCTCCTCACGGCCGAAGTACGGTTGACCGGAGAAAGGTACATGGACGCCACCGATCCGGGCAATACCGGGTTGAACGTGATTCACCCAGCGGTTGGAATTTTCTGTCGGGAGGTGCTGGAGCACGTCAAGAACCTGCCCGGCGTCGAAGATGCGGCGCTAGTCGACTGGCTGCCGCTTGCGGATAACGCCCAGCATGCCTATCCGGGGATCACGATTGCAGGGCGGAGTGCAGTTGCTGCCGCAGAGCGTCCGAGCGTTATCCTGGATGGCGCGAGTCCGGATTATTTTCGCTTGATGGGCATGCCGATCCTGCGAGGTCGTGGCGTCACCGAACACGATACGGAGACATCCCCACCGGTGGTCGTGATCAATGAGGCGATGGCGCGACAGTTTTGGCCAAACGAAGATCCCATAGGCCAGAGAATCACTTTCGACTCCTCCCCGGAGGAGAAGCCTCGGCAGATCGTCGGTATCGTGGGAGACGTACGACAGTTTATGCTGACCATGGAGTCGGACCCTCAAGCTTTTGTCTCTTTCCCACAACTGTCACCGCATACCGTACCGGGCTGGACAGAAAGCCGGGTTCACAAGAGCCTGGTAATCCGCACTCACTCGAGGTCCGCCGAGCTAATCGGGAGCGTGCGGAACATAATTTCAGGACTTGCGCCAGAGTCAGCCATCTTTGGGGTTGCGAAGGTGGAACAAACGGTCTCGAACTCGGCGCGGCCCTGGCGGGTCCTGGCTCAAGTGTTGGGGTTGTTTGCGGCGATCGCGTTGATTCTCGCCGCGATCGGGATTTACGGAGTGATCTCGTATTCTGTCGGCGAGCGCCGCCATGAACTTGGCCTGCGTATGGCACTGGGCGCGTTGCCGTGGGATGTGGTTCGCCTCGTGTTGCGGCAAGCGATGATGCTCTCGATCCTCGGAGTAATCATTGGCGTGGCTGCATCTTTTGCCGCTGCACCCTTGCTCGCCAGATTCCTCTATGGGGTGAAGCCTCACGATGTGCTGACCTTAGTTCTCGTCTCATCCGTTTTGGTGGCCGTGACGTTCCTCGCCAGCTTTATCCCCGCTCGCCGCGCCACTGAGATCGATCCCATGCAGACGCTGCGGCACGACTAGTTTTCCGTCTTGGGCAGGGCGCAATGGATCGTGCTCAGACGTTATTCGCCGCGGTAAACGTGACGGAAATGTTGTTTCGCGGCCGATGAGAAGGATTTCCCCGACTGCTGAACGCCATAGAGTGCTTGTTGTTCCGAACGGTGAGCCATCCAAATGCCGGCTAGTATCGCGACGGTCAAAATGCCGGAAGCAACATGGTGTTTATGGAAGAATGTAAATCCCAGTGCGACCGGAATGTTGCCAGCCCCGAATGGGACGAGAAAGAAGAGGGCAGCGAACAAAGAGTCGAGTCCTGGAATCAGCAAGGCCATCCAGAATATTAAGAAGAAAGAGGCGGCAAGCCACACGCCCCCAATGAAGACGCCACCTACGAAATCTTCTGCCGCACTACGGAAGTTGTCAGCCCGTGTGTTCAATCGCAATCCTTTCAGTTTCTACCTCACGGCAAATACCAGGAATCCGTTGGGGCTCGCTTTCCAGAGGAAACCGTCCGGCCCGAATCGCGCCGGCCGATTCGCATATTCGCTTTCACGGAACCGGTACGACCATAGCTTCTTGCCGTCACGACTCACGGCATACATTCGTCCATATTGCTTTCCGACACTGAAGAGGTACACAGTTCCGTCCTTGCCGATCGTCGGAGGGGTTGCAAAATATTCATCTGGAGTATCGGGATGGAATCGCCAGCGATCCATGCCATCGGGGCCGATAGAGAACAGGCTCTTGCGCGCGATGTAGATATTGCCGTCCGAAGAAACTACGGGGACGGGTTGCGCTGAGTCAGAAAAGGACGGATCGACTTGAATCCGATACTGCCAGAGGACCGCGCCTTTCCGGCTGATCGCCGACAACTCCCTTCTGTCCTCGAAGTAAACGTGACCTTGAGCGTCCGCAACTGGAGGGGAGAGTACATCCCACTGCGATCCCACCTTGATCTGCCACAAGAGTTTCCCGGACGAATCGAGCGCAACCAATTCCCCGTAGTTGGTCTGCACATAGACCGTTCCATTGGAATCCACACATACATACCGCAAGACGACCTCGGAATAGGTATGTTGTTCCACCGGATAATCCCACTGCCACAGCTTGCGATGGTCAACCGAAAAGGCAAAGAGGGTGGTACCGCCGCTGATGTACAAATCTCCGCGGGAAGAAACTGCAGAGCCGGCCACGGGCGACGAGATCTGGGTCTCCCAATTCGTCTCGCCGGTGGCGGTGACCTCGCGGATCTTTCCGTTAAGACCCTCGATGATTGCTGTTCCGTTGGGAGTGCCGCCCACAAATGCAAAATTCGGAAAGTCAGCGAGTTTTTGCGCCGATGCGGAATAACTGGTCAGCACGGTTCGCTCGCTGGAAAAGATGTCTCCCGCCGGGGTGAGGAATAGGATTTCGCGAGGCGACGGATCGTCGGCATTCTTCAGTCGAATCTCGTGGATGGGAGGCACGCTGGAAATACTGTCCTCGTCATTCGTCGGCTGATACTCGCTGAAAGACTTAAAGCCGAGAGCAACCAGGAACGCGATTCCGTAGAGAAGATAGAGAGCTATGCTGATTCGCATTCTGCCTCCCGGCTATTATCTGCGTTTCTCGAACGAAGGGAAAAGAACGTTCCCAGGTTGCCACTATCTGGGGAGGGGGCGTTCCGGACCAGTATTTGCTACGACACAATCCCGCCACCCGGTTGTAGCGCGTTGACCGCCGTACCTTGGCCCTGCTACCGTCATATGTTTGCCTACCGGCGCGCGCCCGGTCCTGCGAACCCACTTCTTCAGGAGACCATCATGTCGGCCATCAAATTTCGCGGTGTCGATTTCATACAGTACGATTCCCTGCTCACCGACGAAGAGCGCCTCGTCCGCGACACCACGCGCCAGTTCATTGAAGACAATCTCATCCCCATCATTGAGGAATGCAATCGCGCCGGGCGCTTTCCGCGCGAACTGGTGAAGCCCATGGCTGAACTCGGGTTCTTCGGGGCATCGCTGAAAGGCTACGGCTGCGCTGGAATGGGCAATGTGGAATACGGCCTGATGACGCAGGAACTCGAGCGTGGCGACTCCGGCGTCCGCAGCTTCGTCAGCGTGCAGTCGGGACTGTGCATGTATCCGATTTATGAGTTCGGCAGCGAAGAGCAGAAGCAAACCTGGCTGCCTCCGATGCAAAAAGGCGAGAAGTTAGGCTGCTTCGGTTTGACCGAGCCTGACTTCGGGTCGAACCCCGGGGGCATGCGCACGCGCGCAAAGAAAGTCGGGAATGAGTACGTGATCAACGGCGAGAAGATGTGGATCACTTCCGGCACGATCGCCGACGTCGCCATCATCTGGGCCAAGGTCGAAGACGAGAAGGACCGCATCCGCGGCTTTCTGGTTGAAACCGATCGCCCCGGCTTCAAGGCCGACGACATTCACGGCAAGTGGTCGCTGCGCGCGTCGGTGACGTCGGGACTTTCGCTACAGGATGTCCACGTACCCGAATCCAATCTGTTGCCGAAATCTGGCGGCCTGAAATCTCCACTGATGTGCCTGAACCAGGCGCGCTATGGGATCGCGTGGGGAGCGCTCGGCGCGGCCATGGCCTGCTACGACTGCGCGCTGCAATACTCGCTGCTGCGCAAGCAATGGCGCGATCAGCCCATTGCCTCACACCAACTCGTGCAAGACAAGCTTACGTGGATGATCAGCGAAATCACGAAAGCACAGCTGCTCGTATTGCAGGTCGGCCGTCTGAAAGACGCCGGCAAGATCGAGCCGCAACATATCTCGATGGCAAAGCGCAACAACGTGTGGATGGCTCTGGAGTGCGCCCGCCTGTCGCGCGACATCCTCGGCGCAAATGGCGTGGCCGACGACTATCCCATCATGCGACACATGATGAACCTGGAGTCGGTAAAGACCTACGAAGGCACGCACGACGTACATTCGCTGATCATCGGGCAGAGCATCACGGGAATCGACGCGTTCTAGAGACAAAACTTGGGCGACGCCACCCTCGGCTGTCGCCACACAAACGCTCCATGACTCCAGAAAAGAAGCGGCGAGTGGCAACCGCGGCGGGATTTCTCTCAGGCATGCTCGCCTGCCTCGATGCCATGCGCGAACTCAAAGAGTTCTGGCCGCCTGATGTGGTGTGGCAGGCACTGCGGACTCCGCAGCGACTCGAACTGGGCGGCGGGATCGCGCTGATCGTGGTCACTCTGGTGACCTCGCTGCTTCAGCGAGCGCCGTCGGTACGGTGACGCTTTCCATCGCCCTATTCAGCTCCGCTTCGCGAACGACTGTACCCCTTTCGTCCCTAGATTTGTTCTGTTTTTGTAACACCGCGCGATGCCGCGACAGACAGGCGGTCTGAACGACCTGCACCTCGGCTTTTTTCTGTAATGCTCGAATCCCGGACGCCAAGGCGCCCGGAATACTCGTCGCTGAGTTCCTATTTCCGATTCCGTAACAGATGTTAAGATGTGCGCGGAGTTGATCATACGTTGATGTATTGTTCCGGCCCAGTGAGGGCGACGAGCCTTTCCCCCCATAGCGGCAGTCCCTGTCGCTCGCATCGTCCTCGGGCGTGGCACAAAGAAAAGTAAAGTTAGCGGCCCTATACAGAACAGGAGTCAATGCTGTCGTGTGCGGGCCAGAGACGATTCATTGCTCTGCGCACTAACGGCGATGATCGTGTTTTGCGTAAGGCCGAGAGCGTGGAGCACATTCCAGCGCTGATCATGCTCGTCGCGCGGCTGGGAGTGTTCTGTTTCAATGACGCATTTTTAGGGGAGCCGCGGCAAGATCTCATTTACGGACGGATGCGTGTAGGAGGCTGAATGTCTGAAGACAGAGCGGATGTGGTCGGGACCACCGGATCGATCTTTACGTTGACAATCAGTTCCGGAGAAATCGAATCGGCAACTCTCGAAGATGGAAAGACGAGTCAGGATCTAGTTGTATCCGATGACGGCCATAGTGTCACGGTTCCCGGACTTCCCTCCGGCGATTCATTCGTGTCGATGGCCATGATCTGGAGCGTGGGAGACACCGATGCCATCGTCGACGTTGGAACCGTGACGAAAGGCGAGGCACACGCCGCAGATCCCAAACCCATCATTGACCTCGACGACAATCCAGGTACCGTCGACCTCTTCGGAAAGACAGTATGACTTTCACCATAAAAAGCGCCCGCGCCATCTCTCTCGCACTCGTGGCATTGCCTGTCTTTGTCTTCGCGCAAGACGAAGCCTCCAGCGCTGCGCCGCCCACAGAGGAGTTTTGCAATGACACGCGGTCCGAGATCCGCAACTTCTGCAGAGATCTCGACCGATTTCAGAGGCATGTAAACGACAGCAAAGCGGCTGGGAAGCCTCTCGCCGCCAGGGATTTCGCGAACGACCTCAATCACCTCGACCTCCACGATCCAGATGCACGAGTCAAATTCATCACCGTTCTAGCACCTCAGTTGGCGGAGAGCGCAGCGGTAAGCACATTCGTGTCCAAGGTGGCCGCTTCGGGCGCATTGGCAGACGCAGGACAGCAGCGGCTAGACCGGCAGCTCGCGCCGAACTCCGCGTCCTCTGGCACGACATCTCTGGTCTCCAAGGCGGGGAGCGCGGAGCTGCTCGCCCTGGCCCTGGATACCGGGGCGCTTACACGCTCGGTGAATGGCACCACCGCCACCCTGAGTACCAACGCCGATCAACTTTTCCGGCTCATCACGAATAATAATCCGGATTGCACCGTGACTTGTGTCACGTCGAACTGGTTCCAGAACCACGTCCTCAGTCCAACCACCCTCACAGCGAGCATGGACCTGGCTCAGACAAGCAATAAAACAGTTCCGACCAGTGGGCAGGCCGGCGGCAGCACGCCGACCGACGTGAACACCGCGACGATTCCCACGGGGGCAGGAAAGCTGTCGTCCTTTACCGCACGGTATGAGGTTGCCAACAAGTTCGATCCGCGTAGCGCCAAGTTCAAACAGAACTGGAAGAACGCGGTCGCGAAGGAGAAGCTTGGAGTTCAGAGCAACGCCGTGAAGGCTGCCACGGACGCGGTCACGAAATCACTGCAGACAGACGCGCCCGCTCTGGACACGGACAAGATACTGAGTGTGGCACAGAGCGACCCAAGTGGCATGGCCTTAGCCAATTTCTTCTTCGTGTATCTTTCGCAGGCGTCCCAGAAGGTATCGCAAGACCCGAATGTTGTATCCGGAGTAGCCCAGGTGATGCAGAGTCGAGCGCTCTATCGGGAAGCTTGGTTCGCCGCATTGCGTGACGCGGTCGGAAACATGTGCACTTTCGAGTACAACTACAATCGCCCTGCCAATCAACCGATCACCAACAACTTGAAAGTCATTTTTGCCCGCGACTTTCGCGACAGGGGCATGCTCACGTTTAACGGCTCCGTGTCCCTCTACGGCACGATTCCGGCAGGCGCAAAATATGGAAACCTGTACTACGGGCAGGTCTCGACCCAATACGATCGAACCCTCACCGGCAAAGACAAGTCGATTCAGACACAAATGACTCTCGCGGGCTATTGGCAATATCAACCGAATCCTTCGGTTCTGAACATTCCAGCGGGCACCGTCGCTCCGGGAACAACCATTCCGATCCCCAATGGAACGCAGGAGTTTGTAGGCACGGCCGGTTCCTTGTGGGTCACGCAAGCGAAATTCACGATCAAGGCAGCGGGGGGAATCAATATTCCGATCGGGGTGAGCTGGTCGAACAAGACAGACTTACTGCAAGGAAGCAAGGTCGGAGCACAATTGGGCATCAGCTACAATTTTTCGTCGCTCGCCGGCATTTTTACCGGTGGACAATGAGGTCATTGAGAGGAGGGGATGGCTGACCGATCCCTACCCGTACATCTCCTCCAGCAATTCGTACGCCCTTCGCAAATGCGGAACCACAATACTTCCGCCCACCACCAGCGCCACGTTCAGCGATTCTTCCTGCTCGGCACGGGTTACGCCTAAGCGATAGGCCTGGATCGCGTGGTAGAAGATGCAGTCGTCGCAGCGCAGGCAGGCTGAGGCCACCAGTCCCATCAACTCTTTCGTCTTCGCCGGGAGCGTACCCTCCATGTAGGTGTTGTGATCGATGTTATAGAAACGCTTCACCAGAAAATTGTTGGCCTTGTCGACATTCGCGTTGAGGCGGGCGCGGGTTTCGATAAAGCGGCGCGCGGTCTCACTCTTGTCGGCAACATATTTTTCGGTGAAGAGATAGGTCGGCTCCTTGCGTTCGGGACGCTCTGCCGCCGTTGATCGTTCCGACGGCGCGGGATGTTCATTGGTCGTTGTCGTCGAAGTCATGCGCAAATGGTAGCAGAGGCGCGCGCGGGTTGGGAGACTGTCATTCCACTGATTGGCCCGCAACCGCGCGAGAGTTCGTTCGGAGGTTCATGGGAAGGATCCGATCGCGGGCGGGAGAGCACACGGCACATAACTCTTAGGCAGTCGGCTTGTCGCGAGGGGGCTCGACTGCAAGAAACTCTTCGGCGAAGCGACTCGCGTAGCCCTCAAGGAGTGCGGGGATTCGTTGCGGATCAGACGATCGCAGAATCAGCCCGGCGTGATGATGCTTGCGGATGCGCTGATGGACTTCGGGATCGTTGTAGGCGGAGGTATCCGGATCCTCTTGGCGCGCGAGGGAAAGAATCACTCCCGCATATTCCTCGCGGACCGGCGGCAGTTTGTAGGTGCCATCGCCACCGGCGACTTCGATCCGAGCCCACTCCCGCCACAAATTGATTCCGGTCGCGGCTTCAACCATCTCGTTGATGTAGGCTCCCCCGACCCGGGCGGCACATTCCAGAAAATAGAAGTGCCCGTCGGCATGGGCCCTAATGAATTCCGCATGCGCAACGCCACGAACCAGGCCCAGCGCCGCAATCAGGTCGAGGTTCATCGCGCGCAAACCCGAGTCGTCTTCGCTACCTCTCGGCACCGTGTACGTGGTAAAGATGCCGCCGCCTTGCGCAACATTCATGGGAGGCTTGCCGTATTTACTGACGTTGGCAAAAACTACTTCGTTCTCAGACACGACGGAATCCACGTGATACACATCGCCCGGAAGAAATCGTTCCAGCAGGTAGGAAGACTGCTTGTCTCCGAGTTGTTCAAGCAGGGGCCATAACTCATCCAGTGCGTGGATTTTCTTGATCCCGATCGCCGACGCTTCTTGGCGGGGCTTGAGCACCCACGGACCGGGCACGTGTTCCAAGTAGTAGCGAATATCAGAGTGATTGACGATGGGCACAAAGTCCGGCACTCGGACATTGCGATCGAGCGCCCGCATACGCATGGCCAGTTTGTCGCGAAAGTATCGCATAGTTGTGAGACCCATGCCGGGGATGCGCAGATGCTCGCGCAAAGTGGCGGCGGTCTCCATGTCGAATTCGTCGAGCGCCACAATCCGGTCGAGCTTATGGTTGCGCGCCAGATGAGTCACCGCGCCCACGATGTCGGCGAGGGCAAGCTCTTCCGGGAGATAAAAAGTATCGTCCAGGCTTTCGCGCGGCCAGTCGGCGTCGCGCAGTTTTTCCGCAGTGAGCAGGATGACGCGGCAGCCCTGGCGCTTGCACTCGCGCATGAACTCCTGCCCCTTCTCGTAGGTGGTGATGCAGAGGAAAGTCAGCGGACGGTCAGGCATGGCATTCATTTCGCAGCAGGTCTGCGAGAATACCACGGCGCAAGGCGGGCCCGCGGATCAAATATTCCGATCGTGCGAACCATTCCAATGCGACAATGCCAGACGTGACCGAACATCGCAAAAATACTGCACCCTGGTGGGGCCTCTTATTTGCCCTGGGAGCAATCGGCTCCAACGTGGCGTTCTTTGCGAGCCCTCCCTTGCAGGGAGCGCTCCCCTGGCTGAGCCTGTTGTTCGCCATCCTGGGACTGGTTTTTCTTGCCATCGGACTGCGGCGAGCGTTTGGCCAGGCACAGGTCTATCGTGGGAAAGTGCTGAGCGTTGTATTGACGGTAATTGCTCTGCTTCCCCTCGGACTGACCGCGTTCGCCTTCGTGAAAGCCCGCGAATTGCCCAGTTCAACAGCCGCGCCACAGGTCGGGCAAAGGATCCCTGACTTCACTCTTCTGGATACGTCGGGCAAGCCGACATCGCTCGACCAACTTCTGGCCCCGGCTGGATCCGCATCTACCTCTGAGTCCCAGGCGCAGGCTCCCAAAGCAGTGCTGCTGATCTTTTATCGCGGTTACTGGTGACCTTTCTGCAACCTCGAGTTACGAGGAGTGGAGAAACGGTTGGCGGACTTCCAAGCGGCTGGCGTACGTCCGGTTGCGATCAGCGTAGACGCGCCTGAGGTGTCGCGTGATCTCGCCAACAAAGCGGGATACACGTTCCCGATTCTTTCTGACCCCGACGCGACCGTGATTCGGCGCTATCACTTGCTGCACGTGGGGGGCGGCCCGGATGGGCACGATATATCACGGCCAGCCGAATTGCTAGTCGACTCGTCCAAGATTGTTCGCTGGAGCAATTTCACGGAAGATATCCGCGTCCGAGCCCGCGCGGACGAGATGCTGGCCGCCGCCAGAGAATTGCGCTAGTGCTCCCGGTCCGCTTGGGCGCGGGACGATCGCACCCACTCCGCGATCAGCGACGCCAGCACCACGAACACGATCGTCCAGATCATATAGAGCGTTTCCTGTTCGAGGGCATGATGTAATTTCTCGTTGAGCTCAATGCCCATCGCACCGAACAGATTGTCGACAAACCCATGCATGGCCTGCGTGCCCTTCCAGATCAAGCTGCCATCGCTGCGCAGGCCGCTCAGGCTGAGTCCGCTCATCAGTCCGGCGGTACCGCCTTGAAAGCGATCGCTCGCGGTGGCCACTGCAATCACGGCGAGAAGCGAGCCATTCATCAGGCCCGCCAGGAACGCACACAGGATCGGCCAGTCAATATAGATCCCGAGTGAACCCAGGGCCACGTTCGCCAGAACCCAAAGACCACCCAGCAGCGGAACCCATACCCCGTTTGAGGACCGGTTCCCTGACTTTGGAATCGATAAAGTTGTAGCAGGCACAGACGACATGGAAAACCTCCGAGATTCCGCTGACTCATAGTGCGAGAGCGCAGTAATTCGTTTCATGAACCTCAGCCCACTTTTTTGATTCCACTGCAAGATCGATTTTTCGGGGAGGAATTCGATTCTGGTACGGCACAACTTTCAATCCGGGCTGCGGTTGCGTTATAGTCTCAACCCGGCGCGTGAGTGCCGCATCCTAAGGCGCCGGAGAGAGATCAGAATGGGTACGCAGACTCGTCCAGAAGGTAAGGCCCGCATTTTCGGAGAAAACATTGAGAGCGACTTGGCGTCGCGGTTCCTGCGCGTGGTGGAAGTGGCCGCGATCGCTTCGGCGCGCACCATGGGTCAGGGAGAGCGCAAGCTGAGCGACCAGGTTGCCACCGAAGCCATGCGGCGAACCATGGATAGCATTCCGATGCGCGGCACCATCGTGATCGGGGAGGGCGAGCGCGATGAAGCGCCCATGCTTTACATCGGCGAGAAAGTTGGCGCCGAGTTTCCCGACGGCATGGAAGTTCCGGAAGTCGACATCGCCGTCGACCCGCTCGAAGGCACGAATCTGTGCGCCACGGGAGCGCCTGGGTCGATTACCGTGCTGGCAGCATCGGAACGCGGAGGCCTGCTGAACGCTCCCGACTGCTACATGGAAAAGATTGTGGTCGGGCCCTCGTGCAAAGATGCGGTGGAGTTGGATGCTCCGGTCGCTGACAATCTGAAGAACATCGCGAAGCGACTGGACCGCGACGTCGAAGACCTAGTCGTGATTGTGCTGGAGCGGCCGCGTCATGAAAGGCTGATTGCCGACATCCGCGCAGCCGGCGCCCGCATTCGTCTGATCGGCGATGGCGATCTCTCGGCTGGAATCGCGGCAGCCGTCATCGGCACCGGCGTGCATGCTGTCATGGGCTCGGGCGGGGCACCAGAGGGTGTAATCACGGCTGCCGCCATCCGCTGCCTCAACGGCTACATGCTCGGACGCCTCGTGGTGAAGCCCGATCAGGAAGAGCGCCTGGCGCGCATGGGGATCAGAGATAAGAACCGCATCTACGAGGCGGAAGACCTGGCTCCGGGCAAGCAATTAATCTTCGCTGCAACCGGAGTGACCGATGGCGCGCTGCTTAAAGGCGTGCGCTTCTTCGGCGAAGGCACGCGGACGTCGTCTGTGGTCATGACGCTGCGCACGGGGAAGGTGCGGTTTGTAGAGAGTATTCATTTGGAGAAGGGGCCGGACTTGAAGGTCAGGTTCTCCTAGGGAGAGATCGACCCGATCAAGCCTTGTCGCATTGTCAGAATTCTTGTACAATCTAGATGATTCATCTAGATCGTTAAGGATCCCTTATGCGAACCATAGGTCTATTCGAAGCCAAGCAGAAGCTCTCAGAATTGGTCGAGCGTGCCAGTGAAGGCGAGCAGATTGGCATCACTCGACGGGGAAAGCTTGCAGCTTTTCTAGTGCCCGCTCGCAAAGATGTCGACCTGAAAGAAGTCTTTGCCAGGATCGAACAAATTCGCAAGAGTGCTAAACCCCTTCCCAAGGGCATGACGGTTAAAGACTTGATTGAAGAGGGCCGCCGGTGAAGCGTTTCGTCTTGGACGCCTCGATTGCTCTAGCCTGGTTCATCGATCCTGTCGTGGCGCCTCTGGCCGAACGGGTCCAGCGCTTCTTGCTGCAGGATACTCGCGCCGTTGTGCCTCATCTTTGGCGAACCGAGATTGCGAATGGCTTCGTGGTTGCGCTGAAACGAGGCATTCTTACGCCAGTTCGCAGTGCGCAGGCATTTGGCGAACTCGAGATCCTGATAGCGCAGTCGATCGAAAACCTGAGCCATGATCTCTCCATACAGCGTGTCGTAACTACGGCCCAGCAGTTTGAGTTAACTGCGTATGACGCGACCTACCTTGAGATAGCGCGCGAACAACGTCTGCCCCTTGCCACTTTGGATCGGAAACTCGCTGCGGCGGCCGGACACGCTGGTGTTCCGCTTGTTGCCTGACTGTCCTACTTCAGGTAGTAGGAGTCCTTCTTCAATTCTTCCGGGATGGTCGGGAATGGCGGCCACTCCTGCGAATATCCCTTCGGGAACAGAGGAGTCGCGACCTCGGATCGCAGCGTTCCGTCGTGTACCGTAAACTTGTGCGGATGTCCCGGGGAGGATCCTTCCCAGAGACACACACAGGCGTATGCGCCGTCTTTGCGCAGGACGTAATACGTCATGTCCATGTAATGAAGTTTGGTCATGTCGCCGTTGTAGTTGCGGACAATGCGATTTAAGGCGTCCATGCCGGCCTCTTGAGGAGACATGCCGTGGCGCATGTTCTCGACGATGGTGTGCGCGCCCGCGACTTTGATGTTCTCTTCCCCGGCGCCGGTCGCACCGGCGGAGCCTACGTCCTGATCGGTGTAGCAGCCTGCTCCAATAATCGGCGAATCGCCGCAGCGGCCGGGGAGTTTGAAGGCCAAGCCACTGGTCGTGGTGATGCCCGACATTTCACCTTTTTCATTCAAGACGGAACAGTGAATTGTGCCTGTGGGCGGAAACAGCACGCGCCGCACGGCCGCCAATTGGAACTCGGGCTCAATGCCGAGATCGGCAGCGCGTTGCTGCAATTGTTCAATGCGTTCGCGCCAAAGATCGGCTTGGGGCTTGGATTCAGGCGTGGGCGGATGCCAGTGCGGATCGGCCATCCCGGGTCCCCACCAGTCGCGGTCAGAATTAAATTCTTTCCACAAGAGCCAGATTTTGCGGGAGCGTTCGGTTAACAGGTTCTCGCGAGGGAAGCCCATCGCAACCGCGAACCGCTCCGCACCCTCGCCGACCAGCATGACGTGGCCGGTGTGTTCCATCACGGCCTTCCCCACCATGGAAACATTTTTGATGTTGCGGACGCCGCCTACCGACCCTGCGCGCCGCGTGGGACCATGCATGCAGCAGGAATCGAGTTCGACCACGCCTTCTTCGTTGGGCAAACCTCCGAGACCGACCGAATCGTCATTGGGATCATCCTCGGGACCCTTCACCACTCGAATGCCAGTTTCGAGCGTGTCGCCGCCAGACTTCAGGAAGGCGTATGCAGCCTCCGCGTAGGGATAGCCGTTGTTCGCGCAGATGATGACTGAACGCTTGGCCGAATCGGCCTGTGACGCGTGGCCCTGCTGGCTATTTTCCGCCAGCGCTTCGGGAATCGCTGACTGCGCCCCTACCCCGGCGGCCACGGCTCCAAACACTGACGTCTTCACAAAATCACGGCGCGAGAATGTCACTGATCCTCCCGTTCACACAGTGTGCTTGTCGCAAATTTGTTGCCCTCAGAGCGAACGAACCTGCAGACGAACCGGGAAGCATATCACGAGGCCCAAAGGGATTTACAGGAGAGCCTGCGTGTCACAATACGTCGACAATTTACTCAGTACGACCGTACTAACCCGCATGAAGATGAAGGGCGTGAATACTTCCACGCCCTTGTGACACTTGACACCGTACGGATGGCAGTTCAAATCGCGCTAATCTTTACCGGCTGGCGAATCTGCGCAGGCGGCCCGGATACGCGGCTCCTGCCCTGCCCAATTCCTCCGCTACGGTGGTTGAAATGGGTTGCACTTTTTCCGAACGGAAGCGCAGTAAAGCGGCGATGTTTCCCACCTTGTCGAACTCAGGGTCGTCTTTCACGTAGAACGTTTCGATCTCGCGGCGAATCACCCACGGAAGAATGGCTTCTCCAACGTCTACGATCTCCTGCGTGGCGCGGCCACACGCGGGACAGAAGCTGACGAGGTGGGCATCGATGTGTCCGCATCCGGAACACTCTACCGCGTGGGCCTGCAGATTCTCGCCAATCAGCAAGGTCTGCACTTCTCCTAGCTCGATCGAACGTAGGACACGGCGAAGCCCGGTGACGCCGCGTCCGTTGCTGCGCGCCTGAGCCAGTGCCTGGCCGACTAGTTCGCGGCGCCGGTCGCTTTGCCAGCGGTCCACAATTTCCTGCGCGTGAGAACGGATCTCATCCTTCGTAACATGGGCCAGGTCGGCATGGAACCGGCCGATCAGAGCCTGACTGACATAGGAGTGCAGTTGCGGTTCGAGTAAGGAAACGTGTGCATCCTGACAGGCGAGAATCCATCTCTCGAACACGCCTCTTTCCAACAAGTCTTTCAGGACTTCCGCTACATGCTTGAAGTGCTGGCGAACTTCGTCTTCTACCCGCCGTTGCGCATGGCCTCCGTCGTAGCCCGCGAATCCGTCGCTGCGGCCTCTGCGAGGCACGGGATGAAACAGGTCCTCGCGCTCGGTCAACTCGCCGAGGCGGAGGTCGAAGATGCGGGCCCGGTGCCGGTCGACGAGAACTACGCCGAGCAGCGGGGAGGCGCCCAGCAGGTACGCGATCGGCTTGAGATGGAAATGGCGATCGACGAAAAGCTGGGTGCCCGGCAGCGCAGAGGGCAAATCATATTCTCGCCAGACGTTTTGCGCAGCGCAAGCAAACACAGCTTTGCCGTGGGTTCCGTTGCTGCGCAGTTCACCCGACAGGCGCAGAATGCGGTCCATGTCGGCGCGAGCGGACTCCTTCTTCTCTTTGCTTTCTGGTCCAGTGCCTTCCACGTTGCGCAAGGCCTCACGTGTCAGGTCTTTGATCAGAATCGTGTCTTCCTTATGAGCTTTGTTGCGCGGTGTGGATGGCTGAAAATAAAAACTGACTGCTCGGCATTTTTCATCTTGAAATTCAGCTAACTCTCGGATTTGTTCACGGGTAATACTCATGGATAATCCCCCACAAAGATTGAGATTTGAATTAAGCGGCGCCGGTCGGAGCGAACCGGCCTGGAAATTGCTTGGCCAATCCGGGCGCTTTGCGTAAGTGGTCGCGTGCGGCAGAAACAAAAGCCAGTACCTTCTCGGCCGGGAGGCCGGTAATCGCCATAATCTCCTCCACACTGAAGCCCTCGACGGCATGCAGGATGAAGGCCTCGCGGGGACCGGAGCCCAGATCTCGAAGTGCGGACGCAATCAGACGCAATAATTCATCCGAGGCCAGTATCTGCTCGGGCGTGGCGACGCGCGCATCCGCGATCACCGTGGCACCGGTCATGGATTCGTCCGGCTGGTGAAACTGCAACTCCGCTTCGTCACTGCCCTTCACGTTGCGCTGTCGAGCTGAGTCTTCCAGAGGCCTGGCATTCCCATTGCTCTCGTCGGTTTGCGATAGGTCGTCCAGGGCGCGTAGAGCAAGCCGGTAGAGCCAGGGCTCAAGCGCCAGGCGTTCCGGCTTTTCCTGCCCATTTCCCAAAGCAGCGGCGATGGTCTCGTCGATCACCTCTTCTTTCGAGAGGCTGTCGGGAGCGATCGACTCCTGTGCTTCGCGGAAGTAGATCTCGCGTTCGACAAAGCGTTCCAGTCGCGACAGATTGACGTTCACGTACGAGCGCACGTCGTCCGCGGAGATCGTAGGCGGAAACACGGCGGCTAACGTCTGTTCAAACGGAACCTCCCGCATCACGGTTCCGGGCCGAACACTGTCTCCGCGCTTTCCGCGTTGCCATTTGTGCGACGCACGTAGCAGGTCCTTGTGCTTGTTGACCTGCTGCAGCAGATCTTCAAATGCACTCTTCACCGCGGCCGCAGCATTCGGTGCTGAGGTCTGCACCGCCATTTGTCCGGACGGCAAGCGCAGGTTCAGGGATACGCTGGTGCCCTCGCGCGGGGATGTCTCCTCCACTACGCCCTTCAAGTGGACGAGTTCGGGGCGGAAAACCTGCAGGCGTTTTTGCAGTTTTTCGATCTGATGTTGAATATCTTTTTCGACGGCGGGAATTTTATGAAGACGGTAGCTGACGTGAACGTTCATAGCGCCTCGGCCTTGCTAACGTAGTGCGCAACCAAGTGCTTTCTAAGCCGATTGTACACCCGGTGGAAAAAAGGCAAGCGGAGAATTCGACTGCTTATTCAGTGGGATGGTTCGCGACGGGATTTCGTTGCAAGGATAACGATTTGCCTGACTCAGGGGTTTGCAGCCGCAAGAAGAGGCAAGGTATCATCCAGAACCTATGACTTGGTCCAAACTCCCGTTGTTAGCACTTCTCACTGCTCTAGCCTGTGCACAGACTCCCTCTTCCAACGAAGTCCAGACCGTCTATCCCGAAGCGCATGCGCTCTATCTTGATCTCCACCAGAATCCCGAGCTGTCGGCGCATGAAACCCAAACCGCAGCGAAGCTGGCAGCAAGGCTTCGCAGCGCCGGATATGAAGTGACCGAGCATGTGGGCGGCACCGGAATCGTTGCCATCCTCAAGAACGGAACTGGACCGACCATCATGCTGCGCACAGAACTGGATGCGCTTCCCGTCGAAGAAAAAACCGGACTGCCCTACGCCAGCACAGTGCACGCGAAAGATGATGTTGGACGCGACGTGCCCGTCATGCATGCCTGCGGGCACGACCTTCATATGGCGGCCCTCCTGGGAACCGCCGAGGTGATGGCGCGTAGTAAGGACAACTGGCACGGCACGCTCATGCTGATCGGCCAACCTGCAGAGGAAACCATCGGCGGCGCCAGCGGCATGCTGCGCGATGGCCTGTTCACGCGGTTTCCCAAGCCAGATGTGGCGGTGGCTCTGCACGTTGGCAACGAGTTCCCTGCCGGGATGGTCGGGATCACACCCGGCGTCTACAACACGAACTCGGATTCCGTGCGCATCACGATTTATGGCAAAGGCGGGCATGGTTCTATGCCGCAATCCGCTATCGATCCCATCGTGATTGCGGCGCGCACAATTGTTGCTCTGCAGACCATCGTCTCGCGCGAGATCAAACCCGGCGAAATGGCGGTGGTGACCGTCGGCTACATTCAGGCGGGAACGAAGAACAACATCATCCCCGACCACGCGGAAATGGGACTGACCATTCGCACGTTCAAGCAGGACGTGCGCAAGCAGATCCTCGCCGCCATTCAACGAATCGCTAAGGCGGAGGCCGCCGCTGCCGGCGCACCGCGCGAACCTCTGGTCGAACGCTACGAGGGGACGGACCTCGTCTACAACAATCCCGCGCTCGCCGAAAGGCTTCGGGCACCCCTTGAGGCTGCTCTCGGCAAAGATAAAGTCGTCATTGCAGAGCCGATCACCCCGTCGGAGGATTTCTCCTACTTCGTCAATCAGGGTGTCCCCGGCTTCTATTTCAGCCTCGGAGGCGCTGATCCAGCCAAGTTCGCGGAAGCGAAAGCCGCCGGGACAAATCTGCCGTCGAACCACTCCCCTCTCTTCGCTCCTGATGTGGACCCGTCACTACACGCGGGCATCGTTGCTGAAGTCGCAGTGCTGCGCAACTTGCTGAATTCCTCGCCGGAGGAACTCCACAAGCTAACGGCAGAGCAAAACCCTCGCTAGGAAACAAGAGCCGCGCTGTGGGGCGCGGCTCTGTGAACTTTCCGATGCGGCATCAGGGTTCTGTGGGATTGGGGAGATGACCATCACCGGAAACTTGTTGAACGCAATGGCGAGCCCTAGATTCCGCCACTCACGGCCTGAGCTTCGAGCGTAAAGACTTCGCTTTCTTGCCAGTCTTCCGCTTCGGTGGCGCCCGCCGCAGTGTGCAAGCTGAGCCCAGCCGCGTTGCCTTGCCGCCAGACCTTAGACAGGAAGACGCGACCACCGCTGCGCACGAACATCAACTTCGGCTCGACGTGCGCATTCGTGTCGGCAGTCACGCCCGTCGCCACTGCCGCATAAAGCCTTCGCTCCGGTCCGTGCACTACAAGAACTCCAGACTGATCCGAAGCTTTCGGCGTTCCGGTCGCCATCTCGAAGACGTAATTGCCCGCGGGGAATAGGCGGTTGCCAACGACAAACTCGAACGGCACAGAAGCCTGCAGGGTGACTTTGCGCCTGGCCTGTGCGCTCGCGGGGCCAACAGAAATTCCGATCAGAGCAATTAGCAATGCGAATAGGGGGAGAGCTTTTCTTTTCATGATGGACTCCTTGTATCGTGAATGACTTCGTGACACGCCATGAGTAAAGCAAGACGCGTTCCAAACTCGAACGCCGCCCCGCTCGCCTCCAAGTGCGTGCAAGACCGCGAGTTGTCACGACAAGCAAGATCGATGAATGAAACGTGCCATGTGCCAGGTGCCAGCTTCATGAACAGAAGCCGCCAGAATTCTGGCATTTACTAAAACGCTGAGGTTTCAGGAAGAGTTTGTAAGCGAGGGACTAGCGCGCTCGCGACGAAATTCCGAGCTTCTTCATGCGCAGTTGAAGCGTAGAGCGTTTAAGACCCAGGCGGGCCGCGGCTCCGTTCGGTCCAGCAACCACCCAGTGTGATTGTTCCAGCGCGGCGACGATCTGCTTGCGCTCCACATCTTCGAGGACGCTGCGGATCGGCTGCCCATCACCGTTGCCTGCGGCAATTTTCGGGCACACCCGGCGAAGGCGGATGCGCGGCCACGCGCGTCTTCAAATCAGACAACGGAACCTTGAGCACAGGTCCGTTCGAAACGAGCACTGCGCGCTCGATCACATTCTGCAATTCGCGGATATTTCCCGGCCACGAATAGCGCACGAGCGCGTTCATGGTTTCGGTCGAGACGGTTTCGATTCTCTTGTTTACGCGATGCGCAAAAAGCTGCGTAAAGTGGCTGACGAGCATCGGAATGTCTTCCTGCCGTTCGCGCAACGGCGGAATGAATACGGGAAAAACATTCAGCCGGTAGTAAAGATCGGCGCGGAACTTCTTCTCGTCGACCATGCCCTGAAGGTCGCAATTCGTCGCGGCAATCAGGCGAGCGTCGGTGCGCAGAGTGCGCGAACTGCCCAGCCGTTCGAACTCGCGCTCCTGCAACACGCGCAGCAAGCTTGGGCTGGAGTTCGAGAGGAATCTCGCCAATCTCGTCGAGAAAAATCGTGCCTCCGTGCGCCAATTCAAAGCGCCCGATTCGCTGCGCCACTGCCCCGGTGAACGCGCCTTTCTCGTGACCGAACATTTCGCTCTCCAGAAGGCCCATCGGAATCGCGGCGCAGTTCAGCTTCACGAACGCATGGGAGCGTCTCTGGCTGCGTTCATGAATGGCGCGCGCCATGAGTTCCTTGCCCGTTCCGGTTTCACCCAGCAAGAGCACGGTCGAATCGCTGGGAGCCACGGTTTCCACCTGACCCAGGACCGCCCGGATCGCCGGGCTGTTGCCGACGATGTCGGCAAAATTCATCTCGCTGCGAATCTCGGATTCCAGATACAGCTTCTCCTGCGCCAGTTCGTTCTTCAGATCGGCGATCTGGCCGTAGGCCAGCGCGTTATCCACAGCGATCGCTACCTGGTTCGCGATCTGCGTAAGAAATCCGACTTCGTCCTCGGTGAAGGCGGCCCGCCGCGCTCGACCCAGGTCGAGCGATCCCAGAATCTTCCCGTGGCTGATCAGTGGCAGTGAGCATCCCTCCTGCATGCCAAACTGACGGAATTCGTCGTCTCGTCGGAAGTTCTTCCAGCGAACGGGCGTGCAGAACAGCCGGTTTTCCCGTACGGAAAGCGATCACGGGACCGGACCTCTCATGTAGAGAATCCGAGCGGTCCAGAGGTGGGCCGGAACCTTCGGCGGACTCATAAGCGTACCCCTGAAGTGCTCCGCCGGTCGCAGGATCAGGCAAAGCTACCCCGACAAAATCCGCCTGCATCACCCGCCGCACATTCGCCGAAATCGCCAGCAACAGGTCACGCAGTTTCAGATTCGACGCGATGCTGTTGTTGACGTCCAACAACAGCTGCAAACGCTCGTTTCTCTTTTCCAGTTCAATTTGCGTCTGCTGAAGGGCCTGTAGGTGCAGAGCGTCATCGATGGCAACAGCAATCTGATCGGCGATCAACGCCAGGAACCGGCAATCCTCGTCCCCATACACATCGGGACGGTCGCTGCCCACGGACAACGTTCCCAGACGCCCGTGGGCCGTCGTCAGCGGAAATGTCACATAGGAGCGGATCCCGTATTCCTTGAGAACGCCGGGCAATCGTGGGAAACGGGTCTCCCGATGAACATCGGGAATGACGAGAGGCTCCTGCTTGTCGAAGACCAAACCAACCGCCGTGCCTTCCGGCGGAAATTCGATGAAGGGCTCCACTGGTTGTCCGGGGGCTTCGCTCACGTGGAGATGCATCAGGTGGCGGTCTTCGTCGTAGAGGAACACGCGCAAAAACACGAAATTTACGACGGGACGGAGTTCATCCGCCAGGCTGCGGAATAGTTCTTTTATGTTGTGATGCGCGGCGATAGCCCTCGACACCCGGCGCAGAGCCTTGTAGCCAGCCTCCGGAAGAGGCTCACCGTGCCCGGACTGGAATGCGGCATGCATTTCGCTCGAAAGAAACGACATTTCCCTGCTCCCACCCAAAGTCGCGGCGCGGCGCGCCAGTTCCACCCATCAAGGGGCACGATTGTACCAACCGACCACCCGGTCGGTCAGTTTTTATTTTGGATGTCCCCATTGAGGAATCAGATGCCCTCGCGAAGCTACTCATTTGGGCTATCCGACAGCGCCCCAAGCCGGAGCAGTTTGAGGGATGATACAGGTTCCAGCGAGCAAAAGGAGTACCGGGATTTCCGTAGATTCACACCGCAACAGTGACCGAAGTCTCCGTCCGCGTAACCGGCCGGTAGAGCGTGTCGCGCTCGATGGGTTCACGCCCAGCGGCGCGAATCAAGCGCTCCAGTTCTTCGCGGCGCATGCCTTGCGGAGTGGTCGCGCCCGCGTCGTGATAGATCTTCTCTTCGATCACCGTGCCGTCCATATCGTCGGCGCCGAAGCGCAGCGAGATCTGCGCGATTTTCGCGGTCATCATCTGCCAGTACGATTTGATGTGCGGGAAGTTGTCGAGCACCAGCCGGCTGACGGCGATCTGCTTGATGTCGAGCATGCCCGTGGTTTTCGGCAGATGCTGCAGCGGCGTGTTGTCGGGATGGAAGGCCAGCGGGATGAAGGTCTGGAAACCTCCGGTCTCGTCCTGCAGCGCACGCAGCTTGAGCAGATGGTCGACGCGGTCCTCGTCATTCTCGACGTGGCCGTAGAGCATGGTCGCGTTCGACTTCAATCCGATCTGGTGAGCGAACTTCGCAGTTTCGAGCCACTCGCTCGCCGTCGATCTTGTGATCGCAAATGATGTGGCGAACGCGGTCCGCGAAAATCTCGGCGCCGCCGCCGGGCAGCGAATCCACGCCCGAAGCCTTCAGTTGCTCCAGCGTCTCGCGAATGGAAAGCTTCGCGCGCCTCGCCAAATATGCGACCTCGACCATAGTGAAGGCCTTGAGATGTACTTGCGGAAAGCGCTGCTTCAGGCCGGAGCACAAGATCGAGGAAATATTGAAACGGCAGGTCAGGATGCAGGCCGCCCACGATGTGGAACTCGGTGACCGCCTCGGTGTATCCGGATGCCGCGGTCTCAAAAGCCTCTTCCAGCGCCATCGTGTAGGCGCCGGGTGTGTCCTTCTTTCTTCCAAAAGCGCACAGGCGGCATGCCGCCACGCAAACATTCGTGGGATTGATATGGCGGTTGACGTTGAAATACGTCTTGTCGCCATGCAGGCGCTCGCGCACAGAGTTTGCCATCCAACCCACGGCGAGAATATCGCCGGTCCGGTACAAAGCAAGCGCGTCGTCGGCGTTGAGACGTTGACCGGCAAGAACTTTCTCGTGAATCGGCGCTAGGCGCGGATCATCGGTCTGGAACGCATGTGTTTGCGAGGCGTGGGATAGGCTTGTGGCGGGCATCCCTTCGATGATATCGCAGGACGATGGCGGTCTGCCATCGGGAACGGCCAGGTGTGGATTCTAGTGAGTCACCACAACCCGGTCCTGAATCTGGGCGTACTCGTCCTCGGTCAACACATGGCGCGTCACTAGCTGGCGTGTGGTTGCGTACGGCCGCTCCGCAATCATCCGGTCGGCCTTTTGTGAGCTGATGCCCGGCAACGAAGCCAGGTCATCTTTGGATCCCTTGTTCAAGTCGACCGATCTTTTGTTGCTGAGACCTTCTTTGACCCCTTCGGCAACAGCTTTCGTGTCGCGCTTGATATTGGCTGTGGCTTCGGCGGTCTTCTCGCGCAGTTGGTCTGGAGATTGATTCGGCGCACAAGCCGCACACGCGGCAAGAAGTGATCCGATCATCACGAGGCGGGTGAGTGGCAGAGTCATGTTAATCGGATGCCATCCTGCCGCTGGCGGTTGGTGCACTTTGTCGCCTACCGTGCGGAGCGAAAATTGCATCTACCATTGCAGCCACTCCGCAAGTGAAGGAGACCGTCTATGACGAAAATTCTTATCTCTGCAGCAATCATGGCGGCGCTGGCAGCCGGGACTACGGTCGCGCAGGACACGACCCCGAATTCCACAGCTCCCAGCAGTCCGCAAGCGCAACCCTCTGCACCCTCAGCGGGACCTCAGGCACAAGCGACAGGCAGTCCGCGCATCGCTCCCGGCAGCGTGATCCCCGTGCAGTTGACCAAGACCATCGACGCCAAGAAGGCCAAAGCCGGCGATCCAGTCTTGGCGAAGGTCACCATGGATATGAAGACGAACAGTGGCGAAGTCCTCGTACCCAAGGACACAAAGGTGATGGGGCATGTGACCGAGGCGCAGGCCCGCAGCAAGGAACAGAATGAATCGCAGGTGGGAATTGCCTTCGACCGCGCTGTATTGAAGAGTGGAGAAGTGCCTTTGCCGATGTCGATCCAGGCCGTGATTGCCCCTCCCAGCAATAACGCCAGCGCCGATGATCAGGCTGCTCCTCCTTCGGGTGGGAGCCCATCCGCAACGGGCGGTTCACGTACGGGTGCCATGGGCAGCGGACAGCAGTCGCAGTCGTCGAACGCGGCACCCAATTCGGCCAACACCGAGAGCACCGACACTCAACAGCAAGGCAGCGCCCGTCCACAAATCACGGGCAGCACTCAGGGGGTAGTCGGCATTTCGGATCTGAAGCTCGAGTCGGGACAAAACGCTACGCAAGGCTCAGTGCTCACTTCCGAGAAGAATAACGTCAAGGTTGAAAGTGGGACGATGTTGCTCCTGAAGGTCAATCAATAGGAGCGAGACGAATATCCGGAGAGCTACTCCGCTCCTCTCTCCGGATACGCCTTCCCTGCTGTTAGGTTTATGCCGTGACGCCAGCCGCGGCCCCGCGAGAACGGACAGGCTGTTCCTCAGTTCCGGCAGATACCAGACGGTTCCAGAACAAGATCGACGGACCGACGGTGGCCCCAATCATCGCCCAAGGCAAAATCGGAGTACTCCAGAAAATCCTGGTGCTGAAGCTAAGCAAAGCCAGCCAGATCAAGGTCACAAATGTGCCAAACAGAAACGCGTTTCGCCGCGCGCCCGTGCGGAATGGAAGCGAGTACGAGCAGAGCGCCTGCACCATCAGAGAAAACGGAAACGCGACTACGAGATCGATGAAGTAGTGTTCGCCCGTCCCCAGCGTAGCCATCACGGTAAGAATCACAAACACCATCGCAATCGCGCGTATCCAGCGCGCGAGGCCCTTCGAATTCCACCAAACGAGTAGCACCCACGCCATGTGCAGCGATGGAATCGCATTGCGCGCGCCCTTCAGCAGAATGGGCGCGACATTCATTCGCATCACATCCGCGATGGCTGGGGGATGAAACGGAAACGCCGCACCAAATACATGCACTGGACCGCAAGCCGGCAGCATGTTGTAGAACAGGACGCCCACCGGCCCCGTGACCAGGAACGCCAACATGACAGCGATCGCCTTTTCCTTCTTCTTGAGCAACTGTCCCGCATAAACCAGAGCCAAAGGCAACGGCAGTGCTATATAGATGACCAGGCAGACAAACCGCACCCACAGCCAAGTCCAGAAAAGCTGTCCCATCAAGAAACTGAACTGCACCCGCAGGCTGCAATCAAAGGAGTACAAAAACAGGTCGAATGTTTTCGGATGCAGGCTCTCAGTAATGTCGAGCAGCGTGGTCGCCATGTATTCCGACGCAACAAAAAGAACCGCCGGAAGAAATCCGTACAGCAATAGCCTTCGCTGTTCGCCTTCGGCCCAAATAGTGTGAGTTCCCAGAACCGCCAAGGCCGCCATGCCTACGAAGGAAAAACCCGCCATGAACACGGGTTTGAAATCCATGACGCGAAAATCAATCAAGGCCAGAAAAAGAGAGCCCGTCAAAACCAGGATCAGATCGAACCAGGAGCGCCGGATCATCACCAGCACGATGAGTGCGCTCGCCATCGCAAGCGACAGAAAAGCCGAGGTCATCGCATCGAGATAGAAATCCCGATTGAGAGCGAGCGTCAGGATCACGGCAAAAAGCGCTACGGTCAGACCAAGCTTGACCGCAAACTTGCGGTCGATGGTCGTTCCCTTGGATTGGATCGGCTTATTGCTCACGAGTGGGCCGCGAGCAAGGTTCCATCAAACAGCTCGCACTCAAGAGTTTAGGTGCCAGCGAATGACGAGAGCAATACGGTTTGGACCTTGGGAGTTACAAGAGTAATCCCGCGATGAAGGCCGCGGGTACTGACGGTATCGCGCTAAGCTCCGCCACTCAGTTTTTTCTTGGCCAGCGGCCGTGCAAACGCATTTGCCGGATTGTGTGCGTTGGACTCCAGAACCTTTTGATAACAGATCTTGGCTTGGGCCGCGTGCCCGAGCTTTTCATATGCCTCGCCCAGTAGAACCAGAACTACCGGGTCGTGCTGATCGGCCTTCTGCAGTTCTACGATCGCCTTATCGGTGTCCGCGGTATAAAACGCCACATAGCCGGTGAGATAGGGATAGAACTTTTCCTGCTCGGGATTCTTGGCTTTATCAAGCGCAATCCTGGCAGCGGATACGTGCTCCTGAGCTTCGTTGGCATTGCCGCGCCGGGCGGCTACGCGGGCCTGCGCGCTTTCCCAGCGAAACTGCCAAAGCCCCTTGTCGGCATCAGTCAGATCGGGCTTTTTCGCAACCGTGTTGTATCCCATCTTGTACCACTTGTAGGCATGATCGGGATCGCCGGTTTCGAGATAGATTCGTGCGAGCTCGTTGCAGATCTCAGCGGCGCCCACCGAATCCTGCTTCGCCAGGCGCGCATTGAAGACCTGCAGTTCGAACTCCGCGGCCTTGAAGGCATTGCCTTCGAAAGCGTACGAGACCGCCATCGCGCGCTGCGCCTGCCCATTCGACGTCGCGGGCGCGAGCGCTATGGCCTTCGTGAAATGCTCGTGCGCCTCGGTGTAATCGCCCTTTAGATCAAGTGCGATCCCCTCCGCCAGATGAGCTTCGTACAGATCGGGGGATTTGTCGAGCGCCTGGCGGTACAGTGCGAGCGCGTCATCCAGTTTGCCGTCGCGCGCGAGTTTCTCGCCCTGCTGCACCAGATCGGCTGGACTCCCGGGAGCAGGGGCCGGTGTCGCGGCAGGCTGTTGAGCGGCACTCAGGCTAACGAGCGTGAAAGCAATACCGATGTTGCGAAGCGTATTTTTGCGAAGCATGAAAACTCCTCCCGAATGAGCGCGAGCGATTATCCCATGGGACACAGAATTGCAGGAACCGCAGAAGTCCGCGTCGTCACTTCCGCAACAGCAAATCCCCTGCGACGAATACGAAGAACAGTACCGATATGACGCCGTTCATGGTGAAGAATGCGGCGTTGAGCTTCGACAGGTCATTTGGCCGGACTAGAGAATGTTCGTATAGCAGTAGCAAGATCACCGCGAGAACGCCAAAGGCCGCAATCTTTCCCATCCCAAATACCACCAGCAGGGCCACCAGCAGTCCCACCATGACCAAATGGAAAGCGCGCGCCACCCACAACGCGGATGAGATTCCGAGATATCTTGGAATAGAGTGCAGCCCGGCTTGCCGGTCAAAATCAAAATCCTGGCACGCATAGAGCACATCGAAGCCGCCCACCCAGAACGTCACGGCGGCGGTTAGCAGCAGAATGCGCGGATCGAGCGAGCCCCGAACCGCGATCCAGGCGGCCGCTGGCGCAATGCCGAGCGCGAATCCCAGCACAAGGTGCGACCAGCGCGTCACCCGTTTCGTGTAGGAGTAGAGCAGCAATACGGCCAAAGCCACCGGAGACAGCAACAACGCGAGGTGATTCAGTTGGCTCGCTGCCAAAATGAAAATTGCGCTCGAAACAACGACAAACGTAGCCACAAACGCAGGAGAGAGATGGCCAGCTGGCAGCGCGCGAGTGCTCGTTCGCGGGTTAGCCGCATCGATGGACGCATCGGCCCAGCGGTTGAACGCCATTGCGGCCGATCGCGCCGCAATCATCGCAACGATAATCCACAGGAGTTGATGCACCGAAGGAAAACCTCGGGCGGCAAGCATCGCGCCACACAAAGCGAACGGGAGCGCGAAGATCGAGTGCTCCCACTTGATCATCTCCAGCGTGACGCGTAAGTTGTGCAGGACGGGCACGAAACGATTGTAAATGCAGATCGGAG
Organism: uncultured Acidobacteriaceae bacterium; assembly: GCA_963788555.1. Lineage (GTDB taxonomy): Bacteria > Acidobacteriota > Terriglobia > Terriglobales > Acidobacteriaceae > Sulfotelmatobacter. The sequence continues at coordinate 451,434 of CAWBHM010000008.1, read as the reverse complement.
CTGCGGCCAGAATGACCTTGCCGTGACCAATCAAGAGTGTCACAGTCTACAGTGATTCGGCTCACGGTTTGATTTGCGGTCTTCATTTTAAGCTGCAAGATCGGTCACAAGAAGCAAGTTTTGGCTACCCGACGAGCCGGTTGTGGGGAGTTGAATGCTTGAAGCGCAGGCGCTGGTAAAGCAATTTGGAACGAGTACCGTGGTTGACGGCATCTCTCTTGAAGTGGGCGCAGGAGAAGTGGTCGGCCTGGTTGGTCCGAATGGGGCCGGCAAATCCACGACCATGAAGATCGTCTGCGGGTTGCTGAGGCCAGACTCCGGGACCGTAACCATTCAAGGAACCACATTTTCGGACAACGCTCAAGCGTATTTATCGAAACTGGGTGCCCTCATCGAATCGCCGGCGTTTTACCCAAACCTCAGCGGTCGTGCTCACCTCGCCTATTTAGCACGGGTGCGAGGCCAATTCAGCAACAAGTTGATTGGCGACGCGTTGGTTCGGGTCGGACTTAATTCTGATTCGAAGAAATCAGTCCGCAAATACTCCACAGGCATGAAACAGCGCTTGGGCATCGCGATGGCAATCCTCCACAAGCCGAAATTCTTGCTGTTGGACGAGCCAACGAATGGCCTTGATCCCGCCGCGATCGTTGCGATGCGCGATCTGCTTAGGCAACTCGCGGAAGACGGAGCTGCGGTATTGGTATCGAGCCACTTGCTTTCGGAGATTCAGCGAGTATGCCATCGGGTCGTGTTCATCAAGGCAGGACGCGTAGTACGCAACCAGATAATCCAAGCAGACACAGAGAGTATCGTCAAAATGTTTGTGCGATCCAGCGATCAGGAAGTAGCAGCTGGAGTACTGGCAAAGGAAGATTTTGTCTTTGAGGTTCAGGCAACCGGAGAGGTACTAACGTGCACCGTCTCCGTCGAAAACATCGGTCGAATCGGGGCCGCGCTGGTGCGCAGGGGTTTGGACATTCTGGAACTCTCCCGTGCAAAGGGCGATTTGGAAAACCAATATGTGTCCGAATACGGCGCAGGCATGGACGAGGGTCTCAAATGACAAAAACAGATGGGTCTTCCGGCGGGCGTTTGCTCAGTTCCGTGTGGGCGGAGTTTCTCAAGTTTTATGCTTTCCGCATCCCGCAAATTGCCTACGCGAGCATCGCTGCATTTCTTTTGTTCTTCGTAATAGAGTTGTTTTACGTTGAACGTTTATCGGCTCACCTCGGTCCTGCGAGTGTGATTGAAGTGGTCCCGTATCTTTTCTTTGCGTCTTGGAAGACCATCGCATTTCAGTTCTTCATCATCACGTTTGCGGCCTATTGTGTTGCGGTTGACAGCCAGTACGGCATGATACGAATCGGCTGTACTCAGCCTGTCTCGCGAATCCGATACCTTCTTGGAAAGGCGATTGCGATAGAGCTCCATGTTGCCCTGTTCGTTCTTGTGTATTTGGCTTCTCTCATCTTCTGGGTCTGCCTCTGCACTGGCTTCCGCGGACTCTCCGCTTCCGCAATTCCGGCAGTTGCTTCGCTTACAGCGCGCACTGTCGTCTTCTGCGTTGGGTGGTCAGGATGCGCAATCGCTATTTCTAGTTTTCGAAAAAGCCTACTGGACGCGATGGTGAGTTCATGCGTGCTTTTTGTTTGTTTTGCCCTGCTTACTACAATGCCTATGCGGTTTCACCTGGAAGCGGGATTGCTATTGCGCTACTTCTTTTATCCGATTGGCGGAATTCTTCCGGAGAACTGGCCGATTCCTTTCCCCATGCAGAATGCCCCACTATGGCAGTTCCTTCTGGTATCGCTTGCCACACCTGCTGTCTGTTTTATTCCAGCTCTTCTTCACTTCCAGCTCCGCGACATTTCCGAATAATACTTCATAAGATCAGGACCTAATACCCGTTCCCCGAGACCAGGGGCACAAACCGGCAAAGCTCGCGCAATGCGACACGGGGCTTGCCATTTTCCCTCCGAATCAGCTGCAGTTGTTGAGAGTCTTCCGCGCCCACCGGAACAATCATGCGTCCGCCTTCTGTCAGTTGTGCGACCAGCGCAGGAGGCAACTCTGGCGCCGCGGCCGAAACGATGATCGCATCGTAGGGCGCGGCCGGCGGATATCCCCGACTTCCGTCGCCAACAATCACTTTCACGTTGGCGTATCCGAGGTGGCGAAGCAAATCGCGAGCGGCATCCGCCAGAACGGCGTGACGTTCGATCGAAATGACCTCGCCTACCAACTCCGCGAGCAAGGCCGTCAGATAACCGGATCCCGTCCCTACCTCGAGCACGCGATCGTCGGGCGAAAGTTCCAGAGCTTCCAACATGACCGCCACAATGTAGGGCTGCGAGATGGTTTGCCCTTCCCCGATGGGCAGTGGGTGATCTTCATAGGCCTGGTCCCGATAGGATTCGGGTGCGAACTCGTGCCTCGGCACTTTCGCCATGGCGGCGAGCACACGCTCGTCTCGCACGCCGCGGGCTCGAAGTTGCGACTCGACCATGCGTTGCCGCGAGTTTGTAACCCAAGAGCTGTCAGTGGAGAAATTCATGCAGAGGAAGTCGTGTCCCGCAGAAACTATTCTATTTCTTGCGGCGTCGAATGCGGACATCGAAGCTGACTACGCCGTTCTGGTCGCGCGTCCCGACGATTGAGACATTGCGATTCACGTAGTATTCGCCCTGGATGATCTGCTGCGCGCTCTGCGACACGTTGGTGCTGTAGGTCAGAGTGATGTTATTGGCGAACTGCTGCTCGATGGTGACCTGAGGGCCGCGGGCCGTGGGGTTGGTTTCGGTGGTCAAGCCTTGCGGATCGATCTTGATCCGGCTGACGCCGAAAAGCTTCTGCATGCGGCTGCTGACGGTTGAGTTGATGGCCTGGCTGATAATCAGGTTGGTCGCCGCTTCGGTAAAACCGCCCTGGCCTGACTGCTGCTGCAACTGTTCCGACTCCTCGCTGGTGCGACCTAGAGCAAGCAGCGCAATGATATCCGACTTGGGTAGAGGCGGCTCCGAACGATAGTTCACGGTCAGGCGCTCGGGCGTCCCCGTAACCGTGATATCGAGATCGTAGTTACGCACGTGAGTCGTGGCTTGCAGGTTCACCTGGGGTTCAATCGCCACCGGATTCGCAAAGGTGATATCGCCGCGCTCCAGCCGGAACTTGATGCCGTTAAAGGTCGCATCGCCTTCCAGAATGTCCGCCCGCCCAAGAACACTGGGACGCGCCACCGAACCACGCAACCGCAGATCCGCATCGCCGGAAAGGCGGGCGACCGCGGTCTTCATCTGCAACTCCGGTGCGGTGCGGACCGAGACATCCAGTTTGACGTTGTACAGCGGCGAATTGGCGGGCATGATCGCCGCCGACTGTCGGCTGCGTTCCAGGTAGGAGCCAAAGTCAAAGCCCGGCGTCACCGCCAGCTTCGTGACCATGATGTCCCCGGAAACCAGTGATGCGGAGGGACTTCCCACCCAATGCAGTTCCGCCGTCGCGGTCGAACTGACGCCCGGCGGATAGCGCAGCCGCACCTCTTTGCCCACCGCGGTGAGATTGAAATTGAACTGACCGTTGTAGTGGGTCGCGTCGCCCTTCAGATCGAGTGTCCCGCCGCCGGTGCGGGCGGTGAGTTGTTCGATATGGACGCGGTCGCGCGTAAAGGCCAGTGAGCCGTTCATCTCACTCAGGCCGCTTGGCATCCCGGCATAGTTGGCCGTCCCGTTCTTGACTTGAATGCTCCCCTGAGGAAGAGGATCACTGAGCGTCCCCCCGACAGTCATGTGGATCGTCGTCAGCCCGGTAGCAGTGAGATCCGGCAAAATGCTGCCGAATAACTTGAGGTCAACTTGCCCATCAGCCGCCAAATCCAGTTGCCTGGCTCCCACGAACTGAATCGAACCGTGTCCAGTGACGTCAGTTCCTTCGCCGACCAGATGGGCCGGCGCGATGTGAATCGTCTCGTCGCCATACGTAAAGCGCACTGGATCCTGGTTGTGCAGCTTGGCGTATTCCACGTCGAGCGAAAGATCCGTCAGGTTGCCATCCAGCGTCCATTGCCGCGGATATCGCAGAGGCCCTTGCATCGTGACCGTGCCGCCCACGGCGGAGTGCCCGGTAAGCTGCCCGCCCAGGTAGGCGCGCCACAAAGCGTCGAGATCCAGATGATCCATCCGCGCAGAAATATTCGCGGGATAATCGCCGCGCATCGATACGTTGCCATCGACCGAGAGCGTACCGTGCGGGAATTGGGACTGCCCGCTGACATGCAGTTCGCCACCTTTGGTAGTGGCCTCAAGATCCAACCCACCCGCCAGTTCATGGTCCAGCATCAGGTCGCGAACCTGAACCGCTCCGTTAATCACTGGCTCATCGAGAGTCCCAGAGCCCTGTAACGTAAAGCCGGCGCGCCCCTCCACTAACAAGCGGTCTAGATGAATCTGGTGGATGCGGGATATATCGAAATTCTTCCCCACCAGATCCAGCCGAAATTCGCGCGTGGAGGGCGTATACGCCGCATTCCCGTTCACTTCTGCTTCCTGATGAGTTAGGTGGATATTGTTCAGCGCCGTTTCGCGTCCAGCGACGTGCAGGTCGGCGTCGAGCTGCTCGATCGATTCTCCATAGGCCGAGGCATTCGCGGCATGAATGTGTCCCTGCGCCTGAGGATTCGCCCGCGTTCCCGAAACCTGTAACGACACGTCCGCGGTACCGGACACTGGATAGTCAAAACCGGCGAGCGAGGCGGTCGACGCGACGTCCACGTGATGCAGATTCACGCGCGCTGTGTAAGGACTATTTTCTGTGAATTGACCTTTTTGCAGAACCGCGTTCAGTTCAAAGTCGGCGCTTGTGTCACCCCGCCGTAACGATCCTCCGCGCACAGAAAGATCGTGCGGAGAAAATTGAATACTGGCTCCGAGTGAGTCCCACTGCACCTGCTGTTTGGGAGTGCGTGAAGTGGCAGGCACGGTGAACTCGAAATCTTGAGCGACCAACGTTCCGGACAGGGTCGGCGCTGAAAACGCGCCGCCAACCACGCCGTTAAATGTTGCATTTCCATCCACGCGGAACGGCAGATTGGTGGGGCCTCCCAACGCGCTCACCAGCGGCCGCCATTCTTCCAGGTTGGATGTCGAAACAGAAACATGCAGTGTGGATGACGCAGCCAAGGTTCCCGAGGCCTGAATCCGAGACGCCGGGGTCGACACATTGAACTGCGCGAGTTCCAACGAGTCGCTGGCCGCTCGATACTTACCCTGAAGGTGGGCAGTGACCGGCAGTTCGCCGGCAACGGGCCGCGCCAGCGGGCTGACATCGAGTGCAAATCCAACTTCCGCGTCCTTATAAGACTCCTTCCACAACGCATCCACGGTCCCAGACGCCGATCCGGAAGGACGGAATCTCCCCAGTGGGTGGGCCGGCACGCTCAGGGCCGACGCCATTTCCGACGCAGAGACGTCGCGCAGGCGAAGATGCACTGCACCATCCTGCACGCCCGGCACCTTCACCTTTTCACCCTTTTTGGCGGGAGGGCGCGCCGCAGTAATGACCGCAAGATTCTCCGCACCCTTTCTTGGCTTCCCGGGAGGCGGCAGCGGTATGCTGTGCAACCAGTTGTCAACTTGCGCGTCGCCTGTGAAACTGCCGCCCAGCAGTTTGCCTTGGAGCTTCGACAGTTTGACCTGGTCATCCGTAATTGAGTAGTCCGTGGTCGCGTTGGCTTTCTTGAGGACGATCTGATCGTCCTGCCAGACGACGTCGCGCAGCATCGCAGACCCGGAGGTTTCGAAATCGTTCATCGACCATGTGCCGCTGCCCTTGAATTCGGCAACGCCTTCGCGCAAGTCGGGACGCCGCGTAATCGCGCCCGCCTCTTGCAGGTCAAAGTGGGCAGCGTAGCTTCCGTTCAGGTGGGGATTGCGGAAATCGCTGATCCGCCCACTGGCCTCCACAGACGACCGCCCTGAATTCCACTTGAATGCCTTGACGTCCGCAAAGGTCGTACCCAGGCTGAAGTCGACGGAAGTGTTCCACGAAAAGGGGCGGAGATTCTCCACCGAACTGTCGACTTTGCCGAGGGCAAGATGGCTGTCGTAACGCGCCCGCAGGAACGAGTAATCCGCCTGTAGACCGGTGTCGTGCACGGAAAAGTCCAGAGCAATTTTCCGGTCCGCCCACAACAGTTCGCCGTTCCGCACTGAAAGATGATCAATCGATAGGGCGAACAATTGCTCGATCGGAGTGTTTTCCGAGGGCTTCCGCGCCTCTCTCGGAGCCGGAATATTGGTCGTGCCGTCTGGCCCGATCGCAATGTGGACCACGGGATGATCCAGAACGACTGAATAGAAACCGAACTCCGTGCGCAGAAACGAGATGACCTTTACCTGCGCCAGCAGGCTGTCGGCATGAACCAAAGGCGCCTCGGTGGGTGGTTCCTTGCCGTGTACGGTGATGTTGCGAACTTCAACCTGGAGGTGGAACGGAACGATATGGAAGCTGCCAATTTCTGCGCGGCCTCCTGTAATGCGTTCAACTTCCTCGACCATTCGGCGGCGAACGTAGGCTTGAAAGGAATCGGTGGTGGCGTACCAGAGGCCGGCCAGCAAGGTGAGGAGGCCGACCCCCGCGGCGATCATCAGGTATTTCCACCAGCGTGGCGGCCTGGCGGCGGCTTCGGTCACCGCGATTGCACTCCGTCCCCGGCGCCCCCACTCGCGCCCGGGACGCTGACTTTACTTTCTGAGCGCAACGACTGCAGCCAGGAAATCATCAGTTCGTTGACTTTCTCTTCGGTGAGCAACTCGCGGATCTTGGCCGCGACGTCGGTCGAGGGCGTTTCGGCCGCAACTGGCGGCTTCAACTGTGGAACGAACTTCTCGCGGTAGTACGCTTCAATCGTCTTGGAATCAATCTGCACCGCTGGGCGGAGGTGCGCATCCACCAGCCGCATGAGATCGATCTGCTGCTGCACATGAGAAACCAGATCTTTTTCCGCCAGCCCAAACCTGGCCAGCACGGCTTGCCAGCCCTCGTCCGTCGACCCTTCGGCGTATTGCTTCCGCGCGTCAGCAACGCGGGCCGCTGCTTCCGCCTCCGAGGCATGTTGGAACGATGCCGACTTCATCTGCTCCGCCAGCAGTTCCTGATCGATGAGGCGGTCGAGGACACCCCGGCGGTCGTCGTCGGTGAATTGATTGAGCGGGCGTCCGTTGAGCAGGGCTTCGTAGCACATGGCCTCATCCCAATCGCTCTGCAGAATGATGTGTCCGTTCACCGTGGCCACAATGCGGTCGATCACCTGCCCGGCGCGGGCCGGAGGCTGGAACAAAACCCCGAGAAGGACCGCAAGCGCAGCGGCCGTTATCGCTCTTCTTGTAAAACCGCTTCTCATTAGAATGGCTGGCCTATGCTGAAAAACACGTTGAAATGCCGCAGACGCTGGGTCTCAAACGTTACCGGGTTCCCCTGCGTATCAAACGTGAGTGCCTGGAAATATCGGGTTGGGTTTAGATTGTACCCGAAGTCGAAACGCAAAGGGCCGATGGGAGTTTTGTACCGCAATCCGACCCCGAGTGCCTGTGAAGTGTAATCATACCCGGAGTTATTAAATTGGGTATAGCACTGGGGGTTCGCTGTACCTCCGGTCGATAAACATTGCGCCGGATTCGGCTGATGCCAACGTAGGAGTCCCTTCAACATGTCGTGCCCGCTGGTAAATACGTTCCCCATATCGTTAAAGATGGCAAATCCGAATCCCTCGCCAAGATACGGCAGAGAAATCTGAGGAAAACGCAGTTCCAGGTTGTTGACGAACAGTGCCGTACCGCCAACCGGAAAACCCGAAGAGGGGTCGCGAGGTCCTGCCTGATTTAACCCAAATCCGCGATGAGAGTTTCCTCCACCCGCAAAGAATTGCTCAGGCAGCGGGATGGTCGTGATATCGGTGCAGGTCGGCTCGCCCGCTGCGTTCAGCGGACACGACCCCGGGGGCAGCACCCTGGTCCCATTTACCGGCTGCTCCAGGCCGATCGCGGTAGAACGGGCAAACACGAATTGATGTCCAGCTTTGCCCTTTCCGCCGAAAGCATAGTAGGTGGAATACTGCCCCAGCGCCCGGCCGAAATCGGCCTCGGATCCGAAGTAATGGGAGGAGGCAAAACCATCCAACGTGAAATAGTTCCCTTTCGTGCTTTCCAGGGGATTATCCCGTTTGTCGTGGATGAACGTGAAGCCGGGACCGCCGACGCGGGCGGGGAGCGACAGCAGAGTAATTTCGCCGGGAGAAAAGCCTTCCGCAAAGTGATAGGCCTTCACCAACCGGAAGTCCATGCGGTATGTAATCGAATTGGGGCCGGGGCGGGTTCCGGGCTCGGCGCCTGAGTTTCCCAACTGTTGGCGCAGGTCAATCTTTCCCTCCAAGCGCTCCGAAGTGAAGGTCGCCACATCCAGACTGTTGTCGTAGAAAACGGTGTAGATCAGTTTGAATTTGTCATTGTCAAACAGCTTCGGAATCGCATAGCTGATCAGTCCCCGTTGCTGCAGCCGTCCCACATGAGACTGGAAGGTCACGGTCTGGTTGCGGCCGCCAAAATTGAGCCGCGTCACGTCAAATTCAACTCGCGGGCTCACTCCCGTCGTCCCCTGCGGAGCGGTGGTCCCGGAGGGCTGCCCGGTCTGGAACTCTAATCCGACGCCATAGGTGAAGGTATAGCGCTTGGCCTCCTGTACCTGCACCAGAACGTTCTTTTGCGGATCGGTTCCCTCCGGGTTCTGCACCGCCGTATCCACCTGGCTGAAGATGCCCAGATCGTAGAGCCGGGTTTGCGTACTGAGGAGGTCCTGCTGGCTCAGAGCTTGTCCTTCATGAACCTGCAATTCGCGCTGCACGACGTAGTCGCGCGTGTGTTCCGTCCCAGCCACCATCACCCGATTCACCGTGAAGCGCTCTCCCTCCTGCACCGTATAGGTCACATCTTCGCGATTCGGTTGGTTGGGCGACGGCTTGGTCGTAATTTCGAGCGAGGCATTGGGAAACCCGTGATCGAAGTAGTAGCTGAGGATCCTTTCCCGGTCGTTGGCCAGGTCCTGCTCGGAGTACGGCTGGCCCGGCTGCGTGCTCAGTTCCGGGAGTTCGCTCAGCGCAACCTGCTGCGCCCCCAGCACATGCAGCTCCCCTACAATCGTCCGGACTCCTTCGTCAATGTGAATCAGCACTGCCAGACGGTTCTGAACACCCTGGTAGTTGTCGTCCACCTTGGTCGTGATCTGTACCTGCCGGAATCCGCTGGAGTGGTAGAGCGCCTCCAGCGTCGCAACGTCGCTGTTGAGCAGAGCCTCGCTATAGCGTCCATGACTCAGCAAGCGGCGCGTCGGCTGAATCTGCAGGTACGATCGCAGCTTCGCCGTATCCAGAAAGTCCTTGTTGCCCGTGATGTCCACTAAGACCAGCTTGTGCACCGGGCCGGGATCGATTTGGTAGATCACCTGCAAAGTCTTCGCGTCGCCCTCTTTCTTAATGTCAACCTTGGCGTCGAAGTAGCCACGCGTCTGCAGGTAATCAAGCAGGTTCCGCTTTCCTTCGTTCAGCAGATCATCATCGACCGCATTCTCTTCGTAGACTGGGATTTCCTTCTTCAAGATGCCGCGCCGGATCGAATATCCCTGGGCGTAAATCACCACCACCGGACCGGGATCGATCTGAAACGTGAAATCCACCGCATTGCTTTCCGGGTGGTGGGTTTGACTGGCAATTGAAACCTGCGCCAGCGCCCGATTCTGCTTTTGAAATCTCTTTCGCAGCCGCTGCAGCGAGCCGCTCACCCGCGCAACCGTAACTTTGTCCCCACGGTTCATGTGCGCGATACGCTGCACCTCGGCGGGCGACAGACCTGACGTTCCGGCAACCATCACGTCGCCCACATGTGCCTGCTCTCCACTGGTAATGTGGAAAAGAACGTCGACCTGCTGGGTGGCTGCGTTCGAGACGGTCTCGGCCGTAACCCGCGCCCGGTAGTAGCCCCCCTCCTGCATGAGCTGCCGGATATTCTCGAGAGCGCGGTCCAACTTGTCTTGTGTGTAAAGCTCTCCCAGTTGAAACTTCGAAGCATTGACGATCTGGTTTTGGGTAGGACGGGTCGGTGCCCCGTCGACGTTGACTGCTCCTACAAAGAAGTTCGCCGTGGTATTGAAAGCAAGCGTGACACCTTCGCCCGACGGAGCGACCTCCGCCTGGATGTCGGCAAACCGCCCCGTGGCGTACAGCGCGCGAATGCTGTCGCGGACCTTCGTACGATCCAGGGGCTCGCCAGTTTTTTGCGGCAGCAATTGCAGGATGTGGTCGCGGTCGCGATCTCCCACCCCAGCTATCTCGATGAACTGAACGACCTTGCCTTCGTACTTGGCAATCGCTGCGATCGACGGAGATGGTGTTTCTTGCTTGAGCGCAGCTTCAGGCTTGGCCTCGGGCGGACTCGTTTGCGCAGGGTTCTGACCGGCCTGCGAACCGGTCGCTCGAAACATAGACCCGCTTGCCCTAGCAGTCCCCGACACCATGGCCGCAGAGCACAGCAGGATCATCGCGGTCAGAAGTGTCGCGTACCGTTTCAGCAATCAGTGTCCTTGGGTTCGGGCGCTATCAGACTTCGATGGAACGCACCCGGTTGTCGTTGTATGAGCCATTCCGGCTCGCGCCCCGCTCGAGTTCGGCGCCGGCTTCAATCCGGCGGCGAGCCAGCCACTTATAATAAAGGTTTTGCAACCTCGAACTGGTGACCTCTTTGGCACAGGAAACACAACCGAAGCAACAACCCGGGAATTCCCAGCCGGATGCGGCCACTGCGGAACGCTACTCGCGTCAGATCTTGTTCCGTGGAATCGGCTCGGAGGGACAACGAAAGCTGGCAGCGGCCCGCATTGCAATCGTCGGATGCGGCGCCACCGGCTCCGCCCTGGCCAGCCTTCTAGCCCGTGCGGGCGTCGGAACTCTCCGAATCATCGACCGCGACTACGTCGAGCCCAGTAATCTGCAACGCCAATCTCTGTTCGACGAGAACGATGCCGCCGATTCTCTCCCCAAAGCCATCGCCGCGGCTCGCAAGATTACCGCCTTCAACTCTCAGATCGTGATTGAACCGAAGGTTGAAGATCTGGTTCCCGGAAATATTGAAGCGCTGCTTGAAGGAATGGATCTCATCCTCGACGGGACCGACAACTTCGAGACCCGCTATCTGATCAACGATTATGCCGTCGACCGTTCCCTTCCGTGGATTTATTCGGCTGCGGTGGGAAGCTATGCCGTCACCCTGAACGTCGTCCCCGGACAGACGGCATGTCTGGCCTGCATCTTTCCCGACTCTCCACGAGGCCTGGTCGAGACCTGCGAAACCTCTGGCATTCTCAATTCCGCGGTAAATCTGGTCGCCTCAATCGCTGCGACCGAGGCGCTGAAAGTGATAATCGGTGGTCCAGGCGCTCCGCAGCTACGCAAGACCCTGCTCTCGTTCGACGTCTGGACCAACGAGCACGCGGAAATCTCGGCAGCGAAGCCTCGCCTAGGATGTCGCGCCTGCGCCGAACGCGACTTCGTACACCTCGCCGGCGAAGGCCGCCCACACATCACGCTGTGCGGCAGGAATTCCGTGCAAATCCATGAGCGCCAACGTCCCATCGACTTCTCCGAGATGGACCGCCGCCTCCAACCCCACGGCACCGTACGCCACAACGATTTCGTCCTGAAATTCTGGCACGATCCCTACGAGATGACGCTATTCCCCGACGGACGCGCCATCATCAAGGGCACGACTGACACAGCCGTGGCGCGGAGTTTGTATGCGAGGTATGTGGGAAGCTGAAAACCGGGCGAGAACAGCGTAATTGGTACACCGGAAGAAAAAGCCCCATCGCGGCCGTCGCTACGATAGGGCCGGCATTTCAATTTATTGAGTTACGGTGTAGGTGGTGTTCGATTTAATGTACTTTCCGGTAGCGTCCACTCCAACCACCGACAGATTATGTGTTCCGGCGGAGAGTGTGACAGTTGTGTTCAGGAGGTCTTCATACTCCTGAAACAGCTTCTTCCCGTCTACCCAGAACTCGATGCGCTGGGCGGGCTGCACCGCGGCTCGGTAGGCATCCAGCACATGAATCGTCGCTCCACCGCTCGATCCATTCTTCGGCCCGCAGTTGTGCAACCCTGGAGTCGCGGGATAGGTGCACGGATCTTTCGACGTCGCTGTGGTGTTGGTAAAAATCGCCAGCGCGGTGGAATCGACCAGAGCGATGTCTTTGGTCCCATTCTTGTCGATGAACCCAGCGGCGAATCCACCTTCCGGTGTTGCGCTTCCATCGGCGTAATGGACCGGCGCATTGAAACCGGAGCGGCCGCCCTTTCCCGTGAAGACCTCAAAGCCGTAATCGGTATTTCCATACCCGTCGGTTTGGGTATACCCGGCTATGTCTTCGATTCCGTCGTTGTTAAAGTCTCCCACGACCAAGCCTTGCGGAATGCCATCGCTGCTTTGGAAATCGTCGAAGAACACCTGCGTGAAGCTTCCATTACCGTTGCTGTAGTCCACATACGCTTCCGCCGTGTACCCGCCGCCCTCGGAGAAAAGGACCAGGTCGACCTTCCCATCCAGGTCGACATCGTCGGCGTCGAGCGTACCGGAACTCGAGATTTGCTCGGGCAGCAGATTTGAAGTAAAGCTCTCGGTTCCCGAATTGATCAGTGTGTAAATCCGAGACGACGGGCCGCAGTTCGCATCGGTACAGGTGTCGATGTAGGCGAGGTCCTGCTTGTGTGTGCCGTCAAAGTCTCCTGCTACCAGGCCGCCGACCGAATCTCCGTTGTATCCCTGCGAGGTGTAGTAGAGCGGGACCGCAAACGAGGTATTGGTGAACGAAGTTCCCGTATTCGTAAGGATCGTCACCTTTGCCGTGGAGTTTGAGAGCGTTGCGATATCAGGCTTCCCGTCGCCGTTATAGTCCGCCACCGCGATCGAATCGGCGGCGCCGTTCACTCCATAAAACAGTGGACTGTTAAATGTGCCGTTGCCCTTCCCGTATGCAACGCCCACTTGCGCTCCTACCGTGAAAGCAATGTCCAGATTTCCGTCAGAATTGAAATCGCCGACCGCGACGGCGCCGACACCGGTGCTGCCTGCAAGCACAGTCGGCGTGGCGAACGTGCCGGTGCCGCTATTCATGTAAACGACAACTTCGGACTCTGTGCCATTGTTGAAGATGGCCGATCCGACAAAATCAGCTGCGCCGTCGCGATTAAAGTCCCCGGTTTTCAGCTGATAGGTATAGGTAAAAGCCCCATAGTGTTTAGCGGATGAAAAGGTCTGGCAAAGCAAGGGAGATGTGAACAGCAGCGCCGCGGCACACACCTCCCCAAAACGACAAGAACGAAACCACATTGGACAACTCCTAGTGAAGGCTAAGGCCCGAATCCAGCGCAATTGGGATGTCGAAAAGGCAAGTCGCTGTTGCCGCATTTGCCCCGTTTAGCGGGGCTTTCAGGCCATCTACAGCAACGAAAGTATCTCCCTCAGCCGACAGCGGCTAGGAGCTCGAACTGGAATTCTGCTACTCTTCTCTGCTCGTCATCTCCGGAGTTCAATCTGCTCGGAAAAGAGCGCTGATGCACGATACCGTTCGTCCTGAGCCCAGCCGCCTCTATCGCTGGCTCGTCCTGATTTTTGTCAGTCTGGCGATGTTTGGGAGCTACTATGCCTACGACGCGCTCAGTCCCATTGCTGACGTGCTTAAACAGCAACTGGGGTTTTCCGATCTGGACATCGGATTTCTGCAGGCAATTTACAGCTTCCCCAATATTTTCACCGTTCTCATCGGCGGCATCATCATTGATCGAATTGGATTGCGGAAATCCCTGATGATCTTTGCCGTACTTTGTTTCATCGGGCCTGCGATCACGGCATCCTCCGGACACCTTTCCGTCATGGCAACGGGACGCCTCATCTTTGGGATGGGAGCGGAGTCTCTTAACGTGGCCGTCACAACAGCGCTGGCCCGGTGGTTTCGCGGGAAGGAGTTGAGCTTTGCGTTTGGACTGAACCTGACGGCATCGCGCCTGGGCACGTTCGCCGCCCTCAACTCCCCAACGTGGGCTCGATGGGCATATGCCAGCTGGCGACCCGCTTTCCTGATCTCTCTGGCCTTCTCGGCCCTGTGCGTGATCGGAGCCGTCATCTACTGGGCCATGGAAGTGTATGCGGAGAAGAACTACAAACTGGGGGACGTTTCCACAGACAAAGTCGTCTTCGCCGACCTTTGGAAGTTCGGCGTCAGCTACTGGCTGATTGTCGCTCTGTGCATCGTTTTTTATTCCGCCATCTTCCCTTTCCAGACCTTTGCGGTGAAGTTTTTCATGGAGGCACACGGCACGTCCCGAGAATTCGGTGGTTTCTTATCTAGCATGCTGACCCTGTTTGCCATGATCGCGACGCCTTTGTTTGGCCTGTGGGTAGACCGGGTCGGGAAACGTGCTTTGTTGATGATGTTCGGCTCGTTACTGCTGATTCCTGTTTACCTGATGATGGCGTACACCCACATCAACTTGTACGTTCCCATGGCGATGATGGGGGTCGCGTTTTCGCTCATTCCGGCGGTCATGTGGCCCTCGGTGGCGTACATTGTCGACCAGTCGAAACTGGGAACCGCTTATGGCTTAATGACGATGATTCAGAACATCGGACTCTTTGGCTTGAATATCCTGGTCGGTTGGGCAAACAAGATTGGCCATGCCGATGCTTCCAACCCGGCGGGGTACGACTTGGGTATGTGGATGTTCTCCATTTTGGGATTCCTCGGGGTGCTATTTGCGTTCCTGCTCCGGCAACGCGAACTGGGCCCGCATGGCCACGGATTGGAGACGATCACCACCAGTCACAAATAAAGAATTTCTCAAAATATTTTTGCCTTCAGATGTACCGATTTACGAAGATTGTGCCTCTAAATTTGGAATCAGGATTGACACCCAGAAAGCGATTCCGTCAACCGTCCGCATCCAAAGGATTTCCGTGGCTCAGAAGCCGAAGTGGGGAATCCCAAGATCGGTAGAAATGCTTTAATATTCTGAATACAGATATTACTGTAGTTCCATCGCGAAGGCTTGCAAGCCATACAACGCAAAGATAGTTAGCCGCATCTCACGGGGTGCGGCCGGAAAAGGCAACTTGACCGACCGGGATCCAAAAGAAGTTCAGCGACCGGGCAGAGACCCGAACGAAGCCGAGCTGATTGAGAGCGCCAAGCAAGGCGACGCCCAGGCGTTTCAGGCACTCTACGATAAGCATAAGCGCCGGGTGTATTCGCTCTGTCTGCGCATGACAGCCAATACGGCCGAGGCCGAAGATCTGACGCAGGAAGCGTTCCTGCAGCTCTATCGCAAGATTGCAACGTTTCGCGGTGAGTCGGCATTTTCGACCTGGTTGCACCGGCTGTCAGTGAACGTGGTGCTGATGCACCTGCGAAAAAAGAGCCTCCCGGTGGTTTCGCTGGAAGAAACCACGCAGGGTGGCGGCGAAGACGATACGCCGAAGAAGGATTTCGGGGCGGAAGATATGGCATTAGCCGGTTCCATTGACCGGCTGCAGTTGCAGAGGGCAGTGGATGACCTCCCTCCCGGCTACCGTACGATTTTTGTTCTACACGACGTCGAGGGTTACGAACATAATGAGATCGCGACGATCGTGGGTTGCTCCATCGGCAACAGCAAGTCGCAGCTGCACAAAGCACGCATGAAGCTGCGTGACCTGCTCAAGATGAACCGGGCCGAAAAGGCCGACAAATCGTGAGCCACGCAGGCAGGCGTTAGAGCATCAAAGAATAGAACGGACAATACGGAAAATAGGGTAGAACGGAACGGTCGAACAGTAGAGTGATCCGGCACAGACCGGACACCCCAGTAACCTTGGCAGCAGAGGCGCAACACTGCAAGCTGATTTTGAATTGGCAGTAGACTGATTCAACCGAAGCTTGGGGAGAGCAGTATGAATTGCGTTGAGTTGAAAGAGAGTCTGGCGGAGATCGAAGACGCCCGCACCCCCGCCCAGCGGGATCACCTGAAAACTTGCCCGGAGTGCGCAGCTCTGGTCGCGGAATTGGATTTCATCATTGCGTCAGCCACCGATCTGCGTGCCGTGGACGAACCCAGTCCCCGGGTCTGGAATTCCATCGAAATTGCTTTGCGGCAGGAGGGAATTATTCGTCCTCAGCGGGCGAACCGTTCCCTGCTACCGTCCCTGAGCAGCCGCTGGGCATGGTCGCGATGGATGCTCCCGGCCGCTGCTGCGTTGCTGTTTGCGGTTGGACTCTATGTTCGTCAGCATCCGCCCGCGGAACCGATCTCTCGCGAGAACTTACCGCCCGCTACTGTATCCGATGCGGCCATTGCTGGGTTGAATGACGACGACCTGTTGCAAGAAGTGGCGCAACTGTCCCCCGCCCAGCAGGCTCAATACACCGATAATCTGCGGCACGTCAACGAATACATTCAGGATGCGAAAAACGTCGTCGCTGCCGATCCCAATGACGAAGAAGCTCGCCGCTCGTTGATGGAGGCCTATCAGGAAAAGGCCATGCTGTTCGACTTGGCGATGGATCGTTCTTTGCCGTAGAGTAGGGCATTCTGGTCCATCAGCCTGTGGCTGCGTGAGCCAACCGGGGCATTCGAGGAATCTTATGAGCGGTCGCACACTCCAACTTGTAGTCGTCGGCGCCATGCTGGCCGGGACATTGGTCGCCCAGACCCACAAGGAATATCGCTTTAACGTCGGCCCTAAGTCCGGAGTCTCGGTCAACAATCCCTACGGCTCGATCTCGGTCAAACCCTCGAACGGCAATATCGTGATCATTAATGCAGTGATCTCGTCCGACAAAGTAGAAGTGGATAACACTCTGGTCGGGAATCGCGTCGAAGTCCAGTCCCACTTGATGCCGGGCGCGGATGCGCAATCCGGACGCGTGGACTACGAAATCCTTGTGCCCGCCGATGCCAGCATTACGCTGCACTCCAGCACCGGCCCCCTGCGCGCCGAGAAGCTTCACGGTGATGTAACCCTCGAAGGCTCCGCCGCAACCGTCGAGATCCGCGACATTACCGGTGGCCACGTGCATGTGAAAACGCTGAATGGTCCGGTCACTCTGACCAATGTGCAGGACGGCCACGTGGAAATTGATTCCTTAAGCGGCGAAGTCACCCTCATCGGCGTCACCGGTCCCCTGGTGCAGGTGATTTCCACCAGCGGCAGCATCAACTATGTGGGTGATTTTGGCGACCACGGTGAGTACCGCCTCACCAGCCACAGCGGCAACATCGAAGCCACCGTTCCCGACACTACGTCCGCCGACGTCAGCGCCCGCTCGGTTCGCGGCGAAGTGCACGACGACATTCCTCTCCAACCCAAGACGCACACCTGGTTCGTCGTCAAAGAGGGAAGTGCCTTCTGGGGTACCATGGGGCGCGCCGCCGTGTCATCGACCGTGGTCCTGCGCAGCTTCAGTGGTAAAATCCACCTCAGAAAACGCACCTCAAAATAAAATTGCGAATCCAGCTTCGAGCTACTGGCTTCTGGCTTCTAGCCAAAACAAGTGGTGGCTAGGAGCGAGCGGCTAGAAGCTGACTTTTGAAGAAGGGTTCTGGCAAAACGGCAAGCGCGAGGCCAAGTGTACGTGTGCGGCCCAAGCCAGCGCGCGCCGCTGAAAACGGGCTTCTGCGCGACGCGGTCTTCCTGGTCGGTTTTATGGGGGCTGGGAAAAGCAGCGTGGGCCGGGCGTTAGGGCATCAGTTGAATTGGCTCTTTGAGGATCTCGACGAACGCATCGAAGCGCGGGAGAGCCGTACGGTGGCGGAGATTTTTCGGGATTCCGGTGAAGCCGAGTTCCGTCGCGCCGAGCACGCAGCTCTGCAACATGCGCTGCAGGAATTACGCGGCGGAGTCGCCAAAATCGTGGCCTTGGGGGGTGGCGCCTTTGTCCAGAAGGAGAACGCTTCCCTGCTCAAGGCTTCCAGGGTTCCAACGGTTTTTCTGGATGCTCCAGTCGAAGAATTGTGGCAGCGCTGTTGTACTCAGGCCAGCGAGACCGGGACCGAACGGCCTCTGCTCCGCAGTCAAGAGCAGTTTCGCAAGCTATACGGGGCCCGGCGGCGAATTTACTCAAAGGCGTCACTTACGATTCAGACCGGCGGCCGTTTCGTGGAAACGATTGCGGCCGAGATTGCCAAGGCGCTGCGCCTGAAACCAATCGCGCTTCGCACCGAACAAGGAGAAGTCGAGTGAAGTTTGAAACACCCATGCGTCGTGCGCTGGTTCTGCTGTTGGCAACTTCCCTTGCGGCCTGCGCTTCTGCGCGTGCCGGAGACAAGAAAGACAAGCCAAAGGCCGCGGCCAGTCCGGCCGTCGACTCCGGGTCTTTCGGAATCTTCATCAAAGGCCAGCGCGTGGCTACTGAAACGTTCCACATCGACCAGGAGAACGGCAATAGCGTCATCAAATCGCAACTCAAAGAAACAACCGCGGGGGATTCTCTCAGCCAGAAGTCGGAGTTGCAGATGACTGCCAGCGGCCAACTGTTGCGCTACGAATGGAGCCAGTCCGCCGGTGGCTCTCTCAGCGTGTTTCCCGACAATGAATTTCTGAAAGAAAGAATCTCGACCACCTCCACAGCGAAGCCTGCGGAACAGGCTTTTCTGATGCCGAGTAGCTCATCGATTCTGGATAACAACTTCTTCATCCATCGGGAAATATTGGCCTGGAAGTATCTCGCGGTAGCGCCCTGCAAGGACGAGAATGGCCATCGTCATTGCGAGTTTTCTGATTTCGGCGCCCTCGTTCCTCAGGACCGCACTTCCATGAGTGTCCGTATGGAACTCGTGGGCAAAGAGAAAATCACGTTCCACGGTGCAGAGCGCGAGTTCCTTCGCCTGAACCTGAACGGCGACACTTATCAGTGGAACCTGTGGCTGGATGAGAACGACCATTTCAAGCTGATGCGGGTGGCGATTCCTGCCGATGACACGGTTGTAGACCGGGACTAAGCTGTGACTGTCCGGCGGCAGAATCGAGATCGCCCTGGAAAACTTATTGCTGCTGACTGACTCACGGACGGCGCGGGCTCTGGTTACGGTGCTGCTGTTCGCGCTGGCGCTGGGCTTTCTCTATGTCGCTCGCGACACTCTGATCGCCTTCCTGTTCGCAATTTTCTTCGCGTATCTGATGAGCCCGCTCGTCAATCGCCTGGAGAGGGTACTGCACGGCCGCGGACGCGCCATTGCGGTCATTTACAGCCTGCTTCTCATCCTGGTCGTGGTTTTCTTTGTCGTGGTAGGCCCCAAAGTGACGCGCGAGGGCGCCAAGCTCGGACAATCCCTGCCCGCCCTGCTCACTCAACTCAGTTCTGGCCAAATCGCGGAGCAACTCGGAAAAGAACACGGGTGGAGCAAACGCTCGACCGATCTCGCCCAGTCATTTCTCGTCAGCCATAGCGACGATATCACTCAAGTCGCACAGCACGTAGGATTGCGCGTCGCCGACGTCGCCAAGCAAGCATGGCTTTTCTTCGTCGTGCCGCTGTTGTCGATCTTCTTCCTGAAAGATGGTCGCTCGTTCAGTGACTTCCTGCTCTCCACGATCCAGTCCCGGCCGCAACGCGAGTTCCTGGAAAACGTGCTCAACGATCTCAACCAGATGCTCGCTCACTTCATCCGCGCCCAACTGACTCTAGCCGCGCTCACGATGGTCATGTACTCCGTCTTTCTCGGCGCAATGCGCGTTCCTTATGCGCTGGTTCTGGGCACCATTGGCGGAGTCCTGGAATTCGTTCCGGTAGTCGGCCCCCTCGCCGGCGCGCTCATGATCGTGACTGTGGCTCTGCTGATGAGCTACAAGCATTGGCTGACTGTGATCATTTTTCTCGGAATCTGGCGGCTGGTGCAGGACTACGTCTCATCTCCGCGCATCATGGGTGAGAGCATGGAACTCCATCCCCTGGCAGCAATCTTCGGCGTGATGGCTGGAGGCGAAGTCGCCGGCATCCTCGGCGTCTACCTCTCCATCCCGGTGATGGCCAGCCTGCGCATCGTCTTCCGCCGCTGGCGACTCTACGCCGAAAAGAAGAAGTTCGGTCCCCTGACCGAAATTCCCTTCCGCGGCCAGGAAACCCACCGCACCTAGTCAAACATAGCGCTGTAGCGTCGCACCGGCGTCCCGTCGGCTGTCCCGGGGAGTCTCGCCCGCGGATCCGGAGAAGCATAAGAAAACGCTGCAAGCTTCCATGGCCTGCAGCGTTTCCCCAGACGTGCCCTCAATCTACTGTCCGACACCCGCTCCCGCCACCTTATCGACGGCGACCTTCCGCAAGAACTCCGCGGCTGCCTCGGGCAGAACCGTGTTGATGAACATTCCCGACCCCAACTCAAATCCCGCCACCCGTGTCAACCGCGGAATCACGCTGACATACCAATGGAAGTGACGCGCACCCGCATACTCCGCCGGACCGCTGCGCACGGTGAAGTTCAAGTCAGGATTTTCCAATCCCACATAGAGCTTCGCCAGCAGCGTCCGCAGAACCCGCGCCAGATCGATGATCTCCATCTCCGAGATATCCCCGAAGCTGGCCATGTGGCGCAACGGGAAAATATGCGTGGCAAAGGGCGTGGCCGACGCGAACACTTCCATCGCAACGAAGCGCTCGCTCTTCAGCACAACCCGAGTCTGATCTTCCACCTCGCGCTCGACCATGTGGCAGAACATGCATTCCCCGGCGTCGTCGTAGTGGCGCAAGGCCTCGAACAAACGGTGCCGCACCTGGCTTGGGATCACCGGCGTTGCAATCAACTGCGAGTGTGGATGCTGCAGGCTGGCTCCCGCATCCGATCCGTGATTCTTGAAAATCGTAATGTGGTTCACCCGGTGGTCCAGGCTCAACGCGTTATAGCGCTCTTTGTACACGCGCAGAATACCGGCCACGTGTGCATCCGACAACAGCCCCATGTACCGCGAATGGTCCGGGCTGTCGATGATGACTTCGTGAAATCCAAAGCCATCAATGCGCCGCCGCAAGTGCTGCAGGCTGCGGGTCGGCTGTAAGTCGCTCGACAATGCCGCAAACTTGTTCGGGATCACCCGCACCGCCCACGGATTGCTGTTGGCCGGATACCGCAACACCTCCGGCGGAGTCTTGTTTTCATTGCCCGGACAAAACGGACAGCTCTCGACAAACTCCGGGACCGGCTCCACCACGCGATGCGTGGCCAAATCCTCGGGCCGCTTCGCCCGCTCGGTCGCAATGATGACCCACTCCTTGGTGAAGAAGTTCTGGCGTAACTCAGGCATCTGAATCCCTCCAGCTTCTCCTATCGGCAGACGGAAGATGTTTCTGTAGTGACCGGGCTCTTACCGTGGCCGCTCCGATCGAGACCGGACGAAAGTGGTCCTCCTTTCGCTACTTGCAGACCTCCGCGATCCCATCAGAAGCTAGTTTTGTCGTTCCGAACGCCGAGCGATGCGACGGCCGAGGAATCGGCTGCCCCCTGACTGTTATAGAATTCCAAGTATTCTGATTGTGACAATATGAACCGCAAAATTCCTATTGGTATTCTGGGCGCCACCGGCGTTGTCGGACAAAGATTCATCCAGATGCTGGAGCACCATCCGTGGTTCGAAGTAGCGTGGCTGGCTGCTTCCGACCGTTCCGAAGGTAAGGTTTACGCCGAGGCCGCGCGCTGGCGTCTGAAGACACCGATCCCTTCCGCCATCGCCCAGATGACCGTGTCACCGGCGACTCCCGAAGGCGCACCGAAAATTATCTTCGCCGCCCTCGACGCCTCGATCGCCGCCGAGCTCGAACCGCGCTTTGCCGACGCCGGCTGCGCCGTAGTGTCGAACTCAAGCGCCCTGCGCATGCAGGAAGATGTACCCCTGGTCATTCCTGAGGTCAATGGCGGACACATCAAGCTCATCGACATCCAGGCTTGGCGCAAGAAATCCGGCGGCTACGTTGTCACCAATCCGAACTGCTCGGCGATCGGCCTCGTACTCGCTCTGGCGCCGCTACACCAGCAGTTTGGTCTTGAGACCGTCATGGCCGTCACCATGCAGGCCGTCAGTGGCGCGGGATATCCCGGCGTCGCCTCCCTCGACATCCTCGGCAACGTCATCCCCTACATCCGCAACGAAGAAGAAAAGATGGAGGAGGAGACCAAGAAGCTCCTCGGCCAGCTCAACGGCTCGAAAGTGATTCCCGGCGCGTTTGCCATGAGCGCGCAATGCAACCGCGTCGCTGTCGAAGACGGACATACGGAATCGATCTCCATCCGCCTGAAGAAAAAAGCTAAGGCGCAGGAAATCATCGAGGCCTGGAACAGTTATCGCGCCGAGCCGCAGGAACTGAAATTACCCAGCGCTCCCGAACGCCCAGTGATCTATCTCGAAGCCGCCGACCGTCCGCAGCCGCGCTTCGACGTCGACATGGGTGCCGGCATGACGACCGCCGTCGGGCGTCTCCGCCCCTGTGGCGTGCTCGACTGGAAATTCACGGTCCTTTCCCACAACACGATTCGCGGCGCCGCCGGAGCCGCCGTCCTAAACGCCGAACTCCTAAAAGCCAAAGGCTACCTGGGCAAGGAACTCCAGGGATGAAAAGCAGCGCCACGGAAAAAGTAGCGCCGACTGCCGTGAGCGAAGCCGAAGGATCCCACGGGCTGTCGGGGGCGCGTCCCGCGCACGCAGCCAACAGCACCCATCCGCGTGATTTTCCTGTCACAACGCGAGCCGGCGGTCTTGGGTGGCGCAGCGGTTTTAGGTGGCGTAGCGGTTTTAGTCGGCGCAGCGCTTTTAGGAGGTGCAGTGGATCTAGGCAGCGCAGCGGTCTTGCGTGGCACAGCGGTTTTAGGAAGAGCGGCGCTTTTGGGTGGCGCAGCGCTTTAAGCGCTGCGATGAGAGCTCCACTTTACGAGAGGGCTTTAGCCCCTGTGGTAGATCCAGCCAGTTCCCCAAGGAAGTCCCGCCCATGATCGTCATGAAGTTCGGCGGCACTTCCGTCGAAGACGCCAAAGCCATCGACCGCGTCGCCTCCATCGTCGAAGGACGCCTTCCGCAAAAGCCTGTGGTCGTGGTCAGCGCCATGGCCAAAGTCACCGATACGCTCCTGACCATGGCTCGCGCCGCCGGAGAAGGCGAGCGCAAGACCGCGCTCAAGCTCTGCCGCTCGCTTCAGGAGCGCCACTACAACACTGCCAGTGAACTGCTGGGCACCGCGCGCTTCACCGAATTCCACTCCGAACTGGGCACGGATTTCGAAGCGCTCGACGAACTACTCCGCGGAATCTCTGCCGTGGGCGAGATCACCCCGCGCACCACCGACCACGTCGCCGCCTTCGGCGAAATGCTCTCCAGCAAAATCGTCGCCGCCGCATTCGCCGCCCGCGGACTCAACGGAGCCCACGTCGATTCTCGCGACGTGCTGGTTACCGACAGCGCGTACATGCAAGCGGTTCCGCAGTACGAAGAAACGAACAACAGGCTTCAGCAAAAAGTTCAGCCGCTGTTGAGCGGCGGACAGGTGCCGGTAATGGGCGGCTTCATCGGCGCCAATCGTGCCGGCATCACCACCACCATCGGACGCGGCGGCTCCGATTTTTCCGCCGCCATCTTTGGCGCTGGCCTCGGCGCCGACCGCATCGAAATCTGGACCGATGTCGACGGCATCCTCACGACCGATCCCCGCATCTGTCCCGAAGCCCGCCGCATTAAAGTCATCAGCTTCGATGAAGCCGCCGAGCTCGCTTACTTCGGCGCGAAAGTGCTTCACCCCGCGACCGTGCTCCCCGCCATCCAGAAAAATATTCCCGTCTACGTTCTGAACTCGCGGAACCCTTCCTGCGAAGGTACGCGCATCACCACGCGCGCTCCGCAGGGCAAGAATATCTTCAAAGCCATCGCCGCCAAGAAGCGCATCACCATCGTCGACGTCGCCGCTCCGCGCATGCTGCTGGCTCACGGATTTCTGCGTTCGATCTTCGAAGCCTTCGACCGCCACAAAGTTTCCATCGATGTGGTCTCGACCTCCGAAGTGAGCGTTTCTTTAACGGTCGATTCGAATCAGGCAATCCCCGCCTTGGCCGCCGATCTTGCCAAGATTGCCGACGTGAAATACGAGGGTCGCAAGGCAATTGTCTGCCTGGTCGGGGAGAACCTTCGCGAGACGCCCGGA
Source organism: uncultured Acidobacteriaceae bacterium (assembly GCA_963788555.1). Classification (GTDB taxonomy): domain Bacteria; phylum Acidobacteriota; class Terriglobia; order Terriglobales; family Acidobacteriaceae; genus Sulfotelmatobacter. The sequence continues at coordinate 427,191 of CAWBHM010000008.1, read as the reverse complement.
ATCGCAGCGTTGGTTTTCCGCGAACTGGCCGACAAAAAGATTCGCATGATCTCCCAAGGCGCCTCGGAAATCAATCTGACTTTTGTGATCGAAGAGGACGAAGTCCCCAGCGTTGTCCAGCGCCTGCACAAAACATTCTTCTCGGAACTGGATCCCGAAGTCTTCGCGTAGCGCTCTCTGCTTTGCGTTCCTCTGTGCGCTCTCTGTCCTCTGTGGTTAAATCTCTTGGGGACCGAAACCATGAAACTCCTGATTCTAGGCCGCGGCAAAACTGGATCTCTAGTGGCGGAAGTTGCCGCCGAGCGCAAGCATCACATCCGCGTCGCCGGGTCCAAAGAAAACGCCGGCTCCGCCGAACTTACGCCGAGAAAACTGGAAGACATCGACGCCGTCATCGACTTCACCACTCCCCACTGCGTCCTTGGCAACATTGAAGCCTGTGCGAAGGCCGGAAAAAACATGGTGGTCGGCACCACCGGCTGGTACAAAGACATCGAACAGGTCCGCCGCCTGGTCGACGAACACAAAACAGGATTCGTCTATGCCGCCAACTTCTCAGTCGGCGTAAATCTCTTCCTCGACGTCGCCCGCGCCGCCGCCACGGCCCTGCGCTACGACTATTCCGGCCAGATTTTCGAACGCCACCACGTCCACAAGAAAGACGCTCCCTCTGGCACCGCCATCGCGATCCAACGCATAATCCGCGAAGCCAGCGGGCAGAAAGAGGATGTCGAGATCGTATCGTTCCGCGAAGGCGACGTCGTCGGCCTGCATGAAGTCGTACTCGAATCTTCCGCGGACCGGATTTATCTTTGCCACGACGCCAAATCCCGCCGCGGCTTCGCCGAAGGCGCCGTCCGCGCCGCCGAGTGGCTGGCACCGAAGAAGGGCTTTTACGATTTCAGGGATGTTTGGCGGGAGCTGTAGAGACCCGACACCCACTCTTCCTTCGTGTGCCTTCGTGCCCTTGGTGGTTTGGGGTTTTCGCCGACGCAGCAAATACTGCCGACCGAGTTTCCCTCCGCCCCTATTCGCGTTATCTTATTCCTATGCATCTCCGCGGCTGTGGCACTGCGCTCGTAACTCCGTTTCATCAGGATGGCTCCATCGACGACACAGCCCTGCGCAATCTCGTCGCGTGGCAGGTTGAGTCTGGCATTGATTTTCTGGTTCCCTGCGGCACTACGGGCGAAACTCCCACGCTCACCCACGACGAATGGCTCTACGTGATCGACACGACCATCGAAGTCGTCGCCGGACGCGTCCCCATCATGGCCGGAGCAACCTCGAACGCCACGCACGATGCGGTCGAGAAAGCCAAAGAGATCGCCGTTCGCCCCGGCGTCAACTACATCCTTACCGCATCCCCCTACTACAACAAGCCCACGCAGGAGGGCCAGTACCGCCATTTCAAAGCCATTGCCGAAGCCGTCGGCGACAAGCCGGTGATCCTCTACAACGTCCCCGGACGCACCGCCGCCAATCTCGAACCGGCCACCCTCGCGCGTCTCGCCGAGATCCCCAACATCGTCGGCGTCAAAGAAGCCAGCGGCAATATGACTCAGATCGCCGAAGCGATCAACGCTGTGCCCGAAAACTTTCTGGTTTTCTCCGGCGACGACGCCGTCACGCTTGCCCGTCATCGCTCTAGGAGGCGTCGGAATCGTCTCCGTGGCTTCCAACGAAATTCCGCACGAGATGGCTGCGCTCACCCGCGCCGCTCTGAACAATGACTGGACCACCGCGCGCACCCTGCACCGCAAATATCTCCCGCTGATGCAGGCGAACTTCATCGAGTCGAGCCCACTTCCGGTGAAAGCAGTTCTCGCGATGATGGGCAAAATCGAAGAAGTCTACCGCCTTCCGCTGCTGCCCATGCGCCGCGACACGCGCTCGCGCCTGCAGAAAATTGCCACCGAAGTGGGATTGATCGCCAAGGCCGCGGGCCCCCCCGCCGAAGCCGCCGACTTTTTCATCTACGAAAACTGGGCGGCTGGTCCCCGCAAGATCGTCGTGCACCGCGGATCCTGCGGCCAGTGCAGCCACGGCAAAGGACGCCCCGCCGGACACGACGTCAACCACGCCCGCTGGCACGGCCCCTACGCCACCCTCCCCGAAGCCCGCGAAACCGCGCACGCCATGACTGGAGTGCTGATTCGCAGTGAATGCAAATGCGTGTGAGGACAAATGGCAGATTTAGGATTCAGATCAGACTTCAGACCATGCTTCTAAATTTTGTCACCTGAGCGAGTGAAGGACCGCGCCTCCGTCGATCTCCGATCGCGACTCGTTGGGGTATTGACTTCTGACGTCTGACTTCTGAGCGATTCTGACTTCTGTCTTCTGACTTCTGCATTTCCCTTATACTTTCCCCGCATGCAATCCCTGAAATCCTCCATCGAGCGTCTCGCCTCTCTGGGCGAAGTCGAACACGATCCTGAAGCGCGCAAAACGTTCCTCGAATTCCGCGACCAACTCACCCAAGGCAAAATTCGCGCCGCCGAAAAAATCGCCACGGGAAAAGACGCGCGCTGGACCGTCAACCCCTGGGTCAAGCAAGGCATCCTCCTCGGATTCCGTCTTGGCGACCTCGCCGACATGAGTGTCGGAAGCTCGTCCTCCGGCCTCTCCTTCGTCGACAAAGACACTTTCCCCGCCCGCCAATTCACGATCGCCGATCGCGTGCGCGTCGTCCCCGGCGGCTCGTCCGTCCGCACCGGAGCCTACGTCGCCCCGTCCGTCATCTGCATGCCGCCCATGTTCATCAACGTCGGCGCCTACGTCGACGAAGGCACCATGGTCGACTCGCACGCGCTGGTCGGCTCCTGCGCCCAGATCGGCAAGCGCGTCCACCTGAGCGCCGCCGCGCAAGTCGGAGGCGTCCTCGAGCCCATCAACGCCGCCCCCGTCATCATCGAAGACGACGTGCTCGTCGGAGGAAACTGCGGAATCTACGAAGGAACGCTGGTGCGCGCTCGCGCAGTGCTAGGCGCAGGCACAATCCTCACCCGCTCCACCCCGCTCTATGATCTGGTGAAAGGCGAAGTCTACCGCGCCACGGCCGACGCGCCGCTGGAAGTTCCGGAGAATGCCGTAGTCGTCCCCGGCTCGCGCGCCGTAAAAAAAGGCGCTGCCGCCGAATGGAATCTTTCGCTCTACACGCCGGTCATCGTGAAGTACCGCGACGAAAAAACCGACCGGGGGATTGAACTGGAAGACTGGCTACGGTAGGAGTACCGGTTACGGCTCGACGGCGCAGTTTGTATTAATTCGCAATACATCCGATAGCAGCAGATTGTTTAGCCTTTGCCCTTCTGCAATTCGACGAAGCGGCGCGCGTCGTGGCGAACGGTCTCGGGTACGTTTCGGTCACTGGCGCTGCTTCCTGGAGGAGTGCCAGATACTGCGACGAGCATCTTCGGACAGGCGGTGTTGAGAATGCGATTTACCATCCACAGCTGACAGCAGTGATGGACGCCGGCGGACTCGACCGAACTAGTTCAGGCTCGTAAGCGTACAGTCCGTTCATAGTGTGTGGAACCAGCTAGGGCCCGGAGAACCCAATTCTGCTTCAGGCAGACGGCTCCATTACGTCAAACAACTCGGGAATCGCCTTCTCCTTGTCGGGAGGAGCATCAGCGCATCAGTCAGTTCTGATAGTCGCTCCAATCCGCGCGCATCAACGTTCATGTAGTCAAAATCGCTTGCCCGAAGTGCCCGAAATTCCAGCAGATGACTTCCTCGACTATTTCATCTGCGCCTTCCCGTCTCGCCAATGAATCCAATTTCGTAGAATCACGTTCTCTGAAGGTTGATGTTTCACAGATTACTGCACCTCCACCCCCAACTTCCCCGCCCCGTTCGACCGAATCCGAATCTGCTCCAACTTCCCAATGACAGCATCCGCGAGCCCTAAAGCAACCGCCGCGTACGTACTCGTAATTCCAATCACTTTCGTACCTGCAGCCCGCGCCGCCTGAATCCCCGCCGGCGCGTCCTCAATCACCAGGCATTCCTCGGACGGAAATCCCAACCACTCGGCACCTTTCAAATACGGCTCCGGATGCGGCTTCCCGTCCACCACATCATCCGCCGTAACCAAGATTTTCGGTACCGGCAATCCGCAGAAGCGCAACCGCGCACTAGCCAGCAGCCGCGTCCCCGACGTCACGACGCCCCAGCGTCCCTCGGGAATCGAATGCACCAACGCCACCGCGCCCGGCATCACGCGCACGCCTTCCTGATGATCGGCCTCGCGACTCTCCAGTTCTCGTACTTCCGCGTCCACATCCAGATGCGGTGCCACGGCCCGGATCACCTCGTACGACCGTACCCCATGCGCAATTGCCATTACTGCATCGCCGTCCACGCCCTTGCGAGCGGCCCACTCCCGCCATTCGCGGTCCACGGCTCCAGTCGAATCCACGAGAACTCCGTCCAAATCAAAGAGTATGGCTGAGCAAGAAAAGGTAGGCATCTCTCAATATTTAATCACAGAAGCGCGAAGTATCAGCGAGCAGCGATAACTACGCTGTCATCCTGAGCAACGCGAAGGACCTATGCAGCTCGCTGACACTGTGATGCTGTCGGCAGATTGCATAGGTCCTTCGCTTCGCTCAGGATGACAAAGCTAATGATGACAGAGCATGGTCGACCACAACGTTGGTTATCCGCGTGCCGGAAGACTCGGCTGCTCCTGCGCCGCCAACGCCGACTGCCGCAACCGCTCCCGCTCCCTTACCGCCAAATGCCGCTGCCGGAAATGCCACTTCGCCCGTTCTCCCCACGCCCGCACGAACCAGTAATTCAATGCCGCGCCAATCGCCGAACTCGCCAGCGGAATCAATCTTCCCGCCCACTTCTCCACCACTTCCGCGCTGGCCTTCGCCGCAATCCTTTGGATAACCCGCGGCACAAATTTGTTGATCACTTCTTTCTCCAGCAGCTCGCGGCTGATGTCGACTCCCGCCGCACTCGCCGCCGCCACCCACAATTCCGCAATGTCATCATCCGTCTTGAACTCAAATCCATACACCAGACTCAGTTTCTCGATCGTCCGCATCGTGATCGCCGAAAGAATGCCCAGGTCCGGCACGATCGTGATCAGCCCGCCCAACCCGAATCCCGCGCCCTCAACCGCTGCCACCTTCATCCCGCTGCGGATAATCGAGTCCGCGACCGCATCGACCTCGCCGATCTCCAGCGAAAACACCCCGTGATATCCGCTGATCGGCACCCGGTAACGCCGCTCGCAACTGCAGTAAAAATTTCTGCGGATCCACGCGCACCGTCGAGTAAGCGCGCGTTAACCCGCGCACCATCCCCGCCTCAACCCGCCGCCGCAGCCACGATTTGCCCGGTCCCGCCATGACTTCACCTTACCGCACGCAGCGCGAGAAAGCCATCGGGTGAAACCGTCAGTGCCCAGTTCTCAGTTCCCAGTTCTCGCCTCCAGGCCCTATCTTTGCTAAGCCGCCATGGGCGCAACCGTGGAAGAGCGGCCCTTCGAAGGGCCGCGGTCGAGCCGTCAACTCAGAAACGGCTTCAGCCGCGGTGGTCGTATTCGATCTTTGCATTGATAACCATCAACCAAAGTCCAGCCCCTCCTCATGGCAACCCTTATGCGCCCCGCAAACGGCATGCATTCCCGGTACGCTACGCAACACTGTGCTAGCATCATTCTTACTCAATGCCCACCGGAAAACTGCAAATCATCCCTCTCGGGGGCCTCGGCGAGTTCGGCATGAACTGCATGGCCGTCCGCTGGGGAGACGACATTATCGTCATCGACGCCGGGCTCATGTTCCCCGAAGCCGAGCTTCTCGGCGTCGACATCGTCGTCCCCGACATCTCCTACCTCATCGAGAACCGCCAGCGCGTTCGCGGAATCATCCTCACCCACGGCCACGAGGACCACATCGGCGGCCTTCCCTGGGTGCTCTCTGAACTCAACGTCCCCGTCTGGGGCACCGAGTTCACCCTCGCCTACGTCGAAGACAAACTCGACGAGCACGGCCTGCTCGACGATGCCGACCCTACACGAAATGCGGCCCAACGAGCGCTTCAAAGTTGGAGCCTTCACGGTCCATCCGATCCAGGTCACGCACAGCCTTGTCGACTGCGTCGCGCTCGCCATCCACACGCCGCTCGGCGTCATCATTCACACCGGCGATTTCAAAGTCGATCCCACGCCCACCGACAACAAACTCTTCGACCTGCACACCTTCGCCGAGTACGGCAAGAATGGCGTGCTCGCTCTTTTTCAGGATTCCACCAACGTCGAGCGCAAGGGATACACTCCCAGCGAGCGCGCCGTCCGCCGCAAGTTCGACGAAGTCTTCGCCCATACCAAGCGCCGTCTTTTCATCTCGTGTTTCTCGTCGTCCATCCACCGCATCAATCTCGCGGTGCAACTCGCCCACGAGCACGGACGCAAAGTCGCCTTCCTCGGCCGCTCCATGAACAACTCCGCCGAGATTGCCGAAGACCTCGGCTACATCGAAGTTCCCGATGGCCTCGTCATCAATCCCGGCGAGATGAAGAATTTCCCGCCGGAAAAAGTCTGCGTCCTCATCAGCGGCACGCAAGGCGAGCCCATGTCGGCCCTCTCGCGCGCCGCCGTCGACAATCACAAGCACGCCAAAATCGAAAAGGGAGACACCGTCGTCCTCTCCTCCCGCATCATCCCCGGCAACGAAAAAACCATCTACCGGATGATCGACCACCTCTTCCGCCGCGAAGCCCACGTCATCTACGAAGACGGCACCTCGCCGCCCATCCACGTCAGCGGACACGCCAGCCAGGAAGAACTGAAGCTCATCATCAACCTGGTCAAGCCGCGCTACTTCATTCCCGTCCACGGCGAGTACCGCCAACTGAAACTGCACGCCGAAATGGCCGGTGCCATGCACGGCTCCGTCGGCAAGGTGATGCTCATCGAAAGTGGAGACGTTCTCGAATTCGACGAACTCGGCGCCCGCAAAGCCGCTCGCGTCAAAGTCGGCCGCGTCTGCATCGACTCCGGCAACCGCACCGATGTAGTGGAAGATCTGATCATTAAAGACCGCCTGCACCTCAGCGAAGACGGCATCGTCCTCCCCATCATCGCCATCAACAAGTTGTCCGGCGAAGCGGAGGCCGCCCCGGAAATCGTTACCCGCGGCTTCAATCCCGGAGACGACGGCCTCATGGAAGGCGCCAAGCGCATCGTCGAAGACACGCTTGCCCATTCCAGCGAAGAAGAAAAAGGCGACTACGGCGTAATCAAAGAAAAAATCCGCGCCGACCTCAAGCGCTACATCTCCAAGCAAACCCAAAAACGCCCGCTGATCATGCCCGTAATCCTGGAAATCTAGCTATTCTGGATGTTCATGTGGGGACGGGCGCCTTCCCCCGTCCTGCGAAGGCGAAGCCGAGCAACTATACAAAGTCCCTGTCCTGTCCTCCTGAAAGTAGCATTCGCCAGAGCGAAGCGAAGGCAAATGCGCAGTCGAAGGATCCCTACCAAACTAATCAAACAGTGCGTCGAGAGTTTCTCCATCACAGTCTGAGTTATCCTTCTAACACCAGCCTGAAACGAACGAATGATCACTCTCGACGATCTCTATTCCGCCCGGACCCGACTGGACGGCATCACCGTCCGCACCCCCTTGATTGAAACCATGTGGGGACAGCCGCCCTCGGCTGTCCGGCCGGGCGAAGCCCGGTTGCTCTTCCTCAAGCCCGAAAACCAGCAGCCCATCGGCGCCTTCAAACTCCGCGGCGCCTACAACAAGATCGCCTCCCTGTCAGAGGTAGAGAGAAAGCGCGGCGTCATCTCCTATTCCAGCGGCAACCACGCCCAAGGCGTCGCCTACGCTGCCCGCGCCCTCGGCGTCAAGGCCGTCATCGTCATGCCCAACAACGCTCCCGCAATCAAGCGTGAGGCAACGGCGGCCCTCGGTGCCGACATCGTACTGGTAGGCCCTGGAAGTACCGAGCGCCAACTGAAAGCCGAGGAACTGGCCGCAAATTACGGCTACATCATCGTGCCTCCCTATAACGACGAGCACATCATCGCCGGACAAGGCACGATCGGACTGGAGATCCTCGAAGATATGCCCGACGTCGAAACCGTGCTAACCCCCGTCGGTGGCGGAGGCCTCATCAGCGGAGTGGCCGCCGCCATCAAGTTGACCAAGCCATCGGTGAATGTCTTCGGCGTCGAGCCGGAACTCGCGGCAGACGCGCAGGCCAGCCTGCGCGCCGGAAAAATCGTGAGCTTCCCCGCCGAGCAAGTCACGCGCACCATCGCCGACGGCCTGCGCACGCAAAGCATCGGCCCCATCAACTTCGATCACATGCAATGCTTCGTCGACGGCATTATCACGGTCAGCGAAGACGAAATCCACCAGGCCATGAAACTACTGTCAGCCAAGCCTGACACGGTAGCCGAACCGAGCGGCGCAGTCGCCACCGCAGGATTCCTCTTCCACGCCGACCAATTGCCAAACACAAAACTGAACGTCGCGATCATCTCCGGCGGCAATATTGAGCCAAAGATGCTGGAAGAACTCCGCCGGTGATAGGACATTGCAAGCAACGTCTTTACAGCCAATAATCATGGATATGAAATTTCGACTCATCCTTTTCGCCGCTGCGCTTCTCTTCGTCAGGCCTTTCGCCTCGGCCCAGGCGCAACGAGGCACGCTCGTTCATGAAGCAACCATCCGCGTCGCCCCCGCCGGTGATGCCGCCAAACTCGGCGAAGCGGGCCGCGGACACGAACTGGTGATCATCGAAACCAGCCGCGACTGGACGCACGTCCAAGCCATCCTCCGCGAACCCAAAAAAGACGCTGACGAAGATGATCCCGAATCCGAAGGCAAGACGATCACCGGATGGGTCAGCAGCAAGGCCCTGGTAAGCCTCACAACTCCCAACGGCGACAAGATTGTTTTTGGCGAGGCCGCCGACTCCGAAGAGCAAGCCAGCCGGCGCCGTGGACGTCGCGACGCCGCGCAGGATGCCATGCGCCTTTACTACCGCGTCTACGATTTGTTTCCCACCTCGCCGCTCGCCGCTGAAGGACTTTACCGCGCCGCCGACATTCGCTGGCAGATCGAGCGTTCGGATGTGCTGACGCGTCCCTCAGCCCGGGAGCGCGACTCCTACATGCGCGGCCAGATCGATGAGCAGTGGATGAAGCTGGTCATGAAGAAATTTCCCGGCACCAAGTGGGCCGACCTCGCCGCCTTCCACCTCATCGAAAACAAACTCTGCGGCGACTGGCAAGGCGCGTCGAAGTGTCCCGACAAAGAAGCCGACATGTACGAGAAATACGCCAAGGAACACGAGCAGTCTCCCGCCGCGCCCGAAGCGCTCTATCAGGCTGCGTGGCGCCGATCCGCGCTGATCGAGATTTACAAGACAGAAGCCAACCAGAAAAAATCCGAGGAATCCAAGAATCGCTGTCTGGAAATGGCCCAAAAAATCGTCAGCCAATACGGACAAAGCGACTGGTCTCCGCGCGCTCTGACGCTGATTTTCTACGTCCAGCAAGGCGTCCCAACCTTCGGCAACGCCAGCGACTAGCTGCTCAAATCGAAAGCAGAATCACCTAGTTTTCTCTGCGTCCTCTGTGTCCTCTGTGGTGAAGGGTTTTGATGTTCCCTGCAAAGCAGCATGTCCACGCTGCCTTTTTTGAGATACTGTTTCCTTACTTTTTGGAGGACGATTGAACGACTACCTGCTCTCACTGATCCTGGGAATTGTCGAAGGTCTCACCGAGTTTCTGCCCGTCAGTTCGACCGCGCACCTGCGACTCTCGGAAATGCTGCTCCACATCAGCCTCTCCGACGGCTATTGGAAGATGTATTCCATTGTCATCCAGCTCGGGGCAATCCTTTGCCTTCCGGTATATTTTTGGAGCCGCATCACCAAGTTTCTCTCGACCTTTCCTCGCGGCGAAAGCGGAAACCGCACGGCGTTGACTCATCCGCTGGGTCTCGTGGCCGTCGCGTTCGTGGTCACGGCCATTCCCTCCTTCCTGCTGACCAAGGTCATTGGGAAGCACCTCGAAAGCATCACGATCATCGGATGGTCGCTGCTGATCGGCGGAATCGTCATGTGGATCGTCGACGCCATGCACGCCAACGCCGAAGCTGCTGGCCCCAACGGGAATAGCCGCATCCGCACCTGGAAGATGGAAGACATGAGCCTTGGTCAGTCCATCTGGATTGGATTCTGCCAGATCTTCTCCGCCGTCTTCCCCGGAACATCGCGCTCCATGTCGACCATCGCCGGCGGACAGATCGCAGGGATGTCGCGCGCGGCGGCTCTCGAGTTCTCCTTCTTCGTCTCCATTCCCACGATGGCTGCAGCGACTCTTTACACGCTCTACAAGTCGCTTCGCGGCAAAGGCGAAAACCCAATCGGCGTCGCGCAGATCGATGCGCATGGCTGGATCGTCCTCGGCATCGGATTCGTAGTTTCGTTCATCGTCGCCTACGGCTCCGTAGCCTGGTTCATGGCCTACGTCCGGAAACGCGGCTTCGCGCCGTTCGCAGTTTACCGGATTATCGTGGGAGCGCTGGTTTTGATGTACGCGGCGAGACTCACGTAGAAATACCGTTTCAAAGTTTCAAGGTCTCAGAGTTTCAAAGAGTAAGGCCCACCAAACAAGCCTTTTAGGCACCGTTGAAACCTCGAAACTTTGAAACCTTCTCCCGGGAAGCTCTTTGAACACTAGCGGCAATTTCCCTCATTGTCGGATCACCCTCTTCTTGGCATAATGTAAGGGCTCTGGCCGATTGCGGCACCGGGGAATGCAGTGTCTTCGGTGTGACCATCTGCCTTCATGGATTATCTGGCAAGCATCTTTGTTCCCACCGGGAACCGTCGGCTCAATGAGCTCGTCGGATTCCTGATGTGCGTCTCCGCGCTCCTCCTCTTCCTCGCACTCGTCTCGTATTCTCCACTTGACCCCTCGTGGAACAGCGCCTCCGTCCTGACCGGTTCGCATGCCGCGCGCAACTGGATCGGCGTCGTCGGAGCATTCACCGCCGACATGATGCTGCAGTTCTTCGGCATCGGCGCATTCCTGCTGGTGATCTTCCCTGCGATGCTGGGCACGCGCTGGTTCCGCTCCATGAAAGTACAGTCGCCGCTGGCGAAAAGCCTCGGCGGAATCTGGCTGGTGATGTTCGTTCCCGCCCTGCTGGCGCTGCTTCCCGGACACTTGCGCTGGATGCAGCGTGATTCCCCTCGAAGGCCTGCTCGGCCGCGTCGTCGGCGACGTGTTGATTCACTACCTCAATATCGTCGGCGCCTATATCGTCTGCGCCACGGTCCTCGCGGTCGCGCTCTATCTCTCGACGGCATTCTCGTTTTCGGCGATTCGGCTCTGGGCTCCGACGCGGTTCGCCTTCGTGACCGCGCTGTGGAATCGCTACAAAGATTGGCAGCAGGAGCGCGCCAAGAAACGCCAGCAGAAGGAACTCGACCAGCGGCGGATTTCGAAGCCTGTGGTGAAGACACAGCTGATTCCGTCTCGGCCAGGGTCGCAGACGGCGGCAGTCCGCCGAACCGCGACGCACCGGCATCGAGCGCATGATGGCCGAAGAAGAGCCGAAAGCGGAAATGAAGTCTGCCTCCGCGATCGGTGGAATTCTGGCCGAGCCGCTCGCGGCGGATGCGGCAGCGTCAGCCACCGATCCCGAGGTCACCGAGCGCGCCGACAGCGGCAACAAAGCCAAGACGACGATGCCCCGCATCGCCGGCGGATACAAACTGCCATCGAGCAGCCTGCTGCAGCGTCCCGACGAACAGCAGCAGGTCGATGCCGACGAACTCAAGTTGCTGGCGCAGGTGCTGACCGAGAAATACGCCGAGTTCGAGATTCATGGACAGATCACGCAGATCAATCCCGGACCTGTGGTCACGACGTTCGAGTTCAAGCCCGAAGCCGGAATCAAGTACAGCCGCATCACCAATCTTTGCGACGATCTCTGCCTCGCGCTGAAAGCCGAGAGCATTCTGATCGAGCGCATGGCAGGCAAGAGCACGGTCGGCATTCAGGTGCCGAACCGGCAGCGCGAAATCATCTGGCTGCGCGAGAACATCGAGTCGCAGGAGTTCATGGGATCGAAGTCGAAGATGACGATCGCCATGGGCAAAGACATCAACGGCCGCATCGTCACAGCCGATCTCGCAGGAATGCCGCACCTGCTAATTGCCGGATCGACTGGCGCAGGCAAGAGCGTCGCCATCAACGCGATGATCATGTCGATCCTGTACAAGGCGACGCCCGATCAGGTGCGCCTGATTCTGGTCGACCCGAAGCGGCTGGAACTAGGCAACTACGAAGGCGTTCCGCATCTTTACACGCCGATCATCACCGAACCGAAGCTCGCCGCCAATGCGTTGCGCAATGCCGTCCGCGAGATGGAGCGCCGTCTGAAGCTGCTCGCGGCCAAAGGCGTTCGCAACATCGACCAGTACAACAAGCTCTTCGATCAGAACGGCACGCCGAGTCTGTTCGGCGAAGAATCGGACGAGAAGCCGATTCCCTACATCGTCATCATCATCGACGAGTTGGCCGACCTGATGATGCTCGATTCCAGCAACGTGGAAGAGTCGATTACGCGCCTGGCGCAGATGGCGCGCGCGGTAGGCATTCACCTGGTCCTGGCAACGCAGCGTCCTTCGGTCGACGTGATTACGGGATTGATCAAAGCAAACTTCCCGGCGCGCGTCTCGTTCCGCGTAGCGACAAAAGTGGACTCGCGCACGATTCTCGACGCCAACGGCGCAGAAGCTTTGCTGGGCAAAGGCGACATGCTCTATCTGCCATCCGGTTCGGCGCGTGTGCATCGTCTGCACGCCCCGTTTGTCACGGAGAAAGAAATCGCCGCAGTCGTCGAATTCTGGAAGGCGCAAGGCCTGGCGGAATATCAGCAGCAGTTCCTGGAAGCACCGAAAGGCGAGCGCGAAGCCGGATCGGAAGGAGCCAGCGGAGAAGCAGGCGCGGACGGCGAAGCCGAAGACGATCCCATGTATGGCGATGCGGTGAAACTGGTCGTGGAATTCGGCAAGGCCTCCACTTCCCTGCTGCAGCGCCGACTGCGCATCGGCTACGGACGCGCCGCGCACCTTATCGATCTGATGGAACAGGATGGCATCGTCGGCGCGGCCGACGGGCCCAAGCCACGCGAAGTTCTGAAGCGTCCTGACTGGATTTCCGAGATCGAAGAGACGACGCGCTAGAAATCATCCACCACGAAGGACACAAAGGTACACGAAGGAGAATTTCATGTCCTTCGTGAGACTTTGTGTCCTTCGTGGTTGAAGTCTTTGGAATCTGCAAATCTGAACTTTGGGCGTTAGTTCAGTCCAACCCAATCCATGAATCGACCCTTCGCGCGCCGGACCCAGTCGGGCAACCAACTCTTGTAGCGCAGCAGCACCGTCGCGTGAATCGTCTTGGACGTCTTCGGCGCAAACTTGTTGCTGAATACGAGATAGTAGATTCCCGCACCCGCAGGAACCTCGGTCTGCACGTTGCCCTCGGCGACTCTTCCGCTTTCGTATAAAGAACTGGTCGCGTATCCGTTCTGCCAAACCGTGAATGCGGTCTCCGACAGGATGTACACCTCAATGGTGTTATCGCTCTCCGTGTCTTTGTTCTTGGCCGTCGTTGAATTCTTGTGGCTTGCGCCGATTTGGCTATCAACCGTCGAGTTGAACTGACCGACCACCGCCACGTTCACGGAGCCTTCGGGCAAAGCAAACTTGTAATAGCGAAAGGTGTGTGGACCGACCGAGAAAGAGGAATCGAGGATCGGCCTATCCTGCTTGAACCCCACAAACTCCTGCACCTGCTGTGCCAGGGGGCTGTCGCTCGCCGCGACCCACACGATAAATGCCAGCAAGAGCGCGAGCAGTATCCAGAGGAGACTCCGTCGTGTTCGACGTGGCTTCGCGCGTGGTGGCAAAGCAGCGGGTTCAACCATCACGGAGGTTTTCGGCGCAGAACTCACCGGCTTCCCGCACTTCAGACAGAACTGGGCTCCGTCCGGTAAGGTTGCTCCGCATTTGGCGCATCCCAACAGTACCTTGGTGGTAGGTGGTGTGGTGCTATCTGTCGGCATACTCACCGGCTCTCCGCACCTCAAACAGAGGAGCGAACGATCAACAAGATTGAGTGACGCACTTTCCGCATGGGAGGGCCCTGTTTTCTATGCAGAAATGCCAGCAGATATTAACACAGGTTCTCGCCACTTGAACTGTAAACACTCCGCCCCGTGGACATGACACTCTGCCCAACAAAAAAGGCCTCATCCTGTGATGAGGCCTCTTCAAGTCTCTTTAGCAACTTGCCATATCGGATCGCGGACAGACGAATCCGTCCGTCGCCACGTGAGCGCTTACACGCTGAACGAGGATCCGCAGCCGCAGGTGCTCTTCACGTTCGGATTTTCGAATTTGAAGCCTGCACCTTCCAGCGTCTCGACGTAGTCAACCACGCAGCCATTCAGATACATGACCGAGGTCGCGTCGACGAACACTTTGAGTCCATCCATTTCGAAGGTTTTGTCCATCATTCCAGCGCCGTTTTCGAACTGCATGGAATAGGAGAAGCCGGAGCATCCGCCGCCCACGACTCCAATGCGCAAGCCGGCGGGAACGGGGTTCTGCTGGCCCATGATCTCTTTCACCTTGGCGACAGCGTTGGTGGTTAGACTGACGGGCGGGGCCTTTTTAGTCACTTCGGGGACGGTTGTGGTGGCCATTCGTATCTCCTTGGCTTTAAAGCTGTTTGATTATAGCAAATGTTGTTTCCGGAACAATCTTTAATCAGAGAAAGTCGCGCAAACCTCACACTCCTCTTAGATGCGGCGGAGGCATGGAAGTCGCACTGTTCCAAGGGCTGTAACGACTTCCGAACAGGAGCATTTATTCACCGCCAGGGGCTTGTCAACGGGTCTATAATCATTGCCATTAAGGGCCTTCCCCGGGACTGGACGCGGGGTTCTGCGCACCCTGCACAGTAGGTGGAAAGCCGTGTACCTGGGAACTGCCGAGGTGGCTTATGACGCTGACTGTGGTGGCAGTAGTATTCGGAGTCTTCGCGATTGGTTTGATCCTCCTGCTGATTTACAAAAGCACACTCACCATGCGCGAAGATGATCAGCTCTTCCTGGACGATGCAAACTCGCACATGCAAACCGAGCAGACGGAACTGCTGACCAAGGTCAACCGGCTCACGATTCCGGTGCGTGTCTTCAGCATTGGATCGGGAGTATTTCTGCTGGTGCTGGTGGCGATGTTGATTTATCAAAAGCTGAACGAAGTGCAGTAGCGTCACTGCAGGATCGTGCCGGCCGATTGCGTCATCGCGAGGTCGCGGGCGCAAGAGTCCAGTTGCGTTTAGTTCCTCCAGGTTCGCCGAGACATAGGTCTAGCCAATCGGCTTGCGCAATGAGGCGGGGGCGGGATATCTCGCCCCCCGGCCCGACCGAAGCTTCGTCCGCTGCGTTGCCTATTGCGGCGGTGCAGTGGGATCCGTCGGATTCCTCACCCCACTCTTCTGTTGCGTATTACTCTTCGCGTCGAGAGCTTTCTGTGCGTAATCCTTGCGCGGTTCGTACTTCGCATTCGCTCCCTCCGTATTCGAATGGTCGATGGGTTTCATGGCGACAACTTGGTAGCGACGCTTCTTGTGATCGCCATCCGGGATGCGCATTTCCAGGACATCTTTTGAAATCGTGAACTCGCCCTCCTTGCCGACGGCCAGGATCACAGGATGTTTATGATCGAGGGGACGGACGTGGTATTCCATCTCGTCGGTGCGCAACATGTATTGCGGGCAGAGTTTTTCGTCAGAATCAACGCCCGCCGATCGTTGAAGGAAAAAAGGACCAAAATACGGCAGGATTGAAAGAAGAAGAAAATCAGATTGCGGCTTTACTGGGGATGGAATGCGTTTCTCTGCCCTTATCATCTTCATCGACGTCGCCGTACACCCTCACAGACTCGTCCGCTCGCTCGGCAGCGTCGAGTTCAGACAGCCGTCGAATTTGAAGGAGTGCCTCGGAGAGAGAGGTTGCGACTGCATCGGTGCAGCCCATTCCAACTCGTTCCTGGGCCTTCGGTACCCCGCCTGCGAATCCCCACAGGCCCACGACAATCGCCAGGTTGGGGAATTTTGCGCGCAGGCGCTTACACAATGACCGGGCTTGTCCCACGGCAAAGGGAGGAAGGGCAGAAACGCAGGCAATGCAGTATTCGCCGCGAGCCACTGCCTCAAGCATGTTTTCAACGGTTCCGATTGCGAGGTAGTTGGCGTTGTAGCCGGCCTGGCGCAGCAGTTGGGCGAACATCATTCCCACCAGTTCATCCGCTTCGTCCCGCGCGGGTACACATACAATCTCAACGCCAGGAAAGCGTTGGTCCGGCACAGCCTCGCGATTCTCATTATTGCCACTGGTCCCTGGTTGTACGGCACGATCGCTGAGATCATCGATGATTTCTCTTGTGCTCTGCGTGATGAACTCGCTGGTGCGCTCGCCTACGGCGTCGGTATGCCGATCTTCCTCCGCGAGTCGAAGCGCGGGGATCAGAACTGTTTCGTAAAGACTTTCCAGAGATTTCTCTTGCAGTTCCGTCTCTGCGATGTTTCGCGCCTCGTCCTGATCCATCGCGAGCAGGCGCTGGTAGAAAAGTTCCTCGGGACGCAAGGCCGGCTCGTCGCCAAGAAGGACTTCGAGGAAGCTCATCTGCGGAACGTAGCGCCCCACAAGCATTAGGCAGACCGTGAGCGGAGTGGAAAGAATTAACCCGACTGGTCCCCACAGCATCGACCAGAAAACAGCTGCAACGAGAATGGCAAGGGATGAGATTCCCGTGTGCGCGCCGTATAGCCAGGGTTCGACGAAGTTCGAGATGCTCACTTCCAGAACGATGAACAAACCAACAATCAGAACCACGTGATTCCAGCCGGGAAAAACAGCCAATGCCATTGCCACGGGGAAGGCGGCGGCGATCAAGGTGCCGACGTAAGGTACCAGGCGCAGCAAGGCGGCGAGAACCCCCCACAGCAAGGCGTGCGGCAGGTGCATGAGATATAGCCCCAACCCAAAAAGGCTGCCGTAGGCGGCGTTGACGAGAAATTGCAACAGGAGATATTTACTGAGACGGTGGCTGGCGTCGTCCAGCACCTGCGTCATGACTGTGAGCTGGCCTTGCCCTCCAAGGCGGATCAGGCGATTTCGGAGGTCCTCCCGCTTGATCAGCATGAACGCCGCAAAGATGATAACGATCGCGGCTGTTTCCATGGGACCGGCGATGGGACCGAGAAGGGCCCGCAGATCTTGAAGAACGTTTGAGGGCGGCGCCGTCACCTGAACTGGAATGGGACGAGCGGAGCGAGTTGCGTTCGCATTATTCGCAGCGTGACCAGCGACCTGCCCAGGGGCGGCGGCTAACTCTTTGTTGAGTTCGCGAACCGTGGCCGTAGCTTGCCCGAGAGGTCCGTCTTGGGTCGGATGGAGAGAGCGAAGAGTTTCCTCTACGTTTTCCTTGTAGTCGCCAATATGTCCGGTGATCTCGAGGAGTTGGTCCGCTACTTCCCATCCCACGCCGGCGGACAAGGCGAAGCAGAGAGCCAGGACTACCAGGACGGCCGGTACGCGGCCAAAATGGATCCGCTCCAGCAAGACCACCAATGGAGTCAGAAGGAAGCTGACAACCAAGGCTAGCGCAAGCGGGATGAAGATCTGGCGGCCAAAATAAAGCATCGCTATCGTCGCGGCGGTAGCGATCAAAATAAACGATTTGGAGGAAGTCGTAGAATTCGTTGAGCGGACCAATGCAGGACCTCCCAGTCCAATGCCTTCCGATTCCTCCCTGCGCTCAGCGGCAGCAACCGCGCGGGGCGGTTGCTACGACGCTTTGCCCGCGCAGCCGGGGTGTTCGCATCCACAGGCGATTTCAGTTTTGTCCTTGGCGGATTCGCAGTAAGGGCTGCAATACTTGCTGTCGTTGCCCGCCAGACAACTGCAGCCCGCATGGGCACATTTTTCGCGCTTGCGATTTTCCATATTGTTGTTCCTTTCCGTCTTCCGTGAACCCAGCTTTCAGTGAAGGATCGTTAGCTCGCTTTACGTCGGTCTTCCAGCTTTTCTTCTTGCGCAATGGTTTCAAGCAAGGTCTTCATATCTTCGGCGTGCTCTTCCTCTTTCGCGAGGATGCTCTCCATCAAGCGGCGACTGGTTGGATCGTTGTCAGCCAGGTACCGAATGATTTCGGAGTAGGACTCGATTGCGATCCGCTCTGCGATCAGATCCTCGCGAATCATTTCGACGAGACTCTCGCCCGCAACGTACTCCGAGTGGCTGCGCGTGAGCAGACCCTCAGGATTGAAATTCGGCTCGCCGTCGAGTTGGGTAATCCGTTCGGCGATCATGTCCGCGTGTTCTTGTTCTTCAGCAGCATGTTCGAGAAATTCTTCCGCAACGGCCTGCGAGTGGATTCCTTTCGCCATATAGTGATGGCGCTTGTAACGAAGCACGCAAACAATCTCGGTGGCGAGCGCCTCGTTGAGCACGCGGAGCACCACGGTGCGGTCGCCCTTGTACGCATCCGTCACCGCACCCTCTTCAATGTGCTGGCGCGCGCGTCGCCGGATTTCTGTAATGTCGCTCAAGAACGTTTTCTGATCCTTGTCTTTCTCTTTCGCGTTCACGCTGGATTTGCCTGACATTTGTCTTTCCTTCTTTCTTTCTGTCGCTGCAGTTGGAATCGCGCTCGCCGATCGCGCAAATTCGGGGCGCCAACAACAGTGACGGTTGTTGGCAGCCCCGAGGCAGAACATCGTTTAACTTAGCCCTTAAACTGCACGCGGCAGCCGGATATCGGTCGTGTCATCGTCCGCGCTGGCCTCGCCGGTCGAAGAGATATCCTGAGCACCAGTTCTCTTCAAGATCTCCTTCGCCCGCTTGGTCCACTCAGAATTGTCGGAGTGAACGGAAAGCAGAATGCCCCCGTCCTTCACCCGACCCTCGTAACGCTTGGCTTCGTACTCAGGAATTCCCATCCCGATGAGAGCTCCGGTAATTCCGCCAACCGCGCCACCCACACCCGCTCCGGCAAGCGCGGCCATAATCGGACCGGCAGCGATGAACGGCCCCAAGCCAGGGATCGCGATTGCGCCGATGCCAAGCAGCCAGCCCATTGCGCCGCCCACCACCACACCGGTTCCAGCGCCCGTGGTTGCACCTTCAGGCGCCTTCGTGTTCTTCTCGTGGGCGAACTCTCTGGTTCCGGCATTCTCGGGGAATAGCGCGGAGATGTCTGCATTGCGGAATCCTGCGGCCCGCAGAGCGTCGACCCCGATTTCGACTGCGGTATAGGACGGATAAATACCAAACACGGCTGTGTTTTTTCCTGCCATTTTGAACTCTCCTTAAGAGTTAATTTTCGAAATAATTAGCTTTTTGGTTTGACGGTCAATTGACTGCTAACTTTGCCGTCGCCAGCGATGGCTGCGGCCTTGGCTTCGATTGCGCTTTTCTCTTCTTCCGAGCGCACTGGACCTTTCAACGTGACCTGCCCGTTCTGGGTGATCACCTTGATGTTGTGGGCGTAGGTAGAGAAAGTTTTGTCGGAGACAATGGCCTGTCGAACTTGTTGGGTAATGTCACGATCGGAGCGATTATTTTGTTGCTGATCGGCAGTTGGTTCGTTGGGGTTCCGGTCGCGCTGATTCATTTTGGTATTGTCCGAGGCGGGCGCATTTTGCCCCGAGGAATCCTGTGCGAATACGAGCGCTCCGCAGCCCAACAAAAGCAGGCTTACGAACAACATATTTCGAAATCCGGACTTTCGCTTCATTGCATACTCCATTTACATGCGTAGATTTTTCGTCTGCATTCCAGCATAGGGACCACCAGCAATTCGCAGCCATCAGGTACGGCATTTAGTTCGGGTGCGGATTACCTGTACTTCCTGCTTGGTTTGTATCAGTCGCCACGGTGGGTCGGGGTTACCTGCTCGTCGTTCCTGCCTCGAATCCCAAGCTACCTTCTTGAGCGCAAAAGGCATCCAAGCGGTACTTGAACGCGAGGCTCTGAATTTTGAAAGGGAGGTTCTTATGAGGAAACCTAAATTTAGCGTGACCAATGTGCTGGCCGCCGCGGGAGTGCTTTTCGCAGGATATGTATTCTTCACATCACTGCCTGATCTGCGGCGGTACATCAGAATCAGCACCATGTGAACCGAGTCGGCGGTCCGGTCTACGGATTTGGTTTGCCGCCTCACTTGATCCAGCTTGATAAATGTCGCGGACGTGGCTAGGGCTCTAGTGGGCGCAGTAAGGTGCGCGTGGCGACAATTTTTTCTGATACTTGACGCCGCATCTGGAGTTTGCCATTCATGCCCTCTCCCGTCCTTACGCCGATCGAAGGTCAGACCATCCCCCAAACACCACGGCGGAAACCATCTACACGCAAGAAAGTTCTTATTACGTTTGCGGCAGTTCTTTGCCTTGCAGCCAGTGTCTGCATTCTGCTTTGGAGCCGGATTTGGCCGTTTACCGAGAGGGCGGTGGTGGAGGATCTCGCGGAGGCGAGCGACAGTGAAGTCACCATTCGCAGCTCTCATCAGATCTATTTCCCGGTACCGGGGTGTGTTCTCGAAGGTATCGAGTTTCATCATGGTCCTGACAAGTGGAAGCTGATTACCATCGACCGGTTGAGGATTGAAGGCAGTTATCTGGGAGTTCTTTTGCAGCGCGTGCCACGCATTAAGGCCGAAGGCGGGCACGTCTTCGTTCCCCCATTCGGCAGTAATGTGACGTTTAAGTCGCAGCACTCGAAGCTTGTGGTCGAGGAACTAATTGCCAATGGAGCAGTCGTGGAGTTTTTCCCGGACGATCGGCAGAAGCAACCGCTACGCTTTGAAGTCTCCGAAGCCGTATTGCGCGATGTGCAATGGGGCACTCCAATCGGTTTTCACCTCAAGTTGCATAATCCGGAGCCTCCGGGCGAGATCACCACGAGCGGAAAGTTTGGAGCATGGACGAGCGGGCATCCTGGCGACACGCCCTTTTCGGGCGAGTACACCTTTGAACATGCGGATTTGGGCGTCTATGGCGGTATTGCTGGGACGTTGTCGTCCAAAGGAAAGTACGACGGAGTTCTGAAGCATGTGAACATTGAAGGTACGACGGAGGTTCCGGACTTTGAGGTGAAGTCGGGCGGACGCAAAGTGAACCTTAAGACGCATTTCATCGCCTTCGTCGATGCGATTCACGGCGACACCTTTCTGAAACGGGTAGAGGCGCAGTTTGGGCGAACAAAGATTGTTGCGGAAGGAAGCGTCGCGGGCGCAAAAGGGGAAAAGGGGAAAGTGGCCCTTCTACATCTGGCGAGCCGCCAGGGGCGAATTGAAGACATCCTCGGGTTGTTCACTTCAGGACCCCGCGCGCCCATGTCAGGGGCAGTGGCCCTCACCGCTAATGCAGAGATCCCTTCTGGGGACGATCCCTTTTCAGAAAAAGTAAAGTTGCAGGCCAATTTCGGAATTGACGACGGCAGCTTCTCGAAGCTGGATACACAAAAAAGTGTGAACGAGTTGAGCGCCGGGGCCCGGGGCGAAAAGATGGACGATGCCGAAACCGTGCTCACCGATCTGAAAGGCAGAGTCCTGCTGGAACGTGGAATCGCGAAGTTTTCCGACCTCTCTTTCGGCATTCCGGGCGCTTCCGCGCGAATGTATGGGACCTACAACATTCTGAATTCCAAGATCGATCTGCATGGCAGGATGCGGGTGGACACGAAGATCTCGAAAACTTCCACCGGAATGAAGGCACTGTTTCTGAAGGCGATGGATCCATTCTTCAAGAAGAAGAAAAAAGGAGAGGTTGTGCCTGTGCACATTGGGGGAACCTATCAGCATCCGCAATTTGGACTGGATTTAGCAGGGCAGAAAGAAGAGGGACAACAGGGCAAATAGCCGTTGGCGTGCGCCTTTGTCGCAAACATTTGGTGGGACCTCTACATCCAAAGGCTAGAGGAGCACTCATGCCGTTGCGGGTTCGATCCCTGCCCATTCATCGCTTCGCCTCATTGATTACGGTCTGCGCCATCGCTTTTGGGCAACTCGCCTGCGGAGGCGGATCGAGTACCACTTCGTCCCCGCTTCAAACCCCCGTTCCAGCGGGGCAACCCACCTTCGATCACGTTGTTCTAGTCGTAGAGGAAAATCACAGCTACGGGGATGTGATCGGCAATTCATCGATGCCTTACTTCAACAGTCTGGCTTCACAATACGGTCTCGCGACGCAGTACTATGCCAATGCTCACCCTTCCCTTCCCAACTACCTGATGTTGACGACGGGGCTCACGGAGACTTTCGACGACAATTTTTCAGGCACCATTAGCGATGACAATATCGTGCGCGAACTGGTCAAGGCAGGTAAGAGCTGGAAGGCCTATGCAGAATCTCTGCCCTCGGCGGGTTATATTTCCGGCGATTCCGGCTTGTACGCGCGTCGTCACGATCCGTTCACATATTTATCGGACGTGCAAAACGATAGCTCCCAAGCGGCCAATATTGTGCCTTTCACGCAGTTTGCCACGGATCTCGGGAACTCCGCATTGCCGCAGTACTCTTTCATCGCGCCCAACATGTTGGACGACGCCCACGACGGCACCCTGGCGCAAGCGGATGCCTGGCTGCAAACGAATATCGCGCCGCTGCTGGCCAGTTCTGCATTTCAGAGTAGCGGCCTCCTGATTATTACTTTCGACGAGGGGGATCAGTCGGACGTTAACCACGGCGGCGGACAGGTTGCGACTCTCATCATCAGCCCCTCTGCGAAGCAGGGATTCCAGTCCCAGACCCTATATCAGCATCAAAGTGTTCTGCGCCTAATCCTGGAGAGTTCCGGGGTCACCGCGTTCCCCGGGTTGGCGGGCATTGCCCCGGATATGACGGAATTCTTTAGTGGCCACTAAGGGCTTTGACCGGGGCACGAGCCTACGCGATGTGGGGTATAGACAGCGCTGGCGTAGCCACTTAGGCTGAAGTATGTCGTTATTGAGCGCCAAACCGAAAGCATCGCCGGTCCGCATTCTGGTGGTGGACGACAGCGAATTGATGCGCCGTTGCCTGCGCATGCTCTTGGAACAGAGAGATGAGTGGAGGGTATGCAGCGAGGCGGCCAATGGCCGGGAAGCGATTGAGAAGGTCCAACAGTCCACACCGGACGTAATCGTCCTTGATTTTCAAATGCCCGAGATGAACGGTTTGGACGCGGCGATAGAAATTCGAAGGCGTTCCCCTCAAACCCCTATTCTGATGGTTACTTTGCACATGTCGCCTCAGTTGGAGCTTCAAGCAAGACGGATCGGTATCCGTGGCGCATGCGACAAGAACGATGTGGGCTGTGTAGTCGAAGCAATTGAAACCCTACTTCACCATGGCACCTACTACCGGAGCTGGCACTAGCCCTTATCGACTTCGGAGCACTAGCGCGCTATATTAGCCTCTCTTTCATTGCGTAATGATTCTCTCCTTCCCGGAGAGATGGAGCGACTATCCGATTCGCGATCGACGAACTCTGCTCGCTTGAGTCGCTCTCTACGCGAGAGCGGGCGACTCGTGTGTACGGGCTCCTCCGGTTGATCCTGAGCGTTCCGCTGGAGTCGCGAACGAATATTCTGTCGGAAGTGACCGTGGCGCTCGAGCGCCACCCGTCTCGCAATTCGATTCTGTCCACACTAAGAGAATTCTGGTCCCATCACTCCTACGTCCGGGTCATCTCCGAAGCTGGACTACCTGACGAAGCGTTTCTGTTGCCTGAGCTTCTGACCAGAGCCTTCCGGCATTTGTTGCCGGTAGACGAAGTAGAAGGGGACCTGTATGTGTTGATGGATTCCTTGAATCTGAAGGAGTCGGACGGCCGTTGGCTGGCGTCCCTGCCGGACGCTCTGATCGCGCCGTGGGCCGAAATCTTCCAGCCGTCGACGTTCTCGATCCTTGCGTCCTGCAAGATCCTTGCGCTGCGGGCCGCGAATGTTGCACTGTCGCGAGACGTGATCTCGTTTGCAGACGACGAGGACATCACGAAGTCGGGCTTTTTTCATCTTCCGGGCGTTGTCGAGCACGTGATTCGACATCCGGAAGACTTTCATTTGTGGGAAGAGCAGCGAGCGTCGTGTGAGGCTCAGTTACAGCAAGTGAATCAACTGCTGGCCGAGCGAGGGTCATCGGCAAACCTCATTTTTCGCGTACGTCTTCTGCGGTCTCTTCTGGGTCGAATCAACCAGGTAATCAACTTGGGACGGCCCGAGTCGGACGCACGCAAACTGGCCGTCACGGTCGTCCACGGGTTCGCCACTCAACGCCAGATCCGCACGGTCTTGGGTTCGAGCACGCGACGACTCGCGCGCAGTGTGGTCGAAAGAACAGGGCGCGCGGGAAAACACTATATCGCGCAAAGCGCCGAGCAGTGGGGCGTGATGGGGATGGGAGCAATTCTGGCGGGAGTGATTACGTCCTTCACGGCGCTGTTCAAGTATTCACTGGCCACGATGATTCATGCCCCGATGTTGCTGGCGCTAGCGCATTCGCTGAACTACGCGGGCAGTTTCCTGCTAATGCAGGCGGGCGGCTTCTTGCTGGCTTCAAAGATGCCGGCCGTCACCGCCGCTACGCTAGTGGATGCCATGGAAGATCCCGCGAAAGATCACATGGCCAGCCTTCAGGCTATTTCCAAAACGCAATTTATCGTAACCATCAGCAATCTTATCGGTGCGGTGCCGGCGTCGATTGCCATCGACAGAATCTTTAACGCCGTTCGTGGGCATCCATTTCCTTCCGAGGTTGCAGCGGAGCACGGCATCCACATGCTGTTTCCACTTTCGTCGATGACGATTCCTTTCGCAATCGTGACCGGAGTCTTCCTCTGGCTATCATCGCTGGCCACCGGTTGGACTGCGAATTATCTAGCGCTGCATCGGATGTCGACCGCAATCTCGAACAGCCTTCGGATTCGCGCCAAACTCGGACCGGAGAGAGCAGCGAAGCTGGCGGATTGGGTGAAGCACCACGCCCCTGGCGCCGCGGGATATATTGTTCTCGGATTTCTCTTGGGCGCCGTGCCCATTGTTGTCGAGCTGTTTGGAATTCCTCTGGAAGTCCGGCACGTGACGCTGGCAGCCGCAAGTCTCGGCTTCGCCCTGGACGCCTCGTATATCTATGGACAGTTGCACTGGCAGGACGCTCTCTTCGCATTCTCAGGTATCGCTCTAGTCGGTGTGCTAAATATCGTTACATCGTTTGTCCTGAGCTTTCTGCTGGCGGTTCGTGCGCGCAATATCGGAGAGGAAGAATCGCGGAAATTCTTGAGCGAAGTGGGCCTGGAACTAATCTCCCATCCCTTGTCTTTCCTGCTACCGCGCAGCTCACAGCGAACCGAGTAGCCACGCACTCGCGCGAATCTTCGCATACACCTCTCCTTGAGTCGCCTTACAGGCTATACCGGATTTCATCGCCATTGAAGGGACCTTAGCGTTAGTAGGGAGTCCCAGATGCGGACCTCGCGTCGGGCTGTGCCTAAACACTAGCAGTCATCGCACACTGCTGGCCTATTTTGCGAATAGCGAACGGAGAGTTTCATGACGGCTGCGGATGTTCTCGTCGAGAGTTTGATGGATTGGGGAGTCGACGTGGTTTTTGGATTGCCCGGCGACGGGATCAACGGCCTGATGGAATCGTTGCGTACCCACCAGAAGGAGATTCGCTTTGTGCAGGTGAGGCACGAGGAATCCGCGGCGTTCATGGCATGCGCCTATGCGAAATTTACCGGGAGGCTAGGGGTTTGTTTAGCCACCTCGGGCCCGGGCGGAATTCACATGCTCAACGGGCTCTACGACGCCAAGATGGATGGTGCACCAGTCCTGGCCATCACCGGTCTTCAATTTCACGATTTAATCGGAACGTTCACACAGCAAGACGTGGCTCTCGACCGACTCTACATGGATGTGGCGAGCTGTAACGAGCGAATTATGGGGCCGACCCACGTGGAAAACATCGTGGATCTTGCCGTCCGGATCGCCTTGTCGTATCGCACGGTCAGTCACATTACGTTTCCAGTCGACTTCCAGGAAATGGAAGTCAAGAAGCGGCAGCGTTCCAAACGAAACATTCCTCATCACACATCCCGTGCGGAAGCCGAGGGTACCATGTTGGCCGATTTATCGGACCTTGACCGGGCAGCGGACGTCCTTAACACCGGCAAGAAGACTGCGATTCTTGCGGGGCGCGGGGCACTTCATGCCACTACGGAACTGGAACAGACAGCCGAAGTCCTGGGGGCGCCCATTGTGAAAGCACTTCTGGGAAGAGGTGCCGTGCCCGATAGCAGTGTGTATACCACCGGGACCATTGGATTATTGGGTACCGCACCGTCGCAAGAGGCAATGGAGAACTGCGATACGTTGCTGATGGTCGGGACTTCGTTTCCGTATCTCGAATACTTGCCTAAGCCTGGCAATGCCAAAGGGGTTCAGATCGAACTCGATCCGAAACGGATTGGCCTGCGGTTTCCTGTCGAGGTTGGACTGGTGGGCGACAGCCGACGGGTGCTCCGCGAATTACTCCCGCGGCTCAAACGGCGAGAGAATCGCAGTTTTCTCGAGAAAGCGCAAAAAGGGATGGAGGATTGGCAAAAAGTGATGCGGGACCGCGCCAGCCGTCGCGATGTCCCCATGAAGCCGCAAGTCATAGCGCACGAACTGGGTCAGCGACTGCGCAACGACGCAATTGTCAGTTGCGACAGCGGCACGATTGCCACCTGGTGGGCTCGCCATATCCCAGTGAAGGCCGGACAAATGCATAGTCTCTCGGGAAATCTCGCCAGCATGGCCAATGGTCTTCCTTATACGATCGCTGCACAGATTGCTTATCCGGAACGCCAATGCGTGGCATTCGTAGGGGACGGCGGCTTTTCGATGCTGATGGCCGAGTTTGCCACCGCGGTGAAATATCGACTTCCGATCAGGGTCGTGATCGTCAAGAACGGGACACTCGGCCAAATCAAGTGGGAGCAAATGGTGTTTCTTGGAAATCCCGAGTATGGAGTGGATCTCCATCCGATCGATTTCGCAGCCGTCGCGCGAGCCTGCGGCGGTGAGGGATTCACGGCGGAGGACCCGGCTGGATGCGGGCAAGTCGTGGAAGAGTTTCTGAATGCTCCGGGGCCGGCGATCCTGCAGGCCGTAGTTGATCCCTTGGAACCTCCCCTGCCCGCCAAAGTTACGGCGGATCAGGCCATGAAATTTGCGGAATCGCTCGTGCGGGGTGAACCGAATCGCGGCAAGATCGCCCTAACCGCGCTTTCCGATAAAGTTCGCGAGCTGGTATAAGGCGCCGTATCTGCAGGAGCCCAAGGGCTTTCCTGTTGGGCAACGACAACCGTCGTTACTACTTTCACATCCAAGGTGTCATGCACGCGACACCTCAGCCGAACAATGTTGTGCCTGAGACGTCGTCAGGACCCGTGACGATTCCCGAGGAGCAACAGGCTCTCTTCCACGAGGTCCTCGCTCTGCTGGAAGAGAAGAAAGTTTCGTACGCCGTGGCCGGGGCGTTTGCTCTGCGAGAACACACGGGCATCTGCCGCGACACGAAAGATCTCGACGTTTTTCTGACTGCAGACAATGCCACTCTGGCGTTGCAGCATCTTCGGAAGAGGGGCTTTGAATGCGAGGTGTGCGATCCGGTGTGGTTGTTCAAGGCGCACCGGGATTCGTTCTTTGTGGATCTCATTACGGGCATGAGCAATGCAGCGATCGTGGTGACGGATTCCTGGATCGAGCGCGCCCGGCCAGCGGAAGTTCAAGGCGTACAGACGAGAGTATTGGCGGCCGAAGAACTGGTGGCATCGAAATTGTTTATTGCGCGCCGCGAGCGCTTCGATGGAGCAGACATTGCGCATACGATCTACGGGACTCGAGGAAAGATTGACTGGCAGCGCGTATTGTCCCTCGTGGGCGAGCATTGGGAGATTCTCTTGTGGGCGTTCGTACTGTACCGGTATGTCTATCCGGCGCAAACCCAATACATTCCAAGGGAGCTGTGGGGTGATCTGCTGTCACGTTTTCAGGACGCTGTTTCGCACCCGAATCCGGCTGCCAAGTTTCGAGGTAGTCTGGTCGATGACAAGCAGTTCGCGATCGACGTGAATGAATGGGGTCTGGCGAATCTGGTGGAAGAGTACCGAGAGCGCCGATTGCGAAACCTGACGATCAAGCCAGAACAGATATGAGAATCGCAGCTACTGCCGACTTGCATTTCTCAGCATCGCGCCACAGCGCATTGCACGATCAACTGAGCCGCGTGCGCGATGAGGCCGATATTTTGGTGTTGGCTGGAGATCTTACGAATTACGGCCAGCCGGATGAGATGGAGCCGCTGTTGAACGTGGTGGTTCGTTCGCGGGTTCCGACGGTCGCCGTGCTGGGGAATCACGATTATGAAAGCGGGAAACAGGCGGAGTTGATGCGCATGATGGCGACCGCGGGACTCAAGGTGCTCGACGGAACCGCCTACGAGCGCGACGGCGTGGGTTTCGCGGGCACGAAGGGCTTCGTGGGAGGTTTTGGTCGCGGCATGCTGACCGCGTTTGGCGAGCCCGAGATCAAACAGTTTGTGCAAGCGTCGATCGATGAGGCGCTGAAGTTGGAGCGCGCGATGGCGCAATTGCGAACGCTCAAACGTGTCGTCGTGGTGCACTATTCCCCCATTCCTGCCACGGTTCAGGGTGAAGCGTTGGAGATTTTCCCCTTTCTTGGCACCACCCGGCTGGCAGAAGTTGTGGACCGTCATGGCGCGGATCTCGTGTTGCATGGTCACGCTCATCATGGACAACTGGAGGGAAAGACAATTGGCGGGAGCCCCGTTTACAACGTTGCCATCACCTTGCTGCAAGCTCAACAACCATCCGTGGCGTATCGAGTGTTCGATATATAAGCCGCGTGGTTTCCATCGCTCTCAAAGGTCATTTGATTGTCAACCAACGTTTCGCCGAAGAGTTCGCGGGTCGGTGCCCACCGGCTGCCCGATGGCAGCTGGGAATTCTTGCTCTGGGCCCCCCATGCGCGCACCGCGAGCGTGCATCTTCTGAGCGGAAGCGGCGAATTGCTCCTCATGGAGTCCATTGCAAACGGATACCATCGTGTGATCGCTCCCAAGGTGAGCCCTGACGCTCGCTATTTCTACCGTCTCGATGGTTCACAGGAGTTACCCGATCCGGCGTCCCGTTCTCAGCCCGAGGGCGTGCATGGTCCCTCGCAAGTCGTTGACCTGGGCGCTTTCCAGTGGACTGATCACGGGTGGAAAGGCGCGCCTTTGGAACGAAGCATCTTCTACGAACTTCATGTTGGAACGTATACGGCCGATGGAACATTTGAAGCCCTGATTCCGCATCTGCAGGAACTTGTCGATTTGGGCGTCACAACCATTGAACTGATGCCGATTGCGCAATTTCCGGGCTCCCGGAATTGGGGGTACGACGGCACCTATCTGTTCGCGCCACAGAGCAGCTACGGTGGGCCGGAGGGACTTCAGCGCCTGGTGAATGCAGCCCACGAGCATGGTCTGTCCGTCGCGCTCGATGTGGTCTACAACCATCTGGGCCCGGAAGGCAACTACCTTAGTGCCTACGGGCCATATTTTACCGATCGCTATCGAACTCCCTGGGGGCAGGCTCTCAACTTCGACGCTGCGGACAGCGACGAAGTGAGGAGGTTCTTTATTGAGAACGCCTTGTACTGGCTAGAGGACTATCACTTCGATGCGCTGCGGCTCGACGCCATTCACGGAATCTTCGATTTCAGCGCACACCATTTTTTGGCGGAGCTCAAGGGCGCAGTGGACGATCGGGCGCAGCGATTGGGGCGTCCACTACACTTAATCGCGGAGAGTGATTTGAACGATTCCCGAATATTGCGAGATCAAGAGCACGGTGGATACGCGGTCGATGCTCAATGGAGCGACGACTTCCATCACTCCGTACACACCTTGCTGACGGGGGAAACGGTCGGATATTACGCGGACTACAAAGGAGTCGCACCCCTCGTTTCCACCCTACGCGACGGCTGGTATTACGCCGGACAAAAGTCACACTTTCGCAAACGGAGACACGGCAATTCTCCCCGAGGTCTCGCGAGTTCGAAATTTGTAGTGTGCAATCAGAATCACGATCAGGTTGGAAACCGCGCAGCGGGAGAACGACTCACGGGCCTGGTGAATTTCGAACAACTGAAGCTCGCGGCGGGAATCACCTTGCTGTCGCCCTTTGTGCCGCTCTTGTTTATGGGGGAAGAATACGGCGAAACGGCTCCGTTTCAATACTTCACAAGTCATGGCGATCCCGCGCTGGTTGAGGCGGTGCAGCGAGGGCGCCGCGAGGAATTTGCGGAATTTGGCTGGGAAGGCAGCGTTCCCGACCCCCAGGACGAGCACACATTTTTGCGGTCCCACCTGGATCACAAGTTGAAGCAAGAGGAACCGCATCGGGCGCTTTTAGGTTTTTATCGGCGGTTGGTCCAGATTCGTGGAGAGTTTACATTGGGCGGACCGTCCCCTCGATCCATTCGCGAACTGGGAGGCTGCTCCCTGTTAGCTGTTCGCCAGACGCCTTCTCAAGAGTTGGCAATGATCTTCAACTTTTCCGAGTTTCCCGCATCTTTAGACTTACCCGAAATGACGGGCGACTGGACCACTGTCATCGATTCCGCCGATGAGTCATGGAGAGGGCCAGGCCCCGGTCGCGGAACCAGGATGAATGTCTCGACAGAGGGTCAAGTTCGGCTGCATCCACATTCGTTCCTTGTGATTGCAAGAGCGCGAACCAGCGCGGAGGCCCTGTGAAATACGTTTGCATCCACGGACATTTCTATCAGCCGCCAAGAGAGAATCCGTACCTGGAAGCGGTCGAATTGCAGGATTCAGCCTATCCGTACCACGACTGGAATGAGCGGATTACCGCTGAGTGCTACGCGCCCAATGCTGCCTCGCGGATTCTGGATGGCCAGAATCGCATCGTGAAGCTTCTTAACAACTACGAACGAATCAGCTTCAACTTCGGACCCACGTTGTTGTCATGGATGAAAGAGCAAACTCCACGAGTCTACGAGCAGATTCTCGCTGCCGACAAAGAGAGTGCGGCTCGATTCTCAGGGCACGGATCCGCGATCGCGCAAGGCTACAACCACATGATCCTGCCGCTTGCGAATCGCCGCGACAAAGTGACGCAGGTGAAGTGGGGGATTCGCGATTTCGAAAGCCGGTTCGGGCGCAAGCCGGAGGGAATGTGGCTACCAGAAACGGCCGTGGACACAGAGACTCTCGAGGTGCTGGCGGAAAATGGTATTCAGTTCACCATCCTTGCGCCTCGCCAGGCTCAGCGGGTTCGAGCGCGGAACAGTTCCAAGTATGAAGATGTGACGGGTGCGCGGATTGATCCTGCGCGATCCTA
Organism: uncultured Acidobacteriaceae bacterium; assembly: GCA_963788555.1. GTDB lineage: Bacteria > Acidobacteriota > Terriglobia > Terriglobales > Acidobacteriaceae > Sulfotelmatobacter. Next base: position 395,666 of record CAWBHM010000008.1, on the reverse strand, counting down.
TCGCGCGGACCTGCCGTCGAAGAAGCGCATCAATCTATTCTTCTACGATGGACCGATCTCTCAAGGCGTGGCCTTCGAGGGTTTACTCAATGATGGCAAACGATTTGCGGAGCGGCTATTGAGCGGTTTCTCCGATGCGCGGCAGGGAGCGCAACTGGTCCACATCGCGACCGACGGAGAGAGCTACGGCCATCACCACCACTATGGCGAAATGGCCCTTAGCTATGCGCTCGATGAAATCGAAGGTGGAAATGTCGCCAAGCTCACCAACTATGGCGAGTTTCTCGCAAAACACCCGCCCAAGCACATCGTCGAAATTGTCGAAAACAGTTCGTGGAGTTGTGTCCACGGCATTGAACGATGGCGCAGCGACTGTGGATGCAATTCGGGTGGACACGCATGGAATCAGCAGTGGCGCACCCCATTGCGGGCTGCACTCGACTGGTTGCGCGACCGGTTGGCTCCCCTGTTCGAATCGCTCACCAAGAAGTATCTTCGCGATCCATGGACGGCCCGGAATGAGTACATTCGCGTGATCCTTGATCGTTCCGAAGAAAGTCGCAAAGCCTTCTTTGCCGATCACGCCCTTCGTCCGCTTGAGGCCGAAGAGCAGGTCACGGCGTTAAAGCTATTGGAGATGCAGCGTCACGCCATGCTGATGTACACGAGTTGCGGATGGTTCTTTGACGAACTGTCGGGGCTGGAAACGGTGCAGGTCATTCATTATGCCGGACGCGCCCTGCAACTGGCCGAGCAGTGCTCGGGCGAGCACATTGAGCCGGAATTCCTGCAGCATCTCGCAAAGGCGAAAAGCAATCTACCTGAGCATGGAGATGGTGCCAAGCTTTACGAAAAGTGGGTGAAGCCCGGCATCGTCAACATCGATCGAGTGGCAGGCCACTATGCCATCAGCTCTTTGTTCGAGAGCTATGCCGATAAGACTCGGATCTACTGCTATGAAGTAGACCGCGTCAGGTACTCCGTGGAGGCGGAAGGAAAGATACGGCTGGCCACGGGCTGCGCACGATTTCGCTCCACGATTACCGAGGAAACCGCCACTCTCGATTTTTCAGTGCTGCACCTCGGGGATCATAACTTGACGGCTGGCACCCGGCCGGCTGACTGCTTGCCCAATGAGAATCAGAAGAAACTGGCCGACGCCTTCGCGCAAGCCGATACGGCCGAAGTGATCCGCCTACTCGACCAGGTTTACGGCAAAAACATATTTTCTTTGCGTCTCCTGTTCCGCGACGAGCAGCGCAAAATTACCAATCTCATTTTGAACGAGTCGCTGAACTCTGCAGCGGCGGTTTACCGGACGGTGTTCGAGAGCCAAGCTCCTTTGATTCGCTTCCTCAACGGACTGGATATTCCAGTACCCAACGCTCTGAAGTCTGCCGCAGAGATCGCGCTGAATAATCAACTGCAGCAGTATCTGGAGCGTCCCGAGTTGGACTCGGACAGCATTCAAGGCTTACTGCGGGAAGCTGCCGCCAGTCGAGTTTCACTGGATGCGACCACGCTCGAGTACAGAGTACGCAGGCGTGTTGAAAAAGATGCGGCCGACTTCGCCGCAAATCCCTCAGATCTCGCCACCATCGAGAGAATCATCAAGCTGCTCGACTTGATCCCTGCGCTGCCCTTCCCGGTCACGCTCTGGGAGGCACAGAATGTCGTCTACCGGCCCTTGATCACAGCTTTCCAGCAAAACGGCTGGCACTCGCCGAATACGGATCCCATCGCCGTGCGACGGCATGAGGATCTGAATCGACTGGCTTCGCAACTGCAAATCCTGCTGCCTGAGGCTTAGTGCAATGCCTCCGCCACGCATGCCATCAGCGACGTATCGGCTGCAGCTCAACCAGGACTTCCGCTTCGCGGATGCTTCCCGGATTCTCGCTTACCTGCACAAGCTCGGCATCTCGGATGTGTATCTGTCCCCGATTCTGGCGAGCCGTAAGGGGAGTGGACACGGATACGACGTCACCGACCCGACCCGGATCAATCCGGATCTCGGCAGCGAAGACGAATTCGTGGCTCTGCAGAACGAACTGCAAAGTCGTGGAATGGGCCTGCTGTTGGATACAGTGCCGAATCACATGGCGGCAAGCGCTGAGAATCCGTGGTGGATGGATGTGCTCGAAAATGGAGCACAGTCTGTCTATGCCGCGTATTTTGATATTGAGTGGCATCCGCATTCCCGCAGTCTTGAAGGAAGGATCCTCCTCCCAGTCCTTGGACGCCCGTTTGGCGAAGCGCTGGACTCCGGCGAGACCAAACTCGTGTTTCAAGATGGACGCTTCTTCTTTCAGTATTTCGATTCTCTGTTTCCTGTGGCGCCCCGCTCGTATTACGCGATACTGAACCATCGATCGGATCGGCTGAAAGAACTTCTAGGCGAAGATTCTGCCGCTTACCACGAATATTCAGGGATTCTCGCGTCGGTGCGTGAACTCTCCAGCGCTGATCGGCGCGGCTCCGAAACCGCCGCCGATCGACGGCAGCGATTTGAAGCATCTCGGGACCGGCTGCGTGCTCTGGTTGCGAGCAGCAAAGAAGTTGCTGGCATCATCGAGGAAAGCGTGGCCGACATCAACGGGCGAGTAGGCGATCCGGCCAGCTTCGGATTCCTGCAACGCTTGCTGGCAGAGCAGAACTACAAACTTGCGTTCTGGCAGAACCTCAACGAGAGCATCAATTACCGACGCTTTTTCACGATCGCTGACCTGGTTGGAGTACGCGTCGAGGATTCTGTCGTGTTTGAGGCCACCCACGGGTACATTCTCCGACTGGTCTCGAAGAATCCCTTGGCGGGGTTGCGCGTGGATCACATCGACGGACTGCGCGATCCTTACGCGTATCTGAATAAGCTGCAAGAACGGCTGGCATCCGACGAGAACCGAAAGGGGACCTCCACGTACGTGCTGGTCGAGAAGATTCTCGCGCGACAGGAAAATCTTCCCGAAGACTGGCCAGTGAGTGGAACCACGGGATACGACTACTTAAATGAAGCGAACGGACTCTTTGTAGAACCCGAGGGCGCTCACGGCTTGGAGGAGATCTATTCGGAATTCATCGGTCAAAAGCAGGACTTTGCCGACGTCGTTTATCAAAAGAAAAAGCTCGTGATGAACACCCTTCTCGGGGTGGAGATGCGAACTCTGGGCAGACTGCTGGCAGAACTTGCGACAGTGGACCGTTACGCGCGGGAGCTCAACCGTGAGCAACTGATCGACGCTCTGATTGAAGTGACTGCTTGCCTTTCGATTTACCGCACCTACATCCGGAATATGGATTTGCCGGCCCATGCTACCAGATACATTGAAGAAGCAATCACAGAAGCCCGGCGCAGAGCTCCATCGTTGAACCCCGCGTGTTTTGATTTTGTCCGGGAGGTCTTGCTGATTCTGAATCCACCTCACGTTCTGATCGACGAACGTGAAGCACGGCTGGCGTTCGTCACGCGATGGCAGCAGTTCACTGGACCCATCGTCGCCAAAGGCTTAGAGGACACCGCGCTCTATGTGTACCACCCTCTCCTGTCGCTGAACGAGGTCGGAGGCGATCCCCGCCCATCAGCGGCACCTTCGCAGGAAGAATTCTTCGCATTTCTCGAGAACCGTTGCCGCAACTGGCCGGGAAGCCTCGACGCAACATCGACTCACGACACAAAACGGAGTGAAGATGTCCGCGCACGTCTGAACGCGCTTTCTGAAATGCCGTCCGACTGGAAGGATCACTTGCAACTGTGGGCAAAACAGAACGCCCAGCACAAGGAACAGATTAGCGGCCATGCCGTGCCCGATCGCAATGAGGAATATTTTCTGTATCAAACCCTTCTGGGCGTCTGGCCTCTTGATCAACAGGGATGTGAGGGCTTAGTCGAACGAGTGCAAGCGCACATGATCAAAGCGACCCGCGAAGCGATGGTACACACGCGCTGGACGCGGCCCAACCAGGCTCACGAAGACGCACTTGTCAAATTTGTCTCGAGAATTCTCTCGTCCCAGGATTCTCCAGAGTTTCTTCAAGACTTCCGCCAGTTTCAGAAGAGGGTGGCATATCTGGGAATGATCAACGGCCTTTCGCAGACGCTGCTGAAGATCGTGGCGCCAGGCGTACCGGACTTCTATCAAGGATCAGAGTTGTGGGACCTAAGATTGGTCGATCCTGATAACCGCGGGCCCGTCGACTTCGACAAACGAGCGACCGCGCTCGACAGCCTTGCGAATCTCGATGAGGCTCAGGATACCCGAGGTCTCCTCGAACACTGGCGCGACGGCCGGGCCAAGCTGTACCTGATATGGAAAGCGCTACACTTCCGGCGCGAACATGAAGATCTATTTCGCGAGGGAGAGTTCGTGCCCCTACAATCGACAGGCACTTATTCGCGGAACGTGACGGCATTTCTTCGGAGGCGTGGAGCGACATGCGTAGTAGCAGCGGTTCCAAGATGGCTTTCACGGGTCCCCACGGCCGATCGCGGAAAGGCCTCCTTCAATTGGGAAGACACACGACTATTGCTTCCCCCAGAGTCTCCGTCGTCTTGGAAAAACGTCCTGACTGGTAAACAGTCGTCCGCGCAGGCTGATCGCGATGCGCATCTCGGGTTGAACGATTTATTCTCCGAGTTCCCGGTGGCTCTGATCTCAGGCAGCCTTTGATTTCCTAGCGCTCTCCATACGCTTCGAGAGCAGGAGTTGAGCTTTCTTGAGCTCAGCGCGTCTGTGCGCAGTAAGACCGCGTCCGGCCCGGTTTATGAAGTATGTCAACATCCGCATACCGGAGCCGACGCCCTTGGGAGAAACTTCTTTCGAGGCGAGAGTGCGCGCGATGGTAGCCGCGCTCTTCGTAAACAATCCCGGGGGAGGATGTGTCGAGTCAGTCTTTACCGTCGCAACCCATCGTTTTGTCTTCTTTGGCGGCATATGAACGTCGCGTACTTCCGTTTAATGATGCTTAAAATATTGGACTGCCTTCTCGTGTGCCTCAGCGGCATGCCGTGACGTGAAGGTCCCTAGATTCTTCCTCTTCCCCGTCTTGACATCCTTCTTGCGCGAATACAAACGATATTGCCCAGTCTTCAGCTTTCGGATCATAAGAACCCTCGCGAATTTGTATTTCAACCTCTTTTGCGCCGCGTACGGCTCGCCTTTACCGCTGCATTGTGACGAGCAGCCGACCCACGTTTCCGGGCGGCCGAGCGAGCCTGTCGAGACAGAGATGCGTGCGATGCCGCGCTATGCCCCTTCTTCTTGAGGGCACGACTGGTTGCGCGAGAGCGGGTAGCGGACGGCCGGTTCGACGACTGGCTTTGGCCCTTGCTGTCGTCGCGCTCGGCCTGCTTGATGGTATCCGCGGATGCCTTCCCTCTGCGCGGTGCCTGCAGGTTCACCCCGGCGCGCCGTGCCTTCGACAGGCCGATGGCAATGGCCTGCTTGGTGGAAGCTGCTCCGTGCTTTCCTTCCCGCACGTGGTGCATCTCCTCCCTGACGAATTCTCCAGCCTGCGTACTGGGGGATTTTCCTTCGCGCTCGTCTTCTCGTGCCCGTTCCAACGTTTCTTTGTCAGGCATACTGACCTCCTGAGGCAACATTAGTTCGCCTGGTGGGCAGAATGTATCGAAGATTTTCTGTAGTCGCGGTTGCGGCTCGCTGTAGAGGCAGATGACGGGAGATGGCCGAATTTCCGAACCTTCACTCCGCCGGAGCGTAGTAACCCGCCTTGGCATGCGCCCGCAGAAACGGGAATTTCTTGGGCAATCTCAGCTTCACTTGAATTTTGTGCCACTTCCCGTCTTTCGGCAATTCTTCAGGACGATAGCCGAGCACATACTGCGTGCGAAGTTCCCGTCCAATGTGGCGGGCCACGGATGGCAGTGCAACAGCATTTTCCAGAGTGTATGCGCGCCCGCCGGTAGGCTCGGCGATTTCCGCCAGCAGACCGGGACCGCGAGCCTCTTCCAGGGTAGCGTAATAGCGATCAAACGTTCCGATCCCATAAACCATCACATCCGATTCCTTCACTGCTGACTTTATCTCCCTTTCACCATGGAGGCTGTGATTGTCTCCGCCGTCAGAGACAATCAGCAGTGCTTTCTTGCCGTACCTCGCATCCTTCATTTTCTGCAGGCCCATGTAGATTGCGTCGAGTAGTGCCGTTTGCCCCTTTGGCCGGGTGAAGAGCAATTCCTTTTCCAAGTCCTCGGGTGCAGACGTGAAGTCTGCCGCCAGACGGGGTTGATCCGAGAACACGATCATGAAGAACTCGTCCTGCGGATTGGCTTCTTCGCAAAATTGATTAACCGCGTCGCGTACCCGATCCATCTTGTCCGCCATACTGCCGCTTACATCCAGAATGAGTCCAATGGACACGGGCACGTCTTCGCTGGAGAAATGCCGAATCTCTTGCGGCTTCTTTCCCTCATAAACCTGGAAGTTGCCGGCGGCGAGCCCGGTGACCAGCCGCTGCGACGAATCGGTCACGCTCACTGGAACGAGCACAAGTTTCACATCCGTCTTGATCACATGAAGGCCGGACGACGCCGCGAGTTCGTGCGAACCGACGGAGGCCGTCCCTACCGGAGCCATTTCTCGGGGGACGACGTGAATGTCGTTCAGAGTGCTTTGGGCAGGACTGTTTGCAGCCAAGAGGCTAACGAAGAAGATCCCAAGAACCGCAACAACGTTGACAACCACTGTTTCCCGAGCAGCCGGCATGGTTCACCGCCTGGCAAAGCCTGCTTTTCACAACCGCATGGCCCGCACGCGCCACTCTTGCTTTTAGGACAACTCGCCGGCTGAAACCATCATTTCGAACCTGTAGAGATTGCTGTGGTTTCCTGCAAGGCCCGCGTAGTTTCCTCTACGAGGGCGAGGTGGGCATTGAGGGTCGCAATCGAAATGACAACCCACCTCCCCTTCCAAACCGGCATCAAAACTCAATCAGGCATTGCCTCAATACGCTGCGCTACTTTGTCACCCATGGGAGGACTGCTAATGACGCGACGGGGAATCTCGAAACGCAAGGTCCGCTACGCAGTGGTCGGATTGGGGCACATTGCCCAGATCGCCGTGATTCCGGGCTTCAGAAACGCGCCGAATTCCGAGCTCTTCGCACTGGTCTCCGGGGACTCCGAGAAGCTGAAAAAGCTGGGCAAACAATATTCCATCGACCACCTGTATTCGTACGAGGACTACGGACGCGCTCTCGCAAACGTCGATGCTGTCTATATCGCTTTACCGAATCACCTCCATCGCGAATATGCGGTTCGCGCGGCCGCAGCGGGAGTTCACGTGTTATGCGAGAAACCCATGGCCGTTACGGCCGAGGATTGTGAAGCGATGATCGCAGCAGCCGAGCAGAACCACGTCAAGTTGATGATTGCGTATCGTCTCCACTTCGAAGCCGGGAATCAAGAAGCGATTCGCGTGGCAAAAAGTGGCAAGCTAGGAGAGCTGCGAATTTTCACATCGGAGTTCAGCCAGCAGATCGCAGACGACAACGTCCGGGTGAATGAATTCGGGGTGCAAGGCGGAGGGCCCCTTTACGACATGGGAGTCTATTGCATCAATGCGGCGCGATACTTGTTCGGTGCGGAACCTACGGAGGTCACGGCCGTCACCGCCAATAGCGGAGAGCAGCGGTTCCAGCACGTTGAGGAAATGACCTCCGTAGTGATGCGATTTCCTGGCGAACGTGTGGCGTCCTTTACGTGTAGCTTTGGTGCGACGGACGTGAGCCGATACTCTCTGATTGGCACCAAGGGCGTGCTTAGCGCCGATCCGGCGTATGAATATGCCATGGCGATCAAACACGAATTGAAAATCGGTGACAAACGAACCAAGAGAACATTTCCAAAGCGAGACCAGTTCGCTGCAGAGGCGGTCTATTTCTCGGACTGCATCCTCAAGGACCGCAAACCGGAACCATCTGGGATTGAAGGCTTAGCGGATGTTCGGATCGTGGAAGCGATTTACGAATCGGCTCGCACCAAACGAGCGGTTCAACTGCCGGAATTCCCAGCCAAGCGCAGGCCCACCGTCATGCAGGAAATTCATCGGCCGGCCCATGGAAAGCCGCAGATGATCCACACGAAGCCACCATCCCGCGACGCGGCGTGAGCCAAACCGCTTCCTCCCGGCTTTCACGGGTCCTGCGATACAGGTTTAATAGAAAAAGGCCCAGCCATGGCTGGGCCTTCTCCCTACAATTGGCGGCACTACTTTGGCATTGCGCCGCTTTGACAGGTTTTAGCGATGTGCTTTACCGAACTAACCTGCAAAGTTTGCGACGCTGCGTTGGCGCCGCCCGCCGTGCCGGCGGCTGTTCCACCGCCGCTCGCCGAAGCGGACGCGCCCGTAATCTTCACTTCATGGCCTACGTGCTCACTCAGTTTTGCGGTATTTCCCGTCAACTGATAAGCGTTCCCGTTCTTGTCGGTCAAGGTGTACGAGCCACTCGATCCACTCAAACAACCTTGGACTGTAGTTTCAGAGCCAGCCGTTGCAGAGCCCGACTGACCGGTAGGTGTAGAATCTTGCGCCGCCGCCCAAGCCGCACCGAGAAGCAGCACAGAAAGAAGCAGTAACATTTTTCGCATGGTAACCCTCCAGATCGCGTTTATTGGCGGCTCCCGAAACCCACAGGCGGAGGTATGTCAATTTCGTGGGCCGTCATTGTTCCCAGACGATGATTCTCGCGCCTGAAATGCAAAGCCCCCATACAGTAGTTACCCGAGATCGCAGCGGGTTTGCCGTTTGCTTCACGCAGCATTGCGATTGCGTTGTTTTGGAGGCACCTCGTCCGGGCGCCCGTATTCTTCGTGAGTGTGGACCGGACGTTCGGGATCGTCTGCGGCGTCCTCGAGCCCTTCGACGGACGCAGCTTCCGAAGCCTGATCCGTGTCCGCCAACTCCTCCACCGATTCTTCGCTGGCGTCCTCGACAGACGAGAGCGCTTGGGAGCTCCCGCTTTGTCCGGCGCTGCGCTCGCCAACTTGCCCTGGATCCGTGCCCAGTTCGTCCAGTTGCGCCTCGAGATCAGACTTTCGCTCTGGAGATCGTTCATCCGAGGAATTTTGAGACCCGTTCTTCATGCATCCTCCTGGCAACCAGAGCGTTATATCGCTTGCGCCGACTTGAGATCATCGGGTCTTCGCTGTATCCAGCGCGCTAACTGGCCTTTCTGATCGGACGGCGATTGTGAACAGATTGTTAACAACTATTTGCCCTCAACTCTTCTCCAAGATTAGGGAACTGAAATCGTGGGGAAAGCCAGAAAAAACAAAAAGACGTGCGATCCAACGCGCCTGCCTCCCTTCGACCGGAGGCACGTCGGGGTTGTAAACGCGGTTATCGAAACTCCTGGCGGCAGCCGCAACAAATTCAAGTTCGACGAAACGATCGGCTTCTATTCGCTTTCCGGTGTTCTTCCGGAGGGGATGGTATTTCCTCACGCATTTGGGTTCGTACCCGGCACAAGGGCGGCCGATGGCGATCCCGAAGATATTCTCATCATCATGGACGAACCAACGTTTTCCGGATGCGTTGTGCCCACGCGCCTGCTTGGAGTGATGGAGGCAGAGCAAACGGAAGACGGCAAAACTGAGCGGAACGACCGACTGATCGCGGTAGCCGCTCACAGCCGAGACTACTCTGAAGCCAAAAACCTCAATGATCTCAATAGCAACATGCTGAAGGAGATCGAACAGTTTTTCATCACTTATAACCAGGAAAAAGGCAAGAAGTTCAAGGTGCTTCGAATGCGGGGGCCGAAGCAAGCCTTGAAACTGGTCCGAAAGAGCTTGCGATAGACCATATTGAATGCTGACGAACGCGGCTGGCGCACATGAAAGTGATCTTCATTCGCTTCCTGATCGGAGGAATTGCGGTTTCTCTTTTCGCAATACTGGGTGATCTGTTTAAACCAAAGAGTTTTGCTGGACTCTTTGGCGCCGCTCCGTCGGTTGCTCTCGCCACTTTAGGACTCACGGTCGCCAGCGAGGGAAAGCGGTATGCCTCCACTGAAGCAACTTCCATGATGGCGGGTGCGGTTGCCTTCATTGTCTACGCGTCCTGCGTCAGCTGGATTCTGATGCGGGGCAACTTCAAGGCTCTGTGGGTAACGGTTTCTTCGCTACCCGTCTGGGCTGCAGTGGCATTTGGCCTGTGGTACGTCTGGCTAAGGTAGAAGCGATGCGAATCGAAATAGACCCCTCTTCCCTTCTGCGAACTCGTTGGTACGAGTTCGCAGTGCGATTTCTATTCGGAGGACTCATTACAGCTTGTACCGGCCTTGTGGCCAAAAGATTCGGTCCGACTGTCGGCGGCCTGTTCCTGGCGTTCCCTGCAATCTTTCCCGCGAGTGCAACCTTGATCGAGAAACATGAGAAGCAGCGGAAGGAACGCTTGGGGCTCCATGGATCCACGCGTGGAAGAAAAGCCGCGGGAGTGGATGCCGCCGGTGCAGCACTCGGCGGGATCGGATTACTCAGCTTCGCGCTCCTGGCCCAGAAACTCCTGCCGAGCCATAGTCCATGGCTCGCTCTGACCATCGCCACAGCCACTTGGTCGGTTGTCTCCCTCCTCAGTTGGCACGTTCGAAAGCGACTATAGGACGATCTTGATCGCAAACCTGCAGATTCCAGCCGGCATCTCAATTTTCAGCGCCCAGGATGTTCGTTTCTTGACATTATGGAAACTCATTACAAGACAGTTTGGGCAGCGGCTCAACACATGGTGGACAGCTTCTTATCACGCTTCCCATCACTCGTGGTCGCGGTTATCGTCTTTCTGTTTTTCTACTTTGCGAGTGTTTTGCTAAGCCGCGTAATACGTCGCGCCACTCTGGAGCATCGACGCAATCTGGGGGTTGTATTCGCTCGGTTGGCCGGGGCGGCCGTCGTTATGCTGGGCGTGCTGGTTGCGTTCTCTATCGTCGCTCCCTCTTTTCAGGCCGGAGATCTCATCAAAGTTTTGGGAATTGGCAGCGTTGCCATCGGGTTCGCGTTCCAGAATATACTGCAAAATTTCCTGGCCGGCCTTTTGTTGCTATGGGCAGAGCCGTTCCGCGTTGGGGATCAAATCAAACTGGATGCCTTTGAGGGAACGGTCGAGGACATTCAAACCCGGGCGACCACAATCAAGACGTATGACGGAAAGCGAGTGGTCATTCCGAACGCCGAGCCCTTCACGCACTCCGTTACGGTCAATACGGCGTTCGAGAACAGGCGCTGGGAATATGAGTTTCCCGTGAGCGCCCCGGGTGATCTAGCCCAGCTGAAATCGCTACTCGTGGGAACGGTCAAGAAAGTCGAAGGAGTTTTGTCGAATCCCCAACCTGAGGCTCTCTTGGTCGATCTCGGTGACGCGGTGAGCGGAGTCATCAAGGTGCGGCTGACGTGGTGGACGAAGTCCCCCCCCAACATGAAATGATTGCGTCGCACGACCGCGTGTTGACGGCTATTCGCGAGGCACTTCGGCAACGGATGAGCAATCAGACACGCGATACAAAGGCTCGCGCCGCTTGAAGAGCGACGGGTCCCCACAATTCTGGTTCAGCGCTGTGGAATTCAGCGTACCTGATAACCAGGCTTAAGTTCGCACCGATATGTTTTGGACTGGTCCCTATCGACGCCCACGTGACAGTTCGCCCATCGAACGATGAGATCCGGCCCCAAGGGGAAGACGATCGCCTCGCCATCGACCTCAGCTTCGATACTCGGCCCTTCCGCCGCCGGTGGCAAGCTGAAATTCAGTGCCCGTCCAAAAATGACTGGATACGTCTCGCGCACCATATCGCTGGTCATAGGATGAACGACCTCCGCCTCCACCAAGAAAGTGGTTGTGTCTGACCAGTTACGAACCGACACGTTGAAGCGGCGACCATCCTGCGCCGGGCTTTCCTGTTCGACCTTGGTGAATGGGCAAGGCCCCGCTATGCACGAGAGTCTCATGTTGCGGAACTCATTTCCTTCTCCTGCGTCCAAAGAAAACGATCCCGTCGTGGCCTTCCATTTACCGTCCGGCGAACAAGGAGGTCGCTTGTTGCAGGGAGTGTCCCCTTCGTTGATGACCTGGAAAGTCTTCACTTCGCTTCCGATATTCACTTCCGTTGTAGCTTTGACCGAATACCGGATTCGAGCATTGGAAACCACCGATTCAGAATGAGATTCTGCAACTGTTTCCTGATGAATGGGAACCATGCGAGCGATGTAGATCTTGTCTCCAATGAAGTCATCTACGTCGAGCGGTTGATAATCCTTCCGTCGAAATTGCAGAAGTACCTGCTGCTTCCGTCGCAATCCCTTGGGCAGCGTCAGGCTAAAGAAGCCGGAAGCATTAGAAACTGAGACGCCACTTCCCAATGCGTTGGTGGCAACAATCTCGACGTCCGCGAGAGGCAACTGCTTGTTTGGATCACGGTCTTGCTGCAAGACGGCACCTCGCAGGGTGACCGGTTGCCGCCGGTGTAAAAAGATGCCGGCGAGGCCGGCCACCAGAACAACAAAAACAGCGATGACCCAGGCGGCGATCGTCTTTCTGCTGCTCATTGCTCGCCTTCCATTGGTTTTAACATTTATGACGCACTTTCCATGCCACGGGTTTGCCGCCGATCCTTCGCCACAATTCGAGTCCTATTGTGTAGAATTTGTAACAGTTCTTCTGAAACCTCTCAATCCCATCTCCCCAAGGAGGCATCTAACTCCTCGCTGATGCACGAGAAAGAAAAGAGCAGCCTTTCCACGACATTACTCTCGCGACGAACCGTTCTCCAGCAAATGAGCGCATTGGGCTTGCTGGGAGGAATGGATCGTTCGACCATATTCTCGCTTCTTTCTCAAACGCAAGAAAAACCTCCGAGCCAACCACCCGGTACCCCGTCCGGCCCTTTTTCCGCGGAAGACGATCAATTCCTGGACGAATTGGAAAAGCGGAACTTTCAGTTCTTTTGGGACCAAGCAGGCCCGCAAACTGGACTGATCCGAGATCGATGCAATGTCCTTACGAATAGCAACTCCGTGGTCGCCAGCATTGCGGCTACTGGCTTCGGGCTGACTGCTCTCTGCATTGCACAGCAGCGCGGATATGTTTCTCTGGCGGATGCGCGGGATCGTGTTCTGGTCACGCTTCGTTTCCTCTGGAAAAAGATGCCGACGCATCGCGGGTTCTTCTATCATTTCGCCGACCTCAACACGGGCGAGCGCGTGTGGGATTCCGAAGTGTCTTCCGTGGACACGGCAATTCTGCTCTGCGGCATTCTCACGTGCCGGCGGCATTTTGAGCTACACTCAGAAATCAGCCTGCTGGCCTACCAGATTTTCAATCGAATCGATTGGAGTTGGCTCTCCGAGGACACGACCCTATTGCCCCACGGTTGGAGTCCGGAAATGGGTTTTCTTCCCTATCGCTGGGACTATTACAGCGAAATGATGATGATTTATCTCCTCGGGCTTGGTTCCCTTCCCCATCCTTTGCCCGCAGACGTCTGGAACGCATGGAAGCGAATCAAGTTTGAGTTTGAGGGCATTCGGTACATAGGCTCGTTCGCTCCCTTGTTTGTGCATCAGTACTCGCAGGCTTGGTTTGATTTCCGCAACAAACGCGACGCCTATACGGATTACTTCCAGAATTCGAAATTGGCAACAGAGGCTCACCGCAAGTTCTGCCTTGAGCTCGCAAAGCAGTTTCCTGATTACGGCGAAGATCTGTGGGGCATTTCTGCATCAGATTCGCAGAAGGGCTACGTAATTTGGGGTGGTCCGCCCACCATGGGACCCATTGATGGAAGCGTGGTTCCAAGCGCCTCAGCCGGTTCGCTACCCTTCCTGCCGGATCCCGTGATGCGCGTTCTGAAAAACATTCGAGATCATTATCCGCGCGCCTGGGGCAAGTATGGCTTTGTGAATGCATTCAACCCGCTGAAGGACTGGTACGATTCCGACGTCGTGGGAATCGATGTTGGAATCACTATGCTCATGGCGGAAAATGCGCGAACGGGCTTTGTCTGGAATACATTCATGAAGAACCCTGAGGCTCAGCGTGGAATGGAGCGCGCAGGCTTCAAGAAGTACTAGCCTGAACTACTCCACCTTCAGACCGTTCTATCTGATTTCGATCGCAGGGCTCAGGCAGCGCTGGCACGCTGGCGGGAATGATTCACTACCTTCTCCTGAAGTAGTAATTCCGTAGCCTGCACCTGCGGCTGGCTGTGAAACCAATTTCGTATCACTTCACCATGAAGGAAATTCGTGACCGCGAGCAGACTCATCCCCTGGTGGTGCGCCATCCAGCAGCGTACCAATTCAAAACGCCGCCACCGAGACTGGCTACGCTCGGGATTAAAATCCAAGGCCTCGTAGAACCCATAAGTTCCCAACGATCGCTTCTTTCGCAGTGTTCGCAGGTTTCGCAACGCGGCTCCGGGATCGATGTCCAATGCCAGGAGCGTGGAGTAGGGGGACACAACTGGCCCATCCTGATCGACTTTGTGAATGGCCAACTCAGGAACGCCGAAAGCGTGATATTGATAGTTCCCCGCCGCATCCCTTCCAAAACAGGCAGACTCAGAAATACCCCAAGGAATACGTAGATCGGTCCCGTAAGCCCGTTGCGCACGTACGGCGGCTACCACTGTGCGCTCCAAAAGAGTCGCCGGATAGACTCGCATCCACAGTGGCGGCATCAGGTATTCGAACATCGTGCCGGTCCACGAAAGCAGCCCAGACATGCCTCGAATGAGCGCGTGCGTACGGCCCAGCTGAAACCAACTCTCCTGCGGAATGTCGTCTTTTGCGATGGCCGTAAAAAACGCAATTCTCGCTTCGCTGGCCAAGAGGTCATAACAGGCGGCATGAACTTCCTGCTTCTCGAGGTCGTAGCCGATCGAGAGCAATTGCCGGTTCTTGTTGATGAGGAAGCCGAACTCCATTTCGTCCACAAGTTTGCCCGCCTGCTCGGCGATCTTCTTTAGATCTTCGATCAGGCTGCTATTCCGGGCACGCGCACTCGGCAGCAGGGCCAGCAAATCACGATAGAGTGCGCCTAATTGGGAATCATTTGTGGAATCGATCGCCGCTTGCAGGCGCACCGAGAGATTGTCGATGAAACCAGGCATTCGCAGCAGCGAAGTAGCTTCATCGGGGCGGCCATGCGGACGAATCGCAGGATCATCTGCGAGAGCTGCAAACTCGGGCAGCAGCCAGGGAGCAAACATTTGTGCGGTGCGGCTCACCTGCCGGATGCGCTCTTCCGTGTGTCCTTGGAAATACTCCACGTCAGCGGTTTGCTTGTTGCGGGGAGCCGAGCGGTGAATATCTTTCAGAGCGGAGTCCGGAATATCGAGCAAATATCGCAGCCAATCGGAACCGTTCACCGCTTTTTTCAAACCAGAGAATCTGCGGCGCGGTAAAGCACCTGCAGTGGTCAGCACGTGGAGATGATCGAGGAAGCCATCCCGCAATCCAGCTTGCAACAGTGGCTCTTCCAATAACTGTAGACTCCCCTGCTGAAGCGTCCATAGTGAAGCCACCAGATTGCCGCTATCAACCGTCGAGACGAACGCGGGAGGAAGCGGAGTGAGCGTTTGCGTATCGTACCAGTTGAAAAGGTGGCCGCGGTATTTCTGCATCTCGGACACCGTGCCCAAGGTGCGCAGAGTCTGCTCCGCAAATTCCGGAACCGTGAGATAGCCAAACTTGCACGCCGCCTGGCGCGCATTGAGCAGAAACCCGAGGTTCGTGGGAGAAATGCGTGGGGCTACCTTGGTTTGCTCCTCTTGCACATTGTCGGGAATCAACCAGTGGTGCTCTTCGGTACTGAACTCCGCGAAGTAGCGCCAGGTGCGGAGAGCAGCAAGACGAAGCAGCCATCGATCCCGTTCCGACGTCTGCTTGCGCGGAGCGCGACTTGGCCTGTTCAGCCAGAGGGAGACCGGTTTGCTGCAGGCCCACAGGACAAGAATCGGAAGCGCAGCAGGAATCGACGAGCGCCGCACAAACCAAATCAACGAGAACAGGCCCAATGCCAGAACAGGAGTTCCATTCAAATACACGTCCAGCATCGTACGGCGGTAGCCAGCCAGTTCCGCCTCTGCCGCTGTCTCCCATTGCAGCAACCTCTGCCGTGTGATCAAACGACGAACCATGGTTCGCGCGACGGCATCCATCGACAACAGGGCCTGGTGCGCCATGAACGCGAGGGTCAAAACGTTTGCGACGGCGGCATTCAGAAATGCGTTCAGAGCGTCGACTAAGACATCGCGCTTCCTTAATACCACGGCGTGCGCCAGATCGACTGCCAATTGAACCAGCGCCGGCAGAAACAGGATGCACACGGACGCGAGCGTCCAGGCCCAGGCTTTACCGGGCAGCACCAGCCAACCGAACAAAAGCAGCGCGAAGAAAGCTGGTTCTACCAGGCTCCGCCGCAGATTATCCAAAATCTTCCACCGCGAACCCACCGACAGCGGATTGGGCAACCGCCGACCCGATTCGTCAGGAACATCAGGAAGCAGCCATTCTGTGATTTGCCAGTCACCCCGCAGCCAGCGGTGCTTACGCCGATTGTGCGCGCTGTAGTGCGAGGGATAGTCCTCAATGACCTCAATGTCACTGACTAAACCCGCACGTGCGTAAGCGCCTTCGATGAGATCGTGGCTCAGCAATGCATTGCGCGGAAAGCGGCGAGACAGCACGCGTTCGAGCGTCTTCACTTCATAGATGCCTTTTCCGACAAAGATCCCTTCGCCGTAAAGATCCTGATAAACGTCGGAGGTCGCGTGGGTGTAAATGTCAAAACCGGTTTGCCCCGAATAGATGCTCGCCAGCCTCGAGCGGGCCGTGCTCTGAACGCTGATTCCAACGCGCGGTTGCAGAATGCCGTATCCGGCCACGACGATTTCTTTTTCGCGATCGATGATCGCCTGATTCAGCGGGTGGGCTAACGCTCCCACCATCCGGCGAGCGGAACCGCGCGGCAACTCTGTATCCGCATCAAGCGTAATTACAAACCGCATGCTGGACAGGATGGAGAGGTCCCCAATCTTTACGGGAAAGCTGTCGAACTGGCCGCACAACAGGTTGTTCAAGTCCATCAACTTGCCGCGCTTACGCTCCCAACCCATCCACAGCCGTTCGCGAGGGTTGTAGACGCGGTGCCGATGAAACAAAAAGAAGGATCCCATCTGCCGGCCGGCATACTTTTCCGACAGCTTACTCACGAGATCGGAGCAGAGGTCCACCAAGGGGTCTTCTTCCTGCGGTTCATGCGGAGAGTCCGGAAGATCCGTCAGCAGCGCGAAATGAAGGTTCGGATCCTGATTTCCCAGATAGCGAACTTCAAGATCGTCCACCAACTTGCGGACCTGCTTTTCATTCAGGAGCATCGCCGGAACCGAAACTAGAGTGATGCAGTCGTCCGGAATTCCTTCCGAGAAATCGAGCTTCGGCAGGATCTGTGCCGGCAGCGTCAGCGTCACCAGATAGTTCATGATCTGGACCGCACTCTGTGAACTCGGCAGCAGCACCGCAAGAGTCGCAAGCAACACAAATCCCAGAGGGGTTGAAGGATCCGTCAGCGCGAATAGAAATCCGGAAATGATCGCGAAGGTGAGGGCTGCGATACCCGGCAGGTAAAACTCATCAGGATGGCTCAACAGCCAATTTCGCAAACGCTCCGCAGCTGTAGGATGGAAACCGACTTTTCCACACAGGATGCCTTTGCCTTCGGCCAATAGATACGATCCAACATGTGAATCGCGCAAGGTTACCCGCGTGTCATCACTATGACGATTCTGAGCCTGCCGGGCTAATGCGAGTACCTGGGCGGCAACTTCCATTTCGGTAGAGTCGGAATGATCCGCAATATTGACGAGCCTGGTTCGATATAGATCACGGCTTTCGGGATCCATCCGGGAGTAAGCTCCGGCCGGATCCTGACGCAACACGCGATCAAACTGAATCAGCGGCTCAATGACGGCTTTCCAGGATGTCTGCTTCATATCCTGGAGACTCCGGATCAGATTCTGGAGACCGTACGATCCCTCCGGGTCTTTCAGCAGGTGCCCACCGCGCTCTGCAATTTGTTCCAGCAAGACCAGTTTGAGAACCGGGATGAGCATCCACAGTTCTGCCATTTTAAGCACGGCGGTTTCCTGAAACGACTGGATGTAAGTGCTGAAGCCGGCTCCACTGAAGCGGTAGCCGACGGAGACAAGATAATCTTCCGCTAACGCTCCGATTCTCGGGACAACGGCCCCGTCGCGCGCACGAACTTGAGGAACGTTGGTAGGCGCCTTGAAAGTACCACAAACATCCTGTAACTCCCCTTCAAGCAAGAAAGTGGATTCTTGCAGCAGACGCAGATCGTCGGAAACATTCTCTTCGTTCGAAGAACGGAGTGCCGCTGACAATCGGCGGAAGGAGCGGGAGAGACTTTGGCAACGATCACGAAAGATTCGCGATTCCCGTTGCGCCGGTATCCATGCCAGATTGCGGGCGAGTTCCGTGGCGCTCGCGCACGGAGAAGATGCGTCCGAAGCCTTTTTGGTTGGAGGCGGCTGCAAGCTCTCCGTTTCTCCATTGACCAGTTCCAGATGACCGCTCTCTTTCATTCTCGTGAATTCCTAACGATAGCTGGAGGCCTGCATCTCAAACATTTCGGCGTAACGGCCTCCCAGACTCGACAGCTCGTCGTGCGTGCCCTCTTCCGCGATCTTGCCTTGCGCCAGAACTAAGATGCGGTCGGCAGCACGCACGGTTGAGAAACGATGCGAAATAAAAAGCGCCATTTTACCAGCCGTGAGTTCTGAAAAACGGTGGAACACTTCGAACTCGCTGCGCGCATCCAGGGCAGCAGTCGGCTCGTCCAGAATCAAAATCTGGGCGTCGCGCAAGTAAGCGCGTGCCAGTGCGACCTTTTGCCACTCTCCGCCCGACAAGTCGACACCTTGTTCGAAGCGTCGTCCCAGCATCTGATCGTACCCCTGCGGCAGGCGCTCAATCACTGCGTCCGCCATGCTCTTATGCGATGCGTCCTTCAGCAATTCAAGATTGTCGATTTTTTCCACGCGTCCAACCGCCACGTTTTCGCGGGCAGTCATCTCGTAGCGCATGAAATCCTGGAAAATAACCCCCACCTCGCGATGGAGATCCTCCAAGTCATATTCGCGAAGATCGACGCCGTCGAGCAGGATTTCCCCTTCCGTGGGATCGTACAACCTCGTCATCAACTTTACGATTGTGGTCTTGCCCTCGCCGTTTTCCCCGATCAGCGCCAAACGCTCTTTCGGCCGCAATTGAAAATTAATCTGGTCGAGCACACGGCGCGAATTCCCCGGATAGCTGAAGGAGACGTTCCGGAACTCGATTCCCTGAACAATCGGGCGAGGTGCCGGCAGCGCGTTTGGCTTGGAGCGAATTGTCGGCTTCATTTCAAAGAAGGCCAACAAATCCGTGAGGAACAGTGCCTGATCGCCAATCGCTGCCAGGGTGGAGAATATCTGTTGAATGTTGCTGCTCGCCTGTTGAATGGCTCCAGCCAGGAACGTCAGTGTGCCGATGCTGAGTGCGCCTTGAACGGTGCGCCAGATAACGTAAACATAGGCCGAGTAGTAGCCCATGGTTCCAACCATCGAAAGCAGCGAACCCGCGACCAGCTTCCGCCGCGAAAGAGCAATGTCCTCCTGGTAGATTTGGTCGGACAGCCGGGTAAATCGCTCGCGCAGGAAGTCTTTCAGGCCGAAAAGCTTCAGTTCCTTCGCAGCTTCTTTGCTTCCGCCCAGCACTCGCAGGTAGTCCAGTTGGCGCCGCACTGGCGTTTGCCGAAAGTTCTTGGCATATCCCAGCAACGCGAAATGACTTTCTCCGAGGAACGCCGGAACCACACCAGCGATGAGCAGAAGCATCAGCCATGGCGAGAACAGCATGATCGACACCGACAGTGTGATTGTCGTGATCACCTGCTGCACCAGTCGCCCAATCGCCTGAATCATGACGAGGCGATCGGTCGCCTGCACGCGTGCCCGTTCCAGCCGATCGTAGAAAACCGGGTCTTCATACGCGATCAGATCTAGTCCCGCCGCGTGAGTCATCACTCGGATACTCACGTAGCGGGTGTACTTGTCCGCCAGCAAGGCGTCCGAATAGTCGATCGTTCTCACGAGAACGCTGTTGAGAACAGCCAGAGAAAACTCCGTCGCGACCAGCCACCAGAAATTGCTTTGCACTGGCTGATGAGCAGAGACTGCATGCACGATGGCGTCAATAATGAGCTTGGTGATCCACAGCAGAACGACCGGCAGGAGTGACGAAAACACCCGGGAGATCAACCCGAAAATCACAACCCCAGGACCTGAATCCCAGACAATCTTGAGAACCGCCGGCACGTTGCGGAGCGCGGAAATGCGGTCCTGCCATCCGCTCCAGATATTCTGCTTTTGTGCCATGTTTGGTTTCATCGTCACGTGACAAGCGGCGAAAGTGACCCGAAGCCTCGGCCGCCCTCCGCTCCGACGCTCGCACCAAAGATGCCAAAACCTTTCTAAAGGTTTGTAGCTACAAGCTTTGGCCAGCGGAAAACGATGTGGCGGTCCGTCGGATACGGTCGCCTGCGATCACCCAAGCATACGGTTTTAGTACCCTGATGATAGCTGAGATTCTTGAGATTTGGTTCTAAAATTCGCGGCTACCCGGTTGGCCGATTCTGCGTTTGAAACGCCATTCACGCGCCCTGTGAGCCTTAGCACTGGCACCGGCGATGCATTTACAATACACGGGGTTACGGCTAAAGTTGATCGCAGACGTTGCGAAAGTGGCGGAATTGGCAGACGCACCAGACTTAGGATCTGGCGGGTAAAACCGTGGGGGTTCGAGTCCCCCCTTTCGCACCATCGACTCTTACGGATCCTGCAACAGGTTCTCAGTTCCAAGTACGTCGACACAGCGCTTCGCTAAACTCAAGAACCATGCGCGACGAACTCGACTCGGTTCCGAAAGATTCCACTGCCGGTCGTAAGTCTGATGTCGGCCAGGCGGTCACGCGCAGAGACTTTCTTAACGGCATCAGCATCGCCGTTGGCGCTTCCCTGATCGATAAAACTCCCTGGGTCGATGCGTTTGGAATTCCGGATTCTCCCTTCGCTCCGGAAAAAGAGCCCGGCTACTATCCGCCCGGCAAGACTGGAATGCGGGGAAGCCACGATGGCTCCTGGGAAGTAGCGCATGACCTGCGAGACGGAAAGGCTTGGCCGGAGCCGACACCGGACGACGAAACGTATGACCTGATCGTCGTCGGTGCTGGCATCAGCGGTCTCGCGGCCGCCTACTTCTTTCGTAAATACGCGGGCGCCAACTCGCGGATCCTTCTTCTCGACAATCATGACGACTTTGGAGGACATGCCAAACGAAACGAATTTCGTTCGGGGAACCGGCTTCTGCTTGGATATGGCGGCACGCAGTCGATTGAGGCGCCTGCCAACTACAGCGCCGTTGCCAAGAATCTTCTCCGCGAGCTGGGCATCGACGTACAGCGTTTTTATAAGTACTACGACCAGAAATTGTTTTCCAACATGAAGCTCAACGAAGCCACATTCTTCGACAAGGAAACCTTCGGCGAAGATCGGCTTGTCATGGAGGAAGAATCTCCCTATTTCGGCCCGCGGTACTCGGCAAGAGCTGTCGAACAGATGCCGATTGCTCCCGAAGCGCGACGCGACCTCATCCGGCTGCAGGATGCGAAGGTTGATTATCTGCCCGGACTGAGCCGCGATCAGAAGCGTGCGAAGCTGATCCAGAGGAGCTACAAAGACTTTCTTCTGCAGGATGTGAAAGTACATCCGGATGTCGTGAAGGTCTTTCAGACCACGACGCACGATTTGTACGCCGTCGGCATCGACGCCGTTTGCGCCTACGACTGCGCCCAATATGGATTCCCGGGCTTTGCGGGGATGCAACTTCCCAAGCGCCATGCCGGGGACGACGAGAAAGAAGAGGAACCTTACATCTTCCATTTTCCCGACGGCAACGCCTCGATCGCGAGGATGTTGGTCCGGTCCCTGGTGCCCGGTTCAGCGCCGGGAAACACCATGGAAGACATCGTCACTGCGCGCATGAACTATGCGAAGCTCGACGATCCGTCGTCAAACGTGAGAATTCGGCTGAACAGTACTGCCGTCCACGTGAAGAACGCAGCAGATCCACGAGTTGCGACAGAGGTCGAGGTCACTTATGTTCGTGGCGGCCAACCGCGCCGCGTACGTGCACCCTACTGTGTACTGGCCTGCTACAACATGGCGATTCCTTATCTTTGCCCGGAAATGTCTGCCAAGCAGAAAGAAGCGCTGGCCTATGCGGTGAAGATTCCGCTGGTATATGTGAATGTGCAAATCAGAAACTGGAAGTCGTTTCAGAAACTCGGACTCAGCTCCATCTGTGCTCCGGGTTCCTACTTCTCGAACATAGCTCTCGACTTCCCCGTATCGATGGGCGGATACGAATATTCCGCCTCGCCCAACGAGCCCTGCGTTCTGCACTTGTTGCGCACCCCTTGCCAGCCGGGACTACCCTGCAAGGACCAGTACCGCGCCGGGCGGTGGGAACTGTTCAGCACAAAGTTCGAAACGTTCGAGCAGCAAGTGCGCGATCAGTTGGGTCGCATGCTGTCCGCCGGAGGTTTTGATCCGAATGCTGACATCGAAGCGATCACGGTGAATCGGTGGCCGCACGGGTATGCCTACGAATACAATCGGCTCTTTGAACCGCTGGACCGGCCGGATTCGGAGCGTCCGTGCGTGATCGGCCGGCAGCCATTTGGCCGAATTACAATCGCGAATTCCGACGCCGACGGGCACGCCTATACAAACATCGCCATCGATCAGGGCCATCGTGCGGTCAAAGAAATCATGGCGATGCGCCCCACCGTCCCCGCTGGCTAAGCCGTTGTACGCATTCTCAATCGAATGAACGACGTTCGACCACCTTCTTGGATCATGACGACATTGCCCTTCCCGCTTCCCGATGAATTCAACGCCGCATCCTACTTTGTGGACCGCCACATCACCGAGGGCCGCGGCGACAAAGTCGCGATCGAATGCGAGGACCGTCGGGTCACCTATCGCGAACTGTTTCAGTCCGTAAACCAAGTCGGCAATGCTCTGAAGAAGCTGGACGTCCGCGCCGAGGAGCGCATCTTCCTGCTGTTACACGACACGCCGGAATTTGCGGCGAGCTTTTTTGGCGCCATCAAGATTGGAGCCGTACCCGTCCCGGTAAACACACTGCTGAAACCCTCCGACTACGAATTTCTGCTGAATGATTCGAGAGCGCGGGTAGCGATTATCAGCGCACCGCTCTTCCCGCTCGTCGAGGCCATCCCTTCGGAAAGACTCCGCTATATTCAAACTTTCATTGTCATCGGCGACATAGAAAGGCGTGGAGCGCAATCGTTTGACACTTGGATTAGCGGCAAGTCCGTCAATCTCGAACCAGCGCGAACCAGCAAAGACGATGCCGCTTTCTGGCTTTATTCTTCCGGGAGTACCGGCCGGCCGAAGGCTTGTGTCCATTTGCAGCACGACATGGTGGTTTGCGCCGAGCGTTACGCGAAAGCGATTCTGAATGCCACAGAAGCGGACCGCTTCTTCAGTGTCGCCAAACTCTTCTTCGCCTACGGACTGGGGAACGGACTCTACTTCTCTCTCGCGGTTGGAGGAACCAGCATACTTCTGCCCGGCCCGCCGCGACCGCAGAGCATTTTCGATGTCGTCGAGCGATTTCGTCCGACGCTCTTTTTCTCGGTCCCATCGAACTATGCGAAGTTGCTGGCAGAAGCCCCAAATACCGGTCGTACTCCGGATTTTTCTTCCGTCCGCGACGCCGTCTCGGCGGGAGAATGCCTTCCAGCGCCCATCTTTCACCGCTTCAAGGAGCGCTTCGGCGTTGAGATTCTCGACGCCATTGGCTCAACCGAAGCGCTCCACATGTTCATCGCCAATCGTCCCGGCGCGGTGAAGCCTGGCTCGAGTGGCACGATTATTCCGGGGTTTGACGCGCGCATCGTGGACGAAACAAATCAGCCCGTCGCGCCCGGCGAAATGGGAGATCTAATCGTCAAGACCGACGCTGCCTGCGCGTGCTATTGGAACCAGCACGAAAGAACCAAGGATACAATTGGCGGCCACTGGCTTCGAACCGGCGATCGTTATTATCAGGATGCCGAAGGATATTTCTGGTATGCGGGACGCTCCGATGACATGCTTAAGGTTAGCGGCGTCTGGGTCAGTCCCGTGGAAATCGAGAACCAACTCCTCGAACACCCGGAGGTTCATGAAGCCGCGGTCGTCGGCCGCAAAGACGAGGACGGACTTGTCAAAACGGTGGCTTGCGTCGTATTGCGCAACGGCAACCCCGGAGGCCCCGAAATCGCATCGGAGTTGCAACGATTCATTCTCGAACGGCTACCCGCATTCAAGCGGCCGCACCAGATCGAATTCTTTTTAGAGCTCCCAAAGACGGCGACCGGTAAACTGCAGCGTTACAAGCTGCGCTGACGGGTCACGTCACGACGGCATAAACATCATGAACGATCACGAGTTACTGCAAGAAGCTCTCGAAGAAGCCAGGAAGGGCCTGCGTGAGGGCGGGTTGCCCATCGGGTCAGTTCTGGCGGACCGGCAGGGTCAGGTCGTCGCCCGAGGACACAACTTGAGAGTGCAGAGCGGCGATCCCACCGCACATGCCGAAACCGTATGCCTGCGGAATGCGGGCCGGAGGCGCGATTGGACAGAACTGACACTCGTCAGCACTCTGAGCCCTTGCATCATGTGTACGGGCACAGCGCTGCTGTTCCGGATTCCGCGCTTGGTCATTGGAGAGAATCGAAATTTCCAAGGAGCGGAGGATCTCTTCCGGCAATACGGCACGAATGTCGTTCTTCTTGACGACGCGGAGTGCGTTCGCATGATGCGCGAATTCATCAGCGCGCATGCCGATCTGTGGAATGAAGATATAGGTAAGTAACGGTAGCGACAGGCCTAATTAGCGCGTCGCGGGAAGCTGCCGGTCCGATTTCGCCGGAGCTGTCTCGCTCAAAGGTAGAGTGTTCTTCAGGTCCCACCTGCACAACTGGCAACGGGTCGCGACCGAGTAGACGATCCGTCCAAACGCCACGCATTCCGTGTTAGGACACGCTCTCATGGTTCCCTCCAACCGAAGCGCGGAGAATCTCCGCAGCACTCTGGCCTTGAGAATTTCACGGTAGCATGAAGCCAAAATAGTCGGCGCACTTCTTTTCGGTTGTTACGAATTGATTTTTCTTCTAGCTGTCTACGCTTGCGGCAAGCCGACGACATCGAGAGTAAGTGTTGTACAATCCCACCCCAATCGCGCAGAACAAAAAGGAGCCGCCCACCGAATGGAGCAAACCTCGCCGCAGGAATCCAAAATCACAGACTATGGATTGCGGCGGGGCATTCTCTCTCCACTGGAAACGCTTGCGCAATCGGTCTCGACGATGGCGCCTACCACCACGCCTGCGGCCACGATTCCCTTGGTCTGCGCGCTCGCGGGCAACGGGACCTGGCTCGCCTATGTACTGGCCACGGTTGCGATATTCCTTGTCGCTTTGTGCATCGCGCGCTTCGCGCGGCATTCCGCTTCACCCGGCTCGCTCTACACCTACGCGTCAATGACTCTGCCGCCCTGGCTCTCCGCGACGGTTGCCTGGAGCCTTTTACTGGCCTACGTGGCGACCGGGTCCAGTGTGATCGGCGGCTTCTATCACTATGCAAACCTGTTGTTGCGAGACGCATCCGGACACGTATTCTCTGCCGTACTCCTGTCTTTGCTGGTGACGGGCGTCTCCATCTGGATTGCCTACCGCGACGTGAAGATCTCTGCGCGTCTCATGCTGTGGATTGAAGCGGCGTCGGTCACCGTCATCGTGGTCGTGGTTGCTCTCCTGTTATATCGTCACGGCTGGCACATGGATGGTGACGAACTCCACTTGCGCGGCATGACGGGCAGTGGACTGCGTCTCGGCTTGGTCTTGGCCCTATTTAGCTTTGTGGGCTTCGAAAGCGCCACGACTCTGGGCTCGGAGGCTCGCAATCCGCTGAAAACCATTCCTCGCGCGGTGATTCAAAGTGCTGTTCTTGCGGGTGCTTTCTTCACGATTTGCGCCTATGCCGAAGTGCTGGGCTTTCATATCGTCGGTCAAGATCTGGGTACCACTCCCGATCAAATGCACGTGCTCGCGCGGGTAGGCGGCGTACCTGTGTTGGGGATACTGATCGACATCGGTGCGCTGGTGAGCATGTTTGCAGGCACGCTCGCATGCATCACGGCTGCAGCTCGCGTGCTTTTGCGGATGGCGCACGATGGACTGGCGCACGACTCGTTGCGCGCGACTCACGCGCGAAATCAGACTCCCAGCCGCGCTGTGGTCATCACCGGGATCGCTGCAGTGCTGCCGGTCGCCGTGCTCGCTTATCGCGGCGCGAGTGGACTCGACGTCTACGGCTGGCTAGGCTCGCTCGCGACCTACGGTTTCATCGTCGCCTATGCGCTGGTCTGCGTCGGGTTACCCCGCTACGAGCGGCAATATGGCGCATTCAGCCCAGGCGCGCAAATCCTCCCGTGGGTTACTGCCACCGTCATGCTCTTGGCCCTGATCGGCAACCTCTATCCCGTTCCCGAAGGCCCTTACGGCAAGCTCCCTTTCATCTACCTCGCGTACTTAACTGCCGGACTCGCGTGGTTCGCAGTTCGAACGCGCAGCAAGAGAGCAGCTCTCGCAGAAAGCATCGATGTCTCCGAGCCATAAAAATTACTGATTTCCGCCAAAAGAATTTTCACTGGGTCTCCACCTTCCGCTTTCCGCCAAGTTCGCGTACATTTGGCGGCATAGTTTTCCAGCCTTGCAGTACAGAACTAAGTGCAGAGCGAAGTGCGGGAGCAAACCGGCTCTGTTACTACGTCGTACAGAGTCGCAGGTTGTCGGCGGCTATTCACAGCTGCAGTGGATTTGTGTTTCTACCCTGACGAGGTTCACTTTCATGGTGAAGAAGATGAAGCTGGGCATTTTCTTTCTGACATTGGTTTCGCAACTCTGCGTGTTCTCGCAGGCGCAGCAAACTTTGGGCGGCATTACCGGCACTGTCGCGGACCCGAGCGGCAGCGTGCTTCCCGATACCACAGTAACGATTGTCGGGGACCAAACCACGCTCACGCGCTCTCAGAAGACCAACGCCAATGGCTACTACGATTTCGTAAACCTTCCCATCGGCACTTACACCGTCACTGTCGCCCACGAGGGATTCCAGACTGCGAAACTGCCATCGATCCTGGTGCAAGCCAATCGCACCGCAACCTTGAACGTTTCGCTCAAGGTCGGACAAGTGGGTACGACAATCGAGGTCCAGGCAGCGCCAGCCATGAACGCCGTCGACACCACGAACGGCTACGTGTTAGAAGCACAGCAAATTCAAGCCGTACCGTTGCCGACGGGCAGTTTCACCGGCTTGGCCATTCTTTCTCCCGGCGTGAACGCGGAACTGGCTGGCGGAACTGGCGTCAACAGCGGACTCGGCAACCAGCCGATCTGGGCCAACGGCCAGCGCGATACCAGCAACACTTTCCTGCTCAATGGCGTCGATGCGAGCAACCTGTTTAATGGTAAGAGTACGAGCCAGGTCGCCTCGGCGCGCATCGTCAACAATACGGGCGTAGCCAATGCCGCCAGCACCAGCGCGGCGCCGATTCAAAGCACAGCTTCCGTTTACCTCGCAATCGGTCAGGCCTTGCCAACTCCCGCGCCCGAAACAGTTCAAGAACTACGCGTGAACACCTCGATGTATGACGCCCAGCAAGGCTCGACCAGCGGCGCGCACATCGATATGAGTACCGCGAGTGGAACCAATGCGATTCATGGTCAGATCTACGGATATCGCGGCACGGATTGGCTCAACGCAGCACCATTCTTCGACAAACAAGATCCCAATATTCCGGCGAACGACAAGGTTCCCCAGTTGCATCGCTGGATCGCAGGCGGCAAGGTGGGCGGACCGCTCATCAAAGACAAGCTGTTCGGCTTCGTTTCGTACCAGCACCTTCACGACTCTGATCAGGAGATCGGTTTGTCCCGTCTGTTGGTTCCGTCGGAACTGACCGACTCAAACCGCACTCCGCAAGGACTGGCCCAGATCTCGAACGATATCTGGGGAACTAATCTCACCGGGAACGGCGATCTCAACCCTGTCGCCGTGGCGCTGTTCCAGTACAAACTTCCCAACGGCCAGTACATGATTCCCTCAGCCAATGGCGTGATTCCAACTCCGAGTTTCCCGGAGAATGCGACCGTGCCAGGAACGGCTTATTTCTTTGCCGACCAGGCAGTCGCAAATCTGGACTGGAACCGGAGCCCGAAGGATACCCTGTCGGGCAAATACTATTACCAGCACGATCCCAGCATCGCGCCATACGCCTATTCGAGCGTCGCTGGATTCTCTCAGCATCTGGATGCGGGCAGCCAGGTAGCCTCTCTCACGAATGCCCACTCTATCACTCCGAATCTCAGCATGACCGAAGTGATTGGAATTCTGCGCGAGAAGGTCTACAGCACGATTGCGCAGCCCTTCACGCCGCAGCAACTGGGCATCAACACTTTCGGCTCAACCTTCTTCCCGGGAATCACAATCGTCGATCCACTCGGCCTGGCAAACCCGATCGCCAATCCCGGCAACGTCACCAACCTTCAGTTTCTGACCATTGGCCAGGGCGCAGCGTCTCAAGGCGCATTCACAGGCGTCTTCCAGAACCGCATCATGCCCTCGGCGAATGCGATCTGGATGCACGGTCGTCACTCGTTTACCTTCGGAGGCAGCTACTCCTACACCCAACTCAATACGCGCGACCGACGAACGAATCAGGGAATCATTTCAACGGCGGATTATTCCCAGTTCATTCAAGGACTCGTCACCACCAACGATGACTTCACTACGACCAAGTTCCTCCAAGGCAACGCCAACCGCTACTACCGTGCGGGACAGGCAGGAGCTTACATCGAAGACAAGTTTCAAATGCGATCGAATCTGAGCGTCACGGCGGGCCTGCGCTTCGATTGGGATGGAGGACTCACCGAGAAGTACGGACGTATTTTTAACTTCGATCCGTCGCGCTACGCCTACGATGATGCCACCGACACCATCACGTCCAACGGCTTTATTATTGCCGGAAACAACAAGTTGTTCCCCACCAAGGGCGTCAGCAATACCACGCTTACGGGCCGGCAATGGGGATTTGCGCCACGTATCGGAGCCGCGTGGAGCCCGAAGCGCTTCAACGATAAGGTCGTGGTCCGCGCTGGATTTGGCATGTACTACGATCGCGGCGAACTTTACTCCTACCTGTCGCCCGGCTTTGCCGAGGGCGTCATCAACGGCGGACCGTTCGGCGTCAACCAGACCCCGCCTTATGTGACGGCGCAGGCTTGTGCTCCGGATTCTTACTACCTGGGTTACATTCCCACTTGCCCTGCGAATGGCTTCTCGCTTTCCAGTCCCTGGGGTCCGACGCTGGGACCACCTCCGAGCGGCAACCCAGCGGATATCACGCAGTACCTGCCAAACCAGGCGGCAATTATGAGCGGTGCGCAGATGTTCTCGTTTGCCACGTACAATCGCGCCAACAAGCTGCCCTACACCCTCAACCAAACTCTCGATATTCAATGGCAGCCGCGCAACGATTTGATGTTCGAAGTCGGATACGTCGGGAACCTCGGGCGTCATGGCGTGATCCCGATCCCCTTTAATCAGCCGGGCATTGCCACGCCGACCAACCCGATTCACCCGAATTCACAGAACCCGCAGTACTACACCTACGGCTATACCTTGGTCGATTCGAACTTCAATTTCCAGAATTTGCCGAACGGTCAGCCCTATCTCGCCACCTACGAAGGCGGCAACGTCGACATGCGCGTGCCCTACATTGGCTACTCGGCGGAGTCGGAAACCTACAAAGCGGCCGGAGTCTCGGCCTACAACGCCCTGCAGACCCACATCGAGAAGCGCATGAGTCACGGATTGCAAGTCGGCTTCTCGTATACCTACTCTCATGCGCTGGACGAGCAGAGCGGCATGGGCCTGTTTTTCAACGGCAACAATCCGCTTGACCTGCGCTCAGCCTATGGATCGTCTGACTTTGATCGCACTCATGTATTCAACGTCAGCTATCGTTACGAATTGCCAAAGTTCTTCAACGCGACTTCTTGGAAAGGAATGTTCGCGAACGGATGGGCAATCCAAGGCACTGTGATCGCACAGAGCGGCCAGCCTTACAGCATCATCGACTACACCGGCGCCGTCGGCAGCATTTTCTACAGTGTCTATGACGGCATTACGAATCCGATCGTTCCCCTCGCTCCCGGCTGCACGCCCAAGAACGCCGTAACGGGCGCCTCCGGGGCGTTTGGGACGCCAGCACTCAAGTCGGAATGCTTCACCCTGCCGCTGCTCCAGCCCGGAGACCTCAACGGAGCCATTCCAGCCGGCGATCTTTACGAAACCAACTTCACCAACGGTCAGCGCAACATTTTCCGGCAATCGTGGCAGAAGGACACCGATATTTCCTTTGTGAAAGTCACGCAGATCACCGAGCGGTACTCGTTGAAGTACAGCTTCGACATATTCAACCTGACGAACACTGCCAGCTTCGACATTCCCATTGACGACGTTTCGCAGAACGAGTTCTACAACCAGTTTCCGGTCGTGGGTACGCCGCCCAGCAGTTTCTACAATCCGCCGTCCGGACTGGGAATCGTGAATAAAACGATCAGCATGCCGCGCCAGATCCAGATGACGCTGAGTCTCTCTTTCTGAGGATCGACTGCTTTCAAAGGGCGCGACTTAAAGCTGCGCCGAAAGCGTGGCGGGGTGAGAAACGGCTTTAGCCGGTGAGGAACTCGCTAAAGATTCCGCTACAGCCTAACCAAGACCGAGACTGTCAGACGCAGTATCCACAATGGCCTTGCCGATGCTGAGCGAGGCCGTAGCCGCCGGCGAGGGCACGTTGAGCACGTGCAACACCTTACCGGAAGTCACGAATTGGAAATCGTCCACAAGCGAACCATCGGGCTTAAGAGCCTGCGCACGCACGCCAGATCCGCCAGGGACCAAATCTTTCTCAACCACTTCCGGAACCAGCCGTTGCAATGCGTGAACGAAGGCCGCTTTTGAAAACGACCGGTGCCATTCGTCGATCGCGCTACGCCAGTGCCGCGCGGCCATTCGCCAAAAACCGGGGAAAGCAACCGATGAAGCCAGGTCGCGCACGCTGATGTCGGTGTGCCGGTAGCCTTCGCGTGCCAGTGCCAGAACGGCGTTCGGGCCGGCGTCGACCCGGCCCGTAATCCGGCGCGTGAAATGCACGCCCAGAAACGGGAACTGCGGATCCGGCACCGGATAGATCAGCGCACGTACCAGCATGGCGCGATCGGGAACGAGATCGTAATATTCCCCGCGGAACGGAACGATCATCACGCCAGGATCGTCGCCCGCCATTCGGCTGATGCGGTCGCTGAATAGACCGGCACAGTTGATGAGTGACTTGGCGGAAAACGCGCCTTGCCTCGTTTCGACCACGATCTCGTCTGCCAGCCGGCGAATTCCGGTCGCCGCAGCGGAAGTGAGAACAGTTACACCTCGCGCGGAAATCAGTTCCGCATATTTCTCGCAGACCACGGCATAGTCGGTGACTCCCGTCGAAGGCACCACCAAGGCTTGCAGCCCCCTGGCGTTCGGCTCAATCTCGCGTAGCTCTTCCGGCCCAATCAAGCGCAAACCCGTCAGGCCGTTGGCTTCCCCGCGTTTGCGCAATTCCTCCAGACGCGGCAGTTCGTCAGCATGAGTCGCGACAATGACTTTTCCGCAGACATTGTGAGCAATTCCATGCTCGCGGCAGAACTCGACCATGGCTGCTGCTCCAGTGACGCAGAGCCGCGCCTTCAAAGAGCCGGGCTTGTAGTAGACGCCAGAGTGAATCACGCCGCTGTTGTGTCCGCTCTGGTGGCGAGCCACCCGCTCTTCTTTTTCAACCAGCAAGAGCCGCAAACGCGGAAAGCGGCGCGTGATTTCAAGCGCAACCCCAAGCCCAACCACACCACCGCCGATGATGATTACGTTGTAGCGAGAATCGGTCATGAAGAGCAAAGCCAGGGGACGCGCGTGGGTCACACTTCCACTGACGGTTCAGTCAGCCAACGATCATAACGGGTAGGGGCGCTCTCCGTCACTGCATGACAAGGCTGACTGCTGTGCTATGACTGAGTGAGCCCGATGTCCCTGTCACCGTAATTACGTAGGTAATTGGAGTATTCCCCGACGATCCGCTGCCATTCCCGCCCGTGCTTACGCCGCCACACGAGAGCAGTGACCACATCAGCAGCAGTAACATCGTGGTCAAGCCGAACGCCCGTGGCTTGAGTCTCCCCGAGGCACGGTGCACCGCACTCCAACCGATCACGATTCCCGGAAGCAGCAACCCCAACGCATAGAAGCTCGAGGGTTCGCGAGGTTGCTGCCGTCCTTGGGCTGCCGCCTTCGCCGTTGAGATCGTCATGACTACACTCACCCCGGAGTTTCCCGGAGTCTGAGGTGTCGAAGGATTGAACAAGCACTGTGCTCCCGTGGGAAGTCCACTGGGACAAGAAAGCGTCACTGCGCCACCGAACGAGTAGCCCTGCGGATTCGGAGCAACCGTCAGTTGGTAGGGACCGGTGGTCTCCCCGGCAGTGATCGTCTGGCTGGGCGTGGCCGAACTCACCGAAAAGTCCTGGATCACAGTCAGTGGCAGCTGGAGCGTATGGCTCTGCCCCCCCGACGCGTCTGCGACAGTGAGATTGACCGTGTACGCAGCGGGTGCGGCGGTGTTGGGCACGTTCAGCGCTACCGACAGCGTCACAGCCGTATTCGCGCTGATCGCCAGCGGATTCGGGGGCGTAACCACGCACTGTGCTCCCGGCATCGAACTCGCATCGCAACTGGCGTTGATGGAGCCGCTGTAATTCGGCGTAACGGACACCTTCGCGGTCTGAGGGGTCCCCGCGTCCACATTGGCCGGGAAGGCTTGACTCACGGCCAACTGAAAGTCGTTAGTTCCAACGCCGCTCGTCACGATGAGAGATTCGACGACAGAGTGGGATAGCGAACCCGATGTCGCGGTAACCGTCACTGGGTAAGTGTTCACAGCGGTAGAGGCCGCTGTGGAAATGGTCATGACTACAGTCGCCGGCGGATTCACGGGCGTCGATGGGCTGAATAAACACTGCGCCCCTGGCGGCAGGCCGCTGGAACAGGAAAGGGTCACCGCGCTCGAAAACGCGGCCCCAGTTGGACTGGGGGTTAGCGTGAGCTTGTAGGATCCCGTGGTCTTGCCAGGACTGATGGTCTGGCTCGCCGTCGTCGCCGCTACGGAGAAATCCTGGACGGTGAGTGGCAGAGACAGAATGTGATTTGGCTGTCCGGACGCGTCCGCCACCGTAATGTTGATGATGTATGCGGCGGGTGGAGTGCTGCTCGGTATGGTCAGCACTACGGTCAGCGTTACTGGTACATTCGCGTTGATCCCCATCGGATTTGCCGGAGAGATCGTGCATTGCGCTCCAGACATAGTCCCAATGTTGCAAGTGGCGTTGATCACACCGCTGTAGTTGGGTGTGACGGACACCATCGCCGTCTGGGATGATTGCGCCACGACGTTCGCCGGAAACCCAAAGACCGTTCCGAGCTGAAAATCGTTGCTGATGACGAGCGACACCGGCACCGAGTGCGAAAGCGACCCTGACGTCCCAGTAATCGTCACGGGATAAGTCCCGGAGGTAGTTGGAATGATGGTGGAAATGGTCATCACGACTGGCACTGGACTCTTGCCCGGCGTGACAGGTCCGGATGGGATGAAAAGACACTGCGCTCCTGGAGGGAGTCCGCTGGAGCACGAGAGTGTCACCGCCCCGCTAAACGACGCTCCCATGGGCTGGACCGTCAAGTTGTAAGCTCCAGTGATCTGCCCCGGAATCACGGTCTGGCTCGCGGTTGAAGACGTGACCTGGAAATTCTGTACTACAGAGAGAGAGATCGTGAAGGTATGACTTGGCGCTCCCGTAGTGTCCTGTGTGTTGACGTTGATGTTGTATGTCCCAAGGGCGGCGTTGCTGGGGACACCGATGGTTGCCGTCAGCGACACA
Source organism: uncultured Acidobacteriaceae bacterium (assembly GCA_963788555.1). Classification (GTDB taxonomy): domain Bacteria; phylum Acidobacteriota; class Terriglobia; order Terriglobales; family Acidobacteriaceae; genus Sulfotelmatobacter. The sequence continues at coordinate 361,434 of CAWBHM010000008.1, read as the reverse complement.
CTCGATCCCAGGTTGACGGTAATTGGATTTCCTGGAACTAGCGCGCAACTTGCACCCGGCAAAGCACTGGCATCGCACGTCGCATTGATTTTGCCGCTGTAATATGTCGATGCTGCGATGCTTAAGTTCGCCGTGCCCTGCGCGCCCAGCCCGACCGTGAGCGCTTGCGTGCCGGAGATCTGGTAGTCCCCCACGTTGAAGGGGATCATCAGTGTATGCGTCGTAGAACCGGAAGTTCCCTGCACGAGAAGTTGATAGCTGCCCGTGCTCAAAGTGGGTGCGTTCACGGTGACGTTCGCGGTCGTTGGGATAGAAGTCACCGTGGCCGGACTTACGCTGCAACTGCCGTTGCCAGACACCAGAGAGCATGACAAGTTGATGGTCCCCGTGAATCCGGTTGTCGCAGTCACACTGATGGGTCCGGTCGTAGCGCTGCTGCCCACATTCACGGTCGGAAACGCAGTTGGCTCGCTGAGCATGAAGTCAGCACTGTTGCTCAGAACGTGCAGCACGGCGCTCGCCTGATGCGTGACATGATTCGAATCGGATCCGGTTCCCTGGACGTTGAAGTAGTAATCTCCAACCGCTCCCCCGGCGGTGACGGTGAATGGAGTTTTGGTTCCCGGCGTCAACGACGTAGGCGCAGGAGTACACGTGGTCGGTGCAGGGGTGAGTCCGGCGACACAACTCAGCGCTACTGAGCTCGCATATCCATTCATCCCAATGGCCGTTCCGTTGAAGCTCGCGGTCTGTCCGGCATTGACGGTCAGTGGAGAGTTGGTGACGGACAGCTGGAAGTCCGGTGTGATGACCAGATTGAATTGCCACATGCCGCGTCCATACGTGGAGGCCCGCAACAATTGCTGGCCCCCAGAATTGAACACTCCCAGCGCGGTAACTGCGACGTTGGGCAGGAACCCGGGTTGCCCCACGCTCGGATTCGGTCCAAGCTCGGTCCAACTTGCGGAAGCAGTCGAACTGCCGAAGACCCCCACGTCGGTCGCGACATAGACCTGCGATAGCCCAGAATAGACAACGACCGCGTTGACCGGGGAATCTGGAAGGCCCGCCGTGAAGTCCCTCCAGGACGCGCCAGCATTGGTCGTCTTCCAGACGTGCCCGGTGCCTCCGGTAAAGCCCATCACGGTCACGTACGCCGTCTTCCCGCTGGAATCGGACGTATCGATGGCGACGCTCGAAATCGGAAACTGATTCGGATTGATGTTGCCCTGCGGTCCGTTGTTGGTGACGTCGGCAAACGCAGGTATCCCACCCGACGCATTGGTCGTCACCCACACACGGCCGCCCGTGGATGTGTATGAAGAACCGTCTATCGGGCCGAATCCGCTCGTGGTTGCATAAATCACGCTGGACCCGGCGGTATCTGTCGGACCGCCTGCCGCCAGAGCGCGCACTTGATTCACTTCATTGCCCGCGCAGGTTCCTGAGCCAAGCGTGTCGAAGTTCGGGCTAAGCGCCGAAAAGAGACCTCCAGTGCGCGGACCGCGCCATACACGACATGTTCCGATGAGCATGGCGGTTGAAGACTTCGGATCGAGTATGTAAGGAAAATAGAACGCGCCATCGTCCCCGCCCACTGAACTGCTGGTGACGACCATATTGAATCCGCTATCGACGCAATGGATGCCGCTCGGGCAGAGTTGCACTCCCAGACCGCCGGGAGGAACATCTGGATTCGAGGCATACCAGTTCGAGCCCACATCGATGGCGTTGTAGCCGCCATCCCCGCCGAGTACATTCACCCAACTCGGATTCGTCGTTGCCTGACTGGTTGCGGGAGAACCATTGTCCTGCGTCGCCTCCAAGCAGCGTGTTCGGATCCGTTGGATGCTGCGAGAAGCTGACGAACTGCGTCATCGATCCCAGGTTCTGATTCAGATCGTCAAACTGATTCGTCCCTGAGCAGGAACCCGTGTTCAGTCCCGAAAATCCATTGAGCGCGCGGTAGATGCCGCCGTCGTTGGCGAAGTACAACAATGCATTGCCGGAATCGCTGCCCGAACTGGGGATCGCGAATGCCAATGCGTGCTGATCAGGATGCACGTGCGCGGGCGCCGCCAATCGGATCGCATCCGTACACGTGTGTAAGGTTCATGAACGGAATGGCAGCACACGTCGGATTCTGGGTCGTTATGCTGCACTTGTAGACATTGATGGCCCCGGCGTACAAGTCCGTCGCCGCGCCATTCGGCATGGCCAGCAGTTCCAGGTTGTAAGAGCCCTGCTGCACGCCGCAGCCATAAAAATCGCCGCAGTTCGTAATGCCCGTCTCGGAGATCGCACTCCACGACGCGCCACCATTGACGCTTGCCCAAATTCCGCCATCGACCGGATTGCCATTGGCAGAAAGAGAAATAAACCAGGCGTACATCTCGTTGCGCCCCGGAACCGATGTGAGTTCTGCGCGGTAGATGGGACATGCATAATTGTTCGACGTGGATTGCGGCGGGCACGCCGCGGTGCCCAGCAACCCATTCCCGGGTTGCACCGGGAGACGCGTCCAGTGAATTCCGTCGGCCGATGAGTAGAAGCCGTGGTAGCGCACCGCGGCAAAAAACTGCATTGCCCCGCTGTTGTAGACGACGGATGTCGCAGAGGTCGCATCCGTTGCGCCGCCCGGATCGACTAGCGCGTCATAACTCCAAGTCTGACCTGCATCGATTGAAGTGTAGAGACCGCGTGTGGTATTCGCGGTAACGGCGCCGTCAATCAGCCCCTCGGAGGTAGTGGCCATCGCTGAAACAACCGTGTTCGTTTGTCCGTTGGCGCTGCTGAAGGCCATGCGCGTCCCGCCCAGCCCACTGAACGAGAGCGCGCCCGAGTTCGCATTTGGAATCAGCGTCCAGGTGGCGCCGGCATCTGCGGATCGCAGAATCCCCAAGCCGAAATACGAATCGCCAGAGTTGTCCGCCTCCCCGGTGGCAGCGAGTACCACTGCACTATCGCCCGGCTGAATGGCGATCGCCCCGATCGAGAGTGTGGCTTGACCGTCGGTGAGGGGAGCCCAACTTACGCTGTTGGCGGTTGGGTTCGCAGCGTTCGTCGATTTCCACACCCCGCTTTGCGCCCCACCGATGTACACCGTGTTGCCGGTCGAATCGGCCGGATCAATCGCCACGGCCGTCGCCCTTCCCGACACTTGGTGATAATCCTGCGTGCCGTTGCCCGTAGCATCGGACGCCAACGGCATCGGCCCCAACGGTACCCACCAGCCGGACGAGAGCGAACCTTGCCCACTCGTCTGCGAAGCGGCCGCAAGCGCCGCTGTGTGCTGCGCCCTCAGCTGGAGCTTCGCTTTATAGGCTCTGCGACGAAGCTCCGCCGAAACTTTCCCATGCACCAGGCGTCCCCGGAAAAACCACTCACTACGCTCTTTGACATGGTCCGCATCAGAATCGGCCACCGGGGTTTCAGGAACGGTCTGCTTCGCGCCTTGCGCCATCGTGATCGGAACAGCCCACCAGATAAAAAGAAATAATGGGAGAAGGAATAAGAGAAGAGAACGACGTGGCATGATAAATCTCACTTGCCAGTATCGGAACCGCCCGCGGGCGAAGCAACGCAAAAGCAACGATCCCTTCGCTCGCTGGACCACTTTGGGAAAAACCGTTTCCGCGATTGGAACTGCATGCCGACGCCTCGCCCTGTACAATCTGTTTTCCGCGGTCACTTGAGGAAGATGGAGGGCGGACTTGAGGCAGATATTCAGCTACATGAGGTTGGTTTCGTGTACATTGCTGGCCTCCTGCATCGCTGTGGCTACGACTGCGGTTGCAGCGCAAGAGAACAGCACTCGCGAGTTGACCGTAGCTGCGGCGGCCGATCTGAGCACAGTGCTGCAGCAGATCGGCGACAACTACGAGAAGAAATCCGGCGTGAAAGTGAAACTTTCCTTCGGAGCCTCCGGGACGCTCACTCAACAGATTCAGAATGGCGCTCCATTTGACCTCTTCTTCTCCGCCGACATGGACTATCCCCGCCATCTCATCGACACAGGCAACGCCGACGCGGCAAGTTTGTATCAGTACGCGGTCGGGAAGCTTGTCTTGTGGGTTCCGGCAGATTCCTCCCTCGACGTCGAACACCGCGGCATGAACGCTCTCCTCGGTCCTTCAGTCAAAAAAATTGCGATCGCCAATCCGCAACATGCTCCCTATGGCCGGGCGGCGGTAGCGTCTCTCAAGCATGCCGGTTTGTACGATCAGCTCTCAAACCGCCTGGTATTGGGCGAGAGCGTCTCGCAGGCGGCGCAGTTCGCGGAGTCAGGCAACGCGCAAGCAGGATTCGTAGCGCTCGCGCACGCCATGGCTCCGGGCATGAGCGGCAAAGGAAAATACTGGGAGGTTCCCGCGGAATACTATCCTCCCTTAGCCCAGGGAGCCATCGTGCTTTCGCACTCGCAACACAAGAAGGAAGCGGCGGACTTTCTGGAATACATCAAGACCAAAGAAGCGGACGACCTGTTTCGGAAAGCTGGATTTACACTGCCGGAAACAGTAAAGAAGTAGCGACGGCATCCCATGACAATCGACTGGCAAGCATTCTGGCTGACGTTGCAACTGGCGATCACAGTCTCAGCCATATTACTCATCCTTGGTCTACCCATTGCTTACTGGATCGCCTTCTCTCGCTGGCGCTGGAAGTTTCTGGTAGAAGCAGTAGTCGCGTTGCCCATCGTCCTACCTCCGACAGTGTTGGGATTCTATGTCCTCGTGGCACTCGGCTCCCACAGTCCGCTAGGCCGTTGGTGGACCTCGCTCACCGGCCACACTCTGGCCTTTACCTTCAGCGGCCTGGTGATTGGATCGATTCTCTACAGCCTGCCGTTTGCCGTACAGCCATTCGCCGCGTCGTTCGCGGGCGTCGATCGTAAGCTGATCGCAGCGTCGGCAACGCTGGGCGCGTCCCCACCGCGAACTTTCTTTCGTGTGATCGCGCCACTCTCCATTCCCGGCTTGATCACCGGCACCGCATTGAGCTTTGCACACACCATGGGAGAGTTCGGTGTCGTGCTCATGGTCGGCGGAAACATTCCTGGCGTCACGCGGACGGTTTCCATTGATATTTTCGATCGCGTGCAAGCCGGCGACTCCTCCGCGGCCAACGCCACAGCCCTGCTGCTTCTCGCCTTCAGCTTTGCGGTCTTGGCTGTCGTATACGGTGTCAACCGTAAAGCATGGGTTATCGGACCCATCCGATAGGTTGGATCAGAGCCGCAATCTATGTCATCATCCTGAGCAGCGTGGATGCTTCGCGAAGCGAATCACCCACGCAGTCGAAGAGCCTGCCCTGAGCTGAGCCGAAGGGATCCCTACCCGTGTACGATGGCCGGACTTTGCCAACCAGCCCCAAGGCTCCCTAGAATGAACTGCTGTGAGCGAGCCTCCTGCGATCGCGCCTCTTGAAATCGTGCCTTTGTCGTCCCGCAACTCAAGCGACGGGCAGGCCGACCCGCGGCTCGAAGTTCGCCTTCGCAAGACACTGCCGTCTCTGGGGCAAGAGTTCCTCTTGGACGTCGCGTTCCAAGCCCCGCCCGGATTCACCATCTTGTTTGGCCCGTCGGGAGCGGGCAAGACGACTCTCCTTGACTGCATAGCCGGATTGACCAAGCCGGACAACGGACAAGTCGTCGTCGGCGACCGCGTCTGGTTCGATGCCGCACAGCACGTCGAACTTCCCGTCGCTCATCGACGCATTGGATACGTCTTCCAAACCCTCGCCCTGTTCCCCCATCTGACCGTCGAGCAGAACATTCAATACGGTCTTACCCATTTGCCCCGCCCCGAGCGTACAACGCGGACATCTGCAATCCTCCAGGCATTCCGCATTTCGCATCTGGCACAGCGTCACCCGCGTGAGATTTCTGGCGGAGAAAGTCAGCGCGCCGCTTTGGCGCGAACCCTCGTCACCGATCCTGCCGTGCTTCTTCTCGATGAACCGCTGGCCGCTCTCGATGCGTCGACCAAGTCGCAGATTATCGATGACCTACGAATCTGGAACCAGACGCACCGCATTCCGATCCTCTACGTAACGCATAGCCGGGAAGAAGTTTTCGCGCTCGGCGAGCACATCCTCGTCCTCGATGCAGGACGCATCGTCGCCCAAGGCACACCTCACGAAGTCATCGCGGCGCCGCAACAGGAGACCGTTGCGCAATTGGTTGGGTTCGAGAACATCTTCGACGCTGTGGTGGAAGCCGTCCGCCCTGAGCGCGGCACGATGAATTGCCGTATTGCCGGAGACGGTGGCGCGGTAGTGCTGGAAACCCCATTGGTGCGCGGAGGCGTCGGATCGCCACTGCGAGTCGGAATCCGCGCGGGCGACATCCTGCTGGCGACCTCTCCCCCGGTCGGCTTGAGCGCCCGCAACGTGATCCCGGGACGCATCACTTCCCTCGATCAGCGGGATGTAATCGTCTCTGCGCGCGTGAAATGCCGCGTCGAGATGGAAGTCCATCTCACACTCGCCGCCCGCGATTCGTTACAACTAGCGCCTGGCCGTGAAGTCTGGTTGGTAATCAAAACGCATTCCTGCCACTTGATGCAGAAGTAGCTGTGGCTTCGCCGGTCAGTCAGGGTTAGCGACCCAATTCTGCATTGTGACTCTTGCATTCTGAATTTCTTGCTGTTCTATCTCAATCACCGCTACCCACTGCCCCTTGCGCTCTCTCCGAGAATACGACCCGACCGCCAAGAATCTGAGCGATCGCCGCGGGCGGCAAGTCGCGATGGAATCCGAAGAATTTGCGCTTCAACCCATCCCAGGTCTTCCAGCGATCCAGCACGGGGGCGGGGGCTCATACTTCGTGGAGAACACCAGCGCAACGTCGAAGTGCGCGCGGAATTCAGCGGCCGACAGCACTTCTTCCAGCGAGAAGTCCTCAACGCGTACCACCTGCAACGGCCGCGTCGTATAGCCCAACCATGGCCGCGTCAGTTCGTCCGAAGCCGGCCAAGCCGTGAGCACGTGCGCCATGGGATAGCGCGCCTCAAGAAAGCGCTCCCCATTCTCGTGCAGAACGACATAATCGCGATACGCGAGATTGTCTTCCGGCGAGAATCCGTACGGCGGATTCCAGAACCATGCTGCAACGAACGCCAAAGCAATCACCGCAACGGCAGCGGTCCAATGGCGCAACCGCCTGCGCAGCGTAGAAACACCGACGATGATCACCAGTGGCACCGCAGGCAGCATGTAGCGCGCCAGCACGGCCCCGCCGATCAGAGCCATGGCCACCACATACACCTTCACCACGACGAGAAAAATCATCTGCAGCGGGATCGCAATGCGCTCGCGTTCATTCCCGTTATCTCTGACCGGGGGAAGCAGCATCGCCAGCAGCATTCCAATCGTCAACAGCCACAAATGCAGGTAGCCGAAGGCCTGCCACAGCCGCAGTCCCAGCGCCAACAGGAATCGCAAAGGATTCAGAGTTGCAGCAACGTTGTAGCGGAAAAACTCCGGATTGCCGAAGACGTACCCCGTGCGCGAGTAATGAAAGGCGTACCACAGGGCGAGCGGAACAATCGGAACAAGTAGCGCCAAGATGCGCTGGACCGGGCGCACGCGGCTCTCCCCGTCCGGGCCGGTCCACAGCCCTTGCAACGCATTCCACTTCGGCGCAACGAAACGCAACCCTTCCCAGCTCGCCAACGCGACCGGCGCGAGAATTGCGGTCTCTTTCGCAATCGCAGCCAGCGAAAACCAGATCGCAACCGCAACCGGACAATCCTCCACGTAAGCGCACAGGCCCCAGAACGTCAGCCCCGCCGCGGCCAGATCCACTTGGGCCAGTGAACTCTGCGCAAAAAAGACAGGATACAACGCCGTACACAGCGTCGATGCGATCGCGACCTCTGTATTCGCCACCCGCTGGGCCAGGCGAAATACCCCCAACAGCGAGAACGCCGCCACCACCAGCATGGCCGATCGCGTCACCATCGGCGCGAAGCCCACGATCTTCCACCACAGCGCGACCCACGCCATCACCAGCGGAGGATGGGCATTCGAAACAGTGGTGTGGGGAATCAGACTTCCGCTGAGCAGCAGATCGCGCGCCGCCGGAACGTAGTACCCCGCTTCGTCCCAAAAATAAGGAAGCTGCAGCAGCGGAATATGCAGCAGAAAAATGCCGACCAGGATGCATGCGAACACCAGTGCGGGATGCGGGCTGGACGATCGCATCGGAGAAGTCATTCGATTGGGAACAGTTTTCGCACCAACGTCGCTGGCAACCTCTCTCTCGTCATGCACCGAAACGGCGCCGGTCGCTAGTGCACCGGACCCTGGGGCGTCATCCGTGGATCGAGCTTAATCTCGCCAAACGCGCTCTCGTAACCCGAAACATTCTGCTGCAGCAGTCCCAACAGGGCTTTGGCCTGCTGCGGGCTCAGGTAGATGCCCTGGAAATTCTTGATCTCGACATGAGTCTCGGTCTGCTGCTGCAGTGTGCCGAAGACCAGGAAGAAGTCCCAGATGTTGACCCGCATCTGCACGCTGTTGGCGTAGTTCTCGCGGTAAGTGGCGTCGTTCAATAATTTCACGTTAGGTTGTGTCGGATTGTTCATACGCTGGAAGTGTAAACGAGTTCGCTCTGGAAAAAACTCCCTCGCAGCGGGGCGTCGACTACGGGAAGCCGCCTCAGCTTCGGTGCAATTGACAAAAACTGTCACCGATTGATGGTTTGCGACCCGCCAAAAACTGGCTCGTCCTGTGCAAGACATGGACCTTCGTTTATCTTTCCAATGAAAACAAAGGACTTACGGTCACTCCTCTCATTACTTTGGGAAGTACCTTATGGCGCACAAAGTGCGATAGAGTCTATGTTCGTCGAGACTGAGAGTCGTACGGGCTTACCTATGACCCAAAATAACGACAACGCCATGATGGAAGAAGAAGTCGTACTCCCCGAGCACTTGCTCCCCTTGGGATCTGTGCTGGGCCAGGGAGTTTCGGCGCTGGATCTTTGTATGGTCCTCGCCAAGATTTTTCGTGTGCAATACACCGAAGTCGCCCTTCTGCGCCTGGAAAGCGGTCTGCTGCGCTTTGTATTTCCCGAACATCTGCGGACGACCGGGGCAATTCCATTGTCCAGCAAAGCGGTCGCCGCGCACACGGCTCTGAGCAAGAAAGCCGAAATTTTCAACAACTTTGCGCGCGTCAAGCACGCCAGTATCTTTGAGACCATCAAACCCGACGGTACGAATGACGAACCGGCTGCCCCATCGCCCATTCAGAAGCTCATGTCGGTGCCGATCATGGATCCAAAATCGGCAGTGGTCGGAGTAATTCAGATTTCCCGCAAAGGACTCGACCCGAAGTTCGCCCAGGACTTCAGCCGCGAAGACCTGCACGACCTGGAGTTGGTCGCGGGACTTCTGGCGACGGCCCCAGCTCTACTCGCGAACTAAACTGTTCCGCTCCAGAGATTCCAGAAATGTAGAGAAAGGCGATCCCGGAATCGCCTTTCTCTGCGATCTCCGCGGATTTGGTGTGCGCCCTCTGCGGTTAAGGCTTTCAGGCCTTCAACGGAACCCGAAGGTCCGCACCCGTCATCTCCTTCGGTTCGTCGACACCCAACATTCCTAGAATCGTCGGAGAAATATCGCGCAGCGATCCGTTCGGCTTCAGCGTGAACTGCTTGGCATCTTCCGAAACGACGATGAACGGTACCGGATTCGTCGTATGCGCCGTGTGCGGACCGCCCGTCACGGGGTCGATCATCATCTCTGCGTTTCCGTGATCAGCGGTGATCAGCATCGCCCCGCCTTTTGCACGAATCGCAGATTCAATACGAGCCAAGCACGTATCCACGGTTTCGACCGCTTTTATCGTCGGCTCAATCTTGCCGGAATGTCCGACCATGTCGGCATTGGCGAAGTTCACGATCATCACATCGAACGTGCCGTCTTCCGTAGCCTTCACGACCGCGTCCGCAATCCCGGCAGCACTCATCTCAGGCTTCAGATCGTAAGTCGCAACTTTCGGAGATTGCACCATCACGCGTTCTTCCCCGGGGAACGGCGTTTCCACGCCACCGTTGAAGAAATACGTGACGTGCGCATACTTTTCCGTCTCGGCCACGCGCAGATTGCGCATGTTCATCCCGCCCATCACGTTCGCCAGAATGTTTGCCATCGACTCCGGAGGAATCACCACCGGCAGACTGAAATTCTTGTCGTATTGCGTCATGCATACATAGCGCAGATCTTTGGGCACGCGGTCGCGCGGAATTGTGGCATCCAGATCGGCCGCCCCAGGCAGGTCGCTGCCACCCTTGGCGTTCAGCCCGCTGTTCCGAGTGAGTGCGCGCGTAATCTGTCGAACCCGGTCAGCCCGGTAATTGAAACAAATGCACGAGTCTTCATCCCGAATCGTGGCCAGCGCCTGCCCACGGCTGTCGGTGCAAACGAAGGGAATCACGAATTCGTCGGTCACACCCTTGTTGTAGCAATCTTTCATCCCCTGCACCGGGTCGGCGCATTTTCCGCCTTCCGCATCGGCGAAGACCATCGCGTTGTACGCCTTGGCAATGCGCTCCCAGCGCCGGTCGCGGTCCATCGCGTAGTAACGCCCGTTCACCGTGGCGATCTTTCCGCAGTTGTACTCGCGCATCTTTTGCTGCAGTTGTTCGAGATATCCCGCCCCATTGGTCGGCAGAGTGTCGCGCCCGTCCATGAAAGCGTGCACAAATACACGCTCCAGCCCATTCTCTTTCGCCATTTTCAGCAGCGCATAAAGATGCGCCTGCTGCGAGTGCACGCCTCCATCCGAAACCAGACCGAAAAGATGAAGCCGCCGCTCCCCGGTGCGCGCATGTTTCATGGCATCCAGCAGGACGGGATGCGAAAACAATTCCCGGTTCCGGATCATCAAATCAATGCGCGTGATGTCCATATGAACAATCCGCCCGGCGCCAATGTTGAGATGCCCAACCTCGCTGTTCCCCATCTGTCCTTCCGGCAGTCCGACAAAGGGTCCACTCGTATGAATCAGCGTGTTGGGGTACTCACGTAGAAGCCGGTCGTAGGTCGGCTTGCGTGCCAGAGCGATGGCGTTGGCTTTGGTTTCGGCTCGATACCCCCAGCCGTCGAGAATCGTAAGAATCAGCGGTTTCGGACGAGACATAAATTAGCTGTTAGCTCCTAGCTCTTAGCTTTTAGCTCTTAGCCAAACCCCGCAAGAGCAGGCATTCATGCGCAGGCTACTCCGTTTAAGCGCGTGCACGACCGTGGAAGAGCGGCGCTTTGAGCGCCGCGTCAAGCGAGTAGAATCGACACGGGCTTCAGCCCCTGAGGTACGAGGCGGCCACAATCAGTCGTTGACTCCGGATCCGGAGGACAATGAGAACGTTTAGCCTTTGTAGTTCAATGCCGCCAGCCCCAGGAACCGCGACGTCCCCGCCAACTCCTCTTCAATCCGCAGCAACTGGTTGTACTTCGCAATGCGGTCCGTACGCGACGCCGACCCGGTCTTGATCTGCCCTGCTCCGGTCGCCACCGCCAGGTCCGCGATGAACGTGTCTTCCGTCTCGCCTGAGCGGTGCGAAATCACCGACGTGTAGCCATTGCGCCGCGCCAGATCGATCGCATCCAGCGTCTCGCTGACCGTTCCGATCTGATTGACCTTTACCAGAATCGAATTGGCCACTCCCTTGTCGATCCCCTCCTGCAGGAACTGCACGTTCGTCACAAACAAATCGTCGCCGACCAGCTGAATCTTGCCGCCCAGTTCCTTGGTCAGATTCGCCCAGCCGTCCCAGTCATTCTCGGCCAGCCCATCTTCCAGCGACACGATCGGATAGTCGTTCACCCACTTCGCCCAGAACTTCACCATCTCGTCGGAACTCTTGGCTGACTTGTCGGACTTCTTGAACACATACTTGCCATCCTGGAAAAACTCGCTGGCCGCCGGATCGAGCGCAATCGCGATCTCTTCTCCCGGCTTGTACCCGGCCTTGCTGATCGCCTCCAGCACGACTTCGATGGCTTCCACGTTCGACTTCACCGATGGAGCAAATCCGCCTTCATCGCCGACCGCCGTGTTGTAGCCGCGCTTCTTCAGCACGCCCTTCAGCGTATGGAAAACTTCCACGCCCCAGCGCAGCGCCTCATGAAACGAGGGCGCGCCCACCGGCATCACCATGAATTCCTGGAAGTCGACGTTGTTGTCGGCATGCGCGCCGCCATTCAGAATGTTCATCATCGGCGTGGGCAGCGTGTTCGCTCCCGCTCCGCCCAGATAGCGATAGAGTGGAATATCCAGCGATCGCCGCCGAAGCCCGCGCCGCCGCCATCGACACCGCCAGCAGCGCGTTCGCGCCCAGCCGTCCCTTATTCTCGGTGCCGTCCAGTTCGATCATCCGCGCATCGAGCCCGCGCTGGTCGAATCCATCCCAGTTCGCCAGTGCCTCGGCGATCTCGCCGTTGACGTTCTCGACCGCCTTCAGCACGCCTTTGCCCACGAAACCGGTTCGTATCGTCATCGCGCAACTCGACCGCCTCGTGCTCTCCCGTCGAGGCGCCGCTGGGAACGATCGCCCGCCCCATCGAACCGTCCGCCAGAAATACTTCCGCTTCCACCGTAGGATTGCCACGGGAGTCCAGAACTTCTCGTGCATGAATGGCTGCAATATTTGACATAGATGTTTTCTCTTTCCTCGACTTTATGATTACCGGATGGATAAAGGTCTCAAAGTTTCACAGTTCGATGGGGAACGCTCGGTTGAACGTTGAAACCGTGAAAACATGAAACTTTGCACACCTGTTTTGCGAAACCAACGATTATATCGGATGGACACGACCGCAGTGGGATGTCCGACACGCCGATCAGCACCAATTTCCGCCTTCGGGACCGTCCTTTCGGCCACCATGTTTTGCCTCGTACCTCCTGTGGTTCCCTGTCCCGCCTGTGCATTGTCCCCGCGCATTGCCTGGACTACAGTCGAGATAGAATATTGCTCAAGATTTGAGGAGGCCCGCCGTGAAGAATGTAAAGAAATGGATCGCTCTACCCTGCCTGCTTTTGATGTTCGCCGCTACTCTGGCGGCCCAGACTCCCGTACCCGCAGGGACCGCTCTGATGGTCCGGCTCGATACCACCCTGGCCACCTTCAGCAACCGAGTCGGCGATCCGTTTCAGGCCAAGGTTACCCAGGCGGTCGTAGTCAACGGCACTACGTTGATTCCCGTCGGAGCGACGGTCGAAGGCCGCGTCACCAAAGTGAGTGAACCGCGCCGCATCTCCGGCAAACCCACCATTGGAATTCTTGCCGAAGCCGTGATTCTTCCGACCGGTGAGCGCTACTATCTCGACGCGACTCTGATCGACACCAACATTCAGGGTACCGACGTCAATGGGGAAGGCCAGTTCAAAGGACAAGGCCACGACCGCCGTGACGACCTCGAACTCGGCGGCGGCACAGCTGGCGGCATGCTCATCGGCGGCTTGATCGGCGGAGGCCCGGGTGTTCTGATTGGCGGTGCCGTGGGCGCGGGGGCTACCACCACGCACTGGCTGGTCAAGCATCGATCAGCAACCCTTCCTTCTGGCACCGAGCTCACTCTGGAACTGAACCGCCCGATGGCGATGGGTGCTGCACCTGCCGCACCCGCTCCACCTGCTCGCACCTGCGCCCGCACCCGGCTCCGCGCCAGCACCTGCGAACTCCGGCGGCAGCAACTAAGCGAGCTCCGTTCAGTTTCCACGGATAAACCGGAGGCGAAAGCTTCCGGTTTACTTTTTCTTAGGAACTCGCTATCAAGGCAAGCTCGTGTGTTCTGGCATGAAAGGTAAGTCGACTGAAGCGTAAGAATCTTTCTCACGCCCCGAAGATCAAATCCCCCTCACTCAGCACCTGCAGTTCAATCCACCCTTCCAGCGGCAGCGAATCCACCGGCAACCGGTTCTGCCATAGGCTAAAACGAAGCCGTAGTTTGCTGGTCGCTCCCACGGCGACCGCGCCCGCCTTGCGCTCGGCGTTCGCTCGCCGGGGCCGCGCTCGGAGTCGCCAGCAGCCACACCAGCGGCACCTTGAATTCAAAATTCCGCAACAGCGCCAGCTTCACATGTTCGTCCGGCTGCGTCGACGACGCCTTCACCTGCTCCTCCGATCCGTTTTCGATCTTCCATCCGCTTCAGCTTGCGCTCGTGCACCGAGGCCTCGACGCGCAGCGTACGCCGCGCACGCGGCTCGCCGCTGGCCCACGACTCCAGATTCACCACCAGTTCGAAATCTTCTTCGGGAACTTTGCCCGTGAAGTCGAGCCGCCCGTACACATGGGTCGAATCAATCCCGGCGTACACCGAGTCCAGCAGAAACTGCTTGCCATGCATTGCGCCCGCGCGATGATCCGCCGTATAAACCGCCGCCCCCATCCACTCGAAGTAGCGCACCTTGTCGCCCGTGACCCGCGGATGAATGTATGCCGTCTGCGGCACAAACGACGGACGCACCTCCGCCCCGGTAATCGGCTGCGCCAGATAGTCCGGCGGAACCGCGCCCAGCGCCTGGTACACATTCGAAAGATGCTTGCGGTAAAGTTCGTCGAAATCGCGGTCGTTGGCCGAATGATGCTCCGGCCCGTACCACCAGTTCCAATCGCTGCCCTCGGCAATCAGAATCTCTTCGAACGCCAGCTTGCGTTGCGCTTCGGTCGCCCGCGCCGCATTCTGCGCATAGAACTCGCGCGCATGGTGCAGGTAGTCCCACGCACGGTTGTCCTCCGGCGCTCCGATCCATACATTGAAGTTCGCGTTGATCCACGATCCCGGCACGAGCGACGTCATCTTGCCGAAATCCTTGTGCCGCGCAATTGCCTCGGAAATCGTCACGGCCTCCATGCCCGGCTCGCGCTGCAACCCGTCATAGAACCGCCGCAGGAATTCGCGCCCCGACTTCGGGTAATATTCCCACGCATTCTCGCCATCGAGAATGATCGACACCACCGCATCGCGTCCCTTCGCCAGCACCGGCTTCGCGGCTTCCTTGATGTTGCCGATCAAATGCCGCGCCGCATCCGCCGGAGGCATGCCCGAATACACAAATCCGATCAGATCGGAAATCGTGTGATCGCGAAACACCATGTGCATCGTCGCCGAACCATTCTCATAGCGATGGATGTTGTAGAGTTTCTCCGCCAGATGTCGCGGGCAACCGCCCGTTGCCGTCGCGCGCGAAGAACAATCCCGTGCTCCGCCCCAGCACGCCTTCGTCGGTCGCCATCCACTTGCACGCCAACGCTGTGCGCGATGGCCAGCACCTCTTCCGACACGCTGCCTTCCGACGGCCACACGCCCTTGGGACGCAACCCGAAAACCTTCTCGTGCAGATCCAGATCCGCGCGTGAGTTGCTCGCGCGCGTCCTCCGGATGCCGAAATCGGTTCTGCGGCAGCGGCAATCCCGGCGACGACACTGCCCCCGCGCTCGTATCGCACACCAGCGGCAGAATCGGATGATAGAACGGCGTCGCCGAAAGCTCGATCGATCCTTTCTTCGCCGCCTCCGCATGCGCCGGCAGGACTCGGGCCAATCAATTCCCTCTCGCGTGCGATCACAAACTTCTGATCGTCGAGCGAGTAGCTGTGCCCCTTGGCGACCAGCGCCGCGATGTCTTTTTCTTCCAGAAAGAATTCGTCGAACCACGCGATCTGCGACAAGACCTGCAGATCGGTAAAATCCTGCGCCTGAAAATACCGCTCCGCGCGCTCCGGATGGTCGCCATGCTCGCGAAACCGCTCCCACAATTCCCGGTACCGCGGATATCGCCCAATCACATTCTGCGGATTCGCCTGAAACAGATACTGCAGCGCAAACCGCCGCTCCTCCACCGACAGATCCTTCGCCGGCTTGGCTGCCACCCTGAGAAACGGATCCTGCGCCGTCCCCTCAACATAGTCCTGAATCTGCACCATGAGCGACGGCACGAGATTGAAGTTCTGATGAACGTTGGGAAACTCGTCCAGCAACTTCACCATGCCGTAGTAGTCCTTGAGCGCGTGCAGCCGCGTCCACGGCAGGCGATATTCTCCGGTCACCAGGTCCTTGTAGAACGGCTGGTGCTGATGCCAGAGAAGAATGACGCGCAGAGCAGGCATGGCTGGATCAGTCAGTCTAGCATGCTGATTCTGGGAAGAAGGACGAGGTGAAAGGCGAGCTTAAGGCAGGCGGGCAAGCCGAATCCACTACGAGTTGGCGGAACTCCGGGTTCAGTGCGGCACCAGCCCGCGTCTCGCTATGAGTTGGCGGAACTCCGGGTTGCGTGCGGCACCAGCACGGCGTCTCGACACGACGATGTGCGAAGGCAGTAGCCTCGCGATACTGGGCTGCCGCTTTCTTCACGTGAGGCCGAAATCGACTCATTTTTGCTCGAATCTGCTATCGTTACCCTCGCCGGAAGCATCTGAACTCAGACGCGCTTACACGTCCGGTAGACTATTCAGACTGACATGTGCCCCGATTCCCCCCTCACCGTACCGCCCCCCAACTTCTCACCGACCAGGATCTCTACCTCTTCAACGAAGGCAGCAACTATCGCCTCTACGACAAGATGGGAGCTCACCTCCTCACTCACAACGGCGAGTCCGGTGCGGTCTTCAGCGTGTGGGCGCCGAACGCGCGCTCGGTTTCGGTAGTCGGCAGTTTCAACGGGTGGGATCCCAAGACGCATCGCCTCAGTTCCCGCGCGGCTCGTCCGGCATCTGGGAAGGCTTCATCCCCGGCGTCGCGAAGGGCGCGCTCTACAAGTTCCACATCGAATCGCAGCGCCACGGATACCGCGTCGACAAAGCCGATCCGCTCGGCCTGCTGCACGAAAAGCCTCCGCGCACCGCCTCCGTCGTCTGGGACCTCGACTACCAGTGGAACGACCACGACTGGATGCAGAAGCGCGCGGCCCGCAACTCGCTTCGCGCGCCGCAGTCGATTTACGAAGTGCATCTCGGCTCGTGGATGCGCGTCCCCGAAGATCACAATCGTCCTCTGACCTACCGCGAGACCGCGCCGCGCCTCGCCGAATACGTCGGTCAGATGGGCTTCACCCACGTCGAGTTCCTGCCCGTGATGGAGCATCCCTTCTACGGTTCCTGGGGATACCAGACCACCGGCTACTTCGCGCCCACGTCGCGCTACGGCACGCCGCAGGATTTCATGTACCTGGTCGACTACCTGCACCAGCACGGCATCGGCGTCATCCTCGACTGGGTGCCGTCGCACTTCCCTTCCGACGCGCACGGCCTCGCCTACTTCGACGGCACGCACCTCTACGAGCACGCCGACTCGCGCCAGGGATTCCATCCCGACTGGAAGACGCACATCTTCAACTACGGCCGCACCGAAGTGCGCAGCTTCCTGATGTCGAGCGCCATGTTCTGGCTCGACAAGTATCACATCGACGGCCTGCGCGTGGACGCCGTCGCCTCCATGCTCTATCTCGACTACTCGCGCAAGCAGGGCGAGTGGATCCCCAACAAGTTCGGCGGACGCGAAAATCTCGAAGCCATCGACTTCCTCCGCCGCTTCAACCAGGAAGCCTACAAAGAGCATCCCGAAATTCAGACCACCGCCGAAGAATCCACCTCCTGGCCCATGGTCTCAAAGCCGGTCTACGTCGGCGGCCTCGGCTTCGGCCTGAAGTGGGACATGGGATGGATGCACGACACGCTCCGCTATTTCCAGAACGATCCCATTCATCGCAAATATCACCACAACGATCTCACCTTCCGCATGCTCTATTCGTTCCAGGAGAATTTCGTGCTGCCGCTCTCGCACGACGAAGTCGTCCACGGCAAGGGATCGCTGATCGGCAAAATGCCCGGCGACGAGTGGCAGAAGTTCGCCAACCTGCGCCTGCTCTTTGCCTACATGTACGCGCAGTCCGGCAAGAAGCTGCTCTTCATGGGCTGTGAATTCGGCCAGGTCCGCGAGTGGGCGCACGACTCCAGCCTGGAATGGCACGTCTTGCAGTACCAGGTTCATCGCGGAGTGCAAGCCTGGATGGAGCAATTGAACCGCTTCTATCGCAGCGAACCCGCCATGCACGTGCTCGACAACGATCCTGCCGGCTTCGAATGGGTCGACGCCAACGACAACGCCACCAGCACCGTATCCCTGCTGCGCAAGAGCGAATCGCCGCAGAGACACGATGCTTAGTCGTCTGCAACTTCACTCCGGTGCCGCGCATCGGCTATCGCGTCGGCGTCCCGCACGGCGGATACTGGCGCGAAATGCTCAACAGCGACGCCCGCGAATACGCCGGCAGCGGCATGGGCAACCTGGGCGGAGTGAATGCCGAAGAAATCCCCACGCACGGCCGCCCATTTTCGCTTGAAACTGACGCTGCCACCGCTGGCCGCGCTGTTCTTCAAAGCACAGTAGGGTCGTGTGGAGACGGCCGCCTCGGCCGTCCTGCCGGTGCGAAACCCGACGACCCCGAGGACAAAGCTCGGCAGCCCGCAAACCTGACGCCCCTAATTCTTAGTTTCCCGACAACCACTGCAGTTCTTCCGCCATCAAAGATCGGGTTCCCTCTGAGGATAGCGGAGATCAATCTTTGCCCAACCATCGAGCATTCGTTCCTACTGCCCTTTTCGCTGCAACTCTTCTGTGCACGACAAACCTGACCGCTCAACTACAACCAACTTCAACCGCTGCGTTCGCCCCTGCAACCACCTTTACTCTCACCGTGCGGCTAGCCGGTAATGCCACCGGAACCGTCACCAGCAGCCCCACAGGCATCAACTGCCCATCCACATGTAGCGCCTCTTTCGCCGCCGGAACCAGCGTGAAACTTACCGCCGTTCCCGCCAAGGGAGACTACTTCGCCGGATGGTCGGGCGCCTGCAAAGGCACCGGCGCCTGCACGCTGACCATGAAGGCAAACGCCTCCGCCACCGCACCTTTCAACGTCAATCAGACCGTCAAGGTTCTGAACCACATCATCTTCATGGCGCAGGAAAACCGCGGCCTCGATCACTACTTTGGCGCGCTGCGTTCCTACTGGAAAAACAACGGATTCGCCGATCGCTCCTTCGATGGCCTGCCACAATTCAATCCCACGTCCGGCCTCGCTCCACTCTACGGACCGCCGCCCACCAATCCCGGCTGCGATCCCGCCTATCCGCCTCCCAGCGACTGCATCGAAGACAGTTCGAGTCCGAAGGTTGCTTCCTACGAGTTGATCACGCAGTGCATCGAGAATCCCAGCCCCTCGTGGAACGAAAGCCACGTCGACTGGAATCTCTCCAATCCCTACTCGGCGACGGCCACGCTCGACGGATTTGTCTGGACCAACGCACACGACGCTCGCAACAACGTTCCTCCGTTTTACGACACGAACGGCATTCGCTCCATGGGCTACTACACCGATACAGCCCTGAATTACTACTACTACATGGCCTCCCAGTTCAGCACGTCCGACCGCTGGTTTTCGCCCGTCATGACACGCACGTCCTCGAATCGCGATTATCTGATCGCCGCCACTTCACAAGGAGACGTCTACCCAATCGGCACCGACAGCAACGATCAGTCGCTGCTCACCGCCACCACAATTTTTCAGGAATTACAGAATGCCGGAATCACCTGGAAGATTTACATCGACACCGACTACACTCCGTGCGCGAACGACCAGACGCCGCAATGCCTGCTCACCTTGAGCTACGTGCAGAATTTCCAATGGGGACAAACGATCCCAACCGACTATCCCAACAATCTCGCCACGATGACGCAGTTCTTTTCCGACGTGCAGAACGGCACTCTGCCTCAGGTCGCTCAGATCGAACCTGCATCGGGCGCCGGTCTCGACGAACACGGCTCCGATTCCGATCAATATCCCATCAACATCCAACTGGGTGCGCAGTACGTCGCATCACTCATCAATGCCTTAATGACCAGCGTCTCGTGGAAGGATTCCGCCTTCATCCTGACCTATGACGAATTCGGCGGCCTCTACGATCATGTTCCGCCGCAACCGGCTGTCAGCCCCGATGGCATCAAGCCCAAAGATTTCCTGACCGGCGACATCTGCAGCACAGCCACCGGACCCGATTGCGACTTCACCTACACCGGCTACCGCATGCCACTCATCGTCGTCTCTCCCTACGCGAAAAAACACTACGTGTCCCACACTGTCATGGACACGACGGCGATTCTCAAGCTGATTGAATCCCGCTTCAGCCTGACAGCCCTGACCAAGCGCGATGCCGCGCAAAAGAGCATGAACGAATTCTTCAGCTTCAACTTCCCGCCCTGGATGACGCCGCCAAACCCGCCTGCACAAACCACCAGCGGCGCCTGCTACCTGAATCAACTGCCGTGATGAAAACGAGTCCGGGTGCCCCATTTCTCGCGCGTTCTTTGCGCGAGAAGTGGGGATTTGGATGCTGATTAAGAGTTTTCTCTGCGAACTCCGCGGCGTTCCTCTGCGGTCAGAAGCCGTGCTCTGCGAAAGACGTCGCAGCCTATGAAGGGAGAGAGGATCCAGAGCTTTCGTCTAACCGTACCCCTTATATTCCTTCCAGAACTCCGGCCAAGGTAACCGCGGCGGCCCGCACACAAAAATGTCGGGATGATCGTCGCTCTCTTCGTTATGAACGCCCAACGAATTTCCGTTGTGTCCCGCCAACCGGCACGACGTAAACAGCCGGTCTGCTTCTTCGCGCGACTGTCCCATGACAATCAGAGTCGAGGGTAGCGGCGTGGGATATCCTCGCAGCCACGACGAATTGACTCCGCTGATTGGTCGAGGCAAATGATAGGCCGGCCCCAGAATCTCAATGGCTCCCTGCTCTCCGTAGTTCCTCACCGCAATCCCCACACTCCCCTGCTGCTCCGGCGGCAAGGAATCTCGAATCCCCGCTACTGTCTTCACCAGTTCGTCCCAACCAATCTCTTCGCGCAGATCGCCATTGTTCTCCAGCGCGAACTTCATCAGCGGACCGCTGGACGCAAACGGAAGAATCATCGCGCTCATAAACAATCCCCACGCCACAACTCCGGCGAGGAAAATGAACTGTACCGCCAGTCGCGGAATCTTCGAGAGCGATGCAACCCAGCGCTCGCCCATGACCGCGCCCATCGCCATCAGCATCGGATACGCCCCACCCAGGTAGTAGCCCCGCCCCTTGCCCACCGCGTACAGAGCCAATGGGATCAGATACATCCACCCCAGCATCCGGTAGCGGGGGTTGCGCAAATACCCAATTACCCCGGCAATCCAAATCGGCGTTGCAACTAGATTCGCGCAGATCGTGATCTGATCGCGCCAAAAGCCATCCGCCCTTCCCTGGCGCACGTCGCGAGCATGAATGTGCTGCAAGAAATGCAGCGAGATGAATCCATGCTGCACTTGCCATATCAAGTTCGGTGTGCAGATCAGAAAACCCAGCGCCATCCCGCCCCAGAACCACCCACTTCCCAGGTAGCGACGCGCCCCCGTCAGCAGAACCCCGCCCATAATCCCGGCAAGGTAAAACCCCATCGTGTACTTGGTCTGAAATCCCATGCCGATGGTCGCGCCAATCGCCAGCCACCACCGCGGATTCTCCGTCTTCAGCAGCCGAATCACGAAGTAGGCAATCAGCACCCACCACAAGTTGTCGAAGGTCGTGTATTGAAACTCCGTCCCTTCGAACAACGGCAAGGGCGAAAGCGCCACCGCCAAGGACGCGGTCACCTGCGCAAGCCGTCCTCCGCCGAGTTCACGCGCCATCAATCCTGTAACCACCACCAAAATCGCCTGCGCGATTACGGAAAACAGCCGCAGTCCCACCAGAGACAGCCCAAACAACGAAAGCCCAATCCGTTCCACAAACGGGGTAAACGGCGGATACGGCACGTACCCCCAGTCCAGATGCCGCGCATCGCTCAAAACCTGCAACTCATCCCGATGAAATCCGTAGCGGCCGTTGGTAAGGATGTGCGCAAGCGCCACAACCGTCGCGATCCCAACCAGAGCCCAAGTATCAGAAGCCGATCTGCTATCGACGTGTTCAACTTTCTGTTCAGCCATCATTCGTCTTCTAACCTCTCGCTATCGAGTACGAACTTCACTCCATTCCGGTTCCGAATAGCACCGGCACCTTACCCGAAGCTCCATGTGGGGACAGCCGCCCTCGGCTGTCCGCCGCGCCAAGCGCGGCGACTTTCGCCAACGCCATCCCTGCTTCCTAGCCCGCCGCATGCTATCCTCGCCTTAAGCGCGTCTCTCATGCGGATTCTGACCCGCTACATCCTACGCGAAGTGACGGCGCACGCGTTGATCGGCGCGGCGATCTTCACCTTTGTCCTCTTCACCCGCGACCTCGGACGCATCCTCGAACTCGTCGTCCGCGCCAGCGCTCCCCTGCCCAGCGTCGCCGAAATCTTCTTTTTCACCGTTCCCCTGGCCCTCACCTACACGCTGCCCATGAGCGTGCTGGTCGGAATCCTTATCGGTCTCAGCCGTCTCGCCGCCGACAGCGAAATCACCGCCATGCGTGCCAGCGGCATGGGCATCTGGACTTTCCTCCGCTCCCTTTCGCTCTTCGTCATGGCCGCATGGATCTTTGCGCTCTTCAATGGCCTCTACATCGCGCCCCGCGCTCAAGCCGCTCTCGGACACCTCGAAGACCGCCTCAAAGGCTCCCAGGTTTCCTTCGAGATTCAGCCCCGCGTTTTTTATGAAGGATTCCCCAAGAAAGTCCTCTACGTTCAGGACGTGAAGAACGCCCAAGGCGCCGCCGTATGGAAGGGCGTCTTCATGGCCGACCTCAGCGACGCCACCAACCCCAAGATCACGCTCGCGCGGGAAGCCATCGTGGTCAGCGAAGGGCAAGACCGCCTCCACCTCCACCTGGTCGACGGATCCGAGCACGAAACCGATCCCAAAGATGCCAGCCACTACCAGATCAGCACCTTCCAGCAGACCGACATCCCACTGGATCTCCCGTCCACCGAAAACAAGCCCGACGAGTCGCTTCCCGCCGACGTCATGAATACCGGCGCTCTCTGGCAGAAGGCCTCTCGCATCGATCCCATCTCGGCCCGCTGGTATCTCATTGCGTTCCACAAGCGCTTCGCACTGCCCACGGCCTGTCTTGTACTCGCGCTCGTCGGCATCCCCCTCGGGCTATCGTCCAAGAAAAGCGGAAAGTCCGGCGGATTCGTCCTCACCATCCTTCTGGTGTTCGTCTATTACACGATTTCTCTGATCGGAGTCTCGCTGGCTCGCCAAGGCAAAGTCTCGCCTTGGTTCGGCGCCTGGCTGGCCGACATTGTGTTTCTCGCCTTGGCGGTTTTCCTGCTCTCTCGGGCCGAGAAACGTCCCTTTGAACTAGCCTCGTTCCGCGCGTTCTGGAAGCGCGATCCATCCGGCGCCCAGCCCCTGGTCCCCCGCGGACGCCGCGAAAACGCCTTCGAGCGCGCCTCCACTCGCCGCCGCGTCTTTAGCGCCACTTTCCCCACACTGCTCGACGACTACGTGCTGCGCGATTTCTTCGTGTACCTCGGGATGATTCTCTCCACATTCCTCGTGCTGGTCATCGTCTTCACCTTGTTCGAGTTGCTCGGAGACATTCTTCAGCAACCAGGTTCCCGCGACCGTCGTTGCCGAGTACCTGCTCAACGTCGCGCCTTATCTTCTCTACAACGTGGCTCCGCTGGTGATGCTGCTCGCTGTCCTCGTGACCTTCGGCCTGATGCAGCGTTCCAACGAAATCACTGCCATCAAAGCCACGGGCACCAGCATCTATCGCATCGTCACCCCAGTGATCGTCGCCGCGGCCGTGCTGGCGGCAGGATTATTTTTCGCCGACCAGTTCTATCTTCCCCACACCAACAAGCGCCAGGAAGCTCTGCATAACCAGATCAAAGGCAAGCCCGCGCAAACCTACCTGCGCCCCGACCGCAAGTGGATTTTCGGCCAGCACAACGACATCTACTACTACCAGTTCTTCGATCCCGACCGCGACCAGTTCGCCAACCTCACCGTCTTCGAACTCGACCGCGCCAACTTCGCCATCACGCGCCGCATCCACGCCGACCGCGCCCACTGGGCCGATAACCTGAATCGATGGGTCTACGAACAAGGATGGGACCGCTCCCTCGACGTCTCCGCAATCGCCAACTACCGCCCCTTCGAGGTCGCCACCTTCCCCGAGTTGCCCGAGACTCCGTCCTATTTCAAGAAAGAAGTGAAGCAGTACACCGAGATGAACTACGAGGAATTGCGTCGCTACATCCGCGACTTGCAGCAGAGTGGATTCGACGTGGTTCGCCTCCGTGTGCAACTGAACAAGAAGCTGTCGTATCCGCTGATCACGCTGATCATGGCGGTTCTCGCCATTCCCTTTTCGCTTTCCGCCGGCAAAAAAGGAGCGATCACCGGAGTCGCCGTCGCCGTCGGAATCGCCGTGTTCTACACAGTCGTCTCGCGCCTGTTCGAGGCCATGGGCGACCTCAGCCAGCTGCCCCCAGCCCTGGCCGCGTGGTCCCCGGACCTGATCTTCATCCTGGTCGGCGGCTATTTGATTTTGAAAGTACCGACGTAGAACGGCTAGTTCGTGTTCAAGAACCTGTCATCCCGACCGGAGCTTCTAATTCCCGCAGGGAATGAGAAGCGGAGTGGAGGGAACCGCTGTTCAACCCTACTTCACCGCCACGCCCCACGGATAATTGTCCGTCGGAATCGCCTGCTGCACCGTCAACGCCCCCGTCGAGGGCGTGATCGCGTATTGCGACACGGTGTGCCTCCGGGAGCCGGATCGTAGTTCGTCACGAACATCCAGTTATCATCCCCACGAATGACAATCGACTTTGGCCCCAGTCCCGTCGCGACCGTCGTCGGACTCGTTGACGACAACGCTCCTGAAACCGGAGCTGATCTTCATCGGACTGATCGTGTTCGAGACAGTACCCAGCACATAAACGAAATTTCCATACGGATCCACCACGATCGGTCCGATCCCATTGGGGCTTCCCGACAACGCGAATGGTGAACCGGTCACTGCGAACAACTGACCATTGGGAGTCTGCGGGCAATTGGACGACTCGTTCGTGGCGCCGTTGCAAATCGTATAAGCACTGATCTTAAGAGTCTGGCTGTCACTGACATAGACGAATCTGTTGCACGGATCCACGGCGATGCCGGTCGGGTAGCGGGTCGGTAGGCAAAGGCGTTATCGGACTGAAGGATTGCAAAGCGCCCGTCGTGGTTACAACAAATTCGAATACTTGATTGCCGATTCCATCCACAGCGTAGAGGTATTGTGAGGTTGGCGGCGTCTGCGTCGAACACACCGAGTTCTGCACTCCATTGATGCCGATCGCGGGGAACACAGTCGGAGTCGCTGCAACGGCGATGATGTCCAGACCCGACTGCGGGAGCGTGGTCGGAGGAACGGCAGACGTCGGGAAGAAAGGCGAGCCCGCCACTTCGGTCACGCTTCCACCGCTACCGATCGCAAATACCGAAACCGAGCCCGGGATATCGAGGCGGCCGGCGGGATCGGTCGTCGCCCGATCCGCCACGAACAGAAACTTCCCCGCACTGTCCATCACCATCGTGCTCGGCACGACGTCCGCGGTGGTCGTATTGTCTGGTGGCGCCGCTCCCGGAATTGTAACGGTAGCTTTTGTAAACGGAACTGGCTCCCGACCACCGTCGTCGTCCCGCTGGAATTCACCTTGAACGTCAAAATGCCAGTGGTACTGCCCTACATCAAAGAATCTGGCATTGATAATCGCGTAGGCATACGCACCCTTCGGATCCATCACCAGCGAAGTAGGTATCCCATTCAACACACAGGTTTGACTCGCTGTGTCCGCCGGAGAATTGCTGACATTCTGCACGCTCCCGCTTCCCAGATTGAAGCTGAAGGTCTCGATCAGCCCCGATCCCTGACTGCCCACCAGCACCAACCCATCGGACGACGAGTTGTAGTTGCTTCCGCAAGCCACCAGCAGTCCGATTGAAACCAGCACCACCACCCCGAGCAGCCACGCAAATCGTTTCGACATTCTCTGGTTGATCTCCATCTGTTATGTGAGGTTTACGCGTGCACACACCCCCGGCGCCCCGCCGGCCGGGTTCTGCACTTTGGAAAACGCGGGAAAATCTCAACCCATTTGTGTATCAGGAAAGCGCGGGAAGAGCAAACTCCCACAACCGCTATTGGAACCCTGGGAACGCCACGGAGTTGCCCGCTTCCCCAGCACTTTCCAGTATACGAAAGGTTTTCAACAAATGTGCGACGGTTTAGGAGCGACCGGCGCCACCCAGGCTCTGCGGTCTACCTCTAGGCTTTCAGTCCCGACGAAACTGTCTCCACCCGTTCCTTCGCCGCCGCCATCCGCGAGATCAACGGCAGCCGAATCTCCACCATCAGCCCGCCCTCCGCCCGATTGAACGCCGCCACCTTACCCCCATGGAAGCGCACCGCCCTCTCCGTGATGGCCAACCCCAATCCCACTCCGCCAGTGAGCCTCCCGCGCGCATCATCCAACCGGTAGAACGGCTCAAACAGTTTCGCCAGAGCATCCGCAGGAACTCCCGGCCCTGAATCGCTAACCCGCAGCACGGCCTCCGACCCGCCACCCTGTTCCGCACTCGCCAGCTCAATCTCGACCGACGTCCCTTCTTGCGTGTAGCGAATGGCGTTTCGGACCACGTTCTCCACGGCGCTGTGCAACAGCGAATCGTTCCCGCGGACTTCCCAATCTCCCTCCGGGATCACCGTGCGGACGTGGCAGTGCCGCTCCTGCGCCTCAAACTCGGCGTCTTCGGCGACATTCGCCACCAACTCGCCCAGCGGCACTGGAGTCTGAGACACACGCTGCTCTCCATCTTCCAGACGCGCCAGCGTCAAGATCCTGCCGATCAACTCGTTCAGACGACTGGCCTCGAGTTCAATCCGATCCAGCATGTCCGCGCTCTCGACGCCAGCCCGCTGCCGCGCCAATCCCAGCGCCACATTCAACCGCGCCAGCGGCGAACGCAACTCATGCGAAATATCATTCAGCAGCCGCGACTGCGCCTTTACCAGCAGTTCAAGCCGTTCCGCCATGGCGTCAAAGTCGCGCATCAAGCCCGCGACCTCATCTCGCCGCTCGCTGGCCGGAGCGCCGCTCCGCGCCGTCAGATCGCCCGCCGCCAGCTGCCGTGTCGCCGCCCGCAGCCGCACAATCGGCTTCGTCAAATACCACGACAGCAAATAGCACATCAGTCCCGATGAGATGATCGCGATGATCAACCCCGGAACCGGCAGCCCGCGCGGGCCAAAAAACACCCTCGGCCCCGGCGGCAATCCCAACACCAGTGTGTACCGATGTTTCCCATCCGAAGAAGCACGCGAATCCCGCTGCACCGGCGGAGCCGGGATAATGAATCCATCCCGCGGAGTGCGCGGTCCGCCCGCAGCCACCCGCATCGCCCAGTCCGGCGCGCCACGACCCGAGACTTCTGTCCCCCGCTCATCAAACAGATAGGCCCGGACGTGCTGCGATTTCTCCAGCATGTCCATGTACTCCCGCAGTTGCGCCTCGCTGCCTTCCTCGTACGCCGCCACCGCCTCGGTCAGAACGGTGGTGCGCAGAGCTTCCCAGGTCGACGTGCGTGGACGCAGCGCCAGCGTCACCAGAATGGCCAGCACCACAAACAGCGCTTGCGCCATCCAGAACGACAAGAAAATTCGCAGAAATAAACTCTTCATGCTGAACCCTTCAACTCCCTACTCATTCTTCCGCGCGACAATCAGCCCTCAACGCCACTACAGATTCTTGCGCTCGGGTTTGGCCAGATCAGAAAACCGCTTACATCACCGTGGAAGAGCGGCCCTTCGAGGGCCGCGTAATCCGATAAGAAAATGCGCGGGCTTCAGCCCCGAGGCACCGGACCTACGCCTTCACCTTCTCCCGCGGACGCGCAAAAATATATCCCACACCGCGCACCGTCTTGATGTGCTCGTCGCTGTCGGTATCGCCCAACTTCTTCCGAACCTTGCTGACATGCATATCGATGCTGCGGTCAAACGGCGAAAACTTGCGGCTCAATACGGCATTCACCAGCCGTTCCCGCGGAACCACGCGCCCCGCTTCCCGCAACAACACTTCCAGTAAATTGAACTCCACCGACGTCAGATCCACCGGCTTGCCCTCCAGGCGCACGGTCCGAGTCGCCGGATCCAACTCCACGTCGCCCACGCTCACCACATCCGGCGCAGGCGCCGACGCGCTGCCATCCCCTCGCGTTCGCCGCAACACTGCTCGTATGCGCGCCACCAGTTCCCGCGGATTAAATGGCTTCGGCAGATAATCATCAGCCCCAATCTCCAGGCCGACGATGCGGTCTACATCTTCACCGCGCGCCGTCAGCAGCAGCACTGGCAGCCGCGACGTCGCACGAATCCGGCGCAGCACTTCAAATCCGTTGATGCCCGGCAACATCACATCGAGCACCGCGAGCAGATACTCGCCCGCATTCGCCTTCTTCAGCCCGCTCTCGCCGTCGTGCACGCATTCGATC
Organism: uncultured Acidobacteriaceae bacterium; assembly: GCA_963788555.1. Lineage (GTDB taxonomy): Bacteria > Acidobacteriota > Terriglobia > Terriglobales > Acidobacteriaceae > Sulfotelmatobacter. The sequence continues at coordinate 332,919 of CAWBHM010000008.1, read as the reverse complement.
GTGAAACCCTCCGCCCGCAGATATTCCCCTACCAGGTGGCAAAGCTCCACATCATCGTCAATGACCAGGATTCGTTCCATCGCAACTTTATTGTGCACCCGCGAACCCCGGCCCGTAGTAAAGAATTGTCAAACCAGACTTAAGTAGCGCCGACGTCCCGCCGGCTATACCGGGGGCGCCTCGCCGGGTGCCGGGTGCCCCATTTCTCGCGTCCTTTGCGAGAAAGCCTGCCCTGAGCTTGTCGAAGGGTGGGGATTCTTGTGTCCATCTCATCGGGATCCCTTTCCCTCTTTGACAAAACTTTACTCCGGTTGACCGTCTTTTTACCGCCTTTTCCCCCGCTTCCGTGTTCCTATCTATGTACGCAGTCCCGGGACATCCCGGAGAATTCCAGGAGTCGCTCATGAAATCGATTCGTTTTCGCTTATTGATAGCCGCCATGGCCGTTTTGCTGGGCAGCGCCATCGCCAAGTCGCAGACCGCCGACGCTACCACGCCACCGCCCATGCACGGCCACGGATACGGCATGCACGAGCACATGATGGGCTTTTATCGCCAAGGCTCTGAATCTGACCGATGACCAGAAGACGCAGATGAAGGCCATCATGGAGAAAGAGCATCCCACCATGAAGCCGCTGATGCAGCAGCAACATCAGATCGATCTGCAGCTTCGTCAATACGTGGAAGGCACTTTCGATCCGGTCAAGGTTCAGGCCCTGGCCGCGCAGAAGGCGCAAGTCGAGGTTCAGCTCACCGTCGCCGAAACCCGCGTTCACAACCAGCTCTACCAGTTGCTGACTCCGGACCAACAGTCCAAGTTGAAGGAGATGGAGGCTAACCACGAAGCCCGCATGCAAAAACACATGCAGGAAGCCCCCGCTCCTCCCTCGGAATAGTTGAAGGAGAACTCTCCCGCCTGGGAAGGAGAGTTTCACGTCGCCGGCGCGAGGCGCTCTGGCCTTCTCGCGCCGGCCAGGTTAACGGTCGACGGAGCTACACTCATGACGCTGAGCGAATCATTTCTCTCGAATGCGGGATGGCTTTTCTTCACCGCTTGGAGCTTGATCGTCGGTATCGTTACCGTCAAGGCCTTCGGCCGGGACCTGCTCCCCTCGAAGGCAACGAACGATTCCACTCCACGTACCCACTCCACTTAAAAGGCGTGACCCAAAAAGCGTGCCCCATTCTAGCGTCGCGCTTTTTGCGAACGTTAGAATGAGGCTTTTGTTTTCCCTTCTGATCTCGCAACCTACGGTACGAACTTCCATAGATCGCTGAACGAACCGTTTGCTCCGCTGATGGGCCCGTTCCCCCCGAACAACCACAGGTTTCCAGACGCATCGGTCCAGGTTGCGGAGACTCCCCGCGCCCCTGGAACATTGCTCGGATCAGCAAGCCCGAGCGTTCCATAGCTTCCCAACCCGTCGATCAGGTTCGATCCGCTTTGCCACGTCCACTCGCTCGTGACTGGGTTGTATTCCCACAGATCGTTGAGTTCACCGGACACACCCGTGGAGTCAACTCCAACGCCGCCGAATACCCAGAAATTCCCGTTTACATCCGTCCAGGCGACAGCTCCCTTTCGCGAACCGGGAATGTTGGCCGGGTCAGGAGTCGCTAGGGTTCCGTAGACACCTTTCACATCAGCAATTTTTGACCCACCCATCCAGGTCCATTGTTTGGAGCTCGTGCTGTACTCCCACAAGTCGCTGAGAACGGCTGTATTGCCAGCCGAGTCAGGACCATACCCGCCGAATAGCCACAGGTGCCCCTGCGAGTCCGTCCAACTGGTCGACAGGTATCGTGCTCCGGGTGTGGTGCTCAAGGTACCCTGCCCAAGGTTTCCGTACGTCCCCTTTGCCCCAACCGTGTTCGACCCGCTCTGCCACGTCCACTCGCCCGTCGTGGGGTTGTACTCCCAAAGATCGTTAAGATAGTTGGCAGTTGGCCCCGCCGTATCGTAGCGCCCGCCGAAGAGCCAGAAGTTTCCGTTCTTATCGACCCAACTCACAGCTGAATAGCGCGCTCCGGGCACGTTGCTGGTAGATCCCGTCCCCTGAGTTCCATAGACTCCGAGCTGATCCACAGTGTTCAGACCGCTCTCCCAAGTCCATTCACCCGAGTTCGGGCTGTACATCCACAGATCGTTAAGGTTATCCGGTGTCTTGGCGGAGTCGTAACCATGCCCGCCGAAGAGCCAGAAGTTCCCCGACGAGTCGGTCCAACTCACGGCCGAATCTCGCGCTCCTGGATAGTTCGTAGAGGCAGCCATCCCCAGCGTCCCGTAATTTCCTCCGTCGCCGGCCACATCTTTCCCGCCAACCCACGTCCATGTCCATTGGTTGCTGGAGTTGTAGCTGCCCTCCCACAGGTCGTTGAGGTCAGCGGCCTGTCCGGACGAGCCGAAACCGAGCCCACCAAACAGCCAGAAATTCCCGCTTGCGTCGCTCCAACTCAGGCCCGAGTATCGCCCTCCCGGCGTGCCTGTCGTGCCAACGGAGGAACCATAACTTCCGAATTGATTTACCAGGGTCGATCCGCCCTCCCACGTCCATTCGTTGACGTTCGAACAAGTGACGACCACATTCGTGACATCTACCGTCGACGATCCGCTTCCTCCGCTAAACACTGCACAGCTCTGCGCTGGGATGCTCGGTTGGCTGAGCACCGTTACGTGGTAAGCCGTGCCGTCGGCCACAGCTGTCACGAATTTGAAGGTCGTCTGGTTTGGAGCCAGGGCCAGATTGTCGCCCCCATTGTCCAGCAACACGAGCCCCTGACCGCCCAAGCCCGAAATCGTGCCCCCAACAGTGTAGGTCGAGGAGCAAACAACGTTAACGCTGATGACATTTGCCGTAGCATTTCCGCTCCCGGCATTCACTACGCAGTTCTCCACCGGGCTGGAAGGCTGGGCAAGAAGGGAGACGTTATAACCGGCGCCGCTGTTGACTGGCGTTGCAAAGGTGAACGAAGTCGCGTTCGGAAGAACTGTGAGGATGTCCGCGCCGTTCTGCAATTTCAGCCCCGTCCCCGTCAGACCCGAGATCGTGCCGCCAATCGTGTATGTGATCGTCGTACAGGCGACGCTAACACTCGTGACGTTCCCATTCGCGTTCCCGCTGTTGTTGGATACCACGCAATTCTGCGCCGGGCTGGAAGGCTGTGTAAGAACGGAGACGCTATAACCCGCGCCGCTCTTGATCGCCGTTGCGAAGGTGAAGGTAGTCGCGGGCGCCGTCACGGTTAGGTTGTCGCCGCTATTATCCAGCAAAGTAAGCCCCGTCCCCACCAGGCCCGAGATCGATCCCCCGACGCTGTACGTGATGGTCGTGCAAGCAACGCTCACAGTGGAAACATTCCCATTCGCAGTTCCGCCGGCGTTGGACACGACGCAATTTTGCGCCGGGCTGGAAGGCTGTGTGAGTACCGAGACCTTATAGCTTGCACCGCCTTGCACGGGCGTCGCGAAGGTAAACCCGGTCGCGTTCGCGCTGACCGGCAGATTGTCCCCGCCATTGTCCTGCAACACCAGGCCCGTCCCCGCCAGACCCGAAATGGCGCCGCCAATGGTGTTTGTGCAGGAAACCTTCACGCTCGTGACATTCCCCGTAGCCGTTCCGCTCGCGTTGGTGACCGCGCAGCTCTGCGCCGGACTGGAAGGCTGGGTCATCACCGAAACCTTATAGTTGCTTCCGCTGGTGATGGCGGTTTTGAAGGTGAACCCGGTGGCATTTGCGCTGACCGGCAGGTTGTCCCCGCTGTTGTCCTGCAGCGTGAGCCCCGCACCGATCAGGCCTGACACGCTGCCCCCGATCGAATAGGTGGTCGGAGGCGGAGTCGTGGTCGTCTTGGTCATGCCGCCCCCACCGCAAGCTGTTGAAAACAAAGACACTAATAGCGAAAGGGTAAAGAGGTAAGCCTTCATTCTGCCCTCAATTCCAAATCAGATTTCAAGTGAACGTTTAGGGGGATGAAGAAATTCTACCGTGCGGTTTTAATACCCGCCCATAGCACTTTCGGGGAGGAAGGGGAAGAAGAAAGACTCCTGCGCGAAGGTCTCCTTGCAGCACGCTTTTTTCATCGCCACACGCGCCTCATTTTCTTACGGCGCCGCATTGTTCAGTCCTTGGTTATTGTTATTGCGCAGCGCTATCAGCTTTTGGGTAGCGATCAATTGGTCTTGCCCGAGAGAACCCTATTCGTAGCGCAATGCCTCAATCGGATCGAGGCGGGACGCGCGGATGGCGGGAATCATGCCGCTGACCAGTCCCACCAGCGCCAGGATTGTGGTAGCAACCAACACGCTGACGGGTGAAATGATGAGTCGAATGTCGCCCGCCTCTCCGTGCTTGGGCGAGCGCACTGTAAAAGGTGAGATTCCCCACCGAGAAAGAAATGATGTAGGCGAGCACAATTCCCAAGAAGCCCGCCGAAGAAGGTAATCGCGAGCGCTTCGGACAAAAACTGCAGCGAGGATATCGAAGCGGCGAGCACCCAACGCCTTCTCCACCCCAATCTCGCGCGTTCGCTGGGTGACGCTCACCAGCATGATGTTCATCAGTCCCACGCCGCCAATCCCAAGCGTCAGAGCTGCCAATAAAAGCAAGCATCACCTGCAGCGCCATCGTAATGATGCGAAATTGCGAAAGCTGCTCCATCATGCTGAACACGAACAAAGCCCGCTTGTCGTCGGCACGGAAGTTGTGTTGTGCCGCCAGCGTATTGCGAACCGACTTCTCGACGCCTCCGTAGTTGTAGCCGAGAAAATCTAGCCAGATCATGTCGATGTAGTAGGTATTGCGGAAGTCGCTCATGGTGGGAAAGGGAATGTAGACGACGCGGTTGATACTGTTCTCGGTGCCTTCCTGCGGTCTGGGCTTCAGCACACCGATGACTTCGTAAGGAATGCCGCTGATACGAATCTTCTCGCCCACGGGAAACGGCCGGAAAACAGCTTGTCCCTGGATTCCGAGCCCAGCACGCAGACTCGCGCGCGCATCTGCAGATCTTCGGCACTGTAGAAACGACCGAGAGCCATTTGCAGGTTCTGAATTTCCTGGAGCGTGGGATTGCCGCCATGAACGCTCCAGGTGTACGAACGCCCCTCATAGCTGACGGGCTCATCGAGAAACGATTCGGGAGTGATGCGGGTCACTTCCGGCACATTCACCACGACACGATCAATGTCGTCCGTGGTCAACCGGATACTGGTGCCGGCCTTGTTTCCTCCGGCCTGCATCGACGTGCGCCCGCCCGCGATGCCCATCGCCGCCATGCTGGCATAGCTCCTGAATATGTTGACGATGGCCGTTGAAAAACCCGTGCCATAGGCCAGCAACAGCACTACCGTGGCGATCCCCCACGCCATGCCCAGCATGGTAAGCGCACTTCGCTGACGATTGTGCCTGAGTGATCCGTACGCTTCGGAGAACACGTCTTTCGCGTGGATCATTTCTCCTGCCGTTCATTGCTTCTCCTGACGAAGGGCTTCCACGGGCTGGAGCAGAGCCGCCCGCCGCGCCGGATAAAGTCCGGCGATAATGCCAGCCAAGGCAAGGCTGCCCATGGCGAGCACAGCCGTCGCTGGATAAATGTGAGGCAATTCGAATCCATCGATCGGCGGCGCAAGTCCGAACAGCTTGGTGGCCACGTAGGCCCCGGCCACGCCAATGGCGCCGCTGATTCCGGTCAGCATCAGCCCTTCCAGAAAGAACTGGAACAGGATGTTGCGTCGGGTAGCGCCCAAAGCCTTGCGCAGGCCGATCTCGCGCGTGCGCTCGCGTCACCGACACCAGCATGATGTTGATCACTCCGATTGCGCCCAGACCGAGCGTCACCAGACCGACGGCTCCGAGGAACGTATCCATGGCATCGGAGATTTTGCCGACCATCTCGGCGCTGGCGATCGAGTCCCAATCGTCAAAGGCGTCGGGCGTCTCGGGATCAAAGCCATGGTTTCTGGCAACGATGCTGCGCACGGCTTTCTTGGCTTGCACGTGCTGCTGCGTGTGTAATCGGCTGGTAGGCGACATACTTGAGGGCTTTTGCGTTGCCTGCTCCCTGCATCGGGAAATAGATGGCCATGGTGGTATAAGGCATGATCAGGCGCATGTTCTGGCCGTTATTGTTTCCGTGACCGATCTTCTGCATCGTCCCAGCGACCTCGAACGGGCACGCCATTGATGAGGATTGTGCTGCCTACGGCTGGCCGGCCGGGGAATAATATGCGCACAAATTCGCTTCCGATGATGCAGACAAGGTGGCGCTCGCGTTCGTCGTTCCAATCCAAAGAACGACCCTGGTCGATCGGCTGGTAGCGAATGCCGGAGAACTGCGGCTCGGCGCCGTCCACATAGCCGTTGCTGCTGCCATACTCGCTGACCAGGCGAAGGTCGCCGCGATAGATGACCGGCGTGGCATTGCGCACAAACGGCGAACTGCGAATATCCAAATAGTCCTGGTAGTTCAGGTAGTACTGGCGAGACGAAAGCTGGCTGCCGCCCACCGCGGGCACTCGTCCGTTGTAAATCTGCATGTAGTCTTCGCCGAAGCTCGCCATACCCTTGGTGGTTCCCGCGCGAAAACCCTCTCCTAGTCCAACCAGCAGCAGCAGCGATCCCACTCCCCAGGCAATCCCAAACATGGTGAGGAAGGAGCGAAGCTTGTGCGTCCACATGGCACGCAACACCTCGCCGAAGCTGCCGACAAATCGCCTCATAACCCAAGCTACGAAAATAAAGCTACGAACATTCGAACAACAAAGTTCCTTTCGACTCTGAGGCTCGCGCTTACATAACTGGACTGATCCGTATCGTTTCTCGAATTGCCCGGCCTGGCTCTTTCCATGGGCGGGTTCTTCGAATGCGCGAGAGCGATCCGAGACACCTCGATGCTGCGCGGATGAAGACTGTCATGTCAGTGACGTGGGTCACATCTGGATCGCGCTGTTACCGTTAATCGAAGGTCAAAGTGGTCACCAGTTCTCAATGGTCATCAGATGACCCGCATGGACCGCGCACGAGTGGACCATGACCAGCGTTGACCGCAGGGACCAGTCGGGCATTATGTGTGTAAACGATTTAACGACAGTCGACCGATTCGCAAGTGGCCCAGTGTGTCCCGCAATCACTGATGAAGCCTTGCGCCAAAATAGTTGCGTATTTGGTCGCCTCTGCGTAGGATGGCTCCTAGCCGCATGAGCCCCCCTTTTGAGGCGCGGGCACCTCGTTTTCAGCCAGCATCCGGCCATTAAGCCCTAACGCTAAGGATGTGAAGTCTGCCGTTACTAAAGCAGAAAAGACCCGACAGGAGAACACTGTGCTTCCGACGACTACGAGTGGTATAAGCAAGAACTTCTGGAACCTTCTCACTTTGAGTTCGGCGGTCGTGTTGGTGTGCGGGACATGTTTGCCGGGGTTTGCGCAGCGTACGTTGGCGAGCAAGCTTCCTGGAGGAAAATCTGCGAGCGGGTGGTCGAGCCTGCCGCCCGACGCCCAACGTGCCATCCAGGCAGCGCTCGAAGAGGACAACGCCGGCTGGATACAGCAGGGGGAGCTGACCGCATCCGACGGATCGACAAATGACACCTTCAGCCAGTCTGTCGCGCTCAGCGGAAGCACTCTGGTCGTAGGGGCTCCGCTTCACACCGTCGGGTCGAACGGCTGGCAGGGCGCGGCTTACGTATTCGTCGAAAGCGGCGGAACATGGACTGAGAAGGCGGAACTGATCGCGTCCGACGGCTCCGCAAGCGACAAGTTCGGCTCGTCCATCGCAATCAGCGGCACCACGATCGTGGTGGGGGCCTATCAGCACACCGTGGGCTCGAATACCTTTCAGGGAGCGGCATACGTATACGTGGAAAGCGGCGGGATGTGGACTCAGCAAGCCGAGCTGACCGCTTCAGACGGCGGGTCATACCAGGACTTTGGCTATTCCGTAGCCGTCAGTGGTAGCACGGTCGTGGTGGGAGCCTATAATCACCCGGTCGGCTCGAATGCCTCACAGGGCGCGGCGTATGTGTTCGTGCAGGGCGGCACAAAGTGGAGTCAGCAGGCGGAGTTGATGTCATCGGATGGTGGCTTTGCTGACGGCTTTGGCCAGTCCGTTGCAGTGAACGGGAGTACGGCCCTGGTGGGAGCACCCGGTCACCAGGTCGGCTTGAATTACGACCAGGGAGCGGCGTATGTCTTCGCGGAAAGCAGCGGGTCATGGGGTCAGCAGGCGGAACTGACCGCCTCCGACGGCGCAGCAGATGCCGCTTTCGGCTCTTCTGTCGCGATCGCTGAAACCACGGCCGTGGTGTTGGGCGGAGGGACGGGCGGAGGGGGAGCGTATGTGTTCGTCCAGAACGGCCAAAACTGGACTCAGCAGGCGGAGTTGACGGTGCCGAATGGTTTCTGCGACGTTGCGGTGGACGGCAGCGTAATCGTGGCTGGCGCTTGCGTCTTCGTGCAAGCAGCGTATGTTTTCGCCGAAAGCAACGGAACGTGGGGCCAGCAGGCGGAACTGACCGCCTCCGACGGCGCGTCACAAGACCTGTTCGGCAATTCCGTCGCGATAAGCGGAAACACTGTCGTGGTCGGAGCCCCGAATCGCCAGGTCGGCTCGAACCCCGGTCAGGGAGCGGCTTATGTGTTTGTGCCGCCCTCGACAACGGTTACGCTTTCGCCGACTTCGTTGGGTTTCGGAAATCAGGCAGTCAACAGAACCAGCGCTAAAGCTTTGACGCTAAAGAATGCTGGTACGGCCACGCTCTACAACAGCAGCATCGCCATCACGGCAGGCAATAGCTATTTTGCAATTTCAAGAAACACCTGCGGAGCCACGCTGGCTGCGGGCAAGACGTGCAAGATAAGTGTCTCCTTCACGCCGACGCAACTGGCTGCGGAGACAGGGACACTCACGTTCACTAATAATGCCTCTGGAAGCCCGCAGTCCGTTACGCTGTCGGGTACGGGCGTCGCGCAGGCAACTCTGACACCTGCCAGCTATATCTTCCCGAAGACAAAGGCCGGGACGACGAGTGCAGCCAAGAGCTTTACATTGAAGAACAATCTGACCACGACGCTGACTGGCATTTCGTATTCGACAAAAGCTCCATTTGCTGTCTCGACCTCGACTTGTACGGCAACGCTGGCGAGCAAGAAGAGTTGCACGATCAGCGTGACGTTCTCGCCGACGGCAACGGGCACGGCGACCGGCTCGCTGACAGTGAACGACAGCGCCAACAACAGCCCGCAGCCAGCAAGTCTGTCGGGAACGGGCGACTAAAACGTTCTGCTTTCGGTTTCAGCCCCGCAGCGATGCGGGCCTTTGGTTCTTGACGCCGGCAGTGCTGGATGTCAACTGTCGCTACCAGGCCGCACTCAGAACGCAGCGCATTACTGCTGCGGATCTCGGGGCCAGCCGGCGGGCCTTTCCAGTTTCACCCCGGCAGGCGAACCGAAATGTCGGTTCACCTACCCACACCCGTCCGGCTATTTTCCACAGTTCTCCACAGATAAAAATCTTCTTCGTGTGACGAACAACCTTGACCGAGGCAATAGAAAGCGGACAATGGAAATGTGACCCGAACCAGAACCAACCTGTGCCAGAGTCGACCAACCTTCGCCCCACTGCTAACTCCTTATTCCGGAATATTTTACCTATAAGTCCTTTAGATCCAAGATTTTGCCCGGATCGAGGCCGCTACCCCCTACGTAACCTCAACGGAATCAGGATTTTGCAAAAACGCGCGAAAAAAAATCGCGAGACCCCGTCGCCCTGCACCACCCCGAACCCGTGCACCGCCCCTGCTAGAATTTCATCTACTGAGTCTCGATGCTGCCGAAGAGTCTGCGCCCGCTGCTGCCGTACGTGAAACGCTATCGCTGGCGTTACATCGCGGGCACGCTGTGTGTCTTCCTGACCAACGGCATCTGGATCCTGTTCCCTCTCGTCCTCGGCAACGCTGCCGACGATCTGCACTCTGGCGTCACCCGCCACAAGCTTCTGCTCTACGCCGGCAGTCTTGCTCGCCATCGCCGTCACCAAGGGAATCTTTCAGTTCCTCACCCGCTGGATCGTCATCGGCGTCTCGCGCGACATCGAGTTCGATCTGCGCAACGATCTGTTCGCGCGTCTCGAAAGCCTTTCCTACTCCTACTACCAGCGCCATCGCACCGGCGACATTATGGCGCGCGCCACCAACGACCTGAACGCGGTCCGCATGCTGCTCGGTCCCGCGATCATGTACTCGGCGAACACGATCGTCTACACCGCGGGCGCGCTGGCCTTCATGATCTCCATCAGTCCCTGGCTCACGCTCTACACATTCCTGCCGCTGCCCGCCGTCAGCATCGTCATCCAGACGTTCGGCCGCCGCATTCACGAGCGCTTCGAGCGCATTCAGGCCATGTTCTCCGACATCTCCGCGCGCGCCCAGGAGAACTTTTCCGGCGCTCGCCTGATTCGCGCCTACGTGCAGGAAGAAGCCGAGATCCGCGCCTTCGAGCGCGAGAACCAGGAATACATCCGCCGCAGCCTCAAACTGGTTCGCCTCATGGGCATGCTCTGGCCCACGCTCGAACTCATGCTCGGTTGCGCCGTCGTCCTCGTGCTGTGGCTCGGCGGACGCGAGGTCATCCACGGCTCTCGACCGTGCCCCTGATTACGAACCTCGGAGCCTCGGTTGGCGGAACTTCGACTCCCGCAATCACGACCACCCTGTCGCTCTCCGGTTCCATGAGCGTTGGACAATTCGTCTCGTTCAGCACCTACATGATGCAACTCACCTGGCCGATCATCGCGCTGGGATGGGTCATCAATATTTTTCAGCGAGGCACCGCGTCGCTGATCCGCATCAACGAGATCATGCACGAGGAGCCCGAAATCAAAGACGCTCCCTGCGCCCAAGAGCGCGAGATCGCGGGCGACATCGAATTCCGCGGACTCAACTTCAGCTACGACGGCAAGCAGATTCAAGACAAACAGGTCTTGCACGACCTGAACCTGCGCATGCCCGCCGGCAGCAGCCTCGCGATCGTCGGTCCGACCGGTTCGGGCAAGACGACTCTGGTCAGCCTGATCCCGCGCATCTACGACGCCGATCCGGGCACGGTCCTGATCGATGGCCGTCCGATTCGCGAATACTCGATCGCATCGCTCCGCAAGAACATCGGCTTCGTCCCGCAGGAGACGTTCCTGTTCAGCGACCGCATCCGCGAGAACATTGCCCTGGGAGTCGACTCCGCCACCGACGAGGAGATTCACAACGCCGCCGACGCCGCCAACATCGCCGCCGACATCGAGAGCTTCCCCGAAGGCTACGACACCATGGTCGGCGAACGCGGCATCACGCTCTCCGGCGGCCAGAAGCAGCGCACCGCCATTGCCCGCGCTCTGATTCGCAATCCCAAGATTCTGATCCTCGACGACGCGCTCTCCAGCGTCGACACCCACACCGAAGACAAGATCCTCAATCACCTGCGCGACGTGATGCGCGGTCGCACGACCATCTTCATCTCGCACCGCGTCTCGACCGTCCGCAATGCCGACCGCATCGCCGTGCTCCACAGCGGACGCATCGTCGAACTCGGCACCCACGACGAACTCCTGGCCTTGAACGGCTACTACAGCGACCTGTACAACAAGCAACTGCTGGAAGAAGAACTGGCCGAAGTCTGAATGACGTGGAATCACTGCCTTAACATTTTCTTGGGGAATCGCATCTAAAGCAGTCGTTGACATTCTTTTGACAACGTTTAGACTTCCGGGAGCTAAAGTCGGGGTTTGGGGCCCCTCATTACCCACCATGTATCGGGTCAGTCACGCAGGAAATTCTCGACACCGACGCCTGTCCGCCCGTTGAAGTCGAAGCCTCACTGCGCGATCTGTGCCGCATTAACCGCTGGTTCGGCGGAGTTGCCACCACGCGCCGCTTGATCGAGTGTGTCGCCTCAACCACCGGGCGCACCAACTTCTCCGTGTTGGAAGTTGCCGCAGGATTTGGCGAAGTGTCCAAGATCGCAGGCCGCCAGTTGGAACCCAAGGGAATTACGCTGGAGGTCACCGACCTCGATCGCGTGCGCACCCACTTGCTGCGCGGCAACCGCGCCGTGGTCGCGGACGCCCTGGCACTTCCCTTTCAGGACGACAGCTTCGACCTCGTCAGTTGCAGCCTGTTCGCGCATCATCTGGAGCCCACAGAGTTGGCAACCTATGCCAACGAAGCGTTGCGAGTAAGCCGCTGCGCAGTCCTTATCAACGATCTGGTCCGCCATCCGCTCCATGTGGCACTGGTCTATGCAGGCTTCCCGCTGATGCGGAGTTACGTCTCCCGAGTGGACGGTCTCGCGTCGGTGCGCCGCGCCTATGTTCCCGACGAGATGCGCCAGATTCTCTCATCGAAAGCAGTGCCGGCGTCGCGCGTCGAGATCTCGCGTCACTTTCTGTTCCGCATGGGAGTGATTGCGTGGAAGGAAACTGAAAGCACGAGCGAGCCGCCTAGAGTCCCTCGGGTCGAGCTTTCGCTCGACGGACAGCCGAGGGCGGCTGTCCCCACATAAACCTCCCAGAGAGAGAGTCAGCGCACGACCAGCACTTCTCTGACATTGTCGCGAGCGAGGAAGAACTTAATGGAGGCGAAGTCGCGGAACAGGGTTTCGATGTGGCGGTTGTTGAAGACGCGCTGCAGGCGGAAGCCGTCGCCGACCGCGGTGTGAACAGCTCCCGTGGGTCCGCGGCGCGCCTCCCGCTTCAGGACGATGCGCTGCATCTCGAGCACATCTTTTCCCATGATGTGAAAGCGGTAGCACGGCGAATCTGGTCCCGCATCTTTGGTGTGGAAGAACGCAAGCAACATGCCGCCCGGTTTTAAGACCGACCACAGTCGTCCCATCACGGGACGCACCAGGCTCTCATCCAGATAGTCGGGTAAATTCCAGCAGAACACCACGTCGAAATGAGCCGCTGGATAGACCAGATTTTCGGCAAGAAATTTCCGGCTGTCGAGGATCACCGTTCCTTGCTCGTCTTTGGTGACCAGGCCAGGCTCCGTCGAAGCCACGAGCAGATCTTCGCTATAGATCTTGTGACTGCGTTCAGTAAAGAAGCGGATGTTCGACGGCGAAGTGGAACCGAGATCGAGAACGCAAAGCGGAGTTTCCGACTCCCACACGCGAGAGAGTTCGCCGAGTCCGCTGGAGCGGCGCGTGAGCTTTTGAGCAACCTGTGGAGTTGCCGCCTCTGTCCCGCCCGATGAGCCGCGAAAGAGCTTCATGAAATTCTGTGTGACTGATGCCATCAGACCTTAGTTGTCGCCTGTCGAAGGCAACCCTGCCCGAATCCACTTGAATCGACGATCGAAAACAGGCGATCTAAACCAACACTTTAACTCACAGCCCAGGACTTCCGGGAGTTACTTTCCTGCTGCTTTTTCGGCCTTGCCCTGAATGTCAACTTTTCCCTTCAGGTACGCGCCCTCCTCGATGGAGATCCGCTGGGTCGAAATGTCGCCGGTCACCACCGCAGACTTGCGAAGTTCGACGCGATCGCTGGCCTGCACGTTGCCTTCAAGCTTGCCCTGCACCACTACGCCCTTGGCCTCTACCGAGGCTTTCACCGATCCGTTCGGACCGACCGTCAAACTGTTGTTTTTGAGGGCGATGGTGCCTTCCACCTGACCGTCCACATAAAGGTCTTCGCTGCCCGACAATTCGCCTTTGATGACTACTGATTTGCCAATCTGCGCCAAATCTGCCGACAACGGAGCACTCATGGATGATCTCCTTAAGGAAGCGGGATACTGCACTACCAAGGTAAATGGGAATGGCAGGTACCGGAACGGCCGCGTCGCTTCATCGACTATACCCAACTCGGAGAGTATGCGGCAAGCCACGTACAGTTGCCAACAATCGGACGAACAAATCCGACTAGACTCGCGCGGCAATCCTGCAGCGCTGTTGCTACACTGAATTCAGATGTATCGCACGGACCACAAGCGAGTATCCGCAGGTCTGCACGTGGCGTCGGTGATGGCTCTCCTCACAGTTCCGGCGATGCTGTGGGCTCAGTCCGCGAAGCCTCCCGAGATACCCGTTGCTGAGTTGGTGCGTTCTGTCATAGCGAACGAAGTTGCGGCCGCGAATAGCACGAAAACGAAACACATGTTTCGCTCGCACAAGCAGACTCCGCGGGGATCGCAGACTCGAATCTACGTCGAAACCAACCAGGCCCTCGCAGCAATGTCCATCGCCATCAATGATCAGCCTCTGACTCCAGAGCAGGAACAGGGCGAGATCGGCCATCTGACCTGGCTGATGAATGATCCCGACCAGCTTCGCAAGAAAGCAGCGCGTGAAAAAGAAGACGAAGAGCGGACTCTGCGGATCGTGAAAGCCTTGCCCGACGCATTCCTCTACGAATATGCAGGGACTGAAAACAGCGAACCGGGAATGGGCAAACCCGGCGATTCATTGCTGCGGCTCACTTTTAAACCGAATCCGGCTTACTCCCCTCCTTCGCGCGTGGAGGAAGTACTCGCGGGCATGCAGGGTGAATTGCTGATCGACCCAGACGTCCGTCGTCTTGCACGGATTGATGGCACTCTCTTCCGGGAAGTCACGTTCGGTTGGGGAATCATCGGCCACCTCGATAAGGGCGGGCACTTCCTCGTGCGCCAAGGGGACTTGGGCTTGGGCGACGGCGCATGGGGCATCACTGAGATCAGTCTTGAGATCACCGGTAAGATTCTCCTGTTCAAGGGGCTGAGTGTGGTGTCGGACGAAAAGCTGAGCGATTTCCGCAACGTTGCCAGCGATCTGACGTTTGCCCAAGCGGTGGATCTGTTGAAGACGGAGCAGGAGAAACTGGCACACAGCGTCCGTGCGCCCGAGCCTGACACGAAGAAGCCTCCCCAGTAGTCCTTTCCTCGAACCAAGAATTCGAACGCTCCTCTCCAGCAAACACCGTAGAGAATACGAAATTTAAACTTGCTTTCTTCGCTTCATCACAACCTTCCCACTCTGTTTTCGAACTAACCATACGATGACTTGCGCGGAGCCAAAACACGGAGTGAGTTTGCCGGGCGTATGCGCAGTGGTTACATTGATTGCCATCAGCGCAACGGTCTCGGCGCAGACCTTGAGTACAGCCGAAACCAACCCAGTTGCACTCGTGCGGGCCGCCGTGGCCAACGAGGTCGCGGCCGCGAATGATACGGCCGTCAAGTTCATGTTCCGATCGCGCAAGCAAACTCCGAAAGGCCTGCAAAACAAGATTTACGTCGAAGCGAACGAAGCTCTCGCCGCCATAGTTGTGGGTCAGAACGACCAGCCGTTGGAACCAGGTGAAGAACGCGCCGAGGCCGATCAGTTGGCAGCCTTGGCGAACCATCCCGACCAACTTCGCAAGAAGCAGGCCCGCGATCAGGAAGAGGTGGAACACACATTATGTATTCTGAAAGCGCTGCCCGATGCCTTCCGCTTCGAATACGCGGGGACGGAGGATAGCGCCAGCGGTCTGGGCAAGGCAGGAGATAAGCTGGTCCGATTGAAGTTCACGCCGAATCCCTCGTATTCGCCACCAACCCGGGTGGAACAAGTGCTTCAGGGCATGGAGGGATATTTACTGATTGACCCCAAGCCCCGGCGGCTGGCGATCGTTGATGGGACTCTATTCAAAGACGTCACTTTCGGATGGGGAATCTTCGGGCGCCTGGACAAAGGCGGGCATTTCCGGGTTCAGAAGGCCGACGTGGGAGATGGGTACTGGGAAATCACCGCCATGTCGCTGAATTTCAATGGGAAAATCCTGCTGATCAAGAACCTCAGCATCGTGTCCGAGGAAGTCTTCAGCGATTTCCAACGATTGCCCGACGATGAGCCGTTCGCCCAAGGCGTGGAATTGCTGAAGAGCCAGCGAGTAAACGTGGCACATAACAACCATCCAATAGAGCCCTCCGAGGCCAAGAGAGATTTAGGGACTAAGTGGTAGGCAGGTCTCAAAAACGGTCTGGTTTCAGGAGGCTGGTTCGTGGCTCGGTACGGACAGTAAATCTTCCAAGGCTCTAACCACCATTTCCACGCTATCTCTCTTCGGTATCAGCCTGTCTGCCAGTTCATGGGCGCGGTCGAACGGCGTTGTCCCCTCTGTCAACAGCAGCGTGGGTAGCTGCGGTCGACATCGCTTGATCTCGGTGGCAACCAGCGCAACTTCGGCATGATTGCGGTCCAAGTCAAGCACCACTGCATCTACGTCTTCAAGGGACGCCAGTCGAATGGCTTCAAATCCGTCCTCCGCGTTTAGAACGTGGTATCCCATCTTGTGGAGTCCGCGAGCACGGAAAGAAAGGACCGTGCGATCCGTACCAAAATGAAGAATCGTGCGCTTGCGCGACGTTTTCGGCATACGGGCGAACACTTTGTAAAACGGAAATCATAGGAGTGGATGCGATGGTTCGACTGTTCAGTATTGATCACTTTTGGAAACTAACAGTGGACGTATATCTTGGAGGTTAGCTGATACGACCAGAGGCCTGGCATGCGAAGGCAGCCGAGAGCCTACGCCCGTAAGGTCTCTTTTCGCAC
This sequence comes from uncultured Acidobacteriaceae bacterium, assembly GCA_963788555.1. Taxonomy (GTDB): domain Bacteria; phylum Acidobacteriota; class Terriglobia; order Terriglobales; family Acidobacteriaceae; genus Sulfotelmatobacter. Next base: position 316,354 of record CAWBHM010000008.1, on the reverse strand, counting down.
AGTCAATTTCTCGATGAGATCTTCTTTCACGCGGTAGCCGGTCCCTGGCTTATCGCTGATGGCAATCATTCCCTCGGGAGAGACTTCTACCTCGGGCTCGATGATGTCTTCTTTCCAATAGCGCTTGGAGGCCGAGACGTCGCCCGGCAGCCGGAAGTTCTCCAGCGTGGACAGCGCAATATTCTGGGCGCGTCCAATACCGGTCTCAAGCATTCCGCCGCACCAGACAGGAATGTTGTGCGCCTGGCAAAGGTCGTGAATCTTGAGTGCCTCGGAGAATCCTCCGACGCGGCCAACCTTGACGTTGATGATGCGACAGGCTCCGGTTTCAACGGCAAACGCGGCGCTGCGTACACTGACGATGGATTCGTCCAGGCAAATCGAAGTGCGCAACTCTTTCTGCAGCCGGGCGTGATAGTAGATGTCGTCATCCCAGAGAGGTTGCTCGATCATCAGAAGATTGAACTGGTCGAACGAGCGCAGATGCTCGACCTGATCGAGGGTGTAGGCGGAATTCGCGTCGCAACTCAAGGTGATGTCGGCCCAGCGCGAGCGAATGCGCTCGAGCACGTTGACGTCCCAGCCTGGCTTGACCTTGATCTTGATGCGGCGGTACCCGGCGGCAAGTTCGATCTGAATCTTTTCCAGCAGTTGTTCGACGGAATCCTGAATGCCGATGGAAACACCACAGGGAATCTCATGGCGTGCGCCGCCCAGCAATCTCCAAAGCGGCATTTTGCGCTGGGTGGCTTCCGCGTCCCAGACTGCATTTTCGAGACCCGCTTTCGCCATACGGTGGGCACGAACTTTCGCATAGAGTGCGGGGCAATCGCGCGCGGAGTCGAGACGCTTTCCCAGGAGCGCAGGAATCAGATATTGCTTGAGGGTGGGCCACGCGCTCTCGATCCATTCACTGCTGTAGAAGGGATCTTCGCCCACCACGCACTCGCCCCAGCCGTCGGCGCCCTCGCTGTGAACTGTAACCAGCAGAATGCGGCGGCTATAGGTACGGCCAAAGCTCGTCTCGAAAAAGTGGACGAGCGGCATGTGAATTTCGCGCAGCGTGATTGCTTCGATTTTCATGAGTCAAGGTTTCAAAGTTGAAAGGTTTCAGAGTTTCAGAGTTTCGAGATTTCAAGGCTGCTTCAGGATTCTTGAAACCTTGAAACTTCGAAACCTCGAAACCTGAATTTTATGGTTCGGATGCGTATGACCACTTCTCGTCCCAGTGTCCCAGGAGGAATTTGCCGTTGCCTTCAGGATCGCGCTCGTAGCCCAGAACGGCGAGGCCGCGGGAGAAGGCCAGCAGAAACTGTCCGCGATTGCGCTCCTGCACCTGTTGCGCCAGGCCACGGGTTTCGGGCGCGGCTTTCCAGTCGTAAATCTGCGCCGACACTTCGATGCCGGATTCGGCGGCGATCGGCGGATTTTTTCCTGTCGCGAGCAAGGTCTCGACCCGCTTCGACTTCAACCACCACTCGGCAATCAGGCGGTCGCTCGGCAGTCCTCCCTGCAGGGGCGACGACGTGATGCCGTATTGGTTTATGTTATAGCGCCGCGCGATCGCGCCCAGCTTTTCGAGGTTGAGATAGGCGTTCTTGATTTCGAGAGGATCAAAGGTCCACTCGATCAACTCGATGCCACGGGCAAGCGCGTCTTCCCGTTGCATCAACTTCAGTCGGCGGCCGAGGCCGCCATTGCGATGATCCTTCCGCACCGCCAGCATGTGCGAGTGCAGGTAGACATGGCCCGTGCGCGTTCCCGGCACTGACAGGGCGAAGCCGACCATCACCTCGCCGTCGAAGGCGCCCATCACCTGGCCTCCCACCTTGTCAGCCACGACGAACATACGCAGTGGCACCAGTTCCGCATCGGTGAAGTTCCAGACTTCTTTTTGTAGCGCGACGCAGGCGTGAAAGTCTTCGACGGTGTGGCAGCGGCGGAGAACGACGGAGTCGGCGCTCACTGCTTCTCCTCGCTCTTAGCCGCCTGCCAGAGCGATTCCAGTTCTTCCATCGGAGTTTGGTCGGCGGAGCGGCCCGACTCGTGGAGGCGCGCTTCCATCCACTGAAAGCGTCGCTTGAACTTTCGGTTGGTCTTGCGCAGAGCCGACTCGGGATCGACCGAAAGATAGCGAGCAACATTGACGAGAACAAAGAAGAGGTCACCGATCTCGTCTTCCAGTCGCGCCTGAAGGGCTTCGGGAACGACTGTTCGCCCGGAACCGGCCACGCCGCGACCTTGCGGACGCGGTCCGGGCGCTGGGAATTCCTTGAGTTCCTCGCACAGTTCGTTGGTTTCTTCGGTGAGCTTGTCGAAGAGACCTTCGACATCGGGCCAATCGAAGCCAGCCTGCGCGGCCCGGGAGCTAAGCTTGTGCGCTTCGAGCAGCGAGGGCATCGCGGACGAAACTCCGGCAAGGATGGAATCCTTTTGATTCTTCTCCGGCGCAGCATCTCCTTCCGCGCCAGTGGCTTGACGCTTCTTCCTCTCTTCAACCTTGAGCGCCTCCCAGTTGCGTTTCACCTCGGCGGAAGTGTCGGCTTTGACGTCGCCGAACACATGGGGATGGCGATGAATCAGCTTGTCGGAGAGACGGTCGAGTACATCGTCGATGGAGAACGAGGACTGTTCTTTCGCCATCTCGGCATAAAACAGGACTTGCAGCAGCAGATCACCAAGTTCCCCGGCAAGTTCGGGCCAGTCGCGATTGTCGATGGCCTCCAGGACTTCGTACGTTTCTTCCAGCGTGTAGGGCTTGATCGAGTCGAACGTCTGTTCGCGGTCCCAGGGACAGCCGCCGGGGGCGCGAAGCCGCTCCATGATGGCGACCGCGCGCTCGAACCGTTCTCCTGTGTTGGACATGAGGCAACCAATGTAAATGAGTGTGGAGGAAGGAGGCAATGCGATCGGGTATGGCCGAACCGCCAACCGCACAGCGTCCGACGGCATCCTAGCCATACTGATCCACTTCCCGCTCACGGTTGGAAACGTACGTCTATTCAAATCAATTCATCCAAGGAGGAATAAAAAATGACGACTGCTAATCTTCAGGGAAAGAAAGTGGCAATCCTTGTAACGGACGGGTTCGAGCAATCGGAGTTGCTGGAACCTCGCAAAGCGCTTGACGAAGCAGGCGCCACAACGAAGGTAGTCTCTCCTGCCGACAAGAGAGCGAAGGGATGGAATCATAAGGAGTGGGGCAATGACGTACCGGTAGACGTCCCACTCGATTCCGCGAAGGCGGACGAGTTCGACGCACTGCTGTTGCCGGGCGGAGTGATGAATCCCGACCAGCTTCGCATGAATCCCAAGGCGGTCGAGTTTGTGAAGCACTTCACCAGCGCAGGCAAGCCGGTGGCGGCGATCTGTCATGGACCCTGGACGTTGATCGAAGCTGGCGCGGTTCGCGGTCGAACGATGACATCGTGGCCATCGCTCAAGACCGACTTGAAGAATGCGGGCGCAAACTGGGTCGATAAGGAAGTTGTCAACGATCAGGGGCTGGTCACGAGCCGCAAGCCTGATGACATTCCAGCCTTCAATCGTGAGATGATTCGCCTGTTCGCGGAAGGCGCGGAATCACAGGCTCTGCGAAAGACTGCCTAGTTCCACGTTCGCTTGCGGTTAGTCTTCTCCTGCCCGGACCCGGCATTCAATGTCGGGGCTGGGCAGGTTTCTTTGCGTAAAATTTAGAGGGCCGGCATCGGTTACCTTAGACATCAGTTTTAGCGGCATCGTGTCTGGAATCTGCCACGACCTTCTCTGGACTATCGTGACCTTTGTCGCCGCGCCATTCGCGAGGCACAATAGGACAGGTGGACGTGTCCGCGCCGGGGCTTGGGTGGCCGATCAATACTCCCGGCATCGCCTGCAAAAGACAGTAAATCCATGAGTTTAGCAACCAAACCTCGACCTCCCTTGGATAACCAGCACTTCCAGGTGGTGATCATTGGCGGTGGCATCAATGGCGTCGCGGTGGCGCGTGAATGTGCCCGCGCCGGGAAGCGCACGCTCTTGGTCGAGCAAAACGATTTCGCGTCCGGAGTGACCAGCCGTTCGACGCGGATCATTCACGGCGGCCTGCGCTATCTGGAACATGGAGAGTTGGGGCTGGTGCGCGAATCGGTGCGCGAGCGCGAGCGGTTGCTGCGCGAACGATCGCACCTGGTGCATCCGGTACATTTTCTGTTTCTTGCTGAACGAACAGAGCCAGCGGAGCGCCATGAAAGTGCGTGCTGGTCTCTGGCTCTACCAGCGGTTCGCGGGACGAAAGTCCGCCGACTTGAGCGAGATGGAGTTGAAGCGGGTGGAGCGGGCGCTTGACGCCGGGCACAAGTGGTCGATCTTCAATTACGAAGACGCGCAGTGCGAGTTTCCAGAACGTCTCGTCGCCGAGTGGGCGAAGGAGGCGGCCGAGGCTGGAGCAGTCGTCCGCAATCACTGTGAAGTGCTGGCGGTGGATGTGGCGCAAGGCCGGGCGCGGGGAGTGCTGCTGCGTGACCGCATCACAGGAAAAGATGAGCGCGTCGATGCGGGTTGGATTCTGAATTGTACCGGCCCATGGGCCGACCGCATTTGCCAGCGTTCTTCGGTGCGCACCAGCAAGCCGATGTTGGGCGGAGTGCGCGGATCGCACATTGTGCTGCCGAGGTTTTCGGGTGCGCCCAGTGTGGCGCTCTATACCGAGGCCGCAGACGGACGTCCAGTATTTATCTTGCCGTGGAACGAGCAGATCCTGGTGGGCACCACCGAAGTTGCGGACACCGGCGATCCGGCCAGGACTGCGCCTTCGAACGAAGAGATCGAATACCTGCTGCGCACGGTGTCTAAGCTGTTTCCCAAGGCAAAGATTTCCGCGCATGACATCAAGTATGCGTTTGCCGGAGTGCGTCCTCTGCCGAACTCGCCAGGGGGGAAGGCGTCGGCGATAACGCGTCGTCATATTTTGCACGACCATACACCGGATGGGGCCGCGCGGCTGATCTCCGTGATTGGCGGGAAATTGACCACAGCGGCTTCCCTGGCTCGCGAATGTGCACGCAAGATTGGCATTAAGGTTCCCGAACCCGCCATGGTTGCGATGGGGCCGGGGAGTTCGCTGGATCCCATGGTCGATCAGGAAGTGCTGGAAATCGCCCGCGCCGGCTCGGTGAGCGAAGAGACGGCCCGCGGCATGATGGAGTGGCACGGTGAGCGCGCCATGGATATCGCTCGCATGGCCCTGGTGAGCGCGGAATTGCGGGCGCCGATCTGTCCCCACAGCTCGCACATCGTGGCCGAAGTAGTCGAAGCTTATCGAAAAGAGTTTGCCGTCAGCTTGGGCGACGTGTTGCTGCGGCGTGTTCCGGTCGCGCTGGGCGCCTGCTGGTCCGAATCCTGTAGCCGCGAGGCAGCATTGCGTATTGGCGCCGTACTCGGATGGAGCGAGCAGGATCTGGGAGCCAACCTGGAATCGTTTGAAATGGAGCGCACGGGCTTTCTGAAACAGCCGTCGCGTGGAACGTCCGCGCTGGAAGCCGCTGCCGACTAGCAGGCCAGCACCAAGGAGTCAGCCCTACTCTCTCGCTTTTTGCCTGCCGAACTCACACCTCGCAAGATCTTGCAACCTTGACAGCCCCCACCGGCGGACGGATACTCGCTGTCTTGATTGTGCTTTCCAAGGCAACAGTCAATGCCTCCCCCCAAGAGGGGTCACGATCATGCCTATACCTTCCTGCACACAGACCAGTGTTTCCACGTTCGGGCATTTGTCAAAGAGAATCGCAACCCGACGCAGTGCTTGCGCGATGCTGTTGGCCTCCCTGTTCGCGCTGACCCTAGCTCTTCCCGCACAAGCCCAGAGTTTCCAAACGCTCTACGAGTTTCCTCTGCGAAAGACCGGGAACACCCCGTCGGGCTTGATGGGAGTGAACGGGAATTTCTATGGCACGACCGCGTTCGGCGGGATGTCGAATGAAGGAACTGTCTTCGAATTAACCAGCCAGGGCAAGCTGATCAGTCTCTACAGCTTCAATCGCGCCGATGGCAGAAATCCAACCATGGGTCCGTTAATCCGAGACCGGGCTGGCAACCTTTACGGCACCACCCAGAACGGCGGCGATATGCATTGTGTTGCTTTCACCAATGCTTCTGGCTGTGGGACAGTCTTCAAGCTGAGTGCCGGAGGAAAAGAGACGATCCTGCATAGCTTTTCCGGCGGGCCGGACGGCTCATATCCGCTGGCGGGGTTAGTCGCGGACGCAGCTGGCAATCTTTACGGCACCACCGAGATTGGCGGCATTGGGTGCAACGGCCAGGGTTGCGGAACGGTGTACAAGATTACCCCGAGCGGCACCGAGACCGTTCTCTATAGCTTCACCGGGGGCGCAGACGGCTCCAATCCAGGGTACGTGGATTTGGTCATCGACTCTGCAGGCAACCTCTACGGCACTGCGGGGGGCGGTGGCAACCTCACGTGCGGTGCTCATACTACAGGCTGCGGCGTCGTGTTCAAGATAGACCCGACGGGCAAGGAGACAGTCCTGTACGCGTTCACCGGGGGCACTGCCGGCAGCGGTCCTGACACAGGCGTGGTCCGCGACTCGAACGGGAACCTCTATGGCACAGCGACCGCCGGAGGCAACTGCCGCGACTGCGGCTTAGTGTTCAAAATCGATCCGGCCGGGAACGAGACTGTGCTCCATTACTTCACGGAGGAGGAGATCGGGCCTGCCTTATCAGCATCGAGCCTGCTTCTGGATCCTGCCGGGAACCTCTACGGCACAACTCTCTACGGGGCATCTTCCCAAGTTGGGACCGTGTTCGAAGTGAGCAGCGAGGGCGTTTACACCATGCTTCACTCCTTTGACTACACCGATGGAGCGTATCCTGTAGCCGGGTTGATCCGCGACAACGCTGGCAATCTGTACGGCACAACTACCCAGGGCGGCAACTATAGCTGCAGCATGGGGTGCGGGGTAATCTTTAAAATCACTCCGTAATGGCTGCGGGGAATCCGGGATTGCTAATCTTGAAGGGCGCGGGCTTACACCCGCGCCCAAACTTTTCCCCGCAGTCTGTTTGATCGATCTAGGTGACCGACTTCTTCTCGAACTGTCGCAACCCTAAGAACAGCAGCAGCACATCAAAGAAGAGCAGCGCCAGAATCACAGCCGTCGTCGACAAATGGGGGAACTGCGGAACCAAGCGTGGCGCGCAATCCTTCGCTGGCATAGACCAGCGGGTTGATGAGCACGGCTTTTTGCAGAATGGGAAAAGTCTTCAGAGCGCTCCACGGATAGTACGTGCACCCGAAAAAGATCATGGGCGTCATGACCATGCTGAACATCAAGCCGATATGCTGCTGATCCATGCTGCATCCCAAAGCCAGTCCTCCGCAGGATGAGAAACCGGCTACGAGCAGGATGATCACCGCGAAGGTCAGTGGAGAACCAACGTGGATCTCCACTCCGGGTCGAAGCACGAGCCAAGCCAGAGGCAGCACAACCAGGCCCGCAACCAACGCCTGCAGCATTCCAGCGATTACCTTTTCAATGGCAATCCAGCCGACGCTGATGGGAGCGAGCAGGCGATCTTCAATTTCGCGTGTCCACTGAAACTCAGCGATCAGAGGCATGGCGACCGCCCAAACTCCGGTAAAGGTCATGCTGATGGCGATGATGCCGGGGAGCAAAAGGCTCTTGTACGCTGCCGGCATGTACCCGCTGCCCACCATCACCTTGCCGAAAATGAACACGAACAGCAAAGGCTGCAGGAAGGTCTGCATGAAAAGTTGAATAGCATTGCGCCGCGCTACGTGAGCGTCGCGCGCCAGCATCGCGCCAAAAGTTTTCCAGTTCAATCGCGCAGGCTCCTTCCGGTATGGTGCAGGAAAAGATTTTCCAGGCTGGGCTCGGAGATGTGGACGTCGGACAATTCCGCGCCCACACTCGCCGCCACGCTGGCTACTTCGGGAATCAGAGAGCCCCCGCGGTCGGCGTAGATGTCAACGGCGGCGTGCCCGGTAGCGTCTGGTTCAGCACTTTGTGCAGCGTTTAGTAAGACTCCCTTGGAGGCATTATCCACGGCACGAACTTCTCTCACTCCAGCCAGCGCCCGCAGACGCTGAAGCAGGTCCTCTGTTTGTTTTCCAAAGCGCAGGCGCAACAGAAATCCTCCGGGAATCGACGCCTTCAGTTCTCGGGGTGTTCCCGCGGCGATCATGCGGCCGTGATCGACAATCGCGAGGCGCTGGCAGAGCGAGTCCGCCTCTTCCATGTAGTGGGTCGTGAGCAGGATCGTCTTCCCCGCCTGGTGGTACTCGCGGATGATCTCCCACAACAGAATCCGGGTTTGAGGGTCGAGCCCGGCGCTGGGCTCGTCAAGAAACAGGACTTCGGGATCGTGCATCATGGCGCGGGCGATCGACAGCCTCTGCATCATGCCACCGGAGAAGCCTCGCACCATCTGGTTGGCGCGCTCGGTGAGCTTGAATTTCTCGAGCAACTGGTCGGCGCTTTCGTTTCTTTGCTTCGAGCCAATCCCAAAGTAGGCGCCGTGAAAAACCAGAATCTCGCGGGCCGTCAGCGAAAAATCCAGATTCGGCCGCTGCGGAACAACGCCGATCAGGTGCTTGACCCGGGCTGGCTCCTTCCAAACGTCGTGGTCGCCGACCCAGGCCTGACCCGATGTCGGGCGCACCCTGGTCGTCACGACGCCAACCGTCGTTGATTTGCCTGCGCCGTTCGGACCCAGAAGTCCAAAGATCTCTCCGGGATGAATTTCGAGCGAAAGTCCATCGAGCGCAGCAACCTGGGCCTTCGGCTGCTTTGAGCCCTTCGCGTCGCCGCGCGCGATGAAGCCCCCTGCCGCCCCCATGGGAGGAGCGGAGTTGTAGACCTTGCGCAGGTCCTGAGTGCGAACGCCAACTGCCATGCGGAAATAATCCCCAGTCGTGGAACGTGAAGGTTTCGGAAGTATATCTCAGGAAACCAGAAGCTGATCGAACCACCACCTTTTGGAAGCGTGGTCGGAGGCAGCGCTTTTCAGGCGGGCGAGGGATCTCGCGGGTAGCGCTCCCGCAGCCCGCGCAAGATCCTTCTCTCAGCCTGAAAGACGGCTCCATTAAGTATGAGTCCTTTAAAAATGCCCCCTGGACGATGGTTACTAAAGATTGGCCACGACCGTGGGTCATCTGGGAATGACGTCCCGATGAAACTAAACTGTCGCGAGTTGTCAGGATTTTGGCGTGAGAGGCGTAAGCGATGTTGATTCCCATTAAGCACGAGAATATGGAAGCCCGGCGCTGGCCCGTGGTCACCCTCGCATTGATCGCCATCAATGTGGCGGTCTTTCTTTTCACGATGTCGTCGATCGACGATGAAACGCCGCAATTGACGGAAGTGAAGAATCACATCCTCAACATCGCCGCCCTGCATCCCGAATTAAAGTTGCAGCCGGAGTCGCAGCGTCTGGTCGACGGATTCAAACAAAGCCATCCCGATCAATGGAAGGCCGTCCAGAATCCTTATCGCGACGTCATGGATGCGTACGATGCGAAGATCAGAATGGTGGAGGATCCATCGACACTGCAGCCCGAACTGGATACGCTGAATACCCAATTTGTAACGTTGTCAAAAGCCTCCGTTACCGAGCAGTACGCCTTCGTTCCGGCGAATCCCACGCCGATCAGCTACCTCACTGCCAACTTTATGCATGGCGGATGGATGCACCTGATCGGCAACATGTGGTTCCTCTGGCTGGCTGGGTTTGTGCTGGAGGACGTTTGGGGACGCTGGGTGTATTCCATCTTTTATCTGGTCGCAGGCGTCGCCGCACTGCAGTTTTATGCCTGGTCGAATCCGGGGAGCATCACTCCCACGCTGGGGGCATCGGGCGCGGTGGCAGCTTTGATGGGCGCGTTTCTGGTGCGCTTTCCGAAGATGAAGATCGAGATGGCGTGGCTGTTGTTCTTTCGCCTTTGGCGGTTTAAAGCCGCCGCGTATTGGCTGCTTCCGGCCTGGCTGTTTATGGAGATCTGTTACGGAACGCTGTTCGGCAACACCAGCGGCGTCGCGCATTGGGCACACGTTGGCGGATTTCTCTTTGGAGCAGTGGCCGCACTGGCGATCCAGCATTCGGGAATCGAGCACAAAACCAATAAAGCGATCGAAGAGAAACTCGGCTGGGCTAATGATGCTGAACTCGAGGCCGCGACCAGCGCCATGGAACACGGACAACTGCCCGAAGCCATCGCCATCTTGAATGACTACATTGCGGTGAAACCGACCTCGCTCGACGCCTGGAACATGCTCCGGCAGATTGCGACGCGCCAGAACGACACGAAAGCATTTCTCGACGCGACCGCCCATACCTGCGGCCTGCATCTGAAAGCACACCAGATCGAAGCGGCGTTTCAGGACTACGCGGAGTTCATCGACTCCGGCGGCGGCAAGATGCCGTCTGCAACGTGGCTTGAACTTTGCAAGGGCGCGGAAGAAATTCAGGAGTTTGATCGAGCTTTCTGCGAGTATCAGGAACTCGCCAAGGCCTATCCAGCCGAACGCCAGGCCTTGACGGCCCAACTCAGCGCAGCGCGACTCTGCCTGAAACGCCTGAATCGTCCGCAGGATGCTCTCGCCCTCTACCAGGCTGCCGCAGCGTCTCCCATTCCGCACCTTGACTGGGATCAGCACATCCAGTCGGGCATCAAGGAGGCTAAGGCTGCGATGTCAGGAAACGCGGCCGCGGCCGGGGCGTAGTAGGTCAGTTCGTCGCCGGCCTGCGCGCGAGATCCTTCCCTTCGCCTGAAGAACGACTCCGGTCAGGGAAACTTACGAGTTCTGCGCTTTCAACGTGTGGCAGAGCAGGCTGGTGTCGTCGGAGATGATGCCGTCGACACCCATCTCTGCGAAACGCTGCATGACAGCAGGATCGTTGACCGTCCAGACGAGAACTTTCTTTCCCGCTCCCTTGATTTTGCGGATCAGCTCTGGCTCGACCAGCGCCTGATGCGGGATGACATACTGGATCGGAAGCTCGCTCCAGAGCTGCAGTTGTGTCTTGAATTCGCAAATCAGACCAAGTGGGACCGTCGCATCCTGTTCGCGCAAGGACTTCAGCACTCCGGGAATAAACGAGGAGACCACGAATCCGCGCCTCGGCTTGTGCCTGAGAAATAGATCGAGCGTGATTCGCTCAAGGCCTTTCTCTTTCAGTTCAATGTCGAGGAACGAGTCGCGGTAGTGCTGCAGAACATCGCGGAGCCGGGGCAATTGAGGAACCTGCTTGGCAGGCGTACGGGAAAGTTTGAATCCTGAAACCTTCTCGTCATGGCAGACCACGGCCTCTTCGTCTTCTGTGAGGCGGACATCGAACTCAAATCCGTCGCAATCGTCGGCCAATGCCTGGTCGAACGAAGCCAACGTGTTTTCTGGAATCGACTTGAGGGCCCGGCAGCCCCGGTGGCCGAGAAGCAGTGGACAGCTCATAGAGGTCAATCAGTCGAGGTCGAAATCGCGAATCGGCTTACCCGTGTCGGGACTTTCTTTCGCCTTCTTCAGCGCTTCCTGAAACTTCTTTTCCAGGAGCGATGACGCGTTCTTTTGAGCCTCTACCGACTGCTGGAAGATCGACTCGCGGCGGCTATCCTGCTCGCGCATGGCCTTCGCCGCGGCCTCCATATCGCTGAAGGTCTTTGGCTTCACGGCTGCGGTATGCGCAATAACGGAACGCGTCTCTGTGTCGATCTTGAGCACCGCACTACAGCATGGGCAGGTCACTTCGAAATTAGGAGTCTTCTTCGCCATTGAGCGAATCATATCGCAAAACCAGACGGAACGGGGATGCCATCCCCTTGCGCCGGTCCAGGCTATCGTTGTACGTATAGGTATGTATGTACAAATGTTCCTGCAGGAACACTGTGGAAATCTAGATCTTTTATTTTCAATGCTTTAGCTTAAGCGGGAATATGTGGAAGAGGTTCAGCATTTCCCAGCCCAGAAGGAAGATCGACATCAGTACCACCATCACGGCCATCAGTTCCCCAAAGCTCAGGCCGCGGCGCGTGGGCTCGAGGCGCCGGGCGGCAAGACTGAGGATGTTCAACGTGGCGAAGCCAAAGACGAGGGCCCACAGGATGTTGTAAACATCCTGCCGCGAGCCGCGATAGAAGGCGGCCAACGCCACGCCGAAGAGCAGCGCTGCGTACGCGCGCGCGATGGCATAAATCGCCACCGCCATCCGCGTGGTTCGGGTGAAGCCCGCGATCAACGATACTACTCCAGGTAGCGTCATCAGTTGAAACCCGCGCCCAGAAAGCCGCATACGACTTTGGGCAAGAACTGGATATTACATCTTTTTCCGCTTCGATTCACGATCAGAATCGCCAAACCGTGACCCGGCCTGGAAGAGCGCCTGGGCGAACGTCTCTTGGTTAATATGGAAGCATGGCCAAATGCCGCTTCATATTCTTTGACGTGGGCAACACCCTGCTGTTCCCTAATCTCTCGCGGATGCTGGCGCCGCTGCCGGAAGACCGTCGCCCAACCCTTGAGACCTGGCAGGCTCTGGAGCGCCGCACCAAGCACGAATTCGATGACAGCCTCATGCAAGGTAAGGTCGACCATAGCTTCTGGTGGACGTTTCACACTTATTTACTGCAGCAGTTGAATGCGGACGACGGGATCCGCGACAGTCTGGTTGAGAACACGCAGAACTCGGCGAACTGGGACCAGATCCTGCCGGGTACGCGCGATGCTCTGGAACGGATTCGTCAGGAATACGCGATTGCGGTCATTTCGAATGCAGATGGCAAAATCGACGCCGTCCTGCGGCGCTGTGGCATCGTTGACTGTTTCGCCAGCATCACCGATTCTGGAAACGTCGGACACGAAAAGCCGCATCCCGCGATCTTCGAAGCGGCGCTGCGAGAAATGAAAGCTTCGCCGGCGGAGAGCCTGTATGTGGGAGACGTGTATTCGGTGGACTATGTCGGGGCGCGCAATGCAGGGATGCAGGCCGTCCTCTTCGATGTCGCCGGCGCCTACCGCGAGCGGGAATTTCCTCGTGTGGAGTCGCTCGCGGGTCTCGAGAACTGGCTTAAACAATAGCTACACCTGACGGAGCTTCACAGGACGGAGGTTCACAGGAATGTTCGATTCGACCCGATTCCTTCTCTTCTTTACGGCAGCATTGCTGTTGGCGATCGCGCCGGGACCAGGAATGCTTTATGTTCTCGCCCGCAGCCTCGCTGGAGGAAAACGTGACGGAGTGCTTTCCGCGTTCGGCACATTTCTCGGCGGCATGGTACACGTGTTCGCAGCGGCGCTGGGCGTGTCGATCATTCTGGCAAAATCGGCGGTGGCATTCGCCACGGTGAAGTATGTCGGAGCAGCGTATCTCTGCTTTCTCGGCGTGCGGATGATCATTGATGCTCGCAGGGAAAAAGCGGACGCCGAGGATACGATTTCGCAAGGTCTAGTGGCCAAGCCTGCGCGCAATCCGCTCTGGCAGGGCGTGGCGACCGAGGTTCTAAATCCGAAGACTGCTTTGTTTTTTTTATCCTTCATTCCACAGTTCGTGAACCGCAGTGGCGGACACGTCTTCCTGCAGTTCGTGGCGCTGGGCACACTCTCAGTTGTGATGAACACGACGGCAGATCTGATCGTGATCGCCATGGCTGGGCCTCTCGGCGAGCGCATTCGCGCGTCGTCCACCTTCCGGCGACGGCAGCGAACTGTGACCGGGGCAATCATGATTGGACTTGGGACTTATCTGGCCACGAGCGAAGGCAAATAACCCGAAAATCATCACGCCTGCCGCCCTTTTTCACACAACGGGGGAGCATAAGCTCGTGATCTCGAACCCAATAGGCTGATTTGGCATCCATAGGCTTCATGAGAACGCCTTGCGATGAGGCCGTGATTCAATCCGCTCGTGTCGGAGTTCCGTGCGCAACGGAAGCGAGAATTTGGATCCTGGTCGCAACCATTCTGGGATCCAGCATGGCGTTCATCGACAGCACAGTCGTCAATGTGGCACTCCCCGCCATCCAAACCACGTTTCATGCATCGGTCGTGGATGTGCAGTGGGTGGTCGAGGCTTATGGGCTGTTTCTGGGCGCGTTGATTCTCCTAGGAGGTTCGCTGGGAGATTGGGTTGGACGACGCCTGACGTTTGTCGTCGGTATCGCGATCTTCGCGTTCGCTTCGGCAGTCTGTGGCGCAGCTACAAGCATTCACGAGCTTATTGTTGCGAGGAGCATTCAGGGCATGGGGGCTGCTTTACTCGTGCCCGGCAGTCTGGCAATTATCAGCACCGCCTTTGACGAGAAGAGCCGGGGTCAAGCCATCGGTACATGGTCAGGTTTCACGGCAATTACAACCGCCATCGGTCCGGTTCTGGGCGGTTGGTTGGTGGAGCATGCTTCCTGGCGGTGGGTCTTCTTCATCAATCTTCCGCTGGCGGCAGCAGTGATCGCCATTTCGTTGTGGCGAATTCCGGAAGGCCGCAACGCGGGTGCAGGCCAAGTCGATTGGCTGGGAGCGCTTCTGGCCACCGTTGGACTTGGCGGGTTAGTTGTCGGTTTTATGGAATCCGTGAACGCGGGTTGGCGAAATCCGCTGGTGGTCGGAGGACTGATTCTTGGCTTCGGTTGCCTGATCGCCTTGGTGGTTGTCGAGTCTAAAGTCCCTTCTCCGATGGTGCCGCTGGTGCTTTTCGAGAGCCGCACGTTCAGTGGTGCGAACCTGCTTACGTTGTTTTTGTACGCTGCAATCGGAATCTTCTTTTTTCTCTTTCCGCTAAACCTGATTCAAGTGCAGGACTACTCGGCCACGGCCGCCGGAGCTGCTGTACTGCCTTTGATCGTGCTCATTTTCTTTCTCTCGCGTTGGTCGGGAGGTTTGGTTGCGCGATACGGACCGCGATTGCCTTTGATTGCAGGACCTCTCATTGCGGCCTTGGGGTTTGCGCTGTTCGCCGAGCCTTCCATTGGAGGCAACTATTGGAAAACGTTCTTCCCGGCATTGATTGTTCTTGGGTCCGGCATGGCGGTCACAGTCGCTCCCCTTACTACCGTCGTGATGAACTCAGTTAGCGAAGGAAGAGTAGGCGCGGCTTCCGGAATCAATAATGCGGTTGCCCGAGTCGCCGGAGTACTGGCGATTGCAATCCTTGGAATCGTAATGGTCGAGGCATTTTCTTTTCAGTTGAACGATCAACTGAATCACATTTCGCTTTCCCCATCGGTCGTACAACAGCTTAAAGGAGACGAGATCAAACTCGCTGGCTTGCAGGCTCCCGACGATCTTGACCCCGATATGAAGAGGACGATTCAGAATTTCATTAAGCAGGCGTTTGTGTCTGGATTTCGCATCGTTATGTTGATTTGTACCGGCTTGTCGGTGGCAAGCGCCGCGGTAACATGGCTCATGATTCGAAAGGATGCGGAACGATCTGGTTTGACGGAGGGCTCGTGAAGCAGGCGATCGCATCGAACCTAAACACTTCTGTGCATCCCCGCCGGAATCCTTCGTCCCGGCTCATTGGCTTGCTGTGTTGTCTCGCCCTGCTCGACTCGTCAATCGCACAGAATGCCCGGCAGCTGCCCCGGATCGAAGGCGACAGTTTTGCCGGTCATCATGTGGTTCTACCGGATGCCGCGGCGGGCAAGGTCGCAGTGCTCATATTTGGCTTCACCAAGGCTTCGAAAGTCCCCACGAGCGCTTGGGCGGATAAGCTTCAGCCCGACTTCGGCATGCGGCCCGGATTTGAGGTCTACCAACTTCCGGTTCTCGAAGACGTTCCGCGGTTCGTTCGTGGAATGGTTATTTCCGGCATACGAAAAGGCGTACCGGAAAACAAGCGCGAGCATTTTGTTCCCATTCTGCAAGGTGAGGCGGCACTCAAGAAACTGGTTGGCTACAAGGAGCCGGATGATGCCTATCTTGTGATCCTTGACCGAGCGGGCAATATCGTCCAACAAATCCATGGCGCGCCGAGCGATTCGAATTATATCCAGTTACGATCCGCAATCGAATCGCTGCTCAATCCGAAATGAAGTCGCGTGGCGCTCGGAAGTTACAGTTCCAGGATTTGGTGATCGTGGCAATCGGGCTGGATGGTGTCGTGCAATTGCTGCAGGAATTCGCGGCCGTAACGGGCCAAAAAGTAGATACCGCCAATACCACGCTCCTGCAGGCCTTTGTCAGGATAGAGCGACTGGCTCAGCATTTCAGCATGGCGGTCTGACTAGTTCGCTTTTTTGCGCTTCCGCGCGAGCGGCCTGGGACTGTAGACGCTCGAGTTGATACTCAATCTTGGAACGAGCGGTTTCCGCGGCATCGAGCAGGGTACGGTCGAGTTTTATGAGCTTCTCTTTGATGTCGGCCAAGTGCGAGTTCAGAGTCTTTCTCGCAGCTTCGAAGGCGGCCTGCAGATCTTCTGGCAGTCCGCGTTCCGCAAGTTGGCGGCGCAGGGCATCCGGTCCGGCGAACACGTCGGGCACGGCAATACCGTGACGCTCGATCAGGCGCTGCATCTTTGGTTCAACTATCGTGGCCGAGAAGCGAGGCACGATCGGCGTCACGCGGCCCAGCAGAGCTTCGTAGACGGCTCCGGCCTGGGCGAAGTAAGCGGTCTCGGCAGCGCCTCCAGTGTAGGCAAGAGTCGGTAGCAGGTAATCCTCGACGATGGGCCGAAGCAAAACGTTGGGACTGAATTGCTCCGGATTCGAATCGATCCGCGCGAGGAGATCGACCTGCGTGAGCTTCTCTGCCCCCGACTCAGTGCCGATGACAAATTCCGCGGCGTCGCCGTTGCCGCGACGATGAATCGGCGTGCGGGCACCTTGCTGCAGCGTAAAGAGCAGCACCGACGACGACGTCACCTTTACTTGCTGATGATAGCCCGCTGCCTCGAGTGCCTGGCCGCGCTTTAGCACCGCGGCAGCCAGTTCTTCCGAACGCTCAACGGCTGCACGATAAATCGGCACCGCGACACGGTCCAGTTCGCCGTCGGAGGCATCGAGCAAGATCACGCCCCAGTCCGCAAAAATACGCGCGTAAAGTCGGGCGAATGCCGTGCCCAGAGACTCTCCGGGACGATACGTCTCGCGTAAGAATTGGGCGGCCTCGGAATCCCCAAGCAGTTTCGCAGCCTCGTCGACTAAGGGCAGGATCTCGTCCCCAAGACGCACCGCACTGACGGGCGCTCCCGAAACATCGTGGCTCGGCGTCATCAACGTCTGCAGAGTTCCCTCCGGGCCAGGGATGGAAACATGGTTCACTTCGGCGAGGTCGTGATCGTAGGTAGCGAGCCAGAAAACCGGGACGGCATCCACCCCCGCACTGGTGGCTTCTTCCGCAAGTTTCACGGCAGTGAGCGCTTTGTAGATGGCGAACATGGGTCCGCCGAAAAGTCCAACCTGCTGCCCAGTCACGACCGCGGCTGCACCCTTGCGCAGGCGATCGAGGTTGGCGAGTGTTTTTGGAGATGCATCCCAGGACTTGTTCTGCCGCTCCAGAATCCCGCTGACGCGCTCACGCCGGGACGAGTCGTAGGAGATCTTCGCAGCTTCTTCCTTCACCCACTCGCCGAACTGAGGTGGCCTCGGATAAAAAGGCCGAACCGTCGAGGAATATGTCAGGAAATCACTAAAGAGGCGGGTCGTGTGCGGGACTTGGGAGAACGGCAGGCAGTGCGACTTCACCAGGAGTTCTCCTGACAACACCGCTGGGTTATTTGTCGCATGGCCGTTGGTTGGACGTATGAGATCATCGCTGGTCAACGCTTCTGGTCAATGCGGTTCATTATCGAACACAATCCTGCGAAAGAAGAAATCCCGCAGAACCCGCGTCGTACTAGAGATGCCAGAAAGAGCTGCAAGATGCAAGATAATGACTGAAAATCTGCGTCGAGAAAGGAAAGCATGGGATCCACTCCGCCGAACATTGTTCTGTCAGCTACGGTTCTGCCCGTTACGCTCGAAGGCTCAGTCGTGCGCCTGGAACCGGTTCGCCGCGAACACGCGGAACTATTCTGGGAAGTTGCGAAGAACGATCTGGAAGATATCTTCCGATGGATTCCCTATTCGATGACGAAGCCGGAGGACTTTCGGCGGTTGATCGACAAAGCATTTGAAGAGCAGCAGCGCGGAGAATCAGTCGTGTTTGCCACGGTAGAGCGCACCTCTGGGCACACCATCGGTAGCACTCGCTTCATGAATATCGACCGTGTGAACCAAAGAGTGGAGATCGGATCCACATGGATCGCACCGCCGTGGCAACGCACAGCCGTAAATACCGAGGCAAAATACCTGATGTTGCGGCATGCGTTTGAAGTGTGGAAGTGCATTCGCGTGGAACTCAAAACGGATGCCCTGAACCAAAAATCGCGCAACGCGATCCTGCGCATTGGCGCCAAAGAGGAAGGCACGCTGCGGCGTCATCTCGTGACCTCGACCGGTCGAGTCCGCGACACAGTTTACTTCAGCATTTTGGATAAGGAGTGGGCGGCAGTGAAGGCAAAGCTCGAAACTCGGTTATCGAATCCTAGCACGTAGGTCAGGCCGCCAATCGCGGAGACAAGGTCCTCGTTGCAACCGGCAGAGCCTGCCTCGATGAAGCTTAACGCCACTGAACGGATGCCGCCTCTACACGCATCGCATCAGTCATTGTGAGAACCATCCCGAACCGCTATGATGCGTGCGATTCCCGTGTGGGCCATGCCCCTCACGGAATCCGCTACGCACGAAAATTCTTACCGGAGGATCCTGATGGACGGCGCGCAGGTTATGGAGTTCGTGGTGACTGCGATCGTTTTCATCTTTGTACTGGGGACTATTCTGAGCGGTTTTTTCCAGGTACACACCGCCGAGGCCGTGGTCGTACAGCGAATGGGCAAGTTCCAACGTGTAGCCAGCGCAGGCATCAATTTCAAACTGCCCTGGCTCGATCAGATTGCCGGACGCATCGATCTACGCGTGCAGCAACTGGCGTTGGATGTAGAGACGAAGACGAAGGACAACGTCTTCGTAAAGATTCCCGTCTCGGTGCAGTATCACGTGATCGCCGACCATGTATACGAGGCGTTTTACAAGCTGGCGAATCCCCGGCAGCAGATTTCGTCCTATGTTTTCAATGTGATCCTCGGACATGTGCCCAAGATGAATCTCGACGACGCTTTTCTGCAGCAATCCGACATTGCGGTCGCCATCAAGCAGGGGCTAGACGATGTGATGAGGACGTACGGATACGCCATCGATCAGGCGCTGGTCACCGACATTCAGCCCGATGACAAGGTGAAGGCTGCGATGAACGAGATCAACGCGGCGCAGCGCGAGCAGGTGGCGGCAACCGCGCGCGGCGAGGCGGAGAAGATCCTGAAGGTAAAGCAGGCCGAAGCCGAAGCGGAAAGCAAAGCATTGCAGGGCCAGGGCATCGCGAATCAGCGCAAGGCAATCATCGAAGGGCTGAAGGATTCGGTAGAGGCCTTCTCCAAAGCGGTCGAGGGATCAACCCCCAAAGACGTGATGATGCTGGTACTGGTCACGCAATATCTGGACACAATGAAAGAGATTGGAAGCAACGACCGCAGCAACACGATTCTGATGTCGCACTCGCCCGGCGCGGTCAGCGATCTTTACCGGCAGATGCAGGATGCGGTGCTGATCGGTCAGAAAATGGCGAATCCTGGCCCATGATTGTGCCGCTCGGCGGGCGGCATTCTTATTCGCAAAAGACGCGAACCTTCACTTTGTTGCTCGCGTCTTTCTGATCCACATCAACGGTCAGGTCGCTCAGTTGTTCGACCAAGTCTTCCAGGTTCTCAGGCTTGATTTGAGTAAGGTCCACCGGGATGCCCTTCTCGTGCATTGCCAGGTTAGCCTTTTGCAGGGCCGCGGTGGGAATCAGGTACGCCAGCTTCACTCCGGCACGCAGCAGTTGCATGGGCACGCGCACGTTGACCTTGGTTGGTCCGTCATGGCCGCCTCCGTCTTCGGAGTCGACCTGTACGCGAAGATATTTGGGGCGATCCTTCCCTGCTGATCTGCCGCCAACGTCTGACGACTTTGCGGCGGATGGTTCCTCCGCGGCGGCAATCAGCCGTTCGGCTTCGGCGGCGCTGATTTTTCCTTCGGAAAGCATTTGCAGAATCTGGCGGCGATGCTCGTTCATGGCGTGAACTCCTGTTCCTAGAGAATGTGAAACGACATTCCTGCGCTGCGATGCTCCACCTCAAACTGGGTGTCGTTGAGGGCGTTCAGGATCTGCCACATGCAGGCAACTCCGCGCAGAGGATTCACCTGGCAGAACAGACAGACGATAAAAATAAACGGCGACAGCAAAATGCCCAGCGGCAATAGCAGCAGCCAAATCAACACCAGCGGAATCCACAGACGGAACGTGCGGCTCTCCTGATTGCGCAAGCTGACAACAGCCACGAACGGAATCATTTCAAGCCCTCCATCTCGCGGATGGCATCTTCCGCGGTGATCTTTCCCTGCTGTAGCCGCTCGAGGATTTCCGCCTTCGAGGCACTGGGATTGGTTTCCACAAATTCCAGACTGTCGGCGATGCGGGTCAGGCGCGCCTTGATCGTCGGGTAGCTGACGCCGAAGATGCGCTCCATCTCCTTGATCGAACCGTGCGATCGCACGAAGGCGGTGATGAAAACCTGGTCGTCCATAGAGAGGCGAGCCAGTTGGGGGAGTTCAAAGCTGCCTTCAATGGCGATGTTTCTCTCCGCCAGGCGGACCCGCTCTACCAAGAAAGGCTGGCCTTGCGTTAGGTGAGTCAATTCTTGCCAGTCCTTATCGAAATTCATTGTACAAAAATATAACTTAAATAAATTAATCTGTCAATCTATTTTAATTAATTAAATTAACTATTAGTCCTTAGAGCCTTCGGAGATACCGTCCCTCGCGACGTTCGGGGTCGTCCTGGAAAGACGAGCTACTCCTAGGTGAGGATAAGGCGATTGGAATGGGTAAACGCCAGTGTGTGGGATTCGCAGCCGCTGCGGCTGGATCCGGAAATCTCTGCCAAGATTGTGAAGAACCGCTCCTACCGATTGTTGGTGAAGACGTAAGCCGCGCCCTGGAGGTTGTTATTGCCGATGGAGCCGGAGACAATCAGGCTCGTGCTAGCTGCCACGGAGAATCCAAAAATGCTTGCGCCAGACACGTCGAGCTTAGCCTGATAGTTCGAGGTCGTCACCCAGCCACCTGACGGCTTTACGAATGCATAGACTGCTGTATCGGATGGGTTGTTTGCTGCTCCGACAACCAACGTGTTATCCGCAAGCCACAACGAATAGCCGAAATTGTCGCCTGACGCTCCATTCGCAGTGAGTTTTGCATTCTCAGTCATGTCTGCCCATCCCCCCGGGGGCTCAACGAAGATATACGCTGAACTGGTCTGGTAAGCGCCAACCGCAACCGTGTTGCGGCTGATCGAGACACAATAGCCGAATGCATCCCCCGAAGAGCCGTCAGACGAGGTCAGTTGAGCAGCGTAGGCGGACGTGGTCTTCCACCCGGTTGCAGGCTCGACGAACACATAGGTTGCACCGGGACCGCCGCCGTTCGGAGCTCCTGCGGCAATCGTCTTCCCGCTGATTGATACGGAGGCGCCGAGGCCGGCATCGAACTGCGCGTTGGCAGCGGTTAATTCCGCATTGAAGTTGGAAGTTGTCTGCCACCCATTGTTGGGCTGTACGTAGACGTAAGCCTTGCCTTGAAAGGCTACCAGCCCGCTCGCTTGAGGAGCGCCGATCACCACCGTGTTGCCGCTGATTGCGACGGAGTAGCCGAAAAAATCGTCTCCAGCGCCATCGGCAGAGGTTAGACGAGCGGTCTCGGTCATATTGGTCCAGCCACCAGCAGGCTTCGCAAAAACGTACGCTTCGCCTTGGAACGAGTTTGAACCGACTGTTGCGTGAGGCGCACCCACGACGACTGTGTTTCCATCGCATGCAACGAACGAACCAAACAACGAGCCGGATGTCGCGTCTGAGGCGGTCAAGACGGCGGTTTGCGTCATGTTGCTCCATCCGTCTGATCCTTCGACGAAAACGTAGGCAGAGCCGACCGTGCTGGAGTTCAACTCCGATGCTCCCACGACGACGGTGTTGCCACAAACCGCCACCGAGATACCTAGCTCATCCCCCGCAACGCCGTTGGACGACGTGAGCTCGGCGACGTGAAGAGGAAGACTCGGGTGGGCCGGATGTTTCTGAGCCATTGCCGGTGCCAGGATTGCGGCCAATGAGAACGTAAGGAGAGCGCAGAATCTCTTGCCTAGCATAAACACCTCGCGATTCGCGGCGTGATTGCTTGACTTTCCTGATACGGGCCCGACAGAAGAGGATCGAGATTATATACGCCAATTCCCTTCAATTGTGAGGGTAAATTGACATTCCTTCGATGGGGCCCTAAGCTCAAGAGAGTTCTTTTGCAAGGCCATCCCACCAGTGGGGGCGTCACGGCTTCGACGGAGATGCTTGCGGCCAAGAGGCATGCCGGGGTGCACACACCCGTAATCGTGGGCAAAATGATAATTGCCAATCAACAGATGGCATACGCAGCCTAACTAGTTTAGGCAGCCGTCCCAAGAGGCTTCGCCCGTGGGCCTCCGAAGGACGTCACACAGCGGGCTGCTCTTTCCGTCTACGTCTGGGACGGAAGGTTAAGATCACAGGCTAGCGGAACGCGTTTCTTGTCGGTTCTGAGCGCGGGCCGCGAACGTCCCAGGGTAATGCCTGGGGCATGAACACGACTAAGCATGTAGTTCTCTTGACCAGTAACATTTTCGGACGCGGGTTCGACTCCCGCCGCCTCCACCAATACCTCCTTTATTATCAATATTTTGCGAGCCATAAAACTTTCTGTACAATGGCCGTACAACGCCTCTTGGAAGAGGCGGGCACCTTTTTGCCGCTACCTAGCAAAGGTCCTGAGTTCGGAGCCTCATCGTCAAGTCTGCATTTCTTGGCAGCCTATGGATTGAGACGTGGAGGATTTTGGGCGTGCAATTAGAGTTCAGCTCTAGTCGGGGATGTTCCCAACATTTCAGCTTACCGTTCAGCGGATACTGCTCCGCTCTGCTGAAGAAAGTGCTATTCGATTCCTGCCAATGCCTGTCTGACTGTTCTCACCCAGAGAGGCGGGTTATCCGCCGGTAAATTGTAATCGGCTCCGGGCACATCCTTGTCTCGCCGACGGAGAGACGCCACTATGGGAACTCCGGGCAGGGTCTCACGGAAATGAGCGGCAAGCTCGCATCGTTCTTCCCAAGGGGCGCCGTGACCGATCACGACGACGCCTACTGATTCATGCGAGAGAACGAGATTTCGCGCTGCGCGCGAGCCGAGAGCAGAGATTACGGGATGTCCAAGCGATTGAAGGATCTCGTCACGAATTGACAACAGGCTCTCGCGAAACTCAATCTGCACTATCGTTGTCATGGTTCTTCGAAATCTGCGTCTTTCGGAACAATCTTGCGCCGAGACTCGGCGCAACCTTGGCTTCTTCAAGTAGGGACACCAAGTTTTGGCAGTAGCCATTGAGTCAAGACCACGTAGGCGACAAGGAATGCCACTCCCCAAACCCAATTGGGCATGTTCACTAACTCCTATCTGCCAACTCCCAGTTTACGTAGGAACGTCATCATCGGGCACCAGTTTGTGAATCCAGACTGAAACAGATTCAGCCCAACAAAAGCCGTGAAAAGGTACCAGTACGGGCTTACGTAGTGGCCAAGTGCCAGGGACAACAGGATAAAGCTGCCAGCGATCAACCGAAGTGTTCGTTCTACGGTCATAGCGGTTCTCCTTCAAAACAAATTGGTCCTACGCAATTTCGCATTGCGGAGTTTCGCATTCAGCGACATTTTCCGGCGCGTGCGGATGCATCGGTGGAAACGATTGTCCCCTCTGAGAGAGGTAATAAAGAACCGGCACCGCCATTCGCGACAGAACGGTAGACGCGACTTCTCCGGCCATCAATGACAGAGCCAATCCCTGAAAAATCGGATCGAACAGGATCACGCTCGCTCCCACTACGACGGCGGCTGCGGTAAGCAGCATTGGGCGGAAGCGCACTGCGCCCGCATCGACGACGGCGTCCTCCAACGACATTCCCTGGGAGCGGCGTAGTTCGATGAAATCCACGAGAATGATGGAATTGCGAACGATAATGCCGGCTCCAGCGATGAAGCCGATCATCGATGTGGCAGTGAAGAATGCCCCCATCAAGGCATGCGCCGGGAGAATGCCAACCAGCGTCAGCGGAATCGGTGCCATGATGACGAGCGGAGTCACGAACGACCGGAACCAACCCACGACGAGCACGTAGATCAAGACCAAAACCGCCGCAAAGGCGAGTCCCAGATCGCGGAAGACTTCCACCGTGATGTGCCACTCACCATCCCACTTCATGGAGAAGTGGTCGGTACGCTCAGGCATGGTCGTGCCCTTGTATTGCTTTACACCATGGCCGTCGGGCAACTTGATTTTGTCGATGGCTTCGCTCATCTTCATGATGGCGTACACAGGGCTTTCTTCTCCGCCCGCCACATCTCCCGTCACATAGACAACGGGCTGCAGATTCTTGCGATACACGCTGGTATCGATTGTCGTTTGTTGAAGGCTCGTCACTTCCTGCAGGGCGATCTGCCCACCGGAAGGCGTCGGCAGCTTCAGATTGCCTAGGTCTTCGATCCCAGAGCGATCCGGGCGCGCCAGTCGCACTTCGATAGGGATGTCTTCTCGTGAACGGGAATCGTGAAGCAATCCCGCGTTGGCTCCGCCGAGACCGACCTGCAGAGTGCGCGTTACGTCGGCGGGGGAGATACCGTGGAGCGCTGCCTTGTCCAGATCCACTTTCATGTCGTACTTGATTTGCGGGTCTTCGACGTACCAGTCCACGTCCACGACTCCTGGCGTTTGCTGAAAGATCTTTTTGACTTGAGCGGCCAGTTCAATTTGCCCCTTATAGTCAGGCCCGTAGACTTCAGCGACCAGTGTTTGCAACACGGGCGGACCAGGCGGGACTTCGGCTACCTTGATGCGCGCGCCGAAGGGAGCCGCAATCTTGTCCAACTCCGGCCGCAGTCGTCGTGCGATCTGGTGGCTCTGCGCCTTGCGATCATGCCGTGAGAGCAGATTCACCTGAATATCAGCCTGATTGGGTTGATTGCGCAGGAAGTAATGACGCACGAGCCCGTTGAAGTTGTAAGGACCGGAGGTCCCGGAATAGATCTGATAATTGATAACCTCAGGCTGCTGGCCGAGATACTGTCCTAAGGCTTGCGCCACGCGAGTCGTCTGTTCCAGCGGCGTGCCATCGGGCATGTCAATGATGACCTGGAACTCACTCTTGTTGTCGAAGGGGAGCATTTTTACGCGAACCCATTTCAACGGGACAAAGGTGATTGCGGCGAGCAGCCACAACACGACACCAACAAGAAACATCCAGCGGCGGCGCGCGTCGCGGATGAGCGGGTTCATCATCCGGCGGTACAGTCGGGTAGTCCAACCTTCAGTTTCGTGCTGGGAATGGTCCCTCCCGCCCGCATGTTTCCTCAGCAGCCTCAAAGCCGCCCATGGCGAAACCACGAAAGCGACAACAAGCGAAAACAACATGGCCGCCGACGCTCCCACTGGAATCGGCCGCATGTAGGGACCCATCAGGCCACGCACGAAGGCCATGGGCAGGATCGCCCCAATCACTGCGAAGGTGGCAAGAATCGTGGGATTGCCAACTTCGTCCACCGCCTCGACCGCGACTTCAGATAACGATCGCCCTCGGCTCTCCGGCAACCGAAAATGGCGCACGATGTTCTCGACCACAACGATGGCGTCGTCGACAAGGATGCCGATGGAGAAGATCAAGGCAAACAATGTGACCCGGTTCAGGGTGTAGCCATACAGGTAGAACACGGCGAGGGTAAGGGCGAGCGTGACCGGCACAGCCAGAAGTACGACGCCCGATTCACGCCAGCCCAGGGCCAGCGCAATCAGCAATGTGACCGACAACGTTGCGATCAGAAGGTGTTTGAGAAGTTCGTCGGACTTATCTTTCGCGGTCTCTCCATAGTTGCGCGTGACCGTGATGTTCAAGTCATTTGGCAGTACATAGCCGCGCAAAGCGTTGATTTTGTCCAGCACACGCTCGGAAATGTCGGTGGCGTTCGTACCTTTGCGCTTGGAAAGCGTGATGGTCACAGCGGGATATTCTGCGCCGGCTGTCTGTCCTGCGCCGCCTTTGGCATTGGCAAACAGCACGTAGGAGTTTGCTTCGGCAGGGCCATCCTCAAGCTTCTCCGCTACGTCGCGCAAGTAGACGGGGTGTCCGGCGTGAACTCCCACTACAACCTGACGCAGGTCGTCGAGACTCTTAAAAAAGGTTCCGGCTTCGACCTGGAACTCGCGATTGTCACGCGCAAAACTGCCGGCTTGGCCGCGGCTGTTCGCGTTCTGGAGTTGCCCTACGATCGCACCCGGCGTTAGGCCGTAGGCCGCGAGCCGTTGTGTGTCGAGCACTACTCGTATCTGTCTGGGCTGCCCGCCGATGATCTTGGTTTCAGAAACGTCGTTGAGCGGCTTCAGTGAATTTTCCAGCTCACCCGCGATTCGCCGCAGGCGATAAGAGTCATAGTCTTTCCCCCACAACGTCAGGGCCATAATCGGTACGTCATCAATCGATCGGACCTTGATGATTGGCTGTGAGACGCCGGGCGGGATACAGTCGAAGTTGGAGTAGAGCTTGTTGTAGGTCTGTACGATCGCATCTTCTTCTTTGGTGCCAACGTAGAAACGCACAACCAGCATGCTCACGCCGGGATGACTGATCGAGTAGATGTACTCAACTCCTGGCACTTCGCGCAGTAACTTCTCCATGGGAAGGCTGACGCGCTGTGCTACCTCGTCAGCCGACGCACCCGGCATCTGAACAAAAACGTCGAGCATGGGTACAACGATCTGGGGCTCTTCTTCCCGCGGAGTCTTGAGAATGCTGAATGCACCCAGAAGCAGCGCAGCGACGATCACCAGCGGTGTTAGTTTCGAATCAATGAAACTGTGGGCAATGCGACCGGCGAGGCGCAACCCTTTCGGGGGCTGTATCACCGACTTGGATTTGCTATCAGCCATTACTGGACCTCAATGCGCTTGCCGTTCAGGTCGACTGCACCTGGTTTGGCCACAAGCTGCTCGCCATCCTGAAGGCCCGCCAGCACTTCGACTTCGGCCCCGGACGGCTTCCCCAAAGTGATGTAGCGCAAACTCGCAACCTTGTTTTGGTCGAGCACATAAATGCCCTGCAATTGGCCGCGTTCGACGACCGCAGAACGCGGAATCGACAGTGCCTGCCGCTCGCCGCGAGAAAACTGGGCTCGCCCGAACAGCCCCGAACGCAGATGTGTGTCTGTGGCCAAATCGATCTTCACCAGAAACGTGCGACTTGCGGAGTCCGCGGCCGGAACGATCTGTACCACCCTGCCGTTCAGTCCCGCGTTGTCGAGAGCATCGATCGCGACCGAGACCTGCTGTCCCGTTCGCACGTACCGAAGATCGTTCTCGTTGACGGTAGCCTCCAGTCGATAGCGGCGCACGTCCTCAACGGTGAAGATCGGCATGCCGGGTGAAACCAGCGTCCCGGAATCGGCTTTCTTCTCCGTCACCACGCCGTCGAATGGCGCCCGAATCCGCGTGTAGTCCAGAGACGTGCGTGCCTGGCTCAATGCTGCCTGCGCCTGGGCCTGCCCTGCCTTTGCCATATCGCGACGCGCGAGAGCCCCTTGTTGACGGGCTTTCACCTCGTCGAACTCCTGCGGGCTCACCGATTTCTTCTCGTAGAGGTTTTGATAACGCTTCAACGTTGATTCCGCCAAGGCCAGGTCGGAATCTGCTCCGACCGCTTGCTGTTGGGCGGCAAGGTCGGCAGCGGTCGCGCGATCGACAGCGGCTCGCGACTGGGAATCGTCGATCACGGCGAGCACTTGACCGCGCTGAACGTGATCTCCTTCGTGAGCGCGGATCTCGATGATGTTACCCATCATTTGGCTGGCGGCGTCACTGGTTTGGGCGGCACGTACCGTCCCTACCGCTTCCAGCAAATCGGGCACGTTGGCCTGCTGCACGGCGAGCACAGGAATGTTCCGCACGGTTTCCGGAGAAGGAGTCGTGCGTGTTTGCTCGCTAGAGCAGCCGACGAGGCTAAACACTGCCGGCAGCATCAGAAAGAGAAAACCGAGTCGGATATTCATACGATTCATGGCATCACCACGGGAGATTGCGGATTCAAGCTGCCGCTGGATAACTCCAGGTTGGCGTAGCTGGTCTGGAAGTGATACACAGCCTCCCAGTAGTCGGTCTGGCTGCGGCGCGCCGCATCTTCAGCGCCCAACAAATCGGTAATCGTTGTCAGCCCGCTGTCATAGCGGTCCTGGTTGATGCGCAAACTCTCCTGTGCCTGAGCAATTGCGGCTCGGGCCACTTCGATCTGCTGCCTGTTGGCATCCGTCTCGTAATAAGCCCGTCTCACTTCGAGGCGAACAGCATCGCTAGCCGCCTGCTTCATCGCCACAACCTTTTCTTCGAGGGCTCGCTGCCGAGAGAGTTCCGCCCGTTTGGCACCGCCTTCAAAGATGTCGAATTGCACTTCGATCCCGCCCAACCAGTTGTTGCCGCCGCCACCGGCGACGAACGTAGGGTTATCCATTTCCCAGCCCGCAAAGGCGTTCACCCGAGGACCGAATGCCGACTTGGCAATTGAAACGCTCTGCCGCTGGGCTGCTTCCTCGGAGGCAATACGCTTCAGGTCAGGCCGATTTGTGAGCGCCTGCTTTTCAACGTCCTGCATGGCCGGGATCGAAAGCTTGCGCTCCGCCAACCCTCCGGTGAGTTGGAACGGAGAATCAAGCGGCATGCCCATCGCCGTGTTCAACTGAGCCAGCGCCACCTCCAGAGTGTTCCTAGCCCGTATCACTTCCTGCTGTCGCGCCGCCATGCGAACCTTCGCTGTCAGCAGATCTGACTCTACAGTCAGCCCGCTGTCGAATTTCGACTGGCTACGATCCATGATCGACTGGGCAGTTTTGGCCGACTCCTCGGCAACTTCCAGTTCCTTGGCCGCCAGCAGAACGTCGTAGTAGGAACTGACCACCCGGAAGATAATCTCCTGATCCGTGCGGTCCAACTGGTGTCCGACGGCCTCGTTCATCTGTTTTGCCTGACTGATGCCGTGCCAAGTGGCGAACGAGTCAAACAGGTTCCAGGTTCCCTCAAACCGCGTGCTGAAGTTGCCGAAGGGCAGAGGCGTGTTGAGCTTGTTCAGTGTGAAGTCGGCCTGGGTAAAACGCTGCTGCCGCAGCTTGCTGCCGAACACGTAAACCGGATCATCACCCCGCGTCGCTGTCTCGGAGAAACTCAAGTGCGGCATGAGGAACGAGCGTGAAGCGCGAACTCCGGCAGCGGCAGCTTTTGTGTCCGCAATCGCTGCCTTGCGCAGAGGATTTTTCTCCAGCGCGATTGTCACCGCCTGCTGCAGAGCAAGAGACGGAGGCCGGGCCTCTTGCTGAGCCAACGCCAACACACAAGATACCCACAGCGCCGCGATGCTCAGAACCACTTTGAACAAGCCTTTCAACCTTGTACTCCCGCGGCCTGAGCCGGCTTCATCCACTCGGTTTTGTCTTCAACGATCTCGTAGGTGGTATGAAAGCTGGCCGTCTTCTGCACCATCGCCCCCACCGAGCAATACTTTTCCTCGGAGAGACGGATCGCCTCCTCCAGCGCCGCCACGTCAATTTCATAGCCAGTGACAACATGGTGGATTCGCACTGCCGTGAACACCTGGGGTGGGCGTTCGGCTTGATCGGCCTCGACCCGCACTTCGTAACCCGTGACTTTTTGGTGATACTTCTGGCGGAGGACGGTTACAACGTCGAACGCGGTGCACCCGGCCAGTCCGGCAGCGATCAGTTCAATCGGCTTCGGGCCGGTACCTCCGGCTGCATCGTCCAACAGCAGGTGATGGCCGCTTCCGGTCTGGGCCACAAATTGGCGCTGCTGCTTAAGTGGTTGAGTCAGTTCGACTTTGGCTGCGATCATGATTGCCTCCTGCTGGGTTCTATCGACTGGGCACACGAATAAATGCAGAAAGTTGGATTTTGTTACAGAGAAAATCGGCCGGGAATCTGTGGCCGTAATGTCGGGTTAAAACTTTGGTCTGACCACCGCGAGGGCCTGTTCGTAGTTCCTCAGCAGTTGCTTGCGGAGCCGGATGGTCTTTTTACTGGCAGGGCACTCCATCGGGGCCGTTCGACACTGCTCAATCGTTGCTTCGAGACTGGAAAGGAACACCTTGCACGGTTCGCAGCCGTTCAGGTGTCGCTCCAGTTCCTCACAAAGAGAATCATCCAATTGCTCGTCGAGATAGTTCGAGAGCTCTGCAAACATGGCCTTGCAGCGGGCAGGTCTGGGCTGTTCGTCGCCTGGCTGTTGTTGGGAAGAAGACCGCGAATCGACGGCTGCTTTCCCTGAATCGCGCGGTTTCAACCTTTTTATCAATTCCTTCCGGACAAACAACCTCGCACGGTGGAGACGAACTCGTACCGTTCCAGAACGTAGCCCTGTGATCTCGGCCACTTCTTCGTCGGTTAGCCCTTCCATATCGCGCAGCACCAAAACAATGCGGTATTGTGGCGGCAGTCGCTGAATGGCATCTCGCAACCGTCCCGCTTCCTCACTCCGAATGGCGAATGCTTCGGGGTTGATGCCGCCATCGGCCCCCAGTTGCTCAAGTTCCTTTCGATCCGGCATGAGTTCTTCCAGAGAGAGATCTGGATGGGGAGCAAACTTGCTCCGACGCCGACTCATCAAGCAGCGGTTCTTTGCCACTTTATAGAGCCACACCACGAGCGCCTTGGGACTGTCGAATTTGGGCAAGTGCGGAACTGATTTCAGCAGCACTTCCTGCATCGTATCTTCCGCGTCCTCGCGCTGACCGCAGACGCGCATGCTAAAGGAGAACACGGTATTTTGGAGCAGAGCCAGAGCCTGCTCCAGCGCGGCATCGTTGCCCCGCTGCAATAGCTGCACGGCTTGTTCTATCTCAGAACGCATTGCGGTAAATGTAGCATGGCAAACTTCGGGTTAGCTTGAATCTGAGTTTCGGTTTGTCTATGCCGACAAAGTGGGCCGACGAGGCTGTAACCCAAGGCCAGGAGGACGATTGACGCGAAGACAGTCATCCTGCGTGGGAATCGGATGCTGCTCGGAATCCCTGACCCGATTGACAACAAAGTGCGTCAATCCTTGAATCGCCTGAAGTGAGGAGCTTCATGGGCTGACGTAGCGCGGTATGTGCGGTTCACAGCTTAGGGCTCACCTTTGTCAACCAACATGACGAATCTGTGGGATACTGGCATCGTGTGACGCCTGATTCGCATCGGTTCCAAAAGCATTTTCGTACAATCAACGTACAATGGATCGGGCAATGGGGCCTTTTTAGCCGTTGTGGAGTTCCTGGAATCAATAACTTACGTGCTGTCAACACGCTAGATAGTTCGACTCCCGCCGCCTCCACCAGCATCTCTTTTATTATCAATTCGTTACATGCATTTTGCGCGGGTTCCTACCCGCCTTAGTTTTTGCTGACTTCTTTTTGTTTCGTACAATCAAGGGCGCTAAAGGGCTTATCGGACCCGTAATCCGACCAGCCTCGACCGTTCGCCATCGTGATCAGTATGGGCGGGAGCCTGGTTCAGAAGAGTCTCGGCGCGAAGTCCTTCAGATCGCGGCGCCAAGTTTGCCACTCGTGGTCGGTGCCGGGTGATTCGTAGAAAACATGTTGTATGTTTGCTTCCTGAAGCGACGTGTGCAGTCTCTGGAGTCCTGCGCGCATTCTTTCTGGCTCATTCGTTCCTACGCCAAGCCAGAGCAGGTGCACTTTCTTGGCGAAAGCTGCCGGATCAGCGAACACTCCGTTGTAGTCAGTCTTGGGATCTAGTTTCCGATTTCCGAGCACGAGCATCCCGCCCGCTCCACTGAAACCGCCAATGTAAGAGAAGAGATTAAGATGATCCAGCGTAATCTGGAACGTTTGCATGCCACCCATCGATAGGCCTGCCATCGCGCGGTGGTCACGGTCGGATAACGTGCGGAAGGTGGCATCAATGAATGGGATCAGAGCCTGTGTTACATCATCTTCGAATGCCGCGGCCATATCCTGCATTGCCTTCAACATTTCAGGTGACCCAAACCCCTTTGCGAACAGATCGACAGGCGCCTCGCCGGCGCGGTGCGCATAGCCATAGGCCATCACCACGATCATCGGCTTGCAATTCTTCGCTGCGATCAAGTTGTCCAGGATGAAATTCGCGTTGCCCTGACGGACCCAGCCGGTCTCGTCCTCGCCGGCGCCATGTTGCAAATAGAGAACCGGATAGCGCACGTTAGTTTTCGTATCGTAATTCGGGCGGCAGATAAACCAAGGCGTGCCGCCACGTCCCCGTCACCTTCGAGTTGTACCAGACCTCGCGAACTGCGCCGTGCGGCACATCCTGCACCGAATAATAGGTAGAGCCTGGCTCCGGAACTTCCACGCCACTCGCCGGCTTGCCTCCTCCGAAGAAGGCGTGAGTGTTGGGGTCACTGACCTCGGCACCGTCGATGACCAGCGTGTAATAGTGAAAACCGGGAACAAGCGGCGGAGTGGTGATGGTCCAGAATCCATCCTGCTGTTTCTCCATGTCCAGTTTCGGACCGCTCCAGAAGTTCAGTCGGACTTTCGTAGCATCTGGAGCTTTCACGCGAATCTGTACTCTGCCGGCGCTGTCAACCCGTGGATACTCCGCTGCCCAGACATTCGTCGTAGAGGGCTGAAAACTGCCTGATTCCTGTGCCCAACAAAAACTCAAAGACAAGAGGACCAGTATTGCGAATCGCCGCATGTTGTTCTCCTTCGTTGCCATCGAATGTGAACCATAGCGCCGTCGAGCGATAGCTTTTCGTTAGCTTCGGCGTTGCGGTCGCAGGATCCGGTTTGGATCACTGCTCAACTGAAACGACGGTTACAGACTTAGGCTCCAGTTTCAAAGTTAGCTTGCCACCCTGAACCTTCGCTGAGATCGGCCTCGGCATGACTGTGTTAGGTGCGTCGAAGGTGTTGACACTGTCCACCTTCGGTGCGGTCAGAGTTTCGCCGCTCGCTGCTTTTGCCGTAATGCCCGCCAGGCCTGCCTCGATTTCGACCGGTTCATTGGGATCGAGATTGGTAATCTCCAGCCACAACTTGCCGTTCGCGTCTTTCGCTGCGATCGCGTCCACTCGCGGCACCGCCACGGCCCCATGTGTGTACCAACCAGCATCAAAAGTCACCGGCACGAATGTGGCGTCCTGGAACGGTACGTACATTTTGAAGACGTAATAGGTCGGAGTCAGGACCATCTTCTCTTTGTCCGTGATGATCATTGCCTGCAGCACATTGATCATCTGTGCGATATTAGCGCCGCGTACGCGGTCGGCATGACGAGCGAAGATATTGAGGTTCAGGGCCGCGAGGATGGCGTCGCGCAGGCTGTTCTGCTGGACCAGAAATCCCGGATTGCTGCCCGGCAACGGCGCGTACCAGCCTCCCCATTCGTCAACCACGAGCGCTACCTTCTTGTCGGGGTCATACTTGTCCATGATCGCCGAGTGCTTGCTGATGAGACCTTCCATCTCCAAAGTGGATTTGAGAATTTGGCTGTACTCAGTTTCACCAAATCCCACCGACGTATAGGAAGGCGGCCAGTGCACCACCGTGTAGTTGTGCATTGAAAGTCCGTTGATGTCCCAGCTCCACGTGTGCTGCTGATAGGCCTTCATGACGGTTTCCGTCCAGTCGGTCCATCGCGGGCCATCGCCGCCCGGACCGACGGCGATCTTCAGCATCTGCTGCTTGTCCTGTTGCGCCGGATTGAAGTTCCTTACGAAGCGGCTGTAGATCTTCATCTGGCTAACGTAGTAGTCGGGCAGTCATGTTGCCGCCACAATCCCAGCTTTCGTTACCGATGCCGAGCAAGGCGACTTTGTACGGAGCTGGATGCCCGTTGGCGGCACGTTCTTTTACCAGTGTCGTCGGTGCTGCTGCGGTCATGTATTCCAGCCACTCGGCCGCTTCCTGGGGAGTCCCGGAACCGACATTGACGGAGACATACGCTTCCGCCCCGATCTGATCGATGAAGTCCATGAACTCATGCGTTCCAAACGTGTTTGCCTCAGTCACTCCGCCCCAGTTGGGGTTGAGAGTCACTGATCGTTGAGGGCCGATGCCCTTGCGCCAGTGATATTCATCGGCGAAGCAGCCACCGGGCCAACGAACGTTCGGCACCTTGATCGCTTTCAGGGCGCCCACGACATCGTTGCGAATCCCGCGAGTATTCGGGATCTTGGAATCGGGCCCGACCCAAATACCTTCGTAAATGCCGTGTCCGAGATGCTCTGCGAACTGCCCGAAAATGTTACGGTCGATCTTCGCACCGGTTTTGGATGCATCAATCGACAATTCGACCTTCTGGGCAGCCACCATCGGCGCAGTGATAGCCATAACGATCAGCGTGAAGACGACAAGAAGTGAACGCATAAGAAGTGATGTCCTTTGAAACAGGAGTAATAATTTAACGGCACTCGAAGTTGGCTGCGTCTTCCGTGTCTGCTTGCCCCTTGTATTGTGCGTGCTTCGGATAAGGACACAGCGGCCGGCTGCGCCCAGGAAAGGCCTTGCCAGTAGCGACGACTGATGTAGGCGTTGTTCCCTTCTCGACCCAGCTGACCATTGCGCCCAAGAGATCGAACTGATCCAGCGCCTGACCTCCCCCACAGTGGCTCATCCCCGGAACGAAATAGAACTGACTCCACTTCGACACGGCGTCGAGGCCCCCGTTGGCAGATGCCATGTCTTTGTAATAGGCGAACGTATCAAGGGGCGAGAACCACGGGTCGCTGTCGCCGTGATAGAAGATGAGCTTCCCTCCGTGCGCGGAGAAGGTCGTCAAATTCGTGGACATCGAATCCACGAGCGGTTGG
Source organism: uncultured Acidobacteriaceae bacterium (assembly GCA_963788555.1). Taxonomy (GTDB): domain Bacteria; phylum Acidobacteriota; class Terriglobia; order Terriglobales; family Acidobacteriaceae; genus Sulfotelmatobacter. Next base: position 281,299 of record CAWBHM010000008.1, on the reverse strand, counting down.
CTGGCCGCCAGAGCTTCTTTATCAACATCCATTGACATGTCGGTTGTGGCGGGCCCGAAAATGCCGGGTCCGGGTGAGAGCAATCCTCGGAACGGCGGCCCGTTCGTGATGCCCGTGTCGTAAAGGAATCCAGCATAGACTTGGGTTCCAGTCGACGTCTTCGGCCCTCCCAGGGCCTTCTTGATGGCAGCCGCTTTTTCCGGAGCCAAGCAGGAGTTATTCGCTTCGCCTTTGCACGCCAAAATCTCAGGGTCGAAGTCGCACCCGAGAGGATCGGAGATTAAGCCGTCGGCGACACCATCCTTGGCATCGCACTTTTTGATGAGAGCATCCCTGATCAGCTTGCGATCATTGTCTGTAATCGATTGCTCGATGATTGGTTTCCCATTTGCATCTTTCGGAGCAATTTGATTGAAGGCAATGGGAATCCATCGGCCGATCGCGAGATTGGAAAACCCAGTGCGCATCGCGGGGTCGCCGGAGATAATTCCGTTGAAAGCCGTGGGATAACGCTGTGAAAGAATCATGCCTTCGCGCCCGCCGGTGGAGCATCCAGAAAAGTACGAAAAGGCTGCCGGTTTGCCGTAGTGTTGGGCGATGAGTTGTTTGGCCAAGGCAGCGACTTCGGCATTCGCGAGGTAAGCAAAATCCAGATAAGCCTGCTCGTCTCGCACGAAACCGAAATCAAATCCCGGGTGGCGGCTCTTATGACCTGTATCCGTGCTTACAACGGCGTATCCGCGCATGAGAGCGGGCGTGTCTCCGGCAGCATTCAATCCAAGGGGCGGAATTACAACGCCGTTGCTGCCGCCTCCACCTTGCATAAGAAAATCGCCATTCCATTGATCGGGCATGGCCAATGCGAAAGTGATTCCGAACTCTTCTCCGTCGACTCCGGTGCGTCGGTTCATGATACCTTCGACTCGGCAATATGCAGGTAGAGGTGCGGTACGAGTCTGGTTCCAGGGAATAACCTCGGTGGTTCCGGCAGCAATGACGGCCGCTTTGGTGATTTCAATATTCTCGGCTTTGAAGTTTGTCAGCTTCGCGCAGGACTTCGGTTCTTGCGCCCAAGCACAACTAGCAGAGACAAACACCAAAAGCATGTTTCTAAAGAATTTGATATGCATGTTGTCTCAATCTCTTAACTTAAAAACTATTCCGGCAGAACGATTTGTCCTTTGATTTCAAAGTTTGCGCTCACAGAGGGAACACCTGTTCCGGGTTGACCGCTACCGATTAAGAGTGTGTATTTGCCTTGCGCCACGATGATGTCCCCAAGATCAGTAACCATGCTGAGATCACGCGGGTTCAACTGAAACTCCACCTTCTGGCTCGTTCCGGGCTCCAGGTGGACGCGCTGAAATCCGCGGAGTGCGCGCCGCGGCGCACCGGACACCTCGGGAAACTGCAGGTACAGCTCGACAACTTCGTCTCCGGCAACCTTTCCGGTGTTTGCGACCGTGACGGAGGCGTGCAGTGGACCACCAGCGTTGACTGGTGCATCGGGTAGCTTGAGATTGCTGTAAGTGAACGCTGTGTAGCTGAGGCCGTATCCGAAGGGCCAGAGTGGCTCGCCCTCGAAGTAGCGGTAGGTGCGCCCCTTCATTGAATAATCTTCGAAGTTCGGAAGCTGGTGAACATCTTTGTAGAAAGTGACAGGAAGACGTCCAGATGGGTTGTTCTTTCCGCTGAGTGTTTCCGCGATCGCGGCTCCTCCTTCTTCGCCGGAGTACCAGGATTCGAGGATGGCGTTGGCGTGCTCCTTCGCCCAGCTCACGCCGAGCGCACTCCCGTTCATCAGCAGGATGACGAGAGGCTTGCCACTCCCTGCAAGAGCCTCGATCAGATCTTCTTCGGGTTTGGGTAAATCAAGGCTGGTGCGGTCGCCGCCGGAAAAGCCGGGCTGGCTCACAGGCATCTCTTCCCCTTCGAGACGGCTGGTGATGCCGACTACGGCGACGACGACATCGGCATTCTTCGCAGCCGCCACGGCCGCCGGATCGGGCGCGTTATTCACGGGAGTCCACAGGAACTGCGCTTCCGGCGTACCCTCCCCGTTGCGTCCGTAGAGGACCTCGATTTTTACAGGGTGACCTTTTTCGAGGTGAACCGGGCTTAGATTTATGTTCTTGCCCCAGAGCGTCGTAACCTCTCTTCCATCCACTGACAGGCGGCCGAAGCCGTCGACGCTGAGTCCCAGTAAATAGTCGCCGGTTGCAGTTGGGTTGAGCCAGCCAGTCCATTGCACCGACAGGCCCGAAATTCCTTTCGCCTGTTCAGGGACATTGTTCGCATTCAGGTTCACAGAGGATTCGACCCTTGAGGTGAGAGGGGTCGGCTTGGCGTCGAAGCTGGGCCGCAAACTGTATTCGGCTTTGAGGCCGGGCTTGCCATCCGGAGTGGTCAGGACAGATGCGGGTATGGGGTCTGCCTTGTTTGAAAGAAATTGAGTTCCGGGCACGTAGGTGATCTTTGCCTCTGGGAACTCGGCCTTCATTCCTTCCAGCACGCTGACGGTGTGCGAGGTACTGCCGTTGTAGTTGCCGAGCAGAACGGCGGTTTGATCGGCGAGCGGACCGACGATGGCGATGCGCTTGGCAGATTCCAGCGGGAGGACGCCGTCATTCTTGAGCAGAACCATCGATTCATTGGCGATACGACGCGCAAGCTCGCGGTGAGCGGGACTGTCCAGTTGTTTCTCGTCGATGTTCATGTATGGCACGGTCGCCGGCGGATCGAACATGCCGAGACGGATGCGAGCCGTGAAGAGACGAATGAGCGCAGTATCAACCGAGCTTTCCGGAAGATAGCCCTGCTGCACCGCCTCGATGTACGGTTTGTAATCGTGGTCGTCGTTCACTTTCGCAAAGTCGATGCATTCGTTATCCATGCCCCGAATGACTGAGATCGCCGAGGCCTGCGGCTGCGTCGGACGGTAATGATGGCCGTTGAAGATGTTGCGAACGGCGTCACAGTCAGAGACTACATAGCCCTGGAAGTCCCAAGCCCCGCGAAGAGTGTGCTGCAACAGAAACTGACTCGCGCACGCAGGCTCACCGTTGATCGCGTTGTAAGCGCACATAACCGACCCTGCATGGCCTTCCACGACGGCCGCGCGAAATGCAGGTAAGTAGGTGTCTTCTTCGTCGTGCTTGCTGACGTCCACGTCGGTGAAGTGGCGAGTGGGCTCAGGACCACTGTGAACGGCATAGTGTTTGGGCGTAGAGATGACACGGTAGTAGTGGGGATCATCGCCTTGCATGCCTGTGACAAACGCGACGGCTAACCGAGCGCTCAGGAAGGGATCTTCACCATAGGTTTCCTGGCCGCGTCCCCAGCGCGGATCGCGAAAGATGTTGACGTTGGGTGCCCAGAAATCCAAGCCTTCGAAAATATTGGAGTGACCTGCGCGCTCATGCTGCGCGTGCTTGATTCGGCCCTCAACGCCGATGGCGGTCGCCATCTCGTGAATGCGGGGCACATCGAAGGTGGCGGCAAGCCCGATGGGCTCGGGAAATTCCGTCACGCCATCGGAAATGACGCCATGCAGGGCTTCGCTCCACCAATCGTAAGAAGGAATCTTCAGGCGAGGGACGGCGCGTGCCTGATTCACAAGTTGTGAAGCTTTCTCTTCCAGTGTCATCCGGTGGACCAGATCGGCCGCGCGTTCTTCAGGAGAGAGCTTGGGATTCATGTAAGGGAAGTTGGAGGTGTCTTGCGCGAAGGAAGTGGGGACGACGAAGGCGCTGATAACGATGAGTGCGGCCAGCAATACGATTCTGGGATGGTTCATTCGACTCCTGTGAGTACCCAAACAAATTGCTACGGTTTCAAGCGTCGATATTACGGCGCGTGAACCGATGTTGCCTCCCCCGCGTAATCAACCAGCTTGTCAGGATTAGCGGTTGATTCGAGGCCCGATCCGTGCCCGGCGGTTACGAACACAATCTTCATCTCAATACTTGCCGGCATTCCGGGGTAATTCCCTTCTCGATTACCAATCGTCAAAGTTCGGCTTGACTCGGACCAGTGCACCGGAATGACGGAGTGTGCGCCGTGCTCATAGTCATAGCTGTCGCCCGAATCCTCATAAAGGTTGAATTCTCCATCCGCCCCGGGATAGATCCTTAGCTCAATCGGTCCTGCGGGTTGCTCATCCGCGTACTCGATTTCAGGACCCAGCGGAAGAATCGAACCGGCACGCACGTAGAGGGGAATACGGTCGAGAGGAGCGTCCGCGTCGATCTCCCGGTTGCCGCCTCTCGATTCCCCCGTCCAGAAGTCGTACCAGACCGGTGCGTCGGGTAGGTACAAGCTTCGGCGAGTGGCGTCCGATTGAAGCACCGGGTTGACGAGGAGCGCAGGTCCGAACATGAACTGATCACCGATGTCCCGAACTTTGAGATCAGTGCGCCAATCCATTACCAGCGGACGCTGGATCGTGTAGTCCTCATTCGTCACACGCCACGCCAGCGAATAAATGTAGGGCATCAGGCGGTAGCGCAGCTTGTCGTAATTGATGAGGATCGGTTCGACTTTATTGAAGGCCCAAATCTCATTCTGCGGCCGGTGCCCATGCGTGCGGAAAATCGGGCAGAAGGTTCCATACTCGAACCAGCGTGCATAGAGTTCCTGAAACTTTGGGTCCTCAACCGGATTGTCGTGTGGCGGCCAATAGCCGCCGATATCGGTTGTCCAATACGGATATCCGGAAAGCGCAAAATTCAACCCTGCGGCCACTTGATGGCGTAGCCCCCAGTAAGAGCCATAAACGTCACCCGACCAGACTGCCGCTCCAACTCGTTGCTGCCCGAGAAAAGCGGAACGCGTGAGAAGGAAAACTCGCTTGCGATCTGTGGTTACTTTCCAGTGTTCCTGAACCCCTAGCGTGTGCATGAACGGAAAAATGTTCGTGTATTCGGCGCCATTGCCGATGGCGACCTGCTTGTTTTGAAGAATCGCGTCACCCATGTGAGGCCAATATTCTTCGGGCTCGGCACTGTCGAGCCAGAATGCGTCCCAACCTAGAGAGAAGAGCTTCCCAGCGAGGTTGTTCCAATAGAAATCGCGCGCTTTCGGATTCGTAGCATCGTAAACATGGGCGCCGGGAACGTCCAGGTGTTGCTTCGTCATCTCCGCGAAGTTCTGAGACTTCGAATCAAACAGCCCCCAAACCGAAAGCATGGCATGGACGTGTTCATCGTGGAGTTGTTTGAGCTCACCGGGGACATCAGGGAAGTTCGAATTGAAGATCGGGTCGCCTTCTGCTTTCCACCAAAACCAATCCTGAACAATTGCGTCGAGCGGTATATGCTCTTCACGATACCGATGTGCGATTCCGAGCACTTCTTCTTGCGAAACGTAACGGTCCTTCGACTGGAAGAATCCGTAGGACCATTTCGGTAGCAGCGGGGTATGTCCGGTAAGGTTCCGATATTCATGGATGAGTTGATCCATCTCCGGGCCATAAATGAAGTAGTAGTCGACGGCATGGCCGGCAAGTGAATCCAGATTCAGTTCCAGCGGGAAACGATTGTCGACGTGCGTCAGCGAGGCGGTGTTCCACATCAAAGCATACCCTTTGCTTGACAACAGCAAAGGGATCGCTACATCCGTGTTGTTCTGCCCAAGTTCGACGGTGGCGCCCCGGTAGTTGAACATTCCGTTCTGGTGTTGCCCCAAACCGTAGAAGCCTTCGGAGAAATCCGGAGCAAATCTGTCTTCGACGTGAAATGTCTTCTCTCCATTCAGTTCGACCGGTTCGTAGGTCCGGGGAATCGAGTTGCGTTCGCGCAAGAGACCCTCGCCTGTAGCCGTGCTGAATTGGACGTTGCCCCATTTGAGCGAGAGTTCGATCTTCAATGCATCGGTAGTGAGGATCGCCGCATCGCTCGTTTCTGATACCTGAAACTTTGCGCCTGGACATGATTCTTTCGAATCGAGCATCCATGGCTGGCTTTGTCGAATCGTATTGGACGGCTCGGGTGTAGACACGAAATGGATAACGGAGGAACGGCAAACGGAAATGTGAATGCTCTCGTTTCCGATCGTGGCCGTCATACCGTCCCGAGCTTGCGCGTACTTGACTGGGGGTAGTGGGGGCACATCCCACAACTGGGCGGTTGCCTGTGTCGCGGTCCCGGTGAGCCCGCACAGGCCGAGAAAAAGAGAAGTCCAGAAGCTCCTGGATGGAAGCAAGTTTAGTCTCATTCGGTCAAAAGTACGTATAACGGCAGCGCTAACTGTAACGAACTCGAAGTGGAAATGCCAGGCAATGATAGAGCCGTGCAGGCGAGGGGCTTTTTAAGGCCTTTGGCTTCGCTTGACGCTTGCGTGCAACTTTTTTGAAATGTCCTTGCCCGTACGTCGGTGTGTCGATTCGCGCACAATCAACTCGGGCTGCATCACCACAGTTTCCGGCTTTGGGGGTGCTTTTGAGTTCAGAATGCGGAGCGCGATGCGCGCAGCTTCTTCTCCGATTTTCCGGCTGTGTTGATCGATGCTGGAGAGTGGAACACGAAGTGAATCGTCGTAGTGGAGATTTCCGCAGCCAACGACCGCCAAATCCTCCGGGATTCGAACTCCGTGATCCAGCGCGTAATTCATGGCGCCCATTGCCAAAGGATCATTGAAACAGAATAACCCGTCAGGTCTGGGCTCGAGACTTAGGAGTTGGCGCATGGCTGCGGCACCACCCTGTTTGGTTCCTATATCTCCCTTCTGTTGCGTGACGATGTAATCATCCATTACTTTCATTCCAGCTTGCGCGAGGGCCCGTTTATATCCTTCCATCCGGCGAATCCCAGGACTGATCTCTGGTCCACAAATGTGAGCGATTCTTTTGCAGCCAATATCAATCAAGTGCTTGGTGGCGAGCCTCCCTACCGATTCATCGTCTACCCCGACGAAGTTCGCCGAAAGACCCGGCAAGCATCGATCGATCAATACATACGGTATGTTCTGTTTTTCGATGTGAAAGAAAACGTCTACGGTCTTCCGACACGATGCAATGATTAAGGTGTCGAGCCGGCGTGCCAGCAAGTGATTGATCTCGACCTCCTCAAGGTCCGGATCTTCGTCAGAGGAGGAAACGATCAGATAGTAACCGCTTTGTCGCAAAACTTCGGAGAGAGACTTGGCAACTTCCGCAAAGAACGGGTGAAGCAGATCGGGAACAACCAGGCCCACAAGATAAGAGCGCCCGGTCACCAGGCTACGCGCAGCAAAGTTAGGACGATAGTCCAGCTCTTTCACGCGCGCGAGGACCCGCTCGCGAGTCGCCTCTCCGATGTCAGGATGATTTCTCAAGACCTTGGAAATGGTGATCAGGGATACTCCAAGATCTTTGGCGATGTCCTTCATTCGTATGTTCATACGCAACTCGTGAGGTTAGAAGCTCAGGTCGCCCTCTTGTGCAGCAAACCATCGAACCTAATAGACTCTTGCCACGGAAGCCAGTTTCTGTGTACCGAGCTTCCATGGTTGACATCGATAACTTTACCGATTATTTTCCACGGAGTACAGACATGAGAGCGCTCGTGCTTCGCAAACCGGGTCAGGCCGATCTGGAGACCATCACCGATCCGGTGCTCACAGACACGAACGCGCTGCTTAAGGTCCGCATGGTGGGATTCTGTGGCAGCGATCTGAATTCGTTCCGTGGACTCAATCCACTAATTACATATCCGCGCATTCTAGGACATGAAGTATCGGCGACCGTCGTTGAGGACCTCGGATCCGAGGCCGTATTGCCTGCTGGCACGAACGTAGCGGTCTCCCCATATACCAGTTGCGGCGAGTGCTCTTCTTGCCGGCGTGGCCGTCGGAACGCTTGCCAGTTCAACCAGACTCTCGGTGTGCAAAGGGATGGCGCACTCACCGAATTCATTGTGCTGCCGCGAGAAAAACTGTATCCCGCTAAGTTGACGCTTAAAGAGTTGTGCCTGGTGGAACCGCTTACCGTCGGGTTTCATGCCGTCGCACGTGGACGTGTTACTGCAGAAGATACGGTTGCGATTTGGGGTTGTGGCGGAGTGGGCCTTGGTGTCGTTGCAGCCGCAAGATCCCGGCGTGCGCGCACGATCGGCATTGACGTGGATGACGAAAAACTCGATCTGGCGCGCATGGCCGGCGCGCAACTCACCATTAATAGCACGCGAGAGCCACTACACGGCCGATTGCTGGAAATGACCGACGGCCGGGGACCGGATGTTGCCATCGAAGCGATTGGCACCGCGGCTACGTTCCGAGCCGCGGTCGAAGAGGTCGCATTCACCGGGCGCGTAGTGTACATCGGGTATGCGAAGGAACCGGTCAGTTACGAAACCAGGCTGTTCGTTCAAAAAGAATTGGACATTGTCGGCTCCAGAAATGCTCTACCGGCGGATTTCGACGCCGTGATCAAACTTCTAGAAGCGCAGACGTTCCCCGTTGATCAATCTGTAAGTCTGGTTGTGCCCCTTGAGCAAGCAGCGGATGCGCTGCGTTCCTGGAGCGATAATCCATCACGTTTCCGAAAGATTATGGTAAGCATGGATTGATGTTCTTTTTGTAGAGCCGCGCTGCTGCTCGACGAGGATAATTGATGCTGAATCGATCCGGCAGAAATCGAACGACGTATCTGACGAAAGGGGCAATAATGCTTTCACCTCGTCTATTCTTAATTCTTAAAGTTGCCACAATCTTGTTGCTGTCGTCTGCGGTTTCTATGGCGCACGCGCAGAGTGCCACGGCTCCAACCGCTACTCAGGAGCCGGCTAGCATCGATCAAATCTGGCAGAAAGCGAGCGGTAAATACGATTCAGAGCGCGCCGCATTGCTGAAACAAGTCGAGAACGCGGACCACCAGGGGCCGTTCCGGGCTGACTGGGAATCGCTTCAGAAGTACGAGGTGCCCGAATGGTACAAAGATGCGAAGTTCGGCATTTTTATTCATTGGGGTGTCTACTCCGTCCCCGCGTTCGGCAACGAATGGTATCCGCGGAATATGTACGTGCCGGGATCGCCCGAATATAAGCACCATTTGGCAACGTATGGTCCGCAAGATAAGTTCGGCTACAAGGATTTTGTCCCTATGTTCAAAGCCGAGCACTTCGATCCGGCGGCGTGGGCTGAGCTATTCAAGAAATCCGGGGCAAAGTACGTTGTACCTGTAGCTGAGCATCACGATGGCTTTGCCATGTACGACAGCGGATTGAGCGACTGGACCGCAGCCAAAATGGGGCCGCATCGCGACACCACGGGAGAACTGGGCAAAGCCGTCCGGGCTGCAGGACTGCACTTTGGAGTGTCATCCCATCGAGTCGAACACAATTTCTTTCTCGGCGTGGGCCGCAGTATTCCCTCGGATGTAAACGATCCGCAATACGCCGCATTCTACGGACCAGCTCATAACTGGTTGTCGGCCCCGTGGGGCATCCCTCTTAACGATGATTTCACTTACGCGTCTTCAGCGTGGGCCGACGACTGGCTCGCGCGAAGTGCAGAACTTGTGGAGAAATATCATCCCGACATCGTCTACTTCGATTGGTGGATCGGACAGGCTTCGATCCGGCCAAATCTTACGAAGTTTGCCGCCTTCTATTACAACAGTTCTCTGAAATACGGCGACCACGTAGGAGTAATCAACTACAAAGACTACGCCATGCAAGAGCACTCCGCCGTACTCGATCTGGAACGCGGACAACTGGGCGACATTCGTCCCCTCTACTGGCAGACCGACACTTCCGTAAGTAATAAATCCTGGGGCTACATCAAGGACGACACATTCAAGTCGCCGGAATTCGTGGTTCATCAGCTGATCGATATCGTCAGCAAGAACGGCAATCTGTTGTTAAACATCGGTCCACGCTCTGACGGCACCATCCCGGACGAGGTGCAGCAAGTTCTTCTCGACGTAGGTGCGTGGCTGAATGTGAATGGGGAGTCGATCTACGGCACTCGACCGTGGAGGGTCTATGGTGAAGGTCCAACAAAGGTAGCGGCCGGATCTTTTCACGATACCGACACGACGCGCTATACAACCGAAGACTTTCGTTTCACGACCAAAGGGGATGTACTCTACGCGATTGGGCTGGGCTGGCCGACTAATGGCGAGGCCGTGATTCACTCGCTCGCATCGGCCGTTGGCAACGAACACGTTCGGTCCGTGATTTTGGTAGGCAGTGACGCGAAGCTGCAGTTTGAGCAGCGGGCCGATGGTCTCCGAGTGCGGCTTCCGGACCAGGCTCCGGGCAAATATGCATACGCCCTCCGAATTATGTTCGACCCCTCATCACATCAACCTGGATCTTAGCTTCAATCAACCCAGCAAGAGAATAGGAAAGGGTGTACCATTCTCTGGCAATTATTCGCTAACTGTACCGATAACTATGAATAAGGGACTGACCCTCCGGGAAATCGCGCGACTGGCCAAAGTGTCCACCGCCACAGTGTCGCGCGCCATTAATCGCGTACCCACCGTCGATCCGGTTCTGGCCAGACGCATTCGAAGGTGATTGAAAAGGAAGGTTACTTCCCGAACACAAACGCTCGCGCGCTGGTTCGTGGACACAGTCGTAGTCTTGGCCTTATCGTCTCCGAGATCACCAATCCCTTTTTCCCGGAAATCGTGCAAACCTTTGCGAAACTCGGCGTTCAGTACGATTACGAGATCTTGTTGAGTTCAATCGACCACGACCCGCGATTGTCGGAGACGACGGCCCGGCAAATGATTGAGCGTAGGGTTGGAGGAGTCGCGATTCTGACCTTTGGCGACGAACTGCCGCTCATCGATGCTCTAACTGCACGAAACGTGCCCGTGTTCGTCGTCGACGCGAATTCATCTGGACCGCTGCTAAAGACCGTCCAGATTGATTATGAGCACGGAATCCGGCAGGCTGTACAGCATTTGGCGGCATTGGGACACGAGCGTATCGCTTTTATCGGCGGCCCACGAGATTTGAAAACAGCCACTATACGGAGATCCGCGGTCGAAAAATGCATGAAGGAAATTGGCTTAGAGCTTCTTCCGGAACTGTTCGTCGATGGGGATCACACGATCGAAGCCGGCATGAAAGCATTGCCTGCTCTCGCTGCCATGCCTGATCGCCCTTCCGCGGTGCTCTGTTCAAACGATATGACGGCCATCGGCGTGATGCGAGCGGCATTCGACCTCTGTCTCAATATTCCGCAAGATTTGTCGGTCGTAGGATTCGATGACATCAGGCTGGCCCAATTCATGGCGCCACCACTAACCACAGTGCAGATGTCGCAGACCGAGATCGCCCAGTTATCATTTTCAGCGTTACTCGATTCTCTGGAGCCGACCCGCCATAGAAATGGGCGGCAGATGTATTCAATGAAGACTAACCTCATACTTCGACAATCGACGGCGCTCGCGCCCGGTTGCCGTGTGAACAGAGCGGCAACCGCACGCTCCGAAGCAGATATGGTCCTGAAGCTTGCCAAGAAGATGCAATCGAGGAAGGATCGAACTCGTAGTCTGGAGCCGCATCGAAGGGACATGTTCTCGGTCCCGCAAGTTGGGCCCACATAATTCCGCATTGTGCATGACTATTACATCGTGGAAGCTCGCCCCTTCCAGGCAACTCTCTTGTAGCGATGTTTCTGCGTATAGGGGTATGGAATGCTTCCACGTTGCGGCCCCATGCTTCCCGGAAAAAGTGACGGAAACAGGCATCTGGAAACGGCTACACTTTGCTTTCGTAACGATATTGAGCCGCGCCCGACGGGAACGATGGACCAACACCATCGCATGCTCCCCCCTTTCCAGCTTCGATTGCTCAGATGCTGATCCTTTTGCTACCCCACTCAGAACTGCCGGCGCCTGGGCGAACTCACCAGAAGTGTGTGTGCATGTCATATCATGTTGGAGCAAAGGAGCAGTAATAATCCCAATCTATGTTCAAGCGAATCACAGTGTGTCTCCTCTTGGCCATGCTCTCGGCCCGAGGCCTGCCCGCCGCCGATTTTGCCATGAAGGTGACCGACAAGAATTATCTCGATACTCAAGGTTTCAGCGTTTTTCTCTACGACAGCACGTACCATCCCGTTTTTGTGGACCAAAAGAACACGGCTATGGAGATGATTCTGCACGGCCAGCGCATCGCCACTAACGGCGACGTACGCCTGATGCCAACGCCCGAACAGTGGGATCTGGTGGCGACTCTCAAAGATCGCCATGCTGACAAGGAGAACAACCGGATCACCGCGGACCTCGCTTTTCCGACTTTCGATTTCAGCTACAAACTGGAGGTGGCAGCGGAGCCAGGCGGCGTAAAGGTCAGCATCAATCTCGACAAGCCGCTACCGCAGAAGCTGGCGGGGCGTGCGGGCTTCAACCTGGAATTCCTGCCCTCGATCTACATGGGCAAGGCATACTTGGTGGACGGAACTAAAGCCGGAATCTTCCCGCGTACGCCGAACGATCCGATGACGAAGGTTTTGCCCCTGCCGGATGAGCCGAAAAAAGCGTACTACCTGGAGGATTGGGATAAAGCCAAGGGATACACACAGCCGCTGCCGTTCGCCGAAGGCAAGAGCATTACTCTGGGGGTCGACGACGCTCTGGCCCGGGTGAATGTAGTATCGGACACGGCCAACCTCATGCTGTTCGATGGACGCGACCGCGCGCAGAACGGCTGGTTCGTGTTGCGCTCGTTGATCCCTTCGGGCAAGACCACCGGCGCCATTGTATGGCACATCAGGCCAGACGTGATTCCAAACTGGACACGCCCGCCGATGATCGCGCATAGCCAGGTTGGCTATGCGCCGGGCTTCTCAAAGGTGGCAGTGCTCGAACTCGACCCGAAGTACAACGCTCCGAAGATGGCCAGAGTGTTGCGCCTGATGGAAGACGGATCGTACAAGCAGGTGTTCGAGGGCCCGATCACGCCTTCAACACCGTGGCTGCGCTACGTCTACTCGAAATTCGACTTCACTCCCGTGAACGACACCGGCCTCTATGTTATCGAGTATGCAGACCAGCGTACGGCACCCTTCCCCATCTCTAAGGACGCTTACGCGAACATCTGGCAGGACAGCCTGGACCATCACCTTGCCGAGCAGATGGATCACGTTTCCGTTCGCGAAGGCTACCGCATGTGGCACGGCGCCTCGCACCTGGATGATGGCCGTATGGCGCCCGTCGTTGGTGAGCAATTCGACGGCTGGAACCAAGCGACAGCAACGGACGGAAAGTACAGAGGCGGAGATCACATTCCAGGGATGAACGTGGGTGGCTGGTATGACGCCGGCGACTTCGACCTCGAAGAGCCTGCGCAGTTGAGTGTGATTCAGAGCCTCGCTCTGGCGTATCGCGAATTCAATCTCAAGTACGACCAGCTTACGGTGGATGAAGCGGCGCGTGAGGTCGAGATGCATCGTCCCGATGGCGTGCCGGATACAGTGCAGCAAGTCAAGCACGGCGCACTGCTCATCCTGGCGCAGTTCCACAACATCGGCCACGCCATCCGCGGAACTCACGAGCCGGATCTACGCCAGTACACACAGGTGGGCGACGGAGTTTCGAAAACTGACGGCCGCATTTACGATCCGAAGCTCGGCCCGAACGAAACGAAGGGCGATTACTCCGGCAAGCCGGACGATCGCTGGATCTTCACTACGAACAACCCGTTTTTCCAGTGGAATGCCATTGCGGCGCTGGCTGCAGCAGCGGATACGCTGAAAGGTTGGGACGACGCATTAGCGAAAGACTGCCTTGAGACCGCAATCAAAGCATGGAAGGACACGTCGGCGAATCCAACACTGTATCCGACATCCAGCGGGCCAGACCGAGAAACTCCCGCAAACGGTGTGCTGGCGGCCTCTCAGGGTTTTGTCTCTGGCGAACAGGACGCTCGTAAACCAAAGAGCATCTCGGGTGCTGCGACAAACTCTGCAGTACCGGCAGCTCCACCGACCGGCTTCGGCCGCGGCCGATCTTTTGTCGGCATGGACTGGGCCGCGGTTCTGGAATTGACCATCGCCACCAATGGTGCCGAGCCATACAAGTCCCGGCTCAAGGAATTGTTTCCTCAGATGATCACGCCGGAGCAGATGGACTTCAACGGTTGGAAAGCAGTCCGGGCGTTGTCTTATCTGGATGCCGGCGCGAAAGATCAAATGCGCGAAGCGGTAAAAACATACATCGCTGGTTTGGACAAGCGGCTGGACGAGACTCCGTTTGGCGTGCCCCCGAGCCTCGGCACCTGGGGCGGCTCGGGCGCCGTGGTGGACATGGCGGTCCGAATGTATTTCCTCCACAAGATATTTCCGGATCTCGTGGGCCCCGAATACACACTTCGCGCGGTCAACTACATTCTCGGTACGCACCCGGTATCTAGCACTTCGTATGTAGCTGGAGTCGGCACCGTCTCGAAGACGAAGACGTACAGCAACAATCGCGCCGACAATACTTACATCCCGGGTGCCGTGATTCCGGGATATATCATCATCAAGCCGGATTTTCCGGAGTGCATCGACGACTTCGGGTTCCTGTGGTTTGAGGATGAAGCCGTTGTGGCCGGGTCGGCAAGCTGGGTCGTGGCCGGCAACGCGGCGAACGCGATCATTACGGAATCGAAGTGACCAAGGGCTAAAAGCGCCCGGCGGCCTCGAGGAGCGTTGGTGGCTATCTTCTCAAGAAGCGAAACCTATGGGATACTCGCTCGTGGCAGGCTTTTCACGAGTCGAAATGCGAAAAGATTTTCGGGCAATGGGGCCTTTTTCGCCCTTGTGGCACTTCCTAGAATCAATAACTTACGTGCTGTCAACATAGTGATTAGTTCGACTCCCGGCGCCTCCACCACTTCTTTCGCCGATTTACCCCAACTTCGTTCCGTCACGCATGGACCCCGGAAACCTCATAATGCAGATCTGCCCCGTGGGAGCGCGGCCACTCAAGATGAAACGGCCAGTGCTCGATCGGAGCCAGACGGTTAAGTCTTCAAAACCGCCTGCACGTATGCTGCCTTCATCGGAAGACGGCGGATCATCTTTCCGGTTGCGTCGTGGAGGGCCGCCGCGATCGCCGGTGCAGCGAGTGCGTTCGCCGCTTCCGAACCTCCGCCGTAGGCGCCGACTTTCGGATTGTGGAGCAGCACGACTTTGATCTCAGGGATGTCCGCCATGGTCGGGATGGGATAGTTCGTCCAGTCTTCCGTGGTGATTCCGCTCTCGTCAAACATGACCTCTTCGAAGAGCGCATGGCTGATTCCCATGACCGCGCCGCCTTCGACATTCCGCTTCAATTGCATCGGATTGACGACGATGCCGGGATCGACCGCGATGGTGTACTTCTCCACCACGATCGCACCCGTGCTGGGAGTGACGGCGATCTGGCAAACGCAGGCCCAGTAGGTTCCGCTGCGCAACATCAGCGAAACTCCGCGACCGCGCACAGGAGTTGATCCGGTGGATACGGCATCAGGACGCGGCGAGGGGCGTGTGTCCCAACCGGAAGCGTCCCGCACGGCTTTCAGCACTCCGATGGCCCGCTCTTCGGTCGCGTGGTCGATGCGGAACTGGATGGCGTCCGCGCCTGCAAGCGCTGCCGCTTCGTTGATCGCCAGTTCGCGCGGATAGTTCTGCTGGAACTGTCCCGGCGTGCGCATGCTGTGGTCGCGCAGACCGACGGCGAGTGGCGAAGCCTTCTGTCCGACCTGGAATGTGCCGTGGCCACGCTCCATCACGTTGGGAACGGGAGCGTAAATCCACGGATCTTCAATGCCGTTGACCGTGGAAGTTACGCCATCCGAATGCACCTGAGGAGCAGGCATGGTGGGCAGTCCTGCGAGGACTGCACCAATCGGCCGATCATCCTGCATGGCGGGCATGTAGTGGTCGATTTGATATGCGGCCATTTTGCCTTTTTCGTCGATAGCTACCTGAACGTCCGAGAAGGCGGCCGCCGATTGCGTGGACCACTGCATATCGTCGGCGCGCATCCACTGCACGCGCACCGGTTTGCCGACGGCTTGCGACAAGAGCACCGCCTCGTCTTCCGCGCCTGAGTTTCCGCCGTTCGATCTGCCGTAATGGCCTGGTCCCGGGATACGAATGTACGATCACATGATCGGGCGTGGTGCCGAGCATCGTCGCAATTTCGCCGCGCAGTGCTTGGGGATTCTGGTTGTGCACATAGATGTGCACCGTGCCGTCAGGCTTGACGTCGGCAACGGCCATGGTCGGGCCAATCGGTGCGTGCTTCATGTAAGACAGCTGATATGTCGCAGAAAGCTTCTTGTGAGCCGACGCGAGCGCAGGGCTCACATCGCCCTTGGAATCCTTGCTCTTCTCGACGGGCGCGGTTGTCCAATCGGCTTCTTCGCGAAGGTGCTGGTAGAGTTTGGCGTTGCCGGGCAGACCCTTCCACTCGGTCCACTTCGTGGCGGCGGCGACCTGCTCGGCCGCCTGGATCGCTTCCCACTCGGTGGGCGCGACCACTCCGACGAGATTGCCCTTCACGATGACTTGCGAATTCGGGAACTTGGTTTTGTCCAACTGCCCGGCAGAGACGAGAGTCGAGCCCAGCGTCTTCGGATGCACCACGCGCGCGTGCAACATGCCGGGCAGCCGCACATCGGTCGCCCAGGTCTCCTTGGCCGCCACTTTCGAACTGATGATGGAATTCTTGAACGACTTGCCGATGACCGTGTACTCGCTGACCGGCTTCATCGGCGGATTGCCGTCGATGGTCAACCCAAAGATGCTGGTGAGGTCTCCCTTCACGGGAATGGTGAGCTTCAACTGCTGGTTCTTGACGAGGTCGCCGTACGAAATGCTCTTGCCGCCTCCCGAGACGATGCCGTCCTTGACGGAAAGCTTGTCTTTCGGCACGCCGAGCTTTTCTGACGCAAGATCGAGCAGCGCCTGGTAGGTATAGGCGGCGGCCTTGCGGATGTTCGGCGTTCCGCGGCCGAGGAAATCGAAGGCTCCGCTGCCGTCGGGCGTGCGATCGGTATCTCCCGCCACAACCGTGGTGATCGCTTCGAAGGGCACGCTCAACTCTTCGGCCACAATTTGCCGGTAGGCGGTGAAGGTCGATCCCTGTCCGAAGTCGCTCTTTCCGGTGCGAATCAGGACCGTGTTGTCCGGGTGAATCTCAATCCAGGAACTGGGGAGCGTGGGATCGAGCGAGTTCTTCAACGTGGCGGGCTTCGCGGTATCGCCCTTCAGAAGTTCGGCGCCAGCGAAGCTGAACCCCACGACGAGGATGCCACCGGCCTTCATGAATTGACGGCGCGATAGCGTCGGTCCGACAACAGTTGCTGGTTTTTCGCTCATGGTAGCCATCGCTTACCTCCCCTTCGCCATGATCGTGGCGGCATGTTGTACGGCTTCTATGATCGCGACGTAGGTTCCGCAGCGGCAGAGATTCGGCGACGGTCCGGAGGTGGTGAAGGCCTCTTTGATTTGCGCCAAGGTCGGATGTGGATTGCTTTCGAGCAGTTCCGTCGCCTTGATCATCATGCCGTTCTGGCAAAAGCCGCACTGCGGAGTTTGCTCCTCGATCCAGGCTTGCTGCACCGGGTGAAGCGTGGTTTTCGCTTCGTCCGCCGAGAGGCCCTTTTGCTTGGCCCACCTTGCGGGCAGGCCTTCGAGCGTGGTGATCTCCTGGTTGGCGACGCTCGCGACCGGCGTGACGCAGGAACGCGCTTCCTTGCCGTCGACCAGAACGGCGCAGGCTCCGCACTGCGCGAGTCCGCAGCCGAACTGCGGACCGATCAGCTCGAGATCGTTGCGCAAAACATAGAGTAGCGGAGTGTCGTCAGGCGCCTGCACCTCGCGCCGGACTCCATTCACATTGAGCGTGACCATAGAGAACTCCCTTCCAGGAACATTCAAAACTCGGATGACTCGTTAGCGTGACCCCAGTCTCGCGGACCCCAGTCCGCTAGAGCAACCCTTCGTGTCGGGCTTATAGCGGACATCTTAACTCGCCTGTATGCCCGCTCTGCAATCCGGTTCGTAACGGCGCCGCCTAGCGCATCGGCGCGACAACCGCAACGTCGAACTTCGAATAGTATTTCTTCACGTCGCTGGCCCCATACTTCTTTCGGAATTTCTCGACCACGGATGACACTTGCTCTGCGTCGGAGACCGCAACAACCTTGAGTTCGGCCTCCGCGCCTCCCGCCTTGACCCCGATCGACGGCTTCTTGAGCACGTTCTTGTACCACTGCGTATCGGATCCGCTTACCGGCAGGAGGTAGAGCGTGTCGTCCTTCCACAACAAACCAGACCGGATTCGAGATGGCACGTCCTGATTTTCTTCCCGTTACGGTGATCGTAATTTCGCGATACCGGGAAAGGCGGTCTTTCAGAGAATCGTTCAGCTTCGCCATGTGCACTCCTGCAATTACGCTAGCGTGATCGCTCGCGGCGTTCAGTCCTTCGAGAACACTTCCTTTGCGACCATGATGGCGCTCATGGCACTGGGCCAACCTGCATAGAACGCTAGATGCGTGATGAGCTCAACCAGTTCCTCTTTTTTGACGCCATTCTGCACCGCAAAATTCAGGTGAAACCGCAACTGGTCGGGACGATTCATCGCAACCAGTGCAGCCACAGTTGCGAGACTCCGATCACGCTTGGAGAGTTCCGAACGCTCCCAAACGTCGCCGAAAAGGACGCGATCGGTTAGTTCCACGAGCTTGGGCGCGAAGTCGCCAATCATCTTCTGGGCTGCTGAAGGCTCTTTGCTCATGCCTTGCTCCTTCCTGTGTACTGCTCGTCGCTCACCTTCTCCATCCAGTCGGTGCTTTTGCCGTCGAGCTTTTCGACGATGGCGATGTGCGTCATGGCCGTGGTCGGTGCGGCCCCATGCCAATGTTTCTCGCCGGGCGAAAACCAAACCACATCGCCGGGATGGATTTCCTCAATTGGTCCGCCCCCACGCTGGGCCCGGCCGCAGCCAGCTGTGACGATCAGGGTCTGACCAAGCGGATGCGTGTGCCACGCGGTCCGCGCGCCCGGCTCGAAGGTAACGGCGCCTCCAAGAACGCGCGCAGGATCGGGCGCATCAAAGAGTGGATCGACGCGTACGGTGCCGGTGAACCACTCGGCCGGCCCCTTGGCGGAAGGTTGCGTGCCAACTCTCTTGATGTCCATTTCTCAATTCCTTCACTTACCCGAAACTGGTCATGCTCCCATGAAACTCTCCAGTGTTCCTCCGGGTCGAGTTGACTTCACGATGAGCTGTTTGCCCGAGAACTCGAAGGCGCGCGGCAGGTCTTTGCCGATCAGAGTCCGCACCAGTGCGCCTTCAACGTGGAAGGTGAACGTCTGAGCGCGTTCGTCGATCTGATAAGTGCCGAAGGAAGCCTCGTAGCCACCCTGCGCATATTGCACCGGCGCCGCCTTGGTCGCCTTTTGCGGGTCGGACGGCGGATTCCGATACATCACCTGGACCGACATGTGGCCGTCGCGCGTGTAGACCAGCAGCCCGGTGCAGTCAGCCCTGTGAATTTTTCCGTCCGCGCCTTCTTCTTCGAGCCAAGCCAGCCGCCACGCTCCGACAAACCGTCCCTGGATGCCCTCACCTCCGCCGCTATCCTGACTGCGGCACGGCCTCGTTGCGATTATGCCAATCAACAGAAGCAGCACTCCGAGCGCAAGCAGTCTTCTCATGTTCGGCTCCTCATTACTCCGTGAGTCCTCTGCGATTTAGAGTCCCGTCATCTTCTCAATGGCTTCGGGATACCTCGCCCCTTCCACCGCGATCCTGGAAGCAGCGCTTTCGATCTCACGGAGATCGTCGGGCGTCAATTCCACTGCCCCGGCACCAATGTTTTCTTCCAGGCGGTTCAGCTTCGTCGTGCCTGGAATCGGAACAATCCACGGCTTCTGAGCAAGCAGCCATGCCAGCGCGATCTGCGCAGGAGTCGCCTTCTTCCGATTCGCAATCGTGCCGAGCAGGTCAATCAGCGCCTGGTTGGCCTTGAGAGCGTCCGGTGTAAAGCGCGGAAGCTTGCTGCGGAAGTCGGTGCTGTCGAATTTCGCGTCTTCCTTGATCGCGCCCGTAAGGAATCCCTTGCCGAGGGGGCTGTAGGGCACAAAGCCAATCCCGAGCTCCTCAAGAGTGGGAATCACTTCCTGCTCCGGCTTTCTCCACCACAGTGAGTATTCGCTCTGCACCGCGGTGACTTGCTGGACGGCGTGTGCGCGGCGAATCGTCTTTGCGGCGGCCTCCGACATGCCAAAATGTCTGACCTTACCGGCCTGAATCAGCTCTTTCACGGTGCCGGCCACATCTTCGATGGGCGTGTTCGGGTCCACTCGATGCTGGTACAGCAAGTCGATGCTTTCCACCTTGAGCCGTTTGAGCGAGCCCTCAACGGCTCGCTTGATGGTTTCCGGTCGGCTATTCACAGGTGGTGCTCCCGGCCGATTGTCGCTTCCACTGAGATCGAATCCGAACTTGGTGGCAATCACCACTTTCCCGCGATAGGGAGCGAGTGCTTCACCCACAAGCTCTTCGTTCAAGAACGGGCCGTACACTTCGGCCGTATCGAAGAAAGTGATACCGCGATCCACGGCGGCATGGAGCAGCTTCGTCATCTCCTGTTTGTCTTTGGGTGGACCGTAAGAAAAGCTCATTCCCATACAGCCGAGGCCGACGGCAGAAACTTCAAGATTGCTTTTTCCAAGTTTGCGTTTTTGCATTATTTCCTTCTTTCTCCAAAAATAACTCGCGTTTAAGAGACTGCCTCAGCCCGCTGCTTTTCGCGCCAGCGCGCTGGAGGTATTCCCTCCCACGTGCGAAAAGCGCGAACAAAGGAGTTGGCATCCTCATATCCCAGAAGGTAAGCAGCCTCATTCAATTCGAGGAAGGAGTTGTTGAGATAGTGTCGAGCCAGCTGATGACGGGCGTCTTCCAAAACACGCTGAAAGCTCGAGCCTTCGTCCTGCAAACGTCGCTGCAGGGTTCGGGAACTGACGTGCAGAGCATCCGCGATGTGTTCGATGGTGGGACGTTGGCCCGTTAACTTCTGCTGTATCGCTATGCGGACGCGTTCGAGGAAATTCTCGTCAGTGTTCTCGCGCCTCAGCTCCTCCTCAAACTGCGGCGCAAGCATTCCCAGGAGTTCGGCGTTTCGCGTGACAAATGGGCGTTCAGCATCGGCAGCGCGAAACACAATCGCATTTCTGGGAGCTCCGCTGACGACGCTACAGCCGAAGTGGCGCTCAATCGTCTTCACGTGCGAGCGAGGTTGGACAAATTCTACGCGGAGAGGCGAAAGGCGCGTGCCCGTACCGTGGCGCCCCGTCGAGAGCACCCATGCGAAAGCACATTCGATCAGTACCGGTGGCTCAACCTCCTCGGCCAGAAGCCAGTGGAATTGGATGCTCCACTCTTCGCCGTCGTTCTTCTGCAGGATTTCTTCCGGGCAGGTGAGTTGCTTGTACCGAGCCATTTGGTTTATGGCCGAGCCGAAGTTCTGGCTCGAAAGGGCAGCGAGACCGATGGGATGGAATCGTTCCGTCTTGTTCTCCGTACCGAGCAGAAGACCAATCGCAGGATTGGCGCTGACCTCACCAATAGCACGCCATAGAGCGAAAAGTTCTTCAGTGCTCAGGAGTACGCGCGGTTGCCCAATCGATCCCTGGGAAAGCCCGGCTCTGCGCAGGACGGCAGGAGCACGGACACCCAGTTCTTCTAGCTTCGAAAAATTGCTGCCGGAAAAGCGAAAGAGTTTATTCATCGGATTACTCAGACTTCAGATAGCCATGTTCGATGACGAACGGGCACGTTAGTTGACCTTCTGTATCCGGGTGATCGTGGTGTGATCTACGTCCGAATGTCGCGCTGGCAGCGGAATCGGTTTTCGCGTTGAGCATGTAACTTACTCTAGATGTTCGCCGAAAGTCTCGATATGCACAACCCGCCATTGTGCATGCAAAATGCGCCAACCTGTTCCGAGGCTCCCGGTTCCGGAGCGGGCAGTTCCCTTCACCTACGAACAGCCGCGCTGTAACTGCGCCGCAGATAATCCTCTGTTACACTTTCGCGCATGAGCGCTTTCACGCGAAGACAATTTGTTCAGCAATGCGCTGGTGCGGCGGCCGGGTCCTGGCTTCTACAAGGGATCGCGCACGCCTCGAGTTCTGGGCCTTCGGTAAAGTTCCCTTCTGATCCGCGAGAGCGGGTGGCCGTGGCGGCATATCCGTTTCGCGAGTTCATCGTGGGATGGAAGGGCTGGGACGGCAAAACTCCCAGCAAAGTTCCACTGGCACAGCAGATGGAACTGAAGGATTTTGCGGCGCACGTCGCCGAGAAATTCAATGTCTACAAAATCGAACCGTGGAGCCCGATCTTCCCTTCGACCGATCCAAAATATCTCGAGCAATTTCGGGCCGCGGTTGAAAAAGCTCACTCCGCCGTGGTCGATATCGCGGTAGATGCTGGGCACAGCCAGTATTCGACGGATCCGGCCGAGCGCGAGAAGTCGGTGACCGGCAGCAAACATTGGATCGACGTCGGTGCCGCCCTCGGTTCACCCAGCATTCGCACACACATTGACGACGCCAAGGATTCAAAGCCCGATGTAGCGCGGGCGTCCGACTCGTTCTCGCGCGTGGTGGAGTATGCGGCCAAGAAAAACGTTGTCGTCCATCTGGAGAACGACAATCCGGTCAGTGAAGACCCGTTCTTCATCGTGCAGGTCATTGAAAAAGTAAATAGCCCGTGGCTGCGGGCTCTGCCTGATTTCGGAAATTCGCTCGCCGCACATGATGAAGAGTTCCAGACGCGCGCCTTGGAAGCCATGTTCGCTCACGCGTACGGGATTTGCCATGTGAAGGATGGCGAGGTCGACGAGAATGGCAAGGCTTCACACGTAGATTTGGCACAAGCGTTTGGCATCCTGAAAAAACACGGCTACAAGGGATACTGTTCGATCGAGTACGATGCGCCGGGCGATCCTTACAAGCCGACTGCGGACGTTGGTGGAGCAGACTGTGAAATTCCTCTCGTGAGCGAGAACCGCGCTTCTCTCGCTCACACGGAATGACAACCTTTCTGGGAGACTTTAATGGCAGGACAAGGCATTCAACGACGCGAAGTATTGCGCATACTGGGCACTGCCGCAGCAGCAGCGCACTTTCCCGGCTTCAGTAAATGGGGATTCGCGTGCGGACACATCGGCAATGCAACTCTGCAGATCAAACCTGCTACCTACCATCCGCAATTCTTCACGACAGCGGAGTACGCAGTGGTCGAAAGACTGGCGGACATCATTATCCCCAGCGATGCCACTCCGGGCGCCAAGGAAGCGGGCGTCGCGGAGTTTATCGATTTCATGGTGGCACACGATCCCGAGGTGCAATATTCCTTTCGCACGGGGCTTACATGGTTGAACGTGAACGCGGAACAGACCAACGGGAAGCGATTTGCAGATCTGACGCCAGAGCAGCAGACTGCACTCCTCGAGCCGCTGGGATTCAAAGATAAAGCTCGCCCTGGCGAGGAAGACGGGCGGCGATTCTTCCACATGATGCGGCAGTACACTGTGACGGGCTTCTACACCAGCGAACTTGGATTCAAAGAGCTGGATAATCCAGCGCTGAAGTTCTACGCCGAATCGCCGGAGTGCCCGCACAAAGGCGATCCCGAACACTCCCATTCGTCTCAGGGTCATTCCTGAGAACTTAGGGACCAGAGTCAAATTCATGGCGAAGCAAACCTACGACGTGATTGTGATCGGAACCGGAGCGGGCGGCGGCATGGCGATCAAGACGCTGTGCGAGGCTGGACTCAGAGTCTGTGCACTGAACGCAGGGCGCAGGCTCGATCCGGAAAAAGATTTTCGCTACCACCGCATGCCCTGGGACATGAAGTTCCGTGGCCTCGACGATCCCCAACGGCGCGGCGAATCCTTCGGCTACATGGATAACGAGTACACCAAGGCCGCCTGGGACCACGAGATCCCATTTACCGTTGCGCCCGGCACAAAGTGGATGTGGCCGCGCTGCAACGCGGTGGGCGGCAAGACGAACTTCTGGGGACGAAGTTCGGCGCGCTTCGGCGACATCGACTTCAAGGCGGCATCCCTGGATGGCTACGATGTGGACTGGCCCATCACCTATGAAGAAATCAGCCCGTTCTACACGCGCGTGGAAAAGATGATTGGCGTCGCCAGCACGGTGCAGAATCGGCCCAGCAATCCCGACGGCTCGTACCTGCCGCCGTTCAAATTCCGCTGCCTCGACTACATTCTGGAGGCAGGCTGCAAGAAAGCGGGCGTGCCCTACTTGCCGGATCGTTGCGCACAACTGACGCAGCCCCATGAAGGGCATCCAGCATGCCACTTCTGCGGAGAGTGCACCACCGGCTGCGATGTGGGCGCGTTCTTCTCGACGCCTTATTTCCTGCTGCCCAAGGCAGAAGCCACGAAGAATCTTGAATTGCGTACGAACGCCCTGGCCAAAAATGTTCTCGTAGATGCCAACGGAAATGCGGCCGGCGTTGCCTACATCGACCGTAAGACGAAACAAGAGGTCGAGGTCTACGGACGTGCGGTCGTCGTGGCTGCATCGTGCATTGAGTCGGCGCGCATCATGCTGAATTCGAAGTCTCGCCCCTGGCCCAACGGAATCGCAAATTCCAGTGGGCAGTTGGGAAGAAATCTCTGCGATCACCTCTACGGCGAGTCCGCTCGCGGATATTTGCCGCAACTGCTGGGACAGCCCAGCTTTCCCGACCACGTCGCCGATAGCACCATTGCGTGGATGCCGCGCTGGCAAAACTTGAAGGACCCGCACGAGGAGAAGTTCATTCGCGGATACTCGGTTTACCCGGACGGTGGTTGCACTGAGTTCCCTTGGTTCGCGAACGGTCTCGACGGTTTCGGATCATCATTCAAGCGGGAGATCAAGCGTCGGTATCCGTCGCCCGTAAGCTTCGGAATTCAGGCTCCGTCCCTTCGTTCGGACACAAATTTCATGGATCTCGATCCCGAAGTGAAAGATCCCTACGGGATTCCTGTAGCACGCATGCACTTCGAGTGGGATGAAAACGTGCTGAAGATGTGGGAGCACTCCAAGCAAGTGTGCGCGGAGGTGCTACGCGCGGCGGGTGGAGTGCTAGAGGACGTTGGAGGCGAGCCGGAAATTCCGGGCTGGAGTCTGCATGAAACCGGGACCTGCCGCATGGGCAACGACCCCAGGAATTTTGTCACCAACGGCTTTGGACAAACGCACGACGTTCCGAATCTTTATGTGTGCGATGCCAGCGTCTTTCTGAATTGCACCGACAAAACGACAACCATCAGCATTCTTGCCTTCTCGCTGCGCACCTCGGAACATCTGATCGACAACTTCCGGCGAGGCGAGCACAAAGCCGCGTGAACGACGAAGCCACGCGAGCCGAGGAACTTCCTTCGCGTTCTAAAGCGAGTTCGGGACGGCTGCGGGAACTCGCTGCCCTCTTCCTTAAGCTCGGCTCCATCAGTTTCGGCGGGCCGGCGGCGCACATCGCCATGATGGAGACCGAGGTCGTCCGCGAGCGTGAATGGCTGACACGGCAAGAGTTTCTTGACTTGCTAGGCGCGGCCAACCTGATTCCGGGCCCAACTTCCACGGAGATGGCGATCAGCGTCGGCTTCGTGCGTGCCGGTTGGGCAGGCCTGTGCGTGTCGGGAGCCAGCTTCATCTTGCCCGCAGCGGTCATCACCGGGGCGTTCGCATGGGCTTATGTGCGGTTTGGCACCATGACGCAGGCCGTGTCGGCGCTCGCAGGAGTCAAAGCGGCAGTCATCGCGGTCATTGCGATCGCAATATGGCGTCTGGGTAAGACAGCTGTGAAGAGCGTGGGATTGGCCGCCTTGGGCGCTCTGTCACTGGCAGCATTCTTCCTGGGCGTGAATCCGATTGCGATTCTCTTCGGCGGCGGGCTGATCGGCATGCTCGCGATTCGTGTGGGGAATATTCGCGCCGCAGGTGCTCTCCTGTTCTCACCCTTACTCACACAACGAACGTTTACGGCGAGCTTTTCTGGAGGAAAGTGGACCTCGTGGTTGCGCCCGCTGAGCGCGGTCGCTCTAGTTTCAGCCGCAACTGGTGTAGCTAGACCGTCCGTCTATAAGATCGGTCTTTTCTTCCTTAAAGTCGGCGCCGTCCTCTACGGCGGTGGATACGTACTGCTGGCTTTCCTGGAACAAGGACTGGTACGGCAACATGCGTGGCTGACTCACCAGCAGTTGCTCGATGCG
The DNA here is from genome assembly GCA_963788555.1 of uncultured Acidobacteriaceae bacterium. Taxonomy (GTDB): domain Bacteria; phylum Acidobacteriota; class Terriglobia; order Terriglobales; family Acidobacteriaceae; genus Sulfotelmatobacter. The sequence goes on along the minus strand of CAWBHM010000008.1, from coordinate 255,083 downwards.
GTTGCCATTGGCCAATTCACGCCGGGTCCGGTGCTCTCGACCGCGACCTTCATTGGCTACCTTCTGGGCGGCATCCCTGGAGCAGCAGTAGCCACGGTGGCGATTTTTCTGCCCTCGTTTTTCTATGTCGCACTGCTGGCGCCGGTGCTGTTCCGGTTGAGGCAGTCCGCATGGATGGCGGCGTTTCTCGATTCGGTGAATGTTTGCGCTGTTGCCCTAATGGTTGGCGTAGCATACCGGCTGGGAGCCGATGCGTTGCGCACATGGCCTTCCTGGATGATCGCCGCCGCATCTCTGGCGGTATTACTGCGGTGGAAGATCAGTCCGGCCTGGATCGTATTGGGCGGCGGAGTGGCCGGGTTGCTGTTGGCCGCTGTCCGATGAGATGGTAGTCTTCGGTCCGAGGAGTCAATCTATCAACGAGGCAAGAGAAATGACACGACGCATTGGTGTGGCAGTGATGATTCTCGCATTCTGTGTTGCGGCGGGAGCCGCAGATCGCAAGCACATCGTGAAGCCGCGAGCCAGCGATATGAATGCTCTCCCGTTCAGCGACGCTGTTCTGGTCGGTAATACCCTCTACATCGCGGGGCACATCGGCCTCGACCCAAAAACCGGCACGCCGCCCGCCAGCCCTGAAGACGAGGCACGCCTCGTGATGGATGGAATCAAGTCGACCGTGGAGTTAGCCGGGTTGACCATGGACGACGTAGTTTCCATGCAGGTGTTCTGTACCGATTTGAAGTTCTACGACACGTTCAATTCGGTATACAAGTCTTATTTCCATGGCGACTATCCGGCGAGAGCGTTTATTGGAGCCGACAAACTGCTACGAGGCGGAAGATATGAAGTTCTGGGAATTGCCGTGAAGCGAACCCAATAGCCGCAAACGCAGATTCGTTTTTTATTCGCCTGATCGTCATTTCGTGATAAATGTATAGTCCATGCGAAAGGCCGTGAACCACCTCAAAAAGTGCGACCCTGTACTGCGCGCCATCATTGAGCGCGTTGGTCCGTGCCGCATGGAGTTTGGAACGCCCGAGTTTTGCAGCCTGGCTGAGGCTATTGTCTACCAGCAACTCAACGGCAAGGCGGCCGTCACAATCGTCAATCGCTTTGCCGCGCTCGCAGGAGATCCGTTAACTCCGGAAGGCATTCTCAAACTCACCGACGAACAACTGCGCAGTGTCGGTCTCTCAAAGCAAAAATCGTCGTATCTCAAGGATCTGGCGGCAAAGACCAAGGACGGTCTGCTCAACTTCGCCCGATTGCCGGATATGACGGACGATGAAGTCATCGAACATCTGACGCAAGTAAAGGGCATCGGCGTCTGGACCGCGCACATGTTCCTGATGTTTTCCTTGCGGCGTCCGGATGTGCTGCCAACCGGCGACTACGGCGTGCAGGTCGCCATCAAGAAACATTACAAGAAACGCAAGCTGCCCAAACCGAAAGAAATGGAAAGGATCGCGAAGGCCTGGGCGCCTTACCGCAGCGTGGCGTGCTGGTACATGTGGCGGAGTCTGGATATCAAAACCGTCTGAACGGCCCCCTACCGCCTGCCTCTGTGAACCTTCGTGCCCTCTGTGTTTAAATGGTGATCGATGGCTGATACGAAGATCCGTGTGCTAGTAGCAAAGCCCGGCCTCGACGGGCATGATCGTGGCGCAAAAGTCATAGCCCGCGCGTTGCGCGATGCGGGCATGGAAGTGATCTATACGGGTCTGCGACAAACACCGGAGATGATTGTCACCGCCGCCCTGCAGGAAGATGTGCAGGTGATCGGCCTGTCGATTCTTTCCGGCGCACACAATGCGATCGTGCCTCGCGTCATGGACCTTCTCAAGCAGAACAAAATGGACGACGTGATCGTCGTGGTCGGCGGAATCATTCCCAACCAGGACATTGATGGGTTGAAGAAGATAGGCGTCGCCGCGATTTTCCAACCGGGCACGGCCATGGACGACATCGTTCAGTTCATTCGTACGCACGTCAAAGGACCCGGCGTGCCGGCGGCCGGCTGATGGCCAGCATCAACACCTCCCGCGTCCGGGAGATCCTCTCAAAGACCATCGGCCCGGTGCCGTGGTATTGGAAAACATTTCCCGCTATTCGTTCCTTGGCAGGCCAGCGCTTTGTCTGGACTCATCACGGAGATCAAGGGCCAATCGCGCACCTCGTCACTCTCGGCCTCGAGCAAGAACCGGATAAGGCGCGCATCGCACTCAACACGTACTGCCGTCCGTTCCTGGTGCCACCGCATTTCATCGGCATCTGGTGCCCGGAGGGGCGCAACATTCGTCTGACGTGCTTCGATCCCGACCAATTAAAGGCCTTTGATCTGGGAGAGGTCGCGGGCTGGTTCAAACCATCCGCCGACCGTATTTACTCGGCGACAGCCCCAGCGGCTGATTTCGAGGTTCCCCTGACGCTAGGTCCTGGCATGCACAAGATCGAGGCGCCTGCCGAACTCGCGACCGTCGACGAACTGATCGTGCCCACAAGCTACAAGGCCATGTCGAATGACGATCCGGCGTTCGCTCTCTTCGTCTTCTACCCGCAGGCAGGATTGGTCGAGGTCCTGCCCCAGAAGTGGTTTACCGCCGCGCAGTACCGCGTTGGACAGCAGTGGATCACACGGGCCGCGCGCGATCCCGAAACGCACCGCATTGTTGGCGAGTGCTTCGGCGTGGGTACATTCCTGCTGGAGGAAGACGGCTGCAGGCTCGCGGAGTGGGTGGAGCGAACCTCATAATAGCTATCGACTCCCGGCGCTTAACTTCCAATTGAAATTCGCATCGTCGATGTCCCAATCTCACTTTCAAATTAACGAACTCCGCGGTGTGCGTGTCATACGCCTCTGCTCCAACGATGGCACAAACCGGCTCAGCCGTGACTGCGTACAGTCCCTCACCGCGGCAGTTGTCGAATTTGCCCGACAGCAGCAACCCCTAGTGTTTGCGGGAAACGAAAGGTTCTTTTCTGCCGGAGCGGAATTGGAAGAGATTTCCGCGCTCACCGGTCCGGCGGCTTATGAATTCTCGAAGATGGGTCAGGCATTGATGGGCGCAATCGACTGCTTCCCTGCCCCGGTGTATGCCGCGGTGTCGGGATACTGCATGGGAGGTGGGCTGGACTTAGCGCTGGCGTGCCGTCATCGGATCGCTTCTCCACACGCCATCTTCGGCCATCGCGGCGCCGCCTTGGGCCTGATCACCGGCTGGGGAGGCACCCAACGCCTACCGCGACTGGTGGGCAAAGGTCGTGCTCTAGAGATGTTCGTAGCGGCGGAAAAACTCACAGCTCCTCTCGCTTTGCGCATCGGACTGGTGGACGCGATCGCCGCCGATCCTGTGGCTGAATCGGTGCGACGCATCCAGGAGAGACGTACGATGCAGACTGCTTGGATGGGGCATCCGGACTAAGCTGCATTGCGCCGTTCCGCCCGCGTGGTATACCGTAGTCAGTCCGTATCTTCATTTCTCGACCCATGCCCGACCGCAAAGAATCCCTTACCGTGAAGTCGTCCGCGCCTGGAAACGTGCTGACGACGAAGATTGATCCGACTTCCGCACGCTTTGAAGCCAACATGCGCTTTCTGGCGGACTTGATGTCGCAAGTGCGCAATGAGGGCGAAAAAATCTGCGAAGGCGGCGGCGCTAAGGCGATCGAGAATCAGCATTCCAAGAGACGATTGACAGCGCGCGAGCGCATTGCCCTGCTGGCCGATCCAGGAACTTTTTTTGAACTCGGACTCTACACCGCGCACGGCATGTACGAAGAGTGGGGTGGCGCTCCGGCCGCGGGCGTGATTACCGGGATGGCTCGGATCGAGACGCGAATGGTCATGATCATCGCCAACGATGCCACGGTAAAGGCAGGCGCCTTTTTCCCGATGACGTCAAAGAAAGTCATCCGGGCGCAGAACATCGCCATCGAAAACCGTATCCCGACGATCTATCTGGTCGACTCCGCAGGCGTTTTCTTGCCACTGCAGGAAGATGTCTTTCCCGACACTGACGATTTTGGACGCGTTTTTCGCAACAATGCAGTGATGTCGGCGATGGGCATCCCGCAGATTGCCGCCATCATGGGCATGTGCGTGGCCGGCGGCGGCTATCTGCCAGTGATGTGCGATCACGTGCTCATGACCGACGGAAGTGGATTGTTTCTCGCCGGCCCCGCGCTCGTGCAAGCGGCGATCGGCCAAAAGGTTTCTGCAGAAGAACTCGGTGGTGCAGCCATGCACTCAGCCATCAGCGGCACGGTCGACTTCCGCGAGCCGAATGATGAAGCTTGCATCGCGCGGATTCGCTCCATCGTCGAAAAGTGGGGATACCGCCGGCTTTCTCCCTGGGACCGCAAGAAACCCGTCGAGCCCGCATTGGCTGCGGAAGAAATCTATGGCATCTACGATTCGTCGCCCGCCCGTCCCTATGACATGAAAGAAGTGTTGGCCCGCGTGCTCGACGGCAGCCGCTTCGACGAATACAAACCGGAATATGGCAAGACTCTCATCTGTGGATACGGCCGCATTGGCGGATTCGCAGTAGGAATCGTGGCCAATCAGAAACTCCACGCACAGCAGACCGATCATGAGGGCCACAAGCGCGTTGAGTTCGGAGGCGTCATCTACACAGAGTCCGCTGAAAAAGCTGCGCGCTTTATCATGGATTGCAACCAGAATCTGATTCCGCTGATCTTCTTTCACGACGTCAACGGATTCATGGTGGGGCGCGACGCGGAATGGAGCGGCATCATCAAGGCTGGCGCCAAGATGGTCAATGCGGTATCCAATTCTGTGGTGCCGAAGATTACCGTGATCGTGGGCGGTTCGTTCGGCGCCGGGCATTATGCGATGTGTGGCAAGGCTTACGATCCACGCTTCGTGTTTGCCTGGCCAACCGCGCGCTACGCGGTCATGAGCGGCGACTCGGCTGCAGGGACGCTGGTTGAGATCAAAGTCAAACAACTGGAGCGCGGCGGCAAGAAGCTCAGCGAAGAAGAACGAAAAGAGCTCTACGAGTCCGTGAAACGCACCTACGACGAGCAGACCGATCCGCGCTATGGCGCAGCGCGGCTTTGGATCGACAAGATCATCGACCCAATCGAAACCCGGGATGCAATCACGCAGGCTCTGGAAGCGGCAGCCCTGAATCCGGATGTGCCGGAATTCAAGGTGGGAGTTCTACAAACATGATTTACCAGGAAGCGTGAGGGTTGATGATTGATCTCGGTGACAATGTTTGTTGGCCAAAGGCTAACAGCTAAATGCTAAGTGCTGGCCCTGTCAAACTGATCGAATGTCCGCGCGACGCCTGGCAAGGGCTGAAGGGATTGGTCCCTGCCGACCTAAAGGTCGACTACCTCAAGGCCCTGATCAGCGTTGGATTCAAGCACATTGATGCCGTTTCATTCGTGTCGCCCAAAGCTGTGCCGCAGATGGCCGATTCGGAAGAAGTGCTGAAGGAACTCGATCCGCCCGATGATGTCGAGATCATCGGCATTGTCGTCAACGAAAAAGGCGCGACGCGGGCGATTGACACCAAGGCAGTATCGACCCTGGGATTTCCCTATTCAATCTCAGAGACCTTTCTACGCAAGAATCAAAACCAATCGCCTGAGGATGCGCTCGAAGAATTGGAGAAGATTCAGAACAAGGCCGACAGTGCCGGGCTTGACGTCGTAGTCTATATCTCGATGGCGTTTGGAAATCCGTATGGCGACCTGTGGAACCCGGAGGAAGTGATCGAAGCCATCTCTCTCATGGAAGTAGACAACTTGCGGATGATTTCGCTCGCAGACACAGTGGGAATGGCGAGCCCGCGGCAGATCCACGATTTAGTCGGCGCCGTGATGAAGAAATACGACTACCTCGAGATTGGCGTGCACTTGCACAGCCGGCCTGAGGAGGCCGGCGAAAAGATTTTGGCTGCATACGATGCGGGCTGCCGGCGCTTCGACTCCGCCCTGGGAGGCCTGGGCGGATGTCCCTTTGCACAGGACGCTTTGGTTGGTAACATCCCCACAGAGAAACTGATCGAGGCACTCAATCAGCGAGGCGCAGAGTTGCCCAAACTAAAGCCGTTGGATTCGTTGTTGAAGGCGACCGCGGGAATCGCCGCAAAGTTTGCCAGTTCGCAAGCGGCGGATTAGTTCCGCACAGATCGGCGCGCATCGCCCTTGATCAATTGCAATTACAGATTTCTGATTTGTGAACTCCGTGATTTCCATAGCTGATTAAAGGAAATGAACTACAAGACAATAGAACTCGCGTACGACCGCGGTGTGGCCACGATCACGCTGAACCGTCCTGAGAAGCGCAACGCCATCAGTTTCGACCTGATTGACGATCTCCTGCACGCGCTCGATGAAGTGGCGAAGTCCGACGCCATCGTCCTGATCGTGACCGGCGCCGGTAAGGCCTTTTGCTCTGGTATGGATCTGGACAACCTCAAGGCGCTGCTCGGCCGATCACCCGAGCAGAACCTGCAGGATTCGCAGATCATGGTCCAGTTGTTCCGCTCGTTGTATGAATTCCCCAAAGTCACGATCGCCGCGGTCAACGGAGCGGCCATTGCCGGTGGAACCGGTCTGGCGCTGCTCTGCGATTTTACCCTCGCGGTTCCCGACGCCAAATTCGGCTATACCGAAGTTCGCATTGGCTTCGTGCCCGCCATCGTCTCCACCTTTCTGTTGCGACAGATAGGCGAGAAGCAGGCTCGAGATCTTCTACTCACGGGAAGAATCATCGACGCAGAGGAGGCCAGCCGCATGGGACTAGTCAGCGAAATCGTAACATCTGACAATCTTATGAAGCGGGCTCGAGAATTGGCTGCACTATTAAGGGAGAACAGCTCGGCATCCTTGCGCGCAACCAAGCAATTGCTCACCGACCATGCCCGCGCTGAACTCGATGCTCAGATTGACGCCGCTGTGCGTGAAAACGCCGCTATCCGAACCACCGCGGACTTTCGCGAAGGCATCTCTTCCTTTCTGGAGAAACGCAAACCGGTGTGGACTGGAAAATGACTTCCAAACATCAACATGTCTTCCATGAAACCCGCTTGCGCGTACGCTACGCTGAAACCGACCAGATGGGAGTCGTCTACCATTCAAACCATCTGATCTGGTTCGAAGTAGGCCGCGTTGAACTGATGCGAGAGATGGGCTTTTCATATCGAAATATGGAGCGGGAGGACGGCCTCTTCATCGCGGTGGCCGAAGTGAAATGCCGCTACCGCGCGCCAGTTTATTACGATGAGGAGATCCTGATCCGGACTCGGCTGAAGAACGTTCGAGAGTCCGTCATCGTATTCAGTTACGAACTTCTGCGCGAAAACAGCAGGACGCTGTTGGCGGAAGGGGAGACCACTCACATCGTCACCGATTCAAAGATGAAGGTAGCGGCGTTGCCTGAGAAATACTTCACGGCGTTTTACGCTGCGATCGGAAAGTAACAACTGTAGATTGTGCTTCCAATCCGGCCCACCGGGATACGACATTCACGGGGAATTCTTTTGAACGCACTCCACATCAACGGAAACGATCTGACCCTCGAAGCGGTCCGCGAAGTTGCAGCAGAGCGCCGAGCGGCCTTGCTTGCTCCTGACGCGCGCCAGGTCGTAAACCAGGCCCGCGCCGTGGTCGATGAAATTGTCGCGAGTAACAAGATCGCCTACGCAATCACCACCGGCGTAGGCAAACTGAGCGACGTGCGCATCGCTGGCGACCAGATTCGCGAATTGCAGGTCAACCTGGTCCGCTCGCATGCGGTTGGCGTTGGTGAACCGCTGGGCGTCGCTGAAACACGGGCCATGATGTTGCTACGGGCGAATTCCCTCTCCAAGGGACACTCTGGCGTGCGGGCCCTCGTCATCGACACACTCTGCGAAATGCTCAACCGAGGCGTCACGCCGGTCGTCCCCTCGCAGGGGAGTGTGGGTGCAAGCGGCGATCTCGCTCCGCTCGCCCATTTGGCCTTGGCTCTGATCGGCGAGGGCGAATGCGTCGATGAACGAAGCGTGCGCGTTCCGAGCGCGGAAGCTTTGAAGCGCGGGCAGATCAAGCCGCTCATTCTGGAATCCAAGGAAACCATCTCGCTGATCAACGGCACTCAGGCCATGCTCGCTCTGGGAACTCTGGCACTGTTGGCGGCGGAAACTCTAGTGGATACCGCCGACGTGCTGGGCGGTCTGTGCTGCGACGCCCTTAAGGGCACCGACGCAGCTTTCGACGAACGCATTCACAAAGCCCGTCCCCATGCCGGACAAGTGAAGACCGCCGCCAACCTGCGACGCATGTTGGACGGCAGCCAGATCCGCGAATCCCACCGCGACTGCGGTCGCGTCCAGGATGCCTACTCCCTGCGCTGCATCCCGCAAGTCCACGGTGCGGTCCGCGACACGTTCGCACACTGCCGCAGCATCTTTGAAATAGAAGCGAATTCCGCCGTCGATAACCCTTTGGTTTTTCTCACCGACCCCAAAAACGCCGAAGGCGACGTCATTTCCGGTGGAAATTTTCATGGCGAACCTTTGGCGTTCGCGCTTGATTTTCTGGCCATCGCTCTCAGCGCATTGGCCGGCATCAGCGAGCGCCGCATCGAGAGACTGGTCAATCCCGCACTCAGCGAAGGGTTGCCGCCATTTCTTGCTCCGGGCGCCGGCCTGAATTCCGGCTTCATGATGCCGCAGGTCACCGCAGCGGCGCTGGTCAGCGAAAATAAGATATTGGCGCATCCTGCATCGGTCGACTCAATCACTACTTCGGGCAACAAAGAGGATTACGTTTCCATGGGCATGACGGCCGCGACTAAACTGAAACGCGTGGTCGACAACACCCGTAACGTCTTGTCAATTGAAGCAATGGCCGTCGCCCAAGCTCTTGACTTTCTCGCTCCGCTGAAGACTTCGAAGCGCGGCCAGGCAGCCCACGCCGCGATCCGCTCGGTCTGCCCAACGATGGACAAAGATCGTGTCATGTACGCAGACTTCGCTCGCATCGCAGCGCTGATTGCGAGCGGCAAGATTGCCGAGGCGCTCCGCTAGAATTCGTATTCAGCACCTAGATTTCCCATGAAAACTCTCACCGAATATTTAAAGTTTCATACCAAGACGCACCGGGCCTATGTACACATCACGCCTCAGGTCGAGCAGATCGTCGCCAAAAGTGGAGTGCAGGAGGGCATGGTTCTGGTTTCGGCGATGCACATCACCGCGGGGATCTACGTCAATGATAATGAAAGCGGTCTGATCGAAGACATCGATCAGTGGCTGGAACATCTGGCGCCGTTTCGCAAAGGCTACAAGCACCATGAGACCGGGGAGGACAACGGCGACTCTCACCTCAAGGCACTGCTGATTCATCACGAAGTGATCGTCCCGATTACGGCGGGCAAACTCGATCTGGGCACGTGGCAGCGAATCTTCTACGCCGAGTTCGACGGCCAGCGGGACAAGCGAGTCATCGTGAAAGTTATGGGAGAATGAAGCTATGTCGGAAGAACTGACGGAATTGCAGGAGCATGCAGAGCACGCCAAGCATGATCCCACGCTGGCGCCTATATCGCTGACCATGGCAATTTTGGCCGTGCTCGTGGCAGTAGTCACTCTGCTTGGCCATCGGGCGCATACTGAAGAAGTCGTGCTGCAGGCGAAGTCGTCGGATCAGTGGGCATACTACCAGGCTAAGAATATCCGCCGCCACACTGACGATCTTTTTATCGACCTCACGTCTGTGGAGGCCAGTACGGATGCCGCCGCGCTTGCGAAGTTGCGCGAGAAGTATTCCAGTGAAGCCTCGCGCTACAAAGACGAACAAAAAGAAATCGAAGATAAAGCACGTGAGATGGAAGCCGACGTTTCGCACGAACGCAACCGTGCGGATCGGTTTGATCTGGCCGAAGTCTTCCTGGAAGTGGGGTTGGTGATCACTTCGATCACGCTACTCTCCGGTCGCCGGATCTTTTGGTACCTGGGAATTTTGCTTGGAATCGTGGGCATCGTGGTAGCCGGTACCGCATTTTTTGTGCACTGACGCAGGCGTCAGAAGCCAGCCTCCCGAGACTGCCGGCTACACTTCCCTGTTCTTCGATTCGGAAGATGCTGCCACTGCTTCGTTCCTCCTCGGCTTCACAACCATGAAGGGACCGATCGCCAGCACATCCATGCGGGTGCGCTGGAAGCAGTCAATGGCCTCCTCTGGTGTGCAGACGATCGGTTCGTTTTCATTGAAACTGGTGTTCAATATCACTGGTATTCCCGTCTTGCGACGGAACGCCGAGATCAGATCGTAGTACATCGGATTCTCTTCGCGGGTCACACTCTGCAAGCGTCCGGTATCGTCCACGTGATTGACGGCGCATAACTCCTGGCGCTTCTCCGGCCGGATCTTATACACGTGCAACATAAAGGGTGAGGGATGGTCGTGCTCAAAGTACTCATGCTGATGATCGGCCATAATGGACGGCGCGAACGGACGAAACCACTCACGATGTTTAATGCGCGCGTTGAGAACTTCCTTCATATTCGGCAGTCCCGGGTGAGCGACAATCGACCGGTTGCCCAGCGCGCGCGGGCCCCACTCCATGCGGCCTTGAAACCATCCGATGACGTTGCCGGCCGCGATCTCGTCGGCCACGGAATCGAGTAAGACGGCGCGTTCGAGCTTGCGATACGCCAGGCCGGCGCTCTGCAACGCCGACTGAATGCGCGATTCCGAAAACTCCGGCCCTAAATACGAGTACTTCAACTCATGCCGCCGAGGCTGCTTGAGCACGGAATGATACGTATGCAACGCCGCCCCGATGGCCAGTCCTTCGTCGCCCGCCGCGGGCTGAATGTAGGTGCGCTGAAACGGCGTGCAGTCGAAGAGTTTACCGTTCGCTACGCTATTCAGGGCGCATCCTCCCGCCATGGCTAGGTCTTCAACGGGAACCCGGCCGTGCAGCTGATTCAACAGATGGAAGAAGATTTCTTCAAAGCGGTGCTGCAGCGCGAATGCCAGGTCCATATCACGCTGTGTAATGTCTGCGTGCGGACGCCGCGGCTCACCGAACAACTTCTCCATCCGGTCTGAAAAATGACGCGCCAGCTTCACCGTTCCGTCGGGCAGGACCTGCATTCCCTGGTTGCTGCCCAGTGGTTTGAAATAGCTGAGATCTAGTTGGAATCCACCGTTTTTGGGAGCGACAATTTTGTTGATCTCTTCGCAGTACGTGTCTTTACCATAGGGAGCGAGACCCATGACCTTGCCTTCGTCTCCGTACTTGCTGTAGCCGATGAACTCGCAAATCATCGTGTAAACGCTGCCCAGCGAGTGTGGCAGGTACACGCGGTCGAGAACTTCAATTTCGTTGCCTTCGCAACGCGCCATCATCGTAGAAACAAAATCGCCGGAGCCGTCATAGCTGAAACCCGCCGCCTTCTCCCAAGGGGAGCAGTAGTAAGCGCTGGCAATGTGAGCGATGTGGTGTTCGAGATGGTGCTCCTGAAAACGGAGTTGCGCCGAATCGACTTCGAGCGCCTTCGCCAGAAGGGAACGACCGTCGCGCATCACCTCTTTGCGCTGGCGCAACCGAATAAAGTTCAGGATCTTCGCCGGATTAGCGAGTGCGTATCGGACCTTCTTCGCTAGATTCGCGTCGCTGTCCTGGCCGACGGCCACGTGTTCGACATCAGAAATCTTTGCCCCCACCGCGTCCAGGCATGCTTTGATCGAGAGCGCCGGGAACCCGCCGAAGTGCTTATGGCGGTTCAGTCGCTCCTCGGCAATCGCAAACTTCACTTCGCCGTCCAGCACGATCGCCGCCGAGGCGTCGGCATGAAACATGTTGAGGCCCAAAATCAGCATGAACTACGTTCGTCTCCTATGACGTCGGACGTGAATTCGGATCATTCGGTCAGGCTGGAAATCCTGCTGGATGTTCTTCGCGCTGCGTCGAGGAAGGCCGTCGCGTCCACCGCGAGCCGCTTTCCGCTCGCCACCGACTCATCGATGCGGAGTGTCGCCAGAGTAGAACACACCAACTCCTCGAACGAGATCGGCGCCTCAGCGTGTCGTTTCACACATTCCACGAACGCGGCCCACTCGTTCTGATGCCCTTTATCCTGACCCCAACGCGAACGGGTCGTCTCTTTGCGTCCGTCGCGCACAAGTTCCAGACGCCGAAAATCCTCCAGAACGGCCGTGCTGCCTCCTCCAAACACTTCGATCCGTTCCTTCGAGAACGCCCGGTCGCCGTTCGCCAGATAGCTGATCGTCCCTTCGGAGCCACTCCCGAACCGTAGCGACACCAGCACATTGTCGCCGCTGTAACGACTCGAACCGCCAACGCCCCGCGCCTCGACCTCAGCTACCGGCGCACCCGCAAGAAACATCAGCAGATCGACGAAATGACATACCTCGCCGAGAATCCGCCCACCGCCCTGCTCACGATCGTTGACCCAATGGTCGGGAGGAAGATGTCCTGCGTTGATGCGATAGTGCAATGCCAAGGGCTCGGAGATCGGCGAGAGAAATGACTTCATCCGTGTGATCATTGGGGCAAAGCGGCGGTTGAAGCCGATCATGAGCGCCGGTCGTCCGATCGCTGAGGTTTCCAGATAGACGCTGGCAATCGACCGCAAGTTCCGTCTCAGACAGGCAAAGCGGCTTCTCGCAGAACACATTCTTCCCAGAGGCCAAGGCCGCAAGAACCTGCTTGGCGTGCAGGTGATGGCGCGTGGCGATCACGACGGTATTTACATTTGCATCCTCGATCAGTTGTGATTCGTCGGTCGTGCAATACTGAAATCCGAATTTTCGCTCGACATGTTGCGCGTGTGATCCATTCGCCGCGCAAACTCCGACCAGCGTAGTATTCGACGATGCCTTCATCGCGGGAATCAGTGTGCCAGTGGCGAACACTCCGGCGCCAAGCACCCCAACGGAGACTCCGTTCGAAGAGGCTGGCTGAGAGCGTGACACGACAGCCGCGCGCGGATGAACAACCTGAGGACCGCCAAGCCCAACTTCTGGTGAGTACTGAATTACCACCCCCAGAAACCGCTCGCGCGATTTGCCAGTAATCAGATCGTATGCGCTCTGCGCCCGCTCAATTGGAAATCGGTGCGTGATCAGCGCCCCAACGTCGACCTTCTTCTCCGCAAGAAACTGTACGAACGCCTCCATGTTGCGCGTTTCGGTCCAACGAACATACCCGATGGGATAGTCGCGCCCCTTCTGCTCGTAAGCTGCATCGTAGCGCCCAGGACCGTAAGAACGCGAAACGCGGAAATCGAGCTCCTTCTCGTAATAGGCTTTGCGCTCAATGTCCATGCCAACGGTGCCGACTGCGACGACGACGGCGCGATCGCGCGCAATGGCGCCCGCCAGATGCACCGGATCGCTGCTGGAAGTTTCGGCCGTAATCAGCACCGCATCAACGCCATTGCCGCGAGAAATTTCCGCACACAACTCGCGGAACTCCGTAATTGAACTTGCTGTTCCCTCGGCGCCTAACTGCCGTGCAAGATCGGCCCGCGATCGCATCAATGTCCATTCCCAGAACTCGACATCCCGCAGCCTTTAACAATTGCACCGTGAGTTGTCCCAGCAGTCCCAGTCCAATCACCGCGACAGTGTCGCCGAGTTTGACCTCCGACGTCCGGATGCCGTGAAGGGCCACTGCTCCGAGCGTTGCGAAAGCAGCTTCGTCGAAAGAAACCTCATCTCCAGTCGTCTTGCCCAATGGAATCCGCGCCACCAGCAACCGCGGAACGCACGCGACCTCGGCGTGAACGGCAAACCCTGCGCCCGCACAGGCAACGCGGTCGCCGGGTTGAAGATCAACGACGCCTTCTCCGACCGCGATAACAGTTCCTGCGCTGCTGTAACCAGGACTTTGTGGTTGATCGAGACGGCTGCGCACGGCCTGAATCGCCGAAAAGATCCCGTCGCGCTGCACCTTGCTGAGGACATCCCGAACCAGGTCAGGCCGTGATTTCGCTTTCTGCAGCAGACTCTTGCGGGCAAACTGCGACGATGCGCGCTCGGTTCCGGCCGAAACGACCGAAGCCGCGATGCGCACCAGCACGCAGCTGGGCAGAAGCTGCGGTGCCGGAACCTCTTGCACCGTAATCTCTCCCGAGCGCGCGTCTTGAAGAACTTGTTTCATGCCGTCGCTACTTGCCCAAATGGAACCACCTCAGACTCGAACTTTCTTGCTCCTCCATCCAGAAACGTCCGCATCCACAATTCGAGCGTCAGGAACTGCCAGAGCTGCATCGACCAGTCTTCGCGACCGCTACGATGCTCATCCACCAGCCTCCGCACAGCGACGGGCTGAAACAAGCCCCGCTGCCGAAGCTGACCCGGCGAGAGTAGATCATCCACCATTTCTTTGAGATCGTGCGCCAACCAATAGTCTACCGGAGCGGCGAATCCGGCTTTCGGCTGTCGCAGCACTTCACGCGGAAGAATGTCGCGCATCGCCCGGCGGAAGATGTACTTCGTCGTTGGCCTTAGAAATCCCTTCAGCTTCATCTCGGGCGGAATGTTCCACGCGACAAATTCGGCCAGCTCCCGGTCAAGAAATGGAACCCGCACCTCAACCGACGACGCCATGCTCATCTTGTCGTTGTAGGTGAGGTTGAGGCTGGTCATGAAAATCTTGGTATCAAGGTAGAGCATCTGGTGCAGGAAGTCTGCGTCACGCACGTGATCGAACGCAGCACGATGTTGACCGTCGGCATCAGAGTTTGAAACCTGACCCATCATTTCAGAACTGTAGAGCCCCGACTTCTGCCCCGCGTCCAGATAAGTACAGTTTATGATGAAGCGATCGACCGGACTGAGCGATGCGCTGCGTCCCATCTTCTTCGCCAGACGCAGCCTGCCTTTGAATGCCGTCCCGCGCAGGCTCGGCATTGCAGCCACCCCTGCCTCCGCCGCGCGCCGTGCCCACGAAGGAACGTGGCCATACGCCTCCGCCCAGTAATGCGCTACATGCTTCCGATATCCGGCAAACAGTTCATCTCCGCCCACGCCCGACAGCAGCACCGTCGCCTGCTTTCGCGCCTCGCGGCAAACCAAATATGCAGTAATGATGGCGGGATCGGCGGTGGGCTCATCCATATGCCAGACGAGCCGCGGCAAAAGATCGGTCACGTCAGGTTCTACGATGATGCGGTGGTTCTCGCATCCCAGTTGCCGCGCCAACCGGGTGGCCACTTCCGGATCGTCGAGCGTCGTCTCCCCCACACGATATTTTCGTGGGAAGGTGATGGTATACGTCCGAACCGGCTGCTTCGTCGCTTGCGCCATCATGGCGACGATTCCGGAAGAATCGAGCCCCGCGCTCAAAAACGCTCCGATGGGAACATCGCTGATCATCTGCGCTTCGACCGATCGGCGAAGGCGCTCGCGCACTTCGTCCGCCAAATCGTCTTCCGATCGCCCGTATGTCTGATTCGCCGCCGGAAACGTGAGATCCCAATATTGAGTAAGCTTAAGTTCGCCCTTGCGCAACGTCGCGTAATGCCCTGCCGGAAGCTTCAAGATGCGCCGGAACATCGTCTTGGGATCCGGCACCCACAGAAATGTCAGATATTGGTGCAGCGATTCCGGGTCGAGCTCCGCTTCAATCTCCGGAATCTGCAGGAGCGCCTTGATCTCAGACGCGAAGGCGAAGCGCTGTCCGTCATGAAAATAGTAGAAGGGCTTCACGCCGAAGTGATCGCGGGCGACAAACAGCGAAGGGATCGAAGACCGAAGATCGCATACAGCAAATGCGAACATCCCATTCAGCCGCTTCACGCAGTCCGGTCCCTCTTGCTCGTAGAGGTGAACAATCACTTCGGTGTCCGTGTGGGAAGCGAAGCGATGGCCTTTGCTTTCCAGTTCCTGCCGCAGCTCACCGAAGTTGTAGATTTCTCCGTTGTAGGTAATCCACACCGTGCGGTCTTCGTTGCACATCGGCATGTGCCCGACCGCCGAAAGATCTAGGATGGCAAGACGCCGGCTGCCCAACCCGATGTAGGAACCGTCAGGGAACTTCCTGTCCCAAACCCCGGAGTCGTCGGGCCCACGATGCGCCAGCACGTGAGTCATCCGCGCCAGCGCTTCCCGATCCCCGCAATTCACCAGACCACTGATCCCGCACATCTTCCCGGTTAGTTCCTTTGCGAGGCGGCCGCACGCTGCTTCGCCTGCAGTTCGTAGATCTTGGCTTTCGTGTGAAACATCTGCACTGCCTGAAACCCGCAGTAGATGAGACCCGGAACACCGTCCAGGAATCCCCATCGCAACAAATATCGATACAGGAACAGCAAAAGCGGAGAGCCCGGCACCCCATAGAGCCGCTTCTTCAGCCAGCGCCGGCGCTGCGCTTGCGTGCCAAAGAATGCCGGCGGAAGTTCCGTACTTCCCTGCTCGCCCTGCAGCAATACCCGAGACTCCCAATTCGAATATTCATCATGCTTCTGAATGTATCGAGACAGGGACTCCACATTGTGATGAATCAGAGGATTCGCCAGACGCGCCGTTGCACCGTCGACCACGACGTGCTCGTGCACCTCCATATCCGCCATCGACGAATCCTGATCTCTCAGACGGCATTCGTACCGGCCCTTTCCGCGGCGGAACAACGAAAGCTTCCAGAAGTTCGCATCGCCGTGGCGCAGCACCCGCCCTAGAAAGTACATGCGAAGGGAAATGTAATAACCATTCACGCCCGGATTCTCGATGGCACGGCGAATTTCCTGCGCCAGTTCCGGCGTCATTGCCTCGTCGGCATCCACCAGCAGAATCCAATCAAAGGTCAGCGGCAGATTCTCCATCGCCCATTGCCGCTTCTTAGGCCATCCTCCCTGATAGTGGAATTGCACGACCTTGGCGCCGAACGAGCGAGCGATCTCAGGAGTCGCGTCGGTGCTCTCCGAGTCGATGACATACACCTCGCCCACCTCGCGCAGCGCATCCAGACAACGAGGCAGATTCTTCTCCTCGTTGCGCGCCGCCACGATCACGCTAACAGGCAACTTGCCCGGCGGCGTCACAGGTTGCGACTTAGCGATCTCTTCGACTTTTTGCATGTCGCAAGCGAGCTACAAATGCAATTCGCACCAGCGTTGCAGCACGTACAGCGACCACGGTCGCGACCACGAGGTTTCGCCGTCCAGAAAATTCTTCCAGACCTGTTCTACCTGGTTGGCGTTCAGCAACCCACCCAGCGGGCCGTCCTCAAGCCTCTTCTTCGCAGAACCGGCTCAATCTCAGGCCGAAGCTCTTGCCGCATCCAATGCTCAAAGGGTAACGTGAATCCACGCTTCGGACGATGAACGATCTCATCGGGTAGTGATCCCGCCAGCGCCTCGACCAGAAGTTTCTTCGGCGTCCCGTTCACCTTCCACTTCCCCGGCAACGCCAGCACGGACTTGGCTAACAGGTGATCAATCAGAGGAACCCGTACCTCCAGCCCCTGCGACATGCTCATAAAATCGGCGTCGCGCAACAGTGTATTGAGCATATAACAGCGCGACTCGAGATAGGAAACCCGGTTGATCGGATCCAGCAAGCGCGCACGTTGAAGCTCCTCACATTGCGACGCAGCCGCTGCCTTCGCCGTACCGACATCCACATTGGGATAAAGAAGATCGCGCTGGTCGGGCGTAAACAGCATGCGCGTCAGAAAGTACGGATGCAGAATTCTGTCCATTGGCGCGGGCCAGCGTAGCCAGCTTGCGATTTTGATCGGTCCTGGGGCTGACCGCCGCAAACGCCGACGCCAGTGAGCCTCGGAGCGCGCGCGGAACCTGCTTCCACGGCCGCGCCCAACGTTCGATGCGCGGCAAAGTTCGAAAGCTGGCATACCCAGCGAAAACCTCGTCTCCGCCCAGACCAGAAAGAGCGACCTTCACTCCGGCCCGCCGCGTCTCCCGCGAAACGAAGTACGAATTGATGCCATCCATCGTGGGCAGGTCCATCGCGCCCAACGCCTCAGGAATTGCGGAGAGTACATCGCTTTGCGAAACGTTGATCTCGTGATGATCGGTGTGAAACCTGGCTGCAATGGCGCGTGAATGCTGCGCCTCCGAGAAATCGGCTTCCCGAAAAACAATCGAGAACGTGCTGGCGGTCACTCCGCTTCGGCTGAGAATGCTAACCAACGCGCTCGAATCGATGCCCCCAGAGAGAAACACGCCCACCGGCACGTCGCTGACTAACTGCAGCCGGACAGCTTCCTCCAACACCGGTTGTAACTGCTCCACCGCCTGTTTTTCATTTTTGGCAGAGAGCGTTACCAGATCCTGTGTCGAGGACTCATCAACAAGATCCCAATACGACGACTGACGCAGCGTTCCGCCCTTCCATGTCAGCGTGTGTCCGGGAGGTAACGCGCGGACGCCTTCCACCAATGTGAAGGGATCGTATGCCGAACCGAAGGTCAGATAATTGATCAGGCCGGCAGAATCAATCCGGCGTC
Source organism: uncultured Acidobacteriaceae bacterium (assembly GCA_963788555.1). GTDB lineage: Bacteria > Acidobacteriota > Terriglobia > Terriglobales > Acidobacteriaceae > Sulfotelmatobacter. The sequence goes on along the minus strand of CAWBHM010000008.1, from coordinate 236,617 downwards.
GCATCAGGCCCGTCCCCAACAGCGTTCGGACTTCTGAAGCAAAAAGAAAATACGATCCTGACTGAACGTAGTACAGCGGCTTGATCCCCATTGGATCGCGCGCGAGAAATAGACGGTGCAGCCGTGCGTCCCAGAGCGCAAATGCAAACATCCCGCGGAATTTCGCCAGGCACTGCCCGCCCCATCGCGCGTACGCTTTCAGGACGACTTCCGTATCGGAGTGGCTGATGAAACTCGTGCCAGCCTGTTCGAGTTCGCAACGAATGTCACGGAAGTTATAGATTTCGCCGTTGAAGACAATCCAGTTGCCGGTCTCGGCATCATGCATCGGCTGGTGGCCCAGCGGCGACAGATCGAGAATCGCCAGCCGCCGGTTGCCTAACCCGATTTCGTCGTCGAACGTGGAGTCGCGCAGAACAATCGTTCCCGAGTCATCTGGCCCGCGATGCGCAAGCGATGCCGTCCCGCGTTCCAGCACACCTTCCGGAACCCGCCCATTCCGCACAACAATACCGAAGATTCCACACATTCAGAATTTCACCTGCCAGCCATCCTGCGATTGAGGCTATCAGCACTGCTTCACCCCATACTAATCTTGCCGCCCGTGCCGTGGGCGAAGCCGACGAACAGAATGCTGCAACTTGGTTCCCGTCCCTCTCAGGGCAACCACACGTTCCTCTCTTGCCAACCCTGCCCATGACGTTGCAAACTTGACTATGAGGATTCTCTCCCGGTTTATGGCGGCGGCAACTGACGCCGCTCACTTTCCGCCTCCCAGCTTGCCGGAGATCGCCTTCCTCGGCCGCTCCAACGTCGGCAAATCCAGCGTCATCAACTCATTAGTCGGCGATAAGGTGGCACGCACCAGTTCCACTCCCGGCCGCACCCGGGCCATCAACTTTTTCGAAATCCGCTGGCCCGGAAAGCCCCGCCCAGAGCTGATCTTCGCCGATCTTCCCGGCTACGGCTACGCCAAGATTTCCCGCGAGATTTCCCAGGAATGGCCAAAATTTATCGAGCCCTATCTCAACGAACGTCCCACCCTAGGCTTGTGCATTGTTCTCGTCGACGCCAACGTTCCTCCGCAACAGAAAGACCGCCAACTGTTGGACTTCCTCAGCGCCTCCGGCCGTGACTTCCTGGTCGTCGCGACCAAGAGCGACCGCCTGTCAAACAATCGATTGAGTACCGCTCTGCGGACCCTGACCCAGGAGTATCCCGCAGCCAACCTGCTTCCCTACTCTTCAAAGACCGGCGCCGGACGCGAGGAACTCTGGAAGCAGATCCGGCAAGTGGCCCAGCAGATGTCGACGGCCGAAGCTGCGTCCGATACATCGTTGCCTTAGAGTGTCCTCATTTGCCGTTTCCCCTCGGCGGCTAATCTCGAAAGCCATTTCAACCGATAGAGACATCAGAGTTCCCGGCAGGCCCGCCCGCATTGCGGAGCGGACCCCGAGAACTGATCTCGATCAAAACGCGAGTAGCTCGTCAGCATCGGGGCAGTATGGCACAGGAAATCAACGAAGGCGTCGCTTATCTTAGGGCTTTGAAAGAGACCGGGAATCCATCAGCCGCGACCGCAGTGGCACCGGCGCGAGAGAAAAGTCCGGAAGAGACCGCTGGATTGACCTCAGCCCCTGCTGAGTCTGGCGAACGATACAAGGGTTCCGAAAAGCGCCGCAGCCAGCGCTACAAGTGCGACGGCAGCGCGGAAATGCGCAAAGAAGGATGTGACGTTCCCACCTGGGCCACGTTCAGTGACGTAAGCCTGCACGGCTGCTATGTCGAAGCACAAGCTACCTACCCAGTCGGAACTGTGCTGCACATGAAATTGGAAGCCAACGGCGTGCGTCTTGAGACCAAGGGAAATGTGCGAGTAACCTATCCTTACCTCGGCATGGGAGTCGCCTTCGTCGAGATGTCAGACGAAAACCGCGTACAGTTGCGTCGGCTCCTGGCGACGATTACCCGGTCAACCGTTATTATGGGACCCGGAATCGCCTCCTCCCTTCCCGCCGGCGGACCATTGGCCGCTGTGCCTCCGATCACGAATCCGACCGCAGCCCTGCAAGCCCTCACCGAGTTTTTCGAAAACCGTCAAATGCTGATGCGCGACGACTTTCTCAGAATCCTCCGCAAGAGCCAAACGTCCGAGACGAAACTTGAGACTTCTGGCTTCTGACTTGTGAATCTCTGACTTCTGCATTCTGACTTCTGAATTTTCGACTTCCGAACTTCGTGACCCCCTTCTGACCTTCCGCTCGCACTCCTGACTCTGTTGCGCTCAAAGTCTCTCCATTTATGATGAATACGTATGGCCCTCTATCTCATCACTGGCATTGGCGGATTCATCGGATCCTCTCTGGCGCGGGCTCTGCTTTCCCGCGGTGAACAAGTGCGCGGCATCGACAACTTTTCCACCGGCAAACCCGAAAACATCACCGAAATTCTCGACCAAATCGACTTCCGCAAAGCCGACATCGTCGACCTCGATGCAATGCACAAAGCCTGCACCGGCGTGGACTACGTCCTGCATCAGGCCGCAATCCCGTCTGTGCCGAAATCAGTCCTCGACCCTCTGGGCAGCAACCGGGCCAACGTCGACGGCACCGTCAACGTCCTGGTCGCGGCGCGCGACGCCAAAGTCAAGCGTGTCGTCTTTGCCGCATCGTCTTCTGCCTATGGAGACACACCCACCCTGCCCAAGCACGAAGCCATGAATCCCGACCCGATTTCTCCCTATGCCGTCGCCAAACTGGCGAGTGAGCACTACCTGATTTCGTTTTACCGCTGTTACCAGCTTGATACCGTAGCCCTGCGCTACTTCAACATCTTTGGCCCGCGCCAGGATCCGTCTTCTCCCTATTCCGGAGTGCTGGCAAAATTCATCACGCAGATGCTGGGCGGCGAGCAACCTACGATCTTCGGCGATGGCGAAACCAGCCGCGACTTCACCTACATCGACAACGCTGTCGAAGCAAATCTGTTAGCCTGCAAAGCTCCCGCAGCCCAGGCCGCCGGAAAAGTCTTCAACGTCGCCACCGGCCGTAGAGTCACCCTGAACGAAACGTTCAAGCTGCTGCAAGGTCTGACTTCGTACTCCGGCCAGCCGAAATACGCCCCCGAACGCAGTGGCGACATCAAACACTCCCTGGCCGACATCTCCAAAGCCGAAGCCGCCCTCGGCTACGAACCCAAAGTCGATTTCGAAGACGGGCTACGGCGCACGGTGGAATGGTATGGAAGAAAGTAGCACGGCTTCCGCGTTCCGGCTCTGGGCTTCCGGACATCAAAATCCGCCTTTGCGATTTCAAACGAGCCGGCCTACCAATTCGTCAATCCCGTCACAGCGACCTTGCGAAAGCGGAAACCGAACGCCGGAAGCCCAACTCACACACCGTTACGTTAGTTATCTACGGCAGATATTACTCCCACCGCTAGAGTGAACCCATGACACTTTCCTCGATGGTGGTTTCGCGCGACTGGCAGGAAGTCAGTGTTCTCGAATGCATTCTCGGCGGTCTTCACATGGACGTTGCCATCGAAAACGAACCGCAGCGAGCTCTGGCACGGATGGCCAAATCAAAAATCGATGCCCTCATCGTGGACTGCGATCTCAACGGCAGCTCGCAATTCCTGCATGAACTGCAAAGTGCGGCAACTCCAAGAACCGTGCCGCTGGTGATCATGGGAGGCCCACAGTGCTCCCAGAGTCTCGATCGAAAGCGGTGCACTCTTCGCCTTCGAGAAGCCCATCTCTGTCGAGCAAGCCGTACGCACGTTATCCGCGGCCCGCAGCATGATTCTCGACGGCCGCCTGCGCTATCACCGCGCCGGCCTCGAGGTTCCAGTGTCCTTGAACTGCAAGGGCCAGAAACCCTTGGACGCGTTCCTCGTAAACCTGAGCCAGGGCGGAATGCAAATTCACACAAATGATCCCGTCGAGACCGCGAAGGCTTTGCAAGTCTCCTTCGAATTGCCGGGCGCCAGGTCAGGCCTGAAGGCGAAAGCAGAAATCGCGTGGCAGGACAAGCGTGGGAACCTCGGCATCCGCTTCGTAAAACTCGCACCCCAACAGCAGCGCACATTGCAGCTCTGGCTGGCGCAGCAGTATTTCGCGAACTAATCCTTTACAGTTTTTTTCCATCGGAGTTGACGCAGCCTTGAAAAGGCGTGGCCTTGTAGCCGCGCTCTGAGGAAGTGGGTGTTTCTTCCTTCGTGCAACGTCGTGTCCTCAGTGGTGAATGCTTTTGACTGCCTGAAGGGAAGGTTCTGACCTGCCAGAGCTTTTGGGTGGCGCGGCGATGATTCACCGAAACCGTGCATTCCTCGCTCCCTCACCCTCCTCCACATCCCATCCCGTCAAGCGCGCCAGCCGTGCCCCCGGACTCGATCCTCCAAACACCTGGAAAAACCCCCAATACAGCGCAACCACAAGCATTGCCGCGCCGCCGAACATAGCCAGCGGCCATCGTGGAGGTTCTCGCGTCACCGACAGAAACACCAGCACAAACAGCAGCAGGGCCGCGACCACGACCAACGTGTTGACCGTCCAGACAAGAGTGCGTCCTGAGAGCGGCTGCGACAGCCAGTCGAGATCCTCTGTCCCCCCAGCCATAGCGTTCGCGCCGACCGCGGCCTGTGCACCGCTCGGCATCGGCAACTCGATGACTTTCAACGGCGACGCCGAAACCATCAACCCATCCTCGTCCCCTGCGCCACCTGCCGTAGGCGACAACGACGGCGATGCCGCAAACATCGGCCCCGCCTGATCCGAGTGTAGGGAAATTCCTTCCAGCAGGTTGCCGAAGATCCACTCATTGATCTGCCGTGTCATCCCCGCCGACATGTCAAGGAATCGGATGCCACATTGCCCCGAACCGGTGGACCATGCAACTTCACCCCGAGCCTCCACTCGCAGCCGCGGATTGCGCAGCTCGAAGCGCACCCGCACCTGCTGCTGCGGACGCACCGCCGCCACCGCCTGCACCCCAATGCCTTCATGGCTCAGGTTGCGAACGATTCCCCCATTCGCCTGGTCGAGAGTGACGTACGTCAGAGTATGGAGTTCCTGCCGGTGCTTAGCCCTGGCTTGTCGCGCGGGAGAGAGTGCTACATCCATACAAAACACCGCCGGAGGATCGCTGGTTGGCTAGAGCGCTGTTTCTATAATTTTATCGCCGGATAAAGGTGCCAGCTTAGTAACTACGATGGTTCGAAAAGTGAAATCAGATGCCTGCCGACGCGGCCAACCTCCCTACCGATACCCCAGAAACGCTTCTTTCGCTCCGCGCCCGGAAGCCTGCCAGATCTTGACGACCTCAAACAGGATCACCGTCCCATAGGTAACCGCCAACCACACTAGCACAGCCTCAACCGGAAGGCCTGACCATGCGCCGATGAATACCCCCATCATCGCCGGATGCTGGTAATTCCACCAGCCGTAGGGCAACGCCAGAGTAGCCTCCCACAGCAGGCTGACCAGCAGAATGATGAACATCGTCAGGCTCATCGCACGCCAATTAATGAAGCGCCGCGCAATCGGATAAAAGCTCATTGAGGGAATCAGCCCACCTGCAACCAGCACGATGAAATATCCGGGCAAGCCGTCCGGCACCGATGAAAACCATCTCTTATAAAGCATCGCGGTGGCGATCAGAACCACACCCAGAATCAACGACAAGGGATGAAACTGCAGCAAACGCCGTGACGCGCGCGCTTCCCCCACGTAGTCCTGCACGGTGTAGGCTGCCAGCCAGTACTCGCTCAGCCATACATACAGCAGCAGAACCGTAATGAAGCCGGTCAGGTAGAACAGATACTCCTCAATCGGCACCGGCTTCCCCAACGCCGGCGCCATTATCCCCAGCGTCGCTTTCGGATTCGGAAAACAGAAGAACCATCGTGCGCACACAAAATCCAGCAAGCACCCGATCGGCGCCAAAATTCCAATCGTCCTCCAGAATGCGCGTTGCGGAATCTGCAAACCCTCGCTGGGCAAAAACCACACCGCAATCGTCACGATCGGAACGATGAACAGCAGCAGGCTCCACGTGTAGCCATAAGGAGAAGGATCGGGACCAACGTTCAACGTCCCGGGAGATCGCACCGTGTGCAAGGTCACGGCCGCTGGAACGATCACCATGGCCAGCATGCCAATCACAATGGCTGCCGCTACCCTCGTGCTGGGAGATCCGTGAGTGCGGGGTGGAGAAATAGCGCCTTCCTTGTCTATGCTGAAAAACTTTCCGGGATCAGCAATCGGAGATGAAACGGGCACCGATTCGAAAGTCTTACTTTCTACCCTTGAATGATGCGGAGGATTGTACTACCCGGGCGCACCCGCGAAATAAACCTTTGGGTAGTATTCGGTAAAGAGGGAAAAAGGCACAATGCCTTACTTAAGTACATGCCCGAATGGGCATGCCCAGGTAATTGCAACCGGACACAAAGACCGATAACTTACAAGTGAACTGTCTCTAAATGGCGACGAGCACCACAAAACCAGACCTTGACACGACAACTCCGCTCGCCGGAGCCGGTGTGCCCGCTTGGCCGCGTGCGCAAAGCACATCGGCCGTCCCGGACCATGCTGCACAAGATCCCGGTAAGCGGTCGCACCGCGATGCCCTGCACGGGTTGCTCGCCTTTTCCGCCCTGCACGAGCAGGTTCGCCGCAGAAAAGCTTTGGCCGCGCGCATCGCCGGATTCGATGGAGGCACGCCCGTCGCGGAGTTTGAACAGGAAGAACAGTTCGTGCTCGACGAGGTGCTTCAGCTCGTCGCCGAACGCGCCGTGGCCATCACCGGCGCGGATGGCCTGGCCATTGCGCTCGCGGAAAACAACGAAATTGTATTGCGGGCGGCGGCTGGTAACGTGCGTCCTGATGTGGGCGCGCGCATCGACCGCGATTCCGCATTCTCCGGCGCCTGTTTCCGCGCTGCTGAGATCGTCATTTGCGACGACACCGAAACCGATCCCCGTGTGAATCTGGAGGCCTGCCGCAAACTTGGAGCGCGCTCTATGGTGGCCGTTCCACTCTGTGGCCGCCGGCGCGTGATTGGCTTGCTCGAAGCATTTTCCGAATGGCCTTTCGCCTTCAACGAGAGCGACGTCCGCAACCTCACTCTGCTCGCGGAACTGGTGCTCGGCGCTCTTAAGCCCGAGGATGAAGATCGCTTCGCCGAGTCTGCGCGAGCCGCCGCCACCAAGCTCGCACCACCTGCGCCTCCACCAAAACCCTCCTTCGCGGCAGAGCCAATAAAGGTACCACCGGCCAAGGTTGAACTCACAAAGGTCGAGTCTACGAAGTCAGAACCGGCCAAAGCCGAGCCCACCAAATCCGAGTCTGCGAGAGCGATCTCCGTTGCACCGCCAGTCGTTGTCAAACTCGCGCAAGCGCCGGTCGCGCCCGCGGTCGGGCCGGCGGTCGAAACGAAGCCACCTGTCCTCGCTTCTAACGTCGCGCCTGCACCAGCGATTCCGGAAAAGCCCGCGATCGACAAGGCTCCGGAATTCGAAAATGCTATCGCTGTCGAGACTACCGCTGAATCCCAAGTCTCGCTTCCCGAGCCAGAATCCGAAAACCGCCGGCCGACCATGCTGGTTCTGCTCGTTTGCATTGTCGTCGGTACCGTGCTGGCAGGTGGAGTCTGGTGGAAGATGAAGACGGCGCAGCTCGGCAGCGCCATGATTCACAACGAGAAGATGCCGGTCAAACCTGCCGGCACCCAAGCGGCACAGGATGAGACGAGTCCCTCAATCCCGACTGCTGGCGTGAATCCGACCGCGCCGCGAACGATACAGAAGCGACTTCTGAGGCAGCCGAGCCCGATAGTTCCCCCGCTACTCCGCAGGAATTGTCGAAGTTCCCGCGAGTCACTGGAATTCGCCACTGGTCTTCGGCCGATTCCAGCACCGTGGTTCTCGATCTTCAGGACCAGGTGCAGTACGAAGCGCACCGCCTCGCTGGCCCGGACCGCATCTATTTCGATTTGCGCGATACCCAGCTCGCGGCCGACCTCGTCGGCAAATCGATCGACGTGGGCGACGCATTCGTCAGCCGTATCCGCATGGCGCAGCCCGTTGCGGGTATGACACGCGTCGTGCTCGAAACCAAAGCCAACTCAACTTTCTCGGTCAGCCTGGAACCAAACCCGTACCGCTTGGTGGTCGAAGTTCGCAAGGTCGGGGCCACTCCAAAGGCCGAAGTGAATCTGTTCCCGAACGCCGAGGCAGAAAAGGCTAAGCTCGCGATCGTCGTTCCGCCTCCGACGAAAGAAGACATCCAACTGCGGGCGCGTGTGCCCAAGTTGCGCATCGTCGTCGATGCCGGTCACGGCGGCTGGGATCTCGGTACCGTCGGCCGTCGCGGCCTTCTCGAAAAAGATCTCGTCCTCGAAATCGCTCAGCGTCTCGGCAAGTTGCTCGAGAGCCGTCTCGGGATGGAAGTGATCTACACCCGGCAGGACGACAACTACATCCCGCTCGACGAGCGCGCCACGATCGCCAACCAGGCACAAGCGGACTTGTTCATCTCCGTGCACGCCAACTACAGCGACCTGCCATCGGCCCGCGGCGTGGAAACCTATTTCACGAACGTCTTTACTGCGCCCGGTTCCAAAGAAGCTGGCTCCAAAGATGTCGACTCTCACTCTCTCGCAGCCAGCCTGAAACCAGCTGTCATCGCAACACTCTCCCCCGCAGATCTCCACGAGCGCATCGAGCAATCGCGGCGCCTTGCCGCCAGTGTGCAGCGCTCTCTGTATGGAACTCTGTCAGTGCAGAATCCCGGCCTCCGCGATCGCGGCATCAAAGAAGCTGGATTCGTTGTCCTCACCGAAAGCGCGATGCCTGGAATTCTCGCCGAAGTCTCGTTCGTCAGCAGCCCGACGGACGAGCAAAAACTCCGGAGCGACGGCTACCGCGAGCAAATCGCCGAGGCCCTCTACAAAGGCATCGCCCGCTACGCCGTGAGTTCGCGCGGCGTAAAAGTTGCCAGCGCGGCGAAGTAGTTCCAGATACCACTGCATTTTCGCGATTGAGCTGAGATAATCCCGTGAAAGAGCGGCCCTTCGAGGGTCGCGTTGCGAGAGCCATTTTCAGAACCGGCCTTCAGGTCTCGTGCACGTTCTAGTCTCCATGTGGGGACAGCCGCCCTCGGCTGTCCGTCGGGCGCAGCCCGGCGATTCTCTCGCACTACTTCTGTTCCGCGCTCTCCTTCTGATATCCCGCGCTGAGCGTTCCTTTACTCTGCGCGATCGGCAGCAGCGTCGGATAAAACTGCACAAAAGTCGTATCCACCGCCGCATGGTCAGCATGACAGCTGTAACACTCCATGTTCGTAGGAATCATCTTGGCGGTCTTCCCGTCGCCGAAAGCAAAGAACGCCCACTTCCCCGGAAAGCGCGCCTCATCCTTCACATGCGCCTCGATCCCCATCATTTCGGTACTCTGATAATTGCCTTTCTGATTGATCGAGCCTTTCCCCTCCGCTCGGCGCCCTTCGAGCACCATCACAGTCTTGTCCGGCCATGTCCCAGTCTGCACAAACGCCGAATAAGCCTCAGGGTTGACGAACACGTTGTCGAACATGTGATGATCCATCTGCATCGCGGCCTTGTTGTAGCTCATATCGAATCCGGTCGTCAGGTATACCCACTGGCGATAGTTCTCAGGGAGCTTCATTTGCGCATCGCTGGTGTATTCCGGCGACGAAGCCGGCAGCGGTGTCGATGCGAGAAAAGCGGCGGAAGCCAGCAGAACGATCGCGGGCAGCAGCAGCGGTTTGGTTATGCTCATCGGGCGTGCACCTCGGCGTTTAGACGGTTGAAAACCTGTTTCGTCGTGTCCCTCGAGCTTATCGCTGGTTTGGCCCCCGCTGATGCAATGGTAGGCCGATTCAGCCCAAGCGGTTTGGCTAAGGTGCCTGGCTTTACTGTGTGTCTTCATTGTGGGTCTTGGGCGGCGCATTCCGCTTCGTCCTCTTCTGTGTCCTCTGATTCGCCCTCCTCGCCGGCGTCTTCTTCGAAATCTTCTTCGAACCATTGGGGGCCGTTGATGCAGGTGGCGTTCACGGTGTCGCGGTCGATCACGATGTCGCTCACTTCGTCGACCTCGAAGTCGACGTTGCGCAGGTTGGCGCTGGCGGTTTGCAGGGCGTAGAGCATGAGTCCGGCGGTTTTGTGATCGATTTGGCCGCAGCCGAGCTGCTGGATCACCTTCATGAGAGACAGCTGCACCGCATTTGCGTCTTCGAGCAGGGGCAGATCGAACCTGACCAGCGAGTTCCGGGCCGCAATCCTTGCCTGCTCGCCCCGGACCTTGTCATGAAAAAAGCAATGTCTCCGACGGCGCAGGGCGGGAGAACCGCACTGCGTGCCGTTGACCTTGATGTGCTGACACCGTGGAACATTATCCAGACCCATATTTTTTCTCCGATCCTCGACTTCTCGCAACGGAGGGGGTATCCCCCTACCCCCCGTGATCTTTGGAATCATGGGGTTAGCGCGAAATTCCCGGCAAAATCCGCATGACAAAGAAGTTAGATATCAAAATCCGTAAAACAAAGGACTTAGCGCCGGACAGTTTGGTGTTGGCCAGACCGTTGCGGCAGGGTCCATCATTTACCGATTGAAATTCTCAGTCAAGGTTGTCCGTCACATTGCGGGGCTGTGGAAAACTAACAGGGATATGTAATTGCGATTGGAGATTGGGCCGTCCCGCCTACTGGCCGTGAGGTCGCTCACTGCGTGGCCGACGATGACGCGATCGAATTGAAAAAAGCTTTCGCCGCACGCTTCACCTTGCCCACCCTTGCCAAGAACGCAAGGATGGGGCACCCGGCGGGTCAGCCAGACCCTCGTCCTTATCTTGGGGATGCGCTGTTCGCCGGAACGTTCGTCGAGTTGTCGACCGGCGTTTGGCCTGCCTGTAGCTGTTTTGGAGTCATCTTGGCGGCCAGTTCCTTCAGAGCTTTTTCGCTGTGCTTGTATCCGCCGCGCCCGGCCAGCGTGTACCACATGTACGCTTTGGAGTAGTCGGCGGACGCGCCTTGCTGAACGATGTGTTCCGCCATTTCAAACTGCGCGCGCGCCAGCCCTTGCTTGGCGGCCTTCTCCAGATAGGTCAAACCCATCTGTTCATCCTTAGGAGTATCTTTGCCTTGGAAATATGCGTGCGCGAGTTCCAATTGTGCTTTGGCGTCGCCCGCGTTCGCTCGCCTCGCCAGGTCCGCGATCCCGGGGCCGCCTCCGAACAGATGAAAATCGACTTCCACGGCGATTTCTACGGCGACCGGCTTGCCATCCTTCAGCGCAGGCTGGAACTTCCACGTGCGAACTGCCTCCACCGCCTTCTCGTCGAGTCCCATGCCGATTGGGTTGATCACCCTGATGTTCCTCGGATTGCCATCCGCCCCGACAACCAGCTTCAGGATGCACGTACCCTGATACTTGGCGGCGCGAGCTTCCTCTGAAAATTCAGCAGGAGGCGAGTACGTGACGCGTGGAGGGGTCATATTACGGCCCATCTTCTCCACTGCCTCGGGCGCGTCCTGAGTTTGCACGCCCTGCGTTTGCGCAGCCAGCATGCCGCCCGCGCCAATCGTGGCCGCCAGACCTAAGACGAGGAACGTCTTCGAGCACATGATGGGTCGGAGTCTAGCACAGGGTCGCGTGCGCCATTGCAGAACCGGCTGCCCCATCCGTCGCGATTTTCGACGGATGGGAACCGATACTGCTGGCACCAAGGGGTAACGCACCGAATCATTTCAAGGAAGACATTCTGGGTTGAGGTCCGTGGTATTCAGGCTTCGAAGACCGCGAAGCCTGGGGAGCCGATTTCGGGTTGGTACCATTAAGACTCCGGTCGGCCAGCCCCCTAACAGCACCCCAACGCTGATAGAATCTCGATAAATGCACGAGACAGTCGAGATTCTCGAGAGTTACGGTCTCGCCAAAGACACCGATTCGCTTCGTGTCAAAGAGATAGTCAAGGACAAGGTCGTACGCCTGCATGAAGAGCTGTACTCGTCGATCCTGACTAGGCAAGAGGACGACTATTACGCTTTCAATCGGGATAGACAGCAGAGGCAGCTAGATCCTTTTACTTTTCTAGCCAGCAAGTCACTGCGCGGAGAGTCTGCGTGCGGTGAATACGGGTGCCGGGTTGAGAAGCTAAATACCTTGGGTCGGTATGCCGCGCTGTATGCAACTCAGGTAATCCTACCGCTTCCACTTACTCACCCATCTAAAGTGGAAAATCCGGTCCGGGCTGCGTGGGAACTCTCTCGGGCTTCACTGCCACTTCTGCGCTTGCGTCCATTGATTGACGCCGGCATCATCTATCCCGTGGTGATGAGGTCCTTCCATTGTGAGCACACGATCACATGGTGCAACAAAATGCAGGCCATCGTTTACGGAGCCGTGAAGGCAATGCGGGATGCGGTGAAAGACGACTATCTCGTCCGATACCAACTCCCGGAGAAGTCCCCAACGGGTGTTCCCTCGATTTACGTTGAAGGTCCGGATGACTTTCTCGAGCACGGCAGCTTGGTGGAGCTATTTGATGAGGGCAAAGGCTGGAGACTAAAGAGCTGGAAGTTCGATAGCGACGGCATGGTCGAGCTTCGTGGCCCTAGGAAGGCCGCAGCGCTTGACTATATCTTTCACGGAGTTGCGCAAGACACGACATTCTATCTCGCATACGGTCGAAACCGGGATGCGCGCTTACTTACAAACCTCCCAGGAGAGACTTACGTCTTGGACGCTCTGACTAAGAATGAAGAGGTCACTGCTAGTAGTTCCGCGCTGAACGAGTACATGACCCACTCGCTCCCATTGCTGAGTGAACTCCCTATTGCGTCCCTTCTAAAAATTCGGCGTGAGGAACGAGATTCATTCGGGCGCTATCGCCTTGCTGTTCAGGACATTCTGAGCCAGGTGGCCCACGCCAAGAAACGCATGCGCAAGAAGGACGCCAAAGAGCTCTTCCGCAGTCGCATAGAACCGGAACTAGTGAAGATGAGGTCGGAACTGCAGACCGAGCGGACTCGACAGCGTCGTCGGATCACGGGCGGACTCAGCTTGTTGGCTGCGAGTGTGGCTCTAGGTGTGTTCGGTGGGATAGTCCCAGCGCTTGCAAAGTTTGGGCTGGCAGGGGCGGGCGGGACTGTGGCCTCGCGCCTCCTCAGTAAGGCGGCAGAGTCGACCTGCGATCATGGCGCGACAATCAAAGAGAAGAACGACTTCTACTTCCTGCTGCGTCTAACTCAAGAGGCCGAGGGCTGAGTATTGGCGGTTTGAAGGTTGCCACCATGCGCTGTCTTCCTCCTCGATGCACCGACGCCGGAGATCATCGTCCGCATGAGACAATTTTCCACAGCCCTCCACAAACAAAAAATCCAGTTCCTGTGACGAACAACCTTGACTGAGAATTTCAGAAAGCCCAAGCTCGGGACATGCGCGAGGGCTCTCCCCAACCAGTTCCCCACCACCGATCCGTTGAGCGGCACTCGGACCGCACCTAAGTCCTTATTCTGGAATATTTTAGCGGCAAGTCGTTGCGGCTCAAGATTTTGCGGGGATCAGGGGGTATACCACGACGTAAGTATTTATGAATCAAGATTTTAGGAGAGTGCACGAAAAAAATTGGGAGGTGTCAATCTCATCATAGATGTCATCCTGAGCAACGCGAAGGATCTATGCAACGTGCTGGCAGCATCGACGGCTGACGGCAAGTCCATAGATCCTTCGGCCCGCGAAAAGCGCGGGCCTCAGGATGACAAGGAAACCGGGGACAGACGGGTGGAGTGCACCCCAATTCTTCGCCAGTACTAGAAATTCGTAGGCCAAACTGGCGCCGGTGAAAACCCGAGATAGATGGGACGTTTCCTACGGCTTTTCCACTCGTCCTTTTTCCACAGCCTTCCACAAAAAGAATCCCACGTCCTGTGACGAACAACCTTGACTGAGAATTCTGAAGAGCCCAAGCTCGGTACATGCGCGAGGGCTCCCCTAACCAGTTGTGCGCCACCGATCCGTTGGGCGGTACTGAGCTCGCAGCTAAGTCCTTATTCTGGAACATTTTAGCGGCAAGTCGTTGCGGCTCAAGATTTTGCGGGGATCAGGGGGTATACCACGACGTAAGTATTTATGAATCAGGATTTTAGGAGAGTGTACGAAAAAAAATTGGAGGTGTCAATCTCATCAAGATGTCATCCTGAGCAACGCGAAGGATCTGTGTACTTCGTCGCCGCATCGGCGCTGACGGCAATTGCATAGATCCTTCGGCCCGCAAAAAGCGCGGGCCTCAGGATGACAAGGCTGGGTGACAGGGCTGTTGAGTTGCGATCAGTTTGAAGCTGGCACGCCGCCGTATTTTTGCAGCCACTTCAGCTCTTCGCGGACTTTGATTTTGCCGTGCCAGGGATTCTTCGCCAGACGAGTGGCCTTCGCCGGGGAAGACCAACAGCTTGTTGGGAATGCCGAGCGAGTAGAGCGCGTGCTCGAGCAAGTAGTCTTCGAGCACGGCGACGCGGATGTCGTCGGCTCCGGCCACCATGTGCGTGGGCGTCTTCACTTTGTCGATTTGGAAGATGGCGGCTTCGTCGTGATAGCGCTGCGGGGCTTCCCAGGGGCGTCCGCCTAGGAAGTAGGCGTCGTCATACGTTGTGTCGTCGTTGCCCCAGTTGCCGATGTGCTCGACCGCGCCTGCGCCGGTGACCGCGGCCTTGAAGCGCGTGGTCTGGGTGATGAGCCAGTTGGTCATGTATCCGCCGTAGCTGTAGCCGCCGATGGTGAGGTGGTCGGGATCGGCGATGCCGTCTTTCACCAGCGCGTCGACGCCTTCGAGAATGTCCTTGCCGGGACGCGAGACGATCTGCGGGAACGATCTGCATCAGGAACTTGTCGCCGTATCCGGTGGAGCCGCGGTAGTTGGGACTGGAAGACAAGCCATCCGTTGGTGGCGGCGAGTCCGGCCCATTCGTACCAGTCGGCGGCGAAGCTGTTGCCGTCGGCGTCGGCGGGGCCTCCGTGAATCAGCGTCAGCATGGGCAGGTGCTTGGCCTCAAATTTGCCGGGAGGATAGATCAGCATGCCTTCGACAGTGGTGCCGTCGTCGGCCTTCCACTGGTAGGGCTTGCCTTGCGGGAGATCGCGCTCGGTGAAGAGTTTGTTGAAGCTGGTGATGGGGCGGGCGGTCGCCAGCGCACTGGGCTCGTCGGCCAGGTAATACTTCAGCGGGCTGCGTCAACGAAGAGTATTGGAAGGCGACGCGCTGGGTGTGCGATCCGGTGGAAAGTTCCTCGTACGTGCCTTTGTGCCCGATGATCGAGTGGAGCGAATCCGCAGG
Source organism: uncultured Acidobacteriaceae bacterium (assembly GCA_963788555.1). GTDB lineage: Bacteria > Acidobacteriota > Terriglobia > Terriglobales > Acidobacteriaceae > Sulfotelmatobacter. The sequence continues at coordinate 221,263 of CAWBHM010000008.1, read as the reverse complement.
ACTGTCTGCGGTGTACATCTGAACTTCGGTACCGAGGCGGGCGGTCAGCACGACGCCGTTGGCGGTGGGCTCGAAGCTTGCGATCTGGCCGGTGAAGTCTTTGGCCCACTGCTCGATCTTCTTGCTGGAGGTATCGACCCAGTAGAGATGGGGCTGCAGATCGCGATAGGGGCCTGAGACATCTCCCACTTCGACGCTGAAGAAGATGTGGCGGCTGTCGCTGGCCCAGCGGGGGTGGATTTCCTGGGCTTCGTTGTGCGTGATGCGGCGTAGGGACATGCGGGCTGGACCCATTGAGCGTCGACCGTGTAGAGTTCGACGTCTTCGTATTTCTCCTGGCGCTGGTTGATCGCATTCGAGAGGAAGGCGAGCGTGCGGCCGTCGGGCGAAGTGAGCAGGTGATCGACGCGCAGCGGCGTGGTAGCGAGTGGCTTGGCGCCGGGCGTGAGGTCAGGGTCCTCCTCGGGCTCACCTTCTTTCTTTTCTACTTTCGCGGGGGTGGCGGCGTGGCGGGCAAGCGCCGCAGGTATGTCGAGCGCGAAGATCGTGTCGCCGCGCTCGGCGGTGCGGTACTGCACGACGTCCTTCCATTGTTTCTTGTAGTCGTCCTTCTGCGATTTGGTCCAGGGCTGGCGCGTGGCGAAGTAGATCGATTGCGAATCCGCGGACCAGGAAAAGGCGTGGACATCTTCTTCTCCCTGGGTCACGGGGAAGGCTTCGCCGCCGTTGGGCGAGATGAGGTAGATCTGGCTGGCGTCTTCGTCTTTGGAGTCGGAGTCGGAATCGGAGTCGCCCGCTTTCGCGGAGGAAGGCTTGCGCTCGGAGAGGAAGGCGATCCACTTGCCGTCGGGAGACCACTTGGGCTCGGAGTCGTGGCCGGACTGCGTCAACTGAATTAGAGCAGCCGGCCTTGCTGTCGTCGCGATAGAGCCAGAGATCGCTGCGGAAGATTTGCTGATCCCAGTCGGCGCGCTCGGCGACGATCACGACGGAGTTGCCGTCGGGCGAAAGCTCAACCGCGGGAAAGCTGACGGAGTTGAAGAACTCGTCGAGCGTGAGCTTGGGCTTGCTCTGAGGTTTGCTCTGAGCAACGACGAACAGAGAACAGGTCGCAACCATCAGCATTACTGCGAGGAACAGAGTTTTGTGGGTTCGCATAGGGTTCCCGGGTGGGAAGAAGGTTTATACAACGCCGGATTCGGTCGGAGCAAGTTTGTGACCCGGGGTTGTGGAAAGGCGCCATAGCGTCCACAAAAGCGCGACGAAAGCCGGGACGGAGAGTTGCACGTGAGTCCAGCGCGATAAGGGGCCGAGCATCGGGAGCGTGAACGTGAGATACAGGAGAACGCTGAGGACCGGAGCGAGAGGATGCTGTGGGTGCGTGAGTGCCCAGTCCGCCAGGAGAAGCAGCGCCGGAGCCAGTGCCAGCAGGTCGTAGATATAGATGTGCGGGTTGACCAGCACGGCGGCGAGAACGAGGGCGGAAAAGCGAAGCGCTCGCGGAGCAGAAGATTTCCAGACGGCTGCGGTCATGGCAATCACGACGATCGAACTCAGAGCATAGAGTAACCACACTCCACGCGGCCACGGAATCAGAAGCGTCCAGAAGGTCCGGAGGGAGTGCATCTGGATTGGCGAGAAGGTGAGTTCCGCCGTGCTGGGCCGACCCGCGCTGTGAAGGAGCATGTCGATGTAGGGTCGCATCACGGCGGGTCCGAAGTAGAGGACTGTGAAAGCCAACTGCGCGGCTGCGGAGAAGACGAGGCCGGCGAATACCTTCCACGCCTGAGCCAACAGCAGCACCAGCGGGATCGCGACCAAGAACTGGGGCTTGAAGACGAGGAAGCCCAATGCGATGCCAGCGAGCCAGTCACGGCGCGCCAGGAAGGCGAGGCATCCTGCGGTGAAGCACAACAGCACCACGGCAGAGACCTGGCCGCGCACAAAGAAATGAAACAGCGGCGGGTATGCGAGGGCGCAGATCCAGACAAGGGCTGGATGCGGGCTCAGTCCGCTGCAAGTGTTCCAGAGCAGGTAGATGCTGCAGAAATACATCAGCAGCGAAACCGCGACCCAGATTCCAGCCTGGGTTAGGAAGGAAAGGCGAACCAACGGGACAAATGGCAGGGCAACTTGCGGGCCGTAGAGGTACTGCAGGCGAACCGGAGTGTCGCGGCCGACGATGGCGCGGATGCCGTCCGCCAGGACCTGGTCGTTATAAAGTTCGGTGGCGCGGCCTTGTGCGATCAGTCGAGCTGCGATGGGAAACTGAATAAAGTCCTGAAACTTGATGGTGCCGGCGCGGTCGAAGATACCGGGCGTAGCGAAATCGACGGCGCAGATTCCCCACAAACAGAGAGCAAGAACGGTCGCCTGGGCGCGAAGGCGGCGCGGGGTAAGCCACCCAACGGTGGAACGAATCCACGCCGGCGACTCGTGCGCCAAGGGGCTCATATTGCCGTCGAACACTTCTTTATCTGTCACTTCTCTGTCTGTCACTGGGCAGGCTCGGCGTTCTTCATGGCATCGTCGAGCTTTTGTCCGGAGCGGAAATCGCTTTGGCGGATGCGCCAGCCGTCGTCGTACTCGCGAAATTCCACAGTCGAGTTGTAGCGCAGGTCGCCGGAGTAGAGCGCGGCCCCGACTTCATTCAGGGGCGCCCACTTCCACGTGAAGTCCACATCGGCCGTATTGTTTTGCTTGGCGACGCCCGTGACGGCGACCAGTTCCCTTCTGGCAACGGGAATGGAGAGTGAGGACTTGTCGGCCTCTTCGGCGGGAATCAGGGCGCGAACGGCATCGACGCCGGAAGGAGTCAGAAGAACATCCCAACACGGAGGTGGCGTGATGCCTGCGGCGCAAGGGGCGTTGGCAGCGGAAATCCAGCCGTGATGTTGGAGCACCAGATATTCGGGTGAAACGTAGTCTTTGTTGGAAACGACCCCCGTCCGGAGGACGAACGGTTGCGGCGCTCTGAAGGCGTCAGATGCGGAGATGAGGTCGGCGGCGAGACGACGGGTGAGGAAGTCGCGCGGGGAGCACGCGGAGAATATGAGACTGAGCAGCAGACAAGGGGCGAAGATCAGTATTTTTCGCATCGGTCCGGGTTTGCCGTTACTACTGCCGGGCTTTGCCCGGCGGACAGCCCCTTCGGCTGCGCTCAGGGCAGGCTTAGGCGGCTGTCCCCACATAGTCAAAACCCACACCAAGATCATCAACATCAAAATCAACGACCTGTGATTGTAAATAAACGGGACCGTCTGTGCGGAGAGAAAGGGCGGTCGGTGATCTGGCCGTCGAACTGGGCGGACCAGCGGCCGGGAATCTGGTGGGAACAATTTGGGCAGCGGCCTTCGGGTGTCAGGCGGTAGTCCTGGATGAGATATCCGTAGCGACGGATCAGAGTCTCGCGGCATTGTGGGCAACGCGTGTCTTCCCACTCTCCGACCCTGCCAGGAAGATTGCCGGCATAGATATAACGCAGACCTGCATCACGGCCGATCTCCGCGGCGCGCAGCAGATCGTCAACGGTGGTGTCGCGCTGACCGTCTCCTTGCATCTTGTAGTCGGTGTGGAAGGCGGTTACGTGCCAGGGAATGTCGGGCGAGATGCCGGCGAGAAATTCCGTGAGGCGGCGCAGTTCATCGACGGAGTCGTTGAAGCCGGGGATGAGCAGAGTGACGATCTCGAGCCACAATCCCATCTGGTGAATGCGGCGGATGCTGTCGAGGATGGGACCAATGCGTCCGCCAAGTTCGTGGTAGTGGCGATCGTCGAAGCTCTTCAGATCCACTTTGTAGAGATCGAGGTGGGGGCGCAGATATTCGAGGACTTGCGGCGTGCCGTTGCCGTTAGAGACGAATCCGGTGAGCAGACCGGCGGCTTTGGCCTCTTTGAATACGGCGACTGCCCACTCGCTGGTGATCAGGGGCTCGTTATAGGTGCTGACCAGAACGCGCGCGCCTTGGGCGAGGGCGTCGCGCACCAGGGCTTCGGGGGATGCTTCAATCGGCGGAGAAACTGCATTCGGGTCGCGCAGAGCTTGTGACGTTACCCAGTTCTGACAGTATCCGCAGTGGAGATCGCAGCCGAGCATGCCGAAGCTGTAAGCGAGGGCGCCGGGATGCGCGTGGAAGAAGGGCTTCTTCTCGATGGGATCGCATTGCATGCCAGCGGTGTATCCCCAGGGAACGTAGAGTGTGCCTCCGCGGTTGTAGCGGACTTTGCAGACGCCGGGCTGGCCTTCGGGAATGGGGCAGCAGTGACCGCAGGAGAAACAGCGGACGCGATTGTGGTCGAGTTTTTCGTAGAGAGAGGAGTCGGCCTCGCGGACTTTTTCGTCGAGAATGCTTCGGAGGGTGGGCACAGAAACCTCTGAGGATATTTTAGCGCTGTCGAGGTACCTCAGGGGCTAAAGCCCTCGAATCAAAAGTGGCTTTTATCGCAGGGCTGAAAGCGCTGCGCCACCCAAAGGCGCAATTCTATTAGGGAGGAGATTCTATTGAAGATTCAGCGAGACAACCGTCCCTCGAAAGCGAGCTTCGAACGGACGATTCAGCGGGCGGCGGAGGATTTCCAGGTTGGCATGCGCTGTTGGAGCCAGGAACTGGCTTGCTGCTCGATAGCGGCGGTCTGGCTGCGGGTCATGCCAGAGGCTAGAATGGCGGCCAGATCTTTACTCTCTTTGTCGCCGCGAGCGCGGGCCAGGACGGTCCAGAAGTAGGCCTCGTTCACATCCTTCGATGTGCCGCGGCCTCCCCAATACAGAGCTCCTAGCTTGGCTTGGGCTGGGAGGCTTCCATGATCTGCGGCTCGCTGGAACCAGCGGAAGGCTTCCTGCTCGTCGCGTTGGATTCCATCCCTTTCGTCTCCTTGAAAGTAACGAAGTCCAAGTGCGTTTTCGGCGGCGGCATCGTTCTTGTCCGCCATCTGGCGAAGTTGATCGATGGATGCCGTTTCGACGATCGGTGCCGCGGCAGGAGCGTTCTCAGCCATGGGGGGCCGGGAGGACGCGAGCACAGTCTGCATAGGAGTCTGGCTGCGTTCTCGAAGCTTGGTCTGAATCACGGGAGCGAGGGTGTAGCCGAGCACGCCAAAGATCGCGGCAGCAGCGCAGAACAGGATGATCAGGTGCGAACCCGGCAGACTGATGCCGCCGGAGTGCTTCTCGTCCGCATTCTCCGTTTTCGTTCCTTCCTCAGGAGAGGAAGCAAAGAGCACGCTTCCCGGCGTCGGCGCAAAGCGCGTATCTGGCACTGGTGCATCCAAGGGCGGAAGGTTTTCAGCGATCGCGGCGCGGTTCAAGGCGCTCAGCACAGTCTCAGCCAGGCGCTGCACCGTGGCGTCATCGGTATCAGAAAAGGTGTTCGGATGATCGGAGAAAACTTCGACGATCCCGATGGACTTTTCAGCGACTCGCACGGGGACTGCGAGAATAGAACGCAAGCCCAGGTCGCGGCAGCGCTCGCGATCGACACGGGTGTCGGTCTCGGTATCGTCGCAGCGCAGAAGCGTGCCGGTCTTCACACACTCTCCGGAAAAACCGGACCCTACTCGCAAGCGCGCGCCGACCGGCGGAGCATCCGGGCCGGAACTGGCGCGACAAATCATGAACTCCGGATCGTCCTCTGTAAGCGCGATCGCGGCTCCTGAAGCACGAACCAGACTCTGCGCGCGCTCGGCAATCAACTGCAAGGCACTGGGAAAATTCGGCCCAAGCGATTCCACCTGGCGCTCCACCGCCGTCAAGGCAGCGAGCGTATCGGTGTAGTTTTGGCGCGGAGGGTCGGCGGGCACATCGGCCAGTGCGGCAATTTCCGTCTCACCGTTGGCAACGCCCGCCATTACATTCACAAACAGCCACTCGCGAAGGCGGGAAAGAGACTCAGAAGACAACTCGGAAAAACGAAGACCCGCGCGTCCCGCGGGATTCGACCACACGACCTGCCCGGTGGTGTAAATGTGTTCGGCACAATCGGCGAGATCGAGACACAGGTTCACGCGCTTTTCTAATTCGAGAGGCGAATGACACTGGATGGCGACGCCGTCTTCGCTGATGTCAACGATCTCGTGGAGATCGAGCATCGCGCCCTTGGATTCCGCAGTGAATGTGGCGTAGGCCGGCGTCTGAATCTTGTGGCGCACACGCCGACGACGGTTGGGTGAAGCCGGTTGCAAGACCGAGTTCGTAGCAGCCATGGGGGAAGGGCCCAATTCCTGTGCACCATATTAGCGCGGGTTTGAGGAAAAGTAAGCAAGGAAGAAAATTCGGAAGGACGACGGGGGCCAGGAAGTGCCTGCGCGACGAGAGGGGAACCCTGAAGGTATTGTGATTTTGCGCCAACCATCTCCGTTAGTCGTCACCCAGTGAGATATTTTCCAAACGGCGCCGGTATGCTTCGCTCTATCCGGCGGATGCCACGGGAAAATAGGTCTGGTTGCGCAACAACACTTCCACCGCCTCTACGACCGAGCCGATATCCTGCTTGGCGCACGCCCCGCGCACGCCCGCCAGACGGGCAGCATCGGACAATTGCCGGGATAGGTGCAGCGTTACCATAAGGATCGGAATCTTAGGGAACAATTCGGAAATCTGCTTGGCAACGTCTACGCCGTTTAAATCAGGCATCTGGTAGTCGAGCAGAATCAGATCAGGGGGAGGGCCCTCCAGCACCTGATGCAGAGCCTCCGCGCCCGTGCGGGCTTCGCCACATACTTGCCACGAGGATTGCTGCTCAAGGATCGCTCGCAAGTAGTGACGAACCGACGGATTATCGTCAACCAGAAGAATGCGAACCACTCAAAACCCTTTCTCGCCACTGAATAGCGGCTGCGAAGTCTGATTACGGTCCGTCCTAGGCACTGCCCCCGAAGCCGTCAGGGGGGAGCCGGGGCGAATCCCCAACGTAACATTCTAGTAAACACCAATCTACCTAGCCCGAGGGGCGCCTACAATCCAGCGAAGCCTGTAGGATGACTAAGTTGTTAATGTCTACCAGATTCCTTTATCGCTTCCAGTGAACTTCTGCTCCAGCGCGGCAGCCGTGGCTAAACCAGGTAAAAGGCTGAGGCGGAAGGTGTTTCGAAGTTCTCCCTTCAGCAGCAATGTCATGAGTTCTGAAGCGTACAAATTCATCGAGTGAGGCAAAATCGAGACGCGCAGGAAGTCGCGACGGAACCTCACTTGTTGCGTGCCGAACTTCGCTGATCCGGTCACGATCGAAGGCAGCGGAATGCTCGTACCACGATAAGACTGCACGTACTCCGAGATGATTCTGAGATAGGTCGCAATCCCCTCCCAAAGCCCCGCCGTTGAGCCCAAGGAGCGCAGGTACTCAAAGTCAACGAGATTCTGTTCCAGCAGCCTTGCATTGTCCACAATGTCGCACAGACGGATGTAGAAGTGCCTGTACATGCGTTGCAGTGTGCTGATGACGATGCGATCCTCCGGAGCTGGCACGCGGAAGAGATGACCTCGCACCTCGGCTACGCGAGCGCGCGCAGAGACCGATCTCGTAACAGCAGTTTGTTCTCCGGTTTGCCCCAGGCGCCCGGCGTGAACCTCGACCAGTTCGGGCAAGCCCGGCACGACAAAGTTCCACTTGTTGGCCAATCTATCTCCCCAGCTGCGATCTGCGAGTTTGGCCTGGAAGCGAGCGCGCATCACTTCGACGACTCTGGGAGCGTCGGCGTCAGTGTAGAGATCGAGGTCACTCCCCAAATCCGGCCAATGATCGAGGGATTTAATTACGACCGCGGGGCAGCCCGCATCTTCCAGCGCCGAACAGATCTGCTGCAAGAAATTGAGCGCATGATGAATGCGCTCAGACTCTTCCTGAATGGCATTGGCGGCGATCGCTGCCACCGGGCGGTTCCCACCTGCTTCAAGGACCTGCTGCAGAGGCAGAAAGGACCGCATGATGACATGGTTGGTGTTGGCCAGAGCTTTGAGATCTTCGAGGTCCTGCACTCCCAAGTCGGAGATCAGCTGGCGAATCTCGCCAGAATAGACATCGACCGAGGGCGCCCGGCTGGGCTCCAGCGGAACGGGAGAGGCCAGCAAAAGCTCGGACAGCAATTTAAGGTTTTTCGTCGAGTCGCGCACTTGCTGCATCGGATGGAACTCCATTCAATGGGGTGACACTGCCCGCAACTTGGATGTGAAAAGCGACGCCGTGGTTGGCGCTCTCAGCCTCACTGGGAGCCGGCGTTGGACGGGCTGCTCTGGGCGCACTTAGAGAAGTTGAGGCGTTCAATGGCGGTGCCCTCTTCATAGTCGTTCCAGGTCTCAATCATGACAAAGGGCAACGGATGAGCCGCGTCAAAGTAGCGGTTGTAAAAGTGAAGAGTATCTTCAAATGTTTGGCCGCAGCGGCTCTGCATGTGACGGTTCAATCCCCACTTGGCCGCGGAATCATCAAAGCCCGGCCACGCCGCACCCACCGCGATCTTGTCGGGGTGTTTGTTCCGCATGTTCTTATAGAAATAGTCCAAATATTCTTCGCCCCAATTGCTGCCATCGGGCGTCCATCCCTTTTGTCCTGGCTGAACCCAAGCGTAAGAGCCCGCAATTGAGCCCGCGTACTGGGAAGGAGGATCGTCCTTATACACCAAGTACGGGGACGCTTCCCAACCGCTCACGTGTTCGGCGACGCGATTCCAGTCGACATGGCCATGCTTCGGGAAAATGAAGATCAGGGGATGTCCGTTATAAGTCAGATAAGCATTGCGGTGAGGGGCTTCGGGCCCAATGTATGCCTTGTATGCTTTGTCAAATGCCACGAACGCCGCATCGGTGGCCTGCCCGTCGTCGTCTTCGGCTTCGTTATAGAGGAGCGCGACCTGGAAATGGTTCTCATCGGCGGCTTCCTGCATCAACGCGAAGTTATGATCGGAAAAAGGAATGGCAGGTCCGTACCAATCCACGACAAAAGCGGAAATGCCGCTATGCCGAGCCTGTTGGATCTGCCGCCGCAGAACCCCTGGATCATCGCTGGAGTAGCCGACGTCGAGATGGACATGGTTCCCAAACCACGGCATGTAGACGGCGAGAATCTTGGGCCAGGAATTAGGAGCCTGAAGGTTCTGCTGTAAGGCATGGTGCGCGCCGGGCGTAGTGCACCCACTGCCGGCCAGGAAACACACAATCGCTAAAACTAGCAGCCTTGTCGACAAAAGCGAACTCCATCTATTCCACCGTTTGATGAAGATTAGATGCTGGGGGTGCTGGAGTGGTTGGCGTGACACCACAGCCCTCAAAACTGCGGAACGGACTGTAACTGACGGATCACCCAGCGGTCAGCTCCGGGGGTCATGAGCACGACATAGTGCAGGGTCACGTGTTCGCTGTGGATGGTCTTGTTCCCATCCAGAATCTGCAAGTCGTAATCGGCCGTATCGTGAAGCTCGATCATGTCTCCCTCGGGAGCGTAAAAAACAGCATCCACTTTGTGATGCTGATTCAGGTAGCGAGAGCTCAAGCCATTGCGCCGCTGGCTCGCTAGCGCCTCGTTTAGCGATGCACCGGCGTTCCCAACGAACAAACCGCTGAGCGGCGCGGTAGAGCTCGCTTCCAGTGCCTGATCCAGGTTTACCCAAGCGAACGTATAGTCGCGCAGAATAGCCCTTTCGGTCAGGCTTTCGACTGCGCGCGGACCGGTTTTGGCTGTGTTTAAGACAACCTGCGGCGTCGAGTCGGCGCATGGGGAGATCGTGGGCGCCAAAACAATCACAGCCGTTGCGATGAATTGCAAGAGACCGCGGAGCTTGATGGCTTCGATCATGTGTGGCATTCTCCAGACCTTTCGCTTCATTGTGCCCCCAGGCGCAGCTCGTTCCCCATTACCACGCCTGAGGCGGCGGAAATCACTACCGAGCCGCTTCCGATCATTTGAGCGCGTGCGATTCCCTTCTTGATCGGCGCATCCACCGTGTTTGTTCCTTGCGCATCCTTGGCGGTGAAGGTTACGACTGTGCCGTCGGGTACGGGATTTCCGCTGCAGTCGCGCACGGGATCGGTCTCAACGACAAAACCCTTTCCGTCGCGCTGTCCTTTGATCCGCAGACTGCACGGGTCAGATGCCACCTGCTGCACTATGCGCCGCGAGGTGACGTTATTGATGGAAGCTGTAACCTGCAAGGCTCCAGCGGTCTTGCCGGAACTCGTGCGAAACCATGCGACTCCATTTTGCGTCGGAACCCGATGCGAAACAGGAGCGGCGCCGTTTGCAGTCAATTGAAAATCCACGGTTGTCGGCTCGACGACCAAATTGCGAAATTCGTCGAACGGCAAAGCGACGCCGCTGACCATGTCACTCTGTGCAACCGGAGCTCTGGAGGGATGAACGAGAAAGGTCAAGTTGACAGGCTTGGCAGGCGACACAAAGAAGCCGACGCTTCGGCAATCACCCGTGCAGAGGATTGCCAAGTACTTTCCCGCGCTCTGCAGTTCTTTCGCACTCAGGGAAATGTCGTGACCGAGCTGCACGTCACGTTTTATGGAAACACTGGGCCCGATCAGATAGAACCTCGCCGCCCCGCCGCCAGTGGTCGGAATCGAGGCGGGATTCCCCGCGACGGCCGAAGAGGGCGCGCGAAGATCCGCATCCTGGGCATAAGCCGCCGCCCCCAGGCAAAGCACGCTCGCCACCAACGACATCCATTGGCGTCGCATTCTATGACTTATCGAGGCTGTACTGGTTGACGACGACATGAAAGTTCTGAACCTTCCCTGCCAAAGATTTAGGAATTTCAACCGCGAACCCTTCGGTTTCTTGCGGAAGCAAGGCGCGCTCAACATATCCATCGGACACCCAGACGACCTTGCCATTGTTGTCGTAGAAGCTGGCGATCACGTGGGGGATGTTCACGGTCTGACCGCTCTGGTTCATGAGTTCTCCATGAAGCACGGAGCGGCCTTGCGCGTCCGTATCCAACTTCTGGTTCATGACTCCGATCACCGGATCCGATGAAGCTGGAACGAGGGTGGCCTTCACGTCCATGTGCACATTCTTCACCTTGCTCAAACTGACATGGGGAAAGTCGATGCGATACGGGGACACCTGCTTCGGCAGGAGAACATGCAATATTTTGTCAAAGCTGCTCTCGTCGTCGATCGCGCTGCCGGCGCCATCCACCAGGGTAGCCTGAACGTTCACGAATGCCGGGATGGTGTCTTCGTTGACGACCTCTCCCATCACGACGGAGCCCTCGGCGGAATCCACCGCATTCATCGAGACGATGCGCACGTGCGGTGCGTCCACGTTGTGTGAACCCCATTCCTCACCCGCTCCCCCGCTCACCAGATCCCAGCGTAGATAATTCACTGGAATGATCTGCGAGGGCACATTCGGCACTGGCACTTCGTCCCAAACGACCTTCCATTGATCCCCGCGGTGCACGAGACGGAAGTCACGCACGTCTTCGATTGGCCCCACGGGCGTGGACCAATGGAGCCGCACGCGCATCTGTGCTTCGGAATCAGTCGCATGCAGAGGCCGCGCGTCGTAGCGTTCCAAGCTCGAAAAAGAACGAAGACCGCCATTGGAGCCGGTCCATTCGTGAATGAAGGCCTGTTCATTGACGCTGTCATTCGTTCTTTCGACGCTGGAGAATGCGCGGTCCCAATTACGCCTTTGGACATCAAGCATGAAATTCGAGAGTGCCTGCTCCGGTGTGGTGGCGCTCGTGCTGAAACCCGGAAGCGCCGAACCGACGGCAATCCCCTGAGTTCCGGTGGAACGCCCTGCTCCAGTCAGACCGATGGCCATGAGCAGCACGGTAACCGCGACAAGAATAATTGGCAGAATGCGATTCATAGCGATCTCTCGATTCCTAGGCTACGTAGTGACCTTCGCGTTCTTCGACGCGAACCGGTGATTCAATCACTCTCCGCGCGCGCTGGCGGGCCGGCAACAGCAATTCCAGGAACATTGCCAGCACGCTCACGCCGATTGGAAGAGTTCCCCAAAGTAGCCCCATCCACGCGGGGGGAATCGCGTCGGAAGAAATGCGATGCGCGGGAGGAACATCGTCTTTCGACCAAGCGGTGATTTGTCCGTTGTTGAAGGTCTCGGTTTTGCGCCATCCAACAAATGTCAGAAGCGGCTCGTAATACGAATCGTGGACAAATACATACCGCAGCCCGTAACGATTGGCATGAGCCAGCATCGAGCGCAACGAGGCCATGCCAGCCGATCCGTAGAACTTCGAGTTCGTCAGCTGCGCGGATCCATACTGCGTCATTTCAGGGAGCAGACGCGCAGAGTTGTAATCGCCATCGACGCTGCTGGCATCCGTGTAGGTTGAAACTTGGGCAAGCTCGCTGCCAAACCCCAACGTGAGATAGCGGAAAGAATCGTGCCCGTCACGGTTGAGAAACGTGATGACCGGATTGACGTCGATCGTGACGGTTGGACGATAAGGATTGGCGGTGAGCCACGCCAGCGCGGCGCCGATCGTAGCCACTGCGGCCAAAGACAATCCGACCGCCGCTTTGGCGCGGAAGCGATCCAACAATTGGATCGCCAGCAGTCCAACAATCGGCATGGCCAACAACGTTGCCCAAAAGGTGAAGCGCTCAAAAGTCAGAATTTCATAAGCGCGGCCAAGCAACCATCGCGGCAGAGGCGTCGTTCCTCCCAGTCCAAAGATCAGGCTCAGCCAAAAGCCGATCAAAAGCGGGCGCAATCGGCGCACGGAAGCTCCTCGAATGAGAATGAAGGGCAGGGCCAGGAGAAGAGCTCCGTAAGGAATCACGAAATAGTTGACCGCCGTAATCGAGTTCAGCAGGAAGTTCGAACGGCTGTCGTGGGGAATTGGAATCTGGTGAATCGGGTGCTGAATTAAGGCCATCCAGTATGGCAATAACACAATGCCGACGCCGACCCCCACCAACACAGCGAACACTAATGCCCGCGACATCACAGCACCCAGAGAAGTGTTCCGGTGTTCGTCGCGTGCGTCCATACACGCAATCCAGAGCACGGGTCCCGCAAAAAAGACGACGCCGAAAATCAAAGTGACGTGGTGAGCCGCAGCCGCAGTCAGGCTGAGTACCACCCCCTTGATCAACGCTCGCCCGGATGCCTGGACCGACCATTCGTAAAGGTAAGGCAAGGCATTCAAGTACAGGGCTGCGGACGAGACAGTTGCCAATTGTCCTGCCTGATAAACGAGGAAAGCCAGAGCGCCAAGAAAGATGCTGCCTAAAGCGGCGTAGCTCGCCGCCCGTTCATCCACCCAGATCTTGGCAAAACGAAAGACCCCGACTGGAAGCAGAAGGACAGCGATCAACTGGACCAGCATGTATCCCATTTTCAAGCCCGCAACGGTTGAAAAGAGTGCGATCCATTGATGGGTCAGCGGTGGATACGTGGTTTGCGAGAAGCCGGCGAACCACTTTTCGTTCCACGGATTGAACCAATGATGGGCGTAGTGCGAAGCGAGAAAGATGTGAAAGTTCGTATCGAACGAACCCGCAGGCAACTGCATGAGCAATAAGGGCCCGTGCACAGCCAGCGCCACCAACACGATCGCCAATAGCGGAATGGGACGAGAGTAACTTTCAGTTGAGGTCATGCGTTGACACACTCCAGTGCCCTTAGCAGCCCTTTGATTCGAAAATGGCCTACGGGGTTTACCCCATTTTTGCCATTTGGGGGTGGCCTTTGGCCTGCTCGTCACGCAAAGGGAGAAGGCAAACCTACCCGCCCCTCCCGCATCTGAGATGAACCGCAGGATTTCCTGTGCGGGAGGCTCTCTGGAGACTCTCTAAAGACTTGAATAGCGTGGTGATACTGTGAAAAGCCGGATTCCGCTCTCGAGCTTTTGCATTGTCATGGTTCTCGGCCTTGCGGGCGAGTCCCTTGGCCAAACATTTGATGTTGGTGGCGGGGGACAATCCCAGTCGTCGAACCAGCCAGCCAGCAAGAAACCGCAAGGGGACACTCCTCAAAACCCCGATCTCAGTTGGGGATCCGGCATCGACGTAGCGCGTCAAGCCCGCGCCGCGGACGCCGCTCTCAAACGAAACGACTACGCCGCAGCCGTGAACTATGCCGAGCAGGCAGCAAAGTCGGCACCGCAGAACGCTGAAATGTGGTTTCTGCTTGGCTATACGGCTCGCTTGGCCGATCATTATCAGCTTTCCGTGGATTCTTACAACCACGGACTAAAGCTTCAACCAAACTCAGCCCGCGGACTTGCCGGCCTTGCGCAGACCTTTGCCAAGATGGGCCGCACGCAGGAAGCAGAGCAGTTGTTACGCCGAGTGGTGGAGGCCAATCCGAAAGATGCAAACAGCCTGCAACTGGCCGGCGAACTGATGCTGTCCTCAGACCCCAAGGAGGCGTTGGGCTTTCTGGAACGTGCGGAAGCTCTTCAGCCTACAGCGCACAGCGACCTTCTCATTGCTCACGCATACGATCGTCTGGGACAACCGGAGGATTCTGTACGCTACCTCAATCGCGCCAAGAACCGCGCTCCCCGCGATCCCGAGGTTCTGCGGGCAGTCGCCGGACAATACCGCGATCAAGGGAAATATGATGAGGCGATTGCGACGTTGCAGGCAATTCCAACCAAGAACACCGATGTAATGGCCGAATTGGCCTACACCTACGAACTGGCAGGCAGGCAGCAGGACGCTGCCCAACTCTACTCCCGACTGGCAAAGGCCGCGAAGGGCAATATCGGCCTGCAGCTGAGCGCGGCGCAGGCTTTGGCGAACCTCGGACAAGCCGACGCCGCCCGTCCATTTCTCGATTCAGCCCGACAAATCGATAGCAATAATTACCGTCTCCACGCCATTCTGGGCAGCATTGCGGCATCGGATGAACGCCTGCAGGAGGCCCACGACGAGTACACATTGGCCTTGAGCAATCTCCCGGCACGCCCGCAGGAAGGGCCGCTTTATCCAATTGAGTTGCGGCTCAATCTGTACGAGATTGATGTTCGTCAAAATGATGACGCTGGTGCCAAACAACAACTTCAGGCTGCCAGCGCCTCTCTTCAGCAGATTCAGGTTCCGGAATCGGCCCGCCCAGAAATGCTTCGCCTGCGAGCCGTTGTGGAATCAGCATCAGGCGACTTGGACGCCGCCAACCGCGACTTGAAAGAAGCGCTTGCATTGGCTCCGACCAACGTCAATTCCCTGCTGAATCTCGGCTCGCTCTTGTGGAAGATGGGACAAAAAGACGCTGCGCGCGACACCTTCACCAAGATCCTGGAACTCGACAAGAACAACCGTCAGGCGCTGTCGTCCCTGGGTTATCTCGCTCGCGACGCGGGCGACACGAAGTTGGCCGAGAGTTACTTCACGCGCGCCATCGCAGCCCATCCCAAAGACTTTGCGCCCTATTTGGCGCTAGGCGATCTTTACACGGCGGAACGCAAGTTTCAGCCAGCGCAAGCCAATTATGAGAAAGCCTACGAGCGCATGCCAGACAGCCCCCTGACCATAGCCGGAGGCGCGAATGCTGCGATTGAGTCACACAACATCGATCTGGCACAGCGCTGGCTCGATCGCGGAACGCCGAAGATCAATTCCAATCCCCAGGTGATGCGTGAGCGCGAACGTTATCTTACGTTCAAACGAAATTACGAAGAGTCTGCAAAGCTCGGCTTTGAGGTGATTGAGAAGTTGCCCAATGACCGTGAAGGAGTGGACTACCTGGCATACGATCTCTATTACCTCGGCCGTTACGACGACGCACTCGCACTCGTCGAGAAATACGAGCCGATTCTTACCAAGGACAAGGACCTTCCCCTGATTGCCGGCAATGTGCATGCCCACAAAGGCGATCCCAGCACAGCAGTGAAGGACTTCACCAGGGCGCTCGAACTTGATCCGAAAATGGCCACAGGTTACGCGAACCGAGGCTTTGTGTTGAACGACCTCCGCGAGCCTTCCAAGGCGGCCAAGGACTTTGAAATCGCGCTGCAATTGGACCCTCACTACGGTGAGGCTCATCTGGGTCTTGGATATTCGAATTTGCAACTTCATCGGCCGAAGCCTGCTCTCAAGCAATTTGAGCTGGCTGAGAAAGCCCTCGGCAAGTCTCATGCCTTACACCTGGCACGAGCCGAAGCCTTCCGGCAAGAGCAGGACTTCCCGCACGCTGCAACGGAATATCGCGCCGCCCTGGCAGAGACCCTCAACGATGTCACGACTCAACTGGCATACGCCGATGTTCTCTATCGGATGCGTCGTTATGATGAGGCCGTGGCCGCGCTCAATGAAGCAGTGAAGCTATCGCCGTCGGATGCCGCAATCTACGCGCTGATGGCACAAGTACACGCGAAGCAGGGGAACCGCGAACAAACCTTGCGCGACATTGAATCCGCTGAAAAGTTGGACGGCAATAGCGTCGCGATTCTAACGGCGACTGGAGATGCGCTGTTGACGCTGGGAGATCAGAATGCCGCGATGCAGCGATTCTCTCGTGCTCTCGACGTACCCGGCGGAGACCGCATCGGCGTCCGTCTGGCAATCGCCGAAATCTTCTTGCGGAAAGGACGCGTCGACGAAGCACGCCGGCAGCTTGCGCTGGGCTTCGCGGAGGCGCGTCTTGAGACCGATTCACCCGTTACCGCTGAAGATCTCTCCCAGGCTGCTGGATTGTTCCTGGCAATGCACGACTTCGATCTTGCGGAAACGTATTATGGCAAGGCCAAGATGGCAGGGGCGAATAATCGCAACGTCGCGATAGGCCTCACAAATACCTATTTGGCCGAAGGAGACACCCGCAAGGCGGAAACCGCTCTGGCCAGTCTCGGACCGGTGAATGACTTCCATGACGACTACGACTATATGATGGCGGCAGCGAACCTGTCGCGCCAGCGCCAGGATCCGTTGCACGCGCTCTCCGCTTTCGCGCAGGCCAGCACGGTTGCCGGCCAACAAGACCATGGCATCGCCGAGAGTTCGCAATACACGGCCGCTGATCAGGAAGGCCGACAGATCAATGAGAAGTTGAGCATTGTTCCGGAAGCTTCTTTCGCGGCTTCTCTCGAAGACATCAACGTATACACCCTCGATGCGCGAATTCTGAACGTCACCAATCCAGCGCTGTTGCCTCCCCCGCGCCATTCATACCAGAGCTTGGCGGAGTCACACTACCGCGTCAGCCTGGGGAATTTCCCGGCGATCACGGGCTTTGTCGGCCAATCGCTGACCGCAGGCACACTGTTGTATCCCAGCATCGGCGTGGTTCAGGATCGAAATACTTACGACACCGTTATGAATGGGGGCATCACGCCGATTCTCCACTTCGGCACGAATGCGATCACGTTCAATGGCGGGTTGCAGTTCACCATTCGTCGGGACACGATCTCACCGGTGTACATGAACCAGAACTTGTTCCGCCAGTTCTTGTATCTCTCCACGAGTTCGTTCTTCAATTGGGTTTCGATCACGGGCAGCGCCATTCACGAAACGGGGCCGTTTACTGAGCAGAATCTGCATTCTCGTGATGCCGCCGCCAACATTGAGTTCACAGTGGGCCGCCCATGGGGAAATACTTCCCTGATCACGGGCTATTCCGCTCGCGACCTTTTGTTTCGTCCTCTGATTGAGGAGTACTTCAATACTTCCAGCTATGTCGGCTTGCAGCATAAATTCGGCAGCCGCCTCACCGCAGCCGTGCTTGCCGAGTATCTGCGTTCGTGGCGCGTGCAGGGCACCCAGTATGCGATCGCGCAAGCATTGCTGCCCGGAGGCAGGTTCGAGTTCCGCGCGAATCCTCGATGGAGCGTTCAGGGCTCGTTCCTCCTGTCCCGCGGTTCGGGCTATCACGCTTATGACAATGCTCAGAGCGAGTTCCTTGTCTCCTACATACGACCGCTCCACGGCAAGCTGAAGGATGGGATTGGGGAGATACCGGTGTCTTACCCGATGCGCTTCTCGATCGGTGTGCAGCAGCAGACGTTTTACGACTTCCCGGGATCCAGCAGAAGCACGATCCTGCCGGTCGTCCACTTCACATTGTTCTAGGTTCCAGGTTGGCGTTGGCTGCTCGATGACTCTCATAGGAAAAACGCGGATTATGGATGCTTCTGGAAGCACGCCGCTTGGCGCGGATCAGGTAAAGGCGAAGAAGCTACGCCACAAACTTCTTGGCGGAAGCCTGACTTTGCTTGCTGGGTCCGGCCTGGTCGGGATTACGAATCTCGTCTACAACGTCGTCACGGCGCGACTGCTGGGACCAACCGGATTTGCCCACGCCACAGCCGTCTACACACTGCTGATGCTGGCGTCAGCAATCACCCTGTCGTTCCAGGTTGTTTGCGCGAAATATGTAGCCAGTCACGAGACACAGGAAGAGAAGACTGCCATCTTCTCAGCCCTGCACATTCAGGCTTGGGTCTCCGGAGTCGCCCTGGGCCTGGTGCTGTTTGTCTTCAATCGCGTGATCATGACGTATCTGAACTTGCCTGATCCCGTCTTGATTTCGCTCCTCGCCTTAGGATCCGCGTTCTACATTCCGCTCGGAGTGCGGCGCGGATACATCCAGGGAGTCCACGCATTTAGTTCCCTGGCGATGAACTTCATGTTGGAAGGCCTCGTGCGACTGGGCGGGGCTTACCTGCTCATTCGAATGGGACTGGGCGTAAAGGGAGCGGTGCTCGCCAGTGTGATCGCAGTTGTCGCATCGTATTTCCTGGCTCGACCAACTCCCGCCTTAATTCCGTCAGGTTCTCGGCGCGTCCTGATCTCTTTCGGAGAAGGTCTGCAGGCGATCGTTTTTTTTTCCGGCCAAGTGATCATCAATAACTTCGACATCGTGCTCGTAAAGCATTTCTTCGCTTCCGACGAAGCCGGAATCTATGCCGCCGTCTCCCTGGTCGGCCGCCTGGTCAATATGTGCGCATGGTCTGTCGTGAACACGATGTTCCCCGTGTCCGCCGCTGCGCGCTCCAGCGACCGCGAGGCCCGTCCGGTGCTCTTCATGTCTCTGGGCATGGTTTTTCTGATTTTGTCTGTGCTGATTCTTGGACTATGGGCCATCCCGAGTTTCTTATGGAGGGTTCTTTTCGGGGCTCACTTCGAGTTGGGAAACTATGGAGGCTTGGCCGCCCTCCTGATTCTGTACGCCGTTACAACGGGGATCTATTCGCTCAGTTCGGTGATGATTACGTACGAAATGTCACGAAAGATCGCCAACACCAGCTGGGCGCAGCTGGCCTTCAGTGGAGCCCTCGTTTTGGGGATCTGCGTCTTTCACCAGACCCTGCGGCAAGTGATCTTCGTACAGCTCGTACTGATGATAGTCTTGCTGGTCACGGTCGCGCTTCCTTTGCTCCGGCGCGAAATTTCCCCCGCCGAAGACGTTCGAACCTACTCGAAGCTCTCCGTAGTCCGAGCTTTGAACGAACAGGAAGTCATTGCAGAATTCTTGCGGAGCGAATTCCATCATCCAGAGTTCGAGGAGTACCGGCAGGAATTCAGCCACCTGGTGCGAAATCCCGACCTGCAAAGCCACCGCGAGAATGCGCTGCGCCGGGCCTTATTGTTCCTGCGTCGTGGCCCCATGTGGCGGGAACTTCCCGATGACACGCAATGGTTCCAAGTCGACCTTCACCGCAGCGATCTGAACCGGATCCGTTTTTTCCCGCGGGCGCAATGGCGCCGGGTGGCGGAGGGCAGCTTTTATATGACAGACATGATCGAGTGTCTGCGTCTCAAGTGGCAGGAATCGCCGAACGATGAGTTTTTCAGAAAGTTAGATCGGATCACGAATTCTGTTCAGGACAGCCAGGTCAATCCCTCAGTCCTGCTTATCGGAGTGGATGACAGCAGCCCACTCACGATTTTGGACGGCAATCACCGTATGGCTGCTGCCATGCTCTCTCAGCCGCCGGCTGACCTGGAGAGCTTTCAGTTTATTTGCGGATTCTCCCCGGCAATGACACGCTGCTGCTGGTACCGCACGAACGTCAACACACTTTCACGGTATCTGACCAATCTGCTCCGCCATCTCTTTTACGATCCTGAGTCAGATATCGGCCGCTTCCAGGAAAGTGATTCCTGGCCGACACCGTAAATCTCATCCCTTACTGTTGGGAATCGTCTGCTGGTGCCGGCGGGCGAGCCGTTTCATCGACGATGCTGTTATCGCGATGCCGCAGGACAACCGGCTCATGCTTCTGCCGCACGACTTCACGATCCTGCGTGACTTTGGCTTCGACTTTGGTATTGCTGTCCGCCGCCACCGCGAAGAGCTTCTTGCCCTCTTCGTCACGGCGAGTCGCAACTCCGACGGTAACGTTCGCGCCGCCCGCCTGGCGGGCACGGTCATAGAAGAACTGAGCGGTTTCGCGGTCGCCTTCTAGTTCCGCGACGTATCCAATATTGTTCAGAGTGAACGCGTCATTGGGGTCAAGCGCATAGGCCTTGCGGAAGTCCGAATTCGCTGCACGGAGATCGTTGCGATTCACAGCCGAGACCCCACGCAAATTCAGCTCTCCTACTTGCTCCTTGAGATCTGGACTCCGTCCCAGACGATCGCGCAAGATCTTGGCGTTCTGTTGGGCCATTTCGCTCACCGGCTTTCCCCGCCAGGTGCGATTCAATGTCACCACGGCCGCCGCATCGGAGTGAGCACCGGAGGCCTGATCGTAATACTTCAATGCTTCCTGATCCTCGCCCTCCATCTCCTTGGCGACGCCCAGATTATTCAGGGTAAAGACATTTTGCGGATCGGTTTTCAGCGTCGATTGCAGAAGCAGATCGGCCTCAGGAGCCCTGCCCTGCGAAAGCAGGCGCACGGCTTCGACATTGGCATGATTGACTTGCAGCGGCTGGTCAGCAAGCGCCACCGCATCTTTCATCGGGCGTCCTTCTAATCGATGCATGCTGGCTCGGTCGATAACCGCTTCACTCGACTGCTCCGCCGATAGAGCATAAAAACGCTGCGCCCGGTCGATTTGTCCCTGGAGTTCTGAAATGTAGCCCAGGTTGTTGAGGGTGAACGCATCATCCGGATCGAACAGGTAGGCCTTGTAAAACAGTTGCTCCGCCTTGGAATAATTGTGCTTGCGGACAGCCTCCACTCCCTCGCGATTCAAGCGCTGCACGGGGGTAAGATGGCTTCGTTTAGGAATCGTGATCTTCAGATCTCCCGCGTGGGCGAATGGCAATCCAAATCCCGCCGCGAGTACTCCGGCAAAGCCTCTGATAAGCCACCGCTTAGCGTGCATAGGCGTTCCCGTCCTTGATTCCAAAAGTGTTCAAACTGAGACTGCATTTTGATGCCGGGCGAGGGATTTTGTTTGCTGGAAATCGGGGAATTTGGACCTCATTCTGACCGAATGGAGACTACCTTGCAGAGGGAGGTTGCATCCAATGGCAGCGGGGAAAGTTGCGTCCGAGAGAATCTGAATGAAACTGGTCGCCAAATTTGCAGTCGGCAGTTTACTCCTCAGTACCTTCGCCTATTCGCAGGCGCCTTCGGAATCGGGGTCATCAGCCTCTGCGGCAACATCGTCTGTGGTCTCGGCGACCGACGGCAGTATTAAGCCAGTGCAACCCGCCGTAGTCGACGCTCCCCCTGACACCGACGCCGGGATTCTTGCGGATCCGGCGAGTCTTCTACCCGACCTTCCGCGTTTACCCAACGCCAAAGCAACGCTGATCGGGGGAACGGTCGAACGTCTCGATCGCGTGCGCGATCAACTCACAGTACGCGTCTTTGGCGGTGGACGAGTGAATATCTTGTTCGATCCCCGAACTCACGTGTATCGCGGACCTAGCGAAGCTACCATTGCTGATCTGAAGATCGGAGAACGCGTTTATGTCGACACGATTCTCGACGGAACCACGGTGTTCGCGCGTGCGATTCGTCTCAAGAAAGAGCAGGCGGTTGGCGAGAGCCAAGGGACGGTGCTGAAATACCGCGCGGATCGCAGCGAACTGACCATCAGGGACGCGATCTCTCCTACGCCGATCCGCGTGCGCCTCAATTCTTCTACTCGATTCTTGCAAGGTGATCGAGCCGTCGCCGCGAGCGTGCTGACGGAAGGTTCTCTGGTCGCTCTGAAGTTTGGCTCCGAGGGCAACGGACATGACGTAGCCCGTGAGGTCTTAATCCTCGCCCTTCCTGGAACTCGCTATACCTTTGCGGGACAAGTTGCCCACCTCGATCTGCGCACGGGTCTGTTAGTCATCAATTCCTCGACGGACCGCAAGACCTACGAGGTCTATCTGGATCCGTCCGCTCCGCCAGATGACAACCTTCACACCGGATCGGTCGTTACCGTGGTAACGAGTTTTGAGGGCTCCCGCTACGTGGCACGGAGCTTGACGATCGAGTCTCAGAACAAGTGAAGGGTGCGCTGTTTCCCCGCTAGCCGGCCATTGGCTTACGTCGCTTGCATCGCCAGATTCCGGAGGAGGACCAGGTTGTAGGCAGCCGAGCTGTTCCATCAGCAGCCGCTCGCTGCGCACCGAATACGGCGCTTGCAGCAGGAGCGCCCGCAACAACTTCTCTGGTGCGATCGACGGTCGCTCGATTTTGGCGTACAGCTTGTTGAACTTGGGCTGCAGTCCCCTTAATGCCTCATCGGTCATGGCGCGCAGTGAACGCAGTGGGTGGTCTTGCGGAACTCGCTGCTCGGGCTGGTATAGCTGAACATGTCCAACTGCTGCTCGTCTTTTCCACGCATGCCTCTTCTTAGCAGGTTGCGTTGTGGAAACAAGAGAGTCTTCTGATACCGGACTTCCTTTTTGAGAAAATCGTCGGCTGCCAGCTTTCGAGGAACGATCTCGTGTCCCTTGTCGTATATTGCTGGCATGAGAATCCGTAGTGTCCTCACCATTCTTCTTGTCTGGACACTCTCTTCGGGCATCTCGAGTTTTTGCTCTGACCTCGCTCTGGTTCACGCAAAGATTTATTCTTCACCCACTGAACCGCCAATCGAAAATGGTGCAATCCTTGTACATGCGGGCCGCATTCTTGCCGTTGGGCCAACCGCCACAATCAAACTTCCGCGTCATGCGACTGTTATTGACTGCAATGGCCTAGTTGTGACGGCTGGTTTCTGGAACAGCCATGTACATATCCTTACGCCGGGCCTGCTCCATGCGGAAAAGCTCTCGTCCGAACAGATCACTACGCAACTGCAAGAGATGCTCACACGCTGGGGCTTTACTACGGTCTTTGACATAGCGTCCGTGCTGGAAAACACGACTCTTATCCGCCGTCGCATAAAAATGGGCGAGGTTAGGGGGCCGAGGATACTTACCGTCGGAGAGCCGTTCTGGGGCAAGGGCGGAACGCCCATTTACGTCAAAGGATTCCTCGAAGCCAATCACATCATCATCCCCGACGTCGAATCAACTTCGCAGGCGACAGAGCGAGTGCGCCAACAGGTCCGTGGCGGCGCGGATGGCATCAAGATCTTTGCAAATTCGATCGAGTCGGATGGCATCCTGACCATTCGTTTGGATTTGGCCAAGGCGATCGTGGCCGAGGCCCACCGCGCTGGCAAGCCTGTCTTTGCCCATGTTTCCAACGACCAAGGAATCGAAGTCGCCGTTCAGAGTGGGGTCGATATCCTGGCCCACACTACCCCCAGCGATGATCTCTGGAGCTCCTCTTTTGCCGGACGCCTAGCAGCCGCGCACATGGCTCTTACTCCGACGCTGACGCTGTGGGAAGTCGAAGCCAAGAAGGGTAACGCGTCACCTGACGAAATCGAGAAAGGGATGAGCAGGGCAGCGCAGCAGCTGAAGGCTTTCTCTCAAGCAGGAGGGCAAGTCCTGTTCGGCACTGACGTGGGCTACATCGAAAAGTTTGACACTTCGGAGGAATTCGATTGGATGTCCCGCGCCGGAATGAACTTCCAGCAGATTCTGGCTTCCCTTACCACGAATCCAGCCACGCGCTTCGGATATTCAAGCCACATCGGGCGTATAGCGAAAGGAATGGACGCTGATTTAGTCGTACTGGATGGCGATCCCGAGAGAGATGTCAGCGCCTTTTCTAAAGTCCATCAAGTGATCCGGGGTGGGCAGCTGATCTATCCAGTCCGATAGTTTGAGTGTTTACGCCGTCTCTAGCGACACAAATGCCGAGTTTTTCCGCAACCTGCTAGGGATGCCCCGTTCTGTGCAGGCCCCTTCAACAGCGACTCGCTCTTACCTGTCAGGCGGAAAGCCGGGTTAGTGGCCCGTATACCCCAGATTGCTGGCGTTGCACACACCGCTCGTCGACTGCGCCGGGGGCGAGGGTGGCGTGGCCCATGGAACATTCTGAAAGTCGAAGAACTCCGTCATGTCCATTTGCGCAGCATCGCGTTTGGTCAACGGCTGCACATTGAACCGGGTTTCGATCAACTTCAATATCGCTGTGTAGTCCGCTACGGTGTGCGAGACGTAGTT
Organism: uncultured Acidobacteriaceae bacterium; assembly: GCA_963788555.1. Taxonomy (GTDB): domain Bacteria; phylum Acidobacteriota; class Terriglobia; order Terriglobales; family Acidobacteriaceae; genus Sulfotelmatobacter. Next base: position 196,887 of record CAWBHM010000008.1, on the reverse strand, counting down.
CTTCTTCGTGAATGGAGATACCACCACCAACGGCAACCGGTAGCCTGTGTAATTGAAGTCACAATTGAAACCATTAGGGTCGTTGGCGGAGCCGCAAATATCGGTCGACAGTAAATCTACGGGGGCAATGCCGTCCGGACTCACGGCAGGCTGCGGCGGCACATGATCATACATTCCGCCGGCCTCATCATAGGTCAAAATGAAAACCGAATCCTTCCACGAGGGACTGTTCATCAAGGGATCGATCAGACTCTGAACATAAGCAGCTCCCGTTTGCGCATTCGTGCCGGAACTCGGATGCTCGTCTTGTTTCGACAGATATCCTGGCTCGATGAAAGCTACCGACGGCAACGTGCCTGCTTGTACATCGGTGAGGTATTGCGAGATGGGCACCACGTTGCTTGGCAAAGCGTTGGGCGGAGAATATTTTGCAAATTGGGTCAGGTAGGTGCAAGGGCCGCCACTCGAGGAAGATGCGGCTGCTTCGCGAGGCCTTCCACCTCCCGGCACCCGATCGTCCGGAGGAACGGAGGCACAAGTGTCGTCTGTGTAATACAGCTTCCAACTCACACCGGCGGCCTCTAGAGCCTCAAAGATCGTGGGAGCGGTGAGCGGCGCATTATCGGCAGCATTAGTTCCAGGAGGAAAAGCATAACCCTGTGAAGTCGCTGCGAATAAATACATCCGATTGATCTGCGTTCGATCGAGAGCAGGCGCGAACCAGCGGTCGGACGTGGCGAAGTTCGAGGCCATGAAGTAGTAGTAGTTCAGGTCGCTCCCGTCTGAATAGCCCATGGCGCGCACACCCGCAGTGTCAGTGTACTGCGGGTTTGCACCGGCGACATTCTGGTTCAATGCGAAGTTAGCAGCGTTCCAAACGAAGCCATCCAACGTGGGAGTGGTGGACGCCGGATTGTGAAGGTTCCAGTCGAGGTGACTTTCATTCCATGACGGAGAGAGAAGCTCGATGCATTCGGTCGCGACATGAAAGGCCGACACACTGGTGGTGCCGTCATAACTGGGATTGGAAGCCGTAGCCGGCAGGCCGTCGAATTGCTGCGACGGAAATCCATTCGCCGCCCAGTAGGCCGGCAATTGTCCGAAGTATGTATCGAACGAGCGGTTTTCCTGGGCCATGAAAATAATGTGATTGATCGAATTGATGTCGCCCGTCGTTGAACTGCTTGAAAGTCCCTGACACCCGCACAGCAGCAAAAGAGAAAAAATCATCGCCACGGTTGAACAAGAGCAAACTATTTTCGTTGCAGTCATTCGCCTCACCTGTCGTCACGACCATTAGTGCAGAACGTAGTTTGAAAAACGGAACGTAACTTGGATGAAGTCTGCGCGTGGAACGTTGGCTTCGATCAGCAGGCGATCCGCGCTTCAGAATCTAGGCAAATGCCTGAAACCAGGCCTCTTAACTGCTACGAGAAGTACGGACGACAAGCCCAACGTGAAGCGGCGCTCGCCGCTTCAATTCCCATAATGATCCAATAAACAAATTGCGCAGAAGAGAGCGTCCAGTGCTCGCGCACCAGCACTGATAATGGCCTGCCGGTTTCCGCCACTGGTTCATGCACTATCGATACCTTTTCAAAATCACTGCACCAACAGTAATCTGCTTTTGTTCCCAGAAAGTTCGTCCCAGAACGCTGTTTTTAGGAACGTCCCAGAAAGTTGTTCCAGAACGTCCCAGAAAGCTAGTCCCAAAGAAAGCTGATTCCGAGGAATCTACAGGCGCGGCGTGCCTCCCTCTGGAATCGGCCGCAAGACCTCGGTCCCTCCGCTCCTGAGGAAAGATGTGTCGAAAAGAGTTCTGTGTTGCAGCTCTGCTGCTGGTCGCGACAAGTGTATGTGCGGCCGGGAATTACGTTAACCCAACCACGACGTTAGCCGCCCAGACGGCGAACAACACGAGTACGGCCAACAGCTTCGTCAGCCAGACCAACGGCAATGCCGGGCCCGGCAACATCAGTAAAGTGGATGTTCACTCCTTGCTGTACTCCGGCGCGACCACGAAGGTCTATGCTCACCTGCTTCTATGGTTCGGTGGATCGAATCATATGAATGTTGGGTACAGTTCGACAGACGCGGCGCAGGTTCACAATCAGATCACGGACATGATCAGTCGTGGAATCGACGGCGTGATCATTGATTGGTACGGCCCTAACAATAGCATCGACCAGGCCACCAAACTTGTCATGGCCGAAGCTGAGTCTCATCCTGGCTTCACCTTCGCGATCATGGTCGACCAGGGGGCAATCGAGTGGTATTCATGCTCTGGATGTTCTCCCCAGCAAGCTCTGATCAGCGACCTGCAATACATTGAGCAAAACTACTTTCCATCGCCAGCGTACCTGACTCAGCAAGGCCGGCCAGTCGTCACCAATTTCAACATTGACCTGTCCTACAGCGTCGACTGGACCGCAGCGAACGCCGCCCTCTCCACTCAACCGGTCTTTCTGTTTCAGAACAACAGTGGATTTAGTCACGTGTTAAGCGATGGCAGTTATTCATGGGTGATGCCCACGACTACCGACTACGGGATAAGTTACCTGACGAGTTTCTATAACGTCGGAATGCCCCTGTCGAACGAACAGACCGTAGGAGCCACCTATAAAGGGTTCAATGATTCGCTCGCAGCATGGGGATCTAACCGCGTCATGGGCCAGCAGTGCGGACAAACATGGCTGCAGACCTTTTCAGAAGTAAACAACCTGTACCAATCAGGAAAGCAATTGTCGGCTTTACAACTCGTAACCTGGAACGACTACGAAGAGGGTACTGAGATCGAGTCTGGCATCAATAATTGCCTGACGATTTCGGCGGAGATTTCGGGCAGTTCGCTGCAATGGAGCACGACAGGCGATGGCAGTACCCTCGATCACTACGTCCCGTATATCAGCGTCGATGGCCAGAATCTGATGTCTCTCGGCGACGTTGGTGCTGGGACCAATTCCCTGAGCCTGTGCAGCTTCGCGATCCCTAACGGGAGCTACACGCTGTACGTGCAGGCTGTGGGAAAGCCGGGCATAACCAATCAGATGTCTGGACCGGTGACGTTTACTTCAACTTGCATAGACGGAACCACGGGAACAGGAACCGGGACGGGAACGGGGACTGGAACAGGTACGGGTACGGGGACCGGAACGGGGACAGGAACTGGAACAGGAACAGGAACTGGAACGGGGACAGGAACAGGAACCGCAACCGTTTCGCTCGGGACAAATCCATCGTCGATGGCGATTGCTTCGGGTGGGTCGGGCAATATTACGGTAACCGCGGCATCTCAATCAGGCGCCTTCAACAATGCCATCGCTCTGTCGTGTTCCGGTTTGCCTCAGACTCTGACCTGCTCGTTCTCGCCCGCTTCCGTTGTTCCCGGCTCCGGTACCGTGAGTTCCGTGCTCACGGTCTCCGCCGTTACCACCAAGGCTGCGAACCACAGCGAGAGGGGCACTAGCGTTCTCGCTACTGAGCTCTTCGGTTTCGGTTTCTTCGGTCTGACTGTGATCGGAAAGATCCGGCGCAGACGAGTCTTCGCCCTTCTTGGCGCCTGTATTCTGGCCATGATAGTGATCGGGGGAACGTCCTGCGGTGGGGGGAGCACCAGCAATGCTGCCACCTCTTCCAATGTTCCCAGCGCCGCCAGTTACACGGTTACCATCAACGGCACTGCCAGTTCCCTGCAGCTTGCCACCACCGTTACGGTTACCGTGAAGTAGGCCGGGGACTTCCCGGTCGCTCCATGTCGTGTGCAGAACGGCAGAGCGCCGCGCCCATCCCAGAGAATTGCGCGTCATGAAGCGCAGCAACAACGTTTTGGACGGAATCCAGCGAGGTAACCGACGGATGTGAGCGACGTATCTGAGCGTTTGAACGCGCTGCTGAAGTTCGAAGTGACGAAGATATTTCTGAACGACATTGGGCATGGTCATGCGCAAGGCCGCTGAGAAATTCTGCGTCGCCATGGCTTGCTGCTTTTCGGAGTCTTGCAGCAACTGAACCAGGCAATCGGCAAGTCCTTGCGCATTCCCGGGCGGATAAAACTCAATCGCCAGTTCTTCTCCCTGGGCCATTTGCCGGAAATCTGCCAGATCGGCGCAAACGATCGGGACGCCATAGGCGCATGCCAGGTGGGCAACACCGCTGCAACCCGTTGATGAAGAATATGGCATGACGGCGACCGTGGCGCTCTGAAATAGCTCAGGCAGATCATCTTCAGGAACGTAACCCCGGAATTCGATCCGATCGTTGCCGGCGCACTGTCGCTTGACGGACTCCGTATATCCTGCAGCCTGGGGATGGTCTCCCCCTGCGATCACTAGTTTTGCATCGGGCCGTTGGGCCGCGATCAGGTTGAAGGCCTCGATCATCAGTTCCAGGCGCTTGTAGGTTCCCCATTTTCCGAACGCTAAAATGCGGTGTACGGGTGCTCCCCGCCGGGAAAAGTCGGGGAACTCAGGCCGGCGTGCAAGAATCCCGTGCGCGCGCAAATGCACATTGTCCCGCCCGTACTTGTCATTCAGGATCTTGCGATAGCCAGGCATGAGCACGGAGACGGAATTCGACAGTAATAGCATGCGTGTCGCCACGGCTCCGGCCGCGCGATAGAGGCTCTCGTGGCGAACTCCGACATCTTTCAGTTCGACGGTATCCATCAGGTGATGCAGCGTGACATGGGTATACCGTCCACTCAGACGCGCAAGCAACGGCGTCATGAGGCCGGAAAACGCTATGAGGGGATTGCGCCCGAACGTACTGAACAAGAGATTGAACCAGACCACGTCCGGTTTCACGCGGTGCAGCGTCTTCAACAGACGGTAGGAGCTACCTGGGTCGTCGAACGACCAGCAACGCATGATATTAAAACCATCGGCTTCTACGTGACTCGGCGGAAGCTCGTCGGCCAGAACGGTAAGGTCAAGAAATGGGTTGCGCTGCAACTCCTGCGCCAGATGAAATCCATACTCACTCAATCCCCCGGTACTCGGTGGAAACGTCGTCACCAGACAGATCTTCATTCAGCTCCCGCCTTGTAAGCGCTCAGGATTCGATGTGCTTTCAGGAGAAGATGTTGGCGGACTGTGGCAATAAAGAAACAGATTCAAGCATGCGGAGTTTTCGCTTGACTTGGGGCGCTAGAGCATTGCCAGGTAAAGTCGACTGTCTCGAGATCGGTCCGAAAGCATTTCCGGGACACTGATTCCTTGATTTTGGCAGTCGTCTCTTCCACGGAAAGCGGCGCGAGAACCGTGACGCCCCGGACTAAGCGGCTCAGAGTGATGTAAGCGTCCCGATTCTTGCGAACAAACTCCAGGGGGTACTCCGGTTTGCGAAGGTGCGCGGCCTCCGGATCGGCGTCCACCACATAAGCAACGTCAGGTTTAGGGACCAGATGCAGTAGCAGATTTATGTAGAACCGCACGGGCGGGAGATTCAGCGGTAAATTCGCGAGCTCGTCATAGATGTAGCGATCGAAAATAATGAAATCCACCCCGGCCGCCATGCTTCCGGATACGGCAACGCGCAGACTGTACGCGTCAAGTAAGTAGAGCAGCAGGCGGAAGGTAGTGACGTACCAGGATGTAACGTTCTTGTCGCGGCGACTGATCGGTTTATCCGGACTTCCGACTCCCTTGTCGCCCTTGAACGCCTTGAGACTCATGTGCTCGCGCAGGCGCGGGAACACTACGACGTTATCCCAAAAGGTGTAGAGCGCAGAACGGAAGCCGAGTTCGCGCAGGTGGGATTGAAGGGCTTCAATCTGCGTACTTTTGCCGGCACCGTCGATCCCAGAGAAGCTGATGACTCTTATGTTTTGCGATTCCATGACGAATTGGCAACCGTTGAGCGAATTTCATGCTTCGTGTTTCTAATGTGCGCCGGGCGGCTTACTTGACGTTCCCGCTGTCAGCGCAATCACGCTTCCCAGTGCGGCTCCCGCTGCTGCGATCGCCCCAACTCTGAGAACGATCGTCCGAACACGTCGTTGCTTGGCCGGAGCGATGGCGACGCCGGAGGGCTGGGCTGCCGTTACACCATTGACCTTGGGTGCCTCCGCAGCAGCAGTACCGACCGGCCGCTGCGGCTTTGGAGACTGATCTTGAGCGGGTTGATCTTGAGCGGACTGATCTTGAGCGGTTGCCTGTGAAGTCGACGTCTGCGGCGTAGAAGGAGTTGCAGTCTGCGGCGCAGCCGTTTGCGGGTTAGACGCATCCTGCGCTTGCGCCCACGAAGTACCCGGACTGTCGGGCAGAGCCGAGGAGGCGATCTCGGGTATCGGGGAGGCTGGACTTCCAGTCGTACTCGGCTTCGTTTCTTGCTGGGGCGCCTGGTTTCCCTCCTGCGCCAGCGTTCTTCCGGGCAAGGCCAAACCTAGGGCACAACATGTCATTAATACGAGGTTTTTGCTGAGCGGTAGCATCTCTCGTCTCCGTCTGCCAACGTAAATTAGCTGGCCTGCTTGAGGGTGCCCAGTTCACCAAACACAGTGGAGTACCAGGGCGCATCCTGTGGAACAGCTTCCGCGGGAATGGCGTTGAAACTACGCACGGCTTCGTCAGACGTCGCGAATGCCTCGAACACGCGAGCTACTCGCATCAACTCGAGAATCACCTCAGATTCGGGGGACAATGCCGCCAATTTCAAGTCGCCGTCGCGCTTCATCGCTTCTTCCAGGCAATGAAGCATCATCTCAACCCCGGCGCTATCGATGCAGCGAACCTGAGAACAATCGAGGACGATTCGCGGACGATGGCACTCGAGAAGCGGCTCCAGTTCCTGCAGGAAACTTCGAACTCCGCTCCGGTTAAGCTGCTCTGGCAGTTGCATGACGACTATGGGCCCGCTGGTCAACATTTTTCCACCCCTTCGAATTTTGACTACTCATGTAAAGCTTTACAATCCATACATCTCCACATCCAAACTTCAGCGTGGGCCACCCTCGGCCGGTGCAAACCGCGGGCCCCCCATTCCAAAAATGACAGGCGTCGGACGGTTCCGCTGCACCCTGTTTTCTCGAATCACCCTGGGGTCAGAGACTTCCAGTACCACGTCCCGCTCAAGATTGAGAAGGTTACTGCCATCGACAATCGAGTGAGACAAATCCAGTCCGATGCCTACATAACTATTCGAAAGGATGGAACTGTCCTCCACCACGGTGCCATAGTCGACTTGAGAATTGCTTTCAACACAGGTGCACCGGGTAATCAAGCATTGTTCTGCAATTCGCGATCCGCGGCCTATGAATGCTGGTGCGACAATGCGGGCGTCCCGATGCACCTGGGCACCTTCCTCTACCCAGACGCCAGGACGGATTTCATTCCCCTGCGGTCGAAGCCCACAACGAGACGTAAGGCCGTCGACGGCCAAGCGGCGCAGGTCTCGCGGCTGTTCCAGCCGATTTACATATCCACGTACTACATAGCGCGAGGCTTCGGCTGACTCGAGAGTGCCCAGAATATCTACACCGTCCACCATGCTGGCCGGATCAATAATCCATAGATCCAAAGGACCATCTTTATCGGCGGCGCGAGTCAAACCAAATCTCTGCTCGCGGTGAAACTGGATTGCTTCTTTCAGATCGAAGTCCACGTAGGCGACTGCGCGGATCACCAGCACAGCGTCAGCACCACGCTCTCCGAACCCCCGGATTTGTTCGGTCGCACTGGACCACGCATCTGGCAGGGAGCCCGCATCACTCGTGGCCGCGGAATCAGTCCCAGAGGTACCGCGAACGATTGAGATCACCTCGACACCGACGCGGCGCAATTGGTCGATCATTCGATCTACGACGGACCGGCCGAGAACTTCCACGCAGACAAGGGGAGTTCCCTCGATCGGCGTGGCCGCACTCTCGACTTCTTCTAGACTCTCCGGTCCTACAATAATGATTGCGCCTAGCACTGCGGTTCACCTTCCATGATCCAAGCTGGTTTCTGTTGTAGCGCTGCGCTACCTCCTCTTACTTGACAGCCACCCTGGTGAAACTCAGCATCCCGGTCCCCTGATTGGTCGACTGGTTTCGCGCCGAGCGGCGGCGAATCTTCGTCTTGGGGAAAAGCAGGGCGCGCATTTTCAGCTTCGCTTTGTGCAGCTGCGACTTAGAGTTCCCAATGGAGCAATCGAGCAATTGCGCGATTTCATGGTGTTGATATCCCTCCACCTCGTGCAAGGCGAAGATTGTCCGGCATCCTTCGGGCAGCTCCTGCAAGGCGCGACGCAACGCTATGCGATCGACAACTCCCGATAGATCTGGATCACTCTTGCCGAAGTCACGGTGCAAGGAGGGTGACTCCGGGTTCACGGGCTCATCCAAAGAGACGGTGGGGGGAGACTTGCGACGGCGCAGCTTCATCAGCACGGTGTTCACCGCCACGCGATACAGCCAGGTCGAAAACGCCGCATCGCCGCGAAACGAGCTGACCGTGCGGAATACCTGCAGAAACGCCTCTTGCGTCAGGTCCTCAGCTTCGGCAACATCCTTGGTCATGAGAAGGCAGACGGAGTACACGCGATTCTTGTGTTGCTGAAACAGAGTTGCAAATGCTTGCTCGTCGCCAGCCTGCGCGCGCTTCACCAGGTTGATCTGAGAATCGTCGCGGCCTTTTGCGGGGGTCGCGGGGATGACGTTCACATCTGTCGCAGAAATCGCACAAGTCGCCACGGTTGATCTCCTTTTCAGGTACCGGAAAGTAGTTCGCTCGTCCAGAACTCCGCGAGCATGGATTCGAGAATAGAAAAAGGATCGACATCCTTCTATCGGGTCACATCTGTAAACGGTTGCAGGAGACGCTGTAAGCACCTTAGATCGATTCATAAGGCGAAGATCCGCGCTGGGCGCGGATCTATGCCTATCGAGTGCCTTTGAGGGAAATAAATTCTCTTTGTAGGGCAACAAACCGATTGACATTCAGCGATCAGTAAAGATGGAACTCCACTTCCACGCTGATCTGAACATCAACAGGCTTCCCATCCTTCAGAGCCGGTTGAAAGCGCCACTGGCGTACTGCTTCAAGCGCCTTCGCGTCGAGCCCGAGACCCAAGCCCCGAACGACTTTGATATCTCTCGGATGTCCCGCGGCGTCGACAATAAGCCAAAGAACGCATGTTCCTTGCTTCTTGGCCTTCCGTGCCTCTTCTGTATAGTCCGGATCGGGCGAGGAAATTGCTTGCGGCGCTGAAATTCCACCGCCGACTTTGTAAACACCGCCGCCAATTCCGCCACCACTTCCTGCACCAACCCCAGGGCCATGTCCTACACCGACTCCGCCTCCGGAACCGGATCCGATACCGCCGCCAGAACCAGTGCCGTTCGATGGGGGTGCCGCAGGCATCATGGCCGTTGCTGTCGCAGTGCCCAAATTCGGCATGTGATTGTCGGCCACATGAACCTGGGGAGGAATCACAACTGTCGGCTCGACCGCCAGCTTCGGCCTCTCGTTACGCATAACGATGGCCGGCGGCGTAATCTGCTGCAAAGCCGCCTTGGGCAGACGCCCCTTCGGCGCTGGCAAAGGATCATGATCTCCGCCGCCGCCGCCGCCACTAATCACCGTTTTCGCCGTCGGCAGGGCGTATGTCTCGGGCGAAGGTGCGATCAGCGTTACAGTCTCGTGTTTCGCGACCGCTTGCACGATCTGATGACCGAAGAAAGCTCCGCTCAGAAGGAGACCGACCAAAGCAATGTGTACGATCGCTGAAACCACCACGCCGTTCGCACGATAATTGTTGTAGTGTCCCCAGATCTCGTCGGGCGCGCGACCGAGTGGGGTTCTCGGCTTCATTGGTGGACGAGGGACGCGTGGACTTACCGGATACCGGCTCACACTCAGAGGTCGCGGCACCAGTTCAAATGCAGATTCACCGTTAAGGGCAGAATTTTGATGACTCGACATGACCGCTCCTAAAGATTGACCCCAAGCAAATGGCAGAATAGACCAGGTTTCCCACCATCTGCGGCCGGCCGCAGTTTCCTGTGGCCGGCGAAACTCAAAACCGCCGGCTCACAAGCGGCCAGCAAGAAGAAGAACCAGAACAACTACTACGACGAGACCCAGCCCGCCGCTTGGGTAGTACCCCCAAGACCGGCTGTAGGGCCACGCAGGCAATGCTCCCAGCAACATCAGGATCAGGACTACCAAGAGAATCGTGTACATAGGGTCTCCTCAAAGTTAGAGTTGGTTCTCACACTCGGCTAATTTGCCGGCCCGGGTTTCGTGCCCGGGCCGGCACAGAGTTCAACTGAACGAGAATTGTTAGTTCGCCGCCGGTGCCGATGCGCTAGCCCCGGTATTTCTGCCGGATTCCCTGCTCTGGCTGGAATATTTTCTAACTGCTGAAAGGAATGGCTCGCTGACCTCGGTGGGCCGCACCTTTCCGCTCAGAATGTCAGAGAAGGGAACAAACTTCCCATATAACAGGCGCGTCTCATCTTTGTCTTGAGTGAGGGACGCTCCGCTCAAATCAATTCCAGCAAAGAGACCGCGAGCTCGCGAGTAGGTCAAGACTTCGGCGCGCATCTTGATATCTGTATCGGCTGCAGCATCGCGGCCCACTGGACCGGCAGCAGCGGATGCATCAGCACCCAGCTTGAACTTGCTGGAAAGCAGATGTTGCATGCCTTGATCATTGGTAACGACCATAACCAGGTCTACGGCTTGACCACCAAGCTGCAGCCCCCAGCTTCCACCAGTGATCGTGATAGGGGCAGGAGCGCTCCAGCCCGACTCAGTGCGGCAAGTGGCTACGCCCTTTCCATGATTTCCGCCGAAGCCGACGGCAATCTTTACCATGGAGGGAATAACGGCGATGCACTTCGCCTCGCGCATGACTTTGTCAGGAATCGCTTTGTCCGGGGTCGCCATGATCTCGTTCAGTACTTTGGCGGACGCATCAATGCGCTTTGCGATGTCAGATTCATCCTTATCGGCGGACCAACTCACGCCAAGAAAGATTGAGCAAATGCTCAGAACCAGGACCAACTTAGGCCATAGGGAAGGATTTTGTTTCATTAGTTTGTCTCGTCCTCTTCTGTGCTCAGTACGAGCACCTGCTATTCTTTCTGCGAGATCAAAGCTAATCTCGCAGGCCTTCCCGTTCTATCCAGCAGAAGCAGTAATCAGGGTGAGAAGTTTCCTGAGGATGAGGCGCGGATGCTTAGACTCCGGCGCAGATGAGTGTTTCCCCCAGACCTGCCTACAGTTTTCACGGTATTGTGAGTTTTAGCCCCGCCGACTAGTCTGCAATCTCTACTCGACACAACGCCCCCCAAGCGGGTGCCGATCCTCTGGGACGGATCGGCACCTGCTCCTTCCCGAAGACGGTCCTTCGAAACGGCAAATACAGGACAAAAATTGATCAGATACACTTTGGCGGGGATTCCCCGAGAGGGTTCCACTCCTTCAAGATGACTACTGCCGAACGATCTTCAATTCACACCTTTGGAGGCCAACTATGCTGTACTGGGCATTAATGTTTCTGGTCGTTGCGCTGATTGCCGGAGTGCTCGGTTTTACGGGAATTGCGGTGGCAGCGGCAGGCATCGCCAAGATCTTGTTTGTCGTATTCCTGGTGCTCTTCCTCGTTTCGTTGGTGGCGCACCTGGGAAGTGGCCGCAGATCCTTGAACTAGCCGCAAAAAACATCCACAGGGTCCCGAAGGACCCTGTGTTCACCTCACGATCCCGTCTGGACGCGTGCTAAGAGACTGCTCCGTCGCCCGAAGAGACCCCTTTCATCTTGGTAAATTCGCTCGTCGGGATCACCGCCTCCACAACCGATCCCCCAGTTGAGGATTCGACCCTGATTTCGCCTCCGAATTCCGCGAGCCTCTCCCGCATTCCCCCGAGACCAATACCCGGCGCCGCTCCACTGCGGAACCTCGCAAGGACTTCTTCCGGAATGCCCTTTCCATCGTCCGCGACCGTTAACGTCACGTGGCCGTCGTTGCACAAGATTCGAACATCTACCGACTGTGCGGCCGCGTGACGGTACACATTCGTCAATGATTCCTGGAGAACACGAAACAACGCGATCTCGACTTCTCTGGGGAGTCGGGTCATGGGCTCACGGACGAATAGCGACACCTTCAACTGGCCGCGCTTTCCATATTCATCCACGTACCAGCGAGCTGCGGGGAGGAATCCGAGTTCTTCCAACAGTGGCGGATGCAGAAGGTGGGAGATGGTTCGGACCTCCTGGATTGCGCAGTCGGTCAAGCCAAGCGTCTCTCGGATCAAAGATGCAGGATCAACGCGAGCGCCCTTTTCGAGCTGATTCAGGTTGATTTTCAGTCCCGCCAGGTACTGGCCCACGCTATCGTGGAGTTCCCGTGCAATGCGCCGCCGTTCCGAGTCCTGCAATTCTAGAATTCTGGCACTCATCAAACGAAAAGAGTCGGCGTTGACCCTCGACTGTCTCTCTATATCTTTGGTGTGCGCGACCTCGAGCATGAGAAGCCGAAAGTTATAGGCCAACATCAAGGTCACAACCGCGAATGCCAGCCCGAGCATCAAGACATTTCTTTTGAACAGGTAATCCCACGCTTTCAGCCTTTCATCGAGTAACGATTCCTCTTCCTGCTGCATGCTCTGTACCATCGAGATAATCTGATTTTGGCGGGCGCTGATTTGCTCCTGTCGCCTTTGTTCACTGGGCGAGAGTTGCGACCGGACAATCGAATCTCCCTGGCTCTCCCGTAAAGACTCGTTTTCTCTTAGGATCTGCGCCAGTTGGCTAAGACGTTGTTGTTCCCGGGGGTTGTCTTTGGTAAGGCTACGCAGTTCCTCAACCTCCTGAAGGGCTGAATCGAACTGCGCGTGAGAGCGTTGAGCCTGCCGCCCGCCGCGCATCAGGAGAGAGCTGGTTTCACTGGCGTCAGCATGCATGACCGCCAGTTGCAGATCACTGAGTTGGGATCTCACTTGATAGGTGTGGATTACCCGATCTCGACTCCGAACGATTCCCTGCTCCGTGAAGTACGCAACCGCACCGAGCGCGATGATTGTCAAGCAGACCAGCACTAACGAGGCAAAGCGAATCGTGGTAGAAGATGGGGCCGGTAGCCTGGCTAGCGCGGGATTGGCGTTCCTCCTCATCATCGCTTTTTGCGCTTTCTACAGTTTCTAGCGAACCGCTGCGGTAAGAGAGCCTCTGCGTCCGAAAACACGTCAACGAATGCAGGGCCAGTTCCCCACGAGTCGAGAATCTGGCCCTGTTAAGCAATCGGTGTTACTTCGTCGATGTCGCCTTCTGGTGTTTGACTTCCAGTTCGTTCACGACCTGCTTTACGTTGGGTACTTGCCCAGCCATCTTCTCCACGGAATCACGTTGGGACTGAGAGGGCACATCCCCTTTCAAAGTAACCACGCCGTTGGTTACGTCATACTTCACATCGTGCTTCAGCTTGTGCCGCACCAACATCGCATCCAGATTCTTATCGATACCAGAATCGAGGTCCGAGTCGACCTTCTTAGCTGTGCTTTCGTCGCCACTGGGTCGCACACCGACCTCGTTAGAGACGACTTCAGATCCTGCAATGGACTTTGCGATCGATTCGGCGCGCGCTTTGTCGTCATCTGTCCTGACGTTGCCAGTCAGCGTGACGATACTCTTGTCTCGATCCTGGCTCACGCTCACATCCTTGAGGCCGCCTTGATCCAAAGCTTGGCGGATGTCTCCTGCGACATCGGGTGCTTTTGTCGGTGTGTCTGAGCAAGCCAAGGTGAGTGCGATCGAAAGAGCGATTAATGCGCTTGAAATGGGTTTCAGCCGTGTCATAGTTCTCCTTTTTTTTCGCGGATCGAACTGAGATCAACTTAAGAGCCCGCGATGCTCCAGTAAAACTGAGTTCCCCGTCTAAGTTGCCTGTTGCCCATCGCGGCAGCAATCGACGGTAGTCCTTAGAGCTTTGGAAAATACCTTGTAATGGACAGGTGAAAAAGGATGAGTCGGGACGGATGCGTGGCGACCAAGGACGGCTTCCAAGTGGTCAAACTGCAAAGGCCCGCTCGGGCCGCCGTGTGCAGTCACTCCGGAAAGGACATGGCCGCCCGCAACCTGTCAAACTCACCGTAGGGATCGGCATTCGAAATCGGAATCGGTGAGATTGTGTATTGGAGGGGTCCGATTGCTTTAGTCCGGCTGGAAATATTCGACCTTGTCAAAGGCTGGCCAGTAGTCAACGATCGCTATGGCAAACGCATCCAAGACGGATGGGATTAGGCATGCAAGTCGCGTATCTTCTAGTCTTGGGAATTCCCGTCGCGTGCGTTGCGTGGACTGTTACCCATGAGGAAGTGTTTCGCGAGCCGCGCGAGTATTGTCAACGAGAATGCAAACAGGCGAGATCGCCGTTCCGCCGCAAATTCTTTTATCTGTTCACCTGCGAGTATTGCTTCAGCCATTACGTCGCCGCGGGAATCCTTCTCATCGCGCGATACAAACTTCTTTTTGTGGATTGGCGCGGATACGTTGTTGCGTTTTTCGCGCTAGTCTGGATTGCCAACCAGTACATGAGCATTTACAACCGCCTGCGCCTCGACATTAAGCATGAACAAGTGGAAATCAAGGCGGACGAACAAAGAGTGGACAACCGCAAGGCCGCCTAAGCGGGGCATTAAGCAAAGGTCAAACTGGTTGAGGGATGGCGATCGGCTCGTGCCGTTGGGAGGGGATGACTACTTCGACGATCGTTCCCGGATTGGCGTTCGCCAACCGCAGGCTTCCCCCGAGTTCATTGACGCGTTGCCGCATTCCTCCGATACCAACGCCGAGGCTATCGGGCCGCAACTGAATCACTTGTTCCTCAATGCCCTTGCCGTCGTCACGCACGACCACGACGATGCGACCGTTAGTCTCCGCGAGACTGACGCTTCCGTTGTGTGCTCCGGAGTGCCGGAACATGTTGGTTAACGCTTCCTGAATAATGCGAAAGATCGCCGTTTCGATGTCAGGATTAAGCCGGCTCAGATCCGGCGGATCGATCTCAAGCCGGATTTCAATCCCACTACGATCAGAAAGTCCCTCAAGATACCATCGCAGCGCAGAGACCAAACCGACTTCGTCCAAAAGAGGAGGATGTAAAAGATGGGAGATCGTGCGAACTTGCTTGATGGCGCGATCTACCAATTCGCTCGCATCCGCAGATGCTTGCCGCATTCGCGGCGACGAATCCCTCGAAAGAATGCCGTCCATGATCATTTTGGCTGCGGCCAATTCTTGTCCCAGACCGTCGTGAATTTCGCGCGCTATCCGGCGGCGTTCCTCGTCCTGCATGGTCATAAGGCGACTCGACAGACGTCTCAATTCCGCAGTCCTGAGGTCCACCATGCGTTCCAGTTCAACCGCGTTATCGCGGATCGACTGTTCGAGCAGTTTACTGTCGTGAATGTCAGAACACGTCCCGTACCACTTGATAATCTTTCCCTCAGGATCGCGAAGCGGCACAGCTCGAGCGCGGAACCAGCGGTATTGCCGATCGACGCCCCGAATCCGGTACTCGGACTCATAGGCTTCCCCAGACTGCACGCACCGCATCCAGTGCGCCAGACTGTGCTCTTTGTCGTCAGGATGCAAATACTCCAGCCAGCCGAATCCCACAGCTGAACCTGGTTCTGCGCCGGTGTATTCGTAAAATCTGCTACTGATGTAGTCCCGGGTGCCATCTGCTTGCCGGCTGAAGATGATGTCTGGCGCAGTCTGGACGATGGCATCTAATTCTTGATTCTTCCTTCCCAGATCTTTGTTGAGCTGCTGCAACGCTAGCGCTTTCTGCTCTAACTCCAGCGTCCGATCCGCGACTCGTTCCTCCAGTTCATTATTCAGCCGCTCCAGTTGCAGTTTCTTGCGGTGTAGTTCGGCGAAAACTCTCACCTTCGCGCGCAACACTTCTGGAACAATCGGGACCGATAGGTAATCGACCGCTCCGTGCTGATAGCCCTTCAGGCGATCCAGGTCCGTCAAATGCACAGCGGAAACAAAAATGATTGCTGTTTTCTGAAAGCGGGGGTGTTGCCGGATGATCTCCGCCAGTTCAAAACCGTCGATTTCCGGCATGCTTACGTCCATCAGCACAACCGCGACATCGGTCTTGAGTAACTTCTCAAGGGCATCCTTGGCGGAGGTCGCTTTGATCAGGTTCTCTCCCAGGTCCGCCAGAACAGCATCGTAGCTGAGCAGTTTGCCCGGCTGGTCGTCGACCATCAGGATGTTTACCTTTTCCTGCACGCTCACCATTCTTTCGAAAATGCCTAGCCCTTATACCAATCCTTGATCACTATCGGTGCAGCCACATCCGCAGTGCCGAGAGCAGTTGCTCCGTATTCACCGGCTTCGCCAGGTATTCCGACGCGCCCGCTTCCAGACACTTTTCGCGATCACCTTTCATGGCTTTTGCAGTCAGAGCAATGATGGGTAATCTACGGAACGACGGGTTCTGACGGATCACTTGCATCGTCGCATATCCGTCCATCTCCGGCATCATGATGTCCATTAGAACGATGGCCACATCCGGCGTTGATTCCAACATCGAGATCGCCTCGCGGCCAGTTCCGGCAGTCAAGACAGCCATCCCGCGACGTTCCAACACGCTACTGAGAGCGAAGATGTTGCGCATATCGTCGTCGACCACCAGCACCTTCTTCCCTACCAGGGCCTCATCCGACCGGTGCAGGCGATCGAGCATCTTCTGCTTCTCTTGTGGCAGATCAGCTACCACCCGATGCAGGAAGAGTGCTGTCTCGTCGAGCAACCTCTCCGGCGATTCAACGCCTTTGACGACGACGCTTCGTGCCAAGGTGTGCAGTCGCGCGTCTTCTTCAGGGGACAATTCCTTGCCAGTAAACACGACTACCGGCAGATCCGTCACCTCAGGAATATCGCGCATGCGCTCCAAAATGTCGAAGCCCGTCATATCGGGCAACCGCAAGTCGAGTACGACGCAATCGAATGCCTCGCGCGTTACCACCTCCAACGCCTCCGCGCCGGTCGAGACAACGGAGACATCAATGTCGTCATGACCGAGCAATTCGCGAATACTCATCTGCTCTGCAGGATTATCTTCGACAATCAGGAGCCTTTTCCGACGAGGTGTCGCGTATTCCTTGATTCGAGACAAGGCCGAATCCAGATCTTCCGGGCTGGTCGGCTTGGTAACGAACGCAAACGCGCCACGAGCCAGACCATGATGCCGGTCTTCATCCAGCGTTAACATCTGCACCGGAATGTGCCGGGTCGCCGGGTCCTGTTTCAAGTGGTTGAGTACGGTCCATCCCAGCATGTCAGGCAGGAACACATCCAGAGAAACAGCCGTCGGATGGAACTCGCGAGCCAGGGCGAGGGCCTCCGCGCCGCGCAACGCCACCAAAACCTTGAAGCCTTTGTCGCGCGACAGATCACAGAGGACTCGAGCATAGTGCGGATCATCCTCGACGATGAGGAGCACAGCATCCTCCGGTTGCAAAGTATCGCGATCGTCCGCGATGTGTTCGACCGGATGTTCCGAAACCACCATGCTCGACAACTGCAGCGGCATGGCGGGGGAGGAGGACCTCCACTCCGACGCTGTCAGCTTCGACGCAGACGGTCCCACATACGTGAGAGGCAGATATAGCGTGAATGTGCTGCCTTGACCAGGGGTGCTCCGCAACTGGATTTCGCCGCCTAACAAGCTCGCGAGTTCGCGGCTAATGGCGAGACCCAGCCCCGTTCCGCCGTACTTGCGACTCGTGCTGGCATCCGCTTGTTGGAATGCCTCGAAGATGATGCGCTGCTTATCGAGAGCAATTCCAATACCCGAATCCGTGACTTCGAAGGCGACCACCGATGCCGCCCCGCTGAGAATCGGGTGATCCTCGCTCCAACCCTTTGTCGCTACCGAAACCGCGAGGCGGACTGCCCCGTGTTCGGTGAATTTGAAGGCGTTCGACAACAGGTTCTTGAGCACCTGCTGCAGGCGCTTGGAGTCCGTGACCAGGCTGCGCGTAAGATGTGGATCCGACTGCACCTCGAACGCGAGCTTTCGGTTTTCCGCCTCGTGCCGGAACGGTCTCCCGACCATTTCGAGGAGATTGGCGAAGAACACTTCCTGCGCTTCAACCGAGACCGTTCCAGACTCGATCTTGGAGAGATCGAGAATGTCGCTGATCAAGTTCAGTAGGTCGGTTCCCGCGCCGTGAATCGTGCGCGCGAACTCTACCTGCTTCGGAGTCAAGTTGTGGTCGGGGTTCTCGCTGAGTTGCTGGCCGAGCACCAGAATGCTGTTCAGCGGCGTCCGCAACTCGTGCGACATGTTTGCCAGGAATTCTGACTTGTACTTGGAAGTGAGCGCGAGTTCCTTTGCCTTCTCTTCCAGAGCCCGGCGGGCTTGCTCGATTTCCTGGTTCTTCCGTTCGACTTCGACGTTCTGTTCGGCCAACTGCTGGGCTTTTTGAGCCAATTGCTCGTTGGTCTGCTGCAGCTCCTTCTGTTGTGTCTGGAGTTCAGCAGCGAGCTGCTGAGATTGCTTCAGCAAGCCTTCCGTCTGCATCGTCGCCTCAATGCTGTTCAGCACGATTCCGATGCTGGCGGTGAGTTGCTCCAGAAACGCCAGGTGCGAAGCCGTGAACGCATTCAGCGACGCCAGTTCGATCACGGCCTTGACCCGGTCTTCGAATAAGACTGGCAGGACGATGACATTCCGCGGGACGGACTCAAACAGTCCAGATCGAATCGCAATTGTCTTTTCCGGCAGGTCGGAAATGAGCATGCGCCGCTTCTCTGCTGCCACCTGGCCGACAAGTCCCTCGCCAATTCTTAACCGCCGCAGGTGACCGTTCTCACCGTCGTCGGCAAATGCCGACAACAGCACCATACCCGCGGACTCTTCTGTTTCCATCTGATAGATCACGCCTTGCTGCGCATTCACAAGGGGCGCAAGCTCCGAGAGCAACATGCGTCCCACGGTCGCCAGATCGCGTTGGCCCTGCAACATGCCGGTGAATCGGGCGAGGTTCGTCTTGAGCCAGTCTTGTTCCGTGTTGCGGTCAGTCGTCAGGCGGAGGTTGTCGATCATCGTATTGATGTTGTCTTTCAGCTCGGCCACTTCGCCGCTAGCTTCCACTTGAATCGACCGCGTCAAGTCGCCCTTAGTTACGGCTGTGGCAACTTCCGCGATGGCGCGCACCTGGTTGGTCAGGTTATCTGCCAGCAGGTTGACGTTGCCGGTAAGATCTTTCCACGTTCCGGCGGCGCCGGGCACGTTGGCCTGGCCACCGAGGCGGCCTTCGACACCGACTTCGCGCGCAACAGTCGTGACCTGATCCGCGAACGTAGCCAGCGTGCCCGTCATGTTGTTGATGGTTTCTGCGAGGGCAGCGACTTCACCCTTTGCATTTACGGTGAGCTTCTGGGTGAGGTCGCCGTTAGCGACAGCCGTCACGACCTTGACGATACCGCGCACTTGCTCGGTAAGGTTGACCGCCATGACGTTGACGTTGTCGGTAAGATCCTTCCACGTTCCGGCGACGCCTGGTACCTGCGCCTGACCGCCTAGCTTGCCGTCGGTGCCGACCTCGCGCGCCACGCGCGTTACCTCGGCGGCGAAGGCATTGAGCTGATCCACCATCGTATTAATGGTGTTCTTTAGTTCCAGAATTTCGCCTTTCACGTCTACCGTGATCTTGCGAGACAAGTCGCCGCGGGCCACGGCCGTCGTAACTTCGGCGATGTTTCGCACCTGACCTGTCAGGTTGCCGGCCATGGCGTTCACAGAGTCCGTAAGATCCTTCCATGTGCCGGCGACGCCGGGCACGTTAGCCTGTCCGCCCAAGCGTCCTTCAGATCCCACTTCGCGGGCTACGCGCGTCACTTCGGCCGCGAATGATCGCAACTGCTCGACCATCGTGTTGAGCGTTTCTTTGAGCTGCAAGATTTCGCCGCGCACGTCTACGGTAATCTTTTTGGAAAGGTCGCCATTCGCGATAGCGGTCGCCACTTCGGCGATGTTTCGCACCTGGCCGGTAAGGTTGCTGGCCATGAAGTTCACGTTGTCGGTCAGATCCTTCCACGTGCCGGCCACCCCAGGCACCTGCGCCTGGCCACCCAGCTTTCCGTCCGTACCGACTTCGCGAGCTACGCGCGTCACTTCGCCAGCGAAAGCGTTGAGCTGATCCACCATCGTGTTGATGGTGTTCTTGAGCTCGAGAATTTCGCCTTTCACGTCGACAGTAATTTTGCGCGATAAGTCGCCGCGGGCCACAGCCGTCGTCACTTCAGCGATGTTTCGGACTTGGCCGGTGAGGTTTCCGGCCATGGAGTTTACCGAGTCGGTGAGATCCTTCCACGTGCCGGCCACCCCGGGGACTTGAGCTTGTCCACCGAGTTTACCTTCGGAGCCGACTTCGCGGGCTACGCGCGTCACTTCGGCCGCGAACGCATTCAACTGGTCGACCATCGTGTTGATGGTTTCCTTGAGTAGCAGAATTTCGCCGCTCACGTTGACCGTGATTTTCTTCGACAAGTCACCGCTCGCAATAGCGGTTGAAACCTCGGCGATGTTACGTACCTGGCCCGTCAAGTTGCTGGCCATGGAGTTCACCGAGTCCGTAAGATCTTTCCACGTTCCGCCGACGCCGGGAACGAGAGCCTGTCCGCCGAGTTTGCCGTCAGTACCGACTTCGCGGGCGACGCGGGTTACTTCCGATGCGAACGAACGAAGCTGGTCCACCATTGTGTTCATGGTGTCTTTCAGTTCGAGAATTTCACCTTTCACGTCGACCGTGATCTTGCGGGACAAGTCGCCGCGGGCCACGGCTGTGGCTACTTCGGCGATGTTACGGACTTGGCCGGTAAGGTTGTTGGCCATGAAGTTAACGTTGTCGGTGAGATCTTTCCAGGTGCCGGCGACTCCGGGCACTTGTGCCTGTCCGCCGAGTTTACCTTCGGTACCGACTTCGCGGGCCACGCGGGTTACTTCGCCGGCGAAGGCGTTGAGCTGATCCACCATCGTGTTGATGGTGTTCTTGAGTTCAAGAATTTCGCCCTTCACGTCGACCGTGATCTTGCGTGACAAATCGCCGCGGGCCACAGCGGTCGTGACTTCGGCGATGTTTCGGACCTGACCGGTAAGGTTGCCGGCCATCGAGTTCACCGAGTCGGTAAGATCCTTCCACGTTCCAGCGACGCCGGGGACGTTCGCTTGCCCTCCCAACCGTCCTTCCGTACCTACTTCGCGAGCCACACGAGTCACTTCACCAGCGAACCGGTTGAGTTGGTCCACCATCGTGTTCAGAGTTTCTTTCAGCTGCAGGATTTCGCCGCGCACGTCGACCGTAATCTTGCGCGACAGGTCGCCGCTTGCAATCGCCGTGGCGACTTCCGCGATGTTTCGCACCTGACCCGTCAGGTTGCTGGCCATGAAGTTGACGTTATCGGTGAGATCTTTCCAAGTACCGCCGACGCCGGGCACCTGGGCCTGACCGCCCAGTTTGCCTTCAGTACCCACTTCGCGGGCCACGCGCGTTACTTCTCCGGCAAAGGCGTTCAGCTGATCCACCATCGTGTTGATGGTGTCTTTGAGTTCTAGAATTTCGCCCTTCACGTCGACCGTAATCTTGCGGGACAAATCGCCGCGAGCCACAGCCGTCGTGACCTCAGCAATATTTCGTACTTGAGCCGTCAGGTTGCCGGCCATGGCGTTTACAGAGTCGGTGAGATCTTTCCACGTGCCGGCGACACCGGGGACAACAGCCTGGCCACCCAGTTTGCCGTCCGTTCCGACCTCGCGGGCTACGCGCGTTACTTCTGAAGCAAACGAACGCAACTGATCGACCATCGTGTTGATGGCTTCCTTGAGCTGCAAAATCTCGCCGCGTACGTCGACCGTAATCTTGCGCGACAAATCGCCGCTAGCCACGGCTGTAGCGACTTCGGCGATGTTACGCACCTGGCCAGTCAGGTTGCTGGCCATCAGGTTCACGTTGTCGGTGAGATCTTTCCACGTACCTGCCACATCAGGAACTTGCGCCTGTCCGCCGAGTTTTCCTTCGGTTCCCACTTCGCGCGCCACGCGCGTTACTTCGGCCGTAAACACGCCCAACTGCTGAATCATCGTATTGACAAGGTTCGCGGAACGAAGGAACTCGCCTTCCAGAGGACGTCCATCCACATCGAGTCGCACCGTCTGCGTCAAGTCTCCCTGAGCGACGGCAGCAATCGCGCGCGTGACCTCGGCCGTAGGCCGGAGCAGGTCTTCCACCAGCGTATTCACCGAGACTTCCATCTCGCCCCAGGCGCCTCGTGACTCGTGGAACCGGGTGCGCTCGCGCGTTTTGCCCTGCTTGCCAACCACCTGCCCGACACGCTTCAGTTCCTGCGACATGTGCTGGTTGGCAGCAACGATCTCGTTGAACGTATCGGCGACTTTTCCTGCCAGCCCAACCCATGTGCCGGGCAGCCGCACGGTAAAATCGCCATCCCGCATCGACTGCAGGCTGGCTAATATAACGCTGAGATCAAGGGACCCATCGGTCGCTTTGGGCTTCCCATTGGTTTTCGCCACGTTGGCAGGAGCGTTCTCAGTTCCGTTGGGCGCGATTCCGTTAACCGCAGATCTTTTCATAGCCTCTCCCGACTGAGGAGCAATTCATTTCAAGGACTTCCGCTCGGCAAGACTTCTCGCCGTAGGAGGTCCGCATCCAGGCACGCACTTTAGTGTCTAATCGAATCAAGTACTTAACTTAAAGGGGGAGTACACTGCACCCGAGTTGCGGGGAACGGCGCCCCGGCGATCTGAATAAACTAACACGTATTCGTATCATGTTCGCCGGACGGCGTGCCCTAAGGTATTTCCTGTAGGAAAGGACCGAGCCGACGGCGGTCTGATAGAGCAGAATTAGGAGAAGACCTTATTCAGCCTTTCGCACGCAACCTCTTGAGTCGCTTCACTCTCTAAGCGTGACGTCTGGTCAATCGCGGTCCGGATTGGATACCCGTCGACAAGACCGACAATCATCTTTAGGAAGAGAGATTTGTTTTGGACCATTCATACGATATAAGCATTGTTATCCCCGCCTACAACGAAGCTGCACGCTTGGGTCCGACCTTGGACAGGGTCCTGAATTTCGTCCGCGAGCAGGCTTGGGACGCCGAAGTGATCGTAGTGGATGATGGCTCTCGGGACGGCACGGCTGACCTTGTTCGGGACTATGCAGGTAAAAACGCAATATTGCGCCTCGTACAGAACCCGGGCAATCGAGGCAAGGGTTACAGCGTGCGCCATGGTGTGCTAAATGCGCAGGGTGCGATTATTCTGTTCTCCGACGCCGACCTGTCGGCGCCCATCGAGGAAGCGCCGAAGCTCGTTGCAGCACTGGAGGCAGGAGCCGATGTCGCGATTGGCTCGCGCTGGGTGCGCAGCGAACTTCAGACGCATCGCCAGTCCTTATCGCGGCAGGTGATGGGAAGAGCTTTTAACGTGCTGCTCCGAATTCTGCTCAGGCTCGACTTCAAAGATACCCAGTGCGGCTTCAAGGCATTCCGGCGAAACGCCGCGAAAGCTCTGTTTCCCTTGCAACGAATCGAAGGCTGGGGTTTCGACGCAGAGCTCCTTTTCCTGGCATGCAAGTCAGGCTTCCAAGTGGCGGAAGTGCCTGTCGTGTGGGCGCACGACACGGGAACCAGAATTCACCCACTCGCCGATGGTTCGAAGATGGTGCTGGAGATGCTGCGGATCCGCTGGTACTCCCTGCTCGGTAGGTATGGCGACACTCCCAGGCTTGGGACACGGAGAGTTTTCGCCGAGGGCCAGCGTCCTCGGACATAGGGCACGCTCACTTCGCCGGCTCGAGTTAATTCTGCTTGAACCGCGTCGGGCGGCGCCCCGTCACTTCCACGACTGCGCCGCCCTCGATTCTTTCCGATCACTTGCCCTTGGGCGGTTTTGATTCCGGCCGAGGCGGCGGAGGCGCCTGCCGCTGTTGCAACTGTTGTTGTTGCTGGACGTGCCGCTGTTGTAACTGTTGCGTCTGTTGTTGGTGCTTCTGTTCAGTCTGCTGCTTCCTCTGTTCATTCGCAGTTTGTTGCGCTAACTTCTGATGCTCCTTCTCTTGCTGCTGCTGAAGCTTTTGCCGCTCTTGGTCCTGCTTCTGCTGTAGTTTTTGTTGCTGCTGCTGATATTTCTGGTCCAGCTTCGCATTGCCCGTGTTTGGCGCGGCGGGACGCTCCATCGGCGGGAGTTCCTTCGGGTGATAAGCGGCGGCAGGTCGATTGCTGGTCTCGGTTCGTGGCTGCGCGGCTCCCCTGTTGGCCGGAGGATTATACGGTGCTCCTGCCGCCCGCGCGGGAACCGCTTCGTGGCCGTTGAAGGCGCCCGGTCTGGCCGTCGCGGCGACTGGAGGCTTCCCGTGATTCGCTGACGCGCGCAGTTCCGGATTACTCCGAGCGGCCTGCACGTGCTGGACCTGGGGAGCGGCCGGCGGCAGATGTCTCTCTCGCGCGGCAATCTCATCTTCAGGCCGCGGCCGGGCTTTGACCCCACCGTCACCTCCGTTGTAGCTGACTCGAGTTACATTGGTCGTGTTGTTGATGACGGTAGTGTTATAGACGTTGTGAATGTTAGTGACATTCACATTGGTTACCGAGCGATTGTAGAAAAAGCGCCCATTGTCCCAGCGCCCGCCCTCAAAACCTTCTCCGAAATATCCAAATCCGTAGTTGATGCCGCCATAGAATCCCACGTGCGGCCCCCAGTACCCGTCGTAGAACACAAAGGCTCCGTCAGCCCATGCCCAGTAGGGGGGAGTCCACAGGTAGCCTACCTCCGGGGCCAATATCCAAGTTCCCGGAACCCAGTAATAGTCGCCATCGTCGTCACTCCAGGCCCAATAACCGGGCGTCCAGATATAACCATCGCCGGGACATAGCGGTTGCTCGTAGATCGGCAGCGCCGGTGGTCCAAATGAAACCGAAATGCGGAGCTGACCGAACGAGGTCGACGAGAGAACCAACATTAACAACGCGAACAACACCGACCGAACGGCGCGAATACCCATTTTGCATTCTCCTTGCCGATCACCTTTTGCTTACCCGTTACGGCTTTGCTCCTGCGGGCTATAGGGTTGATCGGTAACGTTAAAGCGGGACTGCGCGCACCGCACACCTGATTGCCTGCGCTTCCCTTCACCGATTTCAAGGGATTTCCTCTAGGCCACAACGAGTGCCTAGCCGGCTTGCTTAGAGATGAAACGTTTACGGAGAGGTTGTGCGGAAAGTAAGACTCACCGGTTCATAGCCCTCTAAGGGCTTCCCCTGATTGCGGTGCCCTCCGACCTCCGTTAGCTTGTCTCAGTTCAACCAAGAAGATTCGGGGTAGTCATGGGCCAGCGCCGTTTCTTTCGAAGCGACATTCCGACCCTCACGATCACCTGCCCGCAGTTGAGCGGTTCGACCCAGAGCTCTAACGCGGGATCGAATTTCGCAAAGGAGACTGAAATGAGAAAGCTGTTGACGATTACCTTCGCCCTAAGCCTGCTCATGTCTTTGGGACTTTTCGCTCAAGACACGATGAAGCAGGACAATACGAAGTCGGACATGTCGACGAAAGCGGCCAACATCACAGGCAAAATCAGCGATGACGGAAAGACTTTTGTGAGCGACAAAGACGGAAAAAGTTGGACGATCAGCAATCCAGATGCTGTTAAAGGACACGAAGGACATCATGTGACGCTGAAAGCGCATGTCTCAGCCGACAAGAATGAAGTTGATGTCGTATCGCTCAAGATGGCGGGCGGCAGTATGAAATAGAAATAGCGGCGGACCAGATGACACGACAAACTTGCGAGGGCCAGTTTTTACTCTGGCCCTCTATTTTGTTTTGTTACTGATCTATTTTCTACTGAATTCGAAGTGGTACGACTTTGAGTACGCTCAGAAGGGAAAACGAACCATCCCTCCGCCCGCCAATGCATACCGGCTTCG
This sequence comes from uncultured Acidobacteriaceae bacterium, assembly GCA_963788555.1. Classification (GTDB taxonomy): domain Bacteria; phylum Acidobacteriota; class Terriglobia; order Terriglobales; family Acidobacteriaceae; genus Sulfotelmatobacter. Next base: position 170,929 of record CAWBHM010000008.1, on the reverse strand, counting down.
GGATAAAGGATGTCCACACGCCTGCCTGGTGACGGGATCGTGGTGACTGTAAGCAGCCACCCAGATCCGATCGCCCTCAGCATGAAGCGCACGCATCACGCGGCGCTTCGACCCATCACGAAGTGCAAGATCAACGAGATTACAGCGAACACCAGCAGCAGATGGATCATCCCGCCGGCAACATGGAACACCGTGAAACCACCGAGCCACGCGATTAGAAGCACCACAAACAATATCGTCCAAATGCTCATTTTTGTTCTCCTTGGATACTCAAATGCAGTCCCCGGACATCTAAAACATAGCTAAAGGCTAAATGGGTTTCGCCGATGTGTCCTTACCCCGCATCTGGTAGCCGCAGAAGAATATATCTGTACCCGAGCGCGCCGGATTTGATCCGCTGCTTATTTGGGGAACGGTTTTCGGCCAACCTTGACTCGCGCTTGGCAACTAAGAAAGGCTGAATTTTATTTGGGGATTAGGCCGGTGGAGAAGATCTCAGCGGACCTAAGCGTCACGTTCGGCATCTGGAAAGACTGTCAGCGCCTTATGAGACGATCACTGCACTCGTGGCGAGCGATAATCGGCGTCGGGCTGCTCGTTGCCCTGACGCAAGTGTGCGGCGCATATTCCGTGCTCACGCATGAAGAGGTAGTTGATCTACTTTGGAAAGATGACATCCAGCCCCTCCTCACGAAGCGTTTCCCCACTGCGACCGCCGACGACTTGAAGAAAGCCCATGCTTTTGCGTATGGCGGTTCTTTGCTTCAGGACATGGGTTATTACCCGTTCGGCAACAAATATTTCAGCGATTTGACTCACTACGTACGAAGCGGTGACTTCATCGTCAATCTCGTCAATGAAGCTCAAGATCTTAACGAATATGCCTTTGCTCTCGGCGCGTTGGCACATTACTCGGCGGACAACATCGGACACCCTACCGTGAATCAGGCCGTGGGTCTGGAGTTTCCGAAGCTTCGACAAAAATACGGCAAAGAGGTGACGTATGCCGACAATCCAAAAGCTCACATCCGTACGGAATTCGGATTTGATGTAACCCAGGTCGCAAAAAATCGGTACACTTCCGACCGGTATCATGACTTCATCGGATTCGAAGTTTCCAAACCCGTGTTAGAACGCGCTTTTGAGGATACCTATGGGATACCTCTCAATGAGGTCATCCCTAACGAGGACTTGGCCATTGGAACCTTTCGGCGGGCGATCAGCAACATTCTGCCCGAGATGACGAGGGTCGCGCTCGTTGCCCGGAAGAAAGAATTGGTCGCAGAGACACCGAACTTCAATTCGCGCAAATTCCGATACTACTTGTCGCGAGCCGATTACCAGAAAGAGTGGGGCAAGGGTTACCGCCGACCGGGCTTCGGCACTCGAGTGCTCGCGTTCTTTCTCAAATTCGTTCCGAAGATCGGCCCCTTCAAAGCGTTGGATTTCAAAATACCGAGCCAGAAAACCGAAGATCTTTATATCGCGAGCGTGAATCACACGCTCGACAACTACAAGACTCTTCTCGCCGAGGTCCCCGCACGAAAACTTCACCTTGCAAACACTGACTTCGACACTGGGCGCATCACTCACGCAGGAGAATATGTCCTGACCGACAAAGCTTACGCACATCTGCTAGATCAACTCGCGCAGAAGAACTTTGCGCAGATCACGCCGGAACTGCGTGAGAATATTCTCTCGTTTTATGGAGATCCGAACGCGCCTGTCGCCACCAAACGCAATGCGGGCGCGTGGCAGAAAACACAGGAAGAAGTCGAACGGTTGAAGACTTTCACGCCTTCGGAAACTCCCGCGATCCAAGTCTCAGTACTGCCTCAAGACTGATCTCCCGCCGTATTGGTATTCGGTTTCTTTTCGTCCCAACCCTTGGAATGCAGTTCAGCAACTAATTGAAAGTAGTCGATTTAAATTGCAGAGTGCGCCACGAAGCGTACTCCAAGGGAGGAATTTTCATGGCAGACGATATGGAAAAAAACAAACAGCAGGGTGGTCAGTCCGGCCAGCAGAGCGGACAGTCTGGGCAGCAAGGCAATCAGTCCGGACAACCTGGCCAGAAGAACCAAACAGGCCAGACCGGCCAACAGAGCGGTCAGCCCGGACAGCAGAAGAAGGGTGGCCAGGGCCAGAACGAAGAAGATAACGAGAACCTGGACCGCCAGCGTCGCGCCTCCTAGTTGAGGAGCGAGTACGTCATGGCTTGAAGTCCCGGCCGCGAGGCCGGGACTTCTTTTTTCTTGCCCTGATTTAAGCTGCGCCTTTGCTGGCCTTCGACCCGTGCACAAGAAATTCTCTTGCAAAAATATCTGGGCCTCCAACGGCATTGCGTCTACGATTAAGAGCCGATGCGCCCTTTGCAAATCGACGCTCACCAGCATTTTTGGATCTACCATCCAACCGAATTCGATTGGATCGATGATTCGATGGCTGCGCTCCGCCGCGATTTTCTTCCGACCGACCTGAAACCGGAACTGGATGCAAACGATTTTCACGGATCCGTTGCCGTGCAAACACGTCAGACACTGGAGGAGACGCGATGGCTGCTGGAATTGGCTGAGCAGTCCGCCTCGATTGTAGGTGTTGTCGGATGGGTCGATCTGCGGTCACCCGACGTCCGATCGCAGCTGAGAGCTCTGGTTCAAAATCCCAAACTCGTTGGCATTCGTCACATCGTGCAAAGTGAACCGGACGATCGTTTCCTGCTGCAGCCAGAGTTTCTGCGCGGTATCTCCACCCTCGAGGAGTTCGACCTTGCTTATGACATCCTCATTTACACCAAACATCTCGCCGTAGCCGCTGACTTTGTGAAACGATTTCCTCGACAGCGCTTCGTTCTGGATCATCTGGCTAAGCCGCCAATCAAGCACGGCAATCTGGATTTCTGGGAAGAGGGGATCGGGCGCCTCGCCGAATTTCCGAATGTGTTCTGCAAATTATCGGGACTCGTGACCGAGGCCGATTGGCAGCACTGGAAGCCTGAACAGATATTCACGGTTCTCGACGTCGCTTTTGAAGCGTTCGGAGCGCGTCGTCTCATGATTGGCTCTGATTGGCCGGTGTGCCTTGTGGCCGCCTCGTATACGCAAGCCGTTGGCGTAGTGAAGTCCTATTTGGGCCAGCATAATTCCGAAGATCGCGACGGCGTCCTGGGTGGTAACGCGCAGCGGTTGTGGCGACTGGTCGTTCCCTAAACGATCGATCGGCACCTCGTTCGCACATGTTCTACAATGACCGGACACTGTAGCAGACTTGATGATTCTGTCGACCAAGTCTAGTAATTGATCTTTCGTCGCATGCAACGCTCCGTTCTCCAACTCGATTCTCGCGACAACGTCTTGATCGCGCTTACCAACTTGCAAGCCGGCGAATCAATCGAGTTCGCAGGCCAGACCTATACTTTGCCGACGAATGTTCCGGCCAAGCATAAGTTCGCCACCCGGGCCCTCAACGCCGGCGACGACGTCATTATGTACGGTCTTCTGGTTGGCAAAGCGGTCAAGCCCATCGCCTGCGGAGAAGTTCTGACCACCAGCAATATCCAGCATCAGGCTGCCACATTCCGCGAGCAGTCGCATGACTTTGACTGGACGCCGCCGGATGCTTCGCGCTGGCAGGACAAAACCTTCCAAGGATATCGTCGCTCCGACGGGCAAGTGGGCACGCGAAACTATTGGCTGGTTGTCCCTCTCGTCTTCTGTGAGAACAAGAACATACAAGTTCTGAAGCAGGCGCTGGAAGAAGAATTGGGGTTTGCTTCCCCTCAGATCTATAGGCATCAAGTCTCGGAGTTGGCAAAGTCTTATCGGGAAGGCAACGCGGAGAATATCAACGCTCACACCCTGCCCCCGAATGCGGCTCCGGCACCCCGCGGTCGTCTTTTCGAGAACGTGGATGGCATCCGTTTCCTTCTACATGAAGGCGGCTGCGGCGGGACCAGGGAAGATTCCAACAACCTGTGCGGGCTCATCGCAGGCTACATTCACCATCCCAACGTGGCGGGTGCAACCGTTCTGAGCCTGGGTTGTCAGCATGCGCAGATTGGAATCCTTCGCGAGGAACTACGCAAGCGCAATCCGAAATTTGACAAGCCACTATTTGTTCTCGAACAACAACGCAGTGGTTCGGAAGCGGCGATGATGTCGGAGGCGATCCGGCAGACCTTCGCGGGACTCGTCGAAGCCAACAAAGCGAAGCGCACGCACGCCCCACTGTCCAACTTATGCGTGGGCCTGAAGTGCGGAGGGTCCGATGGATTCTCCGGCCTTTCGGCGAATCCAGCTATCGGACACACCGCCGATTTGCTGGCCTCTCTGGGTGGCAGAACGATTCTCGCGGAATTTCCCGAGCTCTGCGGAGTAGAGCAGGAACTCATCGATCGGGGCGCAACCAAAGCCGTCGGCAACCGCTTCATCCAGCTAATGCGTGACTACGCGGCCCGTGCCGCCGCAGTTCGCTCCGGCTTCGACATGAATCCGTCGCCAGGAAATATGCGCGATGGACTGTTGACTGACGCGATGAAGTCCGCGGGAGCGGCCAAGAAGGGCGGAACATCTCCCGTAACCGCAGTGCTGGACTATCCCGAGTACTCCACTGAACCAGGCTTGAATCTTCAATGCACGCCCGGCAATGACGTTGAGTGCGTTACCGCGCAGGTTGGCGCTGGAGCGAACGTAGTGCTGTTCACGACCGGCCTTGGCACGCCGACGGGCAATCCGATTACCCCAGTGATCAAGCTTTCCACTAACTCGGATCTGGCGCAACGCATGCACGACATCATCGACATCGATACGGGTGCGGTTATCGCGGGCAATCAGACCATTGAGCAAATGGGGGAAACGATCCTCGACCTCGTCCTTCGCGTTGCGAGCGGCGAAATTCGAACCAAAGCGGAGCAGAAGGCTCAAGAAGATTTCATTCCCTGGAAGCGAGGAGTTTCGCTCTGAGCGACGAGACCGCCAAAGAACAGATATTCCGACTGGACAGCAAAGTCGCCGTGGTCACAGGTGGCGGCAGCGGTATTGGACAGGCTATCGCGTGCACGCTCGCAGTGCATGGCGCGGCGATCCATATTCTTGAAGTCAACGAAAACGCTGCCGCCAAAACCTGTGACCAAATCGCTACCGCTGGCGGCAAAGCATCGGTCCACGTCTGCGACGTAACTGACCGGCAGAATGTGAAAACCGTTTTCGAAGAGATATTTTGCAGACAGCGCATCGACATCCTTATTAACAACGCCGGAGTCTCTCATATCGGCACCGTGGAGAGCACCGGCGAGGAAGACTTCGACCGCGTCGTTCGGGTGAACATCAAGGGTTTCTACAACTGCATGCACGCGGTTGTCGGGCACATGAAGGCCTCCGGCGGAGGCGTAATCGTTAACATGGCTTCCATCGCCGGATCGACTGGTCTCGCTGATCGTTTCGCCTATTCCATGAGCAAGGGTGCGGTCATCGCCATGACATATTCCGTCGCCCGCGATTATCTGGCGCACAACATCCGCTGTAATTGCATTTCCCCCGCTCGCGTTCACACTCCTTTCGTGGACGACTATTTGCAGAAGAACTATCCCGGACGAGAGCAGGAAATGTTCGACAAGCTGGCAAAATCGCAACCCATCGGACGAATGGCGGAGCCAACCGAAGTGGCTTCCCTTGCCTTGTTCTTGTGCTCAGACGAAGCTTCATTTATTACCGGCGTGGACTATCCGATCGATGGCGGCTTCTTCAACCTGCGAGGCTAGGGCATGGATCTGCAACTGAAAGATAAAGTGGTCATCGTTACCGGCGGAGCCAAAGGAATCGGCGCAGCCATTGTTCACGCGTGCGTGGCCGAAGGCGCAATTCCAGTGATCGTGGGGCGAGACCCGGAAGCCGGTGCGCAATTGCAAAGCGAACTGCAAAAACGCGGAGCTACTTGCGGGCTCATTACCGTCGATCTAGCTTCTGCAGAAAGTTGTTCGCATTCGGTCGAGCGAACGCTGAAAGACTTTGGTCGCATCGATGCTCTCGTAAACAATGCCGGACGGAACGATAAGGTCGGACTGGAATCCGGCAGCGTCGAGGAATACGTTGCCTCGCTCAACCGAAATCTGGTGCACTATTACGGCATGGCGCACTATGCCCTGCCGCACTTGAAACGTACGCGAGGATCAATCGTCAATGTCGGATCCAAAACGGCCGTGACCGGCCAGGGAAGCACCTCGGGATACGCGTCTTCGAAAGGCGCGATCATGGCTCTGACCCGCGAATGGGCTGCCGAGTTGCTGCCCTACGGAATTCGCGTCAATACCGTCATCCCGGCCGAGGTGATGACACCGCTGTATCGCAGTTGGCTCGACACATTTCCGAATCCCGAGGAGAAGTTGAGCACCATCCTCACCAAGATCCCGCTCGAACAGCGCATGACTACGTCGGAAGAGATCGCTGCGATGGTGGTATTTCTGATTTCGTCGAAGTCGAGCCACACTACGGGCCAGCATTTATTTGTCGACGGCGGCTACGTACATCTCGATCGTGCGCTGACATAATGAACTCCGAATGAGCCCCTCTGCGCCCATCACCGAGAGACGCTACGTCGTGCCGCTGGTTTTAGTGACGAGCCTGTTTTTCCTATGGGCAATTGGCGTCAACCTCAACGACATCCTGATCCAGCATCTCAAAAAGGCATTCGGTCTCACGGATTTCCAGTCGTCGCTGATCCAGTCAGCCTTTTTTGGTGGCTATTTCCTCGCCGCTCTGCCAGCAGGACGACTGATGCAGCGATTAGGCTACAAGCGCGGAATCCTGGTCGGATTGCTGGTCTGTGCCACGGGCACGCTCCTCTTTATTCCTGCCGCCTCGGTTCGCATCTACGGATTTTTCCTCTTCGCCCTCTTTGTGATGGCTTGCGGGCAGTCGGTTCTGGAGGTCGCGGCGAATCCCTATGTCACGACCCTTGGGCCCGCGGAGAGTTCGGAGCGAAGACTGAATCTGGCACAATCCTTCAACGCCGCGGGCGCAGTCATGATCGCGCTTGTGGGTTCCCGATTTATTCTCTCCGGCATCGAGCATACGCCTGCGGAACTTGCGGCCATGAATCCCGCCCAATTGTTGGCCTACCGGGTCTCCGAGGCCAACATGGTCAAGATTCCGTACCTCGTCATCACCGGCGTCTTCCTCTTCGTCGCCGTTCTCATCTTCATGACGAAACTGCCCGAGATCCGCGAGGACAGCGTGGAGGGCGTGCAGGGATCGGACGCGAAACTCAGTGGGACTTTTGCGTTTCCCCACTTGATCAAAGGTGTAATCGCCCAATTCTTCTATGTCGGGGCGCAAGTCGGAGTGGCGAGCTTCATCATTCGTTTTTCGGAATTTACGCTTCCGGGTACTCACGAAAAGGCGGCCGCCCACTATCTGCAGGCGCACCTGGCAGGATTCATGATCGGCCGTTTCGCCGGTTCAGCAATCATGCAGAAGGTCGCCGCACCGCGTTTGCTTAGTTTGTTTGCCGGAAGTTCGTTGCTCTGCCTGGTGGTCGTGCTGTTCGCTTCAGGCGTGGCGCCAGTCTGGGCGATCGTCCTTATCGGATTCTTTCACTCCATCATGTTCCCAACGATCTTCGCGCTGAGCCTAAAGAGCCTCGGTCCCTACACAAAACTTGGCTCTTCCCTGCTGGTGATGGCAATCATCGGAGGTGCGGTTTGTCCAGCAATTATGGGCTGGATCTCCGATGCCTGGAATATCCAGCGCGCATTTGTCGTTCCCCTGGTCTGTCATGCTTACGTTTTCTACTTCGCCGTATGGGGATACCGCCCCACGGTCGCAACTTCAGGATCCCCATTGGCACTGCCTGTCACCGAGGTCGAATGACACGACGCTACTGCCTGACCCTCGACTTGAAAGACGATCCCAAACTGATCGCCCAATACAAGCGCTATCACGAAAAGATCTGGCCGGAGATTACTCGAAGCATCAAAGAATCTGGCATCGACGACATGGAGATCTACCTCCTCGGGACCCGCATGTTCATGATCATGGAGGTAAACGACTCTTTCTCGTTCGAAGCAAAGGCCAAAGCGGATGAAGCCAGCCCCCGAGTACAAGAGTGGGAGACGCTCATGAGCACATTTCAAAAGGCATTGCCGGAAGCCAAGCCCGGCGAAAAATGGCTACTGATGGAACGGGTGTTCAAGTTGGAAGGTTAAACTACGGCCGCTCGGGCCATGCGTGCCTGGGGTAGCGTCGCATCAATTCACGCCGCACCTCTGGATAGAGCCGCTCCCAAAATCCCGCAAGGTCAGTTGTTGTCTGCACGGCGCGCTGATTCGGAGCGAGCAGGTGAACCACGACCGGCATCCGCTGCGGTCCGATCCGCGGTGTATCCCGCATGCCGAAGAAATCTTGCATCCGCGAGGCAATCCATGGGGGCTTGCCTCGTTCGTAATGAACCTTCGTCTGGCGGCCGCTCTGCAGGCGGATGCTCTCTGGGGCAATCTCACGCAGCCGCTGTGCCCCCACCTTTTGTTCAAGCACCGAAATCAAACCGGCGGCTTCCTTCTTCAACTCGGCGAAGCTACGCCGTCCCCAACACAATTCGCGCAGCGCCTGCGCGACATCCGGCATGTCGAGACCCGCAAATTCGACGCGCGCCATGAATTCGCTCTGCGAGTCGATGTCAACAAAGCGCTGGATGCCCGCCTCCAGCGCCTTCTCGGCCAGCATTTTCGCTGCGGCCTCCGGATCGGGCAGAACCCCTCGTGACTCCTGGATCACCAAATCGTCGTACCGCATCGCGCTCACCGCATCCACCCGTTCAGCTCCGCGATTCCACGCCACTTCAGATTGGTCCGTCACATGATCTGGAAACAAATCAATCAGCCATTCCGGCTCGACGCGGGCCGTCATGCGAATGAGCGGCAGCGGCTTCTCTTTACGGTCTTCGGCATCGACCACGACCATGAACTCGTATTGGGGTGGTGCTCCGGCGAGTTCGGCCGATCCGCCGGTCGATAGCAATACCTGATTTCCCGCGCGGAGCCGTGCAACACGATCGGGAAACCCCGAAAGTACCGACATCAGCACGGCGTCGTCGTTGTGTTTTTTCTGACCGGCAATTCGCGCAATTCTTCTTAGCTGCGAAACGTGCTGTTTCGTTCGGTGATCGAGTTCCGAATCCATGGCGGCGAGCAGGTCGTTTTTTTCGACACGCACGCCCGATCCCAGGAGAGCTACAACTACGCATCCGCTCTCGCCCACGCCGCGCTCGATGGCCTCGACTAGAATTCGTGACAGCCGTGGAGGAAGCGGAAATCGCGCCAGCCTCTGCGCCATCGCTCCTGTAGCTCCGAGGCGATCCAGCAGGAACTCGGCCCGCTCAACTGCCGTGGCCGTGGGAGGATCAAGCCAAGCGACATCGTTGACGTCCTGAACTCTCATCGCGCGCAGTGACAGGCAAAGCTGAGATAGATCGCTCCGCAAGATCTCCGGCAGATCGTGGTCCACACGTCGCGAATAATCTTCCTGCGTATACAAGCGCAGTACGCGACCAGGTGCGGTACGTCCCGCACGCCCCGCTCTCTGTGTCGCCGACGCTTTGCTCACCCGGCCCACCTGCAGCGTGGGCAGCCCGCTCCAATGGGAATAGGTCGCAAAGCGCGCCAGACCGCTATCAATCACGGCAGCCACACCTTCCACCGTGACCGAGCTCTCCGCAACATTGGTAGCCAGAATGACCTTCCGTTGACCCGCCGGGGAAAGCGCTCGATCCTGCTCGTTCGCTGGCAAGCTGCCATACAGCGGCAGCATCAGCAAGTTCGACCGGCGCGCAACGGCGTCGCACGCCCGCATCGCCCGACGAATCTCTAGCGCGCCAGGAAGAAAAACAAGAGTGTCACCAGCGTGTCCGGTGTCTCCGAGCAATTCGAGCGCATTCCTCACCTGCACTTCCAATGCCTCAGGCGAATACGGTAAGTGTTTGATCGAAAGATCGAAGAGCCTTCCTTCTGAGCGAAGGATCGGACACTGATCAAGATATCGCGAGACCGGGCCGGCATCCAGAGTCGCAGACATGACTATGATTCGAAGTTCCGGTCGTGTCTGCTGAAGGCGCTTCAGCAAGGCGAGCGCAAGATCGCTATCCAGATGGCGCTCATGGAATTCATCAAGCACTACCGCAGCCACGCCCTTCAGGGTGGGATCGGAGAGGAGGCGTCGCGTCAGTACTCCTTCGGTGACAAATCGCAATCGCGTGCGTGGCCCAATGGCTTCTTCGAACCGAATCTGATACCCGACCGTCTCGCCAACCTGTTCGCCGAGCTCCCACGCCACTCGCCGTGCTGCGAGTCGCGCAGCAATCCGGCGCGGCTCGAGCACCACTATGTCCCCGCTCAGGATTCCGAGGAGCGCGGGTGGTACTCGGGTAGTCTTCCCAGCACCCGGGGCGGCCACGATCACGAGGTTCGGGTTCAGTCTTAAGGAACTTAGAATCTCCGGCAGAAGGGCGTCCACCGGCAAAGGCTGATTGGGACTCGGCACTTCTCATCGAAGCACGGCGCTTCGATGGTCGTCAAATGCTGCGTTTTCTCACGCGGCCACTTTACTTTTTTGGCGCGTGTTCTTACCGTATTCCCAATGCCTGTTTACTTTACTCCCGAGCTCTTTCGTTTTCTCGTTCGCCTCAAACGCAACAACAACCGAGACTGGTTCCTGGCGCACAAGGAAGAATGGGAAACTCAGGTCCGCCAGCCAGTCCTGAATTTCATTACTGCGTTCGCCGCGCCGTTATATGAAATTTCGTCTCACCTGGTGGCTGATCCACGTCCATCGCGCGGCTCCATGTTCCGCATCTATCGCGATACGCGCTTCTCGCATGACAAGCGCCCTTACAAAACCCATGTTGCCATGCGGTTTTCCCATCGAGGCAAAGACGTTCACTCTCCCGGCTTCTACCTCCATCTCGAGTCCGGCGGATGTTTCGCGGCGTCCGGCCTTTGGCATCCAGAGCCACCAACGCTGTTGAAGGTCAGGACCGCGATTGTGTCTCGTCCAAAGGAATGGCGGGCGGTCCGCACGCTGCTCAACTGGGACGATGCCAGCAAACTGCGTCGGCCGCCACGCGGGTTCCGTGCCGATCACGAGTTCGTGGAGGATCTCAAGCTGCGTGATCTCGGCACAGCCGTAAACTTCACTGACAATCAGGTTTGCGGTCCCAAGTTCATGTCGCTCTTCGTCACTGCTTGCCGCAAGATGTCCCCCGTGGCTGGTTTCCTCAGCAGCGCCGTGGGACTGAAGTTTTAGCTAAAAAGAGGATGGAGGCCGCCGCCCTTAAGCCACGCTGGAAACTTCCGCGTCGTTGTATAGGTCGTCGATCTGCTTACGATAGCGCTCTTCGATGGCCTTGCGTCGCAGCTTCAAGGTCGGGGTGAGAGTCCCGTCGCTGGCGCTGAACTCGTCGGGCACAAGAAGAATCTTCTTCAATTTTTCGTAGCGCGCCAAGCCCTGGTTCAACTCCGCGACGATGCCTTCGTACAGCGCCTTCGTCTTTGGATGAGCCACCAGTTCTTCACGGGACGAAAAAGAGATGTGATTGCTGCGCGCCCATTCCTCAAGGAGAGGAAACGCAGGGGAGATAATCACGGAAGCGAATTTTCGCCGATCTCCCAGCACGACAACGGTTCCGATAAAGGCATTGAGCTTCAGGGAATTCTCGACGGGCTGAGGCGCGATGAACTTTCCGCCCGATGTTTTCAGCAGATCCTTCTTACGATCGGTGACCCATAGGAACCCGTCCTCATCCAGACTGCCAATGTCCCCAGTCTTGAACCAGCCGTCGATAAAAGCGTCTCTGGTTTCCTCGGGGCGCTTCCAGTATGAGCGAAACACGGACGGACCCCGCACCAGGATCTCAGAGTCGCTGCCGATCTGGACCTCGACATTTGGCAGTGGGCGACCCACCGCGCCGATCTTGTGAGCCCGAGGCGTATTGATGGCGATGACGGGAGAAGTTTCGGTCAGGCCATAGCCCTCGTGAATGCGGATGCCAATACTCGCATACCACGCCGCCAGTTCCTTGCCCAAGGGCGCTCCGCCGGAAACGAATATCTCCACCCGGCCACCCATACGGGCCCGTACTTGGGAGTACACCAACTTGTGCGCCAACTTCCAGGGGATGGATCGCGGCATCTCGCCGCTCAGTATTTTTGGACTGTGCTCTCGCCCGGTTGAGAGCGCCCAGCGGTAGATGGCTCGCTTCGCAAATCCCTTGGCGTTTTGCTCAACCTGGCTGTAAATCTTTTCGTACACGCGCGGCACGGCCACGAAAATCGTCGGGCGGACCTCCAACAGACACCTGCGGCAACTCCTCGAGGAAAGGACAATACGCCAGGGTGACGCCGCGATGCAGCAGCGCGATATCCGCATGACGCGCTGTCACGTGCGATAACGGCAGGAAGGATACACTGACATGCCCTGGGTGAAGCTGGAATTCGCTCAGCGAGTTGAGCACGTTCGAAGTCAGGTTGCCGTGTGTCAACTGCACGCCCTTTGCCTTTCCTGTAGTGCCTGAGGTGTAGATGATCGAGGCCAGATCGTCTGGTGTAACCGCGCGTGCGTCGGCTTCCAGTTCTGGATCCCGTCCCGCCGGGCCCATGTGCATAAGACGTCTGCATCTGTACGACGTCGGTCGGCTTCCACGGGATCCATCAGCATGATTTTCTCAACGGCCGTCTCATCCTTGATGGAAAGGATTTTTTCTAACTGCTTCTCCGTGGAGACAACTGCCACCCTCGCTCCTGAATCGCGCAGGATGTATGCCGTTTGATGAGCTGTCAGAGTGGAATAGATAGGCACTACGACGACGCCAAGCAGGAGAGAAGCAAAATCAGCAACCGCCCACTCGAAGCCGATTTTCGCTCAGGATGGCGAGCCGGTCGCCTTTGATAAGTCCCAATTGGCTTAGGGCGCGCGCCACGCCAGCCACGTTCCGATACAACTCCTGCGAGCTTACCGGAGTCCATCGGGATGCCTCGCGAACAAGCATGACCCGATCATGCCGGCGCTCCACGATGCTGAAGAAGATGTCGTTGAGGGTCTGAGGCTTCATAGGCAAGGTTCCTCCTCGCATCAATCAAGGAAGATCGTTCGCCGTCTTTGAACACCTGGAGTAGAGACTCCTTTACGTCTCTGCTCGCTATCTGAAGTGGCCCCAGCGGAACGTCGGGCCGACCGACATTCGAATGTAGTTCTGCCGAGGAACCAGTAGGTTCGAAAACAAGTGGGTGTTGACCCAGTCCGCCGCGAATCGCACACCGACTTTCCGTGACACATTGAGATCAAAACCGCCGCCCAATCCAATGAAATAGGTAGTGTCAGTCTGGTGGGAGGTCGGGATCGGTTGCCCCAGCATCACCAGGATCTGCCCCAACTGCGGCGGAAAAGCGATGTTCGCTGCTTCATGAATGCCACCGAAACCTGGACGAGCAAAAAAAGTAACCTTCTCCCACTTGCGCAGGTAGAATTGCGGCCCCGCAGCAAAGGTGTAGGTAGTCGATTTGAACGCCACGTGAATTGAGTCTGGGGGTATTCCGATTTGGGTGAATAGCGGTGCGTAGACGGTCTCGCCGCCACTGATGGTCCCAGCGCCGCTGATTACGCCGTCGCCCAGGATCCCAAAATCTCCTCCCAGACCGAGCCACGGCTTAACCGTGACACCAAAGTCACCTTCGAATCCGCGCTCAGTCAAGTTGCGGGCCGGGCTGACCATGTAGTCGAACCCGGTAAACAGCGTGTAACGGTTGATGTCGGTCTGCTGCGCGACTGCCGGCAGACAAATAAGAATCATAAGAATGCAAAATATGAAACGCTTCATCTAGCGTACGCTCTGCTTTCCTGGGGCTTAGAAATAAAACGATGGCGACAACCACTTGGAGGAGAGAGTTCGAAAGGGGCCTGCATAACGTAAAAGAGGAGCCTTCTGATCGCCTGGCAAACTCCCGTGTCTTTGCTCATATGCCTCACCTGAGGCTTTTGTCCCTATGCGACGATCGACTGCAAGAGTGGATTACTCTGAAGAGCGCCAGACGAAGGAGTTGGTACTCGATCCGGTTCAAGGAGCGAAGCGGCGTTCATCGCTATTACAGTCGCCGGGATTGTCTTGGCCGGAACGGACACCGCTAACACCGGCCCTCGTTTGATGCGCACGCTCTTCTTCTTCCGTGGCGGCCTAATACCAACGGCGTCGCGCAATTCCGTGAAGCTCTCCATCAGCAAGGTCTCCAGGCGCCGCAGATCCGGCGCCGCATGCACGTCTCCGCTGAAACCGAAATAGACAGTCCCGTTGTAGCTCAGGATCGCGCAATTGACGGCCATCTCTCCGCCGACCGGCACGTACGGGTAGCAATGCAACATCCTGTGGCCGAGCAGGTACAGCGGGAATTGTGGTCCGGGCACATTGGTGCAGACCATGTTGAAGGGAGTAATCGGCAACTGGCTCGCAATCGGTCCCGCCATGCCCTGCACGGAAGTCGGAAACATCCCGATCAAACCTCCCGCCAAACTGACCAGTTCGGCTGCGTGCACCTGTTTGAGAAACTCCGTTCGCTGGTGAACGGCCGCCAGCAATTTTCGCGGCTGCCGAATGTCCAGCGGAATGGTGACGGGGACCAGCGAAATGCGGTTTCCCAACTCCGTCGGACTGCCATCGCCGCGCAGGTTGACGGGAACCATGATCCGCAGCAGCTTCCCCTTCACGCGGTCGCCATGCAGTTCACAATAGCGGCGAATGGTCGCGGTCACGAGAGCGAGAATCACATCGTTGATGCTGGTGCCACTCTTGTGCCGAATGGCTTTGACCTCCGTCAACGGAATTTCAGCGGTGGCGAATTTCTGCGGCCCGGTATAAATCACGTTGAAGCGCAGCCGCTCGGTGAACGCAGTAATTTCGGGAAGGAGGCCCACAAACTCGTCGCTCGCTACGCTGTTGCCGTTCGCAGCGGCCCGTTCGGTCATGCTCAGAAGGTCAGTCATGACGGAGAGAATCCGCTTCACGAAATCAGAATAAGATTCCACGAACCCGGCGGTCAGCGTGGTCAATGGGTCTCGCGGCTTCGGAACTTGAAACCTAATCTTCTTCTTGGGTAGACGGGGCGCGTCCGGGCTCGCATCCAAAAGCGCATTCATGATGCCCACACCTGCGATGCCATCGGCCAGACAGTGATGCAGGCGGATGATCAGCCCGCTGCGACCACCCTTGAGTCCGCGAATTAGCGTGAGGTCCCACAAAGGGTGCTGCCGGTCCATTACTGTGCCGAAAAGCTTTGCCGCAATTCCCTTCAGCTCGGTCTCGGTCCCATGTTTGAGCGTTACCTCGCGCACGTGGCGGCGCAGATCGAAATCCGGATCGTATTCCCAACTGGGAAGACCAAGTCCGAACGGAGCCGGTACGACGCGCTTGAAATAGCGCGGAAGAAGCGGCAACTTCGTCTCGACGAACTGGACGCACTCTTCAAACGCAACTTCACCTTCAAAGATGCATACGCTCGCTACATTCAGCGGCATGCCTTCCCGTTCAAGATGCAGGAAGACCGTATCCCCCCAGGAAAGGCGGTCACTCTGTTGATGGTTCTGCATCGCTACCCTCCTCCATCCCTCATCCGGCAAAGCGTTTAGTTCACGAACGAAAACCGCCGCGTCAGGTTCATCAGCTTAAGAACTTTGTAGACATCGATGTTGACGCCGCGCAGCGTAACCTTCACCCTCTTCTTGTCAGCCTGGCGGGAAAGTTCTTCAATGGCCCGCAGAGCGCTCGAATCCATGCGGCTCACAGAAGTGAAATCCAGGACGATTTCACCTTCCGTGCCGTCGAGTTTCTCGCTGACCTCCCGGAGCGATGGAGCCACACGGGCTTCATCGATATTCAGAAACACGCCTATCATTCCCATACGTTCCGCCATCCTCTAAACGGTTGTGTGCTCGGTAACACTAGATCGTTCCGTTACGCCTCGTCCCTCATAAGCCTTCCAGAACAGTTCTTCCAGTTCCTTCATCATCGGCATCCGTGGATTCGACCGGCCGGAGGGATCGTCGAATGCAACGCTGGCGAGTTCGGGCACTGCGCGCTCAAATTCGCCCCGGGGAATTCCAAGTTCGGCAATCGACCTCGGAAATCTCAACCGATCGAGTAACTGCTCAGTTGCCGCGATCAGGTTCTGCACCTTTTCGTCGACTGTATGACCACCCAGTCCCAACAGATCCGCAACCGTTGCGTACTTCTTGTGCGCAACGTATCCCTTGGTGTAAGGCGACGGCATAAACTTCGTGGGTACTGCAGCGTTATAGGCAATCACGTGCGGCAGCATCAGCGCATTGGCGCGCCCGTGCGCGACCCCGAAGCGCGCACCGAAGGCGTGTGCGAGCGCATGATTCACTCCTACCGACGCGTTTGAAAAAGCCATCGCCGCAATGCAAGCTGCATTGTGCATCATGCAGCGCGCCTCTTCATCGTGCGGATGCTCATAGGCAATCGGCAGGTACTTGAACACAAGCCGAATCGCCTGCATCGCGCTCGAATCGGTGTAAGGCGACGCATAGTTTGAAACACCTGCCTCCAAAGCATGTGTCAGACAATCAATGCCAGTGTCCGCGGTCAGCCCTTTCGGCATCGACATGACAAACTGCGGGTCTACAATGGCCACGTCTGGAGTCAATGAGTAGTCAGCAAGCGTCACTTTGCGCCCGCTCTCCTTGTCCGTCAGGACGGCAAACGGAGTAACTTCGCTCCCCGTCCCGCTGGTCGTGGAAATCGCGATTAAGCGCGCCCGGTTGACCTTTTCTGTCGGATACTGCACCACCCGCTTCCTCAGATCCAGAAAAGGCGCAGCCAGATATTCCAGATCGGCCTCCGGCGATTCGTACTGCAACTTCATGATCTTCGCCGCGTCGATCACCGCCCCTCCACCCAGCGCGATAATCTGGTCTGCCTTATAGAAGTTGAGCGCCTCCACTCCCTGGGTGATGACTTTCACCTCCGGCTCTGCATCGGGAATGACTTGGACGTGAACATGAGTCTTGGGGCAAATGTGGCGTCGCACGATATCTACATGCCCGATTTGCTCCAGAACCGGGCTAGTGACGATGATGGTAGAAAGCGACGGAAACTGTCGTAGGTTCTCCACCGCATTCATATTGAAATAAATCTGATTCGGAACCCGGAACCACATATGATTTTGTGTCCTCCGAGCCACTCGCTTGATGTTGAGGTAATGAAAGACGTTAACGTTGTCGGTTGTGCTGTTGCCTCCGCCCGTTCCGCAACCGAAGGAGAACGTCGGCACCAGATCGTTGTAAACCGCGCCCAGCGCCCCGACAGATCCCGGGGAATTCACGATGATCCGCCCAGCATTGATCACTTCCCCGAACTTGTGGATGACTTCCTCATTGCGCGAAAAAATAACCGCCGTATGTCCAATTCCACCCGCATGGTTCACATCCACACACACCCTGAGCGCTTCCGTGACGGATTTCGCCCGATAAACGGCTAGCACAGGGAACAATTTCTCGACTGACAACGGGTGTTCGCGACCTACTCCTTGGATGGGAGCAATCAGAAGCTTGGTGTTGGGCTTTACTGAGAGCCCGGCAAAGAGGGCTATATCGCTCGCCTTCTGTCCAACGGCCATCGGCTGCATGAAGCCGGTCTCATGATCAATGACCGTGCGCTCAAGTTGCTTGGTCTCTCTTTCATTGCAGATATGCGCACCCAGATCCTCAAATTTCTTCAGCACGGCGTCGTAAATCTCGTCGTCAATCACCACCGTCTGCTCGGAAGCGCAGATGGTCCCGTTGTCGAAGGTCTTGGACACGATGATGTCCACGACTGCCGTATTCACATCCGCGGTCTTCTCCAGGTAGACGGGCGTATTTCCTGCCCCCACTCCCAAAGCTGGTTTGCCGGAACTGTATGCGGCTTTCACCATGCCCGGGCCGCCAGTGGCATCAATCAATCCGACATCTTTGTGTCTCATCAGATACCCGTTATCTGGAAGTGTGGGCGATTCCAGGCATGCGAACACTCCCTCGGGAGCTCCATGTTTTACCGCAGTCTCATACATGATCCTCACGGTCTCGGAGCAACAGTGCCAGGCCTTCGGGTGCGGACTGAAAATCACGGCATTCCGCGTCTTGATGGCCATGATGCACTTGAACAAGACCGTGGAAGTAGGGTTTGTAATGGGAGTAAGCGAGAAGATGACGCCGATCGGTTCCGCCATCTCCACCAGATTGCGCTCGGGAAGCTCACGAATGATGCCGACCGTGCGTTTGTCCTTGACGTAGTTGTAGACAAATTCGGTGGCCACCATGTTCTTTAGGACTTTGTCTTCCATCACCCCTAGCTTGGTTTCCTCGACCGCCAGGCGCGCGAGATGTTGAGCTTGTTTCAATCCTTCCAAGACCATGGCTTTAACAATGCGATCGACTTCCTCTTGCGTGTACTGCGTAAATACAGCAGCAGCAGTTCTGGCTTGGCTGACCAACCCCTCCAGGTAGGCGACTCGTTCCGCTTTAAGTGCTTCGACGGCAAAGGGAATTTGAACCCGTTCCTGTACTTTTTCAGCTGCGATCATCGCTACCTCCATTGGCTGGATGGGACCCGTCCGTCGCGCGTGGGTTCGGCTGGACATCGCTCATCGGGAAAAAGTTCTGCGTCGGAACCTACCGCTTCCGCCGAAAGCCCGATTCTCGCGATTGCATCGGAAACAGTACGATGTGGGGATTCGGGTCAGGTGTGAGAAGAGCTTCGGAAGTATCAGCTGTCTGGGATCCGGCGGGCACTTTAGTCACCCTCGTTCCCAAAGTAGAACTCCCCGGGCGGGGTTGGTCTGCAACCGCTGTCACGTGGCGTTGTGATGAACGTCACACGATCTTCATGTGGAAAACAAAACCTGCAGGGTCGCTTGCGATGGCTTTCGCAGCACCATCACGCGAGAGAGTTCGATGCTGCGCTCGTAGCCCCATCGTTCCACATCGTTTCTTTGGCAGACGGAATCAAGCTCATCGCGCGCTCGGCTAGCGCGGTGATTGTAAGGCTCGGGTTGACGCCAAGGTTCGCCGCTACGACCGACCCGTCACAGATGTACAGATTTCGGTAGCCAAAGACGCGGTGGCGCTCGTCGACCACACCCCGCTGCGGCGAATCCGCGATGACGCAACCTCCAATACAGTGCGCTGTACCTGGGATATCAAAAAGTATCTCCGGAAGCATGCTCATCGCGGTGCCGCCAGCCACCTCCGCAAATTTTTGCGCAAACTGGTTGGCCTTTGGAATATAGGTGGGCACTTTATCCCCTCGGCTGACCAGCATTTTAGAAAACGGCCAGAACCATGGCCGTTGCCAACGCATCTCAATGTGTCCTTCGACCGCTTGCATGCAGAGGAGAATCGTGGCCTCCCGCGCCCACCCCCACGGCCGAAACAGTCGCAGAGCCTTGACGGGATGAAAAAGCAAAGAGCCCAACATATTTTTCGCCCAGAGTACGATGCGCAGCAATCCGGGTTTGCCGTCCGTCAGCATCGTCGTGAGCAACCCCATGGCGTCCGAGCCGCTGGGATAGCGCACCGCCTCAATATGCGTGTGTTCATCGATGTAAATCCCGGAGCCAATCGCGATTCCCTGCGACAAATCTTCGGCGGACTTCGGTATCCGTGCCCCAATGATCGATTCCGAGTTCGTGCGCACATGTTTGCCCAGACAGGCGCTGATGCCCGGCAACGATCCATTGTCTTTCAGCCGGAAGAGCAGTTCCATCGTCCCCAGCGACGACGCTGAAAAGACTACGCCGCGAGAGGTGAGGCTCCGCAGTCGCGGTGATATCGATGCCATCGAATTCACCATCTGAACTGTGTACCCGGCACTCCCGTCGCTCGCCCCGGCACACGGTTTGACGTCCACGACTTTCGTCTCCGGAAAGATGACGGCTCCGTACTTCTCGGCCAGGTACAGATAGTTCAGATCCAGGGTGTTCTTCGCCCCGTAACGGCAACCCACCATGCATCCGCCGCAGCCAGTGCATGTGGTTCTCGGCGGACCTTCTCCATGGAAGAATGGATCTGGACAGATTTTATTGCCCAGTTCGCCCTCTCGGGCTTGAAAGATGCCGACTTGAGTGCGGTAGAACGTTTCGCCGCAGCCCACCGCAGCCCCGGTTCGTTTGAGGAGTCGATCCGCCGGCCCGAGAATCTGGTTTTGCTTCACTCCTAACATCCGCGAGGCCGTCTCGTAGAAGCGAGGCATGTCGTGCGTCCAGTCGGCTAGCCCCGCCCAAGAGCCGCTTTGCCAAACCTTATCCGGGGGCGGCAGCAGAGTAGCAGCATAGGTGATCGATCCACCACCGACGGCACATCCGTGGAAGATGGTGGCGTGGCGGAAGAAACGCATATTGAAGAAACCGTGCAGACCAAGCTTCGGACGCCAGAAAAAGCGGTGAATCGACCAGCTCGTGCGCGGAAAAGAGAGGGGCGCCCAGCGGCGCCCCATCTCAATCACGGCAACCCGATATCCCTTTTCCACCAGCCGCAGGGCCGAAACACTGCCGCCGAAGCCGGATCCGATCACAATGAAGTCAAAATCGTAATCGACTTGAGGCCTGCGGATTGCCATAGTGCACCATCCTCGCGGTCCGGTTCGACGCACGAAGCTTATGCCACCACGTACTTCCCGGTTTCAATGACCTTCTGCGCAATCGACTGCCGCAACGCCACCGTATTGAACGGCTCGTACTTGCACAGCCGCCGCAGGATTGCCAACTGCGACCGCAACATGTCTCCCTCGGCGCACGCGGCAATGACCATCCTGGCCGCGCTTTCGATCTTCTCCATTGCTCCGGACATATAGACCCGAGTCATGGCAATGGCATGCACCGAGTTCGCTTCGCCGTTCCGCGCGGCCAGTTTTTGCGCACGCAGTACGGCTGACTCCATGGCATATGTTTCGATCGTCATGTTTGCGATCGCTCCCATGATCTCTTGCTGATCCTGGATCGCTTGCATGTATTTCTGAGTGGCAATGCCCGCCGCGAACAGCCCAATTTTCTTGGCTGCCGCGACCAGTTTCCTCTCATCGGCAAGAGGATCATCGCCAACTTCTTCGGTCGTTCCAGACAACACTTCATCCATCAGTTTCTTGATCGCTGCCATCAGTGGAAGTTGCCCAGACATTGCCCGTTTGAGCAAGAATCCGGTGATGAGCAACCGATTGATTTCGTTGGTACCTTCGAAGATCCGGTTCACGCGAACATCGCGGTAGTTGCGTTCGGCGGGATATTCCTCTACGAATCCATACCCACCGTAGATTTGCACCGACTCGTCGACAACATAGTCAATGAACTCCGATCCCCACACTTTCAGGATCGAACATTCAACGGCATATTCGTCGATAACCTTGCGCACCGGCGCCATGTCCGAGTGCTCTTCGCCCAGTTCTGCAATGGCGGCATCCATCATGCCGACGGTGCGATACGCCATGGCTTCCCCGGTGAAAATGCCCGCTGCCATATTCGCGATCTTCTCGCGAATCAGCCCGAAATCGGCGATCACCTTCCCGAAGGCCTTGCGCTGTTTGGCATACGCAATGGCACTCTCAATGCAGTTGCGAGCCGAGCCCACGCACCCCGCGCCCAGCTTGAACCGCCCAACGTTCAAAACGTTGAATGCAATGTGGTGCCCTTTGCCGATCTCGCCGAGCACATTCCCGACCGGCACCTGGCAATCGTTGAGAATCAGCGGACACGTGGAAGAACCGCGGATCCCCATCTTGTGCTCCTCCGCTCCCACGGAAAAACCGGGGAAACCACGTTCCACGATGAAGGCTGTGAACTTGTCGCCGGTCACTTTGGCAAAAACAATGAAAAGTCCTGCGAACCCTGCATTGGTAATCCACATTTTTTCGCCGTTCAGAACGTAGTGTTTGCCATCGGTGGAAAGCTTCGCCTGCGTGCGGCAGTTCAAAGCATCCGAACCAGACGAGGACTCAGACAAGGCGTATGCGCCGATCGTCTCCCCGCTGGCCAGTCCAGGCAGATACTTCATCTTCTGTTCTTCAGTGCCGAAATACACGATGGGAAGCGTGCCAATGCAGGTGTGAGCACCCCAGGTCGTACTGAACCCGCCATACTTCGCCAGACGATCGGCGATGATGGCGGAGGTGACCTTGTCCATCTGCATCCCGCCGTACTGCTCGGGAACATCTACCCCGCTCAACCCGAGCTCTCCCGCCTTCTTTACCAGTTCCTTGGTGATCGCGAAATTCTTATGCTCCATGTTCTCAATATTGGGCACGATCTCCTTGTTCGCAAATTCTTCCGCCGTTTGCGCGATGAGCAGGTGCTGCTCACTGAAATCTTCTGGAGTGAACACATCCGTCGGCGATCGTTCTTCGATCAGGAAGCTGCCACCGCGGATTTTGCCAGCCGGTACTGCTGTAACCGTAGCCATATTCCTTCTCCCTCAGGATGATGATCCGTTCGCTTCGATTCGGCTTTGGTAACGATTAGGAGTTCAATCGGAATGATCACGGGATTCGGCACTACGCGGTGCCGAGGCCAGTTCCCTAAATTCAGTCAAGCCGCGTCCCCGGGCGAAAGCATTTCTTTCTCCCGAGGACGCATCAGCGTTCCCAAGAACGCGCAGCAATCTGGGCAGCACACTGCGCCTCAAGCGCAGCAGATTAACGCTCGACTTTCGCAAGAATTTCAATACTCAAGCTACCGCGGCCTTCGCCTTTTTGGCCGGCTTCCGGGTGTGCCCCGCTGCTTTGACTGTATTCGGTGGCTTCACCATCACTTCCATCAGAGCCTTTTGTGCATCGACATAGCTCTTCACGGCCTCCCGCGTAAGCTCGCTCACGGGAAGAAATGGGAACGGCTTCAGGATTTCCAGAGTCTTTCCTGCCGACTTTACGCCGGTATTCATCTGGCGACCGGCGACCTCAACCAGCCGCTTCTGTGCCTCCAGGAATGAGTCTGTCGCCTTGCGGGCCAGCACTGACAACTCAGCGGGTTTCATTTTCTTTCCCGCGCCGTTGGCATGCTTGCCGCCAGTGGCCTTCGCGGTTTCTTCTGCGATCACGTCCATGAACCGCTTCTGCGCTTTGACGAAGTTCTCCATCGCCTCACGGGCGAAATCCACCGCATGCTCTGGCTGATAAGGTTTGCCGGCTTTGGCGGAGTCCACCCATGTGTGTGCCTGCCTGCCTGCAATCTTCAGATACTCTTCCTGCATCTGGATGAAGGTATCCACGCTGCGCCGCAGCAAGTCGGTAAGGGCATGCGCGGCGGGCCAGTCTCCCATCCGCTCTTTCACCCCCGTCATCAGGATATCGTTCTGTTGCTTGCCCAATTCCAGAAGAACTTTCTGTCCTTCCATGAAATTCGTCAAGCCATCCTCGGCGATCTCGCCAAGAATAGCAGTGGGAGAATGATGCGGATCCGACAGTTGCTGCCGCACAGCATGCATCACGCTGGCATTCTGCCGCATCGCCAGGTCAATGAGGATCCGTTGTGTCGCGAATAGTGTTTGCGCCCCTTGCTGCGCCCAACCCGAAAGCAGAGAAAGCGCCGACGACTCTTTCGGATGAGTAGATTCGTGCTTTGTTGCCGCTGCCATAAAATGCCTCCGATTGCTGCATTGCAGCATCAGCTAAACTATACGAAGAGAAAGGGCTTGTGTCAAGATATTCCTGCAGGCTTGTGCAGGGCAGCATGGGGAGGATCCGATGACGCCATCTGTGATTCTGGTCAAGAAGTACGGCAACCGGCGTTTGTACGACACCACCACCAGCCGCTACGTCAATCTCGACGATCTTGCCGCTCACATCCGCGCAGGCCGAGAATTGCGCGTGGTGGATGCTAAAACCGGACAAGATCTTACCCGCGTCCTGCTGACTCAGATCATTACAGAAGACGCCAAGGACAAGCCCACCGGACTGCCGCTCGAGTTGCTACGGCAACTGATCATCGCTTCCGATGAGGTGCGGCAGGAGTTTCTGATGTGGTATCTGAAATCCGCCTTCGATACCTATGAAAAAGTGCAGGACGCCGTGCAGAACCGGCTAAGCGAGGTCCAGTCCGCCATCTTGTCGCCGGTAGACATGATGAAGCGTTTCCTGGGCACGGCTACTTCATCGACTCCCAAAGCGGACACTGAGGACGAAGTGCAGGCCCTGCGCAAACAGGTCGCGGAACTCGAGGCCCGCCTCGGAAAATCAGCGCCCGCAAAGAGTCGGTCCCGGAAGAAGCGGTAAGCCTTTCCTGGCCCTGCGCCGACTGCTCGAGCCAGCGTAGAATTCCCGTTGGAACCAGTCAGCACCTCAGGGTATAATGTCGCAGTGCAGCATTTGCCCTTCGCGCCCTGATGCGCGGATCGGGCAGACCCCAGGGACGAACTTGCGGCGTAAATCTAAAAATGCAGCAGCGCGTCCTGCCACGGCCAAGCGGCGCGCGTCTATTCGCCGGCCCTATCCCAAAGTGAATACTTCGAGTTTTTGGACCGAGGCGCTGTTTGGCGCCGAGATCCTCCTCTTGCACGCCACCCCCGTCTACTACGGCCTCGGTGTTCCGCGCGGAGATGGCTCTGGCGTCATCATCATTCCCGGTTTTCTTGGTACCGATCTTTATCTCACCGAGCTTCACGCCTGGTTGCGCCGGATTGGATACCGACCATATTTTTCCGGCATAGGAATCAACGCCGAATGTCCAAACCTGCTCATCCAGCGGCGACTGAACCAGACGATTGAAAAAGCTTTGGCGGAGACTGGAAGGAAGGTTCATCTCATCGGTCACAGCCTCGGTGGTGTCATTGCGCGGTCCCTGGCGGGCCAGCGCCCGAACGATATCGCCTCAGTGATCACGCTGGCAGCGCCCATTCGCGGCACGGTTGCGAATCGTGCTGTTCTCAGCGCTGCTGAAGCCGTCCGTCTTCGGATTCTCGAAGAGCACGGCAAGGGAGTTCTGCCCGATTGTTATACCGGACGTTGCACCTGCAATTTTCTGGGTTCCCTTCGCCGCAAGGTTCCCGACGCGATGGTTGAGACCGCGATCTACACTCGTCAGGATGGCATCGTCGACTGGCGCTATTGCATGACTATGGATCCCGAAAAGGATGTGGAAGTTCCGGGCACGCACATCGGAATGGCCTTCAACCCGGCAGCTTATTCCGTCGTGGCAGAGCGCCTGGCCAAGGCGCAATCGTACGAATAATCATCCCACCATTTCCAGCACCGCACCGGTAGCAGTCTCGAGTTTCTCGGTCGCGCCCTCCGCGTTCTGTATCAAAAGTGAGGCCGATGCCAGGCTGTTGTTCGTCACTTCGAAGCTACCCGTGCAATCAGTTTTCAAATAGGGAAGGCGGTGTAGGCTCGATCCGCGCCCGTCGACAGACGCTTCCAGGTGCACTCCCTTGCGCGCAGCACAGCGAAAATTCCACAGAAACTCTTCACCGTCGATTTCGCGCTCACGCAAATTGCGAAATACATATTGCCTGCCCTCGTGCCAGAGCACTGCTTTGCGAAAGACCAACCCGAAGGGCATCTCATAGACCAGCGCTTCAAGGGTGCTTGCAGACTTGCCATTTCGAGGAAAATACGCGTGTGTCCAGGTCCAGAAATTTCGATGCCGGTATCCGCAGTTATGTCCCTGCACTCCGAATCCCAAAGGCTCACCCCCAAACTTCCTTCCATCGAGCGTGATCTGCCCCGTAAACACGGCGTCGGAGTGCGGCGTCCGCGAAAAACCAATCCATCCTTTGTTGCTAAGGGTGACGCGAAAGGTGGAACGGTAACGCAGGTTCCAGGAGATCGCGTGTCCATCCACGTCCAACGATCCCACGCAGGAATCTTCATCAATGCAATTGTCGCCGGTGCGAAAGTGGAACGGACTTCGCCCTCGACCGCTGATGTCCAAATCCTGCAGCGGAAATCCTTGAATGAAGCTCTCCGGTTTCCCACCCGCCGGAAACCACGTGGCCCACACTTGAACCGGCATGCCCTGCGGGTTTCCCCCACAACCCTCTCGGCCGGGATTCATCAGCATATAGCGGAACCACCACGCTCCACTACCATTCGCCAGTCCGACACGCAAGAACCAGACTTCATAACGCCGCCGGACTGACAGTCCCGAAAACACTTCATTCAGAGTCGCCAATGATTCGCTCCAGAACCTGAGGGGATGTTTTCACAAAACTCGACAACACCCCTTGATATTCGAATTCCCCATCTCTTGATGTCTTTCCGGTTCGTGGCTTTCTCTTCGCCCTTCTGCGGTTTTCTTCGCGATCCTACGGTTCAACTTTTTCTCTCGCTCGTCTCTCGCGAGGCAACCGGGTTGCGTCGACCCGTATATGACTATCGCACGAGACTCCCACCGATCCCGTGATGCCAGTCACTGCGCATCTCAACGAGGCGGCCCATAGTCTGAACGGTAGTTCACTCCCATGCTGGATGCTTCCGCCATCGCAGCGGGCCTGCGCATGCTCTCTCCCGATCAGTTACGCAATACCATAGAAAATCTGTTGCCTCAAGGAGCTACGCAAGCCGAAAGAATAAGCGCCATCGAATCAGGACTCAAAAGCCCGGCCGGGCAGTCCGTCCGCGATGCTATGGCGCGATGGATCGTAGACGAAATCGTTCCCGTTGATGTGCTCGTTCCGGAAGCCTACAAACCATGGCGCCCGCCTGTGCGCGACGCCATGATGTTCGTCGTGACACATCTCTGCCCAGCGCGCCTCGCTCCAAAATTGTTGGAGCAAATCGAGCTTCCTCCAAAAACTCCCCCCGAAACCCGACTACTTCGCCTGATCGCGAAAGTGCCGGGATTACAGAAGCTTGGCCAAGTGATCGCTCGCAACCAGCATCTCCATCCGGCTCTGCGCAACGCTCTCGCTAAGTTGGAAAACGGGATCCGCGACGTCAACGTCGACGACATCCGTGCGATCGTTCAAAAGGCGCTGGGGCCCCGCGTCAAGGCTCTCAAGATAGAGATTGCACCCAAGATACTGAAAGAAGCCAGCGTAAGCGCGGTGGTTCGCTTCACTTGGCTCAATCCCAACACCGGCCGGCGCGAACGCGGCGTTTTCAAAGTTTTGAAGCCTCACATCCCCGAATACTTCGCCGAAGATATGGACTACCTCCAGGGATTAGCGCAGTACTTCGGCGACCGTCACCACACTTACGGATTCGCCCCACACCTGATCCCCGACACCTTTCGGAAAGTTCGCCGCCTGTTACGGCACGAGGTCAACTTCGCTCGCGAGCAGAAGACTCTCATCGAGGCCGGGAACCTCTATCGTTCTTTCCCAGGGGTCCGGATACCACGCGTCATCCAACCTCTCTGTACGCATACGATCACGGCGCTTACGGAAGAACGAGGAATCAAGGTCACGAGCGCTGCGACCCGCGTGCCTGCCGTGGTTCGTCGAAAGATAGCGGAGCAACTCGTGGAAGCTCTGATAGCGGTTCCTCTCTTTTCCTCGACTCAGGATGCGATCTTTCACGGCGATCCCCATGCCGGCAACCTGATCTATGACAATACGAGTGGAGAACTCGTCATCCTCGATTGGGCGCTGCGGGAGCATCTGAGCCGTGACCAGCGTCGCCACCTCGCGCTTCTATTCCTCATGGTCAGCTTGCGCGATCCCTTAGGCACATACAACGAAGTTCTGGGACTAAGTCAACAGCGCATCAGACCGACTTCGCCGCGGGGCCGGCGGGTCCGTCAATCCGTGGCAATATTCCTCGACGAGTTGCCGGCCTCCCGCATGCCGAGCGGCGCGGACGCGATGCGGTTGCTCGAGCGTGTCGCGATCGATGGCGTCAGGTATCCCAGTTCACTGATCATGCTCTCGAAGGTAATGTTCACGCTGGAAGGGATTTTGGGCGACATCGTTGGCTCAAACACAGGAATGGGACTTACGCTCGCGCGTCACGTTGCCCAGCATTGGATTGCGAATCGCTCCGCGTTCCGTTCGCCCCTCATGACCCGAGACTGGATCGCTCTCCAGTGCAGCGCGCTGCTTTACTCCAGCCGGCTGTGGATTCAATGGGAGCGGGCGCTCCTGAACCGACTGCCTGCATCCAGTCGACAGCAGCGCCCTGATCATTCAACCAGGAGAGCAGTTTAACAATTCAAAACAAGTCCGCTTAAGTCCGGCACAGTTTAGACGGGCACAGCCTTTGGCCGGCGGGTGATGCGGGCTCGAGTTTGCTTGGCCCGTCCGACTTCCTTTTTTCGCGGCTTGATCAGCGACCCGATCAGAGACGTCTCCGCGTCGAAAAAGTTCTTCACGCCTTCCCCCGTCCGGTTCGCCATCGGTAACAATTGCGCGGGCGATACCAAGTCCATGGTGCGGGTCGCAGCGTCCAAGTTAACGTTCATCTGTTGACCCATGACGTCGAGCAACCTCTTCTGCGCCTCGACAAACGCATTGCCCGCTTCGCGCGCCAGATGGGCTAGTTCCGTCTTTTTCACGGGCGCTCCATCGTGTGGCTTCCTCTTCCCGGTGGCCGTCGCCGCCTCCTGCGCCACCACTTCGAGGAACTTGTTCTGCGCGCGTGTAAACGTCTCCATTCCCTCACGGGCGAGATCTACCAACCGTTTGGCGCGATCGTCCTTTCCCGTTTTTTCTGACTCCAGCCACTGCAGCGTCTGTTTGCTGGTCGTGGTCAGCAACTCCTGCTGCATTTCGATGAGCGTATCAAGACTGCCCTGTACCAGACCGGTCATTGCAAACGCCGGAGTGAACCCGCCGATTCGCTCCTTCACTCCATTGCAAATAATGTCATTCTCCTGTTGTGCCAGGTTGAGAAATGCTCGCTGTGCTTCCACGAGAGTCGACGTGCCCTCGACCGCTAATTCGGTCAGAATCGCTAGAGGAGAACGGTCGTCGTGGGGCTTGGTGTGGTTTGGCATGGACTGCCTCCATTGCTGCGTTGCAGCATTGATAACAATGTAGTATTGGCGCGGGTTTGCCGTCAATAGCTGTTGCGTCGGCTTTGCGTCGCGTCACTACGATGTGTGACCGCCATCACCGGAATAAATCGCTCCCCAAAGCAACCTGTTGTGTCGGAGATGAAGAGTCCCATCTCCGAAAATGTCGCTATGGAAAAACTCCCTGTTGTAGAAGCCGCAAAAGCTCTGATGAACGAAGCGATGACATGGTCCGTAATGAAATGGCTGCGGGAAAAAAAGACCGTTCGCACAACGGCCGATCAGGCGAATGCCGCACTCGATCAACTAAGCCAAACCGTACGCGAGCGGTGGCCGAAGGAGATACGCGCGGCATACGAATCGCTGGCAGCGCGATCCGCGGGAACGACGAGGCCTTCTCAACCGTTGCCAACGCCACCTGGAAATGAGCTCGGGGCATCCATTGTAGCCAGGAAAAGTAAAGAATCCGACGACGAAGCCTACCGCGCCCGAATGGACGCTGAAGAAACTTTCGACAAAGCCGAGAAACAGCTGAGCACCGGCCTCGCGCGGGAAGGCTGTCGCAAGGCGATCCACTCCTGGGACTTGCACGAAAAAGCGATTCGCAAGGCTGAGGCCATCATTCTTTCGAGATAGCAAAACCAGGCAGGATTCCCTTGTAGATCGCCATTCCCACGACGGCATCGACTCCAATACCGTGCAACTCGTCGATCTCTTCCTGAGTCGAAATTCCGCCTGCTGCAATCATTTGTCGAGTCGTGGCCTCCCGCAGCGGCCGGATCACCTCCCGCGGAAACCCCTGCAGCAACCCTTCAGTATCCACGTGGGTATAGAGAAATGCGCAACACCAGCGGTCGAGAGCCTGCACCATCTCCATCGGCGCCACTCCAGTCACCTTTCGCCAACCGTGGGTGACCACATGCCCCTCAATCGCATCGAGAGCAAAAACGAGTCGGTCGGAGCCAACCTCGTGGGATAGGCTCTTTGCGAAGGCCATATCCAATTTCCCGTCCTTAAATAGTGCCGATCCAACGATGACTCTCCGAGCCCCCGCTACGAGCGCCGCTCGAGCAGCATCCACCGTGCGGATGCCTCCACCTACCTGGCACGGCAACTGGCGAGCGAGATCCCTCACGAGTTCCACATTGTTGCCGGCCCCCATGGCGGCGTCGAGATCAATCAACTGCACCAACGGGTAAGTCGAGAAGCGGCTCACCCACAGTCCGAAATCATCAAACTCCAGCGCCTTCTTCCTACCTTGGACTAGTTGCACGATCTTGCCGCCCATCAAATCGATCGAGGGGATCAGCATGGCCACCTCACGGCAATTCCCTGAGAACCGATTTCTCGCTTTAGATCCGAGAACTGGTTGAACCCATAGTGGAAAATCGACGCCGCTAACGCAGCATCGGCATGACCCTCGCGGAATACGTCGACAAAATGCTGTGCGCCGCCAGCCCCGCCAGAGGCAATCACAGGGATTCGAACGGAGTCAGCCACCGCACTCGTCAGTTCGCAATCAAATCCGATGCGCGTGCCGTCGCGATCCATCGAAGTCAAAAGGATTTCGCCTGCGCCTCGCGACTCCGCCTCCGCGGCCCAGACGACCGCGTCCCGTCCTGAGGACACCCGTCCTCCATGGGTAAACGCTTCCCAGCGACGTGCAGCGGCCGCTCGCTTCGCATCAATCGCAACGACCACCGCCTGTGAACCGAACCGTTCAGCAATTCGCGTGATCAATGCGGGATCGGATAGCGCCGCGGAGTTGATGCTGATCTTGTCCGCACCCGCCGAAAAGACTGCAGCCGCATCTTCCAAAGTGCGAATGCCTCCCCCCACCGTAAAGGGAATAAACAGCTGACGCGCCGCCCGTCGCACAGTATCGAGTAAGGTGGCGCGCCGCTGGTGCGCCGCTGAAATATCCAGTAGCACGATTTCGTCCGCCCCGGACTCGCTATGCTCCTTCGCCAGTCCAGCCGGATCACCCGCGTCGCGCAGATTCTCAAATCGCACGCCCTTCACGACTCGGCCACCGTCCACATCCAGGCAAGCAATAATGCGTTTGGTCAGCATGTTAGAGTGCACAAAAATTGCCCAGCATCCGCAGGCCAATTTCTCCGGATTTTTCCGGATGAAACTGCACTCCGAATAAATGATCGCGCTCCACGGCCGCGGAGAATCGCCCGCCGTACTCACAACACGCCACTGTCGTTACGCTCATAGGAGCACGAAACGAATGGGTGAAATAAACAAACGATCCCGACGGCACCCCGCACAGCAACCGTGATGACGGGTCGACCTCGAGCTGGTTCCATCCCACATGAGGCGATTTCACACTAGTCGGAAAGTGTTCGCATTCGCCGTCCAACACTCCCAGCCCCGCAGTCTGCGGCGACTCCTGACTTCTCTGAAACATCCACTGCATCCCGACACAGATCCCCAAGAACGGAATCCCACGATCGATGGCAGCCGAAATCGCATCCCGCAGTCCGGATCGTGCAAGCGCCGCGGTGGCAGCAAAGTGCCCGACACCCGGAAGCACAATCTTCTTAGCCGCTGCTACCTTCTCAGGATCAGATGTAATCGCACATTCCTGCTCCAGCCAGTCCAGCGCCTTCTTCACAGAAACCAGATTCCCCGCACCGTAGTCGACAATCGCAATCATCACAGCACTCCCTTGGTGCTCGGCAGCAACCCAGCCATCTGCCGGTCGCGCCAGCAAGCCGCACGGAGCGCCCGCGCAAAGGCCTTGAACAACGCCTCTATCTTGTGATGACTCGATCGCCCATAGAGCACTCGGGCATGAACATTCGCCCGCGCGCCGCGAGCAAACGCTTCAAAGAAGTCGGGGACCAGTTCGGCTTGCAGATCACCCACCAAGCGTGTGCGGACCTTCGTATCTACGACGGCGGCGGTGCGCCCGCAAAAATCGACAGCGGCCATCCCCATGGTTTCATCCATCGGCATAAGAAAATATCCCGCGCGAAGAATGCCACGCTTGCTTCCCAACGCCTTGTCAAACGCCTGTCCGAGGACGATGCCCACATCCTCCACCGTGTGATGTTGGTCGACATCGAGATCTCCACGAGCTTTGAGTTTCAGATCGAAGCCTCCATGATGCGCGAAGAGTTCGAGCATGTGATCAAAGAAACGAATGCCTGTCGTCACTTCGTAACGCCCGCGGCCTTCAATCGTGAGCGAGATCTGAATCTGGGTCTCTTTGCTGACCCGTTTGATCGTTCCTTTTCTCATCGCCGCGACGCCCCTTGCGCTATACCAAGCTCTTCCAATGTCTCCTGCAGCGCGGTGAGCAAGCGATCAGCATGCGCACGCGGACCCAGCGTGATGCGAACGCATCCCTCACACCCATGATCACTCGACCGGTCGCGAACCAGAATCCCTCGACGCCTCATAGCTTCAACAAAAGCGGCCGCCGCGCCCACTCGTACCAGCACGAAGTTCGCTTGGCTCGGCCAGAACTGAATCCCGTTCGTTCCGAGCGCGTCCTCCAATCGCGATCTTGACTCGCGTACCTGACTCACGTATTCCGTGACGTACGTTTGATCATCGAGCGCTTCCGGCAAGCAAGCGAGCGCCACTGCATTCACGTTGTACGGTGAACTCACCCTCCGCACAGCGCGCATTTGTTCCGCGTCCCCAACCAGCATTCCGACGCGCAGTCCTGCCATTCCGTATGCTTTCGAGAACGTCCGCGCCACAAACAAATTCGACAATTCTTCTCTCGCAGTCAGCATGCTTTGTCCGTAGAACTCAAAGTAAGCCTCGTCCAGCAGCACCGCCGCGTACGGTGCTGAGCGCGCGATCCGACGCAGATCTTCAGCTGGCACAACCGTTCCCGTTGGATTGTTGGGATTTGCAATGGCGATCAGCCGCGTGCGCGGCGTAATGCGTTCGCAAAGAGCATCGCCCGGAAAAGCAAAATCCCTGCTCGACGGAACGGTGACAAGCTCTGCGCCCGCAGCCATCACATAGATCCGGTACATGGAATATGTGGGCACAACTATCATCGCCTCGTCGCCGGGCTCGAGATACGCCTCACAAAGCAGATGAATCGCTTCGTCCACACCATTTGTTAACAGCAGTTCCTTAGGTGCGATTCCCAGAATTCTGGCGACCGCCGCTTCCGCTGGCTCACGTTCCGGATACTTGGCAAGCTGTTCGGGACCCAATTGCCGCAATCGCGCGAGAACTCGCGGCGAGCACCCGACCGTGTTCTCATTGAAATCCAACCGCAACCCGTCCCGACCCGCCAGCGGCGGATGGTACGAAGGCAGCGTCCGCACCGCCTCCCGTGGATTAAGCATGCTCGCACCTCACGCGGATCGACCGCGCGTGCGCCGCCAGTCCCTCCGCCCCCGCAAGACATTCGACCGCCGGCGCAATCCGCCTCAGTCCCTGAGCAGAAAGCTGCTGTACCGTAATGACCTTCACAAAATCCGCAACGCTCAGCCCTCCTCGAAACCGTGCCTGCCCGGATGTCGGCAACACATGATTCGGGCCCGAAGCGTAATCTCCCGCGGCCTGCGCCGAATAGTCTCCAACAAAAACAGAGCCCGCATTCTGGATAAACGGCAGATCCTCTTCAGGGAGGGTGATGTGCTCTGGCGCCATCCGATTCGCCCACTCCCGCCCTTGTTCACGCGATGCCGCAAGGAGTATCACACCTCGCGCCTGCAGTGATTTCTTAGCCGTCGGATTTTCTTTCGCGAACTGCCTCACGCTCGCACTGACCGCCTGCGCCAACTCTCGAGATGTCGTGATGAATACTCCTAGGCTCTCAGGATCATGCTCGCCCTGCGCCACGAGATCGGCAGCAATGAATTCAGGTACGCCGGTATCACTTAGAATCACGGCCTCGGTCGGGCCGGCCAGAAAATCAATTGCGCAGTCGAACGAAACCAACTTCTTGGCAACGGTCACGTAAGCATTCCCGGGCCCGACAATCTTGTCCACATTTGGAATGGTCGCGGTCCCATACGCCAATGCTGCGACGGCCTGCGCTCCTCCCACCCGATAAAATTCACTCACGCCCAGCATCGCCGCCGCAGCCAAAACTTCCGGCGATGGCTTGGGAGACACCACGCGAATGCTTTTTACCCCCGCGACCTGGGCGGGAATGACTGTCATCAGCAGAGTCGAGACCAGCGGATAGCGTCCGCCGGGCACATAACAACCCACAGATTCCAAGGGCCGGACGATTTGTCCCAATGAAACACCATCCCGGTCCCGCATCCAGCTGCCCGGCTTCTGCCACTCGCAGAAGCGCCGGATGTTCGTAGCAGCCTGAGCAAGAGATTTAGGTAGCGGCGGCGCCAGCGCCTCCAACGCCGCCGCCATCTCCTTCTCCGGCACCTGCAGGGGTTGTTTGGCAGTCAACCCATCCCATCGCCCGGCATACCGCCGAAGGGCTCGATCCCCTCCGCGACGCACGGCCCCAACGATACGCCGCACCCGCGGCTCCAACCGGCCCAGTTGGGCACTTCGCGCGGCCAGTCGTTCGACGGCCGATTCGGCCGCACGTCCTGAAACCATCCGCATCACAGCACCACCTTGTTCAGTGGATATTCAACGATCCCCTGCGCCCGCGCCTCTTTCAACCGCGGAATCACATCCCAAGCCGCTCCTTCATCAATCACCGTGTTGACGGCAAGCCACTCCTCGTCGCTCAGGTGCGAGATCGTTGGCTTCTGCAGTGCGGGTAGTACGGAGAGCACCGCCGCCAGATCGTCTTTCCTCACATTCAGCATCAGTCCGACCCGGTCCTGCGCTTCCATGGCACCTTGCAGCATCAAGGCCAGGTTATCGATCTTTTTCCGTTTTTCGCGGTCACTATACGAACATTTGTTCGCAATTAACTGCGTGTTCGACTCCAGCACTGTCTCCAGAATCCGCAGCCGGTTGGCCTTTAACGAACTCCCCGTCTCAGTGACTTCGACAATGGCATCCGCCAGCATGGGAGGTTTCACTTCGGTGGCGCCCCAGGAAAATTCCACCCGCACCTCGACGCCTTTCTTGAGGAAGTAATCACGCGTAACTTTCACCAGTTCGGTCGCAACGATCTTTCCGGATAGTTCCTCCGCTCGCTGTACCGGAGAATCTTCGGGCACCGCCAGCACCCAACGCACCTTACCCCGACTGCGCTTGGCATAGATCAAATCACTCACAGTGGCAACCTCCAGGCCGCTCTCAATCACCCAGTCGAGCCCAGTCAGCCCCGCATCAATGGCCCCATGTTCCACATATCGAGCCATCTCCTGAGCCCGGATCAGCATGCAATCAATCTCTGGATCCGCTGTGCTGGCAAAGTACGACCGCCCATTTGTGTATGCCGGAAGGCCGGCCCGAGCAAACAGTTGCAGCGTCGCCTCCTGCAAGCTCCCTTTCGGAATTCCTATGCGTAGCTTCATCGCGACTCCTTTGAAAGGCTGTCTGCAATTTCAGGCGACGTCCCACGAATTGCTTCTGTGAAACACGACCGAGTCCCCCGATGACAGACCACTCCAGCTCCTTCTACGTCTACACGCAGCAGGACGGTGTCGCGGTCACAATCGGTGTGAGCCGAGACGACTCTCAGCCGGTTCCCCGAAGTCTCGCCCTTCATCCACAACTGCTGCCGCGTACGGCTGAAGAACGTCACATATCCCTTTTCCAGCGTGGTCTCGAGAGCCTGGCGGTTCATGAATCCCACCATCAGCACTTCCCCGTTGCTCGAGTCCTGCACCACGGCGGGGAGCAGGCCGCCCATCTTGTCAAAATCAAATTCCGCATTCATGTCTCCACATCCCTTCCGGACAAACAAAAAGCCCGCTGAGCTTTCGCTCCAGCGGGCCTGAACTCCTGAAAAGTGCTGTTATCTCAAGTTTGCAATCTCAGGTGTACATCTCCGCCGTCGCGCGATGCGCGTGATGGTGATGGCGGTGATGCACATAAAATTGCACTCTTCGGCTAGAGTACGAGAGCATTCTCTCTTGGTCAATGAATTTAGATCGCCAGGCCAGCACTTTTTTGGATAGGTTCTATCTGGATTTTGCATACTCGCCTAGAACACCACAACAACTCCTGTTACGATTCCCCTTCCGTGTCGCCAACCATCTCCATGCGCTCCCGGAGTTTTATGAAGCGTTCCTGCGTTTAAACTTCTCTTTTCCGCCGGAATCATTTCGATATTCCTCAACAGCACTGCAGTTCGGGCTCATTCGCAAACGCAGACTACCAACGATCCGCCTTTCTATGGCCCGTTCAATGCGGTATTCCTTCGCGACGGCGACGGACTCAAGAAACCTCTCGTGAAGACCGACTCCGTCCTGCGCGCGGATGCATCCTGGTCTCTCTACGCCTGGGTGAAGCCCGCAGAGTCGCTCAAGGAGCAGAGCTTAGTCGCGGGCTTATGGCGACCCAGAAGAAGAGTTTTCGCGATTCCTCGCGCTCGACGGTGATCACGTCCTGCTCTGGCTTGGCAACGACAACAGTCTCGCTGGCCCAGCCACGCTCGCCACGGGGCAATGGCATCTTCTCGCCGCGACGTTCGATGGCAACGAATTCCACCTCTATAGCGACGGCGCCCAGATCGCCAACGGCAAACTGGATCTGGGGAGTGTCAGCCCCTTGCTTGAGATGGCTCCGCCTCCCACACCCACCGCAAATTGGCGACACTTCGGAGGATCAATCGCCTCATTCACCCTGCTTCGCAGTCCGCTAAGCGGCGAGGATATCAAACAGCTTTTTCAAAAGCCCCCGGATTTTTCCCTCCTCGAATTCGAGGAGGGCTCAAAAACCTGGCCCGTCCAAACTCGTGGCCAAGCGGGATATCGCGCTCCCCAAGATCCCGCCACCATGCCGCGCAGTAGCGCTCCATTTTCGCGCCCGGTCGCGAAGACTCCCCCGTCCCAGGAAATTCTCCAAGCGACTGACGGCGGGCACTGGACTCTCGCGGCTGGCTGGCGAATGATTGCCGCGCCGAAAATAACTGCAGACGGCCCCGCAATCTCGCAGACGAGTTTCAACGCCAAAGACTGGATGTCTGCAACCGTTCCGGGCACCGTGCTCACCACCATGGTCGATCGCGGCATCTATCCCGATCCCGATTACGGCTTAAACAATCTCGCCATCCCCGAGTCCCTCAATAAGCAGGACTATTGGTATCGCATAGAATTCCACGCCCCTAAAGCTGCCCGCGGACGCCGTCTCACCCTGACCTTCGAAGGCATTAACTATCAAGCCGCAGTGTGGCTCAACGGCCAGTCCCTCGGCACGATTAAAGGAGCGTTCATTCGCGGCATCTTTGACGTCACCGACGTGATCAAAGCTGACCGCTCCAACGTTCTTGCCGTCCGCGTTTCTCCTCCTCCGCATCCTGGAATTCCGCAGGAGCAATCCATCAAAGGTGGCCCAGGCGAAAACGGCGGCATCATGTGTCTCGACGGCCCCACCTTCGTAGCCACAGAAGGCTGGGACTGGATTCCCGCCGTGCGTGACCGCGATACCGGCATATGGCAACCCGTAACTCTAGCGGCAACCAGCACCGTCAAGATCGGCGACGCACAAGTGGTAACTTCCCTTCCTTTGCCCGATACCAGTCGCGCCGACGTGGAAATCACCGTGCCGCTGGAGAACGCCGCACCTTCTCCCGTGACTGGAACGTTGAAAGCTTCCATCGGAGAGGTCAATGTGACCAAGCAGGTGACGTTGGCTCCCGGCAAGAGTTCAGTGAAGTTAGTTCCCGTCGGAATTCTCTCAACTTACCGTGCAGCATCCTCGTCTGTGGTGGCCCAACGGTTATGGCAAGCCTGAGCTGTATACGCTGCATCTCAGCTTCTCGGAAGGAACAGCCGAGTCTGACGTGAAAGATGTGCGCTTCGGAATTCGCGAGATCACCTACGAGTTGAGCCTTCTCGACAGCGCCGGCCATCTTCGCCGCCTGGAATATTCGCCGACGACCGCGCGCCTGGAAGCCGAACCCGTCGTGGACGTCCGCCACGAGGCGATGCGCGAAATTCCCGCCACCGATCCCTATCCGCCAGTGTTTCCCCCGGAATGGAAGGAAGGATGGAAGTCCTGGGTCGCATCGTTGATGCCCGGAGCCGAGCAGTCACCGTCAATCAAGATGCTCGACGATACAAAAGCTTCGCCATACCTGGTGATCAAGGTCAACGGCGTGCGCATCGCCGCGCGCGGTGGCAATTGGGGTATGGATGATTCTCGCAAACGCGTCTCCCGCGAACACCTGGAGCCTTTCTTTCGCCTGCATCGCGACGCCAATCTCAACATCATTCGCAACTGGGTCGGCCAGAATACCGAACAAACCTTCTACGATCTCGCCGACGAATACGGACTCATGGTGTGGAACGATTTCTGGGAATCCACGCAGAACTACAACGTCGAAGCCCAGGATCCGGATCTGTTCCTCGCGAACGCCCGCGACACCATCCTTCGCTTCCGCAATCACCCTTCCATTGTGGTCTGGTGCGGCCGCAACGAAGGCGTGCCCCAACCCATCATCAATGAAGGCCTTATCGATTTAATTCGCTCTCTGGATGGCACGCGCTATTACTTTCCCAGCTCAAACCAGGTCAACCTCCAGAACAGCGGCCCATACAAATACATGGACCCAACCCTCTACTACACCACTCTGAACCACGGCTTCTCGGTGGAAACGGGAACGCCGTCGTTTTCTACCCTGGAATCCTTCCAAGCCTGGATCCCCAAAGAAGATCAGTGGCCGGTCAGCGATGACTGGGCGTACCACGACTGGCATCAAAGCGGAAACGGTGATATGGCTCCCTTCATGGCGGAAATGCAGGCTGAATTCGGTGCGCCGACCAGCCTGGACGATTTTGAGCGCAAGGCACAGATGCTCAACTACGTGGATCACCGCGCAATTTTCGAAGGCATGAACGCACACCTCTGGTCCCCAAACAGCGGACGCCTCCTGTGGATGACCCAGCCGGCATGGCCCAGCAATACCTGGCAGATTCTGAACGCGGACTACGACACGCCATCATCTTTCTACGCAGTAAAGAAAGCCTGCGAGCCGCTTCACGTACAACTCGATTTGTCCAACTACGATGTTGCCGTAGTCAATACCACGAATGAAGCGCAGGCAGCGCTGTTGCTGGTCGCGAACGTGTATTCGCTCGAAAACAAGCTATTGCTGCACAAGGAGGAAAAGAAAGACGCAGCCCCCGACGCTCTCACCGATGGGTTCCCGCTGGATATCTCGCGATTGCTTCCATCGGAGGAGATTGTGCTGGTAAGTCTAGAGCTTCGGACTGCAGCCGGCGAGATTGCCTCGAGAAATTTTTATTGGATCGGCGCTGACAACGCTTCCCTCCGCCGTTTGAATCGGCTCCCCACTGCCTCTATCCTCGCAACGGCTAAGTCCACGCGCGTAGGCGAAAATATCCGGGTACACGTAGTACTACGAAATAGCGGAACGACCGTAGCGCTGGCGAATAAGCTGACGATCCTGAACGCTGGCGACGGGGCCCGGATTCTTCCCGCGTACTATACCGATAACTATGTGTCGCTGCTTCCCGGCGAAAGCCGGGAGATCGAGATTGAATATCCCGCAAAAGCGGCAAACGGACCGGCGCAACTCGGGTTACGCGGATGGAATCTCGCGAAACAAATTCTCCCAGTTCCCTAAAGCAACCGCCGCACTCAGCAATATATATCGCGAGGTCGCGCGGAAATCTTCCACCCTCCTCACGATCCTGGCGACTCCGGCTTGATCTCCGCCGCTTTCCCTTCGTGATAGACCACGACCAACGGTCTCCCACCATTCGGATAGCGCACCGTCTTTTCCTCGGTACTGCTTCCCGCATCCGGTACGCCCATGCCGATTGCAAAGTCCGCCTGCATCTCGTTCATCCCAGGCCTTACTTGATGTTGTTCCACCGCCTGCCACACATCGGACGGCCAGTGCTTGTACAAATCGTGCGGATCTTCCACGAAGAACATTTCGTCAGAATAAATCTTGTATTGCTCGTCCGCCTCAAAACCAATCGGCACTGCGTAATTCTTCCCGTCTTTCTGAAAGACGGCCATCACCTGCAGCCTTTGCCCTGGTCCGGCAGGCTTCGCCGTAACGACGTCCTTGATTTCTAACTTTTCGATCGGCAGGAGCAATCCCGCATCGTGAGTGAAATCCACATGCTTGCTCGCTGCGTCGTAGTGGTAGTAAGTGTAGCGGTATCCTTCCTTCGCCCAGACCGGCTGGTCCATCAATGATCTGGCGCTCTTCAGATCGTAGGGATGTAGTTTCTTGGGATTTACGTAATAGTCGGCATTCGAATAGCCAACGTTCTGTGCTTGCTTCTGCTTTTGCGCTGCAACCTTGTCTTGATGGCGCTCGTACAGGATGTAGCCGGCACGCCCACTCGCGACCAACATCGCCAGGAGCAGTGCCAACTGCAGCTTTTCTTTCGCCTCTGGACTCAGCATGGGAAAACTGTACCAACTTTCTGGCCCCATCCGGCGCCCGTTCGGCAGGCAGCAACTATAAGGTAAACTGAGGAAGAGGTACTTTCGTCCATGACCGCCATCACGGAACAAGACGTTATGAGCGCACTGAAGAGTTGCTACGATCCTGAGATACCGGTCAACATTGTCGATCTCGGCCTGATCTACAAGGTGGATTTCGCGCCTGCTCCGGCGGAAAACTCCGCAGAGGCGAAGCAGGATGTGGCTGTGGAAATGACCCTCACGGCCCAGGGTTGTCCAGAGCACGTCAACATCAGTGCTCAAGTCAAATCGCGTATCGAGCAATTGCCCGGCGTCAACCACTGCACCGTGAACGTCGTGTGGACTCCGCCCTGGACCCCCGAGCGACTGAGCCCCGACGCCAGAAAGCAACTCGGCATCGAGTAGGATGCCTTCCGCCACTTGCCTTTCGCTGCGGCAGTGATCCGCGACTTCGATGCTACGTTCTGCGATTGCCGGGCGCTGAGCCGGCCCCAGAAGCCGCATTACCCATTAATCTCGTCCCAAGCTTCGACCGCACTGCGACCCGCGGCGTCTGTTATCCGCTTCCCGGCTTGTCCCGCCATCTCCATCACCTGCATGCCCCGCTCGAAATAATCCGGCAGCGCGCGCCGAACCTCTTCAAATTTTTAAGGATATTCCGAGGCCAGCACCGCCAGGCCCACTCCCGTCGCCAGCACGCCCGCCGGGAACCGCTTCTTCATAAATAGAATCGCCGCCGAACCAATTGCACCGGCGACCACCGCTTTCTTCCATCCGTCCATAGTCGTGCCCCCAAGGAAATTTCTCTTTCGCAATTTTACTCCCGCGCCCGCGGTGGAGAGCACCAAACACCGCAACCTGACCGGCATTCCCATCCTTTATACTTCGTCCTTTGCTGGAGGCCCTATGTCGCTGTCGCTTATTCGCTGGAGCACGTTGCTTACGAGCATCGCTCTGGCCGCAACTCTGTTGGCTCAGACCAAGCCGCGCGCCCGTGATCTCGGCGTTCCGTTCGACGGCACACCGGGCACGAACAATGCCATCACCGACGTGAAGGGAGTCGAGGTCGGGCATACCACTCTCGTCTCCGGCGAAGGCAAACTGGAAATCGGAAAAGGCCCGGTTCGCACAGGCGTCACCGCCATCCATCCTCGTGGTAAAGCCAGCAACGACGCTGTTTTTGCCGCCTGGTTCACCCTCAACGGCAACGGAGAAATGACTGGCACCACTTGGGTCGACGATTCCGGATTTCTGAACGGCCCTGTAATGATCACCAACACGCACAGCGTCGGCGTCGTCCGCGACGCCGTCATCGCCTGGAAGGTCAAGCGCGGCTCACCGGACATGGAAGGCTATTGGTGGTCTCTCCCTGTCGTAGCGGAGACCTGGGACGGATACCTGAACGACATCAACGGATTCCACGTCAAGCCCGAGGACGCTTGGCACGCCCTCGACGCCGCCCACTCTGGTCCGGTCGAAGAAGGCAACGTCGGCGGCGGTACCGGGATGATCTGCAACGAATTCAAAGGTGGAATCGGAACAAGCTCACGCGTCCTCGACGAAAAAGCGGGAGGCTACACCGTCGGCGTCCTGGTTCAATGTAACTACGGATCGCGGGAACAACTCCGCATCGCCGGCATCAATGTCGGCCGCGAGATCCCCGAGCACACCGTCTGGCAAAGTGATGTCGGATCCATCATCGTTGTACTTGCCACCGATGCTCCGCTCATTCCCACACAACTCAAGCGTATCGCTCGGAAGATCTCACTGGGCTTGGGGCGCGATGGCAGCTACTCCGGCGACGGCTCCGGAGACATCTTCATCGCCTTCTCCACCGCAAATCCCGGTGCCGTCGGCAGCAAGGGCTTACACCAGCTCACTATGTTGCCTAACGATTCCCTCGATCCGCTTTTTCTCGCAACGGTCCAAGCCACGGAAGAAGCGGTCGTCAACGCCATGGTCGCAGCGGAAACGATGACTGGCATCAACAATCACACGGTAATTGCACTGCCCCACGACCGTCTGCGCGAAGCCCTCAAGAAGTACAACCGCCTCGCGAAGTGAAGGATCCAAGAGTGCCCCGCCCTTCTCGCGCCTTGCGAAGGCTGGGGATCTTCACTTCTGACTATTTGCTCGAATTTTCTGACTCAGTGGGTCTGGGCCCACTCCTGCTAGCTGGCTCCGAACGTTGCATTTCCGCGGCGATAATCCTGCAATTCAATCCCATGTCGCTTCAGCATCGATTGCAAAGTCGTGCGCTTGATCCCGAGTCGGTTCGCCGCACCATCCGTTCCCGACAAAACACCATTGGTCTCGCGCAATACGCGCATGATGTGTTCCCGTTCCATGTCCGTAAGACTGTCCTCTGCGACGTCTTGCGGCACGATTAATTCCGCCGGAGGCGCTGCGAGCACTCTGCCTTTGGTCAGGATGACCATTCGCTCAATCATGTTCTCTAGTTCCCGGATATTGCCGGGCCAGTTCCACTTCTGAAGCAAGGTCATCGTCTCGTCGGGAATGACTTCGATGTGCTTGCCCATGCGGGCAGAGTGCTTGCGCACAAAGTGGTCCACCAAGATTGGAATGTCCGTTCTTCGCTCGCGCAACGAAGGCAG
This sequence comes from uncultured Acidobacteriaceae bacterium, assembly GCA_963788555.1. GTDB lineage: Bacteria > Acidobacteriota > Terriglobia > Terriglobales > Acidobacteriaceae > Sulfotelmatobacter. The sequence goes on along the minus strand of CAWBHM010000008.1, from coordinate 127,867 downwards.
AGCGATCGGAAAAACATTGAGCCGGTAATACAGGTCTTCGCGAAACGTCTTGTCGGCAATGTCCTGGCGCAAATCACGGTTGGTCGCGGAGATGATCCGAACATCTACCCGCAGCGTATGGATCCCGCCCAGCCGTTCGAACTCGCGATCCTGTAACACGCGTAGTAGCTTCGGCTGCAACTCGAGCGGTAGTTCGCCGATCTCATCCAAAAACAGCGTACCCTTATCCGCCAACTCGATCCGCCCAACCTTCTGGCTGACCGCGCTCGTAAACGCTCCTTTCTCATGCCCGAACAATTCGCTCTCCAGGAGTCCCGAGGGCACTGCGGCGCAATTGAGTTTCACAAACGTATTGTTGCTTCGAGAACTCAGCGCATGCAGTGAGCGCGCAACTAATTCCTTCCCTGTTCCCGTTTCGCCCAACAGCAAGACGGTGGAATCCGTCGGCGCCACCACCCGCACATTTTTCAGCACCTCGCACAGAGCCGGACTTCGTCCGATGATCTTCTCAAACCCAAGCTCTGTCGTGATTTCGGTTTCCAGATACGACTTCTCCTGCGCCAGTTTGTCCCGTGCATCCTGCATGCGGTCGGCCATGTCGCGCAGCCGCGCTATATCCATGGCAGCACCAGTGATTCCCGTGATATTTCCATTGGCATCGAACAGCGGCTCGATCGTGAGGTCGTACGATTGGTTCTTGCCCATGGCCGCGATGACCACTTCCTCCCTCAATGCTATTCCCGTTCGCAGAACCCGCCGTTTCAGCTCATCCAGTTTCGCCGCCTTCTTCGCCCCGACGATTTCCGCGTCGGTCTTGCCAATAGCATCGTGTTGCCAACTGAGCTGCGGGTTGTATATCCAGGTGTACCGAAGTTCGCGATCCTGATTGAAAACCGTGATGGGGGAATCCTTGAGCGCTACTCGGAATCGTTCCTCACTTTGCCGCAGGACCTCTTCTGCACGCTTGCGATCCGTCATGTCGCGGACAATTCCCTGCAATCGCCCGTCCGCCAGTTGTTTTCCGGAGACCTCTCCCGGGAAAAACGACCCATCCTTCCGGCGGAATTTCCATTCGCTCAAAACTGTGGCGCCTTCTGCCATACGCGCCACCTCCCGTGCCTGGCGCGGTATCTCCTCGGCTACAACAAGATCGCGGATCGAGAGTTGCAGAATCTCCTCTCGCGTATAGCCCAGCATTTCAGCCCCAGCTGAGTTCACGTCCAAGTAGCGGCCCTCCGCATCGGCAATAAAGATCCCGTCCGAAGCCTGTTCTACTAGCGCTCGAAAGTGAGTTTCGCTCTCCTGAAGAGCTTTCTCTGCTTTGGTGCGCGCTTCTTCCAGTCTCACCTGCTCCGTCACGTCCCGCTGAATTCCCCAGGTACGCAGCAATTTCCCGTTCTCGACAATCCCGATCATGCTGTTTCGAAATACCTTCGGATTGCCGTGGATATCGACTTCACGCGACTCGCGCTCCAGCACCTGGAATCCCGACCGTATATATTCCCGCGTCAGTTCGATGTTTCGCGGGTCGTCCGCCACTAGCATTTCAGTGAGCCGCTTGCCCACGAGTTCGCTCCCCGAGGTAAAGCCGTACATTCTCGCCATCGCATCGTTACACTCTGCCATGTAGGTGTCCGAGAGGATGCGGTGGATCAGTTCGTCTTCTGGAAGATCGATCGATACGGGGGTATCCATATCCTCGCGGAATATGCCCTCCGAACTCCGCGCCACAAATCTTCGGTAGTCTTCTTCCCGGCGCCGCAGTGCCTCTCCCGCTTCCTTTCGCTGGGTGATGTCGATTGCGGTGGCCTGCACCATCGGTGTGCGGCCGTCCGCCGAGTGTACGACGCAATTGAATAACACCCAGATTGGCGTGCCGTCTTTTCGGAGCAATGGCATCTCCCGGCCCAGGAACGTGCCCTCTCGGAGTAACTCCGCGAGAAGTGGTTCGCGACCTTCATGCTCGAAATAGAACTCTGCTGTCCGGCGGCCTCGGACCTCCTCCGCGCTGTCGTAGCCAAGAATGCGTGCCCACGCGCTATTGCAGTCCAATACTTTCCCCTCAAGATCGGAGATGGCGACTCCCGCAACATTTTCTTCGAACAACACGCGGTAACGTTGTTCCGACCTCCGCAGCGCCGATTCTGCTTTTGTGCGCTCCGTAACATCACGCGCCACTCCCCGGACGATGGGAGCCGTCACGCCTTCGGTGCGCAGCGTGTTGTTGTACTCCCAAATCCTCCGCTCTCCGTTCCGCGTCACAACACTCAGTAGTCCATGATCGGCCCCACTGTTCTTGATGCGGTCTAGATATCCTTCGAACTGTTCGCGGCAATCTGGCGTAATCACTTCCCGCATCGGCATCTCGATGAGCTCTGCCACTTCGTATCCCAGCATGCGCGCCGCAGCTGGATTCACCGACAGCAGCCTGCCTTCCAAATCGTGGGTGCAAACCAGATCCTCGCTGTGTTCGACCAGATCGCGGTACCGGTCCTCACTCTCGCGCAGCGCGTCTTCTGCCTGTTTCCGGTCGCTAATGTCCCGGGAGACCGTGATAATGTAGCTTCGATCCAGATTGACGAGCTTGAGGCTGATCTCTACGGGAAAGGTCGATCCGTTCTTGCGCCGGTGGACGACTTCCTGAACCACAAACCCCGATTCGCGCAACTTCGTCTGAATTCTCGCTCGGACGGACTCGTCAAGCTTGGGATTGATATCGAACACCGTCATCGCCAACAGCTCGTCCCGCGGATAGCCCAACTCCTGACAGGCCGTCTCATTCACATCCAGAAATTGCAGGGTTTCCGGATCGACTACTTCCACCGCATCATTGGATTGGTCAATCAGCGCACGGAACAGCTTCAGCGACCGCTCCGCCGCCTTTTGGTCGGTGAGGTCTTGTAACACACACGCAACCCGGTCGATCCCCCGCTGTCCTTCGATTGGAAAGTAAGAGATGAAGAGATCCCTCTCGCCTCGCTTCGGGTAGCGGTATCGCATCTCGTATTGCACGCTTTTGCCCCGAAAGCACTCGTCCAGTCTTTCCTTGACGGTCTCAAACGCTTCTGGGTCCAACACTTCCTGAATTGGACTGCCAATCAAGTCCTCCCTTCTTCATCCCGCGATAATTCAGGAAGGCCTGGTTTGCGATCACATATCGGTAGTCTCGGTCCACTACCGTGATCATTTCGTCCAGGCCTTCTACCGCCTTTTCGAATTCTTGCAGCCTCTTGGCACGCTTGCGAAAGCGATCACCCAGCCAGCTAATCGTGACTCCCGTAGCCCCAAACAAAGCCAATCCGACCACGTCGCGCCGGTTACCGATTGCAAACGAGTTCAGTGGCTCCATGAAGAAATACGCCGCCAGCGCCGCCGAAGTCAGGGTCGAAAAGACTGCTGGCCCGAACCCGTCCAGCAGGGCGACCAGCATGATGACGGGATAAAACAAGACAAAAGGCTGGGTAAACCCGAGAGCGACATCCAGTCCGTACCGCACTAGTGCAGCCAGGCCCACACCGATCAGTGCGACCGCGTAACTTCGCGGCCAGGTATGCAACCAGCTACCAGACGCACCAATAGCTTCCCTTCGATCGGCAGAACTCATAGCCAACCTTTCATTTCATAGGATTCCCAGGGTCAAAACCGTGCGCCTCCGCAGGTCGTAATTCCTTCTGCGAAGACCAACATTCTGCGGCAACGTCTTCTTCCGCAAAGAAGAGTTCACGCCAAACCAAGCGTCTTCTTCGATGGACCTGGCTCGACCGCCTTGGGGGAGGCGGCGAACCAACGCTTCGCATCATGACTGCAGGGCAGGTTACAGTCTGTGATCAGAATCACAACTCGGCTGCGCTTTCCCAGATAGGAACAGCCTACTCGCACTCCCACCCGAAGGCCACATATCCTTCGCCGAGAACTCCGCTCGGCCGACTAAAAAGAGATGAACCGGGAGGTGACTAAGACGTGCTTAGAAGGATTCCAGATAGAAGCGGGGCGGACGGAATGCGGCCCCGTGCCCCGTTGAGGATCGGGCGACGGTTTGCTTCAGCACTTCATGGATTTCTGTTTCGAGGATTTGTCGTTCTTCCGCCCACAGCCGCGTCAGCCGGAACGGCTGCAAATAGCCATGCGCGCCCCACATCGGGAAAAGCATCTCGGCCTGCGGACGTAGCATACTAGTCCCGATTGGAAGCGCCAGGCCAACCTTCGATCGCTCTTCCACATACGTCGGCACTTCCACCAGTCCGCCCGTGACGGACAATTGCTGCAGCTTGCCCGTCAACAGCCGGCCGTTTTCGAGCTCAATCGTGACCACAATCCTGCCCTGCAGACTGATGCGCGTCGCTCGAATTTTCTGCCGCGTTGGAAAGGAACGACTCATGACTCATCGCCCTGCGTAACGTCTCGAAAGAGGCAAACACCGCACTCCTGAAACGCTTCCTGCTCTATCCATGTTGAACGCCTGGCGCCAGCAAGTGATCCGTCCGTTTCATGGCGGCCCAGTCGTATTCGTACGCCTTCCCACACGCCAGGCAAATCTGGTAGTGACATCCATCGTCGCCGATGCGAGGCCAGGAGAATCTGTGCGTACAACCTCGTCCAAAAAGCTGCCGTAAGAAATTCAATGGGTCACCACCTGGTTCCGGCTCTTCCAATGATCGAGCCAGCGCGAAAAGAAAGGTTTGTGCCGCGCTCTCAACAGATCTTGAAGCGACGACAGAAGAACGTTTTCCGGTTGGGATTTCGTTACGAACGAGTCCACCGAAGTCAGCTTGTTCTTCGGTAGAGGTCCGTAAGCCGACAGTAGCATGATCGGAACGTGCGCATTGATTCTCTTCATCTTGGCGGCAACTACGTCGCCGCTCATTCCGGGCATCTGATAATCCAGGACCACAGCATCCACGGCGTGGGAGCGGAACAGCTTCAGCCCTTCATCTCCGCCACTCGCTTCCAGAACTTCATAGCCACACTGCTCGAGCAGCATCTTGCGCCCAATGAGCCCGTTCCAGTGATCGTCAATGCAGAGAATTCTTGCCTTTGCGCGAGACACTACGGATCACATCCCAATCTGGCCAGAAATGCTTTCGCTCAGCCGCGTCAACTTCCGGAGTGGTAGCTGCAATGGCTGAACTTCGAAGTGGTGGGCACACTGATTCTGCTGGTAGTAACGTGTTCTTTCAAATTACGAATGGGCACTTCCGTGGCAGTTACCCCATCAGGCGAGTGAGGAATAAGGAAGCCGGCTCGGATTCGCATCTTGACTGCGACGAGTTCATAGTCGATGCCGCTCCGTTTTGGGACAATCTTGAACACGGAACGTAGTGCCACTGCCATCGCGAACCATGCCAAACGGATTTTGGATGGCGCAACCCTTTCAGCGGATCTAAGGAACCGCTGGGCGAATGGTGGCCTTACAATGCTTTCTTGCGCATCCTGATCTCAGCTGGCGAAGCCTCGGGGGAAATGTATGGGGCAGAGCTTATTGAGGCTCTGCGTCGCGCTGTCCAGCAAAGGGCGGCGGAACTTCGCTCCGCTGGACAGCCGAAGGCGGCTGTCCCTACACAAACCTTCACCCACGAGCTTGAATTCTTCGGCGTGGGCGGGGACCGCATGCGCGCGGCTGGCTGCGACACCGTAGTCGACGCGAAGGAACTGGCGGTCGTCGGTATTACGGAGATTCTCAGCCGGCTCCCGCAGATTCTGGGCCTGTACCGGCGCTTGATCGCAGAAGCCGATCGGCGTAAGCCGGACCTCGCCATCGTAATTGACTCTCCGGCCTTCAACTGGCGCGTCGCTCGGCAGATGAAGAAACGCGGAATCCCGACCGTCTATTACGTTGCGCCGCAGTTCTGGGCGTGGCGACAGGGGCGCGTGCGGCTGCTGCGCGACTACATCGACAAGGCTCTCGTCATCTTTCCCTTCGAAGAGCAGTTCTACCGTGAGCGCGGCGTGGATGCGACTTTCGTCGGGCATCCCCTGGCGGAGCTGCCACACCCGACAATCCCGCGAACGGACTATGCGGCGCAGTTCGGTATCGACTCTGCGAAGCACTGGATCACTCTCATGCCGGGCAGCCGGGTCAAGGAAGTCCGCATGAACCTGCCGACGATTCTGGAGTCGGCAGCGCTGTTGGGTTCGGCTTATGAATTTCTGTTGCCGGTCGCTGCGACGCTCGACCACAATTTCCTTTTGAGCGTGATTACTCATCAGGCCGGCCAAGCGAAAGTCACGCTCGTTCCTGAGGCCCTGCCGGCTCTCTGGCACTCGCGGGCCGGAATCGTGGCCAGCGGCACGGCCACCGTCGAAGCCGCGATGATGAATACGCCGTTCGTGATGGTCTACCGGGTTACGCAGCTCACCTACTTGCTCGGCAAGCCTCGAGTAAAGGTCCCGCGATTCGCCATGGTTAATCTGATTGCCGGGGAGGAGGTCGTCCCGGAGTTGGTGCAACAGGATTTCACGGCGGAGAAGGTCGTGGCCCGGCTCCAAGAGATTCTGCCAGATGGCCAGGCTCGCGAGCGGATGGTGCAGGGCCTGGCCCGTGTAAAGGCACTTCTACGGGCCCCTCAGCCGGATTCCGGGACCGCGCAACACCCAGCGGACCGCGCCGCCGAGATCATCCTTTCGCTCTTGCCGAGACCCTGAGCTGATAAGCTGTAGACAAGAAGAAGAGTCCTCGTCGCGGTCGCTCGGAACGAGAACCTATGAAGGACAAGGGAGGAGGCAGGCCCCTGGCTTATCCCCGGATGACAAAATCCTGACATACCGCTCGAAACCTTGTGCTCCATCCATCTTTTGCGTCAGAATCTTCATCATAGGAAATGGGTTATCATTTCCCGGAGACTCTCCTGAATGTTGATTCGCCCGCGGCGCGCCCTGAGCGTCCTTACGAGTTCCCTGACTCTGCTGTTGATGGTTCTGCTTGCGATGCCGTCGCAGGCGGCCGAAAAGTCTCGCCTGCGCGTGGACGACTACCAGATCGAGGCCGAACTTGAACCGCATCTCCACCAGATCACCGCTCGCGCCAAGGTCAAGTTCACGGCCGTGCAGGATATTGCCGTGGCTGTCTTCGAACTGCACAACGACCTGCGGGTCACCAAGGTTGTCGACGAAAAGAACCAGCCTTTGTCGGCCGAGCGTGTTACCCAGGATTCGTCCGTGCGCGTGCCGCTGCCGGCCGGCTTGAGCAAGGGCGCGTCCACGACGCTGACCTTCGAGTACGAAGGACAGCTCGAAAACGCCGACAACAGTCCGGTGCCCGGCCTGAAGTTGGCCTACATCGGCGACGACACCAGCTATCTGTTCTATGCGGGACGGTGGTTTCCGGTCAGCGGCTATGGGCTGAACCGCTTTACGTCGACAATTAAGATAACCGTGCCCGCGCACATGTTCGTGATCGGCAGCGGACAGTCCAAGGTGGCGGACGCCCCAGCCTCCAAGAAGCCCAATGCCAGCGTGCTGCCGACCAAGACTTTTACGTTTGTCTCCACCAAGCCGAGTTTTCCCGGAACGATCGTGGCCGGAGTCTTTCAGGAGTACAAGAGCGACGAAGCGGGCCTGGACCTCCACGTCTTTTTCAAGCCCACGCATCAGAGTCTGGCTCCGACGTACACCACCACCGCGGTTCAGGAGTTCACCTACTTTCATCACGCTTTACGGCCTGCCGCCTTCCCAAAAGCTCAATGTCGTCGAACTGCCGGGCGACACGCTTCCGTACGTGTGGGCGCCGGAGATCGCGGGGCTGGCCGGGCCGTCGATCACGGAGAAGACCAACTATCGCCTGCTGGCCGAATGCGATTGCGCACCAGTGGTGGGGCGTATCGGTGAGTCCTGCGACCAAAGATGACTGGTGGCTGAGCGATGGCTTCTCGCGTTACTCCGAAGCGATGTACGTGGAGAACGCCGCCGGAGCCGCAGGCCTGGAAGAGGCCGTAAAAGATATGTCGGTCGGAGCCCTGGCTTACGACACGGTGCCGCTTTCGAGCGCGAGCAAGCTCGACATTTTCTCCACGGAATTTCAGTCGCTGGCCACCGACAAGGGCGCGATGATCCTGCACATGCTGCGCTGGGTGCTGGGCGAGGACAAGTACAACAAGACGATGCGGGAGTTCGCCGAGCAAGTTCGCCGGGAAGTCGGCCAGCATGGACGACTTCAAGACCATCGCCGAGAAAAATTACGGCGACCAGCTGACCTGGTTCTTCTCGCAGTGGCTCGATTCCACTGGAGCGCCCGAGTTCAAGGTGAAGTACACGACGTATCGCCTGGGCGGCAACTATGCGAAAGAGTCGGCGAGCTAAGCAGGAACAATCTCCGGGATTCCGGGTCACCGGGGAAATCTCGCAGGATCTCGATCTGTTCCGCATGCCCGTTGACCTGCGGATTGATACCGATGGAAAGACCGAGAACAAGCGCATTGAAGTGGTGGGCACAACTTCACCCTTTTCGATTGAAACCTTCGGACGTCCACGCCGGATTTCGATCGATCCTGACCACCATGTGCTGACGAACTCCAGCGACGTGAAGCTGCGCGCGTCGATTCTGCGTGGCCAGGCTCTGCAGCAACAGGGAGATCTGACGGCGGCCCTCACCGAATTCAACAAAGCGCTCGACCTCAACAAGAACAGTTCGCTCGCGCACTACCGTATTGCCGAGGTTTTCTTCTTCCAGAGGAACTATCAGTCGTCGGCGAACGCCTACCGGGCGGCACTGGATGGGGACGGAGACCCGCGCTGGACCGAAGTCTGGAGCCACATCCAGCTGGGCAAGATCTTCGATATCACCGGTCAGCGCGAACGCGCCGTCGGCCAGTACCGCCAGGCCCTGCAAACCAACGACAACACGTTTGGCGCGCTTGAAGAAGCCCGGAAGTACTTGCAGAAGGCCTACGAGCGTCCCAAAGAAAAGCAGTAACAAAATCTCAGTCCAAGCAGGCCCAATACGCATCTGCAGAATGCGTGCGGCGTGATCGTTAGACTCGCCAGAGTCTACGTTGGTCGCATACCTATGACGCGAACCACTCCGCATTGCAACAACCGCATTAACCTTCATTCTGAGTGCCAACCAGATTGCCCAAGAAAAACCGTTCCCCGTGGTCTCTACTGTCGACGAAGCCAACGATTGCGGGACGACCCGTCGAACTGGACGCACAGGTAAGCTACTTCCCTGGCCGATGCCCGACAACATTGGCTATTCCTACTCGTCGCATGTTCTTTCGCAGTGGACCATCCTCTGGGATCAGTACAACCGGCAGCGACTCTACTACTTTTACTGTTGCTTCGACTTCGATCGCACGACCTACGAGCTGATTCCCGATCAGAAATGGGCAAACTCGACGGGATATCTTCGAGCAATGATGCAGGGTTTTGTGGAGCGTCTTTACCCGTATACGGGAGATGCGCGTACCGTGACCATGCTCGAGGACTTCGTCGATTATGAGTTGGAGAACGGCCGCACTCCCGCGGATTATGCGTGGGCACAGGTGCCATACCCATCGGCCGATCCTGGGATCCCTCGCTATAGCGGCTGGAGTTCGCACGGGAAGGACTATGTGGAACCCCATGTGGTCGGCGAGGATGGGTACGCTTACCTTCGGTTGTACGAGATGACTGGCAATACGAAATACCTGCAGGCGGCGATCTTGTGCGCCAACGCGCTGGTCAAGAACTACAAGAGGGGCGATGCGACGCACTCTCCGTGGCCGGTGCGATGCTATGCCCGCGATGGCCGCACCGAAGGGCGTCCCATGGGTCCGTATTCGGCCAACGTTATTGAGCCCATCATGCTTTTCGACGAACTGATGCGGCTCCATGAGGGCGACGTTGCCGGTTATGCGCGTGTCGCGAGCGGCGGCATGGCGGTGGTTCCAGACGTATCCCCTGACCAACAACGTGTGGGTCGGATATTTCGAAGATGTCGTGCCCAGCATGGAAAACATGAATCAGGTGATCCCGCTGGAGTTTGCGCGCTATGTATTGCTTCATCCGGAGAAAGATCCGCTGTGGAAGGAACATGCGCGCCACCTGATTGCATGGGTGAAGACCACGCCAAAGTGGCCGAAGTACGTAGTGCACGGCGCGACCGTGACCACTGAGCAAGGGGACGGAATTCACTTCTGCTGTAACTTGCCGAACCAGTGCTGCGACAGCCATACGGCGCGACTGGCAGCCGTGGAAGCACTCTATTACGCCAAGACGGGAGATCCGGACTACCGAGAAGCGGCCTTTCGGTCGTACAACTGGGTGACGTATTTTCAGGGGCTTCCCGGAGGCGCGCACGCTCCCTTCGGCGAGAACCAATGGTGGTTTACCGACCAATTTACGGACGGTCCAAGGCGGTTGATGGACGCGTTCTGGGCAGTGCCGGAGTGGGCACCCGCGGACGAACCTCACTTGCTGGGGTCGTCTTCGGTCGTCACCAAAATCAGTTACCGAAAAGGCTCGGTGACGTATTCCACTTTCGATCGTGAGTCGACCGATGTGCTGCGGTTGAATTTCGCGCCGGCGTCGGTCACGGCGAACGGGCGACCGATGGTGCGGCGTAAGGTTCTTGACCGAGCCGGGATTTGTTTTCGATGAGTCGACACGGGTGCTGCGAATTCGTCATGACGCTGCGCGGGATATCGATATTCAGGGGAAGAGTGATTATGCCGCCTGCGCTGTACGTCACGTTCGACGATCCACACCTGGTGGCGGGAACGGAGCTCGGCGGCTTGTATGCGTCCGGAGTCATCGACTGGCCTCAACACGAATGGAAGATCGGCACCCCGGGTGGCAAGTTCGGGACGTTCAATCTCGTCCCGGCCGACCCGAAGGCGGAGCGACTTGCATTCTCGTTTCCAGCTCCACGCGGGTTTGTTGGAATCGATGCATACAATGGCGGCTCTTCCGAAGCAACTGTCACGATCCGCTCCGGGCAAGCGTCCCGCTGTAGTCACGACGTTACGCTCCGGGGAATTGCGTCGCATTCGCACGGGCTGGCAGGAGGCTTCTTCTCAAGTCGTCATCGAATTGAAGGATGGGGATGGTGTGAGGTTCGATAACCTGGCTTATTGCCATCCCTGAGAAGGGCATCTGGCGAAGCAGTCCACCGGCCATGCTACGTTGCGATCCATCGCTCCGCTTCTTCGATCGACCCAAAGATGTCGATGTTCCTCTGCGTGCGCAGAACTTTGTGCATGCGAGCAGCGTGTTTCTGGGTTGAGGTTCGAACTACAAACGCACGCTTGGCTTCGGGCGCGAAGGGATCGATCTCGTCCGCCAGTCTGAGGAATTCGTCGGCATTCAGGTCAAGTTCTTCGACCTCGGTCAGATCCACAATTTCCGAATAATTTGGCCGGAACGAAGGATTTGATCGCAGGCGTTCCGCATAGCGCCGAATGTCGTCAAAGGTAAGCCGCTTCGTGAATCTGACAACAACTATACGTTTGTCGACATCGATGACAAGTTCAGCAGAACTGCGCAGCGGATCTTGATCGCTTTTTCTGGCAAATGCGCCTGACTTCACAACATCCCTGTAAGACAAGGTCAGACCTCCCTCGGAGCCGATGATCTGCCTTAAAGATCGGCAGGGGCCCCGGAAACTTCACCCCGGCTCAGCTCATTCCGGCGTGGGGAACCCCGGTCTGGCTAACCTTTTTGGCCTCTTCGGGGTCTAAGTACATACATGCCAGCAGGGAACTTTAACGAACCCGGCTGCGTATATCTGATCAGATGGTTAGGCGGGATTGAGACCCCTCGCCTGAACGTTACCCGGGTGCCCCCACGCCCCTCCCCGGAGGCGTGGGGGCATGATTCTGCAAGAGTCTTCCAATGCGAATGCTTATTGACATTGTCCGGCAGTCGCTGTCGACGCTGTGGGCGCACAAACTGCGCTCGTTTCTCACCATGTTCGGAATTGCCTGGGGAGTTGGCTCGTTATTGCTGCTGGTTGGCCTGGGAGAAGGATTTCGCAGCGGGCAGGAAAAGCAGCTGGCCACTCTTGGCCAAAACATTATGTTCATGTTTCCCGGGACGGATTCCGGCGGTCGAGGGGAGCACGCAGTCGGGGCAAACCTACTACTTCACCTATAAAGATTATCTGGCGATTCGCAACGAGGCGCAGTTCGTGGGTGCGCTGTCTCCAGTGTTGAATCGCGAGGACATCCGGGCGGTCAGCGATTACGGGTCTACGAACGGCCAAGTCTTTGGCGTGGCAGCGGACTACAACCAGATTCGCAACGTCCCCGTGGAACCGGGACGCTGGTTCAATAACCAGGACATTACCGAGCGCCGCCGTGTGGCTGTGGTGGGATGGGAACTGCTCAAGAATATGTTTCCGGGACGTCCGGCGGTCGGCTCGACGATTCTACTGAACGGAATTAACTTCGACGTTGTCGGCGTGGTTGCAAAAGTGGGGCGCGACGGAAATAACGGGACGAACTCGCGCATCTTCATCCCGATCGATACCATGCGCGACCTGTTCCCGATGACCAAAGCGAATTCCGAGGACGCGATTTCGTTCATCAACTATCGACCGATCAACAAAGATCTGCACGCTGAGGCGAAAGACGAGATTCATCGCATTCTGGCGCGCCGGCACGGGTTCGATCCAAAGTTGCAGGACGCTTTCGAAGACTGGGACACCATCGAAAACATGAAGCGCGTCGGGAAGATTTTCGACGCGATGGATTGGTTCCTGGGCGTGGTGGGAGTCGTGACCCTGGGCCTGGGAGCGATCGGGATTATCAACATCATGCTGGTCTCGGTGACCGAGCGGACCAAAGAGATTGGCCTGCGCAAGGCGCTGGGCGCGACGTACCGCGCCATCCTGACGCAGTTCTTCATCGAAGGCGCGTTCCTGACTGCGTTCAGCGGCGGCATCGGATTGGCCATCGCCACCGGATTTGTGACGCTGCTGGCGATGCTGCCGTCGCCCGAGGGATTTGACACGCCGCGCATCATTCCGGCGTCAGCGTTCGCGGCCATCGGGTCGCTGGCGATCGCCGGCATCGCGGCGGGACTGTATCCGGCGCGGAAGGCGGCGTTGCTGCCGCCGGTAGAAGCATTAAGGCAAGAGTAAGCCGTTTTAGAAGATCTGGAAACGCAAAAAGTACGAACCAAAGGTTCCAAGCCAAGAGCTAGGAGCTAAAAGCTAGGAGCTGTTTTTCATGATCGTCGATCTCGCGACCCAGGCCTACAATGCACTGCGCCACAACCGGCGCCGCAGCGTGCTCACTATGCTTGGCATGGCGTGGGGCATAGCGACGGTCGTCCTCCTCCTTGCTTACGGCACGGGCTTTGAGCGCGGATTGTGGTCTGCGTTTCGCTCCTTCGGCACCAACCTGGTCTTCATTTTTCCTGGCCGCACCGAATTGCAGGCTGGAGGCACGAAAGCAGGAACGCAAGTTCGTCTGACCGTCAACGACCTAGACTCGATCCGCGCCGAGGTTCCGCTGCTGAAACGGGTCTCGCCGGAAGCCTTCAAGAATTGCGTTGTCGCTTACGGGACGCGCAGCTCGAACTATGGGGTCAGCGGCGTGTATGCCGCGTATGGCCGCATGCGCAAGATGGATGTCGCGGAAGGCAGCTTCTTCAGCGAGGCTGACGACTTTACACACACGCGCGTCGCAGTGATCGGATCTGACGCGAAGAAAAAGCTTTTCTCCGGCCAGAACGCACTGGGAGAGAATATTCGGCTCGACGGCATTTCCTACCAAATCGTGGGCGTGCTCAAGCATCAGGTCCAGAACGGGGACGACAACATCAACGAGCATGTTTACGTTCCGTACAGCGCCATGAGCGACCTGACGAACACGTATTATCTTGAGCTCGGTCGTCATGGAATACGAGGGCGATCATGCCAAGGTCGTGAAGGCCGTGCGCGATTCCATGGCCTTTCATCACAGCTTCGATCCCAAGGATCACCGGGCGATCTTCGTATTCGACGTGTTTGCCGACCTGATGGACCTGCAGGTCATCTCAACCGGAATCAAGATTCTGCTGGGCTTTATCGGGCTGCTTACGCTAGGCATCGGCGGCGTTGGGTTGATGAACATCATGCTGGTGTCGGTGACGCAACGCACCCGCGAGATCGGCGTGGAGAAAGCTTTGGGGGCGCACCGCTGGCACATTCTTTTCCAGTTTCTGGCCGAGGCTCTCGTGATTACCGCGATGGGCGGCCTGTTGGGCGTGATCCTCGCTTATCTTGTCTCATGGTCGGTCGGATCGCTTACCTTGTGGAGCGCGTTTGAAGAGAACGCCAGCGAAGGCGATATTCATCTCTATATCGATTCGGCAACACTAATCTGGTCAACGGCCATTCTCAGCTTCGTTGGGATCATCAGCGGCATGCTGCCCGCGATCAAGGCCGCGAGACTCAATCCAATCGAAGCCCTGCGCTACGAATAATTGATTGCGGGTCAATCGGCAGCGACTGCCTTGGGAGCGGGCTCCAGCGTGATGGCTCGCCAATCCAGAAAAATATTGGGCAGGATGGCAGCAAGGGCGATCACTGTCCAAACCACAGTCTCAATTCCGACGACGCCGAGCCGGAAAACGGGCGGAATCGGAATGATCATCCGCGACACGGTAAAGACCATTGCAAAGGGATAGCTGCGAATCATCCAGCGACGGTGCTGAGCAACATTGCGGTGTCGCACACAATAGAGTGCGATCGCCGTAGTCAACATCCATCCGAATGATTGCATGCTCGAGGCGGCAACCAGAGAAGGGCCATATCTCATGGTCATAGGAATAGCCAGGGGCGCGGCTATGAATACACTGACTACGTACACATAGCCCAAGGTCCGGTGAGTCGTCAGATACCGCGCTCGCAAGCGATTGGAGAACTGAAACACGCCCAGGAGCATCGCGAGGCCGCCGAAAAAAGCGTGTGGCACAAGGTACCATCTGACCGGGGCGAAGTGCTGTGCGATCTCCGATGTGGAATCGAAGATGCGAGCGTTCTTCATGTAGGTAACGAACACGGTCAGCAAACCGAAGATCAAAAAGAACACGAGTTTGGATTGAGAACGCGCCCGGCGGAGGGGCGCGACGACAGTGGCCATTGATTTTCCCCAAGTCTGAGGAGATTATGCGCTCCCCGCGCGGAAGGCCTCTAGACAACACACGCAGCACAGAGGCTCGAAGTGGCCGTATTGTAACGTGCCTAATTCCTTTTTCCAACGCCAATCCGCTGTCCCGATGGTCAACTTCGACAACTGGCGATGGATTACAATCCTTCGATGCCTGATCCCTCCCAGACTCGCCTGGAGCGTGTGCTGACGCAACTTCGTTTGTATGAGCATCCGTTGCTGAATTTCTCGGCGCGAGCCAAAGGGGACGGAGTCGAGGTCATCATCAAGTTCAAGGATGAGAGTATTCCGGTTCATGTGTACTATTTCGACCTGCATCCGCGCGATCTCGACGATCCTCAGTTCGAATGGAGCTTTCAGCGCCAGCTCTTCGACGCGTTGCACGACTACTTTGTTGAGATGTTCATCCGCACGCCGCAAGACCGAGCTGACCGCCTGCGGAAGGGACTGTGAGCTCTCTCCGACAGAAGATTGAACAGGAGATTCGAGAGCGCGGACCAATTCCATTCTCGCGCTACATGGAGCTGTGTCTTTACGATCCTGAGCTGGGCTATTACTCCCGCAATGCGGCGCAGTTCGGGACGGCTGGCGACTTCTATACTTCGAGCGATGTGCACGCGGTGTTCGGTCGCTTGCTGGCGCGGCAGTTCGACGAGATGTGGCGCGCCCTGGGCTCTCCTGAAAACATCACGCTGGAGGAACTTGGGCCGGGACGCGGGCTCTTTGCGCAAGACGTTTTGGATTGGTCCGAAAAGAAGTTTCCGGCATTCTTTCACGCGGTTCGCTATGCGCTGGTCGAAACCTCGGCTGCACTGCGACAGCGAATAGAACAGACTCTCAGCCGACATCTCGACTCGGGAAGAGCCGCACTGGCGGTTCCAATATCTCCTCTTCTCGCAACCAACGCGAAAGATGAGGCACCTGAACTTTCCCCCACGATCGTATTCGCCAACGAGTTCTTCGACGCTCTTCCCGTGGAGGTTGTCAGCAGCGACGGATCGCTTCGCCTTGACGCGCAGGAGGGGCGCTTCGTTGAAACTTGGGTTTCTGCATCTCCCGAAGAGCTTGAGTTTCTTGACCGATATTCGATTCATCCGGAGCCAGGAGAGCGAGTCGAGGTTCCACTTCGTGCGCAGCAACACATGAACGCCGCGGCCGATCTGGAAAAGGGATTCGTTATCGTAATCGACTATGGATACACCCGCGAAGAGCAACTTGCCGGACGCCATCGCGGAACGCTGAAAGCCATTCGGCAGCACTCGGTGAGTGCGAATCCGTATGAGGCTCCTGGCGAACAGGACATTACTGCAGACGTAAACTTTACGGCTCTGGCAGCGATGGCGGGAAAAAAAGGGCTGCAGGCGCAGAAGCTTGTCACCCAATCGCAGTTCTTGCTTGGGATTGGCGAGGCGAATGAATTCGCCGACGCTTTTGAGGAATGCCGGCTTCCCCAGGAGCGCGCCAAAGTGGCTATGCAACTCAAGCATCTGGTCACGCCTGCCGGGATGGGTGAGAGTTTTCACGTGCTGGTCGCCGCAAAAGGACTCGATCAGGAACGAGTCGCAGGACTGGCCGGGTTGAGTTTTGGCTCGAATCGATTCCAAGGCTGAGGCGACGACGGCGTCGGGGCCGGCTTCACAAATCTATACAAAGGCTCGGACAACCTTGGAGTGCGGTGGGAGATTCCGATTCATTGAGGTATATGTTGAATCGATTCAGCGGCGAAGGAGGACGTTATGAGACGTTCTGCCGTTTGTCTGCTTTTCTCTGTCGTTGTCGTTGCTATTGGTTTCCAGGTCGGAGCGGTTCCGGGCGCTCGAGCTCAATCCACGGTGGAGAACAGTTCTCCGTCAGTTCGTCACCGCCCTATCATTTACGTAATGCCAAACGCGGTTGCGAATCCGGGGCCGGGCGATAATTCGCAAGTAGTCGTTGACTCCTCCCATAACGGTAAGGAACCGCAAGTCGCGAAAATCTACCAGGAACTGCAGCGTCGAAAAGAGTGCCAGCCCTTCGCAGAGAACATGATCAAGGAGAAGGCGGACTACTTTCTGCTTTTGCAACACGGCGGCGGCAAAGGAAACCGCTGGGCACTCTCCGATCGGAACGGAGACGTCATTGCCTCGGGCGACTCTCTCCTGCTCGGAAATTCCGTTAGAGATGCGTGTCTAGCGATCGGGAAGAACTGGCAACCGCAAACTACGGTTGCCGGGAAATAGAACTCGCCGTTGAACTGCGGTTGGTTGCGCTATTTGGAAGGAGTGGGCGCGTCGGGGTATTCATAGACTCCACGCCCCGCTTTTCGGCCTAGCCGCCCTGCCTTGACGTACTGCACCAGTAGCGGGGCCGGGCGATATTTGTCTCCCAGTGATTTGTGCAGGTACTCGAGAATGCTGAGGCGGGTGTCGAGGCCAACGAGGTCGACCAGTTCGAACGGGCCCATGGGATGATTCAGTCCCAGCTTAAGAGCCTTGTCGATGTCGGCGGCTGAGGCGATTCCTTCCTGCAGCATGTAGAAGGCTTCGTTGCCGATCATGGCATTGATGCGGCTGGTGATGAAGCCGGGCGATTCCTTGATGACGACGACTTCCTTGCCCATGCGTTTGCCGACTTCGACGGCGGTGGCCAGCGTGTCGTCGTCGGTCTCCAGCGCGCGCACGACTTCGAGCAGCTTCATTTTGTGTACGGGATTGAAGAAGTGCATGCCGACGCACTTTTTCGCGCGGTAGGTCACGCTGGCAATCTCCGTGACGCTGAGTGACGACGTGTTCGATGCGAGCATGGTCGTGGGGCGGCAGATCTTGTCGAGCAGAGTGAAGATTTCGATCTTCGACTCCATCTCTTCGGGGACGGCTTCAATCACGAGGTCGGCCTCGCGTGCGGCCTCTTCGACGGAACCTGCATACTCGCAGACGACGAAACGCGGCGTCTGCGTCGGGAGCGGTGACCTTGCCGAGTTCGACGGCCTTGTCGAGATTGGCTCGAATTTCCGTTTCTGCTTTGCGTAGAGCGCCCGGCAACAAATCTTCGAGGATGGTGCGATATCCGCCCAGTGCCGCGGCGTGCGCGATGCCGCGGCCCATGATTCCGGCGCCGATCACTGCGATCGTCTGGACCCCGCTCACCTATTTCTCCGCCTTTTCCAGATCGGCGATGGCGGCGTTGACGGCTGTAACTGTTCCCCGCAAGCTTTCCGCCAAGCGCTTTCGCTCGTCTGGGCTCATGCCGGGAATATAAATGCAAATGCGGCGCAAGGTCGCCGTGATGTCTTCCACATAATTCATCGCTCGGATCAGTTCACCTGTGACTACAGCCATGAGGCTCCTCTTTTCTTGTTCCGACCTGCAGAAAACATCCGGCCGCTAGCTCATGCAGCATCGCCGTCCGAGCCGGACCCTCTATTCTGGACGCGCCGACGAATTTAGTAAAGGCGACCGGATCTTTTGACGGTGCCTGTTGACCTTTTTAAGTGTCATGGTTACACCCCTAGACATCAGAGACGCTCGTGCTGCTAGCGCCAATGTTGCCCAGGACAAAGCGCATCCGTTGGTCTACGGGAACGCGGGGAATCTCGACAAGGTCATAACCAAATGCGGTGTAGGTTGCGACCAACGCATCATAGGTTCGTACTGCTTCATCAAAGTTCTGCTTGCGTTCGCGGTCCTGCCGGAAGATTTCTCGCCAGGGAGGAGCAATGAACACACGGCGGTTATAGCGGAAAGCATGGGCCGCATTTTGCATCTAGTCAGGAACGGGCAGGTTCAGCAAACGCAAGTATCCCAAAACATCAGGCACACCCCGGTCGAAGAACACCAGCCCGGCCTGCTGTTCCGCCAGGTGGTAGGAGCGCATTTCCCAAACCAGCATCATCTCAGCAAATAAAGCCGGATCAACCCAGGGCAGTGCGCGGCCCCCAATAGCCACCTGGTCCTGGATGATGCCTCGTCCGGCTTCGACGGACCGCGCAAGGCCCGATCGCTGCAGAGCCTCAACGAGGGCGCTTTTTCCTGATCGGCCCACCGGTCACAACGAAAAAACGTTCAGAATTCCCATGTATCTGCTTCTGCTTCATAACCGTGCGCAGCAACCTCACTCTTCATTTCCTTTATTCACTACGAGTTAACCATGCAAGCATATAATCGCAATCAATTCTTTTTATGGGTTGTTGGCCGCGAGCGGGAATCGAATACGCATATGGCAGATAGACCTCTCAAACGCTACATCTTTGCGAGCGATTTTGACCAGACGCTCACCTTCAACGATTCCGGTTATGTGCTGGCGGAGTTGGTCGGCATTCCGGTCGAAGAGTTCGAGCGGAAGGCCAAGGGCATGGCTAAGATCAACCTGGTGCAGCAAGGGGCGGAGCTTGCTTATTTGCTCCTGCATGATCCGGAGTTCAAAGCGAAAGTTCGAAAAGAACATTTGCGCGAGGTCGGCAAGCGCATTCGTCTCAAGGGCGACATCAAGTTGCTGTACCAGCTTCTCGACGCGGGAATCGACGGGCACCAGTTCGATTTCTACGTTCTATCGGCCGCTCCCGTAGAGATCGTCCTCTCGGCACTGGAGGATATTGTTCCACCCGATCACATTTATGGCACGGAATTCCGTTATAAACCATCGGGCGAGATCGATACGATCGTGCGCGCAACGGCGGGCTACGGCAAAGTTGCGGTTCTGAACAATTTACTGCTGCAACAGGTGGCGGGGCCAGATCATGTGGTGTACACGGGCGATGGCAGCTCCGACATTCACGTGATGCTGCACATCAACTCGCGGGACGGGCTGACGATCGCCGTCTCGGAGTCGACCGACGTTTCGCAGATCGCGAAACGCACGGTTCTCAGTACGAGCGCGCTTGCGGTGCTCGCTCCGATTCTCGAGGAAATCGCCGGCTGGGAGCGGTACCGGATTCGTAGCTTCTTTGAAGCCAATGGAATGCTGATCCAGGAATGGCAGAGGGTGAGGACTGATTGGCTCACCGTGCGTCCAGCGGCGGAGCCCGTTGAAGGGGTGGATGAGCCTTCGGCTCCTGGGTTGGTCCGGGAGAGTTCGTAGACACCGTCATGCTGCGAGACCGAAATCTGATTCCGCTTTCCCGGCAGCACCAGCATGCACTCGCTCTGTGTGTGCGCATTGATCGAGCGTCTCCTATCGGCGAAACCGAACTGGCTGCCTGGCAGGCTGAACTTGTGCAACAGTTTCAAACTGAAATCAGATTTCACTTTGCTGCAGAGGAACAGGTGCTGTTCCCGGCAGCAAGAAGGTTTTCAGAATTGATCGCTTTGGTCGAGGATCTTCTCACGGATCACGCCGCGCTGCGGGCGTCGTTTGCACGTGCGGAGGAAGGAAAAATGACGGGAGCGGATTTGTCTGGATTCGCGGAGAGAATGTCGGCTCACGTTCGCAAGGAAGAACGGCAGCTGTTTGAGCGCATGCAGGAATTGATGAGTCCGGACGAGATGACTCGTCTCGGCCAAGACTTGGAAGCGGCACTCGCCGACGCGGCGCAGGCTTGTGCGCTGCCGGCGAACGCATCGCAGTGGCGTTCGCGAGACTGAGTGCTGCACCTACCCTGACCCGCTTTAGAGTCAGCAGGTCTTCATGCCGGCATGGAACTCGCGAAACCGAGCCGCGCTGTCTCGACCCATATAACGCTCCAGCACTGCCGGCTCGGTCTGACGCAAATCGACTACCACTAGGCCATCGAGAACATTCGAAAACTTGCGGTCTACGTTGAAGCCGACGAGTTTGCCGCCGACCTTGGCGTACTGCCGCAGCAGGATCGGCAGACCCTTCCCATCGGCCTCGACGTCGATGATGGGCTGGGAGAGTTCGTCGAGGTCGCGCAGGATCTGGAGCATTCCGCGACAATCCCACTTACGAAGAAGTCCGGGGCGAAAGCGGCGGCGCGGCGCAACGAATGCCGCGAGCTCATCTTCGCGCATGCGCTCTTCAAAGAAGCGGTAAATCATTACGCGAGAGGCTTCGTTGTAATCGTTGCTGATGCTGACGGCGCCAAACAGCACTGGAATCTCGGGCTGACTTGCGACCATTCGGGCGATGCCCTTCCACAACAGCAATAGCGGAGCATATTGCCGCTGATACTCAGGCCGCACAAAGGAGCGGCCTAGCTCCAGAGCTGGCCCAAGCTTCTGGAAGATCCTCTCGTCGTAGCGAAAGAGAGTGCTGGTGTAGAGGCCGTCGATTCCGCGTTCCGCCAAAATCTTCGAGGTGTTCCCTACCCGGTAGGAGCCCACCAATTCGTGCTTCGCTTTGTTCCACAGCACGATGTGGGAATAGTAATCGTCGAATGGATCGAGGTCGCGACTTTTACCCGTGCCTTCGCCCACCTTGCGGAAGGTCAACTCGCGCAGGCGACCCACTTCGCGCAAGAGTTGCGGGATCTCCTGTGCGGTACCAACGTAGACGGCAAGATCGGCGTTCTCTGCAAGACATCGGCCAGCGGGGAGATTTTTCAGTTCCTCCACCATAAGGTCTGTTGGCCGCGCGGCAGCGACGGACTCCTGAATCTTGAAGGCAAAGCGCGAGCGCAGAGTCGTCTGCCACTGAGGCTCGGGTTTGCTCCGACGCGCCAGCAGATACGTCCTCCAGCGCAAATATTCGGTAGCCTCGCGGTCGTCGATGACGGTTGACAAGGCATCGGCTGGAATCGCGCTGCCCACACGGACTTCCACGGTCTTCCCTTCCTGTTGGAGGAATTCCTGCAATAGAAAAGCTGTGCGAAGCCTGGGATGAAGCATGCCCATCAGTTGGAAGCCGACGCCGTTATGTCCGCAGAAGAATATCGGAAGAGCGGCCGCGCCGCTGCGACGAATGAGTCGGATTGCCGTGTGATTCCACTGCGGGTCGGAAATCTGCGCGGCGGGCATTTGCCAATGCGAAACCTCGCCTGCCGGAAAGATCGCGAGCAGGCGACCCTGCTGCAACCAAGTCAGCGCCTCGCGCAAGGCGCGCCGGTTCGATTCGATCGAACGGTCGGATTGAAACGGATCGACGAAGATGCAATGCCTGCGCAATTCAGGCACATCGGACAGCAGGAAGTTGGTCAACACCTTGACGTCCGGGCGAACTCGCGTGAGTAGGACGGCGAGGATCGCGCCATCCAGCACACCATAGGGATGGTTCGCCACAACCACGACCGGACCGCTTGCAGGAATACGGGCCTGATCGGCCGCCGCGACTCGGAGGTCGATCCGCATTTCGTCGAGTAGACTTTCCACGCGAAATCCTTCGGGCGATTGCTGCACCCGCCGGTACAGGTCCCTAACCTTGTCGACGGGCGCAAGTTTTCCGGCGATACCGGGAAACTCGGCGACGCGCGCCAACACTTCCGGCTGCGGCGGATGGGAATACAACTGGTCTGGTGGCATTTCATACGAATAGCGCAAGCAGTTTGCGCCACCGTGAAGAGCAAGTTAAAAGCTCATGAAATGAGGTCGAGGAAGCGGGAGAGTAACCGGAGGTAACCACTCACAAGGGGATGAAATTAGGTTTCGAGCCGGTAGCGAGTCTCGGCGAGAGCGTACAACTTGCGCCAGACCAGGCGATTGATCGTCACTACGGTCGCCGCCATCATCATGGTCGCGGCCAGCAAGAGATCGAAGTTGCCAGCATCGGTGGCTTGGGAGATCGTCGCTCCCAGTCCGACCGTGGTGTAGATGTGGCCTTTGAAATGGAAGTATTCTGCGACGATGCTTGCGTTCCAGGCTCCGCCGGAAGCCGTGACCATGCCGGTAACGAGATAAGGGAATATTCCCGGCAGGATCAGCTTCTTCCAGCGCTCGATCCCCTTCAGTCGAAAGACGGAGCAACACTCTTTCAAGTCCGTGGGAATCGCAATCGCTCCGGCAATGACGTTGAACAGGATGTACCACTGCGTTCCGAGAAGCAGGAGCACGATGGAGCCGATGCCGAGTCCGCCACCGACGCGGATGAGCAAGAGCAGCACTACCGGGAACAGCGCGGTGGCGGGCACCGAGGCGGCAATTTGTGCGAGAGGTTGCGCGATGCGCGCCAGTCGAGGGTTGAACCCGATGGCGACGCCCGCAGGAATCGTCCATAGCGCACCCAGCAGCAACGTAAGATTCACACGGACAAAGGTCGCGCCCAAGCCGATGACCGCTTCCTGCAATTCTGCTTTTTGCAGGCCCGTGAGAATCATCACGACACGGACGACACCATAGCTAATGCCTGCCAGGAGCACAACTGCCAGAAAGCGCATCAACCAAGTCTTCCATGGGCTGCTCGGCTGACTTTCATCGCGGGAACGCACACGGGAGAAGTACTCCATAAGGCGCTCGCCGAGCGGACGGACCGTCTTCTTGCGAATCTCCGCGAGGCTGCGCGAATGTCGAATCAGATCAAGAACCCACGAGCGCGGGACGTCGCTGCTCTCGACTTGCTCCACCTTGAATTTCTCCGCCCACGCAATCACGGGGCGCCAGACGAACTGGTCGAGCAAGACGATCACGGCGATCATGGTGGCGACGCCCCAGAGGATCGATCGCGTGTCGCCGGCACTGGCGGCGGTCTGCAAATACGAGCCGAGCCCGGGAAGGCGGAAATCGCGGGAACCGAGCACGAACATTTCGCACGCCATCAGGAAGAACCAGCCGCCGGCCACCGACATCATGGAGTTCCACACCAATCCGATTGCGGCAAAGGGCAACTCCATCTCGATAAAGCGCTGCCACCAGCTGAAGCGGTAGACCTTAGCCGCCTCTCGCATCTCCTTGGGAATGCTCTTCAGCGAAGCATAGAAGCTGAAGGCCATATTCCAGACCTGTCCGGTAAAAATCAGCAGGATTGCGCCGGCTTCAACGCCAAGCTGCCGGCCGGGAAAGAGCGCCACCATGGCCAACATCACTCCGGGAAGAAAACTCAGGACGGGGATCGACTGCAGCACGTCGAGCAGTGGAATCATGAAGCGTTCTGCACGCGGGTTGTACGCCGCGATGTAGCCATACACGAGAGTAAAGGCAAGGCTGAGAGCGTACGCAATCGAAATGCGTAGCAGAGAATATCCTGCGTAGGCTACGAGCGCTAGCGGCCTGCGCGAAATTTCGACTTCGGGAGTGAACGGTCCGAGCCACGTCCGGCCAACGACCAGCACGCCATAGAACAAGGCGATACCCGCGCCGAACATCAGGACGTCGGGTAGATACGAGATCTCGATGCGGGGCAGCTGTGCCCAGATCCGGTAGGCCGAAAATCCTCGAAGGCTGGTGGATTTCTTCATGCGATCGCCGTTCGATTTCAGGATTTCGGTGCCGGGGTCTCGACCGTTGGTGCAGCCGCGGGTTCTAGCGGAGCTGGCGGTTCAGACTGCACGAGTCTTCCCTTCTCGCGGTCGTAATCAAAGATCTCGGCATAACGCCCCCAGTTCAATGCAGTCTCGAACTGACGTTGCACTTCATCTTCGGCAAAGTGTTCATCGAGGATGTCGTGGAAGAACTCGTCGGCCATGGAGTGATCCGACTTCCGTTTCAGAATGCTGTCAATCTGTTTCAGGATGGTGACATGCTCGAGCGCGGCCTGCCGAAAGAGGATCTTGCGATGCTGAATGTCGGCTTCGGCAAACGCCACGCCTTGCGGCGTAATCTGCACGTCGCCTTCTTTCAGCCATGCGAAGCCAAGCAGCACACAGGCCTCAAGAATTGGAAGCAAATCCTCCACGTTCATCACCAGTTCCTCGGCCAGGCGGAACAGATCCTCGCGGCCACCGCGGTCGCGCAGCAATTCGGTAAGGCCTGCGATGCCACCTACCCGCGCGTGCGGAAGCATCTGATAGCGCGCGGTGCGCAAGGGAGCGTCCTGTTTCTTTAGAGCATCCTTCGTCAGGCCGCCGGTGGGAAGAATGATTTCGGCGGTCGTCTCGGCGTCGGGCAGGGCGTGCTCGACTTCCGGTTCGGTCATGACTTTATAGATGTAGTCGACCAATTCCACAAAGCGCGCGGTCTTTCGGTCCCTAGGATGCTTCAGCCGGATATTGAAATCGGAACGAAGCCGGGCGGGGTTACGTCCCAGGACCATCACGCGGTCGGCCAGCATTACGGCCTCTTCAATGTTGTGTGTCACGATGAAGATCGCGCTGGTCGGCATTTTCTTGTTCATCCAGAGTTCGAGGAGTTCACCGCGCAGGTTTTCGGCGGTGAGGACGTCGAGGGCAGAGAAGGGCTCGTCCATGAATAACACTTCCGGCTCTACGACTAGGGCGCGAGCAAACCCGACGCGCTGCTTCATGCCGCCAGAAAGTTCCTTGGGATACGCGGTCTCGAAGCCATCGAGACCCACTGTATCGAGGGTGCGGAGAGCGCGTTTGTGCCGCTCGACGGGTGGAACTCCTTTGGCTTCCAAGGGAGCCTCCACGTTCTCAAGCACGGTGAGCCAGGGGAAGAGAGCGAAGCTCTGGAATACGATGGCGACGTTGGGCATCTGGCCGTCCAGAGGTTTGCCGTGCCACAGTAGAGTTCCCGACGATGGCTCCGAAAGGCCGGTCAGCATGCGTAACAGAGTTGACTTGCCACAGCCCGACGGCCCCAGCAGAGCGACGATTTTTCCGGGCTCGATCGCGAGATTGGTCACCCCGACGACCTGAATACGGGTTCCATCTGCCTGGGGATATGACTTCTCGATCCCGACGGCCTGGATGATCGGTTGGACGACCGCTTCGCTCACGTTTCGACTCCCCTATCCTCTATACACGAAGTGCGCAGTAGCGCAAAGGACATCGCCTGTAACACGCCGTTCATACTCGGATTCTTGCGTCGAGATCGTCGCAAAAAAGCTAGTGCGAGATGCCCCCTCAACGGCAGGCAGAGCTAGCCTTAGCGAAGTCGAGGGAATACCGGCTCTAAACGAATCACGCGGCAAAGTTCTCGTTCGGCCAGGCGGCGATTGGCTTGGGAAGGCGATCGCTCAATTCGGCAAGGAGCGCAAGTTTCGCAGCGAGGTCGCTGGTCAGTCGTTGTTGATCAAAACGCCAGCGCCAGTTGCCACCGTGAAGGCTGGGAGTATTCATGCGAGCCTCGCTACCGAGTCCAAGGACGTCTTGCAGCGGAATGATGCAGAGACTCGCGGGGGAGCATTGCGCGGCGCGAACGAAAGCCCAATGAATCCCATCTTCGCAGCGTCCAACATAAGCCTCGGCATTGCGGCGCTCGTGATCGGCTGCGCCAGAATGCCACCAGCCGACAACGGTGTCGTTATCGTGAGTTCCGGTGTAGATGACCTTGCCCACGGCGCGATGCGGCAGATACATGTGCGCGCCTTCGTCCCCAAACCCGAATTGCAAGACGGCCATCCCTGGAATTTGCAGCCTGTCTCGCAGCGCGTGGACCTCCGGAGTGATGTATCCCAAGTCTTCCGCAAAGAAGGGCAGGCCGCCCAAAGACTCGCGCAGCTTTAAAAACAAGTCGTCGCGTGGACCATCGACCCAACGACCATTGACCGCCGTGGAGTCAGCCGCCGGAATCTCCCAGAACTGGTCGAAACCCCGGAAGTGGTCGAGACGGATGTAATCGCAATTTTGGGTGGCCCAGCGTAAGCGCTGAATCCACCATTCATAGCCGCGTTGCTTCATCACATCCCAGCGGTAGAGCGGATTTCCCCAACGCTGGCCAGTCTTGCTGAAAAAGTCCGGAGGCACACCGGCGACAACTTCAGGCTCGAGATCTTGGTTCAGCCGAAAGAGTTCCCGACGCGTCCAGACATCGGCGCTGTCGTGGTTCATGAAGATCGCCACGTCGCCCACGATGCGAATCGTGCGTTCGGAACAATAACGCCGCAGGGCACGCCACTGTTCATAGAAGGCGAACTGCAGAGCGCTGCGAATCTGGATGTCGCTGGCCAGTTCCTGGCGGGCTTTGTCGAGAGCAGACGGCTCACGATGGGCGAGCTCACGAGGCCACTGGTGCCAGCTTTCGAGTTTCCGCTGGGCGCGGAGGGCGTCGAAGAGAACAAAGTCATCCAGCCACCAAGCATTTTCTTGGCAGAACGCTTCGAACCGTCGCAGGGGATCGCCGGAGGTGGTGCGCAGGAAGTTTCGAGCCGCCTCGAACAAAAGCGGCATTTTCTGCGCGAACACACGGTCGTATTCGACGGGCGCGGAAGGCGGGCTGGTGTCGCTCTGGGTGGAGTCCAACTTCGACCGGTCAATCCTTAGCTGGTCAATTTTTGCCTGATCAATCCAACCATGCTCGGCAAGCCGTTCCAGACTGATCAGCAGCGGATTTCCAGCGAAAGCTGAGGTCGAGGAATACGGAGAATTTCCGTAGCCGAGCGGCCCCAGTGGCAACACCTGCCACAACCCCTGGCGGGCGGAAGCGAGAAAATCTACGAACTGATAGGCAGCCGGACCAAAATCACCGATACCGCCGCGCGAAGGCAACGACGTGGGATGTAACAGAATGCCTGCGGCGCGCGGAAATGGCATGTCACCGCCGCTACATTCCCTGCTCGCTGCCGTTGCGGCCCAAGGCCTTGATTTCCTCTTCGTTCCTCTTGATCTTGCCGGATCTCGTCATCTCGTCGACCAGGCTGGAAACGAACAGGCCGAAGCGCTCCTGCTGCTTGCTGAAGCAGTAACTGATCGCGAATCTGATCGCGCTTGGCGGCGAAGTCTGCTTCGGTGGGTTGCTGGTTCTCGAGCACTGCCAATACCACAGCATTCGCGCCGCTGCTGATCGGACCGCTGATCTCACCCGGCTTCATGTTGAAAGCCACCGCGGCCTGCCCGGACATCGAACCGACGTCGGGAACCTGTCCGTCCGGCAGAACGAAGTCGCTGGTCTTGACGGTCGCGCCCAGTTCTTTGGCCGCCCGCTTCAGATCGTGTTCCGCCTTCGCGCGGTCGGAAAGTTCCTGGATCTTCTGCGTCAGAAGCGTGGAGGAGCGCTCGTTCTTGAATTCTTCTTCCACCTTGGCTGCGAATCTCTTCGAATGTGGGCGTCGCCGGCGGCTTCACCGCGAGCAACTGAAACACGACGATACCCTGCGAAGCCGGAGCCACATCCGGGCGGCGACTTCTCGGTCGCACTGAAGACAGCGTCCATGAACTGAGTCGCTGGCCCAAGTCCCGGCAGCATGTCTTTGCGGGTAAAGAAATCGGAGGTGATCACGGGAATACCAGATGCAGCGGCAGCTGCGTCCAAGCCCTGCGCGCGAGCCTGCTTTAGCAAGAGCGTCCGCCTTCTTCTGCGCGATCTGCTGTCCCTTCTGGTGCTTCAGGATCGGCTCGATCTCGGCTTTTACGTCGTCGAGCGTCTTCATGTGCGCGTCCTGCTTGTCGTCGACGCGAATAATGTGGAAGCCGTAGCTGCTCTTTACCAGATCGCTGATCTGTCCCTTGGGGAGCGAGAACGCGACCTTTTCGAACTCAGGCACCGTCTGACCCTTGCCGATCCAGCCGAGGGATCCGCCTTGTTTCGCGCTGCCCGGATCTTCGGAGTACTTCTTGGCCAGATCTTCCAGTTTGGCGCCGCTCTTCAATTGTTTAAGCAAATCCTCGGCGCGACGCTGTGCCTCCGCGACGCCTTTTTCGTCGACTTTGCCATCCGGTCCTGGCAGCGGCGTTTTGATCAGGATGTGGCTGACCTTCACCTGCTCCGGCACGCGGTACTGGTCGCGATGCTGATCGTAGTACGAGCGCAGATCGTCAGGAGTGACCTGGACCCCGGCTTCGGCCTTGCCCGTCTCGACCACCGCATATTTCACCTTGCGCTTCTCGGGAATCGAGTTGGCGTAGCGTCTGCTTGTGACTCTCGTAGAACGCTTTCAGTTCTTCGTCGGTGGGATGCAGACCCTTGCGCAAGTCGTCCTGCTTCAACACGGCGTAATCGAACTTCACCTTCGAATTCTGCTTGATGAACTGCTCGTGAATTTCGTTTTCGCTGACGGTGGCGCTGCCGGAAATAAAAGCCTGCAGCTTGGTGAGCAGAATGTCGTTGCCCACGGCCTCTTCAAACTTGGCCGGCGTCAGATTGGCACGCTGCAGCATGTCTTCATATTCCTGTCTGGCCGATGAAATTGCCGCCAGGGAAGAATGTTGCGGCGTAGCGACCGTGCTGCAGTTCGTCCTTGTACCTCTTGCGGGGTGACGCGCAATCCCATGCGGGTAGCTTCGCTCAACAGGGCCTGGCGATTGATCAACTGGTCGACCGCGCGCATGGTCTCCTGCTGGATCAGGAATGGCATGAGCTTCGACGCCATTTGCGCCATAGCGCTGCGCCATCCTGCTGCTGCAGCATCTGGCGCGCGGTCTGGCGCACTTCGTCGGCGGTGATGTCCCCGCCATCCACCTTGGCGATGACGCCCTTGCCGGGCTGGCCCGTCAGTTCAGAGGTCAGGCCACCAGGAATGAAGGTGATCACCATCGCTGCGCAAATCACGCAGCAGCATGCCGCTGAGAATGATCTTCTTGGTCGGCCCTTGGGTCTGCAGAAATCGAATCATTTTCTTGTCACTCCAGAGTAGAAAGACGAATTTTTAATTATAAACCAGGCAGCAGGCCTTCGGCGGGAGCCGCCATCGGAAGGACGTGAGGAGATCGAAGGAGCAAAGAACGTCGCCAGGTGGCACCGGGCACAGCCGAATGCGCTGAGTTCAAAACTCGGCCCAAAACTCCGCTATTGAAACGAATTAATATAAGTGTTATCCATTCTGCGGGGCATTTCCGCGAACTTGCCCCGGTCCATCGTGCACGAGAGCAACTGCAATCGATAGGAGCATCATGAACTCAGGCAAGCGGCTGGCAATCTGTATCTTCGTCATTTCTGGCTCAATTTCTTCTGGCTTCATCCCTTCTCGCCCAAGATGCAGGCCGAAAGCAGCAGCCAGCCGAAGCCGAAGCTAGTCCTTGCACGAAGGCTGGTCTCTTCAAACCTCAGCCAAGGTCGAAGCCAAGGGAGAGGTGATTTCGACGCACGCAGTTTGTCTCCGAAGGGATGGCACGAGGCGACGGTGCCCACCACGGTGGTGGCCGCGTCTGGTGAAGGACAAGACCTTCCCCGATCCGCTCTTCGGGATGAACCTGCGCGACTTCCCGGGCGTCAACTATCCCATCGGCGGGAATTTCTCCAACATCCCGATGGCGCCCGATAGTCCGTACGCCGTTTCGTGGTGGTACCGCAAGCAGTTCGCGGTGCCGGCGTCGTACAAGGGCAAGACAATCTGGCTGAAGTTCAATGGCATCAATTATCGCGCCAACATCTTTCTGAACGGAAAGCAGATCGCCAAATCGGACGACGTCGCCGGGGCCTGGCGGACCTACGAATTTAATGTGACCGACAGCGGCCAAGGCCGGGGCGGAGAACGTCCTCGCGGTGCAGGTCTTCTCGCCCGACCGACCACGATCTGGCCATCACATTCGTGGACTGGAATCCCGCGCCACCCGACAAGAATATGGGACTGTGGCGCGAGGTCTATCTCACGACCAGCGGGCCGGTGGCGCTGCGATATCCCACAGTGGTGTCGAAACTGAATCTTCCGGCAAACGACAGCGCGCAGCTCACCGTTACCGCGCAAGTGAAGAACGGCACGAATCAGCCGGTGAAGGGCAAGCTGAAAGGTGAGATCGAGAGCGTCAAGTTCGAGCAAGACGTGGAACTCGGCCGCGAACGAAGCGAAAGACGTCACCTTCACTCCCGACAAGTTTCCGCAACTCGTCTTCTCGAACCCGCGCCTGTGGTGGCCGAGGCAGATGGGCAAGCCGAATCTCTATCCGCTGCACATGGAGTTCGAAGTCAACGGCGCGGTCAGCGACCACTCGAACACCGAGTTCGGCATTCGCGAGATCACTTCCGACTTCAACTCGGTCGGCGGGCGCGCCTTCCACATCAACGGCAAGAACATTCTGATTCGCGGCGGCGGCTGGACTCCCGACCTGATGCTGCGCGAAAACTCGCAGCGCCTGCAGGACGAATTCCGCTACGTCCGCGACATGGGACTGAACACCGTCCGCCTGGAAGGCAAACTCGAAACTCAGGAATTCTTTGACCTGGCCGACCATCAGGGCATTCTCGTCATGGCGGGATGGTGCTGCTGCGATTTCTGGGAGCGCTGGCCGCGCTGGAAGCCACAGGACTTTGAAATCGCCAAGCAGTCGCTGCGCGATCAGATCTATCGCCTGCGCAGCCATCCCAGCCTGGTGATGTGGCTGAACGGCAGCGACAATGCTCCGCCGCCGGACGTCGAGCAGATGTATCTCGACGTCGAGAAGGATTTGTTCTGGCCCAATCCCGTCGTCTCGTCGGCCACGGGCAAGAAGACCAGCGTCACCGGCGACAGCGGCGTGAAAATGACTGGTCCGTACGAATACGTCGCTCCCAGTTACTGGGAGGTGGATACTCCCGAGGGTCAACCCGGGCGCAAGCAGTGCAATCCCGGAGGCTGCGGCGGCGCCTATGGATTCAACACCGAAACCAGCATGGGGCCGGCCGTTCCGCCGATCGAGAGCATTCGCGCCATGGTGGGCAAAGACCACATGTGGCCGATCGATGATGTCTGGAACTATCACGCGGGCGGCGGCGAGTTCAAAACCATTGGCGTATTCAGCGAGGCGCTGGCCAACCGGTATGGCAAATCGGACAACGTGGAAGACTTCGCCATCGAAGTCGCAGATGCAGACCTACGAAGGCGTGCGCGCCATGTACGAGGCCTACAGCCGCAACAAGTATCAGGCGACCGGCGTGATTCAATGGATGCTCAACAACGCATGGCCGTCGATGATCTGGCACCTCTACGACTACTACCTGCGGCCCGGCGGCGGATACTTCGGCGCCAAGCGCGCCATGGAAGCCCTGCATCCCGTCTATGGCTACGACGATCATTCGATCTGGGTGGTCAGCAGCCAGTATGAAGATGCCAAGGGACTGAAGCTGACCACGAAAATCTACAACCTCGACATGACCGAGAAGTTCACACAAGACGAACACGGTCGACGCCGGGGCTGACAGCACGGCGAAGATCTTCGCGCTGCCCGATGTCGCTGGGCTGAGCCCGACCTATTTCCTCGTCTCTGCGCCTGGAAGATTCCGCGGGCAAACTCGTCGGATCGAATTTCTACTGGCTCTCGACCAAGCCAGAAACGCTTGACTGGGCCAAGAGCACTTGGTGGATGACGCCGACCGCGTCGTACGCCGACTTCACCGCGATCTCACAATTGCCGAAGGTCAAGCTGAAAGTCACCGACCGCAGCGAGCGCAAAGGCGAAGAAGAAATCACGCACGTCACGCTTGAAAATCCGAGCAAGAGTCTGGCCTTCTTTGTCCGCCTGAAAGTCAACAAGGGCGCGAAGGGAGAAGAGATTCTCCCGGTCGTCTGGGAGGACAACTACATTTCCCTGCTGCCCGGCGAGAAACGCGAAGTGACGGCAACCTACCGCGCCAGCGAATTGGGCGCAGCCAAGCCTCGGTGGAAGTTAGCGGCTGGAACGTGGAGTGAAGGAATCTGGTAAGTGGGAAATTGGGTAATTGAGTGATTGGGTAATCGAGTGATTGAAAGCCTGTGTACCGCAACTTCCGGGTTTTCAGAATTTCTCAATTCCCGATTACCCGATTTCAATCTTCACATTTCTGCTCATACGTGCTGCGAAACTGACAGAACATTGCCGTCAGGATCCTTGAACCATGCCACTTTGTCCCCGGTAGGTGCAGTCCAGATTCCTAGTTCGTCCTGCTTAAAGAACCCGAAGATTTCGAAGTGGACGCCTTTCTCTTTCAAGTCCCGCACAACTTCTTCGATTTGAGAAACTTGCCACCCGAGAATCGTGAACTGCGCAGGAGTGAAATCTTTCCCTACCTTCGCGACGCGAATCATGATTCCGTTCGCATCCAGAACCATCGCGAAGCCGTCATCCTTGACAAAGCGAAGGCCAAGCACACCCTCGTAAAAAGCTCGCGCCTTCTCGGTATCCTGGGTCGGCACGAAAGCGACAATGTTGGTGGTACCGAGCATGAAAAGTGCTCCTAGATCAAATTACCGAATCCCTACTCTTCCTCAGGGGGGAGATCAAAGTTCACAAGGTCGCCACGGAAGCCATGCGTTTTCCAGGCCCCGAACGCGATGCCGACTGCCATCCAGATGCTGCCGACGATCCAAGCTTTCCAACTGAGGTTCTTCCAGAGGAAGAAGCAGATCGTAAATCCGGCGAGCGGAGGCGTCCATACAGCAAGGATCGCCAACGCAATGCCCGCGGCGACTAACAATGTCCAATTCGAACCTGGCCAGAGGACGAGAGCGATCACCAGTGCAGTTAGCACCAATGGTGGCACTCCGTTATGCTTGCCTTCCCGCACGTAGTACCGCACGAACGCAGCGAGATTTACTCCCATGAAGGCGATGAGCGCTCCGAAGTTAAGCATCTCAGCGCCTAAGCCCGTAACTGAACAGGCCAAAGGTCACCAGCAGTGCTCCAATCAAAGCGATGCCTCCGACAAAGAGAACATTGTTGCGAGGCACATGCCGCTTGGCGTCGACCGTGCCGAAGAAAGCCTGCGGCAGGGCCTTGCTGCGTCCCATGCCATAGAGGAGGCGCGCTGCGCCGATCTGAGCCCCCATTCCGGATCCGAAGTTGGCCACCAAGAGAGTGAAGCCCACAATCGCGAACATGGGCTTCCAAGCACGACCCGCGACAAATGTGAATGCCGTGTCGCTGTTCGGAAACGGTTGGGTGGCAGGCCAAATCAACTGCGCGGCATAGACTTCCAGAGCCGAAAGTATTCCAATAACAAAACAGGTCAGAACCGTGGCCAGCAGGATGTTGCGCCGCGGGTTCTCCGCTTCTTCAGAAAGCGTGGAAATGCCGTCGAAGCCGATATAGCTCAGTACTGCAATCGAGGTGGCGCCTAGCACGGCTTTCGTATTCCAAAGCTGAGGATCGTAGAAAGGACGAGAAAAAAATGAGACGCCATCGTGCGGATGTCCCGTAATGTATCGAATGGCCACCATGAAGAAAATCGCCACTACGGCACCCATTCCCGCCGCCAGTAAAGTATTGACGCGAGCCGAGGTCTTGATGCCCTGAAGGTTCAGAAATGTAAACACCGCTCCAAAAAATAATGCCCAACCCCAGTAGGGAATCCCTGGCGCAAACACGAACGCTTGCTGACTGCACCAGATAATGCAGATCATTGGGTTGAGGATGTAATCCATCACCATGCTCCAACCTGTGACATAGCCGAGTGCTGGATTAATCTCCTGCCCCACATAAGTAAATGCTGAGCCCGCGCTGGGATACGCCCGTGCCATTCGACCGTAGCTGAATGCCGTGAACAGCATCGCTACCATGGCGATCAGGAGTGTGGTAACGACGTGTCCATGTCCACTGTCGCTGAGCACGCCAAACACAGACATGGGCGCCACAGGCTGAATCACGATGATGCCGTAAAGGATCAGATCCCAAAGCGTGAGCGTGCGGCGGAGCCGAGGCGGGGCAGAAGACGTCGCGACAGTATTTTCCATGGGTCCGGCTATTGGATTATGGAAGGGGCAAAAATGTCAATATTAAAACGTTTCTATAGTTAGCTATCCGCCCTATCGGCTCTCGCCGTAATCGAACCAGTATCCCCGCTGCTCGTTGCCCGACATGCTGCGCGTGTTGTATTCGAGCAGATAGTTCAGGTGCGCGTCGTCGAGCGGAAATGACTTCTTCGGCGCATAGGGATACTCGCCCATGCTGAGGAAGGGCAGCGGCGCCACGTAGTTTCCTTCCGCGGCGTAGAAGTCCATGTCTTTCTCGTAGCCATTGGCCGCGAAGAAATAGTCCCGCACCCAGCCCTTGGGAAGTGCCGGTAAATGCGAGGGATCAAAATCGAGGCTCACCTCGTCGCCCGACCCGAAGACCGCGAGTTTGTCGTCGGTCGCGGTCAAGCAGCGGCAGCACGTCGCCGTAGCGCGTGTAGGTTCCTGCCGGACGGGTGTACGGGCCGGTCGCACTGACTTTTTCGTAGATGTACTGCACGTTGCCCGCTGGCTTGCCTTCAATCTTCAACGGATACCCGTGGAACTCGAGATCAGCATGCACCAGGGGGATGGACGTCAATCGCGGACTTTGGGTGTGGTCGCGCCAATCCTGCGCCGTGCGATCAATCAGAATGCTATCCCAGTAAACCTGCAGGTTGGTCGTGATGCGAATCTTGCGGGTGCCCAGCGGCACTCTGCCGGTGAGATCGGCGGTCATGGTGCGCGGACCACCGGCGGGAAATCCCATGTCGTCGATGACGCGCTTCCATTGCCGTTATCACCAAGCGCTTCCACGTACGGCGAGATCGCTTCCACTCCCGCCTGCGACGCGGCATACATGCTGTTCGCCGAAAAGTATTCGACCTCGCCGTGCAGCAGCAGCCATAGCGGCCCGCCGTGATACGCCTCGCCGAGATCGAGCGTCAGACTGTGCGGCTTGGCGAATCCCTGAAACTGCGTCAGCGCGAAGTCACCAAAATAACGGTGGGCCAGAAGATCGGGCAGAACGTTGTGGCCGTGATCGTCCCACGCACCGGCCGGAGGACGCGCGTTGCGGCTCACTACAACTTTGAATGGAGGATACGGCGGGTTCGAAGCGAAATATTCGTTCGGGATAGACGTCGAGATCCGCGGGATGATCGATCGCTAGCAAACGCACTTGATCGAGGTAGACGGCTTCTTCGAGCGGCTCCATGAAACGGAAGCTGAAGCCGCTGGCTCGGCCTTGCACCTCGGCCGTGGACAGTTTGGCGAGGTCTGCGGCCTGAAGCCTGACGTGGATCTTTCTCGCGAATCCTCGCGGAATCTTGATGTACTCAACCGGTCGCGGAATGTCGCGCTGGTTCGGGCCGACCCAGTGGCCGACCACGCCCGCGCCCAGCATGTCGGCGACGAATTCGTAGCGCTCGCCGTTCCAGACGAACAGCGTCGGACACGAACTGCCGCGGCGGTCGATCTCGAGGAAGTTCTGCTGCTTGTCGCCGGCGATCTGAATTTCGTCTTCCAGCACGCCCGTGGGCCACAGCATGCGGACGATGTCGGCCTCCTTGGAGTCGCCCAGGCCGACGACGATGTCGGTGGAGTTCTGTCCCAGGTAGCCGTTGGAGCCGTAGATTTCGAACTTCTGCCGGTTGCCGCCGGAGAAAACTTCGACCTTGGTGCCGATAGCGGATTTGTTGTCGGCCAGTCCCTTGAGCGAGAGCCGCAGCCAGTGATTCTGATTGCCGCCTTCATTGCGCAGCAGCACCGCTGGCCCGTGATTCTGCGTGATGAGCAGGTCAGTGGCGCCGTCGTTGTCGTAGTCGCCGGTGATGATGGCGCGCGGATCTTTCAGTTGAATCTTGTCGAGACCAACGTCGGCGGTGACGTCCTTGAAGCCGTCAGGTCCGAGATTGCGGAAGAGGCGAACTTCGCCCTTGCCGTCTTTCGTTTCGCCGACGGCGACGAGGTCGACCCAGCCGTCGTTGTCGTAGTCGAAGGCGGCGATGCCGTAGGCCCGGAGCCCAGTTGGTTTCGGGAAGTCTCACTTGCTCGAAGACTTGCCGTGGTTGTTGCGCCAGAGCGTTATGCTTGCCCAGTCGTCCATCCGTCGTGAGTGAAGGCCGTATCCATCCAGCCGTCATGGTCGAAGTCGAGAACCGCAGCGCCATCTTACCGGCGCCGGCATGTCAGAGGACCACGGCTTTTGTGACAAGGAATTTCCCCTCCCTCTGATTCTGCAAAATACTCGGCCCCAGTCCCGGTACCAAAATATCAACCGCTCGATCATTGTTGTAATCTGTGCCGATTGCTGCCTCCCCTCCGGACGATCCCATTGTCCCAGAATCCCAACTTCTCACTCACGTCCGTGAAGGTTCCGTCTCCGTTATTCCGCCAACATGGCGTGGCCCCATTCGGCCTTGATCGCCGCTACGGTGTCACGCGAGTAGAGATCAAGATCACCGTCGTGGTCATAGTCGATGAATGTGAGCTCCGCAGGTTCTAAATCATTCGCGCCGACGTTGGCGTCAGCCGTAACATCTTTGAACGTGCCGTCCTTCTCGTTATGGAATAGCCTGATGTCGTCGTTCCCGCTGAGTACGATGTCGCTCGCAGCCGTCGTTGTCATAGTCGCCCGCGGTGCACCCGGCTCCCTCCAGTTTTGGGTCAAGCCCAGCTTTCTTCGTAACATCCTCGAACTTGCCGTTGCCCAGGTTGTGGTAGAGAGAGATTCCTCCTCCGCATCCCGTCGGCCGCAACAAAGATGTCGATCTTTCCGTCATTGTCATAATCAAGAAAACATGCTCCGTGTCCCAGGTAGCCAAGGAATTGGTTCGCACGAGAGGGCTCAGGCCCTTTTCCTATAAGTCCCGCCTCCTTCGTCACATCCACAAACCGCACCTTGATCGGCGGCGGCGCCTTCAACACCGCGGATGGCGACTCCACCGCGCGCGAGTACTGGCCCTGCTCTCCGTAGGCCAGGCTCATGGGCGCGCCGATTTTGTTTTGCGTGATGTACTGGAATTTTTTCAGATGCTCGCGGGCGTGGTCGGTGTCGGCGGATTGCTGGTAGGCGCGCGACAATCCGAATTCTGCCGAGGCGTGTAATGGGTTGAGTTGCAGCGCGTGTTGGAAGGCCTCAATCGCTTGCGGAAACTGCTTGGCCTGCACGTAGGCTGTGCCGAGAAAATACCAGGTGTCGGCGTCGTTTGGATCGATCTCGGTGACGCGCTTAAACGCGTCGATTGCAGCCTGCGCGTCGCCCGTATTCTTGGCGAGCATCCCGAGGCTGTACCATGCGTTCGGACTCTTCGGATCCTGCTTGAGAGCTTCTTCCAGCGAAGCCTTGGCTTCATCCACCTTCTGCAGGTTCAGGTAGGCGATGCCGACGTTCAGCCGCGCGATCGCAAGCTTGGGATCGGCCTCTGCGGCCTGCTGGAAATTCTTCAGTCCCTTCTCGAAAAGCTGCTGGTTCATGTAGGCGACGCCGAGGTTATTCAGGCGCGCAGCCTCGATGGGATTCGGTTTCGACTCAGAGGACAACAGGCCGAAGGCAGCAAGAATTGTGGCGATGAAAGCAGCGGGGATTCGAGAAGTCATCACAGGAATTTAACCACAAAGGACAGGAAGGATCACAAAGGAAACCGATTTCGCGTAAGGTCCGTCTTTCCCTCGTGAACCTTCGTGCCTTTTGTGGTCTCAGCTTTTTTAGGTCCATATCCCCGCTTCGCGATCACGCCCTTCCCTTCCTGCACGGTAATGGTCTGGCCAGGGTCGAGGTTCGAGAGCTTGTCCACCTGCCCGCTAGGCCACTGAATTTCGACGCTATCGGCCTTCGTGAGCGAGCCCAGGCCGAACGTGAGCACCAGTTCGCTCTGCGCCAGGTAACTCGAGCCCGAGCGCAGCATCTTCCATTGCTGGTCTTTATTGTTTCCGTCGCCTGCGGTCACACGGACGACCGCTCCAATGCCGTCGCGATTCGACTTAGTGCCAACGAGTTTGATACGCAGGCTGTGGTTCGTCCCGCCTTCGTTGTGGAACAGGAATGCCGGCCCGGCGTTCGTGGTCAGCAAGACATCGAGGAAGCCATCATTGTCGATGTCGGCGTAAGCCGCGGCCCGCGCCACTTTCGGCGCGGCGAAGACATTCCCCATTTGCGCCGTGACTTCCGTGAATTTGCCACCGCCAAGATTGCGGAACAGATGCGAAGGCTCGGCGTAGCTGACTCGCTTCTGCACTCGCTCGATCTGATCCTCGATGTGTCCGTCAGCGACGAAAATATCGGGCCAGCCGTCGTTGTCGTAGTCGAAAAAGAAACAGCCAAACCCGAGAGTGACAAGTGTGGCCCGGCCGACCTCGGATTGCGGGGCTTCGTCGACGAACAGTCCGTTGCCCTCGTTGTGGTAGAGCGAGACCATCTGATTGGCGAAGTTGCTGATCAGGATGCTGGCGTGACCGCTGCGATCGTAGTCCGCCGCGTCGACGCCCATGCCCGCGCGCGCAATGCCGTCCTCACTGAACCCGATACCTGCGGCAACGCCCCGCTCCTCGAATGTTCCGTCTTTCTTGTTGAGGTAGAGCTTGTTGGGCTGCGTGTCGTTGGCGATGACGATGTCGGGCCAGCCATCCATGTTGAAGTCGAGAACGGCGATCCCCAGACTCTTCGACGTTGGATCGCCCAATCCGGACTTCTGGGTGACATCTTCAAACTTGCCGCCGCCCAGGTTATGCCACAGGCGCACGGACGTGCCCTTGTACGACTCAGGCGTGCAATAACTTTTGTGGGCGCCATCGAGGGTGCAATAGAGATCGGTCTGCTCGGCCCACTGCACATAGTTCGCGACGACGAGATCGAGTTTGCCATCGCGGTCGTAATCCACCCATGCGGCACTGGTGGAGAACTCGCTCGGCCCCCACATTCCCGCAGCCTTGGTGACGTCCGTGAACGTGCCGTTGCCGTTGTTGCGAAACAAATGATTCTGGCCCAGCGCCGTGACGAATATATCGTCGTACCCGTCGTTATCGTAATCGCCCACGGCCACGCCAAATCCGAACATGGGAACAGCCAAGCCCGCTTTGCGCGTGACATCCGTGAACGTGCCATTACCGTTGTTGTGATACAGCTTCAGAGTTGTCTCGCCCCCGTGCGGGTGACCGGAAAAATCGGTTCCATTGATGAGAATGACGTCGGGATATCCGTCGTTGTCGTAGTCGATGAACGCACAGCCAGGGCCCATCGTTTCCGGCAGCCACTTCTTTCCGAAGGCACCGTTGTTGTGGGTAAAGTGGATGCCCGACGGCGCGGTGATATCGCGAAAGTGAATCTGCTGGCCGAACGTAACAGACGACACGGTTACGACCAGCGTCACGATGACGATGACATAGATAAACCGCGTTCTCTTCATTATCTGGAGGCCCCGGAAGATGCCACGTTGGACGCTGGCGCGGCTTTGCCCGGATGGACAGCCGAGGCGACTGTCCCCGCATGTTTCACAGTGACGGTCGGCAAGTTCACCGAGACATGCTCGTGAACGGCTTGACGCTCATTATTGTCTTCGGGATGAATCTGGCGGTAAGGACCGGTAATCGCCTGCGATGACTCGTCGGCCTTAAACCGCATATAGCGCGCCTGGTGCTCTTTGGCCAACTTTTCCTGGCCGAGGCCGTTGTAGCAAAGCATGAGATTGTAGTGTGCCTGCAAGTCTTCGGGATCGATCGCCAGCACCGACTGAAGGGTCTTCACGGCTTCATCGTATTTGCGTTGTAGAAACAGGATGCGTCCCAGATCATTGATAGCAACCCGGTCTCGGGGATATTGTGCGAGCACAATGCGTAATCGCTGAGCGGCGCCTTCGTAGTTGCCGTCTGCGCGGAGCACCTTGGCATAAAAGAAATTAGCCCGAGCCAGTTGCGGAGACAAGGCGAGCGCTTTCTCCAGAACGGTGCGGGCACGCTGCATGTCGCCTTCCTGCACGGCGCAGCGGCCAATGTTGACCCAGCCGTCCGGATTGTTCGGATCGGCTTCGGTCACCCTCTGGAAGGCCGCCGCGGCGCCCTTCAAGTCTCCCTGCAGGAACAGGCCGATTCCATAATCGTTCCAGCGCTGCCACTCTTCTTTCTTCACGATAGTTTTCGGCTCAGCTGCGGAGACATTGTGCGCAACGACGGGAAGAGTAACTTCGTTCTCGGCAAGGGCGACGATTGGGAGGTCAGGAATCTTCTCCTGCTTCGCTGAAACTCCACTCAACGATGCCGTGAACAGCGTGGGTCGGTCATCGTAGTCGGGCGTAACTGAGTTCAACTTCGTCGAGTCAGGGATTCCGGCGAATGCCTCTTGCGTTCCGTACCACGCAAATTTGCGGTAACAAAGCCGAGCGTGCAACGTGATCTTATTGCCTGCGTTCTCTGGAATCGACATCCGGTAGTGAACGGTGTCAGCCGCACCTGGCGGGATCAGCCTCACATAGACAACCGCGCGCGTTGCCCAGGCATTGCGCTTGTTGATGGGATTGCCGTGGGCATCAATCTGCAGTGAGCGGTAGAAGTGCGCTCCTTTTTCGACGGGACCGTGGCCGTTGTCCTCGACCATACCACTCCAGAAAATGGTCTGCCCCTTGTCGTCGATGGCCTTCAGTTCGAGCCATGTGTCATAGGCGTCGACGGTGCCGCCGGGGAAAAAATGTCCGACCTTCTTCGTGCGTACGACAACATCGACGCGCACGGTGTCGCCGCGGCGCAAGGCAGGCTGCACCAAATTCAGCGGCGCAGTTACAGGCGCAACTTCTCCAGCAGTTTCAGCATTCACCTTGCTCTCAGCTTCTTCTCCTACGGCGAAGGTCGTCGAAAGTTCGGACTGCGTCGTTGCTCCTGGTTTGAGCGGAGCTTGCGCCGGGGACAGGGCAAAGATATCGACCGTCAAAGCGCCGCTCTTCAGGAAGTCTTCAGTCAGCTTCAGCTGGGCTGGGTCTTCGTTCGCGGTTGGCACCGCTGTATTCGCTGCGGGAAAGCGATGCGAGTGCACGAAGCCGTTGATATTGCCCTGGTCCTTCGAGGATTCCATGGGCATGTGGCAATCGGCGCATTGTTGCGGCTTGGGCGGATAGTAGAACGAGCGCGCACCTTGGCCCGAGACACCGCTGGCCTGCCAGTTGTCATATTCATTGAAGCCGCGGAACCAGCGATAGTTGTTCACCGGAACATCGAGGTGCACCTTGTGACACGAAGAGCAGAACTCGGCCGTCTGATCACGCATGAAGGGCTTCAGAAATACACGCCGGTGCGGCTCGGGATTCAGCTTGATCAGAAAATCATGCATTGCTCGGGCGACGGGGTTTTGCGTCGCCGCCAATTCGTGCAGCTTGGGATATTCCAGATAGAAATCGCCCTGTCCCATCGTGCTCTTCACGTTCGCGATGGAATGGCACATCATGCAGCCTAGCCCGGCTTGGGCTTCGGGCCGGTGCACGATTTGTTTAATCGGCGTGTCCATTAATCCCGCGTAAAGGACGGCGGGATCATGGCATCCGCCGCACCATTTCGAGGGTTTGGTGCCGATCGTGTCCTGCATGTACTCGATCGACTTGCGGTACCACTGATTGTTAAACGACGAGAAATGATGCGCCGAGCTGAACCACTGGTTGTAGATGTCTTCATGGCAGCGCTTGCAGGAGTCGGACTCCATGAAAAACTTGCTGGGAATTTTCTGTTTGCCGTAAACCTGCGCGGAGCTGGGGAAGAACGAACCTTCGGGGCCGTCCCCTTCCCCGTTCATGTTGTCGGGAGGCATGGTGGGATTCTCGATGCGATTGCGTGTCTGCCAACTCTCGCGCACGTAGCGCGCACCGTAGCCGATCGCGGCCAGCAACGCGAGACAAACCGCGGCGCGCACGGCGGTGGCGCCCAGTCTGGATTCTGATTCGCGCCGGCCCAGCCATCCGGCAATCAGCAATCCGATACCAGCGAGCGAAATCACGATGTGGAAGTAGAGCTTGTTCCACTCGATGCGCGAAGTTCCGGTCTTGATGAGGACCAAGCCCAGAACCGCCCCCACCGCAATCAGAAGCCAGCCCGCCCGAGACGCGAGGCTGCCCGTGCGCATCAGTCGGACGAATGCGGGGATGAGAAGAATTGACGTGATAACGCCTGCCACGGCATGCAGCAGAACTACTCCGGCATAGAAAATGTTCGGCTGAGGAAACGCATAGAGATATGCAGCAGAAACGGCGAGAAAGGGCACCAGCCAAGATAAAGAGCGGCCGACGAGTCCCCCAGGTGTAGACATTTCCCGCATGTGCAAAGATATAGATCTGAAGACGGTGACAACGGCCCCACAGTAGCCGAAATCCCGCGCAGATAAAGTTATCGAGTGCCGCCCGCAGGCGGAATAATACAAAAATACTAGACGGCTCCCGACAACGTTCTCAGCTGATCGGCGGGATTCTCCACGCATTGCATTCTTTTTCCAGCGCGGCCGCGACCGCAAGGACCTGCTCCTCCTCCCAAGGACGACCGACGACTTGCACACCGATCGGCAAGCCCTCCGAGGAATGGCTCACGGGTACCACTGCCCCGGGATTCCCTAACAGGTTGAACCATTCGGTATAGCTCCATGCGTCGAGATAGTTCACCGTTTTGCCTTCAATTTTCCAACTGCGCTCCCCATGGCGGAAGGCGGGAATCGCGGCGGCGGGGCACAGGAGAATGGAATACTTGCGCATCTGCGCGAGGAACGTAGCCCGCAAGGTATCGCGGCCGATCCACGCTCTGAGCAATGTCTCGCCGGTGAGCGGTGGCTCTTCAGCTGACCACTCGAGGAACTGCTTCAGGATCGGGCTGAGTTCTTGCTCGCGCTGGCGAAACATCGAGCCAATCAGCATTCCACCGGCTGTAACGAAGAATTTTTTCCACAGGATCCGCGCCTCTTCGAGGCCTTCCAGATGGAATGGTTCGACTTGAAATCCTGCGGTCCGTAGTGCTTCTGCGGCGATTCGCACGGCCGCGCGAGTTTCTGGAGTGACGGGAGTGCGGCCATCATCTTCGAAATAGCCGATGCGCAGTGTCGTGGCCTCATCCACGATTGGCCAGCGCAGCGGCACAGGGGCGGCACAGGTGTCGCCGTCATCCGGTCCTTGCATCACCTCGAACAAGGCCTTCACGTCCTCTACAGTGCGCGCCATGGGACCCACCACGCCGATCAACGCAAAAGGCCCGCCGGACGCAGGAAAGTGGCCGGTCGCTGGAACGCGTCCCGGCGTCGGTTTGAGTCCACAGATGCCGCTGAAATGCGCGGGGACACGAATCGAACCACCACCATCGCTTCCGACGCCGCCCGCCGACATTCCTGCCGCAATCGCTGCTGCCTCGCCGCCGCTCGAACCGCCTGGTGTGCGTTCGAGATCCCAGGGGCTATTGGTGCGACCGTATAAGAGATTGTCCGTTTCCCAAGCCATTAGGAGTTCCGGAGTATTGGTTACGCCCAGCACAATCGCGCCGGCGTTG
This sequence comes from uncultured Acidobacteriaceae bacterium, assembly GCA_963788555.1. GTDB lineage: Bacteria > Acidobacteriota > Terriglobia > Terriglobales > Acidobacteriaceae > Sulfotelmatobacter. The sequence goes on along the minus strand of CAWBHM010000008.1, from coordinate 83,843 downwards.
CGCAGGCGCGTGACCAGTGGCGCGTCTTGTATGGCAACGTGTCCAGCGCGTAATCGGGTGCCCGCCTCGCAGCGCATGCCGGCAACGTCCAAGGAACTCTTGATACTGATTGGAACGCCGTGCAGCGGCCCCAAGGCTTTTCCGCACATCACTGCCGCTTCTGCCTCGCGGGCTTCACAGCGAACCCTCTCTTCGTCTAGATGCACGAACGCATTCAGCTTCGGGTTCAGTCTCTCAATCTTCGCCAGATGAGCTTCGACGAGCTCACTCGGAGAAAGCTTTCTTTCGCGGATTGCCTGCGCCATCTTCACGGCAGAGAGAAAGGTCAAGTCGCTCATTCGCTCCCCCGGCGCATCGCATGATCCAGCGTCCGCTTCTCTGCTTTTGTTAGCTCGCGAAAAGCGCCTTTGGCAAGATTCCCCAGCGGTAGCGGCCCGATTGCCACTCTGAGCAGCCGAAGCACATCTACGCCAAGTGCCGCCAACATGCGCCGAATCTGACGGTTCTTGCCTTCGTCGAGGACGATCTCAAGCCAGCAATTCTGCTGTCCTGCGCGTAGCACACTCGCCTGCCTCACTCTCAGCACCTCGCCGTCGGATTCGACTCCGTTCACCATCGATTGGATGAGTTGCGCGTCGGCAGCTTTTGCGATCCGCACGTGGTAGGTTTTCTGCAAGTGCGTTTCTGGAGCGGCGATGCGCGCACCCCATTCGGAATCGTTGGTAAGCAGGAGGAGCCCCTCACTAGCTTTGTCGAGCCGGCCAACGGGAGCGACCCAGGGCAGCGACTTCGTTCCTTTCGGCAATACGGCATAGATCGTATCGCGGCCTTTCTCATCAGAGGCCGTGGTCACGAGGCCCCTCGGTTTGTTCATCACGATGTAAATCTTCTTCTGAGGATCAACCGCCTGACCATCGACCACAAGTCGGTCTTCCTCCAACCGCACGGGAGTTTCCGGATCACGGCGCACGCTTCCGTTCAGCTGCACGCGCCCTGCTCGAATCAACTCAGCAGCTTGCGAGCGCGAACAATATCCGAGTTTTGACAGGGCGCGGGCGAGACCGACCTTGCGGATTGACTTCGATGGCACGCCTTTTATGCTAATCGAAGCGCGCGCGCTACTGCGGGCGCAATCCACATGCCGCAATCCCACGCGGCTTGATACTATGTTCGGCGATGAAGTTCGGCAACGACGCCGGCCAGGTAAAACGGCGCGTCGTTACAGTGAAAAGGAGAGATCATGGCCCACCAGCATCCTCCGCGCTTTCTGAAGATTGTCGATGACGCCAAGACGCGCGTGCGGGAGACCAATGTTGACAGTGTAAAAACCAGGATGGATCGGGGTGACAAATTCGTACTCGTCGATGTTCGCGAGGAAAGCGAGTTTGGCAAAGACCATCTTCCCGGCGCGATTCATCTCGGCAAAGGCGTAATCGAGCGCGACATTGAAGCGCGCGTGCCCGAACTCAATACAGAGATGATCCTGTATTGCGGCGGAGGTTTTCGCTCTGCCCTGGCCGCCGACAATCTGCAAAAGATGGGCTACACCAACGTGATTTCGATGGATGGCGGCATCCGCGACTGGCGCGAGAAGGGATTTCCGCTAACGAAGGGTTGATTCGATTTCGGGTACGAGGAATCCCGAAGATGCGTTACTTGCAGCCCCCGATTACGTCGTTCACGATCATCGTGGCCCCGTCGTAATCTTCGGGTAGTGCGTGCGGCGCTCCCGATACGCAAGCCGCCGTCTTGCTGGATTTGATGGCGCTATACCACTCTGACCCGAGCGGGACGGCGGCGGAAAGATCCTGGCTGCCAAAAAGAATGCGCACGGTCGTCTTATAGCTAGGCTTGGCAAAGTCGTCGGACACCACGCTATCGTGCCGGAAGCTGGCATATACACTCTTGCCATTGCTGTTGATATCGGTCGTGCATACGGCCGAAGGGAAAGCAGGATCCACGTAGGATTCGGCTGTTCCGGCCCCGTAGTTTTCGGAGATCTTGGCTCCTTTAGGACAATTCACACTCAAATCGGGCGCTGCCGTACCCGCACAGCCATGATCGATTCGTCCGTAGGGAGGTGCGGAAGTCGGTTCGACGAACTTAAACATCGGCCCCGGGCCGGAAGGGCCGCCCATACCGTATTGTGTCATGCCGTAGGCAATGAGCGCGCCACCCCCGCTATTTCCCGTCGCGCAAACCGGGTGTGTTGTGTCGCTCTGGAGAAGATTGGCCCAGACGGCGTGAACGATCGTCGCATAGCGGCAGGCGAGCGCTCGTGGACCGTCGGCGGCGGGGCCCGTCAGCCAGCCATCAGGTTCGCTGATCACTTGGTCGGGATCCACGAACTCGATCTGTACCGTCCGGAAGTTCGCCGCGTTGATATTCTGGACTACCAGCAGTCCGCAATTTGAGCCGGCGCAGCGGGTATCTCCCTGAAATTCGAAATCGTAGTCGTACAGCGAAGTGCCGGTTCCGCCCGTGGTGAAAAAAACGGTGCCCTTCAACTGACTCAAGTTGGCGGGCTCATTAATTTTCACGGTCGCAGCGAAATCAGCGGTTGCTTCCGGGCAGCCTGATACGACGGCGCGATAGCAGGTGCCATTTGCCAGCCCCGTCCCGTCGCAAGTGCCAAGCGTGAGGGTGCCTTGGCCGATCGAGTTTTGAGAGGCATGCGCCGGTGTTGCGGAGGTGAGAATCAAGCCGCAAGGACTGCGGTGAAGATCAAAGGAAGAAGCTTGAGGTTCGCCATACGGGAGGCAAACACGTAGGGTCCTGCACACTTGAACTTTCTGCGGCAACCATGAGTCTCCCCTGCAAAAAGATGCGCCCCACCCGGCACAAGAAGTGTGGCATCGCACAGGCGACTGGTCAACGGATTCAGGCACTTCTGCGTGAATAAAAACTCAGTCAGAGGCGATACTATGCAAGTTCTTGCGCACTTCAGTCCATTCGAACCCTTTGGACCGTCATTTGCGTGTCGAAGCCGATACGTTTATCGTGGTCACGGTTCAACGGACTCGGGCTGAGTGAATGCAAGCGCATTTGGGCCGGGAAACAATCGAACCGGAACAGCACAACGTTTGGTAGTCGCCGTTCTAACCACTTATGAATGGTCGCATTTTCTTCTGGTCGCTCACGTCGGCTCTCGCCGGATTTCTTTTCGGGTTCGACACCGTCGTCATCTCCGGAGCGGAGAAAACAATCCAGACGCTTTGGGGGCTGAGCCCCGGCCTGCATGGCATCGCCATGGCATCGGCGCTGTACGGCACCGTAGTTGGTTCCCTGCTGGGAGGTTGGCCTGCGGATCGCTTTGGACGCAAGGCTACTCTCCTCTGGATTGGCATCCTTTACTTTGTTGGCGCGGTCGGCTCAGGTCTGGCGACCAACGTCACGATGTTCATCATCGCGAGAATCATTGGCGGGTTGGGCATCGGGATCTCGACGGTCGTTGCTCCAATGTACATCTCCGAGATCGCTCCCCCGAAACATCGGGGACGACTGGCCGGAATGTTCCAGTTCAACATTGTTTTCGGCATCCTGATCGCATTTGTTTCGAACGCACTTCTGGCGGGGATCGGCGAAAACGCATGGCGCTGGATGCTGGGAGTGGCGGCATTTCCTTCGCTGCTGTACGCTCTCTTCTGCTTCGGCCTTCCCGAAAGCCCACGATGGTTGCTGAGCAGGAAGGGCGATCGCGAGGGGGGCATGGAAGTTCTGCAACGGATCGAACCCGAACTTTCGAAAACCGAGATTGCAAAGCAGGCAGACGAGATCATCGCCGCGTCATCGGAGCAGGCCGAGTCCGGACATTTTTGGACCATGCGACTTCGCAAGCCAATCCTTCTCGCCATCCTGATTGCATTCTTCAACCAACTCTCCGGCATTAATGCGATTTTGTACTTTGCGCCCCGCATTTTTGAACTGACGGGCCTCGCCGCCAAGGCTGCCCTGCTGCAATCGATTGGAATTGGCCTAACCAATCTCGTCTTCACGTTCGTCGGACTATGGCTGATTGACCGCCTGGGACGACGAACACTTCTCTATATTGGCTCGTTTGGCTACATCACGTCGCTCGGACTTGTCGCCTGGGCGTTCTTCGCTGGCCATTATTCAATTGTGCCGGCTTGCATCTTCGCATTCATCGCAGCCCACGCGATCGGTCAAGGCGCGGTCATCTGGGTGTTCATCTCGGAGATCTTTCCCAATCGTCATCGCGCCGAAGGTCAGACTCTGGGCAGCTTCACTCACTGGATCTTCGCCGCCCTGCTGACAACATTCTTCCCGCGGATGGTCGCGTCGTTCCCACCGGGTTATGTGTTCTCATTTTTTGCCGGCATGATGGTTCTGCAATTGATTTGGGTGAAGACGATGGTGCCGGAGACGAAGGGTGTACCGCTGGAGCAGATTCAGAGGCAGTTGGGGATCGAATAGGTCCACCATCGACCTTTGATCTCTCAACCTGCCTAATGGTCTGTTTTCGTCAGCGACCTGGAATTTGCACTCTCTTCGGGGTAATTTTCTTCTCGAATGAAAACGGCTACCGATCGACGTGACAACCGTAGATTCTGGGGGTTGGGCGCTTTGTCCGTCTTGCTATCCGCTGGTGCCGCCTTCAGTTATCTTCACTCAATGGGGTACGGAATCGTGGCTGGTGATTTGATTGGCCTACGAGGGCGTGGGGGAGATGTAGCCTTCGCGCAGCGATGGGCTACGGTTTGGTTGACGGCGGCCGTGTGTTGTCTGGGAGTTTCGAGTCTCGCAGGGGTCTTGGCGATCCCGATTTACGAAGACGCAACGCGCCTGTCACGGGTTATCGCACGTCTGACGGTGGCCTTCGTTGCCTCCCTCGCGCTGGCGCTCCTCATCGGCTTCGTGTCCTTCTCGATCATCACGTCATCACATCATTCCATAGTTCGCTGAGCCAGTTGGCGAGAACCAGGTTATATTCATCCACCTGTTTGTTGGCGCCAACGACGGATACGAACCCGGAAAGAGAAAGAAGATTTCAGGGCCTCGGCAAGGGAGGCAGAGGGACTTTCCGCTGAATCGCCGAACCCTCGACGATCGTGTAAATGAAATCCGCCGCGACGTTCCGCAAGGTTTCGGATCCCCCATTCGGCCAGCGAATGATCACCTCATTCATTTTGTCATTGGCGCCCAACCCGAAGTGTAGTCGCAGATCATTCTGCGAAAGGTAGCTCCCTCCACTCCGCACTTCGTCGAACTGAACGAGTGATCCCGCTTTCACCGTCACCCGCGTACCGATCGCTGCCTTATTGCTCTTCGTCCCCACCAGATTGAACAACACGCGGTGATTTGGACTCTCGTTACGGTTCAACAGGAGGGACGGCGGCTCGCCGACGTTCAGCACGACCATGTCGACGTTGCCGTCATTATTGATGTCTCCAAAAGCCACGCCCCGCCTGGATTTCAGTGGCAATCTTTCCAGCGTCGACGACACATCTTCAAACGCTCCATCGCGATGATTGCGAAACAGCACCAGAGGTTCGCGGTACTGCGTGCCTCCGGAAATGCTGTCGACCTGCGGATAGACGTGACCGCTGGCAATGAAAATATCGAGCCAACCGTCGTTGTCCATGTCGAAGAAGGACGTTCCCCAGCTCACCAGCGGATACGTCGTCTTCATGATCTTGGATCGCACGCTCACATCGGCGAAACTGTCATTGCCTAGATTCTGATAAAGCGTCGAACCCTGCTCGAAGAAGTTGGTGACCAGTATCGACAGGCGCCCCTCGTGCAGGTAGTCGCCCCAGGCCACGCCCATCGATCCCTGCTGCATGCCGTCGCCGCTGAGGGCGACACCGGCGAGCAGGCCTGTGTCTTCAAAAGTTCCATCGTGCTTGTTGCGGTAAAGGAAATTCGGGCCAGCATCGTTAGCCACGTACAGGTCCGGCCATCCGTCATTGTCGTAGTCACCCCAGGTCGCGCCGAGACCGTAATAATGATGAGGATCGTCCACTCCCGCCTTCTTCGACACTTCCTCGAACGTGCCGTCTCCCTTATTGTGAAACAGCATGTCCGATTCGCCGGGCATGCCCCAGGGACCGCACTGCACCATCACGGTTTTGAAGCGACAGAAATGCGGATCGTTGCCGAACTCAGGCAACTTGTCGATGTCGACATGCACGTAGCGTGACACGAAAAGATCCACATGACCGTCGCGGTCATAGTCCGCCCACGCCGCGCCGGTGCTGAATCCCCCGCCAACCACTCCCGCCTTCTCGGTCACGTCTTCGAACTTGCAGTTGCCGAGGTTGTGGTACAGCGCATTGCCTCCGTATCCTGTCACGAAAATGTCCTGCAGTCCGTCGTTGTCGTAATCGGCGATGGCGATGCCCATTCCCCAGCCTTTGCGCGTCAGGCCGGCCGCCTTGGTGATGTCGGTGAACTTGAGATCACCATTCTTAAGATCAGTATCCTGGTGATAGAGCGTGATCAGGGGATCGCCACCCTGGCGATAGCGCTCCACGGTCGATCCATTGACGGTGATGATGTCCAACTTTCCGTCGTTATCGCAATCGATCAGTCCGACACCACCGCTCATCGATTCAACGATGTATTTCTTGTCGGGCGAAGAAATGTGTGGAACGGTAAGGCCTGCCTGCTCCGCGATGTCTTCAAACCGAGGAACCTGGCTGCTCGAAATCTCGGGCTGTGCCGGATGTGGCCTGGAGGCTGCGGTTTGCGCGTGAGTGAGTGCTACCAGAGATAGACCGACCCAGAGAGCACGCCAGGTTCGCATAGGCAGGAGATTTTGCGATTATATCTCGCCCATGTCAGTCATGGTTCCGCCGATCGGAGCCTCCAATTGCAACATGTATATTCAAGAGCTGAGCTCTGAGATTGAACTTACGGTCTCGAGCCGCGAAGGATGAGGTCGTATGACGCAGAGGGAGTCTCCCATCATCGTTGAAGTCTGCGTTGATTCAGTAGCGTCCGCAACCGCTGCGGCACGGGGTGGCGCGGCTCGCGTGGAGCTGTGCAGCAGCTTGATTGAGGGAGGAATCACGCCGAGTATAGGGCTCATCGAGACGACGCGAGCCGCAGTATCACTGGATCTTTACGTCATGATCCGCCCACGGGGTGGCGATTTCTTATACGACGCGGACGAATTCGAAATCATGCGACGAGACATCGCTACTGCCAAGCGACTGGGAGCGAATGGAGTCGTTCTCGGCATCCTGGACGTACACGGCCACATCGACGTCGCTCGCACTCGCGAACTCATAGCCGACGCGCGCCCGCTCTCCGTAACCTTTCATCGTGCGTTCGACATGACGCCTGATCTGTTTCGATCGCTCAATGATGTTTGCGAGATGGGCGCGGACCGGGTACTGACTTCGGGAGGTGAAGCGACCTCGTTAGAAGGTCAGAAGGTCATCGCACAATTGATCCGCCAAGCCAGGGGCAGGATCGTCGTTATGCCCGGCAGCGCCATCAAGCCGGAGAATGCACGAAGTTTGGTGGATCACACCGGTGCTAAAGAAATCCACGTTGGACTGCGGAGTGCAATCCCCAGTCCCATGTTGTACCGCAACCCCCGGATCTCGATGGGATCCTTCGAAGGTCGCGAGTACCAGCGCTTCGTGGTGCTCGAAGAACAGGTCCGGCGATTGTGCAGCGCGTTAGCAATCCAACCTGAGCTTCGTTCGCTGCCTAGCTAATACCGTAAATGTTTAGGTAACCCTGCGTTGTACTCGTACTGCCCGTCGTCCCGACATACACTTTTCCGTTCGCCACGCTCGGCACAACGAACTTAACGGCGTAACCCGATGGAACATCTCCGGCCGGGCCGACAACTGTGCAAGTGCTCTTTGGTGCTTGCTGGTTCGTCGTGTAAAGACAACTCAAAGTAGTGGCATCGAATGCCCAAAGGGCGGCGGGCCCCTTGCTCGCCGAGCGCCGCGTGTCGACTACCCAGACGATCGCCTGGGGAGACGACGTGCTGGGAGCGGAAATTGCAGGAGTCGGGCCGGGCCAACCGAATCCGAAACTCGTTTGGGCCGTTGGCGTTGTGCAAAATCCAGCCAACGTCCCGCTACTAGTGCAAGCGCTGCCGTTGGGATAGAACTGAAACTGCATGAGTGGAAGGTTCGTACCCGCATAGAAAGCGTAGCCAGTCGATCCCCCGCCCCCGGACGTCGTTGACCAGAAGGCCCCGCTCCCGGTGATGCCGCATTCCACCGCAGTGTTGTAGCAGAGCACATGTTTCAGGGCCTGTACCGTCACATCCGAATCGCCATTCCCCGTATAACCGCCCATCGATCCGGTGGGAGAAGTTTGCGCCAGGAAGATCGTGCCTTCCTTGCCGGCTTGAACGAGCAGATTTGCCGGATTTCCACCAGACTGGGTGGGCAGAAGCATCACCCCGCCGGAACCAACGTCGTAGTTGTCGACATTCCGCGTGACCCAATCATAGGCCGTGAAGAAGTCCAACACCGAAAATGTATTGCCCGACAATTGCATCTCCAGGATGGAATTGCCGTAATCGCATGGCGAGGTAGTACACGACGTAGGCAAATCATTGGGAGGAGTGCTCACATTCACGCTGGTATCGCCGTTGCCGGTCGTGACAAAAATGTGTCCACTGCTATCCGCAGCCGGACCTGCGCCGCCACCCCAAATTCCTCCCTCGTACGTGTGTTTGGCTGGAACGGTTGCCCAGATGGCGGTCTGGGTCAGCCCATTCTGCGTCGAGTTGAGCTGATACGACATCACCCAGCCGTTGTACGGAAAATTTACGTGATCGCAGTTACTACCCCAAGCCACGATAATCTGCGGATTCTGCCCAGCAGCTGGAACCGCCAGCAGCGCGGCTCTCTGATTTTGGGTTAACGCGTACGGGGCGGCATTTACGATGGGACCCTCGTTGAATGTGATGCCGTTGAACTTTCCACCGATATCGATTGACGCGTAGGGCTGAGTTGCGACCACTCCGTTTCCGCCGTTGATCACGCTCAGAGCAAACATGACCTGCTTGTAGCTATAGGGAGTTGTCGACGTCTTTAATTTAGCAACCAAGTACATAACCCCGCTGGTAATGTTTTGGCCGCCCTGATTCCCGCTGATGTCGATCACGGGAGTTCCCGTGACTCCGATGTAGCCCGGTGCAGGCAGAATGTTGGAGCACTTCAAGTCCGCCCCTTCCAGGGGCATGTAACCGCTTGGGGCAAGATTCGTGGACCAGAGAATATTTCCTGTACCACCGTCAATCGCATACACCCAATCCTGCTCGGTCGCCACATAGACCACGTCGGCGTAGGTTGTGCCGTTGATCGTCACATTGGGCAGCACGAGAGGCTGAGCATAGATTGCTCCATTCACGGGCACGGAGAACTGCTTATGAAACTTCGGGCCGGTGGTTGCGATGATTGCCGCTTCTGTCAGTGCTGGCTCGTTGGGATCAAAACCAAGACGGCTCGCTCCTCCCTGATACGTCGTGAGGCAGACGCTGTTTCCCGCAGTCGTAGGGCAACCGACAACCTGAGCCCGGGCATGGGGAACCAGAAAGGCTGAAGCTATCCAGGCGAGCAAAAACGGAGTGATCTTGGGTACAAGAGGAGTGCGGTGCAACTTAGCCTCCAGAGGGGGAAGGCCTTTGAACATTACACCGGGGTGAAGAGGCCGGTCAAGGAGGAAGTGTTCAAAATTCCCGCCGAGCGGTTGGGACTGATTACCCAATCACTTAGAACAGATACTGTCCTTTGACGAATAGCTTCTCTCGACAAATAAGTGCGGGCTCACCGGGACGGGGCAGTTGCCGCCTGGGCGAGTTGTTTTCGCTCTGCCTCGGCACTTTTGGCGGCGGTGCTCACCTCTAGCGTAACGTCGCGAGACCCGAATCCGACGCCAATCTTCTTCAAGAAGGCATTCGGCGGAGTGCCTCCCGCGAAGATCCACACGAAATCGTTTGCAATTTCCTGCACACTGCCGCCAACGTCAAGAATTACGGATTCAGGCTTGAACTCGACAGGATTCGAGTTGAACAGTACCTTCAATTTTCCGGAGCGTATAAAGTCTTCGATACGCTTTGCATTCCGCTCTTTAATGCGGCTAAACTGCTCGCTGCGATAAGACAGGGTCACTTGATTGCCAGACTGACAAGCGAGCCCCATGGCTGCTTCGACTGCGCTGTCGCCGCCCCCGACGACTAGGATCTTCTTGTTAATGTAATGGTCGGCCTCGATCAGGCGGTACATCACTTTGGGTAATTCTTCGCCTTTGACACCAAGTTTCCGGGGCTCGCCCGCTTTTCCCAAGGCCAGGATCACGGCGTGGGCACGATACTGATTCGTCGCCGTCATGACGGTGAAAATGCCGTCTTCGCCTCTCCTAATATCGTCGACCTTCTCGCCAGTCGATACGTTGAAGTCGGCACGGTTCAGAATCATGTCCCAGAATGCAAGCAGGTTTTCTTTAGAGAGTTGCAGCTTCTTGAACTTGCCGTACATGGGAAACTCCACCGGACTGGTCATGACCAGTTTTTGTCGCGGATATTTGGCGACCGTACCGCCAATTTCATCGCGTTCGATGGTCAGGTAGTTGAGCTTGTGTTCGATTGCACGTAGCGAGGCAGTGATTCCTGCCGGACCCGCGCCGATCACTAAAAGATCGTGAACACCGGCAAGCGGTTGCGTCACGCCATTCGATTTCAGGCGCGCGGCAATTGTATCCACGCACTCGCGGCCCTGGTTTACAGCGTTCTTGATCAAGGCCAGGCCGCCAAGTTCGCCCACGATAAACAAGTTCGGCACACTAGTTTCGTATTCGGGCGTGAGATGGGGTATGTCCGCCGCCATGCTTGGGCTTGCCATCACCATTGTGATCGCGCCGACCGGGCACGCATCCGCGCAAAGGCCGTGGCCAATGCACTTGTGTCCGTTGACGATGACAGCCTTGCCGCCAATCATGGCCAACACGTCCCCCTCGGGGCAGACGCTGGTACAGGTTCCGCAGCCGATGCAGTAGTTGTTGTCGATGTGCGGATGCTGGGCCTTGGGTCCCTCGGAAAACAGTTTCCCTTTCTCCGCCGCCTCGCGTGCGCGGGCTTCTTTCTTCTTCAGGCCCTTGAGATAGCCTACGAGGAAGAACAGGCAAATGATTCCGCCAATGCCGTATGTGATGAGCGTATCCATAGTCCTCTGCTAGAAGTACCCGAGGAAGAATTGTAGTCCGATATGAATCAGAGCCAGTACCGCGAAGGCATAGCTGAAAGGCTTGTGCACGACGTGCCAGAGGTGGAAAACTTTCTGCGAACGCGAGAGGAACAGCACTCTCTTGGAGAGCGCCGCCTCTTCCGCTGCGGCGTGAATCGCTTTTTCCAGTTCGCGATTGGTCGTGGGAAGGAAGCCCGCCATCGTACGGAGAGATTCGCCGAAGCTCAGCGCGTGCCTGCGCAGTCGGGCCACGCGAAATACGCGCACGACGTCGAGGATCATCATGTACGCCAGCGCAACCACGATCGGAAGCCGCTTTACGAAGTTCTCGTCAGGCATGCGCAGCACAGCGCGCAGCTCTGATTCCGGCAGCACGTGCTGCGCCGCCAGTTGCTGCGCGAGGCTCTCTTGTAATTCCTGCAGCTCTTTCATCGACAATTCAGCGGTCGTCACCTTGCGGGGAATCTGCGCATATAGGTAGCGGCCGACCACACCGCTCGCCGACACCGCGAACATGATCCAAAACGCCATTCCCGCAATGCCTCTGAATTTCAGGGTTGAGTGAAACGCGACGATGAACGGCGCCGTAAGGCCCATCAGGACGTGAATGTCGAGCCAGTGCCGAGTGCTGCCTTTGCTGCCAAGCCAGGACCAGTGCTTGCGGAGAGGGTAAAGGAAGATTCCCGCGAACAACGCCACACCCACGAAGCCGAGGTAAAGGCCAATTGGTCCACTCGGCCGCAGCACGTGATGCTTGGGTGAAAAAGGGCGATCGACGGACGCCAGCCTGTAATAGTCGAAGCCGTAGATAAAGATGGCAAGATTGGTCGCGATGGCGAAGACATAAAGAGAGTAGAGCCGCACACGATGGCCTCTCTCGGCGTCGGGCACGGTTTTCGCGCCCGTCGCGATGCGTGCAGTTGCTGTGGCATTGGCGCTCATTTTTGGGTGACCTGTTCCTCTGTGCTTACTGAGAATTTCTTGTACGCTGTGAATTGGTGCAAGTTACGCCAGTGCTGCCTCGGGGTTGCGACTTCCACGCTTGCCTGTGTAGGAAACCAGTAGACCTGCTTCGAATCGGAGAACGGCACCGGAGCGAAATCGACTTTCGAGTTCAGGGCCTTTAAGCCGACATCTTGCAGGCTGTCGGCGATCCCAGCTTCAATCCTGGTGATGCTTCCGGTCTGCGGCTCAATCCATGCCGTGCCCGAGAGTTCCAGCGGATATTCCCGTCCCCGCAAAGCGAGGGCAGCCGGCGACTTCATACCGGGAACATGTTCGAAATTGATCTTCTCCAACACCCGGCCGCCGATGACCTCTTGTCCGGCCATGGTGAACTTGAACGCTTCCGCGTAGTACGGATGAAACACCAGAAATAACGTGGCGAACCCATTGCTCAGCAGCATGGAAGTGTTCTTGCGATCCTTCTTCGCTTCTCGTACGGCAATGCGCGATTCCGACAGATTGAGTTCGCCTCCCGCATTGGTCAGGATGACGAGATAGTCGTAGGTAGAGTCTTCCTTCAGTTGCACCTTGTCGTCTTTCCCCAGTTTTTCCTGCCGCACCTGCTCGGTACACTTCACGTTCGAAAATTGATCGAGGAATAGAGTCGTCTGGCTGGCGGTACGGGTCAGCAGATCGTTCAACCTCTCCGCTTCCGGGGACGCGGATGTCGGGCCTGCGAATCCATCGGCTGCTATAAGAAATATTCCCAGGGCCAGGATAGTGGCGGCGCGTCCGCATTGCATGGCAAGTTGGGTTCTGTGCGTCATTCGCCCCTCCTCTTCGAATCGAAACGATAGCCGATCGAAAACATGAACTGGTCGTAGCTCATGTCTCCCCGGTTGGTCGTGAAATTTCCCTGCAGGTAGTAGTGCGGTCCCACCGTGGTCTCGACGGTACCGGTGAGAAATCGTCCGCGGTTATTGGTGGTTAGTGTAGAGGCGAAATTCTGCTGCCCCACAAGCATCTCCAGGCGGAGTCGATCGCTCATCTGCCGAGAAAGAGACATCGACTCATACGAACCACTCCCGAACGAGCTATTGAACCGCGCGTAGTGGGCATCGGCGCGCAGCTTCACCCACGGCAGGCGGCCAAACGTGATGCCGTACATTTGGTTGAGCGAAGTCTGAGCGTCACCCGTGCCACTGCTTCTTCCTAAGTTCGTCGATAGCCAAATCTGGTTCCACACTTCCACCCGCCCTCCAGCACTGAAGCCCTGGAATAAGTACTTGTCGAGCAGGCCTGTGCCCACGAGCGTGGGATCAAACGTCGGAATATCGCGGAAATAGTTGTAATTGAAATCCAACTCCACGCGCGGATGTGGATTTACACGGAAGGTGAAGAAGTTGCGGCCGAGACCGACTCCCGGAGACGGTGTGGCAGAGTTCCCCCTGGGATCGTCGATCTGCGCCGATTCATAGATAGCGAAGGCGCGCTTGTAAGAAAGCGAGTCTTCGAAAAACACGAACGGCCGGTCGATCGCCCAATTCACCATACTCACCCCGGCTCCGCTGGTACTGCTGTAGTGGAAGCCGTCGTACTCGCCGCCTTCAAAATTCACGAACGCACCGCTGATGACGCGGTTTGGACTGTAGTCCCAGGACGACGGGTCGGGCGTCGAGCCCCCAAAAACTCCAAGCACTGTGCCTTTGGATAATCGCTTCCCGAAGTATCCGCCATCGATCGTGTCGAGGCTGGGAGCCCAGGGAAGATACAGGCGGCCAAATCCCGCTACTAGCGTCGAGTTGGGATTGTCGTACGTCATGTTCAGGTGGTAAGTGCGGTTAATGAGGTTCTGGAGTGTCTGCTGCGCGGCGACGGATTCCTTGGTCAGCCTTCCTCGCCAGTAGCCGCTGAGGTTCCAGTACGTTCCACCGATTCTGGTGATGTCGCCGCGGAAGACCATCCCCACATCCGAACTCGTGACGCTGCTCGTGCCGTGGCTGATCGTTTCGATGGCATCAAAGCCGATGCGTCCGCGAGCCCGATTTACGGAAGGCAGCGGAGGCCGGGGAATTTCTTCGCGAGCCTCTTCGTCGAGCGTGTCACCTTCGGTAAACGAGATAACAGCGGGATATTGCCGCGTTGCGCTGAGTGCGCGCTGCGCCACGAGAGCTTCGGCATCACCACTCGAAAGGTAAGCCAGGTCTCCAGCCTTCACCGGGCGCTTCGGAGAGTGAATGTCGGTTACGGCGGAGGTCTCAGCGACGCCGCTCACTTCCAACTCGGCCACCACTTTTGGATCGGAGGAACTTGCGCTCTCCCCCTGGGTCGCGGGCACATTTGTGTCTTCAACTTCCAGCTTCATTCCTTCGGCCAGCCCTTGCGCGCGTCCACCTTCGAGATACGCAACACCGTCGGCCACATACTTCACTCTGAAAACGGTGCGCAAGCTGGGATCATCCGTCCGCGCGATCAAGGTGGAGGTCTCGGCTGGAGAACCGGCCGTCACCAGAGCTATGGAGGGGGCCGGAGCCATCCCTTCATTCGCAGGACTCACCGGAGCATTCGCCGAAGCAACCTCAGCCACGGCTTCCATGGGCGCCGGGGCGGGAGCGGATGGAGAGGTATTGACCGCCTTAGGTTTCGGAAGAGCGGTGGCGACCTCGGTTCTGGAGTCTGGCGTCATGGTTGCAGCAACGGAAGCGTCCGCATCAGTTGGCGCCTTCGCGGAATTCCTCTCAACATCAGCCGCGGACACCGCTGCTACGGCGTCTGTTGATGCAGGGGCTTTTGTGCTCGGAGAACTGATCGTCTTTGCATCAGGTGTCGCGATGGCACTTGCTATCGCGGCTCCCGAGCTTGGCGCCCTTGTCGCAGCTGTGGAAACAGGCGGGGCAGATTCTTCCCTCTTAGGACTGGGCGGCACAGGAGCGTGAACAAGCGCTGCCTGAGCCTCGGGCGATAAAGGAATCTCTACGACTGAAGAACTTGACGCGGGGGGCTGCGCAGATTCTCCACCTTTGGAATTCGGCGGCACAGGAGCGTGAGCCAGTGCTGCCGCGGCCTCCGGCGATAGGGGGATTTGTTTCGAAGAATCCTCCGGAGGTGGCTCGAATCCCGAACCAGTGGTGGCAGGCGGCGCGGGCAAAGTTGCAGGGACCGAATTGTCTTCCGCGGCTGCCAGTGTGGTCTCTTTATGTCTGCGGAAGACTCCAATCAGATTGCCCGATGTAGCTGCCACGGGAGCCCCTCGAGAAACGCTCCGCGTTTTTTCAACCGGACCAACCGTAACTATGATCCGGTTTCCTTCTGTCTTCACCGAATACGAATGTGGCTGGTCGAGATCGAGAACGAGACGCGTAACCAGTGGAATGGCGGTGTGCAGGCCCGTGCGCAGACGCCGAACCCCATTCTCGTTGATGGCCACATTCTTGACGTTGTCGCTGCTTGTCGTATCAGGAAGATCGAGCAGGATTCGTTCGGGATTCGATGCCGTCTCAATCGAAGGTTGTACCGGACTACTGAGCGTCACTTCCACGCGCAGGTCGGATCCTTCGCGCACCGCCGTTACACTCTGCACCGTCGCTGTCCCGCCGGGGTTCTGTGCCACGGCACACGACAACATGAGCATAATGGTCCCGAGATGTTTCTGCACTGCCGTCATTGTTAGCTGACACTCGCTGGCCTCTCAGTGGCCGCGTGAAATTTGGCGTTGCCGCCATCTGCTCTTGCTTCAGCACGTCACCAGCCAAACCCTGGCTATCCGCCGCCCTGGCCGTTCTGGTGGCATTGATAGCAATTAATGCTGTTGTAGACATAGCCGGAAACGTGGTCGTGCTGGAAATTGTTGGAATTGTTTCCGCCATGACAACCGGTACATTGGAAGACGGAGTAGTCATTGGAATTGGTATGGCAAGTCGAGCACACGTTGTTCGCGTTGCCGTGATTCGTCGGGAATGGCGTGTACTGCGTATGGTTAAACGTGGCGCCCGTCCACGCCGTCGTGTTGTGACAGTTCTGGCATGTGGTCGGAAAGAACTGAGGTTGCGCCTTGTGTCCCGGATTTGTTGTGTTGTTGTAGTCGGTTTGGTGGCAGCCAACGCAGGTGATGGGCAGCGTCGTGTAATTGTTATTGACGTGGCAGTCGGTGCAGACGCGCGGAGGCACCAGATGTGAGCCGGTCAGCGGGAAAGTTGTGTTGTTGTGGTTGAACGTCGAATCCGTCCACACCGTCGTGTCGTGGCACAGTTCGCACGTCGTCGGGAAGCCCGCTGAAGCGTGAGCTGGATTGGTCGTGCCACTGTAATCCTTCTGGTGACACGAGTAGCACAGCGTGCTGTTCAACGCGTAATTGTTGTTGGTATGGCAATCGGTGCACAACCGCGGCGGCACTGTATGCGAGCCAGTCAGCGGGAATCCAGTCGTAGTGTGATTGAACGTACCATCCATCCAATTCACCGTATCGTGACAGTTCGCGCAGGTCGTCGGAAACGCGGCCGCAATGTGGTTTACCGGCGTGGTTGCAGTGTTGTAATTGGACTGGTGGCAACCGACACATGTGGTCGGCAGCGTCGTGTAGTTGTTGTTCGTATGACAGTCGGTGCAGGCGCGCGGCGGCACCAAATGAGAACCGGTCAGTGGGAACGGCGTGTTGTTGTGATTGAACGTCGCGTCCGTCCAAAGCACGGTGTCATGGCACATCTCGCAGGTCGTGGGAAAGCCGGTGTGCGGTACT
The DNA here is from genome assembly GCA_963788555.1 of uncultured Acidobacteriaceae bacterium. GTDB lineage: Bacteria > Acidobacteriota > Terriglobia > Terriglobales > Acidobacteriaceae > Sulfotelmatobacter. Next base: position 66,983 of record CAWBHM010000008.1, on the reverse strand, counting down.
GGCGTGGTTGCATTGTTGAAATCTGTCTGATGGCACGTTATGCATAACGTGCTGTTTAACGTGTAGTTATTGTTGACGTGGCAATCGACGCACTGCCGCGGCGGTACGGTGTGCGAACCCGTCAGCGTGAATCCCGTGGTCGCATGGTTGAACGTGGCATCCGTCCAGGCCACCGTGTCATGGCAGGTGGAGCAATTGGTGGAGAATCCCGTATGAGGCACCGGGGACGTCGCGTTGTTGAAGTCCGTCTGGTGGCAACTGATGCACGTTGTATTCGTAATGCTGTAGTTGTTATTGACGTGGCAATCCGTGCACTGTCGCGGCGGCACCATGTGCGAACCCGTTAGCGGGAACGCAGACTTGGAATGATCGAACGTCGCCGGTTGCCAGGCCACAGTGTTGTGGCAGAGGTCGCAAGTCTGCACGAAGCCGCCGGCAACGTGATTCGGGTTCGTCGTGCCATTGAAATCCTTCAGGTGGCACGAAACGCAGGTCGTGCTGGTCAGGTTGTAGTTATTGTTGACGTGGCAATCGGTACACTGCCGCGGCGGCACCGTATGCGATCCGGTCAGCGGGAAGTTCACTGTTGAGTGATCGAATGTCGCGGGCTGCCAGGCGACAGTCGTATGGCAAGTCTGGCAAGTCTGAGAAAATCCTCCCGCCACATGGCTGGGATTCGTCGTTCCTTGAAAGTCCTTCAGGTGGCACGTCACGCAGGTAGTGCTGGTCAGATTGTAGTTATTGTTGGTGTGGCAATCCGCGCAGAGGCGCGGCGGCACACTGTGCCCTCCAGTCAGCGGAAATCCCGTGGCGTTGTGATCGAACTTGGCATTGAGCCAACTGTCCGTGGAGTGGCAGGTTTCACAGGTCGTCGAAAACTTGCTGGCCACGTGGTTGGGATTCGTCGCCGTAGTGAAATCCGCCTGATGGCACGAATAGCACTGCGTCGACATCGTCTGGAACTGGCTGTTGGCTGCGCCCTTGTGGCAGGAATCGCAGTCCACCGCAGCGTGCGCTCCGGTGAGCGGGAAACGGTTGTTGTGCTGCTGGATCTGCTGAATCGAAACCGACCAGCCGCGGACCGTGTGGCAGTGCTCGCAATTCGCACCCAGTTGCCGCTTGTGAATGTCTGCGTGGCAATCCTGGCAACGTTGTCCGACATTGCTGAATACCGGCTTGATGTGACACTGGATGCAGGTCACCGACTGGTGCATGCCGCGCAACGGATATCTCGTCTGGTTGTGATCGAATTCAGGCACCGCGCGGATCGGTTTCCATCCGGAGGCCGTATGGCAATTTTGACAAGGAACGTTCAAATTTCCGTGCGGACTGTGCGTACCTGCGGAGGCCTGCGCCTGCGCGCTCCCCGAAATTCCGGAGAGCACCAACAGCAGCGCTGCAATCAATTTGAGTACGCCCCCAGATGCCGACATGACTTGCCCCTTGCGCTAGTCACTGCAACATTAGACAAAAACGATAAGAAGATTTACGAAGAGCAATGCAATTCTCTGCCCATTTAAAGTAGCGATCTGAAGGCGATTCCGAAAGTTACGCAAGTCCCACTTCGGCGCGTCGGCTAGTGCATGGACCGAATTCCCATCGGGCTCAGTATTACTATGAGTCAAATGTAACTTCTGCGCTCTGCGCGGCATTTTTTGCTCTGGATTAGCGGCGTTCAGAAAATTGGACGGCGTACAAATAACCGCTCTAGCTTTTTGCTAGTCTTCTACTACGTCTTATAGATATACAAAGATAGTCTCAGCGAGAGACTGGAAGGTTGTACGACTTCCCGCACCCGGAAGTGCGTGTTTTATCCGTCAAATTCCGTTTTTCTTACCCGTCGGCACCGGATTTGTCGGCCCGTGGCATGACGCACAATCCTTCGGGGTGGGCTTGTAGAAGAGCACGGTCTTGGCGGCTACGACTCTCGTAAGTTTGTGGCACGCCGCGCAGCGCACGTTCTGGTGAGCACCGCGCAGCGGAAATTCCGTTCGCTTGTCATGGTCGAACAGCGACGGCTTCCACTTCATGCTGGTGTGGCATTCCGCACAGCGCGTGATGTCCGCTTTCGCGAACTGTTTTCCATGAATATCGTCATGGCAGTCTTCACACTGAGTCGGCGCAGCTTTAAAGTCCACATTCATCAACTTGGTTTCCAGATTGGGCGGCTTGTGGCAATCGATGCATGCCGTCGCGCGATGCGCTCCCAACAGGGCAAACTTCGTTTTCGAATGATCAAAGCCTGAGAGTTCTTTCCACGATTTGGTGGTGTGACAAGCCTCGCATCCCGCGACCGAACCGTCGGCCCGCGTCTGGAGCATCCGCTCCTTGAACTGGCCTTTGTGAGGATCGTTGTGGCAACTGGTGCAGTTCAGGCTCTTCCAGTGATAGATCACAGCTGGCTTTGGCTGGAACTCCGCTGATTCCTTGTGGCAATCGGCGCACGGGATGGCAATGTGTCCGCCTGTCAGCACGAAGCGGGTTTCTTTGTGCTTAGACAGGCTGAAGGTGGAAGGTCGATAGCCTTCAAGGTTGTGGCAACGGTCGCAAGCATTGAAATACGGCGCGGCGGCAAACTGGCTCGCATGTTTATCGGCGTGACAGCCTGTACATCGCTCAAACTTGATCTTGAAGAGCGTATCCTTCCCCTTTGGAAGGTGACATTGCGCGCACTCCAGGCGCGCGTGGCCGCCCTGCAGCGGATAAGCACTGGATGCGTGCTCTTTCAGGGTAAAGGTCGATGGCTTCCATCCTTTAACCGTATGGCAAGAAGCACATTCTCCCCCGTCCGGACGCTTGGCAAACTGGCCATTATGCGGATCGGGCTTGTGGCAATCCATGCACTTCTGAAAGGCCAGCGGCTTTTTGAAATCTCCGTTGGCATGGCACTGGGCGCAATCGACGGTGGCATGCTTGCCTTCCAGGGGAAACTTGGTCTTCGAATGGTCGAAGCGCTCGTTAACCGACTGCAAAGAAATCTTCTTCCATCCGCTCGTGTTGTGGCACGATTGGCAGCCTTGCGGGAAGCTTCCGTGATGCGGGTCTTTGTGGCAGTCGGAGCACTGGTTGAATGGAATGCCCACGTACTGCGGCTTCCCGTCAGCCCCATTTGTATGGCACTTGGCGCATTGCACCTGCACATGCAGCCCTGTCAGCGGATAGCGCGTCTTGGAATGATCAAACTGAGATTGACCGGACTGGTTGACATTGATTGACTTCCAGTCCACGAAATTGTGGCACTGCAGGCAGTTTGGACCGAGACGGCCCTTGTGCTGATCTTCGTGGCAACTGATGCAACCGGTCGACAGCCCTAGGTAGGTGCGGCTGGGGTCCTTGACTTTGATGGACGCACGCTCTTGCGGAGAAATACGTGTCGGATTATGACATTTATTGCAGGCCAATCCCGCGTGCTTGCCTTCGAGCAGGTATCCCGTTTCTTTGTGATTGAAAGTCTTGATGTCCCACTTGATGAGTGGGAAGTCTTCCCCGTTGTGTTCTGAGTGGCAGCGGGCGCATTCCTGACTGGAGCCCGGTGGGATGTTATAGGTGGCGTGCAGCCCTCTGCGAGCCGAAAGCCTGGTAGCGATTTCGGTGTGACACTCCAGGCACTTCAGTGCCGCTTGGCCTCCGAATTTGTGGCAACTGGCGCAATTGGTGGATCCGTTCAGCGATTGGTGCGGCTTAGACAGCGGTCCAGGAGAGATCTGCGCGGAGGACGTGGGCAACAACACCAGCAAAGATGCCAGTAAGAAAAACAAGTTCACGAGTGGCAAGGTCCGCGCCAACGTCTTCCGGATGAGGCGATTCACTGCTTTCTCTTGCATCGCTTGCAATTGGCTTCTCAGTTGGCTCGGATCTTCACACCAATCCCTGCACGAGACCGGCCGCTCCTCGGAAATCTGCTGATGAGTCGCAGTCTAGTGGCCAGTAGCCGCATGCACTAGTCACCAAAAGTACACTCCTGCAGTGTCCGTTCGTCCAGATGGTTCCTCGCCGAAATGACTGCGGGAGCTACCGTTCGTTCTTCCACTTACGATTCTTGGCAGCTGGAGTTCGTGCTATCGCCTTCGAAATGGCCGTGCGACGGCCACGCCGTCATCGCAACAGTTTGTAAGAATTCTTGAACTCCTGCCGAAAGTTTTTTGTACATCGACCGGTTCCAGAATTCGGCGAAACATCTTCCGGATTGAAATGTGATTTGAATCACTTACAGGCGAGATCTCACTGAGCCATTCTAGGAGGGGTTTGGAGTGGCTAGAGCCAATTGCTTAGGCAGTTCCGAGTCTCAGGCTATGGGGGCATGCGTACCTTCGCCGCAAAGCACCGGTCTCGTTCTTTTGCGACCGGAAATTCACCTTCACTCTTCTTGAACCTGCCAACTGGCAGATACCCCTGCTCTGGTGAGCCGAGTGGGGTTTTGATTGGCGAGGCATCGTGGGTGTCTGGCCCACGACGTGCTTAACCTGATCCATCTATAGAAAGCTGGAACGATGGGACGAATTCTCTTAGTCGACGATGAACCGAACATGCGCCGTATCCTGGCGTCGAATCTCCGCATGGATCAACACCAGATTTGGGAGGCGGACGGGGTCGAGGCGGCTCAGCGCCTCTTGGCGGCTAACGATTTCGATGTGGTCATTACGGACCAGAAGATGCCCGATGGCGAGGGACTCACGGTGCTCGCTTCGGCACACGAAAACGACCCCACCCTCCCCGTCGTTCTACTAACTGCCGTCGCTACCATTGAACTCGCCGTTGAAAGCATGCGCCAGGGCGCCTTCGACTTTCTCACAAAACCGTTTCAACCGGAGGTGGTGCGCGCCACCGTGCGCCGCGCCTGCGAACGTACCCGCCTTCTCCGAGAAAACATCCTGCTCAAGGATGCGGTCGTCCGTCTGGAAGGAACTTCAGAGATTTACGGTGAAAGCGGGGCGGTGCGGGACGTCCGCGAACGCATTGCCCGAGTCGCTCCCACCCCTGCCACTGTCCTGATTACTGGCGAGACCGGCACCGGCAAAGAGCTGGTAGCTCGCGCCATTCACCGCAACAGTCCGAGAGCTACCAAGCCGTTCGTGGCAGTTAACTGCGCAGCCTTCACTGAGACTCTGCTGGAAAGCGAACTCTTCGGCCACGAAAAGGGAGCGTTCACGGGCGCAGACCGCCAGCGTCAGGGGCTGTTCGAAGCAGCTCATGAAGGCACGCTGTTCCTCGACGAAGCTGGAGAAATGTCTCTGGCCGCGCAAGCCAAGCTGCTGCGCGTTCTCACTGATGGCCAGGTATTGCGCGTGGGTTCCACTCGACCACGTCGCGTGGACGTCCGCGTCCTGGTGGCAACTCACCGGAACCTTGAGCAGCGAGTCAAAGAAGGAATTTTCCGCGAAGATCTCTTTTATCGATTAGCGGTCGTTCCCATCCACATTCCTCCATTGCGAGAGCGACCTGACGATATCAGCGGTCTGAGCGACGTGTTCTGTCTCCAGGTAGCGACCGAACTGAAGATGCCACGACGCCGCCTGACGCCGGAAGCTCTGCAAAAACTCCAGCAATATTCTTTCCCGGGAAACTTGCGCGAACTGAGGAATCTGATTGAGCGAGCCTACATTCTCAGCAGCAGTCAAGAGATCGGCGCCGACGACCTACCCGTTACCCAAAACAAATCGCTCCCTGCGAACGGCAATGGCAACGCTCAGAACGCGGGCTTGTCGATACCCTTTGCCGATTCGTTTGATCTCACCGGCATTCTTGAGAGCGCCGAAAAAGAACTGATCGTCCGCACCCTCAGTTCCACTCGCGGAGCACAAGCCGAAGCCGCGCGCCGAATGGGCCTCTCCCGCAGCGCCCTGGCTTACAAGCTAACGAAATACGGAATCCGCTCGGCGGAATAGCGGTGGTCTAGGAGGAGCGCAAAGGCAGACGCCTGCGGCGAGTGCAAGCGTCGCCCCACGCCTCGGGAGCCTGCGCAGACGCCCCCGAGGCTATAATCGCTACCACTTAGGGCACTCGCTCCTGGGACGAAGCTCGTTTGTCAGGATCGATCAGAGAGCTGGGTGAATTGTTGCGGGGGACGGAGCTTGATGCCATCTGCACTGCGAATTTCTCGAAAAACAGACACCCGCAAGCACGAGCACTCCCCGCTGGTCCATATATTCAACCGAAGAATCTCCTTGCCGGCCCGGGGCCCGAAGTGCATCTTGCGAGTGCAAGCCACGAGCCGGCAGCTCGAAGGCGACGAAGTGGCGGCCCTTAGCCCGCTTTCGCGTCTGCGTCGCGCTTTCGAAAGGCGGCTTCTCCGGCGTCGGACACCTCGACCCATTTCTGGTTCGGCGAAGTCTCCGCGTCGTAGTTGTCGTGCCAGTTCCACCATTTGTAAGGCGGGGTCTGGGGGTGACCCTCTGGAGAATCTTCCCAAATCTCCTGACGGCCGAGCGGCGTGATATCGAGGTAGCTCCAGGTGCTCCCCATCACCTCATCGCCCCGGTTGTTAATAAAGTATGTGCGAAACACCCGGTCGCCGTCGCGGAAGAACACGTTGTGACCGTGCCATTCAGCTACGCCGAAGTCGGCATCGAAGCTGTCGGTGATGGTGTACCAGGGCATCTCCCAGCCCATGCGCGCCTTCAGGCGCGCAATGTCCGCCTGGGGCGCGCGTGAGGCGTAGACGAGGGTGGTGTCGCGGGCGTTCAGGTGGGCCAGATGGGCCACCTGATCGGCGCCCAAGGAGCAGCCGCGGCACGCGTGCTCGGGCCAGCCGAATACCCCGGGCTCGAAGAAGGCGCGATAGATGATCAACTGAGGGCGCCCCTCGAACAGGTCGAGCAGGCTTACCTTGCCCTTGAGCCCGACGAACTCGTACTTCTTGTCCACAGCCAGCCAAGGCATGCGCCGGCGCTCAGCGGCCAGCGCGTCACGGGAGCGGGTCAAAGCCTTCTCCTTCACGAGAAGTTGCTGCCGCGCAGTTTCCCACTCCTGCAGCGACACGATTGGGGGTGTCTTCATCGCGAGGTGCGGTGTTGCGTGTTCCTTGCCTCTCTCTTTCTCTTTGTTCGTCGACACGCTTATTTCTCCTTGTTATTCAGATTCGGGACGATTTCTTCTGCTGCATTCTTTTTGCGAGAAGCTTTCACAGCCAGCGCTGCGAGACCACCGGTAGAAACCGCCCCGGCGACGACTAATCCCACGGTTGCAAAACAGAATGGACACATTGTTTACCTCCTCCGCGGCTAACTTGACCGTTGAGTTGCCTCTATTGGGATGACGGGTAGGGTCGGGTTATTTCGACAGGAAGAAATAAAAAAATCAGCCCCGCCGTTGGAGCAGAAACTGTCTCACCGCAGGGTCCTCGGTAAGACCAATTGCCCGGTCGAAGGCGTCCAGGGCCTCAGATGTTTTCCCGAGCCGCTGCAACAGGTGAGCGCGAACCGCCCAGTACGGCTGATAGGCAGAGATATCGTCCTTGCCGATTCGATCCAACGCTGCCAGCCCTGCTTCGGCACCGTTGGCTTCGGCTGAGGCTGCGGCGTAGCCAGTTTGCGTGCCGAGCGTCGGCGATATCCGGACCAGCTGTTCATAGAACATCACGATCGCGTTCCACTGAATCCTGCTGCTCCGCGCCCGCTCGGCATGTACCGACTGAATCGCAGCTTCGAGTTGAAACCGGCCGGTGCGACCGCGACTCGACGCTTCGCTGAGGTGCCGTTCCGCCTCTTGAATTAAGGACAGAGACCAGTTCTGACAATCCTGCTCCGAGAGAGGAACGTAGCGGCCGTCCGGCGCACGCCGCGCCGCTCGGCGGGCTTCGCAGTGGAGCATCAGAGCCAGCAGACCGTGAACTTCAGCTTCCCCTGGCATCAACTGCAGAAGCACGCGCGCAAGCCAGATCGCCTCTTCGGCGAGGTCGCGTCCGCGTTGGTCGACACCGGCCATGTCATCCCAACCAATCCCGAAGGCGGCGTAAATCGCTTCGAGCACGGCGTGAAGGCGCCGCGGCAAGTCACGCTCCTGTGGGATTTCAAACCGAATGCCGCCGTCGCGGATCTTGGTTTTGGCACGCACCAGGCGCTGTCCCATCGCGGTGGGCGAAATCAAGAACGCTTGGGCAATGCGCGCGGCATCGAGGCCGAGAACGGTCTGGAGCATGAGCGGCGTGTGCATCGCCGGATCAATTGCCGGATGGGCACACACAAACAGCAGTTTCAATCGTTCATCTGGAAATTCCGGCGACAGAGTCATGTCCTGGGATTCGTCTCTGAGGAGGGCGAGTGTGGGCTCGCTGGCCTCGGCTACTTGGCGATGACGCAGAAGATCGATAAAAGAACGGCGCGCCGTGGTCAGTAGCCACGCCTCTGGATTCTGTGGGACGCCGTCTCGCGGCCAAGTTTCGAGCGCGGCTACCAGCGCATTCCCGAGGGCATCCTGCGCGGTTCCCACGTCGCGCGTGTTAGAGGAGAGGTATGCCACCAGCCGACCGTAGGACTCGCGAGCCACACGTTCGATAGTCCGATGAGTGTTCCGGTGAGTGCTCTCTGGTTCGCTTTCAGTCATCCGGTGACTCGACGCTTGTATTCAGGCGAAACGGGGCGGACCTCCACAGCACCGATCGAGGCGGCCGGGCATCGCGCTGCCCAGTCGAGCGCCGCGTCAAGCGAGGGAAGCTCCAGGATTGTGAATCCCCCCAGTTGCTCCTTAGTATCGGCGAAGGGGCCATCCTGCACACTCCGTTTTCCATCCCTCAGTCGCACCGTGGTGCCGGTCTCCGGGGGCTGAAGTGGATTGCCACCGACGTAGATGTCGGCCTCGACTAGCGCTCTGTAGTATGCGCGCCACGCACCGAAGTAGGGATTATTGTCGTCCGCAGTTCGTGCCGCAAAAGCTTCTGGTGATTCGAAGATGAGCAGGGCGAATTGCATCACCTTTTCTCCTTGGGAACGATTGTGAGCGCCTTTGCGCTCCTGAATGTATGACGGATGAGACGCGGCCCATTCGACAGATTTCAGGAAATTTCGAGAAATTTCAAGGGGTTCCAGAGGCAAAATTGCCTCCGCCCCGGCTCCCCAGGCGCTTATTTACTAAGGATTCGGGGCGGACTTGAAGGTCCTGAACACCCCGCACAGATGTGCATGGCCCGTTACTTCGAGCGAAAAAATCAGTAATGGGAAGTCGGCATAATGCGAACTAGTCTCGGAAGGTGGTAAACGGACTGACAGTCGGCAGGCGTCGAACTGCGGGCTTGAAACCACCGACCTTTGGGTCATGAGGGCAACTCGTGGGCCGTCCAAGTTGGTTAACTAACGTACGATCAGTTCGTGAGTCACCTCGAGGCGTCGGCGTCACACTGATTTGGAATCACCCGGAGGGACGGTGAATGACCCTGCACATCCCTCAATCCAAGATGTGCGGTCGCATATTACTGATTCTAAAAGATGGTGAGCGCGGCAGGAAGCGAACCCGCAACCTACTGATTAAGAGTCAAATAGGGCTCAGTATCTATTTTCTAGCAACTCACAATTAACCAGTGACTTACACAAGTCTTGCGCGCACAGAGAACCTCTTCGAAATGCTTGAAACGTTGGCGATATTTGGCAATGTACAGCCACAATTACAGCCACACCTCGGGGCAGCTGATTCTCATCGACGCACGATGCTAAACGGCCGATCTCGGGCAACTGCTTTTCGTATTTGGTTCTGTAAAAGTTTTCGTGTTACCGCCGTGAAAGGGCCGCAGTTTACTGTAAGTTACTGAAACTACGCGACACGGATGGCAACCAAAAGCGGTTTCAGTAAGGGACGGGAACGGTTCGTGGATCATAGATGGAGCAAGAACTGCCTTGGCGATTGGTCTTACAAATATCGCTTTCGCCTCCAGATGAGGGTTGCGATCACCGTGGTAGTCGTCAAAGATCACCAGGAGTTGCGTGGGTCCAGCTCGAGCGAAATGCTGGGAGCTGATTCCGTACTCATCCACCCCAGTGGAACTCCCTGGCGAAAGGCAGCGAGCCTCACAGATCTCTGGCGGAGGCCACACCTGTTGTCGCCAACTGCTGATCTGCCTCCGAGCGCCGGTTCTTCGTTTGAGCTGGCGCGAAGTCTAACACCACACGTGACGGCACATCGCCGTGTTCAAGGCGCTCGAAGATCTGGTTGATCGACGATAAGGGCTGCAGCTCGATATCGGCTTTGACCTTGCCTCCGACAGCGAAGGCGAGCGCTTCGGCCATGTCTTGGCGCGTGCCGACGAAAGAACCGCGGATGGTTATGCAGTTTGCCACCACATCGAAGAGCGGAACTGGGAATTCGCCTGGCGGCAGTCCGACCAAGACGCAAGTGCCACGCTTTCGGGTCATGCCAACTCCCTGCTTGAATGCGATGAGGGAAGGTGCCGTAATCAGAACACCGTGAGCCCCACCGCCAGTCGCGTTCTTGACGGCGGCTGCCGGGTCACCCGTCTTGGCATTGATCACGAAATCGGCACCAAGGCGCGTGGCATGGGCCAGCTTGCCATCGTCGATGTCGATTGCGCAGACGAGTAGTCCCATGGCCTTGGCATATTGGATGGCCAAGTGACCGAGGCCGCCAGCGCCAGAGATTGCGATCCATTCGCCGGGCCGCGCCTCGGTCTGCTTAATCCCTTTGTAGGTCGTGATTCCAGCGCAGATCAACGGCGCGGCTTCCACAGCTGTAAGACCCGCCGGGATGTGGGCAACGTAGTTTGGGTCGGCGATGACGTATTCGGCAAAGCCACCGTTCGCGGTGTAGCCGCCGAACCGCGCCTCAGGGCACGCTGTCTCCCATGCACTCAAGCAGTACTCGCAGTGACCACACGCGGAGTAGAGCCAGGGCACCCCGACCCGGTCGCCCTCTTTCAGGATTGTCACGCCCGATCCAACGTCAGTGACCAGACCGATTGCCTCATGGCCAGGAATAAACGGGGGGTTGGGCTTCACTGGCCAGTCGCCATGGGCAGCATGGAGATCGGTGTGGCAGACCCCGCACGCCTCCGTCTTCACCAGGATTTCGCCGGGTCCGGGAGAGGGGATGTTCAATTCCACGAGCGATAAAGGTTTTCCGAATTGCTCGACAACCGCGGCGTGCATCTTGGATGGCATAGGCATCACCTCTTAGCTAATTTTTCCCCGAGAAGATTCGAGCTTAACAGCGGACCTCTCGTTGTTCTGAGCAAGAATGCTCATTCTTACCCGGCAGTAAGGTCTAACCTCCGAAGCAGCTATGAGGATCACAGGGAGTGCGCGCCAAGGCCACCGAGCTTGAGTTCTGGTTTTGGTCCACGATGCAAGCAATGTCGGAGAGCGTGGTATGCGAGCGAGGATGCCATATTTGTTTTTCTCGGCGGCTAGGCGAATGGACGACCAGTAACTGCAACATGTCAGCCTCCACTTGACTGGAAACTTGGGGGATCTGGAGTACGACGCGGCTGGTTTGTCGTAGATCCCAATGCTTCGGAAGAATAAGTACGGCTTTAAAACGAAACAACGAGGTGTGCCGATGATTGAACGTCTGAAGGAAACTGGGGAAGTCGCGTTCGGCTTTAAGGTAGTCGGAAAGTTATTGGACGAGGAACTCAAGACATTCGAGCCGCAGCTTGAGTTCTTCATTGCCCAGCACAAGAAGCACCCGATCGGCATCCTGGTCGACCTGACGGAAATGCACGGAGCCGAATGGAAGGCACGCTGGGATGATTTGCGGTTTCTCCAGAAGCACACAAGCCATATCGCTCGTATGGCAGTCGTCGGAGCCCGCCGTTGGGAAGAGGTTGTGGAGCTCTTTACTGCCGGAGCCGCCATTCTCCAGTCGGAGACGCGCTACTTCGAATCCTCCCAAATGCAGAACGCGTGGCAATGGGCGAGAACCGCGAAGCACGCTGAAGATGCTCCTGTCCGCGTGATCTCGCCGGCTACGGGGATCTGGAAGGATTACCGTCCCGAGTTCGTTGGCGTGTAATCGAACACCGAATCAAACAGTGACACTGAGCAATAAGGACCAGTCTTCGCGTGTGTGCGTTGGCATACTGCGAGTGGGAACCTGTGTTGATGGGTTGAAGAATGCTGGCTAATAGCCGCGGAGATTAGCAAATGTCCATTGAAAATTCAGTTGTCGCGATTTATCACACTCATTCGGATGCGGATCGAGCGGTCAAGGAACTTCAGCGTGGCGGAGTCGATATGCACAAATTGTCGATCGTCGGGAAGGGATATCACACAGATGAGCAAGTGGTCGGCTACTACAATAGCTCTCGGAACCTGTGAATCCGCCCGGGTTTCGCCTTGGTTCGGCTCCGCTGTTGTCTCCTTGGACATTTTGGACCTCCTTCCTCGATTGCACAGTGGACCCGCGACTCAGGAAAAGAGATCCTCGGATCGCCAGGTCGCGGCCGTCAGTTGAGCTTGGCTTGATAGCCTGTTGCCAACCTGGTCCTCAACCGCCTCCTGACACCTAAGACAGTATTGCGTCCAAGGTAAAGCCCCTAACCGGCGATCCGGGATATCATCGCCGCAGGCTACGCATACTCCAAACGACCCGTTGGCGATTCTTCCGAGGGCGCCTTCAATGAGGCGCAAAGCTAGTCTTTGCTGGCTGCTCCGATCAAATAACGACTCCTTTGACATGCTGAGAGCGCACAAGTCAGCGACATCCCGTCCCGAGTCAACATCGAGCGAACGAGTTTCATTTTCCAGGCGTCTCAGAAACTCCAAAATCTCGTCACGCTGGAGTTGCAGTTTTTGTCTGATCGCTTTAATGTCTGTACGGTTCATAGTCCCTTCTTTTCGTAACGGTCTGGTGTATAGCTCTTGCATCTCCGGGTACTCGTCGTTCTTCCATTCGCGGCTGGAAATACCGATCTTCATTTTGAAGCGGCGCGTTCCTGGGTAACACCTCTCGCAGAGCCCATTCGATGCGGTTGACGCTGTCAGAAATCACACGAATGCATTCATGGTTCTCGATCGAGTCGGTTGTTAAAGAGATCGCCGCCAACGCATTTCGGATGTGATGGTTCATCTCTTCAATTACCTGCATGCGCAGCAGCTCAGCTTCCCTTCTTTGATTCGCTACATGCATTAGTCCCGCGGTCAATACGGTGACAACAATTCCCGAAAGGCCTTCAGCCAGCAGTCTTTCCCAGAGGCGACCAATATCTGGAACAAGCAAGTAATGCATGAATTCAGTCACCAAGAAGGAGCTCAGTCCCACTCCGAGAGATACGATTTTGGCGCGAGGACTAAGGCTCCACGTCATGGAATGACGAGCACTTCCGACCTTTGCGGGTCTCACGAGATCATTCATCGAGAACTCCTTATTTTGTTGGCACAGAGTTGAGAGCTGCCGGGCGCCCGTTTGTGGTATGGGCGCACTCGCTGCAAGCAAACCATGAACTGGCCACGACCAGCATTGCCTTTTTCGTGACGTTCTTCAGCACAAGGTGTTGCCAATGGCCTCGAACGGGAAGGACTAGCAGGAAGGAGGCGGACGGTTGTAATGGAAGCCATCAACCCGTAGTGCCGAGTGCAGCCGAGGAGTGAACGTCAGGGGTACAGATTCCGTTGCTGGTGGAAAGGGCAGAACAATATCAACAGGAGCGCTCCACTGCGGTCCGTCACAATCGAAGCGAGTTCTTGGACCATCAGCCGGAATCGCCCGGATCGAAGAGTGGTGAGGCGACGACGCGTGTGGAAATTGCCGGAAAACGTTCTGCGCTATCAAGAGCGCCAATAACGCTGCCACCGCAGAAGTCCCGAGCCAGATCGTCGCGATCCGGGTTGCGCGAATATGTCGTTTAGGCGACATTTTACAGGGCCATATTACGGCTGATGAAAATACGAGACTCTTGGTTGTCCAACAGTCTTTTTTTCAGTGGCATTTTTGTTCGTTGCCACGAGCCATTCTCTCCACGGCTCAAGGTGAGCAGAATGCCTTGCTCCTCGATTTACCAGGGCAATATCCATCTGACGATTCCTCGGTGTAGAGGTCGAGACCCGACTTCCATTCTGTGAGTCCGCTTCCCACTGCACCCTTTACTGCATTCATTTACATTCCGCTGCATCATTTCTTGAACGCATCCCGAAATCCCTTCGATTGCCTCGTCTTTGGTTATAAACATCCCCGCTTCTGCATAGATTTGGAATGGTAGTTCTGCTCGATCTGACACAAACAGTATTCGAAGCCCTGGCCAGGCGCGTGCAATTTGTCTCGCTATGGACATCCCGTCTATATCGTGATCGATTACGGCACAGTCAACTGCTCTAGCTTTGCTGGCTCTAAGAGCTTCTATAGCCGATGAGGCGACCAACACAGAATGCCCGTCCAGTTCCAGCATGGATTGGTAGAGCAAGATTCCGGAAGGGTCGTCAGCGATGCACAGAACCGTCCAACTCATAAACTTTATCCTCGCACTTGCGACGCAGAATCGGCGGACGTTTCACTTCTCTTGGAACTCGGCCCATGTGCCGTTCTTACCGTAGTAAATGCGCATGTTGCATTGCTTTGGTTCCGTATGCCCAAAGAAAACGGTGAATTCCTTCTGCGGTTCGCTGAGTTGACCCTTTAGCATGCCCGTCCGTACGACGTCGAGGCCTTTATCGTACTTATTTCCGGCGCTCACATTCTTGTTCACAACCAAAGTCCAATCGTCTTTTTCGCGCACGATGTACATGCTGTAAGCACCCATCGGGATGTCAGTATTGCCGGCGACTAGAGGCGCCTGCGTGAAAAGCAACATCGGTTGACCTCCTGGTGTCCACACCTTCCCCGATGGGAGATCGCGACCTTTAAATGTTTCGTTGCTGTAACGAACCGTAATCTGCTTTCCGTCTTGGAAGCTGCAAGAGGCAGTCGGTGTGCTCTTCGGATCGTTCTGGGCTGCCGCCATACCGATCAGGGTGAACAACAATACTGATGTCATCATAAGTTTGTACATTGTTCCCTCCTCTTCCCCAGTTACACATCCACACCCTTTTGTTCCGCAGAACGCGCCGGTGCCAGCTGCGGACTTCGCGTGGCAAGCTCTCCGCACCCCCAGAATGAGTCTCGCCAATGAAAGATGTCCTCTTGGCGAACGCGCGCTTTCAGTTTCCGAATTCTCTTCTTCTGCTCAACCGGCGGCATATCACAGGCGATCTCTATTGCCTCTGCCACAGCCCCCGTGTCATAGGGGTTTACGAGCAAAGCTCCGCGACTTAGCTGAAATGCTGAGCCAGCGAATTCACTTAAGATCAGTACACCATCATCGTGGACACGAGCGGCGCAATATTCCTTGGCGACCAGGTTCATGCCGTCCTTTAACGGCGTAATTAGAGCTATGTGTGCGGCCCGATAATAGGCAAGCAGTTCGGGTCGATCAAGTGATCGGTGGATGTAGTGAATCGGTACCCAGCCGGGCTCTCCGTATTCTCCATTGATCTCGCTCACTTGTCGCTCAATTTGTGTCTTCAATTCCAGATACTTCGGAATGTCCTCACGACTCGGGACGACAACCTCAACAAGAGCGACTCGTTGACGCCGCTCCGGATGGAACTCCAGCAAATGACGATATGCGGCAAGCTTCTCCGGGATGCCTTTTGTATAGTCCAATCGATCCACGCCTAGAATGACGCGGCATCCGTTCAATCGCTCAACGATCTCCTTTGCTCGAGCCTCGACCCCGTCATCCGAGGCACCGTGAGCAAACTCTTCGAAGTCAATACCGATGGGAAAAGCCCCCACGAAAGTTGTGCGTCGCGGAGAATCCACTACGAGATGCTCACCGTATTCTCTCGCCTCTACATGCTTCACAAACTTGCGAAGACACGCAACAAAGTTCCGGCGGTCTCGAAGTGTTTGGAAGCCCAAAACGTCAAATTCCAGGAGAGCCGTCAGGATTTCCTTCCGCCACGGAAGTTTTTCGAAGATGTCAGGACTTGGGAATGGGATGTGGTGAAAATACGTGAGGCGGTCGTTGATCCCAAGCTGCCGTAGCGAGGCCCCAACGGACATCAAATGATAGTCATGCACCCAGACGACATCCCCGGAATGTGTTTCGATAGCTGCTGTCTGTGCGAACCGTCGGTTTAAGTTTAGGTAGGTGTCCCAATATGTCGGATCGAAGTTGCAGCGCGACTGCAAGTCATGAAATAGAGGCCATAGGATCTCGTTCGAAAAGCCGACATAGAAACGGGATCGCTCCTCAGCAGATATAGAAACCGGCTTGAGTGTGAAGTTGCTTTTCTGGGAATGATCTTCCAGGAGCGCATCGATCTCCGGTGATGCGTCAGTGCCCGGCCAACCTATCCAGACGCCTGCACAATCGTTGAGAAGCGGACGGAGTGCAGTTACCAAACCTCCCGAGCTCAATTCCAGCCGTGAGCCACGTTTACTCCGCTCGATCGTGACAGGGAGCCGGTTGGATACCACGACCATTCGGTGCTCCAGCCATGTCATGATTCACCTCTGCGTGTGGGTAATGAAGTCGAGAAGTAAGGCGGCTCATTGCTCCGGAGCCGCCTTACTCTGGAGCCGAACAACTCACCTCGCGATTGTGAAATGGTCCACTCGATTCTGCTGCCAGCATTGCTCATTTTCTTGAGTGCAGAATGGTTTCTCCTTTCCGTAGCTGATCGTCTCAACGCGATTAGCGGAGATGCCCTGTTGCAGAAGCGACTGCTTGACCGATTCCGCCCGGCTGGCTCCAAGCGCTATGTTGTATTCATCCGATCCACGGTCGTCACAATGGCCCTCGACGAGTACCTCGATGCTCGGATGCAGATGGAGAAAAGACGCGTCGTCTTGCGCCACAGACGCTTCATCTGGGCGGACGTTGGATTTGTCGTAGTCGAAGAAGACATCCTTCACGTTCTTAGTAAACAAATCCATATCTGTCGGTGAAGCCGTCGCGCTTACAGTCCTCGCGTTCACTGTGACACGCGCGGTGGCATCTTTCGTGCCTCCTGGCCCCTTTGCTTCAAGTGTGTAGGTCGTAGACGAATCCGGCACGACAGACCGAGAACCGGTCGCCGGGACAGTGCCCAAGCCTCCGATCGTTATGTCGGTGGAATTTGTGGTTTGCCACGAAAGCACTGTTGTTTGGCCTTGTTGAATTACGTTGGGGCTGGCGGCCAGAGTTGCGGTAGGTGCTGGCGGTGGTGGAGGCGGTGTAGGTGGTGTGGCTGTGGCCACCTTCTTGTTGCAGCCTGCCAACAACAACATCGCGACGAACAACACCAGAATCGACGTCTTCAATCTTGTTTTTCTCACTTGAATCCTCCCTTTGCTGAAGTAGGCGCGACTTCGCTACGGCATCCGACATTAGTTCTCATCAACGTTTGTGGAACGACGGAACAATGCGTCGCTGTGAGCGCGACACAGATTCCTTGAGTTCCAAAGAGAACTTGCGATTGTTCAGAGGAAAAGCTTGAGGAGAATCAGCAACGAAGGATGGCGCTACAATCGGCGTAATCAGGCAGCTGGACTTGGGTGCGTAAGACTCTCGTCGAGCTCACCCAAGCCAGTGGTGGAATATGGGAATTCCCAATCAGGTTGAACGCCGACTGAATTATGGCGACCCGCAGACGCGCGGCCGCTTGAGCAGACTGAAGCGCAGTAACTGGCCCATTAACTGCGGAATACGGACCCTGCATGGCGGGAAAGAAGAAAATCGCCACGACGCACAGAACGGCCAGAACAGCCAGTTCCCATCCCATTCGGCTCAGGATCATCGAAGTGTCACGTCAGGATTATATCTGAAACACCCCAGCAACTTGTTTATGACTATTGGCCACTGTCCCGAAGGACTGGTTAATGCCGCTGTTCGTTCGGGTTGGGTTGGGTTGGTTGGCGGCCTCCCTTTATAGACCGCCAACAATCTTATCTGTCGCGTTACTCGTAACGCAGTGCCAAGTCCTGTTCGCTGAGAGCCTATCTAACGGCAATCGCTTTGGTTTGATCACTCAGGCCGACCTCGCCTGATAGTCCGAGTTTCCCCGCGATATCCTCTGCAATCCTGATGTGGTCTTGCAGCGTCGGAAGGGTTTTTACCGCATAGTTCTTGACTTCTTGGTTTTGGCCATTCTCAATCTCGCTTTCAAACGCCACGATCGCTTCCTTGTGGCCTTGGAGTTCGTCACGGAGGTAAGCGGCGTTCAGCTTAGCTCCCGAGAGTTTCTGCAATTCATTCTTCTGATTGTGCTCCATTACGCCTGGCTCAGTGGGCAGTTTGATAGCGCTCATTTCGGCCAAACTCGCCAGACTCTGGCTCGCTTGTGTGTGATCGGTAACCATGCGGTTCGCAAAGTCTTTCACCGCGGGATCGGTAGACTTCTGCCCCACCATCTTTGCAGTATCGATCTCTGCCAGGTTTGCTTCCGCCGCACTGCTCATGAAAGTCCGGTCGGCGGCATTCTGCATACTCTGCGTGGTTGTTGCTGTCTGGTGCTTTTGTTGGGCAAAGAGACTGCCGGTGAGCAAGAGAACTGCTGTCAGGGCAAACGTTGTCACCTTCGCGTGCATGACACTCCTCCACAGGCTGTAAGATTGGCCCAGTTTGGAGAAATGGTCTGGAGGCAGAGGTAAAGGGACGATAACTCCTACGCCAGGCGACAGCCTTAATTACTAAGAGCACATTCCGACGGTAAGGAGATGTCTCTCCCAGTATTTTTATAAGAACAAATGTTTGGACGGCACTATCGGCGGGTAGCCAGCCGGCGCGAGCGGGAGACTCGCAGAGCACATCTAGTAGACATGCACTAAATGATTGGCTGTAGCCGCAACTCAGCCCAATCATCCAAGCCAACGGCTGGGCAGAAAATTGAATCATTGGGTTTAGGGGTCACGCGAGTCTCTAATCGATGAAACAGGACAATCATGAAATCGCAAATCAAGATTGGCACGGTATTCGGAGTTGAACTCGGCCTGCACTACAGCTGGTTCGTAATCGCGCTACTGATTACTTTTTCGCTGGTGGCGCAATTCCACGCGGTGAACCGCGAGTGGAGCGACGTTCTCGTGTGGTCCACGGCCACTCTCACAGGCGTGCTGTTTTTTGCCTGCTTGTTTGCGCACGAGTTGTCGCACGCTGTGGTCGCAAAGGCCCGCGGCATTCCCGTACACAAAATCACGTTGTTCCTTCTCGGAGGTGTGGCCCAGATCGAAAAAGAGGCGTCAGACGCTAAAACCGAATTCTGGATGGCTATCGTCGGACCTTTTACCAGCTTCGTGCTGGGTCTAATACTGCTTGCGCTGGCCCGGTTTTCCGGATGGCTCCTTTGGAGTTCAGCCACAACTCCTGGGACCGCGCTGTTGGTTTGGCTGGGCTACATCAACCTAGGACTTGCTGCCTTCAACATGATTCCCGGGTTTCCGCTCGATGGCGGGAGAGTGCTGCATGCCATCCTGTGGTGGGCGATGGATGACGCTGAACGCTCAACTCGGGCGGCGGCATTCGTCGGTCAGATAATCGCCGTTTTGTTCATTGGCTTTGGAATTCTGCGATTCTTTCAAGGCGCGGGACTCGGGGGACTGTGGATCGCGTTCATCGGGTGGTTCTTATTACAGGCGGCCAGCGCCTCCCACATGCAAGTTCGGATGCGCATACTTCTTCGCGGCCTGCGGGTGAAGCAGGTTATGTCTACTGACTATCGGTCCGTGGATCCTGACACTTCGCTGCAAGATTTCGTCCACAAACAGTTGCTGCCCACAGGCCGGAGATGCTTCCTAGTGATCGACGATTCGCGCCTCCTCGGCCTCATAACGCCCAATGAAATACGGGCGGTCGAACCGCAAGCGTGGCCATATACCAGGGTGCGTGAAGTAATGCGCTCGGGGTACAGGGTTCACGTGGTGCCTCCTGAGGTGCATGCAATGGAAGCACTAGAGACGATGGCCCGTGAAGACATTAATCAACTTCCCGTCGTGTCCAATGGACGAGTGGAGGGTATTGTCACTCGCGCTCACCTGCTTCAGGTGGTTCAGGCGCGCTCGGATCTGAACCTCCCGAGTCTGCCAAAGGCAGCATAGGCATTGTTCTTCCCGGTCGCGCAATTCCCAGCAGCTACGCCACTCGTGCCGAAGCGCAATGTAAGCTAAGAGTCGTTCGCCCTGTGGTTAATGGTAGAGAGGTTTGCCATGGAACTGGGACTCCGCAAATCACTGAAAATCCTTGCACCGGGAAGTTCGCTTCGACGAAGAGTGGCTTATAGTCTAGCCATCGTAAGACTTGTACTCGTCCCTGTCATTTTTCTGGCGGCTTACTACTTATTCGAAATGGGCTTGATCGTCGACCGCATTGTCAATGTCGACGCTCCCGTGGCGACCCTTGCGGAGCAGGCCTCCGTCCAAATGCTCGATGCGCGTAGGGCCGAGCGAAGCTATTTTCTTCTCCGAGATGAAGAATACCTTCAGGCAAACCGTGAATCATTGACCCAGCTGAGAAACATATTTGGGAAGATTCGTCAGCTCGCGCCAGAGCAGCACGTTACGCAAGAGGGACTTGATAACCTGGCGCTGTATGAGCAGCAATTTGCGGCGGCAGTGTCGCTCTCCGAAAAGCCCGGCGGAACAGCCATACAGCGGGTTCAGGAAGTGGTGCGAGCCTATGAAAAGGATCTAAATGACATATTGAAGCAGGCCACGCGGAAGACACGCACTCGGTTAGTGGACGATCTTCGCAGCCAAGTCGGTTCCTTCGATACAAAGATCGTGAGTACAGTTGAGGCTGGAGACCCCACGTTGCGACAAGTCACACCGGCATTGCAGTCCTCCAGCCAGAAAGTCCTGCAAGTGGCGTCTGAACTCGAAGCCCTCGGTTGGGATCGGGTGCAGCGCGACCACATTGAAGCTCGACGTCTTCTTTATCGCGCGGAATGGGTGCTAAGCGTCGTGTCGGGGCTAACCCTGTTGTTAAGTATCTGGATCAGCTTCGTACTCCCACGCCAAGTTGTGAAACCCTTGGTGGACCTGCGGGAAGCTGTGGATAATGCCGCATCAGGCAACTATCAGATTGACTTTGAACTGCGCGGAGAGGGCGAACTGATAGATCTTGCAAAGAGTGTGCGGAATTTAATTACGCACGTAAAGCAGGCGTTGTGAGTACCATTCGCAGGGGCAGGCTTTCGCAATCAATTCTTTCGGGAATCATAGGTCTGCACGTTCGCCTTTAGTTCAGGCCAGTTCTCAAGGAGCGTTAGGGGCAAGGCCACGTAGTCAGTTCGACTACGATAGCCCAGACGAGACAGGAGATGTGAAGGCAGCGTAGGACCGGCCGGTGCCGCGTCGTCAAGGTTCCACAGATCACCCACAAAACGAAGACCAGGTGCAGCAACAGCACGCAATCTGCCAGAACTAGATAGCGATGGAACATGGTCGGTCAAACTTTTCAGCGAAAAGGCTCCGCAGCCTCACGGGGAAGACAACCAGGGAGGATTCGCTCGCCGTCGCTCTCGCAAGGCCGCGGAACATTGCGCGACTGAGGCCTGGCCGGAGTAGAAGGCCACAGCGCTAGGCCGCAGAGGACGTGCCACCCAATCCCGTCTCCGCGAGTCCTGAAAGTTGGTACCGATCTCAGCCATCCGGGTCGGTCGTCTGATCTAATTCACACTGCTTCGGTTTCTTCTCTTCTAGAATCCAGCGACTCCGACTGTCAGGGAGAGCTGCTGGTTTGCCTTGGCCCTTGGGCTTCTTGCGAAAGGCTTGAACAATGCTGAGCATTGATGGCACGAGCAACGCAATCAGCAAACAGATTACGCATGCGGTGTCAATTGTCTTCGCCAGGCAGTTTCCTCCATTTGGCGCATGCTCTGGCCGAGATGTCAGCCGCCATTAGGAACTGACCCGCTGCTTCAATGTCTATAGATTCTTTCCTTGACGATTTTCGTTGTATCGCTGCACGATATAATGTATCGATGGATCATGGGTACTCCGCGCGTTGTTTAGAAGGCCAGAGTGAGGGCTCCTTCAGTCAAAGGAGATCTAGCGTCGATGGCCTGAGAAAAAAGTTGCTATTTGGCGAAGAGGGCGGACAACCTTTCGACCTCGACTATGAATCGGTGCTACTAGGGTCGTCGTCGTACCCTCCTGACAGCGAGGAGCTGGATTGAGACTCTCCCGACAACTTAGCTATGAATTCGCGCTCGTCGCGATTCTGTGTACTGTTGCCCTGTTCCTCTTTCCCGCGGTCCAGGGCCCCTATTCCGCTGTGCATGGACCCGTTACCGCGCTGCTCTCCCTCAAAGCGAAAGTTTTCCTGTGTCTAGCTTTGCTGTTGGCGGCTATGCATCTGTTGGCGCGTTGTGTGGCTGTCTGCCATCCCGCACTCCGAATTCCGCTAGACGGGCTCGTCTTTCCCGCATCGTTTGATTCCCGCCACGCTCCCGTTCTTCGTTGCTAATCCATGAAGAGAAGATGAGGGATCGAAACTCCGCTGAACGCTTCGAGCTAGCGTCGCCGGAGATTCGGTTCAGTCAGCGGACTTCCATCTCATTAGATCCCAGGAAGGACAGAAGCGAGAATCACAACGCTTCAGGAGCGGCGCTAGCATGACGAACCCCGCACTCACACGCGTTTTGGCGATTTTCTCTCCACTCCCTCAGAAGCGCGGAATTGAACGCTTCACGATTGCAGTCGCAACAGCTGTATTGGCGGTCTTGCTTCGAGGACTGCTTGATCCAGTTCTCGGGCACGTGGCCTTCTACGTCACGCTGTACATGGCAGTAGCGTTCAACGCTGTGGTATGCGGCGCTGCTCCGGCAGCTCTGAGCAGCTTGGTTGGTTTCCTGGGAATTTTCTACTGGTTTGTGGATCCACGCCACTCACTCCTGGTGGTTCGCCCCTCAGAAATTCATGGCGTCGTCGGATCTGTTCTTGTGTGCCTCGTCCTGATCACCCTGGGCGCAACAAACCGCCGGAAACGCCTAGAACTCGATCAGACAGTTCTTGCACTGACAATTGAAGGAGCACAGCGACAGCGTGTCCAACAAGAGCTCAGGCAAGCGCACGACGAACTGGAGCAGAGAGTCGAGGAACGCACCATAGCTCTTTCTCAAGCGCTGCATAGGCTAGAGTCGGAAGCCGACATGCGTACGCAACGTGAGGAGCAGCTACGCCAGTTGTCCGTTCGGTTAATGACTATGCAGGATGAGGAACGTCGCCGCATAGCGCGTGAATTGCACGACAGTGCAGGGCAAACCCTGGCAGCAATCAAGATGGCGCTCGCGTCGCTTAAATTTTCAGATCCAAACAACGCCCTCTTGTCACGTCAATTGGAAAGTGTTAGTGCCCTTGTAGATGACGCGCTGCGGGAAATACGCACTACCTCCTACCTGCTACACCCGCCTCTCCTCGACGAAATAGGCATTGCTTCCGCGGCGCGATGGTTTGTTGAGGGCTTCGCGCAGCGCAGCGGCATTCAAGTAACTTGCGACATAGCTCAAGGGATCGAACGTCCGGCCCGTGATTGTGAGCTTGTCCTGTTTCGCGTCCTCCAAGAGAGCCTCACGAATGTACATCGCCACGCAGGTGCTTCGATAGCGAGTGTTAGGCTCTGGCTCGATACGGACCACCTCCACCTTGCAGTGGCGGATAACGGCAGCGGAATTTCAAAAGAACGTCTAACACATCTCAGCTTCACTGCCGGAAGTACCGGCGTGGGCGTTGCTGGTATGCGAGCACGCGTACATGAGTTGGGCGGCTGCCTCGATATCGAGTCGGACGACACCGGCACTATCGTCATGGCAAAGGTGCCGATGACACAACTTGGATTATCCGATGCGTGCGAGCTGTCCAGCGTTCTCAATGCAAGTAGCGGGGAAACCGGTTGTGACTAAGAACAGTGGCACTCATCGTTCGGATCTCTACTCGGCGAGGCGTCGGTATGGCGTGATTCCACTTCCATCTCTCCCCTCCTTGAAGCGAACCCTCGAACCTCGCGTTCTGCGCGCAACCAGTCATCGACGGAATGGCCACCCTCGCAGCCATGCTCTTCGTACAGGCGATAGGCGAGTTGGCGGATGTGTTCCTCTAATTCCCCTTTCATTGTCGCGATTTCCCACTGCCTTTCTAAAGAATGTGATGGCCTTCTGCGCGGTTGAGTTGGCTCGCGCTGGTGGAGGCGATGTTCTGATCATTTGCAAAGCACAGAAGAGAGAAACCAGATATATCGTGGGGCGATACAACGAGAATCGGAGTGTAGAGAATCTAAGTTATTTGAGGCGGCTGTTGAGTCGCAGTCGTTAACATCGAGTCACAAATACAACCCTGCAGACTTGCCTAAGGCTTCTCGAAAGGAGCAAAAGAATGAGACTTTCACTTAGAGCTACGATGCTTGCGGGAGGGCTTCTCTGGGGCGGAGCCATTCTCATGGTCTCGCTGATCAACCACGAGCGCCCCGATTACGGTTTGAGCTTCCTGCAGATGATGAGTTCCGTATACCCCTGGTTCCATACGTCGCATACGATAGCGGGGATCTTGACGGGCACGCTTGATGGACTCGTGGATGGAGCCCTTGCAGGTCTTCTATTTGCTTGGCTCTACAACACCTTCTGCGGGCTTCCGAGGCAAACATCGAGACAAACATAGAAGTGTTCCAAATACGAAAGGATGTGGCATGCTGCGCAAGCTGACCTTTTTTGTACTCTTCGGAAGTCTTGTCTATACAGCGTCTGGCCAGACATCGCCGACAGCCAGTAACAGGGCTCAGAACCTTCGCGATTGCCTGGATGGATTCGGGACCTGTGATCGATCAGTGCTTACGAACGCACAGGCACAACAAATCGCTGACCTGCAACATGATCACAACTTGTGGGTGTGCCTCACCGGAAATGGCCAGTGCGAGCATTCGGCGCTGAGTCCAGAGGAGTCGAAGAATGTCGCCACGGTGGAACAGCGCCGTAATACTCTGGCGTGTGAAACAACGATCGGTATATGCGATCAAGCTCTCCTCGCACCATCGCAAGCCGAAACGGTTGCACAAATCCAGAAGCAGCAGAACAAGGTGAATTGCGAAACCGGGGCGAGCGCGTGCGACTATTCTCTACTGACAGCCGCAGAGGTTGCGAAGGTTCATGAACTTGAACGGCAGCACAATCTGCTTACCTGTCAGACTGACCCCCAATTGTGTGATCAGTCCTTGCTCACGGCGGCAGAAGCCAAGCAGGTCGCTACTATCTCGTATCAAAGGAATCTCCTGGCATGTAAGGCAGGGGATGGTTACTGCGACCACTCACTCCTGAGTCCAAGCGACTCGACGCTGGTCGCCGACGCCCAACGCCAACGGAACACTTTGGCCTGCGAAGCCGAAGACGAGACCTGCGACCGATCCGCGCGATCGGCCGAACAGGCCAAGCAGAGCGCCGTCGGCTCGATAGGGGTACGACGTTAGCAACACAGGTCACGGATTGCTCAAAGCTGGTTGGTGAAGCTCCTGGCTAACTGCGGGCGGCAGGTTATCCAGGTGGTCGAGAAACGCGACCACCTGCCAGATTTCGCTGTCCGCCATGATCTTGCCCCATGCCGGCATGGCCGTTCTGCGCACGCCGCAGCGGATGATGTAAAAGTTCTGGCCGTCGGACAGATGGGGATGCTCTCTCATGAACTGAGGAGCCTGCGGATAAAAAGACTTGCCATAGTCACTATCGGGGTTGTCAGGTCTGCCGTGGCAGTCGGCACACTTGTCTCGGTACAGGCGGGCGCCGTCGAAAAGATTGGCATCAGTTGGCTGAATCGGATTTTTCTCTTTGGGCATATGGCGTTCGGCCGACGCGTGCAAGGCGGTACTGGCAATCTCGGAATCGAACCGCGACACCGGAACGTTGGCGCAGATGTCCGCAAAGCCGAAACGGAGGTAAAGCCAGCCACCCAAAGCCAGCGCGATAATCGCGAACACGATTCCTCGAAAGAAGTTCTTCATAGGGGTCTCCTCCCATTAGGATGCGAGTCAAGCGAGGAGCAAGTAAGATTTGTCCATTTCAGTTGTGGCGATCTCAAGAATCTAAACATTTGCTATTTTCGAAAAGTTCATCAATGCTCGATCTTCAGGCGTTCGCAAAAGACGTGTGGATCGCCGACGGTCCGCGCGTCCGTGACTTCGGCGTCATGTTCACGACCCGCATGGAAGTTGTGAAGCTCTCGAACGGGTCACTGTGGGTGAATTCGCCGGTTGTGGTGCCGTTTGATACGCTGCAGCGTATCACTCAACTGGGGCCGGTTAGATACCTCGTCGCAGTGACTCCGAGGCACGTCTGGCGGTTGGAAATGTGGCACACTCTATTTCCCGAAGCAGAGCTGTGGGCGCCACGATCTACTCCATTTACTTTGAAGAAAGGGTACCTGCCACTGACCGGCATTCTAGGGGACGGGCCACCACAGTGCTGGGCGGACGACCTTGATCAACTGGTGTTCAAAGGCAACCCGCTCATCGAAGAAGTTCTCTTCTTTCAAAGAGAGTCTCGCACCGTCATCCTGGATGATTTAATCCAAATTCACCCGATCGTAAAGGGTAAGCCCTTTCGCAATGCTCTGTTCAAACTAGCGGGCGTTGCATCTCCGGATGGTGGCGTGCCGCACGACATCAGGATGACGTTCTTGAATCGAAAGCTCGCGCGGCGATCGCTCGAAAGGCTGCTCTCGTGGGACTTTCGCCAGACTGATCATCGCTCACGGACCTTGCATCGAGAAAGATGCCAAGCCTTTTGTCCGTGAGGCTTTCCGCTGGCTCGCGCCTAGAGGAAGTTAATGTCGAGGAAAGTTCTCCTCTTCGCCCCTTGTGCATTCAACCTGGCGGAAAACAGCTGCTTGGTCGAGATCGCGAAAGGCGTCAGACATCACGCGATCGCGAGCCAGGTCTGCGCGTGAGCGGCCCGCGGCCCAATCACGAACTCATTAAGATGACCGAGGCAACCTATCGTGCATAATGCTTCTTCAGTGCCTTCGATACTGCAAATTCCGACGCAGGACACCATCCGCCGCATCCAACGGATTCAGGCGATCACAATTGTCTGGATGAGTATCGAGGCAACGGTATCGTTATCGGCAGCTTGGGCCGCACGCAGTCCCGCCCTACTTGCTTTCGGCGGTGACAGTGCAGTCGAACTCCTCTCCGCAACGGTGGTGCTGTGGAGGTTTCGTGCTCACCCCGTCCAAGAGCACGCTGAGAGGCGTGCTTCCAGAATCGCGGGAATATTGCTTTTTGTCCTTGCCGCCTATGTGGTTGCGGCTGCGGCCCTGAGTTTACTGGGGTATAGTGAAGCGAAACCCACCTATCTCGGCATAGTCATTTTGATCGCTGCCGCCGCAATCATGCCGTGGATTGCTAAGGAGAAACGAAGACTCTCCTCCACGACCGGCAGTGCTGCGCTGAGAGCAGATTCCGCTCAATCAGCCCTGTGCGCTTACCTCTCCCTGGTGGCATTGATGGGACTTGGCGTCAATGCCATTTGGCATGTCGCTTGGGCTGACTCCTTAGCGGCTTTGCTGGTCGCTCCCCTGATCGTCTGGGAAGGTCGTGATGCAATGCGGGGCAAGTCATGCGGTTGCTGCTGACCGACGAGAAATTGGTCTGCCCAGGAGGGCCGTCAGATCTTTGAGATATTTGGGACGCACGTTAATACACAAGAATCAGCGGGTCTCTTGGCGCGACCGAGCGCGCGATCTGTCTCTGTTGGGAAGTATGGTTACAACTGAAGGAGTGGAAGGCGAAACCGGTGACAGAGCAACAACGAGATGTAACTGATTGATATCAAACGGTGTCGGCGGACGTCGTTTGGTACAAAATGATACCGGACAGCATCTGTTATCGTCCCCTTAACGTCCCCAAAATTAGCGCGTCCACCAAGTTCAAATCAGGACAAGCGATTCCTCTTCCATTTCTTAGGCTCGTCCATTCGCAAGACCGAGAATTCGTAGCAATGGTTTCAGTGTGAGGCCCTGTACGAGAATAGAAAAAACCACGACTCCAAACGTCAGATCGAGCACTCTAGAGCGGTCAGGAAATGTACTATCGAGACTGAGCGCCAGAGCGAGCGCCAGTGCACCGCGCAGACCACCCCACACGATAACGTGTTGCCAGCGCAGTGGAATCTTCTCTGTGAATGCGTTACTCACTGGTATGAGTAGATAGACGGACAAGGCGCGGCCAACAAGAACGGCTCCCACGGTCAGAACTACGGGACGCCAGGAACGCACCAGCGCACCGACGTGTATCTCCAGCCCGATCAGCAGAAATACTAGAGAGTTCATGATAAAGGCGACATAGGCCCAGAAAGACTCCAGTGCGGTTTTGGTCTGCGTGCTGCAATTTTTCGTTCCCAGATTGCCGACAATGAGGCCCGCGGATGCGGTCGCTAAGATCCCCGACAAATGCAACTGATAAGCAAGCAGATAACTGCTGTAGGCAACAACCGCAGTCAGGGTGATCTGCAGTTCGGGATCATCGATCGTTCGCGTGAGTCTGCTCGCGGCGTACCCGAGGAAGGAGCCAAGGGCTGCTCCTCCTAGTACCGAGAAGAGAAACTGTCCCACCCCCTTCGAAACGCCCATGTGTCCTGAAATTATGCCGGCCAGAACGATCTGAAACAGCGACGCTGCTGTGCCGTCATTCAGAAGGCTCTCGCCCTCGACAATAAGTGAGAGCCGTTTGTCCATCCGCAGGTCTTTAAAGATGGCGAGAACCGAGATGGGGTCGGTAGCTGAAATAATAGCCCCGAAAAGTAATGCAATTTCAACGGGCAGGCCGGTTGTCCAGTGCACGAGGTAGCCGGTAACCAGAGCAGCAAGGAAAACACCCAGATTTGCAAGAAGGAGGAGGGGTGCTGAATTCCGCGCCAGGTCGCGCACGTTCAACTTGATGCCCCCTTCAAACACAAGTGCGGGCAGAAAGACGATCAGAATGACATTGGGAGTCAACCAATCGGGGCGTTGGCCGGGGTCGAGCGGAGACAGGCGAGGCAAACGCAGGGCGCTTAGCATCAAGCCACCTGCAACCAGTGCCACAGTGTAGGGAGCCCGCAAGCGCTTCGCCAGCATCGCGATCGCGGAGGCGGCGATGAGCAGCCAGATTAAAAACTCCACAGCCGAGGTTGCCGTAATCGGTTTCATAGCGCAGCAAGATCTTCCAGTTTATAGTCGGGACATGAAAGGCGGGGACCGAATCGAAGCCAATGGTAAACCGCCGGGATTCGCTGCGATTGGCGTTTTCTTGGCCTTTGGCGCGACGATGGCGGGTCTTGCAGCTACTACCTTGCTCTTGCCCGGAACGCCACTTGACCGAGCTTGGACTCTGAATCCGACGGCCTACAATCAGCTCTCTCCATTGGGAAGCAAGGTAGGCCCTCTTTTCCTGCTCCTCACTGTGGTCCTAGTGGCGGGTACCAGACACTTGTAAATGATAGTGTGGCGTATGCCACACTCGACGGTGACGATTGAGTTGACGCCCGAGGAGCGCGAGGCGTTGGGCGGGATTATGCGCGCAGGACGCGGCCGTGCCGACCTGGCGAAAAGGGGCACGCATCATCGTGCGCTTGGCAGACGGCGCTTCCTATGCGGATTTGATTCGCCTCGGCGAAAGTTCGCGCACGATCGCCAAGTGGAAGCAACGGTTTCTCGAGGGACGCGTGGCCGGCTTGGCCGGGCGGTACCGCGGGAACACGCCGACCGTGCTGACACCGGCCTTGGAAGCCCGCATCTTGGCCTGGACCCGGAAACCGCCGGCGAACCGCGCCGTTGCTATCACGCCAAGGCCAAGAACATGGCCCCGGACGATCGCGGCACACTGCCCACCTTGATGCTCACCGATCTGCTGCCCCTACCGGATCCCCGGCCCCACTATGCCTGGTACGTGCTGGGGATTGTTACACTGGTGTACCTGTTCTCGTTTCTCAATCGCCGGGTTGAATCCCCGATCAGAGAAGCGGTTATAGGAGAATGTCGGATGCCTGGGAGCGTTCTGGTGTCAGGAGCTGGGGTGGCAGGCTCTTGTCTCGCTTGGTGGCTCGATCGATACGGATATGCGGTGACCCTGGTGGAACAGGCGCCCGAACCGCGCACCGGCGGCTACGTCATCGACTTTTGGGGCCTCGGCTACGACGTGGCCGAAAAGATGGGCGTGCTGGACGAACTCCGCCGGCATGACCTCAAGGTTCAGGAATTCCGGATCGTCGATCGCGCGGGCCGGCGGATCAGCGGCTTCAACCAGGGCGCGGTGCAAAAGCTCATCAAGGGCCGGGGCATGAGCCTTCCGCGTTCGGCGCTGGCTTCTGCGCTCTACGAAGCGGTCAAGGACCGAGTCGACGTGCGGTTCGGGAACAGCGTGACCAGCCTCGAAGACAGCCCGCGCGGCGTGGAGGTAACGCTTCGCGAAGGTGAGGCTCAGACCTTCGATCTGGTCATCGGTGCCGACGGCCTCCACTCCGCCGTGCGACGACTCTGCTTTGGTGATGAAACGCGATTCGAACACTTTCTCGGATACTACGTCGCTGCGTTCACCGCCCAGGGCTACCAGTTCCGTGATCCGGATGCATACGTGACTTACGGCGAACCTGGCCGGCAGATTTGGCGAATCACTGTCGACCAGGACACGACGGTCTTCATGCTGGTGTTCGCCGAATCCGATTCCCACGCAGCTCCCGTCCACGATGCCTCGCGTCAGAAAGAGGTCCTGACCAGCCTCTACGCTGGCGGTGGCTGGGAAACCGACGAGATGCTCCACGCGCTTCAGGCAAGCACCGATCTCTATTTCGACCGGGTCAGTCAGATCGTCATGCCGAGTTGGAGCAAGGGCCGCGTCGCCCTGATCGGCGACGCGTGCGCGTGTCCGAGCCTGCTCGCCGGCGAAGGGTCAGCGATGGCGATGGCCGAAGCCTATACGCTCGCTGGGGAATTGGTTGTCGCGCAAAGAGGCCACGCGTCCGCATTCGAAATCTATGAACAGCGCCTGCGGCCCTATGTGGAGCGCAAGCAGAAGGGGGCGCGCGATTTCGCTGCGAGCTTCGTCCCCAGGAGTGCTTACGGACTGTGGCTGCGAAACGCGACCATCAACGCCGCGAACCGCCTTGGGCTCATTCAGCTGCTGTTCAGAGCCCAAATGCGCACTGACATCGAACTGCGGGACTATCCGTAAGACTTCACCGGGCCTACCCATCCCTGGTCTTTGCTCCAAGCGTCACGCGCTCGCTCCCGCGTGCGTGTCTCGGACCGCAGTTTCCTACCGCAAAGACAAAATCAGCATCACCGCAAGGATGACGCCCACGACGAGGAGTTCGAGGGCGGCGTCCTTGGGCCGGGCGGCCTTGATCCTCCGGCGGGCGCGACCTCGGCGCGGCGAAGACGCCGCCCTGTACCAGGCGCTGCACCGACTCAGTCGCCACGGCGTGGTCGATGCCGAGTGGCGCGCGTCGGACAATAACAGCCGCGCCCGCTAATACGCGCTCACCACGGCCCGGGCGGAAACCGATGTACATCTCTCGTGTGACGGTCCACTAGTCAAATCGGGCGTCGGATGGTTCCGGCGCCGTGTCTGGGGATGGAGACTTACCGTCGCTATCATCGGCACACAACTCACTGGAGACATCGTCAATGTCGTAAGGGGCCATTTGCTGCGAGGGGGAATCGGCGTCATCATCGCTGGTACATTGTTGCTCTATCTCTTAAGGCGGAGGCTCAGACTCGCGTTCCGTTAGTTCGGTAAGGCGTTTGTCTCTGAACGCAGGGTTGAGATTGGATATCAATACCTTCACCGGTCCTCCTTGTATGAGTTGTGCTAACCCGAACGCAGGAAGGCGCAAATCATTTTAGTGACAGCGTATGTTGCGTCGACGCTGTTGCACGAAGCACTGTTAGCCGCTCTGGTTTGGCAAGTAATCAATTGCTTCGCCGGTAGTTCTTCTCCAGGATTGCTGCCAGGAGAATCACGAGAGCAAGCAAGCGGATGAGATAAACCCAGGGGCTACCTTCGTTCGGCCGTTCAAAACACAACAGGACGATTCGGTTCACCGCTTCTACAAAAAAGAATGTTGCGAAGGCAAGGAACAAGCGGTCATGGGTCTTTTTCCAAAATCGCAGAAAAAACATTCCCGCAGTTGCAGACGAAGTGGCGATCACGCCAAGTAGAAATCCCTCAATCATAGTCACTCGCTCTCCCAAATCAGCCCATAGAGGAGCAATAGCAACGCAATTGCAGCAGAGACGAGTCTGTAGCTATAGAGATCCACGTCAGGAATTAATACCAAGTCAACAAAAATGAGCAGGTTTGAGATCGTCAATCCGGCAAAGCAGAGGCCACTCCATAGCAGAAGCTTCTTCCGTCCCCGAACATAGCCACGGATTAAGAGCACTGCGCAAGCCGCACTCGTAACGGCGCCTACCACGTAGACGATCGCTCCCAATATCACTCTCGCTCCTTCACGAAACGAAACGCTCGGGCAAATTCACGGACAGAAGACGAAGGTTTTGAATGAATCATGGTCGAAATCCGAACTGTTTCCCGGCGGTAGGTGGAATCTAGACTGGACATCAGTTGATCCTGTGCAGCGGACACGGATTCATAGCGATATCCTATGGGCGAGCCTTGAACGCAAACGATTAGGTGGCGTCGGAGGAGGTCCTGAAGCAGTAGTTTCACGAACTCCGCAGATACGTAGAGCCGCTTCGCGAGATTTTCCACCGTCCAAGGCTGGGGACGGCTGTTCCACAGAAGGAGCAATGCCTCAAGATGAGGCACCGTTTCTACTTGATCGATGACAAAATTATAAACCTCGTTCTCATTGTCAAGTGGTGCGATCATTGTGGAGTACGGATAAAGTTGACTGTATGGCAATTGACGAAGGGCATCTATAGCCACATCCGTCATCCCCTTTGCCTAGCCTGCTCTTGGCTCCAGCTGGGACTGCCCTCGTGTTTTCCAGCCTTCTTGCCTTACCCATATTACTCCTTGCATCCGTCTTCGTTTTTGATCGGTACGAAGGGAAGAACGACTGCTGGCAGTGCACTTCGGAACGGAATTTGACGATTATGAGCGACGAACCTAGCGACTTTTTCCTTTTCTGTTGTAACGAACATCGCCAACGATCTCGGCGTTGCAAAGATTGAAACAACACCTATGTCCACGATGAACTCTAAGTAGCACGGAAGCAATTTTGCGGAGGGCGGGATCTTCTTGTCATTGCCGATCGAGGATTACGCGATGATTGGGGACTGTCATACTGCGGCGCTGGTGTCGAAACAGGGGTCAATCGACTGGCTTTGCCTGCCACACTTTGATTCGCCCGCCTGTTTCGCCGCACTCCTTGGAGGTAGTGAAAACGGCCATTGGTCGATCACGCCGGCCGAGCCGGTCCGCTCCGTACGACGACGTTATCGCGAAGGGACACTGATTCTTGAGACCGAATTCGAAACAGATAGCGGATCGGTGACACTCACCGACTTCATGACACCTCGGGATGAAAAGCCGGAACTGGTGCGGCTGCTCGTGGGTACTCGGGGACAAGTTCAGATGAATCTGGAACTCATCATCCGCTTTGACTACGGTTCTGTGGTGCCTTGGGTTCGGCGGACCGGGACTGGGATTTCTGCCATAGCCGGTCCAGACATGCTTAGCCTACGGACTGAAGTACCGCTACGCGGCGAAAACTTCAAGACGGTAGCGGCGTTTACGGTCACCGAAGGACAGAAGATCTCGTTTGACCTCACCTGGTATGCCTCTCATCAGCACGAACCTGTGCCACTCGATGTTAGCTTAGCGTTCCAAGAGACGAATGATTGGTGGCGAGCATGGTCCAGTCGATGTACATACCAGGGAGAGTGGCGTGATGCAGTAATACGGTCGTTGATCACGTTGAAGGCTCTCACGTTTCTCCCGACAGGTGGAATTGTGGCGGCGCCGACAACATCTCTCCCCGAGTTACTCGGCGGCGTGAGGAACTGGGACTATCGGTTTTGCTGGGTGCGGGACGCGACGTTAACACTCCATTCTCTTTTGGACGCGGGATACCACGACGAAGCGCGGGAGTGGCGCGAGTGGCTTTTGCGAGCCGTTGCGGGAAGTCCCTCCGAATTGAACATAGTGTATGGTCTGCGTGGCGAGCGAAGGCTCACGGAACTGGAACTGCCGTGGTTGCCGGGCTACGAAAAATCGGCGCCCGTACGAACCGGAAACGCTGCCTGCAAGCAGTTTCAATTGGACATCTTTGGAGAGGTGGCGAACACGCTTTTTCAGTGTCGAAAATCGGGACTCGGAGCTCCGGAAGACGCCGGTGAAGACGTAGCCGAGGCCTTGCTTGAATTCCTTGAAACGGGATGGGATCGTCCGGATGAGGGCATCTGGGAAATGCGCGGTCCGCGTCGTCACTTCGTTCATTCGAAGATGATGGCGTGGGTCGCCGTAGATCGCGCAATAAGATCCGTAGAGCAGGGTTGGTTCTCGGGAGATATCGGCCGGTGGAGAACCCTTCGAGACACGATCCACAAGCAGGTCTGTGAGCAGGGCTTTGACATCGGCCTCAATTCATTCGTGCAGTACTACGGTTCCAAACATCTCGACGCCAGCATTCTCATGATGCCTCTCGTCGGATTCCTTCCAGCAAGCGATCCTCGTGTAGTCGGTACAGTGAAAGCAATCGAAACCCATCTCGTGGAGAATGGCTTTGTGGCGCGCTACACGCAGGACCCTAAGGTCGACGGCATGCCTCATGGGGAAGGCATGTTCCTGGCTTGCTCATTCTGGCTGGCGGACAATTACTGTTTACAGAATCGTCGGGAAGATGCGGTGCGGATGTTCGAGCGCCTGCTGAACATTCGTAATGATCTCGGACTGCTTTCCGAAGAATACGATCCAGTTCAAAAGCGATTGTTGGGCAATTTTCCGCAGGCATTCTCTCACGTTGGTTTGGTGAACACGGCCATGAACCTTAGCCGCAACATCCCTCAACCTGCTGCCGGCCCGATCCATGGTGCTAGCAGTCGCTAGAGACCACGAGACCCGCCGTTTGCGGGCGATAAGGGCTTTCATAGCGTTCCAGCGCGACGCAGCATGCCACCGTCGATGAAATGTGTGCTTCCCGTAATATAGGCAGCAGCATCCGACGCGAGGTATACCGCCAATTCAGCAACCTCTTCCGGCCGACCCCAACGACCGAGCGGGATTTCGGCCATCAGGTTCTTCTCGATGCCAGGGTCGTTTTCGATCTCTTTGTCGATGGGCGTATAAATCGCGCCAGGTCCTATGTTGTTCACCGTGATCTGGTGGGGGGCCAACTCGACTGCGATGGTGCGCATGAGCATCCGTAGTCCTCCTTTAGCCGCACAATACGGAGCATTGGTCGGCATTGGCAGATCCTCGTGCACCGAGGAGATGTTGATAATCCGTCCGCCCGCGCCCTGTTTCACCATCTGCTGAGCGGCCGCCTGTGCGCACAGCCATGGTCCGGTGAGATCAACCTCGATCACCTTGTGCCACAGATCAATCGGAAACTCGAGAAATGGGTGTTTGAATTCAATCCCCGCATTGTTGACGAGAATGTCGAGTCTTCCAAATTTCGCCACTGCTTGCTCCACAAGAATTCGTACTTGGGCCTGATCGGAGACATCGGCTTCAACGCCGATAGCACGGCCTCCCGCAGTTTCAATTCTCCGGATTGTCTCGTCGGCTCGGTCACCCTGGCCTACGTAGTCGACAACCACTGCTGCCCCTTCATTCGCGAAGGCCGTTGCGATCGCCTGCCCAATTCCCGTGGCGGCACCCGTCACGATCGCTACTTTGTGTTGAAGCCGCAATTATCTTTCCTCCTTAATGCACCGACACAAAACGATCGAGTGATCAGGACGTAGCCGAGAATCGCCGTGTCGAACTCACTGTTCTTTAAACTCTGTCCAAATCCCAGTCTTACCCTGATAGATGCGCATGTTGCACTGTTTGGGCGCAACGTGCGCAAAGATCACTTGGAATGGCTGTGGTGCACTCAGTTGACCCGATTCCATCGCATCCCGCAAAAGATCCTGATGTTCGTCGTACTTGCTTTCCGGAGTGACATTCTTGTTCAGCACGAGTGTCCAGTTATCCCGTTGCGGAATGAGATACATGCTGTAAGCGCCAACTGCAATCTTGGAGTTGCTGACATCAAGTGGAGTCGAGGTGAAAAGGAACATTGGAGAACCACCCGGACTCCAAACTTTACCCTCGGACAGTTTGTGGTTTGAAATATCCGGCTGATACCTCACGCTGACTTGCTTACCGTCATCGAAATTGCAGACTGAAGTCTGGGTTTGCTGGCTCTGAGCACTACAACAAATTGAAAACACGACGATGAACAACAAGCGCGCAACAGTTCTTATATACATTGCTTCCTTCTCCTCCTTCCAAGCTCCTTTCGGCATTCAGCGAGGCGAAGACTGTGGACACAATACCTGGCTGGCTTAGTCCGTTTTCGCCCCCGATTTCTGCTCGTGGATGGATTCTGCAGCGATATAGGCTTGCTGCCTTCCAAAACTCTGAATCTGATCCTTAGTAAGCTTCCATTGCCTTCTAAGAATCACCAAAGGCGGTAGTGTGCGAATGCGGCCTTTGATATCTACCGTTATTGGGGCGCGAGTAGTTGGCAAAATACTCGACTCTGACACAACAAGCATTTGGTTTCCCCTGGCACCCGAAATGACAAATACGTTCGGCTGTGGACCCGCACGCAGCTGGACATGGTTCAGAAAAACCATGTCGTCTATCTCGCCTGCTGCATTTCCTCCAATGAGACTTCCGATGGAGCTCGGAGGACTAACCAGAGTGTCGGTAAAGCTGTCGACGTCTTCGTCCATCGTTCCCAACAGCCGCCGCCCGGCCACAGCGCCACCGACGAGCGCAATTGTCGTCAGCAGCATTACCAAGGGCCACAGCCACCTCGCTTTCGTGGGTTTCTCGTACAAGATAGACACCATACTCTCAGAATCTGAGATGCATTTTCACAATTAACCGTTGGCGATTTTTACGCTTTCCAAGATGGCATCGAAAGGCACTTTCGAGACTTCAGGTCTGGTCGCTTTCGCGAATAGGCCACGCTCCCGCTGTATCTCGCCCACTTCCTCCGCAGGTCCAACCGTTCATCAAGGAACTCTGCGACTGATAGTGGTGGCAGCGCCCTGACCACGATCGTCGCTGATCTTCATTTTCATGAGAATTTCCAACCGTTCCGAGAGTCGCTTGGACAAGTCAGGATCCGATGCCGAGCTTGCGTAGTATTCGAGAATGTTTTTTCTTAGGTACTCAGGGATCGGGCGATTGGGCTCCGCTGTGATCCGCTCCAGCAGTTGTGCATAGGTTTGATCAGTAAGAGGATAATCTTCCAATTTGACGGGATTCCCCGTGTCGAGATCGATATTGGCAAGCGCGAGAGATGCATTATGATCCTTAAGCAGCTTGACGAGCATGTCGTGAAATGCGTCTACCGCATGGTTTACGCTGCGGAAATACCAATATTCCGTCTCAGGCGTGGGAATCTTTATTGCCAGATCGGACGCGGCCCCAATTTTCGGAATAATGAAGACCAGAACAGCCAGCAAGTGCGCCTTGAAACCAGGCCCTCTGTATGTATGACTCCAGTGCCGTTCGTAGTTTGTGCGAGCAATGCGGTCGGCAAGAATGCGATAAGGCCCGTCGGCGGCGTGGGCAGGAAACTGATGGCGATGCAGTACAACCTCGGCTTCAGCGAACGCCGGGATAAAAGTACGTACCGATGTGCGGTAGCTTCGTAGGGCGGGATGTGCCCGCCCCAGCAATTCGTGGATGTCAAATCCGTAAGTATTCTTGAACGCCAGTTCTAGGAATTTTCTCGGCACTTTGAGACCGATGAACTGCAGATAGTCAGGCGGCACGAACGTTCCATCAGCCAATTCCCCAATGTCAAACGCGAATTCGGTTCTGATGTGGCCGTGGGGACTCTCGTCATAGGTCACCATCGGTCCAAACCTGTGCTCTAGCTTGGGAAATTCCACTGCGGTTGACGGATTGACGGCCTCCGAGTGACCGATGGAGTCTCCCACGTAGTGGGACAGAGCTCCAATTGCGAACGCGTACTCGTCAATCGTTTGGGCGTTCGCGAGAAGCCAACCGACGAAGTCTCCCGACCGCACATAGTGCGTTAGGTTGCTGAAGAACTGTTTGCCGAACGGGTAGTAACCCATGTCCTGAATGGCGGAACCCCCATAGGCATAAGCATGCGCCTCGCGCAACTGTTCCTCTGTTGCGTTTGGAAATCGCGCAAGCAGCAAAGGCCGAATGGAATCATTCCAGGCGAGATCGATCAGTTCCTGATGCGTAAGAACAGAGTATGCGGCTGCGTTGACAGCACAGAATAAAACTACAACCAGAAAAATGGCTCTGCTGGTTATTAGGCGCCTGAAGAGCAGCAATCCAATCCTCGAAGTGAGCCTGCCTTCTTGCAGCGCCGGTGACAGTTCGTTTCCTGTCTCTTTACGCCTGATCCTCATATTCGTCGGAACCCAGAACCCAAAGGAAGGATTGAATGTCGATCATGTCTCTCGGCCGGAGATCGCGCAGATTGCGTCGGATCACCGTCGCAAACTCAATAAGGCTGGCATATGTGCCCCACGATGGGCGTGAGTGATATTGAAATTCAAAACCGTACGTTTGCGCTGCGATATTTGTGACTCTCGGCTTGAGAAAGATGTGAGTATCCGGTTGCGCTATAAAGCCAAACACGGTCAGTACAGGCCAAGTGAGGACTCGGGTTTGCTTTCGGGGCAGCGTCGCCACCGCATTGTTCCAGTTTTCGAACTTGCTTTCCTGCGTTCCAGCGCCATGTAAGAGCTCAAACAAGCCTGTTGAAAACGCCTTCGCTCCTGCCGGGGACTTTACTGCATCTCGAATAGCCATCTTTTCGAAGGAGAAGAGCAAATTCGTACGAGACTCGATTCTTAGAGCTCTGGAAGCAATCTCCGAAAACTTTCCTTTTTGAAGGAGAGCGCGATATTCCGTGAAGCCTAACAACTCGTTCCATTGCAGATGAGCATTCCATTTGTAGTTCCGCTCCCAATTGAGATAGGTCTCATCGCGGAAAGAACCGGGAAAGTAACGGAGGAACTTGCGGCGTGATCGCGCTTCCTGCGGAGAGTCCAATACGTGCAGTGAAGTCCTCGGCTGCGCGATTGTTGCGCTTTCGACATTCTGTCGTTTCGCAGATGACCTGTCGGCTGCCATAGCACTCGCTCAACTACGACGCATAGAGCTCACGCGCACAATCAGGAATGTCCTTTCCCGCCAAGCCAGACCGCTGCGCACGATAGCAGCGCCAGAGTTCCTCGACATGTGGCAAACCGGACATCAGGCCCATGCATGCGACGATTGCGATGAAGTCTTTCAGAGCAACTGGAGGTTTCCGGAAGCGAAGTTTAAAGTCGGGTTTTTCAGACCCTAGTCCAAGCAGCGACAGAGACTGTTCGGGATGGAGGCAGACCATGGTGGCGATAATGTCGAACGGAATGGTTTGCATGTAGCCGTGGGTATGCTGTTCGCGAGGAAAAATCTTGCGGCGCGAGATCGTGTACTTGACATCCCAAGCGACGGTCATTTCATGCGCCAGCCAACCTGCTCCCATCAGAGCCAGCGCTCCGGCATTCATCTCTAGAAATAATCCCGTTAAGATCGGCGCCCCAGCCTCCGCCATCATCAGCAAATGCATGACCGATTCTTTCGCGCCGCTGGTCGTTTCAATTTTGGTCTGCCGATGCCAGAGCCAATCGAGAAAGCCGGCGAGCGACCAAACCGGCATGATGATGTACATCAGGTACCGGCGCGCTGCCTCGTCTGCCGCTTTGCGGGACTTATTGCGGTTTGTCTCCGTGTGTTGATCTCCGGCTCTACCCTTGGACGAAGCCCCTCTGGCTGCCAGAAACGCCAGACTTGCACCGGCCAGCAACATCGAGAAAACAGATTTTCTGGACATCGGAATTCCTAGCAACCGGGGGAGATCAATGTGCAGTCCACCGGATGGCGTGCGTCATTGGGATGCCTAACAGGCTTAAAGCGATGTCGTCTTTCCTCCATTTCACTCCGCCGTGCGCTACCGAACAGTAGCGTCGATTGTCGGATGAGATCAACGCTAACGCTATAATGCTGGCAGGGTTGGGGAACGATCGAAATGCAGGATTCCGCGCTTGCCCAGGTACGCCGAGCGAATCGGTCGATTTCAAGACTCTACAATCTGGTGCTTTCGTCTTGCGGACTAACGGCAACACAGTACGTGTTGCTTCAGTCTATTGCGGCAACGCGTGAGATCTCGCAGTTGCAACTGTCTGAGAA
Source organism: uncultured Acidobacteriaceae bacterium (assembly GCA_963788555.1). GTDB lineage: Bacteria > Acidobacteriota > Terriglobia > Terriglobales > Acidobacteriaceae > Sulfotelmatobacter. Next base: position 26,719 of record CAWBHM010000008.1, on the reverse strand, counting down.
GCTGTCCGCCGCGTCAACCACCCTGTCTCGAAGGCTTTCGTGCTTAAGGAAAAAAGGCTTAGTTAACTTGCGCGTCGGTGCGCGCGGGAGCCGAATCTACACGCTCACTCCCGCCGGCCATGCACTGCTAAATTCGACCTCGTCGCAGTGGAAGTCCGCCCAACATCGCTTGCGGTCCGCATTAGGGGATAAGGACTGGCAGGTATTCCTCGATGTCTGCGGCCGGATATGTGAAGCGGCTAAGGAAGCGGAAACAATGCGTATCCCCTTTTCTCACGGGCGGGCGGCGGACTAGTTCCCCAAAAAGATTTCGCTTCTGTCGAGAGTTGCTATAGCACGAGCCTGCATTATTGTTCCTATCCATCCCTTTTGATTCCATCGGCATCTTTACAGCGCCCCATAGCTGGTTTGTCGAAATAAAGGGCCAGAGAACGATCGATGAGCGCCTGCAACACCGCTGTCTCGGAGGGCCGGACAGAAAAGAGACTGACAGAAATCTGGGAGACTCCCAGGACCGTCTATGGGTGGTTCTCCACCGTCGATCACAAAGAAATCGGTCATCGCTATTTGGCGACCGCCTTCATTTTTCTGATTATCGGCGGGGTTGAGGCTCTGATCATGCGCATTCAGTTGGCGCAGTCAGATCAGTCCTGGCTCACACCGGAAGCGTACAACCAGCTTTTCACAATGCACGGCATGACCATGATCTTCTGGTATGCCGCGCCTATTCTTTCCGGTTTTGCAAATTATCTAATTCCGCTGATGATTGGCGCGCGCGACATGGCGTTTCCGCGCCTGAATGCCTTTTCTTATTGGACGTTCGTTCTGTCGGGCATTCTCCTCTACATCAGCGCATTCTTGGGACAGTCGCCGCACGGCGGCTGGTTTGCCTACGCTCCATATACGAGCCTTCGTTACTCGCCCGGATATGGCATGGACTTCTACGCGCTGGCGTTGATTTTCCTGACCATTTCGACAACGGTCGGCGCGATCAATTTTATAGTGTCGATCTTTCGCCTGCGTGCTCCCGGCATGACCATCAGCCGCATGCCCCTATTTCTGTACAGCACGCTGACGATCTCGTTCGCGATTCTGATGTCACTCCCTGCGCTGACAGTCGACTGCGTATTCCTTGTCTTAGACCGGCGCTGGGGAACGCATTTCTTCGATTCGCGTTTGGGTGGTGAGCCGTTACTTTGGCAACAGTTGTTCTGGTTCTTTGGACACCCTTGGGTCTACGTGGTGTTCCTTCCGGCGACCGGGATGGCGTCGATGATCATTCCTGTCTTCTCGCGGCGGCCAATCGTCGGCTACCCATATGTCGCCATCTCAACCATCCTGACTGGCGTCGTTGGTTTTGGTGTCTGGCTACACCACATGTTCGCCGTCGGCATGTCGGACATGGCCATGAGCTTTTTCAGCGCGGGCAGCATGACCATCTCGATCTTTAGCGCCGTGCAAGTGTTCTGCTGGATCGCGACCATTTGGAAGGGCCGCCCGGTTCCGACCGCCGCCATGCACTTCGCCATGGGTTTTCTCGCGCTCCTGGTAATTGGTGGTTTGAATGGCATTTTCACCGCCATCATCCCGGTCGATTGGCAGGTGCATGACACCTATTTCGTCGTCGCTCACCTTCATTACGTGCTGATCGGAGCGAATGTCTTTCCGGTATTCGCGGCTTTTCATTACTGGCTGCCCAAGATGACGGGACGAATGCTGGATGAGCGACTCGGCAAATGGAGTTTCTGGGTGATGTTCGTCGGCTTTAACCTGGCTTTCTTTCCGATGCATCTGGCAGGCCTGGGCGGTATGCCGCGCCGCATCTATACGTATCCCGCGGGTCTCGGTTTGGACGGCTTGAATATGACGGCGACCATCGGAGCATTCATCTTTGGCATCGGTATTCTGCTAAGCATTATTAATTTCTTTCGGAGCCTTCGCACCGGGGAGATTGCCGGCAAGAATCCATGGAACGCAGACTCGCTCGAATGGGAGACCGATTCTCCGCCTGCGCCTTACGCTACCGTCCATGTCCCCACCGTCGTTTCTCGTCACCCGCTGTGGGACGACCACGATGAAGAATACGATCCCGAGAATGAACGGGTCTTCGATGAAGGCCGCGAGACGCTTTCAACAACATGGCTGGATGCCGAGCCTCAATCGATCATGAAAATGCCCGAGGATACGATTTCGCCGCTTCTGGTTGCGCTCGCTCTCATGCTGCTGTTTCTCGCACTGATCTTTCAATGGATGTGGGTCGCCCTGGCCGGGGTAGTAGGCACGTTATTCGCCGGCTACTACTGGCTATGGCCCAGACCGGAGGAAGAACTGGCATGAGCACCGCGAGCCTCGTCCGCGTCCGTCGAATCTCAGTTCCACTCGAAACTGAGCGGGGCACGTTTGCCATGAGACTCGTAATACTGACCGAGTCTTTTCTCTTTATCTGTCTGTTCGCGAGTTATTTCATGCTGGAGAACAACAAATCACGCTGGAGAATCGAAGAACTGCCCAAGCTAAACTTCGCGATTCCCATGCTGGTCGTCTTGATCGTGAGCAGCCTGTTCCTGCACTGGGGTGAACTGCAAGTTAAGAAGCAACGTTGTGGTCTCGGACGCATAGCGCTGGCCCTCACCATTTTGATCGGTCTCGGATTCCTCACGCTTCAGGCCTTTGAGTACCGCGCGCACTGGGAGCATTTGACGCCCTACACTGACTCCTACGGATCAATTTTCTACACCATCACGACGTTCCACGCGGCCCATCTGATCGCGGGACTCCTGATCCTTGCCTATGTGTTGGTTCTGCCCAGGTATGCGCCGGCTCTGGAGTCGCCCTACCGTCCCTTTCACGTGGCAGCGATGTATTGGCATTTCGTGGATGTCGTTTGGATTTTCGTTGTTGCGATTCTCTACATAGGACCTCATTTGTAACCGTATGAACGATCAGGCTCAAACTCGGCAACATATATCCCCTGCGCGGCTCTGGTTTGGCTTCGCGGGTTCAGCCGCGTCCTGGATTGCGCTGGGCATTATCGATCTCGTGATCACGTGGCAGGCTTGTCTCGGGCAGGAGCAGTACGGCGGAGCCCATCTCGAACCAGGAGTGAAGGTACTTTATCTCGTAGTCACACTTCTGCTCTTGGTAACGGCGATTTCGGCTGGCCGGATGTCGTTCCGCAACTGGCGCGAACTTTCCCGCGGCGGAAGTCTTGTAAACGCCGAGGGACGCGGGCGCGAAGAGTACATGGCGCTGATCGGAGTTTTTGTCAGTTTCACGCTTGGCGTTGGAATCGTCCTGTTAGGCATGCCCCTCGCCATTATCGATCTTTGTGTGAGGGCGAGATGAAGGCACACGTTCTGTTGGTTGTGGCCTTGCCCATTCTACTGTTGCCAAGTTGCACCGGTGGCCGCGGGACTCCGCCGTACCGCATTGCTACCGGAGGGGATGCCCGGGACGGCAGGAAAGTAATTCAGTCCGCAGGCTGCGGTGCATGCCACACGATTCCGGGAATCCATGCCGCTAACGGTCAACTCGGCCCGCCGCTGAATTCTTTCAGCCGCCGCACCATGATCGCGGGCGAGCTGCCGAATACGCCTGAAAACTTAGTTCGATGGATCGAGAATCCGCCCTCCGTGGAATCGGGCACAGCCATGCCGAACTTGGGTCTAGATGACAAACAGGCACGCGACGCAGCCGCGTATTTATACACGCTGCGTTGATGATGACGAAAGGATCCGAGCAATGACGCGAGTTTTCAAGTCCGTACTGTTCGCGATTTTACCCTTCGCGGCTTTAATGACGGTCTCAGTATCGGGACAAAACCCTCCCAGCGCCACCGACGTTCCCGGGTCTCAGGCCGGAATTCATCTTGTCAGTCCGCTTCCTACCGGCGATTGGACCATGCCTGCTGGCGATTACGCGAACACACGTTTCAGTCCTCTCTCACAGATCAATACAGGCAATGTAAAGAATCTTCACGTCGTGGGCATGATGGCCGATGGAATTCCACACGGGCACGAGGGAGGGCCGCTGGTCGTTAACAAAACCCTTTACATGGTCACGCCATTTCCGAATTACCTGATCGCCCTCGATCTGACGAAACCTGGCTATCCCATGAAATGGAAATTTGAACCCAATCCCGATGGGCGCTCGCAGGGAATCGCATGTTGCGACGTGGTCAATCGAGGCGCTAGTTATGCTGACGGAAAAATTATCTACAACACTCTCGACGACAACACGATCGCTGTCGACGCAGAAAAAGGAACTCTCGTTTGGAAAACCAGCGTCGGAGACGAGGATCTTGGTGAGACCGTCACCATGGCCCCGATTGTTGTAAAGAATGTCGTACTGGTTGGAGACAGCGGCGGTGAACTTGGGGTGCGGGGGAAATTGACAGCCCTCGACCTTAAGTCCGGAAAGATTCTATGGCGGGCTTACAACAGCGGCCCCGATAAAGACGCCCTCATCGGCGCGGAATTCAAGCCTTTTTATCCGAAAGATCAGGGCAAAGATCTGGGCGTGAGTTCGTGGACGCCGGATCAGTGGCATATGGGCGGTGGAACCATCTGGGGATGGATCTCCTACGACCCCGAACTCAACCTGATCTATTACGGTACGGGCAATCCCGGAGTTTGGAACGATGACATGCGTCCCGGTGATAATAAATGGTCGGTAACAATTTGGGCGCGAAACCCGGAGACGGGGGCCGCGAAGTGGGCCTACCAGATCGAACCACATGACGGTTGGGACTACGACGAGATCATGGAAAACATTCTCGTCGATATGCCATGGCAGGGGAAGACACGAAAACTGCTGCTTCACCCCGGCCGCACTGGCTTCATGTTCGTGATGGACCGTGAAACCGGCGAGGTTCTTTCGGCAGAAAATTTTATTCCAGTTACATGGGCAAAAGGGTATGACCTAAAAACGGGCGCTCCGATCGAGGATCCTGAAAAGCGTCCCCATACCAATCACTACGCTCGCGGAGTTTGCCCATCTTCCACCGGCGGTAAGGAATTTGTACCTTCCTCCTTCTCGCCGAAAACCGGCTATCTATACATTCCCGCCCACAACACTTGCATGGATTACTCGGGCGAAGACGTCAACTACATTGCCGGCACTCCTTATTTAGGAGCCAGTGTCCGCATGTACCCGGGACCCGGCGGATACCAGGGCGAATTGATTGCGTGGGATGTAGCTCATGCGAAAAAGGTCTGGGGAATCAAGGAAACGGATCTGCCGGTGTATAGCGGAGTGCTTGCGACGGCCGGAGATATAGTGTTCTACGGAACAATGGATGGATGGTTCAGGGCGGTGGACGCGCGGAGTGGAAGCGTTCTGTGGCAGGTGAAGCTCACCTCCGGCATCATCGGAAATCCCATGACCTTCATCGGTCCGGACGGCAAACAATACGTCGCAATTTATGCCGGAATCGGAGGGTGGATGGGCGCCGTCGCGTTGCCCAGTGTCTCGACCGATGACGACTACGCCGCACTCGGAGTAGTGGGCGCCATGAAGAAGATCAAGCAGATGACTAATCCGGGAGGAGCGGTCTATGTCTTCGGCTATTAGGAAGCTGGCGGCTTTTCTATTCTTCTGCGCGCTGCCGGTCTTCGCAGCCACTCAAGAACTGCGAGTTTGTGCCGATCCGAACAACTTGCCTTACTCCAACCAGCAGCAACAGGGCTTCGAGAATGCTCTGGCAAAACTGGCAGCCAGTGATCTCGGCATGAATGTGTCTTACTTCTGGTTCCCGCAACGCCACAAGTTTTTCCGCAACACTTTGCAAGCGGGGGTTTGCGATGTGGTGATAGAGGTCCCATCTGGGATCGACGTAGCGAGTACGACAGTCCCGTATTTTCGCTCCACGTACGTGTTCGTGTCGCGCCGCGATCGTGATCTTCGCATTCGGTCTTTTGATGATCCGCGTTTGAAAGACCTTCGCATCGGGGTTCATGTGACTGGAGAAAATGACGAAGCTATGCCTTCAACAACTGCGCTACTCAGGCGCGGTCTTGTCCGCAACCTGGAAGGCTACAGCATATTTGGCAAACTTTCAGAACAGAACCCCGGCGCAGATATTGTTCACGCCGTGGCCGATAAGGATATCGATGTTGCCGTCGTCTGGGGCCCTTTGGGCGGTTACTTTGCAAAACATTCTTCCCAGACACTGGAGGCCACACCGGTATGCGCAGCTCCCGCAGACCGTACACTGCCGCTGTCGTTCGACATTTCCATGGGAGTGCAACCCGGCAATGAGGCGCTGCGAGACAAGCTGAACGAATTCATTGTTCGCCACCGCTCCGAGATTCGTCAATTACTCGACTCATATGCCGTGCCTTTGGTGAGCACTCCGGAGGTGGCGTGCGAATGAGGTGTGCCAAAATGCAAAAGCAACTTACTCTCATCATTGCTCTTCTGTTGCTGAGCACCGCAGGATGTCAGAAGTACTCGTCTCCGGGAACAGCAGCGGTCTCTCTGCCGACCCGCGGAACAGCCGTGGGCCCGATCCCCGGCGCGGGCAAGAATGTCACTTTCCCCACGAATCCCTTAGCTAACGATCCCGCGGCTCTACAGGAGGGACGCAAGCTCTTTAACTGGTACAACTGCTCCGGATGTCATGGCGGCCACGCGGGAGGAGGCATGGGACCGAGCTTGCGGGACAAGGTTTGGCTTTTCGGCGATCGTGACGACCAGATCTTTGACTCGATCGCTGAAGGACGCGGCGAAGGGATGCCATCCTGGGGCACCAAAATCCCGGAAGAACAAATCTGGAAGTTGGTGGCTTACATCAAGTCCATGCGGACATCGAATGAACCGGAACCGCCGGAAGTCCCGGCCCACGAACAAGTGGCGCCACCCGCCATCATTCACCCGACCCAGTCGACGCAAAAGGACTAGCCATGAAGCGAGCATGTGCCCTAGCGTCGTTGTTACTGCTCTCGGGATGCCAGACATCCCAGTCCACGCTTTATCCCAAGGGCCCAGCCGCCGATAAGATCGCGCACCTCTCCTGGCTAATGCTGATTCTCTTCCTCGCCATCACAGCCTTTATGTGGGTCTTGATTACGTGGGCAATATCGAGACGGCGTGGCACGCTCGCGGAGCACGAGCCGGTCGACGTTGGGGGTGGCCAAGGCTGGATTGCGTGGGGAGGCCTCGCATTTCCGCTGAGCGTGCTCTGCGTGCTTTTCATTCTGGGGCTGAAACTGATGGCCAGTTTTCCAGTCCATGACAGTCATCATCATGACCTGCATCCCACGATTGCAATTATTGGCCGACAGTGGTGGTGGGAAGTTCAATACCTTGGCGCTCCCGCGCACCGCTTTACAACGGCGAACGAGATCCACATTCCTGTTGGCCAGCCCATCGATATCGAATTGCGTTCGCTCGACGTGATCCATTCCTTCTGGGTCCCGACACTCCACGGAAAGGTCGATCTGATTCCCGACCATCCGAATTTCATCCGCATACAGGCCGATCACGAAGGCGTTTACACGGGCACCTGCGCCGAATACTGCGGCGCTCAACACGCGCATATGAGAATTGTGGTTGTGGCCCAGCAACCGGCGGATTACGAGGCATGGGTACAAGGCCAATCGAAATCTGGCACCGAGCCGGTGACCGACGCAGCGCGGCGTGGTGAACAAATCTTCATGGCGGGACCATGTTCCATGTGTCATCAAGTACGCGGCACGCTGGCCGGCGGACGCATAGCGCCGGATTTGACGCACATTGCCAGTCGCATGAACATCGCGGCCAACTCATATCCGAACAACGACGCCTACTTGGAAGCGTGGGTGACACACGCTCAATCTCTCAAGCCCGAGGCGGCGATGCCCAACCTCACACAATTTAACGGTCATCAGTTGCGCGACCTAGTCGCCTACCTGCGACAGCTTAAATAAATGAAGAAAGGTTTCACATGTCAGGTTCCCCGATGATCAGACTCTTGCAGTTCTTGCTTTCTTGCTTTGCGTTACTGTTGGCGTTCCCAGCCTTTGGCCAGTCGAAGCCCGACTGCTCTCCATTGCCCGATCACACCAAACTGCGCAGCGTCCTTCAGTCCGTGGTTAAAGAAGGAGCAACCGGCAACAGTGGCCTTGGCAATCAGGAGTGGGCTGTTACCGTCAACCGCGATGGAATTGTCTGCGCCGTGGTGTTCAGCGGCAACGATCGGGGACAGCAGTGGCCGGGCAGCCGTGCCATCGCTGCCGAGAAGGCCAATACGGCAAACGCCCTCAGTTCGTCGGATTATGCTCTTTCCACTGCCAATGTCTTCGCGGCCTCGCAGCCCGGGCAGAGTCTTTACAGCCTCACAACAAGCGCGCCTCCGAATGCCCAGGCGGTATTCGGCCCCGCAACATCATTTGGCACCCCCGACGACCCCATGCTCGGAAAGCCGATCGGCGGTGTGATCGTTTTCGGTGGAGGATTGCCTTTGTATGACTCCAAGGGAAAAATCGTCGGTGGTCTTGGCTTGAGCGGCGACACTTCGTGTGCCGACCACATCATGGCCTGGAAGGTACGTCATCAGTTGCAACTCGATGCCGTGCCCATGGGTCCCTCTCCCGATCACAACGACAATATGATTCTTGACTGGTCAAACAACAACAGCCCGAGTGGCTTTGGGCATCCGACGTGTAAGGGCGGCAATCCGCCCGACGACATCATCAAAGAGCTCTCGAAGAAATATCCGACAGGCCCGAAGGCACATTGATGCGCGATCGAACAGTAAACGAAGAGGAGACATGGATAGCCCTGTCGCGGTTGCGTTCGAACCCACTCCGCTATCAGCTGTTCTGGCCGACTATGCTGGACTCTTCAAACTGCGCGTAAACCTCTTGGTGGTCCTGACATCCTGGTGTGGCGCCTACTTGGCAACGGGTCATTTCTCCTTCCAGACTCTTGTCCATGTTGTCTTCGGTGTCGGTTCAGCTGCCGCAGGCACTGCAGCGCTCAACGAGGTGCTCGAACGCGACCTCGATAGACAAATGTTGCGTACAGCACCGCGGCCACTTGAACAGGGCAAATTCCAATCAACTGGCGATGTCTGCCGGCATAGGTCTTGTGATCGGTGGCGTTCTCTATCTAGCTTTCCGAGCCACTATCCTCACGGGTGCGCTCGCCCTCCTCACAAGGGTCGTTTACCTGTTCGTCTACACACCTGCGGTCCTTATTATTGCCGCCGTTGGCGAACCTCTACGTCGTCAATTTGCCCTCGCTCGCGAAGCTGAACGGAAACCGCTGGAGTGACGGGGATCAACTCCTCCGCCCAGGTTCTTTGCGAAAACGGCGCTTGAATAGTAGGGCGGATGGCGAGCCTACGACCTTAACAGTATGGCCCTGACGGATCTGAAGCTTCGGATAATCGAAGGAGGCAGGATATGCGGGCGGTAAAGCGCAAGAGCCTGATATGGTACTTCTTTCGCGTGCCCGTTTACCTCTACCGCTGCCGACTCGGTTGGCTATTGGGAAAGCGTTTCTTACTATTGACTCACACGGGCCGCTGCACTGGCCTACGGCGTCAGACCGTCCTCGAAGTCGTCGACTACCGGAAAGAAGGTCCCGAGGTTGTGGTGGTAAATGGATTCGGTCCCAATTCTGACTGGGTTCGCAATATTGAGGCAAAGCCCGGCGAAGAAGTGACGGTGGGTTCACAGCACTTCGTCGCATCGCACCGTTTTCTCGGTGAAGAAGAAGCAATGACAGTGATCAAAGGGTATGAGCACCGCAATTGGTTCATCGCGCCGATTATTCGCAGTGGACTGAGTTGGCTGCTGGGATGGCATTATCAAGGCAGCGACGATGATCGCCGGCAGTTCGGCAGACGCCTGCCACTCATCGCGTTTTGGCCGCAGGCTTCACGGTCCTATACTCCCACACCGACCAACCGCTGAGACCTAACAGATGTTGACCCCCTTCTCCGCAGTAATCTGTGGAGGCGTTGGAAACAATATTCAGAGGTGCAGCCAACTGCTCGCTTCCTCGGAAGACAGTGAAAGTGCTGGCTGGAGGTAGGCTCAACTATTTCTCGTCGAGGTACCTTATTTTACCGATTTCATCGTGGTTTCTATCGTCTTACGATCAACCCACGGCGGGTGCCCACCGGGATGAATTTGTGCCATGCAGACAAGCTGATCCTCTGAATGTAAGGAGTGGGGCCCCTGACTCGCGTGGGCTAGGATTCGGGGGACAACAATCAATGGCGATGCTGGTATTTGCGCTCATGCTTGTATTAGCAGCGGCCGCAAACGCGCGGGAGAATCCGGACTCAATCCTTCAGCGATCTGTCGAGGCTCTTAGACACGACTTCGAAGCATCACCCAATTTTGACTGTTTAGAACGAGATCGGATTCTAGGAGAAACAAGGACATATGAAGACACTATGATTCTTGGTTCTCCATATCAGCGACTCGTGGCCATTAATGGCAAACCTTTGAGACCGGCACAAGCCGCGGAAGAACAACACAAATTTGACAGTGTGGTTGCAGAACGGAAAGCCGAGTCACCACAACAGAGAGCTGATCGCATTGTGAAATACGAAAAAGAACAAAAGCGCGATCACTCGATGATGAACGAAATGGTCAACGCATTCAATTTCACACTGCTCGGTGAAACCACTATGGACGGACACCAAGTCTATTTTCTTAAAGCCTCTCCGCGACCGGGATATCAGCCGCCAAACATGGAGGCACAAGCGTTAACTGGGATGCAAGGAAAGCTCTGGATCGACAAGAAAACATTCCAGTGGGTAAGAGTAGAAGCTCAAGTGGTGCGCCCCGTCTCGATCGAGGGATTCCTTGCTCAAGTGGAACCTGGAACTCGTTTCGAACTGGAGAAGACCGAGGTCGCGCCCGGTGTGTGGCTCCCCGCACACTTTTCCATGCGGTCGCGTGCCAAGGTCTTATTCCTCTTCACCAAGAACGATCAGGAGGATGACACATACTTCAACTACCACAGACGAACACCCGATCGAGATCCAAGGCACGCACCGCCTACTTGTCGATGATGGAGAAGGGGCACCGTCCTCTGTCGGAACGATTCGTGCGCAAGGCTCTCAAGGTGCTGAATCTACCGGCTACAGCGTTGCCGTTACGATCCGAGGAAGTGGCAATGCGCGTGTCTTCGCACAAGCGCGATTTCAGCGCCGAACTGGGGGCGCTCGGTTATCCAGGATTCTCCTATCTTCGAAGCAGGAGACGACGGAACCCCGCGGAGGTCTTGCTCGAGGCACTGAACGAACCAAACCTTGACGCCCGCGTTGCTGAGGGGTTGCCATGGTTGGCTATGACCTACGTTGATATGGACTGGGATTGGCTGGTTCGCAATGCCAAGGTCCATAACCGGCAAAACCGATTGGGATTTGCTGTCTCTCTGGCGAGTGAAGTGTCAGTGGGCAGGAAGGAGAGCGAGCGGGCTAGAAAGCTTCGGTCGTGTTTGGAGGTTCTGGAAAGAGCCCGGCTTGCGCGCGAAGATACCTTCTGCCACGACTCGATGACCCAAGCTGAGAGAGCATGGCTGCGTGAGCATCGCCCGCCCGCTGCGGCCCACTGGAATCTCCTGACCGACATGAAGGGAGAACACCTTGCCTACGCATCCGAATGAAAGCATCCCGGAACCATGGCTCTCGATATCAGAAGGAACTGCGCTGGCAGTTGGACAATCCGGAGCGCGAAGACCTTAGCCTCCAACTGGATTGATGCCATCGAAGAGGAACGGTCAAAGCAATAACTAGCCAGATACGAACCACTGGGATGTCCTAGCAATCGGCAAACCAATCCCGCCAGTTCCGCTTGACACAACCTTGTCTGAACCCACCTTGCAAATCGTGGCTGCCTGACGAGGCAGGAAGGTTCTTCCCGACTCCGTAGATTGTTTCGCGTACCCGCCAGGAGTATTGCGCACGGCTCTATAGCTCGCTTAAGGAGTGACCGCCAACAAATAAGAAATGAGGATGGCCATGAGAATTCGTGTGTCCACGAGGGCCGACTTGTTTGAAAAACGAAAACAGCAACATATCGAGCGCGGCTACCGAATTGAAGATGAGCGGCCAATCCCAGTGAACGATTTCTGCTCGTTCATCGCTGTGAGCGAGGTACCCGATTCCGACGGAATTCCCGACCTTGTGGCACAGGCGGTCAAGGGGTAACAACTCTTGGGCGAATGAAGGAAGCCTCGGTCTCTTTCCGTTATTCCGGTCAAGTATGCGAATTCCAAGTCATTGATTTTACAGGTGCATTGTCCTCGATTGCGGAGAGAAAATAGAGAACCCCAGATATAATTAGGATGCGAGGTCTATGTGGCGGATTTCTTTGTTCCGGCACACTGAGGGCGAACTTTGAATACAGACAAGACAATTCGCAGGGTTCGAAACCCGGAACAGCAAGAAGCGGAAACGTATCGTTACTGGCAAAGCTTGCCGATCGGCGCAAGACTGTCTGCCGTCTGGGATGTCAGTGCGGCCGCTTATGCGTTTGCCGCTGCTTACAACGGAGCTCGCTTCAATGATGCCGGAAGATCTCAAAGAGCTATTACGCGCATTCAACGATCAGGCAGTTAAGTTTCTTGTCGTAGGGGGCTATGCTTTCGGCGTTCACGCCGAGCCGCGAGCAACCAAGGATCTGGATATTTTTGTCCGATCCGACGAGGAAAACAGCAAAGCAGTATTTCGCGCGCTCGCACAATATGGCGCGCCTCTCGGCGGCCTAACTCCGTCTGACTTTAAGGATGGCACGACTTTCCAAATCGGCCAACCCCCGGCACGAATCGACATTTTGCAACACATCGACGGTGTCACATTTGACGAAGCCTGGGAGAACCGCATCGAGGGAATTATCGATGGCCAAATCCAAGCTGCCGTCATATCCAGAGACGATCTCATCCGAAATAAGCTTGCCACTGGACGGGAACAAGACATTCTCGATGTTAAGAAACTACGAACTGCCAAACAACGAAGTTCCACCTAGCGGGTCTGCGCGGGTGCACTGAGACGGAATCAAGCGGCCGTTCGATCCGTAACTTCTTCCATGAATATCGTCGATTGGCTGATTCTTAGTATCTGTCTGATAATTCAGACGGAAGGCGGCAGTAGTGGTGCTTGAGCGAAGGAGCAAGCCTTGTATAACGAATCGAGAGCAGTATAAGGCGCTAATCGAGCGCTAGGGTGACGAATGAATCAAGTTCCCAAGAATATCCTTCGACTACCGCTGGAAAAACGCGCTGAGATCGCGTTTAAGGAGGCGGTCGAGGGGGTTATCGACGAACACGCTCGTCTGGGATTGCCACTCTACATTTGGCGTGACGGCAAGGTGGTGGGGTTATCTGCTCAAGAGGTACGTCACGATTCTGCAGTGCATGGCAAATAGAACGACGAATCCTCCTCTTGCCGTTTCTGTGAGATGTCCGCGTTGGTGAGCACCCTTCCGTAGAACCCGCCTGGCTTTCCCTCACATTCTTAGATTGCGTTGTCAACTTGGAGACGTGCCGGCAGCTTCTGGGCCCGTGAACGCGTCGAGGAGGTTCCCCTGTGCGTCCCCATGGTCAAACCAAGCTAGGTTTCTTCCCTCTTCCGATAGCCGAGGCCAGGCGACTAAAGAGTTGGCTGAGCTTTCCCGAGCGATTTTCAGCACTCGATCCGTGCGTAGGAGACGGCGTAGCTTTTGCGCATTTGCTCGAAGGAACGCAGGCCCTCCGCTACGGTATTGAAATTGACGCCCACAGAGCCGAGCAGGCAGCCAGCCTGGGCATCGACACTCTGCACGCAAACACCTCAGATGTGCGCTGTCCGGCCGAAGCGTTGTCCCTCCTCTACCTTAATCCTCCGTATGACTTTGAAACCGGTCAGACGAACAACCAAAGACTAGAGTTGGTGTTTCTGCAGCACACGTATCGCTGGCTGAAGCCCGGCGGCGTCCTCGTGTTCGTCATTCCGCAACCACAATTGAGACCGTGCGCGAAGATGTTGAGCGAACACTTTACCGATCTCGTCGTGTACAGATTGACCGAACCTGCCAGTGTCCAGTATCAGCAAGTTGCAGTGTTGGGAGTGCGGCGCAAGCGACACCAGCACATCCAAGACTCCGCGCTACTGGAAGGCGTGCGCTGGCTGGAGATGCTGGCAATTAAAGCCGATCTTGAGGCCCTGGGCGACACGCCTACGAGCCGCTACGAGATTCCCGACTCAGGCCCCATAGTTCTCACCAACGCGGGCATTCCGTTGGATGCGGTCGAGGACCTGCTGCCAGAGTCATCGGCCTACCGCCAGGCCAGCCGCGTGCTTCTCCCCAAACAACGGGACGTTCGAGGCCGGCCGCTCACGCCGCTGCATGGTGGGCATGTCGGGTTGCTGTGTACCGCTGGAATGCTCAACGGCGTGTTCGGCGAAGGAAAAGATCGTCACATCGCCCACTGGCGGTCGGTGAAGTTCACCGATCATTGGGAAGAGCAGGAAGAAGACGGCACAAAGATTCTGCAAGACCGGGAGCGTGAGTTCGTGCGAAAACCGTTCCCGAAGGTGTGCGTTCTTCACGGCGACTCCTTCTCCTCGCGAGAGAGGAATCCCTGAAGATGCTCACCGTCGCTTCGGCTGGCTTACTTACGTAAAGACCACAGAGAAAGCTGTTACAAATATCAGGCTGCGCCTGGACCGCTTCATCGGCGAGGTCTTGCCGGACCCTCCGCGACAGGCCAAAGCCCACTTGATCTCGGTCATCGGTGGCGACACACAGATTGCGGCCGTGTCTGCGGCTATTTCCATGGGAGAGCGTTTCATGGTGGAAGGTCCGGGGGTGCCGCCGATTCGCGTCCGTCTGGAACTCAACCCGCAATGTTACAAAGGGTCGTTGCAACTGGCCGGTCGCAAGAAGCCTGTCCGTCATCTCATCGGAGTTTCCGAAGAGTTTACTGCTAGTGGTGCGTTATCAGGAACGGATCGAACCCTCTTAGCGGACTCGGGAGCGTCGTTCGTGTGGTCGTCGCTGGCGCAAATTCACGGCATCCCAGGAATTCCCGATTGGGCCGAGTGGTTTCTGCGGCAACTCGAAAAACGCAAAGCGGTCGTTCCGATGCTGGGGCTTGGATGTAATCCTGTTCTTGTCAAAGGCAACAAAGAGCAATTTCTTTCCTGGCTCGGTGATGGCCTGTGGGGTGGCGACATTCGCTTTCCCGCATATAGCGGTTCAATCCACTGGCCGAGCCTGGAACTGAAACAGATCGTTCTGCCTGCCGAAAACTGAACCCCTAGCCTCCCGTTTTCCAGCGTTGACCCTACCGAGATTCTTCCTGCAGCGTCTGAGGATTTCCATGCCCGAGCTTGCCACTATCTACGATTACATGCGCGCCCACGCCACCATGCTGGGAGAACGGATCCTTCAGGAATACCCAGCTTTGCATCCGTTCGATGCCCCGATCTCCCCACGAATTGACAGACTTCTGCGACGACCGTTTCCGGCGCAGACGATTGCCCTCATGGGCGTGGTGAAACGATGGGAGCGGGCGAGGACCGCCATGGTGGTCGCCGAATGCGGAACCGGCAAGACCCTGATTTCGCTGGGAGCCATTCACGTTCATAGCGACGGGCACCCATTTAACGCTCTGGCAATGGTTCCTCCGCACCTGGTCGAGAAGTGGGCGCGTGAAGCCTTCCTGACGATCCCGGGAATTCGCGTGTTCCTGATCGATGACTTGCGGAACGGCGGTAACGGAAACACGCCGCACGGTGTCAATGAAGTGCGGCTGAAGCAGGGCCGCGTCGTGCGTGAAGGCTTGCACACCACGCTCAGCGACATGCGGCTTCGGAAACAGTCTGCGAATTCCCGCGATCGGTGGATGTCTTTATGCGGGCGACCGGCGCTGTTCATCGTCGGACGTGAGCGCGCCAAGCTCGGGTACTTTTGGCGCCACGCTTACGTGATCCCTCGTTCGGGCCCTTATCTGGGCTGCGTCTTCAATGCAGATACGGGCAAACCCGTGATGGTGGATGACGGCCGGCTGACCGTCGCCGACTTCGAGAAGTTCAAGATTGCCGAAACCATTGAGTCCTGTGGAGAGAGGTCGTGCCGCCGGGTGCACAGTGCGATGTGGCAGGCCGACCCGGAGAAGATCCGCCGTATGGCTCCGGTCGAATTCATTGGGCGCTACATGCCGGGCTGGTTTGACTATGCCATTTGCGACGAGATCCACCAGCTTGCGGGCGACACGGCGCAAGGTAATGCGTTGGGCACGCTGGCCTCGTGTACCGATCGCATCGTTGGTCTGACCGGCACGCTGCTGGGCGGCTATGCCGACGACCTGTTCAACACGCTGTTCCGTCTCGAAGCGAGAAGGATGAAGGGGCACGGCTACGAGTGGGGCACTGCAGGACGCAGTTCCTTTATTCAGGACTATGGTGTCCTGGAGACCATCACTAAGGTGGAACCTGCGAACAACGCTTGTTCCAAGGCCAAGACCACGAGTAAGGTGCGTCGCAAGCCCGGAGCGTCACCTCTATTGTTCGGGGAATTTCTGATGCAGCTGTGCGCCTTTGTGTTTCTGGAAGACATTTCCGGAGAACTGCCGCCCTACGAGGAAACCTACCTGAGCGTTCCGATGGATGCGCCTATGCGCGCAGCGTACTCCGAACTGGAAGATGAGATTCGGAAAGCGCTGAAGGCGCACCGGGGCAACCGGTCAGTGCTGAGTACGATGCTCAACACCCTCCTGGTGTACCCCGATCACCCCTACGGGATCGGAACCCTGTACGGCACCGAGTTCGATCCTGAGCTCAAGCGCAAGGTTCGATTTGTCATCGCAGAACCACGTGACCTCCCCGAAGAATGCGTCTATTCCAAAGAACGCAGATTAGTCGAAGAAATCAGGAAAGAGCTGGCAGAGGGGCGCCGCTGCCAGGTCTTTGCCGTTTACACCCAGAAGCACGATGTCACTGCACGAATTCAACGAATCCTGAGCGACGAGGGAATCCGCACGGCAGTCCTGCGTGCCAGCGTAAACACATCCAAGCGTGAAGCCTGCTTGGCTCTCTGATTTGCTCTTGTAGCGACCTCCGGCAGTGGGATGGACGCAGGCGCAGGGGGAAGTAGCACATCGTTGACGGCTTCATCTCCTGCTGGCTCCTGAATGACTGCAGCGTTGCCGTTGTCGCTGTGCCCGTTGGGACGAGTCACTTAGCACCTCCCGAGACCGGAGCCACGAACGCAATCGGTGCCAGCACAGGACGATCGACTTCTTCCGCCTGGGCCACGGCAAGCAGGAGCCTTTCGCTGGACTCCTTGAAAGTGGGACGATCGAACACAACGATGCCATCGGCTCTAGCCCCAGGCGCGAGCCTGCGCGAGGTGATCCAATAATCTTTGATCGCCACAGGCTCAGCCTTAATCGCTTTTCGATGCTTGTCTTTTGATGTCCCCGCAAGCTGTATTTGTGGCGGCAGTACTTCAATGGTCCGTGCAGAAGAGTTCAGAACGGCGAACGGCACAGCCATCTGTTGCTCTTTCTCTATCGCCTGTCCTACCGCGACCTGCAGTTGCTTTCCTTCCCAGTGTGGATTTTCAATCCGTTCCGCCCTGACCAAATCCTTTTTCTGACTGCCATTCTTCTCTTGAGGAGTACTGGCCGGCTGAGTCTCCGTCACAACGTTCTCTGTTTCGCCGACCACGAAGATGGGGTGAGTCGACGCAATTAGAAAGCTGCGGGGGCGCTCACAGTAGAGGACGTAGTCCACGGGTTCACCACGGTCTGACTTGCCTTGGCTCACCAGGCTCAGCGAGATCTCATGGCCCCCTCTGGTCGTGATCAGGGCGTTGGTTTCCGCAGGTTTCGCGCTGGTTGCTTTGAAAAAGACCAACTGCGGCTCAGCATCGGAGTGTTCAGCCTTAAAGTATCCCGGATCCCCCAGAACGACCGAACTAACCTCTTCGAGCACTCGCACCGAACTGACGTATCCAGGCCGGAGATGCAAGACCACAACCTGTTCCGGGTCAACATTCAAGTTCACAATTCGCGCCTGCGGAAGCTCAGTTTGGGCAAAAGTGATGTGTGGCAGCAGGAGCCCGATTGTTATTAGATACACCAAACTCAAACAATTTTTCATCTCACATCTCTTTCCGAACTCGTGTTCGTAGTTTTTGGATTGATTCTTGTTTCGCGAAGGTAAGCAGTTCTAATGCTTGCTACATAGGTGACTACATCGGGATTACGATAGGAGAGGGTTCGTCTGCCAATTACGCCTTCGCCGGCGTAATAAGCGGCAACCACGAGCCTCAGATCGTCGTGAAACAGTCGCATCAACCACGCGAGGTAGCGGACGCCTCCGGAAATGTTCTGCTCGAGATTGCAGCGGTCGCTTACCCCGAGTCGCTGAGCGGTTAGGGGCATTAACTGCATTAGTCCTGCAGCGCCTTTGGGAGAGACCGCGCATGCTTGCCAGTGCGATTCGCGTTCGACAATGGCGCGTACCAAGGCGACCGGCACTCGATAGTGTTTGGCGTAGGCTACGACGTAGTATTCGGCTTCGAGCCGTGCCTGTGGTTTGGGCGATTGCGCCCAGCAAATCGAGATTGCAGAAAGCACTTGCGCCAAGATGAGTGCTGGCTTCATGCCGCGCTCCTTCGCAGAGCCTCGGCGCTGTACTGCTGCGCGTCATAGATCAAACTGGCAAACCCATCGCGCAAAAGCAGCTTGCGTCGATCAGCCTCGGTTTAGCCAGCAGGGGCAGGAGAATGTCTCTCATTTCCGCGGTAATTTGTTCAGTTCGCAGAACTTTGAGTGCCTGCGCGAGGTCGAGAATCTCTGAGACTGAGGGCGGTTTCTCCATGCTCCACCCACGCAAAGCCTTGGCGAGTCCCGCCATATCGGCATGGAATTCGTGTGTGGAACCAGGTGTTCGCAGCGCCACAATCTCTGCTTCCCGCTCCCCGGTGGGGTGTTCAACACGAAGATAGAAGCTGCGTCGACGCAGGGGATCGCCGATGCGCCTTTCTTCATTCGATGTCAACACAACGAAGGGAATGCTCCTGGCTTTGATGGTGCCCAGCTTCGGAATGCTCAACTGCCATACGCTCAGCAATTCCAGCAACAAGGCCTCAAATGCGTGGTCCACTTTATCCAGTTCGTCGATCAGCAGGACACAAGGCTTTTCGCACTGCAACGCGCGCAGAAGCGGCCCGGCGCCGAAGAAGTGGCGGCTATGCAACTCCGCCCTAAGGGATTCCCAATCAACGCTGACAGACTTGGTTTTGAGTTCAACGCAAAGCCTTTGAAGAGGCTCATCGAACTTGCCGATGGCTTTCTCTTCGTTGATGCCCTCATAGCACTGCAGACGCTCGACCGTGGTGTCGGCTGCATCCGCAACCGCATATGCCAATTGAGTCTTTCCACTACCGGCAGGGCCCTCCAGTAGCAACGGCTTTTGGAGTCTCGCCGCCAGATACACCGTAGTCGTAGCGATCGAATCGGCGATATAGCCGGCAGCGTGAAGCCTTTCGGCGAGTTCTTCGAGAGATGAAAACACTCCTGCTCCGTTCTGTCCGACCTCAATTCCGGTCCTGAACGTGAACAAGCTAAGCCCGAATGAAATTTCGGTCAAATCGGCGTGGTTCCTCGCCTGAGGAAGCTGCTGCAGCGCTCATGCAAGTTTTGACTGAATTCTCGATTTGCTCTACAAGCGGGGCATATGGAGGTCCGTTGTGACAGCGAAAACCGGAGACAATGAGAAGCGATTCTTGGGCACAAAGGCGGCAGCCGAATATTCAGGCATTCCAGCCAGCACGCTGCGGGTGTGGAGATCCCAAGGTGGAGGACCGAGATTCTACAAACCCCGTGGGCGCGCGCTGTATGATATAGCCGATCTGGATGAGTTCATCCGATCTAGCGTCCGTGTTTCCTCTGTGCGCGCAAGCAGGGAGGAACGGAATGTCTATCTACCCACGGGGTGATGTCTGGTACTACCTCTTCTATATCAATGGAAGGCGTTACCGCGGCAGCACCAAAACCAAGAACCAGAAGCAAGCAGAGCGAGTCGAGGCTAGAAAACGGGTTGCGGCAGAGGCAGGAGAGTCGTTGCGGCCCAAACGAGTACCGCTGGTGCGCGAGTTCGGCAAGCAATTCGTTGAGTGGCTCGACAAAACGACGCTCGCCGAGAACACAAAGGCTGATTACAAAAACGGCCGGCGTTTGATCCTGAAGACCCCGTTGTCCGGGATGCGAATGGATCAAATCACGGCCGATGACGTTGAGACCACAAAATTTCACGAATCGCCCCACAGTCGGAACTGTGCCATTCGGACGCTGCGCCGTATGTTGGGTAAAGCCCGTGATTGGAAAGTGCTTCGTGAAGTGCCAAGGATCAAGACGGTCAAAGTCTTCCCCAGGGACCGAATGGTCACTGTCGAGGATGAGAAACGACTCTTGGCAGCATGCACAAGACCCTTGAAAGATGTCCTGACCATCATGCTGGACTCCGGATTGAGAAATGGGGAAGTCATCAGGATGCGCTGGGAAACGATCAACTGGGAAGGCGCCTTCTATTTCAACCCCAGGGGTAAGACGCGTAGAGCTCGTCGGCCAGTGCCGTTGAGTGAGCGCGTGATCGCACTTCTCAGGACAATTCAGCTTGAACAGTTGGGCCTACGCGAGGGTTGGGTCTTTCCTTCGAAGAAGTCTCGCGCAGGCCACATCGGACTGAGCGGACTAGAGCACGCGTTCAGAAATGTGGCGCGAAAGCTCGAAATTCCGGATGCCTGAAACTGTATTGCGCGCGGCACACGTTCGGCACCGTCGCTATGGCAGAGACGAAAAATCCGGGACTGGTGAAGGAAGTCATGGGGCATGAGAGTCTCACGACGACGATGGGTTATCTGCATCCGGAAACGGCACAGATCAAAGTCGTCATCGATCGGCTGAATCAGCAGAAGTACGTGATGTAGCAACAGCCACAAAAACAGCCACAGTTACGAGTAAGTAAACAGAAGACGATGGATGGCAAGTCCTTGAAAAGAAGTGGTGAGCGCGGTAGGAATCGAACCTACAACCTACTGATTAAGAGTCAGTTGCTCTGCCAATTGAGCTACGCGCCCACGGTGGGGATTTGGCGGGTTAGGACAAAAAAATTATAGCATCCGATTGGCGCTTTCACGTGCGCAGAGCGCGACGAGAATTTATTTCTTTTCCTAGAGAGCATCAAGCTAGAGAACATCCAGTAAACATGCGCGCTATTTTTGTACTCCGGATTCGCTGCACTCTTTTCCCGCTCACTCACTTTTTTCCAGGGATTTTTCTCCCCCTGGTGCAATCCCGTTTAGCGAATCCGGCCATGTCCTGTGGTGATCCCTACGGACCTGTGGCACGCTTCCCTCCTGCGCTACACTAACCCGACAACTTCTCTGGCGCGTTCGGGTTGAATTCAACGGAGGTCTCAATGATGCTAAGAAGGTTCTTCTGTCCGGCTGTTTTTCTTCTTTGCGCAGGAATGATGCTGGCCCAGAACACTCCGCCGACTACCAATCCGCCCTCGCAGAACCGGCCGATGCGCCGCGGAGGCCAGGAGCCTTGTTGGCAGCAGGCGGGAATCGAAAAGTCTGTGATGGACCAGGTCTGGACCGTCGCACACGAGGCGCGCTCGCAGGTCGAGAGCGTCTGCTCCAACTCTTCACTTACACCCCAACAAAGGCAGCAAAAGGCGCGGCAGATTCGCGAGCAAGCGATGCAAAAGCGAGACAGTCTCTTAACCGCCGATCAACGCAAGTCCCTCATGGCATGCCAACAGGAACGCGGAGGTCATCCTGGTGGTGGCCAGCACGAAGGCATGGGAGGGGGATTGGGAGGCGGATGCGGGGAGATGTCACACAACGGCTCTCGACCCGGCGGTCCTCAAGGGAATGGTGGCGGCAATCCTCCGCAGCCAAACCAACCTTCCCCACAGAATTAGATCGCGTGAACGCACAGTCGTGAGCGTTGATGCCGTGGTGGCTCAAGCGGCCGCGGCACTCAATCTACGAGAAGCCTAAGAACGCTGGCGAGCTTCGGCTGCCGCGAGACCTCGCGAGTCGCTCGTCGACGAACGGCGCGACGGCAACTGGTCCGCCGCAATCGGGGGACGATGTTCGACCGTGCCGATCACCGGCGCCTCGGCCATGCCATCGGCGTAAGCCATGGATGCAAAGCGCTGCTCACCGCACATTCGGTCGATCATTCGTTGTTGCCGTCCATTCAGAACAGCGTGAGGAAGAATGGGAAAATTGCGGAACATCCAGAGCAAATAAACGCGCTGAAAGAATGATGGCATCACATAGCGCGGCCCAATGGGGGTTTGCACTTGCACCACACCGGCCGCGAGCTTTTCGATCAACATACTGGGCCCACCTGGAACCTGAAATTGGCCAGAGCAATTCTAGGGCCGCCATTATTGCATCGCGAACAGTGCAATGGGAAGCCCTTTTTTCACAGATTTGCAGATATATTAATTGAACCGCGGCTCCAGCAACCACTCAGCAGTGTATTTTCGGGAAATTTTTCTCCCCGCATTCCCGAAACGCGCTCAAACACCCATCAAACTATCGCTTCGGGAAGGATGTCCATGCGGCGGATCTGGGCGGCCACCCCAAATTCAGGGCCGTCTTCTTCGACGCGAACAATTGTGGCCTGGCAGCAGACCCAGCACTTCTCGCCGGAGGTGAGCTCCGGAGGAAGGATTAACACTAGTTCGACCTCGGTTCCCTTTTCGATGCGGGATTTGGTATAGAGGAAGACTCCGTTGGCGCTGACATCGCGGGTCTGGGCGGTCTGATCCACGCCGTGGGAGTTTCGTACACGTGCGGGAACCCGGGTGGCGATGCGTCTTCCGGAGCGGCGTTCGGTGTCAGCCTTCATGGGCGGGCAAAAGTGCCCACCTACTGTACACCAACGACTCGGCTTCCGCTATCCGGCTCTTGCTTTTAGAAGCCGAGAGCGGAAGGCGGAAGCCTGTTTTGGGACTAGATGTTCGGCCGCTTGGCGCGGGCCGCGGGGACGACCAAGGCTTGCTCCATGGTCGGCATGTTGGTGCCGCGGAGTCTGGCTTCGGCTTCATGCAGTTTGTCGGTCTGTTCGGTTTGATAGTAGGCCTGCACCAGCAGTTCCATGGTGAAGGGATTGTCCTGATCCTCTTCGAGCTGTGCGACGGCCTCCGGATACTTCTTCTGGTCCATCAGCAACGAACCGGCTGCGCCGTGATAGGAACTCTGAATCACGCGGTTGCGGGTGCCATTGGCCAATGCCTCAAGTTCATGCAGCGACTTCTCGGCCAGTTGCTGGTTCCCAGATCTGGCGGCGCGCACGGCTCGGATTCGCAGAATGCGCGACAGCTCTTCGTCGCGGTCTGACGGCGAAATAGTGGCCTGATGATGGAGAGCCTCTTCGGCGGACTTCAGATGCTTCAAGGCAACGTTATCGTCTGTCTGATATTCCGAAAGATGACGGTAAGATTGCGCTTCCTGTAGTCCCTGTTCTTTGCCGTGGGCGGTTCCAGCAATCTCGACGTACTCTTTGTCGGCTTCGGTGTAGTTGCCGTCGCGAACATACGTCATTGCCTTTTGCATGCTGTAGGTCAGGCGGTCGGCTTCGTTATGAGCAAAGCGGATGGCTTTGTCGTACTCGGTGCGGGCCTGTTCCTGATTGCCCATGAGCGCGTAGGTGTCGCCGAGACCGAGTTGTGAGGTTACAAAGTCGGGATCAATCTTGAGCGCGGCGCGATAGTGCACCAGCGAGCCTTCGAAGTTGCCGGCCATGCGGAGCAGTTCGCCATAGGAATCCTGAGGATTCGGCTCCTTCGGAAGCAGCGTAACGTAGCGGTCCATCGCGGCGAAGGCCTTATCGAACTTCCGGTTGCGGGCGTCGACGTAAGCCAGATCGTTTAGCGCGGCAGGATAGTTCTTGTCGATGGCGAGGGCCTTCTCCATCATGTGCTGCGCCTGATCGTTGCCGTTCTCTCCCATCAACCAATTGCCCGCGAGATAGAGCAGGTGCTTGTCGTGGGGATACATCTCGAGCATGTCGTTCATCGCGGTAATTCCGCCGAGAAAGTCGCCTTCCTGCACTTTCGAAATCCAGGCCACCATCAGCTGTTCACCAGGTGTGAGCTTCGGCGCGAGTGCTTTCGCCTTGGCGCGAGCCTCGCTGACTTCCTGCGGATTGCCGCTGTTGAAGGCGATCCAGGCCCAAGCGAGGGCAAGGTTGGGATCTTCTTTGACGGCTGCGCGCCAGTCATCGTTGCAGCGCTCAAGATAAAGATTCTCGTAGTCGGCAATGCCCTTTTCGTATAGTTCACGGGCTTGGGCCGACGAAGTCGTTACCGGCAGCGTGGAGGATTCACCCTTCTTGACGTGGTGCGCAAACAACGGCGCGGCGAGACACAGACCGAGAACGAAAACGGCGTACGTTTTCATGGAGCGACGCATCGAGATCTCCGGAACCGAGCTTTTGTGGGGAGGCTGATACGAGACGAGGGTAGCATCGGCGTTAGCGAGCGACGAGGTGACGAAAGGAGTGGAACGGTGGGGAGTTCGAGTTTCGAGTTTCGAGTTTCGAGTTTCAGGTTTCAGGTTTCAGGTTTTCAAGTTTCAAGTTTTCGAGTTTCGGCTTCCGGCGTTCGGCTTCCTGCGTCCGAATTTTCCGGCGTTCAGCTTTCCGGGGTTCGGGATTACCGATTGGTTATCCCACCCCCTCCCCCCTCGATCTATTGAAATCATTGAGTTCGGGGGAAATCGTCCGCAAGATCTTGGGATTCAATCAGTTAGGGGCAAAATCCTGAAAACAATAAACTTAGCTCCCCGCAGCTGCCGGACTGCCAGACGGCTGCCGCGTAGCAATGATCTGCCTTGTGGTGGGCTGTGCGCAAGGTCAGATGTCACAACGGGGCTGTGGATTTTGCCGATCCCGGAGGACACGAAGAAAAGCCCCTGCCGAAGCAGGGGCTTGGATTGATACCCACAACAACTGTTAGAACTTGAACACGGCTGCCAGCTGGATACCTCGCGGGCCGCCGCCCCCGATGAAGGGGTTGCCGATACCCACGTCGCCGGTAGCGCTGACGACCGGCGTCGATTGACCCGGAATTCCAGTTGCACCGATTTCTCGTCCGTTCACGATCTGGTAGCCGTGGACGGCAGGGTCGGCCAGGAACGCTGGCAGGAACGGGTTGGCAAAATTCGGGTGGTTGAAAATATTGAAGAAGTCCGCACGGAGCTGCATGGTTAGCCGCTCCGTCAGGTTCGTGGTCTTGTAGAGTGCAAAGTTATATTCCTTGAAGGACGGACCGCGGAGCGAGTTGCGCCCCTCGTTTCCGAAGTGGCGGGTACCGGGCACGCAATCGGAGGTACTTCCGCTCGCCACCGTCAGACCGGGCAGGATGGTGCACGGCATGGCGAATGCGCTCAGGTCGACAAAATTGTACGGATCTTTCGGATGGTACTTGATAGGTCCAACCACATCCGGCCGATCGAAGCCGTTGCCGCTGCCGCTGTAGTCGGCTTCGAAATTGTAGTTGAACTGGAAGGGCTGACCGTCTTGCAGAGTCAGGATGCTGTTGAGGCCCCAACCGTTTTTGAGTTTCTGCATATTGCCACCCATCTTGGGTAGTTCATAGGCAAAGTTCCAGCTCAGGCGATTGGGAATGTTGAAGTTGGAGGGACCATATTCGAGCCGCGGGTTGTTGCTGTCATTGGGCTGCGCGGCGTTGGGCTCGAAGTCCTCGCCGTCGCTCGAGTTGTCGAGCGACTTCGAATATACGTAGTTGAGAATCGAAGTAATGCCGTGCCAGCCGGTGACGCGGAAGCTGGTCTGCAGAGCGTTATAGTTCGACTTGCCCGTTGAGTTCTCCTGGAGGATGTAGAAGGCGCCGTACGGGTTGGAGCCGTAGTTTCGGGGAACACCATAATCGCCGGTAATGGCGCCCGTTGTGGCACAGGTAGCAACTCCAAATGGGCAATCCGACGCCGTGATTTGAGCCTGGCTGGGTTGGCTGATGTCGAAGAAGCGCCAGAGGCGATGTCCCTGCGATCCCACGTAGGAGACCTGTATGACCGCTTTGCTGGAGATCTGCTGCTGGATATTCAGGTTGTAGTTCTCCATGTAGGGAGTCTTGATGTTGCGGTCAAAACCGAAGGCGTCGCATTCGTAGTTACAGCCGGCGGCAGCTTGAAACACCGGTACGTTCTGACCGATCGTGCCACCCACCACGCCCGTCGAGAGGATTGGATCAGGGCCAACGTTGTTATAGGCGGGTCCTGGATCGAAGAAGGGAGAATAGGGCAAGTGTCCCATGACCATGTCCTGGGAGAATGCGTCGAAGAACATGCCGAAGCCGGCGCGTACGACGGTCCTGCCTTTCCCGGTTACGTCCCAGGCAGCGCTCACACGCGGGGCGAAGTTTGTTTTGTCTGAGTTGTAGAGGCTGCCCAGACCGGGCTGACCAACCTGTGTGAGGGTAAACGTGTTGTTCGCGGCATCCAGATTGGTGATGTTGCTCAAGAGATTGTTTTTCTCTTTGACAACCCCGAAGTAGTCCCAGCGAAGACCGTAGTTCAAAGTGATCCGCGAGGTTGCGCGGAAACTGTCCTGCGCGTAGAAGCCAAAGTTGTTCTCGGAGGTGTGGCGCGTGGAATCGCCATAGTATTGGAAGCCACCATCCACCTGTCCCGTCAGAAAATCCTGAAGGGCATTGCCGGTGGTACTTCCGTCGAACGTAAGC
>CAWBHM010000007.1:0-87404 GCA_963788555.1 uncultured Acidobacteriaceae bacterium | reverse complement strand
CAGACTTTGGCCCCGTATGAAATCCTCATCATGGATGACGGTAGCACAGACAATACTCCCGCGGTCTTGCGCTCCTTAGGGTCGCGAATTAGCGTTTTTCGCCAGACGAACGGCGGCGTAGCTAGTGCTCGCAACGCGTTGTGTCAGCACGCTTGTGGTGATCTCATCGCTTTTCTTGACAATGATGACCTCTGGCACCCCAGGTACCTTGAGGTGCAATGCAGTACTTAGTTTTAAGCCTATCCGAGTGCGGTTGCGTTCTTCGCTGGGCACGTCAATTTCACTGGTGAGCAGGATTACAGTTGGAAGGACCTAGTACTCGGCCCGTTCACTGCTGAGGTGATTCAGCCCTTAGACTTTTTCAAACGGTACAACAAGGCTCCAGGAATCTTTATGAGCCTAAGTTATTGCTGGTTCCGAAGCAGGTCTTGAACTCGCTCGGAAGTGAACCGTTTAAAATGAAAAAAGCCGAGGATGCGTATTTCTTCACCCTGCTCGCGCCTAATCGGCCAGTCCTCTACATCCCGGAGCCGTTAGTCGCGTATCGGGTGCGCGCCGGTTCATGGTCCGCAGACGCCGTTACCTGGACAGCAGCAGAAGTGAGTGTGTGCCAGGCTCTGGAACCTTATTACAGCAAACTCCAGGACAGACGATTTCTGACCGCGTTCCGACAGCGTACGCCTCGAAGAGGCGCTCGCATGCCAAGATCTTACTAGGCGTCGGCAAGACTAAAGAAGCACGAAGCCAACTGTGGCGTTCTCTAAGCGACAACGGGTCGGCGATATCAGCTGCAAAGTCGGCCGCCCTGCTATTTCTGAGTTGCCTGCCAAGTTCATTGCAGCCGGCATGGCCGCTTTCATATCGTGAAATCAGGTAAACAAGCCAATGGGCACAGGATTGCTCAACCCGCAGGTTAAGGTCGTGGACACCCAGATCTCCACTGCCATGAAGCGTTGCCTGGCTTGCAGGCACGAAGGTGCGGAGCCCTTCCTGCAGGCGCCGGACCGTTACCACGGAAGGCAGATGCCCTATCAACTGGTGCGGTGTCCGGCGTGTTCGCTGGTATGGCTGGAGAATCCGCCGCGTCCCGAGGAAATGGGCCAGCATTATGGTCCGGATTACGACCGTTCGGTGGCGGCGGCTGGCGATTCGCCGGAACGCTGGAAAGGACGAGTCGAAGAGATTCAGCGACAGAAGTCGGGAGGCAGCCTGCTCGATCTGGGCTGCAGTTCTGGCGCCTTTCTGCAGGCCATGAAGAGCCCATCGTGGAAGCTTTACGGGATCGAGATGTCGGGCGAGGTTGCGAGTCGAGCTGAGGCTGCGACGGGTGGGCAAGTGTTCGTGGGGGACATCCTGGACGCGCCTTACGCGCCGGGCAGCTTCGACGTGATCACTTGCTTCCATGTGTTCGAGCACCTTTACGATCCGCAAGCAGTGTTGCGGAAGGCAGCGGAGTGGCTGAAGCCAGGAGGCATCTTTTACACAATGATGCCGAACATCGACTCCGCTGGGAGCCGAATCTTCGGTTCGTACTGGTATGCCCTGGAATTGCCGCGACACCTCTTCCACTTCTCGCCCAAGTCCTTAGGGAAGATGGCAAACTCGGTGGGCCTGGAGCAGGCTTCGCTCGTAACCGACCGGGAAGTGTTTATTGAAAAGAGCGTTCGCTATCTCATCGATGAGATGTTCCGGAGAGTCGGCGTGACGCGCACGCCCTTGGCGAAAATGAAGGAGCCGGGTATCCCATTTCGCGTCGTTCGGAAAGCCTTCCGCCTGACGGTATTGCCAGTTCTGGACGGAATCGCCGCCTTCGCGGGGGACGGTGAGAGCATTCACGCAATATTCAGAAAGCCAGTTCAGAGCAAGTAGATGGAACCGCACGGTCCAAGATTCGGCGGCGGTGCGACCGCAACGATTCTTCACCCGGCGATCGTGGTGCTGATGGTGCTGTCGATCGTGCTGTTTTTCGTGTTGCCGCGCAAATACATGATCGTGCCGGTGATGGTCTCGACGTTCCTGATCCCGATGGGCCAGCAGTTCGTGATTGGCGGAGTTCATCTGTTTGTAGCGCGCATCCTGATCCTGGTGGCATTCATCCGGGCTTACAGTTCAAAGCCAAAATCGCTCTACGCAGGCGGCTGGAATTCCATCGACACCGCATTCACCTGCTATGTCGTCATCACGTCAGCAGCCACAATGATCACGTTCCAGGATGGCGCGGCTCTGGTCAATCAGATCGGCTACCTCTGGGATTTCCTGCTCGCCTATCTGTTGCTGCGAAGTTTGATCCGCAATGAAAAAGACAGTTTCCTCACCATCAAGTGCTTCGCAGTGTTGATGGTATTGCTGGCCGCGGCCATGCTGTACGAGCAGATGAAGATGGTGAACATTTTCGGTCTGCTCGGAGGAGTGAATGCGGTCCCGGAAGTCCGGGAGGGCAAGATTCGCTCGCAAGCGGTGTTCCAGCATTCCTTGACGGCAGGAACATTCGCGGCCACGGCGATCCCGCTCTTCTTTCTGCTCTGGAAAAATGGCAAGGCCAAGACGCTCGCCGTGGTGGGAATCGCGGCGGCAACGGTCATGACAGTCACCACGCAAACCAGCACGTCGCTTGATGACTTACGCTGCCGCCATCGGAGCCGTGCTCTTGTGGCCGATCCGGAAGAAGATGAAGATGGTGCGCATGGGCCTGGTGGCAGGTCTGGTAGCGCTGCATCTAGTGATGAAGGCTCCAGTCTGGTTCTTGATCGCCCGCATCGACCTGACGGGATCCTCGTCCAGCTATCACCGAGCCGAACTCATCGATCAATTCATCAACCATTTCACCAGTTGGTGGCTCATCGGAACCAAGGACGCCGCGACTTGGGGCTGGGATATGTGGGACGCGCAGAATATGTATGTGTCCGTGGGAGAGGCCGGCGGCTTGGCAGCCTTTATCGCGTACATCCTGGTGATCTCAGGCTGCTTCTCTCGATTGGGGATTGCGAGAAAGCAGGCCAAGGATAAGAAACAGGAGTGGTTTATCTGGCTACTCGGCTCGGCACTGTTCGCGAATGTCGTCGCATTTTTCGGTGTCAATTACTTTGATCAATCGAGAATAGCGTGGTTTGCAGTGGTGTCGATGATCTGCGCCTGCACGGCGCCGTTGCTGAATCCCGAGGTATGCATTAAGAGCGTCCGGTACGCCAGTCGAATTGCAATTGACGCCTGATTCAGCCTTAGAGACCGGATCGCTGAACGAGGGAATCCGCCGCAACTCGATCTGTGAGCCGGCATCTCTTCAACTGAGTTCTCGTGTGAACGCAATGAACACCCGATACGTTGTCGTGACTCCAGTGCGCGATGAAGAGTCGTACCTGCCTCTGACCATCGAGAGCATGGTGCGGCAGACGATTCGTCCGCAGGAGTGGATCATCGTAAACGACGGATCGAAGGACAAGACTCCGGAGATTATCGAAGAAGCGTCGCGCCAGTATCCGTGGATCCGAGGCGTGAACCGGGAAGACCGTGGCTTCCGAAAGTGGGGCGCGGGAATCATTGAAGCTTTCTACGCCGGCTTCAACCAGCTTGCCTGCCGAGATTGGGATTTTATGTGCAAGCTCGACGGCGATCTATCGTTCGAGCCGGATTACTTCGAGAGCGCGTTCCAGAAGTTTCAAGACAACCCTAGATTGGGAATAGGCGGGGGAATTCTTTACCACTACGAGGATGGGAAGGTGGTCTTTGAGAAGCATCCTGTCTTTCACGTCCGCGGTGGAGTGAAGATCTACCGCCGAGCATGCTGGGAGGCCATCGACGGGCTGTGGGTTGGGCCCGGATCTGACACCGTGGATGAAGTGAAGGCAAATATGATGGGATGGACGACGACCAGCTTCATTGATCTTCACATGCAGCATCATCGTTTCACAGGAGCGTCGTGGGGCCGGTGGGGTGGGCTGGTCAAGGACGGAAAAATCGATTACGTGTCCGGATACCATCCCTTGTTCCTGGCGGCAAAGTCCGTGGTGCGCCTCTTTCGTCCGCCCTATGTGTTGGGCTCGTTCGCTCATGTCTACGGATACGTCAGCGCACATCTGCAGCACACGCCGCGAGTCGATGATCCGAAATTGATTCAATACCTGCGGCAGCAACAGTTGGCACGGCTTTTTGGTGGAGAAACGATTTGGAAGTGATCACCAATCAGATGGCTCGGTCGCAGCTCTTCATCAGTGGAAGGTGGTGCTCTCATTTACCCGCGTCGCGTGACTCTCGTGAGATCCGCACAGGACCGCACCGGAACTGTCGATCATTTGCGTGAATTGGAATTCGCTGGACTATCTCCTCGAATCATCGCCAGTATTTATGAGCACACCGCTGGGATCTCGTTTGAAATCATTGTTGTTGATAATGCTTCGCCTGAAGGAGGAGTGGATACCGTTTCGGAGAGATTCCCTGCGGTGAGACTTGTCAAAAGCGATAGCAATGTGGGATTCGCGGGCGCGAACAATTTGGGGTTCGGGCAGTCTACCGGACGGTACGTCTTGCTGTTGAACCCGGACACCAAACTCATCGGTCCGGCAATTAACATTATGCTGGATCGAATTAAGGCCCTTCCGGACGCCGGCGTTGTCGGCTGCAAACTACTGAATACTGATCTGTCGATTTCCACGACGTCGATCCAGAAGTTTCCCACGATCCTGAATCAACTCCTCAGCGCAGAACCCCTCAGGCTCCGGTTTCCGAACTGCTTCCTTTGGGATATCGGACCTCTTTTTTCTGAGAATTCGGCACCCGTCAAGGTAGACGTCATTCCAGGCGCGTGCATGATGTTGAAGCGCGAAGTGTTCGAACGAGCGGGACTGCTGACTGAGGACTACTTCATGTACGCGGAAGATATTGATCTTAATTACAAGACTCGGAAACTCGGGTTTTCAAGCTATTACGTCGGTGACGCGCAAATCGTTCACCATGGCGGCCGCAGTAGTTCTCGGCAAGAGATCAGCCAATGGTCTACGGTCATGACTTATCGCGCGATGCTCAAGTTCTACCGGATAAGC
Source organism: uncultured Acidobacteriaceae bacterium (assembly GCA_963788555.1). Classification (GTDB taxonomy): domain Bacteria; phylum Acidobacteriota; class Terriglobia; order Terriglobales; family Acidobacteriaceae; genus Sulfotelmatobacter. The sequence goes on along the minus strand of CAWBHM010000007.1, from coordinate 82,368 downwards.
CGGGGCAATGTGTACGGTGCGGCGTATCGTTTCACGATGGGATGTGCAGCTGTTGTCCGATTGATTCTTTTGGCGTTGATGTTTCCTTTTGGAGACAGACTTGGCATTCGGTGGGCATCGGCAAAGTGGAGCACTATTTTGAAGTGGTCGCTTGGCATTGAGGATCTGGGCACCAGCCGGTAGCTCAGTCTTCTGGAGAATCGAATCTGTGTGTGGTATTTGCGGAAAACTAAATTTTGATCGGCAGTCAGCGGTCTCGCCAGCCCTAGTACGCGAGATGGCGGACACGATCGCGCATCGCGGGCCCGATGACGACGGGTTTTATATTTCCGGTCCGGTTGGCCTGGGCTTCCGCCGTCTGTCCATCATCGACCTTGCGACCGGTCACCAGCCAATCTCAAATGAGGACGGTACCGTCTGGATCGTGTTCAACGGAGAGATTTACAACTACCAGGAGCTACGAACGTTTCTGCGAGGGCAAGGTCACGTCTTTAAGACGCAAACCGACACGGAAGTCATCGTCCATCTCTACGAAGAATTCGGCGAAGGCTGTGTCGAAAAACTGCGAGGAATGTTCGCCTTCGCCATATGGGACGAAAAGGACCAGACTCTATTTATTGCCAGGGATCGTGTCGGAATTAAGCCGCTCTATTATTCGGTGTCGGACAAATGTCTGATCTTCGCATCGGAGATCAAAGCTATCCTGGCCGATCCCGAGGTGCAGCCGGAAGTTGTCCCGGAAATGATCGACAGGTTTCTCGCTTTTTATTACGTCCCCGGCGAGGAGACCCTCCTGCAGAATATCTACAAACTAGCACCGGGATCGTACATGCTTGTCCGAAACGGCAAGGTGAACGTCAAGCAATACTGGGATTTAGAGTTTGCGCCTACCCAGTGCAGCGTGCATGAGACCGAAGAGAAGCTCCTTGCCTTGTTGGACGAGTGCGTTCGCATGCACATGATCAGCGATGTTCCGGTGGGATTTCTGCTGAGTGGGGGAGTTGATTCGACAGCGATGCTTGGGATGGCTGTCGGCAAGACCGACCACCATCTGAGCAGCTTTACCCTCGGCTTCTCGGCACCAGGACTGGCCGATGAAAGACCGTACGCACGACTGGCAGCCGCTCGCTACGGCTCCGAACACCACGAAATGACCATCAGTGCGCGCGAGTTTGCAGATTTCATGCCGAAGTTCGCATGGTACATGGAAGAGCCGGTTTGCGAACCTCAGGCAGTCGCTTTGTACTACGTCACCAGACTCGCGAAGGAGTATGTGAAGGTTCTTATCTCGGGTGAGGGTGGCGACGAAGCATTTGCCGGCTATCCGATTTATCGGAATGTTCTGTGGATGGAACGATTGAAGAGAGTTCTTAAGCCGTTCAATGGAATCCTTTCTTCGGGCCTCTCTCGAATCAACAATCGCTGGCCTTCCCCCCGTCTCGCGAAGTACGCACCTCTATTGGACCTTCCATTTGAATCTTATTACTACAGCCGGACTTCCAGCCCAAGCCGATTTTTCAATAGTCATGGCAACGAATTGTACAGCTCTGATTTCTCGCACTCTGTAGATCGCGAGTTTTCGACACGACCAGTCACGCGATATTTGAATGGGTCGACTGGAATTGTGAATCAGATGCTCTACGCGGACACAAAGACTTCGCTACCCGACGACCTGTTGTTAAAGGCAGACAAGATGACGATGGCCAATTCCATTGAACTACGGGTCCCCTTCCTTGACCATAAGTTCTTAGAGTTTGCTGCATCTTTGCCGGAGAATTTCAAGGTTCACGGTTTCACGACGAAGTACATTGCCAAGACGGCCCTGCGAGATAGAGTGCCGCCAGAGATCTTGGGGCGTAAGAAAGTAGGTTTTCCCGTACCTTACGATTCGTGGATGAGAAACGAATTGAAGGATTGGGTTCGCGATATTCTGCTGGATGAGAAGACTTTGTCCAGAGGCTACTTCAAAAAGAGCTGTATCGAGCACTTGATCGACGAAGATCAGAGGCGCCAGAACTATCCCAAAGAGATCCTTTCATTGGTGTCCCTTGAACTGTGGCATCGGTCATTTTTGTGTGGGTCTAAACCGGTCGCGCCAGACGTAGATCGCATTCCGCTCAGCGTTGGGAACTAACCATAGACGGGTCTCAGACCTCGCTTCGCAATAGGCAACAATATGTACGAAACAGAAGCCAATCGAAAAATAGAATCCAGCGAGCAAATCCCAGTCGAGGTGATTGCGCGTTTCGGAGAGATCAAGAGAACTGTTCTCGAGCGCACCGTGCTGCCATGGAGCGAGCACTGCACGGAGTGTGTTTGGCCCAGTTGTTACTCGTCCTGTGATCTCTACAGTGCCCGCGAGGATGGCAAGTGCCGACGATTTGTCGAGGGCATAGTGAGGGTTAATTGTGCCGGCGCGTTGAACTCCTATGTTTTAAAGGTCACTTTTAAGCGTTGGGGTAAGCTATGGACTCCAGGCAACATACGATTGCGGTCCGTGCAGGAGGCTTCGCGAGTCGAACGGCGGGATTATCGCATCGGAACAACACTATTTCAGCTACCGATACCCTCACCCATCAAGAGAGTCGTCACGGGCAAGCGGTATAGCCTCAAGAAGAAACTCACGTACCGCGGCGATGCGGGCGAGACTCTTCCCAGTTCCTTCTTGTTGGAATGCTACAACCCTGGAAAAGAGCCGGTCCGGCTTTCACTGGGCATCCGGTCGATTGATGACAAGGCGCGCATTCCATTCCAGAAACTGATTGAAGTCGGTCCCGGGTTCCACCGTGTGCGGGTTCCCTATGCGGAGATTGCGGGGTTCGTCGATCTGCGCACACCATTTAACGTCGAGCTAATCCCGAATCACGACACAGGCGAAGTTACTCTGTTTTTCGGACTCATCGATTTCGTCCGTGAGAATCTGAGACCTCAGATACGAACTGAAGCAAAGACCAAAGATGCACCCAAGAAGGTTAAATGCGTCGTCTGGGACCTGGACAACACGCTGTGGGATGGCATTCTGGTCGAAGATGGATTCGAAAAGCTCACACTGAAACCGCACATCGAGGGGGTCATCGAGCAACTCGATCAGCGTGGTATTTTGCAATCGATCGCAAGCAAGAACAATCATGAGGATGCCCTTGCCGTGCTGAAGCGGGCGGGGATCGACGAATTCTTCTTAGCCCCACAAATTTCGTGGCTTCCGAAGAGCGAAGGGATACAGGGAAATAGCCCGCCAATTGAATATCGGTCTCGACACCGTATTATTCGTTGACGACTCCGAATTCGAGCTCCGCCAGGTAGATGCTGCCCTGCCGGAGGTGCGCACGATGGACGCGCGGAGGTATGCAGACATCATCAGCCTCGACGAATGCATCGTACCAGTGACCGCGGAGAGCAGAGACCGACGTCAGATGTACAAAGTCGAAACGCAGAGGCAGGCAGTGGCTGGCAATTTCGCTCAAGATTACATGGCCTTCTTGCGCTACTGCGACATCCGACTCAGCATCCGGCCTATGATTGAAGAGAACCTTGAGCGAGTTCATGAGTTGACTCAACGAACGAATCAGATGAATTTTTCGGGAAACCGATACGACCGTGCGGTACTCAAGCAGATTCTCTCCAATCCTCATCTAGATACTTATGTCCTGGAAGTCGAGGATCGGTTCGGCTCCTATGGCGTGGTGGGATTTTCAATTGTGGACAGTCGTGAGCCTCTCATGACCGACTTGATGTTCAGTTGCCGGATCCAATCGAAGCGCGTGGAACATGCTTTCTTGTCCTATCTCATCCGACAGTACATTGCGAAAACGGGTCGAGATTTCATGGCTCACTATCGCAAGACGCCACGGAACGAACCATCAGGGAAGGTTTTCGCAGATATAGGATTGACGGAGCTCGACAATAAGGATGGCGTCTCCGTTTTGGTGTTCTCCAAGGAGACGGTCGTTCCGGACGACGCCCTCGTGAAGATCATCGTGCATGAGCCCGTTTCTGTCACGTAGATCATGAGCCTGAGATCGCGGGTGGGGAAACTTCGCTCTCACGTTTATTGCTCCCTCTCCAGGCGAACGGTCGCTCTGGGAGGTCTGGGACCAATCGTAAGCTTCACTTTTGATGATTTTCCTCGTAGCGCGCTGACCGTTGGAGGTGCCATCCTCGAGCGGTTCGGAGCGCGAGCCACGTACTATGTGGCGATGGGGTTGATGGGCAAAAGCAATTCGCTGGGCGAGCAGTTTGTCTGCAGGGATTTGCAGTCCCTAATCGAGCGAGGTCACGAGGTCGCAAGTCACACCTACGATCATCTTTCCTCACGAAAGACGCCGATGGAGACTTTCCTCGAAGATGTACAGCGCGGCGAAGGAGCGATTCGACGAACCGGTGATGTCGAACCGTCGGGCAATTTTGCTTATCCTTACGGAGAGGTGACCCTGCAGGCAAAAAAGCTGCTAGGGCCGCGTATGAAGAGCAGTCGCGGTACGGTTGGCGGTTTCAATGGGCCGGAAGTGGATTTGAACTTCCTTCGGGCTAATTCTTTGTACGGCGATGCCGATCAGTCTGACAGCGCGAAGAAGCTAATCTTGAAAAATACGGAACGCAGAACCTGGCTTATCTTCTACTCTCATGATGTTTCCCATAATCCCTCCGCGTTCGGGTGCACACCTGCATTGTTGGAGGAAGTTGTGTCTTTCGCTGCGGAACGCGGTACGAGAATAATGACAGTCGCGGACGTGGTGTCCCAGATCTGTGGCAGAGCATAGATGGCACGACCATCTGGCAGACTCGATATGCCGCAGGCACAGCTGTCACATGAAGGTATAAGAGCATTACATTGGAGCCCCGGACGATTGTGAATAGATATCTTTCTGACTACTATCGGTGCCCTGAGCGACACGCCCAGTTCGGGTTGAAGGAGTCGCTCGCCGAGCCCAACGGGTATTTCAGATTCGGAGACATCGTTTGTTACGGGAGACGCTGTGGAGGACGGGTCTCAAACTCCGCAGCGACCGTGCTCAGCGATGCGCTTGGCGATACAACCAGCCGGAACGGAACAACGTACCTTCCTTTTGATCCAAACGAGGTAGTCGACAATCTGCGATTCGAACGGTACGTGGGGGACTGGCACGAAGGGTACGCTACGTCTGCGTTGGCTAGGATCTATTACTTCCTGCGACCTTTTATGCCCTTTGGTGTTCGGAGCTACCTGAAAAGACTTCACCTGAAAGGCCGTAATGAACTTCAATTTCCGCGATGGCCAGTTGATTGCTCCGTGGACAACATGGCAGAGCAGTTGCTTTTGCTGTCCATCAGGTCAAACGATAACAGGGAAGTTCCCTTCATCTGGTTCTGGCCCGAAGGTGCATCCAGCTGCGCGATTATGACGCACGATGTCGAGACCGAGTCAGGGCGGGAGTTCTGTCGTAACCTAATGGACATTGATGATTCATTTGAAATCAAAGCGTCATTTCAAGTCATTCCGGAAGAACGTTATCAGGTGAGCTCGGAGTTTTTGGCTTCAATCCAGGGTCGGGGATTTGAAGTAGTTGTCCACGATCTGAACCATGATGGCCATTTGTTTAGGGATCGCGAAGAATTCCTACGCCGGGCGGCAAGAATCAATACGTACCGCGAACAGTATGGTGCTGAAGGCTTCCGAGCCGCTGTTCTCTATCGGAAGCAGGCATGGTTTGAGTCCCTGAAGTTCTCCTACGATATGTCTGTTCCGAACGTTGCGCATCTCGACCCGCAGCATGGCGGCTGTTGTACCGTTATGCCGTATTTCATCGGAGGTATGGTCGAAATTCCGGTGACGATGACCCAGGACTACATGCTTTTCCATGTTCTCAATGACTATACGATCGATCTATGGAAGCAACAGATTGAACTCATCATGGAAAAACATGGCTTGATGAGTTTTATTGTTCATCCGGATTACATCATGGAAGAGCGGGAGAAGACGGTGTACAAGGACACTTCTGGCTCACCTGGCTGAATTGGGAGACAAGAAGAATGTGTGGACGACAACGCCGGGCGAGGTGAATCGCTGGTGGCGTCAACGGGCGGAAATGGCGATCGTAGAAGACGGTGATGACTTGCGAATCGAGGGGCCTGGAAGCGAACGGGCACGCATCGCATATGCCAGCGAGGAAGACGGTCGTCTGGTTCTTTCCCCTCAGCCGTCGAAAGCTGCTCAGGTAAGCTCACAGCGCTGAACTTGATCGTGATCGGTGGTCGGATCGACCGTTGCAATTGTGAGAACTAGAGGTTTATCGAATGGAAACTGCTACTCTCGTTGACGAAGCGATAGTGGCCTCTCTTGCAAAGGGAGACGACTCTGCGTCTACACTCTATGAAGTCGACCCATTGTCCGATGCGCGCTGGGAGACGTTTGTAAATGAGCACACACGATCATCGGTTTTTCATAGTATTAGTTGGCTCAAGGCATTAAGGCGTGCGTACGGATACGAACCGGTTGTTTTGACTACCTGTTCGCCTGAGACCAGGCTGACAAACGGCATATTGTTCTGCCGGGTTAAGAGTTGGTTGACCGGCAATCGGCTCGTGTCCTTGCCGTTCTCGGACCACTGCGATCCGCTGGCCAGCGACTCAGCCGAACTGGATGATCTTCTTGTTTGCATCAGAAGATCGATCGATCCCGGTGAGTGGAAGTACCTCGAAATCAGGCCGACATCGTATCAGCCGGACATCCGGACAGGCTTCCACGAGAGCCTCAGATATCGTATTCACAGTCTGGACCTGAGAACGGACAAGCAGACGCTATTCAAAAACTTTCACAAGGATTCCATTCAGAGAAAGATTCGAAGGGCAGAGCGGGAGAAACTTCGTTATGAGGAAGGAACATCGGAGAATCAGCTGAGGAAGTTCTATCAATTGTTGACGATAACCCGTCAGCGTCAATTCTTGCCGCCACAACCTTTGTCCTGGTTCCGCGCACTGATCGATATGTTCGGAAATGACTTGAAGATCCGAATCGCTTCCAAGGGAGAAATACCGATTGCGAGCATCCTTACGCTTTCCCACCGAAAGTCGCTAGTTTACAAGTATGGTTGCAGCGACGCCCGTTTTCATAGCTGCGGGGGCATGATGCTCGTATTTTGGAATACGATCCAAGAGGCTAAGGACAATGGAATCGAGGTTCTGGACATGGGGCGGTCCGATTTGGATAACCAGGGACTCATGTCATTCAAGGAGCATTGGGGAGCGGTGGGCAAGCCGCTAGTCTACTGGTCTTGCCCAAAGAGGCGCGAAACGACGCTTAGTCCCTGGCAGAAGGCCATCTTGCGCCGTGTGGTGCCGGTTACCCCAGAGTTAATTCTGAAAGCTGCTGGTGCCCTCCTTTATCGGCATATCGGTTAACGAAATTCGAGGGCGAACGTCATTTCTGGACGGTCCGTTTGGACCGCCTTGTGTTTGGTAAGTAGTCATTCATTTTGAGACAGACCATGAGAGGACTCAATGCACGTTCTTCATGTAGTGGGCGCTAGGCCGAATTTTATGAAGGCTGCGCCCGTACTCCGCGCCCTCAATGGGCGGCATGGAGTCCGGCAAAGCCTGGTCCATACCGGCCAGCACTATGACTCAAACATGTCGGATGTGTTCTTTACACAACTGAATATTCCGGCGCCGGATGTGAACCTGGAGGTCGGGTCGGGAAGCCATGCACGACAAACTGCAGAGATCATGAGCAGGATCGAGCCAGTCTTGTTGGAGCGTAAGCCTGATGTTGTCCTGGTTTACGGGGACGTCAATTCTACGGTGGCTGCTGCCTTGGTTTGTGCAAAATTGCTGATTCGAGTGGCCCATGTAGAAGCTGGCCTCCGCTCGTTCGATCGAACTATGCCGGAGGAGGTCAATCGGATCGTCACCGACCGGCTTGCGGATCTCCTGTTTACTCCTTCTGAAGACGGAGACCGTAATTTGAAGTCCGAGGGGGTAGAAGCAGAGAAGATCCACCTCGTCGGAAATGTAATGATCGATTCTCTCGTCCGGCTCCTTCCCGCAGCCATCGCGTCTCCAAACAATGGCTGGCCTGATCAATATGCGCTTGTTACGCTGCACCGACCTTCTAATGTTGACGACTGTGCAACGCTGAAGAGGATTCTGGGCTCCCTTCTGGAAGTCAGCTCTCATCTGGACGTCGTCTTCCCGGTTCACCCGAGAACTCGCCAGCGGATGGCGACGATTGGCCTGCAATCGACAAATCTTCATTTGCTGGAGCCGTTGCCCTACATTGAGTTTCTAGCTTTGCAGAGGCGCGCTAAGGTCGTCATCACCGACTCGGGGGGCATTCAGGAAGAGACGACATACCTGGGAGTGCCTTGCCTTACTGTTCGCAGCAATACCGAGCGCCCGATCACTGTCGAGCTGGGGACAAACGTCCTAGTCGGACAAAATTCAGACTGTCTGCGTTGCGAGGTGAGCAAGATCCTTGAGGGCAAAGGCAAAACTGGAATGATCCCTCCGCTTTGGGACGGCCACGCGGGCGAGCGAATTGCGGATGTCCTCTGCAAACTGGCCGGACGATCCGGCGAAATTGTGGAAGACCGGACAGCGAACCTTTGTTGAGAACCCTCTAACGAGAGCCAACCACGTACATCGTGAACACCAAATCATCAGATTGCAATGTGATCATCATTGGGGCGGGTCCTTATGGACTCTCCGCCGCGGCATATTTGCGCACTTCCGGGATTGAGACGCGAGTGTTTGGCGAGCCCATGGCATTCTGGCAGAACCAGATGCCGGTTGGGATGTGCCTGCGGTCGAATTGGGGAGCTTCGCACATAGCCGATCCCCAGCTAGCGCTGACTCTTGACGAGTATTGCCGCGATAAGGGCAACCACATAACGAAGCCGATTCCGTTGGATCGCTTTGTCGACTATGGTCGGTGGTACCAGGGGCGCGCCGTTCCGGATCTTGAGAGGCGTCAGGTTCGTAGCGTAGAACTCTCTGATCGCGGTTTTCGGGTGACAGTGGCGGATGGTGAAGAATTCAGCGCACGGCGCGTCGTGGTCGCAGGCGGAATCAGTCCATTCGCCACTCGCCCGACGGAATTCGATGCCGTTCCTTCTGCCCTGGCTTCTCACACCAGCGAACACAATGATCTGCGCAAATTCAAGGGTCAGCAGGTCGTGGTTATTGGAGCCGGTCAGAGTGCACTGGAGTCGGCTGCGCTCTTTAAAGAAGCCGGCGTCCAGGTCGAGGTGATCGGGCGCACGAAGGCTCTCAACTGGGTGGGGTTGCACGCTAAGTTGCATCACCTGGGCCCGATTTCCAGGATGCTTTATTCAAATCGTGATGTTGGTCCGGCTGGGATCAGCCGTCTCGTGTCGATGCCCCACGTGTTCCGTCGTTTTCCTCGAGGATTTCAGAACCGTACTGCGTACCGCGCAATTCGGCCGGCAGGTGCGGGGTGGCTGCAACCGCGACTGGTCGGGGTACCCATCACGTTGGGGCGCAAGGTTGTTTCTGCAGCGGTTGATGGCAGCCAGTTGCGCATTCGACTCGATGACGGAACGGAACGCCTCGTCGACCATGCGCTACTCGCGACAGGGTTCCGGGTCGACGTCACGAAGTATCCGTTTCTTCCTTCATCTCTCTCCAAGCAACTAAGAACGGCAGAGGGATTTCCCTTGCTGAGGCGCGGGCTGGAATCTTCGATCCCCGGATTGCATTTTGTCGGTAAGCCCGCAGCCTGGAGCTTCGGGCCGCTTCTCGGGTTTGTCTCGGGCGCAGAGTTTGCCTCCACTGAATTGCTCCGCTCCATCACGCGGAGTGGTGGAGACAACTAAGACATGAGTGCCCTGACTCAACCCATCCCAAAACCCAGCCCCGTGCTGCACGCGAACCGGGCTGTCGGTGCAGTTGTGATAGGTGGCGACTATCAGGGCTTGGGAATCGTTCGGAGCCTCGGTCGACAAGGCGTTCCAGTCTGTGTTGTCGACGATGAGCATTCCATTTCCCGTTACTCGCGTTACGCCACAAAGTTCGTGAAGCTCCCGAATTTGCATGCCGAAGATGTTGTGGTGGACAGCCTGCTAGAGCTCGGCAAGCGACTGGGGCTGGAAGGCTGGGTTCTATATCCGACCCGTGAGGAATTGGTCGCCGCGATATCGCGCCGCCGTTCGGATCTCAGCGAGTTCTTTCGAGTTCCTACGGCAGAGTGGGAAAGCGTGAAGTGGGCTTGGGACAAACGGAACACGTATCGTCTCGCGGACGAGTTGGGCATCCCAGTGCCCGTCACTCACTATCCACAAAGTATTGACCAGTTATCAGAACTCGACGCGCTCGCGCCGCCCTTTGCCATTAAACCGGCTATCAAAGAACACTTTTTCTATGCGACCAAGGCGAAAGCCTGGCGAGCGAACAGCCATTCCGAGTTACGAACGCTGTTCCAAAGGGCGACTGAGTTGGCCGGTGACGGTGAGATTATGGTTCAGGAGTTGATCCCTGGAGGGGGCACTCAGCAGTTCTCATACTGTGCGTTTTTCCGGGATGGTGAAGGCGTAGGAAAAATGGTCGCGCGCCGGCGACGACAGCATCCTCTCGAGTTCGGAAGGGCCAGCACTTATGTCGAGTCGGTGGATCTCCCCTTACTGGAAGAACTTTCCGAGAGATTCTTGCGGGCGATCAACTATTACGGTCTGGTCGAAGTCGAATTTAAGCTCGATCCACGCGATTCCCAATACAAGTTGCTCGATGTAAATGCGAGAACATGGGGCTATCACAGTCTCGGTGCTCACGCAGGCGTGGACTTTTGCCACATGCTGTACTCGGATCAAGTCGGTTTGCCAGTGACCGCTGCCCAGGGTCGGGCCGGGCTGTCATGGGTACGCACGACCACGGATCTTCCGGCTGCGATGATGGCCATGCTCAGCGGTGATACGGATTGGAAAGAGCTATCTTCGCTCGATCAAGAACTGCACTGTGGACGCAGTGTTCTGTCCGAGCGACCCGTTGCCGGGACTTGGCCGAAGTTGCTCTCATCCCATACCTGGCCATCAAGAGGGGCTTCTGAAGCAATTCAGCGATGTTTAAAGGTCGCGAACTGAAGCGTTCCATGGGGGTGCCTCAGTTCGATGATTGGCGAAGCGGAAAACTCCAGAAGATGCTCTTGCGAGCAGCTTGCGTTCTGGTTTTGATATGCATCCTGGTTGCTGGGCTTTGGCCGTTTCATGCTCCGCAATAATCAGGTACGTTGGCTCAGTCAGGGGAACGGCCTTCTCTTCGCGAAAGTACGGCAGCATCGTAAGTGCACAAGCCTTTCACGCCAATCCAGGGCGCGTGGACGACTCCTGCAGCCTTGAGATCTGGCTGGAACCGAATCGAGTGCGCTCTTCAGGCACGATTCTGGCTTTTTACCAGCCGGAGAGCCAAGTGACTACGTTTTCACTGCGTCAATCTCTGGGCGATCTTACGCTCGAGCGCCCAAGTAACAGACGAGTCGGGCAGAGCGGAAAAGGGTCAAGATCTATATAAACGATGTTTTCAGCGATCAGAAGCCTGTGCTGGTCACGATCAGCTCAAACTCCTCAGGCACTAAGGTCTTTGCGGACGGCGAAACTCCTAAGAGAATTTGAAAGCGTCAAGCTTTCAGGCCAAGATCTGACCGGTCGGCTTATCCTCGGAACCTCTCCAGTTACAGCCGATGGATGGTCCGGCCAGTTGAGAGCCCTAGCGCTCTACGACCGCGCACTTACGGCTGACGACGTTTCACAGCATTTGGCAGACTGGACGCATGGCGAACCTCCACATCCTTCTTGGCGCCAAGGCACCGTTGCAATTTATGCCTTCAACGAAGGGAGCGGGAATGTCGTTCACAATTTTGTGGATTCTAAGACTGACTTGCTCATCCCCGAGCGTTTCTCCTTATTGCAAGCGCAGTTTCTCGAGCGGCCATGGGATGAGTTTCGTCCGGACGTCAACTACTGGAAAGATGTTGGCGTCAATGTCGCTGGATTCATTCCACTCGGCTTCTTTTTCTACGCCTATTTCTGTCTGCTTCGAAGATTCGATCATCCTGTGGCCATCACCGTCGCTTTTGGCTTTGCGGTCAGCCTGACGATCGAGGTCTTGCAATCATTTCTTCCCACACGAAACTCCGGAATGACCGACCTCATAACGAATACGCTCGGAACCGGCATCGGAGTGCTGGCGTTTAGGCACAGAGCAATCCCAGCCCTAATGGCCGCGATGGGCTTGCGCCTACACCCGCAGGCTGAAAATTGTTTACCCAATTCCAGAACATGAACCAGCCAATTTCTAGCGTACGCAACATCTCGGATACTGCCCGCTGGGTGGCATATTTTCGTGCGCTCGAAACGCAGCGCCCAGATGCTCTTTTCCGCGACCCCTATGCCGAACGACTTGCCGGGGAGTTGGGTTTTCACCTTGCCAACACTTTGCCGGAAGGGAACAAGCACGAGTGGGCATGGGTGGCGCGGACGTATCTGTTTGATCAGTTTCTTGCTCGTGAAATCCAAAACGGCGCGACCTTGGTAGTCAACCTCGCGGCGGGACTCGACGCCCGCCCCTATCGGATGGATCTTCCTCCGAACCTGCAATGGGTCGAGGTCGATCTGCCAGAGATCATCGCCTACAAGCAAGACGTTCTAGCGAATGAGAAGCCGAAGTGCCAGCTGGAGCGAATTAGTCTGGACCTGTCGGACGGGGAGGCGCGGCGGAAACTCTTCGCAGAACTCAATGGCAGGGCGGCAAGAATCGTCGTGGCGAGCGAAGGGCTTCTGATCTATTTCACTCCTGAGGACGTGGCTTCTCTTGCACAAGATCTCGCGGCGACTTCCCATGTCCGGAGTTGGGTGATCGATCTTGCTTCTCCGGGTCAGCTGAAACTGATGCAGCGTTCAACGGGCAAGCAACTGGCCGAAGCCGGCGCGGCGTTCAAGTTCGGGCCGGCAGAAGGTGCGAATTTCTTCAAGCCGCACGGATGGGAGCCGAGCGACGTTCAGGGGATGTTGAAAACAGCAGCGCAGTTCAAGAGGGCGCCTGTTGAACTCCTCTCGCTTCTGCCCGAGCCCAAGGGGACGCCGGGGAACTATCCGTGGACGGGCGTCTGTCTTCTCAAGAAGCGCTAAATCGATCGCCGAATGAAGAAAATTCCACAGCTAGATGCGGTTCGCGGAGTGGCGGTTCTTTTGGTGTTGTTGCACAACACCAATATTTACCCGTCCTGGCATTTGAGGCTGATTTCGGACAATGGCTGGATGGGCGTGGATCTGTTCTTTGTGTTGTCCGGTTTCCTGATCACCGGGATTCTCCTCGACTCGAAACAATCGGACGGATATTTCAGGAATTTCTATGCACGGCGCGTGTTTGCGAATCTGGCCATTGTATTACTCGGCTCTGCTCTTCATGTTCGTGATCGTGCCGCTCCTGCGCCCGTCCGAAGCTCACCTGATTTTCGAGGCTCGTTCGTCGCCATGGTGGTCCTTTCCCATCTTCCTTCAGAATTTTCTGGTCCCCGTTCCGACCATGGCGACAGGGCTCCTCGGCGTCACATGGTCGCTCGCTGTCGAGGAGCAGTTCTATCTAGTATGGCCACTGGTGGTGCGGTTTTGCACGGAAGCCCAGCTTCGCCGGATAGCCGTTACCACAATTTGCCTCTCCCCGGCTTTACGTTTCTATGCGTCGCTGCATCACGTTGAAATCTACTCAAATACCTTCTGCCGTCTCGATGGACTGATGGCCGGGGCTCTGCTGGCAATCGTGATCCGTTCTACCAGCTTCTTTCCATCCAAGTTTGTGGCGCGAGCCTGGGTCCTGTTGCTCGTGTGCGCCCCTCTCGCTGTCGTGATCGATACTCTTCACGACACCAGGTGGATCGTGTTCTCTCTCGTTGCAGCGGCGTCGGCTTCGTTCGTTTACCTCGCACTCTTCTCGGCGCAAAGATGGTTGCGTGCAGTTCTGACAAACCGATTCCTGGTCTATACGGGGACGATCAGTTACGGTATCTATCTGCTCGAGAAGATACCGCTGGATGCAGTGAAGGCGTTCCATCTGGAGCGGCACCCGTTTTTGGCCCTTCCCCTTACCGCAGCTGCGACCTACGCGCTGGCGTCCTTGTCGTGGCTGCTTTTGGAGAAGCCGTTCCTCCGGTTTAAGCGATTTTTCGAGGTGAAAAAGGTCTACGCAGGCGCCGACGGTTGACGAACTTGTCGGCGCGGTCTAGAGGTGAGGAATTGTTGCTGCCTCAGCAAGGCGAGGGTCTACCTATATTGCTGATAATAGAATATTTATCCACGAGCGTCGCTTGCAATTAGCGCATTCGAGTATGGACTTCCCGTGCTATACTTAGCATTCTATCCCCCGTAAATTCCCCCTCAGATTCACCAGCTCGTTTCGCCTGTTCGGCGCCCTGAATACCAACATCGAAGGAGCCTTTTCCCGGCATGTTAGATACCGTAATCGTTGGAGCGGGACCGTACGGACTGTCAATCGCTGCACACCTCCGTCATCGCGGCATACCCTTTCGCATTTTCGGCCGGCCGATGGATAGCTGGCTGCAGCACATGCCGAAGGGCATGATGCTGAAGTCGGACGGCTTTGCCTCGGACATCTACGATCCCGAACGAGCCTTCACGCTGCGACAGTTTTGTGCCGAGCGGGGCATCGAGTACGCCGACGCTGGATCTGCCCGTGCGGCTGGAGACCTTCGGCGCCTACGGACTTGCGTTTCGGGACCGCATGGTGCCCGAACTCGAAGACAAGATGGTCGTCAACGTGGATCGCCAGCCCGGCGGATTTGTGTTGCGACTCGAGGATGGCGAGACGTTTCAAGCCCGCAGGGTGGTATTGGCGGTTGGGATCACCCACTTCGAGTACGTGCCCGAGAATCTGGCTCACCTCCCGGCAGAATACCTTTCTCACAGTGCCCAACATCGCGAACTTGAACCGTTCCGCGGACACAGTGTTGTCGTGATCGGAGGCGGATCTTCCGCCCTCGACCTGGCGGGCCTATTGCGCGAGGCCGGCGCTGATGTGCAACTCGTGACTCGCCGCAGCGAGTTGAAGTTTCACAGCCAGCCGACGGGAAAGCCGCGCACGTGGTGGCAGCAGATCCGGCATCCGCAGTCTGGGCTTGGTCCGGGGATGCGCTCGCGCTTCTTCGCCGACGCGCCCGGCGTCTTCTTCTACCTTCCCGAAAAGCTTCGCCTCGAAATCGTCCGCAGGACGCTGGGGCCCTCGGGAGGATGGTTCATCCGAGACAAAGTGATTGGGAAGTTGCCGGTGCATCTAGGATGCACGCCGCAAGGCGCCGAGGTCCGAAACGGCAAGGTTCATCTCAGCGTTCAGGCCGCGGACGGAAGCAGGCAGGAGATTGTCACCGAGCACGTGATTGCGGCGACCGGTTACAAGGTGGATTTGGAACGTTTGAAGTTTCTCAACCCTGAAATCCGCTCGAAAGTGAAGGCGATTAACGGCGCGCCCGTGCTCAAGTCGACGTTCGAGTCATCCATTCCCGGTCTCTATTTCGCGGGCGTTGCCGCCGCAAACAGCTTCGGTCCGGTGATGCGATTTGCGTTTGGTGCGGGCTTTGCGGCGCGCACGCTCACTGCCGCTCTGGCTAAGTCAGCCTTCCGCGAAGTGGCTCTGGTTCCGGTTCGCAGCGTTGTGACGAGTTCGAAATGAAGAGGGAGACCATTGCGATTCATGCCGGTTACGACGGCGATCCCACCACGAAGGCTGTCGCGGTGCCGATCTACCAGACCGTCGCGTTCGAGTTCGACAGCGCCGAGCATGGAGCGGCGCTGTTCAATCTCGAGGTCGAAGGGAACATCTACACCCGAATCGGCAATCCGACCAACGCAGTTCTGGAAAAGCGTGTCGCGGCCCTTGAAGGCGGAGTCGATGGGTTGAGCGTCAGTTCCGGCATGGCAGCAATCGAGTACTCGCTGATCAACATCGCCGAGTCGGGTAACAACATCGTTTCGCTTCCTCAGCTGTACGGCGCAACGTACACGCTGCTGGCGCACATCTTCCCGAAGCGAGGAATCACTTCGCGTTTTGCGGCGAGCGATCGGCCTGAAGATGTGGAGAAGTTGATCGACGAAAATACCCGCGCGGTCTACTGCGAGAGCGTGGGCAATCCTGCAGGGAACGTGGCCGACATCGAGGGACTGGCCAAGGTCGCGCACAAGCACGGCGTGCCGCTGGTGGTCGACAACACGGTGGCTACGCCGATTCTGTTGCGACCGATCGAGTACGGCGCCGACGTTGTCGTGCACTCGATGACGAAATTCATTGGCGGTGGCGGCACGCAGCATTGGCGGAATGATCGTTGATGGCGGCAAGTTTCCGTGGCGGCAGTATCCCGAGAAGTTCTACATGTTCAACCGTCCCGGAGATTGCCTATCACGGCGTCGTCTACGTCGACCATTTCGGGGACTGCGGCGCTATGTCGCGCGATGTCGTACCGTCTGTCAGCGAAATACCGGGGCCACGCTGTCGCCGTTCAACGGCTTTCTGTTCCTGCAGGGAATTCAGACGCTGGCCCTCCGCGTAGAGCGCCACGTGGAAAACGCGCGCAAGGTCGCAGAGTTTCTGCGGGCTCATCCGATGGTCGCGTGGGTGAACTACGTTGGCTTTCCGGATAATCCGCTCTATCCGATGGCGCATAGATATCTAGGCTCCAACTTCTGCTCGCTGCTGACTTTCGGAGTGAAGGGCGGCTACGAAGGTGGCAGAAAGTGTTTCAACGCGTTCAAGCTCTTCAAGCGGATGGTAAACATGGGCGACGCCAAGTCGCTGTCTTGCCATCCCGCGTCGACAACGCACCGGCAGTTGACACCGGAAGAGCAGGCGAAGGTTGGCGTGACTCCGGAGATGATTCGGTTGAGCGTGGGCATCGAGCACATCGACGACATTCTTGAGGATCTGGCGCAGGCGCTGGACACGGCCAGAGCGTGAAGAAGTTGGGGAAGACGATGCGGACGGAGAGTGGGGGGATAGCATGCCACTGATTATTGACGGCGGCCGGGTTCCACCTGTCTGGCGCGAGCGAACGGGCTTGCGGCGCATACTGTCGTTCGATCGCCATGCGTCGCGGATCGAAGGCAGCATTAGCCTCGCCCTGATCAACAACATGCCGGACGCAGCGCTCGAAGATACCGAATTGCAGTTCTTCGAACTCCTCGACATCGCATCGGGCGACGTGCCGGTATTTCTCAAGTTGTATTCGCTGACCGGCATTCCTCGAACCGACCGCGGAGAGCGGCATTTGAACAGCTTCTACTGGGGAATCGAGGATCTGTGGAATAGCCAGTTTGATGGTGTGATCATGACCGGCACTGAACCTCGCCGTCCTGACTTGCGGGATGAAAGCTACTGGCCGGTCCTGACGCAAGTATTCGACTGGGCCGAGCGGAGTACCACGTCGACGATCTTGTCCTGCCTGGCGGCTCATGCGGGCGTTCTGCACAGCGACGGAATCGGTCGCCATCCGCTGAGTGATAAGCAGTTTGGCGTTTTTGACTTTGCGAAGGTTGCCGACCACCTGATCATCAACGGTACGCCGGACGTCGTGCGGTTCCCGCATTCGCGATGGAACGAAGTGCGGGCGGAAGAACTGACTGCAAGTGGTTACGTCGTCCTGACGCAATCGGCCGAGGGTGGCGTGGATTCGTTTGTGAAGAAAAAGAAGCGGAGCCTGTTCGTACATTTCCAGGGACATCCGGAGTACGGCGCCCAGACTCTGATGAAGGAATATCGGCGGGATATCAAGAGATTCCTCAAGGGTGAGCGAGAGACATATCCGACGATGCCTCGGGGCTATTTCGATGGGGCCGCGACCAGTTTGCTGAGCGATTTCCGAGCCATCGCGCTTGATGGGCGCCGAGAAGAGGTTATGGACAGCTTTCCGGAGGCAGATCTAGCAGCGACATTGCAGAAGACCTGGCATCCATCCGCTGCCGCCGTCTATCGAAACTGGCTGCAGTATGTAGTGGTGAAGAAGTCAGAAGTGACGGCATTTCCAGCTCTAGCGGTGGTGTCGGATTCGACGCCGCACAAACGTTCCGCCCTGCGGTAGGAGGAAGAATTCGCGTGTCAAAAGAAGGTTCATCTGCAGTTTCGATGGTTCAGCCAGGAGGGTCCGTGACGCGTCTTCCCGAGACAACGGTCTCCGATTCGATCGTGATGCTGACGCCGTCTATGGTTGAGCTTGAAACAGAGACGTTTCCTGCCGGTTGGGTAGTGGCAGGTTCCCCCCAGGCACGCTGCAAGAAGGTAGTGAGAAGTGGCGACCGCACTTCGCACGTCGTAGTTTGGGATTGCTCCCCGGGCAGCTTCAAATGGCACTACGGCATGGATGAAACCATCGTCGTGATCTCCGGCGAAGCTTTCATGATCAACGAGAAGGGCGAGGAGCGCCGGTTCGGTCCTGGCGACATGGGATTCTTTCCTGCGGGAACGTCTTGCACGTGGCGTATCACGGAGCATCTCCGCAAGGTTGGAGTCCTCAAGGAGAATGTGGGCCGGCCGCTTGGACTTGCTGTGAAGGCATGGCACAAGGTTCTGCGGATCTGTGGGTTGTCGGGTGAGTCCGCACTCTAGAGTTTCGAGTGCGACATTTCTGACGCGCATAAAGGTAGGGGCGATGAACACAGACACGATGAAGGCAAACACCACGGCTCGGGCTGTGGTTCCGGACGAAAAACCGATCCAGCATGCCGTTCTGCGCAGATTGGTCGAGTCCTTGCTGTTTTTCCGCGATGGGGAGAAGACATTCTTCGAGCCGGAATCGTTTCCCTGGGTCGCTGCCGTCGAAGCCGATTGGAAATTAGTACGAAAGGAATTGGAAGCGGTGATGGCGCGACGGGAGGACATCCCCAACTTTCAGGATATCTCCGACGCGCAGAAAGTTCTGACAGAAGGCGAGCAGTGGAAGACCTTCTGGCTTTATGCCTACGGTGAGAAGGCCGAGGAAAACTGTGCTCGTTGCCCGGAGACAGTCAAGGTTCTGCAGCGCATTCCCGGGATGAAATCTGCGATGTTTTCGATCCTTGCGCCCCGCAAGCACATTCCAGAGCATCGTGGAATGTACAAGGGCGTGCTCCGCTACCACCTTGGATTAATCGTTCCTGGGCCGGATGGCAGCTGCAAGATTCGCGTGGGTAACGACATGCGGAGCTGGAAAGAAGGGAAGAGCCTGATCTTCGATGACAGCCATCCGCACGAAGTGTGGAATGACTGCGATTCGTACCGTGTCGTATTGTTCGTCGATTTCCTGCGCCCGGTATTCTTTCCCGCGTCTCTTCTGAACCGGCTGATTATCTGGATGATCGCCCGGACTTCGAGCATTACAGAGCCGATGGATCGGGTGCGAGAGAAGGCTCGGGCCGCCGAAAAAGTACCGATGGCCCATTGAAGCGAGTTGCAACAACACGCTCCCCAACTTCTTGTGAGACCCTTAAGAATCCCATGACCCCGGTAAGCTCTAGTCTTCGTCCAGGCGATTTCGTTGAAGTGTTGTCTCCAGGCGATATCCTGCGCACCCTCGATGCCGACGGGACTTTAGGCAAACTGCCGTTCATGCCCGAGATGCTGGAGTTCTGTGGTCGAAGATTTCGTGTCTCCAAGCGCGTCGATAAAGACCTGTTACTACGGAACATCGTCCGGCATGCGGGAGTTTCCCGCAGAGGATGTCGTTCTGCTCGAAGGGCTGCGTTGTTCAGGAGCGGATCACGACGGCTGTCAGAAGGCTTGTACGATCTTCTGGCGCGAAGCGTGGCTGCGCAAAGTGGATAGCCTCAGCTCAGTTCCATCGATCGAGGATCCGGAAGGAAGCAAATGGCTGCGCTCTCGGCTCAAGACGAAGAGCGGTCCGAACACCTATTTCTGTCAGGCCAGCGAAATACTGAACGCGACCAGAGAACTGTCGCACCAGGAACGATTCACGAAGTGCATCAGCGACATTCGCGCAGGGAACTGTGGTGTTCTGGAGATGGCGCAGCGAATCGGCGAATGGCTGTTCTGGAAAATCCGGAAGGCGTTGTTCGGCGTGTACGCCCGTGGAAGTCAAAAATCCACCCCAGCCGCGAGCCTCGATCTGCAGCCTGGAGAGTGGATCGAGATCAAGCCCGTCGCGGATATCTCCGAGACCCTGAATGACAAGGGATACAACCGCGGCCTATTCTTCACGCCCGCGATGGGACGGTCATGCGGCGAAAAGTATCAGGTGAAGCGGAAGCTTGAGAAGATCATCGTGGACGGCACGGGAGAGATGCGCCAGATGCGGAATACCGCATTCCTGGAAGGATCGATGTGCGGTTGCTCCTGCGTGGCCTTTGGCGGATGTCCGCGCAACGAATTCGCTTACTGGCGCGACATCTGGCTTCGACGCGTGCCTGCCGAGTCCAATAAGCGATCCGAGATCGCCTGAGACCCTGAGATCACCCTCGCTTCGCCATTACAATCCTGTTATGCCTGAAGCAATCCAGAACATTGCTGAGCTCCTGACGAGCCTTCCCGAGCGCATCAGCGATGTGATCAAGCCATGGGTCGAGAGTGCACCAGAGCACCCGGCTCTGGTGGAAGCCTCGGGCGCGTGGACTTATCGGCAACTGGCGGACGCCGTCTCTGGACGCGCAGCGCTGGCTCGTTCGACTCGGGAGTGCGACCGGGCGATCGAGTGATGCTCGTGTGTGAGAATTGCCGAGCGTTCGTCGCGACTCTGTTAGCGGTGGCTGGTCTCGACGCGTGGCCCGTGCTGGTGAATGCGCGTCTCTCAGCGCGCGAGGTCGACGAGATTCGGGATCACTGCGGCGCTCGCCGAATTATCTACACCACGAGCGTCTCGCCGCATGCTCGGGAACATGCCAAGCGGCATGGCGCGCAGATCCAGGATGTGGCTGGTTTGGGGCCCCTTGCGATTGGCCCGATCAACGATAACGTCAAACCGGAACCGATTGACGACGCTGTCGCGCAGCGTGTGGGCGCGTTGATCTATACATCCGGCACGACCGGCCTTCCCAAAGGTGTCATGTTGACGCACCGGAACCTGCTGTTCGTCGCAGCGGTGTCCGCCACGATTCGGTCTCTGAAGCCCGAGGACCGGCTCTATGGTGTTCTGCCGATGTCGCACGCGGTTGGTCTTTCCGTTGTTTTACTGGGCGCGTTGTGGAGCGGTGCGACATTGTATTTGTCTTCACGGTTCGATCCGGTAGCCGCACTCGCGACGCTGGAGAAAGAACGGTTGACGGTCGTATTAGGTGCTCCCGGAATGTTCTCTCTGCTGGCGGATTATGCGAACTTGAAGGGCTTGAAGACGCTGAAATTTCCCGCACTGCGGATCATTTCGTCTTCCGGCGCGCCGCTTCAGCCCACCGTCAAAACGCAGGTGGAAAGCCTGTTTGGCATGGTGCTTCACAACGGATACGGCGTTACGGAATGTTCTCCGAACATTGCTCAGGCTGTTGTTGGAGAACGTCGAACGGATACTTCCGTGGGCCGGGTTCTTCCCGGAGTGGAGGTCCAGTTGGTTGGACCCGATCAGAAGCCGGTTGCCGACGGAGAGGTCGGCGAGGCGTGGGTGCGCGGTCCCAACGTGATGAAGGGCTACTATCGCGCACCGGAGGAGACGGCTTCGGCAATCAATCCAGAAGGATGGTTCAATACTCGAGATCTTGCTCGCCTCGAGAATGGATATCTCTTCATCGTTGGACGCACAAAGGAATTGATTGTCCGCTTCGGTGAGAACGTCTACCCAGCAGAAGTTGAGGCTGTATTAAACGCACATCCCGCAGTTGTGCGTTCCGCCGTCATTGGACGTACGGTCGAGGGAACAGAGGGCGGGGAGGAAGTCGTCGCCTTCGTGCAACTCGCACCGTCCGCGACGATTTCGGAAACCGAGTTGGCACAGCACGCCGCACTTCATCTCGCGCCGTACAAGCGCCCGTCGCAGATTCTGTTTGTTCCTTCCATGCCACTGACTCCGACCGGAAAAGTCGTCAAGGGCGAGCTGGCGAAGATGGCCCAATTCGCCCACAGTCGCTGAGAACACCAAGCCGCCAGGCTCTGTCACCTCAAGCATCGTCTGTGTTTCTTCTGCGATGCTCATAGATGTGTGAGGGTGCAGCAACTGGGATCTCAGCACCCCAACGCAACCAGTCACGATAAACATCCGCCGAGGGCGTTTTTGGGTCTCTGATGCCGTCAACGAAAGCGCTTTGGCTGCGATATTGCGTGGTGCCTACGGCAGCTGCTGCGGCCATAACCTTGTCGTTCTTCCTTTTGAACCCAGGTGGCTGGAGAGCGCGCATCCTGGCCAGATTGTTTCGTGTCGACAATTATCCGGTTGTTGTTTCGCCGCCGCCGAGCTTTCAGCCGAAGGTTCCTCTTGGATTTAAGGTCTCCGTTTTTGCCAGGGGATTCACACAGCCGAGGTGGTTAGCAGTCGCTCCAAACGGTGACGTGTTCGTGGCCGACTCAGCAGCCGGGTCGGTGGTGGTACTGCATGATCCACACGCGAAGGGCAGTGCCGAGTCGCGGGATACTTTCGCCGACCATTTGAACCTGCCTTTCGGGATCGACTTCCACGACGATTATGTCTATGTTGCCAACACAAACGAGGTCTTGCGCTTTCGCTATGACCCCAAAACGTCGAAGCGGCTAGGTGGCGAAGAGCATATCTTTGACCTCCCCGGGATGGGCTATCACCAGCATTGGACGCGGTCGCTGGCCTTCAGTCCAGACGGCAAGAAGCTGTTCGTCTCGATCGGATCAAGTTCGAATGTTTCGATCGAGGGTGATAGCCGCCGTGCAGCCATTCTGGTATCGGACCCCAAAGGCCGAAACATGCGGGTCTACGCCAGCGGATTGCGGAATGCCGTTGGAATTGAATATAGCCCAGAATCCGGAGCCCTATGGGCCACCGTGAATGAACGCGATGACATCAGTGACGATATTCCGCCCGACTATTTCACTCACATCGTTGACGGCGGCTTCTATGGATGACCCTTTGCGTATGTAGGCGGGCACGTCGATGATCGGGTATCACCAAGGCCGGATCTCGTCGCAAAGACGATTTCTCCTGACCTACTTCTGGATGCGCATGTGGCACCTCTACAGTTCGGCTTTTACGAAAAGCATCAGTTTCCGTCCACCTTTTGGCACGGTGCGTTTATCGCAGAGCATGGCTCCTGGAACCGGCGCGTGAGGAGCGGATATCAGGTTGTATTTGTTCCATTCCATGATGGTTCTCCTGCAGGCAAGCCCGTAGTTTTCTTTTCTGGTTTTGTGCCGGATCCAAAAGGCAAAGAGGTCTATGGACGAATCGTAGGTGTGGCGATTGCCGCTGACGGTTCTCTCTTGATCTCGGATGACGGAGGAAAAATCATCTGGAGAGTATCGTATTGACTGGTTAGCCGCAGTGGTGGGCTGCTGCGTGACACGCACGTGCAGAGTGTGATTAGGTTTTCTTCGGAATCATTGCCAGAGTGGCTGCGAAACTGTTGATGATGGACTTCCAGGTTCGCCATCGCTCCACACGATTGACACCGCCAGCCATCGCGACGTAGCACCTGCTGTCGCAGGCTCTCGTACGCCACCGGATCCAGCCGCAATGGCACTGGCTTCGGGCCAATCGAGCTCATGAAGCCTTCTCGCTCAAGCCTTCGAGGAATTCCTGCTGTCGCTCTCCGGGCAGAAACTTGAAGAATCTCGTCATCGAGAACAGCAGCGTCTCCGGATCTCCGTTGTCCAGGTTGGCCCCGGCCAGAAAGTCTGCACAGATCATTTCCAGACAGTAGCCACGGGATCGGTCGCTTCCGAGCATCAGAGCCGCGGTTTCGATGGCTTTCTCAATGACCGGCATCTGGCTCTGGTACAGCTTGAAGTAGATAATCTCCCACGGTTCCGTCTCCTTTCCCGGTCAGTTCCTTCTCGACCGCCTTCTTGAAATCCTCCTTCGGCATCTGACGGGCTTTGTGCAACCAGGTTGCACAATCGAAGTGCTGCCCGTCCCGCCTCGCCAGCTTGACCAGTTCGATCCCCTTCGCCCATCCCACTTCCTTCAGTTCCTTTCTCGCCTGCGGCGGCAGGTGTTCGTGGATCGACATCAGGTAGTACGCCTTCCTCCTCGATTCCGGGAAACGCCTCTCCAGAAACTCGTCGAAACACTTCAAACTCTCCAGCCTCCAGTACTGTCCCGCCCGCACCTCGCATAGATAGCGCCCCAGTTCGACGAACTTGGTGTCGCGCTCGGTCTCCTTCCGCTGCTCCCACGCCAGAATCTCGTCAATCTTGCCCAGTACGAATACGGCGCGGCTGCGATTGAATTTCGGCGGCATGGGCGGATACTCAGTAATTAAGCTCGTCAAGCCAATCAAGACTGTCTGCTCCTGGACGCCGCACCACAGCAGCGTCGATCATTTCCTGCTTTCCAAGACACAGGCCCACATACGGGACAGGTGCTGCAAGGGTTCTGGGGAAAGCGGATACCGCTGTGCGGCAGGAAGTCCGCTGACTCGATTCGACGGATCGTGCTCTCCACCAGGTGGCCAAACTCCTGGCGCTGTTCGTCGGTGATGGTGGTGCGCAGGTACTGAACCTCGACCAGACTCTTGCGGACGAAGACCACCTGGGCGACGTCCGCAATACCGGTTATCCACGAGTAGCAGACCAGCTGCGGATCCAGAGACAGCAGGCCCTCAGGTTCTTCGGGGTATCGACTGGAAGACGTCTTCCACTCGAGCAGGCAACGCGTGCCGTCGAGGCTCCCGATGGCATCGATATAGGCGACGAAGTCGTTCTTGTCGCCGACGGGCCGCGTGAACTTGATCTGCAGATTGCGCTCAGGCTGGTGGACCTGGACACGATTGTCCTGGCAGAATCGGGTCAAGAGCATCAGTCCTTGCCGGAGCATGCGATCCCACGAGTCTCGGTTGGAATAGTGCAGGTCCTGACTCTGGCAGGCAGACCACTCGGTCGAACAGGACTGCTCCTGGATCTTCCCGACGAAACAGAGCACCCAGAGCTCGTTCGAAGGCGCGACCGAACAGCATCGCCGCCCGAGTGTCCTTCTCCTTCCAGCCATCGAGGTAGCGATGCCGATACCGCCGCGGGCAGGTGAGGTACTGGCTGATCTGGGTGTAGCTGTAGGTCATCAGGCCACCTGCGGATTGTCCAGATTCGCCGGCGAGAGTTCTTCCCAACGGCCGGCGGGAGCAAAGCCGTCGAGCCGGAGCAGGGAAGCGCCGTTGAAGACGATGTGGCTGATCTTGACCACGCCCTTCAGACCCACGAGTTGTCTCTCGTCGACTTCGTCGCGTCCGAGCAGTTCGGTGTCGTAGCCGAAGTCGCGCAGGAACCAGTTCAGCTTCCACAGGGCTTTCGGGCTGCAATAGAGCCGGCTCGAGAGGACGTGGCCTGAGAACCGGCTGGGTTCAAGAATGCTCAGAGCCAGGGTGTAGTAAGGCTTCTGGGCCTGCCGCTGAAATCGGACTCGTTGCACCCGAACGAGGAAGACTCCGTCTGGAACCTGGTCGGCAGGCACAGCGATCGGCGGCGTGCAGTCCGGTGATCTGGCGTTTCATGCGGCACCTTCTTCTTCTGGCTGGGATAGCTGTTGAGCTGGCAGAGCAGGGCATTGCGGTCCTTCTCAGCCCAGTCCGCGAGGTGCGCAACGAAGTTTTCCACCTGTTCGCGCGTGGCATCGCGAAGAGCCTTGACGCCGCAGAAATCCGTCGCGTAGGCCTTGACCAGGTTGGGATCGAGTTGATGCTGGCGGATGATCTGGCAGAGGCGATCGCGAACTTTCGGAGCGCCGCCGGTTTCCATTGGTCGGTTGCGGAGGTAGCTTCTTCGACTCTGGAGACGATTGGTGCTGCCGCTCGGCTGACCCGATTTCTTCGACCGAGCAGATGCCGATTCCGTAGGCCTTGCGCAGGGCGCGGTTGACGGCTCGGGTCTCCGCCACGCGCATCTCGGCGCCGTGGACCAGAAATGAAACGTTCGACGGATCGGCGTCGCCATAGCCGACAAATCCAGGGCAAGTGCGGGACTTGTACACCGTAGCCTTAAACGCGAATCGATTATTTCTTGCGTCAGAGAACTCCGCTATCGACTGGACATGGATACCTCGCCAGCGCCTGCGAGCAGCCAGACGAATAAGACCGGTATGGGTTACGTACCATCCGCCAGTTAGAAACAGAAGATCACCTGATCGCAGAGAGAGTGCGAAGTTTCGAGTGAGTTCACGTAACTGTTCAATCACAGTTCGAGACAGTGTGTTGCCGATGACGCTCTTCGCGAACCTTACGTTTTCGGCAGCTTTACGATTGTTGGACTTGCTCTCGGGAATCATAGAGACGCCTCCAGTGAGATTTAACGTGTACCAAATGGAAACATTGTTGAACAATTGTGAACCAGCTTAAACACTGCGTCAAGTGGAAAATGGTTTACTCGGGCGGACTTGAGGTCTAGAATCCGGCAAAAGTCATGGCAACAAAGGACGAACGGATCGGTGTTAGAGTGCCCGGAGAAATAAAGCTCGCTTTGCAGAACATCGCCAGAAAGGAAGGGAGAAGCTTGGCTCAGGTTTGCGAACTACTCCTGAATGGCGGCATCATCGAATACGAAAAAGAAGGGCCTGAATATCTCCGCCGATTACTCAATCGATCAAGACAGAAGGGGAGCAAGTAGCCGGCGTTGAAATCGAATTCATGGATATTCATCAGATCCAGAGTGGCTCAGCTTGGGTTCCGACATATTCTTGGCGCTAGTGTATCCCTTAAGTCTTCCTTTTTCTTGTTGTTACGGCCGATAGCCGGTGCGAGCTGCGTAGGTCGCCTCACGGTTGATTTCCTTCCTGGATGGTGTATCATTAGTTAGTAACTAGTAAGATACTATACGGGAGGACGCCGAATGTTCGCGAACGATCCAGAATTTCGGAAGGAGTGGGAATCGCTAGAAAGAGTGGTCGAAGAAAACTCCACTAAAATTCTGTCTCAGCTAAGAATTTCGTCTTCCGATGCGGAGCAGTGCGCGCAAGATCCATGGTGGGTGCTCTTTTTTACCACCCACGTTGCGATCCAGATGATCGAGCAGAGAATCGATTCTCTCGCCAAGAAGGCCCTGGAGATTGCTGCCGACCGGGTCGCCGTACCACCGGAAGAAGCGCTGGACAGACTTCTCCGCGCTGAGGCGGCGGCCGAAAGAAATCTGAGTCGAGCAATAGACCGACTGGAGCGCCTGCAGCGTCGTCGCCTGGGAGAGATAGTACCTCCTCCGGTCAGCGTTCGTTTGACGCGATGAGGGAGTCTTCAGAAAAACGTCGATTTTGTCGATTTTGCAGAACGACGCCAATAGGTACTGGATTATCAAGGGGTTGAAAAGTGAGTCCTCAGGCGAAGTGATCACTCTACGCTAGTATCGGCCCCGCAGGACTTTATGGCGTCGTTGTTGTCGCCGGATTGGGCGGGCGACTGAAGTGTTCCGGGGATCCGCCCCATAAGCGCTAACTTAAGGAACGATTGTTTCCGAGTAGCCCCGTGACGGGTGGTCGGCAGGGCAGGATTTCTCGGGGCTTGCCCGTAAGTATGGTGAGAACTATTCGACCGGCTGAGGCTAATCACGCTCATCGGCTAAGGTGGTATCCACGGGTCGCGCTATCGCGTATTTTGTGACTTTGTATCCTATGTCGCTGCGCGAGACTCCCAGCATTCGGGCCGCTTCCGCCTGCACGCCATTCGCCTGTTCCAGTGCGCGCTCAATGAGGCCTTTTTCAAAGGTTGTGAGCAACTCCCGGAGATCGACGCAATCTGGCAGGGTTCGAAGCCAATCGCGCATCTCCATCTTCTGGGGTTCAGGTGCTGAGGGGCCTCTATCGTCTATGGGAAGTTCATCAGCGATAATTTCCTCACGATAACCCAAGATGTGAGCCCGCTCCAAAAGGTTCCGCAACTCCCGTATGTTTCCGGGAAACGTGTAGTTCCCGATCTTCTGCAGAGCTCCCGGACTCAAGCGCTTGGGTCGGACCTTCAAGTCCTTCGCAATCTGGGCTGACAAGATCTCGCAGAGGCCCGGAATGTCCTCTTTGCGTTCGCGGAGTGGGGGAATGCGAATCGGAACAACCGCTAGTCGATAGTAGAGATCCTGCCGGAAGAGTCCCTGCTGAACTCGTTCTTCAAGGTTTCGGTGGGTGGCAACCAAAACCCGCACGTCAACCTTGCGGGCCTGCGTGGATCCCACGCGCAGTAATTCGCCATCTACCAGGACGCGAAGCAATTTGGCCTGAGCGGCTGGGGACATCTCGCCAGCTTCATCCAAGAAAAGGGTTCCGCCATGGGCCGCCTCAAACAGCCCCTGGCGCGCTCGATCTGCGCCTGTGAAAGCTCCTCGTTCATGCCCGAAGAGTTCGCTCTCCAAGAGAGTTTCAGTGAAAGCTGCACAGTTGACGGCAATCAGCGGCTTCTGGGCCCTGCGGCTGTTCCGATGAATTGCCCTGGCGACAAGCTCCTTGCCAGTTCCAGTTTCCCCCACAATCAAGACGGTTGCGTCCGTGGGGGCAACGCGGGCAATCTGCTCGCGTACTTCCTTGATTTCGGCGCTGTTTCCGTAGATAGTATCGGCCCCGAGCAGGTTGCCGACCGTGGATTTGAGGAGTTGATTCTCGCGAAGCAGATTCGTCCGCTCACAAGCGCGCCGCACGGTTGCCCTGACAACCTCCGGGCTGAAGGGTTTTGTGATGAAGTCAAAGGCTCCATTCCGCATGCTCTCGACAGCAAGCTCAATCGTAGGAACCGCGGTGAGGAAGATCACCGGCAACGACGGATCGTTCTCTTGTGCGACCGCTAGAACTCTCAGTCCGTCCCCGTCCGGCATCTTCTGGTCCGTGATCACTGCGTCGTATTCGCGCTCCGTCAAAAAAGGCACCGCGGCTACGACACCATCCGCCTCGTCGACCGTATGACCGTCGAGGTGAAGTTCCGAACTTAGGACGCGGCGCAAGTTAGGCTCGTCATCCACAATCAATAGTCTACCCATGGCTGGTTGCTCCAGTGTCGGCTGACGCTTCGTCAGAAACCGTCATTGTGAAACATACGTGCCCAGGTTCATTCCGGGCTACGATCAGGTCTCCTCCTTGAACTTTCGCTATGTTTCTCGAAATCGCTAATCCGAGACCCGTTCCCTGCGGTTTGGTCGTGTAGAAAGGCTCAAAGATTCTGGACAGCACTTCTTCCGGAATTGGGTCACCCGAATTTTCCACTTGCAGTTCCACGCTTTCGGCCGATGGACGACCACTGCGGACCGCAACATGTCCCCCCAGCGGCGTGGCATCAATCGCGTTGAGCAGCAGGTTCAGGAGGGCTCTCTGCAACTGCTCACGATCAACGTTCGCACGCAGGCCGTCGCCACTCTCGACCGAGATCCTGATGTCTTTTTTCGAAGCATGCACGTTGGCAATCTCGGCGATGTAGCCTAGGACATCTGCCATGGCGACTGGATTTCGCTTAGGCTGACTCGGACGGGCATAGGAAAGGAAATCACTGGTCAGTCTTTCCAGCCGAGCGGCTTCGCTGCGTGCGATGGCGTGCATCTCTCGCCGTTGTTGTTCCCCGACTTCCGGGCGGTCGGCGGTGATCAGTGAACTCGCAATGATGGAAACCGGGTTCCGAATTTCATGGGCCACTGCGCTAGAGAGGCGGCCCACCACGGCGAGTTTCTCTTCGACCATTAGTCGCTCTCGCGTGCGCTCGAGTTCTCGCAGATTGTCGGCCAGCTTTCTTTGATCACTTCGAAGTTGGTTGACCAGCAGCCAGACCATCGGACCCACGATTGCATACACAACGGAAATAACACCTGCTTCAAAGTACTCGCTGGCATGGACGGGCGGATGAAACGCCGCAAAATGCGAGACCCAGAAAAAGGTCACGGAATCCGCAACCGCAATCACAGCGATGCAAGCGGGCAGGCTGAAGCGGTAAGCGGCCTGCAAAACAGGCAAGGCGAGGAGAACAAAGTACGGACTGTCTTCACGATTGGTGAGAAATGTGAGAAGAAGGCTTAAACCGATGTTCAGAGAAATCGAAGCCCAAACGACGACGTCCTCTAGGGTGTTGCTCAGCGGCCGCGAGCGGGACCAGAGCCAAAGCAATTCCAGCATCTTGAACAGAAAGGCGGCCCCGAGAGTGACCAGCAAGACGGGCGAGGGTTCGCCTAGTAAAGAAGAAAACAGCGAGTGGAGAAGCAGAAGTGCAGCCAGAACAAAGAGGTTCAGAATTGCAAAAACCATCTCTTGCTGGCGGAACGACTCGTCGAAGCGTGCCAGCATAGCGACGGTTCGCGACTCTGGTTTGTCTTGTGCCACTTTCGATTAGAGTACTCCCACATGGGCAAGTCAAGAGAATGGGATTCTTGGTCCAAGCGATGGCGGTCAGCCTGCCAAGTCTGGCCGCCTGAAATGTCTTCATACGTCGTTGCGAGTCTTCCTGCGGATAATTCTCAGACCGGTGCCCAAGGCCAGTGACAAGAGACCAAACGCTCCTGCCAACGGCACAAGGCTGGCGGTCTTCGGGAGTTCGTTCGCTGCCGGTTCCTCAATGGCAGCCGTCAAGGTTGGAGCCTCTCGACCTGGTTGAATGAGCATCGGACCTTCAAACGCCACATCTGGCTGTGGCGGCACTCGACCGGTCACAACCGTGTGCGGGTGACGATTTGCTCAGGCGCAACCGTCAGTACCGTTGCTGAAATGCCCATTCCTTTGCGGAGATCGAATACCGTCTTGTCTTTACCGTCGACGTTAAACACGGTTCCGTCCGGTACCGTGTAGGATTTGTTCTTGCCGTCGGGGAAAGACAGGATCAAATGCGGTCCGGTCACGCTCCAGACCGTTCCCTTGACCGTTCTCAGAGTTGCGACCTCTTGCGGTGCAGTAACCGTATGAATCTCCTGCGACAGCTTTGTCCCGGGAGTAAGTTCATGCACGGTAAGATCCCTGCCATCAACTTGGAACCTGAAGTCCTCGCCCAGATTCAACAGTTCCAACTTGCCGTTCTCAAGTTCTACAACAACCTCGTGACCTGAAACGTGGATCACTTCCGCATTCTTGACATGAGTTGTTTGAACCTCATGCGTTGGCGGTCCGGTGGTTTTCGTGGTTGATGGGTGCGTAATGTCCTGGGCGGCGATGCCCGCGGTCATAGCGCAAAGAAACGCCAGTGTCGTAAACGCTAGGGTAACGATCGTGCTCTTGGATTGCTTCATTGGTTTTCTCCTTCTGGCAAGAGTGATCTTCCTTGTTGTTCCTCATCTTGCTCGGCTTGTGCCCTTCGAAGACTCTTCGACGACGTAGCGCTTGCGGCCAAGAGCGAAGCGTTCACTCACACTGGTCACGTTCTACCCGTTCTATTTCGTAGGTCCCGCTCCGACTCGCGACGCTGACGACGGCTGGACTGGTGATTCGGATCGCTTTTGAACCAGCCTTCATTTGGCTTAGTCCTTTTCCTGTGTCTCCGTCGGCAGCGCAGCACTGGCATCCACGGGAGTGGAAGCTACCATTGCCCGCACGCCGAATTCGTGCACGAGCCTGCCCCCGTTGTGGGCGGTATTGACCAGCAGCAAAGCGCCCGCGCCGTACAGAACCAGAAACGCCAGCGGCAGAATGGTTGTCGTCAGGCGAGTGTCTGCTCGTTTCAGCAGCCACGGGACTGCCAACAGCGCAAGGAATATCACCGACAGCACACTGAAAACGGCTTCTGTGCGCTCGGCGAGGGATTCGTGGGTTTCGAGGACCATTTCCATCCCCGGAGTCCGTTCGGCGAGCTTGCCTGCAGCTTCCCCTGTCTCGACCGCTACGAAAATTGATGCTGTTCCAACCAACAGCAACAGCATCGCGGCAATCAGATAGGAACGGCCCTTGGCCGGCGTCAGCACAGCACCAATGACTATGAAGATCGGGGCAATTAGCAAAAGAGCAATCGGAAAATGAATGATTAATGGGTGCAAGGCATCCCAACTCGGAATCGCCGGAAACTGAAGCATAAAGGGCTCCTTGGTCCGAAGCAGCGGGCCGCTGTTGCGACGGCCCGGTCCGGTCCTAGCTGACCTTCTCGTACTTGTCTTTATGACTGAAACACGACGGACACTTGGAGAAATCCAATTGCGACGTCGTGTATCCACAAACGATACATACGTAGTAGTCCTTCTCCTTGGAACCTTTGAGTTTGGGAAGGTTGTTGAGAGCCTCGGAATACAACTTTGCATGTTCGGCTTCCGCTGTCTTGGCGTAGTTGAAGGTCTGGACAGCATCTCTGTTTCCCTCAGCGCGAGCCTGCTTGAGGAAGTCCGGATACATGGTGTCTCGCTCGTAAGACTCTCCCTTGATGGCGGCTTCAAGGTTTTCCTTGGTGGACTTGACGACCGGAGTCTCGATCTTCGCCAGCGGTGTTCCGCCCATCTTCTTGATTACAGCCGCATGGTTAGCGGCGTGAACCTCTTCAGCCTTGGCAGCGGCGCGGAACAGACTGGCAACTTCACCGTAACCCTCCTCGGCGGCCTTTTCGGCGAACGCGAGGTAACGCGCATGAGCATTGCTTTCGCCGTTGAATCCGGCCTGTAGGTTGTCGATTGTTTTCGTCGCCGCGGTAGCCCCGCTTGGCAGGGCAGTCAAGGCAAGCGTGAGGGCAAGCAAACTATAAGCAAACTTCTCCATACCCGGTATTCTCCATTTCAATGAACGGCGATCTTATCCAGATCGCTCACAGAGAGTAGGGCACGGCTTGGGCCAACCACCGATTTGTGCCAAGTTGCGCAGAACAAACAGCAAGGCCGAGACGATTTAGCCGCAATCCACCGCATGTCAAAGGAATCGGACAGAGAATGTCAGAACCATCGGACATCACAACAGGCGTCGGGTCAGTTCGGTCATCTCACTCATCTTCGCGCCAAAGCAGGTGAACGCTGACAGCAGATTCGGAATGGTCCTATCGGGTTTGTTCTCTGTTGCTTGGCGTTTTCCTTCCGGCATCGAAACTCCAAGAGTAAAGACTTGTAAGCACCTTCCACCTCGCCTGCGACGGCACTCCACATGCACCGCACTTCGTGGGTAGAACCGGATTACCGGAAGCATTCGGCGCAAGACCGGGGATGGCTGATTCGACTTCTTCGCGTCCGAGATTGCACCTTGGTCGCCACGAGGAGGGATGTTGGGGCATTCCCCACAGTCCGTGCAGGTTGTTCAAGGACCTCATATGAAGATTCTTCAGCGTCACTGGTTGATCGCAATCCTGACGGTGCTGGCAGTCTCCGTCTTGGCTGCATTTCAATTGAAGGGGAACGACAATCCGCAATATTTCACGGCGAAGGTCGATCGCGGAGACATTCGGCAGGTGGTCGAGGCCACGGGCACCATCAACGCCGTGACTACCGTGTTGGTCGGTTCTCAGGTGTCAGGGACCGTTTCTCGTCTGTACGTGGACTTCAATTCGCGGGTAAAGAGAGGACAAGTGATAGCGCAGATCGATTCGGCGCTGTTCGAAGGCTCGGTGCTGCAAGCCCAGGCCGATCTGGCCAACGCACGAGCCAGCGTCGCCAGCGCCAAAGCAAATCTCAAAAAGACAGTGGCATCACAGATTCAAACCGCGGCCGACTACGAACGCGCCAAGGGCTTGACCGCACAAGGCGTCATGAGCCAGCAGCAACTTGACCTGGCCAAGGCTAACTATGATTCCGCCGTGGCCGGGGTTGCTGCTGCGGATGCCCAAGTGAAGCAGGCTGAAGCCCAGGTTCAGCAGCGGGAAGCCGCGGTAACGGTTGGCCAGACCAACCTGAACTACACCACCATACGCGCTCCCATCGAGGGCACCGTGATTGCCCGCAACGTGGACGTGGGCCAGACCGTTGCAGCCTCGTTACAAGCGCCCACCCTTTTCACGATCGCTCAAGATCTGACCAAGATGCAGGTCTATGCCAGTACAGATGAATCCGATGTGGGCGCGATCAGACCCAACCAACTGGTCACCTTCAAGGTCGACGCATATCCCAAGGAGACCTTCAGCGGTCGGGTCTCTCAGGTCCGCATGAATGCCACCACCGTCCAGAACGTCGTCACCTACAACACCATCATCGATTTTGAGAACCCCGAGATGAAGTTGTTTCCCGGGATGACGGCCTACATCACGATTCCGGTGACCTCGGCAACGAACGTACTTCGGGTTCCAAATGGCGCGTTGCGTTACAAACCCGACATGAAGGCCGAGGAAATACGCGCTTTGTACCAGAAATTTGGGCTCGACCGCGAAAGCGAGCCCCAGCCCGCCGCCATTCAGACGGCCGGCTATAACCCGGAATCCGGCGGCGAAGCGGCGAAGAAGGACAGCCGTCGCACTGTCGCGGTAGACGGCGACACGAGCGGACTCGGACCAACCGTTGCTCCCCGCAGGGATGTGGCTGTCTTGTGGAAGCTGGGTCCGGACAAAACTCTAGAACCAGTAAGAATTCGATCCGGCATAACGGACCACACGGTGACGGAAGTGGCCGAGCTTTTCAACGGATCACTGAAGAACGACGACGAGTTAGTTACTGGCGCGGTTCTCGCGGGCCCAAAACTGGGGCCGGGCACTACGGCCGCCAATAGGCATTAGGGACTAGATCGCGAGGACGCGGGGAGACGGAAGATGACAGTCCCGCCCCTGCGTTCTTCTGCAAAGGAACTCATGGTCACAATGAGCCAACCCGAGGTCAACATCGCTCCCTCGCTGGCAGGGGAAGTGAGGATCCGCGTGAACGATGCTCACAAGTACTACGACCTGGGCGAGACCCGCGTGCATGCGTTGCGCGGTATCACGATGGAGATTGCCAGTGGCGAGTTCGTGGCGATCATGGGAGCTAGTGGAAGCGGTAAATCCACGTTCATGAATATTCTGGGCTGCCTCGACAAGCCTAGTTCTGGAAGCTATTTCCTCGACGGCATCGATGTTTCAGGCCTGAGCAAGGACGAATTGGCGGCGATCCGGAATCGCAAGATCGGCTTTGTCTTTCAAGGATTCAACCTGCTCTCCCGGACCACAGCGCTCGAGAACGTGGAACTGCCGACCCTCTATGCACAGGTTAGCAAGGAAGAGGGTGAGAAGCGGGCCCACGAGGCGCTTGACCTTGTCGGACTCGGAGAGCGTTCGACACATTTCCCTTCGCAGCTATCTGGCGGACAACAACAGCGAGTCGCGATTGCGCGTGCACTGGTGAACCGGCCTTCGATTATGTTGGCGGACGAGCCCACGGGCAATCTGGATAGCCGCACCTCGATAGAAATCATGGAGATTCTTGAGCGGTTGAACAACCGCGGGCTGACTGTGGTTTTGGTTACACACGAGCACGATATTTCGCAGTTTGCCAGGCGCACGATCCAGTTTCGCGATGGCAGGGTCCGCCGCGATGAGCTTGTAGTGAATCGCCAAACCGCTTCGCGGGTGCTCGAGGAACTCCCCGTAGAGGAGGAGTAGATTCGAGGCGTCTTTCAAGAGGAGTTAAGTATGGACTTAGTCGCCGTAGCACGGATCGCAGTGCGAGCCTTGGCGCGCAACAAGATGCGCTCCAGTCTCACCATGCTGGGCATCATCATCGGTGTGGGTGCTGTCATCGCGATGGTAGGGGTCGGGCAAGGGGCACAGCAGCAGGTACAGCAGCAGATTGCTGCAATGGGCTCGAACATCCTGTTCGTGGGCTCGGGCACGGTTACTCGGGGCGGAACTCACATGGGCTGGGGAGCCACAAAGACCTTGGTGTACGCGGACATGCTCGCCATTTTGAGAGAGTGTCCGGCGGTCAAAGCCGCCGCTCCTGGTAGCAATACCAGTTCGCAGGTTGTCTTTGGTAACGACAACTGGGCTACTCGAATCAACGGCACTGAGCCCCAGTACTTCGAAATCAGGAACTGGCCATTCCAAGAGGGGGCTGGTTTCACGTCCGATGATGTGGAGACGGCGGCGAACGTCGCGGTCATCGGGGAGAGCGTGCGTAAGAACCTGTTTGGAGCGACCGATCCCCTCGGACAAACCATTCGGATCAAGAGTCTTCCATTCAAGGTCGTGGGCGTGCTCGCGCAAAAAGGGACATCGGCCGCCATGGGCGATGATCAGGATGACATCGTTCTTGTTCCCATTACGACCCTGCAGAAAAAGATAACTGGGCAGGATTGGCTGCGTTGGATCATGGTCTCAGCCACTTCGCGTCAGGCAAGCTACGCGGCGCAGGAGCAAATCGCATCCCTGCTACGAGATCGCCACCGCATTCGCGCCGGGCAGGACGACGACTTCATGGTACGGAACCTGGCCGATATGGCCGACCTCGCCGACCAGGCGGGGAGTATCATGACTATGCTCTTGGCTTCGATTGCCAGCGTTTCATTGATCGTAGGTGGCATCGGCATCATGAACATTATGCTGGTGTCCGTCACCGAGCGCACTCGCGAGATTGGTATTCGCATGGCGATCGGCGCCACTGAGCGCAATGTGCAGAGCCAGTTTCTGACCGAGGCGGTAGTGCTCAGTCTGATTGGTGGCGCGATTGGAATCTTCTTTGGGATGGGTGCATCCTACCTCATCACTAATACGCTCGGCTGGGTGGTGCTGGTTTCTCCCCTCGCGATCGTAACAGCCGTTGCGTTCTCGATGGCGGTGGGGATTTTCTTCGGCTTCTATCCCGCGCAGAAAGCGGCGCGACTGAACCCCATCGAAGCCTTGCGCTACGAGTAGGTGTTCATTCCTGAAAGCGAGTGCAGGGAATCGAGCAGGAGGGCACGGTGAGGCGGAAGTACTTCATTCACCTTGTGGAGGAAGTGTTGGACTCCCTTCCAACGCAATTCCGAAAACGGATCCACAACCTTGCGATACTTGTTGAGGACCGGCCAGGGTTGCGCGAGAGACCACGTGCACTTGGGAAGAAGATCGGTCCCCGCAAGGCACGCAGTCTCCTTATGGGAGTCTTCCAAGGTGTACCTGCCACTCAGAAAAGTGTGTTCGACCTTTGCGCAGGACCGAACCGCATCGTCCTCTACCAGAAAAATATCGAGGCGGTCTGCTCGAACGAAGCTGACGTTCGTAATGAGGTTCGGCAGACCGTGCTCCACGAACTGGGACACTACTTCGGGATGAACGAAGCCCAACTTAGAGACGTTTAGCTCCGTCAGAGAGCTCTCAGTGATTGCGATAAGTTTCCCGGATGGTGCTGAACTACCGCAATAGACCGGACGATAATCAGACAAACGGAGCGCCCCGGGGATGCGTGGGAGCGATAACTCCTACTCGTGCGTCACCATTTTTCTTCTCCGATCAAGCGGAGGATTCCCAGGAAATGGGCGGCCGCGTCCATTTGGCGTCGCTCACCCGTTTCTGGCGCTCGGGCGTACCACAACTCCCGAGCTCGACGCTGGATCGCCATCTGAGCTCGGACGACACGTGGCTTGACTTTCTTGCGGTCTGGCTCCAAAACGGCTTCTCTGTAAAGCGTGAGCCAGTTCTGATTTCCGTCCGAATTCGCCATTGCTGTTCTTCCTTATGCGTGAGGTGGTCACTCTGTAGGGAGTTGGTGTGTTATCAACCAAATTACTTGTGGGTGCAGAGTTGCCTTTTCTGGAGTGCTTCCTTTGGCACGAGAAGAGCAAAATGAAGCTCTAACGTTGACTTGGGCCCTTCTTGGTTGCCGGTGAGTTCCTGTCCTGGCAGCGTTCTCAAAATTCCGAACACAAGAAGAACTTTGGCTTAGGGCACGGCGTGTGCCAGTCGTGGACTGGCTTCAAGTTGCACAAAACAAATATCAAGGACACCCACCGGTCCGACCTGCGGCCCTCACGCGTCAAAGGAATCGGACCGTGAATGTCCGAAGTATCGGACAACGCGCCCCGCAGGTCCCCTTCGATGTCTAACTGAACGAGCATGGGAGACCGATTCCAAAACGGGTCAGTCGCCTTTGTTGTCCATCGCTTGGCACGTCCCTTTGTCGATTGAAAACGCCGGCGAGTAAAGATTCGTAACCGTTCTATTCTTCGCGCGCGCCCGGCACTCAACATGCACGGAACGCGTTGTCACTTGAGCGGTTGTTCCGGGAACCGGCGGATCCGGTTGTCCCAGTCGACTGCCAGCGAGGGAGAGCGGGGTCATGAAAACGCAACGCGCCAAGATTCTAGTAGCGGATTGCCATGAAGATGCCCTCATTGTGCTTGAGCGGCTGCTGGAGGATGCAGGATTTGACACAACTACGGTGTGGACGGCTAAAGACGCGCTAAAGCTCGTCGATTCGAATGCCTTCGATCTCCTGCTGGTGAACGAGTACCTGCCCGACGCGGAATGCGAGGATGTGCTGAAAGCGCTGCACAAACGAAGTGTATCGGTGCCGTGTATTGTCATGCAGCCGAGCGCACCGGAGATTACGGACTTTACGCAGCTGGAGGCCTTGGGAGCGCGCGATGTCGTCTGCAAGTACGCGCACCGGCACCTCGTCGAGGCCGTGAGTGAGTGTCTGATTTGCGACCACAGGCCCCTGCCCGTCAGTTAATCGGGAAGGCAGGACCCAGGACCTAAACGCGATCGAACTGGAGGTTCTTACCATGACCACCGATCACATATTTGCTTGCGGCGTTGTCTGGCTGAAGACAGCCGATCCGGAAGCAGGTTGGGACCTGGTCGAAGGTCTCGAATCCAAGGACCCACAGCTCCGCTTGCTCGCACAGTCGCTCCTGGTGGAGAGCGGAGAGAGTTCGATGGGCTTGCTGGAGAGTGCGCTCACGGCGGGAGTCGTGAATCCCGAGGTGGCCGGTCCGTGCATGGCTGAGATCCTGCGGATTCGACGAGCGAAACAAATTACTGGACATCGCAGGAACGAACCCTGCACCGACGGGTCTTTTCGCCAGGAGGTAACTTGTTTGGATTGATACTCCGACTGAGGTCCAAACGGAGATCTCAACCAGATTCGGATGACCGGTCAGCGCGGCAACGATTCTGGGGAACTCCTAAACCACATGAATGGCTAACGAATACCTAGGAGGACGAACTCCTATGACGTACAAGAACAGTCTTATGGCGGCGTGCCTGGTGGCGGCGATGATCGCGGTTCCGGGCGCGCTTGCGGACGATACGAACAACACGACTCCCGATCCTGCCAGAGTTCACGAGGTGGCCGACGATTTGGCAGTGTTTGAGCAGCAG
Source organism: uncultured Acidobacteriaceae bacterium (assembly GCA_963788555.1). GTDB lineage: Bacteria > Acidobacteriota > Terriglobia > Terriglobales > Acidobacteriaceae > Sulfotelmatobacter. The sequence goes on along the minus strand of CAWBHM010000007.1, from coordinate 43,195 downwards.
GCCGCGGACGTCAGTCGCAACGCTGACGTGTTGTTGAGCCTCAGCCGAAACCATAAGGTGAGTTGGGAGAGCCATGGGTATTACTTGGGCAATCTCCGGCAAGACGTCAACAATATGGGCCGAATGCTGAGTGAACTGGAGCAAGCAATGCCAGAAGCGAGCCCAGCACAGCAACTGGCCATGGAGAGCGCTCGGCCCCACTTAGTAGCCCTTGCGAGTGAGACCAGTGATGCTCTCGACTTGCTGCGGGGTGGAAAGCAGAACCTGTGGCAGGCTCCGTACGAAGAGACCATTGCTGACCTGGCGAAGCAAGCTGACATTCTCTATCAAACAGTTCACACGCTTGTGAACTACGACAACGCGGATGACCGCCTCGAAAAGCTGGAGAGTCGCACAGCGGATCGGGCAGTTAAATGCGCAAGACTGCAGAAACAACAGGGGAGCGAGGGCCGCTGGTGCTACGGGCAGATTGGCAGCAACGACCTCGCCTCCCCGAGAACCCATCCGAGAACGTGAAATATTGCAGCCTGAAATCCATTTGAACCTGAGGATGCTATGAAAACCACGGTGATCCTGGCGATCCTGGTCATGAGTGTGGCGGCCTACGCAGGAAATAGGAGCACGCAGGATCCAAACGACGATAGCGTGCAATCAACTGGCAGCGCGGGTTTGAGCCAGAAGGGGGTTGATCGAATTGTCAAAGAAGCGCGCCACCAACTGGTGATGCTTCCGTTTTATGGCGTGTTCGACAACCTGCTGTACAAAGTGTCGGCCGATGGCACTGTGACATTACTCGGAGAAGTGAGCCGGCCGACGCTTAAGTCAGACGCCGCAAGGGCAATGATGGAGATCGAGGGTGTCGAGCGGGTAGATAACCAGATCAAAGTTCTGCCCGTATCACCCAACGATGACCGCATTCGGCTGGCGACGTATCGCAAGATCTATGGAAACAGTGTGCTTTCGCAATATCAGTTACGTGCGGTTCCGCCGATTCACATCATTGTCGAGAATGGGCATGTGACTCTGGAAGGCGCGGTGGCGCGCCAGATGGAGAAACAGGTCGCTGAAATGCAAGCCAATAGCGTTTCAGGGGTGTTCTCGGTTGCGAACAATCTGCGTGTGGAGAACGACTAGCACGGTTCGTCCCAACCGGAGGAAGTCGGGTTCCCGGTGGCTGCAGAAACAATAAGGAGGAGGCAAGACATGAACACATTGGAGTTGAAGTCTCAAATTGCACTCAAGAACATTCTGTTCGCAACTGATTTTGACGTGTCGGCCAGTCGGGCTTTGCCGTTTGCTGTTGCCTTGGCGAACCGGTACGAGGCAGTGCTCTTTGCCGCCCACGTCATACCACCTGAGGCTTATGCGTTTGCTTCTCCTCAATCTGTAGACCGGATCCTGAAAGAGGCCGGCGACTTCGCGGCGTACACGCTGGATCAGATCATAAGCCCCCTTCGATATCGGGGCGTGCGCTGCGAAGCGCTGTTGGGAGAGGGGAGCGTAGCGGACGTGATCAAGAACTGGGTGCAGGCGTATTCTGCCGACCTGGTCGTCGTGGGCACCAGCAGCCGCGCGGGATTGGGAAAAGTGCTGGTCGGTTCGGTAGCAGAGGAGATAATTAGAGAGGCGCCGTGCCCGGTGCTCACGGTTGGGCCGCATGCCATGACACTGGCATCCGCCGGAATTCACTGCATCGTTTGCGCCAGTGATTTCTCCCCCGCGTCGTTGCGAGCAGCAGAATTCGCTGTGTCCCTCGCACACCAATATGAAGCGCATCTCACGCTGCTCCACGTAGTGGAAGAAAGTCCCAAGGACTCCCCGCATCTTGCGATACAACTGACCGAGAAGCGCTTACGTGAGTTGATCCTTCCGGAATCCGACCTGCTCTACGAACCGGAGGTGGTGGTGGAGGCCGGACCCGTCGCAGAACGCATCTTGAGCCTGGCGGCGGATCTTTCAGCCGACATCATCGTAATGGGTGTGCGGGGAGCAGGAGCCTTCGCGCAGACAGCCAGTCGTTTTGGCTCGATCGCGCACAAGGTTGTATCACTCGCCCCGTGTCCAGTGGTGACCGTCGGTGACCTACAGAAAACTGGGAAAGACTAGCTGGAGGAGGTGTCCTTATGGATTCGGAGACGATTCTAGTATTGCTCCTGTGTGCCGGCGTTGTGGCTCTCCTTGCATGGTTTGAAATCAACTCTCGCCGAAACGCAACCGGCAAGACCCCAGAGTCAACTCTCGCTCAACCAGGCTTGGAGACCTTAACGAAGAAAGGCCAGACTTCAGTTGAACCTAAACGGGAGAACAGGAATGCTGCCTAGCAATCAACAAAGCGGGGAAAAGCTAAGGAGTGCATCATGAAAGGTCTTTCCGTGATTGTCGCTGACGCTGACATGGAGAAGCTCAGCCGCTTGGTTCGGGCTCTCAAGCATTCTCTCTTTCGAGATCAACAGCAGCTCGAACTACTTGATCAAGCGCTGGAGGGCGCAGAGATCAGGCCTGCTGGGCGAGTCCCGAGAGACGTCATCCGGATGAATTCTTGTGTTCTCCTTCTCGATTTCGATACCCGTCGGAAGGGGTTGTATACACTGGTCTTTCCCGAGGAAGCCAACATCTCGCAAGGCTTTATCTCAGTTCTCGCCCCGCTGGGGATTTCACTGCTCGGTCGCAGACAGGGCGATGTCATCGAAGCGAGGGTGCCGGGTGGACTCAGGCGATTGAGAGTGGAGCAAGTGCGGTGTAAACCTGCAATCGCGAGGGAGCGAGTCCGTCCTGGCGGATCGAATAGACGAAAACTTCATCCGGGTCAAACGATACAAAGGACGGCCTTAGCCGTCTAGTCCGGCTGTGCGTTGGAGTTTGCCCATGAAATTCCCTCTTTAGTTGATGAGGACGCCTATCACGAGCTTGCTGTTACAAACCTTATGCCCCTCCAAGAAACCGTTCCTGCCAAAACAGCGACGTCGACAGCGAGAGAGACCTACATTGCGATCGTGACCTTGGTCGCAATTGCCGCGCACGTGATTCTCCGGTATTCGACCCATTTGCCCCGGTGGGTGTACCTGGGGCCGCTAGTCCTTGCCCTGGTAGTTGGCGGAATTCCCATCTTGGTGACCTTGGCCAAGAAGCTCTGGTTGCGAGAATTCGGTTCGGACCTGCTGGCTGGGATTTCCATCGTTGCCTCCGTCGCGATGGGCCAATACCTTGTGGGAGCGATCATTGTCCTGATGCTCTCGGGTGGGGCAGCCTTAGAGCAGTTCGCAACGCGCAGAGCATCCTCCGTGCTCGACGCCTTAGCCAAGCGAATGCCGCAGGTTGCTCACCGCCAACGTGGAACATCGGTCGAGGACATCAAACTCGACCAGATCCAGATCGGCGATCACGTCATTGTGTTGCCGCACGAGATCTGTCCGGTAGACGGAGTGGTCGTCGAGGGGCATGGGGTAATGGATGAGTCTTATCTGACCGGTGAACCGTTCGAAATCTCAAAGACTCCGGGTTCGAAGGTTCTTTCCGGAGCGATCAACGGCGACATGGCACTAACCATCGAAGCCGAGAAACTGGCGGTCGATTCGCGATATGCCAAGATCATGCAAGTGATGGAGCAGAGCCAGGACAAACGTCCCCAGCTTCGCCGCATTGGCGACCGCATCGGAGCGTGGTATACACCCGTGGCTATGGGTGTGGCCGGGCTGACGTGGCTGCTTACCGGTGACTCCACCCGTTTTCTGGCGGTGGTCGTCATCGCCACGCCATGTCCCCTGATTCTAGCAATCCCCGTGGCGGTCATTGGGGCCATCTCGCTCTCGGCGAGGCACAGCATCATCATCAAGAATCCTGCAGCCCTGGAGCAGATCACAACTTGTCGCACGCTCATTTTCGATAAGACGGGGACCCTGACCTACGGGAAGCCGCAGCTGACCGAGGTGTTGTGCGCTCCCGATTTCACCAAGGACCAGGTTTTGCAGGCGGCGGCCAGCCTCGAACAATTCTCCAAGCACCCGCTGGCCGGCGCCGTGATACAGGCGGCGCACGACGCCAAGTTGGCCTTACTGGAGGTCAGCCAGATGCAGGAAAAACCGGGAGACGGTCTACTCGGCATGGTTGCGGGCCGAAAGGTGCGGATTACCGGGCGTGGCAAAGTAGACCCCAAGCTGCTGTCATCCCTGCCCCCTCTTGCTTCCGGCTTGGAGTGCCTCGTCTTCGTAAACGACCGATATGCCGGAGCATTTCGCTTCCACGACGCGCCTCGGCAAGACACCAAGCCATTCGTGCACCATCTGAACCCGAGCCATCAGGTAAACCGCGTGTTACTGGTCTCGGGAGACCGAGAGTCGGAGGTCCGCTACTTGGCGCAGGAAGTCGGCATCACCGAAGTGTATGCAGGACAGACCCCGGAACAGAAGGTTGCGATTGTGGAGGCGGAGACCAAGAAAGCCCATACCCTGTTCATTGGGGACGGAATTAATGATGCCCCCGCGCTCATGACTGCGACGGTGGGTGTCGCCTTTGGAGCCAACAGTGACATTACCTCCGAGGCGGCCGACGCCGTAATTCTGACCACGTCGCTCGGCAAGGTGGATGAGTTGATTCATGTCAGTCACAGGATGCGCTCCATCGCACTGCAAAGTGCCGTGGGGGGAATGGCGGCTAGCGTCGCAGGTATGATGGCGGCCGCTCTGGGCTACCTGCCTCCTCTGGAGGGGGCCATCCTGCAGGAGATCATTGATTTGGCAGCAGTAGCGAACGCGGTGCGGGTGGCGCTACCCACTCGGGACCTAGCCGACTTTTAAGTTGATCGAATTACCCAATTCTGCGCGGTGCATACGTCTATTCATGTGGAGGGTGCGTGTCGGAATCTAACAGCAAGATGAAAAATCGCGCAGGCTTTGCTTTCCTGTTGGTTCTGACCGCGATAGCCCTTTACTTCTGCTTTGTACTGCTTGCTCCGTTCCTCAGGCCAATCCTCTTTTCCGCAGTCTTAGCCGTCGTGTTTTATCCCCTTCATTCGCGCGTGCGTCGCAAAATTCGAAACCGCAATCTCTCTGCACTCTTGTCCACATGTCTGATTGTTCTATGCATCCTCCTGGCAACGGTATTCCTAGGCCGGGCCCTAGCAGGGGGACTGCACGACGTCTACCAATCTTTGGGCAGTTCAAGCGACGGAAGCGAGCGCCTTAGTCTTTACCTGATCGGTCTTCTGGAACGAGCGGTTGATCTGGTGAGCCGCTATCTGCCGATTTCTACTTCCGATCTACGAACCGCGATCGTGAACCAGGCAGAGAAAGGCGTGGCGGCGCTTCTGGGTATGACGGCCGGAGCCCTTGGAACCTTTACGGCGCTGCTCGCCAACGCGTTAATTGCATTCTTCATTCTGTTTTTCCTAATTCGTGACGGCAACGCGATGTTGCGTCGCGCCACCGTTCTGCTCCCACTGCGGCCCGATCAGACACGAAGACTCTTTGCGTTGGTGAAAGACACTCTCAACGCCACTGTATACGGGACCCTGACGATGGCAGCGCTGCAGGGCGCTCTTGCAGGTCTTGCTTTCTGGTTTCTGGGAGTTACTTCAGCAGGCTTGTGGGGAATTGTCACTGCGTTGTGCGCGCTGTTGCCCTTCATTGGAACCGGGATCGTTCTCGTGCCTGCAGTCTCGATGCTCATCTTTAGCGGTCACTGGATCAAAGGTCTCATTCTCCTTGCCTGGGGACTGATGATCGTCCATCCCGTGGACAATTTATTGCGCCCACACCTGATCGGCAGCCGCACAAAACTCTCTACCCTGTATGTGTTCTTCGCGCTGCTGGGAGGATTGCAGGCGTTCGGTGGACTCGGAGTATTCATCGGCCCGATCATCCTGGCAATCACCCTGGCACTCTTGAAGTTTATTCGCGAAGAAAAGCGGGCTGGTAACTGGAGCTTTGACCGCGAGACATCACAGTCTCCACCTGCGTAGCGCTAATTGGGTTTCCTCGCGGCCACGCCTAGAAAGGGGCCAAGGACTGAAGTTGGCGCGCTGTAGTGACTGGCTACGCGGGTTTTCCGCCAGCGCTCGTGCGATCCTGTTTCAGTTGAGGGGTATATGTTTCAGAGGCAAATTGGGCTCAATAGCAAGCTGGACTTGATGGAGCGAGAAGCCGAATTCACGCCACTGACTCGCTGGCTGTCGCGTAGGGAAGGATGCATCCATAGCCAGAAGTAGAGCGGCCATTCTGAATCAGCTTCTGAGCAAGCAGGGCGACCAGCAGTTTCCCGTGTAGCCAAGCCCGAGGGTTGACGTGGAGATGTGGTGTCCTCGATCTGGAGACGAGCTTCGAGGGATGCCGCTTCGCAATCGAGTCAGGAACGCGAAACAGCAAGGGATTCCGGCTAGCATACGGGGGCGAGCTAGAATGGGAGCGCGAGAAACGGGTCTGAAACATGGGGCGACTCGGGCGGCTCTTGACTGTGGGGATTTTAGCGGCGATCTGCTTTGCGGCAGACGGCACGTGCGCATTCGCCGGCGACGAGGATTCCATCCAGCGGGTTCTGGCTGCTGGACAACAAGCGATGCTGGAGCGCCATTACGGACAAGCAATCCACGTCCTCCGAAACGGAATCAGAGATCACCCCGAGGACAATCGGCTTCGCTTGGAACTCGGACGTGCGTACATGTCCAGTGGGGCAGATGGCCGAGCCATCCGGCTCTTTCGTGAGATTCTCAGGACTGAGCCTGACAATCGGCTGGCCAAATTGGAGTTGGCACGGGCTCTCGGGTACGGCCACCAGTATAGGAGTTCCGACGAGATCTACAAGGAACTGCTGAAGGCGAACGAGGCGGATGAAACAGCAGCGATAGGACTGGCGAGCAATCTATTGCATCAGCAACGATCGTCGGAAGCACGGGATGTCGTAAACAGAGCCCTGACATTTCATCCCAACAGCCTGCGCTTGCAGGAGTACAAGGACAGAATTGACAGCGGGCACTTAGGCGGCGAGGAACGCGAACTGGTGGTCACGCGAAATCTATTTGAAATGGACATTGCCTTTATCAGAGACACCGCGGGGAATCATTCCTGGCTGTCCTCGCAGCGCCTGGATTTCGGTATCAGACCCGGCCTCACTAATCGCTTGTTCTTCAATCAGCAGTTCCAGCACGGTCGGGACGATCCTTTCGAAGCGGTCGAGACCTTCAACGAGGAGCTTCGCTGGAGGCTCCACGAGTCACTCTTGTTTTCTGCCGGAGGAGGCGCTGTACGGTTCAACAACGAAGATGTGCACGCGATATACGACGTGTCGCTGGCGTTCCAACCACTGCGGCACCTAGTATTAGGGGCTGCTTTTTCGCGCGTTCCTATCGTCCCAGACGCGGAGGCTTCGGAGCACAGACTGACGGCGCAAGGTTGGGAGGCATTCTCGATCTGGACGCCACCGCGCTGGCAGATCAGCACGCACTGGTCACAGCAACACTACTCAGACGGGAACATCGGCAGCCGCCAGAGCGCGGAACTGATCCGGGAGTGGGGAGCGGCGCGACTGACTTTCGAAATGGGCTACCGCTTTCAGCACTACAGTTTCGACCAGGACCTTTCCCACGGCTACTTCAGTCCGAACAGTTATCAGAGCGATTTGGCGATGGCTGGCGTCCTGTTTCATCTGGGAAAGAAGTATCGAGGATCGTTCATTGGACGCGGTGGGGCTGAGTCGGTGGCAGCAGGCAGCCCTTTTAGTCCGGCTTGGGAAATCCATGCCCGCAATGAAGTGATACTGGGAAACTGGACGTTGGACCTTGACTACTCAAAATATCATCTGGTTCAGGCCACAGGAGCACTTGGCGCCGATGTAGGGAGATTCGCATTTACATATCGCTTCTAGCTCGCGGCGGGACTTTGGTGTGCAGCGTGCTAATAACATCTCTTCGTGAAGAAGCATGCCCATAGAAATACTCATCGTTGACGACGATAAAGCGACACGCCAGTGGCTGTGTTCGGTCTTAAACGCCGAAGGCTACGTTTGTCATGTCGCCCGCAACACCCAGGAAGCAGAAGCCGTTTTGCACCGCACCGAAGTTCAGTTGGCGCTGGTCGACATCTACCTCGGAGAAGCAAACGGAGTGGAATTCCTGCGGCGCATCAGGGCCATACGTCCGGACTGCGATTGTGTGATGATGACGGCCCACGCCAGCGTGGAGACGATGGCCCAGTCGGTGAAGGATGGCGCGGTCGAATATCTGGGGAAGCCGCTGCGCATTGATGATCTGCTAGGGCTTGTCCGCCGCCTCGAAAGCCGCCGCCAGAGCCGTTCGAACGGCCACGCCATTGCCGAGGAAACTGAGCCCGAAGGCTTCGCTGGCACGGCAATTATAGGCCGCAGCCCGAAGATGCTGGAGGTGTATCGTTCCATCGCACGGGTGGCGCCGACCGACGCCACGGTTCTGATCGTCGGGCCGAGCGGGTCGGGCAAGGAACGCGTGGCGCGCGCCATCCATACCCATAGCCAGCGTGCCAGTAGACCGATGACCGCCATCAACTGCGGAGCCCTGGCGGAAAGCGTGCTGGAGAGCGAACTCTTCGGCCATGAAAAGGGAGCATTCACCGGTGCCGACAGCGCCCGCCGTGGTCTGTTTGAGAGCTCGAATGGCGGGACGATTTTTCTGGACGAGATTTCGGAAACCACGCCCGGATTCCAAGTCAAGCTCCTGCGCGTATTACAGGAGAGGCAGGTGCGCCGACTGGGATCAAATACCTACATGCCCGTCGATGTTCGGATTCTCGCCGCCACGAATGCAGACGTTGGCGAGCGCATCCGTGCCAAACAGTTTCGCGAGGATCTGTACTACCGTCTCAGCGTGATGACGATCCACTTGCCCGCCCTGGAAGAGCGCCGGGAAGACATCCCGCTGCTGGTTCGCCACTTCTTGTCGCGCTTCAATGAACGCAACGCGCGCCAAATCACTGTTAATGAAGAGGCGACCAGCTTGCTGACGCGCATGTCTTGGCCAGGAAACGTGCGCGAGTTGGAGAATCTGATCGAGCGAGCTGCCATTTTGTCCACCACGGGAGAAATTTCTGCAGAGGACGTTGAGCGAGCGAGTGGCGCGGGAGCGCTAAGCGGCGCGAAGATGGAGGAAACAGCCACGACCCTCAAGGGAGCCGAACGGCAGCAAATCGTGCGTGCTTTGCGTGAAGCCCAAGGCAACCGCTCGCTCGCCGCAAGAAGCCTCGGCATTGAACGCAAGACGCTTTACAAGAAAGCGCGGCGGCTGGGAATTGATCTGGACGCACCAGACAAATGAAAGCACAATCTGTGAATGGCGAGCGATCTCGAAACCGGGTTAAATCCTGGCTCGTTCTCAATCTCTTGCTGTTGAGCTTGGTGGCTGCGCTTAGCATGACGTACCCCGTCGAAGAACTCAGCCGGCGGCTCGGCGACATTTACTTCCGCCTTCGCAGACCTCTCCCCACCTCCAGTTCTGTCGCAATTGTTCTCATCGACGATCTCAGCCTTAGCCGCTACGGGAGATGGCCGTGGCCCAGATCGCTGCTGGCACGACTGGTGCGCGCGACCGCCGCGCAGCGGCCTGGGGCGATTGGTCTCGACATATTGCTTTCTGAAGCGGAGGATGCCCGGGACGACGACGATCTCGGAAAGGCTCTTCAAGAAACGGGCAACGTTGTCTTGGCGGCGAAGCTGAGCGGTTCGTCGCAACGGCTGTGGGTAGATCCCTTGCCCCTCTTTCTCGCCAACAGCGCCGGAGTCGGACACGTGCAGGCGGTGGAAGACGCGGACGGCATCTGCCGCAGCGTGCCGGTGCGGGAACTAAATGCGGAAGGTCCGCGTTGGGCTCTTGCTTTGGAGGTTTCACGCGTCGCGAAGCACGTGGCGGTGGGTCAAGATTCTCGCGGACTGTGGCTGGGTAAAGATCGTGTTTGGGTAGATGGCAGCATGCCCCGCGCAGGAGCGTCCGGCTGGCAATCCTACTCGCCGGAGTTTCTGACGATCAACTTCCGCGAGCAGTATCTACCAGGTCAACCCGTTCCGCCGTTCGTCGTGATTTCCGCTGCTGAGTTATTGAATGGAAAGCAGGAGCCCGCACTGTGGAACAAGGCCGTGCTCATTGGCTTCGGTGCTACTGAGCTTAGCGATCGGTTGCCCACCCCGGTGAGCGGCCAGATACCGATGCCGGGAGTGGAAGTTCACGCCAACCTGGTGGATGGGTTGCTGGCAGGCGAGAGTATGCGGCACGTCAGCGCGTTTCCGCAAATACTCTTTCTTGTGGGCTTCTCTCTCGTTTCCACTTGGCTGGTTCTGCGCTGGCCGGGATGGGATGGAGTGCTGCTTCAAACGACCCTTCTCATCATCAGCTATGGGGCGGGCTATTGGCTCTTCGCGCATGCTCATCTCCTCATCGCATTTGGCCCGGTTCTCTGCGTCGGACTTTTGGCGGTTCCGCTGGCGCAATTGGAAAATCTTGTGGTCGTGAACCGGGGGCTGACTCGCGGGCTACGGCAACTGCGGCAGACACTCCATGCCGGGCAAGCGCCGATGGAGCTTGCCAGCTTGCGTCCGGCTGAGATCTCATCCGAAACTGCGGGCGATCTGCAATGGCGCATCGAGCTGATCAACCAACTGCAGTCCGAACTCGGCTCACTTTATGCCTTCCGCCAGCATCTGCTGGAATCCATGCAGGAGGGTTTAGCGGTCTTTGCAGCCGATGGCAAGACTCTGTTTCGCAACCCTTTCTGGAAGGCTTTCTGCAGCAAGCAAGGATGGAATGCCGAATTAGACCTCCTAGAATTTGGCCGTCTTCTGGGCCATCCGAACTGGGCAAATGTTCAAGAACGTCTGAGCGGCGAGGGACTCCCGCCGGAAAGCGAAGTGTACTTGGGCGGAGGCTTTTGGCAGATACGCGGCACGCGCCTTTCCTCGAGCGCCAACGACGATTCTTCGCAGTGGATGGTCGTCGTCACCGATCTGACCTCCAGGCTGGAGCGAGACCAGGCACGAGCCGAAGCCCTGCGCTTTGTAACTCACGAACTACGCACGCCCCTGGTCTCGATCCAGGGCTTCGCCGAATTCCTGCTGCGATATCCGAAGGCAACCGGCTCGCACGATGCAACAGCGACGATTTTCCGCGAGTCCCAGCGCCTGGTTTCACTGATCAACACTTACCTCGACGTGTTGCGCTTCGACGCCGGAGCACGCTCTCTGCGAAGGGAGCCGATACTGATTCCGCAGATGATCGCGCAGCTCCAGCGGGTCATGTCACCGATTGCCGAAGCAGCAGAGATCCGTATTCAGGTCCACCTGGATTCAGAGTTGCCTTCGCTTGAGGGCGACGCTCCAATGCTGAGTGGCGTAATCCTTAATCTCTTGAACAACGCGGTGAAGTACAGTCCTGCAGGAAGCGAAGTCAATCTGCGGGTGACCGGGAACAGAGGCGAACGTGATCTTCGAAGTCCGCAATCCTGGCACACCCATTCCACCGGAGGAACTAGCTCATCTTTTCGAACCTTTCTACCGTTCCCGGGCGGGGGGCGAGTCCACACCGGGATGGGGATTGGGGCTTACGTTTGTGAAGCGCATCGTCGAGGAGCATCGTGGCATTATCGAAGCTTCCAGTGATGAGAGCGGGATCCGCGTGCGCGTGATCTTGCCCACAACCGATTCGTCAGGCGATCTCCAGGCTGAATCTCTGATGAGCCCTTAGAAACCGGGGCCCACGGACATAATGGGTGGGTCCCAATAACCCAACTCTCCCGCAGCATCGCGAAAAACAACAGACTTACCTGCGTGTTGTGTCTGGCATTGCATGTGCTTTTACATTGGGCGTGAGTCCGCCTTGATCGGGCGCTCAACTCGAACCCCCAGGAGAAATTCACATGAAAAGCTCTCTCTCATTGGCGTCCGCGAGAATCATCTACGTTGTTGCGCTCGCCATCGCTGCCAGCACGCTCAGCTTCGCCGCCAGCGGTACGTGGTCCTCAACCGGGACCATGATCTCGGCCCGCGACGGTCACACCGCCACAATTCTTACCAACGGAAAAATTCTGGCCGCCGGAGGAACCAACAACGGCGTCGCTCTCACCTCAGCCGAACTCTACAATCCTGCGGCCGGGACCTGGGCTTCCACCGGAAGCATGCACACGGCGCGCAGTCATGCTCGCGCCGTACTGCTTTCCAGTGGATCGGTTCTGATCATAGGTGGTTGCGTCAACGATTGCTTGAGCGCGACCACCAACAGTGCGGAACTCTATAATCCCAACCTCTGGAACCTTTCACCGCTAACTGGTTCGATGGTGCAGGCACGTGCGGAATTTGGCGTTACTCTGCTTGCCAACGGGCAGGTGCTCGTGGCGGGCGGCTGCACGGCGTATGATGCGAACGGTTGCCTCTCGACCACAACTAAGGCCGAGATCTACGACCCCACTAGCGGAACCTGGAAATCGACGGGCGCACTGCGTGCAGCCCGCCACGCCATGACTGCCACGCTGCTTGCCAGCGGCAAAGTGCTGGTGGCCGGTGGCGCGACCTCCGCGTCCGATGCCCTCAACAGCACGGAGATCTACGACCCCACTGCCAAGACCTGGACGTTGGGTACCAAGATGGTGCAGGCGCGTTCTGACTACGCCTCCATCATGTTGGGTACCGGGAAGGTTCTGTTCATGGGCGGAGAGAACATCAATGGCGTTAGCATCAAAAACGCCGAGTTGTATGACCCTACCACCGGGAAGTTCACGGCGACCGGCAACATGACGGCCACACGGGTGGAACACACCGCCGTGCTGCTCGCCAACGGCAAGGTGCTAGTCTCAGGCGGAAACAATCAAACCGTAAACGGGGCCACGCCGCTGGCCAGCGCCGAGCTTTATAACCCAACAACCGGCACATGGAGCGCAACCGGTAGCATGAGCAACGCGCGCGCCGGCCACACCTCCACGGTGCTCCACAACGGCAACGTGGTGAACGCCGGCGGCAGCGACGCGGTCAACGAACTGAACAGCGCCGAACTGTACACGCCGTAGACAAGTACTTCTGTTCTCTGTCCCCCAAGCCGACGCCACCGTAGAAATGCGGTGGCGTTTGGTTTCTTCCCAAAGTTATAGGACTTGCCGGGACCCCTTTCCTTTCACATCACGGCGCAACTGACTCTCTTCCGATGAGACGTGAGAAACCGGGCCCGAGGAACATAGCGGGTGAGTCCCAAGGACCCAACTGTCCCGCAGCATTTACGAAGAACAACAGACTTACCTACGTGCTGCGTTTGGCATCGCATGTGCTTTTACCCTGAGCGTGAGTCAGCCTCGATCTGGCTCTCCAAATTTGAACCCCCAGGAGAAACACCATGAAACGATCACTCTCTCTACTTCCGGTTGTTCTGCTGATCGGATCGGTGCTGGCTAGCGCCTCAACTCTGATCTCGAAGCAAGAGGCAGAGCAGGATGCAATTGTCGCCGTCGGCGGAGGAACCGTAACTCAAGCGCTCAAAGAAAAAGAACTCGGCAAGATCATTTGGTCGGTAGACGTGGTCGGCGCCACCAACGAGTATGAAGTCTGGCTAGACGCTCACACTGGAGCCACTCTCCGGATCATCACGCAGCCTATGTCCGACCAAGCTTCGGCGCAGGGCAGCTACATCAGCAAACAACAGGCGGAGCAGGATGCTCTGAAAGCTGTCGGCGGTGGTACAGTGGTGCAAGCTCAGCGTGACCAATGGAAAGGCTACCAGATCTGGGATGTCACCATTACCCAGCCCGGATTTGAGTACGAAGTGTATGTGAACGCCCGCGGCGGCGCGATACTCAAGACCACTAAGGTCAGCGATAGCGCACAAGTAACTCCGAAATACATCAGCAAGGCCAAGGCTGAGCAGATTGCGCTGAACGCAGTTCACGGCGGTAGAGTGCTGCTGATCGTGCTCGAAACGAACGACACTCCGCCAGACTGGTCAGTGGATGTTTTGGCAACTAACGGGACCGAATACGAAGTGAAGGTAAATGCGTACACCGGTAAGGTGATCGCGATCATCGTTGGAGGTTAGTGTGTTTTTCCTCTGGAACAATGCGATGATAGGAACTCGCAGACTCATTCTCCCGAGTCTGCGGGTTTCCGTTTTGCAAGGTTTGGGTGTTTGTCGTCGACGGCCTACGGTTGCAGCCCTTCCCCTGTGGGTGGTTTTTTCGTTGTGCGCCGCCCAGGCCCAAGTTCCTGCCGGACCGTCTCCCGCCCCATTTGCCGGTGCCATCGTCTCCGAATGGAAAGGCGAAGTGCACGTGCAATTGCCGGGAACGAGCATGTCGCGGCCGGCGCGGGGACAGGTGCTTCCCGCTGATACTGTTCTCGATACCGGAGAAGGGCGCCTGGTACTGGTGTTGCGCACCGATGAAAGCGAAATCATCGTCCAGCCCCACACTCGCCTGGTGGTGAAAGAGCCTGCGCCCGGCAACTGGGACGCCCTCGAAATACTGTTGGGTCGCGTCCATGCTTACATCCGCAAGCGAACGGGCGGGGCGCCACCATTCCAGATGGGCACACCAAGCGCCGTAATCGCAGTCCGGGGCACACGCTTCGACGTCGAGGTGAACGGACGTGGAGTGAGCGAAGTGGACGTGTTCGACGGATTAGTTGAAGTGGCGTCTTCGACAATTCCCGGATCTTCGGTCCTCGTGAGTCCCGGATTCTCCACGCGGGTTGGGATGGGAACTGCTCCCGAACCTCCGGTTCCAACTGGAGAAATTCGTCCCGGCGTGGAAGCGCCAGAAGAGATGGCTAAGCTGGAATTTGCCCGAGAGCGGGCCGCGCAGTCAGATCGGACCTTGGAAAGCGAACTCGGCGAGCGGCCCGACTCGGAACTAGATGACTCTGTAGACGAAAGCCGCGAGTCAGAGAAAGGGAAACACTAGCTTTCGGCCAATGCAGTGACCACGGTACCAGACACGCTCACTCGATCCCCGAATCAGATCAAGTGCCCAGCGGATTTCCGGCAGTGCATGCACCCGCGTAGACGCGGACGTTCCTTTCCTCCGCAAATATGCGCCCGAGCGGCTGCCACCAAAACGAACGGAATTATCTTTGTCGGCCCAAGTTGTCCGCTTGAAGAGCGGCAATCGACGCCGCGCGGTTGACAAGTCTTAGCTCGCACCGCAAGGCAAGGTCGGGCCAGGCGGAGACTGTGAAGTTTCACGGTCAGAGCTCCAGCTACCAGCGCGCTTTTCGTCGTGGAGAAACTTTAAGAGTGCCAAAGTGATTGCCAGAACGATCGGGCCGATGAACAATCCGAGTCCACCAAAAGCTTGCCGGCGGGATAAACTTCACTTTCCTCTTGTCGTCAACGATCCTGTTGGATCTAGTGACGGGGGATGTGGCGGGTGGGGAAGAGAGCCCTGTCTACGCCATCATGAAGATGAGCGATGCCATCGACAAAATCAAGTTGCCCGATGGCTATGGGGTGAAGCAATACAAGGGCACCACCATGCCCGAGCGTACGGACCGCTTCTCCATGAAGTGGGATGGTGAGTGGCACATCACGGTCGAAGTCTTTCGCGACTTGGGACTCGCCTTCGCGGCAGTCCTGATATTGATCTACGTGCTGGTCGTGGGCTGGTTCCGCTCCTTCATCACGCCGCTGGTCATCATGGCGCCGATTCCGCTGACGCTCGTTGGAATTCTCCCCGCGCACGCGCTGATGGGAGCTTTTTTCACTGCCACATCGATGATCGGCTTCATCGCTGGAGCCGGAATTATCGTGCGCAATTCTATTATTCTCGTCGATTTCATCGAACTACGCCGCGCCCAGGGAATGTCGCTGGAGGACGCCGTCGTCGATGCGGGCGCGGTGCGCTCCCGCCCAATGTTGCTGACCGCAGCCGCCGTCGTGGTGGGAGCGAGCGTGATCCTGTTTGATCCGATTTTTCAGGGCTTGGCTCTGTCATTGATGGCGGGGGAAGTCGCGTCTACCGTCCTCTCGCGGATGGCAGTCCCGGTTCTTTATTACCTCTCTCAGAGGGGACAATCGTTTTCACCGATGCATCCCCATGCGCCGGAAAATGTCGCTGAATGCGAAACTCCGCAATGTGAAATTGCGTAAGACCAATTTGTTTTTAAGGAGAACCGCCATGACCGTAGAACGAACACTTCGTTTGATCGCTGGCAGCTTTATCCTGTTGTCCCTGGCACTCTGGGCACTACGTAAGCCCGTACTGGTACCTTTTCACGGCTTTTGTTGGCCTGAATTTGTTTCAGTCTGGATTCACTAATTGGTGTCCGATGATGACCTTCCTGCGTAAACTTGGAGTGGGCAGATAGGAGAAAGTGAACATGCCTAATTGGGTTTGGGGAGTGGCATTTCTTATTGCCTATGTGGTCCTGACGCAATGGCTACTGCCAAAGCTTGGCGTTCCCACCTGAAGGAGCCAAGGTTGCGCCGAGTCTCGGCGCAAAACCGTTCCGAGAGGCACGCCTTCCAGAGAACCATGACAACGATATTGCAGGTTGAATTTCGCGAGAGCCTGTTGTCAATCCGCGACGAGATCCTCCAATCGCTTGGACATCCGGTAATCTCTGCTCTCGGTTCGCGCGCTGCGCGAAATCTCTATCTCTCGCATGAATCAGTAGGTGTCATTCTGATCGGTCACGGAGCGCCTTGGGAAGAACGATGTAACCTTGCCGCTCATTTCCGAGAGACCCTGCCTGGAGTTCCCATAGTGGCGTCTCTCCGCCGGCAGGACAAGGATGTGCGGATACTGTGGATCCCCACCTTTGAGGAAACAATCGTCCCCACGATATCTAAGCGGTACATTGGCGGTGCAAGGAAGCAAAAGGAACAACGAGAATGGGCTGACTGACGGCCGATAAGCCATCTTTTTCCCAATCAACTGATGAATACCCACATTCATGATTAGGTCGTGTGCGGGATGTGTGTCTCTCTTTGCGAGCCAAGGAGGCGAGCCTCACGATTCGCCATTCAATTCAAGTAGAGTCGCGCAGCATTTTCGCCAGCGAGTTTAGCGACCACGGCGCCAGGCAGTTCGCCGAGCGTTTGGCCAATGACTCTCCGCGAATCGGGCCAGGTCGAGTCGGCGTGCGGATAGTCCGATGCCCACATAAACCGCTCCGCGGCGAAGCCATCGCAGAGGAGCGGCACTGTCGAGTCCTCCTGAAACGTGGCATAGACCTGACGTTGGACGTATTCGCTAGGACGCAGTTGCAGTGGGCACGTGGCGAACCTACCGAATTTTTCGTGCGCGTGATCAAGCCGGAATAGAAAGTGGGGAAACCATCCGCAGTCATTTTCTGCCGAGACGATTGTAAGGCTCGGGAAGCGCTCGAGAACTCCACCGCACACAATCTCAGCGAGAGATCGCTGCACATCGTGGATCACATCCAGGTACTGCACATAGGAAGACTTGGAGTACACGTGGGGTTGTCCGCTGGTGATGCAGTGCAGCGAGATCGGCAGTCGCGAAGACGTCGCGGCGCTCCAGAACGCGTCGTAAATTCGGCTCCCAAAAGTAGGCAGGGTTTCGGGCGGGGCGCCCCAAACGAGTAAGCCGCCGGCTCCTAGGCGCGCCGCGCGCTCGACTTCTCGAACGCTTTCAGCAACGTCGTGGAGCGAAATCGCCGCCAGGGGCACCAAGCGCGAGCGGCTAGACGAAGCAAATTCCAGAATCCAGTCGTTGTAAACACCAAAGCAGGCACGTTGTAGATCGGCATCGGGCAATGCAAACAATTTCATGCCATGGGTGGGGTACAGCACTTCGCATGCAACCCCGTCAGCATCCTGATCCTTCAAGCGCTCGACCGGGTCCCAGCCGCCGGCGAGCGCCGCCTCGTAACCGCGCCGCAAGTGTTGCTTAAGGTCGCGACCCTGCTTTCCGGCGCCGAACCCCGTGGCGATGGCAAAAGGGGAAATCCCCGGTGCCACAAAAACATATCGGTCCCTGCCGTAGTCGCGCACGACGCGCGGGGCCCGATCCCGATATTTGCGATCGAGGCGGTGCAGCCAGAGGTCCGCGGGTTCGGTCACGTGTGAATCGGCGGAAACAATAAACGGTGCGGTCGTCATTGGCCCCACATTTGCCACCATGTGCCGGATGCCGGATGCTGCGCCCCTGGATCATGGCTCTCGGCAAGGTGTTCGGAATAGGATTCCCCGTCGGAGCTAGTCTGTTGCTCAATGACGCCGGGTATCAAGTGGAAGATCGAACCGAACGCGGCAACATTGAGGGCGTGCCCGGTTTCGTGCTCTACGTCATCGGATGGATTGGGGGAGTTGGAATTGATGAATGCGAAATTGCCCACGTCAAACGCTTCTCCGCCCATTGCACCGATCCAACCACCCTTCATGATGATAGTGCCTGTTTCCCAGTGGATATGGATGTAGTCGATGTGCGTCGCGCTTACCATGTTTAAAGTGAATAGTGCGGCGAGGGCGTTGATGACGAAGAAGATGAGGCCAATCCCCGTGGCCAACCACGACATGGGCATGAGCCAACTCGACCAGCCCAGGATGCCTTGGTAAACCTTGTTGCCCGCGACGCTGTCGAAGGCCGCGAGAAAGTTGATGACACCTAGGGCGATCCCGATCGTGGGGCCGAAAATACCGACGGCGATGGCAGTATTCAGGCCGGCGTTGAAGCCGATCATGAATCCGCGAAAGAACTCGCCCCAGCCGTTCCCGGTGTTGTTGGCGGCTATGACATAAGAAACGCTCACGACGCCGATGGCCAACACTGCTCCCAATACCACTCCGGCTATGCCTCCTGTTGCAACTACCGCCGCGACAACGGCGGCCGCGGCGATCACGCCGACGATGGCTCCCACTACGCTCCAGAACGAGAGCCCCGAATAATCGACGTTGTCGAGGGGATCGTTTCCCGCATAGGCATAGGGATGGAGCGCTCTAGAGTTGGCTATCACCTTGTGCGGCTGATAGAGCGGAAATGGGTCGGGTGTGAGGAAGCGGCCGAGATTCGGCGAATAGTAACGCCGCCGCATATAATAAAGACCTGATTCCGAATCGAATGGATGCAGCCCGTAGGTCCTATCGTCGATCACGCCATTCGAACTATCGATATTGCCAAATGGACGGTATACGATGGCCGCCAGTTTCGCTCCGGTCTGGTCGGTAAAGAATGACGTGTTGCCGGCGTAGTCGGTATGAAAATAGCGCGGTCCAACGTCCGAAAGAACACAAACCCGGCGTCCACCCAACAGGATGTAGTGCAGGATTTTTCCGTTGCGTATCTCAACTTCGGCGCCGGCAAACTGCGTCGCGGTAACCGTTCCATCCTTCGCGGTGACTCGCTTGGATGCGCGTTGGCCAGTTGGATCGTAAGTGTAGTTCGCTACCAGCCCGTCGGCGCGCGTAACTTGCGAGAGTTCATTCTTTTCGTTGTAGGCGAAAGTCTTGTCCGCCAGACCCAACAAATTTCCGTTGGCATCATATGCCAGATTTTGGCGTGCGCCGCCAGCGATGGTAAGGCCGGCAATGCGATCGGGATGCAAAGCATCGTCGAACGAGAAAACGCTGTTGGTCTCATCCATCCGGGCGAGATTCAGGAAACCCGAGTAACCATAGTTGCGCACGGTAGGAGTCGGATTCGCAGTGGTGCATGAAGCGAGTTGATAAAGCGGGTCTTGGGTATAGGATGCGCTGCCGCGCCCGCCCGGCGCGGCATCTGCGCTAGAGAGGAGGATGCCCATCTGGTCCAATGTGTAAGTGACGTCCTCGTAAATCTCGCCGTGCGGGCCTATTGTGCGTTGTTGCTTTACACGGCCAGGGCCAACCTCGTAACCGATCGTGGTAGTCACTCCGTTGCCATAAGAGATCATTTGCGGCAGGCCACGGGGATCGTAGGAAATGCTTGTGACCACTCCGGGGATCGCGCTTACCCAACCGTTGAATGTGAGGTTTCTCTGGATTCGCTGTCCATCGGAATAACTTCGTGCGACTTCCCGGCCCAGGACGTCGTATTCGTAATTGATCTGATATGGGTCGGCTACGCCGTCATAACGATATGTGGCCTGCGTGAGGCGGCTCGCGGCGTCATACTGATAGGACTGCGATCCACCCTGGTACGTGACTGAAGAGATTCGGCTTAGTCCATTGTCGGCGGCGGCGTCATAGACATATTCCTCGAGGATCGTCCCCGCCGAACTCAGTCTCTGCAAACGGCCAAGAGCATCCATGGTCACACGCAGATCGTTGCCGTTGGCATCGAGCGACCGCACCACGCGACTGCGCGCATCGTACCAGAGCTGCCGATGACCGGCTGCACGATGGTGAATGTCGTAACGGTTGCCCAGCATATCGCAGCTGTAGGAACACAGAGTGCCCGAATCATCCTGGATCCCGATGGTGCGACCCATCGCGTCATTTACATAAGATGTCGTCATCGCATTCCCGCCGCCCAGTTCCTCCACCACGGCGGTGCGGAGGCGGAACACATCGAACTGCTCGCGACGCGGCGTGTTGGCCTGTCCTCGCGCCACATTTGCCGCTGAAGTGTCGTTATCGTCCGCATCCGAAATCAGAACCTCGAATGGGGAGTACTGTGCCGTCGAGACGCCGCCGTTGTAATTAATGGTCCGCTCCACTCGGCCCCGGGCATCGTAGAAGAAGGAGCGCGATGCGGCTCCGGTTGCCGGCGTGTTCGAGTAGTTGGGATCAGTGGAAAACGTTGGCTCAAATTCACTCTTGGGATCGCCCCACGGATTAAAAATTCGTTGACCGGAAACAACGTAGGTCGTCGAATCCGTTTGTGCCCTGTGCTGCACTTCATTTCCCCGTCCATCAAAGTAGGTCAGTACATTGGAAGACACATCGCCGGTATTGCTTTGCAGCATGCGAGCAGTTCGGACGTGAGGCACCACGGTATCGTCGTAGGAATACTGCCGCGGCGGGTTCGCCGGATTATCCACCGGCGTCACTGCCGACACGGTCCTGCCTTGGGCGTCATAGGTGAACTGCGTGATCTCTCCGTTCGGGTAAGTTACTTTGCTGGGCTGCGCCGCCGCGCGATCGTAGACGAATGTGGTGCTCCCGAGTGGGCCGTCCAGCTTCGTGCGGACGAGTCCGTCGGCGTCGAAGGTAAACTGCGTGGTTATGCCGAGGGCATCCATATCGGCCGATTTGAAGCCCATTGAGCTATAAGCGTGGCGCTCGTCAGCCACGAATAGTGCGGGCACGCCATCAGTGTTGTCACTGGCGATAAAGCCCAAAGCGGCCGAGCCGTCCATGCTGGCGTCGTAGTGCGCGGCGAAGTCGGCCTGTAGCCAGGCCAAGCGTAAGCGGCGTGTCAGCAGTCCGCGATCCGCCTGGCCAGCCGCCAGGCCTACAAAATCGGGGCCATCGTAAAACATCTGCATTTCCGCGACGATCTTTCCGGCGCCATCGCGCACCACAGCCGAGGCCATCTTGTCCAACAGGCGGCGAGTTGTGCTGACGGCGTAGCTAATCTCCGTGGTGCGAATCTGGTCGGCTTGGACCACGCCGCCCTTGGTCCCGAATCCGCGATGAACTTCCCGCACAACGTTGCCCACGGCGTCGTAGGTATAGGTCTTATCTTCTCCGCGGACGTCGGAGGTACGCTCAATGTCGAGCTTGGTGTGTTTGGTAACGCTAACGAATGTGCGGTGGGTTCCGTCGACGGCATCATCAAGGACCGAGACGGCGTATTCCGATTTCTCCGTGGAAAACGGAAGGTTCGCCTGAGCCGTCCCATCGAGGCTGTACACATCGACCTGCGCCAACATGCCATTCAGGGCGGCGTCGTCGATGGAATTGCCCGGAACCCGCTCCATCGTCATGAGAAACTGGTGGACCGCACGGGTGTCGGCCCGGCTCTCGTCTCCTTTTTCGATCCGTTCGGCAGTGCGGAAGCCCTCGAAGCGGCGCAGACTCGGCTCGTAGTGCGCGTTGTGATAGCGAAACTGAATTTCAGTGACAACACCAGTTACCTGATCCGTCTCGCGTGTGCTCGCAACGACGCATAATGGAAACGGGAAGTTGGTGTCCCAGATCGTACCGGCGCGCCGGTCCTCGATATAGTCCTCCACTGCGGAACGATAGAAGAATTCGGACTTCAGCCCCGAGCCGTTGTCAACCGTGGAGAGCAAATAAGGTGTGGTGTTCGCGTTGAACTCCAAGTTCACGTAACTGATCTTGCCCGGAGTGCGATAACTGTTCCAAACCAGCCCCGGGGTCGCAGTTCCGGTGAGGTTGACCATCCTTGCGGTGCCTGGAAGAGGGGGCGGAATTGGCGCCAGTACAAGAGGTGGACCGAACGCGGCGCCATTCATGTTCATCCAAACGGTAACGCTGTCGTTTTGCAGGTAGACGAGATCAGCGCAGCCGTCCCCGTCGATATCGGAAAGGAATACGCGATCAGAGTTCGCCTGCAGATCGCGCAAGCGCGGGCTGTTGTCCATCACGACCGAATCTGCAAATCGGCCGTTGCCCAGACTCGGCCAGTAACGAACGGAACCTGAGGAGATCTCAACAATGTCGCTCGCTCCGCCACCGGTCATGTCGGCGAGCACAACAAGCGGGTTGGAGAAATCAATTCCGCCACCATCGGTGGGTGCCGACACAAGCGATGGGGCTCCCCAGCCCAGTTCGCCGCCGTTGCGCCAGAGCACGAGTCCGCGATCGATGGTCTCGATTGCATCCACGCGGCCATCCGCATCGTTGTCGGCAAAACGCAGCCGTCCGCTTAGCCAGTCGGGAGTCGCGCTGGCGTTGCGCGGGTAGACCACGAAATCACCCCAGCCCTGTTGTCCGTTGTTCTCGAAATACCCGGGAACGTAGCCGGGCGCCAACAGCATAAGGTCCGGCTTTCCGTTGCCGCTGGAATCGATGAAGGCAGCTCCCGCGGATGCGATCGATCCACCGAACGGCGCCGTGGGCAGGGCTTGTGGATAGTCCCATCCCCCACCATTGTTGCGCCAGTAGAATTGCTTGCCGCCGGAGACTTCGAGAACTCCGGGCAACGGCGCCTGATCGAGAATAATCAGAGCCGCGTCCGGGTCATCAAGCGGAGGCGGTTCACTGCCGGCTGCGGAATAGTAGTCGATGGCAACATCGTTCGGGTCGAACACGCCGTAAGTGAAACGGACCGGTGGTCGCAGGACGTCGCCGCCCACCGTTGCGGTGGTCGCGAAATTACGAAGTTGAATGGAAGCCAGCAGCGAGATACCGCTCTGCGAAGAGATGCCGTAGGAGAGTGTCCAGGTACGCAGCTTACTTTCGTTCACGCCAGGGTCGATGACCAGATCAATCTGCTTACAACGCAGGCCGAGCGTGCAGAGGAAACCGGCACGCCGGTCGTGGCGCACGTCCGGACGCGCTTCATACGAGAACCGCACAGAGTAGGCGGCGTAACGCAGTTCGGTAAGATATGCCGTGCCGCTGGTTGTGTCCCACGTGTAGCTGACTACGTTGCCGGAAGCATCGATCCAACGTTCGACAAGCCAGAATTGCACGTTGTCGGGCTGGGCCGGATCGGCGATTCGCGCGGTGGGCAGTGTCCCAAGTTCCCACACCTCGCCATTACGCTCCTCGATCTTCCAGCCGCTCCCGTCACGGGTATAACGACTGAACGCGGTCTCATATCTCGCTCCAAAGGACCCATCCTTCAGAGCTGTGATTTCATTGCTGCCGTCGAGGTAGATTTCCGGTGTCTCGCCGGGCGCACCCAAATCTAGCCGCCGCGAGATTGAGCGCAGCGCGAGCTGCCACCCGAATCCGAATGGCCCGGACCGCACGCACTGGTTGTACTCGAGTTTGAGCTTGGGCTGGTGTCCGGCGACGCCATCGGGAAGCGAGATGGCGTAGGAATATACCCCCTGTCCCGTATTCAGGTTCATGCGGAAAGCTTCGCCGAGTCCGGGGATACTTCCAGCAGCGGTTGGGGGCGAGACCGTCGAATCTCCATTACCTGCCGACACTTTTTTCTCCTTTAGCGGTAATCGAAGGTGTATTCGAAATAGGTCAGCAGATCAGTCAGACCGTTCAGATTGAGCTTTCCGGCGCTAACCAGGGTCGGATTGTCTTCGGGCAAGATAGCAATTGTCAGCGTGTCGAATACAGGGTTGCCATTGAGCGCGAAGAGCGGATCGACAGCCACAGTTCCCGCAACCACGCCGTTCGCATCCGTCTTGACCGTAAAGGTTGTTCCTTGCACAGCGGATGTGATGCGAAGCGTAAGGCCGTTCATGGTTGCGGCATCACCAGAAACGCGCACCGACGACTTCGTGCGCTTCAGGTTCGTCTGGGTCATAGGAAACAGCGTGGCATCATAGACGAGTTGCGCCTGGCCCTGGCCCTTCAAATAGAACAATTCGTCAGGGAAGGTCAACTGCATCGAGGTTACGCGCGTGGCCGCGGAACTCTTGGGTAGGGCCGCGAGGATTGTGGTTTCCAGACCGGGATCGAAGAATCCATCGTAATAAAGAACGAGTTGGACGTCGATGATGGATCCGAAATCGATGTTGTTTGCCGAAAGCGGCATGTCAAGCTGCCAGAGCGTGTCGATGCCGTTGTTTTCGAAGAGTTGCAAATCATTGGGATTCACCCGGAAGGCCAGTGAGTCCTGCCGAATCTCATAAGCGGAGAGCGGCATGACATCGGCGGGATAGAGACGCGTCACTATGCTCCCGTCGGACTGGCGCACGCGCGAGGCACCCACGTTGCGCAGGCTGCCGGCCAAATTCACTTGCGTCACGCCAACGAACACAAGCTCCACGTTCCTGATCTTGCAAAGGTACATTCCGGGAGTCTGCCGGTCGAACATGGCCAACTCGGTCTGAAACATGCACTGACCGTTGACCTGTAGCTGATTAAATGCATACGGGAAGTTGTCGGCCAGGCTGATGATGCGCTTTACCGGCGCCTTCTTGGTCTTCGTGGTGGTTACGTAATCGTAGGTGAATGAGTCCAAATCGAGGGCGAGAAAATCCGCTCCCATCAAGTTGTCAGTAGCTGAGTGCGTGTAATCGCCGCGGATAACCTTGAGGTTCCGTCCGGTCTCTGCGTTATAAGCACGCTCAGCAAGCAAGGCGACCGCAGTCGCCATGTCGGTGTAGCGCTGGGAGATTCGGCGCGCGTTTCCGGCCAGCTCGAACCACAGCCGCGCATTGAATTCCTTCATATCGAGATAATCACGATTTTCTTCCGCATCCCGCTGCTGGAGTTGCGCCAGAACAATCCGCTGGTTGGCAATGGCCACCTGAGTCTGGGCTTCGGTCACCTGGGCCTGAGCCTGGGCAGAATAAGCCGCCGCAGCAGCCGTGTTGCGTTGCAAGTTGGCAGCTTCCATGTCCTGCGAAATCTTCTCCCGCGCAGTTTCCAGATCCTGAATCACCTGGCTGCGGCGCTCTCCGCTGGTGTTGTAATAGGTGTACCCGCTAATGGTTAAACTAACCTCAGAGCCCTGATCGACCGAAGCAGCATTGGCCCATGCCTCGAGTTCATCGTACTCGGCGAGTGCGGCCCGATTGCTGGCGAAGTCAGCTTGTGCGGCTTGCGCATTCGCTTGCTGCACTTTGGCATAGTTGAGTCCGGCATTGGCCACGGCCACTGAAGCGTTGGCCTCATCCAAGCCTCGCTGTTCCAGCACCACAGTTTGTGCCGCGACCTCGGCTTGCTGGTCCAGTTGCTGCCGTTGCAAAGTTTCATCTTCGCCCGCAGTGGTGTATTGGATATAGCGCTGCTCCATCTGTGAGGCCTGTTGAGCGAAGTACTTGGCCGTGTTCTGTAGATACTCCCAACTGAATGGTGGAAGGTAGTCCACCGCAAGACCGAAGTAGTCGAGACTGGCCGCGATCTGTTGCAGACGGACTCTCGCTTCCATCACCTTTGAAAGAATGTCTGGGTTATCGGGATGATTGGCGGGGAACCCGGCTGCAGCAAAAGCCGTAACCCGCGACTTAATGGTGGCAAAACGTGGATCCGCGTAAAGGGGCGAGGTAACATCCAAAGTATCGTCGGTCTTAATAATGTGTTCATAGTCGGCCTTGGCCGGAGGGAATTGCGTGACATCATCGACGGCGTTGCGATAGTCGCGATCTCCCATCGCCAGATATACAGCGGCCAGCTTGTTCCACAGCTTGGGAATTTCGAAAGCCTGGTTGATGTAAGGGTAGACGAGCACACTCGCGTAAGTCGCCGCCGCGTCTTCGAGGTTTCCAAGTCCTGACTGGCAATCTCCGATGGCCATCGGAATCACAAAGAAGTACATCGAGGCGAGATAGGCCACAGTCTGCGTGGTATCGAGGCCCCCGACCGCACCCAGCACCAGAGAGATGTCCGTCGAGTCGGTGATCGTCTGCAGGAAAGTGCGCCCATTGGCTGCAAGGTTCCCGGTCAATGCCAGAGTGGCGGTAGATTTCTCGCCGGACAATGTGTAGGTTCGCTCCGGTGGAAGCGCAGATAGAAAAGTCGCGCTCATCAATCGCGGCGTTGCGGCGGCAGTCGGCACATCGGCAGCGATCGGGCCCAAACCTTTGACAGCTCCGCCCGTGGCCAAAACCCCGATTCTGGAAGCAGGCGCAATAGCATTCGCAACCGTTACCGGGAACAATCTTTGTTGCGCCTGGACAGCGGCGGCAGCCGCGAGCGAGCGTGCGCTCCCAGTCGCATCGCCGGACCGTGATTGCATGCCAGCAAGGGTCGTCAGGGTCTCGACCTGCGCGTCATAAACTTTCGCTGAGGCGAACAGTTCGGCGCCGCTCTGCGCCATCGCCATGGCTCTCTTTACATCGCCACCCGATTTCTCCGTGGCAAGCGCAAGATCTTGCATCACGGCTGCGCGCATCGCCGGCTGTGTAGCAGGGACCATGTTTAACGCTGCAGTAAACGACGTTGCGACGGCCTTCCAATCGTTTGCTTCCGCAGCATCGTAGGCTTGGTTAATCGCGGTCTTAAGTTGAACCTGCGACGCCGAGATAGCGAGGCCTGTGTTTTGAAAAGGAGTGAGTTCAGTTGCGACCGCTGCTGGAAAAGCTGCCACATCGCTGACGAAGGTGGATGGAAACGTGTACGCAGTAATCGGCTGGGCCTGGAGCACTGCTCCCGCCTTCTCGGCGAAAACGTCGATCAACGAGACATCAAGTGGCGCCCTGAATTGCCCGTACCAGTAGCTCGTCGCGGGCAGCGATGGGTGGACGCTGGTCAGGATCAGGTTCTCGAGTTGCTGAAAAGCATCTAACGCATTCGCGTATTGCCCTTGTTTGAGTGAGTTGTACGCGCTGGCATATTGCTGCTGGACTTGTATTTCGAAGGCTGTCGTGGGATCAGCCTGTTGATAATCAGCGACCCAGGACACGTGCGAAGCGAGAACGTGATACGAATACCGCTTTTCATCGAAGTAAGGGGGCGCCATTGATTTGCCTTTCGCCGCCATTAAGCAAGGATTCGGAAATCCGGCACTAGATGTCCGGATACGTAATTGTGTCGGGAACCTCGAGATCGTTTCATGGCAGTCGCAAATCATTTGCGAAGGCGCGGATATTGGTGGCCGGTACAGGCTGAGTTCCAAGCACGTCCTTCGGCGAACGCCGTCTCAAAATGGCCGCCTTCACACTTTTTCCCGATTCAATACATTCAACAACTTAATGAGGCTACCGAGGACTGCCAAGTACCTGATGATTCGAATCGGAATATCATGTGTGCCAGAACAGACTGCTCATAAGCAATTCCGTACGATCCGCCTAGCGTTGCATAGTAAGTGACGAGCCAATCGTAAATAACCGACTGGGCGCCCCCTTGTGTCCCGGTCTAGGAGGACCGCGCACGAGAGCGTTCACGTGATATATTCCGCCAATCCTCTAGTACATATTCGCGCCGATCAAGTGCACCCCCCGGACTGTGCGTGGATCACGAGCAAACCAGAAGTCAACTTCTCAATCGCCGACCATCCTCCCAGAAAGGGTGCAACATCATCTGCAACTGCTGCACAGGCTATAATTGCGCCCACGCATGGCACTCACCTCTGGCACCAGACTTGGCCCTTACGAAATCCAGTCGCCCTTAGGCGCTGGCGGGATGGGGGAGGTGTATCGCGCTCGGGACACGCGCCTCGATCGCACTGTCGCGGTCAAAGTCCTGGCCTCCCATCTTTCTTCTTCACCGGAACTCAAGCAGCGCATGGAGCGCGAAGCCAGGGCCATTTCTTCGCTGAATCATCCCAACATCTGCACGCTGCACGACGTCGGCAGCCAGGACGGCACGAACTACCTGGTCATGGAGTATTTGGAGGGCGAGACGCTGGACGCGCGCTTGCAGCGAGGGCCCCTTCCGCTGAAGCAGGTGCTGGAATATGGCATGCAGGTTTGCGATGCACTCGAAAAAGCGCATCGCGCCGCCATTGTGCACCGCGATCTGAAGCCGGGCAACGTGATGCTGACGGCATCCGGCGCGAAGTTGCTCGATTTTGGTTTGGCTAAGCCGGCCCTGATGAGCGTGCAGGCGAACAGCGGGAACGGCAACCTGACGCCTTCAACCCCGACGATGAATCTCTCCATGCTCACCGCAAAGCCAGCGGCGCTGACCCAGCAGGGGACAATTATCGGAACGTTTCAGTACATCGCGCCGGAGGTGTTGCAGGGGCAGGAGGCCGACCCTCGCAGCGACATTTTCGCCTTCGGTTGCATCCTCTACGAAATGGCGACAGGGCGCCGCGCGTTCGAAGGCAAGACGCAACTGAGCGTCATGAGCGCGATCCTGGAGACAGATCCCCAGCCGATTTCCAATTTGCAGCCGACTTCGCCCGCATCTCTTGATTACACGGTGCAGACATGCCTGGAGAAAAATCCCGAAGACCGCTTCCAGACTGCGCATGATGTGAAGCTACAACTCGGCTGGATTGCGAAATCAGCGACGCAAAGTGGCCCGCCGGCTTTGTCTGCGTCGAGGACACGGAGTAAGTTCGGGGTGGCCGCAATCGCCGTGCTTGCGCTGGCGGTAATCACGTTAGCTGTGGCTCTGTTAACCTCTCGGCCGCAGCGTCGCGTGCTACGCACCAATCTTCTTCCGCCCGAGGGCACCATTTTCGAGACTCTGTATCGCAACGGTGCCCCGGCATTGTCTCCCGACGGTACCCACGTCGCCTTCATCGCCCACAAAGACGGAAAGAACGTGCTGTGGTTGCGCGCCCTCGATCATCTAGAGTCCACTCCGGTGGAAGGCACCGACGACGCCTACTATCCCTTCTGGTCGACCGATGGAACGGACGTTGCGTTTTTCAGGCAGGGTAAGCTCTGGCGCACTGATCTGAATGCCGGAGCGCCGACTCCAATCTGCGACGCGCCCGAAGCGCGTGGTGGTTCCTGGAGCCGCGGGGACATCATCATTTTTACTCCTTCGTTTGGAGGACCGATCTTTCAGGTTCCAGCCGCGGGAGGAACTCCGCGACCCGTCACCAAGGTTCCCGTAGCATCCGCTTACTTGTCCGATCGGTGGCCTTCGTTTCTGCCGGACGGAAAACATTTTCTGTTTCTGCACAGCCCATTCGGGACCTCGGGTGACAGGAACGAGATTCATCTGGGCTCGCTTGATGGAACCGACCAGCTCCTATTGCAGGGGCGATTCTATGCAGCGCAATACGCTGCTGGTCGACTTCTGGCCGTGCGCGATGGTTCGCTTCTGGCTTGGAAATTCGATGTCTCCTCCGGGAAAGTCTCCGGCGATCCGGTTCGGGTTGTGGACAAAATAGAAACCGACGACATCACTGCATTACCTGTCTTTTCCATCTCCAACCAGGGAACTTTGCTTTATCAATTAAGTACGGGCGCAGTCGGGAATGACCGTCATTTCTGGATGGACGGGACTGGGAAGCAGATCTCACAGCTTTCCGAGCCCTCTGTTTATGGACCAACCCGAATTTCTCCGGACGGTTCCCGCATCGCCATGGATGTGATCGGCCAGTCCGGCATCTCTCCCTTATGGGTATGGGATCTGAACGGTGGGACACGTACCCAGATCTCCGCACCCAACCAATTCGCGGATACTCCGGTGTGGTCGGCCGATGGACGCACGATCTACTTTGACATTTTTGGTGCAGAGGTTCGCGACGAATTGCATGTGGTAGCCGTTGACGGCTCGCAGCCAGAGCGGACGCTGATCAAGTCCGACCGCGATCTTATGCCCACCGAGGTGACAAACGACGGAAAGTGGCTTTTATATGAAGAAGCCGTGGCAGCTCCCAAAGACAGTCATCAGTCCATCGGTTTTTCGAGTTTGCTCGCCGATGCCGAATTGAAGGCGTTTCCGCTCACACCGGATGGCAAGGTCTTTACCGTACTCGAGCACGTATCGAACGGCAGCAATGCAAGGCTAAAGCCGGTTGCGAACGACTGGATCGCCTACCAATCGAGTCAAGCCGGGCGCCCGCAGGTCTACCTGACCCGTTTCCCTCACCCCGCCGCCAAGTACCAGGTCTCGAAGGACGGCGGCGCACAGCCGGTATGGAGTAAGGACGGCAAGACACTCTACTTTCTCGACGCCTTCCAGAAATTGACTGCCGTGGATGTCGAAGTGGCGGGTGATTCGTTGCGCATGGGTTCGCCGCGAACTCTTTTCCAGACGGGTATCCGCCATTCCATTCCTACCGATGGCTACGACGTGTCGCGCGACGGCCGGTTCCTGGTATTGAACTCCATCACCGAAAATACCGCGCCGGTCGTCTTGGTCACGAATTGGGACATGGAACTGAAGTAATAAGTCCCGTTGCGAGCTGAAAATCTCCGCCGACGACTTGGATTGGGGTTGCAAAGATACTTCCCGTATGACGCTAGTGCTTTTTCGGACGCGACGCCGGGATGAGTGCTCAAGGCTGAAAGAAGGCGTGAGGCGTCGCGTTCGAAAAAGCCGTCAGAAGGAAGCCGCTGGCGCGGCGGACGCGGGACTTATGCAAATTGAATGGAGCGAGGGAGGGGTGTAGAAGTTCGCGCGAGTCGTCAAGGCCGCTGGAAGAGGAGCCGGGGCACAGATGAACCTATCGGTCGGTCGCGAGGTCATTCAATGAACACTCTTTCTTCATGGAGGATTATTCCTGCAGTTCTATGCTTATTTGCAAGTCTCCTAACCGTCGCTTGCAGTAGCAGCAAGGCAGACCCGCGCGCTGAAGAGCCGCCCAAAGCTGTTGTCGAGCCCGACCTCGATGCTAACAACTTCAAGGTCGACCATCCTGAACGATTCCCCCTGACAATCGCCGTCGAGCACAAGGCACCTCCGCGCTCAACGTGACTGGAGTAGTTCAGCCCGACATCGTGCGTGCTGTTCCGGTTGTGTCTCTCGCGTCAGGACGTGTCGTTGAGATCAAGGCAAGGCTCGGCGACCCAGTGAAAAAGGGCCAACTCTTGCTGCGCGTTCAAAGCAATGATGTTTCCGGCGCCTACCAGACCTATTTGAAGGCGGAAAACGACGAACGTCTAGCACGTACCCAACTGGATCGGGCCCAGATTCTTTACGAAAAAGGTGCCATTGCCAAAAGCGCTCTTGAGCAGGCCGAAGCAGCAGACGCCGATATCAAGGCCGATCTGAACGCTGCGACCGAACAGCTGCGCCTTCTCGGGATCGATAAGCAGCATCCCTCCGGGGTCGTTGACATCGTTGCACCGATCTCCGGTGTCATCACTGATCAGCAGGTTACGAATTCGTCTGGCGTTCAGGGCCTATCAGGCCCGAATCCATTCACGATCGCGGACCTTTCTTACGTCTGGATCGTATGCGACGTCTACGAAAACGATCTTGATGCTGTCCACGTTGGCGAATACGCAGAGATCCACCTCAACGCATATCCCAATCAGCCCCTCAAGGGACGCGTCGACAACATCCTGCCTGTCCTCGACCCCAACATCCGCACGGCCAAGGTCCGACTAGAGGTTAAGAATCCTGGAATGCTCCGGATCGGCATGTTTGCCAGCGCTACGTTTTACGGGAAACAACCTGAAATGCACTCAGCTGTTCCCGCCAGCGCAATCCTGCACCTTCACGACCGCGAGTGGGTCTACATGCCTCTCAGGGATGGCCGTTTCAAGCGGGCGGAAGTAGTAACTGGAAATATGCAACCCAACAACCAACAAGAAATCGTGTCCGGGATCAAGCCCGGCGACCAGGTCGTGTCCAATGCCCTGGATCTGCAGAACACGGTGGAGCAATAGGTGATTCGGCGCGTCGTTGATTTCGCCCTCAGTAATCGCCTGCTTGTCCTCGGCCTGGCATTTGTGTTGTTTGTCTGGGGGATCATTTCGTTCCACAACCTGCCGATCGAGGCTTACCCGGACGTCGCAGACAACTACGTCGAGATCATTACACAATGGCCCGGAATTTCGGCAGAGCAAATCGAGCAACAGGTCACGATCCCACTCGAAACCACGATGAACGGCATCCCCGGAGTCGTGCATCTCAGGTCATTTTCACTATTCGGTCTCTCCGACCTAAAACTCATCTTCGAGGATGGCACCGACAATGCTTGGAACCGCGAGCGCGTCCTCGAACGTTTGAATCTGGTAACTCTTCCGGCTGGCGTCTCGCCGCAGATGGGTACCGACTGGAGCCCGGTCGGCCAGATCTTTTTCTTCACTTTGCACAGCACAAATCCGAAATATGACCCGATGGAGTTGAAGTCCATTGAAGACTGGGTCGTCGAGAAAAATCTCAAGTCGGTCCCCGACATTGTCGATGTCGCGAGTTTTGGCGGGCCCACGCGCGAATACCAAGTTCGCGTTGATCCCAACAGACTCGTCGCCTACGGTCTGAGTCTCACCCAGATTGAGCAGCAACTCACCAACAACAACACCAATGCGGGTGGAAGCTTCATACAGGAAGGCTTGCAGCAAATCAATGTCCGCGAGGTCGGCCTCGTAGACCGCGTTCACGATATCGAACAGACCGTCATTTTCACCAAGGGCGGCACACCTCTTCGCGTGAAGGATATTGCTGTTGTTTCACAGGGGCCCAAGATCCGTCTTGGCCAGTTCGCCCGTGCAATTCACCGCGAAAACGGCAAGATCATCGACAACGATGATGTTGTCTCAGGCATCGTTCTGTTGCGCAAAGGCGCTGCGGCCGATCCTGCCCTTAGATCCCTTCACGAACAAATCCAGGAGATGAACGACCACATCCTTCCCCCAGGAGTGAAAATCATCCCCTTCATCGATCGCAGCGATCTCGTTCACTTCACCAGTCACACTGTGCTGCACAACTTGGGCGAAGGAATGATCCTTGTCTCTGTCATTCTGTTCCTTTTCCTGGGCAACGTCCGTGGAGCCATTATCGTCGCCGCTACGATTCCATTCTCGTTGCTGTTTGCCTCGATCTGTCTGGATCTGAAGCAGGTTCCTGCCAAGCTGCTTTCTCTTGGCGCTCTGGATTTTGGAATGGTCGTTGACGGTGCAGTGGTAATGATCGAAAACATCGTCCGCCACATGACCTTCAAGCACGACACCGAGACTCCGATTGAACGCATCGGCGATGCCGCACACGAAGTACAGCGCCCTGTCTTCTACGCCATCGGCATTATCATTACTGCCTACCTCCCTATCTTTACTCTGCAGCGCGTCGAGGGTCGCCTATTTCAGCCCATGGCGTGGACCGTCGCCTTCGCCCTTCTGGGAGCTTTGATCTTTTCAATTTTGATCGCTCCTGTACTCGCCAGCTTCGCCTTTGCCACGGGTGCGAAGGAATGGCATAACCCGGTGATGTCGTTTCTGACTGAACGCTACCGAGACGCTGTTCGCTGGGCGATCCGCCATCGCATCATTACGGTTAGCGTAGCTGGTGTCGCTATCCTGCTCGGAAATGTTCTTGCTTTCAGTGGCACTATTGGATCCGAATTTCTGCCGCATCTCGATGAAGGTGCGCTTTGGGTTCGCGGCACCCTCGCTCCCAGCACCGGCCCCGACGAGGGAATCCGAGTAGCCAACCAAGCACGCATTGTCCTGTGCTCATTCCCCGAAGTTCCGCAATGTACGAGTCAGGTTGGCCGTCCCGATGACGGCACGGATACCACAGGCTTTTTTAATACCGAGTTTTTTGTCGACCTGAAACCAAAAGAGAAGTGGCGGCCGATTTTCCACGAAGACAAAGATCAGCTTATCGCAGCAATGCAGCGTGAACTCGACAAAATCCCCGGTGCTGTCTGGGGATTCTCTCAGCCCATTGAAGACAACATGGAAGAGGCCGTCAGCGGAGTTAAAGGCGAACTCGCCACCAAGATCTATGGCGATGATTTGAAGACTCTTGAGGCCAAGGCGGATGAAATCGTCGCCGTTATGCGTCAGATTCCGGGAGTCGAAGATCTAGGCGTTTTGCGCGTTCTCGGTCAGCCTAATCTGAACGTCACTGTAGATCGGGACGCGGCTGCACGTTACCAGATCAACGTCGCGGATGTGCAAGACGCAATTCAAACTGCAGTCGGCGGCAACGCGCTCACGCAAGTTCTGCAGGGCGAAGCGCGATATGACCTCGTCCTGCGTTATCTCCCCCAATACAGGGACACCAAGGAAGCAATCGAAAAGATTCGACTCTTATCTACCACCGGAGAACGTGTCTCTCTCGCGCAGCTTTGTAAGATTCAGGTGGCCGATGGTGGTTCGGAGATCTATCGAGAGGGCAACCAGCGTTATATCGCGATCAAATACAGCGTGCGCGGCCGCGATCTTGGGAGTGCGGTAGAAGAGGCGATCGACAAGGTGACTCGCCAGGTGAAACTGCCCACCGGCTATCACCTCAAATGGGAGGGAGAATACGCCAGCCAAAAGCGGGCCAACGCGCGGCTGCTCATCGTATTGCCGATTACGATCTTCATCATCTTCGTCATTCTTTACACGATGTTCAAATCGTTCAAATGGTCGGTGCTGATTATGGCCAACGTCGCCATCGCGCCCATCGGCGGCGTCATTGCCCTTTTGATGACGGGGACGAATTTCAGTGTTTCCTCAGGGGTCGGCTTCCTGGCCCTCTTTGGCGTCTCGGTACAAACGGGTGTCATCATGCTTGAATACATCAACCAGTTGCGCGTGCGGCGTTACTCTATCGAAGACGCTGCTGTCGAAGCAGCTGTCCTGAGACTCCGCCCCATAATGATGACAATGCTCGTTGCGACTCTAGGACTGTTGCCTGCAGCCCTCTCGCACGCAATCGGGTCAGATTCTCAGCGTCCTTTTGCAATTGTCATTGTCGGTGGTCTGATCGCCGCATTGGTGATGAGTATCTTCCTGCTACCGACACTTTACGTGTGGATTGCGGGCGACCACGATGTTCTGCCCGCAGCTGATGGAGAGTTTGCGGAGGGAGAACATATCGACTGAAAAGATGACCCCATCACACGGGAAGTAGACATCCCCAGCGACGGACAATCTCCCAGCGAAACCGAACGCGCACACCCGAAATAGTTCAGTCTTTGCACCTTGATGGAAGACGCCAGTTGGCCTTAACAAGCATCATGTGCTTGCGTCTTAGTATTAACTATGATTAACTACCATACACAATCTGTAGTTAATAAGGCGTGGGGCCGCACACATGGGGTTAGCAGTTCGCTGGGGCACTGTTCTAATCGGAGCGCTCGTGCTTCTTTCGGCACAAGCCCTGGCGCAAGGAGAAACCACCAGTGCCATCGTAGGGCAAGTGTCAGACGCATCCACCGCCGCGTTGCCAGGCGCGACTGTCACCATCACCAATCGGGAGACGGGCGCAACACGCAGAGCCAAGACCGACGGTACGGGCCGCTTCGATTTCCCGCAACTAAAGCCGGGTATTTATTCAGTCCGGGTCGAAGCGGAAGGCTTCGAGCCGAAACAGGACGATCGTGTGTTCTCAGGTCTGGGCCAGAAGCAGACTGTCGATTTCCAGCTCAAGGTTGCTCAAGGAAGTGAGACCGTCGAAGTGAGTTCAGAGCCTCCGCTGATCAACCCGGAAGACGCCAACACTTCTACGAACCTGAATGCGGCGGCCTTAGAGGATTTGCCCAATCCCGGCGGGGATTTAACCTACCCTCTGCAATTTGCCCCCGGTGCCCTGATCAATACAGCGGGCAGCGGCAATGATTTCGTGGGCGGCACCAACGGCTATGGCAATGTGGAATTCAACGGCTTGCCCGCCCTTTCCAACGGCTACATCGTGGACGGGCTGGAAACGAACGATCCACTTACCAATCTCAACAGCGGCCTTTCTACCAATCTCGTGCTCGGATTGAATTCGATTTCCGAAGTGACGGTCAACACTCTTTCGTATTCTGTGGATCAAGGCCGCTATGGAGCGTCCCAGATCAACTACGTCACCAAATCCGGAACAAATCGTTTTCACGGGAGTCTGTACGAACTCTGGAATGGTTCGATCTTGAACGCGGCGGACTACTTCACTAATGCGACACCGGGCAATCGAAAGGCTGGGGCCACCGTGAACCATTTTGGAGGAAGTCTGGGTGGGCCGATTCTCCACGACAAACTGTTCTTCTTCTTTGACAGCGAGTGGGTCCGGATCGCACTGCCCATTGTCACTGCGACTACGGTTCCCAGCGCTGCATTCCAACAATATGTCTTGGGGCACCTTCCGCTTGGCGGCACGGATTCGGTCACTGGATCAACCTATCCTGCAGCTCCGCAATCGGTCCCGTTCTATCGAAAGATGTTCTCGCTCTACGGAAACACGAGCGGCGCTCCTCTCCTGGTGCTCGGTTGCCCGTTCGACGTTGGCGGAGGTCCACCCGCGATTTCCAGTGACGGAAACGGCTGCGCTAATCGGCAAAGCGTTTCCCATTCGAGCGATGACCATGAACAAGTGCAGACTGCTCGCATGGACTACAACATCAACGAGAAGAATACCGCATGGTTTCGTTTTCAGCTCGACAACGGTGTACAGGCTGCCTACACCGATCCGATCAACCCCCTGTTCAATTCGGTGTCGCCCCAGCCTCTCTACTCCTTCGCGGCGGGATACACGCACGTCTTTTCTCAGCATCTGGTGAACTACTTCAATCCAGCGTTTTCGTGGTACGAAAGCCTGTTTGGACCAGCCGACTTTCAGAAGACGCTCTCGGCGTTCCCGATTGTGTTGCAGGGCAGCGGCGCCAATGCGCCTTTCACGACCGTGGGAGGGCTGGACAATACCTGGGTTCAGGGAAGGCGCGCCTCCCGCTTCTTCATCAACGACAACCTGGCCTGGAGCCACGGTGCCCATGAGCTGCGCTTCGGAACCAATACGCGAATCTTTCGGCTCAACGACTACGACTTCGGGGAAGGGTCGGTTCCGACCCTCACCTACGCCACGCTGCCACAGTACATTTACGGAGTCGCATCGACGGCGACGAAGACCTTCCCCACGTCCGCCAACGAACCGTTCAACTTCCTCAATCTCGATCTCTACGCGCAGGATACCTGGAAAGTGACCCGGAAGCTGACGTGGACTTTCGGCGTGCGCGACACCTTCAACTCCAATCCGCTGAACCCGCATCAGCAAATCGCCCGTCTACGCGGATCATTCGCGTCTATCGTGCACGATGTGAATCAGCCGGTGAACGCGGCGATTCAGACCGGCCTCGGTAATGTTTTCTCGTCAACGCCACTCGCGATTCTGCAACCGCGAATGGCCATCGCGTGGCAACTCGAACCCAGGACCGTGCTGCGTTCCGGCTTTGGGATATTCAGTGACATTTTGCCCGGCAGTGTCGCCGATTTGGTGGGTGTCAATCCGCCCTATGTCCAGACTTTCCAGGGAGGTCTTCTGGGGACGGTCGGGGGTATAGCAATTTCGCCCGGAGTGCCCAACAGCGCTGTCGACGCCACCATTGCTGCCAACCAGAAGTTCAGTTCCGGATTTCCCACTGGCCAGCTCTCCTGCACATCCCCACAGTCAAATCCGCAGACTTGTCTTCCTCCCGTCGCAATCACCGCAGTCCCGGATGGCACACTCCACGCGCCGTATTTCATGGAATGGAGCCTGGGAGTTGAACATCAATTCGGAACCACCGCGAGTTTGCAGGTGCAATACGTCGGCACGCGTGCCGTCAACCAGCCCTACCTGACGCAAGTGAACGGTTATCAGACGGTGTGTCAGGGCTGTTTCGCGCCCTTTCCCTACTTGCATCCGACGGATGCGAGATTCGGTGCAGTGACGCAACTCTCCACAGGCGAGAATAGTCACTACAACGGCCTTCAACTCACGGCCATGAAGCGGCTGGGACACGGTCTGCAAGGCCAGGTCAATTACACCTGGAGCCGTTGCATGGATACCGTCTCAAACGGAGGATTCCTGCAATTCTCCGCCGGAGGGATTCTCTCGCCACCGCCGGGAGAGTTGGCTCGCGACTACGGGCCTTGCGACTACGATATCCGACACAATCTGAACGCGCAGTATATGTATCAATTGCCGGTGAGAGTGCGAAACCACAAGTTGGGATACGCGCTGAATGACTGGCAGATCTCAGGCACCATGTTTTGGCACAGTGGGATCCCTTTCTCGGTTCTAAGCACGCCGTACTCAGCGAATGGGAATGGTATTGTGCAGGGCAGTGGTCCGCAGTTTGCAAGTGCCGTTCCCGGAGTGCCTCTGTATCAGCGCCATGCAATCCAAGGCGTAACACAACCGGGCACGCGTCAGTGGCTCAATCCTGACGCATTTGTATCGGCCGTGGATCCGAGCACCGGAGAGTGTTACAGCGGCGAGAGCCCACAGAATTGCCAGTTCGGGAACCTGGGCCGCAATGCCCTACGCGGCCCGGATTTCTTCTGGAACGACTTCTATCTCACAAAGTGGTTCCCCGTGACCGAGCACGTGAAACTACGGCTGGAAGCTCAGGGCTTTAACGTCTTTAACCATCCAAACTTCGGGCTTCCGAGTATGGTTCTGGCCGGCATCCCCGGAAAGCCTTCCACACAAACTGGATTTGGAGCGCTTACCTACACGACTTCTCCGCCGACCGGTCTACTCGGAGTTGGTCTAGGCGGGGATAGCAGTCCACGCATGATCGCCTTTCAGGTGCGCTTAGAGTTTTGAATGGGGAAACCCGTGCTTTCGGAGAATCAAGTCCAAGCGGCAAGGGTTGAGCTTCCGGGACACTGGGGTGGTACCTCATCAATTCCTGGGGACGATAAGAGATGACATGCAGTATCGCTTTGTCCCAAACAATTTCCGCCGACACCGTTTGGTATCAATCCGTTACATCTCATTGCTTTTCCGTTTCGGCAGCGATTCCACACGTTGTGCGAATCAGTACCGGCAAAAGCCCTTTTCGTCATTCATCCCCGAATGGTCGACAGCAAAGAACCGCTGCCTTGGCGCAGCCCATGTCCGTTTCTTGACAATTTCACTTCTTGAGATTGGGACGGTTCTTCGTAATCCAGTCTTCAACTTGGTCATAAAACTCGGTAGCCTGGACGATGATCTCCTTCGCTTCGGTCTCCGTCGCAACGTTGGAGAAGGTGTAGTCGATCGTATTTCGCTTTCGCCGACAAGTCTCAAAGTAGTCGGCGTACTTGTGTGCGGGTTTGCCCAACACAAGTTTCGTGCTTTCTAACGACACCCGGTGATGTCCGACCTTGCTCATGATCCGATACCCCGCACAGGCAATGGCCATATTCGCTGCCTGGAGTGCAGCGTTGTAGGCAGTTGCAAATCTCCGATCTGCCGAAAGGCCGGCAATGACCGCGTCTGCCAGGTCGCGGGCGATCAGCGCCCGCATGTTGTCCAGTTCCTTTTTGGAGGTCTTGTGTCTCTGCGCCTCCTTATTTGCCAACAACTTCGTCCAAGTCACTCTGACCTCCTTTCACAAACTGTTTCTGCCCTCGCAAAACGGCGCCGAGAAAATGGTCCCGCGATTTGATTTTTTCCTGGAACTCCTCTGGGGAATAGGCCGTTACGTTGACGTCTCTTCCCAGCCGCTTCTCCGCCTTGCGAAGCGCTGGAGACAGGTCAGCGAGACCTGCGCTACCAACGACCATCACATCCACGTCACTCGTCGCATGTTCCCGGTTCTGGGCCACGGAACCATATATAAAAGCACACTGAATCCTTTTCCCAAACGACTTTAGTGTCTGCTCCAAGATCGGAGCCAGCCCTGCAGTTTTCTCGAAGAGCTGCTGCAGGTCTCGGAACACCGGGGACTGGGTCTCTGCCTTGAAATAGGCCCTTGTGCCTTCGCGACGATGCACCAGTATCCCGCTTGCGACCAAGGATGATAGCTCCCGCTGAAGGCTCGATGGGGTCGTTCCCAAACGGTCCGCGAGTTCCGAAAGATACCACCACTTGTCCGGCTGGGTGAGCGTGGCCGCGAGCACACCTTGCCGTACCTGTGGGAACAACGAAGTCAGTACGGAAGAGTTACGCATATTGCGTATATTATTACGCATATTGCGTAAGGTGTCAATCACCAGGCCGGGCGGGCGGGTTTCGGGCCGGTTCTGAGTACTCTGAAGCGCCAGTTTAGCTTTCTCATATTGTCCGAACGAAGAGCGGACAGGAGTCGAACAGACTCGAACCCTGTTCGATCTCTTGCGAGCGGCGTTCGCGAGCCCACTGAATCTCTGCACCAACCTAAGCCGAAGGCTTAGGGATCCGGCGTAAATTCGCGTTGAAGATCCCCCATCGCATCCGAGCTCAGTGCACCACTAAAGCGATTCATGGTTTCACCAAAATTTCGGTCATGTCTCGGGTAGTAGCTGTTTTGTAGCGAACTGGTAAATAAATAAGGAATCGATCGTCGCAACGTCCACGGGTGGACACGCAGTCAGCATGTCGACGGTGCAAGGCTTGGGCGCCAGCGGGACACGCCCGTAAAGCCGTGCACCAGCAGACAACGGGATTCGTTCGTCAACGAAGTTTGGAAGGCCACTTGCATTCTTGGAGAAGCGAACGAGATACACATAAAATTCGTCCAGATGGGTTACGTATGGGGATCGGGCTTTTAATTCTACGACTGACTGTAGGGGTGACACTCGCCGCACACGGCGTGCAGAAACTATTTGGCTGGTTCGGCGGACCAGGTCTCGACGCCACCGGTCAGTTCTTCGAGACGATCGGGTTTCTACCGGGGCGGCGCCATGCGCTGATGGCAGGCCTGGCAGAGACCGGGGGCGGTCTCCTTCTGGCGCTCGGGTTATTCACGCCGATCGGAGCCGCGCTCATCTGCAGCGTGATGCTCGTGGCTCTGGCCGTGCA
The DNA here is from genome assembly GCA_963788555.1 of uncultured Acidobacteriaceae bacterium. GTDB lineage: Bacteria > Acidobacteriota > Terriglobia > Terriglobales > Acidobacteriaceae > Sulfotelmatobacter. The sequence continues at coordinate 2,061 of CAWBHM010000007.1, read as the reverse complement.
TATCAAAAATGGCTTCTTCGCTCAGAACGGTGGGTACGAGTACACCATCGTACTTGGTGTCGCAGCGCTAAGTGTCGCGTTCACCGGTCCAGGCTCGCTTTCACTCGATGCGCTGTTCGGAAGTCACTTCAGTGGCACATTCTGGGGCATCGCTGCGTTGTTGGGCGGTGTCCTTGGCGGAGTATTTTCGCTCAGTCAGCGACACACGGGACCGGGGCAGCAAACGACGTCTGCCCACACCGTTTGATGGCTCTCGCCGGACCATCCGGTCCGGCGGAGGTCTTTCCCTGGACCTCCATCCGCGTAACGCTCGGGATGCAGGATCTTCGAACGAGGGTCTTCCGCGGTGTCGAGCTGAAGGACCATCCACTTCGGATACTGAAGGCCCGGATCAGACGCCACCTGATTCTTCCTGTTGATTGAGCTAGAGGAACCTTGATGTCAGCAGAAGGGCTACCCCTTGCTCTGCGAGACGGTTGTTTCAGACTTCTGGCTTCGCCACAGTGGATACGGCAGTCCTGCTAGGCGATTGATGAGTAGAGACTGCGCGGTGAGCAGAACAACCGCGACTTCGATGATGACGAGATCTTTGGGCTGCGCGATGATGCCAAGCGAAACGATGAGCGTCGTCGCCCAATGCATGGGTGGGGCCAGTTCCATCCACACCGACCGCCAGTACTGAGCAGTCGACTCCATCACCGCTTTGCCACTCCTCGCTGGATCGCTGCGGTTCGATCCTAGCCGCCCGCGCGAGAACTCAGGACCTGCAGACCTGGTAAGTGGGCGGAAACAATTTTTTTCCTTGGTACATGGAAGAGGCAGAAATCTTGGTATTAGACAAATATGAGTTCCCGCATGAGCGTTCGCTCAAAGGGGGGCTCGATCACCGGCCTCGGCTATCCGAAGCCTAACTCAATCGTAAGCGAGGTATGTAATGAAAAGGAAAAGTGGCAAAAAACTCCCGGGAGCGTTGACTGCGTCTGAAATGCTTTCGTTCTGTGACTTGACTCCAAAGGTCGAAGTAGACGGTTCGTCTGCGATTCCGGACGTCGTTATTACAAAGATCATCGCTCTGGTCAGGTTTGCGAACGCAAATATCAAAGGTCATGACATGAAAACTATTGTTAATGGGCTCGATTTGTACTTGGGTGGCGGCATGGAGCCCCGTGTGGTCCTCCAATTGGTCGCTCTTCTTATCCTTGTGTGCCGCCACCTCAAGGATGGGAAGAATGCCCGTAAATTGGCGGACTACTTGAAGCTGCGCATCGCGTATGCCGCATTCTATTGCGGATGGCGCGGGCGGGATCTGCTTTATGTCGTAGCTGGAGACGTCAAAGTCGATTTGCTGGACTGCAAGTGTGGCCGTGACTTCTTGTCGAAAGGCAACGGGCGCTAGGTCCTCTGGATGGTGCCAGCGGAAATCGCGCTCAGGGTTGCGGAAGACAACCGTTAATAGTGGATCCGCTGGCGACCAAGGAAAAACTTTTGATCCGAGTACCTTAATTAGTAAATAGAGGAATTTTCCCAGTTTGAATACCAATTGACCCGCCGAATCCAACTTGGACTTGCAGGAGTGCTAGGAAGAGGAGAGTTTTGATGTCCGACGAACTAAGAAAGCCCAACAGCCAAGAACAACCTAAAGACAGTCCAACATCCCATCAGTTCAGTGAGCCGTCCGCCGTGGCAGCTGAGCCGGGAGATTTGGAACAGCCTTCTAACACTCCATCGAAGAGTACCGACGCAACCGACCAAAGGATGCTGGAACAAGAACAACCTTGCTCCGAAGTCGATTCCCAGGTAGGCGATCTTGGCCCTCAAGTAACTGCAGAGAACCTAAATGGGCGAGAACGGTCCGACATGCCACCCGCTGGACCAGGGGAGCAAACCCAGGGAATATCGGCCTCTGTGACTCCTACGGAGGAGCAGCCGAAGTATCATCCGAACAGCCAAATTGACATGGACAGCCATCTAAACGAAGCCGATCAGCCCAGCCCTCAAGCAAACGCTGAGACTACAAACGAGCTCGAACAGTCCGACACTCCACCCGCCGAAGACTACTAA
>CAWBHM010000006.1:0-17633 GCA_963788555.1 uncultured Acidobacteriaceae bacterium | reverse complement strand
AAATGGAGTCTGGACTTTTTCGGCACTACATCAGTTCAAAGATGCCAAGGATGGCTGCAATCCCAGTTCGAACCTGACTCTGGACGCGGTAGGCAATCTCTACGGCGTGTCTCGCTTTGGGAGGCGCTGGGCCTGGCAGCGATGGCACGGCCTTCAAACTCAGACCATTGCCCGCCGTCAACTATGTCTTCAGCCAACGACGAGATGGGAGCACTCCTCTTGGCGGCCTGATCGCTGATACCGCCGGGAATTCCTCATGGCACAAATAGTACCGGTGGCGATGAGCGCTGCAACGAAAGGCAAGGCAATGGCGGCTGCGGCGTCGTCTTCAAGATTGTCCCGGGTGCAGGAGGCCAATGGGTCGTGACCACGCTCCATACGTTCGTGGGCACCGACGGACAGTCACCGACCGGAGCCCTGGTGTCCGATGGGCTCGGCAATTATTACGGCATGACTGCGTTTGGTGGAACTTTGAAGAACGGAGTCATCTTCGAAATCACACCCTAACTGCCTGACGCAGGGACACAAGATTCGAGGCCTCACGATGACCATCTCGCAAAAACAAGATCGCGGAAAGGAAACATCATGCAACGCAAGTTATTGTCATCCATCCTGTACGCTGCAGTTTTACTTAGCATCGTCTCCGTAACTCTAGTCAGCGGCGCCTCAGCACAGGGACAATTCAAAATCTTACATTCGTTCGCCGGGTGGGCCGACGCAAGCGATCCTCAAGCCAATTTGATCTTCGACGCCGCCGGTAATCTCTATGGGACATCGGTCTCTGGCGGACCCGGAGATGGGACCGTCTTCTCGCTGAGTCCAAACTCCGACGGAACCTGGACCGAATCTCTCCTCTACAGCTTTACCTGCGGCGCAGACGGATGCAACCCCCACGCCAGCTTGACACTCGATAGCGCCGGAAATCTCTATGGCACCACCGCGGGGGGCGCCTCAACCAATTGCAACTACGGTTGCGGGACCGTGTTCGAACTAACGCCAAATTCAGACGGAAGCTGGACGGAGAGTACGCTCCACCAATTTCAGAGCGGCACTGACGGAGGCGCGCCCTGGGCTGGTCTCATCTTCGATTCGGCTGGCAATCTCTATGGGACAACAAACACCGGCGGCCGGTATCGAGTTGGCACCGTTTTCCAGTTGAAGCCCTAATCTCGACGGTACTTGGACTGAATATACACTCCATCCTTTCACGGGCGGCAGAGACGGGGCTTACCCCTTTACTCGCTACTCTTCGACTCGGCAGGCAATCTGTACGGCAACACCAGCGACCTCGCATCTTCAGCACGCGGCACCGTCTTCGAGTTGACCCCCAACGTGGGTCGCGCCTGGACTGCCCACGTGTCCACGAATTCACCGGAGGCGCTGACGGGCCCAGTCCTTACGGTGATCTGACTTTCGACGCAGCAGGAATCTGCTTGGCACCGCGGCCAAACGGGGGTTCGGCGTGATGGCGTCGGCACTGCCTTCGAATTAACTCACAATCCCGCCGGTGGTTGGACAGAAGACATTTCCACGAGGTTACCTCAGGAAAGATCGGAATCGCCCGTATGGCGAGCTGGTCCTGGACGCCGCCGGAATATCTACGGCACGACCTACTCGGGCGGCACCAATGGCAAGGGCAGCATCTTCAGATTAAATCGAAACGCTGGCGGAAGATTGGATACCACTGTCCTTACCGCCAAGCTCGCCGGCGGCTCGGACGATGCGATTGAGCCCTGTCGGGGCATGATTTTCGACTCGGCCCGCAATCTCTATCGCACGACAACGGGCGGAGGTAGCTACGGGGCGGGGTGTCGTATTTGAGTTCACTCCCTAGCTCTTTCTCCGGCCGCTCCTCAATCGTCCGAGGCGCGGCGCCGGAGAATTTGTTCGCCACTCGGCGGCCGAGAGTAAGGCTCAACGTTGACGCAGAGCGAGATGTTTTCGGAACCACTCTGTTTGGAGGTGCACATCGCCGGCGTCGTGCTTGAAATTACTCCGTCGACCCGTCTCCCAGCATCCCATCGCTTGACGGCAGCGCGACCGGAGAATTGCTCGTTCCCGCGGCCGCCAGGAGGGATGCGCTCTGTCACGAAGAGAAACAGAGAGAGCACTGGCATAAATCGCAAGCACTCATAAATCAGACTAAAGGGAATTCCTCGACTCTATGTGGGCTTTCCGTCGCCCGCCCGCTTCCGAAACACCCCCCTCACTCCCTCCCTCCATCGCTCATCAATCCCAATCAACTCCCAGGGAATCTCTGGTGAGATGTAGTGCAGCAGCGTGTCGGTCGTAGGGTGCACGTGCAGCGCGGGTGCGACCAGAAACAGCAGCGGAGGCTCGTCGCTCAACTCGCGGCCGGGAAAATATCCGAAACGCTGGAATTCTCCGCGCGCGCGATGCCAGTCCACTCTCGACCAGTAATCCAAACCTTGCATCGGCAGATGGATATCTTCCTCAGCCTTCAGTTCGACTACGACGAGGCGTCCCTGATGCGTGGTGGTCAGCACGTCGATCATGGCGCGATCAGACGCGGAGAAGGCTGGAACCTGCGAATAGACACAAGTGGGATCGAGCCGCTCGTCGAGCGCAGAGACATCTTTAGTGACTAACGATTCCAGCCAGCGCTCAGGATGCATTCGCCAAAGCATGTGATCGCGAGGACCTTCGCGGTGACGCACTTCTCCGATGCTGCGCACCAGGCGGGTGAACCCGTGGGCGTTCGTATCCTGAAGAACTTTCTCTTCGGCCCCAAGACCAAACACAACCTCAGGCGTACTGTGGAACGATCCCGGCTCGTGTGAGAGCCGCGCGCGGGCAAACTCCAGCCCGTGATAGCGAAATGCCAGTTCCGCCGCGGAGAGCAGCGCGGTTTCCGCCTCGGGCATTAGTTGACGAACATAAGCAATGGGATCGGCGAAGCGCGCCAAAGCGGCGGTCTCATCGGTCGCATGCACGAGGCGCGTGGCGACGTTGCCGCGATCGGAGACGTCGACTTCTCGGAGCGAATCTTCGCGTTCGTCGAACTCATAGAGATTCCACTTGGCGGCCTCACGGTGCAGATGGGCCATGCGTTCGCGTGTGAGCGCCGAGCTTTGCGCAGGCAAGAAAAGTTTCAATCCTTGCACGGTGCTCTTTCCCGCCTGCGTCTGACGGCAAGCGTCGAGCCACAGAATGCCGAAAGTGAGCGCGGCATCGATCGAGGCTTGGGTCTCGTTGATCGTTCACACCAAGCACGGCAAATGTCGTTTGCCCCTGTCGCAAGAGGCCGCGCGCATAGATCGGGCCGAACGAGCGCTCCAGATCCATCGCCGAGCTGAGGCGGCCCAGAGTGAATCCCGGAAAGCGGCGATGCAAGACTCTCTCCAACACCCGCTGATAGGCGGCTCGCGCAGCCTTTTTCGCGGTCGGAGTGCGCAGGTCGCGCTGGCGGCAGATTTCGAGCTTGGTCGGTTTCGCCTGTCCCAGGCGCTGCACGGCCAGACGCAGAACGTCATTGCGCACTTCCGCTTCGACCACCCGGCGTACGACATTGCGTCTCGCGCGACCACAAGTGCAGCAGGCATTTGTCGTGATCGTCGGAGAGAGCGAATCGCGCCTCCGCAAGGTCGAACGCAACCGCGCCGTCTTCGATGACGACGGCATTCTGCGATGCCGAGAGGAACTCCTGCACCGTGCGGACGAGTGCCTGGCTGGTCACCCAAGAATTCTTGCAAGCGGTGGCTCCAGAGTCTGTGATGGCTGACCGTGATCCCAGTTCCCGACGTCATCCCGAACCGGCTTGCCGGTGAGGGATCTGGCGTGCACGACGGGAGTCTTGCCACTGCGCGCCAGATCCTTCGCCCTTTCGGGCTCAGGATGACGTCATCAATAGTGAGAACCTCAGGCCCGTCCCTCCATCTATGGGATAATGGAGTTTCCCGCAGGAGTCTTTCGTCTCTTTCGGGCATCTAAACAACGTGAATAAAAATCGATTTTTCTTCGAGCACTACGGCCTCACCGAGCACGACCTGGAGCGCTACCTGGCGGCCGCGCTTTCCGCCGGCGGCGACTACGCCGACCTTTATTTTGAATATCTTTCCTCGACCTCGCTGATGGTCGACGAGTCGATGGTGAAGTCGGCCTCGCAGGGAATTTCCGCCGGATGCGGCGTGCGCGTGGTCTCCGGCGAGCGCACCGGATACGCCTACACCGACGATCTTTCTCCCGCGCGCATTCTGCACGCGGCGCGCACGGCGGCGCTGATCGCCAGCGGCCCGGCGAAGACTCCGACGGTCGGGTTTCAGGAGAAGCCGGCGCGCAGTCTGTATCCCGTGACGCTGCCCTCGGTCGATGCCGAAATCACCGCCAAGGTCGAACTGGTGATGCGGGCCGACCAGAGCGCGCGCGCCTACGATCCGCGCATTAAAGAAGTTCGCGCCAGCTATGCCGACGAACTGCGCAACATTCTGGTGGTCGGATCGGACGGAACCTTCGCCGAAGACACGCAGCCTCTGGCGCGCATGAATGTCTCGTGCATCGCGAAGACCGAAGGCAATTCCGCGCGCGGCACTTCCGGCGGCGGCGGCCGCGTCGCGCTCGACTTCTTCTTCGGCGACAAGACTCCCGAATATTTCGCGAAAGAAGCGGCGCGGCAGGCGATTCTGCAACTCGACGCGCGCGAAGCTCCGGCGGGCGAGATGGAAGTCGTCCTCGGTCCCGGATGGCCCGGCGTTCTGCTGCACGAAGCGGTCGGTCACGGACTGGAAGCCGACTTCAATCGCAAGCAGACGTCGGCATTCGCCGGACTGATCGGCAAGCGCGTGGCCAGCGAGAAGTGCACGGTGGTCGACAACGGCACCATGCCGTGGCGTCGCGGCTCGCTCAACGTCGATGACGAAGGCCAGCCCACGCAGAACACGGTGCTGATCGAGAACGGCATTCTCAAGGGATATCTGAGCGACAAGCTTTCCTCGCGCCTGATGGGCATGGCCGATACCGGCAACGGACGCCGCGAAAGCTACGAGCACATTCCCATGCCGCGCATGACCAACACCTACATGCTGGCGGGCGAAGACAATCCCGAAGACATTATTCGTTCGGTGAAGAACGGCATTTACGCGGTGAACTTCGGCGGCGGGCAGGTCGACATCACCAACGGCAAGTTTGTCTTCTCGGCCTCGGAAGCCTATCTGATCGAAGACGGACAGATCACCGCTCCCATCAAAGGCGCGACGCTGATCGGCAACGGTCCCGATGTGTTGACGCGCGTGTCGATGGTCGGCAACGATCTGAAACTCGACGAAGGCGTTGGCACCTGCGGCAAAGACGGGCAAGCTGTTCCGGTAGGCGTGGGCATTCCGACCATCAAAGTCGATCGCCTCACCGTAGGCGGCACCGCCAAGAAAGATGTTGGCGGGTTCATGCAATAAGTTTTTTCACTACAGTCTAGCCAGATTCTTGCGGCAACGACGTGTTCAAGCAGTCGAAAGAATCCGTGTGAATCCGCGAAAATCCGCGGCCAAGAAGTTGATTTTCTTTTATGCCAGATACCCAACTCGAAACTAGAAACCCGAAACTCGAAACTGATCTGAAAGACCTCGCCCAGGACATCGTCCGCCGCGCCATGCAGGGCGGCGCAACCGCTGCCGAATGCGTCGTTCGCGAAGGCGATGAGTTCTCGACCGTTGTCCGCCTGGGACAAGTCGAAACGCTGAAGGAATCCGGCTCGCGAGCCATTGGCGTGCGCGTATTCAACGGCAAGCGCGCTGCCAGCACCTATTCCAGCGACTTCTCGCGCGAAGGCCTCGATCGCATGGTGAAGTCCGCGCTCGAGCTGTCGAAGATCACCTCGGAAGACCCGTTCGGAGGAATTCCCGAGCCCGACCAACTGGGCGCGATCTCCGGCGATCTCGATCTCTACTACTCCGACGTGTACTCGCTGCCCGGAGAAGAGCGCATCAACTACGCGCGTCGCGCCGAGAAAGCTGCGCTCGATTACGATCCGCGCATCAAGAACTCCGAAGGCGGATCGTTCGACGCCGCCACCGGCCACAAAGTTCTCGCCAACTCCCACGGATTCGTCGGCGAATATCAGCGCTCGTATTGCGGAGTCGCGGCCATTCCGATCGCGCAAACCGAAGATGGCGCCATGCAGCGCGACTACTGGTTCTCGGTCGCACGCAGTTTGAGCCGCCTCGATGCTCCCGAGAAAGTCGGCACCATCGCCGCGCAACGCACGCTCCGCCGCCTGGGCGCAAAGAAAGTAAAGACCGCACGAGTGCCCGTGGTGTTCGATCCCATGGTCGCCAATTCGATTCTCGACCACATCTTCGAAGGCGTGAACGGAGACTCGGTCTATCGCGGCGCGTCGTTCCTAGCCGGTAAGCTGGGCGAAAAGATTGCCGGGGACCATGTCACGGTTATTGACGACGGAACCATGCGCGGAGGCTTCGGCACCAGTCCGTTCGATGGAGAGGGTGTGCCCTCACGGCGCACAGTCGTCATCGAAAACGGCGTGCTGAAATCGTATCTGCTGAATACCTACACGGCGAAAAAGTTGGGACTCAAGACCACGGGCAATGCATCTCGCGGGCTCGCAGGCACACCCGGCATCGGTCCTGGTAACTATTTTCTGCAGCCTGGAACCAAGACTCCAAAAGAAATCATTGCCGCCATTCCCGAAGGACTTTACGTCACCGAATTCTTAGGACACGGTGTCAACCTGGTCACGGGAGACTACTCTCGCGGAGCGTCAGGCCTTTGGATTTCCGGTGGCGAACTGACTTATCCCGTCGAAGAGATCACGGTTGCCGGCAATCTGAAAGAGCTCTTCTTCAACATCTCGGAAATCGGCAACGACCTGGAATTCCGGGGAGCCATGGCCAGTCCGACCATTCGCGTCGATGGGCTGATTGTTGGCGGAGAGTAGACACCTTTCACAGGCGTCATCCCGAAGCCCGGCGCACTTCAGGGATCTGGCGTGAACTGCTGAACACTTCGCCTTTGTGCGCGCCTGATCCCTCGCAGGGCTCGGGATGACGTCAGTACGGGGAGCGGGACGCCTCCGATTTGCCGTTCAATCGACAATCAAAAATCAACACTCTACAATGCCTCCATGGGCGGATTGATTCAGCCTTCGCCAACGACTCCGCAAGATGACTCCAACTGGCGCCCGATTACTCTCGGCGTCGTTCTCGTTGTCGTCATCGTTGGCGTGATCGCATTTCTGACTCGCAGCACGCCCAAAAACGCGGCCCCGCCTGATCCCTACGCCGCCAGCCTGCAACTATCCGACTTAAAAATGAGCGCTGCGGAAAATTTCGTCGGCGCCAGCGTCACCTATCTCGACGGCACCATCACCAATGCCGGCGGCAAGACCGTCACTCACGCCATGGTTCGCCTCGGATTCAAAGATTCCATGGGACAGATCACCCAAACCGAAGACCTCCCCGTCCGCATTCTGCAAACCACCGGACCCTATCCCGACACGGTCGATCTCAGCGCCGCCCCTCTGGGCCCGGGACAGAACAAGCCGTTCCGCCTGACGCTGGAGCACGTGAGCGATTCGTGGAATCGGGAGTATCCGGAACTGAAGATCACCAGCGTGATGGTGAAGTAAGCCTTCTGCGGAGTATCTCCGGCCATCTCCAGAGAAATTCTTTTGCATTGCGGCGCAGGCGCCGACGGCGTACCGTGGCTGCGTCCGACTGTCCCCCCGATAGGAGTCGTTGTTATGTCAGTAGAAGAAAATGTAGCTCTCATGCGGCGCTGGTTCGAAGAAGTGTGGAACCAGGGAAGAATTCAAACTGTTCGCGATCTTCTCGCACCTGATGCGATCGGAATCGGTCAGCTCGAGGATGGAAGCAACGTCAGGGGACCAGCGAGCTTCGTGCCATTCGTGGAGCGGATTCGCGGAGCGTTCCCGGATATCAAGGTTGTCATCGAAGATGCCTTCGGATCTGGAGACAAGGTCGTGGTGCGCTGGTCAGCGAACATGACGCACCGAGGAGACCACCTCGGAATGCCCGCCACCGGCAAAGGCGTCCGGCTCACCGGAATCACAATCGCACGCATTGCCGGCAATCAAGTCGTCGAGGGCTGGGACAACTGGGATCAGTTAGCCATGCTGGAACAGATTGGAGCGTACCAGCGTCCGCAAGCCGCGTTTCTGAAAAGTGCCTGATAAGGAAGCCACGGATTTCGCGGATCGGCGCGGATAGATCTTTCAATTTTCACATCCGTGAAAATCGGCGCACATCCGTGGCCGATTTTTCTTCCGTTACAATGAGTCTGTGCCTGAAACCAAACCATTCCGCCTGACGGAGTCGGTGAAAGCTGCGGGTTGAGCTTCCAAGCTGAGTCCGGCGGCGCTGGACGCGGTGCTTGGGAAATTAGCCCGGCAACATGACCCGAATGTTCTAGTCGGCTTCGATCACGCCGACGACGCCGGAGTGTATCAAATCGCTCCCGACACGGCGCTGGTGCAGACCGTCGACTTCTTTACTCCCATCGTCGATGACCCCTACACCTTCGGACAGATCGCTGCGACCAATTCACTGAGCGATGTTTACGCCATGGGCGGACGCCCGCTCACGGCGCTCGCTCTGGTGTGTTTTCCCGAAAAAGCCGATCTCGACATTCTCGAGCGCATTCTTGCCGGCGGCCTTTCCAAGATGATGGAGGCCAACTGCACGGTGATTGGCGGGCACAGCATCCGCGACGAAGAAACCAAGTTCGGATACTCAGTCACCGGCCTTATCGATCCTAAGAAAGTACTGGCCAATGATGGCGCCAAACCGGGCGACGCACTGATCCTGACGAAAGCGTTGGGCACAGGCGTGATTTCCACGGCGATAAAGAAGGAAAGAGCCGAGCAGAGTTGGATCGACGCCGCCGTGAAATCGATGACCACGCTGAACAAGAGCGCTGCGGAAGTCATCACAGGTCATGCGGCGGAGTCCGGCAACCGGCGACCGACGACCGGCGACCGATTCTCCGTTCACGGCCTCACCGACATCACCGGCTTCGGTCTGATCGGCCACGCGCGCGAGATGGCGCTGGCCGCAAATGTCAGCCTGCGCATCTTCTCCGAAAACATCCCGCTGCTTCCCGGCGCGCTCGAATGCGTGCGCGCGGGATATATCCCGGGCGGATTGAAAGCCAACCGCGAATTCGCCGAATGCGTCGTGAGTTATGAAAGAGAAATCGACGAAGACCGCAAGACTCTGCTGTTCGATCCGCAGACGGCGGGCGGTCTGCTGATTTCGGTGGCTGGAGATGAAGCAGAGGAACTGATCGCCGCGCTCAGCAGCGCCGGAGTTCCCGCCGCAAAAATAGGCGAAGTCCGCGCCGCAACAAAGCCGCTGATCGCAGTAGAGTAGCGCCGGCATCCTGCCGGCCACGATGCCGCCTAAGCCGCAATCATCTCCCAAATCTTTGCCAGATGATGATCGTCATGCTCGGCGACGAAGTACAAATGATCCACCAGCCTCATAGGCTGCTTGAGCCGCGGATGCAGCATGGTTCGCGAAAACAGAGAAGGATCGATCTTCGCCACGCGGTCAACTAGCGCCATTCGCGCCCTGCGAAACTCGCTGAGGATCTCGTCGACCCGGCGAGAATTGTGGTTGGCTTGATCGGTCTTCTGATTCCGCAAGTCTGCTACCGTTAATTCCGTCCCACCCGCCACGAAGTCCTCGACCCGCGCCGACCATAGCGGCTCCAGATCCAGCAGATGTCCGGCATGCTCCTGCGCCGACCACTTGTCCGCAGGCTTTCCTACAAGGGCGCCGCCATCTGCTCCGCGAATGATTTCTTCGAGCCGAGCGGGTGTGCCGCGCAGGCGCATGCACAGGTTCGGATGCAGCTCGACGGGAAAATCGAATTTGAACTTGCGCTCAAACCAGGCTGGAACTTGATTCATGAATCCCTCAGTCAACAAACATTCCATGGGAGAAGATGCGAGACCAGGCTCCGGCGACTCATGCTGGGAGAAATCTCTGATTCTTCGAAGCCTCGCCGCGCTCTCCGGCATCTAGAGGGGTGAGCATGTCGCCGCTTTTCCTTTTAAAAAGGAGCACTCATGAAAACTCGCAAACTTGGCCATTCCGGACTCACGGTTTCCGCGGAGGGATTGGGCTGCATGGGCATGTCGGAGTTCTATAGCGGACGCGATGACAGCGAATCGCTCGCGACGATCGACCGCGCTTTGGAACTCGGCATTTATTTTCTTGATACCGCCGATGTTTATGGTCCACACAAGAATGAAGAGCTAGTCGGCAAGGCGATCAAAGGGCGCCGCGACAAAGTCGTTGTCGCCACGAAATTTGGCATCGTTCGTGACTCAAATGATCCCAATGTTCGTGGCGTCAATGGAAAAGCCGAATACGTCCACGCCGCCTGCAACGCCAGCCTGAAGCGCCTGGGCATTGAGACGATCGATCTCTACTACCAACACCGTGTCGATCCCAAAACTCCAATTGAAGAAACAGTAGGAGCGATGGCGGAACTGGTGAAGCAGGGCAAAGTGCGCTACTTGGGACTCTCCGAAGCCAGTCCGCAGACTCTGCGGCGTGCCGCGAAGATTCATCCTATCGCAGCTTTGCAGACCGAGTATTCGTTGTGGTCGCGCGATCCTGAGGACGAAATTCTTGCCACCTGCCGTGAGCTGGGCATTGGTTTTGTCGCGTACAGTCCGCTGGGTCGCGGGTTTCTAACGGGACGGTTCCAGCGCTTGGAAGACCTTCCCGAGGATGACTACCGTCGCTTCTCTCCTCGCTTTCAGGGTGAGAACTTTCAGAAGAATCTCGACCTGGTGCGCCGCGTCGAGGAGCTGGCAAAAGAAAAAGGATGCACTGCGTCGCAACTGGCCCTCGCCTGGGTGCTGGCGCAAGGCGACGATATCGTTCCGATCCCGGGCACGAAACACCGTAAGTATTTGGAAGAAAATGCCGCTGCGGTCGATGTGAAGCTCACTCCAGAAGATCTGCGCCGGATCGATGAGGTTGCTCCGCACGGGATAGCCTCCGGCGAGCGCTATCCCGAGCACATGATGGATCTGGTGAACGGATAGAAAATAGGCGCGTGGTCCTGCGCACTACCAAATAAAAAGGGCGGCTTTTTCAAGCCGCCCTTGCCAATTTCAAGATGAATCTATGCCCGCGCCGGACTTTCCCCGCCCTTGGCGATTCCCGGACGTCCCGGCTCCGGCTTCAGCACTTGCTGCACGCCGTCATCGGGCTTCGAAGGAGGCTGCAACTTGGGCAATTCCTTGCCTTCGATCAGCAGCTTGATTTCGTTGGCGTCAATCACTTCGCGCTCCAGCAGAGCGAGAGCAATTCGTACGAGCGTGTCGCGATTGTCAGCGAGAATCCCTTTGGCCACGTTATATCCCTGGCCGACCAGGCGCCTCACTTCATCGTCGATCTTGATTGCAGTAGCTTCGCTGTAATCGCGGTGCTGGGCAATTTCGCGTCCCAGGAAAATCTGCTCTTCTTTCTTGCCGAACGTCAGAGGCCCCAGGTCGCTCATGCCGAACTCGCACACCATCTTGCGCGCCATTTCCGTGGCTCGCTCGATGTCGTTACCCGCGCCGGTGGACATCTGGTTCAGGAACAACTCTTCGGCGATGCGGCCGCCCATCATGATGGCAATCATCGTCTCCAAATAGTCCTTGGTGTAGTTGTGCTTGTCGTCGATGGGCAACTGCATGGTCACGCCCAACGCCATGCCGCGAGGGATGATCGTGACTTTATGCACGGGGTCGGAGTTCGGCAACTTCGCCGCAACCAGCGCGTGTCCCGCTTCGTGATACGCCGTGACCTTCTTCTCTTCGTCCGAGAGGATCATCGACTTGCGTTCCACTCCCATCAGCACCTTGTCTTTGGCGACTTCGAAATCGTACTGGAGCACGGCTTTGCGGTTCTGCCGCGCCGCGCTCAACGCCGCTTCGTTGACCATGTTCGCGAGGTCTGCACCGGAGAAGCCCGGTGTTCCGCGCGCAAGAACCGAGAGATCGACATCCTCGGCAAGAGGAATCTTGCGGGTATGCACCCGCAGAATCTCTTCGCGTCCGCGCACATCAGGACGGCTGACCACGACGCGACGATCAAAACGCCCAGGCCGCAGCAATGCGGGATCAAGCACATCGGGACGGTTCGTCGCCGCCATCAGGATGACGCCTTCGTTCGATTCGAAGCCGTCCATCTCAACCAGCAACTGATTTAAGGTCTGCTCGCGCTCGTCGTGTCCGCCGCCCAGGCCTGCGCCGCGGTGACGTCCGACTGCGTCGATTTCATCGATGAAGATGATGCAAGGGGCATTCTTCTTGCCCTGCTCGAACAGATCGCGCACGCGGCTTGCACCCACGCCGACGAACATTTCTACGAAGTCTGAGCCGGAGATCGAAAAGAAGGGAACGTTAGCTTCGCCGGCAACCGCGCGAGCGAGCAAGGTCTTGCCAGTTCCCGGAGGTCCGACCAGCAACACGCCCTTGGGAATGCGTCCGCCGAGCTTCTGGAACTTCTGCGCTTCACGCAGGAACTCGATAATCTCTTTCAGCTCTTCCTTGGCCTCATCGACGCCGGCCACGTCCTTGAACGTGACTTTCTTCTGCTGCATCGATAGCAGGCGCGCCCGGCTCTTGCCGAACGAGAGCGCTTTGTTGCCGCCAGTCTGCATCTGGCGAATCATGAAGAACCACAATGCTGCCAGCAAGATAAGCGGAGCCAGGTTCAGGAGCCACGTCGGCCACCCTCCACTGTTGATGTCGTGGAAGGTCATCGAAACGCCCTTGTCTTTGAGCGTCCGAATCATGTCGGGGTAGTTGACGGGGGCGGTGGTGTGGAAGCCAGAGTTGTCGTTGCGATACTTGCCGCGCACTTCCATGCCCGAGATCGTGACTTCTTTCACGTTCCCCTGGTCAACGTCTGACATGAACTGCGAGAAGTTAACTTCTTTATCTTTTTGCCCGGCGTTCCCCTGCTTCACCACCTGCCACAAAAGCACGGCAGAAAGGATGATCACCAGCCAGAACACCACGGTTTTTACTGTCGAATTCACTGAAGAGGCTCCTGAGAAAGTCGCGACCTGCTATCCAAAATCCTGGGCATACTTCCCCATTCGAATTAGATGCTCGACGGGGGATTTGGATAGAAAAATCCCTAGCCCGTCATTTTAACCGTTCTTGCCGGAAAAAGCGCAGACTTTCCCAGAACTTAAGTCATGGACTTGATTCAGCTTGCAGATGCCAAATAGGGAAGATTGCGCTGTGTCTGTTCGGGCGATCCCATGCCGTAGCCGAGCACGAAAGCCTCGTCTACCAGAAAGCCAAAATAATCGGGCTGCAAGCGCACTCGCCGGGCGGATTGCCGGTCGAGCAACGTAGCCAGCTTCACCGAAGCAGCCCCACGCGACCGCAGGTCACTCATCAGGAACTCGTTGGTGACGCCGGAATGGACCAGACCTTCCACCAGAAGAACGTGCTGGCCGTGGATGTCGGGCTCGTGGCTGAAAAAAATCTCGAGGGTCTCGCCCTGTCCGTCGCTTGTTTGCTTGCGGTACCGGGGCTTGATGAACTGGCAAATCACAGGCACTTCGAGCGCACGCACCAGATCAGCCATGAACATGAAACCGTTTTCGAGCAGCGCAAGCGCATGAATGGTCTGGCCTTTGTAGTCGTCGGAGATCTGGCGAGCCATTTCCTTCACCCGCTTCTGAATCTGCTCCGCCGGGATAACCACCCGCAATTGCTCGACTCTCTGATTCATTTTGTGGCGCGCTCCTCAGCCGGGATTTCCCGGATCATTACCGCATCCGCCGTGGACTCTCTAGGCCCGAACTGTGCCGGCACCGCGAACCCTCGCAGCCAGACAATCTCGTCGCCGCTGGTCACCACCGGCCACAGCTTCTTCTCCGCCCCGAGCACGCGCCGCTCTTGCAGCAATTCCTTGATCTTCCTCGGCCCCTTGGTGTGCGCAGGCCAGAATCGGTCGCCGGAATGCCAGTTCCGCACTCGCAGTGGCCGTGACAGCACCGAGGAATCCAGGCAATGCTGCGGATTATACCCCGTAAGTGTAGGAACCAGAATCGCTTCCAACGCAATGCCCGCCTCAGGAATGACAACTTTGCCGGGGACGGGGAGGGGGTATTCGTAGTTCTGTCCCGCTTCGGGAACCCCGTCCCCTATTCTGGCTTCATTCCCGTTTCGGAACGCTTGCCATCCATGAGGCAACGCGGCGCCCGAGGCAGTTCCGTCTGTAACCGCAAGAATCTCTTCGACATGCTTGAATTCGAGGTTAAGGCCGAGAAATTCGCAAGCAGCGCGCACCACCCGCCGCCTCACGGCCAGAGGTAGTTCGAGCAACGCTGCATTGTTCAAAGTAGCGCCGGCGTCCCGCCGGCCACGATGAAGCGTGCAAACCCGGGGCGTCGTCCGCTCCACCAACTCTTTCCAATATTCTTCTTCCGCCCGAGCGATCTCAGCTGTCTCCGCAAGAGTCTCGTGCACCGAGGGATTCAATGTGCGCTCGAGCCGAGGAAGAATTCCGTGCCTCACCCGATTGCGCGCAAAGCGAAGATCGCGGTTGCTGCCATCCTCACGCCACGGCTGACCCAGCGATTGCAAATAGGCTTCGAGATTCTTGCGGTGAATGCCGAGCAGCGGACGAATGATCGAGAGCGGCTGGTCTTCCTGAAGCCCGACGCCTGACACCAGACGCCTGGGATAAATTCCCGCCAGCCCCCGCGTTCCCGCACCCCGCACCAAGCGAAGCAAAACCGTTTCCGCCTGATCGTTAAGCGTGTGTCCAGTCGCGATGCGATTGACGGCGCCTTCTTTGAAAAGCTGCTCGAAAAATTCGTAGCGAAGTTTGCGCGCGGCGGCTTCGATGCTCAAATGCCTTTCGGCCGCACAGGTTTTGACCTCGCCGCTCGCCCGGCGGAACTCCAGCTTCAGTCCCTTAGCCAGCGCGGCGACGAATTCCTCGTCCGCGTCGGAATCGGCGCCTCGCAAACAATGATTAAAGTGCGCGACCGAGAGGACGATCCCCAATTCCTTGCGCAGGTCGAGCAACAGTCGCAGCAATGCGACCGAGTCCGCTCCTCCGGAGACGGCCACAGCAACGCGATCTCCGGCGCGCAGCAATTCGTGCTTCCGGATATGGCTGATGACGGTTTGATGCAGCTCCCGCACGCGACCATACTAACGCGCGAGGTTGGCATCCTGTACACTGCCGACCGGGAACTGCCATGCCGATGCCAGCGTTCGTCCCACTCACCTTCCACCGCCTTTCTTCGGAAGAACAAGCCGCGCGGGCCAAAGCTTTCCTGGAAGCCATGCGCACCCGTCGCACAGTACGTGACTTCTCGGCGGAGCCGGTGCCATTTTCGCTGATCGAATCGGCGATCCGCACCGCAGCATTGGCTCCCTCTGGCGCCAATCGCCAGCCGTGGCACTTCGTGGTGGTCGCAAATGCCGAAATCAAGCGCCGCATTCGCGAAGCGGCGGAGGAAGAAGAGCGCGCCTTCTACGAACATCGCGCACCGGACGAGTGGCTCGAGGCGCTTGCACCTCTCGGCACCGACTGGCACAAGCCTTTTCTCGAAATCGCGCCGTATCTCATCGTCGTCTTCCGCGCAGATTACGGGCTCGCTAAGAATGAAACTGGGGAGGAGGTGAAAGAGAAAAATTATTACGTGATGGAATCCGTCGGCATTGCCTGCGGATTTTTGCTGGCGGCTCTGCATCTCGCGGGCCTGGCCACGTTGACACACACTCCGAGTCCGATGGGATTCCTCAGCCAGATCCTGAACCGTCCCCGGAATGAAAAGCCGTATTTGTTGATTCCGGTGGGCTATCCCGCGGAGGGGGCGAAGGTGCCGAACATCACCAGGAAAGAGTTGGAAAAGGTAATGGAGCTGGTCGCGTAAGAATTTCCATCCGCCCTCATCGCTTCGCGGCATCGGCGGGAGGATGAGGCGTCCGCCCCACACGAGCGTTAGCGATCGCGCTTCATCAAGTCATTCACGTCGGCATAGGGCACCGCGCCTTCGAGAGTTTCGTACGTTCCTTCGGATTTCAATTCCTCGGCAATGCGGCGCGCCAGTCCTAGTGTCGCCCTCATGGGGCCCGAACCTAGCGAAACGCGCGCCACGCCGAGCTTTTCAAGCTCCGGCGCCGAAGGAAATCCCGGTCCTGCCAGGATGTTCAGCGGACACTTCACGTCCTGCGCGAGGCGCTCGATGACTTTGGCATCGCTTAAGCCTGGAGCAAACACGCACTCTGCTCCCGCATCACGATAAGCGACCAGACGCCGCACAACTTCGTCATATCGCTTCTCCTCCGCGCCGACCTTCAAAAGGAACACATCGGTGCGTGCATTCAGTACCAGCAGAACTGCGGTTTTGAGAGCAGCTTCACGCACCGCTTTGATTTTTTCCAGTTGCAGCGGTAATTCGACCAGTGGATTGACCCGGTCGCCGGTGGAGTCTTCGAGATTCATGCCCACGGCTCCAGCCTCGATGACTTCGCGCGCCGTTCGCGCTGCGTCTTCGGGACGGCTACCGTAGCCCGACTCCACATCGGCCGTCACTGGAACCTTCACCGCGCGCGCGATGCGCGCCACGCGGGCCAACATCTCATCGCGCGCAATCTTCTGTCCGTCGGGATAGCCGAGCGAAAACGCAATCCCTGCGCTGGTGGTCGCGACCGCACCGAAGCCTGAAACTTCGAACACGCGCGCGCTGGCCACGTCCCATGCGTTGGGCAACACGAGTATCTGCGGGCCTTGATGCATGGCTCGGAAGGCGAGAGCCTTGGATTTTTGCGATTGGATGTCGGGCATAGAACCTCACTTCGCGGCACTGGCACTTAGCATTTGGCCCCTGCACCTTTTCGGCGGAACTAAAAAACTTCTTGGAACCGGCAAGAACTCGAAGGGCTAAATGCTAAATGCTAAGTGCTAAATGCTTCTTTTCATCCTCGCCATAAACTTCCCCACGCTGATGACAGCGCGGCCGACGGTGCCTCGTCCGATTTCCTGCGCGTCGTCATGAGCCGTGACTCGAACCGTGTAGAACTTGCCATCGAACGATTGCAGCACGGCCTCGGCGCGGATGTGAGCGCCGATCCCGCTGGCCGCTCGATGTTCGATGTTGATCGCCGTTCCCACGGTGATCTCATCGCCTTCGCAGTAGGGCCGGAGCGCGTGAAATGCCGCGGTCTCCATCAGTCGAATCATGTCAGGCGTGGAATAAACCGGAGGCAGCTCAGGGTGATGCGAGGCCAACGTATGCTTGAACTCGACGGTTTCTTCGACAGAAGCGCGCGCGCCAGCCGGCACAGCCTTCATTGCATCCTCGAAAAACGGGAAGAGCCCATCATTTTAGCGAATCGCGAGAGGCTGGTGCGTGCCGGCGGTCAAGTCAGTCGTTCAGATCAACAAACTCGACGGAACCATCTACGAACAGACCGGGAAGGGCACGAGTTCACTCGTGCCATGAAACCGTCATGCAAATGGGCTTCAGCCCCTGGGGTACGCCTTCATTCAGAGAGCTCACCTCAGCGGCTGAAGCCGTACACCTCGGGCTCTTTGAGGCACGAGTAAACTCGTGCCCTTCCCAAACGCCCTTTCCAAATGAGAATGTTTCTAGGAGTA
>CAWBHM010000005.1:0-21957 GCA_963788555.1 uncultured Acidobacteriaceae bacterium | reverse complement strand
GTTGTCGATGATCAAGAGAGTCTGGTGTCGATCTCATGGGGGGCGTGAAATAGAAGTTACAGTCGGAAAGGGGCGATTCTCTTCGTCCGATTATTCAACGGCAAAGTTAAGCGACTCACGATTGAATATCGTAATCTCGGCATGGCAGCCGCTGGGAATCAACCGCCAGTACTCGGCACCTGAGCTGGCGTGGCCATATGTTTACGGAGGACGTCCACCAGACCTTGGTTTGGCACGCACTGCTTTGCCGAAAAGGAAGATAGGATGTGATCCAGCTCATTCTCGGACAGGCCTTTGAAGAGGCTCGCGTAGAGGAGCTGCGTCGGGGTTCCGTGTAGAAGCACAACAGGGTTTGACTCATGCACCGTACATTGAGTCGCGCATCCAACTGCGGATCACCAACCACTTGACGTATCTGGTCAGCAAGCTGAGCCGTTGCATCCTTTACCTGCGTTGTTGGTAGCCACTTCATCCAATCGTCGGTGCCAAGAGCAACCTTCTTACGAAGAAGGTCGCTGATGCGCTCCATGTACGGAGATGCAGGGTTGATCTTCAGCATACCCATCACGCCAACATCTTTGTAATTCCACGTTGTCCAGTGCGTTTCGTGACTTTCAAAGATGCCAATCTGATCATCTAACGCGCGAAGCCGGTCGCCACTCTCATTGGCAGGCCCGTTAAAGACAGACCCAAACTCGCCAACCCACAGCGGAACGTTATGCTGCTGGGTGAACTTCGTTCCCTCGGCATCGAGGAAGTTGCGCTCCTGTTTTGCCAGATCCCAGTCCTGAGCACTGCCCGCTGCCGCCGATCGCGGATGGATGGTGCCAGGGTATTGGCCAGGTCCAAACCCAGGCACAGTGTAGTTATGTGAACTGTAGGCTAGGTTATCGTCGAAAGGTTTCTCTAGCCCCGAGAAGCTCCTTTGCGTATTCATCACCTTCAAGGAAGATAATGTGTTTGGAATCGATCTTGCGAATCTCTGTAACCAGGCGCCGGTAAACAGCATTCATGCGGTCAAAATTGGGCTTGTAATTGGAACCCACGTTCCATGGATAGTCGCCTAGGGCGTTGTTCGCGCAAGGCTCGTTCGCACATAGGTCGCCGGCGATTACGGCCCTATTCTTGTAGCGCCGCGCAAACTCCTGCCAAAGGGCAACGAAGCGATCCTGATAGAACGCAACCTCCCAGAAAAGGCTGATGCGCGATGCGTTGTCAGAATGCCAATGAACATTCTGCCATCCCTGCGCCGAATGAAGGTCCAGAATGACGTAAAGACCATGCCTTTCGCAGTGGCTTAACACCTTATCGAGACGAGCAAAACCCGCCTCCATGTATTTGAAAGGAGCGGCATCGTCCTCGAAGTGTCGATAATTAAGAGGTATCCTGACGACGCTGGCGCCGGCCTTGCTCAGAAAGATCACATCGTCTTCATTGAAGAAGTAGTCCAGCATGCGCTCGAAGAAGAACTGTGCTTTGGCCGGACCAAGCACCTCCGCCATCTGCGCTCGGAGAGTATGCTCCGCGCCCCAGATGCCCATTAATGAAATCCCTGATGTTCATCCAGCCGCCCGGACAGGTTCCCCGCAGGCGAACCTGTTTCCCTTTCGCATTGACTATGTGACGCCCGCTGACACGAAGGAACTCCATCTTGTAGTCCCCCTCATGACTGTCCGCGGATTGTGGACCGGCGCGTTGTGTTCGCCCGCCGCTCCCGCCCCCTTCCCCCGTGAGCGCCGCCGCACCGGTAAACGCGGCCAGTCTGAGAAATTCACGCCGTGGCTTAGATTGCTTGCTTTCCTTGTCATAAAACCTATTCCCAAGTTGGTTTGGCGGTTTACGGATCACGGTGGGTTGGCCCTATTTCGATTCGCATTCTAACTATCCAAATCCGAATGCGCCGCGAGAAATTCTCCCCCGAGTAGTTAACCTCTCCCTTTGCGTTGTCCTTTTATCTGATCGACCAGAGAGCGTGGAACTTGATCCATAATTTGAGCAATGCGGGAATATTGCGCTCGATAGGGATCGTCGATGTGGTCATCGCGAAAAATCGTTCTGTTTTCTTGTTCCGGGTGTATTACAGGCAAACCGTTCAGACGGTTGGGTTACATTGATGCTTTTCCTGGCATAAGCCCCCTCCCGGCACCAGAATCTCTCCGTAAATTGAGTGGCCGGAACTAATCTGGGTGTCGTCATTCTCTCAATCGTTAGATTCCCTGTATTAAGGCCCTTATCAAGGAAAGGTGTGTCGAAACGTTTCTCGCTTATTTGCGATAATCGGTGATTTTAGCTGGAAGCACGAACGCTGAATGAACCTGTTCACCAATACTGAACATCGAGGACTTTGGGCGGACCGGTGCGATTATCGATTACTTGTGTTGACACGAGAATTTCAAAGTTCTTCTTCGCCACGCCGTTGCCCGCGGTGCGGGCCAACTCTTCGAAAAAGCGCGCATCGGTAGCCATTGAGGTTGCCGCGAGAGTTCCGTTGGCGCTGATCCCGGCAATGATCACTGTTTCTCGCTCCGTCGTTGGGCTCAGAAATCGGGCAACTATTCCGTAATCCTGAGTCAACTGGTTATAAGGTTTGGTTTTGTCTATCTGATAGAGACGCAAGTCAGGGTGTTGTGTGTCAACGATCCGGTAGGTTTGATCGGTTGCGTTTCGAACAAACTGATACCTGAGAGGCGCCTGCAAACGCAACGTCCATGGATTGTTGAATGCACCAATGAACACCCCGGATGTAATTTGAAGATCGGTGAAATTAGTCGAGGCAGCCCCGAGCATTCGAGGATTGCCACCCATGCGGCCGAGTACAGCGCTAACCTGGGAGGCCGAGGCAGCATCTCGAATTAAAAGAATGTCTGGCGAGAAGCCGGTCTCGGTCGGTGCGGCCACTTGAGCTGACTCCGCGGCGGCCCGTGGGGCTTGTGAACTGACTTGCCCGACACATATCACAACGGAATCCGTCTTCTCAACGACCGGTCCCCAAAGCGCGGAAAGGGCATCGGTTTCCTCGGGAGTACGAAGCGCGACCCGCCCCAAAAGTGCGGCGCCAACACAAGCCGCGGCCAGAATCAGCAGGTAAATCGAGGTTCGGCGATTGAGGAGTCTTCCAGCTTGAAATCCCCTTTTCTTCGATACGTCCTCCGTCCAGGACGCCAATCCTGATTCGAGAGTTCGCAAGCCGTTATCTGCATGGACCGTCGTTGCGCCAGAAGCGTGGTACCTGCCCAACCGAAATTCCGGTGTGTAGGAGCCCAAGGGCAGTCCGATTCTCAATTCCTGGTCATGACCCGGTGTGTCGTAATACTGCGCTATTCTCTTCCGTACCTCCGAAGCCGCTACCCGAACAATGGAATCAGAATATGTGTCGTAGTCCAGTGGGCGGTCGAACACAGCGATGCCGAGCGAGCGTTCCTTGATTCCGCCCGAATTTCCGCTTAGGGCTTCCTCGACAATGAAACGCAGAAAGCGCGTATATCGCTTGCTTCCCTTGAAATGCGGATCCTCCAAGATCCTCTCAAGCTGCCTTTGGACTTTGGTGACGTCCTCTTCGCTGGCTGGGGTCCATGGCGTTTCCAGATTGTCGATATTGAGGAGTGGCATTCGGTTCCTGCATTCAATCCCGCTACAGAAGACGTCGTCATCAGCTTGCGAACCGAAGTATATCCTACAGTCGATCAGATTGTCGGAAATCCTGCCTGCAGCCAAGGTGCTAACATCGTTGATTTCAAGCACTTTAGATGGGCTAACAAAACCTAACAGGGGAACTCTCCGTTATGCACTTCACAGCGTACCTGCTTTAAGGCACGATTCGTCGCGACCGTTATAATGCTGACGAATTTTCTATCGGGTTCATTCGGAGGCCACCAGCTGGATATGGCTCCTCCCAGTCCCTGTGAGACCAACAGAAAGGCGAGACTCCGTCGAGATTCAACACATTGGGTCGAAACCGTCGCAATGAGGTTCAAAGTCTGGAGGAACCCGGCCACCAATGAAATCATCATCCATTGCCTTGAACAGAAGCCAACCTCAGACGCTCCGACTCAATTACATTCTCCCCTCGCACGCCCGTCATTCGGCCAATGCGCGCCTGCATTTCGCGTCTGTCGAAGACCGACGACGCATTCGCGAAACGCGGTCTGGTACGACCGTATGGCTTGGCAGGGCCCGTCATCTTGCTTGCACTCTAAGGATGGTCGCAGGTTTCAAAGTCATCTACAACTGGGTCTGAGACAAAACCGCATCCGTCGGGCGGAGCTCCAATGAAACAGGGCGCAATCTGTAGAAAGAATCCGATACTGTGCTCCATCGGACTTCTTGGCGGTGAAGTCGGCGGTCGCCACACTTAACCTGGAGATACAACATGAAAAAACGCATGACGCGAATTGTTGCAGGCATCGTCGCGTGTACGGGACGCTTTTCCTTGGCTCAATTCTGCAATTTGCAGTTGCGCAGGATACCGCGAAACTCCCCTACATGAATCCAAATTTGTCACCCGAGCAGCGCGCCGCTGACCTGGTGCATCGCATGACCCTGGCAGAGAAGGCTTCGCAAATGCTGAACAATTCCGCCGCAGTTCCGCGGCTCAACATTCCTGCGTACCAATGGTGGAGCGAGGCGCTCCACGGCGTCATCGACCAGGGTGTAACGGAGTATCCGGAGCCAATCGGTCTGGCTGCGACCTTCGATGCGCCGGACATTCACACCATGGCGACCCAGATCGGTATTGAGGGACGCATCAAGCATGTGCAGGATGCACGTACCGGACGACGCGGGCTTATTGGCGGAGGCCTGGATTTCTGGTCCCCGAATCTGAACATCTTCCGTGACCCGCGCTGGGGCCGTGGACAGGAAACCTACGGCGAAGATCCCTTCCTCACCGGCCGCATGGGCGTTGCCTACGTCACCGGAATGCAGGGCGACGATCCGAAGTACTACCGCGCGATTGCGACACCGAAGCACTATGCCGTGCACAGCGGACCGGAGCCAACCCGGCACTTTGCCGATGTGGACGTGAGCAAACACGACGAGGTGGACACCTTCGAGCCTGCGTTCCGCGCTGCCGTCGTGGAAGGCAAGGCCGGTTCGGTCATGTGCGCGTACAACGCAATCAATGGCGAGCCGGCATGCGCCAACCAGTACCTGCTGCAGGACCAATTGCGCGGCAAGTGGGGCTTCCAGGGATATGTGGTTTCGGACTGCGACGCGGTCCGGGACATTGCCGCCAATCATCGCTATCGCCCAACCCAGGCGCAAGGCGCGGCCATCTCCGTAATCCGCGGCATGGATAACGAGTGCGTCTTCTCTGACCAGGCACTGGCGAGCCGGTCGACAAGGCCTATATCGATGCCGTGCAGCAAGGCTACCTGCCTGAGAGCACGCTCGACACCGCACTCATTCGCCTGTTCACAGCGCGCATGAAGCTTGGCATGTTTGATCCGCCGGAGATGGTTCCCTACACCAAGATCGACGAGAAGGAACTGGACAGTGCGGAACACCGCGCCCTGGCGCGCAAGCTCGCGAACGAGTCCATGGTCCTGCTGAAGAACGACGGCATTCTTCCGCTCAAACCCGGGATCAAGAAGATCGCCGTTGTCGGTCCGCTTGCTGACCAGACCGCAGTGCTGCTCGGCAACTATGCAGGAACGCCGACGCACATCGTCTCGGTGCTCGACGGACTCAAGGCGGAGTTCCCGAACGCGACGATCACCTACGTTCCGGGAACCCAGTTCCTGCGCAACGATGGCAATCCGGTTCCAGATGCCATGCTCGACCACTCCTGACGGCAAGCCTGGCCTGAAGGCGGACTACAGCGAGTTCGCATGCGCCGGCTTTGGCAGGGGACCGGAGCCGCCGGTGCTTGCCAGCCGCACCGAGCCGAACATCAACCTCACCGACAGCAACTTGCCTGCAGAGGTTGCCGGCAAAAAGACTGTCGGCGTGCGCTGGACAGGCTTCCTCACGGCCACTGATACCGGCGACTACCTCGTCGGCGTGCGCGGCAACGGCTTCGGAAGACTATCAATTGACGACAAGCAAGTCGCGCAGATTGGGCAGAGTCGAAGGAGTCGACGCAGCCGTCGGTCGTGTCCACCTGGTAAAGGGCAGAAGGCCGCGCTGAGCCTGCACTACGGCAGCATGAACGGCACCAAGCCGCACGCGCAACTCATCTGGGCGAAGGTCAACGATGCGCCTTCGCCTGAGGCAATCGCCGCGGCAAAGAACGCCGACATCGTGATTGCCGTCGTGGGAATCACCAGCAGGCTCGAAGGTGAAGAGATGCCGGTGACCGATACCTGGATTCCTCGGTGGAGATCGCATCAGCATCGATCTTCCCCAGCCGGAAGAAGCGCTCGTGGAAGCAGTAGCAGCCACCGGCAAGCCACTCGCCGTCGTTCTGTTGAATGGCAGCGCCCTGGCTGTCAACTGGATCAACGATCACGCCAACGCGGTTCTCGAAGCATGGTACCCCGGCGAAGAAGGCGGCGCGGCTGTCGCTGAGACGCTGAGCGGCAAAGAACAATCCTGGTGGAAGGCTGCCGGTTACGTTCTACAAGGACGTCAGCCAGTTACCTAACTTCGAAGATTATGAGATGACAAGCCGGACCTACCGGTACTTCAAAGGCAAGCCGCTCTATCCGTTTGGCTACGGACTCAGCTACACCACCTTCAAGTACAGCGACCTCAGTGTCCCGACGCAGGCTGTAGCTGCGGGACAACCTGTCGCCGCCGACGTCACGGTAACCAACACCGGCAAAGTCGCAGGAGACGAAGCCGTCCAGGTCTACCTCAAGTTCCCCGCAGTCAAGGGTGCTCCGCAGATCGCTCTCCGCGGATTCCAGCGCATTCATCTGGAGCCGGGCGCGAGCCAGAAGGTTCACTTCGACCTGAAGGACCGCGATCTGGTCATGGTGACCGAAGATGGAAATCCCGATCATTGCCGGTGGTGATTACACCATCAGCATTGGCGGCGGCCAGCCTGATACTGGGGCGCCAACGGTCAGCGGGCACTTCCAGATCGATGGCCAACTCGCGCTGCCCGAATAGGAGTCCCGTGTTTTGGTTCGGACCGCTGTCCAAACCGCCGCGCAGAATGCACGCTCAAACGACGGTTCCCTAGACCGTTGCAACACGAAGATATCCCGCGTGTGGACTCAACACTAGACCGCTGATTCATAAAGGTAGCGCTGCGGCGGGTTTCCAAACCGCCGCGGAGCTTGGACGCTCAAAGGCGACTGTACCCTAGCAGGCTGCTGAAAAAGTCGGAAATTTTGTAACGAAGCAGCGCAGAGCGCGTCCAATGCGCATGCGAGGAACCGATCAGCAGCAGAGTCACGTGTTCAGCTACATTTCCCCGGAGCAGCGAGTGCGCAAGGATCATCCGCTGCGGCCGATCCGCACGATGGTGGACGAAATCCTGAAGCAGCTGTCGCCGCAGTTCAACAAGATGTACGCGAAAGTGGGTCGCCCATCGATTCCGCCGGAGCAGTTGTTGCGCGCGCAGCTGTTGCAGATGTTGTATTCGGTGCGCAGCGAGCGGCTGCTGATGGAAGAGATGGACTACAACATTTTGTTCCGCTGGTTTGTGGGACTGAATTTGGATGATCCGGTGTGGGACGCGACGGTGTTCACCAAGAACCGCGACCGGTTGCTGGAGGCCGAGGTGGCCAAGGAATTTCTGGCGCGGGTGGTGGCGCAGGCGCGAGAGAAGGGATGGACTTCGGACGAGCACTTCAGCGTGGACGGCACGCTGCTGGAAGCGTGGGCCAGCGTGAAGAGTTTTCAGCCCAAGGACAAGAAGAGTTCGCCTCCGCCGGACGATCCGGGAAATCCCACGGTGAATTTTCGCGGCGAGAAGCGCTCGAACCAGACGCACGAATCGAAAACCGATCCCGACGCGCTTCTGGCGCGCAAAGGCGCAGGCAAGGAGGCGAAGTTGAGCTACAGCGGAAATCTGCTGGTGGAGAATCGCAACGGATTGATTGTGTCGAGCCTGGTGTGGGAAGCCACGGGCACAGCCGAGCGCGATGCGGCGATGGCCATGCTGCAGGATGTTCCGGGAAGCGGGCGGGTGACCGTGGGCGGCGACAAGGGATTTGATACTGCGGAGTTTGTGCGCGAGTGCCGGAACATGCGCGTGACGCCGCACGTGGCGCAAAACCTGGCGCGACGAGGCGGCAGCGCCATTGATGGACGCACCACGCAACACGCGGGCTACCGCATCAGCCAGAAGAAAAGGAAGCGCATCGAAGAATGTTTTGGCTGGCTGAAGACGATTGCACTGTTGCGCAAGGTGCGGCATCGCGGAACGTTGAAGGTGGATTGGATCTTTACCTTCGCGTGCGCGGCCTACAACCTGGTGCGCATGCGAAACCTGATGGCCGCTACGTGTTCCCGCGCAGTAAGTCCGGGCCGTAGTGTCTCTGCACGGCGCTGAAACGCTTCTTTCGGGCGCTTGGTAGCACGCAAAATCACGCCTCAGACGCTCAAGAACTCCCGAATGACTCAAACCAACCTAGAAATTGCTGGCTCCGCACGATTTTTCAGCAGCCTGCTAGGTGGGTGATGCTGGGCACGTTGGCAGGTGACGCGGAGCACAGCAATTGTGGGCAAATCAGAGTGAAAGTGTGCTGGGAGACGGAATGAACTTTCGATCCTGTGCTCTGTAGAGAAAACGGAGAGGATCATCGGCATCGCCCCCCAACCAAAAAGAGAGGAAGGCTTATATGTTCGCACGTGAAGTCGTGTTGCAACTGAAGCCCAATGTGGTCAACGAACTTCCGGTAACGTTTGAGAAGGAAATCCTGCCCTTGCTTCGCAAGCAGAAGGGCTTCCTGGATGAGCTATTGCTCGTGACACCGGAGAAGAGAGAAGTGGAAGCAATCAGTTTGTGGGAGTCGAAGGAGTATGCGGAGCTCTACAATCGTGAACTTTATCCACAGATCGAGAAGATCATGGCGCGGTTCATTGAGGGCATCCCGGTTGTGAAGAAATTCGAAGCGGAATATTCGACGTTTCACAAGGTTGCGTTTGCGACAACGCACTGAGTGTCTAGTTTCCTTGACTAAGAGGGGGGCGAAGTTAGCCCCTCTTTTTTTGCTTGAATCAGCTTCATGTGTTACCGGTCACGAGGAGCCGTGAGCTCCATCACAGTCAAATGCGGCGAGCAGCAGTATTTTTTCAGACGAACTGAGGGAACCAAGAAGAAATGAGGTGACAGTGCTGTGTACACAGTGTTCAAGCAACTTGAGAACGGCGAATTCGCAAACGTAGCAACCCGTGACGAACCTCAACAGGCCGTGCAACTCGTGAAAGAACTGAACGCCCTCTGGCCCGGAAAATATATAGTGCAGGATCCTGAACGGAACTATGTAGACCTTGCAAGACATACAGTGATTTCACCCGAGTGCTGCGCGGTGGCACCCCCTGACAAGACTTTCAAGCTCTAAAATCTCGTTTGTAACGTGACCGAACGGGTAGGAGTCTACGAGGAATCTGCCATAGATTCCTCGGGTCTGCCGAGGTTGGATCCGAGGTTTGGAATACGGGACGCGGAGGGCAGTGCAGCACTTCTCATTGATTTTCCGTAGAGGTGCGATATGCGAACTTGTCAGGACATTGCCCCACTCTGCGCGTTGCGGATTATCTGCTTCCTGCTACTCACTTACTTGGAACCCGACTTCTTCTAGTATTCCGGGCGCGCTCGCTCCCGCTTTACCTCGACTTACCTCGGCGGGAGCGAGCCCGTCTCTTCTATTTGTACACGCTCATGCGCAGCGGATCGGGCGCCCGGTCCACCACCAACTCCGCATGTTCGTGCCGAAACGTCTCGGCGATGTGGCAGTTCCAGCAGACCGGCAGATGCGTCTTCATCGTTTCTTGTAGCTTTTCCGTCGGGATTTCGCTCCACTCCACCGTTTTCCGCTTCGCGTCAACGAGCGCCGGCGGGTGGTCATGCCAATGCAACTCGCCAAAGGCCTTATGGCAATACGCACACTCCTTGCCCTCATACCAGCGACTCACAATCGTTGCAACCAAGCAAGCCCGTGGCGCTTCCTCGATTTGCTTTAGGCATTCCTGCCCGCAAGCCTCTTTCTCGGGCCAACGCGAACATTCGCTCAACCTCAGGTGCTCGTGCCCAAGCGTTGCATTTAACGCCGCATTCCCTGCCGCCAACCGTACTGCCGCAGACTCATGCGTTTCCGGACACGACACAATCCTCTCGCCTCGAAACGTTAGATACGTCCGCAGCGCGCGGCCGAGCCCCACGACCAGAAGGACCGCAGCCACTGTCACCACCGTATAAAGGATGTAATTCATAGCTCGTTCCTTTCCGTCGTTCCTTTCCGTCGCCCCTTCAGGACGACGGACCTCCAGTGCCCAAAACCCAAATTAGTCCAATCTCAGCGGCCCGGGTGCATTCGCTCATCATCGAAAAACCTTCCGCCAAATTCCGTCCGGCTGCGTTCCCTCGGGCCTCCGCTAACTCTTTTATATTTACATCCTCCATCCCCATCTGCCTGTGCCACGGCGCACCCCACCGCGTGACGCGCGTCACCTTCCCTCAAGCGAGTTTCTCTGCTCTCCTCATCCCGCATCGCCCGAGTATCTGCCCTACCGCTACTCTGTTGCTGCGACAGGAGTCGATGTGGGGAGGGCGAATGAGGTGATCGGATTAATTCGCTAACCAGGCGTTGGAACCAATCCGCTGTGCCTTGGCATTTGGAATATCCCAAGCGGCCATCAATGTTAGACCAAGAGCAAAAGGACAGAGGATTTTGGGACCGTGATAGTATTCGACCGAGAAGACATTTTGGCCTTGACCAACAGGCACATCACGGTGAAACACAAAAAGGATCCCATGTTCGCTCTCAGAGTGATTCTTTTGTGCACGGCTTTAGCCGCAGTTTTGGGCATCAGCCGTGCGAGGCAGAAGGTCGATCAGAAACGCCCCGCGAGGCAACCAAACACGTTATCGGGCAAAGTGACATTCATAAAGTACTGCGCTTCCTGTCACGGAGAGGATGCCAAGGGAAACGGTCCAGCTGCCATCGCGCTGAAGCCGCCACCTGCGGATCTGACGACCCTCGCC
Organism: uncultured Acidobacteriaceae bacterium; assembly: GCA_963788555.1. Lineage (GTDB taxonomy): Bacteria > Acidobacteriota > Terriglobia > Terriglobales > Acidobacteriaceae > Sulfotelmatobacter. The sequence continues at coordinate 10,859 of CAWBHM010000005.1, read as the reverse complement.
AGACGCCACGACGGCAAGTTTCCGTCGGGCTATGTGGGGGCGCTTCTGAAGTTTGGCAGGAACCTCGCTGCGCACGGGTCGGACGACATGCCCGTGTGGGGATCCAATTTTAGGGATCTCGATCCGATCAAAGACCCTACCGGACAGCAACACCTCGACGAGGTGGTCGCCTACATCGAATCTCTTCAAGCGAAATAAAACCAGACTGAGAATCGCGGCAGTTCCAGGATCGCGGAAGAAACACAAGTTTTCGACATTGCGTTCTACAGATCCTGGCCCCGCGACGTAAGAGGAACTCAAGTATCTTACTCAGCGCTTCGCCCCATCGTGTCAGGTACGCTTTTGTTAGCGCGACGCAAACCCATGATGGAAGTCGCCACCCGCTCGGCGGGCCGAATCAAGCCGCTGGCTCCTTGGACGCAAGTTCATAGGAACTCAATGTGCGCATGTAATTGACCCGCTCGAACGCCGCCGGATTCGGTGCAGAGCGAAAACTCATACTACCTTGCATCTGTTGGACGGATTGGTATTCGTGTTCTTCCATCCAGCGCACAAGATCGGCAAGAACCGATGAAGCGTGCCGGATTCCCTTCTGCAAGAGTGCTGATGTCATCATGGCGACTTTAGCGCCCGCCATCATTGACTTGATGACGTCTTCTGCTGTGTGCACGCCACCGGTGATGGCAAGGTCCGACTGCACGCGCCCATAGATGATGGCGACCCAGTGGAGACGAAGGAGGAGCTCCTGCGAGTGGCTGAGCGCAAGCCGAGGTGTAACTTCCAATTGTTCGATGTCGAAATCAGGCTGGTAAAAGCGGTTGAAGAGCACCAGCGCATTCGCACCCGCGACATCGAGCTGTCCGGCGAAATTTGCCGGAGCCGTCAAGAAATGGGACAGCTTAACGGCCACGGGAACGCGGAGAGAACTCTTCAGTTGGCGAACCAGATCGCAATAGGCGTTTTCTACTTCCACAGATGTGCGCGTTGGGTCGGTCGCTAGGGAATAAAGGTTTAATTCGATGGCGTCGCAGCCAGCTTGTTGGGCATCGCGAGCGTACTTAATCCACCCGCCCCGTGATGTGCCATTCAAGCTTGCGATGACTGGTATCGAGACGGCGGATTTCGCCTTGCGAATCAGTTCGAGATAGCCCTCCGCGCCGAGATTATAGTCACGGAGAACTGGGAAATAACTCAGAGCCTCGCCGAAACTCTCAGTGCCCCGAGCGAGATCGCGATCGAGATACACGCCTTCTAACTGCAACTGTTCCTCGAAGATGGAAGGCAAAACGACGGCAGAGACGCCGGTATCTTCGAGCGCTCGAATGTTGGACACGGATTCCCACAAAGGCGATGAAGACGCGACGATGGGATTCTTGAGCGTGAATCCCAAGTAAGAAGTAGTTAAATTCATGCGTTATCTCCCGCAGACTGCAATTCTATTGACGTTGCAGGCTCTACTTCGCCAGGCCGCGCCTGGAGGCCGTGTTCTCGGCCTGGCATTGCAGCTCGAGCCTCGTAGAGTTCCCAACGTCGAGCGACGTCGTCCTCGGCTGAGCGCAATAGCACGCGAGCTGTTTCTGGATCACTACGGGCAAGCATCGAGTACCGTGCTTCCGCGTAGATGTAGTCTCGCAGCGGAACAGTCGGCGGTTTTGAATCGAGCTGGAACGGATTTTTCCCTTGCTGCCGCACGCGAGGATCGTAGCGCAGCAACGGCCAGTAGCCCGAGAGCACTGCGGCTTTCTGCTGTTTCATGCCAAAGGCCATATCGTAGCCGTGCGCGATGCAATGGCTGTACGCGATGATGAGCGAAGGGCCGTCGAAGGACTCCGCTTCCTGAAATACCTTGAGGGTGTGCGTGTCGTTGCCGCCCATGGCGACGCGCGCCACGTAAACGTCGCCGTAGCTGATGGCTTCGAGTGCGAGGTCTTTCTTGGCTGTGGATTTGCCGGCTGCGGCGTACTTGGCCACAGCTCCGCGGGGAGTGGCCTTGGACATCTGCCCCCCCGTGTTTGAGTATACTTCGGTGTCCAGGACCAGGATGTTGACGTTGGCGCCGGAACTCAGCACGTGGTCCAAGCCGCCAAAACCGATGTCGTAGGCCCAGCCGTCACCGCCAATAATCCAGAGGCTCTTCTTGATGAGCGAATCGCAAACAGCAAGAAGATCTCCCGTTTCCGTCAAAGAGGGATCGGTCAGAATCTTCTTGAGTGCGGCCACACGCTCCCTTTGAGCCGAGATCCCTGCTTCCGTGGATTGATCGGCAGACAGAATTTCCTGGCTCAAGGCTGCTCCAATGTGATCCGAAAGGCGTGATACGAGCGAGCAAGCGTACTCGGTTTGTTTATCGAGAGCGAGCCGCATGCCGAGGCCGAATTCGGCGTTATCTTCAAAGAGAGAATTGGACCAGGCGGGGCCACGTCCGGCCAAATTCTTGGTATAGGGTGTGCTCGGCAAGTTGCCGCCATAGATCGACGAGCAACCCGTTGCGTTCGCAATTACTGCCCTATCCCCAAATAGCTGGGTGAGAAGCTTGATGTACGGAGTTTCTCCGCAGCCCCCACAGGCGCCTGAGAACTCGAAGAGCGGCTCGAGGAGCTGGACGTCCTTCACTTGCATGTGCGAAAGAAGCCCACGATCCAGTTCGGGCAGGGACAAGAAGAACTCCCAATTCATGCTTTCGTTTTCCCTAAGGGTTGGCTGGGGAGCCATGTTGATGGCTTTGTGCTTTGCCTCGCTCTTGCTTTTCACCGGGCATGCTTCGACGCAAAGCTGGCAGCCGGTGCAGTCCTCGGGTGAGACTTGCAGCGTGTACTTCAGAGTTTCAAATTCGCGCCATCGAGGCCTGGCCGACTTGAAAGTAGAAGGAGCATTGGCAAGCAACGAAGAGTCGTAGACCTTTGCTCGGATGACGGCATGCGGGCATACGAGGACGCATTTGCCGCACTGAATGCACAGAGGCTCATCCCAAACAGGAATCTCCTGGGCAATGTTGCGCTTCTCCCATTTTGAGGTACCAGTCGGAAAAGTCCCGCCCGGCGTCAGCGCGCTGACGGGCAGGTTGTCGCCATGCCCGGAAATCATGGAGCCGAGAACATCGCGGACGAATGCCGGGGCTCGAGACGAAACAGACGGCAGGATGTTAAAGGTACTCGAAGCATATTCAGGTACGCGCACTTCGTGTAGATTGGCCAGAGTTGCTTCGACTGCGGCAAAATTCTTTTGTACGACCGCTTCGCCGAGCTTTCCATAGGATTTTTGTATCGAAGACTTGATGGCAGCGATTGCTTCCTCGCGCGGGAGGACCCCGCTAATGGCAAAGAAGCAGGTTTGCATAATAGTGTTCATCCGCGATCCCATTCCGGTTTCGCGAGCGACCGAATAGCCATCCACCACAAAGAATTTCAAACGCTTCGCAATGATTTGTTGCTGAATGTGCAGTGGGAGGTGTTGCCAGACAGAGTCCTCTGCAAAAGGCGAGTTTAGCAGGAATGTCGCGCCGGGTTCCGCGGCATCGAGTACATTCATTCGCTCGAGAAAATTGAATTGATGGCAGGCGACAAAATTCGCCTTGTTGATCAGGTAAGAAGAACGGATGGGCTCAGGGCCGAAACGAAGGTGCGAAATGGTGACCGAACCGGATTTCTTTGAATCGTAAACGAAATAGCCTTGCACAAAGTACGGGGTTTCCTCACCAATGATTTTAATGGAATTCTTGTTCGCTCCTACTGTTCCGTCTGAGCCGAGACCGTAGAATATTGCCCGGGTGCCCTCAAGATTTTCCGCGCAGAAGCTCGGATCGTATTCAAGGCTGGTAAAAGAGACGTCGTCTTTGATTCCGATCGTGAAATGGTTGAGGGGGTTTTCCTTCTTCAATTCGTCGAACACAGCCTTCGCCATCGCTGGCGTGAATTCCTTGGAAGAAAGACCGTAGCGGCCACCGATAATCCGTGGCCGCAAGAGGAACGGGGCCTGCGCAACCTGATCCATGCCCTGCTCCACGATTGAAGGCTTCACTCACCGCCGTGACAACGTCGGTGTAGAGCGGTTCGCCAATGGCCCCCGGCTCTTTGGTGCGGTCAAGTACAGCAACGACCCGTGTGGTGGCCGGCAAAGCTGAAAGAAAAGCTTCCACGGCAAACGGCCTGAACAACCGCACTTTAAGGAGTCCGACCTTTTCCCCCGTTGCCTGTAGGATGTCGATCGTCTCCTCCACTGCATTTGCGGCCGAGCCCATCAAGACGATCACCCTCTCAGCGTCGAGGGCACCTGTGTATTCGAAGAGATGATAAGAACGGCCCGTCCGTTCTGCGAAGCGGTCCATCACCTGCTGGACGATAGTCGGGCATGCGAAGTAGAAAGGATTTGCGGCCTCGCGCGCCTGGAAGAAAACGTCAGGATTTTGTGCCGTACCACGCAAGACTGGGCGGTCGGGTGTCAGCGCGCGGTCGCGCTGCTCGCGGACCCGGGCGTCGTCAATCATCGAGTGCAGGTCGTCGTCTGACAGCGGGACAATCTTTGCAATTTCGTGTGACGTCCGGAACCCATCGAAGAAGTGGAGAAACGGTATGCGCGATTCGAGCGTAGCAGCTTGGGCGATCAGCGCCATATCCTGCGCTTCTTGCACGGAATTTGAAGCAAGCAGCGCAAAACCAGTTGACCGTACTGCCATCACATCGCTGTGGTCCCCAAAGATTGATAGGGCATGGGTAGCAATAGAGCGCGAAGCTACATGGATCACGGCGGGCGTTAACTCGCCCGCAATCTTGTACATGTTGGGGATCATCAAAAGAAGGCCTTGCGAAGCCGTGAAAGTTGTCCCCAAAGCGCCCGCCTGGATTGCGCCGTGCAACGCTCCCGCCGCGCCCCCCTCACTCTGCAATTCGACGACGCGTGGCACCAGCCCCCAGATGTTCTTGCGCTTCTCATTGGACCATTCATCTGCCCATTCCCCCATGGGCGATGACGGCGTAATGGGGTAGATGGCGATGACTTCGTTTAGACGATAAGCGACGGAGGCAACCGCCTCGTTTCCATCAAGAATGACCTTCGGGTGAGTCATGGATTCTGTCATTGCCGTAACATCCTTTAGGTTCCTAAGACCTGTTACTACGTTAGCGACAATTTGGATGACTTGGACATGCTGCAAATCACTTAAGGACGTGACGAGGATCACACGCTTCAAGGTGCCGTTCTTTCGAAAACCCTCATTGAGCGAGAAAGTCTGCAAGGTTCAGGGATCGAGGTCGGTCTGATTGCGTTCTGCCTACGATGTCGGCTAAGGGAGTGGATCACAATCTCGCCTTTGATAAACCCAAATAGGACGCTGATCTCTCGCGGAAACTCCTGTTGAAACGAGAGCGAGCGGGTTGATATACAGAAGTCAGACTTCGATGAGGGCTTGTGACGTCCGTCACAGCCCAACATGTTTCAGCTCACAGCATTAAAGGTTCGGAAGGAGCACAAAGAGAACAGAGCGATGAACTTTAGACTTACCGCTCGAGGTTCTGGAGGTGATGGCCATGGTAAGAACAATGGAAAAGACAGAAGAAAAGACCTTGGGAAGCAAGATGGCTGTGGAAAGTAAGATGGTTAAACTGACGAACATTCTGGTAGGCACTGATTTTTCTCCGGCTTCGGACCGAGCGCTGGAATATGCCCTGTCGCTTGCGCGGCGCTATGAGGCGCGGATTTTCTTGACGCATGTCATCACGAGCGACGCCGATGTGATGGTGGCGCCGGAAATCATGGCAAGAACACACGAAACGGAAGTTCGCGGCGCAGAGGAACGGATGGGAGAAATCCTGATATCTGGCCGGCTCCGCGACGTGTCTCATGAGACGTTGATTGAACACGGGTCACTGTGGCCTACGTTGGAGGCATTGATAGGCAAGCATCACATCGATCTCGTCGTGGTCGGTACGCAAGGAGCGGGCGGACTGCAGAAGATGCTCCTCGGCTCGGGAGCAGAACAAATCTTCCGCCAGGCGAAGTGCCCAGTGCTGACCGTAGGGCCAGCAGTCAAGGGAGAGGCTCCGCGCGAGGTGGAATTCAAGAATATTTTGTTTGCGACAGATTTCGGGCTCGGAGCGGAGCGCGAGGCTGCGTACGCCTTCTCCTTCGCGCAGGAGCACCAGGCAAATCTAACTCTTCTGCACGTGGTCGCGCGTGCTGAAGACTATTCGGAGGAGGGTTTGGCTCTGAAGAGAGAAGCAGTTACCCGCGAACTGGGAGAACTTGTACCGGCCGGAGGTGAACTCTGGTGCAAAGCGGAGTTTCGGATGAGGCTTGGCGAGCCAGTAGAGGAGATTCTGCAAGTGGCAGGAGAGATGAAGGCGGATCTCATCGTGATCGGCGCCAAGCACGGCAAGGGACTCGCCGCCGGGCATGTGCCGCACACGTTTGCCTACCGAGTGGTATGCGGCGCTCCGTGTCCCGTGCTGACCGTGAGGTCCTAACATGCGCCACATCATTGTTTGCAGTGTCTCTACTCTTGGCGGCTTGCATCATAGCCGCACAAGACAAGCCGGTAGCGAAACAAGCGAGCACCGAACCGATTGAAGGAGTATCGGGAAGGCAGACATATCAGCAGTACTGCGCGTCCTGTCATGGGGAAAACGCGAAAGGCGGAGGCCCGGCGGCGGCGGCGCTAAAAACGCCTCCGCCTGACCTGACCACGCTTGCTAAGCAGAATGGCGGGAAATTCCCGTATGAATATGTGGGTGGCGTTGTACGTTTTGGGAAACCCATCTCCGCTCACGGCTCGTCGGACATGCCCGTTTGGGGACCGATCTTTAGTTTTGTTGACTATAACGAGGTTGCCATACGGAAACGAATCAAAAACCTTTGCGACTATCTGGCATCTCTGCAACAGAAGTAAGGCCGGTGAGCAGGAGATTTGGAGCATTGTCCGTAAGCAGCGTGCGTGATTCTTGAGTCCGGCTGGAGAATTCTTTTTATTCGCACACGGAGTCGAATCATGTGATTGAAGGTTTGGGCCTTGTGACCTCCCAGCCAGATTTGACCAGGAGTTGAGCTATTTTCGTTTCGGCGGACATCGAGGGTATCCTCGGCGCAGAAAATCAAAGGAAGAGACACGATCCTGAGGGTTTCGTTTTCCATGAATTCTCGTGGCAACCGATTTCTCAACGATTTCGCCCGCTGGTTGCAATATGCCCGTCTGGTGGCCCAGCACTATCCGTGTCGAGATTCAAACTCATACTGGACAGCGCGGTTAATGGGGTCCACTCGCTGTATCGACGTTCAGCCATGATCAGCCACGAACTGTGAGGACTGGGCACGTCGCTTGTGACACAACCTTATGGACTGTGCCAGTGTTCAGATGCGTCGCAAGGCTTTTTGCCGGCCGGGCTCCCAGCACGATCAGGTCCGTGTGTCGTCGTTTCGCAACGTCCAGGATTTTCTCTGCCGCCGGTCCCTGCTCGACGATGTAAGTGGGGTCGCACCACAATCCGGCTTGCTGCGTAACCAATTGCTGCAGCTTTCGCTCTTTGGACTCCTTGACCTGTGAGCTTTTCACTAAGTCTCCCACCTTCGGATCCTCGATCACGTGCAGCAACACGAGATGTGCCTGGTTCTCCTGGGCCAAGGATATGGCATGGGGAGCCGCGATCGGGAAGTCACCTTCAAGATCCGTGGCGTACAGGATTTCGCGCATCTTTGCGTATTCGTCAGACCAAAGGTTCACGTGTGGACCAACCGTCAGCACCGGGCACGGCGATTGCCTGAGAATCTGTTCGGCAACCGAACCGAGTAGCGCCTTTCCAAGCCCCGTGCGCCCGCGGGTCCCAAGTACAACCAGGTCGATTTCCTTTTGCTCGATCAGATCGGAGATCACTTCACAAGTCTTACCTTCACCGACCACTACTTCGTGGTCGATGCCTTGGAGCTGTTCATTCAAGCGTCCGGCGTCTTCCTTGTTCTCCCTCTCCGCCGCCTCAGCCATCGCTGCCCAAGCATTGGGGGCAACAGCAGTGTAGTCGTCAAATCGATTCACATGTACGCCATACACTTTTGCGCCATAGCGCTGCGCGATCTCGATCGCAATCGGCGCAGCCGCGTCTGCTGCCTGTGAAAAGTCAGTTGCGAACAAAATGTTCTTCAGTGTAATTCTCGTTCTTGCTTGAACTGCTTTCATAAGCACCTCCTTGCATCCCATGATTACGCTGAGACAGTCTCGTCTGGCTGTGACGCCCATTACTTATAGGCATGACTCCGATCACATCTCCTTAGGGCCATGTTTCCTGCGACCAATCGCACAACTCTAGGCCTGTGCGTCTCGGGACATGAGACAAGCCTCTTTCCGCGAAACCTTAGATACGTTCGCAGCGCGGTCATCCTAGGGCCGGATGGCGACTTTGATTACGCCTTCGCGGCGCTCGCCGAAGAGCTTGTAGGCTTCCGTGATTCGGTCGAGCGGGAATGTGTGTGTCAGCAGCGGCCGCAGGTCCAGGCGGCCGTGACGAACGAGTTCCATGAGGCGGCGCATGCGCTCCTTGCCACCGGGGCAGAGAGTCGTGATGATTTTATGGTCGCCGAGGCCCGCGGCGAAAGGCTCGAGTGGAACGGCGAGTTTGCCGGAGTAGACGCCAAGGCTTGAGAGAGTTCCTCCGGCGCGGAGAACGCGTAAGGCGCTTTCGAATGTGGCTTGCGTGCCCAGCGCTTCGATCGCTACATCGACGCCTTTGCCTCCGGTCAGCCGGCGAATTTCCGCGACGGCATCGGACTTCGGTGTGGTCGACAACGATATCGGCGCCCATGCGTTTTGCCATCGCGGAGCGCACTGGATCTGATTCCACTGCGATAATCAGGCTCGCGCCTTTGAGTTTGGCCCCGGCGGTGGCGCAGAGACCGATCGGGCCCTTGCGCAAAAACCGCGACCGTGTCCCCGATCTTCACCTCGCCGCTCTCAGCCGCGGAAATGCCGGTCGAGGCGATGTCCGCAAGTAGCACGACCTGCTCATCGGTCAGGTCATCGGGAATTTTCGCGAGATTCGCTTGCGCGCTGGGAACCAGGAGATATTCGGCTTGGGCTCCATTGATGGTGTTGCCGAATTTCCAACCGCCGATCGGCCCCCCGCACTGCGACCAATCACCACTGAGGCAGTAGCTGCACTGGCCGCATGGCGTGATCGCGCCAACGAGGACACGGTCGCCCACGGCGTAATCCGTGACGCCGACGCCCAATTCGTGGATCACACCGACCGGTTCGTGGCCAATGATCAAGCCTGGTTTAACGGGATATTCGCCTTTGAGAATGTGGAGATCTGTTCCGCAGATCGTAGTGAGGGTCACGCGAATCACAGCTTCGCCCGGGCCGGGCCTGGGTATCGAAACTTGTTCAACGCTAATCTGACCTGGGCCGTGGAAGACGAGAGCTTTCATCGTCGTCGGGGCCGTTTGCTTTTTCGGAATCGCTATTTGAAATGTTGCAGTCATCACAACCTCCCTGCTCTTCAGATTGATTAAGACACTGGATTGACTTGGGGGCTGTGAGAGAGGTCACGGGAGTTAGTGATTGACGTCACTCGCGGGGATCTCTCTTTCCCATTTTGGAAGCTCGGATCGGAATTCTCTCCCTTGGCGTAAGGCGTGCAGCGACGTGGGCAGCTCGTCATTGCCTGAGTGACGCGCGTCACCTCTGTGATGGAGAGTTAGTCGAGGGTGAGGATGACGGTGTGGAGGTAGGGGTCGCTGCCAGGGACAGAGGTGAAATGGAAATGGCGGGCCAAGGCTAGCATGGGGGCGTTTTCGGAGAGGATGTGGGCGACGATGGTGTGGATTTTTTCGGCGCGGGCGATTTGGATGAGGCGGGCGACGAGTTCGCGACCGAGGCCGGCAGCCTTGATAGCGGTCGGCGACAAGGACGCCGAGTTCGGCTTCTTCGCGTCCTAGCTGGCGCGATGAGGCGTCCGACGGCCACGATTTCGTGGGCGCCACGTTTGGGCATTGCTGTGGTCGACGACGAGGGCGATTTCGCGGTCGTAGTCGACGCAGCAGCGGCGGATCAGGTTTTCGTGAGCGATCCGTGAATCGAGTTTTTGGATTTGGAAGTAGCGGAGATAGACGGAGCTGTCGGAGAGGGTGTGGTGGAAGGCGACCATGAGGGGTTCGTCTTCGGGGCGGATGGGGCGGATGGTGACTTCGCTGGCATCTTTCATCTGCCAGCGGGTGATGTATTGCGAGGGATAGGGGCGGATGGCCGGACGCGGGAGCTGCGCGTCCTGGACGTCGGCGGCGAAGAGAACCATGCGAGCGTCGAGGGCGAGGAGCTGTTCTGGGGAGGCGAGAACGGGGTTGATGTCGACTTCGCGGAGGCGGGGCTGCTCGACGACGAGTTCGCTGAAACGGACCAGCAGTGTTTCGAGCGCTGGGAGATCTACGGCTTTGCGGCCGCGGACCCCGCGGAGGGCTTTGAGGATTTTTGTTTGCTCCATGAGGCGGGCCGCCAGAGTCGAGTTCAACGGAGGAAGAGCGAGCGCGCGGTCGCGGTAGACCTCGACGAGCTGGCCGCCGGAGCCGAAAAGAATGACTGGTCCGAACTGGGCGTCGATGGAGCTGCCGAGGATCAAGTCGTAGCCTTGGGCGCGGACCATGGGTTGGACGGTTACGCCGTGGAATGCGGCAGGGCCAGATTTTGCGGTGACCGAAGATTCGATCGCCCTGTACGCTTCGCGTACTTGCTTTTCATTTTCGAAATTCAGCTGCACGCCGCCGACATCCGTTTTGTGAGTCACGGTTTCGGAATGGAGCTTCAGCACGACGGGGAAGCCGATTTCTTTGGCTCTGGTGGCGGCTTCGTCTTCACTTTGCGCGAGGACCGTGGGAACGGTGGGGAT
>CAWBHM010000004.1:0-60962 GCA_963788555.1 uncultured Acidobacteriaceae bacterium | reverse complement strand
AAGCAGGATCAAGACTAACCTAAGTCGTTGCTTTGGTTGCGCTTACAGTTTTCACGGCACCCTTAGGTTGCTCCAAATGCTCCAAGAAATCCACCCTCAGTTTGACCTGGGAATGCGTCAATTTTGTCTCGCCAACTACTAACTCACTCGTCATTCCACGATCCATTTCTTGAAGGCGCTAGCGACGCCTACCTTTACCCTATTTGAGGTGAATCTCTAATGTCACGAAGCGGGCTAATCGGAGTTCTTGTCTCTGAACTCAATCGTCAGGCTAAGGCTCGGGTGAGGGAACGCGCTGAGGCCGAACGAGCCGCTCGGCGAAATCTGCATGAAGCTCAACGCGTCCGACCGTCAGCTTCGAGATAGAACGCGACGGCTAAGGAAGCCAAGAAGACTTATGAAGAATCGAAAACTGCGGAAGCAGCAAGCCTGAACGCGGAGGTGAAAGAACGAAAGGAAGCACTTCGAAAGTGTTCTGCTTGAGGGCCTGCAAGCGAGCCGCTCACTATTCGCGCTTCTCCGAGAGGAGCTTCCCAAGCTTGAGATACCGAAGGCACTGACCGTTGCTTCACCTTTCCCAACGAAGAGCCAATACCATGTTGCAGACATCAGCTTCCTGGAGAAGCTAATACCAGGAGCGAAAGCCAAGCGCGAGGCGGCAGAGGCGCAGGCAGAAAATGCATTTAAAGACGCACTACGGCGACACCAACAGTCAGAGATTCATCGAAAGGCTGAAATCGAACGGCTGAAGGTGGAACATCAGACCCTAACTGACGCTCTGAAACTAGAAATCGAAACGCTAGAAGGCTCCTACCGAGGCTGGCAACCCGCCTGCAATCGTTGAGTGCTACTCACTGATCCTCCAGCGCACCACGTTTCCAGATAATTTTCCTCAAGGATACCGAGTGGCCTACGTGCCTGAATCGAAGCAGTTGGTCGTCGAGTGCCAACTGCCTTCGCCCGAAGTGGTGCCAACTGTTGCTGAATACCGATACGTTAAGTCTAAAGACACGATTGAGGAGAAGGAGGAAAAGGCAAACAACAGAAGAGAGTTGTACCAGGACGTTGTCGCAGCAGTTGGACTTCGAATGCTCCACTGCCTGTTCACGAACGATCAAGGCGAGTTTGTGGATGTCATCACTTTGAACGGTTTTGTTCAGGCAACCGACCCAGCTACAGGCAAGGATATTCGCCCGCACTTAATCTCGGTGAGGGTGACCAAAGACAGGTTCGAGGAAATCGATCTTAGGAAGGTTGATCTCGTTAGTTGCCTGAGAAATCTAGGCGCACAATTAACTCAAAATCCCACGGACCTCGTGCCTGTCAAACCCATAGTCGAATTCGACATGGCGGACAGGCGGTTCGTAACTCAAACCGATGTGCTGAGTGAACTTGAATCTAGGCCCAACATCATGGATTTGAATCCCTTCGAATTCGAAACACTCGTCAGCAATCTTTTCGGGAAGATGGGGCTGGAGTCCAAGCTCACACGATCCAGCCGTGACGGCGGCGTGGATGTGGTGTCTTTCGACAAACGACCAGTTCTCGGCGGCAAGGTGGTGATCCAAGCAAAGCGGTATCGCCACACGGTTGGTGTTTCCGCCGTTCGTGACCTATTCGGAACGATGATGAACGAAGGCGCAAACAAGGGAATCCTCGTAACCACCAGTGGATACGGACCGGATGCGTATGAGTTTTCAAAAGACAAACCCATCGAGCTTATCGATGGTGGAGGACTTCTATACTTGCTGGACCAAGTCGGTGTAAAGGCCCGTATTGACATGCCGCCTGAACAGTAGAATCCTCTGCCCGATAGAAGATTTTCACAATCGCGCTCCGTCTCCTCTACCAAGAATCCCTGAGGAGACCTTCGTGCGAAAGTCCGATCTGCTAGCCGCGTTGAAACAAGAACTTCAGAGACACGATTTTTCAAACTTCATTACCGAGGAACGATCAATAGCGCAGGGCGGTAGTGGGGTCTGTGTGCCCGGCACCATACCACGGCGTACCGACTAATAGACTGGGAGAGGTCTACTCTTCTACCTTTCTCCAAGACACGTAGACAGCCGTGACCCGGCAGTCGTCAGTCGGGCAGGCTCTCGTGACATCCACCGACTTCTCGTAGTGGCAATGCTTGTTACCGAGCGGCGCATCATCGAAATCGCAGCCGTGCGGCTTCGGCTCGACTGCGATTTTGTCTTCAGAGACATGGTACTGCTCGGCAAGTCGATCTGCTTCAGGGGTCAGCCATGGCACGACAATCGCTAGGCCAATGAAAATCGACGACACCCCACACAAAAAACTTGGCGAGTGCTCGCCCGAGTTCTTCCCAATCCTGCCGTCGCCCCTTCGAATTCTGTCGATAAGAAGCATCCGGTGTCTCCACGGCGCTGCCGCACACCCATCCACAAAGATCACATTTAGGCGGCTCGCCAGAGAAGGGACGAATCGCTCTGCACTTACCGCAGGATAGGTTCATTCTTTGGACTGGCAGATGGAACCCACAACCCGTCACTACTCTTTGCAGACTGTTTCAGTAAGCCAAGCGTAGTATTTTGCTCCCACCCCTCTCTGCGGGTGGAATTCGTTGACTGTAAGACGACCATAGTAGGCACCATCGCTGTCAACAATGACGGGAGGGTCAGATGCGTAGGGATTGCAAGCGCTACTCGTTGAAAAGGGAGAACCAAATTCGCCGTAGTGATTCCAGATGCTTTGCGCAGAATACGTGCTTCCGTTGCTCCCAAACGAATTGAAAACGGAATCGGAAGCATATTCGTTACAGTTCAGGCAGCCCAGGTACGTCTTGTGATTCACTCCACCAAAAATCATAAGCTTAGCCCCTGATTGGGCAGCGGATGTTCCACCCGCACCAACTGCGACCGCGCTGCTAATTGTCGTGGCTCGCTGACGCGCCGCCGGGCTGCATCCGGCAAGGCTAGCGCCAACAAATACGAGGCAGAAGTAAACCGAAAAACTCTTGATGTTCATGGCTGAAGACTTACTTGCAGACCCCGCACTTACCGCCTTCCTTGGCGCAGTGTCGGCAATATTTACAGTTCTTACAGGCATGACACGGATCAGAGCCGGTGCAGGTCGCAGAATGTAGAGTCGCAGCAGCGAAAGCACAGGCTAAGGTAAGCACCAAAACAGACCCCGCTATTGAGAAAGGCCGAGATTTGCGCATGGTTTTCTCCAGTACCGAGAACGTTCGAGTCGAATCCTTGGACGCCAGTTCTTGACGGTCAGTGCTTCTGAATCTACGGCTTTCTTTCCAGTGATTCCTTCCAAGCCCGCCAGAACACCGCGATAGTCGTTCTTGTCGCACTGCGGCGTTGCAAATGCGCCTTTTGCTTCTCCGGCAGCCCAAGTCAAACCCACGAAGTGCTTCTTGGACTTGCTGAGCAACGAGGGCTCCGGCACCCAGTGTGAAGACCCTTACGGCAACAGCAGTTCCTACCCGGCGGTGCACGTCTTGGCCGTAGCTGACCTCTGTGATCAAGGAAGGCACAAGAGTCGTAACCAGCGTCTTGCCGTCCATGACTGTGATTTTGTCAAGATGATATTAGAGTCTAGACTTGTCCCCCCGGATTTCAGGCCCGGCAACGACCCGCCGTCATAAACAACGGCATAGCCGGAATCTTTCGCGGCGAATGTCGTGAACGGAAGTCGCGAAACACAACAGCAATGTGACGATCTTCGTTCTCATATTCTCCCCTATTTCCTCTGCTATTTAAGACTGAAGTAAGTACAGAGTTCTGGATACAGTTACGGAGAACAGGCGTCCACTAGCCGTTAGCTGTACGAAGGGTCAGGCTGAAGAGTTCTTACTGCCGAACTTGTGAGCAAAGCCTGTTGACTCAACCCCGAGGGAAATCTCGTGTCTGTGGCACACACGCGAGTACCATCGGTGAACTTTGCTCATCGCCCGAGAAGAACGGGCCATCAACTACCTACCGCAGAGAGGCCGGTCGCTGGTTCCGGGTTGTCAGCGGAGAGTTGAAAGAGCACGGGCAAGATGCTGGCTTCGAATCATTTTTGGACCAGTTGTATCAGCGGTTGGAACCAATGCTGATGACGATCTTGGCGAGCGCCGCGTAAGTAGTCTTGTCCCTTAGATCGCTTGCTGCGATATGGGACTGGACCAGCAGCCGTAGCCGTCTTTCGCCAGAGTAGGTATCTTCGAGAATATGGTATTCTCGGACCGCTTTCGGTTTCGTCGCCTAATCAGCAGAAACGGTGTCGAGTGGCGGTCACTCCTTCTGAACTAGAAGCCCTCCGAAAAGACGTAGAATCGCAATCTAAGGTAATCGTGCGATTCGGAATCTTGAGGGCGGCTGCACTGCTACTCATAGCCGTCACTTTCGTTCACGCATTCCAGCGACTCGACGCCGCGCAACCGGAAATCCAATCACTGAATTCGACGATAGATGAGCAAGAGAAAATCATCAATCGCGAGAGTCCTGGAGATACCGTTTCTTTGCCCAGGCCCGCACCCTATCAAAATCCCTTTGTCCAACACTACGATTGTTTCCCCTGGAGCGCACTCCGCCATCAGGACCCAGCCTGGATAGCATGCCAAAAACTTCGAGAAGTGTATCGTCAGGCATTCCTGCTAAGACTCCCACTGATTGGGTCCGACGCCGAGGTTGATCTTAGGTCCTGGATTTTTCTTACGCCCGTCGTTTTCGTTCTCGCGGAACTCTATTTTGCCATCTTAAAGAAAAAAAGATCCCTGCTTAGTAGGGTCGCACTGCCACTCAATAAGGACGACTTTGGCGATCTTTCGGTCCCTGGACGCCTTTTCCTACCGACAGAATCCGGCGGGGAGGCTTCATTCGTCCAACATCCTTACCAGTATCTTCGTGTTCTCGATGTGGCCTTTTGCGGCGGGCTCGGGGTATTTCTCTTGGTTTCGTCACAACCCGTCTGGCAAGGGATTGACGCCGAGACAACGCAAATTCTCCTACTCTTTTATGGCACAGTCGTTTTTTACGCCGCCTCATATTACAACTACGTGTCCTCCCGTCTAAGCATCGCAGTCCGACGCGCGACAGGCTCTGCACCGAGGGAATCGTGGGGACATCGGGCTTGGGAAAGATGGAAAAAGTTTGCTTTTCGCGCCAAGAAACGACTCGGCGCAAGAATTCCAATCAATGTGGGAAGTTCCTTGCTTTTGTTAACCCTCTTGCTTCCGATCTCGATTGTTTCTTGCAACGAGGCCAACACACACCCCGAGAAGTACAAAAAATACCCGTCCTATACTTCACCCTTCAAGGGGAGGTCAGGCGGCGTCAAATTGGGAGTCCCAAGACTCGCAAAGGGCTACGACCTCCTCCTAGGCGAAACATCCTGGCCCCCGGCATTCTACCTAGAACTACAGCGAGTGGCCCCGCAGGACCAAATTATCGGTCCCCTGGGTGGTCCATCGCAATTCTCCGACGGACTTGGCAGGCTCGGGTACCGCGTCATGCTTGGACTGGCAATTCTGAGTACGTTAACGCAGTTCAAGTGGCTTAAGCCTAAAGGCAGGCGAATACAAAAGACTGCTTACGTACTGTCTTGGACCGTTGTGCTTTTCTCCCTGACGGACATGGCTTTCGCATGGATTGCACCTTGGTTTTCCCCGCCTATGTACTGGCTGATGCCAGTCTGTTGGTCGGCAGGCCTACTTGCAGTTTTGGGATCGAGGTTTGTCGTAAACCAACGGATTCGTCGCACCCTAGTTCCAGCCGCGACTGTAGCTGGCATCCTCTATACCCCAGCACCGTTCTTCGCCGCTGCGTTTCTCGTGCCTTGGAAATCGATCCAATTTGCGGTGTCGTTTTCCCTGTACCTCGTAGGCGCAGCGCTCCTGGCTTTTGGCTATTCCGTACTCCTTGGTGAACTAGCGGATAAGTAGTGCTCGGCGTAAGCTGTTCTCACTCCGCATGAATGAAGCCCGACTGCGTTCCCTGCCAAAGAGAAAAGCTGCTTTCGTGGAGCCTATGGAGTGCCTGTCGGTATCAAAACTCTCTTCTCGCGCCGAAAGAAGTCACTGTGCTGGCAATTTCCTTACATCGCGGAAGCGCTGGCCGATCTGCCTGCGGGCACGGTCGTGGATCGAGAATTGGTCGTTCCCGACGAGAGCGGACACTGTAATCTGGTATCCCGCCGACGCAACCTAGCAATGAAGGGAAGAGGTAACGTATGAAACTGGTTTTCGTGGCGATCTTTCTCATATGTGGTGTCATACCCAGTTTGTCGGGAGAGCCGCAAAAGCACGCACCTAGTGTTGCCCAGTGTCGATCCGATGCTGCCGCATGGAACAAAGAAGAGGACGCGGGACCCAAGGACAAGGACGTAGGATACCGACTGCCGTTCGGTGAACTATTGAAGCGCCAGCGCGAAATGATGGACTGCGTGAAGTTGGACACACAACATGGTCAGTATCGGACGATATATCACGTCTATACGACCGCCATGTATGCACGCTACCAGCATTTCCTCGAACGCCACGAGTTAATGGAGAAGTTTCTGGATGAGGATCGTAAGGGGTCGCGTTAAAATGTCCGCATCTCTTCGACAACTTCCCGAGAACCATATGCAAGGACCTAATTTACCTTGGCCAGCTTGTCGAATCGCGCCCGATCCAAAACATCGTCCCCCTGTACGAACGCCGTGAGGGCCGTACCTTTGGGGATCGTGATGTCTTTGCCATGCATTAGTAGAACAAAGCAGACCCGCCGAGTGTGAAGATTGCTGTAGCCGCCATTGCTCCTACCATCGCGCCCGTGTGACTGCCGCCCTGTGCGTCCTTCGTAGCTTTGAGCAGAGCCTTCTCACCGTCCGCGAGCCTGACCTTATCGACGTTTAAGTCCAGCTTTCCGGCGCGTCCCATTCTCCTTTTGTGTTCTGCGGCGGTGATCGTCGCCCACGCGTTTGATCCTTTCGGTATCACAACGACTCCCTGCACGAGAATATCCTCGACAACTTCAAAGCTAACCTCTTGTCCAACCTGCGCATCGGCGGAAGAGATGGTTTCGCCGAGTACCAACTTAATTGGCGTGCCATCTTCGAGTACAAACTGACCTCCGGGAGTAGCTGGAACTACGGGCTTGGGGTCGTCCTTTGCAACGAGGGCAGCCGGTTGGAATGCGACTGCCTTGGTAGGAGGCGGCGTGTTTGTGAGATTGACCATCACGGGGCTGCCAGCAGGTCGGCAGGCCTTTCCGTTGATAAGTGTTTCGTTGGGTCCGAGGAAATTGTCGGTATTTGAGAGATCGCGGCATTCAACCATTGTCGGTTGAGCTGATTGAGCTTTCTGGTCTTGGGCCCAAACACTGCCGGGTAGAGCCGCGATGAGGCTCAAAGAGGCCACAGATGCAATCATACGTTTCATAGGCTTTCTCCTTGTCGAGTAAGGGTATGAGGGCAGGCTGGGCAATACGATGGTACTTGCGTAATGAGCTAATAGTTATAAGGAGATCAAATTAGGGGGATACGACGGTGACGCTCACAAAGGAAGGAGGCGGGAAACCTGAGCGTTAGCTTCTAAGGATTTGAGAGCGTCGAGGGTGAAACTAATGCCAGACGGCTCACTGTCGTCCCCGGATACCAGACCCTTGGTCTGCCATAGAACGCCCTAGGGCGTCGAGTTGGACTTCCTAGTATTTTCCTAAGCACTAGAAGCTTGCGCGACGCGATTCCGACCTCTGGCTATTTTTGCGGCGAACGACAGTAAAATCTTGCGATCTCCCTCGGCAGCTTTACTGAGGCACCTTCTTAGTTTGTGAAGGTACATCGCGTCCTTGCCTGAACTTCCCCAAACAATGTCGTCCGAGGTCTTCCGTTTCAAAAGATTCGGGAGCTGAGGCGGTTCATCACCGTCATAAAAAAGCTGGTAGAGCGGCACTTCCAAGGCCCGCGCAAACTTTTCCAGCGTTTCGACCGCAGGAACAGTGTGGCCGTTCTCAACGCGGGATATGTAACAGCGCAACAGCCCGGTTCTCTTTTCGATGTCTCCTTGAGACAAATCCTTGCTCTCACGCAATTCCCGTAGCCTTTCGCAGATCAGCATTCTGGTGTCTCCTGTAATCGAGTCGCGGCAGTTTACCAAAATCCACGACGCGCCACTTCAACATAAGCATTTTCTCATCCAAATCAGGTCGCTGAGAATACACGACTTATATTGGGGCGGCAGTACACTCTACCCAGAATGGCACCGATCTACGTTCAGTCCGGGAAGCTTCGACCGCCGAGAAGATGCGTGGGCCATCTGGTACTTCCGACCATCGTACGCACACTGTACCTCTCACCGGTAGTCATCGAGTGGCTTTTTCCCTTAGAGTTCAGGCTACTACAAGAAATCAGGACGCTCAGCCAACGCGATTGCAAATCGGTGCATCTCGCCCGTAAGCCGCAAAAGGAGAGCCGGATGGTAAAGCAATGGACGAAAAGCCTTCCAGGCGGCAGGTCCGTTACTTACTCTTACCTGGAAACTGAGTTCGAAATCTCCGCCACGGCCCTCATTAAGAGAACGCGTCAGGTTTATAGTCCCGTGCTATCCAATTCGATGACCCGTGATGAGGTCGAACGCGAATTTCAGCTCGATATTCGAAATCGGATCCGCTGACCCTGAGTCACCTCCCGTGGCCAACGCGCTCATCTCTAGCGGAGATCATTTTGCGTGCCCGCCCACGACAACATTTAGCGCGACCAGTAGCAGGAGAGTCGTCAGAGCATGGAACAGCAGCGAATAATAGGTAAGAAGGTGGCGGAGCGCAGCGACTGGGGGTTCATGAATCACCAGATGCTCCGTATCAATTTCCTCGACTAATTTATTTCTCTTCTTGGCTTTCTCCGCCTGTGCAGGCGGCGTTGGAACCGACTCTAGCCGAGGTAGGCCCGCCGCGACCCTCGCTTTGCAGGCGAAATAGTAAGAGAGGTTTCTGTCCCTCTGATTTTTGACTTGGTTCGGGTACAGCCACAAAGCAAGATATACGACGAATATAGCTATCGACCACAGAACTAAAGGCCAGCCCGATATGCCATGCAGTTTGTCTGCACTGCTGACCCCAGTCAAAATAACCGCCCACAAACTGAGGCTCAGTTTCCATTCGACCGCACGCCGTCGCTCATAGCTGTCAGCCCAAAAAACTGCCAGTTCCTTGCAGTCATCGAACTTTGACGTATTTGTGGTCGGAGTGTCCATTACTACCTCCCGGATATGTTTCGCCCTTGAATCATTGGAGGAACGACCGCTTGTGCCGGACTCGGGGAATTCGGGGATTAGAGCGCCGCTCAACGTGCGAGTCAAGGGGAGCGCGTCGTGTAACGAGGCCTTAACTTGTTTTGGGCAAAATTCGATCTAGAGCGAATCGTTGCAGACTGAAGGGAAAAACGGAATTTGCGGAGACCGACCTGCTGGCACCTGCTGAACCCTCCGAAGGCCCTCAACCGCCTACAATCTTGATGTTTGGGCCGTACTTGGACACCAGTTTTTGAACTGCAACTAATTGCTGTTCAGCCAGCGTGAGTGCAAATCCGGCAATTCCCACGGTTTGATTTGTCGAGTCCGCGAGGAATACCTCGCACTCCCGGAGATGATTCTTGGGCGCGGACAGAAAGTATTCTTTTGCCTCTGCGTTTGCAATCGTACCGTCCAGCGCGGACAGGACACTCTTCATCGCATCGAGTCTGATTTTGAAGTCTTGCATATATTTGGTGTCGGTCATCAGATTCCCTTCCTGTGGCAATCCGCAGACTCCAATCATACCTTTAATGGCGTCATCCCACTTGTCCGGTAACCGCGTTTATCAGGACTTGTGCCTCCAGATATTTCCCACCGGTTCGCTCCAGTTCGTCGCGTCAACCGGGCGAACGGCTGCTTCTCTAGATCACTTCCCGCAAGAAGCCCTTCTCGCAAAAACGACCTCACCTACTTTCACCTGTGCCACACACCCGCTTTTGCCGCGTATGAACTGGAGCTGTTCATGATCGTAAGCGCTGTTATCCGGAAATTGCCAAACATCGGCAGAGACCTTCGTCAGCGGATTAAAATCCATCTCCAGCAGCGCTGTGAGTTGATTGTTGCGTTCGAGGATGCGAAGCACGTTGTAATCCCAGCCGTATTCGCCAAAAAGGTTCGACCATTCCGGTTGCGTGGCGGGCGGGTTTCGAGGATCGACACGCTCGTAGATTTCCTTGGAACGCCCGGTTACATCGATTCCATTCGCGACCGGCACAATCCGCCAACCCCAGCCGTTGCGGTCGTCGGTTACCAGAACGCTTTCTAGCTGGCGCAGTTCGCTGATTCCGCCACCGTCCATCGGCTCGATGAACAACCTCGCGTCCCGCTGGAAAATCTCGATGCTCTTGGCCCCCTTCTCATAGCGGCCTTCCAAGCGACGCATGTCCTCGGCGGGAATGCTAGTGGTAAGCCGGAGTGGAGGGAGCGGTTTGTTGGTGTGAGCGGCTAGCATGAAACGCAGGGCCGTGAGTGCGACGTGCCAGGCGACTTCCGTGGAATTGTCCATATTGGTGATGGCCACGACCCCTAACTTTTCTTCGGGCATCGCCAGCACTTCTGTCGAGAAACCGTACACGCCGCCGCGATGGCCCACCATCTTGATGCCATCGACATTGAGTAGCGCGAATCCGATGCCGTAGCCGGATCCGGAGCTCTGCGGCGTGAACATCTGCGCCAGAGTCTCCGGTTTCAGAACCGACCCGTTTGCCCCGCGCCCTCCGGTAAACAGCCAACTCAGGAACCGCGCCTGGTCGACGACCGTTGAATACAGATTGCCCGCTGGACCGGTTCCGAGTTCAAACGTAGGCGCTCGGAAGGTGCTGCCGTCGTATGCCCACATGTAGCCCTTGGCCAGTTTCGTTGTGAGGGAAGGCAGCGGCAGAAACGCACTGTGAGCGAGCCGCAGTGGCTTTAGCACGGAGTCCTGCAAATATCGCGTGTACGGTTCCTTTGTAATCGCTTCGAGCACTCGTCCGGCCACGGCATCACCCGCATTGGAATATTTGGTGTGCGTTCCAGGTTCATACACTAACTGTGTGGCGTTGAGACTATTCACGACCTCGGCCAGCGCAGGCTGGGAGCTATCGAAATAACTGCCAACCGGAGGTTCACGAACCAGACCCGCTCGATGCGACATCAGTTGACGCAGGGTGATCGGTTTATCGAACGGATTGGCCGGGTGAAAATTCGGAAGGTATTCAGAAACGGGCGCGTCCAGATTCAGATGGCCACGCTCCACCTGCTGCATGATGCCGATCGCGGTGTACAGCTTCGAAACAGAGCCCACGCGATAGACGGTGTTGGCTGTGGCGGGAGTTTTGTTATCGGGATCGGCAAACCCAAATCCTTGCGCCCACACAATGTGTTGATCGTCGACCAGCGCGATTGAAAATGCAGGAAGCTGTTTTTCACGTATTTCGTGCTGTACCAGCTCCTGGAGTGCAGCGGCAACTTGCGTATAAGGTTTCTCCGCAACGACGCGTGATTGAGCCACCGCGTCTCCCACACCAGCGAGGAGAAAGAACATCGCCATCGTTGCAAGACGGCTCTTTGAAGCGAGTGACATGGCGGGCACCTCGACGCGACTAAGCACGAAAGTTAGACGAAGCCGGATGGTCTGAGTTAGGTGCCCTAGATTGCTAAGTCCCGATAAGTCAGCTTACCGGACAAGTGGCGTACCAGGACCCAGTGCGCTCCACCGCCGAGCCTTCGCTATACTCTCCGCGTGAACCATCCGCCGATCCTCCTAGGGACCTCATCGTTCACAGCCACAGGGTGGCGGGGATCGTTCTACTTGAAGGGAATTCGTCTTGCCGACAGCGACAATTGAGCAATTTCGGAATCTGTGACGCGAAAAGGGGTTGCCGGAGATCGGCAAACCGACGCGACAGAGATCGGATGCTTCGCTGTTCCCACTTTAGGCCGCTACTCGATACCTCCTTCTGAAAAAACCTTCGCGCTAACAGTGAACCTGCTGGCCGTTCGTACAGTGAAGATATCTGGTACAGCTGCACTTCACCGCCGTTGACATCATTTCCCATCAGGTTAACACTCACCGCACTAGGTCGCTCGTAAGTTGTTAACGCAGTCGTACTGGCTCCTGTGCTCGTTGAGGAGCCCACAGAGGGGTGTGCTCATGCGCCTAACGAGATGGCGGCCGACAGCTTTCTTAGTCTGTTCTCTCTCTTTGCTTTCCGCTTGCCCGGCGCGAGCAACCATCTCCCGAGCGCATTCCACAGCGGGTCAAATCACGGCTGGCACCGGCAGCATTACTGTGCCCTCAACCACCGCTGGGAACCTCCTAGTGGTTCAGGTGGCCTTGTTCAACGGTACGCCGCAGGTTTCCTCGGTCACCGACGGCGGTGACACCTTCGTGCTAGCAACGAACTCTCGTCCATCCGACGGCCAAGTAGAAACCTGGTACTGCTTGAATACGGCTGGCGGCAAGACCGCCGTTACCGTAACTGCGAACTCCAGCGTAACCATGGATGTGGACGTCAACGAATACCAAGCTCCCGGTGCCACATGGTCATTTGATATCGCGAATAGCCAAACGCGCCAATCCGCGACCACCACTCCGACCAGTCCCACACTTACGACTACGGGCTCGAACGACCTCGTCGTGTCGCTCATCACCAGTCCTGCCGGGGTCACAGGATGCGTATCCAACCTTGGCCAGACCTTCAATCTCGTCAACACCTTCGATGGCGAAGGGTATCTAGACCTTTTGAATGTGCCCGCCGGCACCTACCAAGCGAAGTGCAACTTAAGTGCTTCTCAGATCTACGAATCCGACATCGCAGCCTTTGCGGCGGGCAGCGGCGGGGGCGGCGGGGGCGGCTCGATCACTTACATCCAGTCCGCGGAAAAACTACAAGGTGCCGGAAATAGCACCGCTACGTTCTCCACTCAACCAACCGCGGGCAACACCGTTGTTGTCGGTCTGGTCTGCTGGGCATCGGCCGGCTGCCAAATCACGTCGGTCGCTGACAATTTCAGCAACACCTACACGCAAATCGGCACAACGGCCCATTACGTAGGGACGCAGGCCGACGTAGCGCTGTATTGTGCGTCGGGCATCTCGTCGGGTAGCAACTTTCAGGTCACCGCCAACATCACCGATACCAGCGGCGACTCCGACTTGTATATCGCCGAATATTCCGGTCTAACCTGCAACGTCGACCAAAGCGCGACCGGATCGGGCACTTCCGGCACCACCCTGCAGACGTCGTCAACCCCAACCACCACCAATGCCAACGACCTGCTGGTGGCGGTGGCCGGTTCCACGCTGGGCGGCGTCGCAACAGCGGGATCGGGCTACACCTTGCGACAAAACGACAACGGCGGTACCGCCGAATACGGCGGATTCGAAGACCAAACGGTCACCGCGACGGGCTCTTATAGCGGGAGCATGACCATCGCCAGCAGCACCACCAACTGGGGCATGGCGATGGCCGCGCTGAAAGGATCGAGTTCAGGGGGTGCAGCGCCGACCGTCACGAGTTTCACTCCGACCAGCGGACCGGTGGGCACTAGCGTTAACATCACCGGAACGAACTTTACGGGCGCGACGGCTGTGAAGTTCAACGGTTTTTCAGCAACGTCTTTCACAGTCACCAGCTCAACGCAAATCACCGGCGCAATCGTTCCCAACAACGCGACCACTGGCCCAATTTCGGTCACCACGCCGTCCGGTACGGGCACTTCCACCACCAATTTTACGGTCACCACGTCCGCCGCGCCGACGATCACCAGTTTATCGCCGATCAGCGGTTTTGCGGGCTACACCCTAGTCACGATCAGTGGCTCGTTTGGGTCGGCGCAGGGCACGGTTCTATTTGGCAGTACGTCAGCGGTGATTAATACGTGGACTGCGAGTTCTATCGTTGTTCAGGTCCCCCCTACCTTGCAGCCCGGGCTCTTCAACGTTCAGGTCAACAACTCGGGGGGATCGAGCAACACAGAACCGTTCATGGTCACGGCGCCAGGCTGTCCTGCTCTCTGAGCCTGAGATCGCTTGGCCGATTGGATGTTGTCCATACACAAGTGCTTTAGGTTCTGAAAACTATTAACGATAACTAGGGCGATTATGAAAACTATCTCTGAAAGACTCAGCGGTAAGAACGCCCCACGGCATTTTGACTTGCCCCCTAAGGCCAGGGACCAAGCGTCGAACCAAAGTCGCGGAGGCCACATGAGGCTACCACTGCAAGTCGCTCGCCCCGTCGA
The DNA here is from genome assembly GCA_963788555.1 of uncultured Acidobacteriaceae bacterium. Taxonomy (GTDB): domain Bacteria; phylum Acidobacteriota; class Terriglobia; order Terriglobales; family Acidobacteriaceae; genus Sulfotelmatobacter. Next base: position 46,723 of record CAWBHM010000004.1, on the reverse strand, counting down.
TGTACTAAGGAGCTGTGACAACAAAACTCTCCTGGTTTGCCTAGGGCTGGCCGCGTTTCTATTCTTTGCCACGCCCGCTCTTGCCCAGGACCCTCCCGACATTGCCGTGGGCCTGAATCCCCAGGGCACCTACAGCGGAAGTGACATCGACCTGGTCGACCTGACGAGGGGCCGCGTCAACTTACACATTCCGCTGGTGGTTGACCACTCCCAGCGCGGCAATCTCAACTTCACATACAGCGTGAATCTAACAGGCCCGAATCAATGGGGACCTGGCCTCGCTAACACACAACTATGCGGGCCCGGTTCGGGCTGTATTTGGGGAGCGATTGCCAACCCCGTCGTGCCCGCTCGCGGCCCATTCCTTGCGATTGATGGCTTCCTTACCTATCAGGCCAAGACGAAAGTGTGGGGACAGGGGAACGGAACCGGCCACGCGTACTTAGCATACGACTCGGACGGCGCGGGCCATCATCTTGGTCCACTCCTCGCACCGTCCACCCTCATGGAATCCATCGATGGCACCGGTATTCAGAAAACAGTCGATTCCAGTGGCAACCCCGTTCTCATCAACCGGGCGGGCATCCAATATCACCCTAGCAATGCGGCAGTTTGCAGCGGCTACGTAGAAGATCCAAACGGTAACGAAATAAATCTCAACTATTCCGGCACCTGCAACAACAGCGCCGCCAGCAGCAGCCTATTCGGCCAACTTTTTATGCCTGGCCCTACAAATCCCGCCACTGCGACGATGACCGATACACTCGGTCGGACATGGACGTTGAGTGAAGCAGCGAATACAAGCGCTTGCCCTGCACCGGTTGGTCCGGGATATACCTTTGCTTATCTCTGGAACACGCCAGGTCCGGCCAACATAAACAATGGAGTCCGGCAATTTATATTTTGCTATTCGTCGGTACCTATTCAAACGCACTTCAATGTGGCCAATGTGCAGGAGTTCAGCGGTTCTTGGACTTTACTGACAGCAATCAAGTTGCCCAACGGCACGGCCTGGAAGTTTGCCTACAATACATATGGCGATCCATCGACAATGTACCTTCCCGCCGGCGGAACCGTCAGTTATGCATATACCTATTCCGGTACGTTGCCAATCATTGTCGCCTCTCGCACTCTATTCGATGGCACAAGTTCGCATATTTGGACCTACACTGTGCTTTCGCCTTCCAATCCTGTCACCACGGTGACCGATGCCCTAAACAACGACACGGTCTATACGCCTTTTGGCAATGCCGGCTATCTTTTCTCCAAGATCCAATACTATTCGGGTTCCGCCGCAAGCGGCATTCTCGTCAAAACCGTGGCGAATACCTTCCAAACGATTCATGATCCATTCGGTCCAGACATCGGAGAGGGTCCACTCACCCATGGTCTACTGACGGGCACCACCACCACCTGGCCAAACAACCAGGTTAGCCAGGTCACATATACCCTCGATCCTGGCTTCACTTTTAACGACGCGTTTGAGGCAGAAACCTTCACTGCTTTCTATGGGCTAGTCACGTCTGCGAGCCATAATGATTACGGTTCCGGGGCACCAGGAGGCGTTCTATCCACGCTAAACAAGAGCTATCTCCCGCTCTCAAATTCCAGTTACTTGTCTGCAAACCTTCTGAACCTGGTCTCCTCCCAAATCACCCTCAACGGCGGTGGCATCAAATGCGCTGAAACCGACTACTTTTACGACGACGCGGCGAGACTTGTCTCATCTGGCGTCTCGCAGCAGCATGTCGCTGCCCCCTCCTCCGTTCGCGGCAATCTCATCCACACCACCCAGCAGTTAAGCAGCACTCCGTGCCAAGCGAGCGCTTCCTGGACGCCTTTGAATTCCTACCGCGATGTGTACGACACCGGAGTGTTGCAGCAGTCCATTGACCCGCTCGGTCACACCACCACTTACGCCTACTCAGGCACCTACTACGGCGCCTATCCAACGACCGTCACCAACGCCCTAAATCAATCGACTACCTACACCTACGATTTCAACACGGGGCTGATTACCTCGATCAAGGACCCCAACAACCAAGTTAACAATCAGGTGACAACCTACGCCTACGACGTCATGGAAAGGGTCGCTTCGGTGCAGCATCCGGACGGTGGCCAGGCAACGATCTCGAATCAAGAGACCAGTTTCCCGTTCACGGCGACTTTAACGAAGACAGCGACTCCTTCGCCTATCATTGTCAGAACGGGTGTTTTCGATGGCCTCGGTCGGGTGACCCAGACTAAGCTAACGTCCGACCCATTAGGCACAGACTATGTTGATACTGCCTATGACGCCTTGGGGCGTGTCCACACGGTGAGCAATCCCCATCGATCCACCTCCTCCTCAACCGACGGAACCACGACCTACGCCTACGATACGCTGTGGCGAATACTGTCGGTAAGTGAAGCCGACGGATCAGCAGTAATAGTCAGCTACGCTGGAAATACCGGCACTGTCACAGATGAAGCGGGCAAGACCCGCAAAATTCAAACGGACGGCCTCGGCAGGCTAACCGCCGTTTGGGAAGATCCTGCCGGACAGAATATCCAGACCACCTACTCCTACGACCCTCTCGGTAATCTAACTGGCGTCGTCCAGAACGGTTCCCGCAATCGGACCTTCACCTATAACTCGCTGTCTCAACTTCTCACCGCCGCCAACCCGGAGTCGGGCACGATCACCTACACGTACGACAACAACGGCAACCTCCACACTAAGACCGATGCCCGCAACATCACGACCACCTATTCTTACGATGCTCTCAATCGCAATACCCAAAAATCCTATTCGGACGGCACGCCCACCGCCACCTTCCAATTCGACTCGGGCTCTTTCCCCGGTGGCTCAGCACCACAGAACGCAATTGGGCGCATGGCCCTTGCCTCAACGAGCAATACGATGACATCCTTCAGCTACGATTCCATGGGCCGCATCGCACGGAGAGACGTTTGCACACCCTTGAACTGCGGCACTGGAGGCTGGGCGTTTACAAACGCTTACGACTTAGCGGGAGACGTAACTCAATTTAACGACGGGCTACTTCCGTGTAACCAGATCTTTAATCAGACGAACGACGGCGCTGGCCGCGTAACGCAACTGACCAGCACCTGGAGTGATGCGACGCATCCGGCCACATTCTTTACCTCTGACGCTACGCTGGGCTACTACCCTAATGGCGCGCTACGGAAAGCAGCGTTAGGTAATGGGCTCACGATGGCGAGTGTTTACAACAATCGGCTGCAACCCTGCCTGATTGACGTGAACTCATCCAACATAACCTTACAAACCTGTAGCGACAGTACGCCCACGGGGAACGTTCTCGATCTCGCGATGAACTACAACGCCGGAGCTGACAATGGAAATGTAGTGAGCTGGAATGCGACTGGAGCACAATCCTTTGTCCGCACCTACGCCTACGATTCCCTCAATCGCCTCTCCACTATGGCTGATACTGCGACAGCCCAGCCCTGCAAAGGCTTGTCATGGACCTATGACGCTTGGGGTAACCGTACCGACCAAAACGTTACTGCGGGCTCCTGTGGAACTTTCCACGCAGTGGTCGGAACAAATAACCGTCTTTCCGGGGCACCGTATCAATACGATGCGGCTGGCAACCTGATTGCGGATGGCAATCACACCTATACTTACGATGCCGAAGATCGCCTAAGCCAGGTTGATGGGGGTGCAACCGCTAGTTATGTTTATGATGCCTTCGGCCGTCGCGCCAAGAGAACCGTAGGGGGCAACAGCTACGAATATGTCTACAACAAGGACGGGCAGCTCAGCTGGGAACTGTTGAACGGCCATATCAACCGCACCTACATCCGCTCGAATGGTTGGCTCCTCGCGGAATACTTTGAAGGCACCACTTATTTCGCACACCAAGACCATCTCGGCTCGACGCACCTGCTTACTCGTTTGGACCAAAGCGTCCGAGAATGCGATGACTACTACCCCTTCGGCGAGGCCAACGCCTGCGGCGATGCCACCGGCACCACCCTCAAATTCACCGGTAAGGAGCGCGACTCCGAATCTGGCCTCGACGACTTCGGAGCGCGATACTACTCTTCATCTCTTGGCCGCTTCATGTCCGCGGACTGGTCCGCGATTCCGGTCCCAGTGCCATACGCCAATCTCACGAATCCGCAGACCCTCAATCTGTACGCTATTGCTAGAGATAACCCAACCAGCTTTCCCGACCTTGACGGTCACAACCTCTTCGAGGCCCTTCGTGCAGCGGCAATGGAAGCCTTCGGCGTCGATGTTGAAAATTGTGAAGGCGGTTCTTGTTCTGGCCAGAAACAAGGGCCGCAAGAGAGCCCGTATCAAAGGTACGTGGATGCACAAAACCGCCCCGCGACGTCTGAGGACAATCTGCAGTCAAGTACTACTTGCTCGGACGATTCATGTTCAAACTACACGCAGGTCACGGTCTCTGCCAATACCGACGATTCGCTTTCTCCAGAAGCGGCGACGATACTTGGTCAAAGCGAGCGCCTTGCCAAAGGGCCCATCAATGTCATCTCGGCGGTTGGGGCTGTGGTGGTCGGTGCTATAGTTACTGTCGAGGCAGCTCCTGCAGTTGGTGCTGCCGCCGTATTGGCAAGAGCGAAAGCGCTAGAGGCAGCGGCCGCCGCAGAAGCGACCGTTGGATGGAAGAACATCTATGACTTCAGCAGAGGTGTCGTAAATCCTAAAAACCCTCCCGTAACACCAGCGGGACTGTTGGGCGGCATGGCCGGAGTGGTTATAAAGTCAATCCTGGGACAGTGAGGAAAAGGCTCTTGCTTCCACACAAAACATGGGCGGCGCGATTCTCGGTTAGATGTCCAGTTTGTGACGCAGTCCTTGACCTGTCTCAAATCGCGACTGGTCGAGCTACTTTTCGTTGCGCAGTGTGTGGGGAACTACTTGAACATGCACCTGAAAACGATCTGCTATTTGCACTAGGCAGTTTGATGACTGCAATTTTTCTAGCCTTTCGCTTTGGATACAAAGGTCTCATTTTGTTGGTGGTGTCTATACTCGTTGCGGTGGTGATATTCTTTTTGAGCATCGGGGTTGTTTCCTATATCTGGCCGCCGAAGGTGCGGCAGAGCCTGAGAAATGGTGATTCAGGATTGCGCCTCACAGACAGGCCTCCCCGTTAAAAAGAGCGTGGCTTCCCACGGGATAACCATTCATGGCCAATCGGCCGCTCGTGCTGCCGTCGCGGGTCGTTCGGAGGGTGGATGTCGCCTTGGGTTCCCTATCTGAGCCTTGTCACATTCCCTTTGTCCATTCTTTTTCCATTCAACCTTGTTGCTTTTTCGTGGGGATTCCACCATGGAAATGACCCAATGCCTCCCGAGACGGCTCTACGGTCAAAGAAGATTGATGAATATGGTATTTGGCTCAGGGAGTTTTGCCTCTTAATCGCAGTTTTGGTATTAACGATTCACAATTCTGTGCCGTTCTCTCGGATCGGACTATGCTTAACTGGCTGGCGTGGGAATCTCGCTATTGGAGTTGGAGCTGGCGTTCTTCAAATGGGTCTTCAAGGAGCGGTTTGGAAGTGGTCCCCAATCCGCGAGGGCTTACTTGTAGATGACAGGCTGCTTCGGGGGTCAATAGCTGAGTGGACTATCTCAAATCTTTTTTCCGTATTCTCGGAAGAGCTCTGGATCGCTTTGTCCGTCGTCACATTAAGGCAGACCGGCCACTCAATCGTCACGTCCTTGGTTTTGGTCGGCTCGGTCTTTGGTGCAGCACACTATCAATATCGGCTGGGATCTGTTGCGTCGGCTCTATATGGAGTGACGTCCGCTTCTCTTTTCCTCTGGCGAGGCTCGCTTTTATCCCCATGCATTTTACACTATGTTGGTAACGTCGGCGCTCTCTATTGGGCCCGCCGCGCACAACGTTGGAAACAAATGTAGAGAGGCCAAAGATCGAGGGACCACCCCTTGAGCTGAAATAAGGGTAGGCCTCACGCGGGCCAAATTTGATTCGGAACCTCGCTGGTCGAATTATTCGTTGCTTACTCGCTCCCGGCTGCGACGGCGGATGCTGTGACTTCTTCTTTTTCGGTGGTGACCCGCACCGCCTCAATCTTCAAACCCTTGTTCATGTCGAAGCGCTGCTTGCGATCCAAACTCTTTACGAACTCTCGCGTGGCTTTGCCAATCGCTCCAGCGATGCTGCTGGCATCGACTTTGATCGTGCGGCCCTCGGAATCTGTCTTGCGATCTTCGTATCTAAGTGTGACGTTGTACGTGTTCAAAGCGATCTCCCTTGATGGTGGTTATTGCAGGTTCGGGCGGGTCCAGTCTAGCGAGCTTCGTGGATGGGTCCAGGGCGGGTCGGTTGGCACGGCATAAGGCGTCTTCGGGCTTCGGCCTAAGGCCAACGTTCCCGGTACTCGTGAGCAGTACCAGGCAGTACTTTTTAATTCTTGACTTATGGCTACTATGTGTTACAGTGTAGCTACATGCCGGAGGCGCAGTGACGGGTACGAATCCTAGATCGTTTCGATTGCAGGCCAAGACTCTTGAGGCGTTGCAGAAGATTGCCGACAAAGAACTGCGCAGCGTCAACTGGCTCATTCAAATGGCAGCGGACAAGTTGATCGAGCAGTACAAGCGTAAAGGTGCTGATGCGTTAAGGGATTGAGTTGAAACGAGGCACAAATCTATGGATTGCGATCCCCGGCTGAATCCAGTGCTCCAGAATCCCAAGTTCCGCGAAGGCATTTTGTGTGTTCGTCAGGTTCAGATCGAAACCGATCTTGCTTTTGAAATCTTGTACTTACGAACCGAATCAAACATCGATGCGTTGGAGATAGCGAGACATCGATGTCCAGAGGCAAATTTCATTTCAGTCCGTCCGGTGGAGGGTCGCTGATGTATTGCATTCGACAGAAGTTTATAGCGCGTCTTCAGGTACGTTTCGCATATCGCAGCTTCGGACACTTTGTCTGGAACAAGCAAAGCGGTTACGCATTTCGATGCGCTGATGAAGAATCCGTTCGGTCAGTGCTAGCTGAGTCTCCGGCGAGCCTGGAAAGACTATGAGCATGGAAATTATTCGAGTCGAGAAAAGCCCACGGGACGCCCAGGAAGCTTATATCGCGGCGATGTTTTTGATGTTCGCCAGGGCTCCACGCGATCCGAATCCAGATGTGGATGGAATGTTTGAGCTGGGTGAGGTCGGCTCCACGCCGGAAAAGAGTTTCGAACGACTAACGCCCTACTCACTGGCGAGGCCGATCCGATGACTGAACATTGCAAGTGGTGTCTGCTGCCGGTGATTCCGGGGTGGGCGTTGTGAACTTAACGCTTCCTGATGAGGGCAAAAATAGTGCCCCTCTACGCGCCACCTATATAGGGGAGTGCGGAGCAATCGTGGCCCACCAAACGCTTTGATAATGAGGGCAAAAATAGTGCCCTACTACACGCCACCTGTGTACCAATAAAGGGCGTAAGCATTGGGGGTTACAGTAGGGGGAGAACAAGCAAAGCATTCCGAGGGATTTTTCACCGCTCGATGACGAACTCATAGAACAACAAGCACTTAAAGTTATCCGTGTGACAAATTTCCGCCAAAAGTGAACTTTTCGGAATAACTTCATAGATATCTATCAGTTAAAAAGGGCGACTCTATTGAGCGCTCCCTATAGGAGAGCATAGGCAAGGGTATCGTCCTATGTTTGAGAAGGGAAATACAGCTCCCGAAGGCGTGCAATAGCGTTATTCTAAAGGAGTCCCGTCAAAAACATGTGTTAACGTCTTAAGAATCAATCACATGTTAAAAAGGCGGGGGTATTAAAAAGGTACTTATAGGAGGCCCTAGGAAGTGAAAGGGCGTAAGCATTGGCGTTACAGGTAGAGGGGCATGAGCGAGCACTGACCGTAATGCGCCTCTTATTGCCGCCCGCCTATTTACGTTCTCTTGGATAGCGGGGGAACTTCATCCCCGTTAATTGATACAGCGAAATAAGGGACCAAATGCGAAGTACCTCCAGTGCCTTTTACAGCCGTATAGAACATTTAATTCAAAGTTGGCACCTAAGTCGTAGTAAAACTGTCTGCGTTGCTATGCTGACAATTTATATTGACGATAGCGGTACTTCATCCGGTCAGAGCGTTGCAGTCGCGGCAGGTTGGGTAGCAAAAATGCGCCCTTGGGCTTTTCTCGATAAAGATTGGAAAAAAGTACAAAGCGTTGAGAGTCACAAATTTTCGTGTATGCACATGTATGAGTTTGCTAGCGGGCACGGGGAGTTCGAAAGTTGGGATTTGCCTAAGAAACGAATAGTTCTTAAAAAGCTCATACCTATAATCAAGAAAAGAGCGTTAAGAGGATTCGGCCTGGGCGTTATCAAAAAGGATTTCGATGAGATAGTTCCAGAAACTCTGAGGTCTAAGGGGTATGAAAATCACTATACATACGCTATTCGCAGGGTTATGGGAATGATCCACGATTGGAGAAAATCTCAGAAAATCGATGACCAGCCCATTGAGTATATTTTCGATTTCATGGACAAGAACAATCCCAAACGAGAGGAAATTGAAAAAGTATTAACGACACTCGGAACGCCAGAAGACAATTTGGCGATGTATGGTTTACGTGAAGACGGGTTTCATTTTCTTCATAAAGAAAGTCTCCCCGCTTTGCAAGCCGCCGACATGTTCGCATGGACCGTATACCGGGCGATGTTGCACGAAACGAGAGAAAAGGATGCAAAGGAAATAGCAAAATATATTTTCAATGAATTCTTACACCACGGATTTTTGGAAGGCGGATACAATAAACGACCTGATCTCATAAAGTGGGTGAAAACTAAGGGCCTTTCTCCACTGGTTTCTTCTTAGGTTCCGGCTGGGATCGAAAAGCGTATTACACGCCTCTTGTAACGACAGGAAGCCCTCGAAGTTCAGCGTCGCAACGACATTAAGTTCGGGCCGGACTACTCGGTTTGAAAACGAGGGTCTAGGTCAAGGGAAGAGCTAGTCTGGACAAAAAGGTTTGGCTTCCCGGCGGTCGGCAACACGGGGTAGGAAAACTCGGTGTCACCCGCCTTTAAGATTTTCTCGATATTCGCGCACCTGCTAGCGCGAACGCCATAAACGGCGACATCCGGGGCGGGACCGATCCCCAAGATTGGTCCTGCTCGTTTTAGCAGGCGGATTTCCTTAGCAGGATTAATCCTCAACACTTATTCAATCGGCAGACTAAACTCTGCGGTTCATTTTGCTGTTCGAAAGACTTTTGAAATTTGCTACTGCTACTGATTGGAGCTAGGAATGGACGTTTTGACGATCAAACATGCGCTTCTTGAATTCGGTGTTACCCAAGCGCAACTCGGCGCGTACGCGGGATTGAGCGCTGCGCGAATGTCTCGCGGGTTAGCGAGCGAATTGAATGGCGAAGCGCCTTTTACCGGATTCGAATTGCAGCTGCTTAGGGATACCGTTCTCGCGATGCGTTCACTTCAAAAAGCGATTCCCGTCCCTATCGCTTGGGCACAGACGACTAAGATAAAGTCTCTCGTGGATCAACATCGGGCCGCGCTTCACGAAGACAGAGACCCAACTGTTAAACGCGCATGGTATGTGCGTCTCAACTCACTGGCCTGGCTGAAATCGGTCCGTGGAGGCGAACCGCTTTCGACGTACAACTATCAGGTTGACGGTGTAGCGTTCGAAGACACGAAGCTTGCGGAAGAGGCAGTTCGCAGACTTCGCGCAGTTGGTGTGCAAAGCAGGGCAGAATTGTTGACAGCAGAGCGTAGAAGAAGTTCGATCACGACGAATCTAGGACAGATAGGATTCCAGGTCGAGGAGGCAATCAATGTACCCGGACATTGACGATGTAGTGACCTGCCCCCCGAAATTTAGTCCAGCCAAAACTTAGCTTCTCCGGGTATAAGACCACGAGAGGAGAAGCGCCATGAAAGGAAGCCGCTTTAGTGAAGAGCAGATCGTTGGGGTGTTGAAGGAGGCAGAGGCTGGAGTTCCCATGAAGGACCTCTGTCGTCGCATGGGCATCAGTACAGCTACGTTCTACCACTGGAAAGCGAAGTACGGTGGTCTGGAAGTGAGCGAGACCCGGCGGCTGCGTCAACTGGAAGAAGAGAACGGACGGCTGAAGAAGATCGTGGCGCAGCAAGCCTTGGACCTGGACGCGCTGAAGGTGGTGCTGGCAAAAAAGTGGTAGGCCCGCGGGCGAAGCGAGAAGCGGTGCGTGTCGTGAGGGAAGAAGCAAGACTCAGCGAGCGACGCGCCTGTGGGCTGATCGGGATGCACCGCGGGAGCTGGCGGTACCGGCGGAAGGAACGGAACGAAGTGGCGTTGCGGGCCCGGCTGCGCGAGTTGGCAGGCGAGCGCCCGCGATTCGGCTATCGGCGGCTGTACATTTTCCTGCGACGGGAGAAGACCGCGGATGGAACGCTGCGGTGGCGTGTCAACCACAAGCGAGTGTATCGGCTGTACCGGGAGGAGGGGCTGGCGATGCAGCGTAGGAAGCGCAAGAAATTTCGATCTGAAACGCGGGTACCCTTGGCGCTTCCGACGCGTGCAAACGAGATGTGGACGATGGACTACACGCATGACGAAATGGCCGGCGGGCGGAAATTCCGAACACTGAACCTGATGGATGGCTTCACGCGAGAGGCCCTGTGGATCGAACCGGACACGTCGCTGCCCGGTCTGCGTGTGGTGCGGGTACTGGAGGGGCTGCGAGAACAACGTGGAACACCGGCGGCAATCCAGGTAGACAATGGAACGGAGTTCACCAGCCGCGTTGTGGATCAATGGGCCTATCAGAATCAGGTGGCGCTGCACTTCATCGAGCGCGGCAAGCCCACGCAGAACGCGTTCATCGAAAGCTTCAACGGGAAGTTCCGCGATGAATGCTTGAACCAGAACTGGTTCGTTGATCTCCGACACGCACGGAAGGTGATCGAGGACTGGCGGGTTGATTACAACACGGTACGCCCACACAGCTCGCTGGGGTATCTGACGCCGGAAGAGTTCGCGGCGAGTGCCGTCGCGCGACCGGCGTCTCCCCCCACGCCGGTCGTCCTATCGACCCAGCATGGGCCGGATCGGATGTGCAGGAACCCCGGAGTGCTAACTTATGACTGGACCAAAAACGGGGGGCAGGTCAGACCAGAAGAGACTTGGACGTTTGATAGCCTGGAAGAGTTCTATGCTGCGGTACATGAATCACGCCCACAGATTATTTGGCACAGCGATGACGCTAAGTACTTTTTGAGTCTAACCGCTGCCAATACCGGAAATACGCTCTTCGATGTGGTGGCCCCCACGCGGAACGAAATCGACTTGGTTATCGCTGCACTGGAGGAACATTTAGAGCGGTGTCGCGTAACCGACCGAAATCAAGTTAAGCCTTTCAAGATTTTCATCGGTCACGGTAATGATGAGCAGTGGAAAAAGCTCAAGGACCACCTTCACGATAAGCACGGTTTAGAGATTGAAGCCTATGAAATCGGTTCGAGAGCCGGTCACACAATTAGAGACATTTTGACTTACATGCTGGAAGGTAGTTCGCTAGCGCTTCTGGTGATGACCGGCGAAGACAAGGCGGAGGACGGTTCGTTGCGTCCCCGACTGAACGTCGTCCACGAGGCCGGACTCTTTCAGGGCAAATTGGGTTTCGAGCGTGCAATCGTTCTGCTCGAAGAGGGAACCACAGAATTCTCGAACATTCACGGCTTGCAGCAGATAAGATTCAAGAAAGGAAATATTGAGACTACTTTTGGTGACGTTCTCTCGGTTATTAGAAGAGAGTTCGGCGCGATCTAGCGGCTAGCCTTATCTCGTCTTTCCTACTCGAATCGCTTCATGCACGCCCGAAACATTGGCCCGTGCTCTTCAAACACATGACGCGCTTCCCCTTTTCGCCTCCCACTGATTAGATAAATCATAGGGGTTTTCTTCTTCGTTCATGTGCGGTTCATGCCCGCGTACCAGAATCTCAAGCAGGAGAAGCTAATGCAATATGACCCGTTGGTCGAGATATTGAATGTTGCAGAAAACTCTGTGGAGCACGCGGGAAAGTCAGCCGCACTACGGAACCTTCAGACAGTTCTGAGAGCGGACCCAAGCCTGAGTAAGGAATTGCAAAAGCGGATGGCTGCGGCACTGCGCGATGCTTTCCCCAGTCCCGCCGCTTAGAAGTGCTATAACAACCTTGCTCCGGGGCCGCATTACCCACTGATGGTATAATTAGATTTGAGTCGGTGCCTCCCAGGCACGACCTAAGCCGCGACAGGGACTCAAGAACGGTCGCAACTGAATCAGACGCGCTACAGCGTACTCAGACATCTGATTCGGGGGTTACGAACGGTAGTGGCATCAGTAAGCCAGCGGAACCGCTAGCTGAAATCCATAAGGCCACGAAGTCCAGGACTCAATTCCTGAACAAGCTGAAATCAACCAAGGCGCAGAAGTGCGTCTGGATTCGGTTTGTTTATGGATTTGTTTCAAGAAGCCCCCGCAGCGGGTTCTAGCCCAGCAGAACCATTGCGGCAAAAACCCCCTAACGATACCCTTCAGACTGCGCAACCGAAGCAACGACGGAACAGGAAAAGCATGCGTCGTCGCAGCGGTCAGAACGGAACCATCGTTATCCAGTCCGGCTGGTATCGAGTTCGGTGGCGGCAGGATATCGAAGGTCAGCAAGAACGAATCAACATGACAGCGAAAATCGCCCCGGTCGCGTTTGATAAAGAAGGCAAGCCCAAGCCCGCGTCGCCTGAAATTCGGCGCAAGGCGAGGGAAATTGTCGAGCAGGCCGGTGCGAACTCAGAGACTCGGTTCAATCAGGTAGTCGTCGGAGACGTGACGTTTCGCGAGCAGGCAGAGGTCTATTTGAAGTCCGCTGTCTCGCGTAAGCGTAATCCTCTCCGCGATACGGTCTCAGTTGAGGGAGCCTTGAGCAAGTGGGTTTATCCCGCAATCGGGGATTTGCCCTTGAGCCAGGTGGACAATCTCTCGTTGAAGCCACTGATCGAGAAGATGTCCGGTTCTCTGAGCGCACGAACGGTGAACAAGTACGTGGAGTACATCAAGCAGGTCGTGAAGTCGCTGAAGGCACCGAATGGCGAACCTGTATTCAATCGAACCTGGGACGCCGAGGTGATGGATTTGCCCATCGTCGAGTATTCGGAGCAAAAGCGACCTTCTCTCAAGGCAGCAACGGTTTCAGGACTCATTGCCGGTAGCACCGGGCAGGAACAGGCTTTGTATGTCTTGCTCGCTGCGACTGGAATGAGAATTTCGGAGGCTCTCGGTCTTGAAGCGCGTCACATCTTGAATGATGGCCGCACGATCAAGGTCGAACAGCAAATCGGGAAAGACCGTCCTGGGATCGTGAAGTATCTCAAGACCAATGCCTCGAAGAGAGAAATTGACCTGCACCCGGATGTCGCAGAGTACCTGCGGCAGTATGCAGCTGGAAAGTCCGGGCTGTTGTTTCACACCGCAAACGGAACCCCGCATCTCTATGGGAACCTAGAAGACCGCTGGCTCACGCCTCGCCTCGTCAAGATGGGATTGGACGAGCAGGGGATGGGCTGGCACGCATTCAAGCGTTTCCGTAAGACGTGGCTCCGTGGCGCTCGTTGCTTGGAAGATATCAACAATTTCTGGATGGCTCACAAGCCGAAGACGATGTCAGAAGTCTACTCGCACCTTCACGAGGAACTGGAAACACGCCTCGCGGAGGCCCAGCGCGTCGGCTACGGATTCACCATTCCGAGGCTTGTTGCTCCAAGTGCTCCAAAACATTCAACGAGTGAGTCGTTGCAAATTGCGGCGTAACTGATAGAAAATGAAGTGTAGTAGCCCGATGTGGGCGTGTAGCTCAGCTGGGAGAGCACCTGCTTTGCAAGCAGGGGGTCGCAGGTTCGAACCCTGTCACGTCCACCAATTAATTCAGCAACTTAGCCGTCTGGTCAGAATCAGTCGCTGAAACTTGGTGCACGTTTTGGTGCACACCCATATCAAAAGCGGGCGCTACAATCGCGTCTAAGGCCGCGCGCTTGGCCTCTGTGCGGATTCGGCTGTAATGTTCCAACATCCGGCGGCTCACATGCCCGGCTATCGCCATGATGGTCATATCACTCGCCTGCGACTCGGAGAGCTTCGTAATACAGGTCACTCGAAGATCGTGAAAACGGCAGTGAAACCCTGTTCGTTTCAGAGCGTGACGCCATGCCGTACGCCATCCCTTTGTTGGCCGCGACGGGTCAACACGCCTGTTCTCGCACCATGGGAAAACGTAGTGATCAGGCTCGCCGTTGGGAAACCTGCTGGTCCAACGCAGCAACGATTCGAGCGCAGTTGCGTTAAGCGGAATAAGGCGGCCCGCCCCTGCGTCTGTTTTGCTGCTCCCAACCGTGAGAGTGCGCCGCTCCCAATCCACCTGCCGCCAGCGCAGCATCCGAATCTCGTTTCGGCGCATCGCGGTGTTCAGCGCGAGCACCGCGGCTGTGTGACACGCGGAATCGGCTTCCGCGGTGACACTCAACAGGCTGCGTTCCTGTTCGAGCGTAAGCGCTTTGGCAACGTCGTGTCGCTCCCGGAGCATTCGCACTTTGCCAGTAAACGGCTGCCAGAGATCGCAGAATTTTAGAACTTGCCGTAACAGGGCGACTTCGATATTGACGGTGCGACCCTGCGCACCAGACTGCTGACGGATGCGCTGATAGTCCGTGATATCTTGAGGCGTAATATCACAAAGTAGCTTAGGGCCGAAGACGGGCAGCAAGTGTTTGAGCGCAAGCCGCGCCACGTTCTGGGTGTTCGCCGCCACTCTGTGATCTCGACTCTCTAGCCATCGCTGTGCTGCCCGCTCAAAGGTTGGCGGCAGGCCGCGCTTGCGGATGCCGTTGATTCGCTCTTCTAGTTCGCGGCGGCGGTTCCGCTCGGCTTCACGCGCCAAAGTCTTACTCTGACTGCGGGCTGATTCGTGAATCATCCGGCCAGCGAAGCGGAAACGATACCAGTAGGTCCCCCGCTTGCCTCTACGATAGATCATTTTGCGTCCCCTTTTTTGGCCGGCCGCCCTTCTTACCGTTCTCTCGCGCAATTTCGCGAATCCGCTCGATCCCCATGCGCTCGAGGCGCGCTGCATAGCTGCGCTTTCCCATAAGGCTTGCCGCTTCACTGACGGTTTTGTTTCTCATGTCGATATCCTAAACGCTTAGGTTTACTGTGTCAAGAAAAATGTGATAGCTTGCGTTGCGCGCTAGGGTCGCTCCCGAAGAGCCACGCTTTCCAAGGCGTGTCTGCCGCCTCGCCCCAACACACCGGAACCACGACGGAGGTGGTATGTCGCAAGAAGAACAAATCAAACTTCAGAAGGTCTGGGCTGTCGAGATCGAGGTATTGGAAAGGAAGCTTCGTTTGTGGTCCGAACATGGCGCCCAAGGTTCACTACGATTTCGGCAAGCCGTGGAACGGAAGCAGTTACTCGAAAGCGAGATGGAGAATTCAAAGAAGTTGCAGGCACTCAATGCCGGCGCCGATGCGGAAGAGAAGCGGAAGGGTATGGCGTCAAAGGAAGCGGCCACCAAACCGAAGTCGTCGATCGGCCAGAATATCGACCGGCTTAGAAAGGAATGCGGCTGGAGTCTCGATAAACTTGCAAAACAGACCGGAATAGATAAGAAGCAGATCCTTTCCCATGTGAACAAGGGCACGAAACCCCATCCGCGCATCATGAAGGAATATGCCCAGGCCTTCACCAAAGAGCTGGGCAGTCGTATCACCGTCGCCTATCTAGAAAAAATAGCCTAGCGCGGTCCATTGACCCCTGAAACGCCACCGATTTGCCACCGATCTGCCACTGACTTTCCCGCGCTCAATAGGGCAGCATCGCGCCTGGAGGTAAATCGGATGACGCAATTACTTACAGTCAAACAAGCCGCGGATGCGCTGGGCTTGAAAGCTGCCACCATTCGTGCCTGGCTATATCGAAGAAGACTCCCGTGCGTGCGCTGCGGCCGAGCGGTCCGCATCCCCGCTGAGGCAGTCGCTGACTTTATCCAGCGCAACACAATCCCTGCTCGGGAAGAGCGGCGATGAACGTAGAAGTGCTCCTAGCGCGGTTACGGGGCGTGCGGAAAAACGGGAAGGGCTGGCAAGCTCTGTGCCCGGCGCATGCCGACAAAAATCCGTCGCTTTCGATTAGCGTGGGCGGTGACGGCAAGATCCTCGTTCATTGTCACGCGGGATGCTCGCAAGAATCTGTTTTCTCGGCGATGAAGCTCGAGCCGCGGGAGCTCTCCCCACAGAACGGGGACGGCGGGTCAAAAAAGGTCAAGCCGAAGATTGTCGCAACTTACGACTACAAGGACGAGAGAGGGACGCTCCTATATCAAAAAGTCCGCTATGAGCCCAAGGCATTCCGCCAGCGCAGGCCAGACGGAAATGGTGGGTGGACGTGGAAGCTAGACGGTGTCAGGCGTGTGCTCTACTGCCTTTCGGAAGTGCTCGCGGAAGAATCAATCATTGTCTGTGAAGGCGAGAAAGACGCAGAGACGGCGCGATCCCTTGGAATATGCGCCACAACTGGAGGCAGCGCAGAAGACACGTGGTTCGAGGAATACACAGCGGCCCTTGCGGGAAAGGACGTGGTGATCATTGCGGACGCAGACGCACCGGGCCGGAAAAGGGCGCGGATCATCGCACACGCTCTTTCAGGCAAAGCCACGTCCGTCCGCTTGCTGGAAATGCCCGCCGCGAAAGACTTGAGCGAATGGGTCGAAAAAGGAGGTACGCCGGAGCAGCTTCTGGCGCTTGTTAGAGGTACACCAGAATGGAAGGCCGAAAGTGTGGATGGAGGTAAGCTTCTGGACGATATTTCGGTCTACATTCGGCGCTTCGTGTCTCTTTCTGACTCCCAAGCCCGCATTGCGGCTGCTTGGATTGTGCACACACACACATTTGAGGCGGCGGATTCGACGCCTTACTTAGCCATCACATCGGCCGAAAAGCAGTCAGGCAAAACGCGGTTGCTTGAAGTTCTTGAAACTTTGGTTGCGAATCCTTGGCTAACCGGCAGGGTCACGGCTGCGGTGCTAATTCGCAAAACTGACGCCCAGAGACCTACCCTACTCCTGGACGAGAGCGATGCGGCATTTGGCGGCGAGGAGGAATACGCCGAAGCACTGCGAGGCGTTCTCAACACAGGGCACCGGCGCGGTGGAAAAACGTCGTGTTGCGTAGGGCAGGGCGCGAACATCAACTTCAAAGACTTTTCCACATTCTCCGCGAAGGTGATTGCTGGAATTGGGAAACTGCCGGATACCGTAG
This sequence comes from uncultured Acidobacteriaceae bacterium, assembly GCA_963788555.1. GTDB lineage: Bacteria > Acidobacteriota > Terriglobia > Terriglobales > Acidobacteriaceae > Sulfotelmatobacter. Next base: position 29,395 of record CAWBHM010000004.1, on the reverse strand, counting down.
CGGACCGGGCAATTCCGATCCGCCTAAAGCGCGCCACGCAAGGCGAAAGGATCGAACGATTCCGACGCCGCGACGTTGAGAACGAGGCGGCTCGCCTAAAAACACAGTTGGAGACGTGGGGTGGCGGAGTCATTCCAACGTTGCGTGATGCGCGTCCCAAGCTTCCTGATGAACTGACCGATCGGCAGCAGGATGGAGCCGAGCCTCTGCTTGCTATCGCAGACGCAGCCGGAGGGGATTGGCCAGAGAAGATCCGCCAGTCGCTCGTAGCGCTTTGTACCGAAGCCAGAGCCGGCGACGGTTCAATCCGTGTGCGAATGCTAGACGACATTCGGGATATTTTCTTGAGCCGCCAAGTGGAAAGCATTTTCTCCGCGGACCTCGTGGCTGCGCTATGCGAGATTGAAACGTCGCCCTGGGCCGAATGGTCAAAAGGCAAGCCCTTGAGCGTTGGCAAGCTCGCGTGGCAGTTGCATCCTTTCGAGGTAGCGCCGCACAACGTTCGCATCGGTGAGACGGTGAAAAAGGGATACGACCGAGAAGACTTTGCTAATGTCTGGGACCGTTACCTACCGCCCATAAGCGCTCAGGAAGCCACTCAAAACGCTACAGCCGCTACATCGTTTGTTTTGAGTGAGATAAATGCTAAAGAAAGCGCTACAGAAAATCAGCCCGTAGCGCCCCCAAAAGTACAAAAGGGCGTGTCGAACGGGCCTTGTAGCGGTGTAGCGTCTTCAAACCTCCGCACAGGCGGGAGGCGAGTCATTGAGGTCGAGCTATGAGCATCGCGGCGAGCGTAGTCGAGCGTATTGAGGACGCTGGTGGGGTGTTAGGGCTGACTGGTGAGCGGATTCGGGTCCGCCTGCCGGAAGATGCTGCACACCTCATCGATGAGTTGCGAGCGCACAAGGACGAAGTGCTCTCCCTGCTCAGGACACGTAGCGAAATTCCCGCGATGCCGTTCGGAGTGCGGCTGGTGAGTTGGGAGCCAAAACCGGCGCCGGTAATCCTGACGCAATGGTCGGTGGTAACAGACGTCGATCGCTTCATCCGAATGACGCTGCTGGAACTTAGAGCTGCACTGGCTGGCGAGCAATGGCAGGCTGGCCACTTGGGCCCTCGGGATCTAATAGATCGACTGGAGGAATGCGGGGTGCGGGTACAGGTCGAATCTAAAGTCTAGAATTTTGCCGGACACGGCAGGGAGGTATGCGGATGAAGATAGGAGGTGACTCACAGAAAGACGCGCGTCCAGGGAGCGGCCGGAAACCCAAGCAGGAGTCTCGCGCAACCGAGTTCCGCCAGAGGCTCAGCGCATGGAGACAGATGCCGGTATCCTCGCGGCCATCGCTGCGGGCATTGGCTTGCGAGCTCGGCACTTCACACCAATTGCTGACGCACTATCTCGATGGGCTGGATAAGTGGCAAGCCAAAGAAGAATCAAGGCGGATTCGCGCACGCGCGAAGGCCGAAGACCGTGAAATGACCCTACAGGAAGCCCTACGCGCAATCGCATTTCCCGCGATACTAGACAACCTTGAGCTTATCAAGCGAGATGCTAAGCGCGGCCCGCTGAACTGGCACCAAGTCCAGATGCTAAAGATCTTCGCTCACAAAGGAGTTCCAGGAGCAAAAGACCTTTTACAGGAGTACTCGCAGAAGAGCCCGGAAAAACGGAAAAATAATTTGCCAGCCATTTCCGCTGGTGCTGGTAAGTCCTTTAGAACCGTGCAGGGCTAAGCAGAGAAGAAGTGGCAACTCCGCAAGAACACGAAGGGAGGAGGCAGGTATGCCATCGAAATACCAACCGGAGTCTCGAAACTATCCCTATTACGCATCAATGGAAAACCTCGCCAAGGCGTTTGCGAGTGAGAAGTGGCACCCACCCCGGCCATGGCGGAGCAAAGAAGAAGGGCGCATGGTCCGGCGATATGTGCTCCTGTGGCTTACTTGCCGCGATACTAGCAGGCCGTCAGGTCGTAGTTGGGCTAAGCAGCTTGGCATCAGTCATACGTGGCTGCAAAAGGTGGTTCGAGCGCTCAAGGCCAATCCGGACGAGATGCGGAGGCTACAGTCCCAAGGGAATGCAACGCTCGAGCAACTCAATCGTGCCAAGGAATACACCCAGCAGATGAGAGAGCGAGGGCAGTTGCGGTTGCCAGGGCATCCTACAAAGGATGAAGGTTAACGGGTTGGGCTTCAGCTTCTTTTTCGGAAACGCCACGAATCCGGATCGCGGAACGCGAAGTCTACTTCTCCAATATATGAAGCCGACCGTCGGTCTTCAAAGCGAGCATGGCGATCACTCTCGGAAACAAGTCTTCAAGTACTGCTGACGCGATCTCAATAGCGTGTTCCGCTTCGGCTGGCGGTATCTGTTCCGCTCCGTGCATCACATCATTTCTCCTCTTACGGATTTTCAAAATCTCCTCCCAAAGCGTCTGATTCCAACCGATGCGCTTGTAAGACGGGAGGTCAAATAAGTGTTCAAAAACAACTCTTTATGGGCATCAAAAACGGTGAATTCAGGACGCACAGAATCAGTCATTTGTGACCCGGGTAGAAGTGGGGTTTTTGGGCAGCCTGCGCTAAGGGCATTGCGGAGTCTTGACGCCAAGGCCTTCCGTTGCCCCATGAGATGCTGCTGGAGCGCCCCCGACCGCTGCCAAAGAGCCCCGGGGGAGCAATCAGGACTACGCGCGTTTGGAGAGGATTTGCGAGTTGCTGGATGCAGCTCCTGGCGCTAGAATCCTCACCAATCAGGCCCACCACAAGCTTCTCATCAGGAGGGGATATGAAGGCAAGAGCGATCGTACTGACCCTGGCAGTGTGCTTTTTTGGCGCAGCAGTGTGCTTCGCCGCCGACGCATTTCTTGGCACCTGGAAGCTGAACGAAGCCCAGTCGAAGCTCAGCCCGGCAGCGCCGAAGAACATCACAGTTGTATACGAGACTGCGGGTGACGACGTGAAGGTCACAATAGACGGCACCGATATCGATGGCAAGCCAACACACAACGAATGGACGGGCAAATACGACGGCAAAGACTACCCGGTCGCCGGGGATCCGAGTTCGGACACACGGTCCGTCAAGAAAACCAACGATTACACTGCGGACTTCATGGCCAAGGAGGACGGCAAAGTCACAATCACAGGTCGCATCATTGTGTCGCCCGACGGCCAACACCGCACGGTCACCACGAACGGAACCGACCCAAAGGGCAACAAGTTCAGCACCACCGCACAGGTCGCATCATTGTGTCGCCCGACGGCCAACACCGCACGGTCACCACGAACGGAACCGACCCAAAGGGCAACAAGTTCAGCACCACCGCGGTGTACGACAAGCAGTAATTCCAACTCCTGGAGCGATTTTCGACGTTTCGGAGAAGCGCCGGGGACGGTATTTTCGAGGTTCACGTGTGCTAGAAGAGACGCCCAGGACAGTTGGCCGAGGTTTTAGCCGCGTTTGTCGAGGCTGTAGTTGATCAACTTGGAGATATATGCTTGCACCTCGAAGAAGCTGGCACCCGGACCTGGCTCCTTTGGAAAGTCCGGATCCGATGGAATTAGTTCGTCGTCCTCGTCTTCGAGGTCTTCAGGCTCGCGCTGTCCCAATCGCCATCTAGGTGGTGCGTCTCCACCATCCAAAGTAGCGAGCGCATCTTGGCACTTGTCGATGTATTCCGAAGGGGCGCCTCGCATTCCATCTTCCCAGGACAAAACAATCAGAGGGTAGGTACCCGAATCGTGCTCCTGCCACTCAATATCGAGCTCCATCTCTGGCGGGGGCTCACCGCACACTTTCTTTAGGTGCTTGATCGCTAGCTCGCATTGGGCGACGATCCATTCGCGCTCTGCGCCAGGAGTCCCGAATTCGCCGATGGTTTCGACTGGCATCAGTCCCTCCTAAACATGATTGTACCTTGCATATCGTCGGAACTCGCTTGCATGCCCTGTGCGACCTTTCTATCTAACGTCGACGCACGCCGGGAGTTGACGAACGACGTCCAGTTGAGCATCCCCCTCGGCCGAAGAAGAGCTAGGGGTGTTTCTGATCGCATCGAGGATGGGATCTCCGGAATTTGATGGCACCGAATTCGCCGGGACGGGAGACTTGGCCGCCTGCGACTTCAGGTTCGGCTGAAAGGTTCTGCAAAGCTGGCCACTTTCCGTATCGAAGGCCACGTAGCCGTTATCGTCCATTAGCTTAAATCGGTTGATCGGGCGACGCAGCAAGAAGATGTACCCGGCTTCCGCGACCACCAGAACGGCGAGGACATATGTGAGAGTCTTCAAGATCATGTGAAATTCAACAACGGGATTGCCGTTCAGAATGTGATACTCATCGTCCGTGGACACATTAGCAGCGAGGGAGCCAAATATGCAATTCCATTATGGAAGATGTGCGAGTCCGGTTCGGCAAAGCCCTGCGCAAGCGGCGTCACAGGCTAGGGGTGTCCCAGGAGGAGTTTGCTGACCTCTGCGGGCTTGATCGGACCTATGTTGGAGGGATTGAGCGCGGGGAACGCAATGTCGCGCTGGTTAACATAGAAAGGTTAGCTAGAGCCCTGAAAATCTCACTTTCCGAACTCTTTCGATCAGTTTGATCCTTTCCGTCGCAAGGTGCGTATCAAAGGGTCGCCGAACGAATGTCCGTAAGTGCTTATTCTAGAACTCCAATTTGCCGGTGAATGTGCTCGTACCAAATGATGTGGTTTGGTACAGGTTCGTGAAAGAGCCTAGTTCGCCGGCATCCTTCCCAATCTTCGGACGTGGGTTCGATTCCCATCGCCCGCTCCAGAAACCCTGATGATTCAACTACCCCTACGCGGCTAGGCGCCTGGAAAACCCCATAAAACTGCGGGTTTTGGACGGTAAATGGACGGAAGCTCTTTCAATTGGACGGTACTCCCTAGCCGACCACGAGGTTGAGTGACTGCGTGAAGCCGACCACGTCTCAAACTCCTAATAACATTCCCGAAGAAGTCGCGCCCCTCAGTGCTTGAGTAGCTCGACCTAACCACCCCAGGGAGTAAAACCCGAGCCCGCAAACGTTCGCGGACGTGTGTTCGCAGATTTTCGCCATATCCCCACAAATGGAGGCATCCCAGATGCTGCTCGAAACGTATTTCGCACAGTCAGACACGCCGTCAAGGAACTCGCCAGTCGGTGCGCTCATGGTTCGCGTGCTCGCAAAGAATCCGGGCATGGACTTCGGGCAGGCTCGAAAGGAAGCGTACTCACTGCTCGATCGTGCGGCGCGTCGTCGCGTGTATCGCGCGCCGGCCGTATACAGCGCAGAGGAGCACGCAGAGCGCAAGGCGCAGTGGCTCGGGCGGTTCGGTCGGTCAAGGACAGTCGGGAAGGCAGCGTAGAACCCCCCGCCGTGGCGTTTCCAGTGTAGGGTGTCCTACGAAACCACAGAACAGGCCCCTACCCACCACCGCGTTACACCGAGGGCTGAGGGTCGGGTATGGTATCTCAGGCACAACTAGAACATTTAATATCGAATTGAATTAAGATCTGTAGAGGTAGAGGATGATTCAAGAAGTGATCGAGGGTAAGAAGAATCTGACCACTCTAGTTACACGCGATCCTGATATTCGTTCTGTGCTCATGTCCGAATTGAGCCAGCAATTTTCCGACCCGTCACACGACTTGATTTTGGAAGAGTTCGGGTGCAAGGCCGCGCGGATAGACGTGGCCGTAGTCAATGGCTCCCTCCACGGATTTGAAATCAAGAGTGACAGCGATAGCCTAGCTAGACTCGTGGGACAGATCGAGCAATACAGTCGAATTTTCGACTTTGTGACTTTGATTTGCGGCCGAAAACTTTTTCCTGCTGCTCGGAAGATTGTTCCACCCTGGTGGGGTCTGCGGCTTGCTCGAATCGAAGAAGGGGTCGTGTCGCTAACGAAAATCCGACGTCCAAGGCAGAACGCGTCTCAGGACAAGGCGGCGCTTGCGCGAATGCTCTGGAAAAACGAAGCACTGCGGTGCCTGAGGCGGAACGGCCACACGGGAGTAAATTCCAGAAATTCCGCTGAGCAAATTTGGAACGAAGCATCCGTGCGGTTGGGGGTCAAGACCCTGGCTGACGAAGCCCGCGCCGCAATCAAAGCTAGGGGAGGCTCCGGATTTGCGAAGCAGTCAACTCAAGGTGATGGTTCGTGCACCATTGAATCCATTGCTCTGCTTGACCATTATTCGGAGAACCTGGCGTGGCTGCTTTCCCAGCGATCGCTTCATCGCCTCGGCTGAACGATGCGCCCGAAAATTCGCCCCGCGCCACGAGGCTGGAGCAGATAGCCTTCATCGTCCCGTCCGTTAGGCCCTTTCCGCACCAACACCTTTTGGGAATCGGAATACCGTATGTTTGGGTCGGGCCGGTTAGGGATGTTTCGAGGAGATCCACCGCACCTGATGCCGTAGTCTCCGAACGAGGGCCTGCGCTTGCCGGCGCCTTCCTGGGCGGAGTCCATTTGGCGCCAGCCGAGCCAATCGACTCGAGGCACTGGCAGCCAAACCCCAGACACCATATCTGAGATCGAAGCTGGGAAGCATCCCGCTGCCAGCGTCACTGTTCGCCAACTCTGAAGAGACGGGAGGGCCGAGATGGCCCAGGCACCGAGCTGCTGAACGACAACCTGCTCCCGCCTGTATTCTAGATCGATGAGGATATCGGTTTCGGTCGCCTCGACTCCCAATACCCCCAGAAGCGCGCCCAAGTACTGTGCGAGGCCATGGTCTTCCATGTCGCCCGGGAGAAGCCTGATCATCACACCTCGATGGTCCTGCGCAATAGCATTCCTGATCTCCTGCTGATAGGCGGGCGCATTCTTAATAGACGTTACGGGGACCGACATCAGCTGCATCGAGCGGGCGATGTCAAAGAATGTCCGTGCGGACGGCGCGGAAGGAATGCCGCCCAGGAGAACGTAGCCCGTGTCCATGAAGAACGGCAGCTTCCCCCACTCGTCCCGGACCACCTGCAGCAAGTCGGTCGCGTGCGCGGCCATTGTCTTTGCCGGCCCTGCAGACCCCAGGCCGTCGCGGACGTTTTTCAGCGCGTCCGTTACGGTAATTTGCCTGAGATGCTTGACACTCTTGAAACCGAGCTGCCGAGCCACTCGCATGCGCACCGGAGCGCCGTGGAAAACCACACCGCAAGCCTGCAAAGAAGCCGAGATCACCGCACAGACCTACTACCGCTGGCGGAAGGAATTCGGCGGATTAAAACTCGATCAAGCCAAACGTCTCAAGGAGCTGGAGCGGGAGAACGCCAAGCTGAAGCGGCTGGTGGCAGAGCTGTCTTTGGAGAAGCAAATTCTGAAGGATGTGGCGGAGGGAAACTTCTAAGCCCTGAGCGGCGGCGTGGCGCGGTCAGGCATGCACACGAGAGCTATCAAGTATCGGAGCGGCATGCCTGCCGGCTGCTGGGGCAGTGGAGAGGAACACAACACTACGAGGTGATTTATCGAACCGACGAAGATGCGCTGACGCGCGAGATCGTAGCGCTGGCCAGCGAATACGGGCGCTACGGCTACCGGCGGATCACGGCGCTGTTGCGGGATCGTGGTTGGCATGTAGGCAAGGATCGCGTGCAGCGGATCTGGCGGCGGGAGGGGCTGAAAGTGCCGCAGAAACAAAGGCCGCGAGGGAGGCTGTGGTTGGGAGATGGATCGTGCCTTCGGCTGCGGCCGGAACGAGCGAACCATGTGTGGAGCTACGATTTCGTGCGCGCGATGACGCACGACGGCAGGACGTTGCGGATGCTAACGCTGATCGACAAGTACACGCGGGAGTGTTTGGCGATTCGGGTGGCGAGAAGACTGGGAAGGTACGAAGTGATCGAGGCGCTGGCAGACGTGATGCTGTATCGGGCAAGAGCGTGTGCGCATCTCGCAGCGAGTCAAGGCCGGGCTGGAAACAGCTCGCGCCAAGGGGCGCCGCCTTGGACGCCCTCAGGTCATCGTCGATGTCCGCAGGATAGTCGCGCTCCGGCAACAGGGGCGATCCTGGCCGCACATCGCGAAGCAACTAGGGGTTGGAGTGGGAACAGCCTACCGAGCGCTTAACAACTCTCCAACCTCGAGTTTAAAAGGCGTATTATCTGCAGCACCGTGTCCCATCGTAGCTGACCGAGGTGGCCGTGCCGAACCTTCGACTTGAAGAACTCCTACGCTACACACTATCAGGCGGGCTCTTCCTTGTTGCGGTGCTACTGAGTAGCCCTTTTCTCCACCAGATTTCTTGGACGACTGCGGGCTTTGGCGACACGACGAAATCGCTCGGCCTTGTGTTACTCGTCGGGGCTCTGATCTACTCTTTTCACAGAGCGGTTGTGTTCCCTCTCGTGCTCTTTCCAATCGCGCTGACTTTTCCGGCCATTTTCGGAGCCTACAAGTTTGAGCGGAAATTCTGGATTCCTTTCCATGTTTCCAATGTCGAAAAACGCCTGGACGATGATCGGTTCGGGTTGCGTGAGCGAAAAACCGTGCTCTTCGAAGTTTGGAGCGAGTGGGGGGCCCAGGTGCATTTTCTCTATTGCAGTAGTCAAGCTATCCTGCTCGCTTTGTTCATCGGCCGATTGAGCCATCGGAGTGAGCACAGCCGACTGCTTGCAGTTGTGGCTGCGTCGCTTCTGGCCGCCGGATTGGTCAGTCAGATCAGCCTGGTGTATCGGGCTACCGTAGTGTGGAAAGACGCGATTCGTGAAGGGCTTTCCAAAATACCGCCAAACTCCAACCCCCCATCTAGCTGATTCGACGAACCGTATTCCGCCCTTCCGGAAATTCCAAAATCAGCTGATTCTCGAACTTCTCTGCCCCATTGGCGGGCAAGACACGTAACAACAGGCCATCCCCTTAAAGAGCCATACTTAATGCGTCTCTCAGAGGGCAGGCATGTTTCTTTTCTATCTAGACGAGTCGTTCGACTCCGATGCGTTTGTATTGACGGCGATCCGATTCAAGTCGGAGCGCTGGCGAGAAACATTTGCGATGACCAAAGACTTCAGGCGGCATCTGAGCGCAACTTACGGGCTGTATGTTTCAAAAGAACTGCATGCCACCGAGTTCGTCGCCGGCAGGGGAAGGTACGCTCCTAAGGACATCAGCAAGTACGTTAGAACCCAAATCTTTAGCGAGGTCTTGAAGTTCATCGCGACTCTCCCCGAAATCGAAATTATCAACGTGAAGATCAAAGTCCCCGGATGCCCTGTCGATCCTCATTTACGCGCGTTCGAACGGCTACTCAATCGGATTCAGGCCAGCCTTGAAGACCACAAGACGGAGGGACTGCTGATTCTGGATGAGGGAAAGGAGGGAATGCTAAGAAAAACTGCTCGCGAAATGGCCGCAATCAACTTTATTCCAAGCAAGTATGGGGCGTGGGACGGTGGACACAGGAGCAAAAACATCGCCCTTTCTCGGCTAGTTGAAGATCCTTTGTTCAAAGCCAGCCACAACTCCTACTTCCTCCAGCTCGCCGACATCGTCGCATTCTCACTATTGAAAAGAGAAGTGCCTCCGACCACCAGGGTGACAAAGTACAAGCTCGATCAGATGTTCGACCTCCTGAAGCCCCGTGCGGGATCGAGGCGCCGAAACCCGTTGTCAAGGTCCGTCTCTAGCGTTCCGGTGCCTCGCGAGACGCCGGAGGGTTACGCACGCGTCCCATGGTTGTTTATTTTTAGATCAGCTCGTAGCCATTCAGTGATAGACATATCAGTGGAGGGAACGCAGAATAACTAGCGTCGATTACCGATCTCCCAGAGGGTGGCCAATGCCAAGAACCAACAAGTCCGAGAACGCGACCAAGAAGAGGCCTACCCAGAAAGCCGTCCGTGCCGAGCGCGCCCTAGAGTCCGTTCCGCATCCCGGTTTGGCCTTTCAACACAAACACCACGTCTTCGTCACCAAGATGAAGCGCGGCGAGTTGTGGGCGCTGAATCACCTGTCGGTTGCCGCAAGGGCTGCCGTGACGCCGCTGTTCGAGGTGTGGCCCCCCTCCGTACCGAGGCAGAACCCGGGAGCGGCCAAGCCAAAGCCGGCGATCGGCTACTCCTGGTACGGCGGCATCTGAGCCAATTCACACATTCATTTGTCCATCTCAAGAGCTACATGGACAAGTGAAATCTTCCTGATGCCCTAAAAGTACGCCCGTGGGAAGCTGAAATCTCCAATCGCTTTTGCCGCCGATAGCTGGCGGATGACGGGCAAACCGCAAGTAATCCCAGCAGACCCGATTCGCGCCACAACTTCCAGCTTGGCGGTACGCGAAAGACTCCAAAAAGGGTGCGCTAAAAACCCCACGCGAAAGACGCTGCGAAAAGCCACCATATAAAGGTATTTAGTAACCTGAGTTTTGGCGGGCGGAAAACTGAAGTTTGTCGCTCACCACTTCGGCCCCGATGTGTCTTCCGGGGACTTCTGGCGTACCAGAACTCCACATGTACGAAGGCGCGTTAATCGGGACCTATCTCATTTTTCCGTGCTCATATAGACTCACTACCGGCAAGCTGTGGCTCAGCACTTCCTCTGAGTTTTAGACGGAGGGAATCTGGTTTCTCGGATCAAATTTTCTACTCAACGACGGCTACAAGGCGGGGACAAACATAGTATAAAGTGCGAGCGACACCCAACTATTGCGTGAAACAATCGCCCAATTCCTGAATCCCCGTGCCGGAGAGCCCGTAAACGTTCGTGCCGTTGTTATAGATCTTGTTACCTGTGATCTGGAAATTCGTGCCCATTGTCCCTGGGTCTGCCCCAATACCCGCCCCAAGGTTGTTTGCGATTATGTTGTTCGTGATCCTGACGTTTTGATTTGGGTCCGCAATTTCGATTCCGTCCGTCTGCCCGGTCGCATTGTTCAAGTCGATCTGACCATTGATGATCTGGTTCGAGTAGATCTGTAGGGTGCTATTGTCCAGCATGTCAATTTGTCCCCCTGGACACAGGCCATTACATGAGTTAAACAACGCCACGTGATGATTGTGCTGCAACGTATTCCCGCTGATGTTCGTGTTCTGGGTAAAACTCAGGAAGATTCCATTCGATTTCACATTTTGAATCAGGTTGTTTGTTATCGAGACGTCAGTCGAGAGCAAGGATTGATTGAAACCGCTCCAAATCCCGAAGACGCCGGCATCGTCAATTTGGCTATCCCGAATGGTGATGCCCTGTGTGGCCGAAAACGCAATCGCATGATCCTTTGAGTGCAACATGCTCATTTGTTTTAACAGGATGTTAGAGGAGTGATCAATCTCGAGCGTAGATTGGCAGGGAAAAGTGTAGGACCCATTCACCTGCACCGGTGTGCACGCCGGATCGTCTGGGCCCTCGTCGAATGTCAGGTTGGCAATGGTTATATCACTCGCCCCACTGATGTTCACGATAGGATAGGTATAGGAATCTGTTCGCAGGAATCCTGCGTTGACGCCGGGCGCCCCAAAAAGTGTGACCGGCCCATGTACGTTTGTGAGATCAACGAGGCAAGTTCCATTGCCGCTACAGTTGATCGTCGCCGTAAATCTCACGTTCGCAGTTGCGCCGCTGTGTACTGCAGCGACACAGGTCGCAAGCGTGCTTAGATCAGAGACGTCGCATCTGGACCCGGAAGGCGGCACGTACGCAGGCGGAGCTACGTATCCAATCGTTCCGTTCAACATGCAATCCTGGATTGTCGCCGACAGGCTTGCAGACTTGGATGAGTCAGCCACGCAACCGGCAGTGATAGTGACCGAATCGGGATTGGGCGCGGTGGCGGGGGCGGTGTACAAGGCTGCGTCGGCACCTATCGCTGCGATCGTTCCTACGGTCGAATTCCCGTTCGCCACCCCGTTGACCGCCCAATTGACGTTAATGTCGGGATGTCCGGCGCTGATGACTGTGGCAAGGAGTTGGACAGTTCCCCCCGGAAAGACCGACGACATGGCTGAGGGATTTGTCGCTACACTTACTGTGATGTCGCTGGTTATCGTCAGAACTGCGTTGCCACTCGCTGAACTATTCGCCTGGCTCGTGGCCTTGATTGTGACATTTGAGGGGTTCGTCAAGTCTTGAGGGGCGGTATAAAGCCCAGCGCTCGATATTGTTCCCACCGTCGAATTCCCGCCCGAAACGCCGTTGACACTCCAAGTTACCTCCGTGTTCGATATACCCATTACGGTGGCCGTGAACTGTTGGGTGTTGCCAAGCAACACGCTCGAGCTTGATGACGAGACCGTGACTGTTACGGATTGGGGCGGAGGAGGCGGAGGCGTGGACGAATTGTTTCCGCCACAGCCTCCCAAAAGAATGAGGAAGCCGAGCGAGCAAAGGAGTGCGACGACGAGTCGACGGCTCATTGCGATCCTCTAGTCAGCGGAGCAGAAGCAACACCGCACAAGCGACCATGTTAAGGGTTTTCATAACTTCATAACAGTGATAGTTGCAAGTCAGCCCGTTAGTTGGTCATGACGTTGCGGAAGTTGATTCCCATGTCCGCAAAGGTTTGCGTGCCCACGCAGTTATCGGCAAACACATTGGCGCTCAACTGTTTATAAGGCGCGATTGCGGGAACAGAGTCGGGAATCGCGTACGGAAGTGATTGTTCGAACCAAGTATTGGTGCTCGATTTGTAGAGGCGCTCGACAAAACGATGATTCGCCTTATCCCACTTTAATTCCACGAACACGTGGTCGCCGACGTTTACCGTACCCAGGGTAACGTTGCCGAAGAACTGGCCTTGATATTTCAAAAAACCGCCCACCAAGACCGCTCCCGGCGCATCGGTCGAATAGCGGTCAAACTGAAGAAATGCCTGAACATCGTCATCGGACGTTCCACCGCCGCCATTGAAGAACGATCCCGCCAAGAGCGCTTGTCCGTGAGTTCCGGCACCGGTCAGAGCCGGGCAACCCTGAGCGTTTGTTTCCTGAATAACCGCTTGCGCGGCGACGTCAGTTACAGAGGAGGAAGTAAGAAAAATTCCAGTTGTGCCAAATTGGTTGCCGTCATTAGTGGCTGTTGAGCCGTAGGCGCGTACGCGAAGGTGCAACTGGCCGTCCTGAATTTCACGTTCGCACTCCATCACGCTGGGCGAACCACACTGCCACTGGGTATACCATTTCGCAGGACTGATGAACTTCTCCTCAAAGCTGTCATACAACTTAAGTCCTGCGATCGGCTGAACCTGTTGAGCGAAGGACGTCAGAGTCGGGCTCATCGCCAATACGAAGACTGCACCATATAGAGCTATTGTTTTGATCGGGCTGAGTATCATGAGTTTCTCCTAAGGAACGCTGGAAAATTGGCACGATGCTTCGTGGTCCGGTAACGCGCCACGCGATTCTCAAGAACTGAGAGCCGCTGGCGCCACCATAGATTGGGCGCGAACTGACAGCAAGCGACATGGTGCGACGTCGGAAGTTTGTCGTGACATGTCGCTCAGCAGAATCGGGTCACGTCCGCTGGATGGCACTATCAACGGGGCAGCGCAAATCGTCAATGCACCGGGGAGCGACCAAAATGCTCCCAGATAACGTATTGAGCAACCTAGACTTATGGCCGGACACTCTGGGCGAGTGACGCGATTAGCCTCCCTGTTATATTCTCGTCATTCACTGGGGGCATTACTTTGCCACTCGGACAGCACGGTAGCAGAACAACCTTTCGGTTTGACGCGTTCGAACTAGACCCGAGCTCAGGTGAACTGCGTAAGCACGGGCACCGCATCCGGCTTCAGGAGCAGCCGTTTCGCATCCTTTGCTTGCTCTTGGAGCGTCCCTCGGAATTGATAACTAGAGAGGAGATCCGGGCGGCACTGTGGGACGGCGACACTTTCGTTGAGTTCGATCGCAGCCTTAACAAAGCAATGGTTAAGCTGCGGCAGGCGTTGGGTGACGACGCCGAATCGCCACGCTTCATCGAAACGTTGCCGCGTCGAGGATACCGCTTCCAGATCCCTGTAGAAAGTCAGGAAGCTGCCAGTGCTGTGGCTGCTGCCGGCACTTCCGACGTTAGCATCGGTTCCGGAATCTCGGAGGACAAGCAACCAGATTCTGTGCCGTCGACTTTGCGGCGCGCAGGGCCCTATCGGAATCTACTTGGAGTTGCTCTGGTGGTGGCTTGTGTCGTTTTGGGGCTCTGGCTGATTCCCAGCAGTATTCGCCAACGCCTGCTGGGGTTGCGGCCTGCTACGACTTCCATTCAATCTCTTGCGGTGCTCCCGCTTGAAAATCTATCCGGTGATCCAGGCCAAGATTACTTCGCGGTAGGAATGACGGACGAACTGACTACTAACTTGGCTAGGATACGCACACTCCGCGTCGTCTCGCGAACAACGGCGATGCGGTATCAAAACACTCATAAATCGATTCCCGAGATCGCCCGTGAACTAAACGTCGACGCAGTGATCGAGGGATCGGTTGTGCGCTCGGGGGACCAAGTACGAATCACAACGCAATTGATCGATGCGCGCCGAGATGCTCACCTATGGGCGCAAAGCTACGAGCGCCCGATCAGCAACATTCTTAATGTGCAGGACTCGATCGCTCTCGAGATTGCCTCGCAGGTGCGAGCCAATCTGAGTGCGGATGAGCGTGGATTGTTTGCGGCGCGAGCTCCTATTCGGCCGAACGCGTACGACGACTACCTGCGTGGTAGGAACCAGCTCGCAAAACAAAATCCGGACGCGATTCAAAAGAGTGTCGAGTATTTTGAGCAGGCAATTGACGACGACCCTCAATATGCCCGTGCTTACGCCGGTCTGGCGGACGCATATGCTTTGCTGGCCAACTACCAAGCCATGTTGCCTGCTGAGGCATTCCCCCGAGCAAAAGCTGCCGCCACGCACGCGTTGGAACTGGATGCAAACTCGCCGGAAGCATACGGCTCGCTTGCGCTCGTGAAACATCACTTTGAGTGGGATTGGGCCGGAGCAGAAGGCGATTACAAGCGAGCGATCGAACTCCAGCCGAACTTTGCTACTGCACATCATCGATATGCATGGTTCTTGTCCGATATGGGTCGCCACGACGAAGCGCTCCAGGAAATTCGGCGCGCCCAGGAATTAGATCCGACGTCAATCGTGGTTCAGACAAACCTGGGCCGCGTGCTTTACCGTGCGCGCCGATACGATGAGTCCATCACCGAGCTCCGCAAGGCTGTGGCACTCGATCCAAACCGGATCTTTTCGCACATTTTTCTGGGGATGGCCTATGAAGCAAGAGGCTCCTGTCCTGAAGCGTTGAACGAGTTTAGAATTGTCCAGACCTTTACCGAAGGGCGGGATGGGAGCGGTGCTGCGCACGCCTACGCGACGTGTGGCAGGCCGGAGGACGCTCGCCACGCCATGAAAATCCTCGCAGGACCTTCCACCGATCCTGTTCAGGATTGGTTCTACGTCGCCGGTGTTTTCGCGGCACTCGGACAGAAGGATCACGCGTTCGAGTGGCTGGACAAGGCGGCTCAGAACCACGATTTCTTTCTCACTGAAATGAAAGGGCATCCCTTCATGGACCCGCTTCGATCTGATCCCCGCTTTGACAAGATAGTCAGACAGGTCGGATACCCGAAGTAGCCGCGTGTTGGTCAAGGCTTTGATAGGCGTTTAGAGGATAAGTTAAATCACGCCGCACAGTAGCGGGAAGTTTCGTTGCCCTTTCGCCGATTAGGGCGGATGACGGGCAACCCAGAAGTTATGCCGAGCCCGACGTCCGCTTCGGGGAAGACAGACTGTATTTCGTGGAGATCACGGACAAAAGGGAACCGATTGAATTCTTGCGTGGTACCTCTTTCAGTTTCCATCTAGTTTCCAACTAAGGCTTTGATTCGGAAAGCTAAGTGCCGCCAGATCAATCGCTTTCAGAGTTTTATTTAAAGCTTCCCAAGCTTCGGACGTGGGTTCGATTCCCATCGCCCGCTCCAGAATCACTGAAACGAAACTAGTTACGCGACACTTGGCTCCATTTCAGCACTTGGCTCCAATTCAATCGCGACGTGACGCTCGATTTTCCGTGCCAGCGTGTCTACCGCACGTCTCTGCGCATCGCCAACCACGTGCCCGTATTTTTGTAGAGTTGTACGGGCATCGCGATGACGCAGTTGACGCTGTACGACACTGAGGGGCACACCCTCTTCGAGCAATTCGCTTGCGGCGGCATGCCGGAAAGCGTGTAACCCTGCGCTATCGATCTGCAAGCGCTTGAGCACCGGCCAAAGACCGTACTCGGTCACCTTGCCAACCGAATAAGAGTTGCCGTTCCGGTTTGCAAACAGGTAGCCGTTGGGATTCTCGCGGTAGTGGCTCCGCAGGAAGTCCCGCAGTCTCATTTCCAGTGCTCTCGGCATCGGCACATCGCTTGCGCTGCCTTTGCTCTTAGGGGTTTGCTCTTTCTTGGTTCTGGAATCAATCGAACGCCGAACGTGTATTACTTTTCGCGCGAAATCTAGGTCGGATACCTTCAAGCCCAACATTTCTCCGGCTCGCAGCCCTGTCATCCCTAGAACGGCAAACATCATTGAGAACGGCTCCTTGGCCACGGCGATAATTTGCCCAACTTGCGCCGCGTCAAAGAATCGGACTTCTCTAGTTACGTTGTCGTTCGGGAGCACGATATCGCCGCGAGAAGCCGCAGGCACAGCACTGCCGAATCTACGGGCGGTTTGCAGGATGGAGAACAACGTTTGAAGGATATTTTCTACAGTTTTTCGCGTCCGTCCCGAGCCAAGACCTGTTGAAAACGTCTGTATGGCCCTGACATTCAGTTCGGACAGCCGGAAGGTTCCGAGTTTCGGAATGATGTGTTGTTTCAGATGTGATTCCGACGCACGGACACTCGACGGCTTTCGGTTGGGAGCGATTTGAACACGCCACTCCGAAATAGCCTCCAACAAGGTTTTGCCTGTTCTTGGTGGAGGTGCTGGAGCGATGTTCACCCGATCAAGAAACGGTTGGAGAGCAGCGAGGGCTGAGCGGCGCGAAATACTCTCCGCCTCGCCCAAGACTACGCTCCGTCTCACCCGGCTAATCGAACCGTCTAGTTGCAACCGATCCTCGCGAAAACTGCCAACCCAGACTTTCTTCCTACTGCCTCTGACAAAGACCCTTCCTCTCTGAAACCGTCGCCTAGGCACGATTCCCTCCGTGCTCGTGCTCGACGGCGTTGCGAGCGTGACTGTACTCACGGGCAGTGTGGATTGCAAGCCCGGCGCCACAAAATCTTCCGTTGAAATAGAATTTGCCACTTTTTAATCGCTCTGTTGCACAGTTTTGTCGATTTGTGGATTTTGCTTACGCAATTTCACTATTTCGTTTTGCGATTTTCTCCAATTCAGTTAGGAGCCCCTGGATGCGTGTTTTCAATGAGTTACGCGCGTGGACTTTGTCTTCATCCACGAAGAAGATCCCAATTTGTGCATCATCAAGCTTTTCGATTTCGGCTTTAAGGCCGTCAATTTCGGACAGAATTGCTTGGACTTCATACAGAGATTGAGCACGGTGTGTGATAGAGGGCCCGCGCTTATCCAACTCGCGAATTAATTGGTCAAGTTTTTCAATTCCGTGTTTTCGGCGAATGAAAAACTGTGTACCGCAGGGATCGCACGTAAAATAGAATTTGCCATTCTTATCGGTTCGTTGGTCTAGTTTCTTTCCGCATAAAATGCATGGGAGAAATGGCAATTTACATCTCCGGCTAACGTTAACGTTGGGTTGCTCCTCTGGAGCGAAAACACCGTGACAATTGGGCTGCTGGATTCATCAGGGAGCAATTACACAACGGGCGCGGAAAGCAGGACAGAATGCGGTGGAGGAGTTTGTGCCGAAATTCGTTACGCTGTGTGGTCGATGACGACGCTCATAGCTACGAGAAACTTGGTCATATCGGAAAAGTGCCCTTCCAGACGCTCGTAGTTGCGGGAACGCCACATGCGATGAGCTACTTCGTTGTAATCTGAGGGGCCAACAATTTCTCCAACCACACCAGATACACACCTGTCGTGAAACCTGCCGGTCATTCGCAGGGCATAGCTCGTTAGGAGGTATTTGGACAGTTCAACAGGCGAACGCGTTTCCGTGTCGGTGCTTAGCCTCTCGGCGAAATTCAGAAACTTGACATAGGATCGGAGTTCGGACGCCACACGCGATATCGGCAGGCGTCCCGCTTGTGTGAGTTCTTTGTCCAGAGAGTCCCTCTCCGTGCCAATGACGAGTCCAAACAAATTGTCGAGCGTGTGAGCTGCGTCCTCCAAGGCGCGTGTGGCTTTGTCGCGTTCGTTGGACTGGCCTACTACTAGACTCCACAATCTTTCTAAGGACGGAGAATACCGAAGAAGCGCGACGATTGCGGCCAGTGTCACCGGGAAACAGCCGTCCATACAGAGTTCGGAGAAATCCTCCCGCGCACCCGGTGAACCCAGGCGTTGTTTCTGGTCCGCAGCCAGCGCTGCAAGCATCTGAGCGATGTCGATTCCCTTGGCTTGGTGAACTCCCCTGTAGGTGTTCCAGAAGTTCAGCTCGATCTGTAGTTCTTCGATTCTAGGTTTCTCGATTGTCATGGCGAGGATTCTACTCTGCCTGGGTTATACGTTGTTTCGTCATTCAGAAACCCATCTCTACGAGCAAGTGGTTTCGAAAGTGGGTCAGCTGGCCGTAGGTACTATTGACCGAGTTATTCTTCATTTGGATACTGCGTGGCGTTCGAGGAAAAGAACATCGGCGCGGACCCGATGTTGCCTGGTCACCAATTACACATAGAACACGCAACCTAATAAGCGGGCTAACATACTGAAAAAAGTTGTTGACGACAACGGATCCGGTACGCAAGGATAGCGGTTCGTTGAAGTACTGATAGTTCTATAACTGCAACGAGATTCCAGTGGTTTTCACGTCCTGGGGATGGGTGTGTCTATGCGCTTCAGAAAACCTAAACATGTTCTCCCGTTGCCCCCCAACACCCAGGTTGTGGCGGCAGGCCGGCGCAACCAGATCGGCGCCCCTGGTGGTTGCCAACGAACCTTGGGAGGCTCTGTCGTGAACAAACGAACTCTTTGCATCCTCCTCGTGCTTTTCTCGTTGGGTCTGGCTCGCGCCGCGAATGGGCAAACCTACATCCAGTCCCAGACGACGGCGACGAGTGCTGCGGGGAACAACACGGCGACGTTCTCGGCTCCGCCTGCAGCGGGCAATACCGTGGTGGCCGGGGTGGTTTGTTTCGGGCCAACCGGCTGTCCGATTTCGTCCATTACGGATAATTTCAGCAACTCCTACTCCCAGATTGGCCCCACCGCCACTTACGGGGGGCCCACAACGAACGTGACAAATGTCGCCCTGTATTGTGCGTCGGGCATCTCGACAGGAAGCACCTTCAGCGTAACCGCTGCGCTTGGCAACAGCGGTAGTGGCGATTCCAATTTGTACGTCGCCGAATATTCCGGCCTGACTTGCACGGTGGACCAAAGCGCCAGCGGATCATTGACGAATGGGACGGCCACGACGCTTCTGCAGACCTTGTCGGCAACCACCACGAATGCCAGCGATCTGTTGGTGGCGGTCGGGGCTGCGACGGCAGGTGGAGTAGCAACAGCGGGTTCGGGATACGCTCTGCGGCAAAACGGAAACAACGGAGTCGCCGAGTACGGCGGATTCGAAGACCGAAAGGTCACAGCAACGGGCTCTTATAGCGGGAGCATGACCCTCGCGAGCAGCACTACGTATTGGGCCATGGTCATGGTTGCCCTGAAAGGTTCTACGGGCGGTGCGCCGACGGTCACGATTTTCACCCCCACCAGCGGCCCGGTGGGCACCAGCGTGACGATCACTGGGACCAACTTCACCGGTGCGACCGCCGTCAAGTTCAATGGCACCGCCGCCACTTCTTTCACGGTGAATAGCTCGACGCAAATCACTGCCACGGTTCCTTCCGGCGCAACCACCGGCCCCATTTCCGTCACGACTCCGTCTGGCACCGGCACTTCCTCCACCAATTTTACTGTCACTACGGGCGGCGGCTCGATCACCTACATCCAGTCCAAGGCGGGGCTGCTAGGGAATGTTGGGAATCCCACAACCATATTTTCGAGTCAACCGACAGCGGGCAACACCGTGGTGGTCGGTCTGGTCTGCTGGGCATCGGCCGGCTGCACGATCACGTCCGTCACCGACAATTTCAGCAACTCGTATGCACAAGTCGGCCCAACCGCTCACTACGTCGGCACGCAGGCGGACGTCGCCCTGTATTGCGCGTCGGGCATCTCCACCGGGAGCAACTTCACCGTCACCGCCAACATCACCGACACCAGCGGCGACTCCGACTTGTATATCGCCGAATATTCCGGTCTAACCTGCAACGTCGACCAAAGCGCGAGCGGATCAGGCACTTCCGGCACCATCCTGCAGACGTCGTCAACCCCCACCACCACCAATCCCAACGACCTGCTGGTGGCGGTGGCCGGTTCCTCGCTGGGCGGCGTCGCAACAGCGGGATCGGGCTACACCTTGCGACAAAACGACAACGGCGGAACCGGCGAATACGGCGGATTCGAGGACCGAACGGTCACGGCGACAGGCTCCTACAGCGCCGGCATGACCATCGCCAGCAGCACCACCAACTGGGGCATGGCCCTGGCCGCGCTGAAAGGATCGAGCTCGGGGGGTGCGGCGCCAACCGTCGCGAGTTTCACTCCAACCAGTGGCCCCGTAAACACCAGCGTAACGATCACGGGGACGAATTTCAGCGGCGCCACTGCCGTTAAGTTCAACGGCATTGCAGCAGCTTCTTACACCGTCAACAGCTCGACGCAAATCGTTGCCACGGTCTCTTCCACTGCAACGACCGGACCCATTTCCGTCACCACGCCGTCCGGCACCGGTGCTTCCTCAACCAATTTCACAGTTACCACGTCCGCTCCGACGATCACCTCCGTCTCGCCCGCCGCGGCCTCCGACGGTACGACAGTAACCATCAACGGCGCCAACTTCGGTCCTTCTGGGGGCACAGTTACCTTCGGCTCAGCGAACGCCACTATTCAGACTTGGAGCACAAACCAGATCGTCACCAGCGTGCCCCTATCGCTGCTACTGAGCATCGTCAATATTCAGGTCAATACCGTTTCGGCGGGCACCAGCAATACGGTCTCATTCATCGTGACGGCGCCCGGATGCCCCACTCACTAGTTCCAGGAGACGTGGTCTACGCTATGAGTTCAGTCACAGACATCACTCGAAAGTGCCGCAGTAGGCTCACGCCGCGAGCCCGCCGTGGACCCAAAGTCGTGGAGGCCACCGTGAAAGCAGCTTTCCTCGCCGTACTGCTGTCCGTTTCGATTCTTCTCCCGTCTGCCGCACAGCAAACGGCTCCGGCCAGCCCGCAGCCTCTCCAGCTCTTACGCGGAACTCTCGGGGCCCTCTCGGCGAACACATTGCCCCGAGACGTCACCCTTTCCGGCACCGCCCACTACATCGCCGGCTCCGACGACCAAACCGGCACGGCCACGCTCAAAGCCACTGCCACAGGCGCTAGCCGCATCGACCTGAATCTTTCCTCAGGCCCGCGAACCGAAATCAGCAACTCCGCCTCTGGCGCCCCAGTTGGCAAGTGGTCTGGCCCTGACGGCATCCCGCACGACATCGCCTTCCACAACCTCGTGACCGAGCCCTCTTGGTTTTTTCCCACATTCCTCCTTCTTCGAGCCGTCGCACCTTCCGGGTACGTCACCACCTACATTGGGCACGAGACCCTAAATGGCCAGGCAGTCGAGCATTTAACTATCGCCCAGACTTCCAATGTGCAAACTCCCCTTGGCGTGACGACCCTCACTCATCTGACGCAGACTGATGTTTTCATCGACTGTGCCACACTCCTGCCTGCGGCAATAGCCTTCAACGTCCACCCGGACGACAACATGCTTATCGACATCCCCATCGAAATTCGCTTTTCAGACTATCGCCCTGTCAACGGTGCACAGATACCATTTCACATCCAAAAATTCTTGAGAAACGGTTTGGCTCTAGACATTCAGATTCAAAGCGCAGCGATCAACTCGGGTCTGGCTTTGAACGAATTCAATATCCAATAGGCTAACAATAAGGAGAGTCTCAATGGTCCGCGTCTTCTGTCGCTTCTGTCTGTTGACTCTGCTTGCGCTTACGACCGTCTGCGCCTGGGCTCAAACCCCACCCCCTTCCGGCACGCCTCCCTTCGGCTCCTTCGCCGGCGGCCCCGACGTTATCAACCTCGCCAACTTGAACTCGCACATCGCTATTCCTGTTATCCACAAAGCGGGCCGTGGGCTACCTTTTACCTACGATTTGAGCTATGACACATCTGTCTGGTTTCCTATCGCAGTAAGCGGCGCTCAGACATGGCAACCAGTATTGAATTTCGGCTGGCGAGGAATCACCGAAATCGCTACAGGATATGTATCAACTAACGTTACAACCATCCAGTGCCTGACGAACGGTACGCCCACAGGCGGTGCAGTGATACAGACCAATTGGGTGTATCACGATCCATTCGGGATCTCGCATCCCTTCGCTTTCGGAGACCTAACCACGGTGTCAGGCACAGGCTGTAGGCAACCACCCGTGAACACATTCCCTCAGACGGCGATTGATGGTTCGGGATACGTAATGAAAATCAATGACCCATCCCTAGGAAACGCACTCATCTCGCCGACGGGGGAAGTAATAAATCTCACTGGGCTCATCGATGCAGCCTCCGGTTCCGGAGTTGCGACAGATCGCAACGGCAACAAGATTACGGCCGATGGCGTTGGCCATTTCTACGACACTCTGAACGCTTCGACGCCCGTCTTAACTGTCTCTGGTTCCGGCACGCCAAACAGTCCAACAACCTTCACCTACACGTCTCCATCTGGGGGAAGCCCAGCGTACACAATGAACTATGCAAACTACACCGTGGCAACCAACTTCGGTGTCTCCGGAATTCATGAATATGCTGCCACCGTCACACCTTTGGTCACGAGCATAGGTTTGCCGGATAACACTCAGTATACCTTTACCTACGAACCCACACCGTCAACCCCCTCGTCGGGTGCGTGCACGCCGTTGTCAGGAACGACCTCCTGCGTTACTGGGAGACTGCGTATGATTACGATCCCCACTGGGGGCCAGATCACTTATTCGTACACTGGAGGAAACAATGGCATCCTGAGCGATGGCAGCGCCGCAGGTCTGACCCGCACCACACCCTATGGAATCTGGAAATATGCCAGAACAATCGGGACTGGCGCCGCATCCACCACGACCGTTACCGACCCGACTGCGGCAGGAAATCAAACCGTCATACAGTTCCAAGGAATCTATGAAACGCAACGCCAGGTATACCAAGGCGCAGCCGGGGGGACCCTGCTGTTGACTACAAACACTTGCTACAACGGCACGACGTCCCCCGCGAGCACAGCCTCATGCGTCGGCACTCCGATTACACTCCCCATCACGCAGAGGGCCTTAACTACCTTTCTGCCCGGAGCCGCCAACCTGGAGTCACAGCACGTTGACAACTACAACAGCTTCGGTAGCATCGCGGATACTGAAGATTATGACTATCGCAACGATGGTGTCGCGGGCATCGGTCCACTCGTCAGAAAAACCGTAATTACCTTCGCAACGCTGGGCAATATCAAGGCATTCCGACAAATCGTAACTGTACAAGACGGTGGCGGGAATACGATTTCGCACACCACCTACAGCTACGATGAGACAGCTGTCGTCGCGCCGCCAAATCAGCCTACGCCTCAGCACGTTTCGGTAGCCGGTGCACGCGGGAACCTGACGAGTATTAGTTACCCAGCTGGAGGCCTTACCTCCCATTTGACTTACTACGATACTGGCAATATCCAAACATCTCAAGACGTGAACGGCAGTGGATCTACAACCACGTATAACTATGGCAGCTTGGCTGCAACCTGTGGCAACACCTTTCCCACCAGCCTCAGCGAGCCGCTCGGCTTGTCACGATCTTTGATCTGGAATTGTACCGGCGGGGTGGTAACACAAGCCAAAGACGAAAACCTGCAAATTACAAAGACAGACTATACAGATCCAGACTTTTGGCGTCCCTTTTCTGTAACCGATGCATCTATTGCGAAGACAACGTTTGCCTACAATGGAGCAACCTCGACAGAGGCGGTTTTGCCCGTCAGTACGGGCAACTCCGCCGTCGATATTCTGCAGACCTTAGATGCAGCGGGCAACCCGACTATGGCACAGGTTAGGCGAGCTTCTGGAGTCGACAGTTTCGACACGATTTCCGTTGCCTACGACGCTGCTGGCAGGCTGTTTTCCACGTCGGTACCTTGCGTGTCAACGGCGCACGCGTTATGTCCCTCGACGCCGGCGACGTCGACCACCTACGATGCCCTGAATCGTCCGCTTTTGGTTCAGGATGCCGGAAACGGATTCACTTCCTATTCCTACCCGCAGAATGACGTTTTCGTGACCGTTGGACCGGCACCGAGCGGAGAGAACACCAAGCGTCGACAGCTTGAGTATGACTCCTTAGGGAGGCTGACTTCCGTATGCGAAATCACCGCTGGCACCATCCAGGCACCCGCGGGAACGTGCGCCCAAACCGTTCCGCAGACAGGCTACTGGACCAAATACGCTTATAGTACGACGGCCTCCTCAACCTCGGTAACTACGGTGACGCAAAATGCCCAGGCTTCTGGAAACCACCAGACGCGTACCTACATCTCCGACGCGCTCGGCCGTCTTATTTCCGAAGTGAACCCAGAGAGCGGCACCACCACTTACACCTACGATTCGGCTTCGTCCTGCCCCACACCCAATTCCTTTCCCGGCGATCTAGTGAAGCGTGTCGATAACGCAGGAAACACGACCTGCAATTCGTACGATACCCTTCACCGCGTCATTAGCAGAACCTACTCTGGCCCGAACGCTTCAGGGATGCCCAACAAGTATTTCGTATATGACATGGCCACAATCAACACATCGCCGACTCCGACGGCGATGGTAAATGTCAAAGGCCGGCTGGCGGAAGCATATACCGCAATCTCGCCCACGGGAGCAAAAACTACCGACGTAGGTTTCAGCTACACTGTTCGCGGCGAAATTTCGGACGAGTATCAATCCTCTCCCAATTCCGCCGGTTACTACCACGAGAATCTCCTTTATTGGGAGAACGGCGTCACCAAGCAAGTCAGCGGTCTTCCTTACTTACCTACGTTCACTTATGCGGTGGACGGAGAAGGTAGGTTGAATTCGATATCCGCATCGGCCGGTCAGAGTCCCCTTACTAGCACCGCATACAATCCTGCAAGCTTGCCCACGACCGTGACTCTCGGCTCTCTGGATAGCGATGCCTTTACCTACGATCCCAACACTAACCGCATGACCAAATATCAGTTCAACATAAACGGCCAAACCTTCACCGGAACATCGACGTGGAATGCCAACGGTACTCTCGGCGCATTGAACATCACCGATCCCTTCAACAGTTCCGACAGTCAGAACTGCTCCTACTCTCACGACGACCTCATCCGCATAGCCAGCGTTAATTGCGGCGTGTCCACCTGGCAGCAGAATTTCACATACGACGCCTTCGGCAACCTCACCAAATCTGTACCAACTAACGGCACCGGCATCTCTTTCCAGCCGACCTATTCCCTGGCAACCAACCAAATGTCCAACATCGCTGGATTTATCCCCAGTTACGACGCCGACGGTAATGTCCTCAACGACAATTTGAATACCTACACTTGGGATGCACAGGGCAAGCCTGCCAGCATCAACGGCATATCGAACATCTTGGACGCCCTTGGGCGAAACATCGATTCCGGCTCGCAGACCGCCACCTTTTACTCGGCCGATGGTTCATTTCGTATAACCTTCAATGGCCAACTAGCCCGTAGGGCATATGTCCAACTACCGGGAGGGGGCCGTGCGATTTTCGACGTATGCGGCGGTGGATTGTTTGAGTACGATCACCCCGATCACCTGGGGAGCATCCGCCTAGGCTCGACCTCGAGCCGGGGATTTGCATTTTCCCAGAGCTATGCGCCGTTCGGAGAACTGTATGCGCGGTCCAACAATACTCAACAGGGATTCTTTACGGGCTTGTTTCCCGGTAGCTTCGATTTGTACAACGCCCCGGCCCGGGAATATGGAGATCAAGGCCGCTGGGCTTCCCCTGACCCTGCTGGCCTCAGCGCAGTCAATCCCGGGTCGCCTCAATCGTGGAACCGCTACGCCTACGTTAGCAACCGCCCTCTGTCCGTGACGGATCCGAGCGGTTTGTGCGACGTCGTTGTTGCCGGAATCACGCAAACGCCCGGAACGCCCAATACTGAAGCTCAACAAAAGTTCGCTCAGGGCATTGGAGCCAACCAGGCTTTCCCGTTCGCGGGTCAAGGCACACTCGGGAGCTTGAATTCATTGGGGGGAACTGCACCGGCCACGGTGGTTTCAAACGCGATCCAAGATGCCATTTCGCAGACACCTGATGGACAAAAGGTCAATCTCTTCGTTTTCAGCGGTGGCGCCGAGGAAGTATCTCAAGTGCTCGCGAACGCTACCCCAGAAGTCCAGGCGCGTATTGGGAATATCACCTATCTATCGCCCGGCATCACCGCGGACGGTCCACCGTTGGCAACCGGGACTGGATCAACGCAAGCTTATTTTGGTCACGGCAGCACTGAGGTTCTAGTTACCGCCGTTGCCATGTCCTCGGCGGTGGCGCAAGGAATTCAACTTCGCAGTTATGACTGCGAACACAACGCTAACTGCGCATTTTCTGAGGCGCAGCTTGCGCCACACGGTGAGGCGTGCAAAGACCCAACGACGTTTAGTTTAGGGGGTGCATTTGGCGGAGGTATCGGTATAGACGTCGTGCTTCGACTCTACGGATCAAGAGGTTTCGGCTGGGATCCATTCGATTTATTGCTCAAATCTTTCCAAACCGGGGAAGCAGAGAAGCTGCTAGAGTAAGGGCTTCCACTCTGCAACTAGGTTAGGCTCGCCAAGCAGCGGCTTGTAATTTGCGACTGTTCCCGGGCCCAATGGCATTGACTTGGCCGAGGATCTAATTCACCGTGGGGCTAGATGACAAAACGACGGGCTAACCTCTACCGCGGCTATTTTGGATTTGTTTGGCTCATTCTTGCAACGAGCGGCTGCAATGATCGAGCGCAAGACGCAGCTTCATCGCAGTTCCGTTGGGATCTTGGTGCATATGGATTTGCAACAGAATCCAAGGGTCGCATTATTGGCAATTTTACGGACTTGAATTTCCTGTCAGATGACTTGGTTCTGGTTGCGGTAAACCAAAAAATCTACCAACCCATCGAGCCTTCCAATTCAGACCAGCCACCATCTACTCTATTACTCCTTGATGTGGTTCGGCGCAATTTAGTGCGAACTGTCGAACTAGATGTTGAGAAGGAGGTGGATTCCGTAAAAGCGACGACTAATGGACAGTTTGTCATCCTGGCGGAATCGGGGTTGCGACTTTGTTCGATCGAGCTTAGGTGCGGCCCACCTCTACAAACCCGCGGGCCGATGTTGATCTCTCCAAGAGGTTCAAGATTGCTGCTTGGGGGAAATGGGCAAACAGATCGAATGCTCATAGACTCGTCTTCAATGAGAGAGATAAGTAGCTTTTCATCCCAAGATTCCTTGGTCGTTCCAGGAGATAACAGTTTACTTATTCAACGAAGTAATAAATTATATTTACATTCGCCGGGTAGGTCTGACCTTCTGTTTCCTTTCAGCCCTCCAAGGTTCGGATTGGCTGGTCAGTTTTTGAACGACGACAAGATAGGTCTATTTGAATCGGATACGATCCTGGCTGTGCTCGGCTTCGATGGTAAGTTGTTATATCGCGTACCTATCCTAACTAGGCGGAATGGAACAGGGATAGTTCCGGCTTTTTCAGGTACTCGATTTTGTATTCACGAGAGTGGCTACACTCAATGGAACGCGATCCTCCATTTCTATGACATAGAAGATTCGCGCCCTAGGGACTTGGAGAGAGTCAGAATCTTAGACACCAATTCCGGCGAGGAGCGATTTGAGTTTACATGGGACCCTCGCCCGTTCGTGGGTCGTACGGTGTTGCCGGCGATTTCGCCAAGTGGCCGACGAATGGCCCTGATCCGACACGGAACCCTGGAAGTCTTTGAGATAAATTGACATGGGTACGCAGCCGTGAGTAGTAACGAGGACTCCGTAGTTCGGTCTATTTCACCTAACAATTCCAATGAGGTTTCAAATGTCGACCTGCGCCAAGAAGACAGTCCTTTGTTTCTTTTATTCGTCCTTGTTGGCTTTGATTGGAACTTCAATTTTCGCGACGACCCAACAGGATCAACCAACGAAAGAGCTAAAGGGCGCCAACACCGTCAATGATCCGCTGCAGGTTGCATCGAGATTGGTAAACATTTCTCGCGACTGGATGCGAGGCAAGGCTTCCACTCCGGGGGTCACCGCGTACATGCGAGAGATTAGAAGGGACTTGGATCGAGGTCGCTTGGTAGTGAAATATCAGGTTCGCATTTCGGGCGCCCCAAGAGATCAGACTTATTCCTTCGTGCAGTGGCCGATTGATTCAGCCACTTCTTCGGAGCAAATGCGGGGCTTGACACTATTGAGTGACGGGTTAGTGGTCTGTGGGGGCAGAGCGCCAGACCAGTGCGGCTCGGCTGAAAAGAAAGACGATCCGGTAGTATTTACCTTTGTCCCTAGCAAAGGGGAGATTTTTCGTCTGGCGTTCGTATCTGCGGACACCGGCGCGAAGGTATTTTTTGCAACTATTCCCAATCCCATCGTCAAGCAAGACAACGCCTGCACCCTAGAAGTCGTCCGCTTGGCGCCTAAATTCGAACTGGCGATGATCCTAGCGAGAGGTTTCCAGCCCAACGCTAATTTGCTCTTTGCATCTAAATCGTATGGTGAGGTTCAAGAAAAGGATGTCAGAGCAGACGCCGATGGCGATTACACTTCAGCACTGTTGCCCTTTGTGAAGGATAAACAAAGCGGAACAACAGATTTAAAGCTCGTCGGTCCGACTTGCGCCCCAGCGCTGTCGTTTGAATGGGGCAAATAGATCGAATAAGGACTGCGCTTGGCAGAGGCTCGACGCTCCGAATCCGATGTGGCGGAGCGCCTAAGGTTCGCGCTCCTGGGGCGGCGACCTTCCGAGTTGCGCCATCAGAGCACAAGGCTTCTGGTTTGGGAAAGCAACTCAAGCACAAGTACTTTCGTAGGCGAAGACTACAAATCACCGCGTCTCATCCGGCCAATGCAGGAAGTACTTGGGGCACTCTGCGCACGCCCAATTACGACGGGAGCACTACGCTTAGCTCCATTTAGCTCCAATTGACCCTCGATACGGGCGGCAACGCCATCAGAGCACAAGACTTATAGTTTG
>CAWBHM010000003.1:0-73204 GCA_963788555.1 uncultured Acidobacteriaceae bacterium | reverse complement strand
CTTCCCATCTTTGTCTCGAGCGCTGGAGGCTTGCTGGTTGTCGAGAAATCGCAACGCGTGGGCTTATGCAATTCCTGCCATCTGACAATGAAGCCTTACGTAGATGACATGAAGAACCCCAAGAGCCAGAGTCTCGCCGCCCTCCACTACAAGAACCGCTATATTCCCGACGACCAATGCTATGTCTGCCACACCTCCTACGGTATGTTCGGCACGTTGCAGGCGAAAAAAGAAGGACATCATCGACGTCTTCAAGTACTACACCCACACCTTCAGTGTGCCGGTGAAGATGCGCCATCCTTATTCCAACAACGATTGTCTGAAGTGCCACGGAGCCTCGGCAAAATTCCTCGCTTCGCACAAGAAAGACCGCGAGGCCATGTTCGCGGACGAAGTGAGTTGCGGGCAGTGTCACGATGACGACAACCCGGCACACAACGTGGGGAACCTCTAGGGCCATGAGCGAAAACTTGACCATCCCGTCGGAAGTGAATGAGCCGGTCGCGGAGATGACCGAAGATCTCGCGACGCGCCGAAGTCCGGACCCGGAGTCACCAAATGGCTGCTGGTGTCGGCCCAGGTGCTGGCGTTAGTCGCATATGCCATGGGCATGGCGTTCCTGGTCAAGACCACAGCGGGAACCCTGGTTCTGTTTTCGCTGGTCGCTCCGGTCCTGGTCGGCCTCGCTGTATTGACTCTCATCGGAGTCGCCATCCGCGAGTTTCGCCGCCGTCACGGCGTCTCGACCGTCGAAATCTACGACACCGGCCAGATCATCTTTCGCCAGGGCGAGTTGGGAGACTGCGCCTACTTCATCCAGAGCGGCGAGGTGGAGATGATCCGTCACGAGAACGGCTCCGACTTCGTGATTGCCAAGCTCTCGGAGGGCGAATATTTCGGCGAGAAGGCGCTAATCAGTTCGTCACCCCGCACCGCTACCATTCGCGCCGCCACGCAGACCCGCGTCGGAGTGATCCGTAAGAGAAGTTTTCTGACCATGATCGTTGTCATGCCCGCTGCGCGGGAGAGCGTCGTAAATCGGAGAATCAATACTCGGGCGAGAAAGCACGCCCTCTAAGGCAGGAAGTTTGGAGAACATGGGAAATGGGAAGACAGGGCGTGGGGATTGTTGCAGTGGTGGTATTAGGGGCCAGTT
Organism: uncultured Acidobacteriaceae bacterium; assembly: GCA_963788555.1. Lineage (GTDB taxonomy): Bacteria > Acidobacteriota > Terriglobia > Terriglobales > Acidobacteriaceae > Sulfotelmatobacter. The sequence goes on along the minus strand of CAWBHM010000003.1, from coordinate 72,048 downwards.
TGTGTTTCGCGGGAGATTTGGCCGCGGGCAAGATCGTATACGAAAAGAAGTGCAAGATTTGCCACGGTGACAACGGGGAAGGAAATCCGGATGTCGCCAAGAAACTGAATGCCGAGCAGAAGCCGCTGTGGTCGGAGGCGGTTCAGAAAAAAACCGACGCTGAATTCAAAAAGATGTTTACAGAAGGAATCGGCAAGATGAAGCCGCCGAAGAATGTCAGCGACACCGATATGGATAACGTCATTACGTTCGTTCGTACGTTGAAAAAGCCGTAGTCGGTTCACTTCGCTCATGAAGGCGGAATGCACTATGCCGGTTAGATCTTGTCTCGCGATTCTCCTCCTGGCGGGTTGTTGCGCTCTTGAACTAGGGTGCGGCGCCATGCAGACTCCCGTCACTGGCGTCACCAACCCTGTGCAGTTCCAGCCGCAAGCGTTCAACCGGCCGGAAAACTGTTTGCCTTGCCATCAGCGCCAATTTAATGAACTCCGCCAGGCGGTCAAGGCGGGCTATCGCAATGCGAGTCCGCTCTTCAACGGTCTCGAATCGGCCGGAAACCTGATCAACGGTGGCTTGCTGCGCCCCGTCTATAGCGACAGCACAATCGTGCTGCCCGACGGCACTCCGCTCAATACCAACATGTTCAGTTCGATGATTTTGACCGAAACCCGGCAGGTCCAGGCGGGCTTCTGCGTCACCTGCCACAACGCCGACATCATGATGATGGGCGAGAATCCAGTCACACGAGAAGTTCCCGCGTTGCCTGGCGTGGGTTCCATGTTCGACCCAACCACTTTCCGCCCTTTGCGTGACTACCATATGGTCGATGCCAGCGGCAATCAGATCCTGCCGGCCACCATTGGAGGATATCCACCCGCGGGGGCCCAGCCATCGCTCGGTGCCGCCGGCATCACCTGCGATTTCTGCCACGATCAGAATGGACCGAATCTGGACCGAAGCTTCCAGCACGATGGCTTCGGCAATACCAGCATTTACTTAAACCAAAGCAAGGAAAAGGTCGGACCGTTCCTGAATCCCGTGGGTGTCAAGGGCAACTTCCACGTCGCCAGCAACGACACCAACAAGATCGCTTTCCTGCGCGCCGGAGCCTTCTGCAATAGCTGTCACGACGTGCGCCTTCCGAATAACAATTTGACCTCGCACGAAGTCAACATCAATCCCGGCGGCTCGAATGTCCACGTCTTCCGCCTCGAGAACTTAAGCACCGAGTGGCAAATTGGCGCCTACAACAGCACCAACAATCCCTTTGGCAAAGTAGTCCGTTGTCAGGATTGCCACATGTCGATGTTCCCCTACGCCGGTACCACCAGCTACCAGGTTGGCGATCTGTCGATCACCAGCCCGACTCCGAGCCGTCTTCCCGACTGACTACGCAGCGGTCCCCGGTGTCTCTACCGACCAGAATTATCCGCTGCAAAAACGTCCAGTGGTCACGCACTTCTTTACCGGCGTCGATGTACCGCTGCTGCCGGCAACGGAGCTGCAGGCGCGCCTGGGAAGCACCTATCCGGATCCCTACGCGAATTCCGTCGACACGCACGGTCTGCCGGTCGCGCTGGCGGTTCGTCGCGACGATCTGTTGCAGGCTGCGACTCGCGTCAGTCTGGCCAAGAGCGACCCCAGTGTTGTAGCGGGCCAGTCGTTCCAGGTGAAAGTCGAGGCCGTCTCTCTCACTGGGCATCGTTTCCCCGCGGGATTCTCGCAAGAGCGAACCGCTTATGTTCAGTTGAGCGTCACCGATGCCAACGGCTTCGTGCTCTATCAGTCCGGTTACGTGGTCGACAAACCGCACCCGAACACTGGCGAGACCTCACCCGACGGCAACCTGCAGGACGAAGATATCGAACACGTCCATGCAGTGGTCGATCCAGGCCATTACGCTCCTGGCGCGTACACGCCTGGCACTTCCACCAATGGCGGCAACAACATCGTCTTCGAACTAGGTCCTGACGATGGCCCAGAACAGCGCGTTTTCGCGGGCGTTCCGGAAGGACTGGTGCTGTTCCGCAACGAGCTCACCCACATCTTCCTGCCCTGCCCGACGACGGTGACCAATCCTCCGTGCACCACCGACCTGGTGGGACGGACCGACGCGCAAGGCAACCAGGTTCATGCTCAGACCGCGCACTTCGAAGAAACCTTCAACGCGGCACTTGCGAACTCGGTCGATAACTTCCGTTCTCTGCAACCGCTGACCCCTCGCACCTTCACCTACCAGATTCAGCTGCCGACGGCGGCCGAACTGCAGGCGCTGGGTGTCACTCTCAAGGGCCCGCTGCAGATCCACGCGCAAGTGAACTTCGAACACTTCCCGCCGTTGTTCTTGCGCTATCTGGCCCAGACCACTGGACCTAACGGCCCGACGGGAAGCGGCCTCGGGTTGGTCGATGAGCAGTTGATCGACTCTCAACTCAAAAACATTCAAAGCGTCAGTTCAGCCGACACCACTGTCAACCTGTTACCGTGAGAAATTTTATGAAATCGAAACTACGACTGTTGATGCTGTCTTGGCTGCTCATGGGCGTTGCGGTTGCCCAAACCGGCGGGGTGTTCACGCCGGGCGAATTTCAAACCACCAATCCCTACTACCTGCTTCCGAACCCGTTTTACTTCGAAGGCAGAATCGATTGGAATCTGCTCGGCATTACTCAGCCTACGAATGCGTGGGAATACATGGAGCGCGGCATCCATTATCAGGATGACCTCGACGATACGCAGAGCGCCATCGCCGATTACGAGACCGCGCTGACGTTCAACAGCCTGCAGAACGGCACTTGCCAGATCGTCACCGCGGCAACGCTGGTGAACGGTGCGCTGCCCGCCACCCTCACTCCGGCGCCTTGCATCTTTACGCTCCGGTTGCGATTGGGATATCTGGAGCAACAGTCGAATCCCACGCAAGCGATCTCGCTCTTTCAGGAAGTCCTGAAAATCGATCCCCTCAAGCTCGGCGTCAACACGCTGATTGCCGAAACCTACGTGGTGGAAGCGCAACAGACCACGGACCCCACGGCCCAGCAGCAGGCTTATACCAACGCGATCCAGGCCTACCAGGCGGAATTGGCCTTATCGCCGGTCACTCCAGTCTCAATCGCCTTTACGGGCGACCAGGCCAACAATGCGCACGTCCATTGGGCGCTGGCGCAGATCTACCAGACCCTGGGACAAGTGAGCAGCGCCATAAGCGAACTGCAGTTGTACTTGCAGGCGACGCAGTGGCACAGCGATGTCTATCCGTGGCGGATTCAGTTGGCGAATAACTTGATCAAGACGTTGCAGTCGCAAGGTCATTCCGGATCCTAAGGGACGAACACAGGGGAAGCGTGCAAACGTTCTCTAGATTCTCAATGCAACTGGTGAACGTCTGCGCGCTACTTCTTCTGACGGCGGGCGCAAGCGCGCAGCAGTCCGCTCCTGCTGCGAACTTGCCCTCGGCACCGAGCGAGAATATCGACTCGGCATGGTCCAGCGTCCTGCAGAATCCCACGGGGCCTCCCACCACCGATCCCCGACTGAACGTCCCTCAGACAGCCGTCCAAACCTTCACCGCAGACGATTTTCTGAACCACGCGTTCTTTGAGACGCGTACCGAATACCGGCGGACCCAAACCATCTTTTCGGGACAGGACACCATCACGAATGTGATCGACCAGCCGCCCGGCCAGGTCGTGAACCCCAACGGGATCCCTTACCCCGGTGCATTTCAACCCAGTACCAACAGCCTGTACAGCTTCCTGAACTGGGGCACGCGGGGCTGGCTCTCCGATCGCGTCAACACCGACTTCGCTTTCCGCTACCAACAAGACACCACATCTGTTGACTCCGCCTCGCCGGCACTAAGCGTCCTGAACACGTTTTACGGGAATCGCGAGTTCCAACTCTTGTCGGGATACGTCGACATTTTGGGTAAGCCCACCGATGGGTTCTTCTCCGGATCTGCACTTCGCGTGGGACGCCAGGACGTCTATGGCGCCGAACTCGCTGACTTCGACGGCCTGTCGTTCACCCAGAACCGTCAGAACTTTTCTTACACGCTCTATGGTGGACGCCGTTTCACCTACTATTCAGACCCGGCACAGCGTGGGATTGGTGGAGGTAACTTCATCTTTCGGGTGGGCGACGCGACCATCGAATACGACGCGCTGCTCTACGTCCGGCCCAGCCAATCGCTGAGCTACCACCAGCAACTTCCGCACGGATGGCTTTTGAGTGGTGCGTTTCGCATGTTCGGAGGCTCTCCGACCAACGCCTCCGTCAGCGGACTGTGGACTCCCGCCGACGGCAAGACCACCGTGCGTCTATCCTTCGAACAACAAATCACCAACAACGATTACGTCTACGACTACACTGATGTCGCCCGCGATCTCGATCCCCACAATCCGCTGGTGCGGCTGAACCTGGGAGTCTTCTCACCTCACAGCCAGGTGGTCGTCGATGCGCGCCGCGCTATCAACAGCCATCTGCGCTTCGGCGGCAGCGTTTGGATCCGACGCCTGGACAACTCGAACAATCAAGGCGCCTTCGACACTTCGTTTCAGGATTACCGCGTGAACGCCCAGTATTTTCCGGGGAAAAAACTTAGTGTGTTCCTCGACTATCACCAGCGCGACTCCGACCGCAAGAGGCCGAACAGCCCGACCACGTTCGACGACATCTCCGCGGTGGGTGAGACCAAGGTGCAGGACGTGACCCTCGAACTCGGCCGCAGCTTCGCTGAAGGCCGCGTGAGTGTGAAGGCAGGAGGTTTCTACCGTCTGTTGAATTACCAGGATAGTTTTGTCGTGATCAATCGCGCCGCCGATAAAGGCGTACTGGGAAGCGCGAGCCTGAAACTCGACCAACGCACACGCATGTTCATCGAGTACGATCTCGATACCGATTACCCCGTCTACCGTCCGGATATTCAGAATACCCAGACCCTTCGGGTAGGAATGGCCTGGAAATACTAATGAGCCCACTTCGCCGCCATCTTTTCAGTTTCCTGACTGCCGTTCTGTGGCTGTCGAACCCGGCCATCCTGCCTGCGCAAATGCCTGCTGCGGCTTCCTCGCCCTCGGATCGGCCCTTCCTGATGCATGCGGTGCATAAAAAAGCGAAACTCACCTGCGACGGCTGTCACGTCGCGGAAAAAGATGGATCCGTAGTCCTCAAGCGTCCAGGACACGACGAGTGCACCGTTTGCCACCAGGACGACTTCGACAAGCCTAAAACGTCGATGTGCGCTCCGTGCCACTCTACGTTTCCGCCAAAAAACAACAGTGACCTGATTCCTTACCCGCTTTATAAGAAAGAACGCGCGATCCTCTTTGAGTTTTCGCACGCCAGGCACGTTGATCCGCAAGGACGCATTGACCCCAAGACTCACTCTCGAGCCGACTGCTCGTTCTGTCATCAACTCGATTCCGAAGGTGCGTTCGCGACGTTCCCCACCCATCCCCAGTGCGCCGCATGCCATTCCAAACCCGGGATGAAACCCATGCTTAGTCCAACTTCGGTTACAGCCGACTGCCGCGGATGCCATGCGCCGGAAGAGATTGAAAATCCCAGCTATACCAAAGAGCACCGCACAATCGCGGTCCAACAGATTTCTGGCCAATGGGAAAACATTAAGTTCTCTCACGCCGCACACTTCAAAGTCCGCGATCAATACAATCTCGGTTGCACCACCTGTCACGATGACATCACTGCCAGCAGCAACCTGGGGAGCATGAACCTGCCGAAGATGATCGATTGCGTGGGATGCCACGAGACTTCGAAGACTATCCCCGCGGCATACCGCATGTCGAACTGCCAGTCTTGCCACACCGATCACGAATCCGGCCCGGCTCCCGCCAGTCACACGCAATACATCAAGCCGGACTTCCACACGGAAAGTTTTCGCCAGCACCATTCGGCCGAAGCCACCGCACCGGGAGCGAAGTGTTTTGTCTGCCACGCAAACGTCTCACCGCAGGCAGGAGCGGTTCAGCAGTGCCAGTCCTGCCACCAGGTCATGCTCCCCATCTCGCACACCGGACGCTGGAGAGATGACGCTCACGGTAAGTACGCTGCCATCGACAGGGAAAGCTGCTCCAACTGCCACGTCACTGATTTCTGCAGCCGCTGCCACAACGAACTGCCGCGCAGCCACATCCCTCTACCCCCGTTCAAAAACGGAGGCCACGCGAAGCTGGCCATGATCGACAAGCGCAGCTGTTTCGCCTGCCACACCTATCAAGACACTTGTGTGGAATGTCACGCCAACCAGAAGCGGTGAATATTAACAAGAAGTCGTCGTTATTATGAGCCGTGAGTTCTCGGGTAGTCCTGTGGCGTTCGAGATATCCCTATCACTATTGATGCGCCGGAATCGAGTATCGCGATGACGCCGTCTCTGACAAGTGGATAAGAATCGGCAGATCCGGCGCCGGTACCGCTACCACGGTTCGTAAGAAGTATCCAGTGCGCTGCCACCACCCATCTAAAGTTCGTCCGTCGGCATAACTAACCTGGAGTTGTTGCCACAGTTTGCTGTAGCAGGCACGGTCGCTGTCATCGACTGTATGCGGGACGCAATTCTCGCGAACAGGTTGGGAGTCTTCAACGAGATTAACCGCCACCAAGCGGGTGTCGACCCGAAGTCCTACGCCCAGCATCTTTAGCGCACTTTCCTTGGCGCTCCAGAGCAGCGTAACCAGTTGCGCTCGTTCGTTGGGGGATACCCGTGAGATCGCAGCTTGCTCTTCGGGCGTGAAATAGTCAGAAACAAAATTCTCGCTCCGAGTCTCAATCAACTCCAAGTCACAACCCAAACCTGCACCGGAAGGCGCTACCGCGCAAATCGCCCTGCCTGAACTGTGGCTAATTGAAATTACCCAGGGCGCAAGCTGCTTCTGGAACCAGGCCTGGGGCGCGCCCGAAGGCGCAGGCAGTACTTCTATAGCGGCCAGATCAGCGGGATATCCCCCAAGATTCAGACAGGCCGCAACCGCTTGTTTGGCAGTCCAACGTCCCAATCTCCAATCAGCGCGACGCTTGGCAAAACGCATGCCGCTAACGAGAAGTATTTCGTCAGGGCCGAACCAATCTTCCTCCGGCGGCATATCCGCTTCGGTTTGTTCCAGCCAATAAATGTTCAATGTGTCTACCCAATCCGAGAGACGAAAGCACGGTACATGAACTAGGCTGCGCTATCGATTTCGTCCAATTCCTTAGCTTCCACTTCCTTGATGTCCAGCTCTTCTTCCGCGTTCATCGCACGCTCGACTGCGTGTATCAGATAAGGGCGAAGGTTCGCAGGTGGGAGTATGTCGCGCAGCGCCCCCACTCTTTGGGCTCGATGCACGTTGTGCACGTGGTCGAATTCATCGGCCACTTCGCCCAACTTCTCGGAGTGTATGACTTTATAGAGTTTCTCCCATTCGGCGCGCAATTTTTCCTTCTCTCCGCTACTGGCCTTGGCGATAGCTTCATTCAGGGGTTGCAGTCGCACGTCCTTGCGAGCTCTGGCGTCCACTTCGCCCGCGAATACAACCGCTGCCGCAGGGGCGCCTCCAATGACCGAGGCGTACGTGCCCTCCAACGCAACCACTTCGAGATTTTCGTTCAGAGCTTGCGAGAAGACCACGTATGCGCCCCCGTGATAGCGGGAAATCACGCAAAAGATCATTGGACCCTTAAAGTTAACGACCGCTCGCCCGATCTCGGCTCCATATTCCAGTTGCAGTTTCCGCATCGACTCCGGAGAGCCATCAAAGCCTGACAGGTTTGCCAGTAGGACGACGGGCCGATTGTTGCTGGCCGCGTTGATCGCACGCGCCACTTTCTTGGAAGAGAGTGGGAACAGCGTTCCGGATGTCCACCGTTCTGGCCCGTCGGCTGGTGCGAATCCCGTTCTGGGTACAGGCTTGGACTCGATGCCAATAAGGCAAACCGGATGCCCTCCGAGATGGGCATCCCATACCACCGCGGTCTCCGCTCCTCGCATTCCTGCCCAGCGCTCCAGGGGAGGAAGGTCCTGGTCCGTAGCGGCCATCATTACATTGCGAATATCAAAAGGCTTCTTACGTCCAGGATTGGTTTCGTCCGAAAAGATTTGGCCCACTTGAGCGAAATCACTTTCGTTTCCGTTCCTGTGAGGATACAGCTGCACGTCTCGGTCGATGGGATCGGTTGTGATTGCCTTTCTGGGGAATCTCTCGCCCGGCGCCACATAAGTGTGTTCATAGTGCCTCATGAGGATGTGGCAAGCCTCTTCGATGTTTCGCGCCCAGTACTGGGCCTGGCCGTTCAGACCCATGATGCGGTCGTAGCCGCCGATTCCCTGATTGTCCTCGGCGGAAATGCTGCCGGAAAATTCGAGAGCCCGCTTGCCCGTAAGCACCATTGCAGCTTTGGGCGTCATGATGAGAATGCCGCGGGTGTGCATGAGCATAGTCGCTTCGGCGTTCCAGTAGGGTTGCGCCCCGACGTTGATGCCGTTGATCACGAGGTTCACTTCTCCGCCAGCCTGGGTAAACTCGATCAAGCGACGCAGGACGCGCGCAATCCAATCCATGTTCTCCACTCCGCTCTCCATCGAGATCTTCGCACCCGCGGAAATCGGGAACCATTCGACCGGAACTCCCTTCTCTTGCGCCAAGTCGAGAGCTGCGAGAATGCGCCGGCACTCCGGTTCTGCGATTGCGCCCAGATCCCTTCCCGGATCTCCCATCAGCGAGACGCGCGTCATGCCCTCGGGATAGCGGCTCGTGAAGTTGCGAATTACGCCTACGACGATGTTAGCTTGGTTCTTTCCGCGGGGACGATCGACGGGAACTAAATGCCCTTCGGAATCAAGATCATGCTCAACAAAAACGCCCGTGGGAAACTCCGCCCTCGTATCTTCCAGAGTGGGTGTAAGCATGCTGATGATTTCGTAAGGATAGATGAGCCCGCGCTGCCGCATGCGGACGACTTTCTGGTCATACTCTGTCAACGGCTTGATGGGTTGCAGCTTATTGGCCGGCCGGTACGTGATCAGCATCCCGCTGCCGCCAGGGCTGGAAATCCGCACAACCATATCGCGCAATACGCCCGTTTCCGGGCTGGCAATACGAGCGCGTACGACCAGCTGTTCCAACCCCAAGCCTTCTGTCTCTGGGGCTAGCCTGCGTACGATGTCATGCAGTTCTTCCGGAGTGAGATTGAACGGTGGCCAGACATAAAGCAATATCCGGTTCCAATACAGCCGCTCCTGGGGTCGTCGATGCGACTGAAATCGCCGGATGCTCGCGAGCGCTTCCATCAACATGCGCTCGAGATGCGGCAGTTGCACAATGCGCCCCGAGATATCTTTCACCGGGGTCAGATCGCGTACCTCAGCACAGGCAAAAAGCCGCTCATCCTTGGGATTGTCTCGCGCGACAGCGTGAAGGAGATAAATATCTTCAGCTGACGGTAGCCGCTCAATTTTGAAATTGTTAAGCCGCCAGAGGTGGAGCCGCTTGCCCATCATCGGATGGATTCCCCGGAAGAACTTCTCTTCTTCGTAGGAATTTCCGCACAGCCGATAAGTAAAAAACTGCACATCTGCCGTGCTTTGGCCATGGCCCGGCCCGGCCACAGCCACCGTAATGCGGCGAATCGAGCGCGCAAGGCCAGTTTGGTTCAGGGTCGAGCAGAGTTCCTTCTGTGCCGCTTCAGGATCATCCAGGGGAGTGGTCTGCCAAAGATAAATATCGATAGCGACGTCATGATCCGCCGGCACTTCCGCGATCATGGGAGCCATCGTCCGGATCGCCCCGCTCAACTCGGCATGTTCGGCGTGCGTCGTGAAGACGTGAATGTGTTTTCCCTCGTAGTCGTACTCCGCGGTTACGAAACAATGTCCGTCGAGCGCCAACGCGCGAAGGTCGAGAAGAGTGCGAATGCGGTAGTGTCGCGATAGCAACACTTCCAGCATCAATTCGCGCTGGGCGTTATGGGCCGTTGCGAAATGCCCGGAAAACAGAGACACCAGTGGCTGCGGACATTCGACGAGATCGCGCACTTTCTGGATGCGATCCTGGCTCTCGGGATCGGCAGCAAGATGGGCCAAATCAGTTTCGGCCCGCTCGTAGACCTGTCTCCGCACCTGCTCAAACAGGGGCCGATCAAAGTAGCGATAGCGTACTTCCCGGGCAAGGTCGGAGAGAACTGGAAACAGTCCGCGAGTCGCGAGGATAAGACGATCGAGAAGTGTCCGAAACGATTCTTCGCTGTGCCCTCGTGAAGTCTCGACGCGTCGCAGACGCCGCTCCAGCACGGCCTGAATCGTAGCGGCCTGCTGCTCTACGCGCTGGTGCGATTTAAAGATCCACAGCAAACTCTGTTCCAGCTCCGCTGTGCGATCTAAGCTAAGCACACCGTAATGCGCCAGTGCCCGCCGCAGGCCTTCCAAGAAAGAAGGTGGCAATCCCTCTCCGAGGCTGCTCAACATACGCAAATAAGAAAACAGATAGGCCTCAGCACTTGGTCCTTCGGCGCCTCTTGGATCGTCTACCTCCGGTTGGTGGTCGAACAAAGCGCAAAGGTCGACGAAGATGCTAAGAACCTCTTCCTCCTCGGCCTTTATTTCGTCGCTGTCTGCGGGGCAATTTCGATCCCACTCTGCGAAGAGCCGGGCACTGCTCGCGGGGTCCACGTCGAAGCCCAGCATGAGCTGCCGGATATCCTCCAGGTTTTGGCGACAACGAGAACGTACCGTGACCATGCTGCCGTCAGAAGGAATCGACTCGTCCAGGACGACCTGCTCCCCGGCCACGTCTGGATCGATGTTGGCCACGGGCTCGATCCGTACCAGCGGGGCGCCAGTGTCGACCTGCACATTGGGGATGGTCATGATCTGGCGCACTTTTCCAGAGAATGGGGCGACGACCGGCATCTCCATCTTCATCGCTTCGAGCACCGCCAAGCGATCGCCGACTTCAACCGTATCCCCGACCTTCACAGAGACGGAAACCACAACGGATGGCGAGGGCGCGTGCACGACTCCATTATCATCTCGATTAACCTGATGAGAGACGCCGTCTACCTCAATCCGATAGCTCAGACCTTGTGGCGCTGCGACGACGTGAAACCGGCGGCCAAGAACGGCGAGCCAATATTCAAAGCGGCCCACTCGATCGACGCGGACCTCGACGCGCGACCCATCCAGTTCCACGCGGTAGCTGTTGAGGCCCAGGCGATACGTCTTGAGGGAATAGCGCCGTCCTCGATAGGTTAGTTCCACTGTGCGGCCAATCTCACTCGGCACACTCGGGCGCAAGCGCGCCGCCGAGGCGTAGAACTGCATCTGTTCAACCGCGAATTGCGCCTCATACCCCTCAATCGCTGCGGCCAGCAGAGCTATGTCAGCGTGTTGGCGGGCAGCACTCGACCGCCCAGTATCGATATCCCCGCTCTTCAGTTCTGCGCGGCTCAATACGTCCAACAGCAGTTCTTTATTGGTACCCCAGCCCTTGATGACGACCACGCTTTCGCGCAATGCCCGCTGCAACCGGGAAAGTGCTTCCCTTCGGCTGTAGCCATGCGCGGTGAGTTTGAGAATGGCGGTATCGAAGTCAGCGGGGATGACATCACCCTCTGCGACGCAGGTGTCGACGCGTATGCCGGCACCCGTTGGAATCTTCAGCCGGTCAATAGTTGCCGAAGGGAACCTCGAATCGTCGTTCGGATTCTCGACATTGAGTTGAACCTCGATGGCATGGCCGCTTGCGCGCAGCGGCTCTCCTTCCAAGTGGCCACCCCGTGCGACATGAATCTGCAGTTTGACGAAATCGCGTCCGGTGATGCATTCAGAGACGGGATGTTCGACTTGCAATCCCGCGTTCATCTCGAGGAAAGAGAAACACTGGCCCTTAGGTTCGTATAGGAATTCTACAGTGCCCGCGTTGGTATAACCCGCCGCCAAGCTTAGCCGCACTGCCATTTCGCACAGCGACTGCTCCTGTTGATCAGAAAGAACAGGCGAGGGTGATTCTATGAGGATCTTCTGATGACCCAACTGGGTCACACAATCGCGCACGGGCGCGGCCCATATAGTCCCGTAGTGGTCGCCGATGATCGGGACTTCGACTTGGCGTGCACCCTGAATCAATTGCTCCATAAATACCGTGGGATTCCCAAAGGCCTCAAACCCCTCGGCCCGCGCGTCCTCAAAGGCTTGCCGAAGTTGCTTTGACGAATCCACCCGGAGAATTCCTCGGCCACCGTATCCCGCCGTGGCTTTGATCACCAGCGGATAGCCCAACCTCTCGGCATGGCGCCGGGCCTCCGCGAGCGTTTCAACCGGTCCGCCGCTCCAGGGTACGAGCGGAAGGCCCGCTTGTTCGGCCAAGCGTTTCGCGCTGATTTTGTCTCCAAAACGCCGCATTACTTCGCTATCCGGACCAATGAATACGACGCCGATCTCCCGGCATAAGTCCGCGAAGTCCGCATGAGACGGGACAACTTCCCAGCCTGTCCAGACCGCCTGGGCGCGAGCAGTCACTAACGCACGCTCGATCCGTTCATAGTCGACGTGAGGCCTCTTGGATTGATGGGCGCGCAGGTCGACGAACTGAGCGGCACCGACGGGCACCGCCTCATCCGCCTCCCGGACGAACATGGCATGGCGATCGGGCTCAGTGAAGAGTGCGATTGTGCTCAGCGACGTACCGTGCTCCTGATTGAACTCGCGCACCGCATGGATGAAGCGCATAGCCGCTTCGCCCCGAGTGACAATAGCCACGCGTTGAAATTCGTGGTTCATAAGTCTCCGATCAGAACACCGTCGCGGTGAGTCAAGTCGATATGAGTCACACCATAGCGGCCTCAAGCGACATTGCCGATTGCAGCGCCCTCAAATGCTGGGCATCGACCGCATTGGAAAGCGCGACCGTGCGATAGCCGCGCAACTGCAAGTAGATATTTCCGGCGCTGTCCACAACCTCGGCGTCGAAACTTTCAACCTCGGGATGGGGAGTGACCACGGCATGCACGCGGCCTTCGATTTTGTCGGGCGAGCGTAGCAGGACGACTTCGTCGACATGTTGTGGCAAGCCCATGCGACCTTGCACTCCCATCTCCCATAGTCCGGCTGTTTGGAAACACAACTCGATCAATCTCGGAGCCATAAGCGTTGGAAGATCAGCGGGATGATGGTTCTCGGGCAAGCGTTTGGACAACAGGCCCACCATCTGGTTGCCGTCCCACCAGGCACGCTCGATCACCTGGTACGCGGGACCGTGGAAGTAGAGGCGATAGATATCGACAGCTTCGATAACAGCTCCGCTGGGAACGGCCATCCTCGATTTGGTAACGGCGCTAGGCGGGTGTTTTGAGAGGCATACGCGGCCGGTGAAGTGAGCGGTGATCTGCGGATCCGGCTGATTGGGCAAAGTGCGGTGTCCGATCAAGCGGCAGTCCGCAACAATGTGATCCTTCTCCGAGTGCAGCAGCGCCTCCGTGGTTACGACGCGCGGCTCGTTTCGATAGAACTTGAACGGAGCCATAAAATTCACGTCTTCGATGGAAGCAATCGACCAGCCCGGAAGCATGGCTAGCGCAGCTTCCGCAAAACCTTCGATTCCCATGACGCCAGGAAGAACGGAAGTGCCGTCGATCTGGTGGTCGTACAGGAACGGCTGAACTTTCGGATCAAGCTGGGTTTCGATCGTGAGACCGTGCTGAATAGTGACGGAAGCGAGTGCGCCAACCATGGGTCCACGTTTTTCGGTGGACGCCGCGGCGACGTCGAGCCCGCCGGTAGGATCCCATTCGTTGAGCAGAGCGCCAAGCCGCTGGCCAATGACGATTTCACCTCGCGTTCCGCCCACCGTCAGTTCGCGACGGATCAAAGGAATGCCGGCTTCCGGAGGAAGCATGTCGATGCCTGCGAGCTCCATCATTTTGGGGATGGAGCCGCGAGTTGCCATGCCGATGCCGCCCCACGCTGTCCAATCAATGACGATGCCGCGGGTGGCGGGGCGAGTGGTACGGAAGCTAGAAGTAATCTTGCACAGCAAATCGTTGGCCGAGCTGTAATCGGTCTGGCCTCCGTTACCGAAGCGACCTGCGATGGAACTGAAGGCTACAGTCGATGCGAGCGGCATGTCGCCGATCGCGTGCAGAAGATTGAACCATCCGTCGGCCTTCACGTCGAAGACCAGATCGAACTCCTTCTGATCTTTGTCGGGAAGGAAATGGCTGCGTTCCAAGCCTGCGGCGTGCAGCAACACGTCAATGTGGCCGCTGCGTTCGCGCACTTGCTGGACTACTTTCGCGACGCCCTCGTTATTGGCAAGGTTGACGCTGAAGTAGTGGACTTTGCCGCCGGCATTTTTCACTGCGTTGATCGCGGTGACTGCAGCTTGGGCGCGCTCGAGAGCCGCCAGTTCTCTTTCCACCAGGGCCGGCGTGGCGCGCTCGCCACGTGCCTGAATGCGGGCGAACAGATCGCGCTTCAGTCCCTCTTTGTCGGTGACGAAGCGTTTGAGATCGGGATTGTTGGGATCGGGCTCAGGCACCAGGTCAAGCAGATAGAAGGTGCCTCCGGAGGCTGCGGCGAGATCGGCGGTGATGGCGCAGACAATGCTTCCCGCAGCCCCCGTGATCACGAAGACGGTATTGGAATCGAAAGTAAGGCCGAGCTGGCCGTCGACAGCAGGTTGTTCCTGCAATCCAACAGTCCAACGCTGGGCTTGCTGATAGCCAATTTCCACGGCGCCCGGATCGCGCAGGGTCTCATCAATGAGAAGGTCAGCGATCTGGTTCGCGCTGCACGCGGCTTCGAAGTCCACGGCTTTGACAACGGCGTCCGTGCGCTCGCGCTTGTAGGTCTTGGTAAAGCCGGTGACAGCGCCACCGAGTGGGGCAACTGCGCCGGACAGATCGTAGCCATGCTGTCCGCCAAGTCGCGTGGCCGACACCAGGAACATGCCGGGAGAGGCAATGGATTGGTACAGCGTTCGCATGGTGGTGTAGAAGGACTTCACGCGAACGCGGAGCGCTTCGCGCCAAGTGGTGAAGTCCATTTGGTTGAGCCGGCCCTCATGGTCAAGCGCGGGGAGCCAGTAGATTCCCTGCACCGGGCCGGCAGCGAGCCAGGCTTGGAGCGTTGCGGCCAGTTTGTCGGCATCGAGAGTCGAGTCGATTCGAAGGACTTCCACTCCCAACTTCGTTAGTCGCTGCGTAAGGGCATCTGCCACCCCAGCTTTGTCTGGCATGATGACCACCCTGCTACCGGACTGGAAGGCGACTCCGGTGGGCTTGCAGATCGCGAGTGGTGGGCGCACGGTGGCAACCGGTACCCGGCGCGGGATGCGGTTGGCAGCGTCGAAAGTCGTGACACTGGGCCGCACAAGGGGCGGTGCTTCTGTTTTTTCTATGGCGGGTGTCACGGCAGCGGGCGCGGTTTTCATGTTGGGTTGCCGGTCACGAGCAAACTTGATCACGTGAGCGAGTGTGGGAAAGTCCCGCAACTTCAGATTTTCGTCGCGCGGAATGTTGTAAGCAGCCCTGACGGCAGCAAACATTTCCGCTTGCTTGACCGTGTCGACGCCGAGGTCGGCTTCGAGGTCGAGATCCAAGGTCGAGCATGTCTTTGGGATAGCCGGTCTTCTCCGCGACAATTTCGAGCACCTTCTCCTTTATCGACTCGTCCGTGACGGTGGACGTCGATACGGGCTCCGGTGTGGGAGCGGGTACAGGAGCGACAGCAACCGGGCCTGGCTGGCGATCGCGGGCGAATTTGATGACGTGGGCGAGAGTCGGAAAGTCGCGCAGCTTCAGGTTTTCATCACGTGGGATGTTGTAGGCCGCGCGAACGGCGGCGAACATTTCCGCTTGCTTCACCGTATCGACGCCAAGATCGGCTTCGAGGTCGAGATCAAGGTCGAGCATGTCCTTGGGGTACCCTGTCTTCTCGGCAACGATTGCCAAGACCTTTTCTTTAATAGAGTCGTCGGTCACGATTTGTACGGCAGTCGGCACTGGCGCAGGGGTTGGCACGATCGTCGACGCCGTTGGGACCGGCGCGGGCTGGCGATCGCGAGCGAATTTGATGACGTGAGCTAGAGTCGGAAAATCACGCAGCTTCAGGTTTTCATCACGTGGGATGTTATAGGCGGCTCGAACGGCGGCGAACATTTCTGCTTGCTTCACCGTATCGACGCCAAGGTCGGCTTCGAGATCCAAATCGAGGTCGAGCATGTCTCGGGGATAGCCGGTTTTCTCGGCTACGATTTCCAGGACCTTCTCTTTAATAGAGTCCTCAGTGACGGGTGCGACAGCCAGCGTGCTTGGCGCAGGAGTTTCCACCGTGACTGGAGACGGTGCAGCGGTCGAAGCGAGGTCGGGACACTTGTCGTAGACAAAACGGATGACATGCGCGAGCGTCGGATAATCGCGCAGCTTCAGATTCTCATCACGAGGAATGTTGTAGGCGGCCCGCACGGCTGCGAACATTTCCGCTTGCTTGACGGTGTCGACGCCGAGGTCGGCTTCGAGATCGAGGTCGAGGTCCAACATGTCTTTGGGGTAGCCGGTTTTCTCGACCACCAACTCCAGAATGCGCTGCTTCACATCGTCGCCGCCGGGACTGGTCGTTGAAATCGGCGTGACGGGTTTTGGTTCGATGGCTACGCTGGCAGCGGCCGCTACTGGCGCTTGGCCAACGAGATCCGGTCGCCGGTCGTGCACGAACCGGATCACGTGGGCCAGCGTGGGGAAGTCGCGCAATTTGATCTGGTCGTCACGGACGATGCCATAGGCCTCGCGCACGGCAGCGAACACTTCCGCTTGCTTGACCGTGTCGACGCCCAAATCCGCTTCCAGGTCCAGATCGAGATCGAGCATGTCGACGGGATAACCCGTCTTCTCCGCTACCAGCGCAAGGACTCGCGCTTTCACATTGTCGCCAGTGTTGATTGCCGATGGGACGGGGACTGGCGTGGGCACAAGAGGGGCTACATGTATCTCAGCATGTTTCAGAATTACCGGAGCAGCGACCGGAGTTGGGACTTTAGCCAACTGAGGTGCGGGAATTGTCGTCTTCGCTGCTGGTGCTTCCTGAAGGGGTGGCGCGATCCGTGTGGTCGGGACCTCCTCTTTCACTCGCAGGGTGCGATGAACAACTTCCAGGCTGGCGGCAGGATGGCCCGCCACGGTCTTCATCCAGGTATTCCAGACTTCGGTGTCCGCAATTCGGTAGGCGTAACCCAAAGCGTTGGGCCCGCGACGTACGCCGTCCTTGGTCTTCACCCAATGCAGCAGGGTCATGCTGATCTGCGATCCGAAACCAGCGCCTAGGTGCAAAGCATATTCGACGGGATAGAGACCGCCTTTCGACAGGTTGAGAACACCGAGTTCGGGGTCGACTTCCTTGAAGTTGGCGACGGGCGGAACGCACCCGGTTTCGAGGGCTTTCACCGCGACCACGTCTTCGATGCCGGTCCCCATGGCGTGTCCAGTGAAACCCTTGGTGTTGGCGATCACGATGCGATCGGCGACTTCTCCGAAAACTTGCCGCAGCGCGTGGATTTCAGCGGAGGCGCTGCCACCGCGCGCAGGAGTATAGGTCTCGTGAGAAACGAATACGGTCTGCGGCGCGATTTGCCGGCGAGAAATGCCCCGGCTGGTTTCGGCTTGAGCAATTAACTTTTCCATCACCTGACCGATGTGCTGCACATCCAGACGGCTGCCGTGAAAGGCGCTGTTGGCGGTGACCGCACTCACGATTTCGCAAATGGGCTGGATGCCGCGTTCGCGGGCGGCTTCAGCACTCTCGACCACGAGGGCAGCGGCGCCCATACCGATGATCAAGCCATGGCGGCGGCGATCGAAAGGTATGGCAGCTTCCGTGACAGTCTCGTCAGTGGCTGCGGCGCCGCTCGCGAGGAATCCGGGGCCAAACCATTCGAGCATGTGGTCGGAGGTAACGTCGTCGGCCGAGATAACGATCACGCGACTGCAACGCCCGGCGCGGATCCAATCTTGTGCCAGGGTCAGGCCTTGCGTGGTTGTGGCACAGGCTGAGTTGATTTGTGTGTTGGGACCTCGGGCTCCGATGAATTCCGCGAACTGCGAGTGTCCCATCGACAAGGTTTTGAACAGAAAGCGACGGTCGAAAATGTAAGGATTTTTCTCGATCTCCGCACGCGTTTCGGCAATACGCCGGTCGAGTTCCTTCACTAACGTGGAATGTCCATTGCCTTCGACAGCGCGAGAGCGAAGGGTTTCGAGGGTGGTCAACTGCTCGCGGAGGGCGTGGTCGGCGTAATAACGCGCCATCTCGTCGGCGAAGGAGTCGTAGCCGGGGAAAGCCGAGGCGAAGATGACGCCAGTGTCATCACGCAAAGCGTCGGGAAGCTTCCAGCCATCCGGCAACTGGGTGCCTTTAGTCGTGGTCTTATAGCGCATGACCAGCGGAATGCCGGCATCGCGCAATGCGTCAATGCCGGCACCAATGGCGAGACGGGTGACGCGGTCAAGAGCGGCCACGCGGTCAGCGGAGAGACCGAATTCCTGCTCCAGATCGAAGGCCCCGCCACGGCCGGCCAGTTTGATGACCTCCGAAAGACTATTGATGGTTTCAAAGGTCGGGCCGCCGTTATCGCTCTTCACCAGGCGAGTGATGCGCTTGTCGAGCATGGCCTGCCGGAAACGCGCAGGGATGCTGGCGATGAATTGATCGCCGCGCAAAATGCGGGCGACGTTGGTGTCATCGAAGATGTGTTCGGTGCCGGGCAATCCAAGGGCGGCGCCCGTGATCACAACCGGATCGTTGTTCGACCCGCCATTCTGGCCATGGTAGATTTTCCAACCACGCTCGAGGACGTCGGCAAACATGCGTCCGAGGTCGGAATAGTGATCGTTGTTGAATGACATGACGGGCGGGATGGGCGCGGCCGGCGGATTGGGCTGAGAGCTTTCGACCGGCACTGAGACGTTAGCCGTAACCGCTGGAGAATCGGCGACGCCACGACCTAATCCCGCCGCGTATAGGGCGCAGAGAGCCTGGTTGAAAGCCGCGATGTCTCCGATCTTTGGATGGTTAGTGAACAGAGAGACCACATCTCCGTGCTCGCTGAGCACTTCTTCGGCAAATCCCTGCAGTGCCTTCTTGGGCCCGACTTCAACGAACATGCGCGCGCCGGAGGCATAAAGCGTGCGCAGACCTTTCACAAATTGCACGGGAGAAGCGACTTGTCGAGTGAGGATGTCGAGCATTTTGGGAACGACGTCGGGACCCGTGGGATAGAACTCGCCGTCGACATTGGCCACGATGGGCAGTTGCGGTGATTGCAGGCGCAGGCGCTCCAGCTCCTTACGCAGGGGAATGCCCGCGGCGGCAACGATGGAGGTGTGGAACGCGTGGCTCACCGGCAAAGGAACGGGCTCATAACCAGCTTTCAGGAAAGCGTCGATGGCCTGCTCGACAGCTTTACTGGCACCGCCGATGACAGCCTGAGAACCGCTGTTGATGTTGGCGATGACGACGTAGCCATCGATCGTCTTTAGAATGCGTTCGACCTCCGCAAGGGGCGCGAAGACCGCGGCCATGCGTCCGTTGTCATCCATCGCGACCTCGGTCATGCCGCGACCGCGCGCGCTGACCGCTTCCAGCGCGTCTTCGAAAGGCAAAGCGCCGGCGGCCACGAGCGCTCCGTACTCGCCGAGGCTGTGTCCCATTGTCATGTCGGGCTTGATACCGTAGGCGGCTAGGAGGCGCGTAAGCGCTTCGTCGGTGGCGAGCACGGCGGGTTGCGTGATGGCGGTCTGGCGCAGATCATCTTCGGCCTTGGCAACGGCGGCCTCGTTTGCTTGATCGACGAAGATGAAATCAGTGAGCGGCTTTCCGAGCAGCGGAGTCATCACACGATTGGCTTCTGCAAATGTTTTGGCAACGATCGGCTCCGCGGTGAACAGCGGGCGGAGCATATTGGCGTATTGCGAACCTTGTCCGGTATAGAGGAAGGCGACTTTGGGCGCGGGCCCTCGTCCGCGGAAAATACCTTGTGCGCGCAGGGCTTTCCAGATCGGCGGCTGATCGGCTGCGAGCGCCTTCAACGCTTTTGCCGACTTGTCGAGCAGATCGGCAGCATTGATGTAGTCGATCACGAGGCGTTCGGGGCAGCGAAGATCTTTCTCGGAGGGCGCGGAGATTTCTGGAGCATGGCCTTCTTCAGCGGCTTTCTGCACGGCCCGCAGACGTTCGCTTAGCTCGGCATTCGAATTGGCGCCAATGACCAGAGCTCCACGCAGTGGCGCTTTGAAGGAAGAAGCCTGCGGAATGTCCCGCGCTTCCGCAAGAGCCTCTGGGGAGCGAACCTGACTTTGATCCACCGCATTTTTGGTATTCATATTGCCCTCATTCATTACGGCGGCGGGAACCGCGCTGACTGCGATCGAATGCTTGCCGTTTCCGTTCAGGCGCTGAGGAATGTATTCCTCGAGCACGACATGGAAGTTGGTCCCACCAAATCCAAACGCACTAGCGCCCGCGCGGCGCACTCCGTCGGACGGCATGGTCCACGGCTTCAGTTCGGTGTTGACATAGAGCGGAGAGTGAGCGAAGTCGATATCGGGATTGGGATGATCGCAGTGCACGCTGGGCGGCAGCACTTTGTCATGCAACGCCAATGCAGCTTTCAGCAATCCGGCGGCTCCCGCGGCGGCTTTGAGATGTCCGATATTGGATTTAACCGAGCCCAAGGCAACCGTGTGGGGTGGCACATGACAGGAAGTCAGGACTTCGCTCATGCACTGCACTTCGACTACGTCGCCAACCTTTGTGGACGTGCCATGGCCTTCGATGAGCGTCGCAGTTGCGGGAGATAGGCCGGCATTCTGCCAGGCGCGTTCGACACTCAATTTTTGTCCCACGGGATTAGGCGCGGTGATTCCCTTTCCTTTGCCGTCGCTGGATCCAGCGATGCCGCGCAGCACGGCGTAAATCTTGTCGCGATCGCGCTCGGCATCGGCTAAGCGCTTGAGCAGGAAGATGACGGAACCTTCGCCCATCACGAAGCCGTCGGCGCCATCGGCGTAGGGGCGCGTGCCGGATGCAGAGAGTGCGCCAATCTTGCTGAACTTGACGTACGTGGAAGCGCCCATGTTGCGATCAATGCCGCCAGTGACGGCCACATCGAAATCGTTTTGGATCAGACCTTCCACCGCTGCACTGAATGCCGCCATGGCCGAGGCACAGGCAGCGTCGACCACGTAGTTCGGTCCGTGAAAGTTAAAAGTGTTGGCAAGACGTCCGGCGATGCAGTTGGCCAGTTCGCCTGGCATGGTGTCTTCGGTGACATCGGGAACGCGATGGGTCATGCGATCGTGCAATTCGCGGGTGATGTCGCGGCGCAAAGCCGCAGGTAGCGCAGCGAAGCTGGCGCTCTCGGCGAGTTCATGCGCGTACTCGGGGAAATAGAGGCGCAACGCAGTGAAGTAATGCTTCTCGCCTGCCATGGCGTTGCCGAGGATTACGGCAGTGCGATCGGTATTCAATGGACGGCCGGGATAGCCGTAGTCCTCAAGCGCCTCGCGCGTGCACGAGATGGCCCACTTTTGCGAGATATCCATCGCATCGACCACCCGCGGCGGAATGGCCAGATGCCATTTCATCGGCTCCCAAACGTGCTCGCGAACCCATCCACCAATCTTGGAATAGGTTTTGTCGGGCACGCTGTGGTCCGCGTCGTAGTAGAAGTCGGGATCCCAGCGCTCGGGGGAAACGTCGCTGATGCTGTAACGTCCAGTCTTCACATTTTCCCAGAATGCGGATACGTTCGGTGCCTCGGGCAACACGGCCCCGACTCCCACGATCGCAATGGCTCGATGGGCGGTATCTTCCATGATGAAACTCCTGTTACCTGAATGCCACTGAACCGGCGCTTGCCGACTCAGGCTGCGGTCTGCACTTTCGCCACCCGGCTGTAAAGAACGTCGGCGATGTAATCCATGTCGGAAATGAGTCCTGCCTGCGCCCGATGAATGGCAGGCAGTAACATGGTCGTTTCGAATGCGGGAATCTCAGCTTCGCTCACGCCGCCGGCGCCGATGACCAGGCGCAAGCCTTCTTCGGCAACCTTGAGCGCTGCTTCGCGAGCGAATACTCGACTCACGGTCGCGAGTCCTTTGGCATCGAAACGGCGACTGGTTTTTTCGTTGAGCTTGCCGTCCGCCATGAGCGCGGCGCGGCGAGATAGAGTTCCGGCGCACTCGGCGTAGGCGATCAGCTCACCCAGACGCAGCAAAATATGCTGGAAGCGCGTCAGACGGCCGACGCGGGCCTTTTCCATGACGTCGGCCAAAGCATGCATGGCCAGAGCGGCAATGTTGGCTCCCACTTCCGGATGCTGTGTGTGCAGCGCTTCGAACTTGCGAGCCTCGTCGTGATAATGCTGTCCGCGCGTTTTCAAGTGAAGCTGCCAGCGATCACGGCTGATGGTCATCTCCATGATCTCGGAGGTGCCCTCATAAATGGTGGTGATGCGAACGTCGCGGCTGATCTTCTCCACCATGTATTCGTGGGTGTAACCGTAGCCGCCCAGAGCCTGGATACTTGCCTCGGCAGCAGCATTGCCCGCTTCAGTAGCCATGTATTTCGCGATGGCTCCCTCGGTGTTCAAACTGCCTTCGCCGCCCGCGTCGATACGCTCGGCAGTCTCTTCGATGTACGCGCGAGCGGCTTCCAGGTGCGCCACATGAGGAACGATCAACTTGTGGGTGTAGCCCTGTTTTTCGGAAAGCGGCGCGCCCGCCTGGATGCGTTTGGTGGAATATGGAACAGCGCGATCGAGGGCGGCCCATCCTCCCCCGAGACCGAATGCGGCGACCATCAAGCGCGTGTAGCCGAAGACCGCCTGTGCCTGAGTCAAACCCTGGCCTTCAACTCCGCCGAGGAGCCGGTCAGCATCGACGTATACGTCGCTGAAAGCCAGGGCTGCCGTGTTGCTGAGCCGAATGCCGTGTTTATCTTCGGGCTCGTCGTGAGTGAAGCCCTTGGCACCCTTTTCCACTACGAACCAACTGGGGCCCGAGGGGGTATTTGCCAGCACGGTATAAACGTCGGCAATGCCGCCGTTGCTGATCCATTGCTTGTTGCCGTTGATTTTGTAACCAACAACTTTGCCGTCCTTCATCACGCGGTCGGCGGTAGTGCGAAGCGATCCGAGATCGCTGCCGGCCTCCGGCTCGGTGGCACCGTAGGCGAACAGGATTCCCTCGTCCGCTATGCGACTGAGCCACAGCTTTTTTTGCGCTGGAGTGGCGCCGACCGTGATGGGATCGCTCCCCAGGAAGGTCGCCAGCACGGCGGTGGCGATGCCGAGATCGATGTGAGCCATCTCTTCGCAAATGCAGTAGACGTCGAAAGCGCCGCCACCCATGCCGCCGAATTCCTCGGGGATGAAGAGGAGCTGAATGCCCAGCTTGTCGGGGCTGCACATGTGGCGCACGATTTCCAGCGGACATTCGTCGCGCTCATCCAGTTCGATCAGGGTTTCGTCGGGCAAGCGTTTCTTGGCGAAGTCGCGGAGAGATTTCAAACTTAGCTTCAGTGTTTTGGGAGCGATCATGGGCGGTATCCTCACTTTGTCGACAGACTGTGCATTTCGCGAACTTTGTTGGTGAACTCCGGCAAGAATTCCAGCAAGTCATCGACGATGCCGACATCGGCGACCTGAAAAATGGGAGCCTTGGGATTCTTGTTGATGGCGATGATGAAGGGATTGCCTTTGATTCCGGCGAGGTGCTGAAACGCCCCGCTTATACCGCAGGCCAGGTAAACTTTGGGCTTCACAGTTTTGCCAGAGGTTCCGACTTGGCGGGATTTCTCCAGCCACTTGGCATCGACCACTGGGCGCGAGCAACTGACAGCGGCGCCGAGAGCTTCGGCAAGTTCCTCGGCCATGGCAACATTGTCTTTCTCCTGTATGCCGCGACCGATGGAGACCAGCACGTTGTGCTTGGTAATGTCCACATCTCCCGCTTCCGCGACGACGGTCTCGAGGTATCGCCGCTTCGCAGTCAAGGCGCCAACTTCAGAAGACTTGTCGATCACAGTTCCGTTGGCGGCAGCGGCTTCGAGCGGCTTGAATGCACCGGGGCGAACGGTAATCACCGCGCCCGAGGAAATGTCGCAGTTCAGATGGGCGCTCACCTGGCCGCCAAATTCCTGGCGAACAACTTTAAGGCAGGAACCGTTAAGACCTTCGACTCCCAAGACGTCAGAGACGCACGCGGCATTCATGCGGATGGAAAGTCCGGGTGCGAGATCGATACCGAAATGTTCGTGCGCGACTAAGAAGATGCTACCCGCAGGCAGTATCTTCACCAGCGCCTGGCGCACAATCTCGGCATTGGGATAGGCAAGGGATTCGTTCGAAACTTTCCAGATCTCTGCGTAGGTCTTGGAGAGGGTGGCGCAGACTTCATCCAACTCTGATCCTGAGCCCATGACAAGCGCGGTCAGGGATGCAGAGGGATCGATTGTTTTTGCGGCGGCCGCCAGTTCGAGCGCCGAGTCATCGGCGACGCCAGCCTTGTGAACGATGTAAGCAAAGATGCGTGACATTATTTCAACCCTCCCTTGGCGGCTACCAGTTCGAACAGCTTGTCGAGGATCTCTTCCCTGCTGCCTTGAAGCATCTCGGCGCCCTTGCCCACGGCGGGCAAGAAGTAGTCCACCCGCCGGACCTTTGCGGCAGCCAGTCCAACGATCTGCGGATCGAGATTCAACTCGGAAGCACCCAGCGTCGGAATCGGAATCGATGCGACCTGGCGAATCCCTCTCATGCCGACGTAGCGGGGTTCGTTGATGCCAGTCTGAATAGAGAGCACGCAAGGCAGATCAATCTGGCTGATTTCCTTGTTGCCTCCGGCGATTTCGCGGCTGATCTTCAGCGTCTTGCCGTCGAGCACTTCAATGGAATTCACCAGTGAAGCGAAGGGATAGTCGAGCATGGCGGCGAGCATGCCGCCGACCAGAGCGCCGCCGTCCTCGGCTTGCACTCCGGTGAAGATCAGATCGTACTTACCCTTCTGTACAAAGGCTTTCAGGATGGTGGAAATGCCGCGGGCGTCCAATCCGGCGAAAGCATCGTCGGAAATCAAAATGCCATGAGTCGCGCCCATAGCCATCTCGCGGCGCAGGACCTCCTCATCGTCTTCGCCGCCAACTGTCACTACGGTGACCGTTCCACCGACCCGGGAAACGATCTGCAAGGCTTCTTCCACCGCGTAGTTATCCCACTCGTTGATCGAATAGACGAGGTCGTCACGTTCGATGTCGTTGCCCGCGGCATTCAGTGCGATCTCGTTTTCCGAAGTGTCGGGCACTCTTCTGACGCAAACTAGAATTTCCACCTTCAACCTCCATGAACAGCGGTTTCGGATTTCTCTTCACACACCATCTGTTTCTCGACCAATTCAGTGAGATCGATGGCGGTCATATTTCCTTCGAGGCCTGCGACCTTGATCGCGTCTTCCATATTCACCATGCAGAACGGGCAAGCGGTCACGATGACATTGGCTCCAGCATCGGCGGCCATCTGCACACGTTTGACGCCGATGCGCTGATCCTCTTTGGGTTCGTAAAACAGCATCAGCCCGCCGCCACCACAACAAAAGGAGCGGTCGCGAGAGCGAGCCATCTCGACACGCTTCATGCCAGGAATCGCATCGAGCACGTCGCGCGGGTCGTCATAGACCTGGTTGTGCCGTCCGAGGTAGCAGGGATCGTGGTAGGTGTAGACGTCGTTCTCGTTCGCGGCGGTGAAGGTGATGTTGCCCGCCTTCACTTCGCGGGCGATAACCTGGCTGATGTGCTCGACTGGCGGCACATCTTTGTAATCATGCTTGAGCGCATTGTAGGCGTGAGGATCGGCGGTGACGATGCGCTGAGCGCCAGAGGCCTTGATGGCTTCAACATTGTGATCGCGCAGGGCCATGAACAAGGTTTCTTCGCCGAAGCGGCGTACTTCATGACCGCTGTCTTTTTCCGCAGCGCCAAGAATTCCGAAATTGACTCCGACACGGTCGAGGATTTTGGCTGTGGCGCGCCCGATGGTCTGCATGCGGTCGTCGTAGGCGGTGACGCTGTCGACGAAGTACAAGGTGTCTGCGGGCGCGCTGCCATCGAGGATTTTCACCTGGCAGTCCTGCTGAAATTCTTTGGTCTTGGTCCAGTCGGCCTTCTTCTTTTCCATCTTGCCGTAAGGATTTCCCCGGCTCTCGAGAGCCTTGAGCGGCTTCTGCAGAGATTGCGGCACATTGCCGTCATCGATCAGGCCGCGCCGCAAGTCGACGATCTTGTCGATGTATTCGACCAGCAGAGGACATTCCTGTTCGCATGCGCCGCAGGTTGTGCAGGACCAGATTTCATCTTCCGAGTAGATTCCGCCAATGAGGGCGGCGCCGTTGCTCGCCTTGCCCAGCACGGGATAGTGCTCGAAGCAATAATCACGCGCCTTAATTGTGAGAAAGCGCGGAGAGAGCGGGCGCCCCACGGCATTGGCCGGGCAATTGTCTGAGCAGCGGCCGCAGTCAGCGCAGGAGTAAAAGTCGAGCATGTGCTTCCAGGTGAAGTCGTCAAATGTCTTTATGCCGAAAGATTTCACCTGATCGAGTTGCTCGTCAGAAACTCCCCACCGTACCGGCTTCAAAGTTCCGCGATCCAACTTGGCAAAGTAAACGCTGAACAGCGAGGTTTCCACGTGGAACTGAATTCCGAAGGGCCGATAGCAGAGCAAGAAGAAGAAGGTTAGATCATGCGCCAGATAACTGCCGAGGTATGCGGTCCGAAGAGTTGCGAATGGAACTGCGATCAGCACATGTTCGAGCATCCACGGTAACGAGAAGAACGCCAGAAATTCTGTCGCTTGGCCGTGCTGCGCTTGAGCCGCCGCCTTGCTGGCTTCGAAGACGCTGTCAGCCAACATCAGGATCGCAATCAACGCCAGAAGAAATACGGCGTCGCCCGTATGGCCTTTTCCATATTTTGCCGGCACTGCATAGCGCGCTGGTTTGAAGGCGAGCCGTCGAACTGCCAGAACCACCATGCAGGCAAAAACGATGGTGGTGGCATACTCCCTGACCATCTCGTAGATGTGACCGACTATGGTGGCCCCGAAGAAGTTGTCTGAGAAGCCAAGAATCAGCGAGAAAGCACGCGTCGCCAGCAGAAGGAAACCCACGAAAACCAAGATGTGAATAATGCCCGCCGCCGGGTAGCGTGGATGTCTCCACTGCCCCAGCCAGAACTGGAGAACGTTTCTCAGTCTTTGCACTGGACGATCGAAGCGAAAGTCCGCTTGTCCCCGAAGCAATGGGCGCATACGTTTCGCCACAATGTATGAAAAGCAGGCGAGACCTAGCAGGTGAATCACCAGGAAGACGATTCGTCCTTGGATCAGCCAGTACATCGATTCTGCGGGTGACCGGATTCCCTCGACCATGAAGTTGCCATCTCTCACTAGACGAAGTGGAGAGAAACTCACGAACAACAAGTCAGGGCTCTACGGAATTCGACCATTCACTTCCGAAGGAATGACCGGTCAGGGAGGTCCTCGGCGTCAAGGATTGAGTCTCCGTTTGCGCGACAGCCGATGTAGCTCTGTCGCTGTTTCGTTGCGATCGTGTTGGCGTTATAGCGATCGCGCGAAACGGGAAACCAGCCGAGTACTGTTGCTTGACTGTCCATATGCGGGCTGCCCCCAACCCACTGGCAGTGCTCTAAAGTCCCTGAACAAATTGGCAACCAGAATAAGTACCTGGGAGTCCCGCAGCGCCCCTACAGCGGGTCTGCGTTCGACAACATTCTGCCCGCTTCTGCGAACCCGGTCTGTGAGGTGGGACTTCCCTCTCTGTGAGGCACGTCACACGATTCCATGATTTGTGGTGGAATTTCCGCGCCTAAAGGCGAGGTGAAGTCGGTTGCTCGCTTTGCGCACAATCGTCCCAGTCCGTCTCTGCCGCTGGGCGGATGAACTCCATGGCACGTTCGGCGAGAGCGGTGATCGTCAGGCTGGGATTCACACCTAAATTCGCGGCGACCACCGATCCATCGCACACGTACATGTTCTTGTAGCCGAAGACGCGATGTTGATCGTCGACGACCCCCTGCGTGGAGGACTTCGCGATCACGCAACCCCCGAGACAGTGGGCCGTGCCCGGAACGTCGAAGAGGATTTCCGGAATCATGCTCATCGCGGTGCCACCAGTGAGCCGGGCAAAGGTTTGCGCGAACGCATTTGCCCGTGGAATGTACGTCGGAACCTTCTGTCCCCGGCTGGCGAGAGACTTCCCGAAGGGCCAGAACCAGGGACGGCGCCAGCACATCTCCAGATCACCCTCCTTGGCCTGCATGCAAAGCAGCACTACATTTTCACGCGCCCATCCGAAGGGCTGCAGAACACGTAACGTCCGAAATGGATGTCGCAGGAAACCGAACGCGAGATTTTTCAGCCAGCGCGTAATGCGCACGCGCCCCGGAGTCCCTCCGGTCAACAGAGTGGTGAGCATGCTCATCGTGTCGGAACCACTCGGGTAACGCACCGCTTCGATGTGCGTGTGTTCGTCGACATAGATACCCGAGCCAATCGCGACCCCTTTTGATAGGTCTTCGCGGCTTCCCGGTATGCGGACCGCAAGCAGTGATTCGGAATTGGTGCGGACATGCTTGCCGAGCTGATCGCTGATTCGTGGCAGCAGACCATTCTCTTTGAGATGGAACAGCAAATCCATGGTTCCTAATGAAGACGCGGAGAACACTATCCCGCGGCAGGTGAATCGTCGTGGGTCTCTCCCGAACCAGCCTGTGGATTTGACCGTCCGCACTTCGTAACCCGCGCTGCCGTCAGACATTCCGCTTAGGGGCCTCACATCGACGACTTTGGTTTCTGCTAGGACTTGCACTCCTCGGCTTTCCGCAAGATAGAGATAGTTCAGATCGAGGGTATTCTTCGCGCCGTAGCGGCACCCCATCATGCAGCCGCCGCAGCCAATGCAAGTCGTGCGCGCCGGGCCTTGGCCACCAAAGAACGGATCAGGAAAGGTATTGCCGCCGGCCTCTCCTTTCGCTGGTTGAAATATCGCTACGTTGGTACGGTAGAAAGTATTCGCGACCCCGACTTCTTGCGCTGCAGCCTTCAGCAGGTGGTCGGCGGGGCCGAGAATTGTGTTTTTCACCACTCCTAGCATCTGGGATGCAGTGTCATAGTGCCGCGGCATCTCTTGTTGCCATGCCGCGAGTCCAGTCCAGGATCCCGCCTGCCACACTCGCTCAGGTGGCCGCAGCAACGTGGTCGCGTAAGTGATCGAACCGCCGCCAACCGCGCATCCATGCAGGATGGTGACGTGCCGGAAATATCGGATGTTGAAAAAACCGTTGAGCCCCAGTTTTGGACGCCAGAACCAGCGATGCAAGGACCAACTGGTACGTGGCAAGGTTTCCGGCGACCACCGCTTGCCCATCTCCATCACCGCCACCCTGTATCCTTTTTCTGCTAACCGGTAGGCAGCGACACTCCCCCCGAAACCGGAGCCGACGATCACGAAGTCAAAATCGAACTGGCTGTTGTGAGGCATCTCGCCAGCGTTCCACGCTGTTCGCGTACTAAGCGACTACGCGTGCTTGAGGTTCGCTCTTCTCTTCCTTCACGGTGGTTGGTTCCGAGTTGGGTTTCAATGGAATGAAGATTGCCGGCTGTGAAGGACGTCTTCCAGGTTTTGCCGTAGAGGTTCCACGAGGATCGGCTTGTTCGGCCGCGCGTACGGTTTTGCGCCGCGGAGAGCGGATACGCAGCGACTTCCGCAACTCGGTAAAGCTCGCAGTGAGAAATTTCTCCAGCCGCCAGAGATCTGGCGCGGCATGCACATCGCCCGTGAAACCAAAGTACGCCGTGCCGTCATAGGTGAGGACCGCGCAGTTGATCCCAATGTCTCCGCCGATAGGCACGTACGGGTAGAAGCGCAACATCTTGTGGCCGAGTAGATAAAGTGGAAACGCGGGCCCAGGCACATTTGTGCAAATAAGGTTGCACAGTCCCAACGGCAACTGGCTAATAATCGGCCCTGCCACCACCTGTGCCGCAGTTGGAATCGTACCCAACATCGTACCGGCCATGCCGACAAGTTCCGCCACGTGCGCCCTTTTCAAGAATGCGATTCGTTCGCGGATCGCAGTCATGAGTTTCCGGGGGCTTCGAATGTCGAGCGGAACGGTCAGAGGTAGAAACGTAATGCGATTTCCAAGTTCACTGACGCTCCCGTTGCCGCGCGCATTGACGGGAATCCCAATTCGCAACAGCCGTCCTTCGATGCGAACCTTCTGCTGCTCGACATAGCGTTGAATCGCAGAGGCGACTATCGTCAGCACCACATCGTTGACGGTCGCACCGCATCTTTGCTTAATCGCTTTGATGTCGGCCAGCGGAATTTCCGCCCATCTGAAATTCTGCGGCCCGCGGCAGATGATGTTAAACGGCAATCGTTGGGTGGTCCCGGTCAGTTCGGGCATGAATTGCGCGAGATCGTCCACCGAGAGGTCGGTCTTCCCATTCGCCTGCGGCTCAGTGTGAGCCCCAGTTTCATGGCGATCGGTTCCAAGCACTTGTTGCAGCATCGTCAGCAATTCCGTTTGTGCGGTAAGCACTCGTTGTGCAACCGACGAGGATGAAGCGATCAACTCGTCCAGGAGCGATGTCGTGGAGTCCCTTTGCGGAGGCGCCTGGAAGCGAACCTTCCTCTTGGGCAAGGGATGAACCTCAGGACTCGGATCCATCAACACATTCAGAAGTCCCACGCCCGCAAGTCCGTCGGCTAAGCAGTGATGCATGCGGGTGATGATGCCAGTGTTGCCCCCTTTCAAACCACGCACCAGGGTCAAATCCCAGAGCGGCCTCTGGCGGTCCATCATCCGGCTTAGAATTTTTCCTGCGACCGCCTTAAACTCAACCTCTGTCCCATGCTTGAGCGTGACCTGATGCACATGATTTCGTATATCGAACTCGGGATCGTACTCCCAGATCGGAAGACCGATATTGAACGGAGCAGACACCACGCGCTGCCGGTATCGTGGAATTAGCGGCAACTTCGATTCGACAAACGCGCTGCAGGCTTTGAGCGAAATCTCTCCCTCAAATACGTTGACTGAGGCCACATTGAGAGGCATCCCTTCCCTTTCGAGATAGAGGAAAAGAGCATCTCCCCCGGAGAGCCGATCGTTGTCTCGATTCTGTGGCATGGAATGTCTCCGCCGAGAGCAGTTCGTCTCTACGCCAGAAAGAAAAAGCGTGGCGCCAGTTTCATCAGCTTAAGCACCTTGTACACGTCGATGTTGACCCCGCGTAGACCGATCTTGATGGTGTCGTCGTCCGCTCGATCAGCCATCTTTCCTAATTCTCGCAGCGCGCTCGGATCGATACGGCGGACCGAAGTAAAATCCAATACGACCTCGCCTTCGACCTCATCCAGTTTCCCAGACGCTTCCTGCAAACTTTGACTTACTCGCACTTCATCGATCTTCAACCACTCAGCGATCATTGCTTTCGGCATAATTTTCCTCACGCGGTCTGGTGCCGTGATATCCCTCTCACCTGCGCAGCACCTCGCCCGTCGTAAGCTTTCCAAAACAGGTCTACCAACTCGCTCACCAGCGGCATACGAGGATTCGACCGCCAGGAGGGATCGTCAAACGCATTCTTGGTCAGATCGGGCATCGCAAGCTCAAACGCCTCCCTCGAAATTCCCAACTCGGCGATCGAACGCGGAATCGCCAGCCGGTCGAGCAACTGTTCGGTCGCCGCCACCAGGTTCTTTACCTTCTCATCAATCGTATTGCCGCCCAGGCCTAGCAAATCCGCCATGGTCGCGTATTTCTTGTGGGCCACATACCCCTTCTGATTGGGCGATGGCGCGAACTTGGTAGGTACTGCTGCGTTGTAGGCAATGACATGCGGCAACATGAGGGCATTAGCCCGACCGTGTGGAACTCCGAAGCGCGCGCCGAAAGCGTGGGCCAGGGCGTGATTAACACCTACTGCCGCATTGGAGAATGCAATCGCCGCGATGCAGGCCGCGTTGTGCATCATGCTCCGCGCCTCTTCGTCGCTGGGATGCTCGTACGCGATCGGCAGGTACTTGAACACCAGCCGAATCGCTTGCATGGCATTCGAATCGGTATAAGGGGATGCCAGAATCGAAACTCCTGCCTCGAGCGCGTGGGTCAAACAGTCAATGCCGGTATCCGCTGTCAGTCCTTTCGGCATCGACATTACGAACTGGGGATCGACGATCGCCACATCCGGGGTCAGCGAGTAGTCGGCCAGCGTCACTTTGCGGCCGTGCTCTTTGTCCGAGAGAACCGCGAAAGGCGTGACCTCGCTTCCCGTACCGCTGGTCGTAGGAATCGCAATTAACCGCGCCCGATTAGTTTTCTCGGTCGGGTACTCGACCACCCGTTTACGAATATCCATAAACGGCGCCGCCAGTTCCTCCAGGTCGGCCTGCGGCGATTCGTACTTGAGCTTCATGATCTTTGCGGCATCGATCACCGATCCGCCGCCCAGCGCGATGATTTGATCCACCTTGTATAAGTTGAGGGTCTCCACACCTTGCATCACGACCTTGACCTCTGGCTCCGCATCAGGAATGACGGAGACATGAACTAATGTCTGGGCGGGAATATTGCGCCGGACGACATCGACAAGTCCAAATTGCTCCAGAGCCTGGTTGGTAATGATGATGGTGGAGCGTGATGTTAGGCGTCGCAGATTCTCCACCGCATTCATGTTGAAGTAGATTTGATTGGGAACTCGAAACCACATATGCGCCTGTGTCCTTCGCGCCACGCGTTTGATATTCAGGTAGTGATAAACATTGACGTTATCGGTCGTGCTGTTTCCGCCGCCCGTCCCGCACCCAAAGGAAAAAGTGGGAACCATATCGTTGTAAATACCGCCGAATGCTCCAACCGATCCCGGCGAATTCACGATAATCCGCCCGGCATTGATCACTTCTCCGAACTTCTGAATGATGGCGTCGTTACGGGAAAAAATGACTGCTGTGTGTCCCAGGCCGCCAGCGTGATTCACGTCCACGCAAACTTTGAGCGCCTCGTCTACAGATTTGGCCCGGTAGACTGCGAGTACGGGAAATAGTTTTTCGAACGACAGCGGGTACTTCCGGCCCACGCCTTGGATGGGCGCAATCAGAAGCTTCGTATCAGGCTTGACCGACAGGCCCACCATGCGAGCAATGTCGGTGGCTTTCTGGCCAATCGCCGCCGGCTGCATATATCCGGTCTCGGAATCGATCACCGCACGCCCCAGTAGTTCCGCCTCTTTCTGGTTGCAGATGTGGGCACCCAAGTCAGCAAACTTCTTCAAGACGACATCGTAGATCTCGTCATCGATCACCACTGTCTGTTCCGAAGCACAGATGGTCCCGTTATCGAACGTCTTGGAGGTGATGATGTCAACCACCGCCATGTTCAGATCGGCGGTCTTTTCCAGATAAACTGGCGAGTTCCCCGGCCCAACTCCCAGCGCAGGCTTGCCGGAACTATAAGCGGCCTTTACCGCGCTCGGTCCACCGGTGGCATCGATTAGACCAATGTCCTTGTGCCGCATCAGGTAGGCGTTGTCCTCCAGCGTATGCGCTTCCAGGCAAGTGAAAACGCCTTCGGGCGCGCCGTGTTTCAACGCTGTCTCGTACATGATGCGCACCGCTTCATGGCAACAGTGCCAGGCGTTCGGATGCGGACTGAAAATCACCGCATTGCGCGTTTTTATCGCCATGATGCATTTGAAGAGAACTGTCGAAGTAGGGTTCGTGATCGGGGTCAGTGAGAAGATGACCCCAATCGGTTCGGCCACCTCTACCAAACAACGTTCCGGAAACTCGCGGATGACGCCGACGGTGCGTTTATCCTTGACGTAGTTGTAGACGAACTCCGTGGCCACCATGTTCTTGATGGCCTTATCTTCCATGACCCCGAGTTTGGTTTCCTCTATGGCCAGACGCGCCAAGTATTGGGCTTGACCCAGTCCAGCCAGGACCATCGGTTTGACGATGCGATCGACGTCTTCCTGAGTGTATTGGGTGAAGACCGCAGCAGCGGTTCGGGCTTGTTGGACTAATCCCTCGAGGTAGGCAATCCGTTCTTCACTGAGGTTGGAAACGTCCGGCGGCATTACTGCCTCCCTCCGGTTGCGAATGTTGCTCCTTACGCTGGATCCGTCCGCGAATCAACGGTGCCCTACGCGTAGTCGATCGGGTTTTTCTCGAACCAGTGCTCGTCCCGCACCTGACCAATACTCTTCAGAGCCCCTGCGATCACGCTTGCGCCCAAATGCCGGCATTCCCATGCAACCCCTGCTCCGAAGCCGAACGCGCCCCCGAAGACTAAGCCGGCGAGAGGTTTGCTCGTGGAAGCACTTCGTCGGACCGCGAGCCCGCTCAACAGACCGATCGCCGCTCCAATGGTCGCCGCCATTACGGCATGCTGCGCCGACTCATTGAGAAATGGAGTGATGGGTCGACCATTGAGAAATTCCTCTTCGCCAGAGCGTGCGCCCTCCACCCCGGAATGCAGAAGTTTGCGGCCGTAGTTAGCGCTGGATTTCTCCCACTCGCGGAAGCTCATAAGATTTCCTTGCCGTGGTCAGGCATCAACCTTGCAGACACAGATTACTGCCCGTCCTGCCTGATCGCTGTGACTGGCGTCACGGGCGTCGGGCAGCGTGACGTATTTCCGAGCATCTGCTCTCTGCCTGACGCGCCGGTGAGAATGCCAGCTTGACAAGCCCGTGTTCGCGGACCACGATTCGGTTAGGTCGATGCTATGGCGCGCACCGAGAACACAGTGATCTTAAAGCCTGAAACACTGAAGGCGTTTGCTGATTACATTCGCGTAGCTGAATCGGAAATGAAGAATACAGAGGATGACGCCGGTCAGTTCCTCTGGTCGGATATTCCTCCCGCGATCGCCCGGCAGGTACACAGCGGACGGATCGCGGCGGAGTTCTGGTCCGGTCAGGGTCCGGTCAAAGTGCCGAATGGCTTGATCCACGACTGGATTGGCGCGGTTTTCATTCCCAGCACGACCATCGCAAAGACTCTGTCCCTTATCCAGAACTACGACCATCACAAGGTGATCTACGCCCCTGATGTGCTGGACTCGACGCTGTTAAGCCGCCGTGGCAATCACTTCAAAATCTATTTGCGGCTTCTTAAGAAGAAAATCATTACCGTCATTCTCGATACCGATCATGACGTGATCTATCGCCGGTTGGATCGCACGCGATGGCTTTGTCACTCCCGTACCACGCGCATTGCCGAGGTCGAAGACGCTGGCAGCGTGAATGAGAAAATACTCCCGCCGGATACGGGTCACGGATTCTTGTGGCGCCTTTATTCTTACTGGAGGTTTCAGGAAAACGAAGATGGAGTGTACACCGAGTGCCGAGCCATTTCGCTGACTCGCGACGTACCCTTTGGATTGGGATGGATGATCGAGCCGATTATCCAGAACTTGCCCAGAGAGTCGTTGATCAACACTCTTGAGGCGACACGCCGGGCCCTCAGCTAGAAGACAATTGCTTCTTCTTCCGACGAGTTCTCCACTGCTTGGAGAGGATCGTAAGAAGAACCGGCAAGACCGTCACTGATCATGTGGCCGATCAATTCATCGATCCAACCAAATTCCTGCTGTCTCAATTCCAGTTCCCACTGCGCTTCTTCTTCATCGCTCCATGGCCATGGGTTCGCGATCATAGGTATGCCCCCGAGATGTGCCAAGACTAGCTGCCGACGTTTCAGGATAAGGAACTTCACCCGACAAAGCGGTGACACCGCATACAGAAGCGAGTGATGTCGAATTCGGCAGGAATAGAAAGCTCGAATCAGCCTTGCGAAGCCGCGGCGAGACGTTCGGCAATAATCGTATAGGCAGATGGATTGAAGACCAACCCGACGTGCGTGCCGGGCACTTCAAAGTCCACGTCGCTGTCTCCTGTCCTGCAATATCGCCAGTCAACCACTCCATCGTCCTTGGTGTAAATGGCAGTTTCGGCAATCGAGGAAGGCAGAGCTCCGCGCAGAGAGCTCAGAAAATCGCACGTACATCGCGGCGTATAGCAATCCGGGAGGACGCTGCGCCCATGATGGTTCAAAATCTCATCGCGAACCGCACTAGCTGCTCGCACGATCGATGGATGCATGACCGTGCCACGAATCGGCGCGGCTAGCGTGATAACCGAGGCAATATCCTTGGGTCGTTGGGAAGCCAGCGAGCGGGCAATAATCCCTCCCAGGCTGTGTCCGATCAGATGGACTTTGCGGCCCGTATCCTTGATCGCCTGCCGGATTGTTTCCGCCAGACGATAGCGAATCAGCAAGTTCGGACACTCGGCATTGAGACCGATGCCGGAAAGGTACGCTCGATATCCAATCCGTTCGAGCCACGAGTGCAAATGCGTCATATAGAGGTCGGTTCCGAGAAACCCCGGAATCACAACCACGGCGGAATTATCCCCGCGCGGAATACCCAGTCCGTAGTAAACCGGGGAAGCATGCAGCAGCAGGAGTTCAGCCCCAAACAGCGCTTCTCTCCATATGGAACTATCCATCGCTTCATGGTCGCGAATGCGAGATTCCGCAGGCGGCACTGTGAACCTCCGTCGCCCTGACCCCTTCTTTTTCACGTGACTGCTCTTCATCGTAGTGGCGCACACACGGCGCGAAGGGAATCTTACAAGGACTCTGATGACGTGTCGACTGCAAGGAACGGCACGTCATCAGAGAGTAAGCATCTCGCCAGGGGTGCGACTCAGCCAAACCAACTAAATCATGCGCCAGCGTGCGCTGCACGGGTCTTGCCGGTCTTCTCGTGAACGGTATGAAGCGGACGACGTTGGCCCGCGCGGGCGCCATTCCGAGGTTTGATTATCGACTCGATCAACGCCTTTTCGGCGGTCACAAAGCTCTTCACTCCGTCACCGGTGAGGTTGGCCATCGGTAAGATTCGCGAAGGCGAAACCAGCGCCATCGTTTTGGTTACCGCTTTGAGGTTCACGTTTGTTTGTTCTCCGACGACGTCGAGTAGTCTCTTTTGTGCGTCGATGAAAGAATTCGTAGCTTCGGTCGCCAGTTTCGACAACTCGGTTTTCTTCACCGTCTTCACTTGCTGTTCGTGCCTGCCGCTGGTGGCCTTGGCTGTCTCCTGCGCAATCACGTCGAGAAACTTCTTCTGCGCTTGGACAAAGGTCTCCATCCCTTCCCGGGCCAGGTCAATCAGTTGGGGATTTTGATAGCCCTTACCGGCTTTCACGGCCTCCAACCACTGCAGCGTCTGCTTGCTGGTTGTCGCCAAAAAGTCCTGTTGCATCCTGATAAAGGTTTCCAGACTGCGTCGTACCAGATCGGTCATCGCTACCGCTCGCACCGAACCAGCCATCCGCTCCTTGCCGGCATTCATTATGATTTCATTTTCCTGGTGTGCCAAATTAAGCAGAATCTTCTGCGCTTCCACGAAGCTCGATGTACCTTCCGTCGCTAATTCCGCCAGAATCGCCACCGGAGAATGCTCTGGGTCGAAGATCCCTTCCCGCATATTCTTCGTCGCGGCCACGTTCTGCCGCATGGCAATATCGACCAGAATTCGCTGCGTTGCAAAGAAACTCTCAACCCCCTGCTGCACCCACCCGGTCAGCAGGGAGACAAAGGTCGGCGGGCTAGAGTGGGCGTGCCCGGACTTGGTCTGCTTTTTCATAACAACCTCCAATTGCTGCACTGCAGCATCACCTAACATCTATTACTATGAGACGTTTATGTCAATGCAAAAGCGCTTTGTGTTGCGCTGCATCAGGAGTTCTGCCGAGGAAAGGTTGATCAGTTTGTGCTACGAACAGTCATAAATCAAAGACTCTAGGCCACATCCGGACTCCTCGAACTCATTCCCAGAATGGAACTGTGAGCTCCAGCAGCATTTCTGAAGTTAGCCAAGAACCGTCCTCGCCTTCCGCCCTTCCCGCACCCGAGTGTCAATCACTTCTCTCACACGACGGAGGGCCTCCGCGCTCTGCGGCACATACTTCCCAAACATTTGAAAGTCATGGTTCATGTCCTCCCAGCTTTCCAGGACCACATCGGCTCTCTGATTTTTGGCCCGCTCCGCGAAGGCCTGAATACTCTCGTACAAGATCTCGGCACGCCCGGCCTGAATGTAGATCGGAGAAAGACCACGTAAGTCAGCCCTTGAAGGAGAAACGAGCGGATTCCAACGCTGGTTCGGGTCGCAAAACCAATCCGCCCATCGCGTCAGCATTGCCTCTCCAATCCAGTCGAAGTCGCGATTGCGGACCATGCCCGCCAGGTCCACTCCGAAATTGGTCGGAGGCGAAAACGCTATGGCTAACGCCGGCATGGGAAACTTCAAATCGCGCAGTACCTGAAGCAGGGCCAAGGCCAGGTTGCCTCCGGCAGAATCACCGGCAACAACCATGCTGTCCGGATCGCCGCCGCTCTCCAATAACCAACGATAGGCGTCGAGCGCTTCTCCTAGTTGCGTCGGAAACCGCCGCTCCGGCGCTAGACTGTAATCCAAAGCGAACGTCTTGGATTTCGCCGCCAGGGCGACAAGCGCGATGAAGCTCGCGTAGCTCTTCGGATAAAACGAATATCCGCCTCCGTGAAAATAGAGTATGGTTACGTCACCATCCGCTTTCTTTGGAATGAACCAACTGCCTTTGAATTTCTTGTTCACGACCGGCGCGATATTAACTTCATCCATCTCCGGGAGGCGTACCTCCACCGAATCCAGGTAGCGCCGCGATTCCTCGACATCTTTCGTTTCGCGAACGGTCTTCATTCGGCGCTTCAACACTTCCGTAGCAACCTCCATGAACCAGTTCCACCCCGGCCGTAGCGGTCCTCTTGAAGCCCGGCGCACACATACATCCATGACCGCCCCACCAAATTCCACCATGTTCGAAAGGCGATATTTTGCCGGGCCGCTGAAATGGATACTCGCCGCCATATCGACCACCTAAGGCTGACTCTGCCTGCTCAGCACATTCTGTGCACCTTGCCAGCAGAGCCGGCTTCCATAGAAGAGCGCGCTCGATTGCACCGACACCCAGTCTCTTAGGGAGAGCGGCGCGCCGAACGCCTTCCAACCGCTCATCCAGCTTTGCGTGGCATGGCGCGCGAAAATGGAAATCATGCTCACTTCTGGATCGCCGATGTCGTGCTGCACGCCATCCAGCGTGAATAGCACTTTGCGTAACATGATCAGCGGCGCCGGCAGGCGGATGCCCTTCATCGCAATCTCTTCCAGCAGACTCAGTGCATCGGTGGCTCCCGGAATGCGCGTGAGGGGTAGTCGAGCGATGAAGTTGTGCACGCACTCCCGAATGATTTTCGCCTGCGATCCCTTGCGCCTCGCCCCGCCGCGGCTCAGCGCCTCGATCTGCTTGAAAATTCCTTCCGGATCACGCAGGGCGGTCAACAGAAACAGCAACGCAAGATACCGCCGCTGTTCCGCATTCATATGTTCCGTCAGAGCCCAATCGAGAATGACCAGTTCTTCCGTTTGGCTGTCATATAAAAGGTTTCCCGCATGAGGATCAGCGTGAAACATCGCGTCCTTCTCCGGAGAAAAGACGGGGACCGCCAGAAACGCTTCCACCAACAATTCCGAAACACGAGCGCGGCGCCATTCTGGCATCGAGGCGACTGCGCTTGTGACCTTCTTGCCTCGCTCTTCCGTCATCGCCGTAATCTTGGACGTACAGAGGGCCGGGATCAGGCGCGGGACGCGAACCCCAATCATGGAACGGTAGATGCGCTGCGCTTCGATCAGCGTCGCTTGCTCTCGCGGGAACTGCACTTCGTGCTTAAGCAGGCGCCGGACGTCGCTGAAGGTTTCTGGAAGCACGCGTTTCGCAAATCCGTACTCGCGATGTTTTCTCGCGACATATTTCGCTAGTTGAGCCAGCAGGTGCATGTCCTCGGAAAAGCACACGGGGATGTAGGGTTTCATCACCTTGAACACACCCCGCCCCCGCCGGCCTGTTTCTTCATTTTGCCAGGTAAATCGCACTACTGCGCTGACACTCGCCTCACAGAAGATGCCCCGCTTGATCTTGACGGCGCTCTCTTCCAGCCTCGGGCCCAGTTCCTCAAATATGATGGCGCGGACCTGACCGGCCTCCATATCCGAGATTCCGTTTTCAAGTTCCGTGAGGGAACGTCGCAACCGTGGATGCAGATGCCGGTTTCTCGCCAGCACTTGCCCCAGTTTTTGCAGGCCTGGCACTTTCGCGATGAGTTTCAACAGGCGGGCTCCCGTTGGCGTTTTCGCCGGAAGCTCCAATTGTTCGACAAGCTTGGGAGCCAACCGCTCCGCCGAGAGGTTGAGGAACATGAACAGCATCGCGTCCTGCACCAGCGGACGCCAGTGGGCATATTTCTCCGGGACCAGTTCGTCTGCCGGCAGCCGTTCAATGACCCAGTGCCCGATACGCTCCCGCAAGAATGGCCCAGCGGAACCGCGCAGCATGGTTTCAATCGCGATCACTCGTTCCGAGGTACTCGGGTAGGAAGAAAAAAACGCGGCCTGCAATTCCTCCGGTGTAAACCGCTGCAGGTCGCGTTCGCTCAGGGACAGCAACATCTGTACCTCTAGAACACCACTCAGGCGATCACATACTTCCCCGCCTCGATGATTCTCTGCGCAATCTGTTCGCGGAGGGCAATCGTGTTAAAAGGCTCATGCTTGGCCAACCGGCGTACGATCGCCATCTGTGATCGCAGCATGTCGCCCTCAGCCACGGCCGCAACGATTCTCCTCGCGTTGCTTTCAATTTTCTCAATCGCGCCGGACAGATAAACCCGAGTCATCGCAATCGCCAGATCCGCCTTACCATTTCGAGCGGCCAGCTTTTGTGCTCGCAACACCGCCGACTCCATGGCGTACGTCTCAATCACCATGTCAGCGATCGCGCCCATAATTTCCTGCTGATCCTGGATCGCTTGCATGTACTTCTGCGATGCGCTGCCGGCCGCGAACAGAGCCAGCTTCTTCGCGCCGCTTATCAGCTTCCGCTCTTCCACGAAAGAATCGTCCCCATCATCGTCGGCAGTGGTACCGGAGATCACTTCATCCATCAGCTTCTTGATCGCCGGCATGAGTGGCAACTGCCCCGACATGGCTCGCTTCAGCAGAAAGCCGGTGATAACCAGCCGGTTGATCTCGTTGGTGCCTTCGAAGATGCGGTTGACACGGGAATCGCGATAAGCCCGCTCGGCAGGATATTCTTCGACGAAGCCATATCCCCCGTAGATCTGCACCATCTCGTCGACCACGAAATCGATCAACTCCGAACCCCACACCTTGAGGATGGAGCATTCGATGGCATACTCGTCGATGACCTTTCGCACCGCAAGCATGTCAGTGGCGTGCTCGTCACCTAGATCCGCGATCGCTGCGTCCATCATGCCGACGGTGCGATACGCCATCGCTTCGCCAGTGAAGACGCCCACCGCCAT
Organism: uncultured Acidobacteriaceae bacterium; assembly: GCA_963788555.1. Classification (GTDB taxonomy): domain Bacteria; phylum Acidobacteriota; class Terriglobia; order Terriglobales; family Acidobacteriaceae; genus Sulfotelmatobacter. The sequence goes on along the minus strand of CAWBHM010000003.1, from coordinate 30,492 downwards.
GTTCGCCAGTTTCTCGCGAATCAATCCGAAATCCGCGATCACCTTGCCGAAGGCTTTGCGCTGTTTGGCATAGGCGATCGAACTCTCGAGGCAAGCCCGGGACGCCCCCACCGATCCGGCTCCCAACTTGAATCGCCCCACATTCAGGACATTAAACGCAATGTGATGCCCCTTCCCGATTTCGCCCAGAACGTTCTCCACGGGCACCTTGCAATCCGTCAGGATGAGGGGACAGGTGGAAGAGCCGCGAATGCCCATCTTGTGCTCTTCCGCGCCTATGGAGAATCCAGGAAAATTGCGCTCTATGAGGAAGGCCGTAAACTTCTCTCCATCCACCTTGGCAAAGACGGTGAACAAATCGGCGAAGCCAGCATTCGTAATCCAGGTCTTCTCGCCGTTCAAGATGTAAAACTGTTTGTCGGACGAAAGTACGGCCCGGGTGCGGCAGTTCAGCGAATCAGACGCGGAAGAAGACTCCGAGAGCGCATACGCGCCGACCATCTGACCCGACGCCAGTCCGGGCAGATATTTCTGCTTTTGCTCTTCGGTTCCGAAATAAACAATCGGCAGCGTGCCGATGCAAGTGTGGGCGCCCCAGGTCGCACTGAAGCCACCATACCTCGCCAGCCGGTCGGCGATGATCGCCGAAGTGACCTTATCCATCTGCAGACCGCCATACACCTCAGGAGTGTCCACCGCACTCAGTCCCAGGTCGCCGGCTTTCTTCACTAACTCACGAAGCAACGGAAAATCCTTGTGCTCCAGCTTCTCGATGTTGGGAACGATTTCGTTGATGGCAAATTCCTCGGCGGTTTGTGCGATCAGATTGTGCTGCTCGGTGAAATCCTCCGGAGTGAAAACGCCTTCGGCCTCGCAGTCCTTAATCAGGAAACTTCCGCCAGAAATCTTTGCCGTGGGCACCGCACTCGTCGTGGCCATATTCTGTCTCCCTCCAACTCCGCTTCATGGTTCGAATGAATGATTCTCAGGATCGCGAATCTCGCTCCCGTCCACATCTGCCTACGGCACCGTAGTTTTTCGCGCCGCGAGATATTTTTCCCTTAGCTCTCTCTTCAACAGCTTCCCGGTCCCTGTCTTGGGAAGGCTGTCAACAAATTCAACTGAGTGAGGACACTTGTAGTGGGACAAGCGGGCACGGCAAAACTCTACGAGTTCAGTCTCGCTGGCCTTTGTTCCCGGTTTTAAAACCACAAGCGCTTTCGGGGCTTCTCCCCACTTGTCGTCCGGCACTGGAATAACAACGACTTCAAAGACGGCGGGATGCGAAGCCAGCACTTTCTCCACTTCCAGTGACGAAATGTTCTCCCCTCCGCTGACGATGATGTCCTTCTTGCGATCGACAATCAGGATGTAGTTGTCCTCGTCGATCGAGGCGACGTCCCCGGTATGAAACCATCCGCCTTGCATTGCAACTTCGGTAACGTCGGGACGGCCCCAATACCCTTTCATGACCGCATCGCCTCGCGCTACCACTTCACCGATCGCCTTCCCATCGTGTGGAAGGTCGCTTCCGTCATCGCTTACCACTCGAAGCTCCATGCCCGGAATCGCGAAGCCAGTCATCGCCTGGCCGGCATAGCGCCGCGCCCCTTGCCATGACAAGCTTGGTTTCATCGGCGAAAACGCGATCGCCGGAGACGTCTCGGTCAATCCGTACCCTGAAACACAACCGCAGCCTAGCTTCTCTTCCACTTCTTTCACTAGCGTTGGAGAAGACGCCGCCCCTCCAATTGTGATCAAGCGCAGACTGCTCAGGTCATATTTCGTTCTCTCGGGCGAATGCAGCAATGCGTTGGCCATGGTCGGAACCAGGGCGCAGCACCAGACGCGCTCGTGTTCAATCAGACGGAATACTTCGACGGGATTGAAGTGGTGAAGCATGACATGCGTGCCGCCCACCAGAGTGATGGTATGTGCGGCTCCCCACCCGTTAGCGTGGAACAACGGAATGGAATGCAACATGACGGTTTCGCCCGACGTGTATCCGGCCATCGTCGGCGAGGTTTGCCCGGCCACAATCACCGACAACGCGTGCAGATAAACGTTGCGATGCGACAGCATGACCCCCTTGGGCGTGTCACTACTTCCGCTGGTATAGAAGAGTTCGGCTATAGAGTCTTCGTCAGTTTGCATCACGTCACACTGGAATGGCGTGGCCGTGGCCAGCAGCACTTCGTAGTTTTCCGGCGAAATCCAGTTAGCCCGCGGCTCGCTATCCAAAAGAAAGAAGATTTCGATGGAAGGAACCGCCTTGCGAAACTCCTCAACCAGAGGAAGGAACTGTTGCTCAAGGAATAGAAACTTGGCCTTGGCGTCGTTGAGTACGAACTCCAGTTCGTGCGCCGCGAGGCGAATGTTCAGAGGCAGCAAGACGCAACCCGCCTCCAGCACTCCGTAGTATGCCTCCAACAGCCTGTGGCAATTGCTGCTGAGAAACGCGATGCGATCCCCGGGCTGTGCACCAGCCGCCATCAACGCTCCCGCCAGCCGTGCACTGCGCTCGGCAAACCGCGCATAGGTAAAGCGCTCGCCACCGCAGATGATTCCCACCTTATTCGGGAATTGCTCGCGTGCGTAGCGCAGGAATCGCAGAGGAGTAAGGGGAATATTCATAATCGCCTCCCCGGCCAGCATCTTTGTTTTTCAAACCAGAGCCGGCCTTCTGTCGCACCCAACCCATACGCCTCTTGGAAAATTACTGCAGTGACAAGCGAGAGAAATTCGCTGCGTACGCTGTCTTAGCAGACCAAAATGGCAAGATAGCTTCGGGTCTTTTATCTGGCCTTACGACGGCTCGATTTCTTCTTCGCCGCCATCTTCTTTTTCCGCCGGCCCTCTAGCTCGGTTATTCGCTCGCGCAGCGCCTCCAGTTCCGACAGGTTCTCTGTTTGCGGACGCGAATTCGGCCCAGTCAGAAGTCGCTTTACCGACTCCACCGGGGACAAAATTGCCGATTGCATGTCGCCCAGGCGGTTCTGCACTGCATCCTGCACGGTTTGATAGGTATCGAATGCCGACTTCAAGTACCACATCACAAACTCCTGCCGCGTCTGATCAGAAGCGACGATCAGCTGCCGAAGCAGTTCGAGTGGCAGCCCGGTAGGTTTGTCCTTGGCGTCTTCCGTGATGATCTGGGTGAGCGTGACGCGCGTCAGGTCCTCACCGCTCTTGGCATCGACGACCTGCACCAGCACACCTTTGCGAATCAAGGCAGCAATCTCATCCAGATTCACATAGCGACTGCCAGAAGTGTCGTAAAGCCTGCGGTTGCCGTACTTCTTGATGACCACGGTTGCGGATTCCATCGAGCAGCATCCCCTTGTTGCGCTGCAGCATTCTTCCAATGACATACTGCCACCACCCGAAGCCGTTGTCCACATTTAGTCGCATGCTGCACCGCAGCAGAGTCAGATATTGCGAATGTTGGCAGGCATGACTTCGCGCGACGGTAGCATGCCAGTTACCTATGCCATAGGCACAACAATGCTTTTCGCTCAACCCATAAGAACGGCGACGGGGATTTTATTGAGTCCCGTTTTGGGAAGTCGAATTTCTTGCGCTGCACAATTGTCATCCACTTCCTTGACACCGCCACCCCTCGCAACGGTATCCTGAAAATGATGCTGCGATGCAGCATAGGAGGCACATATGCGGGAAGAAACGAGGAAGGAATCTCCACGAAGCCATCCCCGGGAATCATCATTCATCAACTTAATGTCCGGATGGGCACAGCAGGGTGTTCAAAGCTACTTCGCCACACAACGCATTCTCATGGATCTCGCCGTGCGGCAAAACTCAAGCGTCATTCACGCCCTGCAGGAGCGCCTCTATGACCCGCTCCACTCTCCCACACATCTTCTCACCGAACTCGCTGACGAGGGCGTATCCAACCTGGTTGGCGCACATAAGATATTCCTCGACCTGGCGCAGCGACAGAACGAGATTGTGATGACCGGCGTCAAAGAGCGCATGGGAGATTCCTCTCCGGCAATCGCCATTGCCGATCTGTTGCGCCGTAGCCTCGACATTGCCATCGAAATGCAGCAGGATTTTCTGCATATCGCCGGCAAGCAGAGCCACGCATGGATCAACAATGCGAAGACGGGCAAACCTCTCCAGGGCGACGCCGTAATTGAACTGGCGCGCGAGGCCATGGAAAAGTTCGTCAACGCGGAAAAGCAGCTCCTCGATGCCATCGCTGACGAAACCGCCAAGGCCACAAGAAAAACACCCAACGGAGCTAAAGGGAAATCCAAGAAGACTGAATTGGCAGAGCTCGCGAGCCGCGCCACCGAGTCGTTCATTGAGGCGCAGAAGAGATTGGTAGACGTTGCCGGTCGTCAGGTGGACACGAACCTGAAAACCGCCAGCCGGACCATGGACCTCCTGAAGCCGCTCGAGGTCATGCCACTTTCAGATTGGACCCGCGAAGGCGTTAAGAACTTCGTGGATGCCCAAAAAGCATTGATGGACGCGGTGACCAAGCCGCACAACGGATCCGCTGTTGCTGGTAAGTCACACCGGACGCCGCTCCGATCGCGTCGCACTAAGACGAGACCGCAGGCGATCCCGGTTTAGAACCTTGCGCCAACTCGGCACTGGAAAGGTAGCGACGCGAATACGTTCGACTGCGGTATTCCCGGCAAGCGTGTGCCCCGATTGCCTCAGCAGGGCCCCAGCAGTAGCATTAAGACGTGGAGCTTGTGCTCATGCATTGTTCTTGCTGGGATCACTTCTACCCAAAGGTCGTTCTCTGCCTGATGAGATTGCGACACTGGAGAAGGGGTAGCGACTCGATTTGCCCTACTCGGAGGAAGAGATAAGAGTCGTCTCTCGCATTCTGACAACCTGGCGCGTTGAGCGACCGTACCCTTACAGAAATAACCTTGCACAGTATTTTCACGTCTGACGCATCTGCCCCACTACGAGGACGCGAGGTGATTCGAGCGTCTACCCTCGTCTTAAGCGTCCATCGGCCTACGAACCCATACGCCCACGAGCGGCACGAAACTGACCACGGTGTTGGCCGCCGTCACTTCGGTGTGGATCCTTTGTGAAAGCGTATCGAGATCGCCCAGTCCATCAAGAGAAACGTTGTGCAAATGGGCCAGTGGTTTCACACTACCCACTAGGTCGCAAATCAATCCCGTAAAATCCGCGTCGCTGCCCAAGGGTGTCTCCATGTGCATGGCTGGTGCAGGCAGTCCGACTTCCTGAAACACCCGATAGAGATCTAGCCCCATCTCCGGATTTACGTTGGAGCGCAGAAAGGTCTGATGGATCGAGGAGAGAAGTTTGGACCAAAGGGGAAACCGTGCGGCAAAGGCGAGCAGAGGGATCCATGTGGGTTCTTGAAAGGCGACGATGCCGCCTGGCCGGACTAACCGAGTGAGCGAGCGCAATACCGAAGCGGGGTCGGGGAGGAACATCAGGATGAAACGCCCGACGGCGGCGTCGAAGGGCCGGTCGATGACCATCTCGTTAACGTCTGCTTGGGTGAAGGTAACATTTCGCAACCCAGCCTCCGCTACGCGGGCATCGGCCCGCGCAATTGAATACGCGTCGCGCTCAATGCCCACTACTTCTCCTGCTGGGCCCACCATTCGGGCGAGCAGCATGGAGACGTCTCCCACACCAGAGCCGAGATCGAGGACACGCTGTCCTGGACCAATGCCCGCTTCGCGGAATAGCCGCTCGGTGTATGGGGCAATCCGGGTGGCCTGCCTGATCAAGCGCTCGTGCTCCGCATTGCTGTAACCAAGTGCGTATTCAGAGATCGAGGTATTCGCTGTGTTTGTTGGAATTGCTGCCATGCTGATCTCCCTTGCCCGCGGTTCAAATGCAATCCGCAAGACGATTCAACAAGCGGATTGTGCCAGCGCGCGGGTAACCGCTGGTGGCCAGATCACCTCCCTGACTTCTCCGACCAGGAACACCCAAACGAGTGCTCCTAACAGGCAGATGCCAGCGGTAATTCCAATTGCCACTTGAAAATGACCGGTCCAATCCACGGTGAAGCCGGTGAGGGCCGGCCCAATCACACCCGCTAGATTTCCAAAGCCGTTTTGCAGACCGACCCACCTTCCGATGGCGCGCGGTCCCGCGAGCGTTTGACTGAATGTCCAGACGCCGGAGTTGCCGGTGCCAAAGCCCACGCCCGCAACCATCAGCCACACGAGGTAAGAATGAGGGCCTGCCATCGAGCATCCCAGAAAGCCGATAGAAGCGGTTATCCATCCCAAGGCCATCGCGGATTTGCGCACCAGACCGACGGCCAAGCGCCGCCGAATCAAGAAGTCGGTGACCCACCCCGTCCCCAGCGCCGCCGCAGCATCGACGGTGTAATAGAGGGCTGCCGTGTTCACCATGGCCCGCCAAGTCAGATGCTGTTCGTGAACCAGATAGAAAGGAAGCCACGTAACCATGAAATAGAGCGGGTAGGCCGTACAAAAAGAACCTGCGGCAGTTGCCCAGAAGGAACGTCGCCGTAGGATTTCCCTTACACAGGGAGTAGCGTCGACGACACGCGCTGGCGCTTCCCCACGTGGCCTCCACTTCATCCATGCGGGCAACCACACGAGACTGAGCAGGCCAATCCCAATGAAGACCCGTCGCCAGCCGTACTCTGCCATCAGCAATCCGGCGCCAAGTGTCCCCACTGCGGGCCCAAGTTTCATACCGGCAATGATCGCACCGTTCGCAAACCCGCGAGCATGCTCCGGCAGGTGCAGGGTTAGGATCTTGCAATAGCATGGAAAGGCAACGGACTCGCCTATGCCGAGGATCAAGCGGATGATCAGCAGCATCGCGAACCCGCGAGTCAAACCGGTTGCCGCAGTGGCCAATGACCATACCAGATACCCAAGAGCCAGCACACGATTGACATCGAAGCGGTCAACCAACCAGCCGCAAACAAACAGCAACACCGTGTAGGTCCAGAAAAAGGACGACAGCAGAATGCCAAGTCGAGAAGCAGAGATGTTCAACTCGTTTTTCAACAACGGAGCTGCAATCGAGAGATTACCGCGATCCACGTAGTTGATGAATACAGACAGCACTAGCAGGATCAACGCCACTGACATAACGCGAGAATGCGACGGACGAATCTCTGCCGAGTGAATCTCCGTTGACTGGTAGCTCGTCATAGTGAACTCCCTATCTAATCTCGGCGCTTGCACCTCTTCCAGATCGCACTGAATAGACCTTCTGTTCAAATCAGGAATGGAATCCAGCGCGTACGTACCTTCTTCATGTAGGCAGCGTATTGCGGGTCCGCGCGCAGAAAATCTTCTTCGACTAGGCTCTTGACCGGGATGAACCAGAACACGCCGAGCAACAGCAGCAATGCATTCAATGGACTGAAAGCCCGCAGCAGAAAAGCAAGATTGGTCAGCAAGCCGGCGGTATAGATGGGATGGCGCATGTAGGCGTAGGCGCCGGTGTCCACGAGTTGGCGCTGGGCGGGCACGAACCCGATGTTGCGGCCCAGACTAAGGCGGGCCCAGATAAAAACCGTGAGGCCTATAGCCGCCATGGCGTCACTCACCCAATCCACAGTCAGCGGGCGGCCTTTCTGTAGGAGGCTGAGTACAAGAAGTTGCCAATAGGTGGCAACAAACGCCAGCAGCCAGTACCAGGGATTGGGCGTAACTCGTTGAGGGGGACGGCGCACGATCATAGTTGCTACCAGGATGAATACGTTGAGCGCCAAAGCGATGAGGGGGAATCCGTGATGCCAGTGCTCGTAACGGTAGTACGCGAGGTATACGAGCGGGACACACGCGATGCACGCGATGCTGCGGTCGAGCCACGGCTGCGAGAGCACGCGGATTAAGCTGAATGAGAGATTCGAATCTCTGCGGGACGCGGTTGCCTGCATAGTTGCCATATGTAACCTCCGGTGACAAACGTCTCAGTATTTCTGTCGCCACGATTTCGAAAGGGGCGGGCCCAGCAATTCCATTCCAAACTTCGCCATGATTTCTTTCATTTGTTGATTGGCCGCATCGGGGTCGGCGGAAGATTTCTGCATGGCATTTCCCATCGCCTCGAAAAACTTCTCGAATCCACCGGGTTGGCAAATGAGAAGCAGCTTTCCCTCCTCATCCGTGGTGTTCATCCAGACGTGCGGTATATCGCGCGGCAGCCAGATGCCGGACCCGGCGGCCAAGACATGGGTCTCGCCACCGACTCGGAAAAGGAAGTTGCCGGAGAGCACGTAGTACCACTCGTCCTCGCGATGGTGGACGTGGAGGGCGGGACCGCTCTGCGGCAAGACGTTCAGTTCGAGCGCCGACAAGGTGCCACCGCTGTCGTCGCCCGTGAGTTTGCAGGGCGAAAGCGCTGCCTGTTGCGAACTGGAAAACGCGAACCGGCTCTCACCTGGTTTAGCGACGGCAACTTTGCCCCGCATGATTGTCGTTTGAGCGGGAAGCATTGATCGGACCGACAGAATCCCAAAAGCACATAGCAATGACCGGCGATTAATCATGTGTCACCTCAACGCTGTTGCTCGCGTTGTTTTTGATACACACCAATGGTTGTGACGCGCTTGCCTGTTGGGTCTTTCGAAATCGTCGTAATCGTCATGATTCGTCCATCCGCGGACAAAACTCTGCGACTGGTAGCCACTACCTGCAGAAGCCTGGAGTACGACGCCACCACGGTGTGGGAGTCGATCCTCTTCAGCGATACTGGCAGCAGCATCCCGCGTGCTCCCATCACCACCGCCTGCTGCCCGTTGTATGGGGCGCGGTAATTGGCTTGAGTTTTACTGCCGTTCGCGTAGGTCGTTTCCGAGTGGTAGCGAATCTCCGGGCCCGTCGTCTCCATTTCGATGACCATGCTTTTCGGGCAGGCACCGGCGGGGTACTTCGAGTGCTGGACGTCGAGAACCCACCTGCCGACAAAAAGATCGGTTGATGCGGCTGCACTCGTCACCAGCGCTACGGCGGCGATCAAAATTGAAATCGTTTTCATGGATCCTCCAAGCCCTCGGCGGCTTCCGACGACGGAAGCCTCCGGCGGTCAGTCGTTACAGCGAGCGCAGGAAATCGAGGATTGCCTGCTTATCGGTCTCTGAGAGTGCGTTGAAGTGTTCCACTACCGTGTTCGCTTCCGAGGGTCCGTAGGTATAGGAGTGAATGTCCTTGGCCGGATTGTCACCGCCATCAGAAAAACGTCGCGAGAAGTGGTCCTGAATCGCCACTTTCAGATCGCTGGTGCGCCCGTCGTGAAGGAAGAACAAACGTTGCCCAAGCCCCCACAGAGGCGTTGTGCGGAATTCATCGGGTCCAGCGTTTCCCTGCATGATGTTGTCCGCCATCGTGGCGCCCATGTGGTGAACCAGCAGATCGGAAAAGAGATTCACGCTCTGGCCGCGAAGGGCGACCGAGTGCGGGCCAATTTCTTCCAGGGGGGACGTGGGATTGGCCGTCCCCGGCGTCTTGAACGCCGGAGTGTGGCAAAGCGCACAGCCTACTGAACTGAACAGGTCTTTGCCATGTTGCGCGCTAGCCGTCAAAGGCACAGGTTGCGGTGCATCAACAAACCGCATGAACTCGGTGAACATCAGCCACGCGGGCATGATCTTCAGCGGATTGTTATACAGGGTTGGTTCGGTGCGCGGAACGTCGAAGGGCTCGTAGACTTCGCTGCAACTCGGCTCTTCGCTGCGTCCGATGGGAAAGGCGTCATTGCTGATGCCCATCTCCACGTTGTAAGCCTCGCCGGCGAAAATGGTGATCGAGCCGTTCTGCGCTTTCCATCCGAAGCGGCTGATGGTGCCGTTGTTGGGGACGACGTTGGGATGGCCGGTAATTCCCAGTTCGCGCTTTCGCGACTGATCGACAGCCATATTGGAGCGAATGGCGGAATCCTGAATGCTCTCGATCAAGCCCAGGCCGAACAGTTGCAAGGGAATACGGAACGCGATGTTGTGTTCGCGCGTCGCGCCTTCGAAATCCGGCTGCTTGAGAGTGCAGGTGGGAGTATCGGAACGGCCTTGCAGCGTGAACAGGCTGTGAACGCCTCCGTCGCGCGTGCCGTCCGGGTTGTACTTGAAACGGACTTCACGAAAGGCTCCGTCTTCTGCTTCGAAAGACGGTACGGTATTCGTTCCTCCCAGGCGATGTGCAATCTTCTCCGCTGGATTTTTCGCGGGAGCGCTGCCGCCAATCGCTGGTTGGGAGTGACAAATGAAACATTGATCCGCATTGAACACCGGGCTCATGCCCGCCGAGTTCACCAACCCCAACGGCGAGAATGGGTTATTGGGATCGGGATCGATGGGCGGGACGTTCGGCGGCTGTTGACCACAGGTATCGCACGAACCTTCTAGTTCCGAGACCCGCAGCAAGCTTTCGTCGAACAAGGCGGTCTCGTTCTCATTGAGTCCCTGCACGGGGTTAGGAATGGCGGTTGACGGGTTCGGCCGTGGGCCAGGATCGTGTGACTTGAATGCTCCACGGTCCTCAGCCAGCGCCAACGAGCTAACGAATCCCACGAACAACAGAAACATGCCTAGCTTTCTCACAGTGTTCTTCATCGCGATTGCCCTCCTTTTTCACATCGATTACGAATGTGGCGTACCCGTGTCCGCGTTTTCGAGGTACCGGAGCAGCGTCTTCAGACTCGTCACCAGACCATGCCTCGCTCGCAGCCAAGGGCCTCCCCGCTGAAGCGAATGGGGGACCGTTCCGATCAATGAACGAACGATCTCTGCGGCCGCCATTTCGACTTCACGGCCGCCTCGTTCACTCCCGTCACCAACAACCTGCCTGCAGGCAATAATCGAAACGGATTCGGTTTCGATCGTCGTTCGGCTGCGGATTTCTCTGGCCATGCGCGGGCTCCTCTGAACCGGGTTCATTCGCGGGACACTATTGCGACAGATCTCGGTGAGAGTCAACGGATCAAATTCCAGTCCAGACCTGAACAGGCAAACCGTTCGACAGAAAGGGATTGGTACAAGTTCTGTACTGGCGTGCTAGAATTTCGCACTAGCTTGGGGGTACGTCGGGAATGGAACTTTTCCCGCCGAAAACAAAACTCGCTCAATTTGGGTTGTTCGTAGCCGACCTCGAGCAGCGGCTGCTGACCAAAGCAGGCCTGCGAGTCAAGCTTCAGGATCAGCCATTCCAAGTTCTCGCCCTGCTGCTTGAGCGTCCGGGTGAACTGGTCGCGCGCGACGAATTTCGCCAGAAGCTCTGGTCTTCCGACACCTTTGTGGAATTCGATGATGGTCTGAACACCGCCATCAAAAAGATTCGGACCGCTTTAGGCGACTCAGCAGATAATCCCCGCTTCATCGAGACTGTCCCCCGACGGGGGTACCGCTTCCTGGCCCCAGTTACATTTCCAGTCACGCCCACTGAGCCCACTTCGCCGGCCCAATCGCCGCCTATTACGTCCGAGTTTCTAATTGCTTCTCGGGAGAAATCCCGGATCATTGTTGAGAGGACGTCGTCCAGCGCCACTGTTCTTCGGATAAGCCTTGCGCTCGTGGTGATAACGATTGCCGGGATCGGCGGATATCTCTACCGGGGGCGCCATGCTGCCTCCCAAATGTCGAACCGCCCAAGCGTAGCCGTGCAGTTGCGGCCTTCCGTCGCGGTTCTGGGCTTCCGCAATCTCTCGGGACGTCCGGAATCCGCATGGCTTTCGACGGCGATGGCGGAAATGCTCAGTACGGAACTATCGGCCGGTAGGCGGCTCCGCCTGGTTGCGTCAGAAAATATCGCGCGTACCAAGCGGGAACTCCCCTTGGCCGACGCAGACACCCTGGCGCCAGATACACTCCTTCGCTTGCGTACCAACCTCGACACCGACTATGTGGTGCTGGGCTCCTACACCGATCTGGGCCAGCCGGGAAAAGGACGGATCCGACTGGATCTTCGGCTGCAGGATACGCGAACGGGAGAAACCATCGCCGAAGAAGCCGTGACAGGGGAGGAAGACGAGATCTTCGAGTTGGTCAGCGAGGCCGGTGCTCACCTTCGCGACCGGTTCAGTGCCGGAAGTCTCTCGACAGCTCAAACCGAGACCATTCGTGCGGCTCTGCCTGCAAATCCGAACGCTGCCCGCTTTTATACCGAAGGATTGGTGAAGCTGCGCTCATATGAACATTTGGCAGCGCGTAATCTGCTGCTTGAGGCGGTGAAGTTGGAGCCCGGGCACGCCCTCGCCCATTCCGCCCTCTCGGCCGCATGGGAGCGGCTTGGCTATGACGGCAAAGCACAGGAAGAAGCCCGGAAAGCGTGGGAACTTTCGCCCGGCTTGGAGCGCGAAAATCAGCTGTGGGTCGAGGGCCTCTACCGCGCCAGCGCGGCAGACTGGAACCGCGCCATCGAGGTCTATCGCACGCTCGCGGAATTCTTTCCCGACGACCTCGAGTACGGCTTGCGTCTAGCCGAAACTCAAAGCACCGCCGGTAGAGGACAGGATGCGTTGGCAACGGTTGCGCATCTGCGACAACTTCCCGCGCCGGTTTCTGACGATCCTCGCATCGATCTGCAGGAAGCGTACGCCAGTAACCAAGTGTCGGACTACAAGCATGTTCAGGTTGCCTCCGACAACGCAGCACGAAAATCTGAGCAGCGAGGCGCCCGCCTGTTGCTGGCGCAAGCAAAATTATTCCAAAGTACCGCCGCTAAAAATCTTCAGGACCTGGACAAAGCCAAGGCGCTCGAGGACGAAGCTCAGCATATTTACGAGAGCGTGGGCGATCGCTACGGCGCCGCTCGGGCGCGCATTCGTATGGCTGACGTTCTCTGGCGACGGGGTGAAGTCGCGAAATCAAATGCCATTGAAGATGAGTGCATGCAAGTCTTTCGCGAGCTCGGCAACAAGAAAGACTATGCAAACAGCCTCGATGACATTGGAGGCGGGCTGATACAACTGGGCCAACTCGACAAAGCCAAGACTGCTTATGAACAGGCCCTGGCGGTACAGAAGGAAATCGACAACAAACGCGGCATTGCCAACGAGCTGAACAATATCGGCGTGATTCAACAACAACAGGGAGATTTCGCAGCGGCGTTAACAACTGACGAGCAGACACGCGACGCCTATTCCGCGATCGGCGAAAACGATGGAGTGGCCAGCGCCATAAATAACATGGCGGTCATTTACCAGATGCAAGGGGATCTTGCCCAGGCCGAGGATCTTTTCAGGAAGTCGCTCGCACTCCGGCAACAAGCGGCCAACGAAAGCGACGTTGCCGAGTCTCTAAACAATCTGGCCGAATTGCTGAGCCTTCGCGGCAACTTGGCTGAGGCGCAAAAGGATTACGACGCCGCTCTCGCCATCCGTAGCCATCGCGGAGAAGAGGGAACTGTAGCGGAAAGCCGGGCCAGTAACGCTTTGTTACTGCTCGCTACTGGGAATCTCACGCAGGCGGAAACGCTATCAAGAGCCGCAGCCACACAATTCCAGAAAGAGCACGAAGCGCAGGAAGCGTCCGCACGCGCGACTTTGGCGGAAGCCTTATTCGACCAGGGTAAGGTGCAAGAGGCAGTATCGGAGAGTGCGAAGGCCACGGCCCTGCTCACGAAAGATACCGATCGCGACATCCGCCTCAGGACGCAAACGGTTGCCGCCGAAGTGTCATCTTTAAATAATCCTCAGAACTCAGTTCGCCAGCTGGAGGCGGTCATCCAGGAGTCAGAGAAGTCCAACCTGTTTTTGCGAAAACTGGAAGCGATGCTGGCACTGGCTCAAGTCGAAATCAAATCGGGTCGCACCGCGAGCGGCCACGCGCATTTGCAGACAGTAAGAAAGGAGGCCGGCGAAAAAGGCCTCCAGTTGATCGCTAGCAGAGCATCACTTGCCGAAGACAAACACTAGATTCGGGACTCTCGCATGGAGACCTGGATAGCAATCAGTGGAAACAAACGGCTGAGTGTTCTGCACAGATTTGCTCGTAGGAATGGCCGCCCTGTTTGCACTGAAAGCCTTTCATTATGTAGCCGCACAGAATGTCCACGTCATATGTCTTGGCTACCTCGTCCCAAAGGCGTTCGACCTGAATCGCCGCCTCTGCCTTACCTTGCTCCCACAAGATTGGTGCACATTCACCACAGGCTGCAACACGAGGATGCTTCCCCTTGGACCGTTTAGCGGCTGCCGCTACGAGATCAGCCGCGACTTTCCGGAATCGAACCGGATCCGGAAGGTCATTCACCATGAAGGTCGAGAGCGTGTCGGCAACATCCAACGGAATGTAGCTCCCCTCTTCGAGGGCAGCACTCATATTCAATCCTCGTGCCTCCAAGCTCTGAAAAAGACTGCTACGGTGTGGCTCGGTCGCTACCACGATAATCGGATTCCCGGCCTTAAGGGCGGCTTCGATAAAGTGGAGAAAGCCCCGTAACAAGGATGCATCATCAGAACAGAATTGAACCTCGTGAATGCGAGTTGTCGCCGCCCTTTCCGGCAGAAGCGGCGGCACAGCGTCCTTGTGGCTGGGGTCACCGGAGTACGCGACAGTATCACCCGACAATCCGCGACTCACAAACTGTCTGCCCTCACAGGCCGCTTCTACGGCGGCCAAGAGCTCGCTTCCGGCCTGTGATTTGACCACGTAGCCCATGGCCCCAATCCGAAGAGCTTCCTGCACAATATCGGCAGAAGACTGCTGACTCACGAAGAGTATTTTGGATTCGGGACAGTTTTTGCGGATTCGTCGAGCTGCTGCGAATCCATTCAGGGTCGGGAGTTCGATGTCGAGAAGAACCAAGTCGGGTTGCAGCTCTTCGGCTTTGCGAACTGCTTCGAATCCGTCCGCCACCTCGCCGATGATCTGCACTCTTGGGCTCTTCCCCAGCAGCGAGAAGATGAATTGCCGAAACGGTTCGAAGTCCTCGACTACGAGAACCCGGAATACTGACGACTCTTGGTCGTCGTGACTACGAGATCCGATAGCCATGTGCCTAACACCTTCCCCACAAAGATGTTCGCCAACCTGTGGTTGTGATTGTAGCCACGATGCTGTCAATCGTCGATACGCCAGCGAACTTTGCGAAAACTTCCTGGCGTTAGCCCGAACGCACAGACATCTTCAAGCACGAAACGATTGCAAGCACTCGCAAAGACCCGTGGGGGCGGGTATTGCGTTGGGGAATCTTCCCCTACTTCAGGACTTCCCTCTCAGTATACCGTCCAATCACTCGGAGAGGTTTCCGGTCTCCCTCCGGAGCGGCGCGAGCGCCAGCGTGGATAGGTAAAGACTTCTCCTTACCGCATGTTCGAGACGCAACAACAGGCAGCTTCAAAGTTTAGAGGCAAAGATGTGTAAGCGAAGCGGACGCCGAGCACCTGCTTCCGAAGGCGCTCACTTGGGCCACTGTTTGAACATCTTCGTGATCGCTTTCTGCAACGTCTGCTGATTCTTAGTGCCGTTGTTGCTCAAGGTATCTTGCCCGATCCCACGCCAGATCAAGCTTTGATTCTTCGCGTCGTAGAGGTCAACGATCAACGTCCCTACAACATTTTGTTCTGGGGTGATTCCGCCCATCCCACCACCGATCCCACGCATGCCCCACGCGCTATAAGAGGTCTGCTGTTTCAGTCCGCCGTTGGCGGTAACGATCATGTCGGGATTCTGATTATCCTGTACCTTCTGCAGCCCCTTGCCCTGCAGTGCCGAGTTAATATTCTGCACTGCTACCTGCGCCAGAATTGAATCCTTGACCTTGTTGGCATTGTCCCCGCCCCACGCGTACGTGTGATACTGCGTGAAACTCTCGCTGTGATTGTAGTTAACCGACACTTGTTGCCCTAACGCAATTGTGGACGCGATGCACATCAGCATCGCGCACAACAGGAATTTTGTTTTCATAATCGGCGTCCCCTTTCTAGTCTTGATAGCCCTTGGTTTCCGTCAAAACCTCTGGGCTCGTCCGTAACTCCGCAATGAAGGGCCGAGCAGGCAGCAGGCCTTCGCTGCACACAATCCGAACCTGGTTTCCAGCTTGAACACCGCACATCAAAGCGACGGCGTCTAGAGGCTTTCGGCCGCTTTTGCACCTGCAGGTATCGGATAGAGTCTGCGCTCCAGGCGAAGATGATCTAATTAAGCTCTTAACTCGAGGTCGTCCTACTGTCAAAACAACTAGTTTTGCGGTCTACGGAAGGAGGCGAACTGGCGCCATCGGAGGGAAACGGCTCGCTCATTGAAGCCTTGGGGCGATTCGCATACTTGGTCCGCGTTCACTGTTTTACCGCGACGACCTCGGTTCCCGATACGCTGTTCCAGCCATCGCCCGGGTTGTACTCGGCCATGGTAGGGCCGAGTTCAATGGTCTTTTCCCCTAAGTCTTTTTGGTAAACGGTACCGTCCTTGCTAACGATGAATGTCATGATTCCCGAATTCCTGTATTCCACGGGATAAGCAACGATGGCGAAACCTTCTGTCATCTTCCCGTTCACGATGTAGTCCTTCGCGCCGCCCTGTGCCTTGTCCCCTTGTTTGGTCAGTATCTGAAAGTAGTAGCCATTGAATGGCTGCGGCTTATCGCCTGCGTTGGTGTAACCCACGGCTTTCGCGAAGTCTCCAAGCCCGCCCAGTGGGCTGGGACTTTGACCCTCGGGGACCTGCCAGTACAACCCGTTTTGTTTCCCTTCGTCGCTGGCGATCTTCTGTGCGTACTGCTTCACCTTGTCTCCATTGCGAGGCTGGCTGAAGTACTGCTTTTGTGCGTCAGCAAGCGCGCCGCAGGCAGCAATTGCGGTCAACTCGCCTTTGCCGATACGTCGGGCCAGGATCTCATCCTTACCTGCGGCTGTATCGAAATACCACTGGCCCGACGGATTACGCCCCAGAGGAATTGGAAAAGGATAATTATCCGCTCCGAGGTACAGAATTTCGCCGCCTGCTTTTATCTCACGCCAGCGATTCATCTGGGCATATGCAGCAACGAAGTCCTGTAGCGCGTTCTTATCCTTCACGGCGTCGCCTGAGAAGAGGATGCGGTTAGCATCTGGCCCAAAGATTGCGAGCAACGCATTCTGATCGCCGGACTTGGCGGCCTCTACGAAGGCCGCCCCGGCGTCCTGCGGTGAAGCAAAGGTCCTTTGCGTAACCTTGGGCTCTTCTGACTTGGTACACGAGATCAGCGGCAAAATGAGGGCGAACAACGTCACCATGCAGAGACGCGGCGCAAGAGCCTTATGGTTTTGGATCGGCTGTGCCATACACATTTCTCCACTTTCGAATTTCATTGCTTCGCCGTCAGGTATAGGTGAAGGTCACCGTCGAAAACCGCCACCACCGCCGAAGCGGCCGCCACCAGATCCGCCCCCACCGAAGCGGCCGCCGCCAAAGCCGCTGGAGGCCATGCTTCCCCAGCCGCGACCACTGTCTGCTCTGGAAGACCACCCGCCGAAACCCCCAAATCCATCCGAGTGTCCGTCCATCCCGCTGAAGGCCGTTGATTTTCCACTCCCGTTATCGTGTTGCGCCCAGGAATTGGAGGCTGAGGAATGATTGGTGCTGACACTCTGGGCGCTCTGGTGGTTGATGTTAACCGTGTTTCCGCTCACGTTCTTGTTGTAAGTATTGCCGCCGCCTCGGTAACTGTTGTAGTTGTTTCCGCTGTGGTTATACGCGTTGTTATACCCGTAGCTATTGTGGTAGGCGCCGTTGTAGTAACCGCCGTGCCACGCAGTGTTTCCATAGTAAGCTCCGCCGTGATACACCACTGCGGTGCCGTGCCAACCACAGTTCCAACTGCTATATCCCCATCCGCAACAGCCGCCGCTCATCATCGCGCCCACTGCGATTCCGGCCCCGAACGAGAGCATGCTGGCCGCTACCACGTCTGCTGTGGAATACGCGGGTGCAACATAGGCGGGAACCACATAGGGATAACCATAGATCACCGCTGGGTTGTACTGGGGAACATAGACGATCTGCGGATTAGCCGGCTGAATGATGATCGTTTGGGGCGTCTGTTGTACCACGGTGATTTGCGGGGTCGACTTGAGATTACCTTTTTCTTTGGCTTGTGCGCGCAAAGTTTGGATAGCGGCCATTACGTCAGCCGCCTGCTTGTGATATGCCTCCCCCAGCGAAGATGTCCAGCTGAGATTCTTAGCCAGGTTGTCGAGCACGGAAGGAAATTGCGTGAGTGCTTTCACGCTCGGATCCCATGATTGTTTGTCGACGGCCTGCATCAGGGCGTTTCCGGTCAGATTCTTGTTTTCCTGAAGCCAGTAGTTAGCAATGGCGACCTGGTCAGGGAACGTCGATGCCGCAAGTATCTGCGCCACCAATGCGTCGGGATATAGCGCAATAGGCGAAGCCAGGGCTTCTAGTTCGCTCGCGCTCATTGGAGCAGCGTCTGTGGGACTCCCAGAGTCATTCGCAGGCGCTTGCGCCGAATCCTGATATCCATACAACATCTGCGATGAAACTAGGAACAGAATGAAACCGAGCACCACCGACAGAACTTTCTTGGCGTCGTTTGTGACCATACGGCTACTCCAATGGTAATGTTGGACTATACATTCAGTTACCTGTGACGACGAATTCAGCTTTTGTGTCTCCGCACATCCCGTAGGTCGCCCCTGACATACAAGCTCCCGCGGAATATTTGTAGCATCCTGGCTTCATCGCCACGACTACAACCGAACGGCCACTACCGCCGATGATGGCTCCGGGTGGTTCAAACGGAGATGAAGAACCGACGTCAACGACAAAGCCTATGTCTTTGCCGGTGCTTATCCATGTCACAGTCGTGCCAGTTTTCACGCAGAAAAACGCATTGCTCTTGGCGTTTGGGATGCTTGGGGTGGAAGAAGCCGCATTCGACGTCCGTTTCACGTCCACCGTGCAGGGGGTCGAAGCTGTCCCGCACGTGTTACTAGCATTGCAAAGTTGTGCTGGATTTTGTTCGATGCACGCGTACTTAGTGCTCTTCGACTGGGCGATTGTATAGTTGGAGACTACAAGCAACGACAACAATAAACTACAGCGAACTGCGAAGCATCGATCAGCCTTCATACTGCACCTCGTTATTTGACGTTCAAAAGTCACCGCCCCAATGGAAGAACCCAGACACGCGATTTAGCGTGCTCCACGAACAACGTCAGAAGACCGGCTCTTGCACTAGTTGACGCCGGGTGTTCCCTTCCAATCGATAATGTCAACCAGCCTCCATGCATTCTGATTCAGATCCCATTGCAGTTCGCCCTGTTTGTCGAGGATGAGCTGCGCCGCCGGATACAACACGCCAGTGCTCTTGCTCTTATCCTGGTCGTTCATTTCGATGATCCCGGCGGTGAGGTTAAAGGACTGAGTCTGAGTGTCAAAGAAGGCTTCGCCGAATCGAATCTGGCGGTTGGTCACAAAAAAGATCTTCCGTCCCGTAGGCGTCGGGATCATCTTGATGTAGGAACAATCGTTGCCGAGGGTGCCAGTGATTTCGACGTGGCCTACTGCCTTCATTTTCTGTAGCGCGTTTACCAGTCCCTGGTTTTGGCCCTTCTCGTACGCCTGGACGAGAATCTGTCTGTCCGCTGGAGTTGAGTACTCATAAATGTTCAGCGTCACGCCGATATTCGCCCCCATTTGTGTTCCTGTGCCAAATGCGGTGGCGTCGATGGTTTCAGTCTTTTCTCTCGCGATGCCCGGAAGGCTTGCTGTCATCAACAAGCCCAACACAAGCGCGGCACCCATAACAACCTGTCCCACTCCTACATGTCTGTACATAGGTTCTCCTCTGATCAGATGAGATCGTTACTAAGCTAAGTACCCCTAAAGCAGCCGTTGCGCGCTGCCGCGGCTCGTGAACGGTGAGCTATTCTGCGATTTGATGAACTGCCGGTTCCCCCCCAAAAAGTAGCTCTGCTCTAGCGGGTGTGGAACTGTCAAAACTGACGGTGTGGACGTAAAGTATCTAAGCCTTGTTCGAATGCTTTCCATTTCTTGACAGCACGTCCAGAGTCAACTGCGAAACCTACCAATACATCCGAAAGGATTGAGACGGACCTGTCAAAAGCGACAGTTGCCAAGCTTCCGAATCGTGGTGACTCTTAGCTAAAGCGAGAGGGCTTGCGTCCTATGGAAGATACCGCATCTCGCTCAGTTGTCTGGTCCCGACAGCATAAGGGGGCGTACGCTTTCGTGTGGTCGCTGCTGGCATGTTTCCTTGTTGTTGTTGCATATGATTGTCTTGCGATGTCTCCCGAACGGAACCAATCGAAGAACATACTGGTGCGGTACAGCTTCTCCGACCGCGGCCTCTTTGATCCATTGGATCCCGTCAAGTCAGCGCAATATGAGCAGGACATCCTTGGTGCCATCGCGGTTATCCTCCTTCAAGCTCTGCTGATCGCTGGGCTATTGTGGCAGCGCGCCCGCAGGAAGTCCGCATCGGGCGCTCTCGAAAAGGCGGGCGGGCTTCTGATTCATGCTCAAGAGGAAGAACGCGCCAGCATAGCCAGAGAGCTTCACGACGACTTCAGTCAACGATTGGCACTTCAGTGCATCGAACTTACGCAGCTAGAGAAGAACCTCCCGGTGTGGGAAGTCGCGGAACGCGCCAGGGCACTAAGAATATTAACGGAGACGAGGGAAATGTCCGCGGACATGCGTTCCCTGTCTCATCAACTCCATTCCAGCAGGCTGGAGCTGGTGGGTCTGGTATTGGCTCTCCGTGGTCTTTGTGAAGAAACCACCAAGAATCACAAGATCACAGTGCTTTTCACGGAGCCCGAGTTTTCTTGTGATCTTACGAAGGATGTTGAGCTATGCCTATTCCGTGTCGCCCAGGAGGCGCTCGCGAACGCCACCAGGCATAGCGGTGCGAGCAGTGCTCAGATTGAGCTCGGTTTCGACACGAATAGTGTCAGTCTTCGCATCTCTGATGCGGGCAAGGGTTTTGATCCCACATTGAAGACTGCGGGTAGAGGAATCGGATTGATAAGTATGCGCGAGAGGCTGCGACTTTTGGACGGCGAACTGTCGGTGCGTTCGGACCTTATGCGGGGGACAGAGATCCTTGCTCAGATCCCTCTGCCCGCCTCCGCGAACGAAGCGTGGGGAAAAATACACGTAGCATAAAGGATGGGTCATGATTCGCCCCCGCGTGCTGCTGGCGGATGATCATCGGATGTTGACAGATGCTCTGACGAGCGTTCTTAGACCCTGTTGCGAAGTCGTCGGCACGGCAAGCGATGGGCGCGCGCTTCTGGAACAGGCGGCCAGATTGCAACCTGATGTTATCGTGCTGGACATCGTTATGCCCCGGCTGAATGGGCTTGATGCGGCCCGACAACTAAAGGCCAAAATGCCCAGAGTGAAACTCATCTTCATGACAATGCATGAAGACCCATATCTTGTTGGGGAAGCATTTCGCGCAGGAGCCTCGGCATTTCTACTGAAAGAAGCCGCGGCATCGGAGCTTACCGAGGCGCTTGACCAAGTTTTGAAAGGCGGTTCCTACGTAACGCCATGCGCCGCAGAAGGTTTGAACAATATTTCCTTGCGTAATCCCAAGGACCGGGACCACGTTCCAGTACCCTCCGTTCGACAGCGGGAAGTCATTCAACTCTTGGCGGAAGGATATTCCATGAAGGAAGTAGCCAACGCGTTGGGAATCGCGGTACGAACAGTGGCAGGGCACAAATACGCCGTCATGGAACTCTTGCAATTGAAAACTAACGCACAACTATTCCAGTACGCCGTGAAACACGGGATCATTCACATCTAGCCGATTCGCTATCTTTCCTGCCGCACCGTCAGTACTACCTATAGACACCTCGCTTGATCGAGCGCATTGTGAACACGAAACTGTGTTGACCGCGAATCCAACGGCTTAAGCCAGAATGCCGCTCTGAAAGCGGAATATGCTCCGAGACTCCGCTCCAACTCTGGGAACTGATGAGCTATTCAGGGATAAGCTCCCGGCGGCGCGAAGGCGAGTGCTCGTGGCGGACGATCAGTCGTGCATGTTGGATACCGTTGCCGAATTGTTGAGGAACTCATTCGATGTCATTGGATTCGCGTCGGAGGGTCACGCTGCTCTCGACGTGGCTTTGGATCTGGAACCTGATCTGGTCGTCTTAGACATCTCCATGCCGGGCTTGACCGGAATGGAGGTTGCCCGGGAACTTAGAAAGCACGGTAGCTCGGCCAAGGTCGTGTTTCTCACGGTCTACGAGGACGCTCAGATTGTGGCCAATTGCCTGGCTGCGGGGGGACTTGGCTACATCCTGAAAGAGTTCGTGGATACTGACCTAATTCCGGCGATGAACGAAGCGCTTGCTGGTCGTGTATTCGTGTCCCGATTCTCCTCCCAAGCAAGAAAAGTCTGAGGATTTCTCTCGTAGAAAAATGACGGGCTAACCAGCCCCAAAGAGGAGTGGCAAATCATGAGCAACAATGGAACTGGAAGAATCGTATTGCTCTCTATTTTGTGCTTGGCAGCCCTCCCGCTGATATGCGGCCTTGCTGCAGCGCAAAACCTGCAGGGGGTGATCAATGGCAGGAGCGGCGCCACCATGACCGTGCAGACTCAGTTTTCCGGCAACGTGGTAGTGGTCCTCACGCCTTCCACCGAGGTGGACGAGGTGCAGGGATTGTTGAAAGTTCGCAAGAAGGAGATGGGCGTGACAGCCCTGATACCCGGACTCCCGGTGCAGGTCCAAGGGTCCTACAACGCCCAGAACCAACTGGTGGCAGACACCGTGAAGTTCAAAGGCGACGACCTCAGGAACGCCGAAGACATTCAGGCTGGCGTGGACCCAACCGCGCAGCAGGCTCAGGCGAACCAACAACAGATCCAACAAAGTGAGCAACAAATTCAGGCCGAAAAACTGAAGCTGCAGCAGCAGCAGCAACAACTCCAGGCCGAGCAGCAGCAAACCGCCGCTAACCAGGCGGCCATTGCCGCGAACAAGGCAGCCATCGCTGCCGACAACAAGCGCTTCGGTGAATTGGCAGATTACAACATCCTGGGTGAGATCACGGTTTACTTTGCCAACGGCAGTACCGAGATCGAAGCCCAGTACAAACCGCAAATCCTGCAACTGGCACAGCATGCGAAGACTATCACCGCTTACATCATTCAAGTGCAGGGATATGCCTCAAAGGTTGGAAGCGCCGCCCTGAATCAAAGGCTCAGCATGGAGCGCGCCGATCATGTGCTCGAGTTTCTGGAACAACAAGGGAGTATTCCGCTGACGAATGTTCTGGCTCCCGGCGCGATGGGCACCAGCACTCAAGTAGCTCCTGACGCAACCGTGGAGGGCCAAGCCGAGAACCGCCGGGTCGTCGTCAGGATCCTACAGAACAAAGGCATCGCCGGCACATAAACAGATGTGTTGTCTCTCCTCGGCGTTTTTTGATGGTGTGGGCCCGGCGGGGCGCAACGGCGCGTCGCCAAAGTTTCAGTAATCCGGTTCTCAGGGGAAACAACTGATGGTTGGCACCCCAGCCAGTGGTGCATGACTGTTCTCAACCTCAACAAGAAACTAACTGAAAGGATAAATCATGGCTACAAAGCAACCGAATATCCTGATCCTGTGGGGCGACGATGTCGGCATGTGGAACATCAGTGCCTTCAGCGATGGCCAGATGGGGTACCGCACGCCGAACATCGATCGCGTCCGCAACGAAGGCGTTAAATTCACCGATTTCTACGGCCAGCAGAGCTGCACCGCTGGTCGCGCGGCCTTCATCACCGGCCAGAACCCGCTCCGCACCGGCTTGACCAAAGTCGGATTGCCCGGTGCCGCCGTCGGGCTTCACCCGGAAGACCCGACCATCGCCGACCTGCTGAAGTCCGCTCGGCTACGTCACCGGTCAGTTCGGCAAGAACCATCTCGGCGATCGCAATGAATATTTGCCGACCGTACACGGATTCGACGAGTTCTTCGGCAACCTCTATCACCTGAACGCCGAAGAAGAACCGGAACTGCCCGACTATCCCAAGGACCCGGGATTCAAGGAGAAATTTGGGCCCCGCGGCGTGCTTCATTGCATTGCCACGGACAAGGATGATCCTACGGTTGATCCCCGCTTTGGACGAGTAGGCAAGCAGAAGATTAAGGACAGCGGTCCACTGACCAAGAAGCGCATGGAAACGGTCGATGAGGAGATCACCGCGGCTGCTATCGGGTGGATGGAGAAGCAGGTCAAAGCGGACAAGCCTTTCTTCCTCTGGTACAACGCGACGGCGATGCATGTAAGAACTCACCTCGCCGCCAAGAACCGTGGCAAGAGCGGGCAGGACGACTACAGCGATCGGATGGTCACCCACGACGAACAAATCGGCGAAATACTGGATAAGGTCGATCAGCTGGGCATCGGCGAGAACACCATCGTCATGTATTCCACCGACAATGGTCCCGAGAACGACACTTGGCCCGATGGCGCCAACACGCCGTTCCGCAGCCAGAAAGACACAAACTGGGAAGGCGCTTGGCGCGTTCCGTGTTTCATGCGCTGGCCCGGCAAAATCAAAGCGGCTCGACCCTGAACGGCATCGTCTGCCACCAGGACATGCTGCCGACATTGCTGGCAGCAGCGGGCGAACCGAACATCAACCAGAAGCTCCTCGACGGCTACAAAGCCGGGGACAAAACCTTCAACGTGCATATCGACGGAGTCAACCAGTTGCCTTATCTGACCGGTCAGGTGAAGGAGAGTCCCAGAACAAACTTCTTCTATGTCAGCGATGACGGCGGAATCATGGCTGTCCGCGCGGGCGACTATAAGCTGATATTCCAGGAGCAACGTGCAGAAAAGCTCCGGGTCTGGCAGCAGCCTTTCGTACAGCTTCGTCTGCCTGACATAGTCCATCTGCGACGCGATCCGTTCGAGCGGGCTCTTGATAACTCGAACACCTACTTCGACTGGATGTTCGATCACGTTCCACAACTCTATCTGGTGCAAGACATCGTGGCGGCGCAGATCGACAACTACGTGAAGTATCCGCCACGCCAGAAGGCGGCGTCATTCAACCTCGACTCGGTCATGGCGCAATTAGGGCCGGCGATCCAGGCGTATCAGGAAAAGAAAAAAGAAGCAGCAAGCAAAGCGCCGAAAGCCGCATAGCCTGCCGTTTTGATCGCAACTAAACGTTAAGATAAGCAACTTTCGAAGAGGGAGATCGAAAGATCTCCCTCTCGAAAAACAATAACGCGGGTTCTGATGAATCGGTAGTAGGCTTCTCAGGTGACAATCCTTCCCTTTAGCCGAACAGCCAATGCCCCCGGCAGTCAACCACGTCCCGGCATGGCGTGGATTCCCGGCGGGACGTTTCGCATGGGTTCCGAAGACTTCTATCCCGAAGAGGCTCCCGCTCACGAAGTTAGCGTGGACGGCTTCTGGATGGATTGTCATGAAGTCACTAACGAACTGTTCACACGGTTCGTCGAGGAGACAGGCTACCAGACGCTCGCCGAGCGCGCGCCCAATCCTGCGGACTTTCCTGGCGCACCCGCCGAGAATCTCGTGCCCGGTTCCATGCTCTTTCAAAAAACTGCCGGCCCGGTCGACTTACGCAATTATGTGAACTGGTGGGCGTGGGTACCGGGAACGAGCTGGCTCCATCCACTCGGTCCGGGATCCTCGCTCGAAGGGTTCGCACAACACCCCGTAGTGCACGTTGCTTATGAAGACGCCGAAGCTTACGCACACTGGGCAGAGAAAGAACTCCCGACAGAGGCGGAGTGGGAGTTTGCTGCCCGCGGCGGGCTCGCCGGCAAGAAGTTCACTTGGGGCGATGAGCATTCTCCCGGCGGCAAGGCGATGGCCAACAGTTGGCAGGGGGAGTTTCCCTGGCAAAACCTGCTCGAAGACGGATATGAGGGGACTTCTCCGGTCGGAAGCTTCCCCGCGAACGGTTATGGCTTATACGACATGGCGGGCAACGTGTGGGAATGGACTTGTGACTGGTTCGTCCCGCGTCACGCCGACGAAGTCGTCAAACCCTGCTGTGGCCCCGCAGTGAATCCACGCATAGTTTCGCCGGCAAAGAGCTACGATGCCGCGCAGGCGCAGTTCCGAATTCCGCGAAAGGTAGTCAAAGGCGGCTCCCACCTGTGCGCACCCAACTACTGCTTGCGTTATCGCCCGGCAGCGCGGCAGCCGCAGATGATTGACACCAGCATGAACCATATCGGGTTCCGTTGCATCGCACGCATGGCGTGACAAGCAGCGAGGAGACGTGTTCGTGAATCGCGTTCTCATGCGGGAAGAGTAGATTGCGCGCCAAAGATTTCACTGGCGACGATCTTCAATCTATCCGGCCGAGAAAACAGCAACCAACGAGCACAAACGTTCGTTTGGCGCAGACACATGCCGCGGCCAAGGTTCTCACAGAATAGCTACTTCGCATGTTATGACAGCGCGAAATCTTGCTACTCGAAGTCGGTTCATAAGCAGAGATAGGAGTCTTTATGCTTGGCTTTAAGCTGGATATGTGGGACTACCTCACCTTTGCTGTTATTTTCGCCTTAATTGGCGCCGGTCTTACGGTGGCCGTGTTCATTCTTGGTTTGCCGGGACGCATCGCCATTGCCCGCAAGCATCCAGACGCGGACGCAATTAACACGATGGGCTGGCTCGGATTCATGGCAGTTGTGCCTTGGATGCAGGCATTTATGTGGGCTTTCAAACCCACAGACGTCGTTGATATTCGCTACTTCCCCAGGCAAGAGCAGCAGAACATCGACGAGAACTTAGCGCGACTCACTGGAAAGACGACCCCAGGAAAGAACCCGGAACTAGAGCCACCCGAAACGAAGGTTCCATCTGAGAGTGAGCCGAAGCCCTTGGTCCGAGCGTCATGATCTTAGCTTTTCTCATCACGTTCATCTTTATCCTCTTTGTCTGGTTAGTGTTCTTTCGTTTCAAGTGGCTTAAGTTCACCAAGACATGGGGAATCGTCAGCGCCTTCTTCGCTGTTCATATCTTCCTCATTTTTGTAATTGGCCTGCGCTTCGTTACGCCGTTCTCGACTAACGCAAAAGTCGTTCAATACACAATTCAACTGATTCCGCGCCTGCCGGAACCAACTCTTGTGACCGCAGTGCTGGTTGCGCCGGATGTTCCGGTGAAGAAAGGACAACCGTTGTTCCAGTTCGACCGGCGTCCGTACGAATATAGTGTCAGCCAACTAGAGGCACAACTGAGAGTCGCCTCGGCAACCGCGATGACCGCGAAGTACAAGGTCGAGCAGTTGAAGGCAGGGCTGGCCGGAGCCAAGCAGGACGTACGTATGTACAAAGCCGATCTCGACGGGGCCGAGCAGAAGGTGGTCCGGTCGAAGAGCGAACTGGAGTATGCAAAGTTCCAGCAACAGCTCTCCCAGGGCTTGGCGGAAAAAGGCGCTGGACCGGAGGAAGACGCTCAGAAGTGGAACGCGCAGATGAATGCGGACGAGGCCGCTGTGTTGGAAGCAACAGCCGAGGAGGAGCGTTCCCGCCTCAAGTACGAGTCGCAGTGGCAAGGAGTAAACACGAATGTGTCTGGTGCGATTTCTCAGTTGAGAGAGAGCGAGGCCGCCGAAACACAAGCAATTGCGAACATCGCCATCGTAAGAGCTCAACTGGAATTGGCTCGCTATTATCTGGAAAACACTCTGATGGTCGCGCCTGAGGATGGCTACATCATTAATCTCCAGGTTCGACCGGGTATGGTCGCAGGCATCTACCGAGTCGGTGGCATTGCCTCATTCATTGTTGATAGCGACCGGTATCTGCTAGCCAGTTTCACTCAGGAGAACCTGAAGTATGTGAAAATCGGGCAGCCTGTTGAAGTCGCGATGGACCTTTACCCCGGACAAATTTTTCAGGCAAAAGTGGACAGCGTGTGGTGGGCAAGCGGGCAAGGACAATTCCTGCCGACCGACGTAATCCCAACCTTCGATCCGGCAAACCCGTTGCAGCCGCAAGGAGAGTTTGCCGTGAAGATTTATCTCAATAGTCTCTCCAAAGTCGTGCTTCCAATCGGCGCGCAGGGTGCCGCAGCGATTTATACGAGCGGAGGAGGCTTCGCCGTACTTCGAAAAATCACCATCCGCATGCACACCTGGTTCAATTGGCTGTATCCGATGCCGTTCTGATGAAATGCTCTACGATGAACTCACGTCTGAACAATTATCTCGGTGTGGCGCGAACCGTGATCCGCTTAGCACGATTGGTAGTCGTGGGAACCGCGGGAATCAGCCTCTGCGGCTGTGGGCTTCACAGGCCGCCACCGCACCAGACGATGGTCGATCAGGCTCTACCAAAAGCAGTCCCTCTGCCGCCGACTTGGAGCGCGGTTCCACATGCTGAGAATGTAAGTGGCGAATGGGTAAAGTCGTTCAACGATCATGGCCTCGAAGTAATAATCTCCGAAGCCATCGCAAACAACCTCGATCTGCGCCAGTCTGCGGCGCGGGTGGAGGCAGCTCGCCAGAGCGTCATTGTTGTGGGCTCGAAACTGAAGCCGCAGGTCAGCGCCACCTTCGTCAGGCGCTACCACGCGTTCGAAGGATGGGAGTACGGTACGGCAATCCCAGAGCAACACGGAGCTTGCCACCGTCTCCTGGGAAGTTGATGTCTGGGGACAGCTGCGTGCTCAGCATGCCGCTGCCCAGGAGAACTACGAAGCGAGCGCGCTCGATTATGCTTTTGCAAGGCAATCGTTGGCCGCGACCGCGGCCAAGAGTTGGTATCTGGCCATCGAGACTCGCCAACTCCTCGCACTCGAGGAACAGAGTGTCGGTATCGATGAGAAGCTGCTCGACCTAGTAAAGATAAGACGGGCGGCGGGCAAGGTCGGAGACCTCGACGTAGCAGAAGCCAGCTATCAACTCGATGAGGCACAAAACCAGCTGACCATCGCGCAAGGCCTGTACAGCGAGGCTCGGCGGACCTTGGAGTTGCTCATCGGGCGCTATCCTGCAGCCGAACTTGAGGTAGCAGAAGGGTTTGCTCCTTTGCCGCCTCCGGTGTCGCCCGGACTGCCTTCCTCGCTCTTGGAGAGGCGGCCCGATATTGTCGCCGCAGAACACCAGGTGTTGGCGGCGTTCCGAACTGAGGAGGCCGCGAAACTGGCTCTGCTGCCGAACTTCTCGCTCACTCTCGAAGGAGGGCGTTTGAGCGATCAACTGCTCTCGGTCTTAGGTCTCAACCCCTGGCTTCTTCATAGCGCGGTTGGAGCGCTCGTTCCCATCTATCAGGGCGGAGCGTTGCGAGCGGAGATCAAGATCGCGACAGCGCGACAAGAACAAGCGATTGCACAGTTTGGTAGCGTTGCCCTGAGGGCGTTTGATGAAGTGGAGATGGGGTTAACAAACCAGCGGCTGTTGGCCGAACGCCTTCCCCTTACAGAAAACGCGGTCCGCGATCACAGCGACGCCGTCCGGGTGGCCAACTTGAGGTACAAAGCCGGAACCATGGACTTTCTTTCGGTGCTGCAGCTGGAGGATGGACAGATTCAGAGTCAGGCCGATCTCATCAAGCTACGAAATACTCAACTCGCCAACCGCATAGAGCTGCATCTCGCATTGGGCGGCAGCTTCGACAGTTCGCCCGCCACAACTTTCCCTGGTCCGCAAACCGCGAAAGAACCCTAGTTGACCACCAAGCCCTACGTTCAACCGGGTCCTTTGAGTCCTAGTCCAAGAGTCTCGCGCTTTCAAACCCCAGGACATCGTCGATATGTCGACACCGGAGATCCGCCACCCTCCCCGACCACGGAAACGTTCTGCTAATCGCTACCTTTGACGTGACCGCCTCTTCGGGTGAACCTGCCGAGAAGGAACTCTTGGGCCAGGCTTGCGCCAATCCGTTCGGCGGTGCCGATCGCAAAATTTCCGAAGACCAGCCCCGCACCACGATTGGATCTGGGATAGTAAAGGTTCGAGAGGGCTGAGGACGCCAAGTCACCCCCGAGGCTTGAATAGTTCGGCTGCCACTTCCCATTGTCGCCTCTAGCGACAAAGGGACTCAGCATTGCGTGGCGAGCTCGAGAACCGGTCGTTCCAGTCCCTTGATAAAAGTAGCGCGGGTCCTGATGCAATAACGATGGCAGGATGGCGCCACCGATCATGATGTCCGAGAAACCATCCGTAGCGGTTGCGCCAACCCGTTTTCCATACGCCGGCCAACCTTGCCCATAATTCGGACTGTCTGCTGCCTGCCTGGCACTGGCCACAACGAGCACTCCCGCTACAGTGACTGGATCGGTTGACACTTTGAGGGCGAGCTTGAATTTCATCTTCGCAGTTAGCGGAGCAGCATCGTTGTCATAGGTGACGTAAAAATTTGGGATGATTCCGAACACCCGCTGCTTTTCTTCGGCCTTGAACTGCTCGGTAGCAACTTCGACTGGGTCGTAATGAACATCGACAGTGGTGCGCTCGGTTGCAATTCGCAGTTGGATACCGGTCACAATTTTGAACTGGCCCGGATTCACGATGATCGGGGGAGATGTCCAGTCTGCAAAATCTTTGGCGCTGACGCTGAGCTGAC
>CAWBHM010000002.1:0-17286 GCA_963788555.1 uncultured Acidobacteriaceae bacterium | reverse complement strand
ACAAGTAATCGATAATCGCACCGGTCCGCCCAAAGTCCTCGATGTTCAGTATTGGTGAACAGGTTCATTCAGCGTTCGTGCTTCCAGCTAAAATCACCGATTATCGCAAATAAGCGAGAAACGTTTCGACACACCTTTCCTTGATAAGGGCCTTAATACAGGGAATCTAACGATTGAGAGAATGACGACACCCAGATTAGTTCCGGCCACTCAATTTACCGAGAGATTCTGGTGCCGGGAGGGGCGCTTATGCCAGGAAAAGCATCAATGTAACCCAACCGTCTGAACGGTTTGCCTGTAATACACCCGGAACAAAAAAACAGAACGATTTTTCGCGATGACCGCATCGACGATCCCTATCGAGCGAAATATTCCCGGATTGCTCAATGGATCAAGTTCCACGCTCTCTGGTCGATCAGAAGAAAGGACAACGCAAAGGGAGAGGCTAACTACTCGGAGAGAATTTCTCTGGTGGCGCATTCGGATTTGGATTAGTTAGAATGCGAATCGAAATAGGGCCAACCCACCGTGATCGTTAACCGCCAAACCAAATTCTCGGAAGAGGTTTTATGACAAGGAAAGCAAGCAATCTGAAGCCACGGCGTGAATTTCTCAGGCTGGCCGCGTTTACCGGTGCGGCGGCGCTCACGGAAAGGGAGCGGCAGCCGCAGGCGAACAAAATGCCGGTCCACAATCCGCGGACAGTCATGAGGGGGATGACAAGATGGAGTTCCTTCGTGTCAGCGGCCGTCACATAGTCAATGCGAAAGGGAAACAGGTTCGCCTGCGGGGAACCTGTCCGGGCGGCTGGATGAACATGGAGGATTTCATTAATGGGCATCCGGGCGCGGAGCATACTCTCCGAGCGCAGATGGCGGAGGTACTTGGTCCGGCCAAAGCACAGTTCTTCTTCGAGCGCATGCTGGACTACTTCTTCAATGAAGACGATGTGATCTTTCTCAGGAAGGCCGGCGCCAGCGTCGTCAGGATACCTCTTAATTATCGACACTTCGAGGACGATGCCGCTCCTTTCAAATACATGGAGGCGGGTTTTGCTCGTCTCGATAAGGTGTTAAGCCACTGCGAAAGGCATGGTCTTTACGTCATTCTGGACCTTCATTCGGCGCAGGGGTGGCAGAATGTCCATTGGCATTCTGACAACGCATCGCGCATCAGCCTTTTCTGGGAGGTTGCGTTCTATCAGGATCGCTTCGTTGCCCTTTGGCAGGAGTTTGCGCGGCGCTACAAGAACAGGGCTGTAATCGCCGGCTACGATGTGCTGAACGAGCCTTGTGCGAACAACGCCCTAGGCGACTATCCATGGAACGTGGGTTCCAATTACAAGCCCAATTTTGACCGCATGAATGCTGTCTACCGGCGCCTGGTTACAGAGATTCGCAAGATCGATTCCAAACACATTATCTTCCTTGAAGGTGATGAATACGCAAGGAGCTTCTCGGGGCTAGAGAAACCCTTCGACGATAACCTCGCCTACAGTTCACATAACTACACTGTGCCTGGGTTTGGACCTGGCCAATACCCTGGCACCATCCATCCGCGATCGGCTGCGGCGGGCAGTGCTCAGGACTGGGATCTGGCAAAACAGGAGCGCAACTTCCTAGATGCCGAGGGAACGAAGTTCACCCAGCAGCATAACGTTCCGCTGTGGGTTGGCGAGTTTGGGTCTGTCTTTAACGGGCCTGCCAATGAGAGTGGCGACCGGCTTCGCGCGTTAGATGATCAGATTGGCATCTTTGAAAGTCACGAAACGCACTGGACAACGTGGAATTACAAAGATGTTGGCGTGATGGGTATGCTGACGCTCAACCCTGCATCTCCGTACATGGAGCGCATCAGCGACCTTCTTCGTAAGAAGGTTGCTCTTGGCACCGACGATTGGATGAAGTGGCTACCACCAACGCAGGTAAAGGACGCAACGGCTCAGCTTGCTGACCAGATACGTCAAGTGGTTGGTGATCCGCAGTTGGATGCGCGACTCAATGTACGGTGCATGAGTCAAACCCTGTTGTGCTTCTACACGGGAACCCTGATGCAGCCCCTCTACGCCAGCCTCTTCAAAGGCCTGTCCGAGAATGAGCTGGATCACATCCTATCTTCCTTTTCGGCAAAGCAGTGCGTGCCAAACCAAGGTCTGGTGGACGTCCTCAGTAAATATATGGCCACGCCAGCTCAGGTGCCGAGTACTGGCGGTTGATTCCCAGCGGCTGCCATGCCGAGATCACGATATTCAATCGTGAGTCGCTTAACTTTGCTATGCCAAGAAGCACTCGGTGATCGATGCCAAGATTCAAATCCACGGAGTGGTTCGGATTATTGGAATCCTGTTAACCCGACTCTATAGACGTGATCTAAATCACAGCGAAAGAATACGTCGTCGGTTTCGCGCGAATTCCTAGCCGCCCAGGAGAGCCGGCGCGATTTCTCGCCACTCTGCTAACGGAAGTGACCGCAGGTTTGCTGAAAGAACTTGAATGCAAACGTGGTCCGCGCCGGCGGAGTGATGGGCGCGATGGCGGTTGCGGATTGCGATCAGATCGCCCCAGGCGATAATGCTATCGATCAGGCGATCACTTCCACCATTCTTGATGCTACCCATCTCACGATCGGCAAATCGACCGCAGTCAAGAGGAAATGCGATTCGTCGTAGGTGAAGCTGGCCCGGCCGAGGTTCACGCGCTTGCTGCCCTGAGCGACCACGATGACGCCTGGATGGTAGGTTGTCCGGCACGGAGGGGTAGGGGCAGTCCGCCGGTGGAGACTGACGCTGGGAATCTCGGTTATCCGATTCTCTTCCTTGCCAATTATGGGGCAATCTTGTGTGCGAGTTCTGCGCGCGGCACGGGGACGGGGTTTGAGTGAAGGACCGCATTTTCCTTTGAGTTTCTCATGTTAGTGACCGATGCTCCCCCTGTTCCGAGCGACGCGAACGGCTGCTTCATCTTGAGCCTCCCCGGCACTCGCAGAGCCGATCACCCCGATGGCGAGCGCAGATGCTAGAAACGCTAAGCCGAGACGTTGCGTCAAGCCTTGGAGCGCTTACTTGGGTTTCCGGGCTGCGGAATCAGCTCGGTACGTTTGTGAGATCTTCATTTCTTTTTCCTTGGTCATTTTTTTCTCCTAATTTTTGTTTCCTTCTCCTTGTTGTCGTTTCTTGTAGCCAGAAACCACAATTTTTCCTGGTTACAAGCAGACACTCGCTCACCCTTTTAAGGGTGTGTTTTTTCCACCTGCGGAGGAACCGCAAATAATTCGCTGGCCCGCGCCGTCAACGCCTTGGCGATCTCGCCAGTCAAGTGGGCATTGCGGCCCGCTTCATTTGCAAAGGTGTCGAAGATGCAGAACTTCCCCGGGCCGATTTTGATCGCATACCATTTCAACGTCGCTTTTTCATCGAGGGCGAGTGGCTGAGCTGACTTCAGAAATGCCTCGGCATCAGCCTCCTTGCCAGGGCGTGCTTCGAGTGTGACTAACAATCCAATGGCTTCCATTTGAGTGATCTTCCTGCGTTGAATTTTCCCCGATCGACTTCAGTGCGGATCTCCTTCCGCATGAGCTTTTGCCAACTTCGCCTCGCTAACGAGCGGCCTAAATACGTCCTGAAAAATGGGAGCTCCAAACGGGGCACCCGTGGCTCCGCCATCCACCATCAGCTCGACCGCGTTGACGTACGAGGAATCGTCCGACGCGAGGAAGAGCACGGCTTTGGCAATTTCTTCCGGCTCGCCCCAGCGGCCCTGTGGAACCGCGGAAGAAAAGAACTTCGCCAACTTAGCGGAATCTTCTGCGGAAGCAGAGGCGCGGGGCCCGCGCTTCCAAATAGGAGTTTTGATCGCGCCTGGTGCGACGACGTTCACGCGAATGTTGCGCGGTGCCAGGTCGGCGGCTATGGAACGCGCCATCGAGACGAGACCACCCTTGGTGGCGGCATAGGCGGCGACGCCCGCTTGGCCGAGATAGTTATGTACCGAGCCATTGAAAATGATGCTGCCGTTGTCGTTCAGCAGAGGCGCCGCTGAATTCACCGTAAAGAAAGCGGCAGTAAGGTTGGTGTGGATCACGTTCTCAAAAATGGCCCGTCGGCGGAGCCGGTAGGAGTCCGGCCGGAGATGCCGGCATTGGCGAAGACAATGTCGAGCATCCCGAAATCTTTGGCCAGGGCTGCGAAGAGTCGCTTGCGATCTTCCGCAATGGTGACGTCAACGCGGTAGCCGCGCGCACTTGATCCAAGTTCGGCGATTGCTTCATCGAGCGTCTTCTGGTCGCGGCCAGTAATTGCAACCTGCGCGCCCTCCGCAATGAAAAGTCGGGCTGTGGCAAGACCGATGCCACTGTTACCGCCAGTAATGAGAGCCTTCTTGCCTATGAGCTTCATAATGTCTCCTTTTATTCGGAAAAGTTTACGGCTTCGCCGTAGGCGCCGAAAGCCAGTGGTTTGCACAGCGCATCGGGATTCAGAAACGATTTGGATGGCACACGTTCCGGCACACATTCTCGACGTTGTTGCGAAGCGTCGGAACAGAATTCAAAGTCATGCAGGAGCTGTTGCGGCATTCTTCTTTGAGATCCACGTTGGATGTCTACACGCAAGCGATTTCGCCAGCAAAGCACGTCGCACAAGCAGCTGTCGTTGCGCTGGTCTTCGCTCCTGAAACGAATTCCGACACTTTCGGGCCGACGCGGTGAAATCGCGAATAGCCACTCACGCAAAGCGGCCCTAGCGCCAGCATGCAAAAAGGCGGAATGCCGCCGATATCCCTGGACGGGGACGAATTAAAAGCCCTCGTAGCCTATGTAAGTTCTATTTCAGCCTCGAAAATCAATCCTCAATAAGTCAGATCGCCATTGAATCACAATCGCTCGCCGCTACTGTCCATAAGCGATTGGCACTCCTTCCATCCAAAAATGAAATGTGTCCCATTTTGTACAGACGTGTTTTATTAAAATGCCTAAGCTGCCACTTTGGAATATACCAGCTGCAAGGGCGAAGCCTTCGAACTAGAAAATTCGCCGCGCAGTTGGTGAGCATGATTTACGAGGGAAATTGAAAATCTACTTTGCCCACGATCATCGCATTGATCTGCGCTGATGTTCTTATCCGTGAGCGAGCCGAACAGAATCCTGGAAATCCACGTATTGCCATCGCAGTTTAGCAAATTAAGAATTCTGAGGGAGATAAACAAATGTTGAAACGTCTTTTGGTTTTCGCCACGCTGGCTATGTTTGTAACTCTGACTGCTGTCGCCTCGGACCGCGAGGATGATGTTAATCGCACGCAAAAAGCTACTCAGGTCTTCAAGGAAATCATGAACACCCCGGATCAGGGTATCCCCCAAGAGCTATTGGAATCGGTGAAATGTATCGCCATTATTCCTGGGGATGTAAAGTTCGCCTTTATCTTCGGCGGGAGCTACGGCAGGGGGCTGGCAACCTGTCGCAACGAGCATGGCTGGAGCGCACCCATGTTTGTGGCGATTGACGGCGGCAGTGTGGGTTATCAGATCGGGGGCTCTTCGACCGACCTCGTTATGCTCTTCATGAACGATCGCGCTTTGCAAAGTCTGCTAAGCGATAAATTCAAGCTCGGAGCTGACGCCTCTGTGGCGGCCGGGCCGGTTGGTCGGCACGCGTCTGCTGGCACCGACCTTAAACTGAATGCTGAGATTCTCTCTTATTCGCGCACCAAGGGAATTTTTGCCGGAGTGAGTCTTGAGGGCGCCGTTATGCAAGCCGACAAGAGCGGTGACGAAGCCATGTATGGTCCTGGTGTTGACCGCCATGAGATTCTTAACGGAAAGGTGGAAGTTCCTGAATCGGCGCGACCACTACTGCACGAAATTAGCGGATACGTCCACGAAGCCAAAGCAAGACACTGAACTATCGTAGCCATTGGCGCAGTTTCGGCATACGCCATGTATCGCGTTTCCCCTGACTTCAGAGGCTTGTGGATTCTGGGCGGCCGTGGTCCTTGCCGCCGTCATCTCTTCCGCAATCCAGCTTGCCGACCAATGGAGTGGTTGTCTTGCGGCTGGGTAAGTTCCGTTCCTTGGAAGGACCGGGACTGTTTCTGATTGTCCCACTCATCGAGACCATTCCTTACTGGATCGATACCCGCGTGCTGACGAGTTCGTTCAAGAAAAGTTCGCCTCGGCGACGGGTCTCTTGCCAGAGCAAGTATGGGATGAGCAGGACCACCCGGACGTTTATATGTTTCGTGGTCAGCCTACAGGCTCGGCTATGCCTCTCATGTGGGCTCACGCGGAGTGCATCAAGCTATTGAGGTCCGTATCCGATGCTCACGTTTTCGATCTGATTCCGGAAGTTGCAAAGCGCTACCTCGGAGACCGGAAGAGCTGTCAATTATTCGAGATCTGGAAGCCAAACCGAAAGGTGCGCGCTGCAAAGAGGGGTTACATACTGCGCGTCCAGGTTCCAGCTCCATTCCGTCTTCATTGAACTGCCGACGAGTGGCATACAGTCAACGATACCCCGTCGGCTACAACCACTTTCGGAATCGAGTTCGTCGATATTCCGATCGCCGCAGCACAGCAAGCACCGATTCGATTCACGTTTTTCTGGCCGGAGAGCAACTCATGGGACGGCAATGATTACATGGTTGAAATGGGACAATAAAAAGCAAGAGGCCACTCGAATGAATTCAACAAGGCCAAAACATTGGAATGGACTTCACAGATGAAAAAGCTACATGGCAGCGATTTTTTTTTGTCGATTTTAAGTCGGTTGAGTTCGCGGACTCGCTGACGTAGTAGGACCGGGCAACGTAGGCTTAATCGTGACTTCACACAGGATAGAGCTGGGCTGGAATAGGCAAGAAATCTTGGTCGGTTGCGAAGGCAAGAACGGAAGTCTTGGTAAATGAGGCACATCCATGAGAGCGATGCGACGGACCGTTATATTTGCTTTGATTTTGGTACCAGTCTGGTGGACGTTCACCAAGGGCGCCCCACCGGTGGCCCCCGCAACCGACAATAGCCAGATTGAGCGAGGACGGTATTTGGTGGAGGAAGTGGCAAAGTGTGCTGAATGCCATACCCCTCGGAACGCTCAGGGTGAATTGGATCATGAGGCGTGGCTGCAAGGAGCACCGATCTGGATCATGCCAGTGCGCCCGATCCCCAATTGGGCGGAACGCGCCCCGGCGTTGAGGGGATTTGGCAGTTATACCGAGGCGCAAGGCGAACGCATCCTTGAAAAGGGAATGGGGCCCGAGGGCGAGACTCTGAGACCCCCAATGCATATCTACCACATGAAACATGAAGATGCGAAGGCGATCATCGCATATTTAAGCTCGTTGCCGCCCAAGGTGCGTTAGTTGAGATTGGATCCGACTTGCCTCAGACTGGCCGCGGGCTGCACGCTTCAGGCTTCTGGGAATCTTGATCAAACCTTTGAAACGCCAATGGTTTAGACTTGGTCGAAATGTGTTTCTACATTTACCACATGGAAAAGAACAATGGATGAGTTATGAGAATACTT
The DNA here is from genome assembly GCA_963788555.1 of uncultured Acidobacteriaceae bacterium. Lineage (GTDB taxonomy): Bacteria > Acidobacteriota > Terriglobia > Terriglobales > Acidobacteriaceae > Sulfotelmatobacter. The sequence goes on along the minus strand of CAWBHM010000002.1, from coordinate 9,771 downwards.
CTTGCAATAGATGGTTCTAAGTTTTCAGAGGCTGCAACGCAAACCGTGGCCGCGCAAGGATGGCCGCAGGAAACCGAAGTGCGTGTACTCTACGTGATAGAGATATTTTCTCCGCAACTCCCCGAAATGACGGCCTATTATCCTGGAATTGAGCACTCCCGGGACGCACAACGAAAGCTGGCGGAAACTGCAGTCGCTAAGAGCGCGCAAGCATTACGGTCCAAAGGCCTTCAGGTGACTACACTCGTCGAGTTGGGTAGCCCAAAATCCATACTTATCGACGCCGCCGAAAAGTGGAATGCTGACTTAGTTGTCATTGGCTCGCATGGACGAAGGGGGCTCGATCGCTTCATGATGGGAAGCTTGGCGGAGGCTGTATTGCGTCACGCGCATTGCTCTGTTGAGCTTGTTAGGATTCCTTCTACAGGTAAGGAATCGAAGCGCACTGGCGGATCGGCAGCAGCGAAAGTTCGAAGAATCCTGCTCGCGACCGATGGTTCCAAATGTTCAGGAGCAGCGTTGCAGTTGTTGATCGAGCAAGTTGGACCCGATGAGACGGAAGTTCGAGTTTTGCACGTCTTGGAACCACTGCCGCTCTTGGTCGTCCGGGAGATGGGTAACCGTGAACCCGACCTACAGGGACTCCTGGAGGCGCAAACCAAGCAGGCAGCAGAGGATCTGGTGGCCAAGATCGCTGAGACGCTCCGTGCCAAGAGCGTGAAAGTTACAACAGCCGTTGCGCGAGGCAACCCTAAATCAAGGATCCTCGACGTGGCGGAAAAGTGGAAGGCTGAATTGATTGTTCTAGGATCGCACGGACGGTCGGTGCTCGATCGATTCTTAATGGGAAGCGTCTCGGACACAGTGGCACGACACGCACGTTGCTCGGTTGAGGTGGTCAGAATTCGTCCTGCACACTGAATCAGTGAAACAAGCAAAGGCTTCGCAATTCTCACGCGAGTAGCGTCAGGTCGAATAATCCAAAGTTGCGAGGTGCGCGAACAATGAAAACAAAAAGGGGTATCAAACCTCTCTTGGTCATAATGATTTGGGTATTCACTTTATGCGGAGTTCGAAGTTCTGCCCAGACTGTGCAGCCCGGAAATCCAACTAGCCCCAGCCTACCGCCGAAATATCCTGGGGATGGAACGACAGACACTAAGGTAGCCAAGGTGCGTCCCCTCACCTTGCCGTCCGGATGGGCTGTAGCTGAAGATGGCAATGGTTGTCAGTGGGCGGTTCCCGGCGGGTGGTACTTTGTTCAGCACAACGTTGATTCGCTTAGAGCTGGAGGCGGCAGCGGGAAAGCATCTTTGCAGGGCATCGGATTTACAGGTGACTGGGATAAATATAAGAAACAGAAGAAGCAGCAATTTCATGCCACGAAAATACTGGAAGATAGTCCTGAGCGGCTCTGGCTGCAGTACTCGAAGCAAGATAGCGGTTTGCATTATTTCGTCGCGATCGTAGGGACGCTATTTGTGTGTAGCGCACACATTGATGTACCGAATAAGGCTGAACTCAAAGACTTGACACCTGTTGCCGACCAGATGGCAACAAGTGTCAGGCCGTCGTCCCCATGAAGATTGGCGGACAGTCCTGCAGGACTGCCCGCCAACCACTGACCAAACCAGTACCGTCAGTGTCGATCGAGCTAGCGAGGTCCGATAGCGACGTAGAATCCCGTGCCGTCGCGAACAACCCGAAGCAAGATCGCCTGGCCATTTGCGCTCTTCATCGCCTGTTCAAATTCGCTAACGCTGGCTATCGGCTGATGGTTTACCTCTTCCACCACGTCGCCTTCCCGGATTCCTGTGGCCGCACCTGTACCATTCGGATCCACTTGCGCGATGACGACGCCATGACTGTCCTGGCCGAGATGCAGTTGCTGCCGAACAGCCGGAGTGAGTGGCTCCACCTGGAGGCCTTGTAATGATCCCTTGTCGGAATCGCCTTCTGCTGTCTTTTCGTGGTCCGCAGGCAGCTCCCCGAGTTTCACATGCAAGTCGAGGGTGTTGTTTTCGCGACGCACGGCGAGAGGCACCATAGTGCCCGGATCCGTTTCGGATACTTGCAGTCGCAGGGCGGCCGAATCGGCAACCGATTGCCCGTTCATTTTCATGATTACGTCCCCGGGTTTAAGGCCAGCCTGAGCAGCGGGTCCCTTGGGAGTGACATCACCGATGAGGACGCCTTCGGCGTTGTTCATTCCGAGAGCCTTCGCCATGGTGGGTGTCACGTCTTGAATCGTAGCGCCGAGAAAGCCACGGATCACGTGGCCATGGTCCACAATCTGATCCATCACACGCTTGGCCAGATTGACAGGAATGGCAAAGCCTACGCCTTGGTTTCCACCGTTGTGAGAAAGTATCGCGGTGTTAATTCCAATCAGCTCGCCTCTTCCGTCTATGAGCGCACCGCCGGAATTTCCCGGATTGATGGCCGCGTCAGTCTGAATGAAATCTTCGTAATCTTCGATACCGAGATTGGCTCGGCCCGTTGCGCTGACGATTCCCATGGTGACCGTCTGGCCCACGCCAAAGGGATCTCCAATCGCGAATGCCAGATCGCCGACCTGAACCTTGGATGAATCGCCGAGGGGCATTGCTGCCAGATGATCCGCATCGATCTTCAACACAGCGATATCCGTTTTGGGGTCTCGTCCAACGACCTTCGCTGTGAAATCGCGCTTGTCTCGAAGCGAAACCTTTATGTCCGTCGCTCCGTCAACAACGTGATTGTTGGTAAGGATGTAGCCATTTGTTCCGACGATCACGCCGGAGCCCAAGCCCTGCTCTTTCTCTTGCCGCGGCTCTCGCGAATGCGGTTGCTTGTCGCCGAAAAACTGGCGGAAGAAAGGGTCTTCTAACATTGGGTTCGATTCTTCATCGGAATGGCGAACCATCCGCGAGGAAGCCACGCTTACTACTTCAGGTAATGCTTCCTTGATGAGCGGGGAATAACTGCCTGCCGGTGCTGCGGCCATTGCTGCATTCTTTACAGCTGGAGCGAGGATGGGAGCCTCTACCTTCGCACTGTTGTGTGAAGTTCTGGCGATGACTACGCCGCCAATCAATGCCCCACCCAGAAGTGCTAGAGCCGAAGCCCAAATACGCAACCTTCTAGATATATTCATAACTGCTTGTCTCCTTCGACTTGAAAGTCTTTCGTTAGTGACGCGCCGTGAGCCCGCGTGGGTTCCTGCAGCCATTTTCGCTAGCTCGCGATTGGGCACTCTAAAACTGGTAGCTTCTCCGATCCTGCAAGCCTCCCTCGGAGTCGGCAGGCTGCCTTCGACGCCTTGAGAGCATGCAGGCAAAGCCTAATCGGCTAGCCTGAAGCGAACATGAATTGAATCTAATTTCTTCTTAATGAATGGGAAAAACCCATAAGTCGCTTGATATCTATTAGTTGGAGGGCGTGACGGGAGAATCCGTTGGATACAATGGCAAGCATACCGTGAAACATGTCCCTGCACCGGGCTCGCTTTTGACGGTAATACTGCCGCGATGCTTTTCTACGATCCAACGTGCGAGCGCCAACCCAAGCCCGACACCCTGGATTTGCTTCGAGCGAGAAGGTTCTGCTCTGTAGAATCGGTCAAAAATGTGCGGCACTGCTTCGGGCGGAATGCCTATTCCTTTGTCTTCCACTCGCAGGAGAGCGCTGCCATTTTCAGAGGCAACGGTTAGCTGGATGTGCCCCCCATTCGGTGTAAATTTGATCGCATTGTCCAATAAATTCAGAACTACGCGCTCCAGCCAACTGCGCATCTCCGCAAACATGAATGCCAGGTTGCGCGGCCGTCTTGAGTTCGATTTCCTTTGAAAGCGGCTACGGGCTCCAATTGCTCTGCCAGAGAAGTGGCAAGCACGGAAAGATCGACGTCTTGCTCCGCCCATTGAATCTCGCCCGCTTCGGCATTCGCTAGAACCAATAGATCATTGATCATTCGCGTCAATTTGTCGAACTCTTCCAATTGGCTGGAGAGCAGACGCCGGTAGTCTTCAATTGAATGAGCTTCCAAAAGAGCAACTTCCGTTTCTCCACGCAAAATGGTGAGCGGCGTCCGAAGCTCATGTGAAATACTGGCGGTGAACTGCTTCATCTGGCCAACTGAATTCTCCAGTCGGCCCAGCGTCTCGTTGAAAGATTGGGCCAGTTCATCCACTTCGTCTTCAGCGCCGCGCAAGGGCAATCGCTGCTGGAGTTGTTCGATATCGATCTTTCGCGCTGCAGTCGCCAATTCCTTCATGGGGCGCAACGCTCTTCGCGCCATTTGCCAGCCCATTAACGCCGCAACGAGGACGCCGAGTGGCGCTAAGAATAAAAGAGAGTGCAGAAACCATTTGCGTTCATCATCCGCGGGCGTGAGAGGAATGCCGACGCGGACTAAAAAAGCGGTAGGGCTATTTCCTGCAATCACTGAATTGTGAAAGCGCAGCCGTTCGTGGTCGAGTTGGAGATCCGTATATTCTGCCGAGATGGCGAGAGTTCGCGCCTGATCTGGCGTCAAGTGTACTCCCAGCAGTTCCAGCTCCTGAGACTGAACCACTAACTCGCCTCCAGGAAGCCGGAAGACCTGGTAGTAGAGAGTCGCCGAATGAATCAGATATGCCTCTTCTCGGTTGGAGGGATCCACTACGAGTTGCAGACTATCGCCCTGAACCCTCAGGTAATTTCTGAGAAAGGCAACACGCTCACGAAGCTCCTCGGTCAGGCTCCTATCTACAACCATGTTTAGCGCGTGATAGAAGAGCACACCGAAGGCTGACAGCATAGCCGCAAGCATCACGGAGTAAAAAAGTGTGAGCCGACCGCGAAGGCCAAGAGTTATCATGACGGTTCATCGGTAAGCATATAGCCAACGCCTCGAATGGTGTGTATGAGAGGGGGCGAAAATTCCCGATCAATCTTGTTTCGCAGCGAATTGATGTGTACGTCCACAACGTTGCTTACGGAATCGAAGTGGATGTCCCACACGTGCTCGATGATCATCGTGCGCGTAACGGCGCGTCGTGCGTTTCGTAGCAGAAACTCCAGTAATGAGAATTCCTTCAACTTCAGGTCGACCTTTCTTCCGGCGCGTGTCACCGTGCGAGTCGTCGTGTTCATTTCTAGGTCCGACAACCTCAGAGTTGTACTTTCCTTGGCGCCGCGACGCAATAGCACTCTGATCCGCGCCGAGAGTTCGGCAAAAGCGAAAGGTTTGACGAGATAATCACTGGCACCACTGTCGAGACCTTTCACTTTGTCTTCCACTGCACCCTTGGCCGTCAAAATCAACACAGGCAAGCCCAAGTCCCGAGCACGAATTCTCTTTAGCACCTCGAGTCCAGGCAGTTTCGGAAGCATGAGATCAAGGACTATAGCGTCGTAGTCAAAGTTTTCCGCTTGGTAAGCTCCCTGTTCACCGTCAGGCACGGCATCCACGGCGTAGCCTTCCTGCTGAAGGCCCTTTCGAATGAAATCCGCTACTTTTTCTTCGTCTTCAATGATGAGTATGCGCATCAGCGTGAGGAGTCATTACCAAGAAACATTTCGAATTGACGCACAATTGAGAATACACCCTCTCAATGCGGATTCCGATGAAGGTAATCAGTGTTCCCGCTGATCGTGATCAGCGTTCCGGGTTGGTGTGATCAGTCGTCGGAGCGAAGCGACGCTGGTTTTTGCATTTTGTAGAAAGTGATTACGATCGTCAAGCTTGTTGTTGTTGAAGCTGTGGGAAAGTGGAAATCGCTCCTGCGATTTCCAAGGGCGCTTTTTGCCCGTCTTTTCCACAGCTTTTGGCCCGCCGATTCATTCACTTTTCCTCCTTCACTCCTTTCTGTTTCCGTATCGAATCCCCACGCATCTCGATGCGATGCGCGTTGTGCACCAGCCGGTCGAGGATTCCGTCTGCCAGTGTGGGATCTCCGATCTGTTCGTGCCAGCGAGACACTGGCAACTGCGAAGTCAGGACCATCGAGCGCGTCTGGTAGCGATCCTCGGCGATCTCCCAAAAGTCTCTTCTCTCCGCTTCCGCCATCGGAGCCATGACCCAGTCATCGATGACCAGAACATCGATGCGGTTCAGCCGTCTCAATAGTTGCCGCAGACTGCCATCGGCGCGTGCCAGGCTCAGATCCCGGAACAGCGCCGCGGCCCTCGTGTAGTACACCCGATAGCCATCCCGGCAAGCTTTCTGCGCCAGCGCCGAAGCCACATAACTCTTGCCCACACCGGTCGGACCCAGCACGAAGATGTGTTCGTGGTTGGCCACCCAGGTAGACTCTTGGGCCAACGCACGGATCACGCTCCGGTTCAGTCCTCGCTCGGCACGATAATCGATGTTCTCGACGCAGGCAGTTCCCCGTAAGCGAGCAGCAAGGACTCGTCTGGTGAGAGCCTGGTTCTCACGCCAGTTCCACTGCTGATCGACGAGCAGTGCCAGACGGTCGAGGAAGTTTAACTCCCGCGTCGCTTCGTCCTGTTCCTGATGCTCCAGTGCTTCGATCATTCCCTGGAGCTTGAGAGCATGGAGTTTTTCTTTCATCGGTTGTTGCAACATGAGCATCTCTCCTCTCTACTCGAAGTACTCAGCGCCACGAATGTTGTCATGCGATGGCGGAAGGGGTTGCGGTGGCGGTTCTGGGAGTGGTTGTTGATCGAGGGAGTTCTTCAGGATCGATTTCACGCTCTGGTAGCGGCAAGCACCGGTCCGTATGGCTCGATCGGCAGCCGCTTCCATCCTGGTCGAGGAATACTCCTCGGCCAGTCGGATGATCCCGAGGCAGGATCGATAGCCCATCTCCGGATGCGGTTTCTCGGCAAGGATCCGTTCAAACAACTTGGCCGTGTGCGGTCCGATCTGTTCGGCCCAGTTCACCATGCGTGAAGGAGTCCACTCGAGATGCGCTTGGTGGCTCTTCGGCCGGTGCTCTCTCTGCGTGAACACCTGTTCTCGTCCATGACCACGGACGTGCGAGGCTACCCGCTGTCCCTTGTGAAAGATCTCGATGGTCGTCGGTGTCGCTCGAACTTCCACGCGTTCTTGCACCAGCGTATAAGGCACGCTATAGAGGTTGGCGTCGAAGGCGATGTGGTAGTCGATGTTGACTCGGGCGTAGGACCACTGGCTCATGTCGAACGGCTCGGCAGGCAACGCTCGCAAAGCGCTGCGCTCCACCGCTGCGAACACACTGGCACGCGATCCTTCGCGCTTCCGGAACGGTCGCTGGTTCAGCCGCTCGAGCAGTTCGCGAATCGCATCGTTCAGATCCGCCAACCGAAAAAACTTCTGGTGGCGTAGGGCGGCAAGGATCCAGCGTTCGACAACTTGCACGCCGACTTCGACCTTGGCCTTGTCTTTCGGATGACCAGGGCGCGCCGGCACGACTCCCACGCCGTAGTGCATCGCAAACTCTTGGTAGGTGGGGTTGAGATCCGGATCGTAGCGGCACGCACGACTCACTCCCGTTCGCAGGTTATCCGGGACTAGGAGTCTGGGCACTCCAGAAAAGTATTCAAAAGCATGAATGTGAGTGCTGATCCAGGCAGCCAACTGCTGGTCTCGGGTGGCTTCGGCATAAGTGTAGGAACTCATGCCCAACACCATCACGAACAACGACGCTGGCCAGACTTCGCCGGTAATCGGATCGTGCACCGGAATCGTGGCACCGGCCCAGTCCACGAAACCCTTCTCGCCAGGCTTGTGTACCTGGCGAAGAACCACATCCTGCTTTCGGCGCCAACGTTGGTAGAGCCCGCAGAAGCGACTGTAGCCGTACCCTTCCGGGTGCACCTGCCGGTATTCTTCCCAAGCCAACTGCAACGTCAGATGGCGATGCTGCTGCAACTGCGAGTGCAAGTTGGGAAAATCCGGGAGGACTTGTTCGGGGAGTCGTTTTACCACCTGCTGCTCTCCGAACAAGGCCTGCTCGACGCGCTGCTCGTCCCAGCCTTCCGGAGTCGGCCAGGCTATCCCGGCCGCTGCTGCCCTCTTCAGGTAGTTATGGACGGCTCCCTGACTGATCGAACAAGCTCGGGCGATCTCCCGTTGCCCCAGCCTCAGCTCAAAACGGAGGCGGAGGACTTCCTTGATCTTACGCATGGACATTCTCCTGGTTGGCACGCTGTTGCTCCTCTAAGTTGTCTTCGGAGAACAGCTTGCCTTCTGTGATGTCCAGCGTCACCTCGCCCTGTGGAAAACATTCCGAGCCATCGTGATCACCGTTCCCAGGATCACGATGGAGTGATCACGATCATCCCGGAATCACTGATCACCTTCCGTCGGAACACTGATCACGATCATCCCGGAATCGCGATCACGATCGTTAGGAATCGTTGATCACCATCCCCAGGAATCCCCACCTCACATCGACTATTTAAACCATAGGGGCAACGGCAAAGAAAACGCCGAATTGATTCTCTTTGCAGACGCAGGTGAGATGAAGAAATTAGGGTTCAGTTTCTATAAATATAATGCGTCGGTCCGAGAAAATTGGAGTGACTGGAACGGGGAAGGGGATCCACCACCACGCTAAATTCCTTGCAGGTTTTAGTCACGCATGTTCCGTGCGAGCGAGACCCCTTCACGAAGTAATTAAGCTTCAGATGCGAGCCCCGCGGGTAATAGAGAGTCTTTGTGCGCGGATCCTCCCGCCGGTCCCTGCGAGTTGGGCAAGGCTAAAAAAGACTGTTCGAACGCCGCCTCTCTAGCGGCTCGGGTTGGGGCAACCCATATAAGAAAAGACGATTTCAAAATCGTTTTGCCGGACCCAATATTTGACTCTATTTCCGCGTCAAGAAAACCGGCCTGTGCGGCACGAAGGATCGTTTTGAAATTCATCGTCTGTGCCACTCGCCGGGAAAGATCCGCCAGGTAGAGGGTTGTGGGGTAGGTCAGTTACGCGATGGTCCAGAGGATGTCGAGCTTTTTTTCAACGGTGGCGAAATCTTTGTCGCTTGTGGCTAGGGATGCTTTGCGGTGGGTGGCCAGGGCGGCGGCGAAGCAGTCGGAATAGGCGAGTTTGTGGTCGGCGCGGAGTTCGGCGGCGGTGCGGGTCAAGTCGAGGTTGGCGTCGACGATTTCGATGGGGAGCTGACTCATGTCTTCGATGATTTTGCGCGCAACGCCGGGGCCGTGGGCGCGCCATGTGGAATAGTAGACTTCGCCCCAGTTGACTACAGACATGAGCAGCTGCCGTTTGCCTGCAACGCCGAGATGGATGAGTTCCTCGACCTTCTGCGCGCCGGGGCGGTTTCGAAGAAGGTCATGACTGCGCTCGCGTCAAGAACGACCGTTTCATGGACTTAGATTTTCAAAGACAGGGGCTTCATAACCAAGTTTTAAAGCTGGCGCTCACGTTTACGCTAATCCAGGAGAATTTTCAGCGCGGATGGATCCGCCTTTACGGAGCCGCGGAGGCTGCGAACAAATTCCGGGGTGAGGGGCTGGAGGACCAGGCGGTTCTCTTCCTCGAGGAAGGCGACTTGGGTACCTTCGCGGATGGCGTATTTGCGGCGGAGCTTGGCGGGGATGACGAGCTGGCCTTTGGTGGTGACGGTGGAGAGTTCAGTTTTCATGAGGTAGTCCTGTTCAGAGAAAATATGCCCTTAAAAAGAACGTAAGTCAATTTTCGAGTTGGCTTACCTTTTGAAGAAAGAAGGAGGAAAAGGATTTTACACAGAGGTCCACCCGGACCGGGTCGAGGTAAACGCCGGACACAGAGGGCGCAGAGAGGAGGGAAGAAAAGCAGATCCCTCGCTTCGTTCCCTTCGTTCCTC
>CAWBHM010000001.1:0-79614 GCA_963788555.1 uncultured Acidobacteriaceae bacterium | reverse complement strand
GGGGAGGTATGTAATTCTCAGCAGGGAATCAATCGCGAAATGAAGTGTCATCCCGAGCGAAGCGAGGGATCTGCTTTTCCTTTGTAGCGGCCGGTCTTGAGCCGGTTCTTCCGTACTTTCTTTCACCAAACCGAGGTCGTTCCGCCCAACGCCATATCGTCGATCCGGCCTGCGGTTGAGCGCGGAATTCCCGGCGCGTTCATCCGCGCGCCAGTTCCGCCATAGCGTCATACTCTCGTCCAGAACTCTCCGGTGCCAGCACCCACAGCGTATAAATCCCGAGCGCCATCCCCAAATGGGATGCCGGATAAGCACAAAGCAGGACAACACGATCCCCAACACTGGCCCGCGCCTGCGCGCCAGTGCAAGCCCACGCCAGCCAAAGCGCCAGGTAAAGGTCCTGCAACACAGTTATAAAGACTGCCAGAGGAAAAGATCCCGCCCCCAGAGCAACGAACGAAGCCCATGATCCAAATTCCCGAACGGCCATCCGCCATCAAAAACCAACCTTCGAAAAATCATCCACCAGGCCACTCCCATAAACCGCAAGATGCCGCTCGCAGCCCACAGCCCGGCCACAGCACTGATGTTCCGCCCAACGCGCCCATCTCCCGCCACGCGCCCAGTTCGGTGTGCGGCAGAATGCTGTCGCATTCGGCGCCGCCGGCCCGGTGACCAACTGCTTCCCGCAAGCGCTCAATATCGAGTCCCAGGGTTGAATGGTTTTCCCGCAGCTATCGCAGTACATGGTTCCACCCCCTTCGAGTCTCTATGTCCAATACTACGCCCCAAACCAAAAAGTTCCACTCACCGACCTGCTAAAGAAAAAAACGAAGAGCCGGTCTGAAGACCAGGCCACTACAAAAGCCACACAGCAACAAACGTTGCAGCCCGCACGAGCCTTTGCACCTCGGACACCATCCCTGATGGCTTTCCAAATATACCACTTTCGCCATGCTATTCTTCGATTGAAGCAAAACACGGTCCTCAGCCGCAAAAATTCACGCGCCTCCCAGACTGGAGCCGAAATGTCGAAACCACTCTCCGCAAAGCGATGGACTCCTCTCCTGCTCACCGTCTGCGCGTTGGCGCTTCTTCTTCCAACCGTCTCATCCGCTCAGAAACCCGACAAATTGGAAACTCTCAAAAAAGCGCGCGAATCCTATTACAGCCTCAAAGACCAGGGCCTCACCGAATTTCAATGCACCATGGCCCCCGACTGGGCCTTCCTTCTCTCCGAGCAACGCAAAAGCGATCCCACCGGCATCGACGCCGCCGTCCAAAAACTGCAAGCGCTTCATTTTGGTCTCACCGTCGGACTCGATGGCAACGCCAAAGTCACGCACAACGAGATCACCGCAGAAAACGAGCAAGTCGCCAACGGTCTAAAGCAGGTTTACAGCGGCATGGAGCAGATGTCCGTCGGCTTTTTCCAAACATGGTCCGCCTACACCATCTCTCCAGCCCTCCCGGACGCGGCTACTCCTTTCGAGCTCAACTCTATCGGCTCCGACTACGTCATTTCCTATAAGGAAGGTTCCGCCGAAGTGACCACCACGATGGCAAAGGACTACGCCATCAGCAGCATGCGAGTGAAGACCTCCGAATTCGACTCGACGATAAAGCCGCAATTCAAAAAAATACCAAAGGGCCTGCTTCTCTCCAGTTACCAGGCGCTCTATCGCGGCGCAACTCCCGCCGAGGCCACCGACCTTAACGTCACCATCGACTATCAGGAAATCAACGGACTGCAAATTCCCCAGGAACTTTCTCTTTCCGGCTCGTACGGCGCTTCTCCCTTCAAAGTCAAAGTCAATTTCAACGGCTGCACCGCCACCAAATCGGGAGACCGAACCATCGCGCAGAGAGCTGTGCGGCCCTCGAACTAAATTCTGTTAGTCTTCATCGAATAGTCGGGTGGCTGCGAGAGTATGCCTAAGTCCTCGACCGACAATCCTATTCTCGATCGCCTTACCAAGCTCGCGCTCGCGCTTCCCGAAGCCACCCGCGAACTCAAGAATTCCCACGCCGCCTTTTTGGTCCGTAAAAAAATCTTGGCCTATTTTAAACGACCACCACGGCGACGGCATCGTCGCCGTAACCTGCAAAGTCTTCCCCGGCGAAAACGCCTCTCTCGCCCAAGCGCAACCCAAGCGGTATTATCTTCCCGCGTATATCGGCCCGCGCGGCTGGGTCGCTCTCCGCCTCGACCTTCCAAAGATCGATTGGTCCGAAGTCCGCGACCTGCTCCTGACCGGCTACCACCTCACTGCTCCCAAAAAACTCGCCGCCCTCGTCAAACTCCCGGAGTGACGGAAATCCAAGGAGGAGCGTTCTTCGCTCGTTCATCGAAAGCTATACTATTTGCTGTGAGTGTCCGCAGCTTATCTCGGAGGGCCCCAAGTACCGCCAGATCCTCGATCGTCTGGCCAAAGACATCGCTGCCGGAAAATATGCTCCCGGCCAGAAATTTCCCAGCGAAGCCGCGCTGGTTCGTTTGTTTCGAGCTCCGAGAATCACGGTCGGCCGTGCCGTGCGCGAATTGAAGGAACTAGGGCTGGTACAGCGTATCGCGGGGTTCCGGCACTTACGTCCGGCCGAACCGAGCGGGCGATAGCGCGCGACTTCGGGCTGCTTATTCCCGACCTCGGCGAAACGGAAATCTTCGAGCCGATTTGCCAGGGGATGGCCAACGCCCAGAGGCATCCGAATGCGGTTTGCTATGGGGACGCACGGACGCCGCGGGTGCCACAAAAAGAAGAGCAGCGGCATGGAGCCTTTGCCAGCAATTCATCGAGCGTAGAGTGACCGGAGTCTTTTTTCGCGCCGCTGGAAATTACGGCCAGCAGGCGCGATGCCAACGACGCCGTCGTCAAAGCGCTGGACAAAGCGCAAATTCCTGTGGTTCTGCTCGACCGCTGCATTTTTCCGTTCCCGCAACGCAGCCACTACGATCTGGTGGGCATCAACAACCGGCGCGCCGGCTACCTCGCGACAGAGCATCTCGTCCGGCAAAGCTGCCGCCGCATTCTCTTCATCGCAGATGTCAGTATTACTTCCACGGTGGAAGCCCGCATGGTTGGTTTTCGGGAGGCCCTGCTCGCGAATGGCCTCCCGGTGGACCGGCGCCTTCGTGCAATCGCTTCCTTCTGTTGAAAACAGCGCGCTGCAAAAAATGCTCAATAAATTTCGCCCCGAAGGTTTCGTCTGCGTAAACGATCGTACCGCCGGCCGCCTGATGCAAAGCCTGCTGGCGCTGGGCCATCGCATCCCGCAGGATTTCAAAATTGTGGGAATTAATGGCAGCCGTAGAAAACGCAAAACTTTTACCTGTGCCGCTCACCACGATTCGTCAGCCTTGCCGGGAAATCGGCCATGCCGCCATGGCCGCTATGTTCGAGCGCATCAAACATCCGGATATGATGCCCCGCGATATCTTGCTCGACGGCGAACTGGTGATTCGCTCTTCTTGCGGAAGCCCGGCGGCGACCAACAGCTGACAGCTCACAGCTGACAGCTAACAGCTAACAGCTCACCGTACCAGCTCACCGCTAGATTAGCCGTCAGAGACGGGCCAGTTTGGAGTTCCGGTAATAGAAGAGGAAGCCCCAACAATTTCTTACTTTTAACAAATGCACCGCCGCCTGTCACTCGACCTTGCCCGAGGAAACAAGCTCGGCTCGGCGGGCGGGGCATCGGCAATCTTTTCCAGCTCAGGGGAATTGTTCGCGCAGCGGTTCGGCACTTTTACTTTAGCGCCCTTCAAAATGCTGATGAGCTGTAGCGCGTTGACCACGCCTTTTCCCTGGTAGTGATTGTTAGTGATCACAAAGACTTCGCGCGATTTTTCCGCCACTTTCTTCACGCGCTTGGCCCACGGTGTGAGCTCTCCCGTGGAGTAAAGATAGTTGTACCGCTCATGCGAAGGAATCGTGGCATCGTCGCTGAACCACGTGTCGTAGCGCCGCCCATGCAGCCGCACATAGCCAATCGGAGAAGTCATTTTCCGCCGAGGGCTCCAGAGATTGGCCGATAACGGGTTGGTCGATGTTGCAGAATCCCGCGTTGCATTCCGCGAGCATCGCAAACGTCTCTGGCGTATGCCACGACGCGTGCCGCACTTCGACGACCAGCGGATAATCCGCGAAGCGCTTCAAGAGCGCGGTAAGATGCGCCACGGTTTCGCGCGTGCGATGAAACCGGGGAAGGAAATGCAGGAGCACTGCGCTCAGTTTGCCACCTGCAACACCTGGGTGCCCGCAACAGGTCTGGGCGGCTGCCTGCACGGCCCATTGTGACCCCAGTGATGACCGGCCACACCTCTGGCTGGACGCGGCACCGTGGCTGAATCACTACCACCCAGAGCTTCGCCGTAAACACAAAACGCGGATTTGCAGCGACACGATCAATCCATTGCGCCGCATGGTCAGGCCGAATCGGATGGTAGAAGGACGTGTTGATCTCGATGGTGTCAAAAAATTCGGCAAGATAGGTGGCCTCGTGAAAACCCTTTCGCCGCCGCGAAGGATAGACGTAGCCGGCCCAGTCCGGATAGGACCACCCTGCTGGACCAACGCGAATCACCGCTACGGAAGCCGGTGCATTCTGCGATTGTTTGTTTGCTGGAGCCATCGTGCCCTTGCGACCGCACCATCCATCTTATTTGGCGTGGCCGCTCCTGGCCAAGCACACATGCCGCGGTCGTCGTGCGAGAAGATCCGCGAGGGCAGATTAGAGGGAGCCCGTGGTGACTGTCAACGCAGGAGAGCGCTCCGATGGAAGAAGAAATATTTTCAGCGGCGATTGCCGCGCGCTGCCCGCGCTGGTATCCTTGCCACATGATGCGGTGCCAAGAGCAATTCCGCGTCGCCCGCCTCTTCCACAGGAAGTCCTACAGGTGCATCCATGAAACTTTCGATCAGCTACAAGAATGTCGAGCCACACAAACCAGCCGAAATGGAAGTGGAGCGTTACGCCGGCAAACTTAATCGGCTGCTGAAGAGCTATGAGCCGGACCTGGTCCTGCTGCACGGAGTGTTTTCGAAAAATCCGCACAGGGAGGAAAATTTCTTTTCGCTGAACCTGTCGCTGCCCACGGGCAGTCTGCACGCCACGGGCACCGGCGAAAATGTGCGCGCCAGTTGCAAGCAAGCCTTCACCGAAATGGAGTCACAACTGAAAAAGCATCAATCGCGCCTGCGCAAAGACTACGAATGGAAGCGCAAACGTCCCCGCGCCGTCCCCGCACTGTCGTAAAGCCGCGCCGATTGCTGTAGTGGTGCATGCAGGGGCAAGTGTGCCCCCGCCCGTTGCACCGGCCTTGCATTTGGAATTGCCTTGCATCGGCGGAGTTTATCGAGAGACGGATGCGCTTGGAGGAAGCTGCGCTCATGCTACAATAAGAAATTCACACCACAGGGGCGTAGCTCAGTGGTAGAGCAGCGGCCTTTTAAGCCGAAGGTCGTGGGTTCGATCCCCACCGCCCCTACCAACCATCCTTTTTCCCTGCAATGACTTAGCGATTTGTCGAGGCGGCAAAAGGCGGCAATAAAGTACAGAGCCTCAAGGGTGGCACCAACGGCTCGACGGAACGAATTCTCGCGAGGTTGTACGGAACCGGTTATGGCAACGGATAGCGTAGATGGAAAATATCGAGTCACTCATCCAAGGCGGCGAGAAACTGACAAGCATTTTTGGTTATTGGCCATCGTTCCATGACGCTGAGATCATCGATTTTCACTTTTGGCGGGGTGTCGTGGAACCCGATCAGGGTCGCTATGATTTCCCGGTACTCACACTGAAAATACATGTATGGGAACTGACGAACGATGTTAATTCAAAAGGTTTTCTCGTTCTGAAGCATCACACACTTACGACGCTTCGATTTTTTGATGTCGACGACTTCCGAATGGAAGGGTTCAATCACCAGAATGCGATCCTCGAGCTCTCAGTCACGCACAAGCAGCGGACGGAAGGCCCCTCGCCTTATTTCGCGGTGCACATGGACCCTGCATTTGGTATGGGCGCGTCGTTCAGTTGTCTCCGAGTCGAGGTCGTGGACGCCATTCCGTGCAATGAGGTCGGCAAACCAATTGTTTAGACTAATGGCACTCTTGAGTGTGAGATAGTGAAGCTTCGAACGAAAAATGTTGCTGACCATTTCATATTCCGGGAAAACTGCGACGGATTTGGGCTACCTCCTTCACAAGAGCCCGTTCCGCGTCCATTCGTTTGATCAGGTCTTCGGGAAAGCGCACGTCTTCTATCCGGAGACCACGCCCGAACGCTGCACTGCCGCGCTGCTGTTGGAGATCGATCCCATTGGTCTTGTGCGCAACCGGCGCGGGCCAAGCGGTGAAGCGCACGCTTTGGAGCAATACGTTAATGACCGGCCCTACGCGGCTTCGTCTTTCCTAAGCGTTGCTATTGCCCGCACCTTCGGTACTGCAATGACCGGCAAGAGCAAGGAGCGTCAGGAACTGGCGGATACGCCGCTGCCACTGGAAGCGCGGATCACAGTGCTGCCTTGTCGCGGCGGAGAAAATCTCTTGCGCCGCTTGTTCGAGCCGTTGGGTTACGAAGTCACTGCTACGCGCCATCCACTGGATGAGAAATTCCCGGAGTGGGGAGAGAGTCCGTACTTCTCAGTCACACTCAAGGCCACAATTCGATTGAGTGATTTGCTGACGCATCTCTATGTCCTGATTCCTGTCCTGGACGACGACAAGCACTACTGGGTTGGCGACGCGGAAGTGGAAAAGCTGCTGCGTCATGGAGAGGGCTGGCTTCGCGAGCATCCCGAGCGCGAGTTGATTACCAATCGCTATTTGAAACACCAGAAGCGGCTGGCCCGCGAAGCGCTGAGTCGTCTCATTGGGGAGGAGGAGCCCGCCGCGGACGAAGTAGCGGAAACTCACACCCGCGAAGAGGAGGCCATTGAGAAGCCAATTAGCCTGGCCGAACAGCGCATGGGAGCTGTCATTGCAGCACTTCGCAGCAGCGGTGCGAAGCGTGTACTCGACCTTGGCTGTGGTGAGGGTCGTCTTCTGCGCGAGCTCTTGAAAGACAAAGCCTTTGCAGAAATCGTTGGCATGGATGTGTCGCATCGCGCCCTAGAGATTGCCTCGCAGAAACTGCGTCTCGAGGATTTGCCTACGATGCAGAAGGATCGCATCCGTCTGATTCACGGATCGCTGACTTATCGCGACAAACGCCTCAGCGGTTATGACGCCGCAACCGTTGTGGAAGTCATCGAGCACCAAGATCCGCCGCGTCTTGCGGCCTTTGAGCGAGTCCTCTTTGAATTCGCACGTCCGCAAACTGCTGTGGTGACAACACCGAATGTCGAGTACAACGTCAAATTCGAGACGCTGCCTGCCGGCAAGATGAGACACAAAGACCATCGCTTTGAATGGACACGCGCCGAATTTCAATCGTGGGCAAATACCATTTCTGCGCGATTCGGCTACTCGGTTCGCTTCTTGCCTATCGGACCCGAGGACGCAATCGTGGGCAGCCCTACGCAGATGGGCATTTTCACTCGCCAATGAAGCTCACGATTCCAGAACTCGCAGTCGTTGCTCTTGTCGGCCCTTCGGGGTCGGGCAAGTCGAGTTTTGCCCGAAAGCATTTTCGACCGACCGAGGTGCTTTCTTCAGACTTCTGCCGTGGTCTGGTATCCGACGAGGAGAACAGCCAAGCGGCCACGAACGACGCCTTTGAGGTTCTGTATTTCATCGCCTCGAAACGGCTGACGACTGGCAAGCTGGTAGTGATCGATGCCACGAATGTACAGGTCGAAGCCCGCAAGCCAATCATTGCTCTAGCTCGGCAGTTTCACTGTATTCCAGTCGCCATAGTTTTTGATCTGCCGGAGAAGCTTTGCCACGAGCGAAACCGTAACCGTCCGGACCGAGATTTCGGTCCACACGTCATACGCCAGCAGTCTCAGCAATTACGGCGCTCTCTGCGCAATCTACAACGAGAAGGTTTTCGCAGGGTCCATATTTTGCATTCACCCGAGGAGGTTGACGCGGCGGAAATCGAGCGCGAGCCCCTGTGGAACAACCTGAAGCACGAACACGGCCCGTTTGACATTATTGGCGATGTGCATGGATGCTTCGATGAGCTCGTCGAGTTGCTTACGCAGCTTGGGTATTCGGTCGAGAAGCAATCAAACGTTCCTGGTTCTCTTGCCTACTCCGTGAAGCCTCCGGAGGGCCGCAAGGTTGTCTTTCTTGGTGACCTTGTGGATCGTGGCCCGAAGATTCCAGAGGTGCTCCGCCTAGTGATGAGCATGGTCCAAGCCGGAACAGCCCTTTGTGTTCCGGGCAACCACGATATCAAGCTAATGCGCAAACTCCGGGGCAAAGACGTGCAGATCACGCACGGGCTTGCCGATTCTCTGCAACAACTGGATAAGGAATCGCCCGAATTCCGCGTTCAGGTCTCGGATTTCCTCGATGAACTTGTCAGCCACTATGTCTTGGACGATGGAAAACTCGTCGTCGCTCACGCCGGTATGAAGGAAGAGATGCAAGGTCGTGGTTCAGGTAAGGTTCGAGATTTTGCGCTCTATGGCGAGACCACAGGTGAGACTGACGAATTTGGCCTGCCAGTTCGCTACAACTGGGCTGCGGAGTATCGCGGCAGGGCCATGGTGGTCTATGGCCATACTCCTGTGCCCCAGCCCGATTGGTTGAATCGCACGATTAACATCGATACGGGCTGTGTTTTCGGCGGCAACCTGACGGCACTTCGCTACCCCGAGAAAGAGCTCGTCTCCGTGGCCACTCGTGAGACGTACGCACAGCCGGTCAAACCGCTCGCCGCGGTTGCAGACTCAGGACCATCGCTTACCTCTCAGCAGGTTCACGACGATTTGCTCGATATCGACGATGTGATCGGCAAGCGAATTGTGACAACTCGCCTCCACCACAATGTCACCGTAAGGGAGGAGAACGCGCTGGCCGCTCTTGAAGTGATGAGCCGCTTTGCGGCGAATCCGAAGTGGCTGATCTACTTGCCGCCCACCATGTCGCCCACAGAGACAACCGAAAAACCCGGACTTCTGGAACATCCGGCGGAAGCTTTTGCCTACTTCCGTCGCGAAGGCGTCGCTCGCGTCGTGTGCGAGGAAAAGCACATGGGTTCCCGCGCCGTTGTGATCGTGTGCCGAAATGAGGATGCCGCTCGACGACGTTTCGGTATCGTCGAGGAAGGCGTTGGGATTTGCTACACGCGAACAGGACGACGATTCTTCGATGACGCAAAGATCGAAAAGGAATTTCTCGAAAAGGTGCGCGGAGCGGTAGATGCCGCAGGATTCTGGCAGCAGTTTGAGACGGACTGGATTTGCCTCGACGCCGAATTGATGCCCTGGTCTGCGAAGGCTCAGGAACTATTGCGGCAGCAATACGCCGCTGTGGGCGCGGCTGCGAAAGCGTCTCTTACGGAAACAGTCGCGTCTCTTGAGCATCTTGCATCGAAGAATGGCGATGCCCTGCCTCTCATCGAGAAATATAAGCAACGGCTCGAAGCCGCGAAGCTTTATATCGATTCTTATCGGCGCTACTGCTGGTTGGTTCAGTCCGTCAGCGATTTGAAGCTCGCGCCGTTCCACTTGCTTGCTACGGAAGGACAAGTTCACGTTCAGCGCGATCACGTGTGGCACATGGAAAAGCTGGCAGAGGTTTGCAAGGCCGGCGATGGTCTCTTGCTCGCCACGTCTTACCGACAGGTAGACGTGACCGACGCAGCCAGCGTTGAAGAGGCCACTCGTTGGTGGGAAGAGCTGACTGGACATGGTGGTGAAGGCATGGTCGTAAAGCCACTGGACTTCATTGTGCGTGGGCGACGTGGCTTGTCCCAGCCAGCCGTCAAATGTCGCGGACCTGAATATCTGAGAATTATTTACGGCCCCGAGTACTTGCTGCCCGAGAACTTAGAGCGCCTCCGCAGCCGTTCGGTTTCCGCCAAGCGTTCATTGGCACTCCGCGAGTTCGCTCTCGGAGTTGAGGCGCTGGAGAGATTTGTCCGCCAGGAGCCGCTTCGCCGGGTCCACGAATGCGTCTTCGCTGTCTTGGCCCTGGAGAGCGAGCCCGTCGATCCTCGCCTCTAACGGCGAATTTCATGTACTCTGGAGTGTTAATATTAAAGGAAATAACGAGCTGCGGATCTTGACCGCACGGATATCCGGTGATCACGAAGGATGAGATTGAGGCCAAGGGGGCGGAATTCGGACTCCACGCTGCAAATATAGGCTGGCTGCTCACAGGTATTTACGGTGCGAGTTGGCTCAAGGACGTTCTCGTACTCAAGGGTGGAAACTGTTTTCGCAAGGCCTACTTCCCGCATACACGCTTCTCCAACGATTTAGATTTCTCCAGTACGACCCTCATTCAGGAAGACAACCTGGCTTCCGAATTGAACAAGGTCTGTGATTTCGTCCAAGAGCAGGCGGGCGTCATTTTTGAAAAAGATCGCAATTGGGTCAGAGAAAAAGGCAATTCCGACACAGACCGGCGAATTGTGGAAGCGCGGCTATACTTCAAGGATTTCTACGGAAATCCTCACACGACAACGATCAGCGTGCATCTGGACGTGACTGAGTACGACCGCATATTCTTGCCAGTTCAAAACCGTTTTCTCATTCACCCGTATTCCGACAACGGACAGTGCAACGCGACGATTCGATGCCACAAACTGGAGGAACTCCTCGCAGCAAAGCTCAAGTGTCTATTGCAGCGCCGGCACTCGTTCGACTTGTACGACTATGTTTACAGCGTGTTCATCAATCGCGATCTTGAAATAGACCGTGGCGAACTTCTCCACACCTTTCTGAAGAAGACCATTTTTGAGCCGAGCCCAGCCGTGGCCAAGGGCCTTCTCCTCGACCTCCCCTTAGAGACTTTCCGCGCGATCTGGCACAAATACTTGGTTTGCCCGGTGCAAAGCCTTTTCGATTTCGATACTGCGCTTACTCGATTCAAGGAGAACGTCGAGGCTCTTTTCGCTGGTCTGCGCGTTGATTATTACGGACAAATTGCATTCTATCCTTCACAATTTCGCAATATCATCATGGAGGCCGCGAGCAACCTCACAATGCTCGACATCACTTATGACGGCCACCGCCGGCTCATCGAACCTTACTCCCTCGTCTTCAAGCGACGGAAAGATGGATTCGGCCAAGAGTATTTCTACGCCTTCGACCGGACAGGCGGTCGCACCAGTGGACCCGGCCTCAAAACTTTCCTTCACCCGAAGATACAGTCCCTAACCAACACAGATCAACGATTTGAGCCACGGTTGCCTGTGGAATTGGGGAAAGCGGGAGAATTCGCTGCAAAGAGTTACTTCGGATCAGGCGTCCGAACGAGTTCTTTTGGGCGCACACGCCTGCGTACAGCAACAACGCGCATCTATCTTGTAGAGTGCTCCTATTGCGGCAAGCGTTTTCCGCGCAAGCGCTACAGCACCAGGCTCCGTCGCCACAAAGACCAATACGGCAATCCTTGTCACGGGCGTTCCGGCTACATCGCGTACTGACTTAGCGCGTCGGAACGACTAACAGTCTGTTCTTAAACCCGATAATGTATTTTATCGCTCAACAGTGATTATGATCATAAAAGTTAATCAGGCGGGCGGCCAAATTATATTAGCGATTGCTGTGAGCGCATCTGAGTGAAGATGCTGTGACGGGAAAAACACTCGCGGATTTGCTGCCAACTCCTGCTGCAGCAAAGCTTGCAAGCGCCCCATTACATCCTTTCCGCGTCTCAACACGGTCGGATTCGCCGCGTAGTCTGCTTGAGCTTGGACAGCAATCTCTCCATGATTGGGAGCCGGGCCACCGTCACGCCTAGTGCGAAATGCTTCGGCGGTGCGCTGATTAACGATTGCTTCCACAGATTTATTGGCGGTTTCCGTCGTGGCTTGAGTCAAGAGTTCCTCAATTCGCCGCAATGCTACTGCAGGATTCAAGGAATGAAGATGCTCGGCATTCAGGAAATAGCTCTCAATGTCATTGAGAGCCGTTAATAGTGGCCCTACTCCTGCCTGCTCCAACCGCGTAGTGAACGCAGTGGCGGCGGCGTCACTGAGGTAATCACGGTCCCGGTGGACAACGAGTCGCACGTGCGGGGCTTTTTCACGCAAGAAGCCGCCGAGAACGAGGGCTGCGTCTACTTTGGTACAGCCAGTGTATGAAGCCACTTCTGTGTCCGCTTCCACGAATCTATTGCTCCAGAGCAATGCACGCAGGGGCTCTTTATTTGTGTCTTCAGTGGCTACGACGCAGCGAACTTCTCCATCCGCAAAATAGTCAACCGAGTCGAGCGCACCCAGATCCAACAACATCGACGTTGCGCTTAGATCGGGCTCATCGAAAATCCGACCCTTGCTCATCCATACTACTGTGCTCTTGTTTTTCATTGTGTCGAGCACGTGTCGCGAATGGGTGCTAATTATTGCTTGAAAGCCGCGACTGGCCGTAAGGCGATATATCAAATCACACAATGCACGTTGATTGTCGGGGTGCAGGTGAGAATCTGGCTCGTCGAGAATTAGCACCTGCGGTTTGAAGAGCGCGACGTAAGCTAATATTTGCGAAGCTTGAAGGATCGAAGTGCCAGCCGCATCGACCGGAAGGAGCGGTCCCCCCGGCAAGCTGAAATGGGCCTGGATATTTTCATCCGTATTTTCGTCGAAGTCGATTTCGATAGAGATGCCTTCAAAAATTGACTGCATATCCTGTATGAACAGATCCCAGGAGGCGGGATCAGCCTTGAGCATTCGCAATACGTTCCGTAGGGTAAGATTGGCGTCTCCGCGCGCCACAACTCTGCGAACGACACCGGCCGAAAGGTAGCGCTCCTCTTTAGGTACTCCGGCCAGCCCCGGGGCATAAACGGTGAACGGGTGTTCCAGGTCCATGAGGGTTTCACCGAGCGCGCGTCCAACAATCGAGACTGCAATGTTTCGATTCCTGCCGCGACGTAGACCAACAATGCAACGGGCGCCAGCGTCATTCAAGAATTCGATCTCAATTTGAGTCGGACGGGGCTCTTGCAGGGTGCCGCCAGAAGCCAAAGACAACACGTCGGCCACGGGTGTGTAGATCAACTGCGCAGGGTTGAACGAAAGCTCGAACGCATCGTTCCGCCAGGAGACGCCTTCTCCAACCAAGCGCGCTGATTGTGCAATAGAAACAGCAAAGTGAATCGCTTGAAGGATGCTGCTCTTGCCGGAGTTGTTCGCTCCGATCAAAAGCGTCGTGTCAGTGAGGGGTATTTGAACTTCCTCGATCCTCTTAAACCGGCGTATGGCAACAGATTTTATTTGTGGCATGGCGTTTCAACGCGGTGCGGTCTCTCGCACGCTATTTCCGTAATTATTCGGAGCACTGGCGATTCTCGGAGCGCACGACCACTTCACCTTTAAACTATATGTCTTTACTGCTTACAGTATTGTCCACTAAGCCGTGGCTTCGATGACTACTATAAATGATAACGTCCTTTATCATGCACTTTCCCGATGAAGAGGCAACCCCTCGGGAAGACGAGACCGTGGCGGATGGGTGAGCACGTGGGCGAAAGTCGAAAATACACCTGTGGGTCGTCGCGAGTTGCCTCGGAATAGGTTTTGACGTTACCGACAACGCCCACGACTTCGGTCCATTGCGGAGCAGCCCCGGGCACATCGAGCCGGATCTGTTTCCCGAGTGGATTCCAGTTCCACGGTTCTCCTCTTGACAATCAGTAGGAGAAGGATATTCTTCCTCCTGATCCTCAGGAGGAATCGTGACGGACAAGCCGAGTGATCTGGTCCAAGGCACTCTGGACATGCTCATTCTAAAAATGCTTGCGCTCGAACCTATGCACGGATACGGGATCGCCGTGCGGCTCGAACAGATGAGCCAAGGCGTTTTCCGCCTCAATGCAGGCTCGCTGTTTGTAGCCGTGCAGCGGCTGCAACGAGATGGCCTGATCCGAGGCGAATGGAAGGCTACGGAGAACAGCAGGCGAGCAAAGTACTACGCTTTAACAGAACAAGGGCAAAAGAGACTCAACAGCGAAACACGAGAATGGGGAAGGCAAGTGGCGGCAATCGCCAGAATTTTGGAGGCGTCGTAAGCGAACCATGTCATTACTGAGAAACATAGCGAGTGGCATTCGATCTCTGTTGCAGAGAAAAAAAATAGAAGAGGAGCTGGACGAGGAGTTGAGCGAATTCCTCGCTATGGCGACCGAAGCGAAGATGAAGCAAGGGATGAGCCGCAAGGATGCACTTCGCGCCGTGCGCTTGGAGCGAGGGAGCTCCGAACTCACGAAAGAGGTCGTCCGCGCCGCCGGTTGGGAATCTTTTCTGGAAACGTCCTGGCGGGATTTGCATTTCGCTGCCCGTGTGCTTCGCAAGTCACCGGCGTTCACCATTATTGTCGTGGTGACACTCGCGCTCGCAATCGGCGCAAACACGGCGATTTTCAGCCTAATCAATACGATAGCGCTGCGCAATTTGCCAGTCCCCAATCCAGAGCAACTGGTTTTGTTACAGTGGACCGCCCGGCATGAACCACAGTCGAATTTCAACTGGGGCTATGGCGGTTGTCCGGGTGGGCGAGGGGATTCTTCATCGCTGCCAACGGATTGTAGTTTTTCGTATCCGATGTTTGAACGGGTTCGGTCGATGGGAGATCTCTTCTCCGGAGTTTTTTCCTATGCTCCTGCTACTGCGGACCTCCGTGTCGAGCGCCATCACGAGCGAGTTAACGGAATGTATGTTTCCGGTGAGTTTTTCTCCACTCTTGGAGCACAAGCAGCCGTCGGGCGCACGTTGAATGCGGATGATGACGTGGCTGGTGCAGAACCGGTCATGGTCCTCAGCTATCGGTATTGGCAAAGCGAGTTGGGAGGCGATGCCGCCGTGGTCGGAAGAACAGCAACGGTTAACCTTAAGCCGGTTCTAATAGTTGGCATTACCAGCCACGATTTCCCGGATCTCAACCCGGGTATTCCAGTGAATTTCTGGATGTCCCTTGCTACGCAGTCCATCGTTTCTCAGAAGGCGGAGAACTCTCTTTGGCTTAGCATTTTGACGAGACTTAGGCCCGGCGTAAAAGTGCGACGGGCGCAAGCAGAACTGAACGCGATGTTCGTCCCGATCACGACGACTGGACCGGCCGCGATCTTCAAGCCAGACGACGCGCCGCGAATTACTCTGCTTAGCGCGGCGAATGGGTTGGCGTCGCTGCGCACGGAATACAGGAGACCGCTGGGCGCGCTGATGGCGGCCGTCGGATTGATCCTTCTCCTTGCATCCGCGAACGTGGCGGGGTTAGCGCTTGCGAGGTCATCAGTAAGGCAGAAAGAAATGGCGGTGCGCAACGCCCTGGGAGCACCGCGGCTGCGAATCGTGCGGCAACTGCTGACCGAGAGCCTAATGTTGTCGTTCGCGGGAGGGTCGCTTGGCATTCTTCTCGCCGAGTTCGCAGCAAAGGCATTGGTTTCATTCCTGTCTTCCAATTCGCACGTTCCACTAGATATCGACGTGGGAATCGACTGGCACGTGTTCGGCTTTACGATGCTTGTTTCCACCGCAGTGGGCCTTCTCTTCGGACTAGCACCGGCTCTTCGTGGTTCACGCATAGATGTTGCTCCAGCGCTCAAGTTAAGTGGCGGACCTGCATCCACGACACCTTTGCGATCATCGCGGCTCAGCAACGTTCTTGTCGTAGCGCAGGTGGTGATTTCGCTTCTGGTGCTTCTGGGAGCGGGATTATTGGGGCGCACGGTGCTAAATCTGGAAGGAGCCAACGCGGGGTTCAAAACCGGCAATCTTCTCTTATTCAACGTAGATATGACTGCAAGCGGGTTGAAGATTGATGATCCAAGATGTGACAAGCTAAATGAGGAACTGCAAAATCGGTTTGCGGCTTTGCCCGGCGTGAAGTCGGTAAGCTATTCGATTATGCCATTGCTGAGCGGCGGGTATTCCGCCAGCCCATTCAGCCTCCCAGGCACACCTGTTTCCTCGGCGCATCCTACATATGTCCTTCTTGTGGGGTCCCGGTTTTTCGAAACGATGGGAATACCGCTGGTTGGGGGAAGAACATTCACGAGAGCCGATTTTGAGTCTTCCGCCAAGCCGAAGCCGATTGTTGTTAGCGGCGCGTTCACACGAGCGTTTTTTGGTGATGAGAATCCGCTTGGGCGCAGGGTCATCGAGGGTGACTCCGGCCCCGACGCAGTGGAATGGCAAATCATAGGCGTTGTGGGAGACACAAAGAACGAATCCGTTCGGAGTGAGATCGAACCAACCGCCTTCGAGCCGGATATGTACCGGCTAACGACATTCGAGTTGCGCACGCAAAATAATCCAAACGCACTGGCTTCCCTAGTGCGCGAAGCCGCTGGTCAAGTCAACCCTGACTATCTGATTCTGGACATGATGACCCAGAAGGAAGAAATCGACCGAACCATCTATCAAGAGCGTCTCACAGCGACGCTTTCGACCCTGTTCGGGCTGCTTGCTCTGACGCTGTCCGTCATCGGATTGTACGGCCTCGTAACCTATGGAGTGGCGCGCCGGACGCATGAGATCGGCATGCGAATAGCGCTCGGCGCCGAACGGCACCAAGTGCTCTGGCTGACGGCGAGGCTGGGATTCGTGCTGACATTGGTGGGAGTTATAATAGGACTCGGCGCAGCATTTGGCGTCACGCGCTACCTGCGAAGCTTGCTATATGGCGTCCGCCCGACGGATCCGTGGACATTCGCGGGGATCGCGATTCTGCTCGCGTTCGTTGGGGCCGTGGGCTCCTACATTCCCGCGAGGAGAGCGATGCGCGTCGATCCTGTCGTGGCCTTGCGTTACGAGTAATGTATAGATGGGGAAGGCCCGTCTGGCACGGCTGCCTTGGGCCTTAACCGATGCATGCTTCTCTCGGAAGGAAAGGGTTGCTGATCCAAGTGAAGGCAAGTTAATGTTCCGCTTTTGCCGGATCCTTTGGGCGAATATCCGCAATTCACGACTGCGGTCTGCGGCCCGGACGCTTTGGCGTAATCCGCGCTTCACTCTCACGGTCCTGGCTGTCCTTTGGCTCGGCGTCGGGACAGTGTCCGCGCTCTTCTCCGTGGTCGATAAAGTGCTTTTGGAACCACTGCCATATCCTGAGCCAGACCGCCTCGTGCAGTTGATAACCTCAACTAAAATCGGCAATCAAAGATTAGTCTCGATTCCGACATACCTTTTCTGGCGCAGTCTCACGACGTCCTTTGAATCGATGGCGGCATCTGACATTAACGTCCCGGAGGTGAATTTCACGGAGGGTGTTTACCGCAGCACGTTGAAGGTTGCTCGTGTATCTGCCGACTATTTCCATGTCTTCGGCGCGAACATGATGACCGGTCGAACCTTCTCCGCTCGCGAGGACAGCCCGGACTGCCCGAAGGTGATAGTGATCAGCAATGAGTTGTGGCAGCGTTACTTTCGGTCGGAAGGAAACCTCACTGGCCGTCCAATACTCCTCAATGGTATCAGGTACAGCGTAGTTGGAGTGCTCGCGGGCGATGCACGCTTGGAGTCATCCGCCGACATCTGGCTTCCTCTCTGTGCAGATTCGAACTCTGTCGATCTGATTGCCAGGGTGCGTGTCGTTGCCAGACTCCAAAAAGGAATCTCCATCGAGCTGGCTCAGAATGCCTTGAGTGGGGCGATTAATTGGTCGGACTGGCAGGTTTCAAAGGCAAATTTTGGAGATACATTCTCAGCAGGGGCTTCGAAGGTCATTTCGCTTAGAGACGCCGTCGTGGGCGACGTCCGGCCGTCGCTTTACGTCCTGATGGGTGCTGGCGGATTTATGCTCGCGATTTGCTGCCTCAATGTCGCGACGTTATTCTTGGCACGATCCGGCCGGCGGACACGTGAGATTGCCATCCGCCTCGCCTTGGGCGCGGTGGGCAAACAGATCGTGGTTGACCTTCTAACGGAAAGCTTACTTCTCTCGTTAGGCGTTGCGGCCGGCGCGCTCGTCCTCGGCTATCTAGGTGTTCACGCAGTGCTCGCCATTAGTCCGGATGAATTGCCGCGCGTAGTCGCAAACGGTTCTTCGATAACCCTCGATTGGACGGTATTCCTTTTTACACTTTTGATCTCGATTCTGGTTGGGATTCTTTGTGCTCTAATCCCAGCCATCAACGCATGCCGAACGAATATCAATATGCTCGCAAACGACAGCGCTGCAAGATCTGAGATGACCTTCGAGCGCAATCGCTGGCGTTCAATCCTCGTAATCGCGGAGATATCATTTTCTCTAGTATTGCTCGTCGGCGCGGGACTTCTAATGCGCACCTTTGTTGCCAAGAGGGCAGTCAATCGCGGTTTTGACGAGCAAAACGTGGTGACGGTTGAAATGTCGCTGAATAACCCACGTTTTGACAAAACGGCTCAAGTCACGCAATTGGTCCGGTACGCTGAACGGCAGATCCTGGCAATTCCCGGAGTAAAGGCGGTTGCCACCACCAACGCTCTCCCTTTGCTTTCCAGTGTGCCGATGCCATTCTCTATTTTTGAGCACGAGCAGATTTATGGGCGTTTCAACGGATCTGCCACTTGGCGTAGCGTTTCGCCCGAGTACTTTAAAGTGTTCCAAATAAAGTTGATGCGCGGCCGGATGTTCACCGACGAAGATAACGAAAATGCCGAGCCAATCGTATTGATTAACCGCGCGATGATGCATCAATACTGGCTGCAAATAAATGCCAATCCGATTGGCGACTTTATCCAAATCGGCAAGGGGTGGGCGGAGGACCGTCCCAGACAAATCGTGGGCGTTGTCGTCGACATTCATGATGCTGGTCTCGACCGGGACCCTTCGATGTACATTCCTGCTGCGCAGGTTTCAGACTCGATGAACGCTCGCAATAATCAGCTTCTACCACTTATATGGACGATTCGCACGGACGAAGCTCAGACCTCGCTGGTACCTAGGCTTCAGCAGGAGCTAGTCAGCTTTAGTGGGGGACAACCTGTGGCACGGCCGGTCACAATGCATGAGGCGCTCGCCGCCTCTTCTGCGCGTTATGAATTCTATGTGACTGTGCTGACGCTCTTCGGCGCCATTGCTCTGGTTCTAGCCGCCTCCGGCATATACGGTCTCATGACATACTCGGTGCAACGCCGTCGCAAGGAATTGGCCATTCGGGCGGCCTTCGGAGCGACTCCTCTCGACGTCCAAGCGATGGTGGTCAAGCAAGCATTGCGATTGACGCTTTATGGGTTCTTAGCCGGAATTCCCTTGGCTCTAGCGCTGACTCGCGTAAGCGTTAGCTCAATCTTCGGGATTCAAACCTGGGATCCGATGATGCTTGCAATCGTGACTTCATTGCTGTGCGCAGTTTCATTGTTTGCCGCCTACATTCCCTCGCTAAGAGCCAGCCATGTCGATCCAGTTGAGGCGCTTCGCTTCGAGGCTTAAGCGATGGCCAACTCCTTCTGGAAAACGCGCACAAGTGACTTTCTGGCTCAGGCCCCAGAAGTCCGGGTCGAGGAAGTTTGTGGTGGCATAGCACTCTCTGGGATAGATCGCGGTAAACGCGCCAGGGTCTAGGAATGCTATTGGGCGCATTTCGCAGCGGCCATCCACTTGAGCGAATAGTCTTCATCTCCGGCAACTGACCCAGAAGCCTGTTGCGGGCTTGCCAATCCAAGTAATGAATGATAAAGGACGCTATCGCCAACATTCCCCGCAATCGCGAGCTCACAAATGTTTTCAGCCCGCACCCGCTTTCGACTGAGGAGATCTTTGAAATGCTCCATCGACAAGCGCAAACTTAAGGGACTATGGCACAGCATTCTGTAACACCGCACCATGATCAAGGGCAGAAGTCCACGAATATCCCCGCACAGAGTGGGATGGAACTCGTGCTCAAAAAACATCGCCGGATGCTGATTCTAGCTGGAGCGGCAATACTGCTTTTGAGCTATTTTCTGAAAGATGTCGCGAACGACAAGGCGAAGGATGAAATCGCCACCATGCGAGCGGCGGAGTCGCAGTACAGGGCCAGCCTGCCTCTGCAGCAGGATCAGCTCAAGAAGTTATTCGATACGGCGCAAATGCTGAAAGCGGACGATGCAAAGTCGCTTTCCCGCGGTTCAGTTCTGGCGGCGGTGGGTGACCTCACCGTCGGGTCCGGGCAGATTTCCCAGAATCTCTTCTGGTTCGCGATGAGCTGCGTGAAAGGCGCCCCAAAGAAAGGAAGCGACGAGGCGAGCGAGGCACTGCACCGTACCACCGTTATTCATGGGGAAGCTGAGGCATTCCTTGCGCATCCGCCCGATGATGCCGACGCTTTCAAGGCGGGTGCCCAGACGATGATCGACAAACTTACTACACTGCAAAACAAAGCCGCCGAGGCGGGCACTGGGCTGCAGGTTTATGAACTCGGAGCATTGGAGCATCTGGAAAAGCAGTCGTCCCGATACGGAGGCCTTATTACCACTCTGTTCTTGTTGGGACTGGTTCTGAATACGCTCGGTGCGCTGTATGGCTTGGGGACCCCTAAGGAGGGCTGACTGCCGATATTTTATTGAGCTCTGCAGCGCTTTCCGGTAGTGAATGATGAAGGACGTTTGCTTCAATGATCCCAGATCGACCTTCGACGGGGTTGGAGCTTCGAAGCCTGGGGACCATTCTTATGGCGACAGTCTCGTGAGTACAAGACTGTGGAGGCGGCTAAAAAGGAGC
Source organism: uncultured Acidobacteriaceae bacterium (assembly GCA_963788555.1). Lineage (GTDB taxonomy): Bacteria > Acidobacteriota > Terriglobia > Terriglobales > Acidobacteriaceae > Sulfotelmatobacter. The sequence goes on along the minus strand of CAWBHM010000001.1, from coordinate 58,871 downwards.
CGCTTCCTATGCTCCCCAAAAACCAGCCCGAATCTGTAGTTCTTTCTGCGACCCTAACCATCCCTGAACTGGAACAATCCAAGACAGCGGTGCTCAATACGCTCGCCTCTCAACACTCGCGGCGGAGTTACGAACACGCCATCAAAAGGTTTATCGCCTGGTATTGCTCCGAACCTAGATTAACGTTCAACCGCTCTGTCGTGGTGAAGTACCGCTCATTCCTAGAACGCCTCTCGCTGTCCGCAGCTACGATCAACTTACATCTTTCCGCGATTCGGAGGCTGGCCGATGAGTCTGCAGAGAGCGGCTGGCTGAGCCCGGAACACGCAATTGGAATCCGGCGAGTTAAGGGAGTCAAGCGGCTCGGACGGAAAATGGGCAACTGGCTCACTCGCAATCAGGCTCAAGAGCTAGTTAACGCCGCTTCGAAGGCCAATCTACGCGGTTGGAGAGATGGCGCGATGCTTGGATTGCTGTTGGGATGTGGATTGCGACGCTCGGAAGTCGTGGGTTTGAACCTCGACCAGTTGCAATCGAGGGAGGGTCGCTGGGTCATTGTCAATTTGGTTGGGAAAGGAAAACGGCTACGAACGATACCGGTACCGTCGTGGAGCAAGGAGCTTCTCGATGCTTGGCTCCGGCATTCGGGAGTGAGCGAGGGAAAAGTATTCAGGCGGGTTTTGAAAGGGGGCACGCGACAAGAAGCTGGTGTGACGCCCAATGTTGTTTGGTATGCGGTGAAGCGGTGTGCCTCTCAAGCTGGCATAGCAAATTTGGCACCTCACGACCTTCGGCGCACTTGCGCCCGTCTGTGCCATGGCTGTGGAGGCGAACTGGAACAGATTCAGTTTCTGCTTGGCCACGCCTCTGTGCAAACAACGGAACGGTACATCGGCAGCAAGCAGAAGCTTCAAGATGCCGTGAATGATCGACTTGGAATTTCGGTCGCGAGCGACACCGCCTGAAAGGTTCTAGGCGTTCCCGTGTCGGAATCTTGGCGATAGCGTCCTTTATCATTTACTATCGACGAGAAATGGCGGGGACGACGAGACTCGAACTCGCGACCTCTGCTGTGACAGAGTGACAGTTGTCTGTAACTTAGTGATACTTAACGGTACTGACAGCCCGTCATTGGTATTCTAAGGAACTGTTTGCCACGGCTTATTGGACCCTGATCGGACCCAGATTTTTTGATTTCACCTTCCGGCGTGGTATCCGCTCTTTTCTGCATTTAGAACGATTTGCGATTGAGCACACTCAGTGTTATCCCGAGCGTGGCCGACGTGAAGACGACTGTCGACCAGAGCAGCCACCACCACGATGCGACGTCACCTTTCTGAATGAAAGACCCGCAGAGATGTTCGAGCTCAGAGCATTTTGGAAAAATGGCGTAGGCCCAGTCCACGAGTCCTCTTGCGAAATGGGATGAGAACATCCGATAGTACGTTTCTCGCCGCCCTGCCAATGGAGACGACAGAAACAGAATCGCGACAGACACCATAATTGGCAAGGCCACGCCTTTCTGAGGCAGTGTTGCGAGTGCAGCTACTGAAAGCAGAGCTGCAAAACTAAGTGTCTGGATTAGAAGCGCCACGACCACTTGCCATGTTTCAACGTGCGTCGTCAGCCACAGTCGCAGGGCAAGTGGAAAGGTGGCAAAGGCGAATGTCATCGAGTAAAAAGTCACTCCGCCCAGAAAGCGTCCCATGAAAATCTTCCACCGCGGCTGGGCTTTAGAAAAAGTCAGTTCGAGCCAGCCCTTGTCGAGCGTCACAGTTAGGAGCGGAACCGCAGCAAAAAGTCCCAATAAAAGCAACAAGGTTCCTGTCGCGGCCACTTGACCTCCGATGACAACGGGCACGGCATGATCGGCTGGCCCCAGCGCCTGTGTGCCAACGACTACCGAACCACTTGGACTGACGCTTACGATCAGGTTGAAGCCTATGGCGATCAAGAAGGCGAGTCCAAATAACACCAAGACTACCCGACGACTAAAGCCCTCGCGCAGCGAATACCAGTATGTCGTCAACATTAGGAATCCTGTCCTACGATATTCACGAAGAACTGCTCTAAGGAAAACTTGACAGGCTCAACCAATTCGATCTCGGCGTGAACCCCACGCAATTTGTCTATTACTGCGTTGAGTTGAGCGCCGTCACGCGGCTGGCATCGAAAGGTCGTGCCCTGCCAATCGCCGGGGCACATGGCCGCGGCGACAGCAGCGCGTATCGCGTTATCAACCGCCGCGACACGCACTCGGTACTCGCCGGTACCGCGCGTGAACTCTTTCGGTGTCGCACTACAGGCGATCTTGCCTTTATTGAGGATGACTATCTGGTCGCAAACCAGTTCAACTTCCGAGAGCAAATGCGAATTCAACAATATCGTCTTTCCCGACGCGCGCAAGCTAACCAATAGGTTTCGCACGTCTCTGCGCCCCAGCGGATCCAGCCCGTCCGTCGGCTCGTCAAGAAAGAGGACTTCCGGATCGTTCAAGAGGGCTTGTGCCAAGCCCAGCCGCTGCTGCATGCCCTTTGAATATGCCTTCAGCGGCTTGGCAACACCTGACAGACCGACCTTCTCAAGCAAATCGGGAATACGCTGTTTCAGCGTGGCCGAATCCACTTCGTTTAGTCGACCCATGTAATGAAGAAAGTCTGTTGCCTTGAAGAAGTCGGGCAAGTGCATCTGCTCGGGCAGATAGCCGACAAGACGCCGGGTAGTCGGATCGCCGGCAGAACGACCCAGTAGCCGGGCGGAGCCGGCGGTCGCAGTCGATAGGCCCATTAGAATCTTCACGAGAGTTGTCTTGCCAGCTCCGTTCTGGCCGATGAGGCCAAAGATCGTTCCGCGACCGACAGACAACGAAACAGCATCCAGCGCCGGCATGGCTTTTCGCCGAAAGATTTTATAGGTCTTCGTGAGCTCGCACGTCTCGATCACCATCACCGTCTCTGACGATGTCGACGAAAATAGTTTAAGAGGACGATTTGAGCGGCGATTCGTATGACTCGGATATTGAGTTTCTGTTCGCCCACCACGGAGCGCAACAAGTGGATCAACAAACAACGCAGGACGGGCCGGAATATACGAACCAGCGAGTGCAACGACCAAGAGCATCGAAGCAACGGTCGCCAAAGTGAATGGGTCGGCCGCACTGACACCGTAGAGCAAGCTGGTAATGAAGCGCGTGAGAGCAAACGAAGCCACAAACCCGATCATTATTCCTGCCGCGCACAGCTTCGCTCCCTGGCCAACAACGATTCGAGTGATATCGCGCGTTTGCGCACCGAGTGCAGTTCGCACACCGAACTCATACCTTCGCTGAGCTACGGAATACGCCATCACGCCATATATTCCGATCGCGCACAAAATAAACGCAACCGCTGCAAAAAGGCCGAGGAGCAGGGCTGCGAAGCGCCGCGCTGAAATCGACGCCATCACGATATCGCTCATCGTCGTCACGCGGTAAACGGGTAGGTTGCGGTCGAGTTGGAAGACCGCGTTCTGCACTTGTGGGATTAGAGCCGCGGGTGGCAAACCAGAGCGCATTACCATCATAAGTCCCTGAGGTGCTCCGGAATAAACTTCGGGTGGCAACTGCCCTGCAGGCAGATAGAACTGGCTCTGAACTGGTGCGTGTTCATCCCCGTCAAGGCCCCAGTGTTTCACGTGGTTTACGATTCCGATGATTTCGCGCGGCTGGTCAAATCCGGGCATGGCCAGCACGAGGTGTTTGCCGATAGGGTTCTCGCCTTCAAACACCATCTTCACCAAAGTGTCGTCCACCACGATGACGGGCGCGGAGGTAAAAACATCGTGCGAATCGAAGTATCTCCCACGCAAAAGGCGGATGTGCATGGTACGCAGATAATCAGGATCATTGATGTAACCCAACCCCTGTATCATGGCCGCCAGACTGGGCTTCGTGCGTTCGGCAACGTAAAATGGGAAGTGTGGTCCACCTTGCATTGGAAGATCTCCCATGGCCATGCTTGCCGCTTCGACGCTCGGGATCGCGCGAAGTTTTTCTTCCAGCTGTCGATAGAAATTGAGGACGGCTTCGCCTGAGGTGAATTCGCGAGGCGGCGCGGAGATTTTGAAAATCAGAACATCGCGCGGGTCGAACCCAGGATCCACTCCAATCAGTTTCACGGTGCTGCGTAAAACTAGTCCGGCTCCGGTCAGCAAAATGAGTGCAAGCGCCACTTCAGTCACTCCCAACACGTTTTGTATTACACGTGAGCCTGAAGTCGAACCATACCCGCTTTCTTGAAGTCGATCTTTAACGTCCGCACGTAGCCCTTGTATCGCGGGAGCGAGTCCGAAGACGACTCCGGTAAGAATCGAAATGGCAAGCGCGAATGCAAGTACACGCCAATCTACGCCGATGCTCTCTGCGCGTGGCAGGCTTCCCGGCACAGCAGCAACGAGCGCTCGGGTCCCTATTGCTGCAATCGCCACTCCAGCGATTCCGCCTGCGATTCCCAGTAGCAGGCTCTCCGTCACTAGTTGACGACCCACGCGCCAACTTCCCGCACCTAGGGCGGTTCGAATCGCGATTTCCTTTTGACGCGCACTTCCTCGTGCAAGCAGAAGGTTAGCGATATTCACGCACGCAATCAGTAATAGAAATCCGACGGCTCCAAACAGAAGATATAGCGTCGATCCGACATCGCCCACCACATCTTTGAAAATCGGTACTACTGAGGCGCCGCGCCCCGTGTTTGCCTGCGGGTACAAATACGCTAAACGATCAGCGATTTCCTCTACGTCGGCCTGAGCCTGTCCGCGCGACACGCCGGACTTCAGTCTCCCGATGGCGTTCAACCCGGCTCGGTATTCCCGAGCACTGGTCAAGCGCTGCCGGGCCAGTCCAATTGGCATGTACACGTCTGGGTTACTATAAAAAGCGAATTCGCTGGGTGCTACTCCGATCACGGCGTAATTCGCACCGTTAATCGCGAGGGATTTCCCCACAATCAATGGGTCGCCGCCGAAATATCTCCGCCAAGCCCCATAACTCAGAATCAGCGTCGGCGCCGTACCTGGCCGGTCATCATCTGAGCGGAAGTCCCGACCAATCATCGGAGCGACTCCGAGCGTCGCAAAAAAAGACGCTGAAACCATTCGAGAAGTGATGATTCTTGGTCCATCAGACGCCATGAGGTTTAGGAATTGAGGGTCCCGAAAGATGGACATGGCGTTGAAGCTGTGGTTTTGGTCGCGCCAATCTTCGTAATTCAGATACGACAACTGGCTCGGCTCAGGGACGCCAGAAGCGGTTTCGGTGAGTATCATCAAACGGTCGGTGTCTCGGTACGCGAGTGGCTTCAACAGCACAGAGTTAATGACCGCGAAGATTGCGATGTTTGCGCCCACGCCGAGAGCGAGTGTGAGGATGGCAACGGCAGTAAATCCAGGTGCTTTGCGTAGCAGACGCCCCGCGAAGTGGATATCCTGAAAAATCGCTTCGAGCATATATGTTTCCTGTGAGATCGGCTGCTGGTTGCAGGTGTCTGTTTTCGATCGAAGCTTCGCGGAATTCCGCGCCCGACTAGAAGACGCAAGACAAACGGATTTCTTAACAGGCATGGATCGAAAAGGCATCCACGTCAGGGTTCCGCTTAGCGAACGCCGGCTCAAGAGTCGGTCGCGTCAGGTGGAGTGAAATCTCGCTGACTGCCCCAGAAGTCCCGTCGGGGGGAAATGTCAAATCGATGCCATTGGAGTGACAGTAAGCGATTCATAAGTACTCGCAAGGACTTACAAGAGCACGCAGGGCATCGCAAGTCATTGCAAGGAAGTCTTAGATATCGCTATTGTGTACCTCGATGTGTACCACGCTCGTCGAAAAAATTGGGGGGGGCGGAATGAAATACAGTGTGGCCTCTTAATCTCAAAATCCTGGTTCGCTTTTGACCTTGATCTCCAGGTTGAGCTCATGGATGACAACGTACCTCGCACGGAGTATCGTGCTCTTCATGGCCCGCATTTCAATTGCGCTTGCGTTACTTGCGTTAGGGGTGGCGGTGATTGACGTTTCGGCTCGAAACGTGCCGCAAGGGCCTGCGATTAACGTATCCACTCGGCTGGTTCAGGTAGGTGTCATCGTCCGTGACAAGAACGGCCCGGTCGCAGATTTGACGAAGGACGATTTCGTTGTACTTGACCGAGGGAAACCGCAGACAATTAGCGTTTTCTCTATCGAATCTAGCGAGTCTGCGGCGCAGCCTGCGCAGCCGCTGCCGCAAAACACGTTCTCCGATCTTCCTCAATACGGCACAGCCACCCCGAGGAGCGTCACCATAGTCCTGCTCGACAACCTGAATACGTTGTACGGCTCCGCGCCGACCATTTTCGAGAACACGCCGCACTGGATGGAGGATCACGCTCTTGGCAATGCCAAGGCGCATCTGCTCCAATACCTCAAAAATCTTGGTCCGCAGGACCGCGTGGCCCTTTATGGTTTGAGCGACACCCTACACGTGCTGTGCGATTTCACGAGCGACCGCAGCCGCCTTTTGGCCATCGTACAAAACTACGATGCGCAGTCTCGAACGAGCCGGGAAGTCGTGGACCCTGCGGCAATTTATTTGCCTGACCAGCCCGCTGGCGGGGTCCCGCCGCCTATTGATGCGGACCGGATGAACCTGGCGGCAGTGACGAACACATCGAGGGCCATGACGACTCTTGCCGCCCTTAAGGCCATTGCGGGTCACGTGACTAACGTTCCGGGCCGCAAGAATCTAGTATGGCTCTCGGCCAATCTTCCTTTCTCGGCCGAAGCCATGGCCGCCATTCTCAGCCCTGCGCAGATCGCCGCCTATCCTGTGGACGGGCGCGGGTTGCTGCCGCGCAATTCCCTGACACAGGAAAACGACACTCCACTGGGTGCGTTGGGACTGCCGAAACAGATGCAGGAGACGATCGGTTCCACGGACTCGAGCGAACCTCCCGGTATCAACACCATGCAGCGGCTCGCCGAGCTGACTGGCGGACGCGCCTCTGTCAACAGCAATGACCTTACCGGGGCCATTCGCGATGCTGTGGCCGATGCTGCGGTCCTCTATTCCCTGGGGTTCTACATTGACGCGCACTCCGCCGATGGAAAATTCCATGAACTGAAGGTGCAGGTGAGACGCGAGGGTCTGAGCATTCGTTATCCAAAGGCGTATCTCGCAGCCGAAGATGCCCCTCCCACGAAGGACCAGAATTGGAAGACGGTGGTTACGGCAGTGCAAAGCCCGATTGAATCATCCGTAATTCCGTTACAGGCCAAGGTGGATCGAGTAAACCAACCGCTGCCGAACTCTTTGAGGCTTTTGTGCTCGATTGACATCCACAATCTTCGACTCGTGCAGACCGGAGATTTGCACAAAGGAACCGTCAACGTGTATGTCATTCAGCAGGACGGCGTCGGCAAGGTGCTTAGCCAATGGATCAAGACTTACGACCTCAAACTCTCTGAGAAGCAGTACGCGGCTCTCTTAAAATCGGGCATGCCCTTCAATCAGGATCTACAGACCAAAGAAGGCGTCACAACGTTGCGAATATTGGTCGAAGATCCCGCCACCGCCGCCATCGGAAGCCTCATCATTCCATTGTCCCACGTATATTAGCTTGAGCCGAATTCCGTGGTCCTGGAGTGGAGCAGCAACTCAATTTCTTCATTAGGGCTGACAACCTATCTCGCGAGGGGTATCGTACTGTTCGTGGCCCGCATCTCAACTGCGCTCACATTACTTGCGGCATGGCTGGCGGCAATTGTCGTCTCGGCCCAAAACGCGACGCAGCCTCCGACGATTAGCGTGTCCACTCGTCTTGTTCAGGTAGGTGTCATCGCGCGTGACAAGAACGGGCCCGTCGCAGATTTGACGAAGGACGATTTCGCCGTGTTTGATCGAGGAAAGTCCCAAGAAATCAGCATTTTCACCGTCGAGTCCATAAAACCTGCACCGCCACCTGCCCAGCCCCTGCCGCAAAACACTTTCTCCGATCTTCCGGAATACGCCGCAACCACTCCGAGCAGCGTTACTGTTGTACTGCTCGACAACCTGAACACGCTTTATGGTTCGGCGGCGGGGAATTACGAGAGCACGCCGTACTGGATGGAGGATCTCGCTCTCGCCAATGCGAAGACCCGCCTCATCGAATTCATAAAGCAGCTCAACCCGCAGGACCGAGTCGCCATTTACGGTCTCCGGGATTCCTTGCAAGTATTGTGCGACTTTACCAGCGACCGCGGCCAGCTCCTCGCGATTTTGAAAAAATACGACACCACATCGAAGACTAACCGCGAAATAGTTGAGCCCGGCGCAGTCCATACTCCCATGGGCCCCGACGTTGATGCGTTAATGAACGCAGAAGCGGTGCGACTGGCCGGGCTGGCAAATCAAGAACGCGCCCAGAAAACAATGGCCGCACTAGTATCGATCGCCGCCCACGTCGCAAACATTCCGGGCCGCAAGAATCTGGTTTGGCTTACCGCCAATCTCCCTTTTTCGGGTGCGGCTATGGCCCGCGTATTGAGCCCAGCACGGATTGCCGCTTACCCTATCGACGCCCGCGGGTTGCTGGCCCGCGCGCCCTTTCAATCGAAGCAAGATGGAATTGATTTTGACCAGGTGGCGCGAAATGGGGAGAGCATGCCGGCGCAGTCTTTCGAGCCAATCGGCAACGATACGATGCAGAAGCTTGCCGATGAAACTGGCGGCGAGGCGTTTGTCAACACAAACGACATCACCGGGGCGATCCGCAGAGCCGTTGAAGACTCGGCAGTCACGTACACGCTCGGCTTCTACATAGATCGCGATTCGATCGATGGAAAATTCCATGAACTGAAGGTGCAGGTCAAACGATCCGGGCTGAGCGTCCGCTATCCCAAAGGCTACTTTGCCCTTAAGGACACCCCGGCCACGCAGGACGAGCGTCACAACGGTATTCTGGCGGCCATCAGGAGTCCGCTCGACTCGTCTGTCATTCCCCTGCGCGTCAAGGTAGATCGAGTCAGCCAGTCAACGCCCAATTCCTTACGCCTTTTTGGCTCAGTCGGCATTCAGGATCTTCAGCTCGTGCAAAACGGCGATATCCGTGTGGGCGCGCTAGACGTAACCGTTATCGAACAGGACGAGACCGGGAAAGTGCTCCGCGAATCGGCCAACCGAATCAATCTCCGGTTCACCGAGAAACAATATCAAGCTGTTTTGAAATCTGGCATAACGTTTCGCAAGTTTGTACAGCCTCAAGCCGGAGTGACTACGCTGCGTGTGCTGGTGCAGGATCCCAGCACCGCAGCGATCGGAAGCCTGATCATTCCTTTGTCCCAGCTAAAGTAGCTAAAGCCGAATGTAGTTCGGCAACAATGCGCATGCCGCGCATACCCCACCCTACTACGACGGTCCAGAGAGGTCGCGTAAACAGAAACTGACACACTACCGGCGGGAACAAGGTAAGCGTCCGATTCTAACCGTCTGTGCGAAGTGAGGGGAGTCGAGCAAGATGGCCTTTGTGGGCACTTTTGTTTGTGTCCACGAAGGAGCATCGTGGACACATCGAATGAGCTAGTCAGTGTGCGGGTAGCGGGGGCGAAGAAGCGGCGGCGGAGTGTGGAGGAGCGACGCAAGATCGTGGAAGCGACCTTGCAGCCTGGGGCATCGGTGTCGCGAGTGGCACGGCGTCACGATGTGAACGCGAATCAGGTATTCCACTGGCGGAAACTGTATCGCGAAGGGCGGCTGGGAAGCAGCACGAACACGAAACTTCTGCCCGTGAAGGTCACCGATGAGCGGTCCGTGAGAGAAACAGAAAGTGACGGAATCGCTTGGCGATCGGGAACGATAGAGATCCAACTCCCGAAAGGGACTCTGCGCATTGCTGGAGCCGTGGATGTGGCCGCGTTGCGCGCCGCGATTGAGTGTTTGGCCGGATGATCGGGCTGGCGGCGGGGACGCGAATTTGGATCGTGGCGGGAGTAACGGACATGCGGCGCGGATTCGTGGGGCTGAGCGGGATGGTGCAGACGGCGCTGGCGGAGAATCCGTTTTCGGGGCAGGTGTTTGTGTTTCGCGGGAAGCGCGGAGATTTGATCAAGCTGCTGTGGTGGGATGGGGATGGGCTGTGCTTGTTCGCGAAGAGATTGGAGCGCGGGAAATTCACATGGCCGCAAGCGGCGAGCGGCACAGTTTCGTTGACGCCCGCGCAGTTGTCGATGCTGTTGGAAGGGATCGACTGGCGGCGGCCAGTGCGCAGTTACGCTCCGCAAATGGCGGTGTGAGCAAAATAGTTTTGTTTTCCTGTGGATTTTAATTTTGCTGTAAAGAAACTCTGCTAGATTCGCGGCAATGGTTGCTGCGAACCACACGCTTCCCGATCTCGACGCACTGAATTCCAACGAATTAAAAGCCCTCATCTTCTCGCAGCACACAGAAATCCACTCGCAGCGTGCACAACTCCTGTCGAAAGACGAACAACTGCTTTCGCGCGACGCCGAAATCGAACACTTGAAGCTGTTGATCGCCAAGCTGCGGCGGCTGCAGTTCGGCCGCAAATCGGAAAAACTGGACCGCGAGATCGAGCAACTGGAGCTGCGGCTCGACGAACTGGAAGCTACGCAAGCGGAGAACGCTGCGCCTTTACAAGCGCCATCTGTTGCCGCACCCGCAACGAATGCAGCAAAACCCGCGCGGCGTCCGCTGCCAGAGCATCTGCCGCGCGAAGTGCGGAAGTATCCGCCGAAACAGAAAGCCTGTCCGGACTGCGGCGGGGAACTGAAGCATCTCGGCGAAGATGTTTCAGAAATCCTGGAGTACGTACCGGCGCGATTCAAGGTGATCCGGCAAGTGCGTCCGAAGCTGGCCTGCGCGTGCTGTGAACGCATCGTACAAGCGGAAGCACCGAGCCGGCCCATCGAACGAGGCGTTGCCGGGCCGGGACTTCTGGCGCATGTTCTGGTCTCGAAATACTGCGACCACTTGCCGTTGTATCGCCAGTCGGAGATTTACGCGCGCGAAGGCGTGGAGTTGGAACGCTCGACGCTGGCGGACTGGGTGGGCGGCACGAGCGCATTGCTCGCGCCGCTGGTGGAAGCCCTACGCCGCCACGTGATGGCCGCGACGAAGCTGCACGCCGATGACACGCCGGTTCCGGTGCTGGCTCCGGGCAACGGCAAAACGAAAACCGGGCGGCTGTGGACCTACGTTCGCGATGACCGGCCTGCGGGAGACGCGACGCCTGCAGCGGTGTGGTTCGCCTACACGCCGGATCGCAAAGGTGAGCATCCGCAAGCGCACTTGAGCAGCTTCACCGGCACGCTGCAGGCGGATGGCTACGCGGGGTTCGAGCAGATCTACGAAGCCGAACGCATTCGGGAAGCAGCCTGCTGGGCGCACGTGCGCAGAAAGTTCTACGATCTGGTAGTGGCCCACAAATCGCCCGTCGCGGCGGAAGCGCTGGAGCGCATCGGCGCGCTGTATGCCATCGAAAAAGAAATTCGCGGACGCTCGCCGGAAGAGCGGCGCGAGGTCCGCAACGAGCGAGCGCGACCGCTGCTGGAATCGTTGAAGCAATGGCTGGAAGCCACGCTGGGTAAACTATCCAGAAAGTCGGACACCGCGCTGGCGGTTCGTTACGCGTTGGCCCGGTGGGAGGCGCTGCTGCGCTACGTGGACGATGGCGGCATCGAGATCGACAACAACGCCGCGGAACGAGCGCTGCGCGTGGTGGCTCTGGGCCGCAAGAACTACTTGTTCGCCGGCTCGGACACTGGCGGCGAACGCGCCGCCGCGATCTACAGCCTCATCGGCACCGCGAAGCTGAACGACATTGATCCTGAAGCTTATTTGCGCGATGTGCTAACGCGCATTGCCGACCACCCCGTCAACCGCATCGACCAACTCCTGCCCTGGAACGCCGCCTCTAGCTCAGAACTTGGTCCGTTAACGTAATCCGCCGTCAAGACGGCCAGCTTCGGACGCTTACGAAAAACGCCAAAAACACTATAATCGCCGGAGTGAGGTACACGGCGGGTACACGCGAGCACCTCGCAGAGGTTACGAACAAGAGATATCACGGAATTTCCAAGATGCTTAGAACACCTTCGTCGAGGACTGCCAACCGATGACCGTCGGGACTGAGCGAGAAATCGAAATCGCGGTGGTAAGTAGTGCTGACTGGGATTGAAGCGACTTCCTCTCCAATTTCGCTGCAAACCACGACTCGGCGGGCAACCCTGTTGCCCGAAATGTCCAGAAAACGTGAACCACCGCGCCACGTTTCCGCGATGAAGGCAAAGCGTTTCCCAGGTTCATCCGTCCTTTCCTCCTGTGTGACAACAACATCCTTTGCCATTTCCTTCCGAAACCTAACTTGTCCATCCGGGGAAACAAGTTCAATGCCGCGCAACGGCGAAACGAGATCATGGCCGCGCCTCCTGCCCATCCCCAACACAAGCAGTAAACCGTCGTTTAGGGGCCGAAGCTTTCCGCCCGCCAAATCCAGCGGCAACTCGACTTTGTGCTCGGGTTCGCACAAGGGCCAGCGCCAAGCGAAATACTGCGCTCCGTCCGATGTCTGACCGTAGTTGAATTTATCTGTAATCGTACCACCCGATTGCTGGCAGTCTTCCACGAAACGAGGCGGAGACGAGGCGAGATCTAGCAAAGTGTGTGCTTGTACTTGGGGGTTATAAGAAGGTCCCTCAACCTCAGTAACTATCAGAGTACCATGGCTAGGTGATTGACTGATTTGGCAATCTCTGAGGCAAGATGCCAGAGTCTGCCAACTTGGCCTACCGGTTGGGTCTACTGCCGTCAGCAATTGTAGCGTGTCGTTGGCACGGGCGAGGACCTGGTCATTCGGACCCAAGTACAATGCATTGGTGAAATAATCTTTTGTCGGCAAGGCCAAGGAGAGGTCGGCTTTCCCTTCGGATGTGAATCGGAAGATATGAAATGAGAGTCCGGGGCGCTCGCGGGTAGCTAACCTGGTGCTGTCTCGGACGGTGAACCCCACATATACACGCCCCTTGTGGTCAACCGAGACTAGGCGGCCGGCAAAGCCTGGCCATTCACCACGTTGAATCTTGGGGAGTGGCTGCCACCCATAGCCCTCGAGTTTCAGCCGAGTGAGGTTCGGAGGTTTAGTCTGAGCGACAGCCTGTTGGCAAAAGTCCGTCTGCGTCATCATACAGACCACGGTTACACAGACCCTCAGCGTCCGGGACATGGTCTTTAGTTGTGGACCATTGGTACAGAGGGGTTAATATGCCCAAGAACGACGTCAACAAAACCATGAACAAAGAGGCCGAAACCGAATCCCCATGAAGGATTAGCCGTGTCGAGATGGAACATATAGTCGTCGTAATGGAGTGAAGGCATGCCTCCGGCTCTACAGGGCCATTCGCAACCCCCTGAATCAAGGCCTGGAATGGACAGTCCCAACTGCGCAAGGGTAAGAGTGCTGCTGCCGTCGGGAGTATCCGCCCAGTCAAAGTCAGCATTGCCACCCTTCGTGGTGTCGTATGACAAGTGTGCGTAGATTTGATCCCAATTACTGCCGTTGGGACTGTCGCTGGCTAGCGAGATGGCGTCGGCAAGGGCCTCCCTTGCCAGTTCCCGTTGCGTGTCTAAATAAGCGCTCCACCCATGTGCAGTATAGAGCTGCCCGTTCCATTCCCAGACGCCCTCGGCGATGTCTATCGGATTGAAGTAACCGCTCACGCCTCCCGCAAACGCCATGAATTGTACAAAAGCCGTCACGCCATTTTTGTCGGTCCCCATCCCCGAGCATATATTGCCTGGGCACTGAACAGTTGAATCGGCACTGCCCATAATTCCAGAGTTGCCGTCGTCAGGAGAAAAAACCTCGCCGTCGTCGATTGATACACCTCCAGGTCCGTCACCGCCCCCGCCTTGATCTGTGAAGCCGGGGCAGCCGCTTCGGAACGGAGGTCCTTGAGGATCGAAGCCCTCTAGATCTGACGCGGAAGGGCCACCAGTCCTGGAGTCCCGCGATTGATAAGAGTCGACGTTTTGCGCGACACCACCGGGGCAGGCACCGAAGCGGTCAACGAGGACGGCGGGCATGTTCCGCACGTAGGTGTAGGCGTTGTGTGATTGCGGAGCGCCGATGGAACCTCCTAGCGGATCCGCTGACATAAAACGACCCATTCGGGAGTTGTAATAGCGGGAGAACGCGTAATCCAATCCTGTTTCGGAGTCGCGTTCGTATCCCGTGAACTTGTAATTTTGAGGGCATGAATTCGTATAGTCCACTTCTTCACCGTACGGGTAGTAATCCGCGGAGAAACATACAGTTCCATTCGCTTGAGTGACAGAACGCGTACTTCCTAGCTGGTCTACAAAGTAATAATAGACGTTGCCAGAAGACGGGTCCGAGCGAGCGATGCGGCGGCCGACGAAGAATACGTATTCGTGATAATTTGAGTTGGAGGTGCTTCCCGTCGCGTCTGTCTCGGCGATTGTGTCCCCAGCTGTGGTGCGCCAGTACAGCACATCGACAGTCGGGCTGCCGGTGCAACTGCCGCCATTAGCGTTTGATTTTGCTGCGCGCACCGCGTTTCCATCATAGGTATAGCAGTATGGCCCGCCCGACGTGCCGCTGGCTGCCGTGATGCGGTTTTCTGCGTCAAAAGTGTAGGCATATGCTCCGTCCGCTGTCGTGTTTCCGGGTGCATCGTAGCTGTATCCCGCGGGAGTGATGATCTGATTGTGAGAATTCACGCCGACGCTCAAGGGCCAAGCCGTGCATTTTGTGACTGTGGCGTTCGTCAGGTTGCCAAGCGCGTCGTCTGCCACGCCAGAACTGCCGAAACTGAGTCCCCAGCAATCTGCTCCACTGGTGGCCGAGGATTGCGCGCTCAAAATGCGATTCAAATTGTCGTAGCTGTAAGTTTGGCTACGACCGGAATCGACGCCGTTCGTTTGCGTAGTGATGTTGCCGTTGTTGTTGGTTGGCTGAGCGTAGCTAAACGTTAGGCTTAGAGCGAGCTGCGCTGAAGAATTTGCCTGGAGGCTGCTGAGTTGGAGCCGATTGTTGTAGGTGTAGCTCTCCGTGATACCTGCGAAACCGCCGCTGACAAAGCCATGGACTATGTTCGCGAGGCCGCCAGGGGGCGAGTACGTCGCGACACCGGTCGTACTCGTCGCGTAGTTTACGCTATTGGTCGTGTCCACGGCGGAAGTTGGTCGTCCAGCGTTGCCGGTAGAGTAAGTCACGATGCGTCCGCCAGGGTATGTGAGGGTCTTTAGCGAACCATCCAAATTGTAAACATAAGATATTGTTTTGGTTTGTCCAGCGATTGTCCGACCTTCCGTGACGATGTTTCCAGCGGTATCGTAGCTCCAGGCGGCCGCTCCGCTCCCGTCGCACATAGCGGTTCGACGGCCCTTAGGGTTGGTGATCGTAATCGTCGGAGGAGTGGTGGTGCATCCCGTTAGAACAATGCTGTCATATCCATATTTGATTCCTGGCGTAGAATCTGAGTAGCTCTTGCTGATAACTCGGTTCAGCGCGTCGTAGCCAAAGGTTGTGGTTACCGTGCCTGAGCCAGTTTGATTGGGGGCAGGTCTAACCATGGTACTCAAGCGTCCACCTGAATCGTAGTTGAAATTGATAGTACCTCCTTCGGGAGTCGTGGAGGCGGTAGGGTGGGAGAGCAAATCGTAGGAATAGCATCGGCTGAAGGTTGATGAATTACATAGCAATTGCGTACCGCCAGCTGAAAGCACTCCAGTCGTGTTATTGTTTAAGTCATAGGCATAGCAAGTATTCAACGCTAGAGTTCCGCTTGAATTTGGCTCATCCGCCTCAATCAACCTCCCGAAGCCATCTGTCCAAGTCTGCCGCTTATTGCCGATTTCATCGATTAAGAGCGTCGGATATCCCAGGCCGTAGGTCGTTGAGGAGCACAATTGCGACGAGGCGCCTCCGTTTGTCCCGACCGCAGCACCATAATAGACTTTGGCAGTGTTGTTGTCCGCATGTTTGAGTTGTGTTCGGCGGTTCAGGCCGTCATAACTTGGCGTCTCCAGGCCATACGTTGGATCGGAAGTACTGCGGTAGGGGTGGCTGATGCTCTGCGGTCGTCCATTTGAATCGTATGCTGTGTCGACGGTGGTTTGTCCGTCCGGGTCGCTAACAAGGTAGGCGTGAATCGCGCGCCCTAGACCGTCGAGCGCCGATCGATTGTGAAGGCAACTGGAGCACGACGCCCAGGATGTGGAGAAGGCGGTTGTGATTCCCACGTAGGAATCAATTTGTAAATCACTTGATGCATAGGAGAAGCCCGCCCAGCCTCCGTTAGGCATTTGGCCACTTGTGGGCCGATCCAGCGAGTCGAAGAAGTGTGCAGTTGCGGTCTGATTATTCGGATCGGTTGTCAGGGCAGTTTTTCCTGTGCCCCAGTAATATCCAGTTTTGCTGATCAGGTTTCCTGCGGGCACGGATGCTGACGTGATCTGTGTGACGTAGGCGTTGGTTAGCGTCGTAGGTGAGTAGGCCTGCGGCTGGCTTCCGTCTCCTATATCTTTGAAGAAATTATCTGAATAACTGAAGGTCGTTTGGTTTCCGGCCGGGTCGGTGCTCATGAGAACCTGCCCAGTCGTGTCGTAAGTCGTCGAGTTGGTCAGGTAAGTCGTGCCGCTCACCAGCCGTGAGACGGAGGTTGGGTTGCAGCGCGCCGTGAAGCCCGTACCATAGTTGGCGTCGTCATGATTACTGGCGCCGGTTACGAGTGTCAGGCCGTTGGATCCGTAACTGTCGTACGTGACAGTCGTCTTTGCGATGGTTTGCGTCCCGGTTCCGTCGGTGATTGTTGCCACTGCTGGCGAGACTGCGCAGTAACTGGAATAGGTCGAGATGCGGTCAGGCGAAGTAGGAAGGCTCCCTGCATAGAATTTCCACTCGGAAATCTTGGAGATTTGAGGGCCGCTGTTACTGACGTAGAGATATTGGACGGTCCTGTTTAGTCCGGTGTCGGTCGTAAGGGTCTGAGACAGCTTTTGGACGTCGGTCTGTCCGGAGGTCCAGCTCTGACTGAGGGTAAGGGCTTTATTTGCAGGAATGGCGGACCCGTTGTAGAGGATGACGTTTGTGGCCCAGGATCCGATGTTTCCAGTTGTGGAGCCGAACTGGTATATGGCGTTGTCTCCACTCGGTTTCGCGACCTGCACCTGTTGGCAGAAGGTCCAGCCCGTGGGACAGGAGCTTAGGATTGATGGAGTGTAGCTCCATTGGCCATCGGGCGTGTGGCGTGTCAGGAGCCACCTGTTCCGGTTTGCAAAGATGTCGGAATACGTTGTAAACGTGTAGGTGATCTGACCTTGCGTTGCTAGGGTCATGCTGGCTAGTAAGCCGTAGAAACCTGCGGTTGTGCCCGAGTCGTAGGTGAAGGAATAGCTGGTGCTGTCGGGCAGGGTGATGCTTTGAACCGCCGTGAGCGAACCTGAATATTCTGTCACTCCAGATTGCGCGAAGTTGGTATGTACATTGATGGTTTGCGTCGTGAGCGTAAAACGGGAGGTACTGCCCTGCGAGTTCGACACGTCATAGCAGATTTTGGTCGAGTTCCCGTTGCAATTTGTGGTCACCTTGACGGGAGTTCGGCCTAGTGTGTCAACGACATTACTTCCCGAATCGAGTGAAAAGTAGTTTCCATTTGTGTCTTCGAATCCTGGGTAGACGGTGGTGCCGTCGGGTGCTTTGACGTAGCTGATCTGAGTATAATTCGTCACGCTCATGACGTACCCGGATGAGTCGTTTGCGGGTTCGGTATCGCTTGGAATGTTTTCGTCGCACAAGTGCGGATCATATTCGGTGTATATCGGAAATGTACGAATAGTTCCATACGGATCCGTCCAAGTGAACTGAGAATACTTATTGTACTTGGGAGTGTTGTGACAGGGGGGCTCCTCACAAAAGCAGGAAAGCTGCTGGTTATTGTAAGTGGTCGATCCTCCGATTGCAGGGCTCGTTACGAGCCGCCAGCCAGCCCAGTTTGAGACTGGCAGATTCGTGGGCTGCCAAGTTTTGGTGCCGCCGGGGGCACCGATGAACCAAATTCGGCTGTCGTAGACTAGAGCCGCGGTGAAGCCGTTGCGACCTCGCTGTGGGAATGAACCGAGGGGAATTTCGATGTGGAGATTCCCTGTGGAAGCATCGTAGTAGCCCATTTCAACCGGGATGGTACTCTGGAAAGGCGTGTTGCCAACCTGCGTGAGATAGCCCTGGGCATGCGTGAAGGATACGGAGAGAAGACTCAGCGTGAATACAAGAACGAGGTGGTTTCCGATGCGATTGGGCATGGTTATGATCCTCAGCCGTACTAGAATTTGAAAGTCGAATCCCCGAGGCCCGTATTCAAGGTGATTGAAGAGAGCTGGATACTCCACGTCTGCTGCCCCTCAATTGTTTCTGCGATAGCAAAAGGAAGCAAAACTCCGTTCACCGACCGATAGTCTGCAAAAGCGAGTTGGTGTTTAAAGCTGTGCCGGGGTGCGTCGTTGGAGTATTCGGTATCCTGAGTCGCGACAATCGTCAGCGTCCCCGGATCAATGAAATAGTCCTTTGCGGTCCACTTGGAGAGTTGTCCGGTGGGATCATCCGTGGCCGCGAAGCTCTTTTGAAGCCGAAGGTCATAGACTTGTTTATTGCCGAATGTCGGCTGTCCTATCTGAACGACGGAGATGGACGAATCGTTGAGTGCCGCAAGGAGGGCCAATTGTGGGGCGCTAAGATTGCCGAGGTTCCAGGAATTGGAGAACGGAATTGAACTTCTTTGTCCCGAAGGTTCCTGGAGAGAACCTTGTCCATAACTTACGATCCACGATTTGGTGCCATCAGGCAAATTGGCGTCGAATCGGAACTCTTGAGTGCCCCTACCGCGCAAAGTAACTGTGGCACTCACTTCAGCGCCCGCCCAGTCGTACGTGATAGTGCCTGAGTTAGTAAAGTCCTGGACGGAGCTAAGAGCGACGCTTCCGCCTGAGGCTGCAATCACTTGCGTCAGTATTGACAGAGCTTGAGCGTCGCGCTGGACCGCTGTAATTTGTTGGCAATTAAGCTGAGAGCAAGCTAAGAAAAGCAAACTACTAAAGAAGACGATCCGCGCCACTCGCATTGGGGACCTCCACGCGGCAAGAATGCCCCGTATTACATGTTCGCGACACGTGCTGTCAATAGTATTCTGCTGGACCACTGCGCCTTGAGTTGCCCAGTCAATGGCTAAGGTCACTCTCGCAGCGAAGCAACAGTCAAGGACGACTTTAAGGGGCCGTGCAGCGGGCGTGCCCCTTGACGGCGGCGAGGGCGGGGGAAACGTCTCTATCTGCTAATGCTGTGGCCCTCGGCCTGGCTGTGCTCATGCACTTGGCTTCGTGCGGACGACGGCTTGATCTCGTGTTCCGAGGATTCGGGTTCACGGCGTGGTTCAATCGCAGTTCGATGCGAAACGTCGTGTTCAAGTCCCCGTGCAAGGCCGGCCCTGTCGTTTGTGTAGATTTGGGCGTCATACCGACCACGCGACATGGCGACGTATGCCAAGCGGCGATTGACGAGTTTTTCTCCAGCGTGCTCCGTGTCTACGTGGACGAGCACGCGGTCGGCGGTTTGTCCCTGGCTGCTGTGGCTCGTCACTGCATATCCGTAGTCGAGATGCGGATTTTCTTTGATGTTGAACGCGACGGTCCGCCCTGAGTCGAGGCGTAGTTGCAGGTTGCCGCTATCGTCGATCGTTTCGATCGTACCTAGCTCGCGGTTCGCAATGTGTCGCTCTCGATTCGGCGCAGTGAACTGTACGCGCTCGCCTACGCTGAATGCGCGTTCTGTCTCGCGGTAAAGCGTAACGCCATGCAACCGGCGTGGGTCGTAACTCACTTGCTCGCCGTTCTCGCGTTTTACCGTCACTAGATTTTCTTTCTCGTTCGCGTGCTCGACGAGGGCATACTCTCCCGCCTCGATGCCGTGCGTCTTGCTGCCTCTCGTGTAGCGCACAACGTCACCCGGTTCGTATTGCGCGGCCCACTGCCGGTCCGCTCCCGTGATCTCCTGCCGTGCCACCAGCACGCGGTGCTTGTGCTCGCGCCCCTCCACCTGGCCCACGCTCTGCATCGTCCGGTGAATAACTTCGTTGATCTCCCTGCGTGATTGATTGTCGGGCGAGACTACCAGCGTCCCTTCGGGCTTCTTCGCATACTCGCGTGCGATTTCCTTTAGACGCTCGCCGCGCTCGGGGATTTCATGCACGCGGGCCTGCGTATCCAGTCGTTCGATTGCTTCTCGCACGTTGCCACGCGAGAGTTGCTCCACCACTTCTTTGAGTGCCGGGTCTTTCTGCCGTGCGATCTCATCAAGCCGTGCCGTCTCGATCCCCTCTTCTTGGAGCTGCTGATACGGTCGGCCCGCTTCGACCGCTTCATGTTGGCGTGTGTCACCTACCAGCAGCACGCGGTCGTTTTCCCTTAGCCGATGGAGGAACTCATTCATCTGCTTCGTGCTCGCGAGACTCGATTCGTCGAGAACGTAGAGGCGTTTTTGTCCGTCGTGCGGCTCTTCGCTCCGTGTCAGATGCCGCTGCAATGTGCTCGATTCGATTCCCGTTTCTCCGAGTTTTTGCGCTGCGCGCGATGTCGGCGCGAAGCCTTCCACCTTATAGCCATCTCGCTCGGCGGCTTCGCGGATCGCAACTAAAGAAGTAGTTTTCCCCGCGCCGGCGACGCCTTCAAGCGCCGTCACTTGATCGCGGCTCGACAGGATTTGCTCGACCGCCGCGCGCTGTCTCTCGCTCAAATGCGAGTCGTCTTGCTCGATCTTTCGGCGTGTCTCGAAACTCGCAATTGGTGCGTGCTGTTTTTGTCCCGCGCGCATCACCTGGATGGTGTCGCGCTCGTAGTGAATCATTTCCTCTGTGGTGAACGCGCGGCCCGGCCCACGATTGCTCGTTTCGATGAACTCACCAGACTGCACACGTTTCTCGAACTCCGCTTTAACCTCCGCAACCGTGGCGTCACCCATTGAACGCTTCAGCGCATCCCTCAGCAGTTCGCGCTCCTCGGCCACTGCTTCACGCTCCAGATTTTTCTCTCTTGAGTAGGCAACGGCCTGGCCGATGGCTTTCTCTCCGGGTTCTTCCTGCAATCGCTCGCTTTGCTCCCGTGCCGCTTCAACAACCCGCTCTGGCTGATTGCCGAACTTCACAGCTATTTCTCTATGCCGGTCTTGCATCTCCTTCGTGTGAGAGTTCCAGCTTTCCTTCTCGCGTCTGGTGCGCCGCGATCTGCGCCGCGCCTGCTCCTCGCTGATTGTGCTTCGCGAGATGTTCCTCGATCTGCTGACGGCGCGGACTCGATGCCGCAAGGTATTCTTCGCTGTACCCTTTGATTTCCGGCTGGCTGCTCTCACCGCGCTCGATCTCGTAGCCAAGCTCTTTCAACCGATGGGCCAGTTCCGAGCGATACACTGCCGTCGCATATTGCTGCGTCCTGTAGAGTTCCCGTGGCTGTAGCGCGTGTGCGTCCCCGTCGTCGGTCTCGGTAAGATTGAAGAAAACGGCGTGCGTATGCAATTGCGGTGCGGCATAGCCGTTCACGGGCCTTGCGCTGTCGTGCTCGAACTTCGCTGCTACCCATTTACCCGTTGTTTCTGCCGGAAGATTCCCTCCGATACGAGCCTGAACATACCGCTCTAGCTCATCAAGTGCCACGCCGACGCTTTCTCGATGTGCTTCTCGGACTCGTTCATCTCCACCTACCAGGGCGGTCAACGATACGCTCTTCGGGGCTGAAAACGTCGCGTCCCATCCTGCGCGGTGTTCCATCGCGCTGACTTTCTCGCCGCGCCTGTTCATGTATTCTCGGGCTGCTTGGTGGCGGATGAGTTGCTCACCAGTGATCGGGTGTTGTCCTTCGGAGAGACGCTGGAAGTGTTCTTCGCGAACGTCGCCGCGCAGTCCCCACTGTTCGGCGAGCCTTCCGTGCCACTCCCCATGAATCTGGTCTGCTTCGGTGTAGTAGTTCTCGCGCGCGTTGCCAAACTCTTCCGCGTGATAAGACTGCGCCTGTCCTGCGCTCAACGGTTTCGAGATTGTCAGCATGTGTTGGCCTACTCGAAGAATTCCCTTTGCTGGCGCGCTGGCTCTCGTTGAATCCTTTGTTCCTCACTTTGTTGCTGTTCATTGGGTACGAGTTTCTGCCCTGAAGATCCATTTCCCGACGGCTTGCCTGCTCCTGCCGCGGCCGCCGCAACCTTCGGTGGTCCCTCGGGTGGCTGCTGTGCCGGGCGCTCGATGTATTGCGCCTCTTTGCTCTCAAGCTCGATGTACGGGAGACTCATCCGCGCCACGAGATTCCCACACTTGAGATAACCGTGCATCTTTTCAAGGCCGCTGATCTCGCTTGCCATCACTAGCGGCCTGATCTCGCGTTCGAGGTTATAGCCCTTCGATTTCCGCGATTGCGGGAACTGCTCATTTGTGCGGCTCTCTCGTATCCGCTCGATCTCTTGTTCTCCTATGGTGTCGCTAATCCATTTCGCTGCATGCGGCTCGCTCGTGCACAGGAAGATTTTCGTCGAGGGCTGCGACATCATCGCCTCCGCTTCGTGTCCGTAACGCACTTCCAACTGGCTGCGTCCCTGAAAACCAGCACCACCGGATTGTTGGATTTGCGGTTCTCCGTGATCGCCGTGTGCAATTGTGGCAATCGCTGCAATGTTGCCAGTTCGTCCAGAATGAACCACACCGGGCGCGGACTCGTGCGTCCCTGATTCATCAGGCGCAGCACGAGCATGTCCAGCCACAAACTGATGAGCGGCGCGAGACGCTTCCGCGTGTCCGGTGTGCTCGTCAGGAAGAGCCAGCCGCTCCGCTCCTTCGACCATTCGAGCGTGCTCCAACGCCCCTTCGTCTCCGCTTCGCTCGGCAGCAGCTTCATGGCGTCCGCTACCATGTTCAGCGAACCAAGCACGCCGTTGCGCTGTGGCGGCGAATCACGGTCGATCATCGCCGCGCACTCCGTTCCTTTCACTCTCCGGTCGATCTCTTCCGGGTGCGACATCCACCACACCAACTCTTGCGGCGTCGGATGGAAGCTGAGCAAGTGCGCAAAGATTTTTCGCGGGGCCTCTACGAAAAACGAATTCTCGTTGTGTCGGTCGGGGAACAGCGACGCGGCCAATGTGAGAGCGTCGGCCCCTTGCCGCAGCTCGTCTCCCGGAGTCCAGTAAGGCATCCGCTGGTCCAGGGGGTTGAGAATCAAATCACCGCGCGACGGAGTAAGAAAGTAGGGCACGTAGTCGGCGGGCGTCGCCGGATCGTACACGATGGCCGTCTCACCGCGCTCCTCGATCTGCAACAAAATTTGGCGAATCAGTGCACTCTTGCCTTTGCCCGAATCACCCATAACTAGAATGTGGCTCGATTCGATCTCGCGCGGCAGTCGCAGCCAAGTTTTTCTGCGGAGTATTTTTTGCGTGAGGCTCTGCTGCTGCAAGAAGCCGATACCGTCTGAATGGTTGCGGCGATTGAACGCCCGCGCCGTCACAAGCTCCGGTCCTTTCAGCCGACGTCCATGTTTGCGTATTCTCTTGCGTGCCGAGTCCATCGGGATCGCCACGACGAGACCCACGAGCAACACACCCAAGCCGCCCCACAGCGCCGGTTTCGCTAGATCGGTGACCGTCTGGTCCCGGTAAATCCAGTGCCCCAGGAACTCATGTAACTTCCCATTGTCATAGCGTGCGCGCTGCCATTCGAGCTTCAAGTCACCTACCTTGATGGCCTCTTCGGTGAGCGTAAACGTGCCCTCGCCTTTCTCTGTAACGAAAGGCACTACTTCGTTGTCGAGCGCCATCCGCGTACCCTTCCGCGTCACCGCCATCAACAACGTGTACCAGCCGTCCGTGCGGAAGGCTCCTGCTACCGGCGTCCCCGCGTAAGTTAGTAGGTAATGTCGTTGGAGCGGTGTCCACACCTGCATGTAGCGGTAACCAGCGATAGCGAACACACTGAGCAGAGCAACGCAGAACGCCCCGATACTCCATACTGCCCGGTCGCTCGGAAAATCTCCCGCATCGTCCTCTCGGCCCCATTTCTGTTTCATGGCATACCCCCTGTTGTTGCTTCTGCAAGGCGCTCTTGCGCCTTGCTCAACTTGTTCTGGTCAGCCCGCTCAATTAGCTGCCGCATGTCCTCTGCGGTCAGCGCTTGCCCTTGTGATACAGCGAAGTGGAGGTTCAGCAAGATAGTTCGCAGCGCCAAGACTTCGGCCAGGACGGTTTGCTCGACTGATTTGGGTTTGGTTGCCGTCAGCAGAACGTCACGCGCCCACCCGCTGATCGTCTGCTCACCAGCAAGGGCTTCAAACTGGGCGTATTCCTCGTCGGTGACTTTGGTGCTGATGGATTTGGTTCGAAGGGAGGGCATGGAGTTCACCCCAATGAATTCAACAAGTTCCCATACGGGAACCATTGGTCACTGCGCAGCGCCTTGAGGAAAGCGATTCGCAGC
This sequence comes from uncultured Acidobacteriaceae bacterium, assembly GCA_963788555.1. GTDB lineage: Bacteria > Acidobacteriota > Terriglobia > Terriglobales > Acidobacteriaceae > Sulfotelmatobacter. The sequence continues at coordinate 34,351 of CAWBHM010000001.1, read as the reverse complement.
AAGCCACTGGATTTTCAGCAAGTTCCCATACAGGAACCTTGGTTGCTGTACGGCACCCGTTTGGGGGTGACGTGTCAGTCCAACTCCCGGTGCCGAAGGCACCGCTCTTCTCTTGGTCGGCAAGATGCCGGCGATGCGGCCACTTGGCCGTGTCCGGTTCGGCTACTACGGCGAAGCAGAAGAGCGTCACAGCTCACCGTATTCCAATGTCAGCGCGTCCCATGCCATGCGTATTTCCGAGAGTTCCCACGCGCGGCGAAACAGAGCATGCACGGCTCGCCACTCCTTTTCGGAGAAGCCGAAACTGATGCCATTTGTGTTGGCGCGGAACCAGTAGTCCTTACCCTTGCCATCCTCCGACGCCGCGACGTAACCGAAAAAGTGCTCGGCTTCCCATCGGGGGATCGGGCTATCCGAGGCCAGTGCGGCTAACAGAGCGCGAAACTCCGTGATCTTGGGATAGCCGTTGAGCGGATACATCGGACCACGGGGACCGGGGAAACTCAGGAGCAGAGAGAGGTCGTTGCCCTCCCCACGGGCAAATGAGAGCGTGTAATCTCCCTCTTTGATGGATGGTATCGGAGGCTGATAGAAGGAATCCTGACTCGCGGACTTCGCCCGGAGCGGTTCTCCCGTGAGGAAGTAGTGGCCTCGTGCGGCGAGCCGCCAAAGCACCGGCCAGAAGGGGCGGAGTGCGCGGCTTACGGTGTCCGCCGCCGGAAGCTTTTCGTCCTCCAGCAAGATGTGCAGATTGCGGGAAGCGAAGAACGATTCTACCTTCACTGCCGGATCACTCAGACGCTTGCGAGTCTCGGCCACTGTCCGACGCACGACGTCTGAACTCGCTTGATCGTCGTCGGAACCCTTCGATCTTGCAGGGCGGAACTCAGAAGGGAGATTGCTCAAGTAATACGAGTCCCATCCAGAACTGCGCTGGGTCCGCAGTTCGTAAACGGCTGAGAATGCATCGAGGATTGCGAGGAGAGATTCGCGGGAGATCGGATTCGGCGTCCTGCCGGAAAAGGTTTCGAATCCCTGCTGCACAAAGTGCGCAAGCAGTATCCACTCAGCCTTCGACAAAACATGTTGCGCTTCTCCTTTCCTACGAATCTGGAGAAGGGACTCGGTCGGCTGCGCCATCAGGCCTACGGCGTCGAGGCGGTCTTCACGAGTCGATTCGAGAAGCTGTTTGGCGGCGTCTGATGTTGAGACCTTCTCCCCGGTCTTCGAGGAAATGAGTTGCTTGACACGTTCCAGGCGCGTGAGTAAGGCATCGCTGATTCGCAGAGAGATAGTTTGTTGTTGCTGAGGCTTCTTGGATTTTCCCGGCTCTTCGGATTGCTCGGGCTTTTCACGCATCGAGGGCCTCCTTTCGTGGAGTGAGATGCAACCCTTTCGAATACAGTTGCATCTTGCTAGATTATTTGCAAACATTATGTCAAGGTGCAAGGCAGGAGTCAAGTCGTAAGAGAGGCCAGGAGAATTCTGGAAGGAAGCAATGAAACACCGCACTACCCAACTCGGCGTGCGCAAGAACCCAGACTCGCCAAGAGTGCATGGCTTGCGCCTCAAAGTGGATTCGTTCTCAGTACAGTCACAGGGGGCAGTGGAGAGTTTAGGCGGCAACGAAACTTCTTCGCGTGTCGCTGCTGGGAATGAAAAGTGGAGCAATCCTTCATTGATTCACGTTCGGGATGAGAGAACGACGGGAAGCGTAGACGACTTGAGTCGCTCCGCGGTCAATGCAGAGAGGGGAATCGAGCGCCCGATCACCTGTAGGGAAGCGTCCCAAGTGCTCGGTGTTCATCCCCGGACGATTAAGCGCATGGCGCGTGGTGGCAAGGTGCCAGGGCATTTCCGTTTCGGACGTTGGTATTTCTACGCGAGTGAACTGGACGGTTGGATGCGAATGGAACTAAACTCGGCACGCCACCCTTGAGGCTCAAACATAAAGGAGGATGTCAATGTTTGAGCGCAAGAGGTACCAGTTCGGGTATGTGCGCCAGAAAGTTCGCAAGACTGGTCCGCATGTCTGGGTCTGGGAGTATCGAGATCGTAGTGGTTCGCATTCCGTGATACTTGGAACAGTGGAGGAAATGTCGGAGGTCGAAGCTTGGAAGTCTACCGAGAGTCGAAGGCTCATCATCAACGACCCTCAATCGGCTGACCAAACTTCGTTCGGTGCGGTCGTAGATCGGTACATCCGGGAAGCGTTACCCGAACGGGAAGTGACGCGCTCCCGGTACTTGAGCTGGATCAACTGCCACATTAAGCCGAAGTGGAGAGACAGTCCAATCGCCGAGGTGAAGCCACTTGCCGTCGAGCTGTGGATCAAAGAACTAAAGCTGGCAGGCAGGAGCAAAGGGCACATCCGGGACATGATGCATCTGCTCTTCAACTGGGCCATGCGGTGGGAATTGACTCCGATTGATCGAAATCCGATGAGTCTCGTTCGCGTGAAAGGTTCTTCAAAACGAACGAAGCTTCCACGAATTTTGACCATCAAAGAGTTCAATCGCTTGCTTGAGAGATTGAAGGAACCGTACCGGACCATGGCGCTTGTCGCTCTGTTCTTGGGTCCACGAGTGAGTGAAGTCGTGGGATTGAAATGGAGCGATGTCGATTGGAACGGTTTGAATATCTCAATCGTTCGGTCCTGGGTGGAAGGTAATGTGGAAGACACAAAGACAGAAGGTTCCGCAAAGCCGCTTCCCATGGATCGCGACCTAGCGACCATCCTTCGGCAACACCGAGAGAGAACGAAGGCCATTGATTCGGAATGGATCTTCGCCAACCCGGAGACAGGGAATCCGTATTGGCCGAGCAAGATTCGTGAGAATCATTTGGTTCCCGCCGGCGAAGCGGCCGGCATCGGCCGTGTTGGATGGCATACGTTTCGACACACGTATTCGTGCTTGTTGCGTGAGCACGAAGTGGATGTGAAAGTTCAGCAGGCTTTGTTGAGGCATGCGGACATTCGAACGACCATGAACATCTACACGCAGGCAATACCGAAAGCAGTACGCGAAGCAAATCGCAGAATTGTTCGCAGCATCATGGGAAAAAAGGCGGCATTAAGGCGGCAATAAGGGTTCCAAGGACTACCAAGTCCTTCTTTTTCAGTCCGAGCCCTACTTCGTAAGTCGTTGAAATGCCAATGGTAGGTTGTTTCGATCCCCACCGCCCCTACCAACATCTCCTTCATATCTAGCAACTTGTGACTTTTCGAGGGGCCACGAGGGGCCATTAACGCTAGGCGACTTGCGCGGGCAGCACTAAGCGAACGACTTTGCTGTTCGCTTCTCGCAGAGCGGAAGGAACGGCCTGCGTGTAGATATTCATAGTCGTTCGAACATCTGCGTGTCGCAAGAGTTCCTGCTGCACCTTAAGATCAACACCCAGCGCATGAAGTAACGTTGAATGGCTGTGTCGGAACGTGTGCCAGCCGATCCGGCCTATCCCCGCTTTTTCTGCAGCAGGGACGAGCCAGTTCTCTTGAATTCGGCCTGGCCAATACGGTTTTCCTGTTTCCGGGTTTGCGAATATCCAGTCTTCGGCCTTCGCTCGCGGAGCCAGCCTCGCCTTATGTTGACGAAGTCTATCCGCAAGCGAACGGTCAAGAGGCATCCATCGGTGAGAGGCCTGTGTTTTTACGTCCCCTTGCTTCCCGTAGACGTAAGCTTGTCGTACCGCCAAGCGCAGTCCTTCCCAGTCGATGGCATTCCATCTCAAGCCGAGGATTTCGCTTACTCGTAGTCCCAAACACATCGCCACAATGCACATTGTTCGAAAAGGTTCGGGAATGTTCTCAAGCACTTTACGAAACTCATCCACTGAAAGTGCTTTCGGTTCCCGCAGTCTTTTAGAACTGTCTTTCACGCGGACGAGGCTCATAGGATTGTGCTGATAGGGAATCAGTTCCCACCGCATCGCCGCGTTGAACAGGACGCGCATTAGGTTCTTGAGATGAGACTTACTTTTCGGTGCCAAATTGAGCTTCCTGAGCCAGTCCTCAACGAGCAGTGGTTTGATCCGCTCAATCGGATGGTCTCGCCATTTCGGCTCAACATGGTTTTTCAGCCAGCAGCGATACCGTGAAGCCGTTGAAGGCCTTTCGGGAATCTCTTCCGCTAAGTAGCGCCGAATGACTGCCCCGAACGAAACAGTTGTTCCGTTTGTTCCTTCCGCGTTCATCGAAAATAACCAAGACAGAGCGGCCTTGCGTGCCTGGGACTCGTTCGGATATTCCTTAACTGTTCCGATGGCTTCGCTTCGCCTTTTTACGCTTCCGTCCGGGAGATTCTCTCTATAACGCAGAACCCACACGTCTGGACCCTTCTTTCTTGCTTTCAAACAAACCCAACCAAACTGAACCCGTTGCCGCTTATGTTCCATCCGATTTCTCCTGTAAGCGGCACGGATAGCATGACAAATTTATCTGAGATCGCAACCAGGAGTCCAGTTCCGATGCACGAAAATACCAATGACCTCCAATTTGATATCCAGGAATGCGTCGTCGACGAGCATAGCGCTGCAGCGTCTTGACGTGGATGTTGCCGAGCAGTTTGGCCGCCTCGGGGCTCCCAATCAGCGGCTCGAAGTCGAGCGTAGGCCTTTGTGAACGCATGAGTGCGACTGCGACAGCTTGACTCTCGTTTTGGCCTTTTCTCTCTTCGCCTTTGGCCGCGCGGGGTGGGGCGGCATGGGGCTTGCTATCATCGCCGCCGAACGAATGATTTTCTCTAAGTGCCAGCGGCTGTGAGGTTGACGTGTTCTGATCGACGAGACCTGCATCCGAATGACTGGGAGCTGCTTGGCGTGAGTCATGTCGTCGAGATGACGCTGGGTTCTCACGCATACCGGATTGGAGGTGGTGGTGCATAGGTTCTTATTTCAATTGCAGTTGGAACGATTCCCCTTTCGAGCTTGAATCTTGATTACTGGTGTGTTGGCCTGAAAGCCAGGCCTGAAACTCTCTGTCTTTGTTATAGACAAGTTTCAGGGCTTCCGTTACGACATACGACGGTGAGCAGTCGAGAAACTCTGCGTATTTTGTGAGCTTCATCTTTGCCTCGTCGTCGAGTCTTAGTTGGACAACTGTGGTTTTGGGTTGTTTGAGTGGTGCTTTCAATACTGCCATCGGGATTTTCTCCTTTCTTCATTTGAGATCGTTACTTGTCTGCATTCAGGGTTGATTACATCTGTGTATGCACGCGGGCAAAACACGGTCACCGTTCCTCGGTGACGGGCGGGAGCGACCCCATGGAACTTTGGGCGGCTGAAAGCCGCCAAAAGTGGGGTCGCTCCCGCCCTTCCTAGTGTTTTGCCCGCGTGCAGTTTCTTTGCCTTCGTCTTACGCATCTGCTTATTTCTCTTCTGTTTGTAGTGAATTCCCTTCGAAAACTGCTCCGAAAGCTGAACCGAAAGTCGGTTGTGAGCTGTCCGTCACCTTGCTTGAGACTCGCGCTTCAAACAGGGCGGTTTGGCCGTCAACGAGTTCCGTGCGGAAAGATGCTTCCCTCCTCGGCGCGAGCTTCCGAAATTCCTCGCTCACAGCCCCAGCCGTGATTTTGCCGTTCAACCATTGCTCATATCGAATGTCGGTCAGCGCATCATCGAATCGCTTCTTAGCCTCATTCAGGAATTCGATCTGTTCCGCGTTCAGCCTTGCGAACTGCTTGGTCTCCCACATGTGGCGGTAGTGGAAGTAGCGCAAGCCTTCCACGTCCGGATCGGGGTCCGTAGTTCGTGGGGCCATCGCCAGAAACAGCTCACGAGCCGCTGCGAAGTGGTTGGGGCGTGTAGCGATGTAAACAAAATTCACCTTCGGCACTGCCGAAAACAGACTGTTGTACGCAAAGAGATGCGTCTCGAAACTGGCGAGACTGAGAAGTCCAGGATCGACAAAACTGAAGGTGACCACAGGGGATGAAGAGGAAGATTCTGGAGCGAAGAACAGCGGGAATTTGTCAACGAAATAACGGTCCGTGGTCTTTTCCCGGATCGCTCCCTTGTACCGCTTAGAGGGAAGCATGGATCGAGGGATGGAGAGTTTCCGGTAGAAATAGTCGACTTTCTCGGTCTCGGTTTCGAGATAGCGGTAATCGAGGTGCTCCAGGACAAAATCCAGAATCGTCAGTTTCGTGCGGATGTGTTCGACGGAATGCTCGCGGCGATTGCGGAGATTTTCCCGACCGACGGCGCGATACACGAGGCGAGAGAAAAGATGGTAGACGCGGCCGTTTCGGAGGAGCAGGCGGGCCGTGGCATGCCCCTTTCCGAGCACCTTTTGCGTGAAAGCCATGCTTTTATCACCGCTCTTGGCGCCCGTGAAGGCTAAGTACTGACGCGTGGAGAAATACCCAGAGTGGGTAGCCACGAGATATAGGAAGCGCGCCTCGTCCTCGGTGTAACCGAAGCCAAGGAGGTTCTCGATGCTGGTTTCAGGAAAGTACATGGCTCACAAACTCAGAATCGCGGTCATGATCTCCCGTTCGTCGCGCACGCGGCGAAGACCAGCTGCGTCCTCCGACCGGGCGTAGATTTGAAACCCGGCGCGGGCCTTTTCCGCTAGATGGCCAGCGTGGTAGTGGCTGGTGGCGAGTTCCAGGTCCACACGGGAGATTTGCATTTCTTGGTTGGCATACTCGATACGCAGGTCGGGGAGACTGACCTTGCCGTGAACGACCGGGAGATGCAACTGGTGCGCTAAGGCTTCTTTCCTGCCTTGCGTTTGACCCTCGCCTTGCGCTTGGCCAAGTTTTCGGTAGAGCTTTTCCTTGAGTTCATAGTCGAGCTGAACACTGAGCACTTTGCCACCTTTGCGTTCGATCTCATCGGCAGCCTTGTGATACAGGCGGTACAAGGCGGCATCATGGTCTGCTTCCTTTGGCTTCACAAAACCCGAATAAATGGCTTGATCGTCGAGTACGAACCCGTGGCGACGAATCAGGCGTTTGCCTACGTTTGACAGAGTGAGAACCTGCTGGGACTCCTTCTTGAGCACGCTCGTGTCCCTTCGCTCGACAAGCCGTTGTTGAATGAGGTTGCGAAGGTCGCTGTCCAGCCGTGAGCGGTCACCTGCGTAGGCGTGCTTAGCGAGATCCTCGACAGCCACAACTCGAAACTTGGCGACTTCTGTGAGGGTGTAAATCTCCGATGGCCGGAGCGAATAGCTTCTATCGCGATCAAGAATTTCCGTGCGCTCACGATCCGCGAGAATGTCAGCTTGGCGGGTATCGCGGGGCAAGGGCTTTGCTTCTTGGCGCTCGCGGTTCTGCAAATCGAGATGATCAGACTGATATTCGGTTTCCCGGAGCTTTGCCAGTTTTATTCTGACGCCGGCGTCTATTTGGGAGCTACTGCCTCGTCCTCGGGTCGATTCTCGACTTCGGCTCGCGGGTTCAGACCGCGATTGCGAATCGCGAAAATCGTCAAGTTCGAAGCTCTCAAAACCTCGGGACATGAAATAACCTCCTAAGGAAGTAGTGGAAGAAATGCCAACGTAGGCAAGATTGCCGAAAACGGAAAAATCTGCGTCGAATGTCGCAGTGGAGCGAAGAGAGAAGGCCAAAAGAATATGCAGATGATGTACATCGTCCTACCCTGTTAGCTCTGGGAACTGCTGGGACTCGCCGTGGCGCCATCTTGATAGAGGAACACTTCTTCGACGTTCTTCCCGAAAACTCGGGCAATTTTGAAGGCGAGCGGAAGACTTGGATCGTAGCGTCCCGTTTCGATGGAGTTGATGCAAGCTCGCGAGACCCCCACGCGCAATGCGAGCTCGGCTTGCGACCACTCCACCTCGGCACGAAGTACTCGGAGGCGCGTCTTCATTCCTCACGCTCCGCGATAGACCGTTGCCTGGCGGCGGCAAGAACTAAGCCCACCGTCCACAAGATAATCATGCTGACAGGAACAGCGAAGGTTGGAACTACGGGAACGCGGAAACCGAGACTGCGCAGAAAATCCAGGAGGAGGGCGAGTCCTAGCGAGCTAACGAATCCAAACACGAGTGCTCGATAATTGATGTCTTTGAAGAGTTCATCGGCCGACACTAGGAACCGGGCGAAACATGCCACTGCGATTGCAGCAAATACAAAGCCAGCACTCAAGAGTGCGATGTGTGCAGAGTGACCGAACTGCAGACCGATAATCACCATGAGGGCAGATAGGAAGCTAAAGGCATAGATGGGAACGAGCGGAAGGGGCCGAGAGGGCCTCGTGGACTGGTCATCAGGTGTGATGGGCATGAAGATACTCCAAGATCCCGGGACTCGATGAATAGTAGTCCATGCACAGCTAAAAGTCAACTATAGATATCTTATTGCTGCTCATGGGCATTAGACCGGTCTCGAGATGGCGCTCCCCGGCCATGGGCCCGTGAGCTATTCAGGACCTCGGGAATCCGGAGCGGCGCCCTGGCGGGCGATTAGGTCCAAAGTCTCCTATCCTTTCCTCGAATTCACTTGGTCTTCTAACAAAACTCGCCATCGCAGATGATTTTTCACAGATTATTCACAACATTATGGTTCATAAGGTATTGACGCCTGCGAGTAATGGTAGTAAGAGGTACTTATCGCGTGAGGAATGCCCAGGTCTTCTGCGCGCTTGTTCTTGAGCGTGACGGAATTTGTGCGGTTACTTTGTTCCGGATGGCCGGACAAGCCCGTGAAGACGGAAGTGTGTGCATGGCTGTTCGATTTAGGGGCAAGCGTTTTCATTCGGACGGGTTTTGCTCTGAGTATGGAGGAAATCGTGATCAAGAGAATTAGTGTTTCGCTGTTTCTATTTCTTGTTTTGCAATGCGTTTTCAGCTCTCCCTCGAAGGCGCAGGTTCCACCTAGCTGCATGGCAACCCTGACTTGGTATTTCCCCGATCCGTTGCCTATCGGCTATTTTTTCCTATTTTCGTATCCAGGAACTTACGGTTACGAGATTGCGGCGATGACATGTCCGCCGAACACGACTTGCCCTACCTGCAATGGCCACTCGGCGAGTAACCCGATTTCTCTCGCCACCGGAGATGTTTACATTGCGCAGGCCGATATAAAGATCCCTGGTTTGGGAGGCGGGTTGTCGCTCGTAAGAACATGGGACAGCGTCTTGCCAGCTAGTCTGTCGTCCTTCAACACCGGCATGTTTGGCCCGAATTGGCGATCCACATATGAGCAACGAATAGTCTTCGCGACAGACAACTACTTAAAATGCCTCCTGGCCGATGGGACTTCTTGGTCGTTCGGTGCTGGTGGGCCCGTGACGGAGTGGGTAGTGGCGGGTCCCGCAAACGTTGCGGCGACCTTAAATACGGACACGAGTACAAACTCATATTTCACGCTTACTCTTGCCAGTGGTGAGCAACGCCGTTTCGACAAGACGACAGGGAATCTGATCGCTATCATCGATCGCAACGGAAACACAACGACAGTAGCCTACGACACGTCGGGCCGTCTTTCTACGGTTACTGACCCAGCTTCGCGCAGTATGACATTCACTTATGGAGGCAGCTTCCCCAATCTTGTGACGAGCGTTACGACCAGCGTAGGTATCTCATATTCGTATTCGTACGACACGAGCGGCCGATTGGTCCAAGTCACGAAGCCGGACTCAACGACAGTCACGTACACGTACAACAGCCTGTCTCAGATAACAGCCGTGACCGATTCTAGCGGCAAGGTTTTGGAATCGCACACGTACGACAGCAACAATCGAGGCTTAACTGGGGCACGAGCTGGCGGCGTTGAAGCAGTCACGGTCACCTACCCCTAAATTGAAGTTTGCGTCCGCCCTATCTCCAAATTGCAAACGAAACTCGTTTCAAAAGGCTGGCTATGGATTCACGGAGGATTTCGATGCCCCGCTTGCAAAAACCGACGCAAATGATTCTCCTCTCGCTCTGGTTCTTGATGTTGTGCGGTAGTCAAGCGCGGGCGCAGGCGCCCACCATCTCTAGCATTTCTCCGAGTTCGGGGCCTATCGGCATAGCAGTCACAATCACCGGCACAGGTTTTGGTTCGACCCAAGGAACCAGCACAGTCTCGCTCAACGGCACATCTGCCGTGGTCACGGATTGGACAGCCTCAAGTATCACGGTAATTGTGCCCACAGGCGCGACTACCGGTACGTTCGCAGTCACAGTAAGTAGCCTGACGGGCCACAGTTCCTCATTTACGGTCATGCCTTTGCCTTCAGGTTGGACGGACGGGGACATCGGCTCGGTTGGTGTGGCTGGTAGTGCGAGCTACGCAAACGGAACGTTTACGGTCCAGGGGGCCGGGGGCGGAACTCTGGCGACTAGCGCGGACGGTGTGAATTTCCTTTATCAATCACTTTCCGGTGATGGGACCGTCATCGCTCGCGTAGTGAGTACGTCGGGCGGTGGCTCGCAAGAAGCTGGAGTCATGATTCGGGAGACTCTGAGCGCTGGGGCTACAAATGCCCAGGGTTTCTACTACGCTGGGTCGTCGGGTTTCAATATGACGGAACGTACGACAACAGGCGCGACCAGTGACGGCTACTGTAGTGCTCCCCTCTAAAACTGGACACATCAGTTAGATAGAATCAGGACCTCCAAACAGGAGGCAACATGAGCAGGAAAGCACGCGTCGAGCGATCCCCGGAAGAAAAGTGGCAGATTGTGCAGGAAGGGCTGAAGAGCGGGAACGTTTCTGAAACCTGTCGGCGATTTGGAATTGCTCCGACGCTCTTTTACCGCTGGAAGGATGAAGCGGAACAGGGAGCCAAGGCCGCGCTTGGGGGGAGAAGCGCGGCCGCCGCGGAAACCGAGAAGGATCGCCGCATCCGGCAACTGGAGCGGACTTTGGGCCGCAAGTCGCTGGAGATCGAAATCCTAAAAAACGTCGTGGGGGAGTGAACTGTGGTCAGGTTCACTCCCAGGCTCGCGAGATGCTGACCGAGGGCTTTACCGCCACGCTGGTGGCGACGACGCTGGCCATAAGCCGATCGAGTCTGTATTACCGGAAGAAAGCGCGCGCCAGCCGGGCGGATCGCACTTACGACGAACAGATCGTCGTGGCCTGCGGGGAAAAACCCGCGTACGGCTATCGTCGCGTGGCTTGGTGGCTGCGTCGAAAGGAAAATCTGCCGGTGAATCGCAAGCGCGTATTGCGGGTGATGCGCGAACGTGGGCTGCTGGTGCGCTCGCGGCGTCTGCGAGCACGAAGAAAGAAAGAGTGGGGACGTGTGGAAGCTGCGGCACCCAATCAGATCTGGCAATCGGACATGACGAAAATCTGGGCCGGCCCAGCCGTGGGCTGGGCCTATCTGGTATGCGTGATCGACTGCTGCACGCGAGAAATCGTGGGCTGGAATCTCTCCCACCGCTGCCGCACCGAAGACGCGCTCGCAGCCGTGGAGCAGGCCGTGCTCGAACGACTGCCCGAGGGCAGTCGTTCAGCCAGCTTGACGCTGACCACTGACAACGGCACGCAGTTTACTTCCTCGCGCTTTCTGGAGACGTTGGCGCGACTCGGCATCAAGCATCGCCGCACCGCGTATCATCACCCGGAAGGCAACAGCTACATCGAACGGTTCCACCGCAGCTTGAAGGAAGAGGAAGTCTGGACGGCGGAGTATCGCGGCCTGGACGAAGCGCGCGCCTCCATCGCTCGCTGGATCCAGGAGTACAATCACGACCGGCCTCATCGCGGAGTTGGGAATCGTACTCCGCACGAGGCCTTTCTGGCTTTTGCAGGTGTACTAAAAAACGAGGCCCTGACTGTCTAAATTAGAGGGGAGCACTACACTACATTTCTGCTCAAGCCGTCTCCGCAGCTCCTCCGTACTGGGTGAAGTTAGTGAGAAGCGGGAGCACGTTTAGTGGGTATACATCGTTTGACGGAGAAACCTGGTTACAGGTGGGATCAAATCAGACGATCAGCATGGCAACCAGCGTTTACGTCGGGCTGTACGTTAGCAATCGAAACACGAGTTCTCTTGCCACAGGAACGTTCGATAGCGTTTCGATTAGTTCGACGGCATCTCCAGGACCGGCCATCACCAGTCTTTCCGCAACAACGGCATCCGTTGGAAACGAAGTCCTGATAACCGGTTCCGCTTTCGGATCGCTGCAAGGCGGCAGTCTCGTGACGCTGAACGGCTCGTTGATGACCGTCAATTCATGGACTGACACCGGTATCGTTATTACGATTGCGACGGGAGCGACCACGGGACCGCTCTTGGTTTCGGTCGCTCCGAGCATGAACGACAGCAACGCCGTCATCCTAGAGATTACGTCACAGCCTTTAGTTAGTCCGTGGGTCAATGAAGACATTGGGCCGGTCGGAGCACTTGGAAGCGCGACTTATGCCAATAGCACTTTTACGGTAAAGGGCGCGGGCGGTGGGACTTTGGTCACCAACGCGGATGGCGTCCAATTCGTCTATCAGCCACTCTCGGGCGACGGAACGATTGTTGCGAGGGTCCTTAGCACCTCAGGCGGTGGATCTCAAGAAGCCGGGGTGATGGTAAGGGAGACACTCGATCCAGGCTCAAAGAATGCGCAGACCCTTTATTACGCTGGTAGCGGAGGCCTAAATCTTACAGAACGCACCACGACCTCTGGAACAAGCGACGGTTACATCAGCGGTCAATCGATTTCAGGAGCGCCACCCTATTGGGTGAAGTTGGTCCGAAGTAGTAACACGTTCAGCGGCTATGCTTCCTTGGATGGTATGAACTGGACACAGATTGGGTCCAGCGAAACGATCACCATGGCGACCAATGTATACGTGGGACTATTCGTAAGTAATCGCAACACGACTTCGCTTGCGACGGCGACATTCGACGGCGTTTCGTTTAGCACGCCAACTACACCGGCACCTGTCATCACTGGTGTGTCCGCTACGACCGGCTCTGTGGGGAGCCAGGTAATCATTTCGGGTTCTGGCTTTGGAACTACCCAGAGTGGCAGTGTAGTCACCTTGAACGACGTCCTAGTAACCATCAATTTCTGGAGCAGTACGTCGATCACGGTTACGGTACCCACAGGAGCGACATCTGGCCCGTTGCTCGTGTCAGTCTCGCCGACAATGAACAACAGCAATCCAGTTCAGTTCGAGGTGACCACGCAGCCTTTGCCAACTTCATGGCTCGACCAAGACATTGGCTCAACCGGGATTCGCGGTAGTGCCACGTATTCAAGCGGGACGTTTACCGTCACGGGCGCGGGTCCAATGATTTACGGTTCGTCAGATTCGTTTCATTTTGCGTATCTGCCCCTCGCAGGTGACGGAACCATTGTGGCTAGAATTGTCAGTTTGACCGGTCCCGCTGGGTACATCACAGCAGGAGCCATGATCCGAAATACGCCCGATCCGGGGTCGATGAATCTCAAGATGGCCGAGTGGCCCTCATACGGCGGAATTTATCTGGACGTAAGATCAACAACTGGAGGTGGTACGTCTGAACCAGGTAGCAAGGGCGTGACCTTACCTTATTGGGTGAAGGTGGTGCGAAGCGGCAGCACATTCTACGGTTACACTTCGCCGGACGGTTTGACTTGGACTCAGTTGGGGTCGAGCCAGACTATTAGTATGGCGACAAATGTTCTCATTGGTCTGGCAGTGACGAGCGGCAGCCTTACGAGTTCGGCTACCGGAACCTTCGACAACGTCTCGGTCACCGTTGGCTCTACGCCATTTGTTACGGGCATTTCACCGAGTTTAGGGGGCGCGGGTACTTCGGTCACAATTGCGGGTTCTAATTTCGGTTCTTCCCAGGGAACAAGCACGGTCAGCTTTAACGGTACCAACGCCACGTCGATCGTGAGCTGGACTAATACGCAGATCATTGCCAGTGTTCCGACCGGCGCGACAACCGGACTGGTAACGGTCACTGTGGGCGGGGTCCAGAGCCCGTCCACTTCCACATTCACGGTGATCAAACCGACGATCAGCAGCCTAACGCCTCCGGCTGCTCAGCCACTGAGCGTTATTACCGTTACCGGTTCGGGATTTGGTTCGAGCCAATCCAGCAGTCAGATTCAGTTCAACAGTGTGACGGCGACCGCACTATCATGGAGCGACACAAGTATTACGGTGTCGGTGCCTTCGAGCGCGAGCAACGGTCCCGTAACCTTGATTGAGGATGGAGTCACCAGCAACGGCGTGTCGTTCACCGTTCTCGAACCTCTTACGGTCACTTCCATATCCTCAAGTTTCGGGGATGTCGGCGATACGCTGACAATCAATGGCACCGGATTTGGCGCAACACAAAGCAGTAGCACAGCCAATTTCTTTGGGGCGACCGCCAGCGTCGTCAGTTGGAGCGATACACAGGTTGTGGTTACGATTCCCACGGCAGCCGCCAGTGGGCCGGTGGGTATTGGAGTAGGTCAGGTCTTTGTTTGGGGGCCAACCTTCAACATAACCTCCACAGCGCACCTGACGGATTCGTTGGGCAATCATACGACTTATGTTTCGGAGCTCATCGGCGGGCAATGGGTTCCCTTGAGTTCGGACGGTTCGGGTTGCTCAAGCTGTAAGCATCGCGGAACGATTAGTTATACGTACGACTCCAACGGAAATGCTCTGTCCAGAACAGACGAGCTTGGACGCACGACAACCTACACCTACGATTCCAACGGGAACGTGCTGTCGGTATCCATTCCTTTGGGCTCGGGAACGTACGCCGTGACGAGCTACACGTACAACAGCCTCAACGAAGTCCTCACTTCGACGGACCCGCTTGGAAACGTGACCACGAACACTTACGATTCAAAAGGAAACCTGCTCACGGTCACGACTCCGGCACCAGCTAGCGGAGTGTCCGCCAGCGTGACGCAGTTTGCCTACAATTCCCTGGGCGAACTCACCACGATTACCGACCCGCTAGGCAATGCCACCACCCTGACGTATACGACCGCTGGGCTGATCTCGACGGTCACGGATGCGCAGAGTCACGTCACGACGTACGGCTACGATTCCCACGGGAACCGTACCTCCGTAACCGACGCGCTAAGTCATCAAACCACATTCGCCTATGATTCGATGGACCGCTTGACCACCATTACTTACCCCGACACAACAACCACCACACTTGCTTACGACTATCGAGGGCGGCGAACTTCTGTAACGGACCAGAACGGCAAAACAACCAGTTACACCTATGACGACGCAGACCGGCTTCTTACCGTCACGGATGCATCCAGCAACGTGACCACGTACGGCTACGACACGGAAAACAATTTAACCAGCATCAAGGACGCCAACAATCACACCACATCGTTTGCTTACGACGCATTTGGTCGCGTCACCCAAACGACGTTTCCGTCAACCTTGACCGAATCGTATTCGTATGATGCGATCGGAAATCTGACCAGTAAAACTGACCGGAAGGGCCAGTACATTTCCTACACTTACGACCAGTTGAATCGGCTTACGCTGAAGACTTATCCTGATACCACCACGGTGAATTACACGTACGATAACGACTCGCGGCTGACGCAAGTCTCCGATCCTACGGGGACGTACTCGTTCACGTTCGACAACATGGGTCGATTGACGGGCACCACCACAGCATATGCGTTTCTGACCGGGCGAAACTTCACCACCAGCTACGCCTACGATGCCGCGTCGAACCGCACGGGGTTCACCGATCCTGAGAGTGGTTCGAGCACTTATGCGTACGACACTCTAAACAGGCTCCAGACACTGACGCCGCCTTCGGCGATTTCAAGCGGCAATTTCGGGTTTGGTTACGACGCATTGAGCCGCAGGACTAGCTTGACGCGCCCGAACAGCGTGAACACTGCCTATAGCTATGACAACTTGTCTCGGTTGCTTTCGGTCACTCATGCCAAGTCTGGCACGACGCTGGATGGCGCATCGTACGCCGTAGACTACGCCGGCAATCGCACCAGCCGGACTCCGCTGCCTTCAGGATCCGCCAGCAATTTTACGTACGACTCGATTTACGAGCTGACTCAGGTCACGCAAGGTTCGTCTACGACCGAGAGCTACAGTTACGACCCAGTGGGTAATCGCCTGAGTTCGCTGGGAGTTTCCTCTTACACGAATAATTCCTCGAACGAGCTGACCTCGACATCGAGTACGACCTACACTTACGACAATAACGGCAACACGGCGACGAAAGTGGACTCGACTGGGACAACCCAATACTTCTGGGATTACGAGAACCGCATGAGCAGTGTCACGCTTCCCGGCAGCAGTGGCACGGTCAGCTTCAAATATGATCCGTTTGGACGGCGCATCTACAAATCTTCCTCGAGTGGCACATCGGTCTACGCCTACGACGGCGACAATTTGATCGAAGAGACGAATTCCTCTGGGACCGCCGTCGCTCGCTACTCGCAAGGACTGAACATCGATGAGCCGTTGGCAATGTTGCGCAGTTCAACCACGAGCTACTACCAGGCGGATGGCCTTGGCTCTTTAACCTCCCTGAGCAATACTTCAGGGGCACTCGCAAATACTTACACCTACGACTCATTCGGCAAGCTAACAGCATCAACCGGTTCCCTCACGAATTCCTTCCAGTACACAGGAAGGGAATTCGACTCGGAAACCGGCCTGTATTATTACCGCGCCAGATACTACGACGCGGCTGCGGGGCGGTTCCTCGGCGAGGATCCGATCCGGTTCAACGTCGGAATGAACTTCTACGCGTATGTCCGGAACAACCCGACAGGCCTTATTGACCCGAGTGGTTTGGCTCCGTGTTTAAACATAAATGCGTTCGTGAATGAGCTCAACAGTAACGCGGGGGACGAGTCCACTGGCGAGTGCGCCAAGTACGTTAGGTGGGCGCTGGAGGCCGGTGGGATCAATACTAGCGGACATCCAGGTTCAGCAAAGAATTATGGGCCGTTTTTGGAGGGGCAGGGCTTCTCGAATGTGTCTCCGGACAATTACGCTCCACAGCCCGGGGACATTGCAGTTATTCAGCCATATCCAGGAGGTAACCAGAGCGGCCACATCGAAGGTTGGAACGGCAGCCAGTGGGTTTCGGATTTCAACCAACCCTATTATCCGAACTCTCCAGGTGGGGGTGTCTATCCAGGACCAGGATACAGGAACGCCGAACCTGACTATTCAATTTACCGCCCAACTCCTTGTCCCCCTCCCAATCCCCCTTCCTCTCCGCCCCCTCCGGAGCAGGGCCTTATACAACAAATACTAGGTTGGCTCGGAGGTAAGTTTGGAAAAGTCACGTTTTAGTAGCAATGCAGTGATGTGGATTTGCACATGGATGTTGTGCGCGGCTTTGCTCTGTTCCGCTAAGACCGCATTGGCGCAGAAACTGATGACCGACCCCCTCTTCGGTATCTCATATGACCGACAGAGGATGACTTTTGAGCGAATGCCTGCGACCTTGGCGGAGAGTTGTCCACGTCTGCGCGGCAGGTACGTAACCGCTTGGGTCTATGGCCATTTGAAAACGCCTGATTCTGAGTATTTCCTGATTTCAGGCTTGATGGAATCTCACGCGGATGAGCCAGGCGGCGCCCGGACTGTCGCGCCGGACGAAGGCGGGGGGGTGGCCGTGGCTCTACGAGGCTCGGGGTGCGTTGTAGATCAATCTGAGTATTTCCTCACGCAAGAAGTCAATCCTGGCAAGACTGCTACACCAATCATAGTTCCAAAAGCCGTTTTGGTCAGCATCCTTCAAGAGGCGTTCAAGAGATACGTTATCGCCTTCGGCTCAAAACAAGAGTTCCTGAAACATGTAAAGCCGAAGGCCCTATTGCCGGTCGTGCGAGAACAGTTTGAGGCCTTCGAGAAAGATTCCGTTCAATAGGTGGACGGGCAACTTGGATACCTTCAAGTACGATCCCTTAGTCGTGAATTCAACACCGAGAACAGTCTGTATTACTACCGTACTGAAGTATCTGGCGCGGTAGTAATACAGACTCGGCGCGGGATTGAATTCGCAAACTGAAATGTTGCCGGCGATGTGGTTTAGACCAGGCATGAAGTTGAGTCTGAACCCGCACACGCAAAACCGGCGTATGCGACAGCCAGAATCGTCACAGAGCTTATCATCTGTGCCACTCGCCCTTGCTCGTTCACCAAGTTAAGCGTGTCAGTTAGATGATGTACGCTCGCCACGTTGCTCAATTTCAGCCATGGCATCAAGGGCTTCAGCCCGCAGAGAATGACCTTCGTGGAATTGATCCTCGGCGCTTTCAGCAACTTGCCTTAGCTGAGGAATGACTTTGGAATCGCCGATTTGTCCTAGGGCAAAAATGCTCCAGTATCTTACCGCGTGGTCCTGGTCTTTGTCCTTCAATTGGTTGAGCAAAACGCCGATTGATTCTTTATTCTGAATGTATCCGAGAGCCTCGGCAGCATGACCGCGTACAGAAGATTCCTCCTTAGGATTGCTCAGCACTGCTTCTAAGGAAGCTCGTGCAGGTTCATGTCGATTTAAACCCAGGATGTACGCCGCGGCCGCACGCGCATCGGCCTTCCTACCCTTAGTCAGCAGAGACATTAGACGCAACGCCAAGTCGGTACAGAGGGAGCTTAGCTCCTTGGCCGCTTCCCAGGTTTCTTCTCGGGTACCGCTTTCAATGGTTGTCAGAAGTTGCTGTACGTCTCTGCTCATTGTTGTTCGCACTTGAAGCTGCAGTGTCTCTTGTACGTCCCTCTCGGCACCCTCGTGTTTGCGTCTTTCTCTGCGGCAAGCTGCGCTTCGCCGATAGAGTTTCCGTACCCTTCTCCCGTAACGAACGCCGGGGCATTGGGAATGTTACTGAAATTGTTTATGTGGCACTTGGCCGTGCAGTGCCATTTGCCTTTCGCCTGTTTACAGGGTGGAGGCGGTTGTGGGGTCGGCTGCGGAGTGTCCCTTTCTCGCGCCTCTTGAATCATATCCCATTCGATTTTGCCAAGTTTCAATTCATAATAAATCAAAGCCGCCGCGCCTGCCCACTCCGCGCCTGATGCAGGCCAAAAGCCAGGACCGCCTGGTGCTGTCACTGGCACCGGGGAATCAGGAATTGGCCTCGGAATCGAAGGACTCGAAGGGGGAGCTTCCGTCGGTGCGGTAACCGGTTGCTGCACAGCCGTCGTCTGCCAGCCAAAAGGATCAACCGAACTTGCAGGACTATTCATCACATACGGATAGAAGTTCGGACTTGCAGTAAACCCTATCGGGTCCTCACTGAGGAATCTTCCCGTGGTTCCATCGTAGTATCTGGCGCGGTAATACGATGCGCCGAACGGAATGGATATTTCGACCATCTGGCTGTAGTTAGCCAACTTCTACCACTCGGCCCGGCTGGATGGAGAGAAGCGCTTCGGCGCAGGCTGGCATGAGCGGTAGCAAGTCCTTCAAGCGATTCGATTTCGCACGGAGGATCAAGATGGAGACGCTTCGTCCGGTCATATTCTGCTGGTACTTGATATTCCGATCGCTGGTGAGCAGCACGTCCCATCGACCTTCCGCAAGCATTAGGAGCTCGCCGTTCTTTTTCGAACCATATCCCGCCCTTCGTACCGTTTGACACTCGTGGCCCATGGTCGCAAGAGTCCCTTTCAGTTCGTCTGGAAGGCATTCATCGATGAGGATCTTCATTTCCCGAAGCGGGCCAAGAGAAGGGTCTTGGCCTTTCCAACGCAGCTACGGCTTGCTCGCGGCTTACTCCAGGGTATTGTTTCAGGAATTCATCCAGCGTTTCCCCGCCCTCCAAATAGTCAAGCAGGGTCTGGAAAGGAACGCGAGTGCCGCGAAAGACGGGTTCTCCGCTGTGGATGTCCGGATCTTGAACGATCACGCTCTCAGAGACGGTAGCCATCGGACTTCTCCTTATCGAAGACCAATTATCTCACTCGGCCGAGAAGAATGCTCCGAAAAGTGCAATCGCCCAGCACGATAGCCACTCTAAACCCGCACACGCAGAACCGTCGTATTCGGCACTGAGAATCGTCTTGGAATTTATCGTCAGTGCCACCCGCCCGACGACGCCGCCTGATTGACAAAAGGCACACACTTAGTCCCCGGCAACCTGTTTCGTGCCCATGAGCAGAAGCCCACGTTGAATTTGACTCGTGTATTGTTGACAAAGCCAGTCCACGGTCTGCGCTGAAGAATATGGAAGCTGTCACGCTTCCGTTAGATTGGCCTCGCGAAACGAATCTTTGCCTGAAAGGGAGTCAATTTTAAATGCGCACTAAGGGGGCAGTTCTAAATGCCGTTGACACTCTCACATCATCGGGCGACTAAGAAGCCACAAAATTGCTAGCAACCCGCCACTCAGGAACACCAAGGCCGCCGCCAGGACGGATTTGTATCGGCAAACAAACCCAGAAAAGGCGACAACCAGGGAAATCGCCGCCATCGTGTGGCCCAGCAATAAAGACTGCGCGGTCGAGTGCAGGTAGTAGCGGGAATATATCCACAAGCCGATAGCCAAACTAGCTGCGATGATGAGTGGCATAACTCGACCTGGGCTGCGCAAGCTGCGGCGGTCATACTGATGCTCAAATAGGGCTGCCGCAGCAACAAACAGAATGGGCAAAAGAACTACGATGAAAAGGCTCATGGTTCCGGCGACTCCTGGCACGCAGGACCGAAGCACGCGGACGACTTTTCATAGGCATCTCTCTCCGCTGCATCCGGGTCCGTTATAGATGTCTTTAGAGCGATCCACCCGTTGTGCCACGTTAGGTGAACAAGCTCATGGAGAATAATACCTTCGAGAGGACACGAACTGTTGAAGGCGTCGCCCGAAATGGCAATCTGTTCCGTGAACCAGTGTAGAGGTCCAACCTGGCCGTCAACGGGTTTATTATTGAAAATAATCTTCGGATAGAACGTAAAAGTTGCGCCTTGACCATAATTAGAGGGCTGCAAATGGTTGAGGATTCTGCGTCGAACATCGGGATCAATGCAGCAACTGCTATTCAACTTGGCCACCAACCTACCGATAGCAATTGTCATTTGGGCTGCTTCCGCTGGTGGGAAATTTTCGAGAGTGTACAGACCCGTTGGATCGGCCTGGTTGATCGTAGAATTCCTGGCGTAACGATAGAAGTTTATCCCAGCTCTAAAGTGAATCGGGTCTTCGCTGAGAAACCTGCCCGCAGATGAATCGTAGTATCTGGCGCTATAGTACGATGCCTGTGGATATTCTGGCACCGTCTCAGCGCGCAAGTAGGCTGCCCGTGAGGCCAAAATCCCCTCATCGCGCACTGCTTGCTGGCTGGCTGACCTCATCACTTGAATTCTACATTTTGGATGACGGAATCGTGTAGTGCTCTCGCGAGCAATGTGTTCATTCAGCCCCGTCTAAGCGAAACTCACTCCAACGCCG
This sequence comes from uncultured Acidobacteriaceae bacterium, assembly GCA_963788555.1. Lineage (GTDB taxonomy): Bacteria > Acidobacteriota > Terriglobia > Terriglobales > Acidobacteriaceae > Sulfotelmatobacter. The sequence continues at coordinate 13,053 of CAWBHM010000001.1, read as the reverse complement.
GCGAATCGGCGACTCCCGCGGGTTGTTCGGAGGGCATCTCCTGCTTTCCACTTTCGGCGGTTGCCGGTTGCAGCCGCGCGCCTGGGTGAGTCGTCGTGTGGACTTGCTTTAGCGTGCGAATCGAAACGTGGGTGTAGATTTGCGTGGTGTCGAGCCGCACATGGCCCAACATAGCTTGGATGTAGCGAATGTCTGCGCCGCCCTCTAGCATGAGCGTCGCCATGGTGTGGCGGAAGATGTGGCACGCCCCGCCCTTGCCGATCCCGGCAGATTTAACGTATTGGCGAGCAAGCCAGCTCAGGTGATTCGGTGTGAATGGCGCGCCATTCGAAGTGAGAAATACGATGCCGTTGTCCGGCTGCCTCACGATTTCAGGTCTTAGGCTATTCAGGTACATGTCCAGCCAGGCCAAAGCACGTTCACCGATCGGAACCACGCGGTCCCGCTTGCCTTTTCCTTCTCGTACGGTTATCAGGCCGTGTTTTTGATCCACGTCGTACAGCTTCAAATGCAGAAGCTCCATGCGGCGCAATCCACTGGAATAAAGAATTTCGAGCATGGCACGATCCCGGACGCCCAACGGGACTTCTATCTTGGGCTGAGCCAGAACGCGCTCAGCTTCGTCTTTGTTCATCACGTTTGGGAGTTTGTAGCCGACGCGGGGCAATTCCAACTCGGCCGCCGGATCCTTCGGAATATACTTTCGATGGGCCAACCACTTGAACCACACCTTCAGCGGTGCGAGCCTGGAGTGTTGGCTGGCGACTGCCAACGGCTGGCCGTCTTTCTTCTTATACTGGAACAAATGTCGCTGATAGCTTTCGAGGGATGCCCGCGTAATTTGGTTCGCCGCGGTAGCCCGACATTTTCGACACCATTTCAGAAACATCTCCATGTGAACACGTCGAACTCTCAGCGTGCTCTCGCTGTAGCCCTTTACTGCCAGATGCTGGAGGTATTTCTCCGAAAGCTGGCCCATCGATGGCTGTCGCGAGATGCTTCGTTTCTGAAGAGTTCGTCTTGCGGCGTGGTCTTGCGCAGTCTTCTCTGAAATGTTTTTTTCATGTGGCCTCCAAGCACGCCATCTTGCCATCCCCACGCGCTCATTCGTTCATTTTGTTTTACTGAGACTCACGCAGAGGCGCACTATGGCAGCTCTGGGGATTGACGTTAACCTACCGAACTGTGGTCGTCGGCTTGCCATCCGTGCCGCGAGATTTGGCCGGAAGCCGACGCCGATTTTGGTTAAGCGAGAAAGAAAACAAGGACTGAATCTAAGTCCCAGAAAAATGAGGGGCCATTGAGGGGCCAATAAGGATTTCTCTGCATTCCCTATTGTTCCTTTTCAATGACTTAGCGCTCCCCAGCATTTCGTCTAAGTCCTTTAGATTCCACTCGGCATTGTTTTCGATCCCCACCGCCCCTACCAAACCACCAATGTTTGGTAGGATTCCAGCTTCGTACTTCCAAAAAGTACTAATCGCTACTAATGCGGGATCAAAAGTACTGATTCAATCGGCAACGGTCCTCTATCGGAATAATTCCGCAGAATATGGCACAGGCACCTCGGGCGAAACTCCGGGCAGAGCGTGTCCTGCGATACCTTCCGGATTACCGACGATACAGGACTGGGTCCATTAGTGACGCCAAGTGATTTGCACAGAACTAATGTTGAGTTCGGGAAACATTGGTCGCTGAACGCATTGGCCTGAAGGCAACAGTTGAGCCAAGGATTATTTAGCAGGAAATGCGACTATTCGGCCAAGCGACGAGAAGCCCATTCTAACCAAGCCTCCGCTGCCAACCTTAGCCGTATCTCGCGCATGACGATCATCAAAACTTCAACTTCTTATTTCGCCTGGCGCTAGCCCCGCAACAACTGCGGCAAGCTTATCGAGTATCTCAACCCAGCCCTCGAGTTGCCCGCGGTTTTTTGCGTGCTCCATGGTTTCATTTCCAATCGAGGTGACTTTCGTCTGGCCGTTTCCAAGATCCTTAAAAATAACCACGTCGTGCGCATCGTCTATGGCTTCATGTTCTATTCCATAGTGCGCAGGCTCAATTTTGTTTCGCTCTGACGGTTCGCGTACGTATCCGTATTCCGCGCCAGCCGGGATGCGATGCTGTTTACCGATAACGCGGCGCAGCTAGGACCACCACTCGCCGTCGAAACGTCCAAAACTGCTGTCTTGGACGCCGAACAGGTAAACGTCGATCGCCAAGGCAGTTGGAATGAGCCGATAGACTAGTGCGCGGCATTGCCCGCGCGCCGAATCGGGTTATCGCTTCAGGAACTCACCGATTACGGCCGCCAACGACGGGTTAGCAATGATGTCGTAGTGAGTCGTGCCGGGAAGGATAGCCAACTGCGCCAGCGACCGCATCGATCCGTCCAGTCCGGCGTCCCGCTGCGCGCCACCGAGAGCCTTGTAGAATTCAACGATATGCTCGGCGCGAACGGCATCTGCATCGGCAAAGACCAAAAGTGTCGGTAACTTGAGAGCCTTGACCTGCGCTGACCAGTCAAATGGTGTGCTGGCCAGTTCGCCCATTTTTTTGAACGACGTTTCCCAGTTCGTCTTCGGGTACATCGTCGCAAGTGGTGACGATTTGACGCTCTCTGCAAGCATCGGTGCGTTCTTGCTCATCTGTGCGAACAGGGCAAGCCCTTCCGGATAGAATCCGGATTGGGCCATGACAGAGGAAATCACCACCAGGTGATCGACGACTTCGGGATGTCGTATAGCGGTTTGCAAGGCGACGTCTCCACCGAAGGAATAGCCGACCAAGTCAATTTTCCCCAGCTTCAGGTACGCGACCAGCGCGGCTACATCATCGGCCAGTGCTTCAAAGCGGTAAGGACGATCGATGTCGGCGGTGTTTCCGTGTCCTTGCAAATGCACCGCAATCACCTGACGGGACCTCGCCAGAGACTCGATATTCGTGCCAAAGCCTTCGAAAGCGGTGATTCCGCCGTGGAGCAGAACCATCGGCTTACCTTGGCCATAAATCTCGTAGTACATCTGCATGCCATGAATCGGTGCGTATCCAGTTTTACTTTCTGCGTTCATAGGACCTCCTGACGCGCTAACTTCAGTACCAGCAAGGCTCAAGAGCAGCATAGTTATGAGTGTAAGAATATTATTTCGCATAGTCTCCTCCAGAGATGTATGAGGACAGACGGGAAGTTTCTTCGTGGTTCTCTTCGCACGAATCAAGAATTGCAGGCAACGTTCCTGTCCCATCTGTCCAAAACTTCAACTTCTCATTTCGCCCGCACTAGCCCCGCAACAGCTGCGGCAACTTTATCGAGAGTCTCAATCCAGCCCTCGAGCTGCCCGCTGTTTCTTGCGCTCTCCAGGGGTTCATTTCCGATGAGGGTGAGTTTCGTCTGGCCGTTTCCAAAATCCTCAAAAATGACCACGTCGTGCGCGGCTATGGCCTCATGTTCTGTTCCATACTCCTCAGGCTCAACCTTGTTTCCCTTCGAGTCGGCAAAGTACATGGAGTAAACGATCTTCTCGTGCAGAACAATCTCGTGGTATTCCCCGCCATTCCAGCCCTCCTGCCCATCCGGCGTTCTCATGCAGTAGAGAAATTTTCCTCCTACGCGAAAATCGATCTCGCAAAAAGGCGCGGTAAAACCCTTCGGCCCCCACCACTGCATCACATATTTCGGGTCAGTCCACGCCTTCCAAACCAATGCGCGGGGAGCGTCAAAAACTCTGGTGACCACCATCCGCTCTTTCTCGTTAGCCGTGTTTTTTGTCATCTCTGTCCTTCTCCTTTTTCATTTGATTCACAACCACCTCCAACTTGTCGAATCTCTCTTCCCAGAATCGGCGATAGTTAATCGCCCAGTCGCTGACGGTCTTTATCGCCTCTGGCCTAAGCCTGCACACGCTCTCTCTTCCGCGCTTCGTCTTGATCACAATGCGCGCGCGCACCAGGTAGGCAATATGTTTGGAGATCATCTGCTGCGAGAGCGCAAACGGTTCCGTCAATCCATGCACAGAGGCAGGCCCGTGGGAGAGTCGCTCGATCATCGCGCGGCGGGTTGGATCAGAGAGAGCCGCGAAGGTTGTATCCAGCTTATCCACAACCGTATGGTAGTGGATTATTCGCCGTTGTCAAGTGTGGATTTTGGCGTTCCCGATTTCTGTTTCCTGATCTTTGAAGCATGACACCTACGCTAATTTATGCTTCCCCATGCGCCGCGCAACGCAGCTGGGTACGATAGGCGCGCCGGGCGGCTCGCGGAAGCCGCGGGCCATAGCGACGACTTCGCGCTGGCCCCGCTCAGGAGGATCGCGATGTCGGGGCCGCCAGACGTGAGCCAGCACCGCAACCGTGAGGCAAAGCCGGCGGATCGAGAGAGCCCAAGCACGATCGAGTCCGCCGGCCCCGAAACATGGAGCTGATCGCCGATGCCCTGTCGTCGCGACGGAACGACCTGGTGGCCGCCGGGCTCGACGCGATCGCGTCACGGATTTCGGCCTACCAACGAGCCAACGCGTCGCTACGGGAGGACGTGCGCGCCCACCTCGCCAAGCATCATGATCTGCTCCGCATGACGCTCCGTCGGCGTTACCTAGTCGACGCCAAGGAGATGGAGTTCGTATGGCAGCACCCCGCGATGCGTGCGCGCTGCGGAATCTCCCTCGCCGACTTCCTCGAGGCACACCGCGCCTACCAGAACATCCTCTGGGACGCCATCTCGCAGGCATCGCTGCAGAGTTCCGCGGCGGCGGTCCAGGCGCTCAGTGCCGCGCGGTACCTGATCTCGTATGCAGACATAGCGACCACCGTAGCCAGCGGCGCCTACCTCGAGGCACAGCAAATGCTGTTGGCCGATCGCGACCGCGTGCAGCGCGACCTTCTGGAAGATCTATTCACCGCTCAGCCGCCGAGCACCGCCGCTCGCCTGGCCGCTGCTCCGCGCGGCCGGGTTAGAGAACGCGCGCGCTGTTTGGTCGTGGCCGCCCTCCCGACTGAGCCGCCGGAGGACGAGAGCGTGTTGCGACTGGCCGCGGGCACGCTCGCCAACGCGATTCGGAGTCAGACTCCGCCGCTCGCCGTCACTCGCCACGGCGAGGTGATCATCGTCCGAGCGGTCGCGCAGGGCGAGCGTCCTTAGCGAACGCGCTCCAGAGCGCCTGTGAGAAGATCGCTCACCAAGGGCTGGTCCTCGCCGTCGGCGTCGGCACCATTCACGACAGGCTCAGCGGCCTCGACGGAGCCTACCGTGAGGCATCGCTCGCACTGAGCCGAACCCCAAAGACCGAAGGCGTGATCTCGCTGACCGAGATGAGCGCCTTTGATTACCTGACCCTCCGCGAGGGGCGGTCGCCAATCGATCCACTACTCGAGTCGCGCCGGCGCCGAATGGTTCCGCACGCGGTGTCCCGCGCCAGGCCAGTCGCGCCCAGCCCAAGATCAGGACGCCGGTGATGGCTATGAAGAGAACTTGTGCCGCACGGACGTCAGCGTATGCGACAACCCCGAGCGAGGTGCTCAGCGCCACCAGGCTGACCTGCAGGAGCGTCCATGATTGAAGACGGCGTGGGGAGGTCGGTCGTCGTGATGGCAGCACCGAACACCGTCCGGTCGTGCTCAGGCGCGGCAAACTGGTCGGCGGTCCGGCGGAGGGATGAACCGCCTGCGCGGCCGGAGGACCCAACCTACGGGATAGGTCGGTGGGAAGAGCCGGAGCCCTGGCATGGCCGGGTGACGTGATGCCGGTCTCGGCTGCGGCGATGCCGTAGAGGTCGATGGCGTCGTCTACCCGACCGTCGGCGCGGGCGAGGATCGGAGCAGCCGTCGTGCCGGTCGGTCGCTCGCGCGCTGGTCGGAGCTCGAGATAGGTCGACTCGTACTCGATGCTGTCCAACGGTTCGCGTGCCACCGCGAGGTGAATCTACGCCGGACTGCGGACTCCCCGGCCCGCCGCCGGCCGGAAGCGCAGGCACGGCGAGCGGTGGCCGTGGATTGACCTGGCGGAACTACGCCGAAGCCGGGCTCAGGTACGCCGCGGCGAATCCGGTCACCTTCATCAAATGCCCTGAGTTTGCAGGGCTAATCGTGCGTTGGAACGGGTCCGCGGCGTACAAGAGCAAGTACGCCGGGGCGACCAGGTGGTGAAAGCGCGATCGCCTGTGCCGGCTCGGGTTTCGGGCTGTCTGTTCCGGCAACTGAACGAGGGTTGTGACCGCGTCGGCTCACAGGCGTGTCGTTGCGGGACCGAGGCATCACCCGACGACGGGGATTCGGACTCCAGAAACGGCGTGGATATGTGGCCACAAGGACTTGAAAAGCCCGGAGCCGCCGTGGTTTACTACCCCTGCTTTTCTTTCTGGACCGCATCGGTCTCTCCCCACGCCGGGGTTACGCAGTACCAGATAGCCTCCTCACGGAGTCCAGCAAGTCAGTTATGGGCGTACGCCCGCTGGGCCCCCGGCACTTCAGAGGGTCTTCGGCGACAAGCATGTCGATCGGCGCGGGGAGAGACGTGTTCTTCCGACCGTGGAGGGTCGTCGACTAGAAGGAGGGCTGTCATAGAGAGGAGCCGGTGAGAGGGCTGGCCGGCGATTGAGCGGGTGGGGCGCAGCAGGTACGACCCGCAGCGGGCCCGAAACATCGGCGCTGCGGAAGCCGTAGGACCGACCAGGGCACCGTGGCGGCCGTCGTCCAGGGAAAAGATCCCGTCGGCGGAGGCCTCAACCCTGATCGCCGACGCGCATCGCATCCGGGGCGACGCTCAGCTGCTCAAAGCAAGGGCTGCCGGACCAGCGGGGAAGCACGCGGCGGCGCGTGATCCTCGCCCACCGGGGCTCCCGGCCAGTCTGCTGCTGCCCGCTGCCCGCCGAGTCGACTCGCCTACGACTGTCGGTTCGATCCCGCCGTCCCCGAGCAGAGCGAAGTCGACCTCGACCTCGTCTTCATCGCCCCTTGGGTCGCGTCCGCGGGGCCCAGCGAGAGCCTGGCATTCGTTGGCAACTGCAAGCGGCGGAGGAATGTTTCGAGGAGCCCGTCGAGTGCGCCAGGACCCACGGACCTCGGTGGTCATCGAGCATGGGACGGACGCGGTGGTGGTGATTCTGTCAAGAAGTGCGGGGCGCTTGGTGAGCGATGCGAGCCTGGTGGAGTTCACCCGCCCGTCACGTGAGCTTCGACCTGCTTGCGCCTCGAGTGTGCGGCCGCGAGGCCAAGCCCGAGGAAGCCGCCCGGTCATCACGGTCGCGCGCGTTCCTAATGCTGGGGTGACGCCGGCGCTGACCCGTCTCCGCGAGCCGGCCTCTTTGCATCGTTCTCTTCTGGCCGCGCCGGGGTGTGGGAGGGGCGTCTAGCACACGAGGTCGGCGCCCCCGCGGCCGGACACGCGAACGTCGCCCAGCAGCTCGTGGGTTACTCGACGGGTAGCGCGCGCAGCCGATCCGGTGCCAATGCACTGCCGGGGGCAATCGGTAGTGTCGTGTGTGGGGGCTGAAGCGTTGCGGCGGGCCTGACTTTTTGCCCCGCGCGGGTAATCAGAGGTCCTGGTTCATCCAACGTGAGCCGTCCCACCGCTGCGCCCAAGGTACGTTCGGGCCGTCTTCGGAATGACTGAAGGCGCCGACCACCTCGCAAGAACTGGATGACGGGCACGATAGTCCAGATAGGCGGGCGTTCCACGGCGTGGGGGGATCGGGGTTATGCCCGAGTATCCATCGCTTTCCATCCCACCGCAGGGTGGCCAATGCGAACGAAGGCGAGCCGAATGCGCTGCCGATTGCTATGCACGCAGTGGCTGAGCTGCATGATACGACGCCCAGGTCGCCGCCGGTCAAGACGTTCCACGTCGGGTTGTGGTCGACCTTCCAAAGGGAGCCATTCCAGTGTTCGGTCAATCCGAGGTCCTCGGTCTCGCCCCCGCACCCGGCGCACGCGTACCTGACAGATCCAACCGCGGCGCAGCTCGTTGCTGATATGCAGGACACCGATCCCAGGGCACTGGAGCTCCAGTGGGTTCCCGGGAGCGCTGCGAGTACCCCGTTGGGCGTGCGTTGAACAGACCATCGAGTCCCGTTCCATTTTTCGGCGAGCGTCGACCTGCCCGCCGTCCCGACTGTGGTGCACGCACTCACGGTCGTGCACGAAATGCTGGCGAGAGAACTGAAGTGGGGGCTGGGAGCCCGCTGTATTGACCACGACGATCCGTTCCGGCGCTCCACGAGCGCCGCGTTCTTGGCGGTCGCGTTTAAGAATGACCCGACAGCGATGCATGCCGCAGCCGACGCGCACGACACGGCAGCGAGCGAAGATGCAACGGCCCCTGCGGGGACCCGGACCCGCTCGATGGACCACCGTGTTCCATTCCACCGCTCGACCAAGGGGAGGGCTGCGCACCCAGCCGTGCCAAGCGGGCCAAGCAGGGAGCACGCGCCGGTGGTCGGGAGCCCAACCGCGGCATCGCTCATCTGGCCCCCGACCGCGGTACAGCTGCTGCCCGTTGCGCATGACACGCCGACCACGAGGCTCGTCCTTGCCTTGGCCGGGACGGGCAGTCGTTGCCGCCGCCAATCAGAGCCATTCCAGCGCTCCGCGAACGGTTCGGCGATGCCGCCGCGACCGTAGACGTTGCCTACCGCGGTGCAGGCTGTCGATGAGCTACAAGAGACGGCGAATAGCACGCCATGGGTGGAGCCCAGGTTCGGCGCGGATTGTCGCGTCGCCTCAGGCGAGCTAGCCGCGGAGGAGGTTGCCTGTGCCACCGCGACCATCAAGCACACGGCCAAGAGAACCCGGAACACGCGTGATCGCTTCGCGGCGCAAGAGCGGAGGGCACTTACTAGCCCCACGCGTCGATGCTACCTATCCCCGCGGGCGGCCTCAAGCTGCGCTTCGGCGGGCACGATCCGCGCCGAGCTCCTTTCACGATCCTCGTCTCGCATACACAGAGCAGCAGCGACCCATCTAGTGCCGGGTCAAGCAACGTTCGCCCGGTCGACGAGCCTGCGTAGGCGGTGGTCGTGAGGGTTGCGGTTGCGCCAGGCGATGTAGCGACGAATCGCGCGGCCCTGCTCCTTATGGGTCGCGTGGTCGGTGCCGTCGAGGGCGAAGTAGCGCAGGCCGGTGAACTGCGCTTCGATCCGGTTCAGCCAACTGGCGTTGAACGGCACGTAGGCGAGCTCGATGTTGTGCGCGTCGGCGTAGTCACCGACCCTGGTGTCGGTCTTGGTGGTCAGGTGCGGGCTGAAGTTGTCCAGGATGATCGCCACCCGCTTGTGCTCGGGGTGTAGCGAGCGGACGTAGCGCAGGAACGCGAGGAACTCGCCGCGGCGTTTGCGCGGCTTGACGTGTCCATAAAGGTGATCGGCGCGCAGGTCGTAGGCGGCGAACAGGTGCCGAATGCCGTGCAGGCGATGGAAGGTCGCTCGTCGCCGGCGGCGACGGACGTGGCCACGACCTCCTTGACAGGCCCACTGGCGGCCCGGGTGTGGCTGGAGGTTCAGGGGCCCGAACTCGTCGATGCAGATGACCTCGTCAGGGTCACCGCGACGCCGTTTGCGCTTGCCGTCCGCCAGCGCATACAGGTCGAGCACCCGCTCCTTCTTGGCCTCGTAGTCGGGGTCGGTCGATTCCTTCCAGGTCTTTATGCGTTGAAAGGACACGCCCTGCTCGCGCAGCATCGTGCGCAGCCGCTCGTGGCTGATGTCCTCGACCACCCCCTTGTCGACCAGATAATCAGCCAGCTTGGACAGGCTCCAGGTCGAGAACGGCTGGGCATGATCTTCCGGACGCGAGAGCGCGATCCGCTTGATCTCATCGCGCTGCTCGTCGGTGAACTTCGGTGGCCGACCGCCCTTGTAGCGCGGATACAGCGACTCGAACCCATCGGCGTTGAAGTTATGGATCACGTCACGCACCCGGTCTTCGCTGGTGAACGTCACCCTCGCGATCTGCGGCACATCCATCGCCTGCGCGGAGAGCAGCACCATCTGCGCCCGGCGCCAGGTCACTACCGACCCCGTCCCACGGCGCAGAATCCGCAACAGCCGGTTGCCGTCCTCGTTGCTGATCGACCGGACCTGGACCCGCTCCGCCACCGAATCTCCTCGCGACGCTCAGTCCCAAGAGATTCGCTATCCATAACACCGATCCCTGCCGCCGACAGGGCAAACGTTGCCGGTCACGGCACTAGCTTGCTGGGGCGACGCCAGCGTTTACGTCCCCGCGCACCGCCCACCACCGCGCCTCCCACGGATCGTCACGTTCCTCCGAGCGGGACAGCAGCTGATCGGCCCGCTTGATGACCGGGAGCAGCGAGATCTTCGGCGACGACATGGCCGCCACCGCGATGATCGACCGGCTCATCCACCACTCCGAGATCCTCACCACGAAGGGAACGCAACCCTGAACTACCGCAGCGTTCTCGCGTGGGAGCTGACGGTTGAGGACGCCGAGCTGTACCGCAGGCCGGGGCATCGCAGGCGTCTGCGGCGAGTGAGCGCGGCCGGTGAAGGGCCTGACAGTGTCTAGCGAAGAAGGCCGCATAGTCCAATGGTTTGCGCCGCCTGTTCTTCTGTCCGCGCGGGTCTATTACGCTTTGTGCGGCGATTATCGATGAACAGCAGCGGCGAAACCTTGCGAGCGGCGGTCATGGCTGGACAGCAGCCGGCAGGAGCCGACTGAGGCGCGATGGCGGCGTCGGGGCGTTACCGGGCTCTGGAGCAGGCCGGGCTGCTGCACCCGGCGCCCGAGGCGGTGGTCGGCGAGCCGTTTCGCGCGCACCCGGAGTTCTTCGCGTCCTTCGACAAGGTGCAGGTGAAGTACGAGATGCTCCGCGCGCACGTCGTCGACGGGCAGAGCGCGACCGCCGCGGCCGACGCGCACGGGTACTCGCGCGCGTCGTTCTACCTGGTGCAGGCGGCGTTCGAGCGCTCGGGGATGGTCGGGTTGCTGGACGAGCGGCCGGGACGACGCGGGCCGGTGAAGCTCTCGCCGGAGGTTCTCGCCTTCCTGCAGGCCCGTCATCGGGATCGGCCGGGCGCCTCAGGGGCCGAGCTTGCCTCGGAGCTGGAGGCGGCGTTGGGGGTGAGGCTTCACCGTCGCACGGTCGAGAAGGCGCTCGGAGGACGAGGATGAGCGAGCGGTTCTGGCCGATCGCCGAGCCGGCACAGGCCGACTACGAGCAGCTGCGCGAGCTCGTGCTCACCGGCGGAGAGCTCGGCGAGCTGCTGACGGCACGCCGGTTCGAGCGTCGCGGCCTGGCCGGGTTGATCGCGTGGCCTGCGGCCGAGCCCGCCTATCTCGGGTCGGTGATCGGTGCGCCGCGGCCGCCGTGGTGCGGTGGTGAGGACCCGCGCGACGGATACCTGTGTGACACCTACGCGTTTCTGCTAGGTCGCGACACTCACAGCCAACGATTGCGGGTGGTGGGCGGGTGAAGGTCGCGCTCTATGCGCGCGTGTCGACCGAGCGCCAGCAGGAGCGCGGTACGGTCAGCTCGCAGCTCGAGGCGCTCCGGACCGCGGCTGAGGTCGACGGGCTCGAGGTGATCGAGGAGTTCATCGACGACGGCTACTCCGGCGCGCGACTTGATCGCCCGGCGCTGGACCGTCTGCGGGACGCCGCCGAGGCCGGCGTGTTCGACGCGGTTCTCTGTCTCGCCGCTGACCGCCTCGCGCGGGTCTACGCCTACCAGGTGCTGATCATCGAAGAGCTTGCGCGATTCGGGATCAGCGTGCGCTTCCTCGAGGGGCCGGCGCATGGCGAGGACCCAGCAACGACGCTGCTGGTGCAGATGCAGGGTGTGATCGCTGAGTACGAGCGAGCGAAGATCGCCGAGCGCTACCGGCGCGGCAAGCTCTACCGGGCCCGGCAAGGCGAGATCCCGTTCTGGAAGACCTCATACGGGCACCGGCGTGTGGTGCCCGCCGATGGCGGGCCGGCGCGGATCGAGGTGTTCGAGCCCGAGGCTGAGATCGTGCGCTGGATCTTTCACGCCTACGTCGAGACCGGACGATCGATCCGGCAGATCGCGCTTGACCTGCTCGACCGCGGGATTCCCTCGCCGACTGGCAACCGAGCGTGGGGCACCTCTACGATCACGCGCCTGCTCAACAACGAGGCGTACATCGGCACCGTCTACTACAACCGCCGTGAATCGCTGGAGGGCAGCGGCCCGCGCGGTGCGCGCAACCGCAAGACCCGCAACCGCGAACGACCCCGCGAGGAGTGGATCCCGATTCCCGTCCCGGCGATCATCGACCGTGCCACGTTTGACCGTGTCAAGCAGATCAAGCGTGACAACTCGAAGTGGAACCCGCGCGGCGCGGAGTGGGGTGTGTGGCTCTTGCGCGGTCTAGTCGAGTGCGGTCACTGTCACCTCGGCTGCAACTGTCATCGCATGCGCGGCCGCAACGGCACCTGGCATCGCTACTACTACTGTCGCGGCCATGACGTGCTGCGCGCTCACTCGCCGGAGGGTCGCTGCCCCGAGCGCAACATCCGGGCCGACGAACTCGACAACTACATCTGGACGCAGGTGCGCCAGGTGCTGCTCGATCCCCGGCAACTGGTCGCCGGCGAGCGCGCCGTGATCGCCGGAACGCCTGCCGACGAGAACGAGCTGGTCACCGCTCAGCTGAGACGGCTCGATACCGCGCTGGACGGCAACGAGCGCGAGCGCACCCGGCTGCTCGACGCCTACCAAGCCGGACTGCTCGAACTCGACGAGCTCACCAGGCGCACCGCCACCCTCACCGCCCGCCGCGACCAACTCGCCCAGGAGAAGACCACGCTCACCAACCGCAGCGCCGAGCTCGCGACCGAGAATCGACTGCGCCGCCGCCTGGCCGGCTTCGCCGCGCAGATCGCCAGCTCGCTCGACGACCTCGACATCGACGGCCGTCGCCGACTGCTACGACTCGTGGTCGAGAAGATCCGCGTCACTGGCTGGCGCGTCGAGATCCACCTCAAGATCCCGCTGCCGGACACCCCATCGGACGACGACCCATCCCCACCCGGCCCCGAGCCGGACAACGGACCGTCAAGCGATATGCGCCTGCGTTC